>NZ_JCAQOV010000005.1:0-3669315 GCF_059567885.1 Chryseobacterium sp. BGA-UO-ETr-SB22 | reverse complement strand
TCCGAACACAGAAGTTAAGCCCACCAGCGCCGATGGTACTGCGAAAGCGGGAGAGTAGGCCGCCGCCAGTTTTTATTTTATTTTTAAAAAATCCTTTATCTTATGATAGAGGATTTTTTTTGCGTTATACCTATCCTAATCCATAGCCAACCGAAACCCATCAATCCAACCAAAGCACAACCATACAATCCCAAGCATAAGCAATAAGTAATAAGTAATGAGCAATCAGTAATTATTAATAAATAATTGTTCCTGTTGCCATCTAATACCAGAGATCACTGATCATTCATCAATGATTATTGATAACCCATACTCCCGATTGTCACTCCGTAGGAGTCTAAACTATCCTCCTCATTCTGTTTTATCTTTTTCTTCAATTCAATGCCAAGAAGTACGCTTATAAGCTAATTTAATTTTGAATTTACTCAATCACTTAAGTATCAAAAGCTTTCAATACATAGTAATGACTTAATAGGTGTTGATTAAAAAAAAATTAGAAAGATGGAGTTACTCTTATTGATGTATTTAGCATAAATAATTAATGATTGTATATTAATTTAATAAGAATTACGTTTATTTGTTGAAATATCTTGTGATATTATTAAGTATATACCAAATCTAATTTTTATGAAAAAAACCATTTTTAAGGTTGGACTGCTCCAATCCTTATTCTTTTTCGGTGGATTGTATGCACAAAGCGATTCAACTAAAGCGTCAAAGATTGACGAAGTAGTTGTTACAGCCTATGGTGTAAAAAAAGAAAAAAAAGCGCTTGGATATTCTTTCCAGAACGTAAAAGGCCAAACCCTTGTCGACGCTAAAGAAAATAACATAACCAATGCATTAGTAGGAAAGGTTGCCGGATTACAGGTTATTAAAGGAGGTTTTGGACCAGGTTCTTCTTCCAAGATTAACCTGCGGGGGTTTAATTCTTTTACCGGAGATAATCAGCCGCTTATTGTAGTGGATGGAGTTCCGCTAAGTAATAGCTTAGGGTCAAAGGTTAAGCAGAATGGAAAAGACTCTAACAATGATTTCTGGAATCCGGATCTTGATATGGGAAATGGTTTAAGTGATATCAATCCGGATGACATTGAAAGTCTTTCCGTTTTAAAAGGTGGTGCTGCTTCTGCTCTTTACGGTTCCAGAGGTGGAAACGGAGTTATCTTAATTACTACAAAAACCGGTAAAAGAAAGGGAGGGTTAGGAATTACATATTCTACAAGCTTAGGTTTTGAAAATATTTTTATGAAACCTGATTTGCAGCATAGTTTTGCTCAAGGAAGTAATGGTTTGCCCAATCCACAAGGGGTTGACAATACAACTTCCTGGGGACCTGCTTTTGACGGTTCAAATATGACGGTTCATGATAACTTAAAGAACTTTTTTAAGACAGGAACTAATGCACAGCATACCCTGAGCTTTCAGGAGAACTTAGGCGAAGGATCAAGCTTGTACACATCTGCTAATTATTTAAACAGTAATAGTCAGATTCCGAATTCAAAATATGAAAGGTTCAATTTTATGGCAAAAATGAATTCTAATTTTGGAGCTAATAAAAGATGGACAACTGAGATGAAAGCTCAATATATGAGCGTTAAAGGTACAAATAGACCATCTGCAGGACGAGGTGATGGAAATTACTATCCATCAATCCTTTTAATGCCTCAAAATGTTGATGTAAGGGATTATCGTGAGGGGCAAATGCAAAATGAAGTGAAGTCACGCTGGATAACCTCAAATGGAATTAATCCTTATTGGACGGCTTATAATGCATTGAACGCTGATAAAAAGGATAGGTTTCTATTAAACGGCTATCTTAAATATCAATTTAATAATTGGCTGAGCGCAGATGTAAGGCTAGGAACGGATTTCTATTCTTTAAATACTGATGCAAGGGTTTGGACGGGATCTGGCCGTAATAATTCTTACTCCACCGGTCAGGAAAAGTTTTATGAAAATAATTATATCGTAAGTCTTAATGCTAAAAAAGATAATATTATTGGGAAATGGGGAGGATCGCTTTCTGTTTATGGACAGATGATGGAAAGCAGGGATAAGGCCCTATATTTTTCCACACAGAATCTTATTCTGGCTAATGTTTTCAGCACATCTAATACGAGTGATCTTGCTTCTGTTACGACGACTGAAGTTGATATGTGGAAAAAAATTAATTCAGTATTTGCTGCTGCTGAAATTAATTATGACGGATATTGGTTTTTGAATGCTACGGCAAGAAATGATTGGTCTTCTACTTTGAATATTGATAACAGATCTTATTTTTATTCTTCTGTGAGCACTTCATTAGTTTTAACAGATATGCTGAAGAAATTAAATGGTACAACTCTAAATGCCTTAACATTTGCTAAGCTTCGTGCGGCTTATGCAGTTACAGGAAATTCTTTACCACCCCAACAGTTATATAATACCTATACCGCTTCCACAGATCCAGGCGGC
Organism: Chryseobacterium sp. BGA-UO-ETr-SB22; assembly: GCF_059567885.1. NCBI lineage: Bacteria > Pseudomonadati > Bacteroidota > Flavobacteriia > Flavobacteriales > Weeksellaceae > Chryseobacterium > Chryseobacterium sp. BGA-UO-ETr-SB22. The sequence continues at coordinate 3,666,858 of NZ_JCAQOV010000005.1, read as the reverse complement.
CATATAGTGCTTACAAGAAATAAAATTCTTTTTAATTCAAATCTTCATGCTGAGAAGCTTAAAAGTTTTGAAGTTGGTGCAGACATGAAATTTTTTGACAGAGTCTCTTTAGATATAAGTTATTTTAGTAATAATGCAACAGAGCAGCTGATAGATTTACCAATAAATCCTCTTTCAGGATATGAGAAAAAGAAAATTAACTCAGGAGGTCTGCATAACAAAGGGTTTGAATTCGTAATGAATACGGATATCTTTAAGAAGGAAAGTTTTGTATGGAATGTCAATGCCAATTTTTCAACTTTAAAAAGCAACATCGATAAAATTGATGGAAATATTTCAAAATATCCTTTATCAGGTTTTGATAACGTTGCATTCTTCGCGGAAGTAGGAAAACCTTACGGAGCCATTTATGGAACGAAATTCTTAAGAGTAGAGGATGCCAACAGTCCTCATTACGGAAAATTGATTGTGGATCAAAACGGATTACCACGGGCTACTTCTGATCAATATTATCTTGGAGATCAAACTCCGAGAGCTTTGTTTGGTTTCACAAACAGTTTTGTATATAAAAATATTGGACTTTCATTTTTAATTGACGGAAGAATCGGAGGTAAATTTTTCTCCGCAACGCAAGCTGCATTACAAGCGAATGGACTTGCTGCAGATACTGCGCCCGGAGGAAAACGTGATAATATGATTTTAGATGCAGTAGTGGAGGGAAATGGCGGTTATACAGCAAATACCAAAGAAATTACTCAACAGGATTATTGGGGAGCTGTAACAGCTGGAAATTTAGGAATTACAGAACAAAACATTTATGATGCTACCAATATTCGTTTAAGAAATATTCAGCTGACCTATAATTTTCCTAAAAGTATTTTCCAAAAATTAGCCTTACAGAGTGCTAAGGTTGCTTTTACGGCAAATAACGTATGGATGATCTATAGTAAAGCAAAAGGAATTGATCCGGAATCTGTATTCGCAATAAATTCTAATGCTACAGGATTTGAAAACCTTGCTTTTCCCACTTCAAGATCTTATCTATTTACAATCACTTTAGGCTTTTAATTAACAACTGAAACAATGAAAAAATATATCTTATCATTATTTACTATCGGTTTACTATGTACTTCATGCAATGATTTTGAAGACATCAATAATAACCCGTTTGCCGTAGACGCTAATAAAGCAGAACCTGAATATTTCTTAAATAACTCAATTCTCGGTGCTCAGCAAGATCCTAATATTGCAGAACGTGTTTTTGTTTTATACTGGAAAACAGCAGCAAGACAGCATTTATCAACAGGAATTGCGGGTGGAACTTATGACGATTCCTGGACTTCCGAATATTGGAAATACGTATCAGAATGGCTGAATAACGCGAATGCGGCTATTCAACTGGCTAATGAAAAAAAGGCGGCCGGGCAAGGAAAACCTTATTATGACAATGTTATTCAGGTTTCCAGAATTTGGAGAGCTTATTTAATGAGTGAATTTTCGGATAATTTCGGACCGCAACCTATTCAGGCTTTTCAAGGAACGAATCCTACTTTCAATTCTGAAAAAGAAGTGTATTATTTTATTTTGGAAGAATTAAAAGATGCCGTTGCAAAAATGGACACCACCCAAGGAGTACCATCAAATGCTAATGCCTATGATATGGTGTATGGGTTTAATTGGACTCAGTGGGTAAAGTATGCCAACTCTATGAGAATGAGAATTGCTATGAGAATTGCAGAAGTAGATCCCGCAAAAGCAAAAACAGAATTTGAAGCAGCGGCTAATTCAAATACGTTTATCGCTACAAGTGCAGATAATTTTAAAGTGGCTGAAAAATCAGGATGGGATGCCTTAACAGGTGTAATGTCCAGAGAATGGAACTCCCAGATCTTATCAGCAACCCTTAATAATGTATACATTGGTTTAGGAGGAGTCAATTCCACAGACCAATTACCGGGAGCTCAACATACGCAGGTAAAGGCATCTGACTATATTGGTATAAAATATGACCAACAGTTCACTACAATGACCAATGATCCAAGTGCAGGATATTGGTTGGACGGACTACCCAATAAAATCGATCCGAGAGCATATAAAACGTTCTATATTCCAGGGGATCTTACAAGCCCGGTTTACTCATTGTATCCGACATATACCAATCAGGCAACTACCAATCATGGAGATCTTACGTTTGAAGATAATTCTAAAATAACAATAAACACGGTAAATACCTGGAATGCCTATACCATTGGAAATTGGGGAGCAAAAGGACAGAGAAACGGCTTGAGAAATGTAGTAGGATGTATGCCGGCTTTGGGTAAGCAGTATCGGGAAAGTACGAATGCAAGAATATTTTTTGCAAGCTGGGAAACTTATTTCCTTTTGGCGGAAGCTGCATTGAAAGGCTGGGCAGTTCCAATGAGTGATGAAGCTGCCTATAATAAAGGAATTCAGGAAAGCTTTGTTTATAATGGAGTTTCACAATTCTATGGTCAATATATTGCTTCTACGGATTATAACCGTGATGGTACTTCTGTTTCTTACAGTCATATTACAGAACCCGGAGTAAGCCATGCGATGAAATATAAAGATCCTGTAAGCGGGAACTTAGTTTCTGTAGACATTAAATATCCTGTAAATACGATTTATAAAAATGGATCGGTAAAGAATGATAAACTGACAAAGATTATTACCCAGAAATATATTGCCAATACGCCTTGGTTACCGTTGGAATCCTGGAATGATCAGAGAAGACTTGGGCTGCCGTTTTTTGAAAATCCTGCCATCGAAACTCCATTGGCCAACCTTCCTAATCTGAGCTCAGGGAATTATATGACGAATTCTATTCAGAATTTCCCTCAGAGATTAAGATATCCAAGTACTTTCAGAAATACAGATCAGCCTGGATATGATAAAGCGGTACAACTGCTTGGGGGTACAGATGCTGTACTGACTCCTCTTTGGTGGGCCAAACATTAATTTTAAATACAATAAAAAATAATCCTTTTCAAAATCAGAAAAGGATTGTTTTTTATTGATACAAATTGACTGAATATCTCTTTAGATGGATTGTTGAATTAATTACGATAAATATCTGGATCGCTTTGAAGTATTTTTAATTTGCTCCAATTGTGAAAACCACCTGTGTACTATACGTTGTTGCAGGCACGATTACAGAAACTCCGCTTATTTGTAACTGTGCATTAATGCCTGTGTATGATACGCTGTTACCTAGTCCCAAAACTCCGGTAAAATTGATGGTAAAAAATGCGGTAGCTACAGCTTGTGGTATTTCTGTATAGGTTGTACCTCCGTTTATTGTTGCTGTGCAGAGAACACAAAGTCCACTTATACTTGTACTTCCACCACTTCTTTTGGCATAAAGGTGAAGATTGCTATTCCATGTTGTAGGGGTATGGTGTACACTTACTCTGGCAGCACCACTGGTAAGAAGGTTTAGAAATGATCCTGGCAAATTACCAGACAATGTTATTAAATTAGTAGCACTCTGATAAGTTCCTGCATAGTTTGTGCCTGCTTCGGTAATAGTAGGTACGCTTACAGTCCAATTGCTTCCACCTACAGTTATTGTTTGCCCCGCCAAATAACTGCTGATTATTAAAGGAATAATGCATAGATATTTTTTTAAGCTGATTTCCCTGAAAAAGTGGCTGTTAATTTTCATTTTTCAATTTTATTCTGTGATGGTGTAGACAATTACAATAGCTGTATTAGCCTGTGCCAATAAATTAGCATACGTATTGGTTGTTAGAGAAATAGTGAGATTATGGCCATTATTGGCCCCATTTCCTGTAAAAGCACCTCCAATGCCACTAATAATTGTGACAGGAGTCGTGGTAAGGGTAACCTGTCCTGCAGAAGTTCCCAATGTTCCTCCTCCTGCTCCGGAAGCGGCAGCTGCCTGTAATCTTATATTAACTCCTGCAATAACTTTATTTACTGATGCTGTAATTTTTCTGGTAAGCCCGCCGGGTGCAATTGCAGACGTATAGTTGACCCATTTCGAAGTATTGGGAGTTGGATTACCAAGGGCATTTCCTGCTTCAGTAGGGGCTGTAAAATTGAGCGTAAAATTTCCTGTAGGCTCAATATCCATTAAAGTTACGGTAGGTAAAGTCATGGTGACAGTGGTCTGGGAATAGAACAAACCCGACAGAATAAAAGATACTAATAACAATAGCGAACGGATCAAAATCATTTCTTCTTTTTTATTTCATTATATCCTACCTTTAAGGATTCCTGCTGGTATTTTATTTCTATTTGCTGCTTGACAACATGAATATTCAATTTTTTTGTTTCTGAAGGCTTTAGGGTAAACTGAAATTTATCGTTCAAGATTTTATAACGTTTATCAAGACCGTTGCGATAGATTTTAACGGTCCAGTCTCCGGGTCTCAGGTAAGTAAAATCAAAATCCTCACCTATAAAACATATTTTACGATAGGTCTGGTCTTTACCCGTAGCTTCTATAATAATACTTTCTTTTTTCTTTTTCTCTTTTTTAGCAAGCAATTCAGATAGGGCTGTCTGATCTTTATCTTCTGTTTCTACAAAATGAACGTGCCCCTGAACATTGGCAGCTGTCGTTAACCCGAAATTAAAAATATTGTCCTTATTACTCAGAGAAAGGGCTGCTGGAAACGCCAGTGTGGGAATATCATTGATCTCTGTTGTTGAACGGTCAATTTCCAGAAAATAATTTCCAGGAATCACATTTTTGAATAAATAATTACCATCCTGATCGGTAACTGATAGATAACTTCCAAGCATCAATCTTACTCCTTCTGTCTTTTTTATCCCAAGATTACTGATATTTCCGGACAGCGAAATATATTCAGCCGTTTTCTGTACTGGAACATTAGGGCGCCAGGTATAGCGCATGGAAAATATAAAATCTTTATCCCCAATCTCTCCTCTCTGTAATGAATATCTGCCGGAAAGATCAATTTCATTTCCGGGAAATAGCTGCTGGTGGAAAAGAAGTTCAAATAAATTTCTGTCTTTAAAATATTCTTCCGGCATATAATTGTTCTGATAAAAAATACTTAAAGTAGTCTTATCAGAAAAGCGACTGTAAATTCTTGCTCCGTAATAGAGCTGTTTCTGATTCTGCAGCTGATATCTTGAGCTGATGGCATAGCTTCCGAATACATTAAAATAGGTTCTGAATTTTTGAAATGAAAGATTAGCAGAATAAAAACTTGAATTACCACTGAACCCAGTCAGATAATTGTCTGTTTTACCAAACTGCCCTTCAAGATTCACCTGAAACATTCCTACCTGCTGATCAATACTCACCTTGAAAAAACGTTCATAGTAATCAAACTGTCTGGGCTCCAGACGATCCTGATATTTTTGATACCCGCTATTAAGGATCACAGAACCATTTGAGAGATATTTATATTGTAGTCCATATTGCAGATACTGTCTGTAAGGAGCTGCTAAAAACAGGGTGTCTCTCTGGAAATTTTTAGCATCCTGTGTATAGTTGACAAAAGCACTGAGCTTTCTGGAAATTTTGTAGTTAACGTTCCCGTTAAAGGTATTTGTATTCGTAAAATAACCTGCAAATTCAGGACTTGCTTTTACGTACATTAAACTTCCGTTGAACTTTTCGAAAATAGCATCAGCCTGAAGCATATAAGCTGTTCCATCCGTTTTTTTGGTAGCACTGTAGGCTAATTCTCCGGAAATATTAATATTCCTTGATATCTTGAATTTTCCTTTGGCATAAGGAAGATGAGCTTCAGAATCCAATCTTAAATCTCCGTATCGGATCTCCTCCTTTCTTGGAGTTTTGTAAAGATATCCGACCGAAATTTCTGATTCTTTCCTGATTTTGAAGGCAGAGTAAATATTAAATTCATCCTTAATATCTCTGAAAAACCTGGGATGATTATAGAAACCGCCCAGACTCACTTTATTAAAATCATACCGGATTTCTGCCCCGCGGCCATATCTTGCAAACTCTGTTAAATAAGATGAAGAATACGTTTTATCACCAAGATGAATAAAGAAATTATCCCGCTTATAATTCACAAAATATTCCTCATATTGGGTAAATGTATTGAGATCTACAGGATTGTGGGTAACCGCCCGAAATTCGATCTGGTTTTTATTGCCTTTGTCCAGCGTTCCTTTTCCGTAAATTTCTCCCTGAAAGCCATCATTATAAACACCCATATTCTGCATTCCGACAAAAGATAATGAAAGGGCAACAGGAAGTCTGTGATAAATGTCGTTTTCAGATGGTTTTACGGATATAATCTGAGTACTTACATAAACGCTTTGCGCTTCCTTAAGGTTACCTTTTGAATATACCGAAAGATTAAGGTTCTGAAATTCATTTTGACTGAGTTCAGGGTTGGTTATTTTGTGTATCGTAATGATCTTTGACTCATTGGGTTCTAATACTAATGAGGATTCATTGTCAAGGATGGCATTTTTACTTTCAAGATGAATATCCTCCGTTATATTACCATTGTTTTTTAAAAGAAAAGCAGCCCGGATTGTTTCTCCAGCCCTTACGTACTCAGGTGAATTCAGAGCCGTAAGAGAAATATTTCTGTTCCCTGAAACTGTTATTTTTGATGTTTTTGTAAAGGAAATGCCGTTGTTACGGTCTATAATATTCAATGTTACAGAATAATTGCCCTGGCTTGTTTCTGTTGCAATTCGTAAGGGTACCAGATAAGCCGAAGTTTCATGGGCAGCAATCTTAAATTCTCCTTTTGCTAAAATGGGAATAATAGAGGGACTTGAAGTCGTGACTGATATCTCATAAATCCTGTTTTCATCCGAATTATTATCTAATGTGAAAGGAATAGAAGTTGACATTCCCGGTAATATACTATCTTTTTTACTGGACAATCCATTAGATTGCTGCTGAGAAAAAATAAATATCGGGAATAATAATAGGATAATAAATAAAGTCCAAATTCTAATCATTTTTTACTTCTAATTCCACATTGAGTGCAAATGCATTCTCCTCTTCATCTGTAGCAATTATAGCCGCTCTGTATTTGTCCGGCGGTATTTTACTGATATCAATGTAAAACGTTTTGGAGGTGTCAGGAAGCAGTCCCATTGTTAAACTTGAATACGTTCCTATTTTTTCACCGGTTTTACGATTATAAATTTCAATGGCTGTTGTCGGTTTGCAGTAAAGATTACCATTATTGGCTACGGCAATCTTCACGGTTTGCTTTCCCTCCAGCTTTTCTACTTTTACACTTTCAAACTTAAGATCCGGTTTGGCCTTTTCTGTTTCAATATCTGTAATGATCTGGATAGCGTACCGTATAATAGAAGTGATGTTCACTCCCACCTTACTGTCGCTGGGTTTGATATCCTCTACCGGCTCTACAATAATGACGCTCCAATAGCTTCCGGGATCCATGGCTTCATTGGGAACAGTAATCTCATAGAAGACCTCTGTCTTTTCTTTACCTTTCAGAGTGATCAGATTGGTATTGAGTTTAATCCATTCCCCATTGGTACGCTTATTTGTACGCAAAGCAGAATAATTGATGGTTCCGTCAGCATGGTAAGAAAAATCCTGTAAAAATATTTTTACACTTTGAGGATTACTGCCTGTGTTTTCAATGGCAACTTTTCCTTTATAAACCTTTCCGTTTTCTATTTTATAAGAATGCGTAAGCCCGTTGAGAATCACAATACCGGCATGTAAAAAGCTGAACTGCAAAATCAGGGTGATCAAAAGAAGGATACGCTTTATCATCATCATTATTTAAAGTTTGGAGTTAATCATTAATAATACAAAACCAGGAAGAAACTGAATAACAGCTTCTTCTTGTTTTTGACAGGTAGAAAATAATTTTGGTTAAATTCTAATTATCTGATATTGTATAAGTAACGGTAGTTGTAACAGTGGCTGTTGCCTGTAAATCTGCGTACGCTGCTACACCTCCAGGACCACTTCCTGCAGCAAGTGCATAGGTAAGATTGTGACCGTTATTGGCACCATTTCCTGTATAAGCACTTCCGATTCCTGAAATGATAGTCTGGTTGGCAGCACTTAATGTCAACAGACCTGTAGATGCTCCCAATGTTCCTGCTCCTGCTCCGGTAGGTCCTGCTGCTGTTACCTGAAGATCAACTCCGGGAATGACAGCATTCATTGTTACACTTATATTACGGGTAGGATCTGCAACAGATTTAATGGACGAATAATTAAGCCATAAAGTAGTGTTGGCTGTTGCTGGAACGATAGGATTTCCTGCTTCAGTAGGCGCTGTAAACCCAAGAGTAATATTTTTAGTAGCTGATGGCTCAATATCTACCAAAGCAACTTCGGGAATAGAAATGGTAACCGTATGGTTATCTGTCGCGAGGTCTTGCGCGCTCAGATTTCCGGATAGAGCAAACGCAAATAAAGACATGGCAATCGTTAAATTTAATTTTTTCATGATGTAAATAATTAGTTAAGTGAATATAATAAAATTCAGTATACTTTGAAAAAAATATATTATAATTTTTATATTAATGATTATTTACATTATGTAATGCATTATAATTGAAGTATTCTTTAATAGAATAAGTCAAAAAAATCCTGCACGTTTTAAAGTACAGGATTTTATCAATTTTATAAGTATTCTCTACGCCCAGTGCGGATCAGAAACCGAAACCTTTCCGGTCTCAATTCTTCCTGCAAAGTGCCACAGACGATCATTTAGTATTAATTTCAAATCATACCAGCCTTTATATTTATCAAGATCAATAATTATTTTTTCTTCTGATTTTTGTACAGAAATTGTTTTTTTATTTTTTGTGTAAAGATCTTCCAGGCTTATGGAAATATTTTCCTTTTTAGGATTTCTAATGGTCAGTTCAACCTTGTTTTTTGAAATGATATTTGTCAAAATCACCTCTGTTTCAGCATTATTATTTCCTTTGAATTTCCTGAAAAAGCCATTGGGACCGAAAATTTCGTAATCATAGGCTCCGGAATGCACAGCATGGGATAGTTCTTGCTTTGAATATAGAGCATATGAAAAATGATAATGAGTACTGTTGAATTGAGTTCTGTCATAGATTAATAATGGAACTCCATTCTCTTTTAAATTGGTCATTTTAATCTGCTCATCTTCTAAATTGACATGGAAATGATATGGAAGCGGATTTGACGGTTTCAAACCTCTTTCCTGAATCTCAAGTAAATTACCGTTAAGATCATTTTCAGAATACCATTTCAGATCCGGAACAGGTTTATTTTTAGCTGCATTGATGGTTTTAGCATACTCTTTCTGATCCAGATAATTCATCTGTGGAGCTTTTACACTGGAAGAATTAAAGGCAGACGTAAGATCTCCGCATACTGCTCTTCTCCAGTCACTGATATTGTCAACATGAACATTTTTCTTATATTTTTTCATGATGAAATTCTCCAGGAACTGCAGCACGGAAGTGTGATCTGATACTTCGGAATTTACAAAGCCTCCTTTTGTCCAGGGGGAAGCAATAATCATGGGAACTCTGTAACCTAATCCAACCGTTCCTTCTATTTTTTCATAATTTTTTAAAGAAGGATTCGACATATATTCCTGGGACTGATCAACATATTCCACCCCTTCTTTTCCGTTCATATCAACGGGCTGACTCGGATTCACCGGTGGTGCGAAAGGCAGTACATGATCAAAATATCCGTCGTTTTCATCGTAATTGATGATGAATATTGTTTTTTTCCAGGTTTCAGGGTCTTTGGTCAGAATATTCAAAACCTCAGAGATATACCATGCACCATACCATGGCGATCCCGGGTGGTCTGAGAAATGTTCAGGAGCTACCAGCCATGAAACCAGCGGAAGTTTTTTCTCTTCTACATCTTTTCGGAACTGGAACAGTACATCTCCTTCAGGAACAACCAGTCTTTCTCCGTTTTCATCCTTTCCGATTTCCAGTTTCCAGTAATCCGGGTCATTTACATTGGTGGTGAAAGCTTTTTCATGAAGATTTATTTCCTCTTTTGAAAGTTTTGAATAATTATCCGGATGATATTTTACCTGATCTTCCTGAACTTCAGCGAGCATGCTTTCCAGTCTTTGTTTCTGGTTAGGATTTTTTTCAATTTCCTGTTTCAGATACGCTATGATATTAGGAATATTCTGATAATACCCTTTTGAAAATTTAACGTTGAATTTTGAAAACCATTCGATAGGATTATCAGTAAAATTACTCAACCACGCTTCCTGTTCTCCGGACATTCCTTTTGGAAGACTGATTTCATTCTGATAAATTCTCCACGAAACATTCTGCTGTTCTAAAATTTCCGGGAAACTTTTCCATTTGGCCTGTCTTGCTTTGTCATAGTCAATATTTTCATTCACAACATTGGCCTTTACTTTTCCGTTCTGCTGCTCTCTCAACGTGCCGGACCAAAGAAACAGTCTGTTTGGAGTAGTTCCGGTAAGTGAAGAACAGAAATACTGATCGAATATGGTAAATGCATCTGCCAGCTGATAATAAAACGGAAGGTCTTCACGGTTGTAATATCCTAATGTCAGCGGAATATTTTTGTAATCTTTATTTCCTGAAGCTTTAGCCTGAAGCCATTGGTCATATTTTCCTTTGTTCAGTGCTTTTTGCTGATCTGCCCATGAATGAGGCAGTGAGCTCATCCAGGTAGATTTTGTATTTCTCAAATCCAGTCGGGCAGGAGATGCATATTTTCCGTCATCATTCTTTTGAAAGAAAACGGAGTGCCCATCCTGTTTTACAAATGCTCTTTTGTCTAAAAAGCCTCTCACTCCTTTAAGCGCACCGAAAGCATGATCAAATGAACGGTTTTCCTGCATCAGAATTACCACATGTTCTGCATCATAAAATGTAGACTGGGCAGCCGGATCAATGGCCAGCGCTTTTAAAATAGAAGGGTGCAGAACACTTGATGTTCCTAATCCAGCTAATAAAAGACTTGATTTCTCTAAAAATTCTCTTCTTTTCATGTTCAATCGTAATAAGAAAGAAACCGCAAGTTAATAGGATTTTCCTGCGATTTCTTTGTTTTATATAAAAATAATCAGATTTTTATTGCAGCCACCAAGGTTTAGAATTGATGTTGTCATTTCCACCATACTGGGCAGCCAGAGCAGCTTTTAAATTGCTGCTGTTATAACTGTATTCTGACTGTGGATATCTGAATCTGAAAGGAGCTGCCACTCCGGTTTTCAGAGGATAGTTTGGATATCCTGTTCTTAAATAGTCATAATAAGAAGTCCATTGTGCCTGATGGAACATGGTCATGTATTTTTGAGTCATAATTTTCTCAAGCTGTGCCTGCAAAGGATCAGCATTATTATAAACAACCAGAGACGTTGCCAGATACTGATTCACATCAAATCCTGAGAAATATTGTCCCTGATTTTTTACATAAGTCTGATAAAAATTGAAACTTGCTTTGATAGCATTGTCATAATGGGTTTTTGCAGACCCGGAAATCCAGCCTCTTGCAGTGGCTTCAGCAAGGATAAACTCAAGTTCTGAGTAGCTTAATACGGAAGCTGGTTCATTGGTAGGATCTTTATAAAAACGGTCGTTTACTTTAGAGATGTTCTTAGCCGTGATCAAAGCAGCATTGTCAGAATAGGGAGAAGTGGGATTTCCTCCGTTATAGGCTGTAAAATCTGTGATGGCTTTTCCTGCCTCTTTAGCTCCGGTAGTCTGTGCTGCAAAAGTGAATAAACGTGGATCATGTCTGTCTTTGAACATATTAATGAAATAATCCGCCATATATAAACTGGAACCATATCCACTGTTGTTAAACATCGAATATCTGCTGTCTGCAGCGTCAGCAAACTTAAGCTCACCGTTATCCGCAATAGAAGTCATTAAAGACTGGCTTCCTGCGATAGACGCAAATTCTGTGGCAATATTATAATTTCCTACTGTCGTTTTCTTAGATAAAGTGATCAGAATTTTCAGACGGAAAGAATTGATCAGTTTTTTCCACTTCAATGCATCTCCGTTATACACAATGTCACCTTCAATTTTGTCATTGGTATTAATAAGATCATTCGCTTCTTTTAATTCTGATAAAATTCCGGACATTACAGCTTCCTGTGTATCATATTTAGGCTGGGTAATCCCGGATTCTCCTTTTGCCGCTTCGGAATAGGGAGCGCTTCCTACTTTTAAACTGATATTGAAAAAATGATAAGCTCTTAAAAACTTTCCGATGGCCAGATAATTTTTATTTCCTCTTTTCTCTGCTTCCTGCATCATTTTTCCAGTATTCAGAAGTCCTTTTGTATACACTTCAAAAGAGGTGTCATTCCATTTCATATACTGATAAGAATTTTCGCCATCGGTACCAATCATCATTCTTGAAGCATACATATTATCACCATTTACCTGAAACGTGTATTTTTCAACGTAAGTCAGAAGATTTTTAGGATCAACGCTGGCTTGGTCATTGGGATTCTCATTGATAGTATCAAGGCTGGTTTCACATGAAGCCAATGTCAGAAGTCCTGCAGCAAATAAAGATTTCATCAGCCACTTTGCTGTTTTACCTTGTTGCCCTTTTGCGTTATTGATATTATTTTTCATTGTCTTGACGTACTTTTTAGTTAAAACTTAAGATTAAATCCGATTCCGAACCATCTGCTGGATGGATCCTGAATATCATTGGCAATATCTTCCTTTCTACCTGATCTGATCTGGAAATCAGGATCAGAGTAAAGGTTCTTTGATTTTTTCCACATTGCTAAGTTATAGGCTGAAATATTGGCGGTGAAACCTTTCACCATTCCTTTAGGATTCAATAATGAAGAGAAATCATATTCTAATACTACAGATCTCAGCTTAACGAAGGTTCTGTCAAAAACGTTTGCAAACTCTTCACTTTCATCCTGCGTTACCCTTGCCTGATATGGATAGTTCTGTGCCCAGTCCTGGAAGCTGATAGCCTTCGTGTGTGGAGTGTAAAGGCCGGTGGCTGGATTGTAGTTAACGCCGTCCGGAACGAAATAATATTTTCCTGGATTGGCGTACTCAAGATCTCTGTACGCTACAGAATTAGGATGTTTTCCTCCCCACCACATTTTTTCAACAACCTGAGACCTCATCACGCCTCCAATGCTTCCGTCGATTCCGATGTTTAAAGTGAATTTTTTGTATTTAAAGGTATTGTTGAAACCAAAAGTCCAGTCCGGATTGAAATGTCCTAAGTTACTTGGCGTATTGGCTCTCGTTGGCATTCCTGAATTAGCATCAAGAATTACTTTTCCGTCCGGAGACTTTTGCCATGTATAATCGTAATAGCTGTCCATTCTTTCCCCCAACTTAATGTTTTGATAGTTGGGCATATTATCATAAATGGAAGTCAGTTTTTGTTCATAAGTACTCCAGTTGATCAAAGTTTTCCAACTGAAATCGGCCGTTTTTACCGGAACCAAACCAAGAGAAACTTCAAATCCTTTGGTGGTATATTCATTTCCGTTTACATATTGTGACGTGAATCCTGATGATTCTGCCGCTGGAAACTGAAGAATATTATTATAATCAAGTGTTCTGAAATAAGTGGCATCTAAAGTAATTCTGTTATTCAGGAAGCCTGCGCTTAATCCTAATTCATAAGATTTTGTCTGCTCAGGTTTCAGAGAGTTTTCTACATTCAGAGTGGTAGGATAATAATAGGTAGGATTTCCGTTGAAAGTGATTCCCTGATTGTTCAGATAATAATTTCTGATAGAATAAGGCTGGAAGTCATACGCCACTTTCGCCCATGAAGCGGAAAGCTTCAGCATATTGATAGACTCCGGTAATTTTACCAGATTTGAAATAACAGCACTGATGGATGCCGAAGGGTAGAAGTAAGATCTGTTGGCTTTTGGAAGTGTAGAAGACCAGTCATTACGTCCTGAAACATTGATGAAAAACGCATTATACAATCCGATGTCAATCGTGGAATAAGCACTATAAATAAGTTTTTCCTTCAGATAGGTATAGTTTTTAAGCGCTCCGATTGAGTTTTCAAATGTATATACTTCAGGAGTTCTCAATCCGTCCGTAGATCTTTCATTGCTATTGTTTTTGAAATAGAAAGCTGAACCTCCGGCATTGATGGTGAAATCAAAGTTTTCGGATATCTTTTTCTTGTAAGTCGCCAGAACATCATAGTTAAGATTCCATGTTTTGTTATCTTTCAGAATATAACCTCCACTTCTTGGCGCACTGTAATTGAAATAAGAATAAGGACTTAATATTTCTGTTTTGCTATGGTTTTCCACAAGAGATATTTTCCCTTTTACCGAAAGATCCTGGGTAGCTTTATACTCTAAACTAGTCTGTGCATTGATGATATTCGTTCTGTTCTGATTTTTATAATACTCGGATCCGAACCAAGGGTTGTTGTACCATGCATAGTTCCAGTTGGCTTGTGCTGTTCCTTCCTTCCCTGGAATCCACATGTGATTTTTCAGGGCTCTCCCGTCTACATCGCCTCCCATCCAGATCAGGATTGTATACATGTGCCCGCTTGGGTTGTAATCGTAGTTAGGAATATTAGGCGTAAAAGCCTGGTTGAAATTGAATTTCGTATTAAAGATTAACTTTTCTCCAAGATGATTTTCAGACGAAAAGTTGAGTCCATATTTTTGAAGATAAGAATTCGGAACTCTGTCATCATAGTTCATAAAGTTTCCTGAAAACCTGTATATGTCTTTATTATCTCTATAGCTGATAGCGAAATTATTGTTGTTGATAACCGCAGGTTTTAAGAAAGTACTTAAGTTATCATGGTATTTCCAGTCAATCGGAACTCTTTCATATCTTGCTTTATTATCATATTGAGTTCCTGTCACTGCTCCATACCAAGGCACTACCTGTCCGGTTACTTTATCTCTGATAGGGCTGTTCCACTGGGCAATCTGTAAACCCGGAACGAATTTTGGACCCCAGATCATATCTCCGTCATTCACACCGCCATCGGCCCCATCCCAGAATTCGTACTTTCCGTGAGATCCGTTTCCGTATTCAGTCTGTGTTTTCGGAAGATTGGTAAATCCTCCCGTAATCATGGTATTTTGTGAAAATTCTACGGAGAATCCTTTCTTCTTAGCTGATTTTGTTGTAATCAAAACGGCTCCGTAACGGCCTCTGGAACCATATAGTGCAGAAGCGGTGGCTCCTTTCAATACGTTGATATTCTCAATGTTGTTCGGATCTAAATTCTGGAAAACTTCTTTTTCCACAATCACTCCATCTATAACAAAAACCACATTTGAATTTCCTCTCAGGGTAAACTGTGGTGCCTGCTGCATTCCTGTTGGATTGGAAACATTCAGACCGGCTACCTGTCCGGAAAATAAATTACCAATACTTGGAGTGGTGATGGTTTCAAACTGTTTGGTTCCCACTTCCTGAGTAGAATAACCAATTTTTTCTTTCTTCTTGGCAATACCTAATGCGGTAATGACAACCCCTTCAATCTGTTTTTCGTTTGGTTTTTTTAAAACAATGGAATACTGTTTTTTTGAAGAAACCTCAACGGTATAAACAGAAAAATCAGGAGCAAAAAATTCAAGAATGTCTTTAGGGTTTGCAGAAATGGTGAAATTACCATTATTATCTGTAGTAGCAGTCTTTCCTGTGTTTTTGTCGGTGACGTTCACACCGGAAACACTGGAGCCATTTTCTGATTTTACATTTCCGGAAATATTGATTTCCTGTGCGGAAAAATAAAGAGGAAGTAAAAAAACGGCAAAAGTAGCTAGAGTTTTCTTCATTTTTTTTGAAGGCAAATTTAGCAGAGCACTGTTACCTGTGTTTTAATGATGTATTAAAATAAAAATACGATTTAATATTTTTTAACATGAAGAATTAATAGAAAGGTAAAGTGAAAAATGTCCTTTGTATAAGGGATTTTGCTTTATTATATATAGATATTAATATAAGGTAGCAAGCTGAAATGGTAGGATAGAATCTGTTGTTTTCTAAAATCTACTCAGGATTCCCCAATGGATTTTAATATCATTAAACTTAAAAGGATTTCCAAACTCGTTACCATTAGACAGCTGGAAACTCATCAGACCGATAGGAATGAAGAAATTGAAACCGAGCCCGACACTGTAGAGCTTGGGTTTTACATTCAACGACTTATTATTGAGCTGTCCATACTGCCCAAAGAGATCAAAAAAAGCTTGATTGCCAATCAGATACCGGTATTCCAGACTTCCATAATAGTAAAAGTCGGCGGCGAGGGAGTTTTCATTGAATCCCCGCATTGAATTCCAGCCCCCGAAACGGTATAATTCGTTGGCAGAGAACTCTATTTTAGAATCCATCATGGCTCCTTCTCCCTTAATGTTCAGGAAGTGATTTCCTGAGATATGATAATTGTGTTCTCCAAAGAAATAAAACTGGTTTTGTGTAGCTTTAATATTATCTTTAGAATAGGTTGTTGTTAAAAAATCATAGCCCGCATTGATCCTTGTTTTGTAAAGGAAAAGATCGATATCAGTAGGTTCAGTCATTTCAAACCATATCCCGATCCCGTTTTTGTTGTAGTCTTTTCCCTGAACATATAAGGTATCAATAATAGTAGAGGCTTCCAATGTTCCTCTTAAACCGATTTTGTTTCGGTTGTTGATATGATAATAAAAAGCGGGAAGGAATTTTACATTGGCGAATGTAGAATCCTGTCGGTAAATATTCACTTTTGCATTCATCCCGACATTCGATTTGAACAGGTACGGAATATCCACCTGAAGATCAAAATTTTGTCCTTTATCAGGGTTTCTCTGCCAGTATAAATTGACGGTTTCAAAACCGTTGAACATATTCCTGAAATTGACATTCATGGTACCATTTAACGTAAACTTGGAGCTTTTGTCGTTCCCGAAACCAATTACCCCGTCAAAAGTATTCGTCTTTTTCTTTTCCAGAAACAGGAAAATGCTTGTGGAGTCTTTGGTGAACAAGGTTTGTGGCTGCCGTTCAAGAGTCAGAAAAGGATGGCTCTGAAAGGTTTTATTGATGGCTAAAAGGTTTTTGTCATCGTAGTTTTTACCTTTAAATTCCTTTTCAAGATTTTTGATAAATCTTCTGGGAACTTTTTCATATCCTTTAATGACGAAATTATTGATCGTTCTTTTATCATTCTTGTTGATGTCAAGTTCTACGATTGGGTAGCCGTTTTTCTGTCCCTTATATCTAGATTTGATTCTGCTGAAAGAATACCCGTCATCAATATAAGTTTTGTTGATACTTTTCTTGGTGGAATCTAAATTTTTAGTGAAAAAATCTTTCTGAATCTTTAGCTTCTGAACAAGAGAATCGGTAAGGTTTACATAAGTTTCATTGAAATTCTTGCCTTTGTCAAAGAAAATTTCGGTGCTGTCACCTTTTACTTTTACTTCTTTCAGCTTGGTGAAGAAATAATTATTCTGAGCTAATGAATCCAGAAATTTTACCGCAGAAGTGGAATCTTTTACCTTTTTCCTAACCTTGGTTTCTGTATCAATGAGCCAATACTGCTTCTTCTGCGCTTGTGTAAAAACGCAGAACAGTACAAAAAATATTTTTAAAAGTAATTTCAATTTATCATTCTGAATGTGAAGGGAGTTGAGAAATCTTCAGTACAAAAGATTCTTCACTGTATTGCATTCCGTTCAGAATGACAATGCGCCCTTTCAATCAACTAATTTTTATCCAGTTTATTATATTTCTTCATCAAATTCTCGTAAGTTCCCTGTGGAAGAATCCATTTCAAAGGAACTCCGATTTTCTGCCCGAATTTACCAAAATAATAATGAGCTTTCCATTTATTTTTTGCTAAAAGTTTTTCAATGTATTCTGCAACTTCCAAAGGATCGGTTCCGTCATTCACATGAGAATTCATCAAAGCGTAAACTTTATCAAAAACATTTTTATAAGGCTGGGAAACCTGTGTTATCACTCTGTTATCGGCAATATTGGTTTTAATATCTCCCAAATGCAGAGAACATACCTCAATATTCCATGGGTATACTTCATACCTCATCGCTTCCGTTACTTTGTCCAGAGCAGACTTTGAAGCTGAGTAAAATCCACGGAAAGGAAGTCCCATTTCACTTCCGATACTGGAAACATTGATAATTTTTCCAAATTTATGTTCACGCATTTTAGGAAGAACTGCGCTCATCATCTGTACAGGTCCGGCAAGATTCAGGCTGAACAATTTTAAAATATCTTCTTTCGTAGAATCCTCTACTGCTCCTACCATTCCCATTCCGGCATTGTTAATCAGAACGTCAATTCTGGATTCTGTTTTTAAAACCTCAGCGATAGCATTCTGAACAGCGGTGTTATCGGTTACATCAGTAGGTATAGATTTGAAATACTTACTTTCTGTATGCTTGCGGCTTAATCCGTATACTTTATGTCCTTTTTTACCAAAATATTCGGCCAATGCAAACCCGATTCCTGATGAGGTTCCTGTAATAATGATGGTCATTGAATTTGTCTGATTTTATTGTTTTTATTTTTCTTCTGATGTCATTCAGACGGTTTTAATGATCTGTGTTCAAAAGTAAAATCTATTTTCAGCAAATGTAAAAAAAGAAAAATGAACTCAGTTATTTATTATTCCTGAAATAATTTTAATGATTTCTTGATCTATTGTCATCCTTTGATAGCAAACTTAAAATAAAGTTAATCTCAATCATGCCTGTAATATTAACGGAATGATTACTTTTAATTACTTATATTATTGAAATACAGTGTTTTAATTTTATTATATGGTGTGTGGCTTCTATAAAAAGCTAAAATTTCTTAATAAAAACATAAGGAAACCTTAATGAGGGGTGGGAGCGGACTGTTCTAATTTTGCACCTAATCAAAAAGGAGATCATGAATGTATTTAAAATCCCTGTCTCAGTAACTTATTTAACGGGTAGGGTATTACTTATTGGTGCAATATCAGCGTCACCGATGTTCCTCGCTCAGAAAAAAGACAGCTTAAAAGAAAAATCCATTGACGAGATTGTTGTTGTTGGATACGGAACACAGAAAAAAAGTAAAGTTTCCGGCGCTGTTTCGGAGGCTTCACTGGATAAGCTTACTTCCAGATCATTGTCTGGTGTAGGAGAAGTTCTCCAGGGTAAAGCTCCCGGAGTAACTGTAGTGAACGAAGGTGGAGATCCTAACGGAGCACCTAAGGTAAATATTCGTGGTCTGGGAGGAATCAACGGAGAAACTCCTCTTTATGTGGTAGATGGAGTGGTTTTTAACGGAACACCATCTATTAATCCAAACGATATTCAGGATATTTCTGTGCTTAAAGATGCTTCTGCCGCAATTTATGGTGCAAGATCTTCCGGAGGGGTTATCCTTATTACCACTAAAAGAGGGAAAAAAGGAAATCTTACCGTAGACTTTGATGTAAAATATGGTGTGAACCAGGCATGGAGACTGAAAGAATCTCTGAATGCAACAGAATTTCAGGATGTAATGTACAAAGCATATGAAAATGCCGGGAAACTGGGAAGCTTACCCATTGCTTTTAATCCTAACCAATATCCGGACGGTAGAATTACCAAAACAGACTGGATGAAAGAAATTTTCAGAACAGGAACTATTCAGGAATACAATGTCAACTTAAGCGGGGGAAGTGATAAATCCAGATATTTTGTGGGAATGAACCATAGAAACCTGGAAGGGATTTTATTGAATACACAGGCAAAACGATACAATTTCAGAGTCAATTCTGAACATAAAGTAAAAGACTGGTTAACGATCGGAGAAAATATGTATTATAATTACTCTGATGGAAATACAGCGGATACCAAAAGTGGTTATACAGGAGCTTTAGTGGCTGCGATGTATTATCCGCCGAACGTTCCGGTGTACACGCCAAGCGGAGCTTTTTCCGGATTACCAATTGATGTGGCAGGAGGTTACGGAGATATGATCAACCCGGTGGCGTATCTTAAAAGGATCAGTATCAGAAATCCTACTCATGAGATTTTGATCAATCCATATGCGGAAATTACTTTAGCTAAAGATTTAAAATTCCGTTCCAACTTCTCGCAGACCTTTAAACTGGGTGATGTAAAAAACTTTACCTACAGAGTATTGGAAGTTGGGAAAATTTTTGATACCAATAATTTAGAATATCAGTCCAATAATTCATCTACAGCCCTTGCAGAGCAGTTGCTTACCTATAAAATTACTGCCGGAAAACATAATTTTGATTTCCTGGGAGGATTCACTTTCCAGAAGACCATAGATGAAGGTTTTATAGCAAAAGCCTATGATTTCAGAAGTGAAGCTGAGGTTTTTCAACATCTTCAGAATGCTGCAGATACCAATAAAGATGTTTCCAGTTACCGATACAAGCAGTCTTTGGTTTCTTACCTAGCGAGAGTAAACTATGATTATGCCGGAAAATACATTGTAAGTGTATTGGGCAGACGTGATGGTTCTTCACTGGTAGCGAAACAAAATCGTTTTGCTAATTACTATGCTGTTTCCGGTGCATGGGTGGTTTCTAAAGAAAACTTTATGCAGGATATTTCATGGCTTTCAAGTCTGAAATTGAGAGGAAGTTATGGTATTCTGGGTAACCTTGGAGGAATTTCTCCACAAGCTGTTAACCCATTAATGACCAGAGACAATAACGTGATTTTCGGACAGGATCCTTCTCAAAATATTGCTTATTATGCAACTACACGCCCAAACCCGGATCTGAAATGGGGGAAATCTGAACAGACTAACTTTGGAGTTGATGCTTCTTTCCTTCACAACAGCCTTTCCTTACAGTTTGATTATTTCGTCAAGAATTCTAAAGATCAGATCTTCAATGTAAGCTTACCAAGTACAGCAACGTATAACAATCAGTATGTAAATGCAGGATTGTTCCAGGATAAAGGATACGAACTAGGAATCAATTACAACAAAATAATTTCGGATGATTTTACTTTCTCAATAGGAGGAACTTTTAGTCAACTAAAAAACACGGTGAAGCAGCTTGCCAATGTGGATGAGATCTTTATCAACGATAACGGAGTAAGAGGTGTATTGAAACCAACCCGAGTAAAAGTGGGAGATCCTCTATATTCTTTCTATGGTTACAAGACAGGAGGGATTTTCCAGACGCAGGAAGAGATCAACAATTATAAAGATGCCAATGGAAATCTTATTCAGCCGAATGCTAAGCCGGGAGATATTAAATTCCTGAAAAAAGAAGGAAATACGGGCGTACTTAACAACAATGACTTTGTAAACCTTGGAAGCCCATATCCTAAGTTCTCCTACGGATTCTCTTATAACATGACCTGGAAAAACTTTGATCTGAATTTATTCTTCCAGGGAGTTTACGGAAATAAAATATTCAACGGGATGAAATTTATTTCTTTAAACCCAGGTGGGACAGGGCAGAACTATAACATGGATAAGGATATTCTGAATGCATGGACTCCTCAAAATACAAATACCGATATCCCAAGACTGGTACATGGAGATCCAGGCGGTAACTATTCCAAAGTATCGGATTTCTATGTGGAAGACGGGTCTTATTTAAGACTGAAAAACCTTACCGTTGGGTATTCATTACCGAAAGAACTGTACAGCAGGCTGGATGTGAACAAAGTGAGAATTTATGTAACCACCAACAATCTGTTTACGATAACGAAATATACAGGATTTGATCCTGAAGTAGGAATGAATTCTTATGGTGTAGATACTGGAAGATATCCTCAGGCACGTTCATTCATCTTTGGGGTGGAGATCGGATTGTAATTTTTTAACCAACAAAAAGTAAAAAAATGAAATTTTTCAATAAAATATTTTTAATATCAGGAATATCCGTAATGCTTTTATCATGTACAGGAGAGCTGGATGTTCAGCCGGAAGGAACACCTACCGAAGCCAGTTTCTGGAAAACGGAAAATGACCTGATTACCGGAGCCAATGCCATGTATAAACCATTATTTGACGGAGAATTTTACGGAAGAGGTCTGTTTTGGTTTATCAATGCCAGTGATGATATGGTAACCGGAAGGGCAAAAAGTGAAGCGGATAACGCAAAAAACTTTAGCAGTAACTACATCGCCGCAGGAGATCTTGAAACCCAATGGAACAAAAGATACAACGTAATTGGAGTAGCCAACCGTGTGATCCGTAATGTTGATAACATCCAGACTTCACAAGCTATTAAAAATAAATATCTGGGTGAAGCTTTGTTCATGAGCAGCAGAATGTATTTTGAACTTTCTTACTCTTACGGAAATGAAAAAGCGGGAATTCCTATTATCGACCGTTCAAAAGATCCGGATCCAAACCCGATTCCGAGAGCAGCCAATGTGATGGAAAACTACACCTACATTGTAAACGACCTGAAAAGAGCAGCAGAATTGTTACCTACTCAGGCAGAACTTCCTGCAAAAGATTACGGCAGACCTCATAAAGCTGCAGCATGGGCACTTTTAGCAAAGGTATACTTGTTTATGAAGGATTGGAAAAATGCAGAATTCTGGGCTAATGAAGTGATGACAAAAGGAAACAGAGCTTTGCTAGGGAATTTTGCTGATGTTTTCAAAGCAGATAATAACTACAGTTCAGAATATATCTGGTCTATTCCCGGAACTCCCAAGTTTACATCATGGGGAAGTATTCTTCCAGGCGTAATGCTTGAAAATAAAGGTTGGGGAGAATATAACGGGTGGGGATATTTCCAGCCGACAAAAGAACTCTACGACGAATATGAAACAGGAGATCTTAGAAGAAGTGCTTCTATTCTAAAAGTAGGGGACAAATTTACCTTCAATGGAAAAGAAAGAATATATGCTTCTTCCAATTCTCTTACCGGATACCAGTTCAATAAATATATGGATGCTTTCAAATATCAGCTGAACAGCGGTCACGTGAGTGCCAACGGAGATTATCCGTGTACTGATCTTGCCGTTCCTATCATGCGTTATGCTGAGGTGATCCTTATCAAAGCAGAAGCTTCACTGATGCAGGGGAAATCTGCAGACCAGGAAATCAATATGATCAGAGTACGTGCAGGTTTATCTCCGAAAAACGGATGTACAATGGCCGATCTGAAACATGAAAGACGTTGTGAACTGGCAGGTGAATGGGCAGACAGACACAGAGACCTTGTACGTTGGGGAGATGCACAGGCAGCGTATGCAAAACCTTTGCACGGTATCAATGGACAGGTTGTGTGGGCAGCAAGAAACTTTAATCCAGCTGTACATAATGTTTGGGCAGTTCCGCAGGCTGAAATCGTAAACAGTCATGGGATCATTAAACAAAATGAAGGCTGGTAACATTTTTAATCTTTTATATATAAGCCACTATATCATTGCAGAAGCTTCTGTGATTATATAGTTTTTTCACAGGTATAGGGTTAGGATGTCTTATTTACCTTATAAAAATAACAATGGTATACGAATGAAACTATCAAAAATTTTGGCTGTATTGGCCCTGGCTGTTTTTTCCGAAAATCAGGCACAGAATTATTTAAACTATAATGTTGGCAATGCACATTCACATAATGATTATATGCAGGAGATTCCTTTCTGGCAGGCTTATTATGCCAACTTTGGTTCTATAGAAGCAGATGTATTTCTTGTAAAAGGTCAACTTTGGGTGGCTCATACCGAAAAAGAACTTTCTGCAGACAGAACACTGGAAAACCTTTATCTCGATAATATTTCCAAACAGATTAAGCTGAACAAAGGGAATATCTATCCGGATGTCAGTAAAAAACTTCAGCTGCTGATTGATATTAAGCAAGACTATAAAACATCATTAGCTGCTTTAATCAGTACCTTAAAGAAATATCCTGAAATCACAGGAAATTCAGGAATTAAAATTGTGATTACCGGAGGAAGACCTCAGCCGGCAGATTTTAAAAACTACCCGAACTATCTTTTCTTTGATGGAGACTTAGATAAAAACTATTCTGAAGATCAGTTAAAAAGAGTAGGGATGTTCAGTGCTGACCTTCCGGGATTGGTAAAATGGAACGGAAAAGGAATACCAAGAGATGAAGAAACTGCAAAGATTAAAACTGCTGTTGAAAAAGCACATTCCCAGCAAAAACCAATGCGTTTTTATGGAGCTCCCGATTTTCCGAATGCATGGGTGAATCTTATGGACATAGGAGTAGATTATATCAATACTGATCATATTCCTGATCTTAAAAAATTTATGAACGCTATTCCGAAAAGCTTTTATAAAAATACCAAAGAATACAGCACTTATACCCCGACTTATGCATCAGACGGAGTAGAAAAAAAAGTAAAGAATGTTATCCTTCTTATTCCGGATGGAACTTCTTTGCCGCAATATTATGCTGCCTTTACAGCCAACAAAGGAAAGTTGAATGTTTTCAACATGAAATCCACAGGGCTCTCCAAAACCAATTCATCCAATGCCTATATTACAGATTCCGCACCGGGTTCTACAGCATTTGCAACAGGAGTGAAAACTAAAAATACTTTTGTAGGGGTTGACAATATGGGAAAAGCACTCGCACAAATTCCTGATATTATTGCTGAAAAAGGAATGGTTTCCGGATTGATTTCTACCGGTGATGTTACAGATGCAACACCTGCTGACTTTTATGCACATTCAGATAACAGAAACAGTTCAGAACCTATTCTGAAAGATTTTGCGGCTTCAAAAGCTAAAATTTTGATCGGTGGTCCTACAAGCGGATTATCTCAGGAAAATCTGCAGAAATTTAAAGAAGCGAAGATTGATCTGTTTCAGGACTTGAAATCAGTTACTACAATAAAGAACCGTACTTTGGTTATTGATCCTCTGGCTTCACAAAGAATAACCAATGGAAGAGGAAACTGGCTTGCTGATGCATTTGATCTTACCTTGAATGATCTAAAGAATAATAAAAACGGATTCTTTATGATGATAGAAGCTTCACAAACTGACGGTGGCGGCCATAGCAACAATATCGAGCAGCTGGTTACAGAATTACTGGATTTTGATCATGTAGTTGGTAAAGCAATGAAATTTGCTGACGAAAATAAAGAAACCCTGGTCATTGTGGTAGGTGACCATGAAACCGGAGGCTTAACTCTTCTGGATGGAAGCCTGAAAGAAGGCTGGATATTCGGAAACTTCAGTACCAATGATCATACGTCTATTCCTTCAAGTGTTTTTGCTTACGGACCGAATTCTAAAGAATTTACAGGATTGTTCGAAAATACGGAGATCTTCAACAAGATATTGACCGCTTACGGAATTAAGAAATAACTTTTGATTTTACTACTTCTACTTTTACAAAGAGAGGCTGTTTCGTTTTTGAAACAGCCTTTTTTGTTTTTAATCTAATCTGAAAAAGGCGGCCTCAAAAGAGAGACCGCCTTTGAATATATCTAACAAATAATAATTTAGAAATTGGTCTTCACGATTAATTCAGACAGTTCTGCATTCACAAAGTCAATCGGCATTATCCCATATGAACCCTGAGTATTAGTCTGGAAGAATGTTTTAAGCTTTGGATTAATATTGTTGGATACCGTAGGAATACTTGGGATTCCAAAGATTCCAGGTTTATAACCGCTGGTGAAATTCACGAAAAGTTTACCATTCGTGTCATTCTTGGCTTCATTAAGCAGACTGGAAATTCCGTTCCACTTATCATCATTGTTTGTGACCTTATAATAATCCTGAACTTTCAATTGTACGCCGGAATTGTTGATATCAAACGTCGTATTATCTGCCCACGGAGAAGCGTTGATTCCTTTCGTTGTTCCTGAAGAAAATCTTCTCAATAATTTGATTTTTCCTCTTACAGAACCTAATGTAGGAATATTTGCTCCAAGATCCCATTTAGAAGGATTCTTCTGTACATAGGAGTCGAAGGTCTGCTCAAAACTTCTGGTCGTGTTAGATGCATCATATTCTTCCTTTACAGACATGATAATTGTTTCTGATGGATGACTGCTAAGGAATGCATAGCAAGCATTAAGAACATCATCAAAATTCAGATTTTGATAAATCGCTCCGTGATGAATAGCGAAAGCATTGTCAATATGTCTGCAACGTATATCCAGAAAACGGACTCCTGCATTAAGTTGTTCTGCAATGCTGAGGTCCTGAGTTTTAGCCGTACCAGATACAACAGGGGTATCTACACGTGCTCCTGAATCATGAGTCCCGGGAATAGAGATTTTTGAAATTGAAATATTATCCTGAAGACCAGACATCCAGCTATTCATAACGATAGGTAATAATGAAGCTTTACCAGTTGTTTTTGCTAAAGAAGCTACAACGTTTTCATTAGAATCCCTTTCCAGAATACTGTCGTTTGAACAGGAAAAAAAGATAGACGCAGTCACAACCCCAAGAGTAATGGCTGTAAAACGTCTCATGTTTTGTTTGAACATAGTTTTTTTATTTTTTAATGCAGCTTAAAAATAAGAATATATCAAAACATGAGGAGTTAATTTAACTTTAATAGATAATTAAGTTGGTATAAAGTAAGGAAGTTGCAAGACAGATTTTTATTAACGCAAAGTTTATTTTTTGATCCAGAAATATGGAGGAAGGAAAGATGAAATCAATTTCATTGATTTTTTCTAAATGGATGTATAAGTCAAGCTTCGTCAACGACATAGTCCGTTCCTTAGCTCACTTTAATATGACGATAGAATTATTTTACTTTGCGTTTAAAAATAAGCAAAAAGTAATATCCAGCATTCAGTTTCAATCTTCCGTCCTAAAAAATAAAATCCTCCTTCAATCCGGGAATTTTGAACTTATGTTCCCCGATTTTGAAATCATTCATTCTGATCAAATTCTGAAGTTTATGGGTAAACTCTTTATGAAAGTTTTTAGGTATTTTGGTCTCGTCATCACAGGAAGAATAGGCTTTGTCAACTATCATCTTACCCGTAGAAAAATTGATTTCATTCGTAAAACTGAAATCACAGGTGTCTTCGAAATGATCGTATGAACCTATCAGAAAGAAATCTCCGTTCTGAAATCTGAAGGTATGTGTATAGTGTTGGGTATGCCTTGAATTGGTGAAAAACTGTTGTTCAATGATAAGACAGTTATTTTTTATTTTGATTCCAAGATCATTATCAGAAGGATAAAATCCGAATCCGCTTGAGAAAAGGACTGTGGAATTTTCTTTCCAGATGGTAGAGCTGCCGTTTTCGTTTTTCAGAATATAGAAAACTCTTTTATAATCACTTGTACCTTCCAGATTTTGGTTGTCTGATGCTTTTATATTCGTATCGAATACCAAGACAGTTTCATCTTTTCCGTCTTTGTCAAGATCACCTTTGATTTCTGCGATTTGGGTATATCCTTTTGGGGGCGAAAAATTTTTCAGACTCTGAGCAGATAAGCTCGTCACAGATAAAACAGCTAAAAAAGAAAAGAAGGGTTTCATCATTATTATATAGAATTAAAATGTGGTAATCAGAAAAATCAATCATCTTCAAATTACCACACTTTATAGTTTTAATTAATGAGTCAGTATACTCTCAAGATCTTCCCAGAACATTGGGTAAGATTTCTCTACCACATTTTCATCCTCAATGTTAAGCTCCTTAATCAGACAGAATGGAGCAAAACTCATGGCCATTCTATGATCCTGATACGTTTTGATCGAGATGTTGTCTTGTGGCTCCCCAAAACGGATTGATTTGATGGTTAAATCTGTAATTTCTGTTTCGGTACCCAGTTTTTCAAGCTCGT
This sequence comes from Chryseobacterium sp. BGA-UO-ETr-SB22, assembly GCF_059567885.1. Taxonomy (NCBI): domain Bacteria; kingdom Pseudomonadati; phylum Bacteroidota; class Flavobacteriia; order Flavobacteriales; family Weeksellaceae; genus Chryseobacterium; species Chryseobacterium sp. BGA-UO-ETr-SB22. The sequence continues at coordinate 3,639,156 of NZ_JCAQOV010000005.1, read as the reverse complement.
TATATAAGGCAAGAAGTCTGTCGGTTTCCTTTACTCTTAAAGTTCCCAATCCCGAAATATCGAAAGGTATTTTTAAGGCTGCTGCCGTTACACAAAGTGTTTGTGCAATATCAGGACAGTCATTCATATCCAGGATAATTTTTTCCGGAAAAGAGAAATCTGGCTGAGGTTCCAGTGTTAGTTTATGCTCACCTTCAGAGAATGTTGTTTTGATCCCGAAGAATTTTTCATAGATGTTGGCAATTGCAGAATCTCCCTGTGTTGACTCTTTGTAAAAACTTTTCAGGTGGATGGTTTCTCTTCCCAGTGCACAGATGGAGTAGAAGTAAGAAGCCGAACTCCAGTCGCTTTCTACCTCATAATGTACTACTTCCCCATTATTGTCAGGAGTAAAAGGTTCTACTTTGATGGTATTCCCTTCAAAACTGCTTTGAATACCAAATTTTGTCAGAATATCAAGAGTCATTTCAATATAAGATCTTGAAGTAACTTCCCCTACAAGATTAATTTTCAGTCCGTTTTCAAGCTTTCCTGCAACAAGAAGCAGAGACGTGATAAACTGGCTTGAAATATTGGCAGGAACACTCACAGAAGTCTGGGTAATCTTTTTTCCTGTAATTTTTAAAGGGGGAAACCCTTCATTCTCCATATATTCAATTTCTACTCCAAGATCCCTCAAAGCACTTACCAGATTTTTGATAGGCCTTTCCTTCATTCTTCCCGAGCCGGTAAGAATAGTTGTCTTCCCTTCCTGGATAGAATAATAAGAAGTAAGAAAACGCATGGCCGTTCCCGCATGGTGGATGTCTACCACTTCAGTATCCTCAGATAATGCTTTCTTTAGCAATTGAGTATCCTGAGAATTAGATAGATTTCCAATTTTTATATTGCTGAACAGACTTTCCAGAATCAATAAACGATTCGAAATGCTTTTCGAACCGCTGATCTGTACTGTTTTTTCTCCTGATAATTTTGATTTTTCTAGCTTCTTCATTATTATCTACATGATATTAAAAAAATTATGAGTTACAAATTCATTTATAATTCATAACTCATAATTGATAATTATTTCAATTTTTCATTATTCTGATGCCGGTCTCTATCCCGGTCAGTTTTGATTTTCATTTTTCTGTCAAAAGCGTCCTGCAGATTCACTCCGGTTTGATTGGCCAGGCAAAGCGTTACAAAAAGTACATCTGCCAGTTCTTCACCAAGATCTTTCGTTTTATCGCTTTCCTTTTCGCTTTGTTCACCATACCTTCTGGCAATGATTCTTGCCACCTCACCTACTTCCTCTGTCAGCATCGCCATATTCGTAAGCTCATTAAAGTATCTTACGCCAATGGTTTTGATCCATTCATCTACCTGCTGCTGTAATTGGGTAATTTCCATTATTGATAAGCTCCCAGTGTTGGGTTTGTAGTTCTGGATACATTCACGATATCGAAAGGTACTGTTGCTGCAACAGCTGCATTTCCTTTTCCAAGAGCTGGAGAACCAGGTTTTACTCTTAAATTCATTTTAGCCATAAAATAATTGACAAACTGCGGATCAGTATTCTTTGTTGTTTGTATCACATTTGGATTGTTATCAAAAGTGAAGCCGGCTCCTGTTGCACTCGTATATTTTATTAATGAATTTTGAAGTAAGAACTCAAACTGTTGTCCCGGGGTTGCTTCAAAATGAACGGCGTCATCTCTGTCAGAATATACAATACTGTTTTTTATATCAAGCAGCTGCAAAGCACCCTGTTCTGATTGTCCTGCATCATTCTTCCATTCATTGGCTGCAAAAATTCCTGCTCTGTCAAAAGAACTCATTGTTCTGGAATAGTTGGCAATCGTAGCATGAGTATAGCTGTGTTTTCCTCCTCTGAAAATACCTATACATGATAAACCGCAATTGTTCATTACAAGGTTATTGGCATTCACAGTTGAACCTACAGCATAAATTCCATATTCAAAGAAAGTATGGATGAATGAATTGGTGATGGTTGCATTGGTTTGTCTCATATCAAGACCTCTTGTTCCTCCGAAAAGTCTTGCATGGTTCATTTTAAGTGTAGAATTTGCTTCCATTTTGATAGAATTCCAGTTTTTAGGAATCGTATCATAATAAGGATCATTTCTGTCACCACGAAGAATAACCTGGTCGGCCTGAGTTCCATTGATATTTAAAACAGCTCCAGAAGAAACTTTCATTCCGCTGTTTTTGTGGAAATATACTTTAGTTCCAGGATTTATATCCAGGGTTACACTTGGATTGATGGTAAGATTTCCGTAGATGATCTTTGCTTTATTATTATTCCATGTAGTGGAATTGGTAATCACATTCGGGTTGCCGGGAGTCTGAATGAAGAATTCAGCATCCTGCACCACAGAGAATAGCGTTACATGCTGCTGTCCTGCAGGTCCTGTAAAAATAACTTTGTCCTCAGCAATCGCTTCTGGTCCGGTAGCTTGAGGAGCAATTTCAACAAAAATATAAAGACTGTCTTTCTTTCTTAAAGGAACATTTTGAAAATCATAACCAGGTTTTCCATCCACATTGATTCTATATAATGAAGAAGAACCTTTTTCAAGATTTACTCTTGGGATCATGATATCCTTATCTTCATTATTATATACTTTTACAACGTAGGTTTCTGAACGCACCTGGTGATATACCGTATCACAGAATACCGTGTCTCTTGAGAACCTTAGCTGTTGTGTAGGGCTGTCAAAAGTAATATCATCCTTATTACATGATACTGCTACAAGTAACATCCAGAAGGAAAAAGCCAGTAATAATTTGAATTTCATTGAAATTGAAGTTTAAGTAAGTTCCAAATTTAACGAAAATACTTTGAATTTCTTATCAATAAAAAAATATTGAATCTAGTATTTGGAAATTAGAAAAAATGTTGTATTTTTGCAACCTAAAATTTAGCAGAGAAATATCCATTACTATTTCGGAAGCAAACTTAATTTTTTTAAAAATAGTATTATGAAAAACGGAATCCACCCAGAAAATTATAGACTTGTTGTTTTCAAAGATATGAGTAACGACGAGGTGTTTCTTTGCAAATCTACTGCAGAAACAAAAGACACTATCGAGTATGAAGGACAAGAGTATCCTCTAATCAAAATGGAAATCTCTTCAAGTTCTCACCCTTTCTACACTGGTAAAGTAAAACTAGTTGACACTGCGGGTAGAGTTGATAAGTTCATGAACAAATACAAAAAATTCGCTAAGTAATTTTTGTACACTTAAAATATTAAAGTCTTCCAATTTTTGGGAGACTTTTTTTATTGTAAATTTGTTAAACTTGAATTTTAAACCTTAAACTTAAAAACTGAATGATGCAGTTAGTATTTTCAGACGCACAATATTGGGAAGACTTTCTTCCACTTACTTTTACCCGCCCCGTTGCTGCAATGCGATGCGGAATTCTTACATTCTCTGAAAGATGGCAGAAAATCCTGGAAAATACAGAGATTTCCTACTTCACGGAAACATATCTTCAGGATAAATTTAAAAGTCCGGAGGAAAGAGAAAGTCTCTTTTTAGTCCCGAATTTTCTGCCTACAGAAACTGTAATTCAACAGATTAAGGATCTTAAGCAGGGAGAAGCGTTGGTGTATGAAGACGAATTGATCGCTGCTAGAATCAATATGAAAGATTTTTCTCTCCATCAGATTGAAAAAATGACAGATATCAAGGAAGATCTTATTTTCTTTAAAAGACCAAAAGATCTGTTTACCTACAATCATCATGCTATTGATTTTGACTTTGATCTGCTTACCAAAGGAAGAACTTCACAGGAACTATCTTTAACCAATGGATTTTTAGGAGATAAAAAAGACCTCTTTATCGAAGAAGGTGCTGAAATTGAATTTTCTACATTGAATACAAAGACCGGTAAAATTTACATCGGTAAAAATGCTGAAGTAATGGAAGGCTGTCATCTTCGCGGACCTATCACTCTTGGAGAAGATTCTAAATTTAATCTTGGGGCTAAAATATACGGAGCAACCACTATCGGACCCCATTGTAAAGTGGGAGGAGAAGTGAATAATATTATCATTTTCGGTTATACAAGCAAGGGACATGAAGGTTTCGTTGGAAACTCTGTCATAGGAGAATGGTGTAACTTCGGTGCTGATACCAATTCTTCCAACCTTAAAAATAATTACAGCCACGTAAAACTCTGGAACTACAGAACGAAAGCTTTTGAAGATACTGGGTTACAGTTTGCAGGTCTGATCATGGGAGATCATTCCAAAACAGCTATCAACACTCAGTTGAATACAGGAACCGTAATTGGAGTAGCCTCCAATATATTCAAACCAGGTTTTCCTCCAAATCTTGTGGAAAACTTTTCATGGGGCGGATTGAAAGATGATGAAAGATTCAGACTGGATAAAGTATATGAAGTAGCAGAAAGAGCCATGGCGAGGAGAAAAATCCCTTTAACAGAAGAGGATAAAGCAATTTTGAAACATATTTTTGATACGTATTAATAAAGAAACCTCAGAATTTTTCTGAGGTTTTTATTTTGAATATAATAAATATAAAGTGTCTACAAAGTTATCCTGCGAAATGATATCAGCTTCCTTTCCTTCAAAAGAAAAATATTGGTATTGAGGATTCTCCTTTCTTAATTTTTCAAATTTTTCTTTGCTGATATTTTTTCCATCGAAATAGTAATAATCTGGAGGAGGATTTTCAACAATAACCACCGCCCCAATTACAGATTCTTTATAATTAATTTGAAATTTCCTATTTTCAATTTTCTCTTTTCTTGAAAAAATTACTGTTTGATTTCCATAATTATAACCACTTAGTGTATCTTTTCCATTATGTTCTTTTTGTTTTTCTTCATTTAATTGATCAAAACTAAAATATAAAACATTTTCTTCTTCAATAAGATCGTTGGGAATATCAAACGAAAAATAGCCATTCTGATTCGTTACAGATTTTATAAGTTTATCTTTATTGATAAAGTAAACTTCTGCATTGGGGATTATTTTCTGAGTTTCTTTGAAAATTAATTTTCCCGACACTTTTGTAATATCAACTGTTTTTTGTTCAGTAGCAATTTCAGAATTATTTTGAGTTTGCGCCTGAATAAAAGTAAGATTGGTAATTAAAATAATTCCTGTTGCAGCTAAAGATAATGTTCGTCTTGAAATTCTTCCGCAGATTTCTTTGCCATTAGCTGTCTGAAGAATCTCATTAATTTGTGCATCTGTTTTCTCTGTAAAATCTACTACACATTTAGAGCATTTCTCACAGAACTTTCCCGAAGGAAAATCTTGCATATTTTCCCAGTTTTCTGGGCAGGGATTTTGGATTCTAACTTGGTTTTTCATAATTTCTCATCAATAATATTCAATTTCTCTCACCCATTTATAAAGATCTTTTCCGTCCACATTCTTAATCATTTCTATCCAGTTTTTTTGTTTGTCAAGCTTATATTTGAAAGTTATTAATTTAGAAACTATGTTTTTATTTTCCATCCCGATTTTATCAAGGTAAGTCATATTGGCGATATAATTACCTTTATATTTAAAGCTTTTTTCAAATATAATTTTATCATTATAATATATGGTCTGTCTCTCCAGTTTTTGATCCTTAGTATAAATATACACAGTAGATTGTATTGTTCCATTATCATTAATATCTTCTACCCTCACTTTTTTTCCATTCTCAAATATAACGGATGAAGATATTTTTCCATTTTTGAATCCTGTTTGCTTTACTAAGTTTCTAAACTTATCATATTCATACTTATAATGTCCGTTTAAGGATGTTTTTTTATTTTGATAATCACTTTTATAATCAAAAAATTTCTCCTCAATTATTTTAAATTCTTTATTATAGATTTTTACACGGCTTAATTTTTTATAATAAATGGAATCTTTGCCTTCGGTGTAGGAACGTTCCCCTACTTTCTTCCAAATATCGTTTGTAATGGCAAAAATGCTGTCTGTTTTTGTTATGCTATCAAACTCTGTAACAAATAAGGGTTTGTAACTTTCATAATTAACTGTAAATTTTTCTATAACATTTTTTCTTTTGTAATTGGATTCTACAAATTTTGGGGTTTTACTATCTTTTTCGTAAAAATAATGAGAAGCAATATCTGAATATCTATTTTGAGATTTTTTTATTGTTAATCTGTTTAAATGATCATATACATAATTATAAAGATCAACAGTATCTCCTGATCTGTAATACCATATTTCTTTCATAATTTTCCGGTTTCTATTGTAATAAGTTTCGTTATTAGTATATCTGCAAAAATAGGTTTCAAACCAAGAGTCTTCCATACTTTTTCTTAAATTTTCAGGAGTCATTTTTGTTGCATGTCCATATTCATCATCACCCTTCATAAAGGTAAATGGGCCAGAATTATTTAGAAAAACTACATATTCTTTTACGAATTTTGGTTTCCCTAAAACTGTATCTTTTATAACTTGAGAGTTAAAACAAGCAGATAAAAAAATTAAAATAAATAGTATTTGTTTCATATATCATCATTTGAAAAAGCCTCCGAAGAAGCTTTGTTTATTGTTTTATTAATATAATTTCTTTTGGCAATGGCTGAGGAATTGCCATATTGTAATAAGGGCAATCTGATGTTATAATCTCATTATTATAAAGATATTTCCAATCTAACTTAGTTTTACTAGAATCTGTGAAATTAATGGCAATACTACCAGAAGTATTACATAAATCTGGATCAATAAAGACAAGAGAATACTTGTCTCCATATCTCCTAAAACTTACACCTTTAATTTTAGCTGTATCATCTGCTAAGTTTGTATTATTAAAAATTATATTATTATTTGAATCTATAACTTTAAATTTGGCTATTAGATAATCTTTGTAATGTTTAAAATTATTATCATATTTATTAGTAACCTTTTTAAAAGTAATAAAAATTATTTTATTATTCCATGTTCCTTCATAAGCAGGTAGTTCGTTGTTTATATCTTTTTGGTAAGAATTTTCTGGGAGATCAATTTCCGTCGGTCTTAATGAATAAATTTGTTGTGCTCTGCATGAAATGGCAGGTATGAATAGTATAAGTAAGAATATATTTTTCATGAACTGTGTTGGTAAATAAAACCTCCAATTTCTGAGGTTTTATACTATTGTTCGTTAATACAATTTTTTCTTGTGTAAAAAAGAGAACCGGTGATTAGTAAAAATACCAAGAATAGTTTTACCTGTACACAATTATATCTTTTACTATCTTACTTCCATAGAAAACTTGTTCATCATTGGTAAAATAAAAATGATTTTTTTGTTCATAATATTGCGTCTCACTTCTTGGAATTGGTTCCTGCCATTTAATTAATAAAGTAATAGAATTATGAAAGCTTTGTTCAATATTAGAAAAATTAAATCTTGCATCTGCAGATATTATTTTGACTCTTCCCATTGAGAATGCCCATACAGTTTTAGGCTGTATCATAGTCATATCATTTAAAAGTGCAGAAAAGGGTTTATTAATATAGTTTGCTTTATTTGCTTCAAACTGCTTTAGATAATTCAAGGTATCCAATTGAGCGTTACAAGAAACAAATAGAGATAACAAGGCAAGTATAAATAATTTACTTTTCATAATCTGTGTTTGAAAATACAACCTCCTATTTTGGAGGTTGCATATTATTGTTTAGTCAATATAACTTCTTTTGGCAATGGCTGAGGAATTGCCATATTATAATAAGGGCAATCTGATGTTATAATCTCATTATTATAAAGATATTTCCAGTCTAATTTAGTTTTACTAGAATCGGTGAAATTAATGGCAATACTACCAGAAGTATTACATAAATCAGGATCAATAAAGACAAGAGAATACTTGTCTCCATATCTCCTAAAACTTACACCTTTAATTTTAGCTGTATCATCTGCTAAGTTTGTATTATCAAAAATTATATTATTATTTGAATCTATAACTTTAAATTTGGCTATTAGATAATCTTTGTAATGTTTAAAATTATTATCATATTTATTAGTAACCTTTTTAAAAGTAATAAAAATTATTTTATTATCCCATGTTCCTTTCCAAGTTCCTTCATAAGCAGGTAGTTCGTTGTTTGTATCTTTTTGGTAAGAATTTTCTGGGAGATCAATTTCTGTCGGTCTTAATGAATAAATTTGTTGTGCTCTGCATGAAATGGCAGATATGAATAGTATAAGTAGGAATATATTTTTCATAATTAAAATTTTAAAATTTTTATGGACAAGGTATTGTTTGTGTTGGATTATCTTTTCCATTATAGTTGAGCTTACTTGTGTCACCTGTAGTTTTATCAGATTTATATACTTCCAAGCCGTTAATTTTCACCTGTTCTTCCAAAAATTGTGTAAATATTTTTTCTACAATATTTGAATTAGACAATTCACTGTCTTTAAGTTTACTATATTCATCCCTATACCAAGTTTGCCAGTTATTTAGTTGCCCATTGGTAATTGCAAAGTTACCATCTCCTGAATATTTCAGGATATAGTTTCCCTGTGAGGTTATGACCATTGCATAGGCATCTATCATACTCCCCTTTAATTTTGCATTTGCTACACAGCTTGTTAAAAAAGTAACAATATCATAAGGAGAGAATATTTTTACAACACCTTCTTTGTTAAGATGAGTATGTATATATCCAAAATATTTGTTTCCATCTGGTAATCTTACATTTCCATCGGAATTATTGGCCATCTGCTCAAAAGGAGTTGTGCCATAAGCTGCAGCAAATCCTGTTTCCTGGCTTTTATCAAAAACTTCGATTTTGTCTAATGATGAAACTTTAGCTTTAAAATCGGGATTTGTATTCTGTATTTTCATCTTATCACAAGGATTTGGTGGATCAGGAGGGTTATTGTTAGAATCTCCTCCTATCGGATACTCATATCCGTCACCTCCTCCAATCTGACATTCTCCATCTGGCCCTACGATACCCATACATGAATCCATTTGTGAGAATTTACAGGTGGTCACATGATAAGTTCCCCAATGTCCTGATCCGCTGGAAGGATCGGGATTAGACTCATTATCAGGATACCATATAGAATATGCTTTTGTAGTACAAACCAGTTTGCTGGCTTCATCACTCATGTTTGTATCCATCACTTTCTTTATCTTCGAAGAAAACAAGTTCTGGAAGAAAGAAATATCATCATCTGAAGATGTATAAATAAAATACACTTTATCCTGATGTCTCGGGACTTGCAGTACAGATACCACTTTCCCGTTCTCTACTACAGGCACCATCAGAAAGCTTTCATCATACCGGTCTGCAGTAGTAGCATAGTTCCAGTAAGGAGTTCCATTGCTTTTTTTGATTTTAAATTCGTTATCCTGGTAGATTTTCATTACATTCATGATGTACTTTTCATCTTCTTTCCACAAGCTCTTATTGGTGTATTCTTTAGAAGCCGGATCTGAGGAAGCTAATGTTTCATCATGAATACAGGAATGGAACAGGGTAAAGAATACCATCGGCAGGAAAAGCCGAAAGATTAAATTTTTCTTCATAAGCATTTGTTTTTTAGTTGTTAAATATATACTTTTTTTATTACTCTACAAATGTGTGAATAATAAATTGAAACAATACAGAAGAAAAATACTGGTTTCCGTATTATTTTTCTAAAAGAAAAAATATGTAATTTTGGTAAAAATACATTGTGCTATGACGCTAGGAGAAAAACTGAAAAAAGCGAGAATCAATAAGAACTTTACCCAGGAGTATCTTGCGGAAGTATTGAATGTTTCTCAGAAAACCTATTCTAATTTTGAGAATGATAAAAGTAAGCCCGCTTTTTCTCAGGTAGAGGATATTGCAAAAGCATTGGATGTAAGTGTTCTTGACTTTTTAAGCGGAGATAATATCACGGTAAATCAAAATAATAATGATGTTGCAATAGCCCAAAATTATGCAACAATTAATGTTTCTGAAAAGTTAATAGAACAATACGAACAAAGGCTTAAAGACAAGGATGCGGAGCTCGCATTTCTCAAGCAGCTTCTCGATAAAAAATAAAAACTTCAATTTTTTTTGAAGTTTTTTTATTTTTGATGTAATAGATCTGTAACGGCAATTGTCTTACCTATAAGAAACAAAACTCATGACCCAAGAAACTTTCAAGAATACGGTGTTTATTCTCAAAGACGAGATGTATCGTTTTGCGAAGCGGTTTGTCATGAGCAGTGATGAAGCAGAAGATGTAGTACAGGATCTCATGATAAAGTTTTGGCAGAAGAGGGATGAGCTGGGGCAATTCGGGAATTTTAAATCCTATGCGCTGAAGTCTGTCCGGAACGAATGCCTGAACCGGCTGAAGCATCACGATGTCAAGATTGGCTTTGCGGATATGCAGCTTCATCGCTCGGAGCTTTATAGTATGGAAGTTGATAACCTTAAGGAACATATTATAGGATTTATCAATCAGCTCCCCGAAAAACAAAAGATGGTCATCCACTTGAAAGATGTAGAAGAGTATGATGTTTCCGAAATTTCTGAAATGCTGGAAATGGAGGAAAATGCAGTAAGGGTAAACCTGATGCGTGCGAGACAAAAAGTAAAAGAACAAATCTCACAACTGATGAGCTATGAAAAAAGATCAATTACAAGATAAATACAACGAAGTCTTCCAGGATATCAAGGAAGAAAAAATGGACTGGAGCTTTGAAGACTTTCTTCAGACTGCAGAAGGTACAGAGCCTGAACAGCATATTGCGCCTCTTATTCCATTGGAAGAAAAGAAGAAACCCTCCTTTCCTAAATGGTTCTGGATGGCCGCCAGTGTGATGCTGGTTTTCAGTATCGGATTCTTCCTGAATAACAATAATAAAGATGCGCAGGATAAAGAAAAATTGGTAAAAGATGAAATCTTAAAGCAAAAGTCCGGATTCATTGAAGAAAACAGCGATCACCAGGAACAGGTTGCTGTAAATCATACAGATTCTATTTCCGGAGTGAAAAAAGATTCTGTTTTTCAGGATAATCAGGTAGCAGAAAAGGATGTAATGGATGAAATCCTTCCAAAAAGAGGAAGACTTAAAAAGGAAACAAGACCCAGATATGTCAGCAATACCTCAAATAAAAGTTTAAATGATTCTGCATCTGCATACAATGACTCCTACGTAATTGTAAACGGCAAAAGAATCAGCAGTGAAAAAGAAGCCATAGATGTTGCCAAATATTCCTTTATGAAACTAGGAACTGAGTTTAAAAAAACAGTAGCATCTTCTCAGAAAAATGAAAATATTGACAGCGAATACTAAAAATCAGAACAATCCCATGAAAAAAATATTTTTTTTAATAGCCATAATGCTAAGCAGCTTTGCAACTTATTCTGCACAGACTGAGAAATTAGACAAGCTTTTTCAGGATTTTGAAAAAAATGGAAGAGTAACCTCTATCAATATTAAAAAACCAATGTTCAAGCTACTGAATACCATTGATGTTGATGATGCTTATATTGGAAAAATAAAACCTATTTTGAACGAAGTGGATGGGCTTAAAATTCTGATTATCCCTAAAATTACTTTTCCGGATCGTTTAAAAGATGAAAATCTTGCTAATATAAAAATGAATGAAGATAAAACGGCAAGAGTAAACAATGCCTTAAAATCTTTAAACTTCAACGAGCTGATGTCTATGAGCAGTGATGGAACTTCTATGAAATTCCTGGCTGAAGAAGAGAAAGATAACTATCTTGAAAATTTGGTGTTCAACGTAGATTCCAAAGAAGAGAATATTATTTTTATTCTTAACGGAAAAATGAAATTATCAGATGTAAACAAGATTATTAATTCTGGTGAAACAACCACTTCTACTTCTACGGTAACCACTTCCGTTAGAAATGATCTCACTTCGGGTAATACATCATCTTACCTGAATGGAGATAACAGAAACGTAGGTGAATTCTCAAAGATAGATGCCAGCGTAGGGGTAAATGTTACCTATAAACAGGAAAATACAAGAAGTGTAAAAGTAATTGCGGATGCAGATAAGCTTCAGTATGTCATCACAAAAGTGGAAAACGGAGTTTTAAAGATATATGTTGACAATAAAGGGGTTCGAAACCTGAGATTTAAAAATCTTAACGTCAATGTCTCCGCTCCTAGTATTAGTGCTATAAAAACATCATCAGGAAGTGTCTTTACAGCAGTGAATCCTGTTACAGAAAGCAGTTTGGCAATTGAAGCAGACTCTGGTTCTATTATTAAAGGAACATTCAATCTGAATCAGACGGCAGCAGTAGCTGTGAGCTCAGGTTCTGTACTGGATGTTGATATTAAGACTCCAAAATTGGCCCTGGATACTTCAAGTGGTGCAAGTGTGAGTATATCCGGAGAGGCAGCCTCTGCAGTGATTGATATCAGCAGTGGAGCATCTTGTAAAGCAGATGATCTTAAGATCGCTACAGCAGTGGTAGAATCTACTTCAGGTGCAAGTCTTTCTCTGCTGGTTACAGATAAACTAAAAGTAAGTGTTTCTTCAGGAGCTTCTGTGAGATTGAGAGGAAACCCTGAACTGGATGCTAAAGTAGATAAAATTTCAGGGGGAAGCTTAAGACAAATCAAATAAAAAACTAACCTATGAAGACTCTTAAACATTTTTTTCTCGCTATTCTGATGCTGGGTATGCTTCAATCATGCATCGTTTCAGAAAAACCGAATATCGACTTTTTTCAAAACTCAAAATATGATTTCAAAGGAGCCCGGTTTGCAAGTATTAATGTACCCATGGCTCTTGCTAAATCTTATATTAAGAAGGCTTTGAGAGAAGATGGAGAAAGTGAGGAAACGATTAATCTGGTAAAAAAAGCTTCAAAAATAAAAGTTCTTACCGTAACAAACGGAAGTAAGGAAATGCTGAATGATTATACTCAATATTTGAACGACAATCATTATGAAGAATGGGCTACCATAAAGCATGACGGAGATAATGTCAATATAAGGGTAAAACAAGAAGGGGACGCTATTAAAAATATGCTGATCACTGTAGGTTCCAATAGTAATGATATGGTATTTGTAGATGTGAAAGGAAACTTTACTCCTGATGATATCTCAAAAATGATTAATTCTGTTTCCGTTAAATAATCCGGATAATTAATCCAAAAAACTTTCACAGCATGGAAAAACTAATAAGAGAAGTTCGTATCCTTAAAATCTATGCCGTTGTACTTACCATACTTTGTGCGATGTTTTTCTTTCTCGCATTCAAAAACTCATCTTCCAACGAACGTTTTAAGGAAATAGATGTAGAACGTATCAATATCGTTGAGAAGGATGGAACTTTAAAAATGGTGATCAGTAATAAGGAACGCCAGCACCCCGGATTGGTGAATCACAAACAAATGAAACCCCGTGAAAGAGAAGCAGGACTTATTTTCTTCAATTCTATGGGAGACGAATGTGGCGGCCTTGTATATGATGGTGATGAAAAAGAATCAGGGATGGCATATTCTGTAGATCAGAGAAATACAGATCAGATTATGCAGCTGCAATATTCTGAATCAGCAGGGAATGATAAAAAAAGAGTCTATGGTTTAAAACTCTGGGACAGGCCGGATGATTTTCTGTTGGAAGATATTATTAAGGCTGGAGATTCTATCAAAAAAATTAATAATCCGGAAGCTTCAAAAAAAGCATTTGCAAAACTGCAGGAAAAAGGCAAGCTGGGATATGAGCGATTTTTTGCCGGTAAAATGGCTAATGGAGATGTAGGGATTTTTATCCGTGATACGAAAGGGAAAGTAAGATTAAAAGTTTACATCGATAAAAATAATCAGACCCATATTGAGAAATTGGATGAAAATGGAAATCCGGTAAACTAGACCTGTTAACAGCCATATTAATTAAATTTAACAAGTAGTTTCTACATATTCAATTATTTTGTACCGTAACCGTTCTGACAAAAGAGCGGTTTTTTGATTTAAGTTATTGATTATTAATTTTTATTTAAACTATTAAAAAGGATTTTCATATCTCACTAAAATAACCTAATTTTGCACAGAAAGTAAAGATGTCTATTCATAACAAAATTGTAGAGGCAGCCATCACTTTCGATGACGTTCTTCTAGTCCCTTCTTATTCAGAAGTTTTACCTAACCAGGTTTCATTAAAATCAAGACTTACCGACAAAATCACGCTGAATGTTCCGATTGTTTCTGCTGCGATGGACACAGTTACTGAAGCTGATCTGGCTATTGCATTAGCAAGAGTTGGAGGATTAGGTTTTATTCACAAAAACATGACAATCGCTGAGCAGGCTGCTCAGGTAAATCGTGTAAAGCGTTCCGAAAACGGAATGATCTCTGATCCGGTAACTTTATCTAAAGATCATACTTTAGGAGAAGCGAAAAGTCTTATGTCAAAATATAAGATTTCAGGTCTTCCAGTGGTAGATCATGATAATGTCCTGATTGGAATTATTACCAACAGAGATGTGAAATATCAGGAAAATCTTGATATGAAAGTGGAAGAGATCATGACCAAAGAAAATCTGATTACTTCAGATAAAGATACCAATCTTGAAAAGGCAAAAGAAATCCTTCTTAAAAATAGAGTTGAAAAACTTCCAATTGTAGATAAAGATAATAAACTTGTAGGATTAATTACCATCAAGGATATTGATAATCAATTGGAATATCCAAATGCTAATAAAGACCAGAACGGCCGCCTTATCGTAGGAGCAGGAGTTGGAGTTGGAGAAGATACATTAGCAAGAATTGAGGCTTTGGTAAAAGCAGGAGTTGATATCGTAGCTATTGATTCGGCACACGGTCATTCTAAAGGAGTTTTAGACAAAATCTCAGAAATCAGAAAAGCATATCCAAACCTTGATGTTGTAGGTGGAAATATTGTAACTGCAGAAGCTGCAGAAGATCTTATTAAAGCTGGAGCTAACGTACTTAAAGTGGGTGTAGGTCCCGGTTCTATCTGTACAACCAGAGTGGTTGCAGGAGTGGGAGTTCCTCAGTTATCTGCAATCTATAACGTTTACGAATATGCTAAGTCACAAAATGTAACGGTAATTGCTGATGGAGGAATCAAACTTTCAGGAGATATCGTTAAAGCTATTGCAAGTGGAGCAGGAGCGGTAATGCTTGGTTCTCTTTTAGCAGGTACAGATGAAGCTCCGGGAGAAGAAATTATTTTCCAAGGAAGAAAATTCAAATCTTACCAGGGTATGGGAAGCCTTTCTGCAATGAAGAGAGGAGGTAAAGAAAGATATTTTCAAAGTGAAGCTAAGAAATTCGTTCCGGAAGGAATTGAAGGAAGAGTTCCTCATAAAGGAAAATTGGAAGATGTAATTTTCCAATTGACAGGAGGTTTAAGAGCTGGTATGGGATACTGTGGATCAAAGGATATTGAAACACTTCAAAAAGATTCTAAACTGGTAATGATTACAGGAAGCGGATTGAAAGAATCTCACCCGCATGATGTAATTATTACACAGGAAGCTCCGAATTATTCTTTATAAATCATCATTGAATTTATATATTTAAAACCGCACAATCAGTGCGGTTTTTTCATTTTATAGTTTTGATTTAATAAATTGATTGGTAGAGTGTTAATTTTAATTATTCGGTTTTTTAAATTATTTAATTATTTATATTTTGTGTATTTTTTTTAAGAATAATTTAAACAACATAACACTGGTTTGAAATGATGTTAATTTTATTTTTAGATTGAATTGTAACAATAATGTGTCTTTTTCTACTAACTGTAGTGAAGTTTGTATTTTGTGATGATTTTTAGTTATAAATATCACTGATTAATTCATAAAATTAATAAATTTACAACTTGTTTAATTTTTTAAATTTTTGAAATGAAGAGAACTATACTTTGTGGAGCATTGCTACTTTCACTTTCTGTATCAGCACAGCAAAAAAAAGATTGGTGTGACTTTGATAATGAACAGAGAGTACACCAAAGACAGAACGCGGAAATTGATGCAATGGTTCGCAATATCCGTAACAAAATTATTAGCGGTAATCAAGATGCTGCTGGTAAGAATGGAAGTGCATACAAAATTGTAAATGGAGTTTATGAAATTCCTGTTGTAGTACACGTAATTGCACCTACAGGAGCTGCTATTGGTACCGCTTACAATAAGAGTGATGCACAAATTCAGGCGTGGTTGGATCATTGTAATCAAATGTACGCAGGTACTTATCAGTGGGCTCAGGGAATTCCTGCAGATTTTGGTAATGCTGCTACAATGCCGATTAAGTTGGTATTGGCTAAAAGAGACCCTAACTGTAATGCCACAACAGGGATTGTTCGATATAACGGAGGCGCTCTTGCCGGATACGATGCTTATGGAGTAAAGCGTAGCGGTACTGACGGCGTTACTACAGCACAGGTAAAAACTATTGCTCCACACTGGCCGGAAGCTTCTTATTTTAATATTTATATTATGAATAAAGTAGATGGTGGTGGAACATATGGTATCATGGGTTGGGCAGGACTTCCTCAAAATGCTGATGCTAACTATGAATCCTTCATGAAATCTTTTGTGGTTACATTACAGGATGATATTACTTTGGCGCACGAATTTGGACATAGTATGGGACTACTTCATACTTTTGGTAATGCTAACGCTCAGCCGCCACAGGGTACTACTTCTACTACTTACTGCCCAGCAACAACTAATAACTGTGCTACGGATGATGACCAGGTATGTGATACAGAAAGATCAAGAAGTTTGTTGAATGACCCTGCTCCTACTAACAATGATATGAATTATTGTACAGGAGCAAACTATCAGGGAGTACAGTACAACATGATGAACTATACCAATCCTATAGCATTCAAGTTTACCAATGGACAACATGATAGAGCTGCTCTTTATTTCTTTTTAATGAGAGGATCTCTAAGTACTTCATTAGGAGCAACAGCACCTTCTGCAGCCGCTGCGGTTGGAACGCCTATTGCTGCTACATGTAATCCAACCGGAGTAACCAATCCGGATAATTATTTTGTGGGACCAACTTTAGTAAAATTAGGTGCTATTAATAACGCTACTACAGGATTTTGGCAGAATAATGCAAGTTTTTATGAAGACTATACAGTTGCAAGCTGTCTGAAAGCTACCTCTACAGAACTTTCAGCAACAGGAACACATAACCTTCAGGTAAATGTATCAGCTTCAAATAATGATCTAAGAGTTTGGCTTGACTATAATAATAATGGAACGTTTGAAGCTTCTGAGCTTGTAGCTTCTGCTGATAATATTGTAGCTGATCCAGTTACGGAAATAGGTACTTACAGCGCTACGATTACAGCTCCTGCTTCAGTAGTGTTGAATACACCATTAAGAATGAGAGTTCTTGTAGATGATGAGAATCCTAACATGACTCCTTGTGGACAATTAATGTACGGACAGGTTGAAGACTATACAGTGAAATTTGTTACGAACTTAGGAACAAACGAAGTAAAAGCTGATAATAATGATTTAACAGTTTATCCTAATCCAGTAGCAACAGGAGATAAAATCTTCATTAAAGCTAAAAATGGTAAAAACCTGAAAGTTTCTATTTCTGATATGGCAGGAAGACTGGTAGCAAGCCCATCTGCAACTGAAGAAGGAAATGGTATTTTCAAAGTAGATCAGCAGTTAGGAAAAGGGGTGTATATGATTCAGGTTTCTAACGGGAAAGATTCTAAAACTTCAAAATTGATCATCAAATAAATTGATCATAGTTTAATATATTATAAATGTCTCCATTTCGATGGAGACATTTTTTTTATTCAATTTTACGGTATTTAAATCTGGGCTTGATCACTTTATTTAGAAATTGCCCTTTAGATCTGGCCTTTCCGAATTTTTCTACGATGTAAGGTGGTACTTTAAGATAATCATAAACCGCTCCTGACTGATATATAATTCGTAATATTTCAGTATCCGGGAAATAGATGAAATGATGTACAACACTTGAAGGCATACTATATTTCATACAAAAAATGTTCCTTGTCAGGAAAAATAAAAGCTTCCGGAAATTCCGAAAGCTTCAAAGATTTACTCTTTTTAAAATAGCAGATTATTTTTTCACGAATTTAAATTGGTGAGTTTGAAAATTCCGGGTATTTATCTTTAAAATATAACCGCCTGGAATAAGTTGTGAGACATCAATTTTTGAATCAAACATTTCAGATTTTATAAGACGTCCATCCATATTGTAAATTTGAATAGAGAGACCGTCATCAATCCCCGAAATACGAATGAAATCCGTTACAGGATTTGGGAAAATCTGGATTTTATTTTTAGAAAGATCTGAAGTTCCCAATGTTGTAGTCTGTATGTCACCCGTCATGGTGGAATTGACCGCAGTAAGGTTTCCGCCACATTGTCCGTTGGTCATTACGGTATTTTCAACCCAGGTTCCAACGCTGTTACCTGGAGGGATTGGAACAGAATTGTTTCCCGTTGAATTATAAAAAATCAGATAAGGAGTCGTAAAAATTCCGTTTCCTTCATCACCTAGAAATTCCCATCTAGTAAGGGTGTTGTTCCATTGGATTTTAAATTCACAGGTACCTAATCCACTACAGTCTTGTCCGCCATCAATAGGAGTGGTCATATAGATGTTCTTATTAAAAGCATCTACTCCTGTTTTGTTAAAGACATAAGTATTAGGCGGACTATCAAACAGATTAGGACATCCACTAAATGTTATGGTCTGTGCAAAAGCTGAGCTTCCAGCTATCAGACATAATAAATAAAGAATTTTCATAACTATTAATTTTGTGATGGAAAGACTCCTGCTAATGCAATGATGCATTTCAGAGTAATAAAAGGAGGTCTGTTTTCATGAGGCTGATTTCCTCCTGTGTTTCCTACCATTGTGCTTTTCATGATGGTGTTAGCGGCTGCATCGGAATATTCCTTATCAAGAACTTTGGTGTCTGCCGGAAGATTATTTGTTGGAGAATTCTGATTTCCTTCCGCCGTTACGGCATTTACCGTGTGGTTATGGGCTGGCATTTGTGTTATCAATAGTGTTACACTTTCAGCTCCTCCGGTTTCTCCCATGGTATACGTAGTAGGTCCTCCGGGAGCCTGTCCGTTATGAACAAGTACTCTTCCCCTCATATCAGGTAAAGCAAATGTGGTTGTTCCGTTTCCTCCGTAAGTGGTTCCTAGTAATGAAAAAAGTGCTTGATTTTGAGCGATAGGCAGGATCTGCCCATTACATTCTGCCCAGTATTTTGGTGCAAAATTATAAGGTACAAAGGCTATTTGCCCTAAAAAAGGTTCTGATGCCTGAGCTTTTAAGGCAGGAGCAAATGCACTGCATATCAGCAGCGTGCATACAAAAAATAAATTTTTCATGATGACAAGGTTTTAAGTAATATAAAATTAGAAAATATTTAACATATAATCAATAATAAAATCTACCTTTCATTAATTTAATGAAAGGTAGATTTTATTAATTAAATATTAATTATTTATAGATTTTTTCTCTAATGTTTAAATTACTCAATAGTCAAAACATATGATAATTAATTTTTCAAATTATCTTTAAAATCTTCAATCCTGAAATCTGTCAGAGCATTTCCTTTTTCAATTTTCTCTTTAGAATACAATCTGAAATCATTTTCCGTTTTTTCTAAAAGATAGTCATAGGGTCCTATGTGGGAAATTAATTTTACAAGAACCGGAGATATTTCAAGGCAGATAAACAGTCCCATAATAAAAGCTGCTGCTAATCCTATAATCGCTGAATTTTTTCCCAGTTCATCCAATGCCTGAAGCCTTGCTGCAAACCCATTGAATTTATCTTCAAATGTCTCTGTAGATTTTCTTTCAGTTTCAAGGTTGGTATATACCTTAGATATTTCTTTATCCAGATATTCAAGTCTTGGAGAAGCCTGTTTTTGGTAATTCTCAAGATCCTGTCTGCGTTGCTCTTTCAATTCCTGTTTACGCTTTGCATTCGGTCCGTAGCCTTCTTTTCCACTTGTTAAGCCTGATTGTTTTCCCAAAATTTCCTTCTCAAGTTCTACTGACGCAGAATCATAGGCTTTCTGATACAGTGCTACTTTTCCTGAAATCTGTTGTTTTTCTGTTTCAAAAGGTCCGCTCTGTTGAAGAATTCTTCCATTCATTTCTCCCTGAAGCTGTTTTTTATTCCTTTGGATGATTGTATTCAACTGCTTGTTTACTTCTTTCTCAAAAATTTTAAGCTCTAATGGTTTCGAAATAATAATGCCTAAAAATGTAGCGAGGATAAGACGGGGAATGGCCATCAGAATTTGGTTCCACCAGGTTCCTGTTTTTTTAATGGAAGAAACAATATAACGGTCAAGATTGAAAATCATCAACCCCCAGAGAATTCCAAATCCTATGGAAGCCCAGATATTGTCGAATACCGTATACATAGCATAGCCTGCAGACAAAGTAGCGAATACTGCGGTGAAAAGTACGATCCCTCCAATCCCGGAAAATTTATTCCATTCGCTTGGGGTCTTTCTTAAGATATGGATGTTCCCGCCGGAACACACCATTAGAAACTTTTGGAACCAGTTTATTTTATGAGTCCCTTGATTTATAGTTTGTTGGTTTGTTTTCATAACTGAAAATTTATACAAAGGTAGTACTAAAAATCATACCAATGTAAAAGATAGTATTATGTTTTACCAAGTAATTGTGCGTGTTTTTGTAAAACAATGTTTTTTAGAGGTTTAAAACAGTAGTTTGAAAGAATATAAGAAAAGGCAAAAATTATTTCAACCTATCCGGATTTTGCTTCAAAAAGCTTTCCCAGCCGGAATACGATTTTGTGTCCGTTATAGTTCCCGAATTAAAATGGTGGCATACCGCAACGGCAAGTCCGTCGGAAGCATCTAGATATTTGGTAGGGAATTCTTTTAAATTAAGAAGATTCTGAAGCATACCTGCTACCTGTTCTTTACTGGCGTTTCCGTTTCCTGTGATGGCCATTTTGATTTTTTTCGGAGAATATTCGGTGATAGGAATATTTCTGTAAAGGCTGGCAGCCATAGCTACTCCCTGAGCACGCCCAAGTTTAAGCATACTCTGTACGTTTTTTCCAAAAAAAGGAGCTTCAAGAGCTACTTCATCAGGATGAAACTCGTCAATAAGAGACAGTGTTCTTTCAAAAATATATTTGAGTTTGGTTTCGTGGTTGGGATATTTTTTTAAGATCAGTTCATGAATAGAAACCATCTCCATTTTTCCTTTTTTTACGGAGATGATACCAAATCCCATTATGGCTGTTCCTGGGTCAATACCTAAAATTATTTTCTCTGAAATCATTGCCCCAAAGATAGGAATTTCTAAGTTTTTCAGGAGTGAAAAAGTATTGGAAATGACTTTCATTTATATTTAAAACTTTAGTACCTTTAAACAAAAATGATTATGAAAAATGTATTTAATGTACTCATTGTTCCCGTTTTTCTGTTCTGTAGCTTCCAGAAAGAGAATGGATTAACTAAAAACAGACAATCGCTTTCTGAAACTATGACAAGAAAAGGCGATCGTATTATTTATTTGTTTTTCAAAGCAGATAAAGATCAATCGGGGAATGCAAAAGTGACCCTTCAGAATACTAAAATTGCGGATGGCAGATTGAAGCATATCTCTTCGTTTGAAAGAAATGAAGCTCATAAAGGCGACTTTATCATCACGCTGTCAGAATCAGACGGGAAAGAAGTTGCTAAACAGCTTGTAAGAGATCCTTTTAATCCTGAATTGGAAGTATATGAAAAAGAGGGGATTTCCAGACATAAGGCTTCTCTTCAAAGCACAGAATTCAGTGCCCGTTTTTCCTATTCTGAAAATGTTCAGACTGTAAAGGTTGAAAAGGCAACTGATGATGGAGTACAACTATTATTCACCAAAAAACTATAATTATGAAAAAAGTTCTATTATCACTTTTAGTTGGAAGCAGTTGTTTTGCCCAGACATTCGATACTGTTCCACTTTTACAGAACGGGGACAACAGTAAAAGGATTATTATTGCTGTTTTGGGAGACGGATTTACCGCTGCACAGCAAGCCGCTTTTACAACATCAGCTCAGAATACGGTCAATTATCTTTTTACAAAAAGTCCTTATACAGAATATAAAAATTACTTTAATGCCTATGCTGTAAAGGTGATTTCCACAGAATCAGGAGTGAAACACCCAGGGACAGCAACGGATGTTACCGAACCTGTAATCCCGGTTACCAATCCTAATAATTATCTGGGATCTACTTTCGATGTAGGAGTTCACAGATGTATATACAGTAATACAACCAATAAAGTAGGACAGGTGCTGGCTGCTAATATTCCTGATTATGATATCACCTATGTATTGGGGAATTCTACAGAATATGGAGGCTGCGGAGGAACGTATGCCTTTGCTTCATTAAATGGATCTTCAAATGAAATTGTAGTGCATGAGCTAGGGCACTCTTTTGGTAAACTTGCAGATGAATATTGGTTTTCAGGTTCACTGGAATCTCCCAATAAAACACAGAATTCTAATCCTGCAACCATCAAATGGAAAAATTGGGTAGGATTAAATGGAGTAGGTGTATATCCCTATACTGAAAGCCCTAGCTGGTTCCGTCCGCATCAGAGTTGTGAGATGAGGTATCTTAACCAGCAGTTCTGCTCTGTATGTAAAGAGGCAATTATCGAAAAAATTCATAGTTTAGTGTCCCCTATAGATTCCTATACACCTGCCAATAATACTACAGTAGATGCTACATCTAATGTCACTTTTACAGCTACTGAAATTCTTCCCAATCCTAATACTTTGGTCAACACCTGGATCTTAAATGGAACAACACTTGGGTCAACAGCGAGCAGTGTTACCATTACTCCTGCACAACTCAACAATGGAAATAATACATTAACATTGTCCGTAGTCGATAATAACCCGCTTTTGAAAGTTGATAACCACAGTACCCTGCATGTTAGTACGGTTTCCTGGACTTTGAGTAAATCTACTCTTAAACTTTCAGAAGTAAAAGCTGAAGAAAGACGCTTCAGTGTTTATCCGAATCCTACAGACGGAGAATTTTTCATTAAAGGAAAACAGGATTTTTCAAAAGATGTAAAAGTAGAAATCTATGATACTTCCGGAAAACTGATCCCATCGAGATTTGAATTTAAAGATGCCGGAATTAAGATTGATATTAAAAACTTTCCGACAGGTACGTATCTGTTGAATGTAAAAGAAAACAAAAATCTGATTCTCTCCCAGAAAATCATAAAAGAATAAATTGAACAAAACCGGCTCCCGCAGCCGGTTTTATTTTTCCAGCTTTTTCTCTGCTATAGGAACCCATTGTCCATCATGACGGAGAAGGATTATTCTACCAACTAAGAATTTAGTTTTATATTCCATTGTTTCATATTTTTCCCAGGCTTTAAGGTAATTTTCCCAACTCAGATCCCTGAACCCTACTGTCACGTGAGGATTAAAAGAATACTGGACAAAATTAAAGTACTCTTTTACCCTATGATAAAGCTCGGTTAAATGAATATTTTCTTTTGGTTGAATATAGAGTACAGGATTTTTAGGATTAGCAAAGCTTCCAAAGCCATCCAGTTCTACTTCAAAAGGCGTGATTTCTGTATTGATTTTCTGAAAAGCAACATGAATGTCTTCCTCCAGTTCAATTTCTCTTGAAAAAGGAGGAAATAATGTAATATGGGCTTCATTTTTCAAAGCCTTGGAATTGGCATAATTCGTTGCCAGATCTTCTTTAAATATTTTTATTTCTTCAATGATCTCCTGAGGAGGGAAAATTGCTATGAAGTACATTTTTTTCATAAAGCAAATTAAAAATTTTTATATTAAATTTATATACATAAGAAAATTATGCATATGTTTGTAAGGTATAAATCATTCTATGAAAAAGAATAGTCTTTATAAAGGTACCCTGCAGAATATTATTTTGAAGCTTCTTTCCAAAGAAATCAAAATGTACGGGTATCAGATTACTCAAAGAGCCAAAGAACTCACGGAAGGAGAGCTGGAAATGACGGAAGGTGCACTCTATCCATTACTGCACAAACTGGAGAGTGACGGAATGATTATTTCTGAAATTCAGAAAATCAACGGAAGAGACCGTAAATATTATCTGCTGACTGAAAAAGGAAAAACACAACAGGCAGAAAAAGAAACTGAGATGAAAAGTTACTTATTAAACCTACAAACCATATTCAATATATGATAACCGGAGAACAGGAAAATAAAATTACGGATTATCTGATAGCTCAACAGCTCTCATTAGATATTCTGGTAGAAATCAGAGATCATATGATCAGCCAGATTTCAGATCTTCAGTTTAATGAGAATATCAGTTTTGAGGAAGCTTTTTTAAAAATAAAAGAATCCTGGAAGGGAGAATTTAAGTTAGTCAATTATCTGCTGTTTTATCCAACGACAATTCCTTTGATTGCCAAAAGAATTATACAGGAAAAATATGCCGGGCTTTTCAGAAAATCTTTAATGATAGGATTGCTGGCTTTTGGTATTAACTTATTGTTGATCTTTATCGCAAGAAATCAGGACGATTATAATCTATTTTTCAAACTGCTTAACGGATCATTTTTATTGGGTTCAGTATTAGTACTGGCTCTTAATTATAAGATCTGGAAATACCTGAAAGTGGATTTCAAATACAAGGGAAAAAGCCTTTATACAATGTATCAGCAGAATATTGGATCGATGGTAGTTTGTACTTTTTCAATGGCTCAGGTTGTTATGAAAAACGGGAATTATGCTTATCAGTTTTTCAGAGAAAATAATCATTCTGAAGTTTTTTCGACTTTAGTGACGTTGATTTTTCCGTTTATATTGCAGACAGCACTTATTTTTGCTGTATTTAATTTTACAGAACACAAAAAGAACTTGATGAAAATGCGGGAGTTTCTTAAGCCTGCATAAATAATACACCATTCAATTAATGTTGTGATCTAAGGTGTGTAAGAGTGTTCTCAAGATGATCTGTGATCTTTTTTACTTCAATATGAGGTCTGAAGATAACTCCTTTTCCCTTTTCCTCATCGGCAATATTAGATAGAATGATTACGGAAGTTTTGGTTTCCGGATAGTAAATATTTAATGAAGGAGAGCCTTTTATATAACCGCTGTGGAAATAAGAATTGGGTTGGCCAATATTAAGCATGATACCGTAAGCGTACCCCATTTTTCCAAAGATTGCATGACGTCTTTCTGCGCTTTTTGCCATGAATAGCTTTAGGGTTTCAGTCTTTAAAATTTTTCCGCCATACAAAGCGTTGTTCCATGAATGAAGATCCTGAATAGTAGATAATATTCCGCCAGCCGGAGTTCCGATTTCCTGCCCGCCTAATCTTTTCGGCATGTTGGGAACTTCCTGGAATTTGGTAGGTGTACCAAGATATGCACTGGCAAAATTATTCCCTTTAAAAGTGTCTCCCGTTGAAGAATGTACCATTCCTGCTTTTTTAAAGAGTTCCTGAACATTTTCAGCATAGGACTTTCCTGAGACTTTTTCCACAATCTTTCCAAGCGTATTGAATCCATCATTGGAGTAGAAGAAGTCGGAACCACTCTTAAACATCAGCTTTCCTCCTACCATATTCAATCCTGAAGTGTGGTTTAACAACTGATGAATCGTAATATTTTCATATTCTTTAATCTGAAATTCCTTCAGGTATTTTGAAACTTTATCTGTCACATTCAGTTTTCCCTGTTCCATTTGAAGTAAGACTAAAACAGCGGTAAACTGTTTGCTTACCGAACCTATGGCAAAAATGGTATTGCTGTCAATTTTAGTTTTCTTCTTAAAATCAGAATATCCGTTTTCCCTTCTGTAAAGAGTAATGGTATCTTTAAAAACGGCAATGCTACCATTGAAATGATATTTTTTGAAAGTGGAATCTATCTGTTGTTCTAAAAGTGTTTTCTGAAAAGCCGAAACAGTAGAATCAATAATGGATTTTTTATCAACAGGAGGAGTTTTTGGAACTTCAGTTGTTGTACAGGAAGATAAAAAGCAGAATAGGGCCAGGAATACTAAATTTTTGATCACAGGTGTTGTATTTTTAAATGATGGTTGTTACTCTTAAAGATACTAAAATATCCAGAGAGCGGTAAAGGATGCAAATTGCGTGCTAGGACGGGGTTTAGGATCAATTTAATATAGATTTGATGCATCTTTAAGGAGTATTTAATACTTTTGATATAGATTATTGATCACAATTATTATGAATGAACATTTGAAAAGCGATTCAGTAAACATAGAGTATCTACTGAATATTGTTAAAGAGCAAGGAACGGAATATCTAAATTCCATTGAAGAGAGACCTACGTCAATAATCA
This sequence comes from Chryseobacterium sp. BGA-UO-ETr-SB22, assembly GCF_059567885.1. NCBI lineage: Bacteria > Pseudomonadati > Bacteroidota > Flavobacteriia > Flavobacteriales > Weeksellaceae > Chryseobacterium > Chryseobacterium sp. BGA-UO-ETr-SB22. The sequence goes on along the minus strand of NZ_JCAQOV010000005.1, from coordinate 3,612,818 downwards.
ATCACCATATTTCCGAAAAACAGGAACTCCCGGAATCCGGATTGGGAACAGAAGAGGCTTTACGGATTTTCAATGAAAAATTTGAACCGATCATGGTTGGATCCGGAGGACCAAGATATTGGGGATTTGTAACGGGAGGTGCTACACCGGCATCCATAGCAGGTGACTGGCTGGCGACGGTTTATGATCAGAATACCCAGTCTGTAACAGGACAGGGAGATATTTCCGCAAATGTAGAGATGGAAACCATACAGCTTTTGCTGAAACTTCTTCAGCTTCCTGAAAGCTTTCTGGGTGGTTTTGTATCAGGAGCTACGATGTCTAATTTTACCTGTTTGGCTGTGGGGCGTCAATGGCTGGGAAAAGAGCAGGGGAGAGATATTGCGAAAGAAGGCGTTTCCGGAACGATAAAGGTACTTACAGCCACACCTCACTCATCTTCTATAAAATCATTGTCATTGTTGGGACTTGGCAGCAGTAATATCATTAAGATTAAAACGGAAGAAGGAAACCGCGAAGCAATTCATATCAAAGATCTGGAAGACAATATTCTGAAGCTTAATGATGAGCCATTTATATTGATTTCAAGTGGTGGAACAGTAAATACTGTGGATTTTGATGATTTCAAAGCGATCAGCAGATTAAAAGAAAAATACAATTTCTGGTGGCATATCGATGCTGCTTTCGGTGGTTTTGCAGCGTGTTCGGAAACCCATCAACATCTTGTGGAGGGCTGGGAATATGCTGACAGTATTACAGTAGACTGTCACAAATGGCTTAATGTACCTTATGAAAGTGCTGTATTTTTGATTAAAGAGCAATATAAAATTTTACAGGTAGAAACTTTTCAGAATTCCAATGCTCCTTATCTGGGTGATCCGTTGGATAATTTTAGCTATTTAAATTTTCTTCCCGAAAATTCAAGAAGGCTAAAGGCACTTCCGGCATGGTTCTCTCTTATGGCTTATGGTAAAAAAGGGTATCAGGAGATTGTAGATAAGAATATAGCATGGGCAAAGCAGTTTGGAGAGCTGATAGAAAACAGTGATGATTTTAAACTGCTGGCTCCAGTAAGATTGAATACGGTCTGTTTTACATTAAAAGATCATGCAAAACAGGATGAGGTAGGACAATTTCTTGAAAAGCTTAATAATACTGGAAAAGTTTTTATGACACCTACTTTTTATAATCAGCATAAAGGAATAAGAGCTGCCTTTGTAAACTGGATGACGAGTGAAAAAGATATCAGACAGGTATTTGATCTCATGAATGAAATCATTGCTGAAATAAAATAATATATTGACAAGCCTGTGGATGAATATTCACAGGCTTATTTTAACAGAAGATCACAAAACCAGAAAACATATTCGCTGTCTTCCTCTTCAGGTGTTGCTTTAGGTTTTGGATAAGTCTTTTTGACGGTTTCCCCAATTTCAAATTGAACCGGATTTTTGAAAATAGGCCCATCAAAAGTGAAGGTGTGAAATTCTCCGTTTTCTCCGCATGGATCTACATTTTCAGGAAGATCATCAATGAATTTTTGATCAATAATTCGCCCTGCAAAGCTTTTATCCAGATAGGTTCCGTTCACACAGGTTACAATAGTTTTAAAACCAAGCTCTAAAAATTCACGGATGAGATTGGATGTATCTTGTTTCCAAAGGGGAAATACGGCTTTCATACCAATGGTATTTAATTGGTCTTCCCTGTATTTTCGCAGATCTTCCAGGAAAATATCTCCGAAAACGGAATGGGTAATGCCTTGAGCCTGAATTCCAGTCATTGTTGTACTCATGATTTGCTGATATTCTTCCATTGAAGGCTCTTTAGGCAGTTCCATTTTAATCAATGGAATTCCGAGACTCTCAGCCTGTTTTTCAAGCAGAGAAACATGAACACCATGCATGGAAATCCTTTGAAATTCTTCATTAATACTTGTAAGCAGTGTAGAAATCTCATATTGATCCTCCTGTTGTATTTTGTAGAGAGCCAGGGCAGAATCTTTTCCGCTGCTCCAGTTGAATAAAGCTTTTGGTTTCATTGTAAAAATAAAAATCTCCCAAAAATAAGGAGATTTTATGGCTTAATAATTTTTGTTTTGAATTTCTTTGATTGGAATAAATCCACCATTGAAGTAATCAATCTTCATTTCAAAAGGATAGGCCGGATTGGTCATGATCAGAACACCAATTGCTCCAAAAAATGCAGCTCCGGTTACCATCATGCTTCCTGCATTAGGATTTGACCTGATTTTTCCGATAAAGTAGTAATCATTATCTTTTTTTACCGCTTTGGTAAAAAGATTTTCTATGGAAAGGTAGATGTATGGTTCTCCCTTATACACAACAGCATAAATATCGTCTTTTTTAATTTCTTTTTCTTTGCCGTCTGCCATTTCATAGATTCTTACAATTTTTGGAGCATTGCCGTAGAATTTAACATTTGTAATTTCCTGGTCGGGCTGTTGGTTTTTTAAAGCGTTATAATTTTTATATACTCCGTCTTTCAGCTGAGGTGAATTGTAAAAGTTGATTGACTGCTTGGCTGTATCATCAAAGTTCATGACTTGCTCCATCGTATAATGGGTGTTGGTTTCAGGCTTTTTAGATGCATTTTTGCTGATGAAATCTACGAGCATTTCGCTCCCTTTTTCAAGAGTTTTTGTGGTAACATCAGTTGCTTTGATATCAATTACTGTATCAGTCTGATCCATTAAAGAATAGGTTCCATCATTATTTTTTGAAAATAAAAATCCCTGAAAATAGCAGTATCCATGTTCACTGAGTTTCGCTGTAACCTCTGCAAAGTAGAGTTGCTTCAGGTAAAGAACCATTGTTCCGTCTTCGGTATCATCTCCATTGATGCTGTTCAGAATACTCTGAAATTGGCTTGATATACTGGAGGTGGGAATTACTTTAGCTTTGGCGTTCAACATTCCCTGTTGTACGATTCCTAAAGAAGTAGTGTCTTCTCTTTTATCAATAAGTTTTATTGTTTTATAATAGCTTTTCTCTAGCTTATGGTTGGAAAGGCTTATGGTAAATGGTTCGGTACGTTTCTGGCCCCATAAAGCAGATGTAAGAAAAATGAGGACTAAGAAAAGGGATTTATTGAAACTTTTCACTGCTGTTTTTTTCATGGGTAATTAGTTATTGAACCTAAAAATACAAAAAACTCCTGAAATACATCAGGAGTTATTATTTATCAACAAGGTTTACTTATTTTGAAGCAGGCTTTCCATAGTTATTGAAGGGGCTTGTAATATCAAGTTTTTCCTTTTCTGCCTGTTCTCTTTTTTGTAGTTCTTCCACATTTCTAGCCATGTCGCTTTTATGAGAGGTATCTACAGTAGAGGTTTTACAAGAACCTAGCGCCATAAAAAGACTAAACACCGAAATAATTTTAATATATGTTTTCATTTGAATTTTTTTTGGTGGCAAATATATAAGATCAGAGCAGTTTATTTTTAATTTTTAACAAACATTATAAACAAACCGGCCAAAATTTAGATTTTTTTCATATTAAAAATACAAAAAAACCTCAAAGAATTTCTTTGAGGTTTGATTTATAAAAAATGTCTTTCCAGTTAAGGATTACATATTTCTTCTGTACTTACCACCCACTTCAAATAAAGCGTTGGTAATTTGTCCTAAAGAACAGTATTTTACAGCATCCATCATCACTTCAAATAAGTTTTGCTGGTTGATAGCTGCATGTTGCAATGTTTTCAAAGCTTCCTCAGATTTAGCTTCATTAGATTTCTGGAAGTTATGTAATGTTTCAATCTGAACCTGCTTTTCTTCCTCAGTAGAACGGATAACCTCTCCCGGACGTACCGTTGGCGAACCATCCTTCCCTAAGAAAGTATTTACCCCGATGATTGGATATTCACCAGTGTGTTTCAGCCATTCGTAATGCATTGATTCCTCCTGAATTTTAGAACGCTGATACATCGTTTCCATCGCTCCAAGAACTCCACCTCTTTCCGTAATTCTGTCGAACTCTGCATACACAGCTTCTTCCACAAGATCCGTTAATTCTTCAATAATAAATGAACCTTGAAGTGGATTTTCGTTTTTAGCCAATCCTAATTCCTTATTGATGATCAGCTGAATTGCCATTGCTCTTCTTACAGATTGCTCAGTAGGAGTTGTGATCGCCTCATCATAAGCATTGGTGTGAAGTGAATTACAATTGTCATAGATTGCATAAAGCGCCTGAAGAGTGGTTCTGATATCATTGAAATCAATTTCCTGAGCGTGCAGAGAACGTCCTGAAGTCTGGATATGGTATTTCAACATCTGACTTCTTTCGTCTGCTCCGTATTTTATTTTCATTGCTTTTGCCCAGATTCTTCTTGCTACACGTCCGATTACTGAATATTCAGGGTCGATACCATTAGAGAAGAAGAAAGATAAGTTTGGAGCAAAATCATTGATGTCCATTCCACGGCTTAAGTAATATTCCACATAAGTGAAACCGTTTGCCAATGTGAATGCTAATTGAGAAACAGGATTGGCTCCAGCTTCAGCAATGTGATATCCTGAAATAGAAACCGAATAGAAATTTCTTACTTTTTCTGTAATAAAATATTCCTGAACGTCACCCATCAATCTCAAGGCAAATTCAGTAGAGAAAATACAAGTATTCTGAGCTTGATCTTCTTTTAAAATATCAGCCTGAACGGTACCGCGAACGGTAGCAATTGTTTTAGCTTTAATTTCAGCATACGCATCAGCAGGAATAATTTCATCTCCGGTGATTCCCAATAATTTTAAACCTAAACCATTGTTTGATGGAGGTAATTCTCCATTATATTTTGGTCTTGCTAAACCTTTGTCGTCAAATTTTGCTTTTAAAACAGCTTCAACTTTAGCTTCTAATTTATGCTCAATAATATATTTTTCAACATTTTGATCGATAGCTGCATTCATAAAGAAAGCTAACAACATCGGAGCCGGACCGTTGATCGTCATTGAAACCGAAGTTAATGCATTCACTAAATCAAATCCTGAATATAATTTCTTAGCATCATCTAAGGTCGCAATTGAAACTCCTGCGTTTCCAATTTTACCATAAATATCTGGTGGTAAAGCTGGGTCTTGTCCATACAATGTTACCGAGTCAAAGGCTGTAGATAAACGTTTTGCAGGCATTTCTGCAGACACGTAGTGGAATCTTCTGTTGGTTCTTTCAGGGCCTCCTTCTCCAGCGAACATTCTCGTTGGATCTTCACCTGTTCTTTTGAAAGGATAAATTCCTGCAGTATATGGGAATCCTCCCGGAAGGTTTTCCTGTCCTTTCCATTTGATCAAGTCACCCCAATCGTTGTATTTTGGTAATGCAATTTTTGGAATTCTTAAATGAGATAAAGATTCTGTTGAAGTTTCAACCTTAATCTCTTTTCCTCTCACGAAATAAGAGTAGAACTCTGCATGGAACGCTTTTTTCGTATCGTCCCAAGTTTTTAGGAAGTCGATATTTTCCTGTTGAAGATCTTTTTCCGCTTTTTGATATTCAGCGTCTAATGTTTCATTGGAAAGGAAATGTCTCACTCCTTCAATATGATACATTTTTCTTGCTAATTCAGCTTGTTTTTCAACATTAGCATCGTATTGTCTATTGTTTTCTACAATTTCAGAAAGGTAACGCACTCTTTTTGGAGGAATAATGGTTACTTCGTCTGTAATTTCCTGTTCAACAAAACCTTGTAGATTTAAATCAGCAAATTTATCGTTTACTTTAGAAACTAATCTGTTGTATAATTCAGTTGTTCCGTGATCATTAAACTGTGAAGCTTTTGTAGCATACACCGGCATTTCATCCAATGGACTTTCCCACAGCAAATGGTTTCTCTGGAACTGTTTTCTTACCGCCTGAAGGGCATCAAGAGCTCCTCTTTTATCAGATTTATTTAAAGCAACTAAATCTGCGTAGTCTAACATGTCGATTTTTTCCAGCTGTGTAGAAGCTCCATATTCAGGAGTCATTACATACATTGACACATCAGCAAAATCTGAAACTTCCGAACCAGACTGTCCAATCCCCGAAGTTTCAAGGATGATGACATCAGGATGAGCCAATTTCAAAACATTCAAAGCTGAATGGATGAACGGAGAAACTGAAACGTTATTTTCTCTCGTCGCCATCGAACGCATATATACTCTGGAATCATTAATCGCGTTCATACGAATTCTGTCTCCTAATAATGCACCTCCGGTTTTCTTTTTCGAAGGGTCAATAGAAATAATGGCAATTTTTTTATCCGTATTGGAACGTAAGAAACGTCTTACCAATTCGTCTGTTAAAGAAGATTTACCTGCACCACCAGTTCCTGTGATACCAATAATCGGAATATTTAAATCTTTTGATTTTTCGTCAATGGCTTTTACTAATTCAGGTTTGTCTTCTGAAAAGTTTTCAACAGCAGAAATAATTTTAGCAATACTTGTAGAGTTTTCAAAACTAATTGAATCTAAATCACTTGCTGTTACATCTTTCCCTGTTGCAAAATCTGATCTTTTAACCAAATCATCAATCATTCCCTGCAAACCAAGCTCACGGCCGTCGTCTGGAGAATAAATCCTGTCGATTCCGTAAGACATGATATCTTCGATTTCTTCGGGTAAGATTACACCGCCGCCGCCGCCAAAAATTTTGATCTGAGGTGAATTTTTTTCTCTCAAAAGGTCATAGATATATTTGAAATATTCATTGTGACCTCCCTGATATGAAGTTAATGCAATAGCATTGGCATCTTCCTGGATCGCTGTATTGACAACTTCCTCTGCTGATTTATCGTGTCCTAAATGGATCACTTCGCATCCTGTTCCCTGAATAACACGACGCATAATATTGATCGCAGCATCATGCCCATCAAATAATGAGGCAGCAGTTACGATTCTTACCTTGTTGGTTGGAGTATATTTTTGGGTTTCCATAAAAATTCTAGAAAGTTTCTAAGTTTTCAAATATAACAATAAAAAAAGAACCGGGTGTTTGATTTTATTGTTTTGATTGTCAGATTGTTGATTGTGTTTATTTAATTATATATCCCCTTTTTGCGCTGGATACCTTGAAAGTTGTGAAACCACAGAGTTAAAACAAGTTGCAGTGTCTTCGTTTTCAAAGGCACTCATCTTTACATTCTCAAATTAAATTCTCTACTTTTGCAGAATATTTTTACAGACATGCAAAAAGCTTTGATGTACTTCGCATTGGGAACCGTAATAAGCTTCCTTATCAACTATTTCTTTTTAAGTTCACAGAATATCGGACTGGATCTTTATTATGCCATTGCCTTTGGTTCTGCCTGGGGACTTGCTTATTATCTGGATACCCCCAATTTTTCACTGCCTAAGAAATTAGGATTGTCATTTGTAGGGATGGGTGTTCTTGTTCTGATAGGAACTTTAATTTTTAAACTTGAATTAGCGATCCCGTCTATCCTGAAATTTTCAACCGTTTTTGTTGCCTATTATTTATTTGCAAGCTTCAGAGGGAATAAATCCCTTAGAAATTAATGCAGCATAATAAAGCTTAGGTACAGCAGTGCCATAAACATCAGAATCAATCCGATATAGTTGATAATAAATAATAAGGAACCCTTTAGTATACTTATTCTTTTCTTTGTTTCGTACACCCTGTGGTGGGCAACAAAGAAATAGATAGTCATATAGGTGGCTAGTCCCATGCAGGCTAAAACATATAATATAGTAAGCAGATTATTACTGGGTAAATAACTTATTATCTTTTCTCCAACTATAAATATCAATATTCCTAATAAAAGGAAGGAGAAATAGTGAAGGGTAAATATGCCATGGTCAAAGTACCACCATTTCTTTTTGTCGTGAAACAGCCATAAAAAGAATGCAAATATGGGTAGATACACGAAGAGAGCTTTGGGAATGGTATGAATGAAGTTTTCTTTATATTTTTCCCATATCTGATGCTTAGTGAATCCTTCCTCTTTTAATGCAAATGCTTTTTCTGCGATCGGTCTCAATAAGGTATAGATTCCTGTTTTATCTTTGGCCTGGATAGAATCATACTGTTTCATAGTATGAGCATTCATAATGGATGCTTCATTAGTATCGAATGTACGGTCAAGAAGATCGCTTTTTTCTTGAGCTTCTTTTATCTTTAAAGTATCTAATGTATTTAAAGTATCCAGCGCTTTTTGAGTATTGTGTGCCGCTTCATAAGACAAAACTCCTTTTTTCTGCAAATCTTTTACAATGTCTTTGGGGAGGTCTTTCTGTTTTTTTTCCTTTTCCTTTTTTTCTACTTTAACATGGCTGGGTTTTTCTGCTTCTTCTTTGGCATGAGGTAAGATATTGGGCAGGAAGAACGTAATGAAACTTATAAAAATATAAAGCTTTACAGGAGCTACATACAATTGTCTTTTCCCTGCCAGATATTCTTTGGTAAGTTTTCCGGGACGTGTCAGAAGATATTGTATGGCTTTCCAGAATTGTCCGTCATAATGGGTGAAATCCTCAATGAAGTGAGTAAAGAGAAAATGGAAGGGTTGTCTGCTTTCAATGTTTTCCTGCCCGCAGTGGGGGCAAAACCTTTCTTCAACCTGGTGTCCGCAGTTTAGGCAGGTTTTGTCTTCTCTTAGTTTTCCGTGGCTCATGAATTTGGAATATGATTGACACAAATATAATTATTTCAACGAAACTGTAGTTATATTAATGTGTTTTGCGGAAATCTTTAAAGAAAAATTAATAAAAGAAAAGGTTGAGGGTATGAACTCTTTACTGCATGATCTGTGTTTTTAGATTTTTTTCAGCGTTTTATTAATCGGCACGACAATTATATGATGTATGCCAAAACGATAAATAGTGTTAATCTATTGATAGTGGGGTATATAGAGGATATTATATAGATTAAATAAAATATGTTTTTGGGTTACAAAAATAATTTGTACCTTTGCACACCCTTTTAGGGGTAAATTATGTTTAATCTTTAACTAAAACGTGTGAATACATTAAGTTACAAAACTGTTTCAGCGAACAAAGCTACTGCGAATAAAGAATGGGTTGTGGTAGACGCTGAAGGACAGCCGTTAGGAAGACTAGCTTCTACGGTTGCAAAGATTTTGAGAGGTAAGCACAAAACGAACTTTACACCTCACGTAGATTGTGGTGATAACGTTATCGTTTTGAATGCTGGGAAAATTACACTTTCCGGAAACAAGTGGGCTGATAAGACTTATATCTGGCATACAGGATACCCTGGTGGACAGAAGTCTATGACTGCGGCTGAACTTCAAAAGAAAGATTCTTTAAAGGTATTAGAGAAATCTGTAAAAGGTATGTTGCCTAAAAACAGATTAGGTGCTGCTATCCTTAAGAACCTTTATTTATATGAAGGAACTGAGCACAAACATGAAGCTCAACAGCCTAAAACAATTAATGTTAACGAATTTAAATAATTAATTATGTCTATAGTTCACAAAATCGGAAGAAGAAAAACTTCTGTAGCAAGAGTTTATGTAAGACCAGGTTCTGGTGTTATTACAGTAAACGGTAAAGATGCTGCAACTTATTTCTCTACAGACGTGATGGTTTACAAATTAAACCAACCGTTTATCCTTTCTGAGACTGTTGGTCAGTATGACGTTACCGTAAACGTATTCGGTGGTGGAAATACAGGTCAGGCAGAAGCTATCAGATTAGGTATTTCAAGAGCTTTATGCGAAATCAACGCTGAATTCAGATTAGCATTGAAACCAGCTGGTTTACTTACAAGAGACGCAAGAATGGTGGAAAGAAAGAAGCCAGGTCAGAAAAAAGCAAGAAAGAGATTCCAATTCTCAAAACGTTAATTTTCAGACTTCAGATACAGGATCTCAGATTTCAGAATTTATTCGGTCTGTTGTCTTATATCTAAAATCTATTTATCTAAACAAAAAAATTGCCCGTTACGTTTAGCATCCAAACGCTTCTCCCATCTAAAGAAGTTGTTGATTGTTTAAAAGACGGAAAGTAAACTAACAAAAACAGAAAACATGGCAAAAGCAAATGTAAAAGACCTTTTAGAGGCTGGCGTACACTTCGGTCACATGACTAGAAAGTGGAATCCAAATATGGCTCCATACATTTTTATGGAGAAAAACGGTATTCACATTGTAGACTTACATAAAACAGCAGTTAAATTAGATGAAGCTTGCAGCGCTTTAGAAAAATTAACTTCTGCAGGTAAAAAAGTTCTTTTCGTAGCTACTAAGAAGCAAGCGAAAGAAGTTGTTGCAAAACACGCTTCTGAACTTAATATGCCTTATATTACTGAAAGATGGCCAGGAGGTATGTTAACGAATTTCGTTACTATCAGAAAGGCTGTAAAGAAGATGAATGCTATCGACAAAATGAAAAAAGACGGTACGTTCGAAACTTTATCTAAAAAAGAAAGATTACAAGTTGACAGACAAAGAGCTAACTTAGAAAAGAACTTAGGTTCTATCTCTGACATGGTTCGTCTTCCTTCTGCAATCTTTGTTGTAGATATCTTAAGAGAACACATCGCTGTAACTGAAGCTAAGAAATTAGGTATTCCAGTTTTCGGTATTGTTGATACAAACTCTGACCCTAGAAAAGTTGACTTCGTTATCCCAGGAAACGATGATGCTTCTAAGTCTATCGATATGATCTTGAGCATTGTTTCAGAATCTATCAAAGAAGGTCAGTCTCAAAGAAAAGCTGATAAAGAAAAATCTAAGGAAGAAGGAGAAGTAGTATCTGCTGATAAAGATGCTGACTTCGATGCAGAATAATTAAAGATTTTCTTTAATATAGGAAAAACGCTGGATTTCGATCCAGCGTTTTTTTGTTGTTTATACAAGAATTTTTGGGACAATTACCCTTGGTTCTACAATATACATTAAAATAAAAACCCGCAGGATTCTGCGGGTTATATATTAGTTTGAAAGCTTTATAGAATAGGAAGTTGTAATAAACTTTGTAGATTGATAGGTCGAGTTGCAAATAAGTCCTGATAACCTGTAGTTTTGATTTTTAGGAACCATTGTGTATCCTATTTTGCCAGAACCGATAGGGATTTTCTTGAAGAAATTATTCCCACTTACTGTAAGCACCATATTGCATGGAGATTTGTTTTCTACTGAAATAGAGGTCTTAGGATTTTTCGGATCATCACTGTTAAGAAGATCATTAAGAACGTCAGCCGTTTCCGGTTTATAGGTCTTTATTAGTTCGCTATATTCTCTTTCCGTATTGGCTCTGTTACCTGAATTACTGGTAGCAGAAGGGTAGGAGGTTCTTCCCGGATAGCTGCCATAATTTACATTACAGCTGGCAAGGATCATTGAAATCCCGGCAAAAACTAATAGTTTTTTCATACTAGTTTACTTTTTGGTTTTTCTTTTTTTCGAAGACTTTTTTATTTTAGCAGGTTCCTTTTTTGTAGGTTTTGCTTCTGTCTCAGGGAGTCTCGGATTATCAATCGTTACAAATATACTTTTTTTAATGTCTTTCTGGGAGATGTATTTCATATCGCAGATATTACTGTTGAGCATATATGAACCCTTATTAATCACAATAAAATTTTCTCCGCGGGCGGGGACAGCAAGGTTGTAATAATCTTTTCCTTCAATCCTCAAAACAATATTGCAGTCTGAATTATTTTTGAATAAGAGTATTGCTTCCTTACGGGTAATATCTTCATTGAACATTGCATTCAGAAGTTTTACCGTTTTTTCTTTGTGTTCAGCAGAAGTCTCAGTGATGAGTTTTTTGAACTCCTCAGCATCATTGGAATAAGGGTTTCTCATGATACTTTTAGGAATATCAGAGATAATGGGCCTTGCTTCCATAGGTTTGGCTGTACGGGCTCCTTTTGTCCATTCTGCGTTTTTTAAAGCGATAAGCTTTGGTTTCAGAACGCTTTTCTTTGGATCGTCTGGATGGGTGTTCTTAATATACTCTTCAATTTCTTTAATATCAATGCTTTTCAAAATGTCTTTATTTACTTTTTTCTGAGCAGATATCAAGTTGGGGAACAGGAATGTGAAGAATAAAAAGAAAACAGTTAAAAGTTTTTTTTTCATCAATTGTTATTTTTACTTCATCAGCTTATCCGGAATTTAATGTAAGTAATTGTTTTTCCTTTTGCTGAGAAAAGTTCTTCATAATAGGTTTTGATATCTCTCAGGTGTTCAGTATTAGGGTCATACTCCGGAGCACCATAGATATCATGGTGGGCACTAATGATTTCATAGCCAGCTCCCTGCAGATAACCAAGTGTATAACCATGTAAAAACTCTGAATCGGTTTTTAAATGAATAATACCACCAGGCTTCAGGAATCTTTTATACCGCTCTAAAAAGTCTGGATGTGTTAATCTGTGCTTTGTTCTTCTGTATTTGATCTGTGGATCCGGGAACGTAATCCAGATTTCATCTACTTCATTTTCAGCAAAGAAATGATCTACAAGCTCGATCTGTGATCTCAGAAAAGCGACATTAGTCATGTTGTTATCTACCGCTTCTTTAGCGCCAAACCAAAATCTTGCCCCTTTAATATCAATTCCGATAAAGTTTTTTTCAGGAAATGTTTTTGCGAGTCCCACAGAATATTCTCCTTTTCCACAACCTAATTCCAATACAATTGGATTGTCATTTTTAAAGAAATTTTCTCTCCATTTTCCCTTAAGTTCGAAACCTTGTAAGGCATCTTCCCTTGTAGGTTGGATTACATTTGGTAATATTTTGTTTTCTGCAAATCTTGCTAATTTATTCTTGCCCATTGAGTTATAAAATGAGTGCAAAAATAGTGAAAATTTATGGAGAATCTCTGTCTTTTGAAGGTAAAAGACAGAGTGGTAATCCGTTTATGAATAAGGCTATTGACTTCCTAAAGCCACCATGATAGGTCTTTGTATTGTCTTTTGTGAAGCATACTGTGCTCCGCAAACCAGACTAGAGAAAAGATACTGCCCTTTTTCTATAACAATTGAGCCTTCACCCTGAGCGGGAACGGCAAGTCTGTATTTGGTAGTACCTACCCCTTCCATTCTTACAATGATATTGCAGTCAGATTTATTTTGAATCATCACAATGCACTCTTTAGCATTCGGATCATTGTCAAATAAAGAGTTGAGGATTTTGACAGTTTTATTTTTATGTTCTACCGGAGATACTGCCATAAGCATATTGAATTCTTCAGCTTCTGCATTAGGAACTGCTGTATTGGCTGCCGTATTTACAACAAATGTATTCTGTGCAGTACTCGGAGTATAGACGGTGGTAGGCTGTTTTGCTGCCAGTTCTGCCTTGTATTTTGCAATCTGCTTCTGTTTGATGATCGCGTTCATTTCATCAAAGGTGATCTTTGTAGAAGGTCTTCTTCTCAGCATGGCTAGCATTTCCTGCATATCTTTTACTTTCTGATCGGCAGGATGTGCATTTTTGATGTATTCTTTCATCATTTCCATGACTCTTGGTTTCAGAACAGATCTTCGTGGGTCATCTGGATGGGCATCTCTTAAGAAAGCATTGATCTCGTAGATATTATTACTTTTCAGAATATTACTATAGTCTTTCCCTTTTTTTTGAGCAGACATAGTAAAGAAAAACATACAGCAAAGAAGTAAAAGTACTCGTTTCATTAATTAATATTAAGTTTAAAAAAATAGGTGCTTCTCTCTTAATTTGCGTTTTGGGTCGGTTAGTTTTTATTTGGATAACGAAATACAGGTGTTTTTATTTTAAACACTTGTTTGTGAGATAAAATTAAACATATTTTTGAATATTGAGGAAAGATATATGATAAAAGTTGAATAATCTGCATCGGATGCTTTGTGGATGCGCAATGCCGGGGATTTTCTGGTTATTTCAAAAAAATAATCCATGTGAAGGACATGGATTATTTTATATGTTGGAATTATTTCTCTAATTACTGTTTACAACCTCTTGAAGGTGTGAACTTCTAAGCCTTTTCTGATATATCGGCAGATATTTTTCAATAGGAATTTTTACGGCTTCAAAATTTCCGGCCAGTACATATGCCTGGATATTTTCGGAACTATAAACGAATTGAAGAAAATTGTCAATTAAATTTTCAGGAATCTTAAACTTTATAAAATAATCTTTTCCCAGATAATTTTTGATCTGTGCAACGGAGCTGTTCATTCTTTCGTAAGCCTGATAACGCTGTTTCTTCTTTCTTTCACCGGAAAGAATATCATAGATGCTTTCAAGGCTGAAGGTAAGTCCGCCATCTCGTAATCCGGCTACAGGAAGCTCCGGAGGAGTTCCGTCACCTTTCGGTTCAGGAAGCCCGATTACTTTCTTAAGAGCATATGCTTTATCTTCTTTTCTTAAAGAGTTGACATCATACCGAAGGTTTCCGGTAGGTTTGAACCTGCTGAGTACAATTTCCTGGATTTCATAGTAAGCAATTTTAAGCTCAACCAGATTTTTTTGCACCATTGATTGAGGCGTTAGCTTAATATCTTTTCTTTCGGTAACAATAGAGGTAAACCGGATCACATCTCCGGGATTGGCTGGGATATTAAAATTACCATTGTAGTCCGTAAGAACGGTTTTCTGAATGGTCAGGTTAGTGACATATACCTGATTGAGATATAAAATAGAGTTGTCTCTCAGAAATACCTCTCCGGAATATATTTGAGCATTAATTTTTGCCAGAAAAACCAATAGCAGTAGAGTAAACAGTTTCTTCATATAATGCGCAAAATTACATAGAAATATAGCAATTTTGCCTAGTTAGATGAAGAATAGTGGTTAAAGTTATATTAAACTTTAACATTAAACTGTTAAGGACTGTTAGAAATCTGCCATTACCCTAAAAAAGAATGTATATAAGTAAAGAAGGCGGAAGAAAGAATGCTCAATTTTCAGCAGTGCTTTCTTCCGACCTCCCTTTTTATCTATGTTTTACAAGCAGCCAGCTCGAATATTTTACTGTGAGAGAAGAACCGTACTCTGTCCAGATGATAAAATACCAGTAGGTTGCTGTAGGGACATATCTTCCACCTATTCTTCCATCCCAGGTATACCTGTTTTCCGGAGTTCCTCTGAAGACTTCCGCACCATATCTGTCAAAGATCCTGAATACAAGATTATCATTGGCCATTAAAGCAGAATAGTCTATTCCTTCATTATAACCATCTCCATTCGGGGTAATCGTGTTGATCAGGTTGATAATGGCAAATGGTTTTTTGACTTCTTCGCACATTTTAGAGTCTCTTACAAATACGTTATGTGCTCCTCTTGGTACGTTGTAGAAAATATTGGAACTCTGCCATACCACACCATCCAAAGAATATTCATAAGGAGGTGTACCACCACTTACTCCGACTTTTACTGTTGTACCATCAATTTCAATAGATGTAATCATAGGAAGCGGCAATTCAGTAACATTCACATACTGTTTGTAAACACAGCCATTGAACGTAAGCTCTACCCAATAACTTCCCGGAGCCACATTGGTGATGGAAGGTGTAGTAGCTCCCGTACTCCACAAATATCTTTCAAAGCCAGGTCCTGCATCCAGCGTAGTGGTGGTTTTCGGACAAATAGCTTTATCTTGTAATACATCTGATTTTTTAGGAATTTTAATATTGATTTTAAGAGTGCCTACTTCCGGGCAGACTCCATTTTTTTCAAAACGGATATAATAAGTCTGGGAAGTTGTGATGTTAACAGGTGATGAAACGATATTTACATTGTTCTGAGCATCCGCTAACGTTGCATGAAAAGTGTATGTAACATTGGGGTCTAATGTAAACTGAGGAATAAACTGGGTTAAGTTCACACTTTTTATTCCATCCAGATCATCATCGCAAACGCTTTCTGTAGCGGTTTTGGTAATCAATGTTACTTTAGCTCCGATACTGAACTGTAAAGGTTTGATTACCGTAGCACAGCCATCCGGAGAATCTACTCTGATATAAATTGTAGTTGTCGCGGTATAACTCCAGCTGTTAGGAAGAGTATTGATGTTTCCGGCGTTGGCATCTGCAAGGTTTGCATAATATCTTACATTAGTAAAATAGTTAGGATTATTAAGTACAATAGGGGTAATATTAGAAAGGATAAGTGTAACTGTCCCATCAAGATTATCATCACAGAAAATGCCGTTGTAATTATCCAGAACAATTGCTTTATTGAAAAGGGATAATGTGATTTGTGCAATACTTTTACATCCGATATTGTTTTTGACAACAGCGTAGATGATGGTTGCATTCGGTGCTGTATGTGATGTTGCATTGGTTATTGCTGCTGCTGCATTTTCATTCTGAGCATCTACCAGAGTAGGGTAGTAAGTAATAGTAACAGGAGAATTGTTCGTAATATTAGCTGTAGTGAGATTGAATGTTCCCTGTCCATTTATATCACAGGCAAATAATGTGGTGTTCATTACTGTAAGTGCCTGAATATTGATGGTAACCGTTACTGTTTCACAATCCGGAAAGTCCGGATCATTTCCGCAGAATGTATAAGTAAATGTATCCGTTCCCGATGTGCCGGGAGTATTTACAGTATAAGTAATCACTCCAGTTGTAGCATTTATCGTAGCGGTCCCCAGTGTAGGCGCTGCTGTAATTGCTACTGTATTAGGAGCAGTTGTTTGTGTGGAACTGCTTAATACAGGAGTTATAGTCTGCGAAGTACAAACATTATAGGTTTTGGTGCTTAGTTTTGTACAGTTCAGAACTTTAAATTGTTCAGTGACTAAAGGTGCACAGCTTCCCATTGTTACAGAACAAGTGTAATATCCGGGTAGTGTAGGGGTAATTGAAGATGACGTAGCTCCCGGAACAATTGTACCGTTTCTGTACCATTGATAAGTATCATAGATCAGGGGGTCTACAGTAAGAACAATACCTGGAATACAACCGACACCTGATTGTAAAATAACGGGCTGCGTAGGAAAACCGGCGAAAAAGCCGCCGTATCCTACGGCATCACTTCCGGCAGTAATTCCAGCCATAATGGCCTTGTCTGAAACTACAGTAATGGTCCCTGTTACATTGGGGATTCCATAAGTAACCCAGTTGGTGGTCCCGGTCATATTGTAAGGGCCTGTTATAGCAAGTGGGCTAGCTCCGTTTACTGTAATATTAGCTCCTCTTTCTGTAATAAGGTTCAGTTTTGTTGGGATGTTCAGAATACCTCCGGGATTACCATTGGAATGAACAAAGTTTTCATTAATAAGTCCTAGCTCATTAATCTGTTTCGGAAGGTAACAGTTCAAAGCCGGAATGAAGTTGAATCCTCCGGTAGCCGTTTCATTTCCCGAATTTGAATCTCCGGCTAAAATCTGGTAGACATAAGCATTTTTTGACGTTTTCAGATATAAATTATAATGTCCGTTTCCCTGAAGGATATATTTGGAATCAGGTATAACAAAATATTTTCCTGCATTGATGGTTGCTATAGGAGGTATTTCATTATTGACAAAAATTTGAGTATTGTCTTCTGTGGCTATGACGACAGCGCCTTCCATATTGGCGCCAATCGGTCCGTTACCTTTTACAAGGGCAAATTCATTTCCTAGCCTGTTGACAGGTACTGCCTGATCCATTAAAATATCTGAACTGGACGGAAAGTTTCCGGCATACTGTCCGTTAAAATTTCCATTGGTGATATTAACGGGTTTGTTTGAGATAATTTTGGAACCAATGAAACCATCAAAGTTTCCTGCGATATCCCCGATTCCGTCAATGATATAAGATTGTCCTTTATTTAAAGTGAAAGTCATTGTCGGATTGGTAGCTCCGGTCATTCCATTAGAAAACTGAACGGTAGGGCTGTATCCGGATATGGTAACGGTTGTGTTATCTTGAGTTGCCAGTACGCTGGTCATGAAGTTCAGAATACTGTTGCTCACAGTGATAGGAGCGGAGGCTGCGTAGAACGTATTTCCCGTGGAGGGAATTCCTTTGGAAGTAATGATTTCCGCATGGTTGAATACCGAGAACCTTAAATTGGCATAAAATGGAAATTCTGCTTTAAGGTATAATCCTTTAGTTGTTGGGGTAAATAAATCCGTCTGCTGTGTGGTAATAATGTAATTCCTTAATACATCAAATTTCTGCGGATTATTTTTACTGATATTCACCGTTCCGATCAGAACATTATTGTTATAAATATTTACTGGAAAAGGAGTCGTTCTGCTGGTGGATAAATACAGTTTCTGATAGGGATTGGGTGCGCCAGTCCTGTCTACCATTGGAGCAAACCAATGCTCTCGGTCCAATTGGGCAAAAGCAGAGGTGAAAATATAAAATATAAATAAAAAAGATAGAATTTTCTTCATTCAGTAGTAGTATTTATCACAAATTTAATAATAAAAAGCATTGAATACTTGAAAATGTAATAAAAAAGCCACGATTATGAAATCGTGGCTTACCAATATGGTTTTAACTAATTATTACTCTCTGTTTTTAACAAGAATCCAACCTGTATATTTTATTGGAGTCTTTTCTTTGTTGGATTCAGTCCAGTTGATATGATACCAATAAGTTCCTGTTCCAAGTTTCTTATCAAAATGTTTTCCATCCCATCTGTAGTTGTTGAATTTATTTCCGGTGAATACCATATTCCCATATCTGTCATACACTACAAAACTTAGGTTTTCTTTATAAGCCAGCTCACTGTAATCTATATAGTCATTTACATTATCTCCATTAGGTGTAATGGCATTTAATAGATTAGGAATCGTAATTTCTACCTCAGTAGGAGTACAGTTATAAAAATCTTTTACATAGAAAGTATGCTGTCCTCTTGTTAAACCTGTAAAGGTGTTTGAATCCTGCCAGTTAGCCGTTCCGTCAACTGCATATTTGTAAGGTGCTTTACCTCCGCTTACAATTACTGTTGCTGTATTGTTGTTGATCTCAATCGTTTGGATTACCGGATCTTCAACTTTTTTAACTTTTACTGTCTGAGTAAGGAAACATCCGTTCTTACCAAGTATTACAGTATATTCTCCAACCCCTACATCTCTGATACCTGAAGTGGTAGCGCCTGTGCTCCATTGGTATGAGTCATAGCCAGAACCTGCATCCAGGTTTGTTTTAGCATCCATACAGATATACTGATCTACCAATATTGGAGATTTTTTGATTGGAAGTACAATCAATTCGATTTTTGCATTTGCGGTACATCCTTCAGCGGTAGTCACTTTCACATATACAAATCCTCCTGTTGAAGGGAAATTGTCTGGTGTTGTGATTTCGTTGATACCTGCAGTAAGGTCACTCAGTGTACGGTAGTACTTTTTAGTAACGGCATTATAATCTGTTACTTTAGCTTTCGTAAGATCAAAATAAGCATAAGGAGCTACATCATACCAACATGCTTTAATAGAAGCATCCGTTACAATGAATGGTACTACAGTAAGATTTAATGTTACCTGCTCGCAATCTGTAAACTCAACTGAGTTTCCACAGAATTTATAAACTATTTTATCTGGTCCTAAATATCCAGGATTTGGAGTATAAGTGATTGTTCCGTTTGTATTAACTACTGCTGTTCCCTTTGTAGGAGGAGTTAAAATGACTACTGTAGTCGCTACCACTGTCTGTGTAGACGAAGTAAACGTAGGGGTAATAATTTTAGTAGAACAAGCATTAAGAGCCTGAGTTGTTTCTTTTAAACAAGTTTGTACTTTATAGATAGGAGTTGTCACAGGAGGACATGTTCCCATTGTTACTTTTACGGTATAGTTTCCTGATTGTGTAGGAGTATACGTGTAAGAAGTTGCACCTGGAATAGCAACTCCGTCACGGAACCATTGGTATGTTTCATATCCGTCATCTAGTTCAAGAACGATACCCGGTACACATTCTCCTGTTTTTTTCGCAATAACAGGAATTGATGAGAACCCGGCGAAATAACCTCCGTATCCTGCAGAACTAAATCCTCCGTTGATACCTGCTGTTACAGCTTTTGTAGAAGTGATTTTAATATTTCCAGTTACTCCGGTGATTCCATAAGTTACCCAGTTCGTATTTCCTGCTACAGGATATGGTCCATCTGTTGCTGCTACTGGACCGTCATTTACCATTACAGTAGCTCCTGTCTCTGTTAAAATATTTAATTTGACCACCAGGTCGCCAGGTGTTATACTGGCACCTCCTGTCCCAAGCGGCATTTCATTAATCTTCCCGATTTCATCAATTTTCCTTGGAAGAAAGCAGTTCAATGGCGGAATATAGTTGAATCCGTTGGTTGCGTCACTTGACAATATCCCAATAAATTGGTATAAGTATACATTTTTAGTAGTAGAGATGAACATATTGGAATGTCCTGAAGTACCCTGAGCTACATAGCTGGTTTCATTTATTCTATACCATTCTCCTGCAGCAAGTGTTGCAACAGAAGTACCTCCACCATTTAAAAAGACTTCAGTATTATCTTCAGTAGCCACAATAAGACCTCCCTCCATATTTAAATTTGGAGCAGTAGATCTTGTTTTTACCATTGCAAAAGTATTTCCAAGTCTGTCAACCGGTACAGATTGATCCAGAACCGGGTCACTTCCTGTTGTACTGGCAGAGAAGTTAGCATTACAGCTTCCGTTGGTAAGTGTTACTGGCTTATCAGCAACTATTTTAGCACCGATAAAACCCGTCTGGTTTGCAGATTGAGATCCAGATCCAGCAAGAATGAAAGATTGTCCTTTCTGTAATGTAAAAGATTGAGTGTTACCAGTAGGAGTTCCATTGATAAAAACGACTCCGGCAGTAGGATTCCATGATACCGTTACATTGGTATTATCTTCAGTGGCAAGCACACCTGCCGTGAAGTTTTGAATACTGCTGGTATTGGTATTGGGAGCAGCAGCAACGAAGAATTTTTTCCCAATTCCTGCTCTTCCTTTACTGGTGATTACTTCCCCGTGAACACTTTGGGCAAGTCTTAAACTACAGTAGAAAGGTTTTGTTGCTTTTAAATAGAGTCCTTTATTACCTACATTGAATGCTTCAGTAGAAGTACCTGTAGAAATTAGGTTGTTGGCAACCTTGTAGGTTTGTGGGCTACCTTTACTAATGGTAACCGTAGTGACTATAGCATTATTATTGTAAATGGTTACATCAAAAGGAGTGGGTGAATCAGTGGAAAGGTATATCATATTGTTATATCCTCCGACACTGTCATAATAAGGAGCAATCCAATGCTCGCTATCCCTTTGTGCAAAGAGTGTATTAATTGTAAAAAAAATTAATACCAAACTGAGTAGAAATCTTTTCATGTGTATGGAATTAGGATTTCTACAAAATTAAAATAAAAAATGAAATACTTTTAATAAAATGTAAATAAATGTTAAAAAATATTACCGATTTTTAATTAAAAGCCCTCCTGAGTATGAAACTGGTAATTGAGATTAATGCATGGTTATCTAATGATATGTAAATATATCCCCTCGTTAAGAATTATTTTATTTAATTTTCCATGAAATAAAGAATTCCTATTGCAAGGCTTATAAATTGAGACAGAGCACTGGTCTTCTGTTTGATTGCTGCAGATGTCAGTTTGTATATTATTGTAATAGAAAATTTTTGTGAATAAAAAATCCCGGTGAACTTCACCGGGATTCAATATTGTTTTTGAAGATGAGCTTATAGGCTTACTCTTACAAATCCTGTTACTTTTAGATCTGCATTTACAGATTTTACATAGTCAGCAACTGAGATACTTCCGTCTTTAATGAAGTCCTGGTGTACCAAAGTGTTGTCTTTGTAGAATCTCTGCATTTTACCTTTAAGGATATTATCGATAATGTTTGCAGGCTTACCTTCTTCAGTAAGTTTGTGTCTTTCGATCTCTAATTCTTTATCAATAGTTTCCTGAGAAACTCTTGTTTCGTCCAAAGCGATTGGGTTCATAGCAGCAACCTGCATAGAAACAGCTTTAGCAGCATCATCAGCTCCGTCTACTTTAGCAGAAAGAGAAGAGATTGCAGCGATTTTGTTTCCAGCGTGGATGTAAGCTCCTAAGAAATCTCCCTGGATTCTTTCGAAAGATCCGATTTCGATTTTCTCACCGATAACTCCTGTTTGCTCTACTAATTTCTCAGCAACAGTCATTCCGTGGAAATCAGTAGCTAAAAGTTCTTCTTTAGTAGCAGCGAAGATAGCCATCTCAGCTAATTCGTAAGCTAGCTCGATGAACGCTTCATTTTTAGCAACAAAGTCAGTTTCGCAGTTTAGAGAGATTACTACACCTAAAGTGTTGTCTTCGTTTACTCTTGCGATTACTGCACCTTCAGCAGATTCTCTGTCAGCTCTGTTAGCAGCAACTTTTTGTCCTTTTTTTCTAAGGATATCTACCGCTTTTTCGAAGTCTCCTTCAGCTTCAACTAGAGCTTTCTTGCAGTCCATCATACCTGCACCTGTTTGGTTTCTCAATTTTGCTACGTCTGCAGCAGCTGGTGTATAAGACATAATATCTATTATTTTTTTTATTTAAGATTAGTATTAATTTTTAGCTTAAATTTAGAGCAGTGCAAAGATAATGATTTTAATGATAAACTAAAAAATGACTTTTCACGTTATTAATATATTTAATACTATTTTAAAGATTTGATTAATGAAAAAAATCTTATTCCTTCTATTTATATGCATTTTCTCGCTTGGTTTTTCCCAAAAAAAGAAGAAAACAAAATCTAAAGCTGTTGTTGAAAAAGAAACTGTAATTATCTATACAGAGCAGGAAGCTGAAATTTCAAAAGAAGCAAGGGTGATTGCCGGCTTTTTGAAACAGAATCCGGGACATGCTAAAACAGATTATTTCAAAAGAAAACTGATTGATATTATCATGGCAGGAAATTCTCCTGAAGCCAAACCTACGATTAGACCAATCAGTAAAGAAAAAATTGAAAATATCGTTAAGAATAATGAGTTAAACAGCGGTAAAACTATTGCTGCAAATAAAACGTATACAGCGAACGGAAAACCTGTTTCCAATAATACAGCAGCTGCTATTGAAGCCTTAAAAGAAGAAAGAAGAACGACCACCTTTGCTTCAGTAGGTTCTGCAGGCTCAGCAAAAAGTGCCGGTACTTCTAAAGCCGGACCCAGTGAAGAAAATAAAAGAACAGCAGCGATGCTTACGCACCTTTTTAATAATGATATCAACAAAAATGAAGCCTATATCAATATTAAAAACAGATCTTCCTGTAACCTTATTGTAAAGATAAGTGGTAAAAAATATTATAACCTGAGTGTTCCTGCAAAAGGAGAGAACTTTATTCTGGTAGATAAAGGAGAGTATATAATGACAACAATGGTGTGTGATGCAAAATATTCTGCCCCGAAGAAAATTACTCAGGATATTGAAATAGCATTGAATGTTGCCGAATAAAATAGATAGAAGAAAGCTAAAGAAAAAAGGTTAAGAAGAAATTCTTAACCTTTTTATTTTTTTTTATCCTTTAAACTGACCCATCGCAATGAATTTATCCTGTCTCTGGGTTTCAAGCTCCTGTCCTGTAAATTTCGAGAAAGCTTTGATATTTTGTAAAATTGAATTTTTCAAGTTTAAATAGGTTGTCTCCTGATCATACTGAGCTCCACCAAGTGGTTCCTCAATAATTCCGTCGATGAACTTTTCTCTTAAGGCATCTGCTGGAGTAAGGTTTAGTGCATTGGCTGCATCTTCCTTGTGATCCCAGTTTCTCCATAAGATAGAAGAACAGCTTTCCGGTGCAATTACAGTATACCATGTGTTTTCCAACATATATACTTTATTTCCAACCCCTATTCCTAATGCACCACCACTGGCACCTTCTCCGATGATGTATGTGAAGATAGGAGTTTTCAGCTGAACCATTTCAAAAATATTTCTTGCAATAGCTTCTCCCTGTCCTCTTTCTTCAGCTTCCAATCCTGGGTAAGCTCCCGGTGTATCTACTAAAGTTACCACAGGAATATTGAATTTTTCAGCAAGCTTCATTAGTCTTAAAGCTTTTCTGTATCCCTCAGGATTTGGCATTCCAAATCTTCTGTATTGTCTTTCTTTAGTTGTTCTTCCTTTTTGAGTACCTATGATCATTACTTTTTGACCATCAAGGGTAATCAATCCTCCAATCATTGCCGGATCATCAGCGAAATTTCTGTCTCCATGAAGTTCTAAGAAACTGCCTTTGTCTGCCATTCCGTGGATATAATCCAATGTATATGGACGATCCGGATGACGGGACAGTTGTACTCTTTGCCAAGGTGTAAGATTTCCATAGATTTCTTTTTTCTTTTCTAAAATCTTATCCTCAATCTGGCTGCATGCTAATTTTACATCAACACCACTTTCTTCTCCTACTAAAGAACACGTCTGGTATTGATCCATCAATTCTTTGATAGGAAGTTCGAAACTTAAATATTCCATTTCTTGAAGTAAATTAAATCTTTCAAATGTATGAAAAATTATGGTTATTCTATTTAAAATTATTTATAGCATTGTTTATTCTGGAGGTACTTTCCTCTTTACCAAGGGTTTCCAGAATATCCGGAACGTCCGGCCCTTTCAATTCTCCTACTAAAGACAAACGTAAAGGCATCATTACTTTACCCATACCCAATCCTTTGCTTTCTGCAAAATCATGCATGGTGTGCTTCAATGTCTCAGCAGCAAAGTCTGTAGATCCAAAAGCAACAGCCAATTCTGCTAAAATTGCTGATGTTTCATCATTCCATGCCTTTTTAGAAGCTTTTTCGTCATAAGAAGTTGGAGCTTCAAAGAAAAATTTTCCATTTTCATAAATATCTTTCGGGAAAGTTGCTCTTTCTTTCATCAGATGAATTACTTTCAACAGTTTTTCATCCGAAGCACCTGCAAAATCAATATCTGTGTTTTTCAATATCTGAAGAAGCTCTTCGTCAGACTTCATCTGAATATACTGATGGTTGAACCACTCAGATTTTTCTTTGCTGAATCTTGCACCCGCTTTATGTACTTTATGAAGATCAAATTCCTTGATCATTTCCTCTAAAGGAAGGATTTCTTTATCATCTGCCGGAGACCAGCCCAATAGTGCTACCATATTGATGAAAGCATCAGGAAGATAACCGTTTTCTCTGTACCCTTTAGAAACTATTCCTGTAGCAGGATCTTTGAAATCAAGTGGGAATACTGGGAATCCGAACTTATCTCCGTCTCTTTTGCTTAATTTTCCTTTTCCTTCAGGTTTTAAAATTAGAGAAAGGTGTGCAAACTGTGGTGCTTCCCACTGCATTGCTTCATACAATAAAGTATGCAGTCCTAAAGAAGGCAGCCATTCTTCTCCACGGATTACGTGAGAGATCTCCATTTCGTGGTCATCAATGATGTTGGCGAAATGATACGTTGGCATTCCGTCATTCTTTACAAGAACTTTATCATCTAAAGTATTGGTATTGACAGAAGATTTTCCACGGATAATATCTTCAAGATTCAATACTCTGTCTACAGGCATTTTGAAACGTACTACATAAGGAGTCTTTTCGTCTAATAACCTTTGAATTTCCTCTTCAGAAAGTGCTAGACTGTTCCTTAGACCATTTCTTGTTTTATTATCATAAGAAAAAACATCACCTTTAGCTTCGTACTCTGCACGGATTGCATCTAATTCTTCTGCAGTATCAAATGCAATGTAAGCATAATCTGTTTTTAAGATCTGCTCAGTATATCGGTCGTAGATATCTCTTCTTTCAGACTGTCTGTAAGGAGCGAATTTTCCTCCTTTCTTAGGACTCTCATCAGGGATGATTCCGCACCATTCCAAAGCTTCTTCAATATATTCTTCAGCACCTTCCACGTATCTGGCGGTATCTGTATCTTCTATTCTCAATACAAATTCTCCCCCTTGATTTTTAGCAAAAAGATAATCATATAATGCGGTTCTTACGCCTCCCAAATGTAATGGTCCTGTAGGACTTGGAGCAAAACGTACTCTTACTTTCCCCATTTCAATTTTAATTTTTGCAAATTTACTTAAAATTATGCGTTTAAGAGGTGATTTCTGACCTGGTATTCGTTTTTTGATTCTAACTTTTTATATTTATTTCTGCAGAATTTAATAAAATGCTGCTGAGAACCACTTAATACTATAATGCTACTGATAATTTTAATTTTCATGCATTATTAGAACTGACAATGCTTTCAGAATTTAAATTATACAGGAGAGTTGTATTGCAGTCGCCGTATAAATATCTCTAATATGTGATTAATTTTGATTGTATAATTAGATTTTATTTATTAAATCGTAATAATTTGATTTTAAACTTACTTATTAATAGGTGTTTAAGTCAATGTTAAATTCACTAAATAATGATATATATCATTATGTGATCCCTTTTTTCACTCACTGTTGAATATTATATTTGCCGAAACTTTTAATAAATACTATGAAAAAACAAATTTTATTTTGCTTCAGTAGTTTACTGATGCTTTTCATGAGTTCATGTTCAACGGAGGAACTGAACAGTGAGATAACGCCTGAAAGTCCTGCGGCAAAGGCTAATAGTCGATTATCTGCTTCCAAATTTGCTGGAGACGGAATTTATGATGTCTTAGGACATGGTTATAATGTTGCCGGTGAATATGCCAATGCTACAGCAGCAGGTTTTAAAGTGATCGATATTGATCGTTTTAAAGTGGAGCAGGCAAACAGATTAATCAGCGAAAATACATTCTCACAGGAATATACTGAAGAATATGGTGAAAATGCAGAATCATATTCTAAAATGGTTTCAACCAAAGTGAATGTTACTGCTGGTATTCCATTATTCAAGAAAACACTTTCAGTAGGATTCAACTCTGCAGTAACGACCAACAATAAGTTTGATGGAAAATATATCTACGGAAGCTATAATCTTACCATTAAACAGAAAAGAGTAAGATTCAATGCAACTGCTGATATGTTGGGAGACTATCTTACTCCGGAGTTTGCTCAGGATCTGCAGACAAAAACTCCACAACAAATTGTACAGGACTATGGAACTCACGTAACACTTGATATCTATACAGGAGCAAAGCTGGATGTTTTATTTCAGGCTGAAACAAGAAGCCAAAGCCGTGATCGTGCAGCAAGAATTGGTGTGAAAGTGGGAATGAAAGATATTTTTGATGTAGATGTAACGAATGATGTGAATACTTCTGAATCATCCATGAACTATTCTAAAAAATTAGCCTATAAAACAAGAGGAGGGGATCCTTCAAAAGGTTTAATAGGAGATCTGAACCTTGATCAGACAAATCCTAAAATCAACATTTCAAACTGGCAGAACAGCTCTAATGCAACTAATTCAGTGTTGGTAGATTTTGGAAACAACGGATTGGTTATCATCTATGACTTAGTGAAAGATGCAACTAAAAAGGCTCAGCTTAAAGCTTATGTAGATCAATATCTGATCGATAATAAAGTGTATATGGAGTTCAATACTATTCCAGTTTACAGATATTACAACGGACTAGATCATTACTATACAAGAACTCCGGGAAGCTATAGCGGATATTCTTATGAAGGAACAGAGTTCAATGCATTTTTATACAAAGCTCCAAACACAGTTCCTATTTACAGATATTGGAATGGTAAAGATCATTATTATACAAAAACTCCGGGATATTACCAGGGGTATGTAGACGAAGGAATTGAGTTCAATGCTTTTGCTACTCAACAGCCTAATACAGTTCCTATCTACAGATATTGGAACGGTAAAGACCATTATTATTCAAGATCCAGTGCAAGACCGGCAGGTTATGTTTCTGAAGGAATTGAATTCTATGCCTATTAATTAGAAATATTAAAATTTTACAACCAAAGAAACCGTTTCATTTTTGAAACGGTTTTTTGTTACCATGAAGAATAAAATGAATATCTGTACAATATTTTTTGTGGATAATGACAACACAGAAAGAATATTTCCGGCAGCCTTATCTTTAAAAATGTATTTTTGTACCTTATAAATTTAGATGATCAATGAAAAAAGCAATCTGCCTTTTTATCGTAGGAGAGAAGTACTGGAAAATGTATAATAAAAACAGAGCTAGATTTGAAAGCTATGCTAAAAAGTGTGGCGCAGATTTAAAGATCATTGATAAGCCTATGGATAATAAGTTTCATCGCCCGCTTCTTTCTCAGAAGCTTTTGATTCCTTCAGAAGCAAGGGAGTATGATATGGTTCTTTTTTTAGACCTTGATATCATTATCTCAGATAAAGCACCTTCCGTTTTTGATTATCTTCCTGAAGACAAATATTTCGGGGCTATTCTCGATCCGAGAGGTACTGAAGAATTCAACAAAACCTGGGGACATATTCCGAGAATTCTGGAAGAGACCAGCGAAATGTATTTTACTGACCGTCATTTTGAAGCAAATCCTTTATTGCAGGGAAGTATCAATGGCGGTGTATTTATTTTCAGACCGGAAAAAGTGGCTGATCTCTTCAAAGACTACTATTTTTCAGAGCATAATCAAGGTGAACTGAACAGTTTTGAAGAAACACCGTTCGCATATTTTTCCCAGATCAATAATTGGTTTGAAGCTTTACCGCCGGCCTTCAATGTTCAGATTTTATACAAAATAAAAGGAACAGAAAAAGGAAAAGAGGTAGAACATGATGAGAAAAAACTTCCACAATTTTTCAGAAAATATTACTACAAAAAATCAGGAAGCTGTTTTTATCCCACAAAGAAGTATAAGAATTACGTACAACAAATCATTGCTGAAAATTACTTTACTCATTTTTCTGGCAATTATCCTATAATCTACAATTAAATTATGAGCCTACTTTCACGCTTTTCCAGCAAGTTTATAACAGTTTCTTACGGAATTACTGTTAATGATGAAGCTAATGAACTGAAAAATTTACTGGATGTCCTTCTTCCTTTGATTGACAAAAATGATGAGGTCATTGTACTTCAGGATATCACCAATAAAAATAAAGAGGTAACAGAATTACTGAATAACTATGATAATATTATAAAACTTGAAGCAAGACTGGAAGGAGATTTTGCCACGTTTAAAAATAGATTAATAGAAAAGGCAACGTGCCAATATTTGTTTCAGATAGATGCAGATGAATATCCTACTGAGCATTTCATCAAAACATTGAAGCCTTATCTTAAAAAAGAAAAAAGTGTTGAAATATTTTTCGTTCCAAGAATCAATATTGTAGAAGGAATTACAGCAGAATATGTACAACAAATGGGCTGGAATATGAATAATGAAGGTTATATTAATTTTCCGGACTATCAGGCAAGGATTATTAAGAATAATAAAAAGATCTTCTGGAAAAATAAAGTACATGAAGTGCTGTATGGAAATAAAAACTTTACAGAAATTCCAAATAAATACGAATTATCATTAATTCATAAAAAGAATTTTGAAAAGCAGCAAAAGCAGAATAATTTTTATGAAACTTTGGAAGATTAATCAGGTTGAATTATTACAAAACTAAAATGGCAGATTTAGGAATTAACGTTTTTGGATTTATTAATGGTGAATTTGGTATTGCAGAAGCAACAAGGCTTAATTGTAAAGCGATGCAGAGTGCAGGGATTCCCCTTAATTTGATGAATTATGATGTGAGAACCAATCATGATACTAATGATCAGACTTTTACCCAATTTTCGGATAAAGCAGATCATCCTATCAATTTAGTTCAGGTTTCGGCGTCGGTTTCGGAAATGTCAAATTTCTTTGAGTATTTTGATTATTCTTTTTTTGAAAGGAAATACAACATTCTGTATATGGCCTGGGAATCAGAAACTATTCCGGAAGATTATCTTTTGAATATCAATCTTTTCGATGAGGTCTGGACTCCTTCAGAATATTGCAAAAAATGTATCGAAAAATATATCGCTTCTCCGGTAAAAGTAATTCCACACCCCATTGATATTAATCTGAAGCCAACGGAAGATGCTGATGCACTGAATTTTTATAACGCCGACTTCTTTAATTTTTTATTCATATTCGATTATAATAGTTCTATCCAAAGGAAAAATGTACTCAATCTGATTAAGGTATTCAGAGAGACTTTTGACGGAAAAGAAAATAATGCTTTTTTAACCATTAAAACATCTAAATCTGATAAATTTTCTCTGGAAAAAGAACAGATAAAAGAGGCAATCGGAGATTCTGTGAAAATCAAAGTGGTAGAAAAGATTTTTGATAAAAATGCACTGAACTATGTGATCAGTACCTGCGATAGCTATATTTCTCTTCACAGATCTGAAGGTTTCGGACTGACTATGGCAGAGGCTATGTACTTTGGAAAACCCGTTATTGCTACAGGATATTCCGGAAATCTGCAGTTTATGAATGATGAGAATAGCTTTTTAGTAAATGCGGAAAAGGTATCTTACGGTTCAGATGATCTTAATTATGATTCCAATACCATCTGGTCTGAGCCTTCACTAGAAAAAGCTTCAAAATATCTTAAAAAAATATACCAGGGCGAGGATGATATTAAAGTTATATCAGATAATGCACGCAAAACAATTACCAATGATTTTTCACTTGAGGGAGTAGGGAAATTGATTAGAAAAAGATCCGAAGAACTGATTTCTGAGGGTAAAATTCAGCAAAGCAGATCAGCATTAATGAAATTATATGCAGACAGTATATTTTTGAAAAAAGATCTGAGAATTTATAAAAAGAGTAAACCTATTCAGTGGATATATGATATCAAAATGTATTTCAGAAATAGAAAGGGGAAAAAATAATTTCTTATAAAACTAAAAGCGGTAGATTCATTTGAAACTACCGCTTTTTTTATTTTTTACCTTTTATTTTCTTCAGAAAGATATTTACTTTTTTTCTGATTTTATTGTATAATGTCTTTTCCAGGTAATTCACTCTGCCGCTTAGCCTGTCTATTTCGGCAAGGTGAAAAACGTTGTCTACACTGCTTCCTGGCGTATTTTCTTTCTTACCCATCTTATCAATAAAAGACAATCTTAAGGTAAGCAGCTCTCCGATAGCTTCAAGAGAAAAGTGATCTCTGATCTGAGCTTCGGCGCTGTGTTGAATGGAAGTTAAAGACTTGAAATTATTTTTTATATACTGAAGCTTTTGAGTAGCATCCTGTAAATCCGGCCTTGCCAGAGTAAGTCCTTCAGCAATCAATCCTTTTGTGTTGGAGGTTTTAATAAAATCATATTGAACAAGGAAGCTGTTGTTTACATTCATAAAGTCCAGGTTTCCGGAATATCCGGTTCCTACAACAATTTTCCCGTAAGACATTGCCTCTGCCATAGTCAGCCCGAAACCTTCGGAACCATGTAAAGAAATAAGAACATCAGATTTCTGAATCAATGAATGGAGCTTTTCCTTTGAAAAATGTTCATTAATAATGATAATATTTGAAATGCCGGCGTATTTTTCGAGTACTGCCTGTGCATCTTTACTCCTGTCAAGATTATGTGTTTTTACAATAAGAACACTTTCCGAATCGTTTTTGAAGACATTAATAAATGCTTCAATCGTAGCTTCAGGATTCTTTCTGATGGTTGTACTTAACGAATCAAAAATGGTAATATATACGTTTGTTCCGGGTTTAATATTGTATTCTTCAAAATCAAATTCATCAGAAGCAGGCAGCTTCTGAATAGGATGGGAGAATCTCATCACAGGAATTCCTGTATATTTTGTGAAAATATTGACACAGAAATCACTAGGAACCCACAATTCATCAAAAATATTCAGAAATTCAACTGTTTTATCTGAAACTTCGGGAAATTCCCAGGCCCAATAAACAATGTTGTAATGACCAGCAAGATTGATATCCTGATTTTTTGAAAAAAATTCGTGGGTCACATTACTGTTAATGTGAAAAATATTAATTAATGCATCGGGTTGTGCGTCACTTTTAGACTTTTCAAGAGTATCACTGGAGTAGCTGATGCGGTTTACTTTAATGCCTTTGCTTTCCATAGCAGCAGCATTAAGCCTTGTAGCCTCTGCTATCCCAAAATTTCCCTCAAAAAAACCGTGATAGTTTACGCTTAATGACATATCTTATAATGTTTTAAGTTTTTCTTTTACTTCTTCAGGTGAAAATGCTCTCAGACTGTCTACAGAATTTTGGCTCAATGTATTCCAAAGTTCCTCATTATTATTCAGCTGAATAATGGCTTCTGCAAAACTGTTTTCGTCATTGGCAATCAATACATTTTTCTTATCTGTAAGCTTCATTCCTTCGGCACCAATATCTGTGGTAACTACCGGAAAAAAATATTCAAAAGCCTGTCCGATTTTTCCTTTCACCCCAGCTCCAAACCGTAAAGGAGCCACCATGATTTTGGAATTCATGAAATGCTCTTCGATACTTTCTACAAACCCTAAAAATTTAAACTTAGGATATAGTTTGAGATCCAGTTTTTCGGAAACATTCCCAATAATGCTTACCTCCAGCTCAGGATTGGTTTTCCAGACAATGGGCATTATTTTTTCATACAGAAACTTTACCGCATCAATATTCGGTTCGTGGATAGAACCAATGAAGGTAATTCCTTTACTTTCACTAAAGTTTTTCCTTTCTGAAATATCAATTTTAGGATAATGAATATTTGATATGGTAATGATTTTATTTTTGTCCGCATACTGGCTCATAATTTCTTTCTCTTTATCGGAGATGGCAATAATATAATCCAGCTGTGGCGCAACAACTGTTTCCAGACGGAAGAAATGTTTATAGTTTTTCTTTAGAGAAATACGGGTTGGTTCCAGTTCAATCGCTCTTTTAAACCTTAAAAAATGAATATCTACCATATCATAAATGAATCGGGTAGAAGGTAAAACAGCCTTCATCTTTTTGTAAAACAGATTCAGGGCAAGCGGACCATTGAACCAAACGTAATCTACCTTTTTAAAAGAAGATAGAAAATCATAAATGTTCTTGTATTTATTGTTCTCTACATATACCAAAACATGGTGCTGCTGATAAAACTTTACATAAGAATCGTCTTCAAAAATATGGGGAGCAAATAAAATGCAGTTGTATCCTAATTCTTTGTAGATTAATATAAGTTCTTTCAGTCTGTTGGCCCCGGATTCTTTATCATGGGCAGGGAAATCTCTTGAAGCAAACAGGATCGTTTTTTGGGAAGCGTCATACAGATTGATGTTGACTATATCCTTAGACTGAAGATATTTGAGTTTTTCTTTTCTTTCGAAGTGTTTTTTTATTTTTTTTAAAATTCCCATTTGCTAGTTTTTAGTATCCAGTTCAAAAACTTTGTTTACCCAACTATCCAAAGTGTATCTGTAGTAGATTTCCTCAGAAATTTTCTCGTAAGGTGTTTCAAAAAAAGATTTGTCAAGATTACTAATATTTTTATTTAAAATCAAAATATTATTGGGATTGTAAAAATCATAGGTTTTAATGGCTTCATTATCAGTAATGATTTTCTTCTCCAGAGACATAGCCTCAAAAACTCTGAAACTAAGTCCATATTGCCCTTCACGCATAAGGTCAAGCAATACTTTTGAATTTTTATAATATTTTGGAAGATCGTTATGAGGAATCTTTTTGATGCTGAAAACCAGAAATAGGTTTTTGGGTACAGTCATGAAAATATTCGTCAGCTGATGTTTCCATGATTTTTTTCCGATGATCATAATCTGGAACTTCAGTCCCTGCTCAATCAGCTTTTTAGCCAGTAATTTTATCAATGAAACCCTTCTGTTATCATAAGAAGTGATGTAGAAAAGATCCATTTCAGGCTGCTGAATTTCTTTTGCGCAGTGCGGCAGATAAATATAATTCGTCAGTTTTTCAAACCCGTGCTTTGTAACATCAATATAATCAAAGGAAAATACTTTGTCAAAAAGGTAGAGTTTATCTTCTACAGGAACTCTTTCAAGGTTGTCATAAAGATAGGTAACCAGACGGTCTGAATATTTTCGGATTTTCTCAAGAGTTGAAAGATCAAACGTATCCGGGTTCATGACCAATATCTGATCCTGATGTCCTAATTTTTCCAGGGCATCCAGAACGTATTTCTGTCTTTTTTCAGTCTTAAGATTTTTATTTAAAAAGGTTTTGCTTAAAGCGTTTACAGCTCTTTCATTGAAGTTTGAATGAGTAACTGTACTGATCTTTACATGATGGGCATCAATACCCCGTTTGCATAATGTTTCAACAATATACTTATCATAATCCCAAAAATCATAACTAATGATACAAATCTTCATTCAACTAATTTTGCTCTTTTTTTAATGATTCATAGGTTTCAAAAACGCTTAAAGATTGCAGGTAAGATAACTGATACCCTTCTTTTCCGTCTAAAATACCCAGTCTCATTATATAGGCTTTAAAGAATTTAAAAGCTGTTTTAAGATATTGCACTAAAACATTGTACTTTTTCCCTTTTACAGCCAGTTCTTTCCCCTTTAAAACTCCGTAATGAATCATTTTTTTTCTATAAGATTCATAATCTGAAACGGAGTAATGTAGTAATTTATTTTTTAAAATCCCAATGGTTCCGTTGACTTCCAGAGTTTCGTGTACCTTTTTTCCTGCCATGTATCTGGCCTTCGATTTTCTGAAAAGCCTAAAGTTTTTATCAGACTGTGTTCCTGAAAAATGAATCGGTTTCTGAGCAAAAAAGAATTTCCTGTAAAAATAATAGGCATCTTTTTGCCCGGGTCTATTCAGCTCCTCTATAATTTCCTGCTTCAAAGCCGGTGTAAGTCTTTCATCACCGTCCAAAAATAGAACCCAGTCGTTTTTTGCAGAATCCAGAGCCAAATTTCTTTGCTTTGTAAAGTCTTCAAATTTATTTTGAACCACCTTCACATTGGGAAATTTCTTTGCAATTTCTACAGTTTTATCCGTGCTAAATGAGTCTATCACTACTATTTCATCACAGAAATCAAAAGACTCAAGGACATCCTGTATATTTTTTTCTTCATTATATGTTATGATCAAACCACTTATATTCATCACAACGCTTTGTTTGATAGAGAAGTACATATAATACTTCTTTAAATTGTTTTTAAAATAGTTTTAATCTTCCAAAGATAAGTTTTAATTTGAATTTTATTATCGAATCTTTGCCTTTTATATCAATTCTACACAGCTCGTAGGGACGCTGGGTAGGGTAATAATTTACCTTATTTCCAATTCTTACTGCAAAATCAATTCCTATTTTTTTCAAAATAGAAAAAAATGCTAATTTATCATGTTTTTTTTGTGGATATTTTCCATACGGATATGCCAAAACCCTTGAATACTTGATATTTTGGGCATCGAGAATTTGCATGTTTTTTTTTAGATCTTTTTCTATAAAATCAGCAGAAGCATTTTTTAGATTTTCATGAGCATGGCTATGAAGAGCAATCTCAAAATATTTTTTATCCAGATTTCTGATTTCATCAAAGGTCATCATAGGATAATTTTTATATCCTTTTTCAATGAATTCTGTTGGAATAAAAATGGTTGCCTTCAGATTATATTTTTCTAATAAAGACGGCAGATGCTCATAGTTATTTTTATATCCGTCATCAAAGGTGATGATTATATTTTTTTTCGATGCAGTATGAAGTTCTGAGAAAAACCTGGCAGCGTATTTTTTACGACTCAGATATGAAAACTGCTGTTCAAGGTTCTCCAGACTTACTGTAAGATCTTCGTGGCTTTCCTTTTCAATCTGATGGTACATGAGAATTACCAGTCTGTTGTACGGAAAAGCAAAAAGATAGAGGCGGAAATACACGACGATAAATACCGTCAAGAGAGCAGAAATAAGATACAGGACCATACTATTTCACTGTATTTTTTTCAATTTCTGAGAGTCTTATTTTTTCACGCAGTTTAATATACTTCAAAAAGGTGTAATAGGACATCGTTTTGGCAATGTAAAATCCGGGAAATCCGTCCAGGAAACCAAGTTTGAAAACAAATACTTTGATAAATTCAAAAACCGGACTTACAATGATTTTGAATCTTTTAATTTTCAGTTCTCTCTCAAACATTTTCTCAGCCATCATATCAGAATACTTATTGATTTTTGCGACATGATGATGAATACTTTTGTAGGTATAATGATTCAGTTTTCCTTCCAGAAGACCGGTCTTCTGATCTGTAATCAAAAATTCATGAACTTTATCATCAGAATATCTGGCGTATTTTTTTCTGAACAATCTTTCACGGCATACATTTCCCCATCCTCCGAATCTGATCATGTGGCTTCCGAGATGGTTGTTGAATTTCGCTTTATAGACGTTGAATTCTGTGTTCGTAGAGGAAACGATTTTCTGTATGGATTTTTTGAGATTCTCATCAGGAACTTCATCAGCATCCAGAAACAGAACCCATTCATGAGAACATAAAGTAAGGGCATGGTTTTTTTGTTCACCATACCCATTAAACTTTTTCTCAAAGAATTGTATCTGAGGATATTTTTGAGTGCAAATCTCTTTTGTCTTATCTGTAGAAAAGCTGTCGACAATAATAATTTCATCAGCAATATCTGCCAAAGAATTTAAAAGTCTTACGATATTCTCTTCTTCATTATAAGTAATGATTGCAAGGGAGAGAGCCATTTATTTATATTCAAGAATAGTCTTTTCAATAATCTTTACGCAATCCAGCAGTTGCTCTTCAGTAATGACCAATGGCGGTGCCAGTCTGATGATATTACCGTGTGTAGGCTTTGCGAGTAATCCGTTTTCTTTTAACTGTAAGCAAAGATTCCATGCGGTAGAACTGTCAGGAGTATCATTGATCAGGATGGCATTTAAAAGCCCTTTTCCTCTTACTTTGGTAATAAGGTCTGACTTTTCTATCAGTTTATCAATTTCACTTCTGAATAGCTGTCCAAGCTCTTCAGCTCTTTCAGATAATTTTTCTTCAGCTACCACGTCCAATGCCGCCACTGCTACTGCACAGGCAATAGGGTTTCCTCCGAATGTAGAACCGTGCTGTCCGGGCTTGATAACATTCATGATGCTGTCGTTAGCTAAAACTGCTGATACGGGGTACATTCCTCCGGAAAGAGCTTTTCCTAAAATTAATATATCCGGCTGTACATTTTCGTGATGACATGCAATTAATCTTCCTGTTCTTGCAATACCAGTCTGAACTTCATCAGCAATGAAAAGAACGTTATATTTTTTACATAGTTCAGAAGCATTTTTCAGGTAGTTTTCATCTGGAACATATACTCCGGCTTCTCCCTGAATAGGTTCTACAAGGAATGCCGAAATAGTATCTGCTTCTCTGCTCAGAACTTCTTCTAGGGCTGCAATATCGTTGTAAGGAATTTTGATAAATCCTGGTGTAAAAGGTCCGTAGTTCTGATTAGCATCCGGATCATTAGAGAAAGAAACTATAGTTGTAGTTCTTCCATGGAAATTATTTTCGCAAACAATAATTTTGGCTGCGTTTTCCGAAATTCCTTTTACTTCGTAGCTCCATTTTCTGGCAAGTTTTACTGCGGTTTCCACAGCTTCAGCTCCGGAGTTCATAGGTAAAACTTTATCAAATCCGAAAAGGGTTGTAATTTTTTGTTCGTATTCTCCTAATTTAGAATTGTAGAATGCTCTTGATGTTAACGCCAGTTTTTTTGCCTGTTCTACCAATGCGTCTACGATTTTAGGGTGAGAGTGCCCCTGGTTCACAGCAGAATATGCTGAAAGAAAATCATAATACCTTTTGCCTTCTACATCCCAAACGAAAACACCTTCTCCACGATCCAAAACTACTGGAAGCGGGTGATAATTATGAGCTCCATGTTTGTCTTCAAGGTCAATAAAATACTGTGAGTTTTTTGTTTGTTCTGCTGTTGACATATATTTTGGTTTTCAACAAATTTACGCAATATTAATGATATGCCTGAACAAATACCAAGTGTCGTATGGAGGTGCAATTGAAGTAGATTTTAAGGAAGAATTATGCTGTATCAGAAAATATTTTCTTTATTGGTAGGTTGTTATAGGTATTCTATCTTTACCATGGTCAGATTTTATTTTCTGCTTCTTTATTAATTTTTATTAACGGTTGGTAATGGAATGTTCCAACGGCCTGACATTGATGGTCTGTAATAAAAAACTGCCTCAAAAAGAGGCAGTTTCATTTTTATTTTAAAATAATCTTAGTGATTATCATATTTTCTGTCCATTACAAAATCTTCCATGAATTTTGTAGTATAGTTTCCTGCAAGATAATCTTCATTATCCATTAGTTGTCTGTGGAAAGGAATTGTTGTTTTTACTCCTTCAATATAGAATTCCTCAAGAGCACGTTTCATTTTAGCAATAGCTTCCTCACGGGTTTGAGCCGTAGTGATAAGCTTGGCAATCATTGAGTCATAGTTGGAAGGAATGCTGTATCCGGAATATACGTGAGTATCTACTCTGATTCCGTGTCCACCAGGGATGTTTAATCCTGTGATTTTTCCTGGAGATGGTCTGAAATCTGCGTAAGGATCTTCTGCATTGATTCTACACTCAATGGAATGTAATTTCGGGTAATAGTTAATTCCTGAAATAGGAGTTCCCGCAGCAAGAAGAATTTGTTCTCTGATCAGGTCATAATCAATTACCTGCTCAGTAATAGGGTGTTCTACCTGAATTCTTGTATTCATTTCCATGAAATAGAAATTTCTGTGTTTGTCTACAAGGAATTCAATAGTTCCTACACCTTCATAACCAATGAATTCAGCAGCTTTTACAGCAGCGTCACCCATTTTCTCACGAAGTTCATCTGTCATGAAAGGAGAAGGAGTTTCTTCAGTTAGTTTCTGATTTCTTCTCTGTACAGAACAGTCTCTTTCAGAAAGGTGACACGCTTTACCGAATTGGTCACCAGCAACCTGAATTTCAATGTGTCTTGGCTCTTCAATCAGTTTTTCCATATACATACCTCCGTTTCCAAAGGCTGCTACAGCTTCCTGAATTGCAGACTCCCAGTGATCTTTAAGGTCTTCAGCTTTCCAAACAGCTCTCATTCCTTTTCCTCCACCACCAGCAGTTGCCTTGATCATTACCGGGTATCCAGTTTCTTCAGCTGTTTTCACTGCGTGCTCGTAAGATTCAATTAAACCGTCAGAACCTGGTACACATGGTACACCTGCTGCTTTCATGGTAGCCTTAGCGTTAGCTTTATCTCCCATTTTTTCAATCTGCTCAGGAGAAGCGCCAATAAACTTGATACCGTTCTTTTGGCAGATTCTTGAGAAATTAGCATTTTCAGATAAGAATCCGTAACCTGGGTGAATGGCGTCTGCATTGGTAATTTCCGCAGCAGCAATAATGTTAGGAATTTTAAGATATGAGTCTTTGCTCATTGCAGGGCCAATACATACCGCTTCATCAGCAAATCTTACGTGAAGACTGTCTTTGTCTGCAGTAGAATATACTGCAACGGTTTTGATCCCCATTTCTTTACAAGTACGTAAAATACGCATTGCAATTTCGCCACGATTGGCTATTAATATTTTTTTGAACATCTCTCCGAAATTTTAAATTATAAATTTTGAATTTTAAATTATTTTAAATGAAAAGGATTCATCTAAAATTTATAATCTTTAATCTAAAATTCCTTAAGATGGATCTACTAAGAATAAAGGTTGGTCATACTCTACAGGAGTAGCATCGTCAACTAAAATTTTAACGATTTTTCCGCTGATTTCAGATTCAATCTGGTTGAATAACTTCATTGCTTCAATAACGCAAACTACTTTACCTACAGAAACATCATCACCTACATTTACAAATACATCTTTATCAGGAGATGGTTTTCTATAGAAAGTACCAATCATTGGAGACTTGATCGTTACATATTTGCTGTCATCAGATGCAGCTTCAGTTTTTTCTACAGCAAGAGCAGCAGGAGTTGCAACAGGTGCCGGAGCAGCTACAGCTTGTGGAGCTGTGTGGTATACTGCAGGCTGTGCATATACAGCATCGCTTCCAGCTAATGGAGTTTTAATAGTGATTTCGAAATCTTTAGTCTTGTATTTTACTTCTGAAACTTCAGCTTTAGATACAAACTTAATAAGATTTTGTATGTCTTTAATGTCCATAAATTTGATATTTGATTTTGGGTCAAAGATACCAAAAAAACGTAAAAAACAACAAAAAACCGCCAAATT
The DNA here is from genome assembly GCF_059567885.1 of Chryseobacterium sp. BGA-UO-ETr-SB22. Lineage (NCBI taxonomy): Bacteria > Pseudomonadati > Bacteroidota > Flavobacteriia > Flavobacteriales > Weeksellaceae > Chryseobacterium > Chryseobacterium sp. BGA-UO-ETr-SB22. The sequence goes on along the minus strand of NZ_JCAQOV010000005.1, from coordinate 3,572,746 downwards.
TTATCAAAATTGGGCGGTTTTTGTATTAAAATGAGGCTTTTTCAATGAAAAGCGACTCTTAGTTTTCTTCAGTAGCAGCTACTTCTTTTTCCAATACTACTTTACCTCTGTAGTAAAGTTTTCCTTCATGCCAGTGAGCTCTGTGGTATAGGTGAAGCTCTCCTGTTGTTGCATCTTTAGCTAATTGAGGAACTACAGCTTTATAGTGAGTTCTTCTCTTATCTCTTCTTGTGGACGACTGTCTTCTCTTTGGATGTGCCATTTTCTAATAACTTTTTTAATTGATGAGCGATGAGATTTATCATCTCATCATATTTAAATTATTCTATTTAATTATTGTCTTTTAATTTTCTTAAAGCATCCCATCTAGGGTCACTTTTATGTTCTTCTTCTTCCTCTGTTTCCTCAATTTCTTTTGGACTGAACTGGTTAAGAATTTCAAGATCTTCATCATTTACATTGGGTGAAATCTTTTTCATAGGGATAGAAAGCATTACATTTTCATAAATCAAATGTGCTACATTGAAAGCATGCTCTGCAGTAGGAATAGTAATGACTTCTTCATTGCTGTCATCATATTCTTCCCCGAAATTCACCAAGATTTTGATTTCATTCTCAATAGGATAGTCAAAATCTTCGTTTGTGATATCACAAACCAGCTCAACTAATCCATTAATTTTAATTTCAAATTCTAAAAAAGTAGTGTGTTTATCAAGCGATACATTCACTTCTATTCTAGGATTTGTAAATTCCTGCTCAGTATCAAATAATTGAAAGAACGTTTTATCTATCTCAAAATTGAACTTATGTTTTCCGTTTTTAAGTCCGGAAAAGCTTACGTCATAGTTTCTTAACTTGTCCATAAAATGAGTGTGCAAAAATATGCATTTTTTTTATAATAACAAATAAAATCTGAAACAAATTAATTTAAAATTTGTTTTAAAGATTTATCCTTCAGTTTCCTCCGGTAGATCCTCATCTACTCCGTTGTCTACAACCATTTTTCTAGGCTGCATGCGGTCGTTCATTAGCTCGCTGTATTCGCTTCTGTTCTTGAAAATTTGAATCGCGGTGAAGATAGCTTCTGTAAAACTCTGCTCATCAGCAATATTTTTTCCTGCAATATCATAAGCAACACCGTGATCCGGAGAAGTTCTGATAAAAGGAAGTCCTGCCGTATAGTTCACACCTTCTTCATATGCCAATGTTTTGAAAGGGGCTAATCCCTGGTCATGATACATGGCTAAAACCGCATCGAAATTTTTGTATTTGCTTGGCTGGAAGAAGCTGTCTGCCGGGAAAGGCCCAAATGCCAATGTTCCGTTATCAGATAGTTCCCTGATTGCCGGGCTGATGATTTCAATTTCTTCATTTCCAATAACACCGCCATCTCCAGCATGAGGATTTAATCCCAATACAGCAATTTTAGGTTTTTGAATACAGAAATCTTCTATAAGCGTTTGGTTCAAAACTCTGATCTGTTTCTTTATTTTTTCCTTGGAAATATTTTCAGCTACCTGTGCAATTGGAATATGATGCGTGGATACGGCTACTTTAAGATCTTCAGTTACCAGGAACATTAATCCTTTTTTGCTGAATTTTTCTTCAAAATATCCTGTGTGTCCAGCATGTTTAAAGCCCATTTTCACCATTTCATCCTTGTTGATGGGAGCGGTTACTAAAACATCAATTTCTCCTTTCATTAAAGCTTCAGTAGCTGCTTCCAAAGAATCAATAGCCATTTTTGTAGACTCTTCCGTGGGAACACCTAGTTCTACATTCACGTTTTCCTTAGTCAGGTTGATCATATTGAGTTTTCCTGCCTGAGCCTGCGAAGCTTCATTAATATAGTTGAAATTAAGATTCAGCTTAAAAATGTTTTTCTGATAAGTGAATAATTTCCCCGAACCAAAAATTACAGGAGTGAAAAAGTCTGTAATGGTTTTGTCTTTCAGAGACTTCATAATGATCTCCGGACCGATGCCGTTGAAATCACCGATTGAAATTCCTACTCGTACTTTATGGTTTTTTGGGCTCATTTTGATTATCTTTGAAGATTATAATTTACAAATTTAGCAAAAAATAATATGTTCACAGGAATTATTGAAGCAGTTGGTGTTATTGAGAAGATTGAAGAAAAAGGAAGCAATATAGATTTTACCTTGACATGCCCCTTTACAAACGAGTTGAAAATAGACCAGAGCCTTGCTCACAACGGCTGCTGCCTTACGGTTGTTGAAATAAAAGATAATCAATATGTGGTAACAGCCATCAACGAAACGCTGGAAAAAACCAATCTCGGAAAATGGGGATTGGGAACCGTTGTCAATCTGGAACGCTGTATGAAGATGGATGGAAGACTGGATGGGCATATCGTTCAGGGACATGTTGATAAGACTGGTGAAGTTGTGGGGATTGAAAATAAAGACGGTAGTTATTTTATTACCATGAAATATGATAATGACGGAAGCTTTGTAACGGTGCCTCAGGGATCAATCACGGTAAACGGAATCAGTCTTACGGTTGCAAAAAGTGAAGATGCTCAATTTTCTGTAGCCATTATTCCTTATACATGGGAATTTACCAATATGAAAAATTTAAAAATTGGTGATAAAGTAAACCTGGAATTTGATATTATTGGTAAGTATATTGCTAGGTTAATTAAAAAGTAGAATGTCAATTAATAAGTATAAAGGATATAGCTTAAGGAACCGTGTGTTTTTCGGTTTCCTGCTGGTATGTTTTTTAAGTGTTGTAGCTACTTCACTTGTTCCCTACTTTGTTTTAAGGAATAATTCTTTGCAGCAAAGTAATATTGACATGCAGGAGAAGACTACTGCGGTAATGAGGTATCTTGATTATGCCGTAAGCCGTACGCTTGTAGAAACTAAAGATTTACCAACGGTTTTAGGAAATAAAATTTTCGAAATAGGGGATATCAACCAACACGATATTATTATTTATGATTTAAAAGGAGATTATCTGCTTTCCAATAAAGATGAAGCTTTAGTTGAGCAGAAGACTATTCCTATGGAAATCATTAACAGGATATTGGCAACGGATGCCAGGGTTGATTTGACAAGGTATGACGCAGCTAAAGATGCCAGGCTTACCTCTTCTTACCTTCTGTTGAAAAACAATGAACTGAAACCGATAGGAGTTGTCTATATTCCTTTATATCATAATGAATCTGCTTATCTGGAGGTTCTTCATCAATATGTAAAATACATTCTTTTAGTCGATATATTCCTGATTCTCTTCAGTATCTGGATCAGCTGGGTGACGTCTAACAGTCTTGCGAAAACAATCACGAAATTCTCTGATATGATTACCCGTATTACATTATTTGAAAATGAAATGCGTCCTATCAGATATTATAAAAACGATGAGCTTAATGCATTGGCAAGAGCTTATAACAGAATGATTCTGCAAATCCAGGATCAGAAAGAAAGACTTAGGTTTAAGGCATCTGAAGAAGCCTGGAGGGAGATGGCCAAGCAGGTTGCTCATGAGGTGAAAAACCCACTGACTCCGATGAAGCTGACTATTCAGAATTTTGAAAGAAAGTTTGATCCGGATGATCCGAATATCAGAGAGAGGGTAAAACAGATGAGTAAAACGATTGTGGATCAGATAGATCTGATTGCAACGGTAGCTTCAGCTTTCTCAGAATTTGCGAAACTTCCTGAAAAGAATAATGAAGTGATCAATCTGAATACCGAGGTTGAAGATATTCTCCGTGTCTTCAATGATGACAGCATCTTTATGCATGCCAATAAGACCAATATTATGATCAATATGGATAGGATTTATCTTTCCAGGATTATAACAAATCTTGTTACTAACGCAAAACAGGCAGAAAGCGATGAAAGAAAACTCATCATCAATGTAGATGTGGAGCAGCATCAGAGAAGGGTGATTATTTCTGTTCAGGATAACGGAATAGGAATTCCTGAAAATATGTACGAAAGAATTTTTGAACCGAATTTTACTTCTAAAAGCAGTGGAATGGGGCTTGGTCTGTCTATGGTGAGAAAAATGATTGAAGATTATAAAGGAGAGATCTCAGTGAAATCCGAAGTAGGAAAGGGGTCTACATTCATTATTACACTGCCTACCAATTTATAGTGAAACCTTTTACATTTAAGCAATTTAAAATTGAGCAGTCTAAAGACGTCTTCCGTGTAGGAACAGACGGTGTTCTGCTTGGTGCTTTGGCAGATGTTCATGGTGTTTCCAGTGTTCTGGAAGTAGGGACGGGAACAGGTCTGATCTCCTTAATGCTGGCGCAGAGAAATCTACAGGCTCATTTTTTAGGACTGGATATTAACGAAGAGGCAGCAGCGCTTACCAGGCTTAATTTTGAAACCGCACCTTTTCATGCAAGGCTGAAAAACAGGCATCAGGATTTTAAAACTTTTGAAACGGAAGAACGGTTTGATCTTATTGTTTCCAATCCTCCTTATTTTGAAGAATCCGGATCTGAAAAAGATAAGATTGCACGTCAGACTGTAGAATTAAACTTCAGTCAGTTAATTGCCAATGCGGCACGGTTATTATCTGAAAATGGTATTTTTTCTGTAATTATTCCCGTTGAAGCAGGAGAAATTTTCATTTCATTGGCTAAAGAAAATCATCTGTTTTTAAACAGAAAGGTCAATATCAAAGGGATTGAAAATTCAAATGTTAAAAGGCTGATTTTGGAGTTCTCATCACAGGAAAATGAGATCGTCGAATCTGATTTTATTATAGAAAAAAGTCCGAGACAATACTCGGACCAATATCTTGAACTCACCAAAGAGTTTCATGTTTTTAAATAGAAATCAGAAAGGGTTAAAAACCTTGTAAGTCTTAATTTCTGAATTTTTCAATTCTTACTCAAACAATTCTGCGGTATCCAATACAGATACTTTTCCATCTTCACATCTGATGGCTTCACCAGGGAAGTTTTGAATCATATGATAATCATGTGTTGCCATTACTACTGCAGCGCCATTTTCAAGGGCAACCTGCTTCAATAGCGTCATGATTTCGTTGGAAGTTTCAGGATCAAGGTTTCCGGTCGGCTCATCTGCTAAGATCAGATCCGGGTGGTTAAGAAGAGCTCTTGCGATAGCAATACGCTGCTGTTCTCCTCCGGAAAGTTCGTGTGGCATTTTGTGCTTTTTGCTTTTCATATTCACACTTCCTAAAACCTCATTGATGCGGTCTTCTATCTTTACTTTATCATTCCATCCCGTTGCTTCAAGAACGAATTTTAAGTTTTTTTCAACTGTTCTGTCAGAAAGTAACTGGAAATCCTGGAATACGATTCCTAATTTTCTTCTTAGGTTTGGGATGTCAGACGGTTTTAGCTTTGCCAGGTCAAATCCTACAACGGTTCCGTGTCCTGATGCTAATGGAATGTGTCCGTAAAGCGTTTTCAGAAGGGAACTTTTTCCGGAACCTGTTTTTCCGATAAGATAGCAGAATCTACCTTTTTTAATGTTAAGATTTACATCAGAAAGTACAGTGAAGTTTTTTTGCGCAATCTTTGCACTTTGTAAACTTATAATATTGTCTCCGGAGATATTTGTATGTGGCATAATTTAATTTTAAAGGCTGTTTCTAACAAAAATATTTCAACTTTTAAAAATAGAAAAAGATGTTGATGTAGCCTAAATTTTAGTAAATTTTAACAACAAAAAATGCCTGAAAAGTAACTTCTCAAGCATGTTTTGTATATGATAATAAAAGATTATCTCTTAGCGCGTGCAGCACTTACAGTTAAACTCTTTCTGCCTTTAGCTCTTCTAGCAGCCAAAACTCTTCTTCCATTTGGCGTAGACATTCTTTCTCTGAAACCGTGTTTGTTTCTCTTTTTTCTTTCTGATGGCTGGAATGTTCTTTTACTCATTACTATATGTTTAAATCGTAATTAATCTATTAATTTTCAGGTTGCAAAGATATATAAATTTTTATAAGTTACAAACTTTAATTATTTTTTTTTGAAATTAAATGCAATGTTTTTTATTGAACAATGATAAACCCCTTGATGAGTATACCATTTCTCTCTGCAAAAATAATATTTAAATGATTTATATAAAAGCTCTATCTTTGAAAACTTTAATTTTAACGAAAATAAACACCAGATGTTTACACCAGCAGAACTTTTAGATATCAATACATTACTTACTCAAGAGAGCAAAATAGTTATCCTTACCCACTATAATCCGGATGGAGATGCTATTGGTTCAAGTTTGGGGTTGAAACACTATCTGAAAGCAAAAGGAATTCATGCTGAGGTGATTGTACCTAATGATTTCCCGAAATTTCTGAAATGGATGCCGGAGTCTAAAAAAGTAATTATTGCTGAGTATAAAAGAAAGCTTGCCTCTGATATGATTGCAGGAGCAGATGTTATTTTCTGCCTGGATTTTAATTCTCCTTCACGAATCGGATTATTAGGAGATTGGCTGGTTAAAGCTCAAGGGAAGAAAATTCTTATTGACCACCACCAGCAGCCGGAAAAATTTGATTTTGTCTATTCTGATACCGTAATCCCGGCGACTTCACAAATGATCTATCATTTCATTGAAGCGATGGATGATGAAAAACTTGTGAACCAGGATATGGCAGAATGCCTTTATACTGGGATTATGACTGATACAGGGGGGTTCCGTTTTCGTTCTACCAGTGCTACTACACACAGAATTATTGCCCATTTGATCGAAAATGGTGCAGATCCTGCGATGATCACATCCAATACCTGGGATACCAATACGGTTTCTCGTCTGCATTTACTTGCTTTGGTTCTGGGAAGAATAGAAGTGGTGAATGATGGAACAGTAGCTGTTTTAAGCCTTACAAGAAACGAATTGAAAGAATTTGGTTTCCAGAAAGGAGATACTGAAGGTTTTGTAAACTATGGTTTAAGTATTGGCGGAGTAAAAATGTCTGCATTCTTTATGGAAGATTTGTATGAAGATTTTGTTAAAATTTCATTCAGAAGTAAAGATGATGTAGATGTAAACCAATTCTCAAGAAAATATTTCAGTGGTGGCGGACACATCAATGCAGCCGGAGGGAAATCTTTAGACTCTTTATCCGGAACTATAGCCAACTTTAAAGAGAAGGTAAAAGAGGAAGGATTATAGGAGAGGGAAGATCTGTAAACTCTCTGTTCTCAAATTCTAGATACTTTTACGAAATCCTTTCTCTTCAAGTTCCTGACAGGTATATTCATACACCTGCTGAAACATTTCATCCATATATCGTTTGTTGAAAAGACTGTATTTCGTCATCTTAGGCGGATCTAAAAAAATATTACAGTATTTCGCCTTAGAGTACACCGATTTTGCAATGGCTAAGTGAAGGATTCTGTCGAATTCTTTCATCAGACTCATTTTGTTTAATTGATCGTAGCTGATGGAGTTGACATGGGAGGCAATAAGGAAGTTGCATTTATCCACAATGGGTTCAATGGGGAGATTGTCCAGAACACCACCGTCAACATAAATTTTTTCCCCTATCCTTACCGGAGGAAGAATAAAAGGAACGCTGGAAGAAGCCAGTAACGGACCGAAAAGCTCTCCTTCAGAAAAGAAATCTACAATACCATGGGTCATTTCAGTGGTTGCTACATATATAGGGATTTTCAAAATACTGAAATTATCTTCCGGGAAATAATCTTTGAACAGTTTTAAAATAAAATTAGAACTGAAAATTCCGTTTTTTGATAATTTTAATGATGATCTGGAAAAAAAAGAAGTCTGTTTTACAATTTCCATCATTTCGTCCGGTGTTTTTCCAAAAGAATAAAAGGCACCAATGATAGAGCCTGCACTGGTTCCTGAGATAATTTGCGGCTTCAGGTTATATTCTTCCAGAGCTTTCAGTACGGCAATATGGGCAATCCCACGCATTCCTCCGCCTGAAAGTGTAAGTCCGATAACTGGTACCGGTACCGGTGGTTTCTTTTTTTTGAATGAGAATAAAGCCATTACGAATATTATCCTCTACTAATATACAGGATTTTTTTATTAAATATGACTTTAACCTATCGGGAAACGGATGTTATAAAACAAGTTTTTTTGGAAGGTTGTGAAGAAGTTCTGTATTGATGATTTCGGCACAGATACCAGGTTTTTCCCAATGTCCGTTGTGCCCGCAGTCCAGAATATATGATTTGATATTTGTCCTGTCCGGAAGGTGTTTGATCATCACATCTGTTTTTACAGCGTTGTCGTGTTTTCCAGCCAATACTAATATTTTAGCCTCCAGATTTTCCAGGATATGTTTTTTGTCAGTTCTTTCTACCATGCCTTTTACACAGGCAAGAGCTCCCAGATTGTTAGTAGATAGTGCGGTCTCAAGAGCAGTTTCTATTTTTCCTTCCAGAATATCCCTTTCATTTGGATTGAATAAATTGGGAACTCCGGCTCTTGCATAATGGGCGAATGCATCTTTTATAATTCTATAGCTTTTGATACGCTGTTGTTTCTTCTCTTCATCATCGGGAAAGTAAGTAGAGAAAAATAAAGTTAAGCTTTTTAAAGAGTTGGGATATTTTTCTGCAAAAGCAAGGGAAGTATATCCTCCCATAGAATGCCCCAGAAGGTGTACCTTTTCTAAATTTTGCTGATCTAAAACTTTTTTTACTTCCTCAGCCATCAGTTCCATGGTGTGAACTTCTGCGAGAATTTCAGATTGCCCGTGGCCGGGAAGGTCAATTTTGAGGAGTGAAAAATCTTTGGAAAGATAATGCTCCATATCGCTCCAGATGGATAGATTTTCCATAAATCCGTGAAGAAGTACCAAAGTTTCTTTTCCGTTTCCTTTTCTTTCAAAGTTCAGCATGATTCCAAAATTATAGAAGGTTAAAAATAATATAGCGGTTACGCACTGTAGCTCTATTTCTTCTTTCAAATGTAAACAAAAAAGAGCATTTTAAAAATGCTCTTCGTCTTTTATTGAGTTAATTCCTTGTAAATCTTTGTTTCCCAAGGCTTGATATCGGTCACACCATATCTTTCCTTTTTAGAAATAGCAAGGTTGTCCAGCATATCTACAAAATTCTTATAATTAGCCTCATCCGTTGGTTTTACAATTACTGTAAAATTGTTTGGTACCGGAGCATTTTTATAAGCTTCAGCAATGATTTTTGAAATTTTTATTCCACTGAAATCAGTTTCTTTAAGATTAGTGGAATTCAAATCTGTAGCATTGCTTTGATGATAAAATACACGGTCGTCCTTTCCGAGGATAAATGTAATCTGGTTTTTATCTCCAATTACAGGAATATCTATAGGATGAGGGTTTGGATCTTTTGCGGGTAGCCCTAAATCCATTACATTAGGTTTTGTAAAATTGGTGGTGAACATAAAGAAAGTGATCAATAAGAATCCCAGATCTACCATAGGAGTCATATCTACTCTGATCATTTTTTTCTTTTGCTTGCTGCCCTGTTTTTCTTGTGCAATTACTTCTGCCATGATTAAAAGTTTTTAAATGTTAGACTATGTTTGTTTGAAAAATTCATACAAAACATATGCCCTGATTATTAAAAACTTTATAGATTCATGAATCTATTGATTGTTTGTGAATAAATTTTATAATATTTTCAAGAAGTTTTATCGTTTGATTATTATTTTCTTTGAAAGAATAATTTCTTCTTTGTTTTTTATCTGTACAATATAAATTCCTTCGGTGAATGCTGATGTACTGATCTTAATTTTTTCTTCGTTATATTTTTGAGAGAAGAGTTTTCTTCCTGACATATCTGTAATGCTGATAACAGTTTCTTTTGGAAGATGATCTGCATAAAAGAAATCTTTTGCCGGATTAGGGTAGAGATTAGGTTTATTTATCGGTTGGTTTTCTGAGATTCCTAATTGTTCTGGACTTAGTTTTACGATCCAGGCATCAATATTTCCATGATTTCCGGTTACATCTCCACTTGTAGAAAGTGTACTTCCTGAAACAATATAACCATTATCACTGGTTGGTTCAATAGAGCTAAAGTATTCAAAATCTGGTCCACCCAAGGTCTTTTCCCATTTCAGGTTTCCATTACTGTTCAGTTTTACAATCCAGTAATCCAGATTTCCATGATTTCCGGTTACCTGTCCGTTGTTGGAATTGGTCCAGCCTCCAACGATATAATCCCATTCAGGAGTTTGCTGTATTGTGATAGCGTTATCGTGAGCACTTCCGCCAAGATATTTATCCCATTGGATGACTCCGCTATTATTTAATTTAACGACCCAATAATCAGGAAGGCCATTTTCAATATTAGAAGGATCATAAGAAGTACCCACCACAATATAACCGCCATCGAAAGTCTGTTGTGCGGAATATCCCATATTGTCACCAAAATTACCCAGAGTTTTTTGCCATTGCATATTTCCGGAGTAATCAAGTTTTACGATCCAATAATCGTAGTTTCCATAGCTTACGGTAATATCTCCGTCTGTAGAAACTGTATTTCCTGCAATAATATATCCGCCGTCAAAAGTTTGCTGAACAGAAAGTGCCTGATCACTGTCACTTCCTCCCAATGACTTCTGCCATTGTATATTTCCGGTATTATCCAATTTTACTACCCAGTAATCTTGTCCTCCCTGGTTTCCACTGGCGTCCCCATCATTAGAACTGGAGATTCCTACTACAATATATCCTCCTTCGGAAGTCTGCTGAATGGATTGAGCTTCATCAATACCGCTTCCTCCTAAAGATTTCTGCCATTGTATATTTCCGGAGCTATCAAGTTTTATCACCCAGAAATCAAAATTTCCATGGTTTACTGTAGTATCTCCATCACTGGATTTGGAAGATCCTGCGGCAATGTATCCCCCATCTGTAGTTTGGCGGATAGACTGGATTATATCATTATTACTCCCACCCAGTGCTTTTTGCCATTGTATATTTCCATTACCATCCATTTTTACCACCCATCCATCTCCTTCGCCATGGTTTCCACTAACATCACCGTCATTTGAGGAAGTGATTCCGGCCATGATATAGCCTCCATCAGAAGTTTGTTGAGTAGAATGGGCTGCTTCACTTTGGCTTCCTCCTAAAGCTTTCTGCCATTCTATGGATGGAGCAGTCTGAGCGGAGAATAATGAATAGGTAAGGAGCAAAAAAGTAAATGTAAAATATTTCATATGTATTTGAATTGGTGATAGTTATTCAAATGTAATTAATTTTACACTACTTTTGGTGTTTTATGATGTACATAATTTATTAAAAATAAAAAACTCACACTTTTTGTGTGAGTTTTTCAATGATATGTAAATGGTTTATTTACCCTTTTTATAGTAATTAACGCCGCATTCTAAGAATTTTTTGAAATCCTCTTTTGGCATATATCCTGAAACCGGAGTGTTGATTACTTTTCCATCCGGAGTTATCAAAACATAGTGAGGCTGCGAGTTATTGTTAAAGTTAACCTGTTGGAATAAGCTCCATCTGTCACCAATTGTTTTTACCTTTTTGATCTGTCCTTCACCAAGGTCAATTTTAGTTTTTTGATCCTCTGGAAGCTCCTCTTTGTCGTCCACATACAGAGATGCTAATACTACATCATTCTGAAGGATAGGTAAAATGTCCGGTTCGCTCCATACAAACTCCTCCATTTTTCTACAGTTTTCACAACCGTATCCGGTGAAGTCAATAAGGATGGGTTTATCCTCTTTTTTAGCAAGTTCTATTGCTTTGAAGAAGTCGTGTTCAGGATGCATTCCTAAAATTCCGTCTTTCTCATCATGGAAATAGCTTACGTTCAGTGGAGGTAAAATTCCGCTTAATAGCTGAAGTTTCGGACGGTCAGATGGTATCAATCCCTGGATTAAGTAGATTACAAAACCGATTCCCAATACCCCTAATATCTTTCTTGTAATGGAGATTTTAGGTTTTTTATCGTCATGAGGGAATTTGATGAATCCTAATAAATATAATGCTAATCCTAATGCAACGATGATCCAGATGGCGATGAAAAGCTCTCTTTTTAAGAAGAATGTTTTAGAAACAAGATCTGCTTTAGATAAGAATTTCAATGCTAAAGCAAGCTCTACGAAGCCTAACACTACTTTTACCGTATTCATCCATCCTCCGGATTTCGGAAGACTTTGTAATGCCTGCGGGAATAAAGCCAATAGTCCGAAAACAATTGCCCACGCAAGACCGAATCCTGCCAATGCAAATGTTAATAACATCGGAACGTTGGTAGAACCCGTTACTGCACTTCCTAATAAACTTCCCAAAATAGGACCCGTACAAGAGAAAGAAACAATAACCAATGTCAATGCCATGAAGAAAATACCGATAAGTCCTCCTGCTTCTTCCGCTTTAGAAGATTTATTGGCGATTGAGCTTGGTAAAGTGATATCATAGTACCCGAAGAAACTTCCGGCAAAGAAAATGAATATGATGAAGAACGCAATGTTCAGCCATACGCTGGTAGAAATTTCATTGAAGATATTTCCTGCAATTCCATCAATAATATGGAAAGGAATACTTAGTAAAATGAAAATAAGAAGGATGAAAAACCCATAAATAAGAGCATCTCTTTTTCCTTTTGCTTTGTTCTTGCTGCCTTTGGTAAAGAATGAAACCGTCAAAGGAATCATCGGGAAAACACAAGGCGTAAGTAAAGCGATTAAACCTCCAATAAACCCTAGGAATAAATAGGTCCAGTAATTTTCATCCACTTTAGTAGAGGCTGTACCACAATCCGTCAATGGTTTTTTGAAATCAATAGTTGCAATTTTCAGCTGTTTAGGATCCAGTTTTGAAGTTTCTGTGACTGTAGCTTCTGTTTTTGCAGGGTTTTCGGTAACCGTTTCAGTTGTTTTTACTGAATCTTTTACAGGGCCAGTTGTTTCCTCAGTTGCAGCTTCTTCCGTTGCTCCTTTTGGGGTGACTTTTTGGTTGAATTCTAATGTATTGGGAGCCAGACAAACTCTGTCGTCACAAGTCTGATACGTAATCTCAGAAGTAACATCCGCAGGTTTTGCAGGATCTTTTAATTTAAATTTCTGCTTAAATCCGGCTGAATTGGAGTAGAAAACAATCGTTCCTCCAAAAGCTTCAGAAAACTCTTCATGTTTTTTACCTGTTTCGGTAAACTTCCCAATCAGTTCAATGTTCTTTCCCGTAACTTTATACTCAGTAGGAATTCCGGTATCTTCCGGTAAATCTTTTGAGTAAATGTGCCATCCGCTTTCCATAGTAGCATTCAATACCGCTTCGTATTGATTGTTTCCCAGATCGTTGACCGTAAATTTAAATTTTACAGGATTTTTTATCTGTGCATTAATTCCTGTCGCTAAAAATAGTAGAATTAATAAAAACCAATTTCTAAATTTCATTGTTCCTTTCATTAAAAATTTTGAGACTCCACTTTGTCTTCTCATTCTTTGTATATCTTCTATCCTGCCTGAAAAGAATGATCGTAAGTACAGAATCATTACTGTCCGTCAGTATCCAGATTTTTTGCCTCGCTAAAATAGATAATTTTTCGTCCCTAAAAAACTTAGAAACTTTCTTTTTTTAAGCCTGCTGTTTAAAATATTCCTTCTTCTGCCTTGATTGCAATAGAAGTGTTGCTTATTTTATCATTCAAAATGATTATTGATTTTGTCAATTTTGCTGACTTGGAGTTATGATGTAATCCTTCACCAAGGCAAAACTTTGTGTGAAATCAATTCAGATTTTTTACAATGTCTTCTACAGATGCTCTCTTTTTATAGTCTGTATCAAAATGTCTCCATGTAATTTCTTTTCCCTCATTTAGAATGAAAGTTGCTGATACAGGAAGTCTTCCTGAATTGTCTGACCTGCTGTCAGCAAAATCCTCTTTTAATTTTGACTTGTAAAAATTAAGCGTTTCATTGTCAGGAGTATAAAGGACATCAAATGCCTCTGCAATTTTATATCCCTCATCATATAAAACAGTATAGTCTGTCTTTGTTTTGTTAATCGTCTTTTCTATAAATTCCGGTTTTTCAGGAGAAATGATAACAAGCCTTGCATTTTTCGATTTCAGTTCAGGAGTCAGATTCTGTAAGGTCTCAATATATTTGTTACAATAGGGGCACCATTGTCCACGAATAAAAACAATCACCAGTTTTTTGTTTTCTTTTGATGAAGAAAATGTATTTCCCAAGTGATCTTTCGCGTTGAAATTATCAATCTTATCTCCAATCATTTTTCCTTTTACCTGATCTAAAGTTTTGCCAGATTGAGGGTTCTCTTTTTTCAGAACAGAGGCTCCTACTCCTAAAAACTGTTCAGGATTATAATATCCGAAATCATATTGTACCAGCTTCCCTTTTGAATCCAGGAATAAAAAAGAAGGATAGTTTACAACTTTAAATTCTTTCGCCAGATCTAGCCCTTCTTTTTCCGCGTCTATAGCAAGGTTTACAAAATTTTTGTTGAATATCTCACCAACTTTGGGATCAGTAAAAGTTTTTTTTGCCATCAGTTTACAAGGTCCGCACCAAGTGGTAAACAGATCAATGAAAATCAGTTTATTCTCTTTTGCTGCGATTTTTTTCGCGGCTTCCAAATCAATTTTTTGAAAATTGATGCCTGTGCTTTGTGCATTAAATGAAATTCCAACTAATATAAGAAGGCTCAATACGATTTTTTTGAACATATATTTCTTTTCTTATTATGTTCCCTGAAAAAGAAAAAAATCACCCATACATTAAATGATTTTATATAATGGTTTGATTTTCAGGTAGAAAAAATGCTTTTATTTTTAATTTTTTTGATTTGTTCTACACATTTATACTTTTGATTCTGAGCATTATGCTTGCTTGAATAATGATATTTGTCTTGAATTTCCTCCATACTTTTATTTTCAATAAAAATGTCATGGATAAGATTTTGACAATGTGAAGAGATAGACTTAATATAACCAGCCAGTTTTTCCCAGTAATACTTTTCATTTTCAATGGCAGCACTTATTTCCTGCTGGTTTTCCATGAAATAGCTTTCAGGAGATTCTATATAAAAATTTCTGTTTTTTAATTTTTTTAACCACAAATTTTTAACAATTCCAATGATGTAATTTCCCAGACAGGTTTGAACTTTGAACTCATCA
This sequence comes from Chryseobacterium sp. BGA-UO-ETr-SB22, assembly GCF_059567885.1. Taxonomy (NCBI): domain Bacteria; kingdom Pseudomonadati; phylum Bacteroidota; class Flavobacteriia; order Flavobacteriales; family Weeksellaceae; genus Chryseobacterium; species Chryseobacterium sp. BGA-UO-ETr-SB22. The sequence continues at coordinate 3,557,652 of NZ_JCAQOV010000005.1, read as the reverse complement.
GCATTCAGTTTTTCATAAAGAATCAGCAGTGCATCCTGAAAAATATCTTCCGCATCTTCCAGATTACCTTTATTATTGAGTACGAATTTTTTGGTATAACCGAAATACTGTTGGTATAAAATTCCAAAAGCTATATTGCTGTCTTTCTTAAAATCATCAACAGCTAACGAATTAGTTGTTTTTCTGTCCACTTTACAGTTATCTTTTTTTGAGTAGTTCTGTCTGCCTGATATCTGCGATCCTGTCTAAAAGGGATAACTCCCAAAATATGATTTCTGGAGTCAGATAATAACCATATTTTTTCTTTGACTAAAGCCGATAATTTTTCGTCCCTAAAAAACTTAGAAACTTTCTTTTTCCCTGAAAAACCGGTTGGATACAACTCGTCACCCTCTTTTTGTTTTCTCAAACGTAGTGGGAAATGAAGTTTTTCAGCATCAAAATCCCATTCAAACCCCTTATTGATTCCATCAATGTTTTCAATGTAATCTACGAGATTGATGTTGATTTGGTTTTCGGAAAAATCAAAATGATCAATCAGGACAATTTCTTCTTTGATTTCCTTTTCATCGTTCTTATCAATAAAAATCAGTTCATCACGGTTGACAATCAACTGATATTCTTTTGAAAAAAATGAACTGTTGTTTTCTGCTTTAAAAATTTTAGGGATTTCTTCCTCCTGGTTGAATCCGTATTTTTTTAAAATTTCAAATTTTACGAAATCGCTTTCCTGATCCAGCTTTTCCTTTGATAAGATTTTATTGTTTTGGTTAAATACCGTAAGTCGATTTTCTATCTCCTGAATCTGTTTCTGGACAAAATCTTTAGTTTGGTTCAGATACAAAGAACTTTTTCTGAAGTTTTCCAGAAAATGATCATTAGTTTCCATCAGTACCGGAACAATCTCATTTCTAATCTTATTCCTCAGATAATCACTTTTTTTATTAGACAGATCTTCCCGGAATTCAATACTGTTTTCTGCAGCAAACTGATAAATTTCTTTTTTGGAAAAATTTAAAAGCGGTCTGAGAATATAATTGTCATTTGATGGAATTCCGCTCAATCCGTTGATGCCGGCAGCTTTAGAAAGATTGATGATAAATGTCTCCAGCTGGTCATTTAGGTGATGGGCTGTAACCAGAAATTCCAGTTTTTCCTTTTCCTGAATTTCTTTAAAAAAAGCATAGCGAAGTTCCCTTGCCCAAAGCTGAATAGAGTTCTCAGGCTTCTGATCCTTTTCCGAAACTTCATACAAATGAAATTTTATATGATTTTTCTCACAAAAATCCTGCACCGTTTTTTGATCCAGATCAGAATCTTGACCACGGAGTTTATAATTGATATGGGCAACCTGAAACTGGAATTTTGAACCGTCAGTTTCGTGTCCTAAATCTCTGAATAATGAGGCAAGAACCATAGAGTCTGCACCTCCGCTTACTGCCAGAAGATACGTGTGATTTTCCGGCTCGTGAACGATATTTTTTAATTGGCTGATAAAGCTTGATTTTTCCAACATAGATGTTGAGAATTTCTTTTATGCAAAGATAACCGATATAATTCAATTGAATTTTCCTAACTTTGAGTAGTCTAAAAATGATTATTTATGAAGATTTTAAAAATTGTAGCAGTTTCTGCAATGGCGCTGGGAATGACATCTTGTGTCAGCAAGAAGCAGTATGATGCCTTGAGCACAAACTATAAGCAGTGTATTGAAAATATCGGAGAAAGACAGAGAGAAATTCAGGATTTGAAGTCTCAGAACTCTGCATTGGCCGGTGAAAACAACTTGCTGAAAAGCCAGCATGATGCTTTAAAATCATCACTTGATGCATGTCTTTCCAATACCGGGAAAAGCTCTGCTAATATTGATAAACTGGTAGGTGAAATCAATGCTTCCAATTCTTATATCAAGCAATTGATCTCTAGCAATGCTAAGAATGACAGCTTGAACCTTGCATTGTCTAACAAACTGAAAAGATCTTTAGATAACGTATCAGATCAGGATGTACAGGTGAAGGTGTTGAAAGGTGTTGTAATGATCTCTCTTTCAGATAATATGTTGTACAAAACAGGAGATTACAATATTTTGCCTGCCGCTCAGGAAGTGCTAGGTAAAGTAGCTAAAGTAATCAATGATTATGATAAATATTCAGTATTGATTGAAGGTAATACAGATAACGCTCCGTTGAGTTCTCCGAATCTTCCGAGAGACAACTGGGATCTTTCTGCATTAAGAGGTACTTCTGTTGCTAAAGTTCTTCAGACTCAGTTTGGAGTAGATCCTGCAAGAATTACAGCAGGAGGACGTTCAGAATACAACCCGAAAGCTACTAACATGAGTGTTTCAGGTAGAGGTGAAAACAGAAGAACGGAAATCATCATTATGCCTAAGCTTGATGAGTTTATGAAACTGATGGATATTACTCCTAAGAAATAATCACTCAACCATACATAATAATAAATCCCGAAGACATTCGGGATTTATTTTATGAGCCAATCTGCTTCGGAATATAATGAGTTGATATTTTTTTCTTTGAAGAGAGAACCGTTTTCTTAGCGGATTGTTCAAAATAAAAATTGGTGATATTCCATACAATCATAATAGCTGAAAAATAATATAGATTAAGAACAAGGGCAATTCCTATATGTATAGAAACTGTTAGAAAAAGCCATGTCTTCTGTGTAGGTTTGTACCAGATGAAAAATGGGTAACACATCTCGATGATGATTGTACTCCATCCAATAAAGCTTAAAATATAGGAATGTTCTATCAGCCAGCTGAAATCAATATTCAGGTCTCTGTTGGAATAGGGTAGATGAATCGCTTTCCAGATTGATTCACCGTTCCACCAGTTAAAACCTAATGCTTTATCCAGTCCGGAAAAAAAATAAGCAATAGAAATATGAAGCTGAAATAATCTTTTGACCGGAGTGATATTTATTTCCCGTGGTTTTCTGTTGAAAATGAAATTTCTGAGTGAAAAATGTTGGTCAGACGGAAAAAGTATCAGATAGAATAAGGACATACTCGTGAAAAAGTCAGCCCCATAGGCAAAGAAAGAACTTCCCTTGAGCAATGCAATCTGTAATATAAGTAAAAAAAGCGCTGAAATTCTGGAATAAAACCCAATGATAATCAAAATACACAATGTAATAAATGATATTTTAATCATCACAATTGTTGTACTTTCTTCAATGCCAATACCTTGTAAGAAGGTGACGATTTTTGAAAAAGTTATCAGCCAGTCAGGTGTGAAAACACTCATGATATCTTGTGGAATGATACTGCTGCTTGAAAATAATTTGTCAAAATCAGGGATCACTGCGATAAATTGTAAGAGAATAATTGTTCCTATTGCAACCCGGAAGAAGCTTAAGAATTCCGTTTGATTATCCTGTTTGAAAAAGAAGTTTTCAATTTTGGTATAAAGTACATTCAGTTTTTTCATCACTTTAATGTTTGAATTCATCAATAAGAATAAGATTTTCATTCGTTTTTCCCTGTTTGAAATCCGCAATAGAAGGGTAGTCGTATAAATAAAGTTTTGTGGTAACACTTGATGCTTTTGGATTTTCTTTCATCACATGTGCTGCAATCTGGTTGATAATAATGTCCAGATATTGATAATATTTGCGGTCATAGGTATTTTTGTCGGAAATTTTATCTAGAAACATATTAAAGACAGTCGTATATCTCACTCTGCTTTCCTTACTTTTGAAATAAGGCATCGTCTTTTGTTCCAGGATATTTCCCTTCTTATCTTTCAGTTCAAAGCTCATCACAAAATCACTGGCAACATTCGGTGCATAAAAGCCGTATCCCGTATCAAAACCGGTATAAGATGTAAACATATTGATAGGTTTGGATTGGGCAAAATTCTCTGATATCACATATGCCAAAGGCTTGTCATAGTTTTTGTTTTCATAATAAAAACCGTAGTAGCCATCAAATGTTCCTTTCATACCAATTGTGAATACTACCAATAGAATAATGAAAATTCCGGATAACTGAAGCTTTTTTTTCATGACAAAAAATTTTAGAAAAGGCTGTCTTCAGAACAAAAACAGCCTTTTGTTGTTATTTGTAATTGACCAAAACATTATTAAGCTTAACATTGATTCTTGGATCAATTGTGGTATTCACTTTGTAAGATTTTATGATCACATTGGTAAGGTTTTTTCTTCCCATAGTTGGCGGACAGATCGTATATTCCTCAGCTCCTCTTATGGTAAGTTTGCCTAAAGAAGCGATATCTTTCTGAGTCAGCAAGGCCGCATTTGTAGCAACCTGATTGTTTTGAATGGCGTAATAATCTGTTCCAAGTTCTTTGGCTCCGTATTTTTTCAGGATGCCATCCACTTTAGCCCTTAGGTCACCGTATTTTTTCCAATCGATATTAGCTTTCATTAAGCATCCGCGGATAATATACTGTCTGTTGATTTTGTAAATAATAAAATTGGTTCCCAAACTATTCTGATGAAGTTTTTGCAGGCTTAATAAACTCTTCATGTCTTCATCAGAAATTTTTCTGACATCTTTAAGGATGTAATTGTTGTCTACAATGTAATTGCCTTTTTCTTTATAAAAAGACATTTCCTGAGGCTTTAGCTGGGAAAATATCATAACAAGTCCCACTATTGCTCCAATTAAAAATAAAGTCTTTGTTTTCATGTGGTTGTTTTAAAATATCCCTACTCTGTTTTAGGATTTTCGGGATCCTCCTTTCTGTGAGTGTTTCATGGTTGAGAAACTTAGATCAAATGTAGAATTATGTAAGTGTTTAAGAATAAGTGTTTATCCTGTTTTTTTATAAGGACTTTACCCTGTTAAGATTGAAATGTAAAGAATGTGAAGATGAGAAACCTGAAATAATAGGCTGTCTAAGGATATTTCAGACAATTTTGTTAATGCTTGGGAAAAAAAATCGGATGAACTCAGAAAAGTTCTTTTGAATTGAAGTTTGGGAAAACGTAGTTCCGGAATGGAATTAGGTTTTTGATCAGAAAATCAGATAGAATAATTGAAGTGACTTGAACAGAACTAGGATGGCTTTAAAAAGAAAATAAATCCCGAAGGTGGCCGGGATTTATTTTTTAATCAAATTAATTCTTCCTTTTTGAGGAGCGAAATAATTCGTAGCAAAAATGAAGTGGATATTTCTTTCTTAGTTTTTGCTGCAGAAGAATCAGTTCTGCCTTTCAGCATAACTTTTTTGCGATTCTCATGGTTAGTTTGTGTCTCTCCTGCAATCATCTTGTTTCTCTTAGTGTTTTTACCCCTTATTCTCATTGCAAACTTATAACGAATACCACAGAAATACTATCCGTGTTTTCACGGTATTTTATATGGGGTTTTCACGGGTATATAGATTTTTATGCATATAATTATTTGATTAATAAAAGAATATGTATATTTAAGTCTCCGTTAAAGGAAATAATTAAAGAGGTGTCCGAAAATCTTAAAGAGTAGGAAATTAATACTAAACAAAATAATTATGAAAAATTCAAAAAAACTTTCAAGAGGAGAAATGAAAACTGTACAAGGTGCTATTAGAGGGTGTAATCCACAGATATTTTGTACTAGTCCACAAACAAAGTGTTGCCCAGGATGGGTTTGTGCTGGTATAAGACAATATTGTATAGCTGTATAATGACTTTTTACAAAAATTTAGATCTGGCTAAGAAAAAGAGAGGGATTAATTTCTCTCTTTTTTTGTATCTTCTTTTTGAATCTAAAAACTAGCTTTAAAATCCTTAAATTTGTTTTAAATTAAAATGGTATGAGTTTTTTTGAAGAAAAGAATCCTGAAATGGACAGATATTTGGAAGCACACGCTTCTTCGGAATCCGAAATTCTGAAAAAACTGAGAAGGGAGACTTACCAGAAGACCACACAACCTCATATGATTTCCGGATACCAGCAGGGAAGGTTATTGACTATTATTTCCCAGATGATGCAGCCGAAAAATATTCTGGAAATAGGAACCTTCACAGGATATGCTACTTTGTGTCTTGCGTCAGGATTAGCGAAAGACGGGAAAATTACAACGCTTGATGTGAATGAAGATCTTGCCTATCTGCCGAAAAAATATTTTGAGTCCAGTGAATATGCCAATCAAATTGATTTTAAACTTCAGGATGCCAAAGAATTTTTAAAAGAAACAGATGAGTTTTTTGATCTGATTTTTGTGGATGCTGACAAAGAAAATTATGCGGAATATTTTAGATTGATAAAACCTCACACCAAGTCCGGAACCGTAATTTTATTTGATAATGTTTTGTGGTACGGAAAAGTGCTTGAAGAAAATCCAAAGCTGCAATCTACCCAGTCTATCCAGGAATTGAATGATTTGGCGGCAAAAGACGAAGATTTTGAAAATCTTATTTTACCTTTGCGTGATGGAGTCAACTTTCTTCGCAGAAAGTAATTAAAATATCCAAAGATTAAAACGTTTAAAGAGAATATAATTCGTGTTTTTTCTTTAAATTATTCAATCTTTAAATTGAGAGTTAATGAATAAAGGAATTTGTAATGTTACAGTAGCGCCGGTTCGTGCAGAGAATTCTGACAGGGCTGAAATTGTTACGGAAATATTGTTCGGGGAAAGTGTAGATATTTTGGAAGTAGATAAAAACTGGACCAAAATAAAAATGCATTATGATGGCTATGAAGGTTGGATGGATACCAAACAGTTGAGACCGGTAACAGATGAAGAACTGGCCAGTAGAAAAGTGACTGTTGTTACTGAAGATTTTTCTTCCGTGTTAATGAATGATGGTAAGACTCTTTTGTCTATGGGATCAGAAGTGGAATTTCCGGTGGTAGCTTCAAGAAGAAGTCATGATGTACGTGAAAGTATTGCTATGGCAGCAAAAGAATTCCTTAATGTACCTTATCTGTGGGGTGGCAAAAGCTTTTTTGCGGTAGACTGCTCCGGATTTACTCAACTGGTATATAAAATTCATAATATTAAAATTCCCAGAGATGCTTCGCAACAAGCTGAGGTAGGAGAACCGCTTACCTTTATAGAAGAGACACAGCCTGGAGACCTTGCTTTTTTTGAAAATGCAGAAGGAAAAATTATTCACGTAGGAATTATGCTGGATAATCAAAAGATCATCCATGCTTCAGGAAAAGTGAGAATTGATACACTGGACTCCACGGGGATTTTTAATAAAGAAATGAATAAACACACTCATAAACTGAGAGTGCTGAAAAGTGTAATTTAATTCTAATTAAATCTCATCTGAAATGGAAAATATTCTCTTTACAATTTTTGATATTTTTAATTTTGGATGGGTAGTTTTTCTGTGGTGGTTGACCATCAAGAATTATAATACCTTACCGGAGAGAATCCCTGTTCATTTTGATTTAGAAGGTAAAGCTGATGGATTTGGTGGGAAAATATATGCATTTCTGATGCCTGTATTAGCTCTTGGACTATATGCTCTGTTCGTCTATGGATTAAGATATCCTGAAGATACTAATTTCCCTGTAGAAATTACAGATCAGAATATGAATGCTCAGTTTTTAATAATGAAAATTGGCTTGAGAATTCTTTTTGTTGTACTGGCAGTCATTTTTACAAATATTCAGGACTATATGTTCAGAAATGCTGTAGATGATCAGGCAAAACCCAGAATTTCATTTGCCACCATATTTTTATCTGTTGTGTTATTTACTCCTGCACTACTTTTTATTGCCTATCTATTCAAATGATACATTCTAAAGAAAATTCAGAACATTATACCTGGGGAAACCATTGTGACAGCTGGATCCTGAAAAATACACAAAGCTTATCTGTGAAGCAGGAAAAGATGCCCGCAGGAACTTCAGAAAAACGACACTATCACAAAGTGGCAGAACAGTTTTTTTATATTCTGAAAGGAGAAGCTGTATTTTATATCAATGAAGAGAAATTCCTGGTTAAAAAGGGAGAATCTATTTCTATTACACCGGAATCAAAACATTTTATCTCCAATGAATCCACCGAAGAAATTGAATTTTTAGTCATGTCCAATCCTTCTGCGGATCATGATAGAATTGAAATAAAAGAATAATAAACATGGCTTTTCTATACAATATATTTATCAGTCTCATTACCTTCGGAATGAAGGTTTTTGCACTGATTAACGATAAAACTAAAAAAGGCGTTGAAGGAAGAAAGCAGTCTTTAGAGAAAGTAAAATCAGCATTTTCAAAAACAGACAAAGTGATTTGGATGCATGCTGCCAGTTTGGGAGAATATGAGCAGGGACTTCCTGTTCTGGAAAAGCTTAAAGAGAATTTTCCCCAGCATAAAGTTCTGGTGACATTTTTCTCTCCCTCAGGATATGAAAATGTCGTTAAGAAGAAACATATCGCAGACGTTATTTGTTATCTGCCGTTCGATAATAAAGGTACTGTAAAGGAATTTATATCACAGTTTAATACTGAACTGTTTTTTACGGTTAAATATGACTATTGGTATAATTTACTTGCTGAGCTGAAAAATCAGGGGACAAAGATCTATGTTATTTCCGCTCTGTTTTATGAAAGACAATCTTTCTTTACTTCCTATGGAAAATGGTTTGTAAAACAACTGCAGAAAGATGTAGATTGGTTTTTTCATCAGACCCAATTTTCACTGGCTCTGGCCAAAAGTGTAGGATTGATAAAGTCTTCGGTAACGGGAGACACAAGATTTGACAGAGTAAAACAACTTCGTGAGCGTAGTAATCATGTAGACTTTATTGCAGACTTTAAAGGAGAACACAAAGCCATTGTTTTTGGGAGTTCATGGCAAGCTGAGGAGAAAATAGCAGAAATGGTTTCACGAAAAAATAATAGGGTGAAACTCATCATAGCACCACATGATCTGAAAAGAGTAGAGCATTTGAAAAATATATTCCCAGATGCATTATTGTACAGCCAGATACAAAACGCTCAACTATCAGCTGGCAGTGCTCAAATTCTAATTATAGACAGCATTGGCTTATTATCAAAACTCTATTCATATGCAGATGCAGCTGTTGTAGGAGGGGGATTTCATGATGCCGGACTTCATAATATTCTGGAAGCGGCCACTTTTGGTGTTCCTGTGATCTTTGGAAACCACTACAAAAAGAACCCCGAGGCCGATGATCTGATTGCTGCGAATGGCGGGAAATCTTTCCCAGACGAATATACAGCCGCAGAATTTGTTTTATTTCTCATAAATGAAGACAACCAGGAAGAGCTTACAGAAATGTCTCAAAATGCAGGAAAATTTGTAGATGAAAAACCAGATTCAACTCAAATGATTCTGCAGAAAATTTTATCTTAAATATCCCTGACTTTTTATTTCCTTCATGATTTGATCAATATTTTCAGGTATTTTTTCGCATTCAAACCAATTGAAGTCAATACCATTGTTGATGCATAGTTTTTGAAGGTAATGGTTCTCTAATATTTTCTCTTGAGTGTCACGCAGATATTCATCAATTTCCATCCAGTAATCCTCATCCAGTTTTTTCACAAGAGTCAAAGATTTGAATACTTTGTTGATGATGTAAATATAAAGCTTATAGACATTATCAAACCTTTGTCTGCTGAGGTCACTGTTATTCTCCAGAATTTTATTGATGAGAAGAAGATTCAGTGAAACTTCCCCGAATTTATCAGTAGTAATTTTGATGTGTTCAGTAATTTCTGCACTTATCTTTCGGATAATAGTCAGGAAATAAGGAGCATTTCCGGTATATTTTGATGCTAAAAGAACCTTTTCAGTTACAATTTCCTCCATTGTATTTCTCTTATCATCGGTAGTTTCCGGATCAATAAGTTCGAAATACAACTTTTTAGATAATAATTTATCCTTTCTCAGAAGTCTGAAAATAAGTTTATCTTTTTCGGTACCGGTAAAAGCGCTCAGAGCGGCTTTGAACTCTTTTGAATACTCCATTAATTGAAAATTTTCGAATACTTCATGAATCCGTTTAGCGCCCAGTTCGCTGTATAGTATAATGATTTTACAGTTGAAAATCCCATGAAATCTTTATAAACAAGATATTGATCTTTAATGATATTTTGTTTCTTTCTGGAAACACTATTTTCGCGCATTCTGTATTTTGCCATTGTCTTTTTTACAGGAATCCCCTCAGGAATTACTTTTAAAAGATTAAGCCACATCACATGATCTTCGCGCTTGCTTTTTATAGGGAACAAAAACTTTCCAACCCTTTTGGTATCATACATCGTAGAAACCGGTGCCAGACGACATGTCTTCAGCAGATTGGAGAACGTAACGACTTTGTCAGCCAAAAAATCTTTCAGAATAGGCTGGAGTTGTTCATCACATCTGGAGTAGTTGCAGTAAACCAGTTCTGCATTATGTTCCTGCATATAATCCGTCATTGTTTCCAAATATTCAGGATACCAGTAGTCGTCAGAATCCAGAAAAGCAATATATCTTCCCTGCGCTCTTTCCAGACTGTTATTTCTGGCATTTCCAGCTCCTCCGTTTTTTTCAAGTACCTGCAGTTTTATTCTGGGATCATTGTATTTTCTGATAATCTCAACAGTATTATCTTTGGAAAGGTCATCAGTAATCAGCCATTCCCAGTTTTCGTAGGTTTGGTTAAGAACAGACTGTATGGTTTCCTCGATAAATTCCGCTGAATTGTAGCAAGGCGTTATAATGGAGACAAGATCTTTCATTTATGTTTTCTAAACTGCAAAATTATAAAAATCTTTTTTCATAAAGATGCCAGGAGCTTACCCCTACAGCAATAACCACCAACATACATACCAAAGCCATTACAAATGGATTGTAATCTTCGAATAATCCTAAAGTCTGGAAAGTCCTGATAATAGGGAAGTGGAAAATGTAGATTCCGTATGTGAAGTCACCATATTTTCCGAAATTATTTAAGAGTTTGAATGAATAGGCAATATACATTACAATAACACCAATCATCATTGGGGAAAAAAGCTGAATATTTAAATATAAATCAATCCACACCGTGGCGAGAGCAATGATGAAGAGTATATTTTTATGTTTGATGAATTTGTCAAAATTAAAGTAAATCAGCATTCCGGGGATAAAATAGGATAGTGTTCCGGGAAGCTGTTTGGCCAATGAAATTTTATGTAAAGATTCAAAATAATTGAGATAAGTAAGTGATAAAAAATATAAAATAACCAAACTTATATTTCTGTATTTATTATTCTTTCCGAAAAGCAAAAATAACAAAGGGACAGAGAAATAATAGCACATTTCTATTTTCAGCGTCCATAGGGCACCATTCACGGCTTGATTTCCAAAAACTCCGGGAAGCCAGGGTGCTTTAAAATTTAAAAATAATGAATTCCAAAAAAGGTATTTGTAAACTTGTGTATTGCTGAAATATTCGGTGAAAGAATAGGTGCTTACCAAACTTAATAAAATTGCACATAAAAAAATAACCAATAAGTAAGCGGGAACAATTCTTTTGATTCTCTTTTTTAAATAACTTTTCAGGCTTGAAGACCTGTCGTAGCTCCTTGCAATAAGAAATCCGCTCACTGCAAAAAAGCCGAAAACCGCAATTTCTATAGGGCTGTGCTCAAAAATTTTAAGATCAGGAGAAGCGCTGAGGGTGCCAAGATGTCCAAGAAAGACGATAAAGGCAAGGAGAACACGTATAAAATCAAAATTGTTTTTCGTAATATCCTGCATTTGTATTTTCTTTCTTGCAAAAATAACTTTTTTAATAAAATGAATGGCCCATGTATTCATTATTTGTTAAATAAAGGGAAAATGGGGTCTGAGAGTTTTAAAATGTATATAAATAAAGGTCGATGAAATAATTTTTCATAAAAAATAGTAATATAAATCAAAAAAATTATAATTTTAGCGCTTGAAAAAAATGATCTATGAAGAAATTAGCATTACTATTTGCAGGTTTGTCGTTATTTGCAGCTACAGGATGTAGTGATAATAATGATACTGTTCTGGAAGCTCCTCTAGTTGGGACTTGGCAACCATTAAAAGAAGTAGTTACTACTGTTGAGATTGGTGAAGACCCGGTTTCTAACACGATTACTTATACTGACTGCCAGAAGCAGACCAGATGGTGGTTCAGCGCTGACTCCAAAGGAGGGAAAACGAACTGGGGAGATACCGCTACGCCTGGTCAGTGTGCTATTCTTTCTGATATAAAATTCAACTATACCTATAATAAGGAAGGAAAAGACGTTCAAATGAAAATTCAGGGGATTGTAGAGCCGCAAAATGCAAAGGTTATTACTTTGGATGATACAACGCTCAATCTTGCTGTAAGAGAGGAGACTCAGGATCCTAAGATATTCCAGACAAGAACATATACCTTCAAAAGAGTTATTCAATAATAGTATATACTTCAGGATATAAAACAGATCTCATCTCCGGATGGGATTTTTTTGTTGGGGTAAAATTACAATTCATCATAAATTAAATTTCCATTTACTTTAAAATCATTATTTTTGTGACTCTTGTTAAAAAGAAAAAATAATTCGATATTTTAAAGTCTAACATCTAACATATATACAAAGTGTTTTACGATCATCAGCAGATAGAAAAAAAGTGGCAGAAATACTGGGAGGAAAATCAAACCTATAAAACCTCTAATAATACAGATAAACCCAAATTTTATGTACTCGACATGTTTCCGTACCCATCCGGAGCAGGTCTTCACGTAGGTCACCCGCTGGGATATATAGCATCGGATATCTATGCAAGATACAAAAGACATCAGGGGTTTAATGTTCTTCACCCGGTAGGATATGACAGCTTTGGACTTCCTGCTGAGCAGTATGCGATCCAGACAGGACAGCATCCTGCTGTTACTACAGAACAAAATATCAACAGATACGAAGAGCAGTTAAGAAAAATCGGATTTTCATTCGATTGGAGCAGAGAAGTAAGAACTTCAGATGCCTCTTATTATAAATGGACACAATGGATCTTTATCCAGCTGTACCACTCTTGGTATAATAAAAATACTGATAAGGCAGAATCTATTGATGCCTTGATTCAACACTTTGAAGAAAAAGGAACAGAAGGATTACATGCCAATCAGAACGATGAATTAAATTTTACCGCAGAAGAATGGAAAACTGCCTCTGATATTGATAAAGAAGATATCCTGTTAAACTATCGTCTTGCTTACAGAGCAGAAACTACTGTAAACTGGTGTCCTGCATTAGGAACAGTATTGGCAAATGACGAAGTGAAAGACGGAAAATCTGAAAGAGGAGGATTTCCTGTTTTCCAAAAGAAAATGATGCAGTGGAGTATGAGGATTTCTGCTTACTCTGAAAGATTATTACAAGGATTAAATACTTTAGACTGGCCACAGCCTTTGAAAGATTCCCAGGAATACTGGATCGGAAAATCTCAGGGAGCACAGGTTCAGTTTCAGGTAGAAAGCCACGATGAAATCGTTGAGGTATTTACAACAAGACCTGATACTATTTTTGGAGCAACTTTTATGGTATTGGCTCCGGAAAATCCTTTAGTAGAAACTATCACTACCGATGCTCAAAAAGTAGAAGTAGATACTTATATTGAAGAAACTTCCAAGAAAACGGAAAGAGACAGAATGTCTGACGTGAAAAACGTGAGCGGAGCTTTCACAGGAAGTTATGCAATCAATCCGTTCAGCAACGAAAAAATGCCGATCTATATTTCAGACTATGTATTGATGGGATATGGAACAGGAGCGGTTATGGCTGTTCCGGCACATGATGAGCGTGATCACAGATTTGCTAAGAAATTCAAACTTGAAATTAAAAAAGTTGTAGAAACTGAAGAAGATATTCAGGAGAAATCTTTTGATTCTAAAGATTCTGTATGTGTAAATTCTGATTTCTTAAACGGATTGAATTATAATGATGCAAAGTCAAAAATAATTTCAGAGATCGAAACTAAAGAAATCGGTCATGGAACAACGAACTATAGACAACGTGATGCTATTTTCTCAAGACAGCGTTATTGGGGAGAGCCTGTTCCTATATATTATAAGGATGGGATGCCTTACACGTTGCCAACTTCCGCTTTACCATTGGAACTTCCTGAAGTTGAAAAATATTTACCAACAGAAGACGGAGATCCGCCATTAGGAAATGCGAAAGAATTTGCATGGGATGAAGCTAACCAAAAAGTAGTTGCTACAGATTTGGTTGATGATAAAACTATTTTCCCGTTAGAATTATCTACAATGCCTGGTTGGGCAGGGAGCTCATGGTATTTCCTTAGATATATGGATCCTCAGAATGACGGAGAGTTCTGTGCCAAAGATCTTTCAGATTATTGGGGACAGGTTGATTTATATATTGGTGGTAGCGAACACGCAACAGGTCACTTATTATATTCCCGTTTCTGGAATATGTTCCTAAAAGACAGAGGATATATCAATCATGATGAGCCATTCCAGAAATTGATCAACCAAGGGATGATCTTAGGAATGAGTGCGTATGTATATAGAATTGATGGAACGAACCAATATGTTTCTAAAAATCTTGCAGGTAATTATCAGACTCAGCAGATTCACGTTGATGTATCCTTATTAAAAGGAACTTCTGACGAATTGGATACTGAAGCTTTCAAAGCTTGGAGACCTGATTATGCTCATGCGGAATTTATCCTGGAAGATGGAAAATACATCACAGGCCGTGAAGTAGAAAAAATGTCCAAGTCAAAATACAATGTGGTAAACCCTGATGATATCTGTGAAGAGTATGGAGCTGACGGTTTAAGACTGTATGAAATGTTCTTGGGTCCATTAGAACAATCCAAGCCTTGGAATACCCAGGGATTAAGCGGTGTCTATGGTTTCCTTAAAAAATTCTGGAATCTATATTTCAACGGAGAGACATTTGAAGTTTCAGAAGAAGAAGCTACAAAAGAAGAGTACAAAGTTTTACATACCTTAATAAAGAAGGTAGTTTATGATATTGAAAACTTCTCTTTCAATACTTCTGTATCATCATTTATGATTGCTGTAAATGAGCTTCAGAAAATAAAATGTAACAAGCGCAATATTTTAGAGCCGCTGGCCGTTATCATTTCTCCGTATGCTCCTCATATATGTGAAGAACTGTGGAATTTGCTGGGACACGATACATCTATTGAATTTGAAAGGTTCCCGACATTAAATGAAGATTATCTGGTTGAAGATGAAATTCATTATCCGGTAAGCGTAAATGGTAAAATGAAGTTCAAAATTTCACTTTCAGCTCAATTATCTGCCAAAGAAGTGGAAGATTTGGTGATTTCGAGTGATAAAATGCAACAGATTCTGGAGGGTAAAACCCCTGAAAAAATCATTGTAGTTCCTCACCGTATTGTGAATATCGTAATTTAAATAAAATTTAACATTGGGAAATTAAAAAAAATGGGTGTCTTATTTTTTTGATTTTTTAACTCAAATGTTAAATTTGGGGAAAATAAATAAAATATTTAAAAATAATTATTATATCGAAATCGTATTAAATTTTCTTTATCAAAAAAAAGCAAAATGTTTAATTAAGACTCTTGCATTTTAATTAATTTTGCCTTTAATTTACACCCTGTAAAATTTTAAAACAATATAATTTAGTTAAATATGGAAATGAATGTTTCAAAAAATGATGAGCAAGTAGTTGCTAGAAAGGCAGGAGGTTTAAATCCAGCTGTTATTATTCCTATTCTATTTATTATAGGAGTATGTATTTATTTATTCGTTCTTGGTAGCCCAGGAAACTTTAAAGATGCAGATAAACTAGGAGGTGGGTCTGTAGCTTTTTCAAGTGTTGAAGGAAAAGACATTCACCCAGAATCGTTTTTAGGTATTATCTACAAAGGAGGGGTTATCGTACCAATCTTGATTACTTTCATGATTACTGTAATCGTTTTCTCTTTTGAAAGATATTTCGTTCTTGGTAAAGCTGCTGGAAAAGGAAACTTAGACAACTTCGTAGTACAAGTAAGAAGCTTACTTAACCAAAACAAAATTGACGAAGCTATCGAAGAGTGTGACAGACAACAAGGTTCTGTAGGTAACGTAGTAAAAGAAGGTCTTACTACTTACAAAGCACTTTCTCACGATACTACATTAAATAAAGAGCAGAAAATGGTAGCGCTTAACAAAGCTATCGAAGAAGCTACTACTC
This sequence comes from Chryseobacterium sp. BGA-UO-ETr-SB22, assembly GCF_059567885.1. Taxonomy (NCBI): domain Bacteria; kingdom Pseudomonadati; phylum Bacteroidota; class Flavobacteriia; order Flavobacteriales; family Weeksellaceae; genus Chryseobacterium; species Chryseobacterium sp. BGA-UO-ETr-SB22. The sequence continues at coordinate 3,541,520 of NZ_JCAQOV010000005.1, read as the reverse complement.
TTGAGATGCCAATGCTTGAGAAAAACATGATGATCCTTTCTACTTTAGGTACAGTAGCAACGTTAATCGCACTTCTAGGTACGGTAATCGGGATGATCAAAGCATTCTTTGCACTAGGTTCAGGTGGTGGTACTCCAGATGCTGCTGCACTTTCTACAGGTATCTCTGAAGCCTTGATCAACACGGCATTAGGTATTGGTACTTCAGCAATCGCTATTATCCTTTATAACTTCTTTACATCTAAAATTGATGGATTAACTTATAAGATCGATGAGATTTCTATGAGCATCCAACAATCTTTTGCTGAATTCAACTAAGAATTAGCAAGGAATTTGCATTAGCAATTAAAAGAAGTTTAATTAAAAATATTTTATAATAATGGCGAGAGTCAAACCAAAAAGACATGGAGTAGTTACGGACATGACCGCAATGTGTGACGTTGCGTTCCTACTTCTTACGTTCTTTATCTTGACCACTCAGTTTAAAAAACCTGACGTGGAGCAGATCAAACCGCCATCTTCAATTTCGGAAAAATTACTTCCTGATGCTAGTTTAATGACTATCAATGCTACTCCGGATGGAAAATTCTATTTCCAACCAGTAGACAATGCATCAGAAAGAGTTGCTCTTTTGGATAAAATGGGACAAAAGTATGGTATTACTTTTGACAACAACCAAAAAGTAGCTTTCCAGAAAGTTCAGGCAATTGGAGTTCCAATGAACCAACTTAAAGGTTATTTGGATATGCCTGCAGATGAGCAGAAAAATTATAAGAGTCCTACAGGAATTCCTATGGACAGTACAAATAAGCAGTTAATTGACTGGGTAAAAGAAAGTTTGAGCGTTAATCCTGACTACAAGTTAGCTATTAAAGGTGACGTTACAACTCAGTACCCAAAAGTTAAAAGTCTATTTGAGGGTTTAAGAGATATTGATTTTCTTAAATTTTGGTTGATTACATCACAAGAAGGTAAACCATAATATATCATTAGAAATGGCAGAAGTACAAGTACAAGAAAAAGGCGGAAAGGGAGGCAAAGTTCGTTCCAAGAAGCAAAATACCAGAGTCGATATGACTCCTATGGTGGACTTGGGTTTTCTATTGATTACCTTCTTTATGTTCACAACTACATTCAGTAAACCGAATGTTATGGATTTGGGTCTTCCGGCTAAACCGAAAGATGAAAAACAAAAACCACCTCCAACAGAAATTAAACTTTCTAACTCAATTTCTATTTTATTAGGAAAAAATAACAGAGTTTTTTGGCACCAGCAGGATGCAACTTCCTTGAATGACCAGACTCTTATGGAAACTACTCTTGATAGAGAAGGAATTAGAAAAGTAATTCAGCAGGCAAAATCTAGAGCTGCAGATCAAACGAAATTTACCGTGATCATTAAGCCAACTGACGATGCTATATATAAGAACTTTGTTGATATTCTTGACGAAATGGCAATTACCAAAAGTGAGCAGTACGGTGTTACCGATGTGAAGCCTTGGGAAAAAGCTATTTATGACAAGAAAGTAGGAGGTGCTGCTGCACCAGCTGCTGCTACAAAGTAATTTAACCATAAAATTGTATATCTAATCTATGGCAGATGAAAATGTATACGGTCAGAATCTTACTTTAGACGAGATCGTATTTGAAAATAGAAACAAGGAATATGGTGCCTATGATATTAGACATCAGTATCCAAGACTTTTAACAAAGTCTTTTATCATCGGAACAGCATTATTCCTTTTGGCAGCTTTGTCTCCGTTCATCTATCTTACAATTAAAAATCTTACAGCTCCGCCTAAGCAAGAAGTAAAGGCAGATCTTGTAGATATTATAGAAGAAGATCCGATTATCGAGCAGCCTAAGGACGAAGAACCACCACCACCTCCTCCTCCAAAAGAAGAAGAGAAAATTGAGGTGATTCAGAACGTAGTTCCTGAGCCTGTAAAAGCTCCGAAAATTGAAACTCCACCACCACCGATTTCTAAGCAGTTGGAAACTACAACTGGTTTGAATAATCAGGAGGGGGTAAAGGCTCCAGCTTATACGCCGCCGCCACCACCACCATCTACAGGTACTAAAGCTACTACTGTAGAAGTAAAAACGAATAACCCTAACGAGATCTATAAAGATGTTGACCAGTCTGCAGAATATCCTGGAGGTATGGGAGCATTAAGAAAGTTCTTGGGAGATAATTTCGATACTTCTTTAATGGAAGGAGGTGAAGGAACGCTTAAAGCTAAGCTGAAGTTCGTTGTAGAAAAAGACGGAACTGTTTCTGCAGTTACTATTGAAGAGAAATCTCCAAATGGCGACTTTAACAGTGAAGCTGTACGTGTAGTTAAGAAACTTAAAAAATGGACTCCTGCGAAGAGAAACGGGGAGAGCGTTAGATCTTACTATAGTGTACCATTTACTATGAACTTTGAATAAGACTTATTTATTCGAAATATAAATAAAAAGAGAAGCATATGCTTCTCTTTTTATTTTTTTTGGTATTTTTGTTACATGATGTTCAATTGGTTATCCCTGGTTACGGGATTGTTTTATATCGTTTTAGGAATTGTAGTGATTGTCTATAAATTCTTCTTTACTATTTTAGAACCTGCTATTGCCTACGCGTTAGGAGTAGTATTGATTATTTATGGTATTTTCAGAATTTACAGGGCGATCTCAAGAATTAAAAAATCGAGAAATGAAGAATAGTTTTAAGCTTGCAGTAATTTTTGTTTTAAGCATAATGCTTGCAGGCTGCAAAAAGGAGAAAAATGCTCCTTCCTATCATAAAGGTGATCTTACAATTTTTACTGACGAGTCCTTTCAAAGTGTTACAGAAGCATTAGCTGATGGCTATATGATCAATTATCCTGAAGCTCACATCAAAGTAGAAACCAAGAAAGAAGATTTAGGACTTCTTGATCTTCTGAAAGGGAATGCTAAGGCGGTAGTGATGTCCAGAAACCTTACTCCAGAAGAAATAAAAACATACGAGGAAAGAACAGATTTAAAGTTTCTACCTTCTAAATTTGCTGCAGACGCAGTAGTTTTTGTAGTTCCTAAAGATTCCCCGAAAGAAAGTATTTCAATGGAGGAAATCAATAGTGGACTAATGTCTGATAAAAAGGAATTTATCTTTGACGGAACCAATTCAAGTAATCTGAATTTTGTCGCTGAAAAATTTAAAAAACAGCCAAAAGATCTTCAATTTTCCATCATTCCCGGAAATCAGAAGATCATTGAGGAATTAGGAAAGTATCCGGGTAAAATAGGGGTTGTAGGGCTTAATACTTTTAGCCGTCCCTATGATAAAGCTTCAGAGAAACTCAGAGAAATGGTTAAAGTTCTTCCGGTTGTAGACAAAGGGAAACTTTATAATGCAGATTTTGAGGGGCTTCGTACAATGGAATATCCGTTTACAAGAGTACTTTATTTCCTGATAAATGAAGGAAATTTTAATATAGCAAATGGGTTTATAAGATTTTCATGTACTCATTTAGGTCAAAAAATTGTACAGAAAGAAGGTCTGCAACCTTATAATATGTATAAGAGAGAAGTTCAGATGCGTTAAAAAATATTAAATTCACAATTTAGTCTTATTAAAAATATTGATTTGGTCTGAAAATTGTGTAGAATATAACTCAATTATTAGAAAATATAAAATGAAAGATATAATGAATATGAATGTAAAGAAGATTGCTTTTGGAGCAGCCGTGGTATTTTTTGCTGGTTTTGCCTCTGCACAAACATTGCAGGATGGTATCAACAGTATAGACAGTGATAAATTTGCTCAGGCAAAAACGAATTTCACTGATATGATTGCTAAAGAACCTACAGCTGAAAACTACTTCTATTTGGGAAATACTTTCTTAAGACAGGGAGAGCCCGATTATGCTAAAGCAACTGAAAGCTTCAACAAAGGATTAGCTGCTGATGCAAAAAGCTATCTTAACAAAATCGGTTTAGCTGCTGTTAAATTAAGTAAAGGTGATAAAAGTGCTGTTGCTGAAATTCAGAAAGTGGTTACTGATTCAAGAGAAAAAGATGCTGAAGTTCTTTTCAGAGCTGCAGAAGCTTTAACTTTATTCGAAAAGAACAGTTCACCTGATCTTGCTATCCAGTTTTTAACTAAAGCGATTGAGAAAGCTGAGAAAAAAGGTGTTCCTGCACATTATTATTATACATTAGGAGATGCTTACAGACTAAAAAGAATGCCGGGAGAGGCTATGTCTGCTTATGATAAAGCATTACCTACTGCTAAAAATAAAGCTTCCGTTTATACAAGAATGGCAACTTTATGGATGGCTGCACAACAATGGCAACAAGCTAAACAAAATATTGATAAGGCTATCGGTGTAGATGCTACTTATGCTCCTGCATATAAAGCATTGGCTGGTTATGATATCAGATATCAGCAGAATGCAAAGGCTACACAAGACCTTATCAACTATACAAAATATGCTGATGAAGATCCATATACTCAATTAGAAATTGCAAAACTATACTTCACAAATGAAGATTATGCAAACTCTAAAATGGTATTAGATAAGATTTTTGATAAAATTGATGATCCTATTAAGTTCAAACTAAGAGCTTATAATGCATACGGAGATAAAAACTATGCGGATGCTAAGCAAAATATGGATACTTTCGTTTCTCAAGCTGAGAAAACAAGAGTACAACCTGCTGACCAAGGTTTACAAGGACTTATTGCTGCAGGTTTAGCAAAAGATGAGAAAGATGCTGCTAAAAAATCAGCTTTAATGGCGGAATCTCAGCAGAAAGTTGCTCTTGCAAAAGCGGCAAAAGATGAAACAATGAAGTGGGATCTTGAATTAGCTAACATCGCTGGTGGTGGAGGTGTTTCTCAGTCTGAAGTTGACAAAGGACCTACTAACCCAACAATCGAAGCGTTGAAAAAGCAGATTGCTGCTAATAATCAGGATTCTGATGCATTATTCAAATTAGCAACAGCTTATCAGGATATCAAAAACTGGAACGGAGCAATCCTTACATGGCAGAAAATGTCAGCTCTACTTCCTGATTGGGCTCCTGCTTATTACAGCCAGGGATATTCTTACCAACAGGCAGGAAACAATGATGCTGCAAAAATGGCTTACGAAAAATTCATCAGTACAGTAAAACCTGCAGACCAGGAAGCTAACAAGCAGACTCTTGCTTATGCGTACTTTGCTGTAGCTTATATGAATAAAGATACTGATCTTGCAAAAGCTAAAGATTATGTAGCTAAATCTTTACAGTTAGATCCTACTTACCAGGATGCTGTAAAATTAAATGCAGAGATCAATAAATAATTTAAAATGTAAATTATAGATATTAAAACTTCCCATTCGTAATGTTTGGGAAGTTTTTATTTTAAACTTATCTTTGATTATATGAAAACTGATATACTTGCTTTTGGAGCACATCCTGATGATGTAGAACTGGGATGTGGCGGAACTATTGCTAAAATGGTTTCAGAGGGTAAAAAATGTGTAGTGGTAGACCTTACAAGAGGTGAACTCGGTACACGAGGTACAGATGAAACAAGGAAGGCAGAAGCAGCGGATGCTGCTAAAATTTTGGGTCTGTCAGCAAGAGAGAACCTTGGAATGAAAGATGGCTTTCTGGTAAACTCTGAAGAGTACCAAATGAGGATCGTAAAAATGATTCGCAAATACCGTCCGGAAATCGTGTTGGCCAATGCAATTGATGATAGACATCCGGACCATGCAAAAGGAGCGAAATTAGTATCGGATGCGTGCTTTTTGTCTGGATTGAGAAAAATAGAAACTATAGAAGGAGGAGAGAGCCAGGAAGTGTGGAGACCTAAGCATGTTTTTCATTATATTCAATGGAAAGATATCAAACCGGAGTTTGTTATTGATATTTCAGAATTTCTGGATACGAAAATTGCATCTTGTATGGCTTATAAAACTCAATTTTATGATCCAGCTTCTAAAGAACCAGAGACTCCGATTACAACAAAAGACTTTTATGAGAGCTTAACTTACCGTGCTCAGGATTTAGGGCGGTTATCGGGAGTTGCTTACGCTGAGGGCTTTACGTCTGAGAAGTTAATTTCTTTGAAAAATTTTGATGGAATTGTTTGGTAGTTGAGGAAAATGCTCTATATTTGCACTCACAAAACGGTGATTGTAGCTCAGTTGGTTAGAGCGTCGGATTGTGGTTCCGAAGGTCGGGGGTTCGAGACCCCTCATTCACCCTAAATCAGCACATTTTCATAAGAAAATGTGCTTTTTTTATTTTATATTAAAAACACAAATCAGAGCAGTATGCCACTTTTTAGTGTGTTAATTTTTTTATAATGTCTTTAAAAAGTATATTTGCACGGTAATTATCAACATTATCGGGAATGAAAAATATCTACTTTTTACTTTTTATACTTAATTCTATTTTAATTTCATCAACGGTACGGTACGTAAATATAAATTCCAGTACCGGCAGCTCGCCTTACACTTCATGGGCTACAGCAGGTAATGACTTGCAGGCTGTAATCAATAGCAGTCAGATTGGAGATGAAATCTGGGTAGCCACCGGAACTTATTTTCCTACCAGAGATCCTTTTGGAAATACTTCTCCTTCAGATAGCCAGGATAAAACGTTTTATTTAAAAGATGGTATTTCAGTCTACGGCAGTTTCAATGGAACAGAAACATCTTTATCAGATCGAAACTTAAACAGTAATATAACGCTCTTAAGCGGCGACTTGGGAGTTTTAGGAACTGTAAATGACAATTGTTATCATGTTGTGCTGTTTTCCGGAAGCAGTACCAGTGCAATTGGTGTAAAGTTAGATGGATTTTCTATTGCCAATGGTTTTGCAATGGGTACTGTCAATAATAATGTAAATGGAAATGTTGCTTCAAGACTAGCAGGCCCGGCAATATATTTTATTAATGGGAATAATACTATTTCCAATAACAAGATTTATATGAATTCTGGTTTTTCTGGCGGCGGGATCTATACTTCAACCAGCAATAACATCATTTCTGATAATGAGATTTATAATAATAAAGCACATTATGATGGTGGAGGAGTGAGTGTATTTAAGGGAACAAATACCATTACCAATAACTATATTCATGATAACACTGCTACTGGCGATGGTGGTGGTATATATGCGGTATTGGGTGTGAATAATATAATTAGTAAAAATGTGATAGGTAAAAATAAAGGAGGAATCAGCCAGATTGATACTTATTATTACGGAGGAGGTGGAATTTACACGGAGAAAGGTTCAAATCTAATTGTGAACAATGTACTTTATGAAAATACTTCAAACTATATGGGTGGAGGAATTTTCCTTTATTATGGACAAAATAAAGTCATTAATAATACTATTTACAAAAACACAGGAACGAGGGGTGGTGGATTTTTTACCTATTTAGGAAATAATTTCGTGAAAAATAATATATTTTGGGGCAATATTAATGTGACGGATAATCAGCCTGGCGCAGATTACAAAAATCATAATGACTGGCCTGCTGAGAATTATTTCTACAATAACCTATTTCAATTACCACAAGGTTTTTATACCTCAGCAAACCAAAATTCTTTGTATGGCTATCCTAATAATATATTCCAGACTAATCCTAATTTTAAAGATGAAACCAACATCTTTGGAGCAGATGGCATTTTAAGAACTTCGGATGATGGATTGTCCTTGTTATCCAATAGTGTTGCAATCAATTATGGTCAGCTGACAGATGCACCAACAGATGATATTGCAGGAATGGTTCGAATGGGCAATCCTGATAGTGGAGCTTATGAATTGATGGGAAGTCTAGGGGTTTCTGAGTTAAAAATTAATCAGTTTAGAATTTATCCTAATCCGGCTAAAGATGTTCTGAATATAGAAACCAATGATAAAATACTAAAGACAGAAGTATTTAGTACGTCTGGACAACTCATAAAAACCACAAAAGAATCAAAGGTAGATATTTCGGCATTTCCATCAGGAATCTATATTTTAAATGTAGTGACGGAAAAGAAAATAATTACGGAGAAATTTATTAAGAAATAATTTACTTGTAAATCTTAGCCTATTTTTAGCCTTTCAAATCTTGAAAGGCTTTATTTTTTTTCAAAAGTTTTTCTCCCAGTACTTATGATTTTTTCTTCAACAGACACAATGGGTCTCTTTAAATTCTTGAAAATAAATTCATGGTTTGGTGATTGAAACTTTTATATTTGTTTTGCCAAAATCATGAGATGAAATTCTCTTTAAATTGACTCAAATCAAAACTATTAACATGAAAAAGTTCTTTACAATCCTTACCCTGCTATTTGTAATAAAATCCTACGCTCAATCTTATTATAAAAATCTGTTTGATGAGAAGCATTATGACATATCATTAGGGAATTCAGATAGCCCTGATCAGGGTGAGTTTTCTTGGGGAGTGCCAGCACATATGGAAGCATTAGTACTAATGTATGAAAAAACACACGATGTAAAATATGCTAAAAACTTAATAAGATGCATAGGGAATGTGATTGATAGGAGAGATGATCTTAGAGAACAGACACCAAGTTTAAATTTAAGCAATATTTCTGATTATAGAGATAGTATTGGTCCTGTATGGTCAACAAATCGTTATAATTTGATTGCAAATAATGGAAAACCTTATGGCCATTTAGCTCACAGTGCTAATATAACCTACCCCATGGCTAAGTTCGCAGCTATGGTTAAAAATGATACTACTATTCAAAATATATTGTATCAATCAGGTGGACGTTATAATGGTATGACTTTTAAAAATATTGCTGATGATCTTAAACAAAAGGTAAAAGAAACGCTTAAGTATCATAAAGATCAATGGCATGAGGAGCCATATCCTAATTCTAATGATAATATAGGGTATTATAAAGAAAGAGATTCTATTAATGTTAATAGCAACCCTCCATTAAAGTATAAGGGTGAAATTTTACCTTTTAATATGCAAAGTGCAGTTGGAAGAGTCTTTGTACAAATGTATAGAGCAACAGAGGATACCATCTATCTTACTAAAATACGTCAACTATCTAATTTTATAAAGTTAAATACTCAGCTTGATCCGAATCATGGCTCAAATATCTGGCCTTATTGGAACCATACTGTTTTACGTGATGATATATCCCATGCAGGCTTGACTGTAAGTTTTCCATATGAATGCTTTAAATATAATATAAAGAACAATGCCAACGATCCTCTTTATACATCTTTAGATATGGAGAGATATGTTAAAAGTTTTACAAAAGATATTTATCAGGGGCCTCTATCTATACATGATGCAGTGAATTATAACGGGTTGAAATGGAATATTAAATATCATACTATAAATGAGCTTCCTCCAGATAATAATACCAATTATGATGCATATGTTTCCTACATGTGGTTATATCTGTCCTCGGAATATGATAAAAAAATATATCAGACAATTGCAGATTTACAAGCTGCAAAAAATTATTATGATCATATCAATGTAGAAGGTTCGTCTTTGACATTGGCACTTTTAGCATATTATGAAAATTTTATTGTCCCTGTGAATACCTATCATTTATGGGGCGAAGATTCTGATTGGAGAGGGGTAGCAAAGGGTAATTTTGATGAGGATGATGAGGATGAGTTTGTAAAAATCAGGAATTATGACGGTTTTATAGGTACTTTGGAACCTTATGGTAAGAGTTTCCAACCTGTGACAAATAGTATAGCCTATGGTGGCTCTTATAATTGGAAAGGGCTGACTGCAGGTGATTTTTTTGGAAATAATAAAAGCGAAATTATTGCATTGAGTGATCATACAGATTTTAATAAAAATGGCTTTTATATTTTTAAAATTGAAAATAACCAAATCGTTGAGCATTCAAAATTTACAGGTTTTGGGGCAGAGTCAGATTGGGTAGGATTAGCCACTGGAAATTTTATCAGTGGAGGCAAAGACGAATTTATTGCTGTCCGGAATTATAACAAAGAAGTAAGACTATATAAATTTAATAGTACTGATCCTGAATTGGTCTATTTTAATCAGCTCAATCTCCCTGTAAATTCCAAAATTAAAGCGGTGGCCGCTGGTAATCTTGATGATGATCCAAAAGATGAAATTGTATTGTTGATTGATGCTGAAGATTATATGCAAAATGGTGTGTATGCTTATGATATTGATGATAATGGGGTAATGACACTGATTGATAAGTCTATTGGCTTTGGTGCAGCTTCAGATTGGAAAGGATTGGCTGTTGGAAATCTGGATGGTGATGGAGCTGATGAAATTATCGCTCATAGAAACTTTGATGGAGATTATAAAGTTTTTAAACTGAAGGAATCAAATGGCGTTAAATTTTTAGATAACATTGGTATTGAAAGCTTTCCTGTATTGCAAACCAAAGATAATGTAATGTGTTTTGGAAACTTTGATTCAAGCTCGCAAAATGATGAACTGGTTACCCTTAGAAAAGATGGAGGCATTGTAATGTTTTCTGCGGCAAAAGTTGTCAATACTCCTCCTAACGCTAATAAACAATCAGATCCATGTAAGAATGAGCTGCCAGAACTGTTGTTCAGCTTCCTGAATCCGGCTCATTTTAATAACTGAAGTTGTTCCGAAATACGTTTGAAATAATCACAAAAATAAAATATGAAAAAACTCTTTACAATTCTTATTGCGCTTTTTGCAATAAAATCTTATTCTCAATCAGGTTCCCAATCTTATTATAAACGTCTTTTTGATACCAGAGGTCTTGACCAATGGGATGGCAATTCAACAAGCCCGGATCAACTTGAGTTTGCCTGGGCGGTACCCGCTCATATGGAAGCATTGGTTTTGATGTATGAAAAGACAAAAGAACCTAAATATGCCAAAACCTTAATAAGATGTATAGGGAATGTGATTGATAGGAGAGATGATCTTAGGGAGCAGACACCAAGTTTAAATTTAAGCAATATTTCTGATTATAGAGATAGTATAGGTCCTGTTTGGTCGAATAATCACTATAATATACCAAAAATGGATTCGGGAGCAACCTATCCTCATCTGGTGCATAGTGCTAATATATTATATCCTATGGCTAAGTTTGCAGCAATAGTTAAAGATGATGATAGTATTAAAAATATAAAATATACTTCACCAGGTCGTTATTTTGATAAAACATTTAATGCTATTGCGGATGATCTTATACAGAAGATAAAAGAAACACTTATCTATCATAATGATCAATGGCACACTGAGCCTAATTCTAATCCTAATAATATTATAGGTTATTATAAAGAGCGAAATGATAATCCACCGGTAAATTATGCAGGAGTAATTCTACCATTTAATATGCAAAGTTCTGTTGGAAGAGTGCTAGTGCAGATGTATAGGGCAACACATGAGAATAATTATCTTATTCAGATTAATCAAATAGCAAATTTTATAAAATCAAATACACAACTTAATTCCGGTTTAGGATCTAATGTCTGGACATATTGGAAACATGATGACCTGCGTGAAGATATTTCTCATGCTGATTTAACGGCTGCTTTTCCTTATGAATGTAATAAGTATGGTATTTCAATCAATGGAAACCTTATTTATACCACTGCAGATATAAATGCCTATACTAAAACGTTGACAAAAGATATTTACATCTCTCCTTTACATATAAAAAACGGGGTTAATTATAGTGGTGAGAATTGGAATATCAAGCATAATACTAATACCTCTGATCCTACTGTGGCTATTAGATATGGTACTTATACAGCTTATTTATGGCTGTATTTATCTCAATACGATGATAAAACGCTATATCAAATAGTTTCAGATTTGCAGGCTGCCAAAAATTATTACAGTAATATAACGGTATTTGATTCTTCTATCACATGGGCTCTTTTATCAAATTTTGAAAACTTAGTTGTACCTGTAAATACAGATCATGAATATGGAGAAGATTCTGATTGGAGAGGAGTTGCGAGTGGTGATTTTAATGGGGATAGCAAAGAAGAATTTGTTGTCATAAGAAATTTTGATGGTTTGATAGAGACTTTGGAACCGCACGATAGAGGTTTTCAAACGGTCACCAGCAATAAAGTATACGGTGGTTCTAATAACTGGAAAGGATTGGCAGCAGGTGATTTTTTCGGAGATAATAAGAGCGAAATCATAGCTTTGAATGATCATGCAGATGCAAATGAAAATGGTATTTATGTTTTGAAAATAGAAAACGGAAACATTGTTGAGCATACGAAGTATACAGGATGGGGGGCTCAATCAGAATGGGTGGGTGTTGTTGCCGGAAATTTTATCAGCGGTGGAAAAGATGATGTTATTACCGTAAGAAATTTTAATAAAGAGGTTAGAGTGAATAAATTTGTTGGCACAGATATGCAATCAGTGTATGTAAATACGCTTAATCTGCCTACAAGTTCTAAAATCAAAGCAGTAGCATCAGGTGATCTTGATAAAGATGGTAAGGATGAGATCGTGCTTCTTGTTGATGCAGATGATAGTAATTCTATATATAATGGTATTCATGTTTATCGTGTAAACGATAGTGGTGTTCTCACAAAAATTACCCAATTTACAAATTGGGGCTCAGCTTCAGACTGGAAAGGTCTGGCTGTTGGAGATATAGATGCTGATGGTGCTGCTGAAATTATCGCTCACAGAAACTTTGACGGAGATTATAAATTATTTAAATTAAATGGGACTACCTTATCAGGCATTACCTCTGAAAAGTTTCCGGTTCCGCAAACCGAAAATAATATAATGTGTTTTGGGAATTTTGATCCAAGCACTAAGAATGAAGAATTGGTTACTCTTAGAAAAGACGGAGGTATTGTAATGTTTTCTGCTGCGAATGTTACAAACAAGGTAATTAACATGAATAACAGAAATGCTGATCCTTGTAAAAATGAGCTGCCAGAAGTGTTATTCAGTTTCCTGAAATCAGAAACCTTCAATAAGCAGGAGTCAAAAGAAATAGTATCAGTAAAATAAGAAAATCACTCACAGCAAATTTTAAATATAGATATTCATCATAATATTAAACGGGCTTTAGCCCGTTTTTTTATGTAACAATAAGTGTTTGTTGAGTTTTGATTATAAGGCACAAAAAAAGCATCTTTTTCAGATGCTTGTGTTTTTAGATATTCTTTTTTAAACTTCGTCGTCAGAATCAATAGTGAATGATTTGCTTTTGAAGTCTTTATCATGCTTTTCTGAAATTACATCCTCACCCTTTTCATTAATGATGAAATCTGTGGACTCATTAAACATCTCCTGAAAACTCTTAAAATCTTCCTTGTAAAGGTAAATTTTATGCTTCTCGAATGTAGCTTCCCCATTCTCTCCGAAATTTTTCTTACTCTCAGTGATTGTAAGATAATAATCTCCTGCTTTCGTCTCGCGCACATCAAAGAAATAAGTTCTTCTCCCTGCTTTTAACACCTTCGTGAAAATCTCATTTTCATGGCGTTCCTTGTATTCACTCATTGTTAGATATTTTTTAATCTTGTTAAGAACAAATATAAAAGAATTCTTTTAATCACAAAATTTTTTTTATGATTTATTTAACAATTGAGAACGAAATGGCTAAGCGGTTACAGAATTGGCAATTTCCGTAAGGTTGATAATTTGATCGGCTTTTTGAGCGCTAGACTCTCTGTGTGTGATGATTATGGAAGTAGCGTTACTTATTTTTTTATCGATATTTTCCAGAATATTCTGCTCCGTTTCGGTGTCTAAAGCAGACAGTGAATCATCAAAAATGATGATATTCGGGTCTTTAATTAAGGCTCTTGCAATGCATATTCTTTGCTTTTGCCCTCCCGAAAGCATGACTCCGCGTTCACCTACAAGTGTTTTATATTGCTCTTTAAACTCTTCAATATTTTTGTGAACATCTGCAATATTTGCATATTCTACCACTTTCTCATGAGAAGGATAATCAATGGCAAAACCAATATTATTTTCAATAGAATCGGAGAATAAATAACTCTCCTGAGGAATATATCCAATGAAGTTTCTGTAGTTGCTCAGATTATGATCTTTCAGATTTTTACCGTCAATCAAAATCTCACCTTCGCTGGGATCTATCAACCTGCATAAGAGCAGAGCTATCGTTGATTTTCCACTTCCGGTTTTACCCATAATGGCCAAAGATTCCCCGGCTTTAACTTTAAAGCTTAAATTATCCAGCGCTTTAATTCCTGTATTAGGATATACATAAGAGACATTCCTGAATTCTATATCCCCTTTGATAGGGTAGTTCTCAAAACTAGTATTAACGATTTCGGATTTCTTATCCATGAATTCATTAATTCTTTGCATAGATGCTTCAGCTCTCTGGTTCACGGAAGTTACCCATCCTACCATAGAGAACGGGAAGATCAGTGTGTTGATATACATGAAGAAATCTGCAATTTTACCAATACTTAATTCTCCTGCAATATATTTAACCCCTCCAATCCAGATAACAGCCACGTTCAATAGACCGATTACAAAGAGAATAATAGTAAAGAAATAAGCTTCTGTTTTTGCCAGATCCAATGCTTTGTTCTGATAATCAGTTACCTTGATTCCATAATTTTTTTCAATGTATTTCTCTCTGGCAAAGAACTTTACAACACGGATTCCAGAGAAGCTGTCCTGAACAAAAGTAGAAATCGCAGACTGGCTTTTCTGCATGATCTTCGACTTCTTATTAATGATTGAACTTACCTTATATATAGCATAAGATAAAATCGGAAGGGGCAGTAAAGTCCATAATGTCATATAAGCATCCGTCTTTATCATATAAATTGCGGTGATCAGCACAAGCACAATCAGGTTGGCTACATACATGACACCGGGACCAAGATACATTCTTACCGCCACAACATCTTCACTTAATCTGTTCATTAAATCTCCAATGGTGGTCTGCTTATAATCTGTTAAAGATAAATCCTGATAATGTCTGTAGATTTTATTTTTAAGCTCATATTCTATCCTTCTGGAAGCCACAATAATGGTCTGCCTCATCATGAAGGTGAAAACTCCGGTCAGCAGGGAACATCCAACAATAATTCCAACATAGATCAAAACCTGATTGTTGAAGCCAAGGTTGCCATTTTTTGTAAGCTCATCCACAGACTTTCCTACAAACTGAACCTTATATATATTAAAGAAATTACTGGCAATGATAAATAGTACCCCCCAAAACAAAAGTATTTTGTGTTTCCAAAAATAAGGGTTTAAGGTTTTTAGCGCTTTCATATAGTTTGACAAAATTACAAAAATGTCGTCACACTACGAATTCGTCAATTTTAAATTTTGTATCTTTGCACCCATAAAAAAGCTCTTTGAATGTTAGGAAGACGACAAATCCGTGAAAAAGTAGTACAGTCAGTGTATTCATACTACCAAAATCCTGTAAAATTTGATGTTTTAGAGAAAAACATGTTTGCTGGTATAGAGAAAATCTATTATCTATACATCTATCAGCTCAATTTTTTGGTGGCTCTGAAAGAATTGGCAGAACATCAGATCGAAATTGGTAAGAATAAATATCTTAAAACTGATGCTGATATCAATCCTAACCAAAAATTCATCAACAACCAAGTATTGCTTAAACTGGAAGAAAATCCTGAAAGATTATTTTTTACAGGCCAGCATAAGCAACTGAAATGGGATATGCATGATGACCTATTGGTAAAAACTTTCCAAAGAATTACTGCTGGAAAACGTTACCAGGATTTCATGAAAGAAGATGGATACTCTTTTGAAGAAGATCAGAAATTTATCGGGAAATTATTTTTAAGATATATTGCTGAAAATGAAGATTTTCATGATTATTTGGGAGATAAAGAACTTTCATGGTATGATGATATCCACATTGCCAACTCCATGGTACAAAAAACGATCGGTTTCCTGAGAGAAGATGAAGAAAGCAGAACTTTAATTAAAATGATTAAAGATGAAGAAGATAAAACTTTTGCTGCAAAACTGTTGAGAGATACACTGAACAACTGGGAAAGCAATGAACAGAAACTGAGCGAAAGACTTGAAAACTGGGATCTGGAAAGAGTTTCTTTAATGGATAAAGTAATTTTATCTACATCACTTGCAGAACTTGACAATTTTGCTTTCACGCCTTCAAGAGTTATTATTAATGAATATATTGAAATTGCAAAAGTATTTGCTACAGACCGTTCCAATATCTTCATCAATGGTATTTTAGATAAATATTGTAAAGATCAAAATAGAATATAAAATGAAAAAGACGTTATCAATTATCGCCTTGTCTATTATAGGCTTTGGGTTAGTTTCATGTAAAAAAGAAAATAAAGAAGCTCAAAGTACTGAAACTGCAACTACTGATTCTGCAGCTGTTGTGGCTCCGGTAACTACTGATTCTGCAGCAGCACCTGTAACTGGTGAAGTAGCAGCACCGGTTTCTAACGAACCATCTACTTCTGTTGCTCTATCTGAAAACAGCTTCGATTTTGGAAAAATCAAAAAAGGAGATAAAGTAGAGCACGTATATGAAGTAACTAATACTGGTAAAAACCCATTAATTATTTCTGAAGTTAAGCCTGGATGCGGATGTACAGCTCCTGACTTCACAAAAGAACCGATTATGCCAGGTAAAAAAGGAAAAGTTACATTGCACTTTGATTCTTCAAGCTTTGACGGAAACGTTCAGAAGTATGCAGATGTTTTTGCAAACGTAGAAAAAGCTCCAATCAGATTAACATTCACAGCAAACATTCAACCATAATAATTACAATATGTTGACACTATTTTTACAGGCAGCAGGTGGATCTTCACCTATGATGCTAATCATGATGGGGGTAATGTTTGTAGGATTTTATTTCCTGATGATAAGACCTCAAATGAGAAAACAAAAGCAAGAGAAAAACTTTCAGGAAAACCTTAAAGTAGGAACAAGAGTAGTTCTTACATCAGGTCTTCACGGAAGAATTGCTCAGGTTCAGGATGATGGTTTTGTTATCGAAACATTATCAGGAAAACTGAAATTCGAAAAAGCAGCAGTTTCCAGAGAGATGACAGAATCTCGTTTTGGAGATAAAGCAAAATCTGCTGATAAAGCGGATGACAAAAAAGAAACAGCAACTGAAGAAAAGAAATAATTCAGTCTGAAAATATTTAGCTGCGGCGGGTGAACAAAGTTCACCCGCCGCAGTCTTTTTATATAACTTATCAACAAGAGCAAAATTTAATGAAGATGGTTAAGCGGTCTTGTGTTCATTTGCGATTAGCATTTAATAAAATTATCTTTGCCCTATGAATCAAAACACTAATAAGACGGTTCTTATTCTGGGAGCAAATTCAGATGTAGCAAAGCAATGTATAAAACAATATGTTGAAAAAGGATTTATGGTGATTGCAGCTTCCCGAAATACAACATCTTTGGAAGATTTTATTAATTCAAATCACTTCGACCATTCTAAAGTTTCTGTTTTGTATTTTGATGCTGCAGATTTTGATTCACATCAGAAATTCTATTCTGAACTTCCCGTAAAACCTCATATTGTAGTATATGCAGCGGGGTTTTTAGTTGACAACCAAAAAGCATTGACCGATTTTAAAGGTGCAAAACAAATGATGGAAGTCAATTATATGGGCGGAGTATCTATTCTGAGCATTATTGCAATGGATAAAGACAATAAAAACCTTGAAAGAATAATTGGTCTTTCTTCACTGTCTGGAGTGAGAGGAAGAAAAAGTAATTTTGTCTACGGAAGTACCAAGGCTGCATTTACTCAGTTTCTTGCTGGATTGAGACAGGAATTAGCTTCTCGAAAAATCATTGTGAATGCTTTGGTTATTGGCTATATCAGAACGAAAATCAATGAAGGATTAGAATTGAATGAATCCTTGATCATGGAGCCGGATTATGTAGCAACATATATTGTCAATGCAGGAAACTCCTTTACTATTGTTCCCAATTTTAAATGGAAAATGATCTACCATATCCTTAGACTTTTACCAGAAAGCCTGGCTGCAAAACTACCTTAAATACATTTCACCAGCATACGGCTGTTTTAATACTAATTTTAGCTTTACAGAAAGTTAATTTGATGATTACAGTACTTCGGTATCGTTTTTGTAATTCTATGACCCGAAAATTATTTCTTCCTGCAAGATTCAATTTCTGAATGATTATTGAGTAAAGCTGAAACAATCTGTTCTGCTGCCAATCTATTTTAATCTATAATATCATTTACTTTCACTTTTGAAGTGGAAGGCAAATTTCTTTTTAGACAGATGCTATTCAATTTCATTTTGAAATCCTGCAGAACTTAATATCTCATTGGTATAAATAGTAAACACATAGTATAAAATGGACGATTTAGAATTGAACAAGATTCAACAACATTGGGACACGTTAATTTCTTCAGCAATTTCATGGGCACCAAGAGTTTTTACTGCAGTTATTTCTGCATTATTGATTTACCTGATTGGGTCATGGATGATAAGAATGATCAAGAAACTGGTAGAAAAAGGTTTCAAAAAACGTAATATGGAAGCTTCTCTGCAGCATTTTCTGTTAAATATAATCAACTGGGGACTTAATATTCTGTTGTTTATTGTTGTTGTAACTCAGCTGGGAGTACAGACCTCTGCATTTGTTGCTATGATTGGTGCAGCAGGTTTGGCGATAGGTTTAGCTTTACAAGGCTCACTGACGAATTTTGCAGGAGGAATATTAATATTATTATTAAAACCTTTTAAAATTGGCGACTTTATTTCTACCAATTCCGGAGTTTCAGGTACAGTTCAGGCAATAGATATTTTCCATACAAAACTGGTTACCCCACAAAACCAATTGATCGTTATTCCTAACGGGGTGGTTTCGAACAACAGTATTACCAATTTTACTCATCTGGGAACAAGAAGAACATCATTGGACATAGGAGTTGCATATGATGCAGATTTAAGACAGACTAAAGATCTTTTAATGAATATCATTAAAAATAATCAATATGCTCTTGCAACACCGGCACCACAGGTAGTGGTGACTGAGCTTGGAGAAAGTGCTGTCAACTTATCAATAAGAGTAAGTACTTCTACAGAGAATTTCTGGGCGATGAACGAAGAACTTATTATAGGCTGTAAAGAAGCTCTCGACAAAGCAGGAATCGGAATTCCTTTTCCACAACGAGATATTCATGTTTTTAATAAGTAATTCACAGATATAAAAAATTCCTGTATTGATTAATGCAGGAGTTTTTTATTGTTTATTTAATGTACAGTTGATTCTACTATAAAATATTTAGAATTAAGCTTTTCGACTAAAATATTACATTATATTTGCCGAAAAAATAATAACTATGATCAATAAACTACTCCTTTTTATAGTGATTTGCTTTGCAATGGCATCGGTAACAGCACAAAGTCAATTTTTAGATACATCTTTTGGGACTAATGGAGTATACACATATACACCTAACAATGCTTACGGATTTATTTATGAAACGGGAGCTTTAACTGTACAGCAGAAAATTGTGGTAAGTGGAACTTATTATAATATACCTAATAATAATCAATCTACCACTAATGTTATTCAGAGACTGAATGCTGATGGCAGCATAGATAACAGTTTTAATACAGTGTTTATTCCTCCGCTTTCTTCCAGCCCAATTTCACGTTTGATCAAAATGTATATTCAACCCGATCAGAAAATTGTTCTTGGGGATATTTTAGGTACTAAGTTAATTCGGTTAAATGAAAATGGGACTTATGATCCAGGTTTTGGTAGTAATGGAGTGGTTGTTAGTTCTATTTTCAATTCATTTTTTGATAATCTTGGATTGTCTGGTCCCTTTAATTTTCATAATGTCATTTTAGCAAGTAATAACAAAATTTTGCTGTGTACAACTGTCGTAGATGATCAATCGTCAAAATTGGTGGTTCTTCGTCTTAACGAAAATGGTTCTATTGATACCACGTTTGGAAATAATGGGATTGTGCTACAAGAGGCAAATTTGGGGCGTCTGGTAGTTCAAAATGATTCAAAATTAATATTAATTGGGCAAAAAGCAGATGGAACTTTTGTAAAATCAAGATATTCGGAAAATGGTATTTTGGATAATACGTACAATAATAATTCAATATCTTATACTCCGATTCAAAATTATTCAACCTATTTCTGTACCGCTACAGGTAAAGATAATAATACTTACCTATATGGAGTTTCGTCTTCTGCAACCTCGCCAGTATCTACTATTACTTTAATGAAATTGAATCAAAATGGAGATTTAGACAGCAGCTTTGGAATTAACGGTGTTGTTAATGAATCCTATTATAATACTAATAATTATTATGTTGATAATAATATTCTTTACCCTACTTTATTACTAGATAGTAGCAACCATTTATTTTTGGTGTGTATGGCCAGTCCAACAGGAAATGCTGCAGACCTTAACCAATTTGTAAAAAAATTTAATCCTGACGGTTCTGTAGATTCTGGTTTTGGAAATAATGGAATAGTTGAAGTTGACTTAAATAGTAAAGAGTTTATGAGATCTGCAATCATGACTTCTGATCAGAAAATACTGATTTTTGGAAATCATCAGACACCGAATAAAGGTATTATTACAAAAGTTTTAAATAACGGAAATATTTTGGCTGTAAAAGATGGAAAAATTCAGAGTGAAAATTTAATCATATATCCTAATCCTGTAAAGAATATTCTGAATATTAATACTAGACAATTGAAGGATTTTAGTGCTGAAATAATAGATGTGAGTGGACGAAATATATTGAAAACAATTATTAAAGATAATAAAATAGATGTTAGTAACCTTGAACAGGGTGTATATTACCTAAAACTTGGAACTCTAACAAATAAGTTTGTAAAAGAATAAATATAAGACGAGATTTTTCTCGTCTTTTTTATTCATTATTATTTTGTAGCAATTCCAAAGCCTTCATCATATCAATTCCCTTACCCAGAACCGGTTTAAACAAATCTCCTTTCTCTTTGATCCTGTCCAGAGCATTATTAATATTAAAATCCGTAGGTCTTAGTCCCGGCTTTAGCTCATCCCAATCCAAAGGCATGGAAACTGAAGCTCCCAGTTTAGGTCTCAGACTGTATGCACTTGCCAGGGTTTGTCCCGTCCTGTTTTGAAGATAATCGAGATAGATTTTTTTGTTATCCCTTTTCTGAAGACTTCGTTCTAAAGTAGTAATCTTAGGAAGTCTTTCATTGACCTGTTTCATAAGGATATGGGCAAAATCTTTTACCTGATCAAAATCATAATGAGCTCCCATCGGAATATAAATATGAATTCCTGTACTTCCGGAAGTTTTACAATATCCTTTAATTTTAATTGTTTTTAAAACCTCATTCACCTGAAGTGCTGTTTCAATCACCTCATCAAATGTATTTTTGGAAGATGGATCCAGGTCTAAAACCAAATAATCAGGATGCTCAAGATCCGGTAAAGAACTATTCCATGGGTTGAGGTCTATACAGCCTAAATTATTCAGGTAAGCTAAAGTTGCTTTGTCATTGCAATAAATATAGTCGATGTATTTATCATTGGATTCAGAATATACCTGTGTGGTTTTAATCCAGTCCGGAATATGATCTCCAGCATCTTTCTGATAAAAACTCTGTTCTTCAATTCCATTCGGAAAACGATTGAGAGAAAGCGGACGGTTTTTTACATGAGGCAGAATATAAGCCGCCACCGATTGATAATAATCAATAACATCTCCTTTAGCAATGCCGTCTTTTGGGAAATAGATTTTATCTTGGTTCGTCAGTTTTACGATATGTTTGTCCAAAGTAATCTCTTTTTCTTTCTCAGAAACCTCATTTTTTTTTGATGATACTTTCATTTCTTTAGATTTTTCGGTGAAGGATGAGTCTTTGATCTCTTTAAGATTTTTATCTTCTCGTATCCCTATAAAAACTGGATGTCTGAAGATTCCGTCTCGTGTAATTTCAGAATATTTGATTTCGCAGATCAGTTCAGGCTTTGTCCAGGTTACCGGCATATTGGTTTTGGGAATCGTTTCGAATGGAAATGATTTTACGATCAGCTTCTGAAGTTTTTGGTAAAGCTCTTTTAAAGATGTATTATTGAAACCTGTTCCCGTATGTCCACAGTAAGTAAGCTTTCCATTCAAATATTTTCCTAAAATTAAGGCACCGAAACTTTTTCGCGAACCTCTGGGTTCTGTGAAACCGCAAATAATAACTTCTTCTGTATTGGAAAATTTGATTTTAAGCCAGTCATTAGTTCTGTGATTTTCAATATATGTGCTTTCTGTTCGTTTTGCAATCATTCCTTCCAATCGCATTTTTTTCATCTGTGTAAAAAACTCAATACCCTTTTCAGGAATATGATCACAATATTTTATCCGGTCAGTTTCTGTGAGAGCCTCTTTTAAAAGTTCCTTTCGCTGAATAAGGGGAAGTTCTTCTGTAGAATGGCCATTCAGCCACAGAAGGTCAAAAACATGATAGACAAGAGCGGCATCGGGATTGTCTCCAATTTGCTGTAAAAACTGGAAATTAGGCTTTCCCTGTTCGTCATATGCTACCACTTCACCATCCAGAATCATATGATGTTTCTGTTTTTCGAATTCCAGTGCTATTTTTTCAAATTTGGATAAAAATGATATCCCGTTTCGGGAATAGAAAAGAGGAATGTCATGACTTAAGTCGGCGATGGCTCTGTAGCCGTCCCATTTTATTTCAAAAATCCAGTCTTTATCATTGAAGGCTTCTTCGGAAAGCTTAGCCAGCATGGGTTTTATAAAAGACTTTAATTTTTTTTCGTTCGTTAAGGAATTGAAATTTCTGAAAGTTTTTTCGGAAGTTATGATTTCTTTTTTTCTTTTATTTTCAGGCTTTTTTTTTCCTCTAAAAATTTTGTAACCAACGATTTTGATGAAGTATTTTCTTCAGCATTATAAGGGCTTTCAGCAAATTCATCCTTATGTTTGATAAGCAGCCATGCATTATCCTCTGTATTTTTCATTTTAACCAAAGCAAATTCGCCTTTCAGTTTCTTACCATGTAAAATGAATTTTAAAGAACCGGCATGCAATTCTTTCAGCAGCTCTTTTTCATCTGAAAGTTTAGAACTCTCATCCAAAGGTTCATAAGTTCCGCTGTCCCATACTTCGACTTGCCCGGCACCATAATTCCCTTCGGGGATATTCCCTTCGAAATCTTTGTAATCGTAAGGATGATCCTCCACCATCATGGCCAGCCGTTTATCTTTGGGATCCAATGAAGGACCTTTCGGTACAGCCCAGCTTTTTAATACGCCTTCCATTTCAAGTCGGAAATCATAATGAAGTCTGCTGGCAGCATGCCTTTGGATTACAAAAATCAGCTGGTCTTTGCTTTTCTTCGTTTTTCCTTTTGGTTCGCTGGTTTCATCGAACTTCCTTTTATTATTATAATCTTTGAGAGCCATTATGATGCGGATTTTGATTTGGAACTGTTCAGGCTGGCCTTCAGTTGGGCCATGAGGTCAATCACTTTACCTTCTTTTGCAGGTTGGGCTTTTTTGGCTTTTATATTTTTGCCTTTTGCTTTCTGTTTGATGATCTTCATCAGTTCGTCAGAATAGGTGTCTTTGTACATCGCAGCATCAAATTCCTGGGAAAGTTGTTCGATGAGGTTAACCGCCATTTTAAGTTCTGCCGGTTTCGGAGCTTTTTGAGCGGGAATTTTTAAATCTTTATAATCTCTTATTTCCTGGTCAAACCTTAAACGGTTGAGAACAAGAATGTCATCTTTGTACGGACGGATCATTCCAATAGCTTCAGTTTCGCGGAGTACGAATGTTCCGATTCCCACCATAGCTGTTTTTTCCAGAGCTTTCAGTAAAAGTCTGTAGGCATTTTCTCCATTTTTCTGAGGTTCCAGATAGTAAGGGTTTTCAAAATACACACTGTCTACTTCCACTTCCTTTACAAACTGGTCAATAGAAAGTATTTTTGACTTTTCGGGGCTTGCTGCTTCGTAATCTTCCTCATCGAGAACGATATATTTGTCGTCCATGAGGTAACCTTTGACGATGTTTTCCCATTTTACTTCTTTTCCCGTATTTTCATTTACTCTTTTGAAACGGATATTGGAAAAATCAGATTTGTCGAGCATATCGAGATCCAATTTTGTGGTTTCTGTTGCCGAATAAATTTTAACAGGAATGTTGACTAAACCGAAGCCAATGGCGCCATTCCAAATTGCTTTCATTGTCTTACGTTTTTAAAAATCAAGCAATTAACATGCCGTTGGAAGCCCGTGTGGTACCTGTAGATGGCTTTTTGTCAAATGACAATTGTTTTTAGCCGTGACTTTTATACCTTTATATTTCCGCAATCCGTGGTTATAACAAAAATATGGAAGAGCTTTTTAATTATATCAAGAAATTCGGGACACTGAATCCTCAGGATGAACTTTTGATTGCTGAAGGAATTCAGGAAATCACTGTAAAGAAAGGAGATCCTTTTATAGAAGCAGGAAAGGTGAGCCAAAGAATTGCTTTTGTGAAAGAAGGGGTCTTCCGGTCTTTGTATTATAATAAACAAGGGGATGATTTTACCCGGTATTTTATTTACGAAGGAAGGTTTATCGGAGATTTTCAGGGTTTTACCGATCAGCTGCCTGCTCATGAAGATATTGAAGCTATTACTGATGCTGTATTGCTGGTGATAGATCTTAAGCATTTTAAAGTTCTGGAAGAGAAAATAACGGTCTGGCCGGTTTTATTTGCAAGAATCCATGCCTTTGTTGTGGAGAATAAACTGAAGGTAGCGAGCATCATGCTGAACCAGGATGCAAAATCACGTTATATTCACTTTTTAAATCATTATCCAGGTCTGGCCAATAGAGTTCCGCAATCTATGCTGGCATCTTATCTTGGTGTGACACCTTCGTCACTGAGTAGAATCAGGAGAAATATAGTCTAGAATTATTAATGATAGATGATAATTGTTTAATGATGAATACTGTGAGTTGGAGAGCTGTGAACAGCTTCTGACCTCTAACATCTAATTTTTCATCAAATCTCTTTTTGCCAAATGACAATGGTCTTTCTCATTGACTGTCATAGCTTTGCCTTATAAAATTTAAAGTACGAATATGGATATTGTATTAGGATTACAATGGGGAGATGAAGGCAAAGGAAAGTTTATTGATCTTATTAGTGAAAATTATGACATTACAGCGCGTTTTAATGGCGGATCTAATGCTGGGCACAGTATTGAAAGAGACGGACGCAGAATAACACTTAAAATGATTCCTTCGGGAATCTTTATGAGAGGAGTGCAGAATGTAATCGGGACCGGGACGGTTCTGGATCCTGTGAGTTTTAAAAAAGAAATTGCGAATCTTCAGGCATTTGATGAAACGGTTCAACCGGAAAACAATGTGGTTATTTCTCTTAAGGCTCACTTTGTACTGCCTACTCATAAACTTCTGGATGTTTTTATGGAAGAAAGTCCGGATTATACAACCATCGGGACAACCAAAAATGGGATTGCACAGGCCTATTCAAATAAAATTTTAAGACAGAATGTAAGAGTAGGAGACATGTTTGCTCCTGACTTTAAAAGCAGAGTACAGCATATTTTAGAAAGAGATTATAAAATGCTGGCAGCAGGAGGTATGAAACTTCCTTCTTTGGAGGAAATAAGTAATGAGTTTTTTGAAGCTGTAGACTTCCTGAAGAGATTCAAATGTACTGAAACAGAAATATATTTAAACAATGCTCTGGCAGAAGGAAAGACAATATTAGCAGAAGGATCTCAGGCCGCCATGCTGGATATTGACCATGGAACATATCCTCATGTCACTTCTTCTTCAACTACCGCTTCAGGAGCCAGCAGCGGATTGGGTATTTCACCGAAAAAGGTAGGTGAGATCTTTGGTATTGCTAAAGCATACTGTACAAGAGTAGGGAATGGAGTATTTCCTACAGAATTATTTGATGAATTGGGTGAAGAGGTCAGAACAAAGGGAAATGAGTTTGGCTCTAATACGGGACGTCCCAGAAGGACTGGATGGTTAGATTTGCCCGCCTTAAAATATGCCGCCATGATCAACGGTGTAACTCAGTTGGTTCTGACTAAAGCTGATGTTTTAAGCGGTTTGAAATCTGTAGCAGTTTGTACCTGTTATGAACTTGAAGATGGAAGTATAGTTGAGGTTTCGGGGCTGCTTCCTGAAAATGGAAAGCCTATACTAAAATGGATGAACGGATGGGATGCTGATTTTTCTGTTATAAAAAACACTTCAGAATTACCAAAAGAATTAACTGAATTTCTATCATTTCTGGAAGCGGAATTGAGTATTCCGGTGGCATATCTTTCGACCGGGCCGGGAAGAGAGCAGATGATAAAAATGAAATGATTTTTTACAAATAAGAAAGCGGGATTGATGTTCCGCTTTTATTTTTTCCAGTTTTGCAGGAACTCCAAATCAATATAATAATTGCTTGGGATATATTTGTCAAAGTAGATCATTGTTGAAGAATACTGATTTTGAAAAATTTCTTTTAAAGTTATCTTATCAACATTGGTAAATGCTGTAAGCAATCGGGTTGAGCTTCCTTCTGTATATTCTACGGTGATTTTGGTTTTTACAAATTCAATATCGTCTTTGCTGTAAGAGATGTTAACATAGTCATTCTGGTCTTTTCCTACGCCAAAAACAAAACTTTCTATCATAGCATTGCTCAAATCTACATGGCCATAGATTTTGTATCGTTTTATATCCTGAATGATAAGTTCCTTATTAAAATTTTCTAGTGGAAATCCTTTTTCACTTTCAATAGTCGAATAAATATAATAGTAAACAGGAGCAAGAATTAGAATTCCAATTACAAAATAGCCTGCTTTAAAATCTAAATTACTTTCATATTTTGAATAACCGATTCCGTGGAATAATAAAAAAAGACCAACCACCCAAATGATGGTGATTGCGATGGTCCATGGCGTCCGTTTTTTGTTTTTCGGGAGTGGATTACTTGTCTTTTCCTCTGATTTATTCATCTGTCGAATTTTCTATTGAGATATAAAAAAAACGGGGCAAATACCCCGCTTTAAATTTATGCTTTTAAATTCAATTGTAATTCCAGTTCGTCAAGCTTTGTGTCTGCAATAGAAACAGGCGTGTCGATCATTATATGGTTCCTCTTTATTGAAAAAAATTAGTTAACTTTTGTAAGGATAAAACGCTGCTTTGTAGAAGGCTGAACCGTTTGGTCCGTAGTGCCGATTACAATAGGCGTAAGATTAGTTGTTAAACCATTCTTTACCTCTAATCTCAATGCAGGTGCATTTTTAGGAGCGAATCCGAAGCCATTGTTTCCCAGGTTGAATAATAACCATTTCTGAGAATCAGTATTGGAATTGGTTCTTAATTCAACAGCTGTTCCATTCGTTGTTCCGTTACCTTTTACGGTTAATACCTTTGCAGGGTCTAATATAGATTTGATAATATAATACCCATGATCTGATTTGCTGAAAGTAAATTTCTGGTTATTCCCCGTAGAAGCGGAATACAAAATTATACTGGTGCCGTCTGTAGTAGAGCTTCCGGAAATATCTAAGTTTTTATCATTCGCTAAAGCTGTTCTCATTGTATAAGTTCCGTTGATTGCAGAAGTAGCATTAACGGGTCCGTACAAATGATTTATTCCAGCATAATCACCGGCAGACAAACCTGTTCTTTGCTTGGTAAAAGTAGATCCGTCCAGCTTAGTCATTACAGGCTGGCTTGAGTTTATCGCAAAGTCTGTAGACTGATACATCATAACTGAACCGAAATCAAATGCACCATGTCCAGCGTAATCATTATAAAGGTTGAAGTTATGACGGCTGCCCTCCACGGCTTTGTTAACATCTACAATAATATACTGATCTCTGTCCGGACGGCACTGTTCATGCATGATTCCCATGGAATGCATTATTTCGTGAGCAATAATTGCGGGATAAGTAATATTATAAATTTTAATCCCATTCACTCTGTTTTTTTGCCATCCAAGTGGTGAGCTGTTGCTTGTTGTATAAGTAAAGGTGATATACTCTGTTTGATTGGTACGTTCAACAAACTGCATACTGGTTTGAGAAGAGATCATATCAAACGCTTTGTTGATATTGGTAAGGAACGTATTGTAATTCTGAGTGCTCAGACTTCCCTGGCTGGGCAAAGTATAATAAACTGTTGCATTTGGCCATGTTTTAATAAATGAACTTACAATAGTGCTTTTCTCAGTTGTTGATATTTCAGAATTGGCCTGCATCTTTAATTTGTCAAACTGCTCAGCGCTAATCGTAATATCATCTGCATAAAAATATTCACCATTTACTTCATTAACGTACGTGTATTTTCCGTTAATCAGTAATTTGTGAATCTTAGCATTGTCCAGTTTAGTCGTTGTAAGGTCTATTGAGTCTGCCTGTGCATTTTCAATATCCGACCTACATGAATTCAGTGCCAAAACAAGGCATGCTGATAAGAGTAATAGTTTGCTTTTCATATTATTTAATTTTGGTTTGGTGATCAGGTCAAATATGAACAGCTATATTATTATCGTACGCAAAAGATTATAAAATTAATCAAATCCTAAGTTTTGATTAAGTCTTCATTATAATTAAGCTGTATGATGTAAATGTATTAATAAAAGATTATGTTTGTATATAACATAATATAATAATTGTTTTGTTGTGTTTTTATTTTAAATGTGTATTAATTTCGATGATTTACTCTTTTTGCATTAATTTTTACTATTAGATTTCAAATTAAGTTATTTCACTAATCATTGATATGGTAACCAAAGTCGTACTTTATACTAGCGTAAAGCTTATAATATTAACAAATTAATGAAATGTGCTGAAATTTAGGATATAAAAAAAGCGGGGCAAATACCCCGCTTTAAATTTATGCTTTTAAATTCAATTGTAATTCCAGTTCATCCAGCTGTGCATCAGCAATAGAAGCAGGAGCGTCAATCATTACATCTCGTCCTGAATTGTTCTTAGGGAATGCGATATAATCTCTGATCACTTCGTTTCCGTCAAGGATTGCTACCAAACGGTCAAATCCAAATGCTAAGCCTCCGTGTGGCGGTGCTCCGTATTTGAAGGCATTCATAAGGAAACCAAACTGAGCTTCTGCCTCTTCTCTGGTGAATCCTAATAAATCAAACATTTTAGACTGCAGATCTCTGTCAAAAATTCTGATAGATCCTCCTCCAATTTCGTTTCCGTTCAGAACCATATCATAGGCATTGGCTCTTGCTTTTCCAGGATCTGTTTCCAGTAAGTGGATGTCTTCCGGTTTTGGAGAGGTGAACGGGTGGTGCATTGCATGGAATCTTTCAGAGTCTTCATCCCATTCCAATAGAGGGAAGTCAACTACCCATAGTGGCGCAAATACGTTTCCTTTTCTTAATCCTAAACGGTTTCCAAGTTCCATTCTTAAAGCAGAAAGCTGTGCTCTTACTTTATTTTCGTTTCCGGAAAGAATCAACATTAAGTCTCCTTCTTTCGCTCCGAATTTTTCGATGATTTTCGCAAGATCTTCTTCGTTGTAGAATTTGTTCACTGATGAGGTCTTCACTCCGTCATTCTGAAATTTAGCCCAAACCATACCTGAAGCTCCAACCTGAGGGCGTTTTACCCAATCAACAAGTTCATCAATCTGCTTTCTTGTATATTCTGCACATCCTTCTACATTGATTCCGACTACTAATTCTGCATCATCAAATATTTTAAAGTCTTTTCCTTTTACCAATTCGTTAAGTTCTACGAACTCCATTCCGAAACGAATATCCGGTTTGTCATTTCCGTATTTTCTCATCGCATCTGCGAAAGTCATTCTTGGGAAGTTTCCGAATTCCTGACCTGTAATATCTTTGATAAGAGTTTTGGTCATTCCTTCGAAGACATTCATGACATCTTCCTGCTCTACAAACGCCATTTCACAGTCGATCTGTGTAAACTCAGGTTGTCTGTCGGCTCTTAAATCTTCATCACGGAAACATTTTACAATCTGGAAATATTTATCCATTCCACCTACCATCAAGAGCTGTTTGAAAGTCTGTGGAGACTGTGGTAATGCATAAAACTGTCCCGGATTCATTCTGCTTGGTACAACAAAGTCTCTTGCTCCTTCCGGAGTAGACTTGATCAAAACAGGAGTTTCTACTTCAATGAAACCTTCTTCAGATAAATAATTTCTTACTTTCTGTGCCATCTTGTGGCGGAAGATCAGTTTATCTTTTACCGGATTTCTTCTGATATCCAGGTAACGGTATTTCATTCTTAATTCCTCACCGCCGTCTGTTTCATCCTCAATAGTGAAAGGAGGAAGCTGAGAATCGTTCAGAATAGTTAGTTTTTCTACCAGAATTTCAATTTCCCCTGTTGGAATATTAGGGTTTTTGCTCACTCTTTCAATAACTCTTCCGGTAGCCTGAATCACAAATTCACGGCCCAGTTTTTTAGCTTCTTCCATCAGCTGTGCAGAAGAACGCTCCTGGTCAAAAACCAGCTGGGTAATTCCGTAACGATCTCGAAGATCTACCCAAATCATAAATCCTTTATCACGGATAGTCTGTACCCATCCTGATAGTGTAACTTCTTCATTCAGATTTTTCAGAGATAGTTCTCCGTTGGTGTGTGATCGAAACATAATTATTTGTTTAAAGTTCAATGTTTAAGGCTCATTTCCGAACCTTGAATTTTTCGTTGGCAAAGATAAGATTTTTGCAGGTTTTATAAATAAAAAAAACTTCCTTTCGGAAGTTTCGTATCTTGTTTTTAGGTTTTTTAATTTCTATTACCCCCTTTTTCTGTCAGAATTTTCTTTATTTCTTCAGTGCCTTTTGTATCATCAGCTACTTCAAGAGGTGTTTTGTTCTGACATTTTTTGTTAACATTGGCCTTGTTGTCCAAAAGGAAATGTATAATATTCTTTCTGTCAGACATTACACTGAAACCAAGTGGCGAATAAGCTATATTTCCAACAAGGAAGCATTTGTTGTAATCTCCCGGGGCAAACTGTTTTTTAAATGTTGCCACATCATCAGAATAGATGGCTTTCATCTTTTCCTGAGTCATCTTCTGAGCAGAGAACATGCTGCCAGACAGTAACATTCCAAATAGAAAGGTAGTAGAGATTATTTTTTTCATAAGGATACTTTTTTAAGAATATACAAATCTAAATTAAATTTTATTACCAATTGCTAAGTTTTGATAATAATTATCGTTCTATTAATCAGATTATTCTAGTATTAATTATAGAATTGCAAAACGGTTGTTTTAAATATCATGATTTAAAAATTATTCCAAAAGCTTAATAATTTCAGATTTCTCATATTTTTTAGCATAATCCAGAGCTGTATAGCCAGTAGATGTTTTAGTCTCTTTTTTTGCTCCATTGGCCAGAAGTTTCTTTGTAAACTCTGTATTTCCATATTTCGCAGCAAACATCAAAGGAGTTTTACCATCACACACTTTATCCAGATCTGCTTTTTCATCAATCAGTTTTTGGAATATCTCTTTACTGTTCATTTTAATGGCTAAGCCTAATAAAGTGTAGGTGTTGTTTTCAATCTGATAGCAGGTATTGATATTATTTTTATTAATTAGAGTATTAAAATAAGCTGTATTATCATACTTCAACATTTGTTTATGTTCATTAGTCAGCTCTTGAGCGTTGGCAAATGTTGAAAATACAATTAATGTCAAAATGATTGTTCTTAGAGTTAAATTGAGTTTCATAGTATTAATGTTAAGGTTTAAATTCTAATATATCACCAGGTTGGCAGTCCAGTGCTGTGCAGATTGCTTCTAACGTTGAAATTTTTAAAGCTTTGGCTTTTCCATTTTTTAAAATTGATAGATTGGCTTGTGTAATTCCTATTTTTTCAGCCAATTCCTGGGACTGCATTTTTCGTTTGGCAAGCATTACATCAATATTGATAATGATCGGCATAATTATATTGTTAAGTCATTTTCTATTTGTAATTCATATCCCTTTTTGAAAAATTCTATAATGAAAAAGATAATGATTCCTAAGGTAAGATGAAGTAATATAAACATTGGGTCTATGCTATATACAGACTTATCCATAAAATATAAAACAGCACAATAAATCGGGATGAAAATTATATTGAGCATGGCAAATAGTTTGAGATCCTGAATAACTTTTGTATTAAAAACAATCACTTTGCTCATTCCTTTGAAAACTCTGAAGAGATAAAAAGTAAATAGGCTGTAGAATCCAATGAAAAATATAATTGAAACAAAGGTATACAGTGTATAGCTTCCCCTTATTACAGAACCGTTTAATGGCATATTGAATTGGAAAGTTAAAGAATCAGTAGCTGTTTTTGTTACTTCGTTATTGAAATTTCCGGTTTTAAATGTGTCTGAAAAATATTGTGTTCCTTGATGCATGTTGAGATATACTATAATGAATCCAAAAATTAAATAACCTAAATACAACAGCTGAGCTATTGAGACTGCCAGCAGAATTTTATTTAAAATTGTGGATATAGATTTTTCACCAATTAATTTCATGTGATATTGTTTTTTAATTGTTGTAAATTTATAAATATTTATCGTATTACGATAAATATTTGTTGTTAATTTTATTTTTAAATATTTTGACTCAATTTTTTTACAGGAGCAGTCAGCATTCAACAGTTATTAAAAACTTTCCATATGCCAACTTTTAATTGCTTTTGAATGAATACTTTTGCTAAGTAAACTAAAAGAAATCATGACAAAATATGTTGAGTTTTTGAAAAAAGCTTTCAGTGGGGAAGAAACTGATTTTACCAAAGTGAATATCAGAAGTGCCGTTCTGCTTCTAGCCATTCCTATGATGCTGGAAATGGCTATGGAATCCGTATTTGCCCTTGTTGATCTGTACTTTGTCGGGCATTTGAAAGAAAGTGGTTTTGCTATTCAGACTGTAGGACTTACCGAATCTGTACTTTCTGTGATGTACTCTATTGCGATTGGTATGAGTATGGCAGCAACAGCTTTGGTGGCAAGACGAATTGGGGAGAAAAATCCTGAACAGGCTTCCAGAAGTGCGGCACAGGTACTATTGGTTTCATTTGTTATTACTTTTGTTTTAAGTTTACTGGGAGTGATTTATGCTGAGGAAATCCTGATCCTGATGGGTTCAAAGCCGGAAGCGGCAGCCTATGGGAAGAATTTTACCAGAATTATGATGAGCAGCAGTACAATCATTATGCTGTTATTTTTAATTAATGGTATTTTCAGAGGTGCAGGAAATGCAATGATTGCTATGAAAAGCTTGTGGATAGCGAATATTGCCAACATTATTCTTTGTCCAATTCTGATAAAAGGGTTAGGACCAGTTCCTGCTTTGGGATTGACCGGAGCTGCTTTGGCAACAACTATAGGCCGAAGTATTGGGGTGATTTACCAATTGTACCATCTTTTAGTTGCTGATACCCAGATTCGTATTAAACTTTCTTATTTTAAACCGAGTTCTGAATTAATTAAATCTATTATAAAAATTGCAACGCCAGGAATTTTTCAGTTTGTCATTGCTTCATGCAGCTGGATTTTCCTTGCAGAATTGGTAGCGACTACAGGAGGTGAAAATGCCTCAGCCGGTTATCAGACAGCTTTAAGGCTTATGATGTTCTTTATACTTCCGGCCTGGGGACTTAGTAATGCTGCCTCTACACTGGTAGGGCAGAATATGGGTGCGAATGAAATGGTAAGAGCAGAACAGTCGGTGATGAAGACTGTGAAATATAATGCGATCTTTATGCTGATCGTAAGCCTGATATTTATTTTTATGGGAAATTTCTTAGTTAGTTTTTTCACTCAGGAAACGGCTATTAAGGATTTTGCTAAAAATGCCCTTCAGATTATGAGTATCGGGTTTATATTCTATGGAGTTGGAATGGTCATGATCAATGCCTTTAATGGAGCTGGAGATACCTGGACACCTACATGGGTGAATCTTTTTGGATTCTGGCTGTTTCAGATTCCGCTGGCATATTTTTTATCAAAGCATCTGGATATGGGACCGAAAGGAGTCTTTATTTCAATTCCTGCCGCAGAAACTCTGATAACAATAGTTGCTTTTATCTTATTCAAAAAAGGAAAGTGGAAAACGATTAAGGTTTGATCATAATTTGTAATTCTCTTTTTCAGTGTATCTGGTTATTTTATAAAACTTTAACAGCTTCATTAATTGGATTTTAGAGCTGTATTTTATAAATTCGTAATTAACAAATACATAATTACTATGGGAAAAGGAGACAAAAAATCAAGAAGAGGAAAAATCAATTCCGGAAGTTATGGTAAAAGAAGACCTAAAAAAGCCTCAAAATCTTTTATAGCTTCTGAAGAAAAATCTAAAAAATAATCTAAATAAAAAAGACCGAAGATCATCTCTCCGGTCTTTTTTTATGAAAATTAAATTAATTATTTACCTCCAAGAATATTACCAAGGATGCTGCCTAAGCCGCCACCGCCTTGTTGTTGGTTTCCGCCACCCAATACACTTCCTAGTATATCGTTCAATGGATTTCCTGATGATTGAGATTGCGTACCTCCTCCTAAAACACTTCCAAGAATGTCATTCAAAGGATTAGACTGCTGGGTTTGAGCCTGGTTGGAAGCATTCCCAAGAATTCCTCCTAAAAGATCTCCAAGTCCTCCTGCACCTACATTACTCTGCTGCTTCTGCTGTCCAATGTATCCCATTATAACAGGTGCCAGCATCGCCAGAATAGGACCTATCTTGTCAATTGAAATTCCTGTGTTTTGTGACAGTTGGTTTTCAACAGTACTTTTTTGTCCGCCAAAGATATGATCCAGAATAGATCCGCCTTCAGCCTGTCTTGCTTCAATTTGTGAAGCATCATCTAAAATACTTCCGTTATGGTCTTTATCTAAAGCACTATTTAAAGCTTCTGCTTCTTTAGCATCCTGAGACTTATTTCTAAGATAAGAAATAATAAGAGGGGTAGCTACAGCTAATAAGGCGATTACCTGGTTTTTGCCGATTCCGAATTTGTTTTCAGCCTGTTCAGCAACCTGGTTGCCTGTGTTCCCTGTAAGTAGGTCAATTAAACTCATTTTTTGTGTTTGTTAGTATTAAGTAAACCAAAGTTATCAAAAAATATGCCTCACAAAATGACCGCCTTTCATAATTATTGTTAAAGTTTTCTGATCTGTTCTTCCGTATACCCTTTGCTTTTTAATACCTTTATGTATTCTACAGCACTTATTGTCATCCAGTCGATCGGTTCAGGGGCTTGTTTTTTATCAATGGTGAACTCCAGAATGCCTGCATTGTTATTCATCCAGGGAAGAACATAATAATCCAGACCGCCTTTATATTCTTTAAATGCATGAAACTCTTTTCCTTTCTCTGTTAAAAATACCACTTTATAAAAAAGAAGATACCCTACAGGAATCAGCAGACATATCCACGAGAATTTTCTTAAACGGATGTACTTTGCAGAAGAAAGACCATATCCAATGGATAAGGCAAAAATAATATTGAAGGGTAAAAAGAAAACGTAATTATCTGATACTGCATAAAATGTGGAAAACCCATACACACAGATTGCCCCGACAGCAAAAACAAAAAACATTTTTTTATTGGCTTTGTACAAAAGCAGAATACCTGTGACTCCGAAAAATGTAAATACGTTGAAATTATAAATAAGATATACAAAAGATTGGAAAAAATCCTTTACATACTGAATTGTACTTTTTTTCAAAGAATCTTCCACCCATGTTCCCTGATCAGAACTATATGGAGATTTGAAAGGAAGTCCCTGGGAAATATTCAAAATAAATAAAGAGCCAAACAATATGGCAAACATCAGTAATGAAGCCACGGCATATTTTTTTTCGTTTCTGAAATAGAATAAAAAGACCAGTAAGGCAGGTATGAGCAGGATATTCTGAATGTGAACCCATAAGCTGATTCCTAGAAATACACTGCTCAGCAATATGTAGATTCTTTTATTTTCCGTAAAAGCTTTTATAACTGAAAAGAAAAAAAGACTTACCCAAAGGGAATTATAAGTATATACCTCTACTATTTCAGCATTTCTCCAAAATGAGAAGCTGAAGCCAAAAACAAAAGCAGCTGTAAGAGATGCCCATTCTGTTTTTGAAAGGGTTTTTACCGTGAGATAAATAATAGAAACCGTTGCCGCACCTGATGAGACAACCAAAAACCGGCTTGCTTCAATAGCGTTAATCCCTGTAAGGTTTTTAATGAAAATAACGGTATTGATATATAAAAAGTGACTCGTGGCAGTAGCATTTGTTGCCCATACTCCTTTTTCTGCATCCAGCACAAATCCTACGCAGTCTGCAAAAGGAATTTTCGAAAAACTTCCGATATAATAAATCCCAAGAAAAATAATAAACAAAAATCCCGCGGATAAATATTTGTTCATATTAATTCTTTACAATAGGGACATTAGAACATGCTTCTCCAAACATCAGAGATTTTACAATAGGCTTCAGCTGCTCTACCAGCTCTATATAGGCGTTTTCAGGAATGTCTTTATCAGAACAGCCTTTTACCAGAACTCTTTTTCCTCTCATTTCCTCAAAATCATGAGTCTGGATCGCATTGTGCATTAAAATAACATCAAGATTCTTACGGTCTCCGAAAACTATTTTTTTGGCTACATCTGTAAGTTTAGCTGTCAATACAAAATAAGCCCAAAGCGGAATAATGGTATCTACCGAGTTGTAGATGTAAATATAGGTGTCTTTATATTGTTCAGTATCGATAGCTTCTACCTTTTCACGAAAATCTTTTTCTTTCAGGATCATTTCCTGGAAAAGAAAATCTTTAAGGTCAATTCCTTTTCTTTCCCCCTTTGGAAGTAAAGTGGTAAGGTCAAAATTGATAAGGCCACTTTCTGCAACTTTATTCCGGATTTCAAATTCTTCTGACATTTTTTATCATTATCTTTGAACAAATTTACGAATTAAGATCATATCTATTTTAATTTGTTCTCTATCCTTACTATAGAAATGAAGTATTACATTATTGCAGGAGAAGCTTCCGGTGATTTGCATGGAAGCAATTTGATGAAAGCCTTAAAACATAAGGACCCGAATGCGGAGTTCAGATTTTGGGGTGGCGATCTGATGAAAGCTCAGGGCGGAACACTGGTAAAACATTACCGGGAACTGGCTTTTATGGGATTTCTTGAAGTGGTGATGAACCTACGGACAATTTTGAATAATATCAAATTCTGTAATGAGGATATTCAGAAAAACAGACCAGACGTTTTAATTTTAGTTGATTATCCGGGTTTTAATCTGAGAATTGCCAGATTTGCCAAAGAACTTGGGATCAAAGTTGTATATTATATTTCTCCACAGCTTTGGGCATGGAAAGAAGGACGTGTAGAAATTATCAAAAAGTACGTGGATGAAATGATGGTGATTCTTCCTTTCGAAGAAGATTTTTACAGGAAACATGGCGTTCATTCCCATTTTGTAGGCCATCCGTTGCTGGATGCTATTTCAGATCTACAGGAAATCAGTGCTGAAAAATTCAAATCGGAAAACGGACTGAACGAAAAAGAAATCATTGCATTATTACCGGGTTCCAGAGAGCAGGAAGTAGAAAAAATGCTTGAAATAATGCTTTCCGTAAGACCGCATTTTAAAAATTATCAATTTGTAATTGCCGGAGCACCGAGTCTTCCTAAAGAATTTTATCAGAAATATGTGGATGATAATGTGCATTTTGTTTCCAATAAAACCTATGATTTGCTGAGATGTTCCAAAGCAGCTCTTGTTACTTCCGGAACAGCTACATTAGAAACGGCTTTATTAAATATTCCTGAAGTGGTTTGCTATCGTGGAAGCAAAATTTCCTATGCTATTGCTAAAAGGTTAGTGAAGAACATCAATTATATTTCTTTGGTTAATCTTATCATGGATAGAGAAGTGGTGAAAGAACTTATTCAAAATGATCTGAACACCAAAAATCTGGTAGAAGAACTCAATAAAATTATAGAAGGAGACAAAAGAACACAGGTTCTAAATGATTACAGCCTTCTGAGAGAAAAATTGGGTGGAAAAGGTGCCAGTGACCATGCTGCTGAGGTGATATTAAAAGTATAGTTTGCCGAGGTTTTTGAGAATTTAATCTACTTTTTAACTATGAATTATTTTAACCGTTTTCTTTTATTATTGGTATTCACATTATTTTTCTCGAAAAGTTTTGCTCAACAGAGTGACTCAAGAGATAAAGTTCAGATATTCTATTACGGCTGGTATGGAAATCCTGCAACGGATGGAAGTTATCAGCATTGGAACCATGAAATTCTTCCTCACTGGAGTAATCCGAAGTGGAACAATCTGGGGCATCACAAAGGAGGAGATGATATTGGGGCTAATTTTTATCCAGCGCTTGGAAACTACAGTTCTAACGATGCAAAGATCATTGAAAAACATATGAAAATGATCAAAGAATCCGGAGTAGGGGTAGTGGTAGTCAGCTGGCTGGGAAAAGATTCATTCACGGATAAAAGTCTTATCAAATACCTCGATATTGCGGATCGATTTGATTTAAAAATTGCATTTCACATTGAGCCGTTTTATAAAAATACTTCAGAATTAAAAGAACAGCTT
Organism: Chryseobacterium sp. BGA-UO-ETr-SB22; assembly: GCF_059567885.1. Lineage (NCBI taxonomy): Bacteria > Pseudomonadati > Bacteroidota > Flavobacteriia > Flavobacteriales > Weeksellaceae > Chryseobacterium > Chryseobacterium sp. BGA-UO-ETr-SB22. Next base: position 3,502,882 of record NZ_JCAQOV010000005.1, on the reverse strand, counting down.
TCTTACCTTATAAAAACCTATTCTCATCATCACGCTTTCTATAAAAAAGAAGGAAAGCCATTGTTTTATGTCTATGACAGCTATAAGATTCCTAAAGAAGAATGGGTGAAAATATTATCCAAAAACGGAGAAAGTACGGTTAGAAATACAGATTTGGATGCTCTTTATATTGGATTATGGGTGGAAAAGGATGATGCGAAATTTTTTGATTCGTCAGGTTTTGACGGCTTCTATACCTATTTTGCCAGTGAAGGTTTTGTATATGGAAGCACAACGGCTAATTGGGATTTCTTATCCAAATATGCCAAAGATCATCATATGATATTTATTCCTTGTGTAGGTCCCGGTTATTCAGATACAAGAATCCGCCCATGGAATGAAGCCAACTTCAAAAGCAGAAATGAGGGTAAGTATTATGAAAATATGTTTGATGCAGCCATCAAAGTAAATCCGGATTTTATTGGAATCACGTCTTTCAACGAATGGCATGAAGGAACACAAATAGAACCCGCTATCCCTAAAAAAGTGGGAGATTTCAAATATGAGGATTATGGGAAAGATCCATTATTTTATATCAAAGAAACGAAACGTTTGACGGATAAATTTCTGAAAAAATAATAACATACTTTCAACCTTTAATTTTATAGCAAAAAATCAAGCGCTCAGTTAATGTCTTTGGTAAGCTGTAAAGTACTTATTCAGCTATTTAAGAGATAATACTTCATTGATTAATTATCTATTTTCCCTTGATAATTAATTGAAATTGCATAAGCAGCCTCTTCTTATTCTGGTAATATGTTTTATTCTTGGAATTCTTTTCCAGGAGAAAATGGTATTGACAGGCATTACGTTTTACCTGGTTATTATAATTTGCTTGATCATACTGGCTGCAATATGTTTTCATTCTTATTTTTTACATAAGACCAAAGCCGTTTTGCTGGGGCTTCTGTTCTTTGGAACGGGGATTATTCTTCATTTTTACAATACTTTTTCGGCGGACGTTTCTTCATATGTAAAGAAAAAAGAAACGATTACTTTTAAAATTTCTCAAAAATTAAATACTACAGAAAAATATAAGAAATACGAAGGAGCAGCACGGGTAGGAAATGTAAAATTCAATTCGGTTTTTTATGTTCCCAAGGATAGTAAAGAGTTGGACTTTATTCACTACTACAAGGCTGATGCTTATATAACACAACCCAAAGCTCCTCAGTATGATTTTCAGTTCGAGTATGGAAAATATCTGAGGCGAAAGCATATCGAATATCAGGTCTATCTTTCAAAAGAAATTAGAGCTACAGAACGGAATGATTTAACTCCTGCAGATAAACTACGCCAATATAGACTTAACGTTCTTCAGAAAATTGATAAAGCAAACATTTCGGGGAAAACCAAAGAATTTTTAAAAGGAATCATTCTAGCAGATCGTACAGAGATTGATGCGGGTACGGTACAGGATTTCAATAAATCAGGACTGGTTCACTTTCTTGCTATTTCCGGAACTCATATTGTGGTTATTTTCGGGATGTTTTACTTTTTGCTGATTCGTTTTATTCCCTTAAAATTTAGAAAATATGTGGTCATTTTAAGCTTGGGTTTCATTTGGCTGTTTGCTGCTTTTATTGGCTTTGGAAACTCAGTCATGCGGTCCTGTATCATGTTGAGTGTCTATTTTATTTTTGTATTGCTTCAGCGGAAACCTGATCTGCTTCATTCATTATCTTTATCTGCGTTTTTTATTTTAATTGGTGACACCCAGCAGTTTTTTGATGTAGGATTTCAGCTCAGTTTTTTGGCTGTTTTGGGGATTTATTGGTTGAATCAGCCTCTTTTGAAATACTTTCCAAAACAAAATAATTATTTAAAAAAGATATTGTTTAATACCATTACGATATCTTTATCAGCACAGATAGCTACACTTCCCTTGGTGTTGTATTATTTTCATCAGTTTTCATTCATATCCATCATCGCCAATTTTGTTATTGTTCCTTTTTCTGAAATGATCATCATTTTTTCATTCCTAATGACAGCTCTTATTGCTTGTGGGATTGACTTTGAATTGATGAACGGGATATATGATTTTGTGATTCAGATTTTATTGAAAATGATTCATTGGTTTGCTGAGGTTGATGTATTGTTCTTTGAAAATATTCCAATGAACGGACTAGAGGTGATTTCAGTATTTGTGCTTGTTTATTTATTAAGACCAGTCATCATAAAATTCGATGTTAAAAATTCTTCAAGAGTAATGATGGCTGTTATCATATTTCTGATCATAAGAACCGGATTCAATGTTTTTGAAGAACAGAAAGATGAGATATTAATCCATACATTTGGTAAAAACAATATTTTCTCAGTAAAAAGGGGAGATAAGGTATGCTTCTGGATTTCGGATATGGAAAATAAAACAAAGGTTTTGCAGTTTGTTGTGAAACCTTATTGCTCTTCAAGAAGAATACATCATTTTGAGATGAAAACCTTTCCAAAGTCTGTTCAAAAAGTAGTTTTCAGGAATAGGATTTATGATTTGAAATAATCGTTATAATTTATACGTTTTCCTGCATTTATAATACATGGAATTCTTATTTAGAAAGATTACAAACTGTCTATTTGTGAGATTTCTCACTTTTCGATATTGTTAAACTTTCTTAATTTTGTAGAAATTCAAATTTAAACTTATATGGCAGGTTTAACGAGTTCTACGATAGGTAGAAAATATGCGATGGCATTATCAGCTCTATTTTTGCTGATTTTTCTTATACTGCATTTGACGACCAATTTGTTATCAGTTCTGAATAAGGATGCATTCAATACAGCATCTGATTTTATGGGCTATAATCCTTTTGTGCAGTTCTTAATGCAGCCTATTCTTGGTTTTGCAGTAATTTTCCATTTCATTATGGGATTTGTGCTTGAAATCAAGAATAATAAAGCGCGTCCGGTAAAGTATGCAGCTAACAATGCGTCTGTGAATTCTTCATGGATGTCCAGAAATATGATTATTTCAGGAGCTGTTATTTTAGCGTTCTTAGCGCTTCACTTATATGATTTCTGGCTGCATGAAATCAATTACAAGTATGTAGAAGGATTGACTCCTGATGCTGAACGTTTCTGGCCGGAACTTCATGAGAAGTTTGCTGATCTTTGGAGAGTGGCTTTGTATGTAATCTCTTTTGTTTTACTAGGATTACACTTAGCTCACGGATTCCAGTCTTCATTCCAGTCTATCGGAGCAAGACATCCAAAATATACGCCGGTGATCAAAGCTTTCGGGAAATGGTATTCAATCCTTATCCCTGCAGGATTCATCATCGTAGCAGTTTACCATTTTATAACTCAATAATATCACTATACTAGTATGAGTAAATTAGATTCAAGAATTCCGGGAGGTCCTCTAAAGGACAAATGGAAAAATCATAAAGACCATATGAACCTTGTTGCACCAAACAACAGAGATAAGATTGATATTATTGTTGTAGGTACAGGTTTGGCAGGAGGTTCTGCAGCAGCTACATTGGCTGAGCAAGGATATAACGTAAAAGCATTCTGCTACCAGGATTCTCCAAGAAGAGCACACTCTATTGCAGCTCAAGGGGGAATCAACGCAGCGAAGAACTATCAGGGAGACGGTGACTCTACTTACAGATTATTCTATGATACCATTAAAGGTGGTGACTATAGAGCAAGAGAGGCTAACGTTTACAGATTAGCTGAAGTTTCTGCAAATATTATTGACCAGTGTGTTTCCCAAGGGGTACCTTTCGGGAGAGATTACGGCGGTCAGCTAGATAACCGTTCATTTGGTGGGGTTCAGGTAAAAAGAACTTTCTACGCAAAAGGACAAACAGGACAACAGTTATTATTAGGAGCATACTCTTCAATGAGCCGTCAGATCGGTAAAGGAAGAATCAAGATGTACAACCGTCATGAAATGCTGGATCTTGTAATTGTTGACGGAAAAGCAAGAGGTATCATCGCAAGAAACCTTGTAACAGGTGAGATCGAAAGACACTCTGCTCACGCAGTAGTAATTGCTTCAGGAGGATACGGAAACGTATATTTCCTTTCTACCAACGCAATGGGATCAAACGTTTCTGCAGCATGGAAAATTCACAAGAAAGGAGCTTACTTCGCAAACCCTTGCTACGTACAGATTCACCCGACTTGTATTCCTGTTCACGGAACACAGCAGTCTAAACTGACTTTGATGTCTGAATCATTAAGAAACTCCGGAAGAATCTGGGTTCCTAAGAAGATTGCAGATTCTGTAGCCATCAGAGAAGGTAAATTGAGACCTGAAAATATTAAAGAAGAAGATAGAGATTATTATTTAGAAAGAAGATATCCTGCATTCGGAAACTTAGTGCCTAGAGACGTTGCATCTAGAGCTGGTAAAGAAAGATGTGATGCTGGTTTCGGAATCGAAAATAATGAAACGAAAGAAGGTGTTTACTTAGATTTCTCAACAGAGATTATCAAAAAAGGTAAAGAAGCCGCTATCGAAAAACATATTCATAATCCTACAGATCAGCAGATTTATGATTTAGGAAAATCTTGGATTGAGGAAAAATATGGTAACTTGTTCGTTATGTACGAAAAAATTACTGCTGATGATCCTTACAAAACTCCAATGAAAATTTATCCTGCAGTTCACTATACAATGGGTGGTGTTTGGGTTGATTATAACCTTCAGTCTACAATCCCTGGATGTTTCGTAATCGGTGAAGCTAACTTCTCAGATCACGGGGCAAACAGACTTGGTGCTTCTGCATTGATGCAAGGTTTGGCAGATGGATATTTCGTTCTTCCTTATACGATTGCAGATTACCTTTCTGCAGATATCAGAACGGGAACAATTCCTACTAATTCAGCAGCATTTGATGAAGCTGAAAAAGAAATTAAAGGAAAAGTAGATTTCTTCTTAAATAATAAAGGAACACATTCTGTAGATCATTTCCATAAAAAATTAGGACATATCATGTGGAATAAAGTGGGGATGGGAAGAACTCCTGAAGGGTTAAAAGAAGCTATTGCTGAAATTGCTCAGGTGAAAAAAGAATTCTGGGAAGACGTGAAAGTTCCTGGTGATGCTGATGGAATGAACACTGAGCTTGAAAAAGCATTCAGAGTGGCAGATTTTATCGAACTAGGACAATTGATGGCTATTGATGCTCTACACAGAAACGAATCTTGTGGAGGACACTTCAGAGAAGATCATGCTACCTCAGAAGGAGAAGCAGAAAGAGATGATGTTAACTTTAAATATGTTGGAGCTTGGGAATATCAAACAGATGATATCACCACTGAAGTTCTGCATAAAGAAGATCTGATCTACGAAAACATTGAAGTTAAAGCAAGAAGTTACAAATAATCTCCAACCTATAAATAAACAATTATGAGTGCAAAAAAAGGCCTTCATCTTACCCTAAAAATTTGGAGACAAAAAAATAGCAAAACTAAAGGTCAGTTTGAGACCTACAAAATATCAGATGTTTCTACAGATTCTTCATTTTTGGAAATGTTAGATATTTTGAACGAAAATATCATTAACGAAGGAAAAGAACCAATCGCTTTTGATCACGACTGTCGTGAAGGAATCTGCGGAATGTGTTCTCTTTACATCAATGGTAGAGCGCACGGTCCGGATACGGGGATTACAACGTGTCAGCTTCACATGAGAATGTTCAAAGACGGTGAAACAATCGTTATTGAACCTTGGAGAAGTGCTGCTTTCCCTGTTATTAAAGATTTAATGGTAGACAGAAGCGCATTCGACAGAGTAATGGCTGCAGGTGGTTTCATTTCGGTGAACACTTCAGGAAATACTTTGGATGCTAATGCAATTCCGGTTCCTAAAGAAGATGCAGACAAAGCAATGGATGCTGCGGCTTGTATCGGATGTGGAGCTTGTGTGGCTACTTGTAAAAACGGATCTGCAATGTTATTCGTAGGAGCGAAAGTTTCTCAGTACGCTCTTTTACCTCAAGGTAGAGTAGAAGCGAAGCGAAGAGTTCTGAACATGGTAAAAGCTATGGACGAAGAAGGATTCGGAAACTGTTCAAATACAGGTGCTTGTGAAGTAGAATGTCCAAAAGGAATTTCTCTTGAAAACATTGCAAGAATGAACAGAGAGTACATGTCTGCTCTTGTAGATCAAGGATAGAATTGATTCAAATATATAAAAAATCGCCTTCATTTTTGGAGGCGATTTTTTTATGAATGGCATTACCCTGTTAAAGTTTGTTAACTTATTGACGGATTTTAGTCATTCTTTATTTAATAAGTATATATTTGGAGGGCAGTTGAATCGTTTTTTTAAAACATTCAATTACAGCTTGCTATTCAAAAAGAGATCAGTTAAAATAACTGGAATATCCCTTTTAAACAGCAATAATAAATTTTTTAAAAAAAATAATTAGTGTGAATTAACAAGCCCTAAAAAGCGTATTTTTGTGTAATATTAAAAATTGAAATGAAAAAATATCTTTTATTGTTTATCATCACAGTTTTTGTGATGTCTTGTTCAAAAAAAGTAGAAGTAAAAGGAAAAATTACTGGAAGCTCAGCATTAGAAAGAATTGAATTTGTAGAAGCTTCAGGAGTAGGAACCCTGCCTTTGGTTAATATAGGTTTAGATAAAGACGGAAACTTTTCAGGAAGCTTTGATGCTCCTAAAGATGGGATGTACGTGATCAACTATGCAGGAAGACAAAACCTTATTTATCTTGAAGGGGGACAAAAAGTGAATATTTCAGGAAACGGAACTACTTTCCCAAATGAATTCGTGATTACTGGAGATGCTAAGAAGAATAATGATTTTCTTACAGCAACTCAAAAGTTCTTAGCTGACTATGGTACTAAAGTTAATATAGCAGGCTTGATGGGCGGAGACGAAGCCGCATTTTTGAAAGGTATGCATAAAATAGAAGCAGATATCAATAAAAATGTAGATGATCTTGCAAAGAAAAACAGCCCTAGTAAAGCGCTTTTGGAATGGAAGAAAAATGACGTGAAAGTGACTGTTCTTAATTTGCTTGCCAACTATGAAATGTCTCACGGACCAATGTCTGGAAATCCATCTTACAAGGCTTCTAAAGCTTTTAAAGATTACGAAACTCAGTTGGAAACAGATAAAGATGCGATGGTGAAAACAATCCCTCTTTACAGACAATATCTTCTTGTAAAAATGACTCCTGATTTTCAGAAGTATGCAGAAGCAAACAGCAAAGGGAAAACAGGAATTACAACTTCTGAGATGTTTGCACAGTATTTAAAAACAAAGAAAGATTTATCTCAGACTGCAAAAGATTATCTATTGGCATTTGTAATGGCTCAGGCGGATATTCATCCTACAACTCCGGCTGAAAATATTGATAAAATCAAAAAGATCATTGATTCAGATATTAAAGATGCTACCATTAAAAGTGACCTGTTAAAAATGCAGGTAGCTATTACAGGACTTAAAATAGGAGATGCCGCTCCGGAAGCAGCTTTAGCAAAACAAGATGGAAAAGCTTATAAACTTTCTGAAAACAAAGGAAAGCCTTATATGTTATTCTTCTACGCTTCATGGAATCCTTATATCAGCGAAGCTACAGTACCTGTATTGAAAGAAGTAGTCAACTTCTATAAATCTAAAATGAATTTTGTATTTGTAAACGTAGACGATACAAAAGATCAGTTCATTAAAACCAGTAACTCTCTTTTAAAAGGAGTTCAGGGAGTAAATGTTTACGGAGAAGGAGGTTTAAACTCTGATATTGCTAAGAAATATGGTGTATACGGATTCAAATTACCTTGCTTTGTGATCATTGATAAAGATGGTAAAATTGCCAGCAGATCATTTGTAAATCTTGGTGAGCAGGAATTGGTAACTATTCTGGATAAGCAGACTGGTCTTTCGGCTCCAAAGGCAGAACCAAATATGCAGATGCAGCCACAATTGCAGCTTGATCCTTCTGCAGCTCAGCAGCAAGCTCCACAGCCAGCAAATCCACAGCCGGCTCCAACAAAATAATAAACTTTAACACAGTATAGAAACCTTATCTTCGGATAAGGTTTTTTTTATTGTATTTTTGCAAACGAAATTGGAACTGAAAGGTTTCATAGTTTATTAGAAAAAATAGAAAATAGATGAAGTATAGAGTAGAAAGCTATCTTCATCACAAGAAATTGATATGAGAAAGAAGAAAGATGTAATTCTTGAAAATATAAAACTTTTCGCGGCAGGAGCAAAAGGAGTAGCTATCGGAAAAACGGAAGAAGGGAAAACTGTTTTGGTTTCCGGGGCGATTCCTGGGGACGTTGTAAATGCAAGAGTTAAAAAATCAAAGTCAAAGTATTTTGAGGCTGAAGTAAAAGAAATTGTTGAAAAATCACCATTCAGAGTTGATCCAAAATGTATTCACTTCGGAACTTGTGGTGGTTGCAAATGGCAGAATATGAGCTACGAAAAGCAGCTTGATTTTAAACAAGAAGAAGTTTATAATAATATTAAAAGAATTGGAGGAATTGAAGATTTTGAAACTGTTCCAATTTTAGGTGCTGAAGAACAATATTTCTACAGAAATAAAATGGAATTTTCTTTTTCTAATGCAAGATGGTTGACTCAATACGAAATCAGTTCTGAAGAAAACTTCGGAAGCAGAGATGCGCTTGGTTTCCATATTCCGGGAATGTGGAGCAAGATTTTAGATTTAAAAGAATGCTTCCTTCAGGAAGATCCTTCGAATGCAATTCGTTTGGCAGTTAAAAAATTTGCTGAGAATAAAGGGTTAGATTTCTTTGATGTGAAAAACCAGGAAGGTTTCCTGAGAACTTTAATGATGAGACAAAACTCTAAAGGAGAATGGATGGTTTTATTCCAGCTTTATAGAGAAGAAAAAGAAAACCGCACTCAGCTTTTTGATTATTTGTTGGAGCAGTTCCCGCAGATAAAAACATTGGTATATGCCATTAATCCTAAACAGAATGATTCTATTTATGATTTAAATATCAATGTGTATTTCGGAGAAGGTTACCTTATGGAAGAAATGGACGGATTGAAATTTAAAATCGGACCAAAATCTTTCTTTCAGACCAATTACAAACAAGCTTTAGAATTATATAGAAAAACGCTTGAATTTGCTGATCTAAAAGGCGATGAAGTTGTTTACGATTTATATACAGGGACTGGAACGATTGCTCAATATGTGGCAAGAAATGCAAAACAGGTTATCGGAATCGAATCTGTTCAGGAAGCAATCGATGCAGCAATTGAACATGCTGAATTGAATGGTTTGACTAACACAACTTTCTATTGTGGAGATATGAAAAACGTCTTTAATGATGAGTTTTTAGAAAATCATCCAAAAGCAGATGTTTTGATTACAGATCCACCAAGAGACGGAATGCACCAGAAAGTGGTAGAACAGATCATAAAGCTTTCACCGGAAAAAGTAGTTTATGTAAGTTGTAACTCAGCAACACAGGCGAGAGACCTTGCTTTGATGAAAGATCACTATACTTTAGTAAAGATCCTACCGGTGGATATGTTCCCACAGACACACCATGTTGAGAACATTGCATTGCTGATTAAAAAATAAATTTATTTAAATTTGAATTTCAAATCTTAATATGAAGTACTTTAAATTTCTCATAGCGATCTGCTTTTTAGGAATGCTTTTTTCCTGTGGAGGAGATGATGATATTTGTGAAAGCGGAGAAGGAACTCCCAGAATGAAGGTAGCTTTCAGATCAAAGGATGGAAAAGAGACAACTCTGGATACACTCTATGTAGCAGTAGATTATGGAGCAGGGAAGGTAGATCTGGGTAAAGTTGCAAAGATTGATTCCAGGTTAATTCCTCTACGGGTAGACAACTCGCCTTATACAGACGTTTATTTTAAACTTACCATTAAGGGGGCGGAATCTAAAGTAAGGATTAATTATAGTACGAAGTCAACGTATGTTTCTCCCGGATGCGGAATCAAAAAATCGTACGAGAATTTAACTTCAGAATTAGTAACTCCGAATCCTGTTCAAAAGGTGGAAATCGGACAAAATCAAATAGAGAATGAAGACAAGACTAATCTTTACCTTTCTTTTTAGTTTATTAGGAATAATAAGCTGGGCACAAGACAAAAAAAAGGAAGCAGAGAAAAAGGTTCAGGAGAAATATGAACCCAATTTTATGGTTGGCCTTGATGTACTGAATACCGGAGCGGGTTTCTTTTCTGACAGAAAACTGTATCAGGGATTTATTTCTTCAAAAATAAAAGGAAACCTTCATGCTATTGCAGAGGCAGGTTTTGAAAAGAATGTGTATCAGAAGAATGGATATGATGCAAAGGCAAGCGGTCCTTTCGTGAAGTTGGGAGCATTCTATATGCTGGCAAAAGATGCAGAGAATGAATTCAACGGATTTTATGTTGGAGGAAAAGCTGCCGGATCATTTTATAATCAGGAATATATGGCAATCCCTGTTCGTGGATTTGGAGGAAGTAACTCTTCTGAAGCCTTTCCTTCATCATCCCAGTCATCTTTTTGGCTGGAAGGAACATTGGGGGGCAGAGTGCAGTTATTTACTTCAAATTTCTACATTGATGTGAATCTTCAGCCAAGATACATGGTTTATACTTCCAAGCAGGATGATATTTCTCCAATGATCGTTCCAGGCTTCGGAAAAAGTTCTTCAAAATTCAATATGGGATTTGCATGGAATATTGCATATAAGTTTTAGAAATAGCATTTCTTAACTTTTAAAATATATAAAATACAAACGTTAGACGAGTCTAACGTTTGTATTTTTTTTAATATATATGGGTAATGAGTGTGTTATGTTGAAAAATATTAACTTATTTTATCCATAAGATTTATAAAATAGTTATATTTGGCGGAAATTATAATTGTGTTTTAATTTATGAAAAGAGTATTTACTGCTTTAATGTTTACCTTTATAGGAGGAGCCGTGTTCGGTCAATGGACGCCAACTTCCTTTAAAAAAGGAGACGATAACAAAAGAAGTACAGGATTTAGAGTAGATCAATCTAGTGTAAGAGGTAACGGGTACTATAAATTAGACCTGAACTTACTGAGATCTCAGCTGAAGAATGCACAGGAAATGGGTACAAATGCCACTCCTGTAGTGATTTCTCTTCCTACTATGAGCGGGAAGATTGAAAGATTTAACGTATACAGTTTTCCAGTAGTTGTAAAAGAACTGGCAGACAAGTATGAATTAGGATCTTATGTTGGAACAAGTGTAGAAGACCCTACCAAGTATTTAAGATTCAGTATTGCTCCTAATGATTTTCAGTCGATGATCATCCATGGAGGTAACTATGAATTTATTGACCCGGCTTCTGCTGATAAAACAGTTTATGCCGTTCATCCTAAAACTAAAAAGGATAAAAGTGGATTCTTATGTTCTACAGAAGAATCTCCTGCCGCGAAAAAGCAAATAGATGCTTTATTAAAAAATGGGCAGTCATTCTCAAATCAGGCAACAACTTTCAACAAAAGTTCTGATAAGAAATACAGAACAATGAGATTGGCTATGTCTGTTACAGGTGAGTATACTCAATACTTTATGGGGCTTGCTGGTGTACCTGCTACAGCTACAGATGATCAGAAAAGAGCTCCGGCACTTGTTGCCATTAATAATACTTTAACCAGAGTAAACGGAGTTTTTGAGAAAGATTTTGCATTGCATTTGAATTTACAGAATTTTCCAGGTGTAATTTATATTGACCCGGCTACAGATCCATATTCTGCTGCTGCTACAGGATCGGGAGGTGCATGGAATGGAGAACTACAGGGTGCTTTGACTGCTAATGTAGGAAATGTCAACTATGATATCGGACACTTGTTCGGTAAATCAGGAGGTGGAGGAAATGCCGGATGTATCGGATGTGTATGTATCAATCCTACAACTGCAGTTCCTAAAGGAAAAGGTTCAGGATTTACTTCTCCGGCAAATGGAATTCCATCAGGTGATAGCTTTGATATCGACTATGTTGCTCATGAGATGGGGCACCAGTTAGGAGGTAACCATACTTTTTCTCATAATCTTGAAGGAAGTGGTGTAAACATGGAACCTGGTTCAGGAACTACCATTATGGGATATGCAGGTATTACTGGTCCTAATACAGACGTACAGCCTAACTCTGATCCTTACTTCCATAAAGCAAGTATTGGTCAGATTCAAGCCAACTTAATTGCAAAAACTTGTGATGTAGAAACTACAATTACCAACAATCCACCGGTAATTACGGATCTGCCAACATATACTATTCCTAAAGGGACTGCTTTTGTTTTAACAGGTGGTGCTACAGATCCTGAAAATGATCCAATGACTTATTCTTGGGAAGAGGTTGATGATGCATCAGTTTCTATTAATAAGTTTAACTTAGGAAATACAATGTCGGGAGCTTCGTTCAGATCTGCTGTTCCAAGTACGAATCCAGTAAGATACTTCCCGAAATTTGCATCTGTAATGAATGGAGTATTAAATAATGCAAACAATACTTGGGAAGCGGTATCAACTGTTGCAAGAACGACAAACTTTGCATTAACTGTTAGAGATAATAACTCTAATGTAGCTCAACAGCAGTCAGCTTTTAAAGTTCAAACGATTGTTGTAGGAGATAACGGACCTTTCAGAGTAGCTAACCAATATGCTGATGTGAATACTCCAACTCCAGTTCAATGGATTGTTGCAAATACTAATGCTGCTCCTTATAATGTTACTACTGTAAAAATTGATTATACTACAGATAACGGAACAACCTGGACTGTATTATCAGCATCAACACCTAATGACGGAACTGAAAACTTTACTTTCCCTTCTTCATTGAATGGGCAGACTATTAAAGTAAGAATTTCTTCAATTGGTAATGTTTTCTATGCGGTAGGGCCTCTTAGTATTGCACCTCTATCTGCATGTAGCAGTGCTGCTCCAACGAATGTAGCAGTGAGTAATATCACAGTATCTTCAGCTAGTGCATCTTGGATGTCTTATACTGGAGCGACTTATAAAGTACGTTATAGAAAAGTAGGTACAACAGTATGGACTGAAGCTGATACTACAGTGCCATCAATCAACTTAGGTAATCTAATAGATGGTACACAATATGAAATTCAGGTAGCTTTGGTTTGCGGTACTACAGTAGGAACATATTCTACTTCTGTAAACTTCACTACACCACAACTTGCTTATTGTACTACTGGTACGAATAATGCTGACTATGAGTATATTTCCAATGTAACACTTGCGAATGTAAATAATACTTCAGCAAGCAGTACATATACAAACTATACAACAAACACTGCACTTCAGATTAACTTAACAAAAGGGAATGTTTATCCTATGTCTGTTACTGCTAGTAATCCAGATGTTGCTGATTTTGATACAGTAGCAGCATTTATTGATTTTAATAAGGATGGTGTTTTCAGCGAAACAGAAAGAGTATTGAATTATCCTGTAGCGACTACTCCATCGCCAACTGTAGTAACAAGTAATGTTACAATTCCAAGTAATGCAGTAGAAGGGCAGCCATTAAGAATGAGAGTTGTATCATTTTTTGTAGGTAGTACAAATGCTGGTTTATCATTACCGGCAGATTATCTATGTGGAAATAATTTTGATTACGGAGAGGTTGAAGACTATAACGTAGTCATTACTGGTAACCTTGCTACTTCTGAAACTGCTGTTAAAAATAATGGTATTCAGATTTATCCAAACCCGGTAAGTGATATTCTAAATGTTACTAAAGTTTCAGATAAAGCTAATTATAAAATCTATAGTGCTGCTGGACAATTAGTAGATAGAGGAAATATCAATAACGGAAAAGTAAATGTTTCAACTTTAGTTAAAGGTGGTTATGTAATTACAATAGATGATAAAGGAATTGAGCAATTCAAATCTAAATTCATCAAAAAATAAAGATAACCTTTATATATTAGCAAATCCCCGGGCTTTCCCGGGGATTTCTTTATTTAAAGCATAAGTGGAGATATTATTGGATTTTTACAAAAAAAACCTAAATGTACATGTAAATTAATAACGAAAAATGATTAGATTTGTATGATTAATATTATAATGAAAACATTATGAAGAAATTCTTTACCTCTTTTATTCTGTTTCTCTGTTTGATATGTACAGGCTTTGTATCCAAAGTCTCAGCTCAGGCAGGACAGATCGGGACAGGAACGGGTACCTCAGTGTATCTCCCCATACGTTCCTATTATGGGTATAGTTATTCCCAGCAGATCTACACTGCTGCGGAACTTACGACTGCTATAGGTACGTCGAACTATATCACAGCTGTAAAGTTTTATTCCACCACCGTTGCAACCTCACAGGATGTATATAAGGATTGGGTGGTATATATGGGAAACACAACCCAGACTAACTTTGCAACCATTACAAACTGGGTTCCATTTAATTCTTTGACCCAGGTTTTCGCCGGAACTTTACCTACCCTGACAAATGGGAACTGGGTAACTCTTCAATTGGCAACTCCGTTTTTGTGGAACGGGACAGACAATCTTGTGATTGCTGTAAATGAAAAAACTCCAGGTTATGCATCTTCACCAGGTACGGCTTGGGGATCTTATAATGCAGGAGCAAACAGAGGGATGATCTATTATGAAGATTCCGCAAACCCAGACCCTGCAGCACCTCCTGCAGCAAAAGACAGACTTGCGGATATTCCTAGAATACAGTTGGAAAGCCATCCGCTGCCAGCTTGTTCAACGGCTCCGCCTACCAATATTACAGTTTCAAACCTGACAACAGCTACAGCTAATGTAGGTTGGTACCTTTCTGCAGGAGCTACGTATGTAGTACGATACAGACCTGTAGCCGGAGGACCTTGGGTGACAATTAACGTAACTACACCTTTGGTAGGAAATCAGCTCATTACCGGATTAACAGAACAAACCCAGTATGAAGTTCAGGTAGCTACTATCTGTGGGGGTGTTCAGGGAGCATTTTCTTCCAGTGTAAACTTTACAACTCCTGCACTTACTTATTGTAATTCAGCTGCTACAAGTACTTTTATTGACGGGTATATCAGCCAGGTTTCAGTTAATGCGCAAGGAGCTCCTTCAATGACAAGTAACTCTAATCAAAGTGGTTATACAGATTATAGTACAGACCCAACAAGATTAGTTACTTTAGTAAGAGGGGGTACTGCTAGTGTTTCTGTAGCAAAAACATGGCCGGGTTATCAATATAGCTTCCTGACAGGAGTTTGGATTGACTTTAACCGTAATGGTGTTTTTGAAGCGACTGAAAGAGTATTAACTTCTCCAAGTAATACAACAACGCCGGTTACGGCCACATTCAATATACCAAATGCAGGAGGTGGTGCCTATACAGGAAACCTTACTACCAGAATGCGTGTTGTAATGAATGAATACAGCCCTATTAATGCTTGTGGAACGTATTCTTATGGTGAGACTGAAGATTATGCTGTTAAACTTATCGATTTATCAGCGTGTACTACAGCTCCACCAGCTGATATTCAGGTGAATAACGTAACTCCTTCTTCAGCTAACGTTACTTGGACATCTAC
Source organism: Chryseobacterium sp. BGA-UO-ETr-SB22 (assembly GCF_059567885.1). Lineage (NCBI taxonomy): Bacteria > Pseudomonadati > Bacteroidota > Flavobacteriia > Flavobacteriales > Weeksellaceae > Chryseobacterium > Chryseobacterium sp. BGA-UO-ETr-SB22. The sequence goes on along the minus strand of NZ_JCAQOV010000005.1, from coordinate 3,487,322 downwards.
TACAGGTGCTACTTATATCGTAAGATACAGAGTTTCTCCTTCTGGTGCTTGGCAGCAGATTGCTGTAAATACACCTTTGGTAAGTAATCAAATGCTTACAGGGTTATTAGAGCAAACAGCATATGACGTTCAGGTAGCTACTGTTTGTGGAGGTACTACAGGTGCATTCTCTCCGACTGTAACCTTTACAACTCCAGCTCTTACTTATTGTACAGCAGGTCCTACAAGTAATACTGCTACTAGTGGATATATTAATAATGTAACCGTTACTCCTACGAATACTCCTATCATGTTGAGTAATTCAGGATCGGATAACTATAAAGATTATACACCAGACCCTACAAGAGTTGTTATTTTTGAAAGAGGTTCTGCAAATAATAAAATTTCTGTGAACAAATACTGGCCGGGTTCTCCTACATCTTATGGAGTTTCAGCTTGGGTTGACTTTAACAGAAACGGAACATTTGAAACAAGTGAGAGAATTCTGAATACTACTTATAATACAACTACTCCGGTAACGGCAACTTTTGCTGTACCTACAGTGGCGAGTGGAAATGTATATACAGGAACTCTTCCTACCCGTATGCGTGTCGTAATGAGATATTTTGATAATGCTACCCAATGTGGGACATTTACTCAGGGAGAAGTAGAAGATTACGCAGTGAAGTTTGTAGATTCTCAACCATGTTCAACAGCTCCTCCAACGAATATTACAGTAAACAATATTGGTGCAACTACTGCAACAGTATCTTGGGTTGCAACTGTAGGAGCTACTTATAATATCAGATGGAGAACTACTCCTGGAGGTGTTTGGCAGACGGCTACTGTGCCAGCAGGTCAAAACTTCTATGGAATTACTGGTCTTACCGAGCAGACAAATTATGAAGTTCAGGTTTCTACAACATGTGGAGGTTCTACAGGAGTTTACTCATCATCAGTAACGTTTACAACTCCACCGTTGTCTTACTGTCAGATGACAGGTACCGGAACGAATGACCATATTTCGAATGTAACAGTTACCTCTTCGAACCTTGGTGTTCCTCCAATGAATAATACTTCAGTACAGACTAATTATACGAGCTACACAACACCTGAGACCCTTATTACTTTAGATGTTGATTCTCAAAATAATAAAATCTCTGTAGCAAAAGGTTGGACCGGAGCTACTGGAAATGATGCTGTAACAGCATGGATCGACTTTGACAGAAACGGACAGTTTACAGATGCTGAGAGAATTTTAATTTCTCCGGCTAACACAACTACTCCTGTTACTGCTACGTTTGCCGTTCCTTCAACATCTTATACAGGACCGTTGACCACTACAATGAGAGTTGTACTAAAACGTACAAGTGCTCCTGTAATGTGTCAGAATGCAGTAGATGGAGAAGTGGAAGACTACAGAGTAAGAATCAGACCTTGTAGCAATGCAACTCCAAATGCACCTACATTTACTACTACTCATACAACAGCTACTGTTACAATTACAGGAGCAGGAGTAAGCTATGTAGTAAGATATAGAGTTCAGGGAACAACACCTTGGACATCAGTATATGCTTCTACACAATTAGGTAACCTTCCATTAGTAATTAGTAACTTGACACCTGCTACTACTTACGAAGTTGAAGTTGCTGCAATTTGTGGGGATATTGTTGGTACAGCTACTCCAATCAAGACATTCACAACAAGATGTGATCCTACTCCTCCGAATGTGACGGTAGGGAACATTACTCCAACAACAGCATTGATTACATGGGCTCCGCTTGCAGCAAGCTCTACGTATACAATGAGATGGAGAAAAGTAGGTACTACTGCATGGACTCTTATCAGTTTACCTGCAGCTCCTGCAAATACTTATGTGTTAGGTAGTGTAACTCCATTAGAGCCATTCACTACGTACGAAGTACAGATTGCTAATATGTGTAACGGAGAAACTGCTCTGAACCCATATTCTAACCCTAAAGTATTTACAACAGAAAGAATCTGTGAAATTCCGCCTCCAGGATTGACTATTACTCAATTACTTCCTACATCGGCAGCAATCCAGTGGGATCCTTTCCCGGGAGCAACATATGTTCTTAGATATAGAAAAGTAGGTATTCCAAGTTGGACAGAAGTACCATCATTAGTTAATAACCTTGTATTAACAGGTCTTACAGAATTAACGAAATATGAAATGCAGGTTGTAAATATCTGTAATGGTACACCAGGAAATTATACTCCTCCATATTACTTCACAACTCCTACAGTAATTTACTGTCAGATGCATTCAGGAAGTTCTACAGGTGAGCATATTTCTAAAGTTACAGTGAAGCCTACCGGTAAGAAAACAATGGAGAATGAATCAGGAGCATCAACGTATACAGATTATACAGGAGTTCCTAAAACATTCATTGAAATGATCCAGGGATCAACAGACAATGAGATCATCATTGAGAAGAAGTGGACAGGAAATACTTATAACGAAGGAATCGCAGTTTGGATCGACTTCAACAGAAATGGTGAATTTGATATCAACGAAAGAGTATTAAGCTCTCCACCAAATACAGACAGTCCTATCTCAGGTAAATTCAATGTACCGGCAGATGCGTTTGTAAGTATGACAGATTACAAATATGTTGTAATGAGAGTAGCAATGTCAAGAGATGGTATTCCTGTAAACTGTGCAAGCTTCAAAGACGGAGAAGTAGAGGATTATACAGTAAGAATCTCTAAGCCAATCGTTGCTAATCCAATTGATCAAACAGGTATCATGATTTATCCTAACCCGGTAAGCTCAATATTGTTTGTGAAAAATATCAGCAAGAGAGCTAAATATAAGATCTACAATGCTGCCGGACAGGTAATCGGAGATGGTATCTTATTAAACAACCAAATCAATGTAAGCAGATTGATTAACGGTGTTTATGTAATCGATATCGATGATAACGGTAAAACTGTTCAGAAGAAATTTATCAAAGAATAATTAATTTAAATTTCAAATAGAATAAGCCTCCAGAAATGGGGGCTTATTTTTTTGTGCTTAAAAATCACAATCAAGTATGGAGAATAAATGTTTTTTTGAATAGTAAAAAAAATTTCGATCAGTTTGAAATTTTAAAATCGAATAAAAATAAATAGATTTCAGAAGGAAATAGTATTTCTGCTATCAGATCATGTATTTTTTAATTCAGATAATACGTATTAAGTACTTGTTGTGCTGAAGTGATATTGTAATGAGTTTTATTTTATGAAATTAATAATAATTTTGAATACTGAAGTAAAGATTGATTTCTTTCAAATCTTATTATTAATCAAAACAATTTATATCCCAATGAGAAAAATTCTATTCTCTTTATTAGCACCTGAATATTATTATCTGCCCAACATTCAAAAATGGGAGTTTAATACAGCTAATCTTGATCAGCTAATCTATATAACCATTTCAAATGGAAAGAGTGTAAAAGCAAGAACTATTTATAAAGACACAGTAAAATTTTTCTAAATGAGATCAAGACAATCTATTGTATTGAGGGTATTAAGTATCCTTATTATTGCTTTAGTACTTGCATCTTGTACTACTGTTGTTCCGGCTCCTTTTCCTTACAAACAGGACTTCAGTGCTGATAATGGAAATTTTACTTTTGTGAACTCTACACAGTCAAATAAATGGACCTTTGGTAATGCCGCAGGAAATCCTTCCCGGGCTATTTATATTTCCAATACAAACGGAGGTACAAATGCTTATAATAACGGTGCTTCCAGTATTGTTCATACATATAGAGACATTGTTATTCCTGCAGGAACATCAACTACGATATTATCTTTCGATTGGAGAGCAGCGGGAGAAAACGGTCAGGATTATCTTACAGTATGGCTTGTACCAACTTCTTTTACTCCGACAGCAGGCACAGGAATTACGGCAGGTGCCGGAAGAGTGAAGGTGGGTTCTAGCTTTAATGCGCAATCTACATGGCAGACCTATATGAATGCCAATCTGAATTTAAGCAGTTTTGCAGGATCCAATATGCGTTTGGTATTTGAATGGAGGAATAATAATAATGGTGGAGCCCAGCCGCCAGCTGGTGTAGATAATATTTATCTTGGGAGATGTTTTATCCCCACACCAACACCTGTAACTTTAATAACGTCTACTACGGCCCAGTTGAATTGGACCGCTCCATCTCTACCTCCGTCCAATGGGTATGAGTATTATCTGACAACAACAAATACTCCTCCTAATCAAAGTACAGCATCTACTGGTTCTTCCAGTACTGTTTTTGCAAGCGTGTCCCAATTGTTGCCGAATACAACTTATTATTGGTGGATACGTTCTGTATGTGGTACTAATAAAAGCCTTTGGGTTTCTGGTGGAAATTTTACAACATTAGCTTGTAATGCTACACCCCCAGTACTTACAATGGGTGGAATAACTCATAATTCAGCTTCTGTACAATGGCCCCGCAATAATGGAGTAGGAAACTATCAGATAAGGTACAGACCTGTTGGCACATTAAATTGGGTAGTAGTCAACCAGCCAGCTGTTTTACCTCCACAGGCAATGAATACTTTTAATGCAGCTAATTTATTACCTGCTACATTGTACGAAGTTGAGATTGCAGCAGTGTGTAATGGAACAGCAGGAAATTATGCTCATACGGAATTTTCAACAAGATGTGATCCTAATCCTCCCAATGTAACAGTGAGTACTATTACTTCAACAAGCGCATCCATTACATGGACACCGGTTTCATCAGGTTCTAGCTATATCATGAGATGGAGAGAAGTAGGAACAACAGCATGGAATCTGGTACCAATGCCAGTACCTCCTGCCAATACATTTAATCTTACAGGTTTAAGTGCCAATAAAACATATGAAGTACAAATCGCCAGTCAATGTGTTGGAAGCACTACTGTAAATCCTTACTCAGCCTCTCAGGTCTTTACAACAGGGAGAGTCTGCGAAATCCCGCCTCCAGGATTGACGATTACCCAATTGCTTCCTACATCAGCAGCAATCCAGTGGGATTCTTTCCCAGGAGCAACATATGTTCTTAGATATAGAAAAGTGGGTATTCCAAGTTGGACAGAAGTACCATCATTAGTTAATAATCTTGTATTAACAGGTCTTATAGAATTAACGAAATATGAGATGCAGGTAGTGAATATCTGTAACGGGACACCAGGAAATTATACTCCTCCATACTATTTTACAACGCCTACAGTCATTTATTGTAAGATGACCTCAAGAATTTCTACCGATGAGCATATTTCTAAAATTACAGTAAAGCCTTCTGATAAGAAAACAATGGAGAATGAATCAGGAGCGTCAACATATACAGATTATACAGGAGTTCCTAAAACATTCATCGAAATGATCCAGGGATCAACAGATAATGAAATCATCATTGAGAAGAAGTGGACAGGAAATACCTATAATGAAGGAATCGCAGTATGGATCGACTTCAACAGAAATGGTGAATTTGATATCAATGAAAGAATATTAACCTCTCCACCAAATACAGACAGTCCTGTTTCGGGTAAATTCAATGTACCGGCAGATGCCTTTGTAAGCATGACAGACCATAAGTATGTAGTGATGAGAGTAGCCATGTCCAGAGACGGTATTCCTGTAAACTGTACAAGCTTCAAAAACGGGGAAGTGGAAGACTATAAAGTAGCAATTTTAAAAAATAAAGTGCCTAATTTACTTGATCAGACCAGTATCATGATTTATCCCAACCCGGTAAGTACGATACTCTATGTAAAAAATATAAGTAAAAAGGCTAGTTATAAGTTATACAGTATATCCGGCCAGTTTATATCCGGCGGAATTATACTGAATAATAAGATTGATGTAAGCAAATTGATCAACAGTGTATATGTGATCTCTATTGAAGATGGTGGAAATACCATACAAAAGAAATTTATAAAAGAATAACACAAAAGCCCTCAGAAAATGAGGGCTTTTTTATTTTTAAGCGAGAAAATAATCTTCAAGAATATTTCTATTCAATAGCAAAGATTACTTTTTCGGTTTGTTCTTTTAATTCTTCCAGATTGGTATTGTTGTAGATGATACAATCTGCCATTTTAATTTTATCCCTTTCAGGCATCTGTTTTTCCATGACAGCTTCTACCTCACGGTAGGTTTTGTTATCTCTGTCCATTACTCTTTTAGCCCTGATATTATCCTCAGCAGTTACCAGAAGAGATTTATAACATTGCCTGTTGAGTTTTAGTTCAAACAATAATGCAGTTTCTTTGAAAACCAAATATTTGCTTTGCTTCTTGATCCAATTTTCAAAATCAATGCGTACAGCCGGGTGTATGATCTCATTCAATTGATGGAGCAGATCATTATTGTTGAATACCTTACTGGCAACAAATTTTCTGTCATACAATCCATTTTCATCATAAGATTCTTCACCAAGAAGTTCTTTGATCTTTATTTTCAGATCTTCGCTCTCATTGACGATGGCCTTTGCTCTGTCATCGGAATAATAAACCGGAAATCCGAATTCCTCTATAAAATGGGCAACTGTAGTTTTTCCAGAGCCTATTCCACCTGTTAAACCTATGATCTTGGGTGCTGGTTCCGGTTCAGTTTGTTGTGTTTCTGAATGTAGTTCTTCCATGATTAAAAATTAATATCCAAAAACATCATTAAAGCTAAATGTCTCATCAAGTCTTACTCCTTTTTCGGTCATTTTAAGACTTGCAAGCTCATTATGAGCGTCATGTTCAAAGAACAATAAATATTCGTTATCTACACACTGCTTCAGGAACTTTCCTTTCTCTTCCATTGTTAAAAGAGGTCTGGTATCATATCCCATCACATATACCGGGTTGATATGTCCCGCCGTAGGAATAAGATCTGCAGCAAAAACAACTGTTTTTTCCTGATATTGAATTACCGGAAGCATTTGCTTTTCTGTATGCCCGTCTACAAAGATGACATCCATCTTCAGATCCGGAGCAAAACCGTAGTTTCCTGTAGTAGGAAGAGGTAAAAAGTTAAGCTGGCCGCTTTCCTGTATCGGCATAATATTTTCCTTCAGGAAGCTTGCTTTTTCTCTCGCATTAGGTTCTGTTGCCCACTGCCAGTGATTTTCATTAGTCCAGAAGTTAGCATTTTTGAAAGCTGGTCTGTATCCGGTTCTGTCATCATTCCATTCTATAGCACCACCACAGTGATCGAAGTGAAGGTGAGTAAAGAATACATCCGTAATATCTTCCTTTATAAAACCGTATTTCTTTAGATTTTTATCAAGAGTATCATCTCCCCAAAGAGAATAATGTCCGAAAAATTTATCGTCCTGTTTGTTACCAAGACCGCAGTCTACAAGGATGAGTTTTTTTCCGTCTTCAATAAGCAGAGAACGGGTTCCCAGCTCGATTAGGTTTTTTTCGTCTGCTGGGTTTGTTTTTTCCCACAGACTCTTCGGGACGACTCCGAACATAGCACCGCCGTCCAGTTTAAATTTTCCACATTGTATTGGATATAACTTCATATGTATATTTTGATTATTTCTTTATTACTTTCATTTTCTCCGCAATCTTTTTTGCGTTATCATCAGATTGTTCAAGTTGAGTGATAATATTATTAAAATCAGCCTCTTTTCTGTTCTGAGAAAGTTTTTGTTTGATAAATATTTCGGTAGGAATTATTTTAATACCAAAAGCACCCTTCATCTCCTTTTCCACAAACTCTTTTCCCATATCCTTCACCATCATTGGACATTGCTGAGATTTTTCATATTTGGAGGTAAGTTTGTCCAAATGAGCATAAAGCTCGTCATGATTCATCAGTTCAATCTTTCCGTAGATCTGTACCGCCTCATAATTCCAGGTGGAGACATTAATATGATCATACCAGCTGCTGGAAATATAGGTGTGAGCTCCTAAAAAATCACAAAGCACTTCATCTCCGTTTTTTAAGGTTTTTGCCTGTGGATTCACTCTCGAAATATGAGTTTCAATATAAGCATTTTCCGGATCATCTTCATTCAGCATCATCATAGAATGAGTGGCTCTTATCTTATCCACAGAAGAAATGAGTAAAGCAAAAGAATTTTCTTTGATAATCTCTCTCATCAAATTGTAATCTTCGCTTCTGTATAATTTGGGTATGAACATTCTTTAAATATTGAAGAATAGATAAATTAAAAATAATGTTATAGCTATAGTCACACAATTTGCAACTAAAAATATTTTCTTTTCTTTAAGAATCAGTTGAAAACAAAAATCTATTACTAATAAAGATAGTATTAAACAAAAAGAGAGTATAAGCATAAAAAGCCATCCTCCTTCAAAATCTAAATTCACACTATATTTAAAAATAGAAACAATAAATATCAGGATACAAAAAATATGTATCGGAGTGAACTTTTGACTTGTTAATAACGATTTCATACTAGAAAAGCTCGCCAGGGTTTTTAGGTCTTGTAATATTCAAATGTTTATAAGCCTTATCGGTAACTTCTCGTCCTCTTGGAGTTCTGATGATAAATCCTTCCTGGATTAAAAACGGTTCATAAACCTCTTCCAGTGTTTCAGGATTTTCAGCAATAGATGTGGCCAGAGCAGAAATACCAACCGGTTTTCCTTTAAAATTTTCAATCATAACACGCATGATCTTATTGTCCATTTCATCCAACCCGAATTCATCCACATTTAGAGAATCCAGCGCATATTTTGTGATCTTGATCTCAATTTCACCATTCCCTTTAATCTCCGCGAAATCACGCACCCTTCTTAATAATGCATTCGCAATCCTTGGTGTCCCACGGCTTCTTCTTGCAATTTCTATCGCTGCATCTTCATAAATAACAACTCCCAAAACTCTTGCACTTCGCTGGATAATCATTGACAAAAGTTCAATAGAATAATATTCCAGTCTGCTTTGAATCCCGAATCGGGCAAGCATGGGTTTGGTAAGCATTCCGCTTCTTGTAGTAGCACCTACTAGGGTAAAAGGATTCAGCCCGATCTGTACACTTCTGGCATTAGGACCAGTCTCCAGCATGATGTCAATTTTGTAATCCTCCATGGCAGAGTAAAGATATTCCTCTACAATAGGAGACAGACGGTGAATTTCATCAATGAAAAGAACATCATTTTCTTCCAGATTGGTCAGCAAACCGGCTAAACTTCCAGGTTTGTCCAATACAGGGCCGGAAGTAATCTTACAGTTTACCCCAAGTTCATTAGCAATAATGTTAGCTAAAGTTGTTTTTCCAAGACCTGGAGGACCGTGTAATAAGACATGATCTAGTGCACCGCCACGTCTTTTAGCAGCGGTAACGAAAACATCAAGGTTCTCCAGCGTTTTTCTCTGTCCCGCAAAATCTTTAAAGCTCTGGGGACGGATCTGTTCTTCCTGCATCAGCTCCTCGTGTGAGTAGTTTTCCTTATCTGGATGTAAAAAATCTGGCATTAATTCATTTCATTTACCTCAAAGATAGCAAATTTAGACTAAGGTTGAAGGGCAGATTGAGAAAAGGTTAAGATTGACACTGAGTTTAGGCTATGGTTAAAAATGAGAACGGCTAAGATTTAAATAATTGGGATATTTTGAGTATTTTTGAGAGGAGAAATTATTGATAAAAATTATTAAAATTTTGATTGTTTAGCAGACAAGTGCTGATGATGAATAAATCAGTCTCAAACTAAACATAAGCATTAACTTTAAACTAATGAAATTAATAGGACCATTTAAGCAGGTTGTAACACTTGCTAACTTACCATTAAGAGGAAAACTTTCCGATGAACAACTTGAAATTATTATAGACGGAGGAATTGTTGTAGATCAGAATACTATTCAGGAAGTTGGAAATTTTGAAACATTAAAAACAGAAAATCCTACCATAGAAATCGAACATATCCAGGGAGAGCAGATTGTTCTTCCTGCTTTTGTAGATTCACATACCCATATCTGTTTCGGAGGAAACCGTGCCAATGATTTTGCCATGCGTAATGCAGGGAAAACCTATCTGGAAATTGCTGAAAGCGGCGGTGGAATCTGGAGTTCCGTACAGCATACAAGAAATGCTTCAGAAGAAGAATTATTGGAAACTTTAGTGGAAAGAATCAACTTTTTGATTGATTTAGGAATTACGACCATTGAAGTGAAGAGCGGTTACGGTTTAGATCTGGAAAACGAGCTGAAAATGCTTAGAATTATTAAAAAAGCTCAGAACGCAACTAAGGCTACTTTGGTTCCTACCTGTCTTTCGGCACATTTAAAGCCTAGAGACTTTGAAGGGAGTAACCCTGAATATCTTGACTATATCATTACTGAAATTTTACCAAAAGTAAAAGAAGAAAAGCTGGCCAACAGAGTAGATATTTTTATTGAAAAGTCTGCATTCCAGCCTGAAGAGAGTAAAGAGTTCTTACTTAAAGCAAAAGCATTAGGTTTTGAGATTACCGTTCATGCAGACCAGTTTACGCCGGGAAGTTCAAGAATAGCAGTAGAGGTGGGAGCAAAGTCAGCAGATCATCTGGAAGCAACCATTGATGAGGATATTGAATTTTTGGCTAAGTCTGATACGGTAGCAACAGCACTTCCCGGAGCAAGTTTAGGACTGGGCGAAAAATTTACGCCCGCAAGAAAATTATTAGATGCAGGAGCTATTGTAGCTATTGCAAGTGACTGGAATCCAGGATCAGCTCCAATGGGAAATTTAATTACCCAGGCTTCTATTTTAGCGACTTTCCAGAAACTAACCACTGCTGAAGTGTTGGCCGGAATGACTTTCCGTGCCGCTTATGCACTTAATATGGAGGATAGAGGACAGCTGGAAGCAGGAAAAAAGGCAGATTTTGTTACTTTTAAAACGAATAATTTCCAGAATGTGCTGTATAATCAGGGAAGCTTAAAAGCTGAACTTGTTTATATTGATGGCAATAAAAGCTAATTAAAAACACAACCATGAAAATTACATTTGACGAGATTAAAGAAAAGTATGTCTCTCTAGGTGTTCCTGAAAAAAATATTGAATATGCATTGAATGCAGTAAAGTCCGGAACAAAAAAGGATTTTATTATGAAGAATTTGACTTCTGATATTAGAAAGGTGGAAGCCAATGTAGCCAACAGCATGCTTGACGAAATGTTTACGGCAAACGGAGGGGAATTTAAGTACGAAAATAGAGGAGGATATCTTTATTCCATATTTTACTTAATAGCTATTGTAGCATTGGGTATTGTGACTTTTTATTATAGTTATGAAAACAGAAGCATGCAATTCAAATTGGGAGGAGCTTTAGTAATATTTACAGTTTTATTTTTTAGAACACTTATACCTACAATAAGAGGCAGGTTTAGAGAATAATTTTAGATTATGATTTGGCAAGGCAGATTAGACGGAGAAGAACTTCTCCATCACAGAATATTTCAAAGAGTAAAAGAAGAACGCAATTACGATAATATCGCAATGGATGACTTTGTACTGCATGGTTTTGCTGTAGATGAAGGAGTAAGGCGAAACAAAGGCCGTCAGGGAGCTAAGGATGCTCCTGATGTCATCAGGAAAAATATGTCTAATTTTCCTGTCATTCTTCCTGATTTTTCAATGCTGGATTTTGGGAATGTTACCTGTGACGATGGCAATTTGGAAAATACGCAGAATAATCTTGCCAAAAATGTTTCAAAAGTACTTTTAAAAGGAGGGAAGTCTCTTGTTTTGGGCGGAGGCCATGAAGTTACTTACGCTCATTATTTAGGCGTTAAAACCGCTTTTCCGGAGCAAAAAATAGGGATTGTTAATCTTGATGCCCATTTTGATAACAGACAGCCGGAAAAAGGAGTAGGGGCAAGCTCAGGTACCGGATTTTGGCAGATTGCTCAGGAAGGTCCTATCAACTCGCTGCATATTGGGATTCAGAGAAACTCCAATACACTGAAGCTTTTTGATACCGCTCACCAGTATGGAATGAAATATATCCTGGCCGATGAATTGTTTTTTGAAAATCTTCCATCCATCTACCAGCGTATTGATGAATTGCTGGATACTGTCGATTATGCCTATCTTACGATATGTATGGATGTCTTTAATGCATCAATCGCTCCCGGCGTTTCGGCTGCAGCGTATAATGGAATCTTTGCGGATCCTACGTTTATGCATTTTTACAGACATATCTTAAAAAATAAAAAATTGGTTGCAATGGATGTGGCAGAAGTTAATCCTTCTTTCGATATCCAGGACCGGACCGCAAGACTGGCATCATGTCTTGTGAATGAATGGCTAATGATTTAAGATAAAGCTATATTCTTCCGATAGAGAAAATCATTATTTTATTGACCCTTTAAGGAATGAAATTTGCTAATTTCACCGTGCTTTTAAAATAAAAGCGCTCATAAATTCATTAGCTGAATTTAAAACAGAATTTATATTATGGAACAATTAATTGAAAGCAAGCTTATTAAAGCAGATAAAGCGTTTTCAGTGTGGAGAAAAGTGCCGTTTGAGGAAAGGCAGAAGTTAATTGCAAAAGCAGCAGAGATTTTAAAGAATAATTCGGAGAAATTTGGTAGAATAATTACAACAGAAATGAATAAACCCATTTCAGAATCAATAGCTGAGGTGGAAAAGTGTGCTTTAATGATGAATTATTATGCCGCTGCTGATAATATTTTAAAACCGGAAAAAGTAGAATCTGAATTTACTTATTCCGAAGTTCATTACACTCCGAAAGGAGTCATTTTAGGGGTAATGCCCTGGAACTTTCCTTTTTGGCAGGTATTGAGATTTGCTACGCCTGCAATTTTAGCTGGAAATACAATAGTTTTGAAGCATGCTTCAATTTGTTTCGGAAGCGGAAATGCCATTGAAGAAGTTCTTTTGGAAGCGGGTTTCCCGGAAGGGATTTTCCAGAACCTTGAAGTAGGACATAAAGCAGTAAAGGAAATCCTTGAACATGATGCTGTAAGAGGTGTAAGTCTTACAGGGAGCGGAAAAGCTGGAGGAGAAGTAGCTTCAATAGCTGGTTTAAATATCAAAAAATCTTTACTTGAATTAGGTGGAAGTGATGCATTTATCATTTTTGATGATGCGGATCTTGAAGCAGCAGCAAAAGCTGGGGTAAAGTCCAGACTTCAAAACTGTGGGCAAACATGTACTGCAGCAAAAAGATTTATTATCGATGAAAAAATCGAAAATGAATTTCTTCCTATATTCATTGAAGAATATAAAAAATATGAAATCGGAGATCCTTTAGATAAAGAAACTAAATTAGCGGGAATGGCAAGACCTGACCTTGCTGATGAGCTGGAAGCTCAATTCAACAGAGCATTGGAAAATGGTGCAGAAATTATTATTCCTCTGGAAAGAATTTCAGAAAATGAATTTACGCCAGGCCTAATAAGAGTTCAGGAAGGAAATCCAATTTTAAAAGAAGAACTTTTCGGACCTCTCGGTATGATTATGATCGCAAAAAATGATGAAGAAGCCTTACAAATGGCTAATGATATTCCTTTTGGGCTTTCCAATTCCGTATGGACTCAAAATAAAGAGCGTCAATTATATTTCATAGAAAACCTTGAATCCGGAACAGTCAATATCAATAGAATGACAAGCTCTGATCCGCGTTTTCCGTTCGGAGGATCTAAGGCTTCAGGATATGGAACAGAATTGTCTTTATTAGCCTTAAAAGAATTTGTAACAGCAAAAACAATTGTGGGTAACTAAAATGTGTTTAGTGTCATTCCGAGGAATAAAGCAATCTCATAGATTCTTCACTTCGTTATATTCAGAATGACAAACTACCTGTTACTAAAATATAATGAGTTAATAATAGACTCTTTGCAGGATAAAAATAAAAATTCCCAGAAATTAATTTCTGGGAATTTTTTATATGCTTTTACAAGAAGTAATTTTGCTTATTGCTTATTGCTTATTGCTTATTGCTTATTGCTTATACTGTCGTCAATCTCAGTGTATTCGTTTTTCCACCTTCATATGACGGAGTCGCGTTGATATTGATTACAAAGTCTCCGGTTTCAATATAGCCGTAGTTGTGTGTCAGCATATTTACCTGAATAATTGTTTCATCAGTAGATTTTTTCATGTCATAATAATACGCGTGAACACCCCAAAGAAGGTTCAGCATAGCAATAACTCTTCTGTTACCGCTATATACAATGATATGAGAGTTTGGTCTGTGTGCTGCCAGCTGGAAAGCCGTATATCCTGAATGAGTAAGGGTTACAATAGCAGAAACGTTTGTAGTTTTAGCAATTCTTACCGCTGCAAGACAAACTCTGTTGGTAATGAACCTCTCATCAATACAGTTATAATCTTTTTCGATTGGCTCATTTTTGTGTTGGTAAAAATGAGTGGTTTCGATATTCTTTACAATCTTAGCCATGTTTTCCACTACTTGTACCGGATATCTACCTACAGAAGTTTCTCCAGAAAGCATTACAGCATCAGCGCCATCCAATACAGAGTTAGCAACGTCATTTACTTCCGCTCTTGTTGGGGTTAAGCTGTTGATCATCGTTTCCATCATTTGGGTAGCAATGATCACTGGCTTAGAATAGAATCTTGCTTTTTCTACCAGGTTTTTCTGGATAGCAGGAACTTCTTCCATTGGAACTTCTACTCCAAGATCTCCACGAGCCACCATTAATCCGTCACATTCAAGAAGGATTTCTTCAATATTTTTTACTCCTTCAGGTTTTTCAATCTTCGCGATGATTGGCGTTTTGAATTTACCATTCGGATGTGCTTTGATAAGCTCTTTCAGGTCGATAATATCCTGAGCATGACGAACAAATGACAAGGCAATCCAGTCAACTTCCATATCAAGCATGAAATTAGCATCCTGAATATCCTTTTCTGTCAATGCAGGAAGAGAAACATTCGTATTAGGTAGATTAACTCCTTTTTTAGAACTTAACGGACCTCCCTGAATGGTTTTTGCTTTTACAGTATCTATTTCATTGGTTTCGATAACCTCCAACATCAGTTTTCCATCATCAATAAGGATTCTTTCCCCTACTTTTACATCCTGTGGAAACTGTTGATAAGTCATGTATACCTTAGTGGAATCTCCCTCCATCTTTTCGTTGGTGAAGGTAAGAATATCACCAGGATTCAAATAAGATCCCTCTTTTACAACTCCTACTCTCAGCTTAGGACCCTGAAGATCTCCCAAGATTCCCACTGAATAACCATACTCGCTGTTTAGCTCTCTAATTATTTCAATATTGTTTCGAACTAAGTCGTAATCTGCATGGGAAAAATTTATTCTGAAAATATCAACACCCGCTCTCATTAAATCTAACATTACCTCCTTCGATGATGAAGCAGGCCCTAGTGTTGCGATAATTTTTGTCTTCTTTAAATACTTATTCATAATACTGGATAATTTGATAAAGTTCTTCATCAGAACTCAGTGTATAATCTTGAATTGGAAACACAAGATTTTCAGGGAGCAAAATTACGGAAAAATCAGGAAACTGTTCCGAACTATGCAGAATATATTCTACATCTACCTGATTATTTAATAAAAATTTAATGTTTTCTTCTTCTGTAAAGAGTTCTGTCTGAACTTTTTTTTGCTTACTTTCAGAAGATTTATTTGAAATAAAGGTAAAACAGGTCTTAGAAAACTTGTGGTAGGCCTCAAATCTTGGAAAAAAATAATCATAATACCCTCCATGAAAGACAAGATCTTTCTTTCTTGAAAAATTGAGGTTGTTGGTCTGATTTATTTTGTAGAAAAACTCATGAGCAGGTACATCTTTTGCTAATCTTACCAATCCTATGGCAATATCTTCAAATTCTATATCATCAAGATCATAAAGTTTTTGAATTTCCAAGTATATTCTCTTTTTTATTTAAAATATAAAATGCCCTTTGTGCTGCCTTTTCCTCTGCTTTTTTCTTGGAAGTTTCTGTTGCATTAGCAATTTTTTCTTCACCCAGCCACACGTGACATCGGAATATGACAGATTTATTAACTTGTATTTCTTCGCAGGTTTCGTACTTTATATTAACCTTCTTCTTTTGACTCCATTCGAGTAGGAGGCCTTTATAGCTTACAATTTTGTTTTCAAGCTTGTTGATTTCAGAAGGCGTAAGCAGTCTTTCCAAAATAATCCTCTTACAGGTATCATAATGGAAGTCTAAGTAAACGGCACCGATTAAGGCTTCGAATAAATTTCCGGAGATATTCTCGCCCAAAGCCGAAGAACTGTTTTGCTTTTGCAAAAGGTTGGTAAGCTTTAGGTCTTCGCCTAATTTATTGAGGTTTTTCCTATTAACAATCTTAGATTTCATCTGTGTCAGATATCCCTCATTAGCCTGAGGATAGGTCTGAAACAGGTGACAAGAAATAATTGTACCCAAAACAGAATCTCCCAAAAATTCAAGTCTCTCGTAGTTGCTGTCTTGATTTTTAGAAGAATTTTTCAAAGAAAAAGCTTCGCGGTAAAGAGCTATATTTTGTATCTCTGTACCTAAAACTTTTGTAAGCTCAGTACTGAGAAAATACTCTCTCTCCGTTAATTGCTTTTTTCTTTTTTTGAGAAGGAATTTAGAAAAGTATTTCTGTAACTCCATTCATTGAATTTAGATTTTCTTAAATAGAACGCAAGCGTTATGCCCGCCAAATCCAAAAGTATTGCTCATGGCTACTTTTACATCTTTCTTCACAGCTGTATTAAACGTAAAGTTTAGTCTGCTGTCAATATTTTCATCATCAGTAAAATGGTTGATGGTAGGAGGAACAATACCATGAATAATAGTTCCCAACGCAGCGATAGCTTCAATAACACCAGCAGCACCAAGAAGGTGGCCCGTCATTGATTTTGTAGAATTAATCTGAATGTCATAAGCGTGCTCGCCTAATAATCTTGAGATTGCATTGGATTCTGCGATGTCTCCTAATGGAGTAGATGTACCATGCATATTGATATGATCTACTTCATCAGCAGTTAAACCTGCATCTTCCAGGCAACTCTTCATTACCAGATAAGCACCAAGGCCTTCAGGGTGCGGAGCAGTCATGTGATGTGCATCAGCACTTAGACCTCCTCCTAATAATTCTGCATAAATTGTAGCACCACGTTTTACTGCGTGCTCATATTCTTCAAGAATGATTGTTCCAGCACCTTCGCCTAATACAAATCCATCTCTGTCTTTGTCAAAAGGTCTTGAAGCTGTTTTAGGATCATCGTTTCTTGTAGAAAGTGCCATCATTGCATTAAATCCACCGACACCACTTGCTGTAACGGCTGCTTCAGAGCCTCCGCATACAATCACGTCTGCTTTTCCTAATTGGATCAGCATTTTGGAATCAATTATCGCGTTTGCAGAAGATGCACATGCAGATACAGTAGTATAGTTAGGTCCGTGGAAACCGTATTCTATAGAGATATGTCCTGGAGTGATATCCGCAATCATTTTAGGGATAAAGAACGGGTTGAATCTCGGAATTTCCGTATTGGCCCATCCTAACACTTCAGTTTCAAAAGTCTCTAAACCTCCGATTCCGGAACCCCAAATTACACCAACTCTGTTTTTATCTACATTGTCTTCAATAATTCTGGAATGTGCTACTGCTTCTCTTGCAGCAACAAGTCCCAGTTGGGTATTTCGGTCCATTTTTTTAGACTCTTTCTTTTCGAAATGCTGTAATGGATCAAAACCTTTAATTTCGCAAGCGAACTTTGTTTTAAAGTTTGTGGCATCAAAAAGAGTAATCGGAGCGGCACCGCTCTCACCTTTTACAAGATTTTCCCAGTATTCTTTTGCATTATTTCCTATTGGCGTTATTGCTCCAAATCCGGTTACAACTACTCTTTTTAATTCCATAAACTTTGTTTAATTTCTTTTTTGTTGAAGAATATTATTTATTTACTACTTCTTCGATGTAAGCGATAGCGTGCCCTACAGTAGTAATTTTTTCAGCTTGGTCATCAGGGATCTGAATATTAAATTCTTTTTCAAATTCCATGATTAACTCAACTGTATCCAATGAGTCAGCTCCTAAATCGTTAGTGAAGCTAGCTTCAGGAGTTACTTCTGTTTCTTCAACGTCAAGCTTATCAGCGATGATAGCTTTTACTCTTGATGCAATGTCTGACATAGTAAATTATTTTTTTAATTGTTAGATGGTGCAAATATATAAAATTCTTTACGATAAAACATTTTTTTAGCCTTTTTTGTGGACCAGAAGCTTTCATTTTAAATTGTCTCGCTTTAGTCTTTTAGTTTTCAGGAGGTTATATTTGATGTTTAAGCGTAAATATGAAAGCAATCCTGAAAGTTTGAAAATACTTAATAGAAATGACTCTTGGATCTTCTTTTATGCACTTCCATTTTGTGAAATTAGATCTTAGAAAATCAACTTGTCTTTTTTTTATTTGGAGTAAGAGAAAATTGATTTTTAAATTTAAGTTCTTGAAAAACTCAGAACTTTTTTCTTTAAGGTACTCCATACTATATTATATAAATTTATATTTTATTGGAACGATGATGAGTAAATCTAAAATTTGAAAAAAAGAGATGAGAGAATGATAAATAAAAAAACCGCTTAGATGAACTAAACGGTTTTTTGTGGAGTTGGAGGGATTCGAACCCTCGTCCAAACAAGCAATACATAAGATTTCTACATGCTTATTCTACCATTGGTTTTCGACTGAAGGCAGAGGGCAGACACCCAACTTCCAGCTTATCTTCTAAAGTTTTCGAATTTTAGCCGAAGCGTCTAAAATCTTATTCCCGCATTCCTATATCTCAGGATCAAACGCCGCAGAACAGAGCATTTGTGAGATATCTTGCTTCCTTACTATCTTCAGGAAAGCGCTTAGATCTACTATAATTCGATATTAAGCTGCAAGAGCGAACTCTTCGTTGCCAGTTAAAGTTGTGTAGCAAGGGATTAAAGAGATCGCGCTACGGTTCTCTGCATGCTTACTTACCCATTGGTCTTGCTGTCGAAACCAGTCAACCCCATGAATAAAGTGATTGCAAAGATAATGCTTTTTGTTCACATTTCATTAATACGATTGATTTTAATGAAATGAAGTTGTAGAATAGATTGATCTTAACTTTTTAGGATTTGAATATTTAGTTATTGTGGATAAAAAAATATAACGTCTAATTAACCTTAAATACTAGGTTTTTGAGGATAACTACAAGTGAGAAGTACTCGTTTGTTAAAATATATTTTGTGATGTAAGAAAAATTGTCTAGTTTTGCAATCCAAAATGAGATGTAAAATATGTTAATAATTCCAGTAAAAGATGGTGAATCCATCGACAGAGCTTTAAAAAAATACAAGAGAAAATTTGATAAAACAGGAACAGTTCGTCAATTAAGATCTAGACAAGCGTTTATCAAGCCTTCTGTAACTTTGAGACAATCAAGGTTGAAAGCTGCTTACAAACAAAGAGCACTTAGCAAAGAAGAGCAGGCTTAAGATTTTTTCTTAACCATATATTAATTCACTTCTTAAATTCTTATATTTGAGGAGTGAATTTTTATTTTTATACCCATGATGCTTGAAAAATTTTTAGAATACTTACAATTCGAAAAAAGGTACTCTCCTCATACTGTTACAAGCTATAAAAAAGATCTTGAAGACTTCTCCCATTTCTTTCTACGAACAGAGTCTTCCGATAATCTGGCCAAAGCAGACAAAAAAATCATCAGAAATTTCATTGTTGAACTAAGCGAAAATAATATTTCTAAAAGAAGTATCAACAGAAAACTGTCTTCTCTCCGCAGTTTCTATCTTTTTCTTCTAAAAATAGGCGAAATTAAGGTTTCTCCTACCGAAGGGGTTTCTTCCCTGAAGTTTTATGCTGAAAAGCAGATTCCTATGTCTCAGGAAGAAATGACTGATCTTAATGAAAGGATTTTCGAACAGCTGCATGATGTGCTTGAAAAATGTATCATGGAAGTACTTTATCAGACAGGTATGCGTAAAGCTGAACTTTGTGGCCTGATATTTGAGAATGTTGACTTATATGAGAATGAATTAAAAGTAATAGGAAAAGGAAATAAAGAAAGGGTAATTCCTGTTTCCAATGAATTGTCTGAACTTCTTAAAAGTTATCTGGAAATAAGAAATCCACAGACAGAATTTAAATCATATTTTTTTGTAAATAAGAAAGGGAAAAAACTCAACGAAAAATTTGTTTATGTGGTAGTTAATAAGTACCTTAGTCTTATAACAACGAAAGAAAAAAAAAGTCCTCACATCCTTCGTCATAGCTTTGCTACTCACGTATTGGATAATGGGGCGGAGATCTCCAAAGTAAAAAAAATATTAGGGCATTCCAGTCTTGCTAGTACTCAAGTTTATACGAATGCTAATATTGAACAATTGAAAAAAGTGTTTAATCAGGCTCACCCTCGAGCTTCAAAAAAAGAAGAATTATGAAGATTTCAGTACAATCAATTGGTTTAACTCCACACGAACCACTAGAGTCACACATTGACAAAAAAGTAAGTAAGTTAGACACCTTCTATGACAAAATTCAGGAGTGTAAGGTGTTTTTGAAAGTAGAAAATAACGCGGATAAAGTTAACAAAACAACTGAGCTTATTCTGGCGGTTCCGGGAGATGATATTGTAGTAAAAAAGACATCTTCAAGTTTTGAAGAAAGTTTGGACCTTTGTGTTGATACTGCTAAAAAGCTATTAATCAAGAAAAAAGAAATGGCTTAGAAAAAAAAGTTAAAAAAAGTTTATAAAAAATTTGAGAATTCAAAAAATCCGTTCTATATTTGCACTCGCAAAAAAGGAACAGCGATCTTTTGAATTCTTTTTTATATTTGCCTCCATAGCTCAGTTGGCCAGAGCACGTGATTTGTAATCTCGGGGTCGTGGGTTCGAATCCCTCTGGAGGCTCATTAATATAAAATATCTGGGGAGATTCCAGAGTGGCTAAATGGGACTGACTGTAACTCAGTTGCTTCGGCTTCGTAGGTTCGAATCCTGCTCTCCCCACTATATTTTTTATAAAAAAAACTTGCAAGATTAAATAAGTTTTCTTAGTTTTGCACAGCGTTTACCAATGGTTTTGGAAACAAAATTGCGGAAGTAGCTCAGTTGGTAGAGCGTCAGCCTTCCAAGCTGAATGTCGCGGGTTCGACCCCCGTCTTCCGCTCAAAAAAAGATCTCGATAAGAGTGATTTTTTTTAACACTGAAATGTGTAGAGTAGATTCTCTCAATCACTTTCAGTCTTTTATTAAAATGCCTCCATAGCTCAGTTGGCCAGAGCACGTGATTTGTAATCTCGGGGTCGTGGGTTCGAATCCCTCTGGAGGCTCATTTTAATATAAAATATCTGGGGAGATTCCAGAGTGGCTAAATGGGACTGACTGTAACTCAGTTGCTTCGGCTTCGTAGGTTCGAATCCTGCTCTCCCCACATTTTATATTAATAAAAAACTTGCAAAATTAAATAAGTTTTATTAGTTTTGCACAGCGTTTACCAATAGTTTTGGAAACAAAATTGCGGAAGTAGCTCAGTTGGTAGAGCGTCAGCCTTCCAAGCTGAATGTCGCGGGTTCGACCCCCGTCTTCCGCTCAAAAAAAATCACGCTACTTAGTGTGATTTTTTTAGTTGATGCCGACTTAGCTCAGCGGTAGAGTGCTTCCTTGGTAAGGAAGAGGTCACGGGTTCAAGTCCCGTAGTTGGCTCTCGATTTTCCCGAATTTCTTCGGGAATTTTTTTTTACCCTATTTTTGAAAATAAGAATGAAGTGATTTTGTCATTGAATAAGTTTTCTAGTTAAACACTTGCTTAAATAAAATCATAAAATTGATTCTATTCAACTTTTGCTCCAGGGTATTCTCCACCTATAAGAATAAAGTACAGAAATGCTTTGAAAATTTTTACTTCATCTTTTAGAATCACAATCATAAAATTTTCGTTAAATTCGTGTAAAATAAATTTTTGATGAATATTCTTTTATTAGAAGATGATCTCATTCTGTCTGCAGAACTTTGCCGATTTTTAGAATCAAATAATTTTAACTGTGATAAAATCTATGACGGGGAAACCTTCCTCCGCCAGATAAAAAATAATACTTACGAACTGTATTTGCTCGACATTAATGTTCCTAAAATAAATGGACTTGATGTCTGCCAGACCATCCGTTCTTTTGATAAGAATACACCTATTATTATCATTTCTGCCTATGGGGACATTTCTGATAAAAAAGATGCCTTCACCAGACTGGCTGATGATTATCTGGTAAAGCCTTTTCAGTTTGAAGAACTTCTTTTAAGAATGAATTCGCTGCTGAGACGAAAAGCACCTTCTGATAGTTCGGATCAGGATATTCTCAGAATTGATGATCTTATTATCAACAAAACCGAGCAGAAGATCTATCGTGGAGGAAATGAAATAACACTTACATTAAAAGAATTTCAGTTGTTAGTTTATCTTGCGGAAGCGCAGGGAAGAACAGTTTCTAAACAACAGATTACAGAACATGTATGGGAACACAATTTTAATACGAATACCAATACGGTAGAAGTTTATATCAATTTCCTGAGGAAAAAGATTGATAAAGATTTTAAAATAAAATTGATCCATACCCGTTCAGGTTTCGGATATTACCTTAGTCCACTATAAATGTCTTTAAAAAGAAAGATAGCCTTAACGATCAGTATCGCCTTTTCACTGCTTTTTGGAATGGTGATGGCGGTCATATATTTATCTTTTAACGATTTCAGAAGGGACGAATTTAAAGAGCGCTTCAGGCAGAGACTTGAATTTACCTCTCATTTCATTTCAAAATCCAAAGACTTTGAAGAAGAGGCTCCGGTTTTCTTCAATGAAAATTCAGATAATATTCTTTTGAATGAAAAGATTTTGATTTTCAACGAAAAAAAAGAATTGATCTACAGCACCATCAAGGACCGGAATGTTACCTGGGACAGTGCGATGCTTAAGGAACTGGATAAAAAGAAGATTATCTATACGGAAAGAACAGTTCCGGAGATCTATGCCGCACTCAGGACTATTAATGGGGAAGACTATTATATCCTTACCAGTGCCTTTGATACCAACGGAAAATCGAAGCTGGGGTATCTGAAATACCTTTTGATCACGGCTTATGCTATGAGTACTCTTCTTATTGGCTTTTTCAGTTATTATTTTGTAGAAAAGTTCCTTCGTCCGCTGGAAGATCTTAACAAAGAGATTTCTGAAGTAACGGCCCATAAACTTACAAAACAGATTCCTGTTGAACAGTCTAATGATGAAGTCAGTGTCTTGGCAAGGTCATTTAATACAATGATTGGAAGATTGGATGATGTATTTCAGTCACAGAAGGATTTTACAGCAAGTGCTTCCCATGAGATAAGGACACCTATTACAAGAATGGCATTTCAGCTGGAGAACCTTATAAAATTCGAAGAACATTCTCCGGAAACGCTGTCTTCTTTACAGCAGATTCAGCGGGATGTATATCAATTGTCGGATTTGACGAATTCACTTTTGCTGCTTACAAAATTTGATAAAGAAAATATTCAGAGCATTTATGAAGAAGTAAGAATTGACGAAGTTATCTTTGAGGCTTTTGAAGCTGTAGAGAAAAGTTACCCGGAGCTTAAGCTGGATTTCCTGATTAATGAGGATAGTTCTGAAAATGCTTTTCTAACCATAAAGGGAATTCAATCCCTATTGGTCATTGTCTTTATTAATCTCTTTAAAAATGCAGCGGTATATTCTGATAACACAGAAGTGAATGTCTTGATTACTGAGACGAATGATAATCTCTCTGTAGAAGTTCTTTCTCACGGAAATACTATTTCCGAAGATGAGCAAACCAAACTGTTTGAAGCTTTCACAAGAGGAAATAATGCCCAGAATATTGCAGGATCAGGGTTAGGCCTCAGGATCGTCAAAAGAATTCTGGAATATCATGATGCTGATATCCTCTATTCTTCTCCTGAGGAGTATAGTAATAAATTCACTTTAATTTTTAAAAAATAATATTCAAAAGCAACGGCTCAAAAAGCAGTTGCTTTTTTGTTAAACTCCAGATTAAATTTTTAACCAAAAATTCAACAATTGGAGAATAAAATATCTATTCTGCTGTTTTTGTTTTCTCCGAAACGTCCTGTAGAAGGAGATTTTAATATTTTTTTAAGCGTCATTTAAGTTTCTTTTAATAGCATCAAAGCAATTTTGTAATTTAAAAAGAAAAACAATGAACAGAATTGCAGTGCTGTGTCTCGCCGTTTCCTCATTCATGGCAGCACAACAGCAGATGTCTCTTTTGGATTGCGAACAAGCTTTTCAGAAGAACAACCTCCAGCTGCTCGCCGAACAATACAACATCAATATGGCTGATGCAGATATTCTTCAGGCTAAAATCTGGGAATTACCGCAACTAAGCGGACAATTCAATGCTTATAATCCTCAGGATAAAAAGATTTTTGATGTCGGTCACTCAAAAGGAGCAGGAATTACTCAATTGATCTATATGGGTGGGAAAAAGAAAAACGAAATTGCTTTTGCCAAATCCAATAAAGAACTTGCCCAACTTCAGTTTTCCCAACTGCTGGCTGATTTAAGATCTCAGCTTCGTTCTGCCTATTTCAACCTTTATTACGAAAAACTAAAACTGGAGAACACCAATAGGCAGCTAGGCTATATGAACGATCTTTTAAACGCCTATCGTGTACAATCCGCAAAAGGAAATGTTTCGCTTAAAGATGCTGTCAGGTTACAGAGTATTGTAATACAGCTGAATCATGATAAACTGGAGATCAATAAAAATATTCTGGATTTTGAACAGAACCTGAAAGTTTTAACGGGAGTTTCGGATGAGATAGAACCAATGATGTCTGAAGCTGAAGCTAAAGAATCGTTGGCGGCACAGCCTTTCGGAAATGAAGACGAACTGAAAAGTAAAGCGCTGGAAAATAATGCGGATTATCAATACAATCTGAAACTCATTGACAACAGCAAGTTATATGCACAATGGCAGAAATCCTTGAATGTACCGGATGTGACGGTAGGTGCTGCATGGGATCAGGCAGGCGGAACCTTTAATAATGAAGCAAACTTAACTTTAGGGATTCCTTTGCCTTTATGGAAAGCGAATCAGGGGAATGTGGTAAAAGCAAACTATGCTATTCAGCAGAATCAGAAAAATGCAGACTTTCAGAAACTGACGCTGGAGACAAAAGTTCAGTCTGCTTATAAAATCTGGAAAGCCCAGTATGAGCAGCTTCTGGACATCAAAACTACAGACCTGCAAAATATGGATCTCGTATACAATGGAATGCTGAATAACTTCAGGAAAGGAAATGTAAACCTGATTGAATTTACAGACTTTATGGATAGCTACAGGGAAACAGCCCTTCAGATCTATGATATGAAAAATGAGATCATGCAGTCCGCAGAACAGCTTAATCAACTTGTACAAACTAAAATCTTCTATTAAAATCATGAAAACATATATTATCCCCGTATTGATGGCCCTTTCATTATTGGCCTGTTCAAAAAAAGAGGAAGAGAAAACCAATCACGCCAAAAAAGGATTTGAGCTAAGCAACACAATGCTGAATTCTATTTCCCTGGCAAAAGTTGAAAAAAAGAATATAGAAGATGAATACAGCTTTTACGGAAAGATCTCTGCAGACAAAAATAGCTACATAGATGTTTACCCGTTGGTAGGAGGAAATGTGATGAGTGTAAATGTAGAGCTGGGTGACTACGTGAAAAAAGGACAGGTGCTGGCAACAATCAGGAGTACCGAGCTTGCGGAAATTCAAAAAGATGTAAGTGATGCCAAAACAGATATGGTAGTGGCGAAAAATAATCTTCGTGTTGCAAAGGAGCTGTACGAAGGAAAACTGAATACAGAAAGAGATGTCCTGGAAGCCAAAAGCCAGTTACAAAAAGCCGAAGACCAATTGCAGAGAGCGGCAGCAGTAAGCACGGTTTACAATGTGAAAACCGGAAATATATACAGTGTAGTAGCACCCATCAATGGCTATATTGTTCAGAAAAGTATCAATAAAGATATGCAGTTGAGAAGCGACAGAAGCGATAATATTTTTGATGTTGCCAATACAACCAACGTGTGGGCAATTATGAATGTCAACGAATCGGACATTGATAAAATCAGTCTGGGCATGAAGGCCCAGGTATCTACTCTTTCTTATCCTGATAAAGTTTTTGACGGGAAAATTGATAAAATATTCAAGATTATTGATCCGCAGACCAACGCCATGCAGGCAAGAGTGGTACTGGATAATGCCAATGGATTGCTGATCCCCGACAGTAAGGCAACGATAAAAGTTTCCAGCCTGGAAAGCAATACTACGTTGACTGTTCCATCCAAAGCCGTGATTTTTGATGATAACAAAAGTTTTGTTGTGATTTTTAAATCCAGAACAGATGTGAAAGTCAGAGAAGTTAAAGTATTAAAGCAGGTAGGAGATGTCACTTATATTGCGGAAGGACTGAAAGAAGGAGAGGAAGTGATTACCAATAACCAGCTGCTGATATACCGTTCGCTGAACAGCTAGTCTTATTAAACCATTAAGAATATTAATATTTTTCTTTAACGGCTTTTTTAGGTCATCAATTTATCTATCATGAATAAATTCATAAAAAATATAATCGCTTTTTCATTAAAAAATAAAGCATTTACCTTTATCTGGGTAGCAATTTTAGCCATCTCCGGGTTTATAAGTTTCAAAAATATGCCTATTGAAGCTTTTCCGGATGTTACCAATACCCAGATTGTAATCATTACCCAATGGAATGGACGTAGTGCAGAAGAAGTAGAACGCTTTGTCACTACACCCATTGAATTGGCGATGAGCCCGGTTCAGAAGAAAACAAGTGTGAGAAGTACCACCATGTTTGGTCTTTCCATTGTTAAAATTCTTTTTGACGATGGGGTGGACGATACTTTTGCCAGAAATCAGGTCAATAACCAATTAAGAACCATTAGCCTTCCTGATGAGGTAGATCCCGAAGTACAGCCACCCTACGGGCCAACCGGTGAGATTTTCAGATATACACTGGAAAGTAAAACAAAAGATTCCCGGGCGCTGCTTACTTTACAAAATTGGGTTATAGACCGCGCTTTAAGAGGTGTTCCCGGAGTCGCTGATATCAATGTCTTCGGAGGCCAGGATAAAGTATTTGAACTAAGTATAGACCCAAGAGCGCTGGATAAATACAATCTGACACCACTTCAGGTATATGATGCCGTTACCAAGAGCAACCTGAATGTAG
The DNA here is from genome assembly GCF_059567885.1 of Chryseobacterium sp. BGA-UO-ETr-SB22. Taxonomy (NCBI): domain Bacteria; kingdom Pseudomonadati; phylum Bacteroidota; class Flavobacteriia; order Flavobacteriales; family Weeksellaceae; genus Chryseobacterium; species Chryseobacterium sp. BGA-UO-ETr-SB22. The sequence goes on along the minus strand of NZ_JCAQOV010000005.1, from coordinate 3,460,107 downwards.
GAGGAGATGTCATTGAAAAAAATGGACAGGCCTATGTCGTAAGAGGGATTGGTTTGGTGAAATCAGTGGCTGATATCGGAAATATTACCATTCAGAATGACAGCGGAAACCCTGTTCTCGTAAAAAATGTAGCAGAAGTTCACGAAAGTTCCATGCCCAGAGTAGGGCAGGCTGCTTTGAATCATCATGACGATACAGTAGAAGGAATTGTTGTAATGAGAAAAGGAGAAAATCCAAGAGAAGTTTTGGTAGGAGTGAAAGCTAAAATTAAAGAGCTTAATGAAAAGATTCTTCCAAAAGATGTTAAAATGGTCACTTTCTACGATCGTGACAATCTGATGGATTTTACCACCCATACCGTAATGCACAACCTTATCGAAGGAATTGTACTGGTAACGGTCATTGTTTTAATCTTTATGGCCGACTGGAGAACAACGCTGATTGTTTCCATCATCATACCTTTATCCTTACTCTTTGCATTTTTATGCTTAAAGCTGGCCGGAATGAGTGCCAATCTGCTTTCATTAGGAGCGGTAGACTTCGGGATCATCATAGACGGAGCCGTCGTCATGGTAGAAGGTCTATTTGTAATGCTCGATCATAAGGCAAAAAGATACGGAACGGAAAAGTTTAATAAGTTGGCAAAAGGAGGCTGGATCAAACAGACCGGAACCGGATTGGGAAAAGCCATCTTCTTTTCAAAATTAATCATCATTACTTCCCTGATTCCTATTTTCTCATTTCAGAAAGTAGAAGGAAAGATGTTCTCTCCTTTGGCTTTTACACTCGGATTTGCATTAATTGGAGCATTAATATTCACATTAACCCTGGTTCCTGTTCTTTCCCATCTCCTTTTAAATAAAAATGTAAGAGAAAAAAATAATCCGTTTGTTAATTTCTGGGATAAGATCGTATTGAAAGGCTTTAATTTAACATTTAAGCATAAAAAAACGAGTATGATCGTTGCCATCTCCTTCCTGATTGTTACTTTATTTTCCGGTAAATTTTTAGGAACAGAATTCCTGCCTCAGTTGAATGAAGGTTCCTTGTGGATCACAGCCGAAATGCCGATGAGCTCCTCATTAAAAGAATCTCTGAAAACAGCAGACCTTTTGAAGAAAGATATTATGAGCTTTTCTGAAGTTACAGATGTTCTGGCACAAACGGGGAGGAGTAATGACGGAACAGACCCTAATGGATTTGGATTCGTACAGTTTGCTGTTAACCTTAAGCCAAGAGAAGAATGGAAGCGTAAGATCACGTATGATGAATTGATTAATGAAATTGATATAAAGCTCAGAAGTTATCAGGGAATTACTTTCAATTATTCCCAGCCGATTTCAGATAACGTAGCAGAAGCAGTAGCAGGATTTAAAGCAGAAAACGGAATCAAAATCTATGGTGACAACCTGGAAACCCTGGATAAATTAGCCAATGAAATTCTCTTAAAAATTAAAGATGTAAAAGGCGTAAAAGATCCCGGAATTATTAAAAATATTGGTCAGCCGGAAGTAAGCGTTGTACTGGATAGAGATAAAATGGCTGCTTATGGCGTAATGCCGGCAGATGCACAGGCTGTGTTGGAAATGGCTTTTGGTGGGAAAACCGCTTCAGAAATGTTTGATGGCGAAAGAAAATTCCCGATCCGTCTGCGCTATTCTCAGCAATACAGGACCAATGAGAACGATATTGCAGCTTTGATGGTTCCTACCCAGGATGGAGCAAAAATTCCATTAAAGGAAATAAGTACCATTGTTAAAGATAACGGAGCTGCATTTATTTACCGGGACAATATCAAACGATATATTGGGGTTAAATTCTCAATTCGTGACAGAGATTTGGGAAGTACCATTGCCGATGCCCAGAAAAAAGTTGAAACCATTGAACTTCCGGACGGATATTCCGTAGGATGGACCGGTCAGTTTGAAAACCAGCAGCGGGCCTCTCACAGATTGACACAGGTAGTACCCGTAAGTATTCTGATGATTTTCTTCCTGTTGTTTATTCTGTTTGGAAATATGAAGGATTCCCTTCTGGTATTAGCCAATGTACCTTTTGCTTTAATAGGAGGAATCATTGCATTACATGTTACCGGAATCAATTTTGGAATTTCAGCCGGAGTAGGAATGATTGCCCTCCTCGGAATTTGTATTCAGAACGGGGTAATTCTTATCACAGAATTTCATCAGAACGTGAAAGATGGTCTTGATATAGACTCTGCAATATTAAATGGGGTGAAATCAAGAACCAGACCCGTAATTATGACTGCGCTTATGGCCTCTATCGGATTGATGCCGGCAGCATTGTCTACAGGAATAGGGTCAGAATCTCAAAAACCTCTGGCTATTGTCATCATTGGAGGGCTTATTACAGCTACTGTACTTACGCTCCTTATTTTTCCAATTATTTTCTGGATGTTCAACAGGACAAAAAAGCTCAGCCACATGTGATTTTTCTTTCATTTATATATTAATTGAGCCTGGAATATTCTGTATTTCAGGCTTTTTCATAAAAGGTTTCAGAAAGTTTTTTTCAATCAGGAAAAATATGTAAATTTGCAGTCTCAATACGTTAAATATAAGGTTTGTCCTTCACTGGATGAGAATATTGAAAGTTTTTTTAATAAAAAGTTTTTGGTATTTAAAAATTCATTATATTTGCACACCGAAAATTTGAAAAACAATAAATAAATAATTTTAAATCATGGCAAAGGAAACGTTTAATCGTAACAAACCACACTTGAACATTGGTACTATTGGTCACGTTGACCATGGTAAAACTACTCTTACAGCTGCTATTTCTGCTGTATTAGCTAGCAAAGGTCTTGCTGAGAAAAAAGACTTCTCTGCAATTGACTCTGCTCCAGAAGAAAAAGAAAGAGGTATTACTATCAATACTGCTCACATCGAATACGAAACTGAAAAAAGACACTATGCTCACGTTGACTGTCCAGGTCACGCCGACTATGTTAAGAACATGGTAACTGGTGCTGCTCAAATGGATGGAGCTATCGTAGTATGTGCTGCAACTGATGGTCCTATGCCTCAGACTAGAGAACATATCCTACTTTGCCGTCAGGTAAACGTACCAAGAATCGTTGTTTTCATGAACAAAGTTGACATGGTAGATGATCCAGAGTTATTAGAGCTTGTTGAAATGGAGCTTAGAGACTTACTATCTACTTATGACTTTGACGGAGATAACTCTCCAGTAATTCAAGGTTCTGCATTAGGAGCTCTTACTGCAGCTACTGCATCTCCTGCTAACACAGAAGATAAGTGGTTCAAGAGCGTTGAAGAATTGATGGATGCTGTTGATACTTGGATCGAGCAACCACCAAGAGATACTGAAAAGCCATTCTTGATGCCAATCGAAGACGTATTCTCTATTACAGGTAGAGGTACTGTTGCAACTGGTAGAATCGAGGCTGGTGTTATCAACACTGGAGATCCAGTTGATATCGTAGGTATGGGTGACGAAAAATTAACTTCTACTATTACAGGAGTTGAGATGTTCAGAAAGATCCTAGATAGAGGTGAAGCTGGAGATAACGTAGGTCTATTGTTGAGAGGTATTGAAAAAACTGACATCAAGAGAGGTATGGTTATCGCTAAGAAAGATTCAGTTAAGCCACACAAAAAATTCAAGGCTTCTGTTTATATCCTTTCTAAAGAAGAAGGTGGACGTCACACTCCATTCCACAACAAGTACCGTCCTCAGTTCTACGTAAGAACTACTGACGTTACAGGTGAGATCTTCTTACCAGAAGGTGTAGAAATGGTAATGCCTGGTGATAACTTAGAGATCACTGTAGAATTGTTACAACCAATCGCTCTTAACGTAGGTCTTAGATTTGCGATCAGAGAAGGAGGTAGAACAGTTGGTTCAGGTCAGGTTACTGAAATCATAGACTAATCATCTTAAAATAAATAAAGCTTCCGAAAGGAAACTCTCGGAAGCTTTTTATCTACGGGCATCGTCCAATGGTAGGATACCGGTCTCCAAAACCGTTGATCAGGGTTCGAATCCTTGTGCCCGTGCAAATATAAATTATGAGTTCATTTGTCGATTTTTTAAAAGGTTCTTATAACGAATTCAGACATAAAGTTGAATGGCCAAAGTGGGCTGACCTTCAGTCATCTACTATTGTAGTGACTATTGCGACAGTGATTCTGGCATTATTTACTTTTGGAGTTGATGAATTGTTTTCTAAATCAATCAGCAACATCATTGGAATGCTAATCAACTTGTTCAATTAATTAAAAGTATTTTCCCATAATGAGCGAATTGAAATGGTATGTGCTGAAAGCAATCAGCGGACAGGAAAATAAAGTGAAAAACTATATTGAGACAGAAATCAAGCGTTTAGGGTTTGAGCAGTACGTTACTCAAGTGGTTATTCCTATGGAAAAGGTGATTCAAATTAGAAACGGAAAAAAAGTTCCTAAAGAGAGACCTTACTACCCTGGATACTTGATGATTGAAGCTGATCTGATGGGAGAGATTCCTCACGCTATCAAAAATATCCCTGGAGTTATTTCTTTCTTAAGTTTAACAAAAGGAGGAGATCCTGTTCCAATGAGAAAATCAGAGGTTAACAGAATGCTTGGAAGAATGGATGAGCTTTCAGAATTCGCAAGCGATGTTGAGATTCCTTACGTAGTAGGTGAAAACGTGAAAGTAATTGATGGACCTTTCAATGGATTCAATGGTACAGTTGAGAAGATTCTTGAGGACAAAAAGAAAATTGAAGTTTCTGTATTGATCTTCGGTAGAAAAACTCCAATGGAACTTAGCTACATGCAAGTAGAAAAAGTATAACAATTACTTACAAAAATATAAAAAGACTGCTATTAAGCGGTCTTTTTGCTTTTATATCCTCAGCTTATAAATGTTGGCTCGTTGCCAGGGAATATCTTAATAGAAGATATATAATGCGCATTGAATAGTAGATCTCAATATTTTCCAGATTGCATTATTTACTCTTCTAAAATACAGATTTCCTGTTGACTACTTCTATAAGGTATTTACTTCAATTCAATTATCACTATCGGGAGATTATAATTATTTTTCTGTACCAAAGTTCTTTTTTTAATTTTTAATTCACCTTCAGATGGCATAGTTCTTGCAAACAAGCTGTTAACTAATCCATAAATTTTATTTTTTTTATTTCATACACTGATTACAGGCGTATGGCCATTTTTATGTTTTTCAACTAAAAAATGTAAAATCTGGATTAGCTATTCAAAACACAAGCTTTATATAAACACATAACCCCATGACAAAAATTATTTCGATGGTCATTCTGGTGGGTACATCTGTACTTGCGAGTGCGCAGGTTGGTATCAATACTGCAAAACCGGAAAAAGAACTTACCGTGAACGGTACAATGAAGACATCCGGAATGGTCTTCAAGCAACCGATGGAGAAATTGAAAGCGGACGAGAATTACACTTTCATTATCAAATCTCCAGCGCCGGAAAACAAAATTACAGCGTACAATGACACCTTTGTACCCAACTCTCCGGCACCAATTAATCTTGTTCAATTTAAAATTACATGTGATCCTTCAGACAAGGATTGGGTAAATCAGTTTGACACAAAGATCAATTCTAATAAGTTTTTGGTGGTAATTTCTTCTTTTGGATTTACACAGCCTACAAGAACTTTTTCTGCGGATTGGCTTACACCAGTACCTCAGATTTTTGCTTATTCTACAGGAGGTACATGGAAACTTAAAGCAGATTACCAGGGATTCTCTCCGGATGCTTCTTTTCCTACAGGAGTTTGGACTCTGAATTTGCTGGTATTTGACAGATCTTATGCCAAAGATTTTAATTCTACACAAAGCCTTAATGCTTCTACAACAGGTGCTGCAGCAGCTCCATTAATTCAATAAAAGACAAATACGTTATGAAAAAAATTATTGCGATACTCTTTACAGGGTTTGCTGCTTTAAGCATTAATGCACAAGTTGGAATTAACACTAATACCCCTAAAGGAACTCTCGATGTTGAAGGAGAAACATTGGTAGAGTCCTATTTAATAGATACTGAGAATACGAAGGCAAGCGGAAACTATCTTCTTCTTACCCGTTCAAAAGATACTTCACCAGTAGGTAAGGTAAAGCTGTTGGACATATCGCTCCGTAATGTAGCCCCTGTGAATATGTATAATATTGTATTGAAAAATGTGAGACAGGATGAAGTGGTAAATCTCAATACAGGATTAGATGTAAGTAAATATGTTGTGGCAATTACAGGTGCTGTTTTTACAGGAGCGGTATCAGCGGCTAATACGACGACGAATCCAAAATCATATGGTTCTTATTCTACTGAAGTTACTCAGGTAGCAAGTGGAGGTAAAAATTATCATGCAATTAATTTGAGCTTTAAAGGAGCCGGTACCGTTTCCTCTCAAAATGGAACATGGACTCTTACCCTGAATGTCTTTGAAAAATCATTAGTTAAAGACTGGGGAACTTTCAACGGTTCTGTTTCAGCATCTGCTTCACCGGGTTATTCGGGAGTATCAACCAATACGCCTCTAGGGCTTCAATAAAAAAATATGAAAAGAAAAATTTATATCACAATAATCATGTGTCTGGGGATATTTTTGAACGCTCAGAAAGGAAATGTAGGGGTGAACACTGCTAATCCTACAGAAACACTTGATGTTAACGGAAAAACATATACGAATTCTTTATATCTGAGAAATCCGGGAGAGCCTACCATGACCGGAGGGAGCTTTTTAGCAACTTCGCAAAATGGTTTACAATTGTATGATCCGGCTTTGGAAAGCAGCGGACTGTTCAATTATCTTAAGCTTAGCCTTACTGGAATATCAGGTGCAGGGATTACAGATTATGATACCAAAATTGATGCAAATAACTTTTTGGTTGTCCTTCATAACTATTCATTCAAAATGAATGATGGAAATACCAATGTGATGCTTGATTATGGTGATAACGGTGTTAATGACAACAAACAGGGATCCCCTGATGTGGTGGCATTCAAAAGTAACGGGACATGGCATATAAGAGCAAGATTTACAGACAGCAGAATTATTGCTGTAAATTCATCCAATCCATCAAGAAACTACAATAATTTTACGGTAGATCTCTATCTGATGGCTTACAGAAGGTTGATTACAAAACAAAATATCAGTGATGTTAATGCTGATCTTGGAGGGAATAATGGTTCTACCCAAACGATTACCAAGCCATCCGGTTTTTAGCAGGTCTTTGAATTCTATAAATAAAAAAGAAGAGCAGGTATATGTTCTTCTTTTTTATTTGTTATAAGATCTTCTTTTTAAAATCGAGTGGAAGTAATTTACATTATATTTCAAAATCCTCTTGAAAGAGGACATTGCAAAAGTTGATCTGAAAAAATAATTTCGGGAACTCAACTATTTTTTTAAAACTTTTTAAAAATCAGCAATTTCCGTTTGCTATTTCAAAAATATTTTATACTTTTGCAGTCCAAAAAGTAGGTTTATTGTTATGTGAGTGCATAACCTACTGAATAATAAATGCTTCCAAACTCATTAATTATTCAAATTTAAAAAACAAACAATGGCTAAGAAAGTCTTTAAAATGGTAAAACTTCAGGTGAAAGGTGGCGCAGCTAACCCTTCTCCACCAGTAGGTCCAGCATTGGGTTCTGCAGGTGTGAACATCATGGAGTTTTGTAAGCAATTTAACGGAAGAACCCAAGATAAGCCAGGGCAAGTTTTACCTGTAGTAATTACAGTATACGAAGACAAATCTTTTGAATTCGTTATTAAAACTCCACCTGCAGCAATCCAGTTAATGGATGCAGCTAAGATCAAGGGAGGTTCTGGTGAACCAAACAGAAACAAAGTAGGTTCTGTAACTTGGGAACAAGTAAAGAAAATCGCTGAAGATAAAATGGCGGATCTTAACTGTTTTACAACAGACTCTGCTCTTTCTATGGTTGCAGGTACTGCTAGATCTATGGGATTAAGAGTAACAGGAACTAAACCAACTAACGCTTAAAACTTAAAGAAATGGCAAAATTAACAAAAAAGCAAAAGGAAGCTTTAAGCAAAGTAGAAAAAGGAAGAATCTATAACCTTGAAGAAGGTTCAGCTCTTGTAAAGGAGGTGAACACTGCAAAGTTTGATGCTTCTGTAGATATCGCTGTAAGATTAGGTGTAGACCCAAGAAAAGCAAACCAAATGGTAAGAGGTGTTGTATCTCTTCCTCACGGTACTGGTAAAGATGTTAAAGTATTAGCTCTTGTAACTCCAGATAAAGAAGCAGAAGCTAAAGCTGCTGGTGCTGATTATGTAGGTCTTGACGAATATTTACAAAAAATCAAAGAAGGTTGGACAGATGTTGACGTTATCGTTACTATGCCAGCTGTAATGGGTAAATTAGGTCCATTAGGTAGAGTATTAGGACCAAGAGGTTTAATGCCAAACCCTAAATCAGGAACTGTAACAATGGAAATTGGTAAAGCAGTAACTGAAGTGAAAGCAGGTAAAATTGATTTCAAAGTAGACAAGTATGGTATCATCCACGCTGGTATTGGTAAAGTATCTTTCGATGCTGCTAAGATCAAAGAAAATGCGCAGGAATTGATCTCTACATTGATCAAAATGAAGCCAACTGCTGCTAAAGGAACGTATGTAAAAAGCATTTACTTGTCTTCTACAATGAGCCCTGGTATTGCAATCGATACTAAATCTGTTAACTAATATAAATCCTTAAGACAATGACAAAAGACCAAAAAGTTGTAGCAATACAAGAGATCAAAGACTTGCTTCAGGATGCAAAAGTAGTATACGTAGCAGATCTAGACGGTTTGAACGCTGCGAAGTCTTCAGAATTCAGAAGACAGGCTTTCAAACAAAATATCAAAGTGAAAGTGGTAAAAAATACACTTTTACAAAAAGCAATGGAGCAGATTGAAGGAGTAGATTACTCTGAAATGTTCCAGACTTTTAAAGGAAACTCTGCATTAATGATTTCTGAGACTGCAAACGGTCCAGCAAAATTAATCCAAGGGTTCAGAAAGAAAGAAGAAAAGCCAGCTTTAAAGTCTGCTTTTGTTCAGGAAACTTTCTACGTTGGAGACGAAAACTTATCTGCACTTGCTAACATCAAGTCTAGAGAAGAAATGATCGGAGAAATCATTGGATTACTTCAATCTCCAATTCAAAGAGTTGTTTCTGCTCTTCAAAACAAATCTGAAACTGTAGAAGCTAAAGCTGAAGAAGCTGCTGCTCCTGCTGTAGAAGAAACTCCTGCTGAAGCTCCTGAAGCTGCTGCAGAAAGCACTGAAGAAACAAGTGCTGAATAATTACACTCAAGAAATTAAATAAATAATCAACAAAAACATTACAACAATGTCAGATTTAAAAAATTTAGCTGAAACGCTAGTAAACTTAACAGTAAAAGACGTAAACGAATTAGCAACTATCCTTAAGGATGAGTACGGAATTGAGCCAGCTGCTGCTGCTGTAGTTGTTGCTGCAGGTGGTGGAGAAGCTGCTGAAGAAAAAACTGAATTCGACGTAATTCTTAAGTCTGCAGGTGCTTCTAAATTAGCTATCGTTAAATTAGTAAAAGATTTAACTGGTGCTGGTCTTAAAGAAGCTAAAGATATCGTAGATGGTGCTCCTGCTCCAATCAAAACTGGTATCTCTAAAGACGAAGCTGAAGCTCTTAAGAAGCAATTAGAAGAAGCTGGTGCTGAAGTAGAATTGAAATAATTTCAATTTTATTATAAATATAGGAGTCCGGGCATTGCCCGGACTCTTTTTTTTGTATGCAAGTCTTTGTAAACGTGTACGTTATTTCATAATAGTATTTGAATATTATTAATCCTTTTTTCTTTATATTTTATTATGATTATTTATTTAATAATAATTAACATAATATTTTATTTTTATTTCGCAATTTGGTTGTTTTGTTTATATTTAAATTAATAAAGTGTTGTTTTGGTTGAAAAAATATTATATTTGTACCGAAAAAAACACAACATAATTGGATAGAAATTATTTTCTTTCTTACGGCCACAAGATTACACTTTTGCTGCTTCTGGCGGCTGTAGGAAAATTAAACGCTAAGTTTATACCTGTAACAATGAGTAAAACTCAATTACTCTATTGTACAGATATAAATAATCACCCGCAGCAATATTTGGCTGATCTTTCAGTTCATCTGTCTGAAGCAGGAAATGGCGTGGCAGCTGTACATAAAATATCTGCTGTTCAGAATGAAACTTTTGCATTCTATTGCAATAGATTACAAAACAATCTTTCTTTTTTAAATAATGACAACCTTCAGTTATTCTTCTTTAGAGATATCAAATTTGTTGCTGGTTGGAGTAAGTGGACTTATTCGTATCTGAACTACAAAGAAAATATTTCCCTGATATTTAATGAAGTCCGAAAATTCTATGTCAACTCATTTAAGCTTGTTGACGGTTTTAAGTTTATCATTAAAATTCCTGATAAATTAATCCATTCTTTTATCCTATAATATTTCGTACAATTTAAGCGCTTTCTTACAGTACTATCTGTTATTTCATTTATTATTTGAATGAGAATGCCCGGGAATTGCCTTTTCAAAAACACACACATACATAAAAAAAACAGCAAATATCATTAGACATGAAAAACAGATTATTCACCATCGCTCTTTTATCAATTGGTGTATCACTATCAGCACAGGTTGGGATTAATACCGGACAGGCTCAGGCAACCTTTGATATCGTAGGATCACCTTCCAATGCCAGTAAACTTGATGGCGTGATTGCTCCAAGACTTACAGGAGTACAACTGAGAGCTAAAAGCTATACTGCAGCCCAAACAGGGGCTATAGTTTATATTACAGCAGCCGAAACTACACCTTCCGGGCAGACCGTTGATGTTGTATCACCAGGGTACTATTATTTTGATGGTACCAAATGGGGTAATTTAAGTGGAAACTGGCGTACAGCAGGAAATGCTGGTACAACAGCGGCAACAGCCACATTAGGAACAGATATTGGTGCCGGGAATTACTTAGGTACAAATGACGGTCAGAATTTAGTTCTGGCTACTCAGAAAAATGTAAAAGGAATATTAGATACTAACGGAACCCTGCAGGGTGGAAATTCCAATTCTGCAACAGGTCCTTATGCTTCGTTTACTTGGGGGTCCAATAATATTCTTACCAACAGTACTTCTTCAAATATTGCATTGGGAAAAGACAACTCGGTTTCTGCGCAGGGTAATTTTCTCGCTGTAGCTATCGGAATGGGGAATACCGCAAATAATGGAGCTAAGGTGATAGGAAACACCAACAATGCTACCGGACCTAATAATTTAGTATTTGGAAACCTGAACACCGTAACAGGACTCACAGGACTGACTGTTGGAAACAATCATACCAACAGCGGTGGGATTGCTATCGGAAGCGGAAATACAACATCATTGAATAATATTGCTGTTGGTTCTGCCAATACAGCCACCGGTACAGAAGCTTTTGCAATTGGATTTTCAGGCCAGGCAGCAGCAGGGCAGATGGTTTATGCCAATAAACAACATATTTTCTTCAATAAAAACAACGGAACAGATACAATATTAGGAATCAATATGACACCTACTGCGGCAACAGCTACAGGTGCCGCTATTCAGATGAAAGGAATTGCTTCCGGTGCCAACGCAGCATGTTCAGCAGCAGAGGAAGGTGCAATCCGATATAATACAACCGCTAAAGTGCATGAAGGTTGTAATGGGACTAACTGGAAAGCGCTTTACTAATTCATAAAATAGACACAAACCTTAAAAAAATAAAAAATGACCAGAAAATTATTCGAAAAGTTAGCTGCGATGCTTATGACATTGATGATGTCAGTGGCAGTATTTGCGCAGCAGGGCTATGAACCTATCCGTGGGATGGGAGTAGAGGCAAAACCTGTCAACAATTCAGGGATTTGTCTAGCATGTTATAACGGAAGCATGAATCCGGTGGTGGATGCAAGCCTTGATAACAGCGTAAGTATGGGGAATTTCGCCTCCCTGTTAAGTGGAAACGGAATCTCAGTAAAGAATAAAAATACAACCTATCCTGCGGGATATATTACCGGATTCAATGTAGATCTTGGGACGAGTTTTATTACTGTTGATCTTTTGAGTTCTTTGCGAATCAGTACGTATAAAAATGGTGTTCTTCAGGAGACAACTACCAGCAGTACACTTTTATCGGTTCCTGCATTCGGAGGAAGTAAGAACAGGATATTCCTGCACTTTAAAACTTCAAAAGAATTTGATGAAGTAAGACTATATCAAACCAATGTTCTTTCTGTGTTCAGTGCTATGAATGTGTATTATGCATTTGCATTTGATCCTGCAAAAGTACCTACAGAAAATAATGGTATTTGTGATGATATCATTGCAGGAAGCGGTGTTGACGGAAATGTATCCGGAAGCAGCAGTTTCCTGGCTCCGCTTTCTTATGTTCAGAATAAAGAAAGAATTGGAGATGGAAATAAAAACTCTTACGGATCAATAGTCCTTCCAATCGGATTACTGGGATCTTATTCAGTAGGAGTTCTTGATAAAAATCAGGTGTATCCTGCAGGTAACAGAACAGGTTTTGTTATTGAACCGGATGATCAGGGGAAGCTGTTAAGTGCTGAGTTTTTAAAGAATATTACAATAGAAACTTACCTTTACGGTCAGCTTCAGGATTCAAAACAGCTTTCTGACGGAGGAGGTTTGATTAACATTAAAGTATTGGGATTTGGTTCAGGAAAACAGAAGGTTACCTTAACGACTACTAAGCCTTTCAATGAAGTAAGATTAAAAATTACCCAGACAGTAGGATTTAATTTAGGAGCTTTAAAAGTTTACTATGCTTTTGAAGAACCTGTTTCTTGTGAATGTGATGATAAAATTCAGACAAGTGGTTCTGCTGTACCGGGAAATCTGGTAACAGGTACTTCATGGACATCAGGTCCTGGATTCCTTGGTCTTATTTTAGCGAAGATGATCAATCCGGAAGCGATTGTGGATAACAATCCATCTAATTACGCAACGGCTACTGTTCCGGCAGCATCTTTTCTTAGTATTTTCTCAGCATATGCAACGGTAAGTACTGCGAGTGTACTTCCTGTGAATACGATGGCTGGGTTTACTGTAGAAAAAGCAGGAAACCTTCTTGGGGTAAGTGTTCTGGAAAATATCACGGTGACATTGTACAACGGAAATACTTTGACAGATACCTTTACAAGCTCAGGAAGTTTGATCAGCGGAAACTTCTTCACTACGAATTCAAATAAATTCTATGTCGGAGGAAAAGCTACAAAGCCTTTCAACCGTATTAAAATTACATTCAACAGCGGAACTGCGGTTCGTATTCCTCAGAACTATTACATCTATAATGCTTTTGCGAGCAGAGATGATGATAACGATGGAGTTCCAAACTGTTTCGACCGTTGCCCTGGAGGGGATGACAGCATAGATAATAACGGAAACGGAATTCCTGACTGTGCAGAAGGCTGTACGGAAGTAAATGACAAATCTCCTGCACTGGATACAGACGGAGATGGTATTGTAGATGCTTGTGATCTGGATTCTGATAACGACGGTATTCTTGATGCTGTAGAAGATTTTGATAAAAATGGAAAATTCCAGGATGATGATAACGAAGGAGATATTCTGTTGACACCGGTATTGGGAGATTCAGTTCCGAATTATCTTGACCTTGATTCTGATAACGATGGTATCTTAGATCTGTTTGAGTCAGGAATTCCAACGTCAGTAATTAATCAGATTGATACAGACCATAATGGTGTTATCGATGCTAATGTTCCGGTAGGTAAAAACGGTATCGCTGATATTTTGGAAACTTCACCTGACTCAGGAGTTCTGAAATATACAGTTAAAAATACAGATGGGGATGATAAACCGGACTTTCTGGATATTACTTCCAATGGTTCAGATCTTGACCTTTATCAGATTGGGAAAGGTAACCTTGATACATTAGGCGGTGGATTCATTTCTACAATCAACGATAAAGACAAAGATGGTATTCAGGCTGTTGTAGATACAGACCTTGTGAAAAGAGGTTCTCCGAATTCTCCGCTTTCACCTTATGCGTCCTTATTGAAGAATGCATCCAAAACTGCTGCAAAAATCACAACTTCGGAAATTGCTGCTGCAGCAAATGATGTGAAAGTATATCCAAACCCTGTAAAAGCAGGAGAAAATCTTAGAATTACATCCGCAGAAGAAGGAGTGTATACACTGTTCTCAGCACAGGGACAGGTGATTAAGACAGATAAATTTAATGCCAATACCGGTATTGATACATCTTCACTTCCTACAGGAGTTTATATTATTAAAATAGAAACCAAATCAAAAATACAATCTTATAAGGTTATTGTGAAATAGTCATAAGATTAGCTTGTGTTGTGGAGGGGTTGCTCATATTTGGGCAGCCTCTCTTGTTTTTAAGAGCCTCGAAATGAGGTGATTTATTTGTTATTGTGGATAACTTTTTGTATCTTTGCCCCTCTTTTGGCGCGAAAAATTGTTTGTAAATTTATAAAATACTGAAAATCAACTCTTTCATTGTGAAAACATGAAGGGGATTTCGTATATGTAGATATTGCGGTAATACAGCCTCAAAAGTAATAAAAATATTTTGCATTACACTGTGAAAAGATATACCAGTGTTGCAGTTAGAAAGAGCCAAGTGCAAAGTTAAAAGAGCCTTAAGGTCTTCTGTGAGCGCCAAAAACACTTTTACCTTTTACTTTTACCTTGTTTCTTGTTCTTTTCTGATATTTTTTTAATGAATCAAAATATTTTTTAACCCTTTCTTAAAAGTTTTATGAGTAAAACAAAATCAACAACTCAAGGAAATCCGAGAATTAATTTCTCATCAGCGAAAGGAAAAATCATCACTCCAGACTTTTTGGATATCCAAATTGAGTCTTTCAGAGAATTTTTCCAGCTTGATACACTTCCTGAAGCCAGAAAGACAGAAGCTCTTTACAAGACTTTCCAAGAGAATTTCCCAATTACGGATTCAAGAAACCAATTCGTATTAGAATTCCTTGACTATCTGGTAGATTCTCCACGTTATTCAATCGATGAGTGTGTGGAAAGAGGACTTACTTATTCAGTTCCTCTAAAAGCTAGACTTAAATTGTATTGTACTGACCCGGAACACGAAGATTTCCAAACAGTGGTTCAGGATGTATATTTAGGTCCGGTTCCTTATATGACGCCAAGTGGTTCTTTCATCATCAACGGTGCTGAGAGGGTTATCGTTACGCAGCTTCACCGTTCACCTGGTGTATTCTTCGGACAGACTTACCATGCGAATGGAACCAAACTTTACTATTCAAGAATTATCCCTTTCAAAGGATCTTGGATGGAATTTACAACTGATATCAACAGCGTAATGTACGCGTATATCGACCGTAAGAAAAAATTACCATTAACAACTTTATTAAGAGCTATCGGATTTGAATCTGATAAAGATATCCTTCAGATCTTCGACCTTGCGGAAGAAGTGAAAGTTTCTAAAGCAGCCCTTAAAAAAGTAGAAGGGAGAACATTGGCTGCGAGAGTATTGAACACTTGGTTCGAAGATTTCGTAGACGAAGATACAGGTGAAGTAGTTTCTATCGAAAGAAACGAGATCATCTTGGATAGAGAAACAATCCTTGAAAAAGAACACTTAGATCTTATCCTGGATGCTGGTGTGAAATCAATCCTGATTCACAAAGAAAACAGTAACGAATTCTCTATCATCCAGAATACATTACAAAAAGACCCTACTAACTCTGAAAAAGAAGCAGTAGAGTATATTTATCGTCAGTTAAGAAATGCAGATCCACCAGATGAGGAAACTGCAAGAGGAATCATTGAAAAATTATTCTTCTCTGAGCAGAGATACTCTTTAGGTGAAGTAGGACGTTACAGATTAAATAAAAAATTAAGTCTAAATATCCCAACTACAACTGAAGTTCTTACAAAAGAAGATATTATTGCAATTGTAAGACACTTAATTGAGTTAGTAAACTCAAAAACTGATGTTGATGATATTGACCACTTATCAAACAGAAGAATTAAAACTGTTGGTGAGCAATTGGCAGGACAGTTCGGTGTAGGTCTTTCAAGAATTGCAAGAACAATCAAGGAAAGAATGAACGTTAGAGATAACGAAATCTTTACTCCGCTTGACCTTGTAAATGCTAAGACATTAACATCTGTAATTAACTCATTCTTCGGTACCAACCAGCTTTCTCAGTTCATGGACCAGACCAACCCGCTATCAGAAATCACGCACAAGCGTAGACTTTCTGCACTAGGGCCTGGTGGTTTATCAAGAGAAAGAGCAGGTTTCGAGGTTCGTGACGTTCACCATACTCACTACGGAAGAATTTGTCCGATTGAAACTCCGGAAGGACCAAACATCGGTTTGATTTCATCTCTAGGGATCTATGCAAAAATCAACAACCTTGGTTTCATCGAAACTCCATATAGAAAAGTAGAAAGTGGTAAGATTGATCTTAACGCTGATCCTATTTACTTAAATGCTGAAGATGAAGAAGACAAAGTAATTGCTCAGGCAAACGTTGAATTGAGTGATAACGGAGATTTCTTAACAGACAGAATTATCGCAAGATTGGATGGTGACTATCCGGTGGTGGAGCCTGCTCAGGTAAACCTTATCGATGTAGCTCCAAACCAGATCTCAGGTATTTCTGCTTCATTGATTCCATTCTTGGAACATGATGATGCGAACCGTGCATTGATGGGATCTAACATGATGCGTCAGGCCGTTCCTCTATTGAAGCCACAGGCTCCAATCGTTGGTACAGGGCTTGAGCAGCAAGTTGCAAGAGATTCAAGAATCTTAATTAACGCTGAAGGTACAGGTACTGTAGAGTACGTAGATGCTGACAGAATTATCATTAAATATGAAAGAAGCGAAGACGAAGATTTAGTACAATTCGAGTCTGCTACTAAAACATACAAACTTACTAAGTTTAGAAAAACGAACCAGAGTACAACAATTACCCTAAGACCAAACGTAAGAGTAGGTGATGTAGTGGAGAAAGGACAGGTACTTTGCGACGGTTATGCTACTGAAAAAGGAGAATTAGCTCTTGGTAGAAACTTAGTGGTAGCGTTCATGCCTTGGAAAGGGTACAACTTCGAGGATGCAATCGTAATCAACGAAAAAGTTGTACGTGAAGACTGGTTTACTTCAATCCACGTAGATGAATATTCTCTTGAAGTTCGTGATACCAAATTAGGTATGGAAGAGCTTACAGCAGATATTCCAAACGTATCTGAAGAAGCTACCAAAGATCTTGACGAGAACGGTATGATCAGAATCGGTGCTGAAGTGAAGCCTGGAGATATCATGATTGGTAAAATTACTCCAAAAGGTGAATCTGACCCGACTCCTGAAGAAAAACTTCTTAGAGCAATCTTCGGTGATAAAGCTGGTGATGTAAAAGATGCATCATTAAAAGCTGACTCTTCATTAAGAGGAGTTGTTATCAACAAGAAATTGTTCTCTAGAAACATTAAAGACAAAAAGAAAAGAACTGAAGAAAAACTTAGACTTGAAGAAATTGAAAACACTTACAAGGCTAAATTTGACGAGTTGAGAAATACTTTAATTGAAAAATTAAATACACTGGTAAGCGGTAAAACTTCTCAAGGGGTACAAAATGACCTTGACGAAGAAATCATCGGTAAAGGTGTGAAATTTACTCACAAGTTATTAACTTCAGTTGAAGATTATGTAAACGTTAGTGGTGCAGACTGGACAGTTGACGCTGACAAGAATGAATTGATCAAACAATTAATTCACAACTACAAAATCAAATATAACGACATCCAAGGAGTTAAAAACCGTGAGAAATTTGCAATTTCAATCGGAGATGAGCTTCCAGCAGGGATCATGAAGTTGGCTAAAGTTTACATCGCTAAGAAACGTAAACTGAATGTAGGAGATAAGATGGCGGGACGTCACGGTAACAAAGGTATCGTTTCAAGAATCGTTCGTGAAGAAGACATGCCGTTCTTAGAAGATGGAACACCAGTAGATATCGTATTGAATCCACTAGGGGTACCTTCTCGTATGAACATCGGTCAGATCTACGAAACAGTTCTTGGATGGGCTGGTCAGAAACTGGGAATGAAGTTCGCTACACCAATCTTTGACGGAGCTACTCTTGATCAGATTACTGAATATACAGAGAAAGCAGGGGTACCTAAATTCGGTCACACTCACCTTTATGATGGTGGTACCGGAGAAAGATTTACTCAGGCTGCGACAGTAGGTATCATTTACATGTTGAAACTAGGACACATGGTTGATGATAAGATGCACGCACGTTCTATTGGACCTTACTCATTGATTACTCAGCAGCCGTTAGGAGGTAAAGCTCAGTTCGGAGGTCAGAGATTCGGAGAGATGGAGGTTTGGGCACTTGAAGCATTCGGTGCATCCAATATCTTGAGAGAAATCTTGACTGTGAAGTCGGATGACGTGATTGGTAGAGCAAAAACTTATGAAGCAATTGCAAAAGGTGAATCTATGCCTGAACCAGGTATTCCGGAATCATTCAATGTATTACTTCACGAGTTACAAGGACTTGGACTTGATGTAAGACTTGAGGAATAATTTTAAATTTTGCCTGTTGAATTTTGAACCCGTTCAGAATTCTATCCAAAATTTATAATCCAAAATCTAAAATCTAAAAAATGTCAAATAAAAATAAAACAAGTAGATTTAATAAAATAACCATCGGTTTAGCTTCACCGGAGTCTATTTTACAAGACTCAAGAGGGGAGGTTTTAAAACCGGAAACTATTAACTACAGAACTCACAAACCTGAAAGAGACGGATTATTCTGTGAGAAAATCTTTGGTCCTGTAAAAGATTACGAATGTGCTTGTGGTAAATACAAGAGAATTCGTTACAAAGGGATCGTTTGTGACCGTTGTGGTGTAGAAGTTACTGAGAAAAAAGTAAGAAGAGAAAGAATCGGTCATATCGGATTGGTTGTTCCTATTGCTCATATCTGGTACTTCCGTTCATTGCCAAACAAAATCGGATACCTTTTAGGAATCCCTTCTAAGAAATTAGACATGATCATCTACTACGAAAGATATGTAGTGATTCAGCAGGGTATTGCTAAAAAATTAGATGGTTCTGATTTCGAAAATATGGAATTCCTTACGGAAGAAGAATACCTTGATATCATGGAAACTCTTCCGGTGGAAAACCAATATCTTGATGATTCTGATCCAAACAAATTCATCGCCAGAATGGGTGCTGAAGCTGTAGAAGATCTATTAAAAAGAATCGATCTTGATGCATTGTCTTTCGACTTGAGACACAAAGCTCACAACGAAGGTTCTAAGCAAAGAAGAACAGAAGCTCTTAAAAGACTGAACGTTGTAGAAGCATTGAGAGGTGCTAATACAAGAATGATCAACAGACCAGAGTGGATGATTATGCGTGTACTTCCTGTTATCCCACCAGAACTAAGACCATTAGTTCCATTGGATGGAGGACGTTTCGCAACTTCTGACTTGAATGACCTTTATAGAAGAGTAATTATCAGAAATAACCGTTTGAAGAGATTATTGGAAATCAAAGCTCCTGAAGTAATCTTGAGAAACGAGAAGCGTATGCTTCAGGAATCAGTAGATTCATTATTCGATAACACAAGAAAATCTTCTGCAGTAAAATCTGAATCAAACAGACCATTGAAATCACTTTCTGATTCATTGAAAGGTAAGCAAGGTCGTTTCCGTCAGAACTTACTAGGGAAAAGGGTAGATTACTCTGCGCGTTCCGTAATTGTTGTAGGTCCAAACTTACAGCTTCACGAATGTGGTATTCCTAAAGATATGGCAGCTGAACTTTACAAACCGTTTATCATTAGAAAACTAATTGAAAGAGGGATTGTAAAAACGGTAAAATCTGCAAAGAGAATTATTGATAGAAAAGAACCCGTAGTTTATGATATCCTTGAAAACGTGATGAAAGGTCACCCTGTTCTATTGAACAGAGCACCTACGCTTCACAGACTGGGTATTCAGGCTTTCCAACCTAAGATGATCGAAGGTAAGGCAATCCAGCTACACCCATTAGTAACTACGGCCTTCAATGCCGATTTCGATGGTGACCAGATGGCAGTACACTTGCCGTTAGGACCAGAAGCAATCCTTGAAGCTCAGTTATTGATGTTAGGTTCTCAAAACATCTTGAACCCTGCAAACGGTTCTCCAATTACAGTACCATCTCAGGACATGGTTCTTGGTCTTTATTTCATGACTAAAGAACTGAGCTCTACAGAAGATATGAAAGTAAAAGGTGAAGGTCTTGCATTCTATTCTCCTGAAGAAGCGGAAATCGCTTATGCTGAAGGTAGAGTATCTTTAAATGCTAAAGTAAGATGTAGACTACCTGTTAAAGAAGAGGGAGTAATTGTAACAAGATTAATCGAAACGTCTGTTGGTAGAATTCTATTCAACCAGATTGTACCTAAACAGTCAGGATATATCAATGAACTTCTTACGAAGAAATCATTGAGAAATGTTATTGGTAAGATCCTTGCTGATACAGATTTCCCTACAACGGTGAAGTTCCTTGATGCAATGAAAGACTTAGGGTATTCAAATGCATTCAAAGGAGGTCTTTCATTCTCACTTGGGGATATTGTAGTTCCTGTTGAGAAAAAGCAGATGATTGCGTCTTCAATTGAAACAGTAGACGAAATTAGAGCCAACTATAACATGGGTCTAATTACAGATACAGAACGTTATAACCAGGTAATCGACGTTTGGACAAACACCAACGCTGGATTAACTGAAATGATCATGAGCAGAATGAAAGTTGACCAAGGTGGATTCAATTCTGTATACATGATGCTTGACTCTGGAGCGAGGGGTTCTAAAGAACAGATCCGTCAGTTATCAGGGATGAGAGGTTTGATGGCAAAACCGCAAAAAGCTGGTTCTACCGGTGCGGAGATTATCGAAAACCCGATCCTTGCAAACTTTAAGGAAGGTCTTTCGATTCTAGAGTACTTTATCTCTACCCACGGTGCTCGTAAGGGTCTTGCGGATACCGCTCTTAAGACAGCCGATGCTGGTTACTTAACGAGAAGATTGGTAGACGTTGCACAGGACGTTATCGTTACAGAAGACGACTGTGGAACGCTAAGAGGTACAGAAGTTACTGCACTTAAGAAAAATGATGAGATCGTTGAAAAGATTTCTGAAAGAATCTTAGGTAGAGTATCTCTTCATAATATCTATGATCCTGAAACTGATGAGCTAATTGCTAGTGCAGATCAGGTAATCATCGAAGCATTAGCTAAGAGAATTGAAGAAGCTGGACTAGAAGCGGTTGAAGTTCGTTCACCGTTAACTTGTGAGGCTAAGAAAGGAATCTGTGCAAAATGTTATGGTAGAAACTTAGCAACAGGTAAAGTGATCCATATGGGTGAAGCTGTAGGAGTAATTGCAGCTCAGTCAATTGGTGAACCGGGAACTCAGTTAACATTGAGAACTTTCCACCAGGGAGGGGTTTCAACAAACGTTTCCGAAAACCCATCTATTGTTGCTAGAAGAGACGGTATCGTTGAATTGGATGAAGTAAGAACAATTACTTCTGAAGACGAAAATGGTAACACTGCAGAAGTAGTGGTTTCACGTACAACAGAATTTAGATTGGTAGCTGAGAATGAGACTAAGACTCCATTAATGATCGCTAACGTACCTTACGGTGCTATATTATCTGTAAAACCAGGTGATAAAGTGAAAAAAGGAGATATTATCTGTAAGTGGGATCCATATAACGCGGTTATCATTGCAGAAACTGCTGGTAAAGTAGAATATGAAGATATCATCCAGGGTATTTCATTCCAACTTGAAATTGACGAACAAACAGGATTCGAAGAGAAAGTAATCTCTGAATCTAGAAATAAGAAAGCCGTACCTACCTTGAAGGTGGTAGACTCTAAAGGAGTTGAGCAGAAAGCTTACAACTTACCGGTAGGAGCCCACTTAATGGTAAACGATGGTGAAAAAATTAAAGCAGGTAAAGTTTTAATCAAGATCCCAAGAAAAGCTGCAAAGACAGGGGATATCACCGGAGGTCTTCCGAGAGTTACCGAATTATTCGAAGCAAGAAACCCTTCAAACCCAGCGGTTGTTACTGAAATCGACGGGGTAGTTTCTTACGGAAAAATTAAAAGAGGTAACCGTGAATTGATCGTAGAAGCAAAAACTGGAGAAAGAAAAATTTACTTGGTAAAACTTTCTAACCAGATCTTGGTTCAGGAGAATGACTTCGTAAGAGCTGGTTCTCCACTTTCTGACGGTTCAGTTACTCCGGACGACATTCTGAAAATCAAAGGGCCAACTGCGGTTCAGGAATACTTAGTAAATGAGATTCAGGAAGTTTACCGTCTACAAGGGGTAAAAATCGACGACAAGCACTTCGAAATTATCGTAAGACAGATGATGACGAAAGTATCTATCGTAGATGGAGGTGATACTCAATTCCTTGAAGGAGCTCTTGAGCACAAGTATGATTTCTTAGAAGAAAACAACAGAGTATTTGGTCTTAAAGTAGTAGTAGAAGCTGGTGATTCTAAAGAATTTATGCCAGGTCAGATGATTACTGCAAGAGAATTAAGAGATGAAAACTCTAAGTTGAAGCGTGAAGATTTAGGTCTTGTAGAAGTAAGAGAAGCTCTTCCTGCTACAGCAACTCCTGTATTACAAGGTATTACAAGAGCAGCACTTCAGACTAAGTCATTCATGTCTGCAGCATCGTTCCAGGAAACAACTAAAGTTCTTAACGAAGCAGCTGTTGCTGGTAAAGTAGACGAACTTAACGGTCTTAAAGAAAATGTAATTGTAGGTCACAGAATCCCTGCAGGTACAGGTCTTAAAGAGTATCAGAACGTTATTGTAGGTTCTAAGAAAGAATTCGAAGACCTTAACTAAAATTAATGATTTGAAATTTGGGATTTGAAATTATTTTTATATTTTCACAATCTCAAATTTCGAATTTTAAAAACATAATTTATAACAATGGACAACAATCAAAATCCACAAGACGGAAACATCAACATCGAATTAAACGAAATGGTAGCTGCTGGTATCTATGCTAACCTAGCTTTAGTAAACCACTCTCCATCTGAATTTGTAGTAGACTTTATTCAGTTGATGCCAGGTGTTCAGCAAGCTAAAGTAAGATCAAGAGTTATTCTTGCTCCACTTCACGCTAAAAGAGTATTAAGCGCTCTTCAACAGAACATCGCTAACTACGAGCAGCAGTTCGGAGAAATCAAAGAAGTTGAGCCTTTCGTATTAGGAGGAAACAACGTTCAAGCGTAAGATTTCTTTTTACAATAAATAAAGATGCCCTGGTTTTTACCGGGGCATTTTTTGTGCTCAACTTTGCTCAAAAAATGAATATCGAATTTATCTAATTGTTAATTTTCTTTAATAACATAAAAATTTATAGTAACGATACATCAATTTTATATCTTTGTTTTTGAAAAAGTAGAAAATATAAGATATGGTTGATAATGCGTTCGCCGTAAGTAAATTTGGCTTTTTAGGTGCCGATTTTTTATCTGAACTGGAAAAGCACGCTGTTGCAATTGATATAAAAGCAAAAACTGAAATCATAAGAGAAGGGCAGAAAAATAAATTTGTGCCTTTCTTGATAAAAGGCTCTATCAAGGTATTTACCCTTAATGATGGAAGAGAACTGATCTATTATTATATTAAACCCAAAGATAGCTGTCTTATGACATTCTCATCCATTCTCACAGATTATGTCAGCAGGGTATATGCTATTGCAGAAGAAGATTCTGAAGCTATTCTTATTCCCGTTTCCGTAATGCATGATTGGCTGATAAGATTCCCGGAAATCAATAAACTGTTTTATCATGAATATGACCGTAGGTTTTCTGAAGTGATGAATATGGTGAATGATGCAGTATTCCACAGGCTGGATAAAAGAGTCCTGAATTATATCAAACAGCAGATTTCATCCACAGGAAACAATCCTATTAAGATCACCCACCGTGAAATTGCGAGCAGTTTGGGAACTTCCAGGGAAGTGGTAAGCAGAGTTTTGAAAAAAATTGAAAGCGAAGGTGAAATTGCTCAAACCAAAGAAGGAATAAAAGTGCCTGTAAATGAAAATGTTAGTATGATCTAATTTTAATTGTTTGAAAAGTTTATTTCTATCATTGATAAAAACAATTTCAATGGTGACTTTTATCACCTGTTTTTGAATTGAGAACTCGATAAGTTTGTTATATCATAATTTAATTCAAATTGTATATGACGAAAACTCTCTTATTTTTGTCAGTATTTTCTTCAGGTCTTGTCTTTGCACAGGAAGATCTGCTGAAAGATATTGACACGGTGAAAACCAACACAGAAACCTCACAACCCGCTTTCAAAGCCCTTCAGATTGTTACGGGACAATCTACAAAACTGGCTGCAAAAAAAGAATGGTACATGATTGTGGCCCATAGATTTGGAGATATAAGCGCAGGATTTAAAGACTTTTTCGGTCTGGATCATGCCTCAACCAAATTGGGTGCTGTCTACGGTATCTCAGATGCTGTCTCCGTAAGCCTTTCCAGAGAAACGAATATGAAAACGTTTGAAGGAGCGGTGAAATACAGGCTGGTAAGACAAAATGAAAAATTTCCGGTAGATATTGTGGGGTACAATGTAATGGCTGCCAATACTGAACTGGATAAAGATGCTTATCCACACCTTAAATTCAGTGACAGGCTTTCTTATCTTACACAGGCATTGATCTCAAGAAGGTTCAATGATAAGCTTTCATTGCAGCTTACTCCTTCCTTTGTTCATAAAAACCTTTACGAACCCACTATTGAAAACAAAAATCAATTTTTGGCAGGTTTGGGAGGACGCTACAAAATTTCCAAAAGAGTTTCTGTGAATGCAGAATATTTTGTGAATTTCGACGATCACAGTTTTTATAAAAACCCTCTGTCTTTGGGGGTAGATATAGAAACAGGAGGACACGTGTTCCAGCTTTTACTGACGAACTCCCAGATAAATTCAGATATCGGATATCTTACCAATGCCACAGGAGCATGGGGAAAAGGACATATTTTCTTTGGGTTTAATCTTTATAGAGTTTTTTAATATGAAAAAGCTAACATCCTTATTAATATTGTCGTCAGCAATCATACTGACGGCGTGTGACAGCAGAACTTATGAAGAGATTTCTGATAATACACCCATCACAGTACCTGTAAAATATACAGCAGATGTAAAACCTATTGTAGATAATAATTGCATAGGCTGCCATTCTGCGGGAAGTTTTAAACCGTTCGTTACTTACGATCAGGTAAAAAATAACATAGACGGAATTCTGGACCGTATTCAGAGACCCAACGGTGATTCCGGTAAAATGCCTCAGGGAGGATCGTTGTCCGCTACCCAGATCAATATTTTCATAAAATGGAAAGCCGACGGATTAAATGAAAATTAAAAAAATTGATATGAAAAAATTAGCATTATTAAGCGTATTACTGCTTTCTGCCGGTTACGCTTCAGCACAAAAATACAGCTCTAAAACAGGAAAAGTAACTTTTGAAGCTTCAGTACCACTGTTTGATGATATTTTTGCCCAGGATGACACCAATATTGTGATTCTTAACGCAGACAATGGTGAAATGGCATCTGTTTCAACAGTTAAAAACTTTCATTTTAAAACAAAATTAATGGAAGAGCATTTCAACGAAAGTTATGCAGAATCTGCAAAATACCCGAAAACAACATTCAAAGGGAAAATTGTCAACTTTGATAAAACAAAACTTACGACAAGCCCTCAGAAATATACCGTTCAGGGAACGCTTAACTTTCATGGAGTAGACAAAGCAGTTGCTTCTTCAGCCACATTATATGCAAAAGATGGTAAAATCTATATGCAGGGTGGTTTTATGGCAAGACCTGCAGATTATAAAGTGACCATCCCTAAAATGGTTACCAAGAAAGTGGCAGAAAATGTCAACATTGAATACAATTACGTAATGGTAAAACAATGAGAAGTGTAATCTTAATTGTAGGATTATTTCTGAGCTCATTGATATTTGCTCAGGAAAAAGCAAAATCAATATTTGATATTGCCAGAAGCGGAACAGTTCCTGAAGTGCAGGAACTGATGAAACAAAATCCGGATATTATTAATCAGGTGAACGAAAACGGATTCTCTCCCCTTATTTTAGCTTGTTACAGAGGGAATACAAGCGTTGCAGATTTTCTGATTGAAAATGTAAAGGATGTTAACTACAAAAGCCGTGAAGGAACTGCACTGGCAGGTCTTGCTATTAAATACAACAAAGACCTGGTAGAACATCTGCTAAAGAAAAAAGCAGACCCCAATATTGCAGATTCTACAGGATACACTCCTTTATTCTGGGCTGTAAAATCCGGTAATAAAGATCTGGTAGAACAGCTGTTGAAATATAAAGCAGATAAAACAAAGAAAGATTCAATGGGAATGACTCCTTTTGAATATGCATTGCAAACCAATAACAAGGAAATTATTAATCTTTTAAAAAATTGATATGAAAAAAACTCTACTAGTACTTAGTTTAGCTCTTGCAAATTTAGCTTGGGCACAGTTTTCGTCAGGGACGGTAAATTTACCGAATACAGCTATGACGGTGAAATTAGATACAACTCCAGCCGGAGTAACAATTACAGTAACAGGTGACAGCAATTCTATGTTGGGAATTGGTTTCGGAAGTGTGGGGATGGGAGCAGGTTCAGATGGATTTATATACAATTCTTCTACCAATAGAGACTATGGATTTACCGGCCCTATGATACCTCCTACCGTTGATCCTTCGCAGGACTGGACAGAAACTTCTAATACTATTTCAGGATCTACCAGAACTGTCATTGCGACAAGAAGTCTTTCAGGAGGAGCAGGAGACCTTGCCATTGCCAATGCTGCAGGAACAATTAACATATTCTATGCAAGAAAAACAGGTACAGGTATAGGTTATCATGATGCAGGAAGAGGTTATGCAACCTTAACGATGACAGCAGCTTCTTTATCTACCAATGAAATTGCAGCCAATAGCAAGAAAGTAAGCCTATATCCTAACCCAGCAAAATCAACAGTTAATTTCAAGAATTCTGATAAAATAAAATCTATTGATATCTTCGAAGCATCAGGCCGAAAAGTACTATCAGTAAAACCGGATGGAGAAAGCATCAGTGTTGAAAATTTGAGATCAGGAAGCTACTATCTTGAAATTCAGCTTAAAGATGGAACTACGTCTTACGAAAAACTGATTAAAGAGTAATTTTTAAGAAAAAATACACCTAAATAATTAGTAATGAATACCTCTGACTTTTCAGGGGTATCATTTTTTCTTAAAAGGCCTATTTCATGGAGATTGCTTTAAAATTCCTATATTTGTGTAGATCAGAATTCTTAATAAAAGGCAGTTTCTTAGCCTTATAATTTTTACAACCGATGGAGTTTAAAACTTTAGCCAATACCACAATAGACGAACTTTTATCAGTGTTCAATCATTCATTTTCTGACTATGTTGTTCCTTTTCATTTAACGAAAGAGGTGCTTGTTTCAAAAATCGCAGCAGAGAAATTAAATATGAATTTATCGGTTGGTACATTTGAAGAAGGAAAACTCGTTGGCTTTATTCTTCAGTCTGAAAAAATTGAAAATGGGGAGAAAGTTATATACAATGGTGGGACAGGAGTCGTTCCTGAAAGCCGAGGTAAAGGATTGGTGAGAAAAATGTATGATTTTATTATTCCTACCCTAAAAGAACGAAATGCAGATACATTATTGCTTGAAGTTATTGAAGGAAATCATAATGCGGTCAGAGCCTATGAAAATTTAGGTTTTACCATTGTCCGAAGATTGCTTTGCTTTAACGGAAGTATTCAACAGGGTAAAGAAAATGCTGAGGTTTCTATTAAGGATTTGAAAGACTTTCAATGGGAGCTGTTATGTTCTTTCTGGGATATCGAACCTTCCTGGCAGGGATCTGTTTTTGCATTGGAACCTATGCCGGAAAACTATGTGACTTTAGGTGCTTATATTGAAGAAAAGCTTGTAGGATATGCTGTTTATAGTCCTGCAGCTAAAAAAATATACCAGTTTGCGGTAGATAAGAATTTCAGAAACCAGGGAATAGGTACAATGCTTTTTAATTCCATTTCGGATAAAAATGAAGGACAAGCTATAGCATTGAACAATGTAGATGATTCCTCAGAAAACACCAGCCGATTTCTTGGTGAAAAAATAGGACTGAACAATTGGCTGTCACAGTTTGAAATGAAAAAGTCAATTTAACAGATCGTCATTTTATTCAAAAAAATAATAGGTTTTAATATACTTTTAATCTCTTAAACTTTTCAGGCAGAAGTATAGGATGTAACTTTGCGGAAAATTTTAAAATAATGAAGCGAGGAATCCATTTTTTACTGCTGCTAATTTCCTTTACGGCTTTTGCACAACAGGCTAATATTGATACAGCCCAGGTGGTCATCCCGGGGAGACAAAACAGTACAGAAGCCCAGTCTAAGCCTTACGTGATTATGATATCTACAGACGGATTCCGTTATGACTATGCGCAAAAATACAAAGCCGAAAATCTTTTGAAACTTGCCAATGGCGGTGTAAAGGCTGAAGCAATGATTCCTAGTTATCCCAGTATTACGTTTCCCAACCACTGGAGCCTAATTACTGGACTTTATCCTTCTCATCATGGTTTGATAGATAACTTTTTCTATGATTATAAAAGAAAAGAAGGATATGCCATGAGCAGCAAGAAAGATGCTGAAGATGGCAGCTGGTACGGCGGAACTCCACTTTGGGGGCTTGCTGAAAAGCAGGGAATGGTATCGGCTTCTTTGATGTGGGTAGGATCTGCCAGCGATGCAGGAGGAATAAGACCTACTTATTATTATCCTTATCACGAAAAATTCACACCTTCCGAAAAAGTAGAAAAAGTAGTAAACTGGCTGAAATTACCGGAAGAGAAAAGACCTCATTTTATATCATTATATTTCCCGGAAGTAGACGGTAGCGGTCATCATTATGGACCTGACGCCCAAGAAACAGAAACAGCTGTTCATCTGATAGATCAGGCGATTGGTGATCTTGTTCAGAAAGTAAATGAATTAGGATTAAAAAATGTCAACTTTATTTTTGTTTCCGATCACGGAATGATCAAAGTAGATGGGGGTACTCCTTTGGAAATCCCAACTGTACTTTTTGATAAAAGCAGATTCGATTTTTATAACTCTCAAACCTTGTTAAGAGTTTACGTTAAAAATCAGGATGAGGTAAAATCAGTTTATAAAGAGCTGAAAGCTAATAAAACAGACGATTACGAAGTATATCTGGATAAAAAGCTTCCTAAATATTTACATTTTGCCACAAAAGATGACAAATATAACAGAATAGGGCAGATTCTTCTGATCCCGAAAGCTCCAAAAATATTCCTGGAAAAAGGAAAGAAAACATCCGTTGGAAAACACGGCTACAATCCTAAAGTGGTGCCGGAAATGAAAGCCACTTTCTTTGCCTGGGGACCGGAGTTTAAAAATAATCTGGTCATCCCTGAATTTGCCAACATTAATGTTTATCCTTTGGTTGCTGAAGTTTTAGGATTAAAAATTGATCAACCTATTGATGGAAAACTTAAAGTTTTAAAAGAAGCTTTGAAAGAAAAAAAATAGTTAGAAGAAAAAAATATAATTAAAAAGCTTCGGCGCACCTTTGGTGCGCCGAAGCTTTTTTTAACTTTTGTTCAAGACAAAAGAAATTAAAATTGAGAAGAAAACTCTTTAGCAAAATCTTCCAGCTTAACATTTCCTGCTACAGGAGAGCCATGATCGATAAAATCTTTCTGCACAACACCCGTTCTTATTCCTCTTCCCATTTCAACATACAACTTGGCCATATCTTCAGGAAGCCCGGCCTGCAGCATTCCGTTTAAAGAATCTTCATCAGAGAATTCTACCCATGGAAGTTCAGGTTTGCTAACAGAAGTTCCTAAAACCTTTGCAAAATCAGAAGCTGTTCGTACATCGCTCACAATATATCTGATACTGTTTGTATTTCCATCTTTTATCAATTCTTCAGCTGCTGCCTTAGCAATATCAGTAGGATGTACTACAGGCACTTCAATACTTGCGGGATAATTACCACCAATGATTCCAGCATTTTGAATCAAAGGAATATCGTTGAAGAAGTTATTGTAAAAATATCCGGCTCTTAAAAAAGTGAAAGAAGTATTTTCTACGTTGTTATATATTTTTTCAATATTGTGAAGACCTGCTATCGGACCGTTTTCTATCGGAGATTCTGCTCCCACACTACTTAGCATTACCGCTCTCTTTACATTGGCATTCTTTAAAGCTTCAGCATAATTTTTTCCTGCATTGGTTGTGTTTTCCACAATCTTATCCGGGCTGATAGCTGGAGGTGTCATTACAAAAACAGCATCTGCTCCTTCAAATGTCTGGGTTAGAAAATTAACGTCTGTGATAGAACCAATGGCTGGAGTTGCTCCAAGAGATTCAATATCCTGTTTTCTTGCCTCGCTGCTGCTTACTACGGTAATGTCGTGCCCTTCGGCAATTAATTGTTGTGCTAAGGGTTTAGCTACATTTCCTAATGATCCTGTGATTACAATTTTCATATGTAAATTTTTTTGTTGTTTAATGATCATATGCAATCGCTGAATATTGACTCGCATTTATAAACTCATCAAATGACTGCGATTTCATAATAAATATTTTTTTATTTCTGAGAACAAAGTTATATTTGTACTTACTTTTATACAAGTACTTACCCTAAAGTATGTAAATATGACAGCAATCAAAGAAAGTTCAACCATTCAGGAAAACAGAAAGACAGTGCAGGATTGCCCTGTAATGTACGTTATGGAAAGAATTGGCGGATTCTGGAAACCCATTATCCTGTTTAATCTTTCTACAGGAGAAAAAAGATACAGTGAATTGAAAAAAGCAATTCCTGCCGTAACAGAAAAAATGCTGATTCAGCATCTGAAGCAGCTTGAAGCGGACGGATTAATTATCAGAACAGCAAAACCTGTAGTACCACCTCATGTGACCTATAAGTTGAGTGGTGCGGGTAATGAACTGGCTCCTGTTATTGATGCCATGGCAGCATGGGCTTTTCAGGATATGGAAAGACATGATAATAAATGTGCTGAAGGAAACCAATATATTGTGAATCAGGCTCAGAATGCTTTTAGTCAAAATCTGAAAAAATAAAAACAGGCGCTTCAATCTGAAGCGCCTGTTTTCGTTATATTCTGCAAAAGAATTACAGAGATTGCATATCAATCACAAAGCGATATCTTACATCACTTTTCAGCATTCTTTCATAAGCTTCATTGATGTCCTGCATTTTGATCATTTCAATTTCTGAAACAATATTGTGCTCCCCACAGAAATCTAATAATTCCTGAGTTTCTGCAATACCTCCAATTACTGAACCCGCTACAGATTTTCTTCCCAGAATCATAGGAACAGTATTAAGGATAGGCTCCAAGCCTCCCAGGTATCCTACAAGAACATGAGTTCCATTGATATTTAAAGTAGTCACATATGGATTTACATCATGTACATAAGGAACCGTATCAATGATCACATCGAATTTTCCTTTTACAGAATCCATTTGTGCTTCATCAGTAGAGATGATAACGTGATCAGCTCCCAGTTGTTTGGCATCATCAGTTTTTCCGGGAGTTCTTGAGAACAAAGTAACTTCAGCTCCCAGTCCTTTTGCCAGTTTAATAGCCATGTGCCCCAAACCACCTAATCCTACAACAGCTACTTTAGAACCAGGACCTACATTCCAGTGCTTTAAAGGTGACCATGTGGTAATACCTGCACAAAGAAGAGGTGCCACGGCTGCAAGGTCAAGATTTTCAGGTACTTTTAAAACATGATGAGAATCCACAACTACTTTCTGAGAATATCCTCCGAAAGTATGACCTCCCAAATGCTTGTCTTTTCCATTGTATGTTCCCGTGAAACCATTTAGACAATATTGTTCCAGATCATGCTGGCAGCTATCGCAATGTCCGCAAGAATCTACGATACATCCTACCCCTGCAAGATCACCTACTTTAAATTTGGAAACCTCACTTCCTACTTTAGTAATTCTTCCAACAATTTCATGTCCCGGAACTGCAGGATATAAAGATCCGCCCCAGTCATTTCTTGCCGTATGAAGGTCAGAGTGGCATACCCCGCAATATAGAATTTCAATCTCTACATCCTTTGAGGTTACTTCTCTTCTTTCAATATTCATTTCTTTCAGATCTGCCGTGGTAGACTCTGCACCATAGGCTTTTACTGTGATTGTACTCATTTTTTATTTAGTTTAAGTTTAGTTTTACAAATTGTGATATTCTTCATCTGTTACAGGTTCCAGCCACTCTACAATTCCGTTTTGAGTGTTAGGATTGATCGCAATGTGGGTAAATTCACTGTCCGGGCCGGCACCATGCCAATGAATGATACCAGAAAGAATATTAACGAGATCCCCCGGGGTTAAAATTTGTACAGGTTTACCTTTTTCCTGATAATATCCTGTTCCTGAAGTTACAATTAAAATCTGTCCACCGACATGAGAATATCAGTTATTTCTGCACCTGGACTCGAAAATGACATTTCCTATCTGAGAGTTCAGGCTGTCCTCATTGGTTTTCAGAATAGGAACCCACGCTGTTCCGCCGGAGAAATGCTCTGCAGGAGCTTTTTTCCCTTTTGGAAAAATGGTTGTATTAAAAGTTTCCATAACGATACAAAAGTCGAAACTTTTCAGTAAACCGGACTTATACAGATTACCGAATTACTTACCAATTTTACAGACACTATTTCAGTTACAAAGGAAAGTGGTAATTTTGAATAGAAATAAAAATATACTTCATGGAAAATCAGGAGGTTGAAATCTATAATAGTGTCTCAGAATACAACAAAATGGCCAATCATGAAACCCTGCACCCGCTGGTCAGTGTAATTGATTTTTCTAAATCCGATCCTATTTGCCAGCATAAAAGAAAATTTGGTTTTTTTACTGTTTTTCTGAAAGATGTAATGTGTGGAGATATGCAGTATGGAAAACACAGTTACGATTATCAGGAAGGAACCCTAGTTTTCATCGCTCCCGGACAGACTTATGGAATTTATAATAAAGATAAATATATTCAACCTGCAGGTTCTGCATTAATTTTCCATCCCGATTTAATAAAAGGTACCAACCTGGGAAAGAATATTAAAGACTATTCGTTTTTCTCATATGATGTACACGAAGCCCTGCACCTCTCTGAAAAAGAGCGGGAAATTATATTGGAATGCTTTAAAAATATCAAGCTGGAACTTGAACAGCCTATTGATAAACACAGTAAATCTTTAGTTGTTAACAATATTGAATTGTTTTTGAATTACTGTATGCGTTTTTATGACCGTCAGTTCATTACAAGAGACTATATCAATCAGGGAGTGATCGGGAAATTTGAAAATCTTGTTGATGATTATTTAAAATCTGAAAATCCTAAAAATATAGGTTTTCCGATGGTCAACTATTTTGCAGAGAAACTGAATCTGTCAGCTAATTATTTCGGAGACCTGATTAAAAAAGAACTGGGGATTTCTGCACAGGAATTTATCCACAACAAACTTATTGATATTGCTAAAGAACAAATTCTTGATCAGGCAAAAACAATCAGTGAGATTTCCTATGATTTAGGATTCAAATATCCACAGCATTTTACAAGACTCTTCAAAACGAAAGTAGGTATTTCTCCAAGTGAATACAAAACCCTGAACTAAGTTTTTTCAACACGAATACCACTATAATCAGTAGTGAATATTTGTGCTTGTATTCGTGAAATTTGTGTTTAAATAATTAAATTTAAAGAGAAAAGTTTTCACAGTTTTAACGATGACACCAAATCAGCAGAACATTGCTACTTTCGAAACTCGTTTCGGGAGAATTACAGCATTAAAAGAAGAAGGGATTATAAGAGTCCGAAGTATTCGTTATGCCCATTCTGAAAGGTTTAAAAAACCTGTTGCTGTTGAAGCTTCCTTATCTTTAAGGATTATTCCTCCGGAAAGAATTCCGGTTTGCCCGCAGACTTTAAGTCCACTTGTGGAAAAAATGATAGGAGCAACACCTGTAGAAAGTTTCGAAGTTGATGAAGCTACACAATATCTATCCATCACCCGCCCTGAAATTATATCTGAAAATGAAAAACTCCCTGTTGTTGTCTGGATTCACGGAGGGTCTCATGAAATAGGCTGTGGTGATCTTGCTACTGCTGATCCTGCTGAATGGGTGAAAGAGCAGCATATTATTGTAGTCACCGTTTCCTATCGTCTAGGACTTTTTGGTTTTTTAGGTGGCGATGAAAAGAGACCTGCCAATCTTGGGTTGCTGGATATCATTGAAGCCTTGAAGTGGATAAAAATCAATATTGGAGATCTGGGAGGAGATGAAAAAAATATCACCCTTCTCGGGCAGTCTTCAGGCGGTGATGCTATTGCTCATTTAATGATATCAGAAGGTATAGAAGGCTTATTTCAGCGTTTGATTATCCAGAGCGCGCCTTTGGGATTACGCCATAAAAGACAGAAAATGTCTGCAGAATTTCTAAAAAAAACAGAAGTGTTGAAAGATGAAACCGATGTTTTAAAAATGATGGAGGCGTACGGGAAATTTTTACCGTCTGTGATAAGGTATGGATTGAAAGCAGCGATGCCTTTTGGTACCCAATATGGATGTTTTCCTCTATGCAAAGAAGAAGAGTCTGTAGAAATGTGGAAAAAGAATGCGCAGAAATACGATGTGCTGATTGGTTTAAATAACGATGAAACTGCATTTTATCTTAAAACTTCTGAAGCTTTAAATAAATATTTCGGAAAAGGATTGGGCTTGAAAATCATAGATAAAACCGTTGAAAAAACTACAGAATTTATCTACGGAAATCCGGCAAGGCAATTTGCACAAAATCTGGCTGATGCCGAAGGGAACGTCTACCTCTTCAGAATTCATTCAAAATTGAAAGACAATCATATCGGAGCATCGCACTGTATTGATCTTCCTTTGATCTTTGGGAATGAATCAGCCTGGAAATCTTCCGAAATGCTGAAAGATATTCCCTGGAGTCGTATCCATGAGAATGGTAAAAAACTTAGGGCTCTCTGGGCTGAATTTGCCCGTACCGGAAAAATAGCCGATACCTCAGAAAGGCCGGAGATCCTGGAGCTCCGAAAGATGTAACCGCATAACAAGCTTATAAAATTTTTAATTCTAACAAATATCTCAATTGGAGACGCAAATATTCCCTTTTTGTGGAGGGGTGTCGAAAATTCAAAGAATTTTTGACGGGGTGGTTTATGTATATTTACTATTTATTTCAGATTTCACTATGATTATATTTGCTAATCAGGTTGTTAGTGTTAAGATTTCGTCAATAATTGTAATTTTTGACGTATATTTAATTGCAAACCAAATAAAATAATAATTATGAAAACAAACAAAGATTTCAAAGTAAAAAAACTTAAACGTGAGGAGTTGAAAAGTTTAAAAGCCGGAGATTTAAATTGGGGTAAAGTATGCTGCACTTCCAACGAAGATGGGCAATGCTGTGAATGGGCTATAGATATTTGGAATTGCAGATACATTTATTGCTAATTTTCTAATGAAAGAAAGCCTTGTCAAGGTTTTAAACCTTAACAAGGCTCTTATTCGGGGATCCAAACACTTATATTTCCGGCCGGAACAGGGAAATTTCCCCATCCGTTTTCATCAATGATTACCTTTTCTTTGAATCGTTTCAACAGGTCTTTGAATTTTTTTCCAGCGTAAAGCTGTCCCATTTCCATAGGCTTGTTATAAGCGTCTTTATTGCTTAGTACGACAGCACATCCTGAATGTTCATCATCTCCTGTACGAACCCATCCAAGGCAGTTGGCATCCTCAAAATAATCCTGCTGATCACCATAAGCATGCTCTTTTCGAGCTTTTAATAACTCTTCTATTCCATCTACTTTTGGCATAAATATTTCCTGATCATGGCCTCCCCGATCCTTATCCACATAATGGGCACCATATAAATCAGGATAAAAAACACATGGATAGCCATCTTTTCTCAATAAAATCAAAGCATAAGCAAGAGGTTTGAACCAGGGCTCTACAGGAGCCTCAAGATCCTGAAGCGGCTGAGTATCATGATTGGCCACCAAACTTACCGAATGCATAGGATCTGCCTGAGTAAGAGTTTCATCAAAAATTCTCCTGAGATCATAAGAACTTCCTTCTTTCGAAGCATTATGAAAATTATTTTGAAGGGAACTGTCAAAAAGACTCATACAGCCTTCCGTCACTTCAATATACTTCTGAAGCAAATGAAGATATCCGGGAGCCCAGTATTCACCTACAGCAAAAATATTTTTTTCTGAATTGGAACGAAGCATAGTGAGCCATTCTTTATAAAAATCGAACGAAATATGCTTCAAAGCATCCAGTCTTACTCCATCAAAATCTGCTTGGTCAAAATACCACTTAGCCCAGTGGTTAAGCTCTTCGCGTACAAAAGGATTGCGGTGTTCAATGTCATTATACATCAGGTAGTCATAATTTCCTTTTTCATCATGAATCATTTCTTCCCAGTCATCCCCGTATTCAGATTGTATTTTATAAATGTGGGATTCCATACCTTCGGCATAATCTACACCACTGAAACAGGTGAAGTTCCATTCGAAATCAGAATATTTTTTTCCTCTTCCGGGAAAGGTGAATTTGGTATAGGACTCAATTTCGATTACGTCAGAAATAACTTTGTCCCTGTTTTCCTCATCTACTTTCACCACTTTGAATTTTTCCAGTTCGTCACCACCGGCTTTATGTCCCAGTACAATATCTACAATCACTTGTATATTTTGTTTCTTTAGGGCTTTAATGGCTTTTGTGTAATCGGTTTTAGTGCCATATTTGGTAGGAATAGTTCCCTTTTGGTCAAATTCTCCAAGGTCATAGAGGTCATAAGCATCATATCCGGTAGAGTAACCGCCATTTGTCCCTTTGTAGGCAGGAGGGAACCATACAGAAGTAATCCCCAGTTTAGCTAAATATCTGGCCTGTTTTTCGGCTTCTTTCCACAACTTTCCGTCTCCTTCAGAATACCAGTGAAAAAACTGAATCATGGTTGGGTTCATAAATTTGCTGATTTGGTAGATACAAGTTAGCGAAAATATATGATCTACTCATTTTCAAATTCTTCAAACGGGATTTTTAGTTGAACGGAAACTTGTTTTTTTTCTTCCGTATTGAGGTGGGAGAGAGACAGCCCCAGAAGACGTACAGCCTTATCGAAAGGGCGGAGCTCCCAGAGTTTTCTTCCCGTATTAAAGTACTGTTCCGGTGATGAGAAATAATCTTCCCTCGTTATACTTCTTGTGAAAAGAGAAAAATCTTTATATTTTATTTTTAACGTTAAAGTTCTTCCGAGAATATTATTTTTCTGTAATCTCTGATGAAGTTCCTGTCCGAGACTTTCCAGTTTTTCATTGATCTGCTGCTCATCCAGAAGATCCTCAAAAAAAGTTCTTTCTACGGCTACACTTTTCTGGATCCGATGAGGTTTTACTTCAGAAGTATGAATGCCGCGTACCACATTGTAATAATGGTTTCCAGATTTTCCGAAAAGCCTTACCAGATCTTCAAGTGATTTCTTTTTTAAATCTTTTCCTTTATAAATTCCCAAGCTAAACATTTTATTAGCGGTAACTTTTCCAACCCCATAAAACTTTTCTACAGGCAATTCTTCCAGGAAGTGTTCCATTTTATCAGGGTGAATGGTTTTCTGGCCATTCGGTTTGTTGATATCGGAAGCTACTTTAGCCAAAAATTTATTAACTGAAATTCCCGCAGAAGCAGTCAATCCTGTCTGTTCAAAAATTTTCTGACGGATTTCTTTGGCGATCAGGTTGGCAGATTCCATTCCTTTTTTATTTTCAGTGACATCCAGATAAGCTTCATCCAGAGAAAGGGGTTCTACCAGATCAGTATATTCATAGAAAATTTCCCGGATCTTTTTTGAGATTTCTTTATATCTGGCAAATCGGGGAGGAACAAAAATAAGATGTGGACATTTTTCTTTTGCAGTCTTGCTGGGCATTGCAGAGCGTACACCATATTTTCTGGCTTCATAGCTTGCCGCAGCCACTACACCACGATGTTGCCCTCCAACTGCAATAGGTTTGCCCTTCAATGTCGGATTATCATGCTGCTCCACAGAAGCATAGAATGCGTCCATGTCAACATGAATAATTTTACGAAGTGGCAAAGAAAAATCCATATGCAAAGATATGGATTCCTTTATTTATGGTAAATTATTCTCGTTAGGATTTCAATCTCATCATGAGAATATGAGGTTCAAAATCGGCCTTTTCATAAGCTTTTATAGCAGATTCATTTTGAGCGTATACTTCCAGCCTTACTTCATCAATGCCTCTTGATTTTGACCAGACAATCAGCTCATCAGTGATCACTTTATTGATTCCTTTTCCTCTGTGTTCCGGTTTTACGTACATAAAACCCAGATAAGCATAGCTTTCAAACTGATTATAATATTTTTCTGATTTTTTAATCAGGGCATAGCCCGATGCAATGACCTCATTATTCTCTTCGGCAACAATTACAGTAGCGTCTGGAGACTGCATAAGGCTGTTTAAATCATAATAATGAATTTCTCCTTCAATAAGTGTACTGTTGAATGGTCTTTCTGCAGCAATTACTCCCTGTTCAAACTCTAAAAGAATTTCCAGGTCCTTTTCTGTAGCTTCTCTTGTAATCATGGTATTAAGATAACTGAAACTTTCAATAGAGTAAAGTTTCTGTATTTTTTGTGATTAAAAATTATTTTAAAAGATTGTTGATCGTTTGTTGAAGTTCAGGATCTTCAGGAGATATCGCGTAATATTTTGCAATAGAAGATTTCTGATCGATCACCATATATCTTGGGATCCAGTTAAGATCTACATAATTATTAAAATCATTTTTCCATCCTGAAGCGAACCAATAATTTTCTTTGTCTTTCATATCAAATCTATCAAGGCTTTTTTCAAATCCTTCTTTTGAACGGTCTAATGATAGAAATACAAAATCAATATTCTTATTATTTTCTTCTAATTCCTTAGCTTTTGGAAGGGCATTTAA
Organism: Chryseobacterium sp. BGA-UO-ETr-SB22; assembly: GCF_059567885.1. NCBI lineage: Bacteria > Pseudomonadati > Bacteroidota > Flavobacteriia > Flavobacteriales > Weeksellaceae > Chryseobacterium > Chryseobacterium sp. BGA-UO-ETr-SB22. The sequence continues at coordinate 3,420,782 of NZ_JCAQOV010000005.1, read as the reverse complement.
GCAATCTCTACACCATCCTGCCCAAAAATCAATGACTAAAACTTTTCCTTTATGCTGATCAAGAATCTGCTGGATGCTAATGGTTTTTCCATCTTCATCTTCCAGTTTCTGCTGTAAAGCTTCTTTTGAAAATCCTGTTTTAAGAACGGCAGGAACTTTTTGTGAATAACTTATTCCAAAAATACCTATCATTAAAATTAATATCAACTTTCTCATTTTATACAATTTCATTTGTACAAATCTAAACAATGAATTGCAATCTGAGATTGATTTTTGTTGAATTAGTAAAAATTTATAATATTGATGGTTTCTATAGGGTATGAGGGGGGAATATGTAAACTACCTCTTCAAAAATTCTTTGAATTTTTCGCCATCCTCCCGTGGGAGAGGAATATGACGTCTTCAGTTATATTAGTTGTTAAATATTTTTACTGATAGTTTTTAATCAAACCTTTCACAACGGCAATTACATTGGGCATTGCTTTATTGGCTGCATTTAAAACTTCTTCGTGAGAAACAGCCAAAGCAATATCCGGTCCGCCAAGGTCTGTGATGACCGAAATACAGAATGCATCCATTCCCATATGTCTGGCAACAATAACTTCCGGAACGGTACTCATGCCTACCATATCTCCGCCAATGGCTTTTATCATACCATATTCAGCTGGAGTTTCAAAAGTTGGTCCTTGCAAGGCAACGTAAACTCCCTGATGGATCTTGATATGATGATCTGCTGCAGCCTGTTCTGCTGTGGCAATCATTTTTTTGTTGTAAGGTTCGCTCATGTCCACAAAACGCGGTCCAAGCTCGTCTATATTTTTTCCACGGAGCGGATGCTCAGGCATCATGTTGATATGGTCTTTCAGAATAACAATATCTGCAACGCTGTAAGCAGGATTTACGCCGCCGCACGCATTGGAAAGAATAAGATTTTGAATACCCAATACATGAAAAACTCTCACAGGGAAAGTTACGGTTTCCATAGAGTGCCCTTCGTAATAATGAAAACGGCCGTTCATCATCAGAACTTTTTTCCCTTCCAATATTCCATACACAAGCTTTCCGGTATGTCCGGCAACGGTAGTTTGTGGAAAATGGGGAATGTCTTTGTACTCTAAAACGTGGATCGGTTCTACTTCATTTTGTAATTTCCCCAATCCGGATCCTAAAACAACTGCAAAATCAGGAGTTTCCTGAATAATATTTTTAATAAAATCAGCAGTCTCTTTAATTTTTTCTAACATAATCTAAGATGATTTGATTGAATTCTTCTTTCTTATCAATCAATACATTGATAGGCCAGTAGTAAACAATATCTCTAAGATAGTCAAAAGTTTTCAGACGAACGTAATCTTTCTCTGTGGTTAATATCAGTTTATATTCTCCTAATTTTTTATACTCGGCAAGGATTTTTTTAATATCATCATCCGTGAAATTATGATGATCTCTGAACTTTAAATGTTTCACCCTTTTTGAGAATTTTGCCAGATGTTCCAGAAGCGGTTTAGGATTGGCAATTCCGGTGATCAGTAAAATATCATAATAATTCAGGTTGTTATCCGGCAGCATTTTCTCTTTTCCGTATACATTTTCGTCATAACCAATGGATGAAAAGAAAACTTTCTGCCCGTAAGAAGGTCTTATTCTTGAGATATAATACCTTTTTGTTTCCTCAGTAAGTTCGTCAGGACATTTGCTGACCATAATGATGTCCGCTCTTTTATATCCTGCTCTTGATTCTCTCAGATCTCCGGCAGGAAGTATATAATCTTTAAAAAAAGGATCATTAAAATCAGTCATCAGAATGTTGAATCCTGCCTTAATAGCTCTGTGCTGCAAGGCATCATCCAGTACCAGAACCTGAAGGTCCATATCTTCAATTACTTTTTTAGCGCCGGGCACACGTTCTTCTGAAACGGCAATGACAAATCGGTTTTTGAAACGTTCAAAAAGCTGCATCGCTTCATCGCCCACCATTTTGTAGTTGCTTTCATAATTGGTTACTTCATAGCCTTTTGTAAGCCTTCCATAACCTCGTGAAAGTACTCCGGTTCTGTAATGTTTGGATAGATATTGAGCAAGATACATCACCATGGGTGACTTTCCGCTGCCGCCCACAGAAAGGTTTCCGACATTGATTATCGGAGTTTTGAATTTTGTTGACTTAAAAATTCCCAGATCATACATTGTGTTCCGGATACCCGTTGCCAAATGATAACCGAGGGAAAAAGGATAAAGGTACCATCTTTTCATACGATTGCAAAAATAGGAATTTTCATAAGGATTTGGTATAATATTCTTGAAGACTTTTCAATAAATATTTCGTTAAATTAAAGTATTTTTGTGGAGTTATTAGATTACATTGAGATACTTTATAGAATTTTCTTACAATGGAAAGAATTATTTCGGCTACCAGATACAGCCGGATGCCATTTCTGTACAGGAAGAACTGGAAAAAGCACTTTCCACAATTTTAAGGGAAGAGATTAAAACGACAGGAGCGGGAAGAACCGATACAGGAGTTCACGCCAAGAAAATATTTGCTCATTTTGATACGGAAAAAGAAGTGAACGATCAGCTTCCACGCAGGCTGAACGGCTTTCTTCCACCTGATATTTCCATTAAAAGGATTTTTCAGGTAAAGGATGATTTTCATGCCCGTTTTGATGCGACCTACAGAACCTATGAATATTATATCTCGCTGGAAAAAAATCCGTTCACCCAGGAATCTGCCTGGCAGCACTGGAAAAGGAATCTTGATATTGATAGAATGAACGAAGCCTGCAAAATTCTTTTTGAATATGAAGATTTTACCAGTTTTGCCAAATTAAAAACCGACAACAAAACCAATATCTGCAAAGTGTATAAAGCAGAATGGGAACAGAACGGAACGGAATTGAAATTCACCGTTTCAGCTAATCGTTTTTTGAGAAATATGGTTCGCGCCATTGTAGGAACAATGATAGAAATAGGAACCGGAAAACTGAAACCGGAAGATCTTCGTACAGTGATTGAAGATAAAAACCGAAATTCTGCCGGAACTTCAGCGCCAGGACACGGGTTGTATCTGGTGGATGTGGGCTATGAATTTAGATAACTTTTTCAAATAAATATAGTTTATTAATCATAAAAGTGAAAGCCCATCTTTTATAAAAATGGGCCTTCTGTTAAATATTTCAAATCAATTTTTAGTTACAAGGTTTAGATAATATTTGTCCATCTTTTATGCTGAGTTCTTCCCAATCATTAGAATTATTAGAACCTCTTAATACTTTTAGTCCCGAATCCTTTTCGGAAAGCATTTTTACAAATCCTAATTCGTTAACTTGAGGTGTGTTGTTTATATGTATATTGTAATCCAGAAGATAATTCATGGTACTAAAATTATCAGTTTTTCCTACGTCAATCTGTCCATCTGGTGTAAGGAACTGATCTGTAAAAGTTAAAAATTTTGCAGAATCATCAATTACCAGAATATATTGCGTGTTAGAAGCCGTTACCAGTCCAAAAATGAATGTATTGTGGTTTTTAATGAACCAATTCTTATGCATTAATGAGAAACTGGCAAGATCAGCAGCTGTAAATACAGATAATAATCCCACGTGGTGAGAATGTATAAATCCATCAATAGGAGCTGTGATATCAATATTAATTCCTCCTAGTCCAGCCTGTCCCACTACAGAAATATTATTAATCTGTCCTCCTGATTCTGTAAGGATTTCACCGAATTCTTGATTAGAATTGAACTTTGTCTTTAGGTTTTCAAAAAGTTGTTTTGTAGTGCTATTTCTCCCAATTCTAGTGATTTTTGCACAAGGAGAAGATTTCGGAAGAGGTAGGTTAGGTATTGTAGGAGTTCCATCATTATTTCCTCCTCCTAAGCCTCCAGGATTGGTAGGACCGCCGCCTCCGCCGGTACCATCGTCTCCAAGTGCTGTAGAAGCAGGAAGAGCTTTACATCTGTGTACAACCACGGTAACTAACGTTGAAGGCTGATCTGCTTTGCATGGACCTCCCTGGCCTTTGGGAAGTTCACCATTAAAATGCTGACCTTCACTACAGGAAGTATAATAGGATTCTTCAATCCATTCACAGGTCATATTGGATTTTCCTGCTGGCCCACCTTCATTGTATATTCTAGGACTAAGCTCTTCTATACTAAATTTAGTCTTTGCATCAAGAGAACCATTATTCATCAGGATCTGTTTTTCTTGTGAAGTAAACTGGTAAGTAATTAAAAGTGCTTTATAGGTACCATCTGGAAGAAGACTTAATACGAGATTTTCTAACGGTGCATTCGCAGGTGCATTCTCACGGGCAATATGAAAAGTATAACTATGGAAATTCTGCCCTCGTTCTATATAAATGACATCATTAGTATTGATAGAAATCCCATTGTTGTATTCTGTGGTTTTTCCTTGTGTGTATGTTTGTAAATTCTTAAATATTCCATTTACATGTTGTAATTCTGTGGAAATTTTTGCTTTATGCTTGCTTTCAGTTAAAGATATTCTTTTCGAAGTAAAATGAAGATTACTATTGTTCGTAAAAGTTTCATTTTGATCTTGTAAAGACTCGGTTTGGCATGACCATAGCATGCCGAATAGAACTATCAGTAGAAATAGCCTGAATGTAATTTTTATCATGTATTAAAAGTTTTTTTCAATCCAAATATATTAAAAGATTACAGAATTACAAGTGGTAAGGATCACGGAGTTGATCAAATTTTTATTTTAAATTTAATGTTGGTACAACAATCTATACTATTCATTCTGTAAATAACAGGTATCTGAAATTTTCTATGACGATTTGCAAAAGTTGTAAAGGCAGTCCGATTATAAAGTCTTATTTTTGCATGGAATTTTTATTTTAATTCTTTCTTTCGATTCGTACAATGAAAAAACAAGATACCTGGGAGATTATAAAAAGGCTGTTCTTTATCGGAATGAAGTTCCGTTCATGGTTCATCCTTACTCTTATAATTTCTATTTTCCTTTCCATTGTTTCTACTTACAGGCCATATCTTACTATGCAGGTGGTGGATAATGATATTACAAAGCTTCATGATAAGGCTTTGATGATGAAACATATCTATATCCTTGTAGGGCTGGTGTTTGCTGAAACGATTTTAAACTTTTTCTTAGTTTATTTTTCCAATTTTATCTCGCAGAATGTGATCAGGGATATCAGGGAGCGTTTATATGCTAAACTGATTTATTTCAAGACTTCATTTTTTGATAAAACCCCTATCGGGCAGCTGGTAACGCGTGCGGTAGGAGATGTAGAAACAATTGCTACCGTATATACGGACGGTTTCCTGATGGTTTTTGGGGATATTCTTAGAATTGTTTTTGTATTGATTATGATGTTCAGCACCAATGTTCACCTGAGTTACATTACGCTGGCCATTTTACCTTTGATGGTCGTTATTACAAGATTCTTTCAGAAAAGACTGAAGAAAGCTTTTGGAGACGAGAGAAACTGGACCGCGAATCAAAACTCTTTTGTTCAGGAAAGACTGGCGGGAATGTCTATTATTCAGGTATTCAACAGACAGGAATCTGAGTTTAAGAAATTTGATGATATCAATATTACCCTGAAAAGTGCATTGCTGAGAACGGTATTTATTTTCTCACTGTTCTTTCCCGTAGTGGAACTTATTTCCTCATTATTCATAGGATTTATCCTTTTCTATGGAGGGTATATTACCATCAGTGCCGGGGTGGTGATTGCATTTATCCAGTATATTTCAATGTTGATTCGTCCTTTGAGGCAGATTGCTGACCGTTTCAACAATATTCAGCGAGGAATTGTAGGAGCAGAAAGGGTATTGGGATTAATGGATGAGGAGATTTCGATGCCTAATAACGGAACGGTGAAGAAAGACCACTTTGCCGGGAAAATTGAATTCAAGAAAGTGCATTTTGCCTACGATGAAAAGCAGGAAGTTCTGAAAGGAATTGATTTTAAAGTAAATCCGGGAGAAACAGTAGCGATAGTGGGTGCCACAGGTGCCGGAAAATCTACTATTATCAGTTTGATCACAAGATTGTATGATATCAATTCCGGAAATATTCTGATTGATGATGTGGATTTAAAAGATTATGAGCTTTATAATCTGAGAAGCCACATTGGAGTCGTTTTGCAGGATGTTTTCCTTTTCCATGGAAGTATTTTTGAAAACCTTGCTTTCGGTGATGACAGTATAACTTTGGATAAGATAAAAGCAGGTGCCAGAGAAATTGAAGTAGACGAGTTTATCCAGCAGCTGCCTGGCGGATATGATTATGTAGTGAGCGAAAGGGGATCGTCAATCTCTTTAGGACAGAGACAATTGCTGTCTTTCCTGAGAGCCTATTTATCAGATCCGAAAATTTTAATCCTGGATGAAGCAACGTCTTCTATTGACCATGAAAGTGAAAAACTGATCCAGAGAGCAACAGAAAAAATTACGAAAAACAGAACCTCTATTATTATTGCCCACAGGCTTTCCACTATTGAAAAAGCAGATAAAATTATTGTGATGGAGCACGGTAAAATTGTGGAAGAAGGTAAGCATCTTGAGCTTCTGGATAAGAACGGATATTATTCTACTCTTTACAAAGCCCAGCTGCGCCATGAGGTAGAAATGGAGGAAGAAAAAGAATCATAATCCATAAGAAATAATGATAACAAAAAAGAGAGTCACTGCGACTCTCTTTTTTTATGAAGCTGTCTAATCTTTTACATTAATTATTTTAACCACAAAAGGTACAAAGGTTTTAAACACTTAAGTTTTTTAGAATCAAGCTTGTGCTTTGTAAAGTTTAGACTGCTTTTATAAATGAATTTTTAGAATTTTAATTTCTTAGTGATTATTTTTCCGTTTTCCAGTACTGCTGTTACGGTGATAACTATATTCTTCTGATCAACCGGATATTTGAATTCTGAAGATTTAATATCTGTCTTTCTCATTAGCAGTCTTCCTGAAACATCATAAATATGCAATGAAGAGATTTTTACATTACTTCTCACTGATACAGAATTTTCATCTTTAAAAATGACAGATGAATTTTTTGATCCAGTGTTTTCTAGAGCTAATAAAGTTTTGGTTTCGATGATCACAGAATAATCTTCCACTTGCCCATATTTTGGAGTATAACAGGCTGTTACTGCAGTGCCATTGAACTCTCCAATCACTCTCATTCTTAAAGGAGTATTGGTAACTGCACTGGCAGGAGGGGTTACCTGAGCTGTAGCGAATGAACCGCTGCTTACGCCAGTTTGGTTAAGAACAAGTTCTGTAGATTCATTAAACTGACCGTCATTATTATAATCAATATAAGCTTTAATAATGTGGGGATTGTTGGTTCCCGGTGCTACAGTAAGTGTTGTAGCTGTATTTTGAGGAATTGTAGTTTTTGATATTCCAAAACAGTAAGTTCCTGTAAAGTTTTCATAGAAATTATTAGCCGCCTGTTTGAAATTGCTGGAGTAATTGCTAATACTCCCGAATTTTACAGAAGTAATTCCCACATTGTAATTTCCTGGATTTGTGATTGAAGCGGGGGTGCAGGCATTGGTCAATACAGCACTGTTATTAGTTATAGAAGCAACCGGTGAGTTGATCAATAACTGTCTATATTGTAAAAGCTGCGCCGTTGCTCTGTCAGTCTGCCCTTGTGTAAATAAATTTCTGAAGCAGTAAGTGTACGCCATCACATTTCTTTCACCTCCATTATACAACTGGCTGGTACAAGGATTTATCTGTCCTGTCTGGCAGCTATGAGGAACGGAAGAGTGGTAAAGACTTTTCATGGGTTCTGTATCACAAACAAGATCTCCCTCCAGAGTACAGTCATTATTGGTAGGGCAATCTCCTGTGGTTTCATTATATCCCTGGTGGGTATGTCTGAGGCCCAGAGCATGCCCGAACTCATGAGCTAAAGTCTGTGCATTGACAGCAGAAGCACTTGTCGCCATAAAAGCATAATCCTTGCTTCCTCCCGGATAATAGGCAAAACCATTCAATCCTCCAGAGTTGGATGTTAATTTTTTAACGACATAGATATTGTAATATTTTGAGGTATCCCACATCCCCATTGCAGTAATCTCAGAGGCGGTCACCGCATTGGTAGTATTGTCATTATTGACTCCTCCGCTTACATATTTAGGAAGAGTAGAAGCATTGATTCTGTTGATGCCATTGGTTGCATTACAGTTGGGATCCTTGATTGCGAAAACAAATTTGACAGGCAGGATAGAACTTGTTCCGGACATTCCGCTGGTGGAACTTCCGGCGAAAACTCCGTTGGTATAGTTCACCCATGCGATGATATCAGCATCAGACTTATTATTGGTGGTTCCTATAGCACTTCCGTCTCCTACAACATGTACAACAATAGGAATTTCATACACCTGATTGTTGAGCTTAGAAGCAAGCTTCCCACTTTTGATCATATTGGATAATTTCAGGTTGAAAGCATCGTCCTGAGCTTTCTCTTCCGGATACCTTTCATAATGTTTTTTCATCAATTCATCGGTTCCGCATTCCTGGAATTCCAAACTTTGTGAATAAATATTTGAGCAGAATGCCCCTGAAATAAGCAGAAATAGTAGTTTTTTCATAGTATTTTTTATTTAATGGTTTGAAATCTAAAAATAAATAAAAAATACTTACAATGAATTAACGTTTTTGAAAACTACAGAAAACAAAATTCTGAACGGTCTCAAAAGGAGTGATATGATCTTCAGTAATGCATTTTATTTTTTCAAAACTTCCTTCAAATTTTTCGGATAATGATTCTTCGTCATATTGCTGAATATCCAGTCCGCTGCATTTCGTAGGTCCTTTTTTAGAGAAAGTTCCGAGGATCAGAAAGTTATTCACATTTTTTTCTGCAATAGTAATATATTTTGAAACCTGTTCCGGAGTTGTCAGGAAATGAAAAGCAGCTCTGTCATGCCATATATCGTAAGTTTCGGTAGGTTCGAAAGCGGTAATGTCTGTAGCGATCCATTTTACTTTATTGGCAATCTCTCCCAGTCTTTCCTGTGCTTTTTCCAAAGCGTTGGCAGAAATATCAAGTACTGTAATATTTTCATAGCCTTCTTCAAGAAGAAAATCAACAAGGTTGCTGTCTCCGCCGCCGATGTCAATGATTCTGGCATCCTTTCCCAATCCGGAAGACCTGATAAAATCAAGCGATGTCTGAGGTTTTTCCTGGGTCCAGCTTACCTGGTCAGGACTTTTGGTTTCGTATACGTTTTCCCAGTGGTTTTTGTTGTCTGAAGAACTCATGATTCTTTTAATTGATTGTTTATCTCTTCAAATTTATTAATTAATTCATCAAGTTTTCCCTGTTGTTTCTTTATTGTTTTAGGTCTTAAATAAAACCAATTGAAAGCAATCCACCCTAATGTTACCGCATAGGCCAGAATACCCGAACCAAGTGTCATTATTGAAGTGTATTCATACATATAAAAACATATTCCAAGAGACAGCATAATAAAATATAAGTTGAGTATGGTCGTCTGCATCAATTTCTGCTTACTCTTTACCACATATAAACTCTGGAGATACTCATTGTTGGATTGGGTCTGATCAATTTTGTAAAACACCATAAACATTTTATTATAAGCAAAAAGGAACATAACCATGGCCAGAATGACAAGCACAATCCCGATTTTTGTAGTAATCATCTGAGGCTGGAAACGATACCAGATATAAATAATTAATAATGAAGTGGTGATTAATCCAATATTGGCAGCGATCAGTTTACGCAGATTTTGATTTCTGAATTTTTTCAGCTTACCAAGAAGCTCTTCCAGATTAGGTTTGTTGGAAGTCTGCTGCTTCCATATATTTTTGAAATTGATATTAGTATCCATTTTCTTTAAACTTTTGTGTTAATTTTTCCTTTATCCTGTGAATCTTTACCCGTATGTTAGATTCCGAAAGCCCTACGATATGAGCTATCTCAGCCTGTTTTACCTCTTCCAGCTCCAATGAAATAATAATTCTGTCCGTTTCCGGCAGCTCAGAAATAAACTGATACAGCATTTGTATCTGAGGTTCCATAGATTCCTGTTTTTTCTCTTCCAGATTAATAGGTAAATCTGCTTTAGCAAATTTCTTTTCCTTTTCAATCTGTCGGAGGCAGTTATTGGAGGCTATTCTGAAAATCCATGTTCCTATGCTGGATTCATTTCTGAATTTCGGAAGCTGCTGCCATACAATGATAAATGTTTCCTGGGCCAGATCCTGAGCGAGGTCAGGATTATTCACATATCCCATGCACAGACGGAATATCCTTTGCCAGTAGAGTTCGTATATCTCCTCAAAAACCATTATTTCGAAGATAAGAAGTTATTCAACTGATTAAAGTACCAATCTTTATCATCATACATAATGAAATGTAATCCTTTTGAAGCATACTGCATATTGGCATTTTTCAAATTTTTGTATTGACCTTCGATCGTTGGTTTCAGATTGGCAAAAAAGGATTCCAAAAGAATAAGAGAAGGACACTGTATATTTTTTATTTTCTCTCTCAAGTCGGTATTAGAAAAATCACAATACATTTTAGCGAATGTTTTTCGGTCAGATTTCATGCTCCAGTTGATCACAGTTTCCTGCATAGAAGTATCTGCCAGGAGACGCGGCATAGTCTGTGTCTGCATTTTTCGGAACTGTTCTTCACTCATGGCTGTTAATTTTTCAATGATAGAAGTACAGTCATTATTTTCCTTAGAGGTGAAATCAGGATCAGATATTGCAGCCAGACAAGGCAGTGTGTCTACGATGACGATTTTCCCTACCAGCTCAGGATAGTCTGCTGCAATGGCCAGAGCAAGACCTCCTCCCATGCTGTGTCCGATGATAATAGGTTTGTCAATTTTATTATTCTTTATATAAGCTGCAATTCCTTTTTCCCAATCTTTAAAGCTGGCATCTGTCTGAGGTTTTGTTCCGGCAAATCCAGCCATCGTTAAAGTATAACAAGTAAAGTTTTTTTCAAATTTTGCAGTTGTTTCGTTCCATACATCTCCTGAAGAGGCAAACCCAGGAATAAATAATAAAGACTGGTTTCCTTTTCCGGTTTTCTTTACTTCAAACGGATATGCTGCTTCCTGACCGAATACATTACATACTGCCGCGAAAAATAACATGATGATAAGAAGGAATGTGAATTTTTTCATGATTTCTAAAGTTTTAAGGTTTATTTGTCTTTTAGAGACGAACCTTAAAAAAATGTTACACTAGATTTTAATTTTTTTTGAGAAAAAATATTCCTTCCTACTCCGAAACCCTTATCATTAGGGGAAAATTATATGAAAATATTTTAGTAATTTATCGTTAAATAATAAACTTAAGTGAATTTTTGAATACAATATTGAAAAGATTAATCTAATATTCTTCCGTAAAACCTACTGATATCAAAATAAAATCCAGGGATTTTATATTTGTCTTTTTCAAATTCCTGATAGTCACATTTTCCATTGTGGCTTTGTGCTTTGGTTTCCATTTGGAATCTGTTCAAAAGTACATATTCATCAGTAACGGATATGATATGAAACCCCGTCTCACATTTCAGTCCATCACCGGAAGTAAGAATGGCGTTTAATAATCCGTGGAAATTTCCAGCAATTTTTTCAGCGGTGGCATCATCATTATTTAAATGATACAAATAAGCAAGATAATTCATAGCACGCAGATCCAGTGGGTTTTCGTCCAAAGCATCCAAAAATAGTTGGATCCCTTTGGACAGATCTTTTTGTGAAATACCTTCGCCGCGATAATATTTAGCTACTTCTTCGGCTTTCTTTCCTATTTTATAAGGCTGATAGTCTTTTTGAAAGGTATAACCGAAGTAAAGATGACGGTATTGATTGCTCGTAAGAAGTGTATCGTTCTGTTTTAATCTCTTTAAAAGCTTCGGATAATACAATTCTGAGCTTTTATCCTCAATATTTTTTTGAATTAAAGAATAATCAGGTGCCTTAAATTCCATTTTCTGAGCATGCAGGAAAGTAAGCAGTATTAAAAAGGATAAAGAGAAAAATGCTTTAATATTCATGGTTTGTTTACCGTTGTAGTGATTTTTTGACGACTTAAAAATACGGAATATGTATTAATAAGATAAAATTACATTGTCTGTTTGTAAAAAAAGTAATAAAATGTTGTCAAAGTGTTATTTTGTGTTGATAAATTTACTAACTTTATTCGGAATTTGAGAGGTTACCCCTGATATTCAAAGGGGTAAATGGAATTTTTAACTAAAAAACTAAAAAATATTAATGAGCAGTAGTATCCAAGATGAATTTAAAGTCTTCAAAGACGAATTGAGAAAGTTGAATATCGAAGTACAGAAAGTTGTAAAAGTAGGAAACGGTAGTATGGATTTCCATGAGGTTTTCTACAAATCACCGAGGTATGAAGAGGTAAAAAGTATATATGTTCAGCGTCATAATCTGGACAATATGATTGAAAAATTTAAACAAGCCTATCATTAAAAAATAGAACATGCGCCACAGATCCTCTGTGGCGCATGTTTTTTATAAAGGTGTATCGTATTAATCTTTATCAAGGGTGGAAGTTTCTTTTGTGTCTTTCATTCCGGTATAGACGATCAGGGAAAACAAAATACATCCTGTAATATACCAGTAGAAATAGCTTTCTGTTCCTGCCTGCTTAAACCATAGGGCAACATATTCTGCAGTTCCTCCGAAAATAGCAACTGTCAGTGCATAGGGAAGACCTACACCCAGCGCTCTGATTTCAGAAGGAAAAAGTTCCGCTTTTACAACCGCATTGATGGAAGTATATCCGCTGACAATAATCAGGGATGCCATAATCAGGAAAAAGGCGGTCCACATTGAAGTTGTTGTACTTAAAGCGGTGAGAAGAGGTACAGTGAATAACGTTCCCAAAATCCCAAAGCCCAAAAGAAGCGGTCTTCTTCCAATTTTGTCTGATAATGCTCCAAAAACAGGCTGCAGGCAGGCAAATATAAATAATGAGATAAATGAAATAAGGGTAGATTGCTCTTTAGTCAAATGAACGGTATTCACCAGGAATTTTTGCATATACGTGGTATAAGTGTAGAACGCAAGAGTTCCTCCTAACGTCAATCCGATTACCGTCAGCAAAGCTTTAGGATGCTTGAGAAGTTCCGTTACCGTTCCTTTTTTCTTTTCACTAAGTTCTTTTTTATTCTCAAATGCTTCTGTTTCGTGAAGATTGGCTCTTAAATATAAAGCGATAACAGAAAGTAGTGCTCCAATAACAAAAGGAATTCTCCAGCCCCATTCTTCAAGCTGAGTCTCTGTTAAAAGTAGTTTCTGTAAGATCAGTTGTATTCCCAGTGCAATCAGCTGACCTCCGATCAGAGTTACATACTGAAAGCTCGAATAAAATCCTCTTTTATCTTCCGATGCCATTTCGCTGAGGTAAGTCGCGGAAACGCCGTATTCACCTCCTACACTCAATCCCTGCAATAATCTGGCGATCAGTAATAAGGCAGGAGCCAGAATTCCAATGGTTTTATAAGTAGGAGTAAGGGCAATCAGCAGGGATCCGAATGACATGAGTAATACAGAAAGTGTCATAGCTTTTTTTCTTCCAATCTTGTCGGCAATACTTCCGAATATCCAGCCTCCAATGGGGCGCATCAGAAAGCCTACCGCAAATATTCCTGCCGTATTCATCAGCTGCGCATTCAGATCAGAATCCGGAAAAAAGGAATTGGAAAAATAAATGGCAAAAGCCGCGTAAGCATACCAGTCGTACCATTCTACAAGATTTCCTATAGATCCGCCTATGATGGCTTTGATTCTTTGACCAGTAGTGATAGTGGGTGAATTCATAAAGTATTATTTCAGACAAGTTTTTGACATCCAAGATACAAATTTCAGAAAAAAATAAATCGCTCTGAAAAAGAACGATTTACAAGTATAAGCTGTGTGTTTTTAAAATCTATACCCAATGGAAAGCCCGCTTCTGAAACCTGCCCAAGGGCCATCTACTTTTATTTTAGCTCCATTGGCATTGGTTTCCACGGTATAATCTACAAAAGGAATATCCAGGTTTTCTATTTCTTTTTTTAATTGAGCCTGCATATCAGGAGTCAATACATAATCTGAGGTCATGATAAAATCACCCTTTCCGCTTCCGTAGTGAGCGCCTGCAATCCAGAAATCCAAGACAAGATTTTGACTTCGGGTAAGAAAGAATTGTACGCCAACCATCAGGCCTCCGCTATTTCCTTTGGTATCTCCATGACCTTTAAGCGGAATTTGATAGGTAACTCCATTGGGACCATTATAATCATAATAAAAATCAAAAGTATTGGAAGTAACACTTGAATACCGATAGTAAGGCGCAAAATAAAATCCTTTTCCATAACCTTTACCAATATAAAACCTGGGTTCTATGGTGAAATTGGTGGCTTTTACCCTAAGGTTCTGAAATCTTTTCTCATCCTCATCTTTTAGAAAGGCATTGATGAATGGAACTTTTCCTTCCGTCATTGTTCCGAAACCGATGTTCACTGAAAACCATTGGTTGATGGCACGCTCATAAGATAAGTTGATATTTCTGAATGCATAAGCTGTAACATTGGTTTTGACAATATTCATCTTTTCTGCCGAACTGTTTTGAATTTCCTGAGCTCCCAATACTGAAAAAAGAAAGCACGGAATGAATATGAATACTTTTTTCATGACTTTATATTTTGTGATGTGAAATAATACCAGCAAAAAACGGGCTGTATTTAACATAATAATTGAAATGTAAAGAAAAATTATTGATAAATCTTTAATGTTAATGATCGACAATGTAATATACAACGGAGATTGATTGTCCTAATAGTATTATTCATCTTTTGACATGAAAAAAACTATTTATACCATATTCTTTCTTTGCGGGGCTTTTGCTTTTGCTCAGGAGAAGAAAAGTGATACAGCCGATGTTGCAGCAACAAAAGAGATTCAGGAAGTTATTTTAAAATCACAACGTAAAAAACAGCTTGCGGATAAAGCAGTTTATACTTTTGATAAAGAGGCGCTGGAAAGAGCGCGCTATGCAAAGGATTTGCTTCGTACCCTTCCTGAATTACAACTGGATCCGGTATCGAATACAATTACCAGCACTAAAGGAGGAACGGTACTGTTTCTTATCAACGGCATTGAGGCTACAGATATGCAGATCCGGAGTGTAGCTCCCGGTGAAGTGGTAAAGGTGGAATATTACGACATTCCGCCGGCAAGATGGGCAACGAGGGCTGATACTGTAGTTAATATTCTGACGAGGTCTACAGAAACAGGATATGTTTTCGGGGCTGATGTATCTTCTGCCTTGAATACGGGGTTTGTGAATAGTTCTGCCTATGCCAATTATACCAAAGGAAAAAATAATTTCGGACTTGAATATTCCCTGAATCTTAGGGATTATGATGACCGAAGGGTAAACAGCATCTATGATTACCAGCTGAATGGAAAACATTACCGTTCTGATGAAAACAGGAAAGATCATTTCGGATATACTTTCCAGAATGTTGCCTTGCGCTATACCAGACTTGTTCCTGACGATTATGCTTTTCAGGCCAAATTGAATATGGATATTTTCAGCAAGTTTTCAAAAGGAGTAGGGCAGAGCATTTTTACAGAAGATCAACTGAAGGAAGAACATGCAATGTTTAAAAATAATGGTTCGGATTATGTGATTCCTAAGCTGGATCTTTACTACTCTAAAAAGATTGGTGAAAAAGATGAGCTGAGCATTAATGTTGTAGGTTCTCATTATACGACCAATACTACAGAAACTGCCCAGGAATGGATAGTAGGCTCAGGATTTTCTGTATATGATAATGATATGGTTTTAAAGGCAAAGCAAACGAGTCTGGTAGGAGAGCTTGCTCATACTCATGATTTCAAAGCAGGAAAACTTTCATCCGGATATCGTATTTCAAGGTCTTCTATTTCCAATGATCTGAATAACCTTGCTGGATCTTCTGAATACAGCGTTAATTATCTGGAGCAGTATTTTTACACTGAATTTGCTGGAAAGATAGATCAATTCAGTTACCGAGTTGGGGCAGGTCTTACGAATATCCACAACAAAAGTGCAGAGAATACTTTTGATGAATGGACTTTTACTCCGAAGGTTATTCTGGCTTATCAGATTAAAAACAATCAGAATCTTCGTTTTACAGCAAGTTATAACCCGGTAAGCCCATGGAGTAATGCTCTGAGTAGTAATGTGGTGCAGCTGGCGCCAAATATTGTCCAAAGAGGAAATCCTTTTTTAGAATCTCAACAGGTCTTTTCTAATAACCTGACCTATTCTTTTAATAATAAATATTTTGATTTCAATGCAGGTTTATTTTACAGGTATACCAATAGAGTGATCAATCAGTATTATGTTCAGGATGATATATTGGGCGGTTATGCATTGACATATGAAAACGGGAAAAACGGACAGCGATACGGAGTACAGCTTACAGGATCTTATAAACCTTTCGGAAATAGCCTGCTTGTAATAAAAGCTGTGCTTACGCCCACTTCTGAAACGGTAAGGACAAGTACAGGGGCTTTGATCAAAAATGATTATTTAGGAAATTACTTTTCGCTTTCCTCAGAATATAAATCTTTCTCACTTCAGTATCAGTTCAATATTCCGGTGTATAATCTTAGTGGAGCTTTCCTTAATACAAATGAAAACCAGAATAATATTTTTGTAAGCTATAAACACAAAAACTGGACATTTTCTACAGGAATGTATTGGATAGGAATGCCTTCAGAGTATAAAACGAAAAGTTTATCTGAAAGTTTAGTAGATTATAAAGTTCATACGCAGATTATGAACAATAAATCTATGTTTGTATTGGGATTAAGCTATGATTTCTCCAAAGGGAAAAAGACTGAAATTCAGCGAAAGCTTAATAACGAAACAGCTCCTGCAGCTACTTTTTAAAAGCAATTTTGAATGTTAATAAGAAATCCCCGCTCATTTGTAGGAGCGGGGATTTTGCTTTTATTATTTCTTGATGAATTTTGTATTCTTTTTGTCTGCAGCATTTTTTCCACTGATCTCAATGAAATAAGGAGCTGGAGGAAGGTCTGAGATTTGTATGTTTCCTAATTTTACATCTGAAGTTTTAACCAGTTTCCCATCCAGACTGTAGATGTTTGCTTTAGAATAATTATCAGTATTTCCTTTGAAACCAATAAAGTCCTGCGCAGGATTAGGATAAACCACTAAGTTCTCTTTTTTCGCAGCATTGCTGGTGGACAGGAAAGTTTCGCTTAAAGCTAATGAAGTTGCTACCGTTTGGTTGATACTCAACAATGGAACACTAACATTTCCGTTTGTAGAATTTAACAGTGCATATCTGTGAGAAGCATCATAATAAGCGTATGCTGTATTGGTAGCTGTTCCAATAGGATTAGCATAAATAACATCAAAAGCTGCATATAGATTAAGGTTCTGTGTATATTTTACTCTAAGAACATTACTGTACGTTTGATTACCTATAATCAGCGTTCCGTATGCATCAGCTTGGGCGGCCATTGTACCGCTGAACAATCCGTTGGCAACAGATGAAGAGAAAGTTCCTTTGGCTGTGTCGCTTTGCGCTGGTCCGTAAGTGGTAGGATAATTGTTATAAGTTCCGTTATCTACACTGAAATTTAAAGTAAGCTGTGGGTTTACAATTCCTGTAATTTCAAGTTTAGTAGTAGAAGCTTTATAGTAAATGGTTGTTGCTCCGTCTATCATTTTAATGGTGGAACCTGGAAATGTTGTTATTTCAGCAGAAGTAGGAGTAGAATAAGTAGTTAGTGACGAAACTCCCATGGTAAGACCTCCATTTGAAAATGTAGCATTAGCTCCTGTCGCGGAGTTGTTTACGACCCCGGTTACATGATTGTAATTGATAACGTTTCCAGAAATAGGGTCATTGGCTGCTTTTGTAAGCGTGATCTGCGCAGAAAGCATGGCAGATGTTCCCAATAAAAGGAGTACAGATTTTTTCATAGTCAAGATTTTTAATTTTTTTGTTAAAAATAATTAAAAAATAGTATTCAAATGTTAATTTTATTTGTTTTTCATTAAGTTTTTAACAAAAACGCCTGCTGATCATATCAACAGGCGGCTCTGTGCGTTAAAAAGTTTAAGTCTAGTTGCTTATCACCATTTTACGGTAAGCATAAATGTCTTCAATGGTCACGACGCTCATCCCTTTTTTGATGGCAAAGTCTACAATTTCCGGAAGTCTTGCCATAGAACCGTCTTCATTCGTCAGTTCACAAAGTACGGCATCATCACCCAGATTGGCCATTTTTACAAGATCTACACTGCCTTCAGTATGACCACGTCTTTCAAATACCCCATCTTTCCTGGCGATGAGTGGAAATACGTGTCCTGGGCTTGCAATATGCTCTGCCTGAGCGCCTGCAGCCACAGCAGTTCTGATCGTTGTTACACGGTCTCTTGCGGAAACACCTGATTCCACACCTTCTCTGGCTTCAATGGAAATAGTGAATGCGGTTTGATTTTTTGAATTATTGTTTTCCACCATCGGACGAAGGTTGAGGTGGCGGCTTTTTTCCTCAGAAATACATAAGCAGACGATACCGCTGCATTCGCGGATCAGAAGTGCCATATCCTGTTCTGTAATTGTGGAAGCGGGAAAGATGATATCACCCTCGTTTTCGCGGTTTTCATCATCTACTAAAAGAATACCTTTTCCCTGTTGTAATGTTTGAAGTGCTTTTTCTACACGTTCTTTGGAGGTAGCTCCAAATTGTACTAATAATTTTTCCATGTTATTTTACTTTTAAAAGTTAAAATAGTCTTCGGTACATGGAAATGAAATACAACGCAACAAGAGTCCATAAGGAATCTTATTGGTTATCTCATTTTCTTCTCCCATCCAGACTTTAACTGTCGGTTCCGGAATTTCACCAGATCAGTCCCTTCAAAAGAAAGGAGTCGCGGACTGTAACCGCCGGTAGGGAATTTCACCCTGCCCCGAAGAAAACTTATACTAAGTTTTGTTGTATGTTGTAATTTAAATTTTTATTTCATTGAATAGTATTTAACGCACAGACCGCTAATTTCGGGAAGTTTTTTGAAATGGAGAAGAATTTTGTCAAATTTATAAGACTGTAAAAGAGATATTTATTTTTTAGACTGTTCTCAAAATTTTCTCCATCTTCTTTCCTTTCGCCAGCTCATCAATGAGTTTGTCCATATAACGGATATTTTGCATGAGTTCATCTTCAATTTCTTCCACGCGATATCCACAAATTACCCCTTTGATCAATGAAGCATTAGGATTCATCCGAGGAGCCTGATCAAAAAAAGTAATAAAATCATTTCTTTTATCAATCTGTTCCTGCAGGCCCTTTTCGTCATAACCTGTCAGCCAGCAGATGATTTCATGAACTTCTGATTTTGTACGCCCCTTTTTTTCTGCTTTTTGAATATAATGTGGATAAACACTGGCAAAAGCGGTTGTGAAAATTTTGGTATTCTGCATGAGTTTATTGTTAGTAATTAATGGCTGAAGGTTTCATTACCACTTCCAGATCTGAGGTTCATCTTTCCAGATCAGCAGCCTGAACTCTTCATAATGTTTCCCGTTTCCGATGGTGTGTGTATCTCTGTGCCCTTTTTCTAATTTTAGTTTGTGCAAAATGCCAGAGTGTGCAGCTACCCAAAGGGTTTCTTCATCATCAGAAAGGGCTATTCCTGTAATGGTAGAACCCAGGAAGTATCTCCAAAGCTGATTTCCGTTCTTATCAAAAGCTTTGATGTAGCCGTAAGCATCTCCCAGGATATAATAGTCTTTTATGGCAACCCCTTCATAGACTCTCATTTCTTCATCAATGAATGTAAAGTCTTCACTTTCTGTATAGGCTTCAATATCAGCTCCTACATATTGATCTGCATTGATTCCGATGGTAATTCCGTTATAAAAATGACAGGAGTTGGTAATCAGCTGGCTGTCATCTTTTGCAAAAAGACAAAAATGTGGATAAGATGATTGAGGTCCTATAGATCCTACAGTATTACCCTCATGATCCAATATTCTGTGATCATACCCTTGATCTCCAACTACGATATAAGAATTGTCGTTGGATAATGCTGCATTTTCCATGTCAATCTGGGAACTCCAGTCTTCTTCATTGTCTTCATTGATGGGATGGATGAGTTTCTTTTCAGTATTTGAAACCAGAAAAATTCCTTCTGAGGAAACAATCACAACTTTACTTCCATCATTGAAAGGGTATAAATCTGTAATCCCAAAATCTGGGTTTTCATCGAGTTCAAATTCATTGATGAGGTCTCCGTTCCAACCTTTGTATAAAGATATTTTATGAGAATCTGCAATGGCGAAAATATTCTCCCGTTTGGATTTTCCAATGGCACGGATGTTTTCATCAAGTTGCGTGACAATATCTCCATCAAGAAGATAAGCCTGTCTTTTTTCATATGAAGTGCCTGTCATGAAAACAATTTTCTCATCAGAAATAAAGTGCATATGCTCAATATTCTGAGCTTTATTTTCCATTAAAGGA
The DNA here is from genome assembly GCF_059567885.1 of Chryseobacterium sp. BGA-UO-ETr-SB22. NCBI lineage: Bacteria > Pseudomonadati > Bacteroidota > Flavobacteriia > Flavobacteriales > Weeksellaceae > Chryseobacterium > Chryseobacterium sp. BGA-UO-ETr-SB22. Next base: position 3,400,217 of record NZ_JCAQOV010000005.1, on the reverse strand, counting down.
ATGATAGGAGCGTGAGCGGGCGGGAAATGTTCTCTGAAATTTTCTGTATCTCCGTTTTTGTTGGCGATTGTAAGCAGTTCAAAAACTTCGCGGGCTATATTGGCTCTTTTATCTTCAGGTTCTTCACCTTTCCAGTTTTCCCAGCCGTTTTTTTCACCAAACTCAACCATTTCATTGATTTCTTTTGCATAACGTTCTCCTTCTGAGAACCATTCTTTTTGGATTGTCATATTGTACATGAGACTATATTTTTATTATCAGTGTTTGTAGAAATAGTATTGGTACTCTTTCACAACTAACTTACAAAAAATCTCATAATCGGAATATGATAAAACCCCTTATTCGTATGATAATAAGGGCTGCTTAATTTATTTTTCATTTGTGGATAACTTTTTTCGTGCTTCTCATTTGAAGATGAGAATATGGAGGTATTTTAATCTGCATCAGATTTTCCATGTCTTTTTTATATATGAATTGGGATGTTGAGTTTAAAACTTAGATTGATTGTATTGTTCTTATATTCAGGGTTTTATTTAAGTGGTCTTTTTTTATGTCTTTACAAAAGAGCTAATAAATAATGATGAATATGTGTTTATCTTGTAGAAGTAGAATGTTGCTAAATGAAGCTATTTAGTTAAAAAAAATGTGGATAAGTTATCCACAAATACTTATCCACATGATTTTATAGGGTAGAATTTCTACAAAAACTGATATTTATTTTAAATAATTGAATACTATTTCTTTATGAGGATTTTTTCTCATTGTTCAAAAGTTATCCATACGTTATCCACAGAAGAGAATTGATTGAAATAAAGTTATCAACATATTTTTTTAAATGTTAGCAGAAATCTATTTTGAAATTAAGTTTCATTAAATCAGCTGATTATTGTCTATTTTTAAAGTACCTGATTATAATATTGTGGATAACTATAAATTTTCTACATATTTTTCGTAACCACTTTTTTCCAGAAGGTCTTTTGCTGTCAGATGGTACACGTCTTTCCAGGAATCGGGTCCGTTTTTTTCCACATATTTTTCGATGATTCTAAAACCCAGCCAGTAATTCATAGATTTTGGAGCTTTCGGAAATATTTTCAGCTGGTCATTTCTTAATAACGGATTGTTGCCTGAGGTATCAAAGAAATAAGGTTTCAGCTTGGTGAAAATTTCTTTTTCATGGCTGATATACCATTGCCAGTTATCTTGCGTCATATTTTCTACAGCTTCCCATTGAGGTATCTTTCGATCAAAAAACACATACGTAAAGTAGCATGCGAATCCTTCATCAATAGTTTGATTCAGGGCAGATGCCCAATTTTTATCTGTTTTTCTGAAATTTTCATACACCATATGATTCAGTTCGTGAGGCAGACCTTTTTCTAAGGTGTACTGTATATCCACACTTTTATTGTTTAGTTCCAGAGCAAACTGTTCGGTATTACAGCCTCCGAAAGAAATTCCTGTGAGCGGGGTGAATAATAAACTTATTCTGGCTTTAGGCTGATAAGGAACCAATGTTCTGAATTTGGTAAGTGTTTTCTTAAATGTTTTTTCAAGATTGATCTCTAAAAGGATATTGGTTTTTTCCTCAAACTGTTTTTTATTTTCTTTATATAAGGTTTTATTCCATGCAATCATTCCTGCTGGGTTGTTGAATAAGCGGCCATTTTCATCTCCAAATATGACTCCATAGCAGCTATCCCAAAGTTTTTTATGAGGAAGATAAACATTTTTAACAATCCGGGCAGAATCATATCTGTTATTCTGATGCGCCAGCATTTGATGCTTGAATAGATTATTGATTACGATATTTTCAACCTTAACACTGTCCGAAATCTGACCTAATTTTTGATAATCAAAAGTATGATCGGAAACAGCTCTTGTAGAGCAAGCCAGCACAATAAATAGAAATAAAAATGGAATGATTTTTTTCATCATAAGATATTAGGTGTTATGAACAATTTGAATTTTCTGAAATAGATAATAATACGTTGAATCCATGTTATGTATTATTCCAGTGGATTAATGAGCATAAATGATTTGTTGCTGACCTTATAAAAAAATCCATTCTCTGAAGATCTAAGGTTTTTGAATTCGGAATCTATTTGATAGAGTTTTCCAGATTCCGGATTCCAGACAAAAAAACCTGATTTATATCCATAGGTAGAGTGAAATATAATATCGCCACCCCTAGTGGATACAGATTGTGCACCTAAACATACAGAAGGGGTTCTATGACTGACCACATTTAACGTGTTCAGATCCAGTTCCTGCATTGAAAAATTTCCATAACCGTTAAAAATAATCTTTCCAATTCCCAGATTGGCAATACAGTAACAGTCAATAAGCTTGTTGTGTAAAGTACTTGAATTGAAACCGAAAACCTGCTTTCCTTTAAGATTAAATATGACCAGGGCATCATTATCCGGTTGGTCACCGCTTAATATACCTTCATCAAAATAGGACACCATGATTTTTTTACCATTTATTTTTATGTCATTGATAGAAGTTCCTATGTTAAATTTTACTTTGCAATTTCCCGAATAGTCAATGATTAAAGCATTTTCGATGGAGGTTGGACGATGAATAACGACAAGGATTTTTTCTTCGTCTATGATTTTAGCCATTACGATATCAACCCCTAAATCTAATGGAGTTTCTATGCCAGAGGTTACAATTCTGTTCTTAGAAGTCACAGCAATGTAATTACCAAGGTCATCCGTTGAAAGATATTTGATGTTTTCCTGAAATAAGTCGAGTTCTATGGTTTTAGTGGTTATCATTATGTTGTCAATCTTCAGTTTTTAGTAATAGAAACAAACTATTGATTCTATTGCTTATCCTTATAAATATTCCAGAAGTTAAAATCTGTCATAGGAGCATCTGTTATTCCTATATTTCTTCCCATCGTTACGATTTGCCCTCTGTGATAAGTCCCGTGAAGAATGGCGTGCTGAATATATTCATATTTGGAAAAATCACACTGAAACCATTGAGATTCTATCTTTACATTCTTTGAAAGATCATCTTCAGAGAGACTTTCCACATAATCTACCAGTTTTTGCGAATTGTTTTTTATGGCATTGAAAACATCTTCTTTGTCTGTGGTTTCTGTGGTTTTAGTAAAATCAAAATCATTTTTTTCAGAAATGTGACTCCACCAATATTCCTGAGTCTGCCAGATATGGTGTAAAGTTTTTAGGATAGTCGGAAAACTTGAAATTGTTTCCTGATTAAGCTGCTCGTCAGATTTTGTGGATAACCAGTCAATATATTTGTTGACTACCCAATTGTTGTACTGTACGCTTTTGTTGACTAATGCTTTTAAGCTCATAATATTAGTATTTAGTTGGTGTAAAAAGAAAATTATAATCCGAAATGTCGGTTTTTATCTGTGTTTTCAGGATTAATAAGTGCTTTGTTGCTGTAGGTTGCCGCTTCAAAATCGTTGATATTTACAGAAAGGAAAGAAATATCGGTTAGTAGTTCAGATAGCCGGATGCTGATCTGTCTGGAAAGATGGGCTTTTTGTTCCGTAGTACGGCCTTCCATAATATATCCGAAGACATGCAGGAAATTTCTCTTATCTGTTCCTAATCTGTAATATTGATAGGGGTGAAGCCTCACTTTGATATCATTGGGTGCAAACAGACCTGTTGCGTTAGCTGTTTCATAAACGGCATCCATTAATTCTTCGGGCGTTCTCATCTGAAGAATATCCTGTGAACAATCTATAATAAAATGAGGCATAAATTATATTTTGTGGTTTGATTTTGTGTGAGATAAAAATAATAAAAAATATCAATGAATATTCAAAATAAAAACCGCCATGAAAACAGGGCGGTTGAAAAATATGTATTTTTTACTATGTAAATACCGGTTTTATTGAACTGATTTTTTGATACTGAATTGTGGTTTTACAGTATTGGTCATATCGAGAACAATATCATAAACCCCTTCTTCGTTGATTGGAAAAGCATAAGCATCAAAGGCAACACTTTTATTATCGTTGTTCAGTCCAAGGCTGTATCCCCAGTCGCTATTAAACCTGAATTTAAGATCACCCTTAATCAGTTTATAATTTTTCAGAAAATAAATATTCGGATTTTTAAGATTTGTCTGTAACGGGATATCTTTTCCATCCCAGCCGCTAGGAGTTGCATTTCCTATAATTCCCCAGGTAAGGTTTTGTGTGTTTTTTTTAGCTGTTTTCACGGTTCCATCCCAAAAATGAATGACAAGAGTATCTATTTTACCGTTTTGATCCGGTTTAAATGTACAGGAAAATTTTTCGTCCAGTTGAAACGATGTTTTGCTTATTGGTAATAAAGCGTTTCTGGGATAACTGCCTTCTTTGAAGATCAGTTTTCCATCGGCACTGTTTATATAAAAATTTGAGTTTTCAGTAGAATAAACACCTTCCAGTTTTTTTAAATCCTCAGCACTTACTTTTGCAATGGTTGGAATGGTATAAGGTTTATTGTACAGAATTTTTTCTACCAGAGGAAAAATAAAATCTGTGTGTGAAAGCTGTGAATTTGAAATGACAATGACACAAATATCGTCTTCCAGAATTCTGTAATATCTACTTCTGTAACCGGGCCCGCCGCCGTCATGACCCACTCTTTTTTTGTCAAAAACAGATGAGATCTGAAAACCTAGTCCGTAATGATCTTTAAGATAAGGTGTAAAAGCTTTGTCTATCGTTTCTTTTTTCAGGATGGTATAATTCTTTAGCGCTTCATTGAACTTAAAGAGATCTTCCACGGTAGAATACATGGCTCCTGCCCCAAAAGGATGGTCGGTTTTGAAACGTAATGCTTCGTTAGACCTATTCTCTGATAAAAATTCATACCCCAATGCTTTATTTTCATCTGTAACGTTATTGAAGTTGAATCCACTGTGACTCATTTTCAGAGGTTTTAGTATGTTGTTTCCTATCACTTTATCATAATTCTGATCTGTCACTTTTTTAATGATATAACCGAGAATATAATATCCGGAATTGGAGTAATCCCAATCTTTACCAGGAGAAAAGGTTAAAGGTTTTGCGGAAATATATTTAAAAAATGTTTCCTCATCTACAGTATACTCAGAGTTTGTATCATTAGGAATTCCTGATGTATGAGAAAGCAGATTGGCTAAAGTGATGCTGTCTCCCTTCGGAAAGTCAGGGTAATATTTAGAAAGCTTGTCGTTCAAGGATAATTTTCCCTGTTCTTCCAGCTGAAAAAGAACGGTTGCAGTGAACATTTTTGTGGTAGAGAAAACCCGGTAAAGGCTGTTATTGGTGTTTTTTATTTTTTGAGGTGCATTTCTGTAGCCATAACTTTTTTCAAAAATAATCTTTCCTTTTTCAGCAATCAGGACAGAACCGCTGAACAAGCCGGCTTTTTCATACGTTGAGAATAATTGCTCAAGCTTTTCAGGTTTCTGAGAAAAAAGAGGATGGGTTGCAAGTAATAAAACAATACACGTTAAAATAGATTTCATTTAATTTTTTTAAATAAGACACTTTTAGGTGTGATAATATTACATGGGATTTTAAAAATATTTGTGCAGAGTTGAAGATGATTAGTTTTCTCTCTATGATTTTTTTTTGGATGGAATAACAATTATATTGAATCCGTATTCAAGATTTTTTTCTCAATTATTTTCAATAATTCCTACATCTGTTGGCTCAAAGGGTATTTTTTGTTCACCAATGAGTTTATTTTTAAATTTATCAGCGTAGGTATGAGCAAATTTTTCTTTTTCACTTTTTGAAAGCCGAAAATAAAAATCCATTCTTTTCTTCTGGGCATCATAATCTATATCGTCGTCGTTATTATTGTACCCAGGTCTCTCAACAATGTCTAGATAGTGGACGTAATGCCCGAACTCATGAGGTAGGGTTCTGTAAAGTTGGGTGTTTCTAGCTGTTTCAGGTATGAGTTCTGCAATAAAATTTCTTTTTGTTTCGGTAAAAATATGTCCATCTGCTTTTAATCTTTCGAATTCCTGCTGATCTTCAATCGTTTGCTTTTTAGACCATAATAATTGCTTTTTTGTGTCGATTGCATCCAGGATGATAGCGGGATAATATTCATCCTCGAAATCATAGCTGTAGATTAATCTTCCCCAAACGGGTGAAAGAATTTCTTCTTTTCGTTTAGGCTGCCGTAGAATAATAAACTTCAATTCTCCATAATCTTCAGTTGGAATTTGCTCTATAATTCTTTGAATATCATTTACCGAACAAGGATGAATTGAATTTTCACGGTTTTTTTCAACTAAAAATATAAATTCATGGTTGTTGATGATTCGGGTTTCTTTTTGGTAATCAGTAAGTTTTTCATAAAAAGATTTCAAATTACCATAAGGTGAAGCAATAGTCAGTTTATTATCCTGACCATAACCTTGATGTTTAGTTCCGATATTTTTATTTCTTCTTGACGGATTATACATTGTGTTGTGTTTTATTAATCAAATCTACGATTTCATCGGCTTTTTCTTGTTTGATCCAGTCTATGATTCTAATTTCCTGATCTTTTGTTGTGAAAACGACAGAGTAAGTAGATTGACCTAGTGAAAAATTGTACCGCACTCTGTATTTTGATGTTTCTATCGCAAAATCTTTTGTTTCAACATGATCTATATCTTTTTTCAGATAGGTTTTAGGATTTGTGAATAGTTTGTTTTTATACTCTACTTTCACAGTTTCGGGATCAATGGTAAGAACTGTTTTTCCGAAATTATTCCACAACCAGATATACAGGACGAAAATAAATAAAGCTCCAAAAGGAAGTGTAAAAGGGAGAAAACTTGCTTGAAGAAGCCCAATAGAAACGATGATAAGAATTATACAAAACAAAATGAGTAAGCCAACACTCGTGATAAAGGTAACTAGCCAATTGGTTTTGTTTTTTATAGTAATAATTGCTGGCATACTGGAGAATTTTTATCGTGAGTCTTTACTTTCATACAACTTTGCCTTCTCCAATCCAAAATTATTAATTCTTACGGCTGGAGAATCCAGATCCCAGTTTGGAAGATTCAGGGAAAGCTGATCTTCTAATTTCACGATTCCCGGGGTTACTTCATCATCAAATTCATAGCTTTTTTTATGGGTAATGATTTCCAGTCCGGATTGTTTTCTTTCACTGAATGGGGATGGAATACGGAAAGAATATATTGAAATAATTTCATCCCATTGTATCCATTCTGTTGAGTTTTTTTGTCTAAAATAAAACCCTTCGTCTGTATATTGAAAAATACCATCATCCTCATGCAGTCTGTTCATTTCTTTTTGAACCGAATCATAATCCTCTTTATCACTGGGAAAATAAAGTTTTGCTGCCGAAAATATAATAACAACAAAACATAGAAAAATAACAGCAAATGTAATTTTTTTGTCGTCAAAAATAGGATAGTTATAAAGAGTCAGAATGAAGACAAGACTACTGACAGCAATTATTTTTTTCATTTTTATATTTTCTCAAAGTACTTCCCAGTGAACTGATAGCGTATTTTTTTATCTGTAACTTTATAATCATCAAGGATTAACGGAATGCTGATGATTTTCTTTTTAGCATCATATTCAATATCATAATTTTCAACCTCATTATTCCAATTAGATTTTGCTGCAAGATCTATTTCATATCCCAATTGGTTTCTGATGCCGGTTTTGGTTTTAATAAGCCTGGCATCACTGTTGAGTTTTCCATTATCAATAGAAAAAACTTTTATGCTGTGGGACGTAAGGGCAGAACTATAGGTTGCCATATTTTGAGCGAGATAATATTTTTTATTCTCAGAGATAATATCATTGATTTTATAATAAAATGTTTGGGGATTCATTTCACTGTTATCACCAATTATTTCAGAATATACTTTGTTATCTGCTTCATACTGAAAAATATTTTTGAAAAAATGCATCGTTCCGCCGTTCCACGTATCCCATGAATAGATCCTGAATTTTCCATCCTCTGATGAAGAAACCTGTAAACCGTTTTTTCTGAGTGATTTAAAATCATATTTCAAGGTCTGCGGATTGGATGTGTGCTTCAGCAATAGCTTTTCAAATTCATTATTAGCTGCCATAAGTGAATCTGCAGCATCTCTGTTGTGGTTTTGGTCTGCATACCAGTAACCGATTTTCTGGAAAGAAAGTTCCAGTTGTTTTTCTATAGCGTTTATATTTTGTCCGGATACAATATGAGATAAAAGGATGAAGAATAAAATTCCTATTGTTTTTTTCATGGTTTTGTAGAATTAGTTTTTATTTTTTGCTCTTTAGCTGAAAGACATTTCCTTCAGGATCGGTTCCGTCACAGAGCCAGAAAGGATAGTCGTCGAAAGTTTTGACTTCCCTCATCTGAATGTTTTTTGAGACCAGTTTATTTCTTGCAGATTCTATATCTATGTCAATTTCAAAAACAATTTTGGTATTGTTATCGAAGAGATATCCCGCTTCGATTTTTTCAAGATACTGATCTCCGATTTTATGTAATCCGATATGAGCACCTCCGGCATCAAGCAAAACCCAGATTGGATCTTCTTCAATCACTTTAAGATTAAAATGATCCACATAAAAGTCCCTGAGCAGCTGTACATTTTGTACGTACAGAATAATGGTACTGAGCTGAACATTCATATCGTTTTAGTTTAAGCTTCATAAATAAGTTGTACCACACCAGATTTAAAAACATTTGTTTTGATCAGTTTTAAATTTAATCTTTCCTTTAAATCTTCAAAAAGCGGTTTCCCTTTTCCTAAAGCAATCGGATGAACAGATATTCTGTAGGTATCAATAAGATTAAGCTGAATAAATGTTTTGATAAGACTTGCTCCACCATACAGCCAGATATCTTTTCCCCCTTGATTTTTTATTTCAGAAACTTTTTCCACAATATCAGAACTGATAAAAATGGCATTTTCATCTTCTCTGTTTTGACTGGAAAACACAAATTTATTTTTTGAATGAACGGCTTCCCAGAGTTTTTGTTCTTCCGGTCCTGCATTTTCTTCCGGCTGATAATTTCCCCATGCGTCATAGCTTACTCTTCCGTAAAAAATAGTATCTATCCCTGCCAGAAATCCATCAAAATCCATATCATCATCCATGATACACCAATCTATTTCTCCATTGGGACCTTCAATAAAGCCGTCTAAAGTTGTGGCCAGGTCTAATATTACTTTTTTCATTTTTTAAAAATATGTGATTAGGGATTTAACATTCTAAAATGACAGGAAAGATAGGCATATTTACTTTTTTAATGACGAAGTTATGACAACTTTATTTTTACTTTGCAGATGTTGTTACCCCTATCATCACTCCAAAATTTCCGTCTTTTTGAATCCAGTTTTTTTCAGGAAGATAAGTTCTGGAAACATATCCGTCAAGATAAAGAGCCTCTTTGCATCCTGAATTTTTGAAAAACTCTGCCAGGGTATAAAAATTGACTTCTTTTTTAGACATTACAAAAATAAGGTCTCCGTTTTCCAGAATTCCCACCCCGTTTCTGATGTTCAGATTTTTAGAATTTTCCTCAAAGATCGGGTTGATTTTTCCATTTGTTATCAGCATTGGCCCGGATTGGGTGGCATACCGGATCACTTTATTGTATCTGAATTTTTTAGTTTCTACAATTCCTGCCCGGTTATTTTGTGTTAAATAAAAGACTCCATTAGGCTGAAGATAAAAATTTCCGTTGCCCTGCAATGTGTCTGTGAATTTCAGGATTTTAAAATCTTCAATATAAAGACCTTTCGGAGCGTTGTCCGGTTCAAACATGCCGCCGTTCATGGCGAATATTAACTTTGCATTTTTAAATTGAACATTCTGATTGAGGCGATCAAGACTTTTCAGGAGTTCACCATTATCGTTTTTCCAATACATCTGTATGTTTTGTTTCTCAGGGTTCACCTGGTAAGTGATAAAACGGTTATCATCCTTTGCTTTTTCCTTACAGCACAAACTACTGAAAAGCAGAAAGAAAAGAAATAAATAATAGGGTTTTATTTTGAGAAAGGGAATAGTACTTTTGAGCATGGTGTGATTTTCAGAACAAATATATTGTTTTCTCCTCACTCATTTCAATGCCGGGATTTCCTGCGCAGCAGGATTAAAGCTATAAGAAACATGATGATCACAAAAACGGAAATATAAATGATCATTTTATATCTGTTATTTTGTTGAGTAAGGGTTGATATTTCTCTTTTCTGTTCATTCATTTTTCTGTCAGATTGATTAAAATCTTCAACAATCAACTCTGTAAGTTCAGCATGATTGGATAAATCCGAACTCTCAGATAATTTTTTATATCTGTTACTTAAGGATTCAAGCTCTTTTAATTCTGCAGGTGAAAGCTCATCCAATTTTTTCTGTATAAAGCACTGATCTGAGTAGAGCAGTCCGGTATCTTGTTCAGCAAATGCAAAAATTAAATATTTCCCCTTTTGTGTAAAAAGAATATCACAAGAATGTAATGGAGATCCGAAAAGGGTTGCATTGTGTTGATAAAATTCGTTGAAGTCATTTGATTTGTAAAGCTTGTTTATTTTAACCTTGCTAAGAATATTTTGTGCAGTTTTGAATCCTGAAGGAATCACTGTTACATCATATATTTCCCCAATGAAAACAAAATCTGCATTTTCGAACGAAGATTTTAAAGTTGGTTTGCCATTACATTTGCAGGCTGAAATATTGACTGAAAATAATAGTAGAAAAGGAAAAAAGAGTCTGAACCTCATTGGGGTGATTTTTTTCTTGATTGAAAGAATTTTATAGATACAAAAATAAATCCCCAAACCATAAATGCAGTGAAAATAATAAAAAGATCAACATTGGTAAAGGATAGCCAATCCATTCCAAAGAGTGCGCCTGATATAAAATAAATAATATGATATATAAGCATGGAGATTACTGTGTTTAGTTGCTTTTTAATACTAATAATTAATATTAAAGCTGTCGAAACAGCCAAAGAAATACCAGAAACAGCCATAATAGCAATAGGCAGCATTGCAACATTTCCACTGGGCAATTTCAATAGTTTGATATACTCAGCAGTTATTATAGTATTTAAAATCCCGATTAATAATAGGATTCCAATGGTTTGTAGAGTCTTCATTTTTTTGAATTCATATTATAAAAATAGCTAACTATAATGCGTTTAATTAATTATTATCCAGTTTTTTATAGATTGAACTGAATATTAGGTTTGAAATTAATCATTAAAATATTTATCATTAATACTGCCTTCAAATTCATTTGACACAACATTTCCCAGTCTATATCTGAATTTTGTTTTAAAATTTCCACTTAATTGAGGTTCAAATACAGTCGCAATTTCTTTTGGTTTTAAAACGAAAAACTTAATACCTGTTCCACAAGTATATCTTCTGTAACCATATATTTTTTTCCATTGATGATCTTTATCTAAACCTTCCAATTCCAAAGCGACATTGTTACCAAAACCAATTACCCGTTCTTTTTTTTCTGCATTATAGATGGTAACAGGAAATCCATCATAATACGTTATAATGAATGGAATCTCTTTTGTTAGCTTTAAACCAGCAGCCAAACTATCCATTTTGATATCATAGTCTAGATTTGATATTTTTGTGGTATCAATATGGGTTTTAATTAATGGTGTTTTTTGAGATGTATCTACAAAAATTCTGAGATTTTTATACTGACGTTTATTAAATTCTTGATTAAGAGCAATGAAATCCTTATTCCGGTAATTTTTTTCTAAAAATTTACTATGCCATTCATTACCAGTATAGGTGAGCGTAATATTCTTTTCAGGTTGACCGATGTACTGTATTTGCTTATATCTAAAAAGATTGATGTCTTCCGTTTTTTCTACAGGAATGTTATTTAAATCTTTATCATAAATATATTTAGGATAGATCATTTCCTGTGACCATAACAGACAGGAGAAAAATACAAGAGAGGCTATTAGATATTTTTTCATCAGTTAATAGTTTTTGTAAAATCCTTCTTACAACGGAACGGCTTTGAATAAATTGTCAATATAAATCTGTTTTTAAAGCTTCAACTTAATTTTTTGTGCTTCAGTTTTATTAGGTTTATCTATTTTGTTGGGTAGGGTCCAGGCTATATAAAGTTCTTTATTTTCAAGATGTATGCTGTCGATACAATAATGAGGAAGCAGGCTTGAGCAATTTTCCCAGTTTTCTCCGAGGAACTGTTTTTCTTTTCCAGCAATGTTTTCAGCAACTAATTTATAAGGGAGAGAATCTGTTTCATAGATAACAATACCATTTACTTTGTCATATGCTAATGTATTTTCATAAAATTTGACTTCATTATTGTTAAAGGGTAAAATTAAATCTGTCCAGGTATCACTTCCATTAGAATGCCTGAGACACATATATTGATCATTACTCCATTGTAAAGACGTTTTATGATCCAGATAATTATTACTGATCGATTCTGAAGAATTGAATGTACTCTTACCATTAGTCCAACGTAAAAAAGAGGTTGAATCTGTTGCTTTAACGATTTCAAATGTATGTTTCGGGTTGATGGTGTCATTCTTATTTGATGAATGGCAAGCTGATATCAATAGACCAAAAGATAATAGAAGGAACGGTTTCATATGGTGTTTAGCTTTGCAAAGTATTATATTGAATTTTAAAACACAGGTTCCCCGTTCAAATCTGTAGTCAGTATTTCACTCATATAATCAAAAAAAGGACGCATTGCTAATAAGGTGAGAAGTGTTTCTTTTTGAAAATTATCAGCTAAAACTTCCTTGTCTGTGAATTTCCGCATCACCAGGAATTGTTTTTTTCTGATTAAATCTATGGCCGGATGGTTTTTATCAAAACCACGCGGAGCTGTTTTTACGGAATCGCCTTCCAGCTCTCCGAAATATTTTACGAAAGTTTCGTCAGAAATAATCTTTTCGATTTCTGTGCTGCTAATTTCAAATTCTTTACGGATGCGGAGCAGATCCTTTGCTTCCGGACCCCAGAATCCACCTCCTACAAAGCTGTTGCCAGGTTCCAGCTGAATATAATATCCGCCTCTCAGCATTGGCTTTGAACGGGAATATCCAACTCCAAAATTGGTTTTATAGGGTGTCTTGTCTTTTGAAAAACGAACGTCTTTGTAAATCCTGAAAATATAAATTCCTTTCAGGTTGTCATATTCTTGAAGTTCGGTATAGATCTGATTAAAAAAAACTTTGTTTTCTTTTATAATGGCTTCGTATTCGGACTTGTGTTTAGCAAACCATTCCCGGTTATTGTTTTTTTCTAGTTGTTTAAGGAATTCAAATGCTTTTTTCATATTCAGATCAGGATTTTTCTTCGTTGATATATTCTTTATAGTCTTCTTCTAATTTGTCAATCTCTTTAATTAAGAAGTCATATATATTTCCTTCAAATACTTCGTAATCTTCCTCGTCATATTTGTCGTACTCAATTTTTATGATCCCGTTATCGGTATACGCTCTGTACAGATTTCCACTTCGTTTGAAAAATAACTGTCCCAAAGGTTTTTCCCGATATTCAAGAGCTTCATCATGCTTTTCTTCAAAACCCATCCATGAAGGCATCTCTGCATCCTGAGAAAGACCGTATACAAAAAAGCCATATCCAAATTTCCACGCGGGAATAACATCAAACTCCTGTGGCCGTGCCCATATCTCTTCTTTAACCTCAAAAATCAACGAACCAAATGTGGTCAGAAAGTCTTTAATATCTTCACTGAATATAAAACCTGTGCTTTCCTCATACTGTGTAATCTGTTCTTCGGTTGCCGGATTTGCCAGAGAGCCCATCACGAAAAAGTCATCATTTAACTTCTTTTTTCTGTCCCAGAATTCTTCTTTTGTTGCCATATTTTGTTTGGTTTTATGCCGTCATCATTGATCAGACCGTTATTGAAACAAATATAGGGGAAAGTTGGAGGGATAAAAAATTGAGGGAGGAAAATGATATGGTCTGGGAAATGAAACTATTTTCATTAGCACCTTCTTTGTGATGTCTTCCTATTTTGGATTAGTTTTTTTATGAAGTGAGATATTCTTGTGCCCATTGCAGTTCAATGTATTTTGTACAATCGTTTTTCATTTCATCATATCCATCGAGTAAAATTGCTGAACCTCCATTTTTTACGACTTCTTTTACAATTTTATAATTTTCTTGGGCTCCATCCGGGCCTAGTCCAACTAAGTCAAAAATAATATTATTTGTATTTGAAAGAGTAGTATACAATGATAATAGCTTTCTCAGGCTGCCTATAAGCGTATTGACTTTTATTTTTTTAGTGATCCATTCTGTCTCATAAATCTTTTCGGAATAGGGGCTAGTGGGATTTGCATTCTTCTTTAAATATTTTCCCACAGTCATAGGATAAAAAATATCTCTAAACTTCGATTCTCCGAAATGTTCAACAAAAGTCATTTTTTTATGGATGATAACATTTTCATGGGGTGTACTACCACAAAATAGATCTTTAAGAAACATTTCCGTTTCATAAAAATGTGCTCCGCTGAAAAGATTGACAACAATAATTTCCCCTGCATTGAGTGTAAATGGAGGAACGTAAAATTTATCTGTTTTGATTCCTTTGTTTTCGATGAATATTGAGGTGTCTTTTATCCAGCCAAGTTTGTCAAATAATAGTTCTTCATATTCTTTGTTCCCATTAATAGCTTTAACAAGATTTTTAGCGTTGTCCGGGATATTATTGATGTGATTTAGTTTGTTTCCATATCGTAACTTATAATGATAAAGCTCAACTAAATTGGATGTGTTATTGGCTCTTTCTAAAATAGTATGATACAATTGTTCTGCTTCGCCATTTTCTTGTAGTTTTATCCAATATGTCAACATAGAAATCCCTATACGCTCGATGACATATCCTTTGTTGAATTGATCAACAAGGTAATTGGCAACAGTTTTAGTTCCAAATGCATTCAAACAAGGTATCAGAAATATTCTGTTGAAACTGGGATCTTTATAATGTATTGCTGTTATTAATAGAGACTCAAATAGCTCTCTGCTGAAACTGTCATATAAATAAAGTAAGTCAGCAACAAAATATTTGTTAGACATTTCAGAATCACTTTGGAGAAGATTTAGTAATTCAGTTGTTTGTTGATCCGATAAATTTTGATTATTTGCTTTGAATTCATTCAAGGCTTCATTCTCTTGCTCATAATCAGGATTAAAGTATTTACCAATGATTTTATATTTTTCGAGGGCAGCTTTAATTTCCATAGTTTATTTCTGGCTAAAGAGCTTAATGTATTAGTTCGAATAGGCAAATTTATTTAATTAATATAGCTAACTAAACTCACTTGTTAGCTACCCTATTTTTTTGTTCCAAAATGAGCTTGTATCAATTTTCTTTTTTTCAACATGGCGAAGTGAAAAAATATCACTTGCAATTCCTTTTGATAAATTACCGCTCCAAAATATAATGTCATCACCAAACATTGAAAGAACAGTTTCTTCATGATCCAGTATTAAAAACCGATGTCCTAGATAGGGGATAATTGGAGGTGTATTTTGGTTCTTAATAATATTTTCCGTCACGCGGTTGGCTTCCATAGTCAGTTTAATTCTTGCTTTTATGACGGGAATGTCATCAGGGTATGAATAAAATGTAGGACCAAAATCAATTTCTCCTTCACCACCATTATTATCTATTCCTGGTTTGTCAAGGCCATTCATCGTTCTGTAATAGTTTTTTAATGACTCAGGAAATCTGATGTTCAGTTGTTTCTGGAAATCTTCTAATTCATATTCTGACAATCCTTTTTTCCATGTACTTCCTTCTTGAATCTGGAATCCCCAGCATTCCATCAGATCTACTTTCTGCCAATATTTTTCGCTTTTCTTTTTTATCCATTGAAAGCTTGAAATTGAATTGTCCAGTTTTTTAAATTGTCTTTTTTTCATCATGTTTCTTTTGGTATGAGCATAAGTTTAGAAATTGAGTGACGTGGGTTATTTATTCTCTATTAATTTTCGTTTCAATTCTTCAGAGATCAAATTGTTTTCAATCAGATAATCACTCATTATTTTCAGAAAATACTGGCATTTTTTTAAATAATCTTTGTCTGGTAAAACATTATCTGCATCTTTTAAATAAGTGTTTGCTCTGTTAACAAATACTCCGGCACCTTCAAATTCTTTGCTTATGAACAGTGTTCCAATCAGCGATAGGTAAGAAACAAATTTATATTCACTGTAGTTTCTTCGTAAATATTGAGGGGGCATCTTTTTGATCATCTCTTGAAAATAAGATATTATTCCGATGTCTTTCAGATATTTCTCTTTTTCTATCACAAACCAGTCGTCCACTATTTCGCCATCAAAATCCATTTCAAGATCATAATACCCGATGGGTTCCAGGTTTTTAAGATAGATTTCATTTTCCACACAAAGACTTATTCTTGCTCTGATAGTAGGCCCGCTGTATAGTTGTTCAATCAGATATCGGTATCCCTCAAATTGAAAAGTAATTTCATGGCGGGCAAAGCCTCCTATAAGTTCTTCAGGATTTTCTGAGAGTATTTTGTGAAGGGTGTCAAATGCTTTGTTCTTGAGATCAAATGTCTCAACTCTTTCAGTGAGGAATGTTTGAAGTTTCTGAGCGTTCATGTCATGATTATTAGTCCCCAAATCTACATATAAATACCAGAATAATGACGCAGATAATATTGAGTTAAAAAATAAACCCATTCTTTAAAAGCAGAAAGGTTTTAGTTATGATGGTATTTATTCATAGATATTCAAAACAGACATTTGCCGGTAGGGAAAGTTTTATTTTTCGTTTTTCAAAATCGCTTTAATAGCATCTGAAATTTCAAATAACTTTCCTTTGTAATGGTTGCCTAATAAAATGATCGTGAATTTTTCATTCATATCTGAAACTAAAATAGCTTCATAGCTTCCGGCTCTTCCATCATGCAAATGCTCAACCAATTTTTTGTTTATAAATTTTGCCTGCCCTAAAGCAGATTGGGTTTCAGGCAGATTAAACTGCTGCCCAAGCTCAAACAAAGAATTTGTGTTTATTATTTTACTGGAATGAAGACAGTCTGCCCATTTCAATAAATCCTTAGTAGTTAAATACGTTCCTCCTGTTATAGGTAAATCTTCTTTGTCCGCAACCAGATCATTATTAAATCCTTTGGCTATATTAATTTCATTTTCAAAAGGAGTCATCACAGAAGAATTCATTTTACAAGGCTTAAAAATGAATTTTTCTACATAGGTTTTAAAATTCATTCCTGTCACACGCTCAACGATAAACTGGCGTAAAAACAGGTTGTTGTTATTATAATCATAATGAGTGGCAGGTTTGAAATCTAATGAATCAACATGTTGTAAGCCCTCAAAAAGATCTTTGTCATTTTTAATTTTTTTCCAGGCTACATTGGGAATGCCACTCGTGTATTGCAACAAATCTTTTAGGGTAACTTCACTGGCCCATTTGGGTAATTCCGGAATGTATTGAGAAACATGATCATCCAGTTTCAGTTTCCCCTGTTCTTGTAATTGTAACAAGGCAACACCGCTGAATTCCTTAGTGATAGAGCCAATGTTAAACCTGTAATCACTAGTAAGTTTTTTTGTTTTTGTCACATCAGTAAAACCAAACGAAGCATTATAAATGATCTTATTGTTTTTTGCAACTAAAACATTTCCATTAAAGGCTCCAATCTGGTTTGACCATTTCATTAGAGAATCAATTTTATTAATCTCTTTTGTTTGAGCAAATGTATGAGTGGCTAAAAGTAGGAATGTCGAAAAAAGTAAGATGAACTGTTTATGGTATTGCATATTTAGGTTTTTGTTATTAGGTTTAGTGTATCAGCAAAGTTAGCATCAATATAAAATATCTGCATCCGAATTAATAAGAAGAATCACTTCAGAAAAAGTGTCTGCAATTAATTCATGTGTTTCAGTAGAATTTTTAAACACTCCATTTTTTCCTTTCACAAAGCCGATATGATGCGCATTGATCAGATAGTCTGCAAACACAATGAAGCTTTTGTCATTTTCGTTATGATATTCCTCCAGGATTTTTGCTAACGGCCAGATAGAAAACATATTCTTTGTCCAGTCCCAATCTGCAAATCCATCCAGTTTTAAATACAATTCTTTAAAATCATCAGGAAACTGAAAGTCAATAAATTCTTGGACAGCAGTAATAGATTCTGGTGTTGCGGGTGGGCTAAGCTTAATATTTTCATTGGCCCATTTCTCTTTAATTTTATCGACCCGGAGGTGTATCATACTAATGAAGTTTATAAATTTCTTTCCACTTGGGATTGCCTTACGAAAGCTTAATTAATTTTATTGTTTTGAACTCTCTTGATTGATTGCAGGAGGTAATTTTGGATAATTTTTTTTGCTTTTAAATTCAAAACTCTTTTGAGTTTCTTTTAATTTTAAAGACTTTTTTGTTTCATAAATCCAATGAGCAAAATTGCTTAATGATTTTGGAGCATTATAACTGTGAACTTTTATAGTTTTCCTGATTTTATCTTTTCTAATATAGAAACTGTAAAATTCTCCATCTTGATACTTTTCAAAGTATAAGGTGTCTAAACTTTTGAAATCTATATTCGACATAAAACTATCCAGTTTCGATCTCTGTTTTTCATTCAGGGTTGAAAGATAGCTGGTTTTGTTTCTTGGTAATTGTTTGTTCTCTGCAGCCCAATTTTCATACAAAAAAATTGAATCATTTTTACTACTGAATTTTATTGAGAAATCTGTCTCAAAAGTATTGCTATAGGAAAAATCAAAGTCATCGAATTCTTGCTTTTTGCATCCCAAAAACAAAAATAGGATTGATAGAAACAGTGCTTTATTTTTCATGATTATTTCCTTATTCTTAGCCTGAGTCTGTTAAAAGCTTTCTTTGTGAAATAGAACTCTATTGCGAATAACGAGTAAAAAAATAGTACTGAAAGTATAACAAGTACTAGATCTCCCTGGAAATCAGGCTCAATATTTTTTTTTATGATAGAGAATAAAAATAATAACAGAAGAATTGAGAACCAAATATATCCAAAAAAGCTTAATCTCAATCTGGGATTCTGAAGATCATTCTTTTTAAAAATAATGATTAAGATGGGAAGAATTGTTAAGAAAGGTGTTTTTATTCTTGTCACTTCAATTCTGTTTTTAAACTCCCTGCCATAGAATAATTTTCCATCACTCGCCAATGAAGCAGTGTTAGCTAAATCTAATATCATAGAGCTTCTCTTTGAGTTTTGTCTGACTGCCTCCTCAATTTTAGTACTGCTAAAATCTAAATTCATTTTAATCATGATGTTTTTTGTATACGGTTGTTAGTTATTGGTTTTTAGCTATTAGCACAAATATTTTTTTAAAAAAAATATCCGCCCACTAATTTTACAAATACCTCCCTGTCTCCGATTTTATATATCGTCAATATACTTCCGTCTGAAAGTTGCTTCATTTTTTGACTGAACTCTGCTCTCGGTCCCGATATAGCCAATTTATCAAGCTGCTGTAAGACTTCTCCAGGTGTTAAAACACAAATTGCTGTTTCTTCACTTTTCCCGTCTCCACTTTTTTCTATCGTTTGAATGATCAGATCCTTTTGTTGAGAACATAATTCTCTTTTTTGATTTTCATCAAGCGCACGATAAATATTCATCATATCGTCCAGTAAGTCTTTATTGAGAGGATTGATTGCATATTTTGATTCGGCTTCAGCAAGCATTTTTTCTGCTTTACTTTTTGACAGCCTTTTTTGAACAGGTTTCCAGAATGTGCCAGATTCACTATTATAATTCCCGATGGTGTAATCAATTTTCACAAATTTGCTTCCATAATACAACTGATTTAATTGCTCCTGTGTCAATTCGGAAGGGTGTACTTTGAATGTATCTAACAGTTTATAAAAATTTTCCTGTGGATTTTCGGTGACATTCTTTTTAATCAGATCCGTATTTATTTGTGCATAAAATACCTGAAAAATTAAAACTAAAAGGCCTGAAATAATATTTTTTTTCATTGTTTTTATTTGAATTCTAAAATTGTTTGTATAACCTTATATTGTATCAATACAGTATGTGTAATGTTTTTAACGTTCTATGTTTTTGAACTCCGAATTTACTTTCCACAATCTATATTCTACAGTCCATTTTTCAGGGATATAGAAAGGAATCGCATAATAGCCGGTATATTCTCTGAAAATATTCTGAGAGCTTAAAACTTTCTTTTTTACTTTTTTGGTTTTATCACAATCAGATTTGTTATTATTTAATGAAATAATATCTACTGGTAGCTCTTTGGGCAATACATAATAAGGAAATCTATATGGCGGAATGGCATGTTTTTCTTCTAAGTTTTTCATATTAAAACCAAAATCTGTAGTTTCTGAGCATTCGGAAACTTCTATTTCCATTCCAAATTTTATTTCAATTTTATAGTCTTTATAGTTCTCAATTTTTGGGAGTTTAAGATCAACTCTTTTCATTCCTTTTTCAGGCTTCGGATAATCGGGTTTTTCTTGTGAATAAATATTGAACGAATATAAAATACAAAAGAATAAAATTATATTTTTCATAGTAAGGAGACTGTTTTTATTATTGAATAGCATCTCTTAAGTTATACAAGTATTATTTGAAACAGAGTTTTAAAAAAGAATGGGCTTATGGTTATCTTACAATTCTAACCTGTTGCAAAACCCCTTTCTCATTTTTATACATGAAAATATAAGTCCCGCGCGGTACTTTAGATAAATCTATCGTTTTATTATAATAGGCAAAACCTTTGCTGATTTGCTTCCCATCTGTGGAGTAAACGGTGTATTCAAACTGATTGCTGTTATTTTTATTGCCGATAAGAAAGCCGTCTCTATTTGCATTGGTATATACCCTTGTTTTAGTTTCATGATCTTCATTGGCTACGGTTGAAGAAAGTACGCTCTCATTAATATCGGCTACCTGGGTGCTTTTAATGGCTGATTTGGTTACAGACGTTGTACTTCCACCAATGATGTATAAATTATTGTTATATACTTCTGCTGCTGCGTGTCTTCTTGGGATCATATTGGATGATAACTGATGGAACTTATTGGTTGTCGTATCAAAATAGGCCAGAAAAGTTTGATTATTATAACCACCTGCAATAAAAATCTTATTATCGGATACCGCTAATGAATGTCCGGATATCCCAGCAGGCATCGTATATTGATCGGTCCAAAGATTAGTGTTTAGGTCGTAAACATTGATCAGACGGGATGAGGTACCATTGAAACCACCAATGACATAGAGCTTATCATTCACAATTTTGCCCCTTGTTTCTCTGGCTGTGGGCATATTGGGTAATGGATGCCACGTATCTGAAGCAATATCATAATATTGGAATCTATTAGAAAATACAGTGGTTGCAGCACCATTTAGTCCGCTGCCACCGAATACATATATTTTCCCGTTATGGATGGCAGAGCCAGCATTTCCTGTATAGGAACGATTAACTGCTCCCTTTGTTATTTTATTGGTAGCAAGATCTAAAATTTCAAGATGACTGTTTCCCCAACCGTTAAAAATATAAATTTTATTATCGTAAGTCTCTGAGTTAGCAAATTTTTTGGAAAGCAGAGAAGAATTGAAAACACTCCATTTGTTATCGGTAATATTATATTTTTCAATATAATTGGCATTACCGCTGTTTTCCTGATATCCATTGCTCACATATATATTATCCTCCACAATGACACTGTTTATGGCACCTCTGCCTATAGACATATTGGCGAGAGTTTTAAATTGAAGCGTTTGTGCATGGGTAAGCAATGAACCTAACAATGAAAGGAATAATAATTTTGTTTTCAATGGTATTCGTTTTAGTGTTTGTTTTATTTGGTTTTCTTTCAATGATTCAGTTTTATTTTCAGTACCGAACTTTAATTGAATATCGTGGTTTAAAGATAGGAAAAAGTTGAAAAGGATTTTATGAAATTGCTTTTAGTCACATGAACATAAAGTTCTTTTTGCTGTCAACAAGACGGTTTTATTCATATTCTGTATTTCATCATCAAGTATAGCTACCTCCTTACCTAAGGGGATAGAGGGGGTTGCATAAGGGGGTATAGCCACTTACCCAAGTGGTTAAAGGGACTTATGGAAGTGGCTGAAGGTAGTATAGAAGAGGGTGGAGGTATTTTATTGTCCGAAATCTTATGATTTTGGATATTTTATTAGTAAGTCTGCAAATTTTGTAGATCAGAATTACCCTTCATTTTATTTTATTTTATTTTTTCAGGATGTTTTTTATACCATTTGTATAAAGCTAAGTTTAATAATATGGGCATAATTATTCTATCTGTTATCAGGAAAAAAAATAATCTAATGATATTGAATCCTGAAAGTATATCTGCTAATACTAAATAGGGGTATTTAATAAAAGTATTAAAGGGCTCGTAGCTTGGGGCAGAGTTATCTATACCATCAAGGAGATTTTTTAATCGATCTACACTATTATGAGTGACAATTTTGTCTTTTTCGTCAATATAATAATATTGAATGTACCCCGTGAAGAAACTAAGATTATAAGCAATAAAAAAGATAGCTAATGATGTTACTATCATTTTGGAAAGATTTAATTCCTTACTTTTTAAAATTGTTTTTTTTAATACAAAGTATATTACTAAAATATTAGAGAACATTAATGTATACCAATAAATAGAAAATAATAAAGTATTCCCTGTTGAAAAACTTCCTAAATTGAAATAGCTGTAATAAAAAGAAAGGGCTCGATGGATAAGAAATAAAATGATGGAAAAGATGATTATATTTTTAATGTAGATTTTATTTTTCATTTGAATGTTGTGCTCCAGAGCTGGGGTTATTAGTTTTGTTTTTATTTCAAATAAGTTTGTTCAAGAAGTTCCACTGATTCCGTTTCAGTTAATGGATTCTTCTTATCTGTATTATTGGTTAAATTAAATGAGATCAGATTGTTGTTTCTAACGGCATAGAGTAAATAGGAAGTCTTGTCCTTACTAACATCCTGAGATTTATCTTTTAGGATAATTTTCCAGATAATATAATTTTTTTCTTCGTTTCGTTTTACTTCGGAAACTTCAGCTTTCACTCCGGTTGCAGAGGCCCAGTAATCATATTCCCATTTGTAAAATGCATTCAGCAATTCTTTTTCCGTTAAACCTTCTTTATAAAATTCAAATTTTTCAGGTTTTCTTACTGAAATCAGCAAACTTATCTTTTCGTCTTTATTGCTTAAGTGAAATTGTCCGGATTGTTTCAGTTGATTTTTATATTCCCATTTTCCGGGAACCTCAAATAATTCTCCATTGATTTGAAAAGGAGTCTTCTTTTGGGCAAAAGAAGAACTTGAAACCAGAAAAAGAATGAAGATTGAAAAAAGTTTAATGTTTAATTTCATTTGGGTATAAGTTTCTTGAAGTATTGGTTATTAGTTTTGTTTTTTATAATGGCGCAAAGTCTAGAGACTTTGTGGAGCGTGGGTTCGCCCCACTATTGCAAAACCGATGTTATCAGAAACTTTTCTTATTGTTCATATTCTTTTAAAATTCTAATAACAGTTTCTTTGTTAAATGTTGATGTATTTTCAATTTTTGAAGATAATTCAGGTTTTGAAGAGGTAATTTCTTTCAGTTTATTTTTCATACTATTGAATGTACCAACATTTACTTCTTGATTTTTTTCATTTATGAAATGGTCTGTTATCTGAACGCTTCCATCGTATGCGTGATTGTAATATTCTCTAAACCATTTAATTTTTCCATCATAAAAATTCTCCTGCAAAGATTTATATTCAGAACCTCTATTCACAAATCTTCTTTCGTTTCCATTATAATCTTTAATAGTCATTTCTTTTAGGAGTTGGAAATAGATGTATTCTTTTTTTCCTGTCTTATCATAAATTTGAAAAAATTTGTTTATTGAAGTTTCATTTAGAAATCCATAAATTATATTTTTTTGACCTCTAATTTTTCCATCAATCGTTTTATCGTTAATGAAAGTGATTTTCGCATCCATCACATTTTTTTCTTGGATATTTGCGTTTTGAGTAGAGTACTCTTCAAGTGGCTTCAATTCACTCATCTGATTCCAAACTTTTACGCAACTTGTAAGTAAAAGTACAGATGATAAAATAATAATTGGTTTTAATTTCATAAGTTTTGGTTGATAAGCGATTTATATGATAAAATTTCTGCTAACGTTTCGGGTATTGCTGTAGTTTCGGGGCAACCGAAGCACAATCCGTGTAAAATTACAAAGATTTCTTTTGCTGTCAAATTATAAATGTTTTTCCCTGCTACCGCACGAATCCTTTCGTGTGGTTACAGGATTATAAATTATATAATTTTAACCGAGCCACACGATACAATCGTGCGGTAGCGGAGCGAGGTTACTGCCTTCTTCAATGGTGCAAACTCATGTTAGCAACAGTTATTATTTTAATTGAATTTCAATCTTTTTATTTTCCATAAATAGCTTTATCCAATTCGGATTTTCATTATTTCTTGGAATGCATTCGATTAAACTTTTATTATTCTTATAATTTTCTATAGCTTTTTTCCCAAACTTGATTTTCATTTCATAAATTTCATTGCCACCATATCCAATCCAGGCTTTTGTTATTATTTGCTTGTTGTTTTCAATATTATGATAAAGTAAAGATTTTGAGTCTTCTGGTAAATGACTTATACCATCACACCAAAAAGACTTAGCATAATATTTTATCTTTTCATTTTCAATGTTTTTAAAATCCAGAGACCATTCTAAATGACTGCAAAATTCTATATTAAACACTGGTTCATTAAGATTATAATTAAAAGCACCACAATTTGGACATTCAATATATTCTCCATCCAATTTTTCAAACTCACATTCTGCACATCTGCCATTTCTATTGTTTAAATGTTGAATAATAATTTTTGCTTCATTTTTGTCTAAATTGAATTCGTCAATTATTTTTTTTTCAGTAAATACTTTTAAATCGTTTTGCATCAAAATATAAAGATCAAGCTTTTGTTCTTCAGAAAAGTTGATAGTAATAACTTCATTTTTACATTTGTTGCAATTAATTTTCATTCTTAATTTTTTTTGTTACAAACATCCAAATTTAGATATTAAATTAACATGAGAGAGTATCTATAGGTTCAAATGTAAATAGAGAGCATTTGAATAAAAATTGTTCTTTTAGAATAGCTTTTATATTTTCCCTTTCCTTTCAAGAAGAAGATACGCTGCATCCAACATTTTGATCAGATGGATGTATGGGTTTATCATATTTCTTTCCGGGAGATTGTTATATACTCCAAGTGAGAAATAGGCCATCCCGGATATAAAATAATCAAACTCCTTTATGCTGTATTCTTTGAATGCTTTTTTGAAAACCAACAGAGGATTTTGGTATTCTTTCTCAGAAAGCAAGCCAAGAACTAAGGGAGAGACTTCTTCCAACGGAGTATTGATGGTCTTTTTCTTTTCCTTCATCGCTATGAAGTAACCTGCACGGATGAATGACCGCATCGCCTGGTAAAAATGAAGAATAACGGATGGATCTTCTTGTATCCGGCTATTTCGTTTGAGGGCATAATTCATAATGTTGTTTAGCTGTTCTTTGGATGCTGTAAGATCATTGAACTGAAAATAGGTTTCCATCAGCTGTAAACCGTAATATTTTTTGTGGCCTTTTCCCAGCCGGGACTGAAAGTCTGTTCTGTTGTTTTTCATGAGTTTGTATTTTTTAGTGATTTTTAAATGATTAATTGGTGTACAATTTTTTAAACCATTAAGAATTTTTAAGGGATTAAGAATCATTAAGATCATAGCTGAAGCTATGTATTCAGCGGACTGCTTCATCCATCTTTGATGGATCTTAACTTATCTTATTCTCTTCATCTTCCTTAATGGTTTTAATTTTTTGTTTTATTGTATGACTTTACTGGCCATAAAGGAAGAAGTTCTGAACTTTCTGCCCATACAAGCCTGATGAATAGTGCAGAATTTGTGTTTTTCTAAAAGCCCGAAAGCCGCAATGGATTGTACACACCATTGTATCGTATCATGATACTTTAGTAAAGCAGGCTTAGAAAAAGATGATTGTAGAAAAGCAGAACAGCATGAAAATAAAAACGGCATGAGACTCTACAATATCTGTAATAGGGGTACTGGTATACCGTGCAACAGATAAGAGAGCCCACGCCTAGGTCGTGAGCTTCATACTTATCATCTTGTTGCTTTAAAAATTACCAGTTTTCTATTACAAGATTCTAAGCAATAGCTTCTATAATTTCTTTGAAGTATCGCAAAATTACTCTAATGAGTAATCTTTTCCAAATATAATAAATTTTCATTTTGTTACAAGTACTTGTAACAATATTTGTGAAAAAAATTACGCCCTTTGTATAAAGTGCTACTAAATGGACATTTTACAAGATGAAATACTAAAAAGATTTGGAGAACACATCAAAGATTTAAGACTAAAATCTGGGCTTACCCAAGATGATGTAGTCCTAAATAGTTCCAAAATTACTAAAGGTACAGTAAGCGATATAGAAAATGGAAAAAGAAACTTTGCATTTACTACATTAATTGATTTGGCCAGAGGTCTAAATGTATCACCTAAAGATTTATTGAATTTCAAAATTGATTAGAAATCCTATATTTGTTCTTAACTAGAATATAAACTAAGCTCCGAAGTCTGAAGACTTCGGAGCTTAGTTTTAAATAGATTGGTTTTGTTTTATTGGCTCAAAGTCAGGAGGCTTTGCACAGCGGACACGAGCGAGACGCTCGCACTAGCTGGGGTTGTATTATTAAATGATTTATTTTAATAAGATCTCTCCTTTATTATATAATAAAGTTCTTTCCTTGCACCAATATCCACTATTATCTTCACAATTCTCTGAAATAAGAACAAATTTCTCGTTAACAGGGATTTCAATTATTACTCCTTTCGCATTTACTTTATCTATGCAATAATAAACGTTTTTATCATTGACTAATTTTTGGTCGATGATGTTATACTTGGGTATAACTTTCTCATATCTTTTCTCAAAAGTGAGATAAACAGGATAAGATAATGTAATACTTTCTTCTGGTAAATTAAGAAAAACAAAAGTTTCTCTGGCAATTTCCTTTATATCTGAATTAAATTTTTCATTTTCGCTTTTACGTTCTTGGACAAAGTAATTACTAAATTTTAATCCTTGTGCTGAAAATGGATTAACACTAATTATTAAAAGTAAGAGGAGAATCTTCTTCATTATGTTTATTTATTCAGATAAAAAATCATTAAAAAAATCTGAGACGTTCGATGTTTTAAACTGTACAGTATCATATAAATCCGAAATTGCTATATCTTCAGGAAATTTATATAAAGAATTTCCAGTTTCATCAATAATTTCTAATCTAAAATCTTCAATCCAATCATAATAGTCTTCGTCCATGTAATGTTTTACTTTTAATCTAAAAAGTCTAATCTTTTTTTCTAAGACGTCAGTATAGTAGATTGCATCTAAAAGTTCCTCACTTCCTAATAAAGCAGGTTTAGCAAATGTGCCAATTCTCCATTTTATTTTATCTTCTTTGGTATCTTTATTTAATTTGAAAATAAATTGTCTATTTACTTTATCCATTATCTTGATTTTGCTTTATTTTCTTTTAAGTTTTCCATCTGTCTGATAATTTCTTGTATAGCTCCATACACTTCCCATATGTCTTCAATATTTGTAGAATAAAATCTAACAAAAAATTTCTTAAAGTAGCTAGTAGTAATTGTAGTACCAGTACTTTGTTCAAATTTATTCTTCTTTAACCATTTTATAAAAATAATTAACTCATTTATTTGCTTTCTATCATTTTTTGATAATTTTTTTCTTAAATCATATAATTCAACCTTGCATACACCTAATTCATTTTTTATTTCAACTATATTGCTGTTATAGTTATTTAGATAGTTGTTAAAATTTGACGAAGTTTGTATAAGGTTCTTTAAATGTTTAGTAATTCTCTTCTCAAATAGAATATCAGTTTTTAATTTGTTAAGGTCTGATTTAATGAATAAACCAATTATTAGAACACTTACAGAAATACTAAAGCCAACAACTTCAAGTACATTTGCCCATACATCAAGTTCCCAATTTGTAAATAATTCTTTTAATAATATTTCCATGTAGTGTTTAATTGTAGCTAACATACAATACACATAATTGTGCTAATGTTGTTTTAGCTATATATTTGTTAATTATTAAATATAAAACATAAATATACTATTTCCTTACGGAAAACCATAATGCAAACAAAAACCGCCCCACAAAAGCAGAACGGTCAGTATATTAATTTGTCACGGCCGCTAGCCGTTATTCAATTTCAATTTTGTTGTATACTATCCAGCGTTTCAAATTACCAACCATTCTTTTTAAATGATCTTCGTTCAGGAAAATATTTGTCCAATAGTCGAATCTGTCGCATTGTACACTGATGTAATAGGTCATAATGACTAAACAGGCGAAAGGTAAAAACTGTTTTTCTTCGTTGCTGATTTTAGTTACTGTTTCGTAACCTTTCAAAAAGCTTTCTGCTTTTTCTTGATATTCTTCTTCGTTTAAATGAGTGGTAAGTAACTGGAACATAAAATAAGAAATGTCAAAACATAAATACCCGTTGCCACAAAAATCAAAGTCAAAAAATGTTATTTCCTTTTCATCATCAATATGTAAATTATCAAACCAAACGTCAAGATGAACACTCCCATGTCTCATTTTCGATACGTCGGTATTTTGGATTTTCAGCGTTAAAAATGCAGATAGCTTTTCTAAAAATTCAATTTCGCTAATGTTTTTATTAAAGAATTCTTTTATCCTGGAAACTGGCTTTATAAGCATGTTCTCATTATTGTAAGACATTCTGTTGAGTTCAAAACCTTCTGTCGATTGATGAACTTTGGCCAATGCCTGCCCGATGAGAAAACTTGTTTGAGATGAAAACTTTGCGGTCTTTGTTCCTTTGGCATATGAAAACAAAACACCAAATCTTTTTCCTTCCGGAGCTTCAATTTCTTGAATGTATTGGTTTGATTTGTCCTTTATGGGATAAGCAACCTGTCGGTCATTTTCTTTTAAATGAAGTAAAAGCCTTAGCTCTTCTTCAATTTCTGATTTTGTTCGCCATTCACAAGTGTACACTCTAAAAGCATATTTGTTTTCGTTGTCGTGAACAATGTATAGATGGTTCATTGCAAGCCGAAATATGCTGCATTGGGTTCTGTCACTTAGCCTGTATTGTTGTTGAATAAGTTTTCCAAGTGCATTTGGTGAAAGTGTGCTATTTATTGTGGGAAATTTCTCTGGCATCAATTCTTCATTATCTATGGTTGTGGTTAGTTTTATATGAGTATAATACTCACACTTGTTTTTTATATTCCTGCACCTCCTACAATTTCTAGTTCTTGTCCTTTCGTTGGCTGTCCGTCTAATATGGGCATTCTTTTATGATGAGCTCTTTTACTCCTTCTATTTTTAAAGAATTATCATGGTCGTCTTTGCTATCCCAAATTTCTGTAACATAAACAGAATCTGCATTATCCTTGTCATTACTAACTGCATACAGTTTACAACCTGTAGCCGTTGATACAAGTTGAGATGCTTGTATTAAAATATCAGCAAGCTCCTCTTTATGTCCTGATTTTGCTGTTAGCTTTCCATGAAGTAAATATTTGTTTTCTATAATTGTCTTTACAAATATATCCATTTATACGGCAATTTTAAAGGTATCATTAATCAACTGAAAGAAAAAAAACGCTCTATAAAAAGCAGAACGGTTAGTATATTAAATTTATCTCAACGACACGTTTTTACATCATTCCTGACATTCTACCACCCAATGGGATAGCTTTGCATTCCATTGTTAGGGAATTATTTTAGGTGAGAGTGTTTGTTTTATTACTAAAAACTTTTATCAATTATTTGGAGAATCTTTTCAAATAAAGGTCTGAATTCAGAAAAATTTGAGGAATCCATAGTTTTAATTTTTTCTGTGAATTTTCTCTTACTTCCATTAAATAAGTATATTTTTCCTCCTCCAGTCATAATTTCTTCATGGAAAAATTTTTCTCTTATTTCTTTAATATTTAAAAATAATGATTCAATTGTTAGTTTCGACTCACCTTTAAATGTATCAAGATTGTTCTTTATTACTAAATTTTTTATAGGTTCTTCATTTGATGCAGGAAGTAACATTAGGAATCCATTTTTGTTATTTGTTCTTACTAAACATTTTTTGGGGTCATTTTCAATTATATTGTTAAATTTTTTTTCACGATTCCAATTTTGATAACCAGCATGATCAAAATCAAATAAAGCAATTAATTTTTTATTGGGAAATTGAATGAAAATGCCATCTGGTGATTCATCACCCTGATTAAATAAAGCTCCCAAAAAATTAGCTGAAAAAGAATCTTGAATAAAAAATGGCATTTCACGATTGTCATAGATTTTTTTCCATGCAATTTCTAATGTAATTTTGTCTGTAATTCCTTCAGTAAATAAAATATCTTTTTCAATATTTTTTAAAGTATATTCTATTCCAATACTTCCTTCTTCAATACTAATGGTTTCTAATCCACTGCTCAAATTTTGAACAGCATTTTTTTTATCTTCCTTTACAGGATATCCTAATGTTCTATCCATTCTGAAAATAGAATCATTAGGTGCTAGCGCAATTGTAGAGGGAGAATGAGTTGTCAAAATTACTTTTACATTTTGTTCTTTAACAAGAACATCTTGTATTACTGAAAGAAATAATTGTGTCAAAGAGGGATGAAGATGAGCATCAGGTTCATCAAAAAGAATTACATCGGGAAATTTTCCAGAATTGGACGAATGGTAAAGTACAAAAATCAAAGCCATTATTGTTTTTTCTCCCGATGATAAACTTTCAAAGGTAGCATCTGTAATATTAATTTCTTTATCAATCAATTTTATTGGTAAAGGAGACTCTTCATCTACTGCGGGTGTATATTCTGCTTTGTATTTAAATTTTGCTTTATCTAAAATATCATTAAAAACTTTCCAAGGGGGAGATACATTTCTTGTTAAGTTTGGATAATATTTCTGTTTTAAAAAAAATTGATGAAATAATAAATCTAATGAAGCAGAAAAGATTTGTGCTGGGACATCATAAAATATTAAATAATCAATGTATGTTAATTCGTCAATTGATTTAGATGCTTTTGTGCTTATTTCTTTGAGTTGATATAATTGATGTAATTCAATTTGTCTGAGGTCTGATGTTGAAAATCTCGAAGGATTATTAGATAAGTTTTTAACAAATTCTACTATTGATGTGTTTAATTCATTTAACTCATCTTGCTCATGTTGAAACTTTTTATTTTTTATTAAATGGTAACATTTAACAATAGGGGTTAGTTGCAACCATTTCTCTTTAATTTGTTGAATTAGAGGGTGTTCATATCCATTAGTTATTTCATAGTTTTTTAATCCTGGGAAAGAATAGACAATTTCATTCAATGGATTGCCGTTATTATCATAAATTGGTTTCTCAAAAGGCGCTTCTAATCGAAACAATCCCGTGGTTTGATAATATAAATATTGTAATAACTGTGTCTTTCCAGAACCGTTTTCACCTGTTAAAACAGTGAAATCTGGAACTTCTAAATTATATTTATTTTGTAAGATTTTATTGTTGTTTAAAATATTGAGAATCATATTGCTTGTATTGGTTTACATATGTTTTTTAGCTTCTTTAACAGTGTCTAAATTACATATTATATAAATGTTATTGTATATAGTATTTATATTTCTATAAATGTTTATTTAATGTACTTATCTTTAGACTTTAACAGATTTCTAATTTAGTGTATTAGTGCAGATATTTTCTTATGGAAACCCATAAATACAAAAAACGCCCCACAAAAGCAGAACGTTTTATATATTAAATTGTCTTAGCAACACGTTGTTATGTCATTCCCCGCATTCCACCACCCATTGGCATAGCTGGTTCAGCGCTCTTCATTTCAGTGATTACACATTCTGTTGTAAGAAGCATTCCAGATACAGATGCTGCGTTTTCAAGGGCAACTTTTGTTAATTTGGTTGGGTCAATGATTCCTGCTTCAAGCATTTGAACATACTCGTCAGTTCTCGCATTGTATTCGAAGTATTTAAATTTTGCATTACTTATTTTATTTGCTCAAAGCCGGGAGATTTTGCGCAGTGGGTTATATTATACATTACCAAGCCAAGGTGGATTTGAACCTGCTATTGCTTTATACTCTTCTACAGTAATATCTCTATGACTTAATATTACAATTGCAATTTTTGAATCAGGATATTTTTCTTTTGCCATTCTCATCGCCTTATCTTTGACAATATTTGGACTATATCCAGCTCCCATAATTGTCATAATTTCTGATTTCTCCCCATCAATTAATACATTTACTTCATCTATAAAGTGATTTTTCATTTTTTATTTTTTAATTATGTTTGTAAAGCTTTGTTTTTTGTGGGATTACAGCTAACAACCAAATTTACGTATTGCGCCAATATTACAATATATACAATTGCGCTAATGTTGATTTTGCTATCTATTAGTCATTAAATATAAAACATAAATATACTGTTTCCTTACGGAAAACCATAAAAATAAAAAACCGCCCTACAAAAGCAGAACGGTTAGTATATTAAATTGTCTCAGCGACACGCTATTACATCATTCCTGGCATTCCACCACCCATTGGCATAGCTGGTTCAGCGCTCTTCACTTCAGTGATTACACATTCTGTTGTAAGAAGCATTCCAGATACAGAAGCTGCATTTTCAAGGGCAACTCTTGTTACTTTAGTTGGGTCAATGATTCCTGCTTCAAGCATGTGAACATACTCGTCAGTTTTAGCATTGTATCCGAAGTCTCCTGTTCCTTCTGCTACTTTAGCAACGATTACAGAACCTTCACCACCTGCGTTAGCAACGATTTGTCTTAATGGCTCTTCAATCGCTCTTTTCACGATTTTGATACCCGTGTTTTCGTCAGCGTTAATACCTGAAAGGCTGTCTAAAGCTTTGATTGCTCTTACTAGGGCAACACCTCCACCTGCAACAATACCTTCTTCCACAGCTGCTCTTGTAGCGTGAAGTGCATCATCTACTCTGTCTTTTTTCTCTTTCATTTCTACTTCAGAAGCAGCACCTACGTAAAGTACAGCAACACCACCAGCTAATTTAGCTAATCTTTCCTGAAGTTTTTCTTTGTCATAATCAGAAGTAGAAGTTTCCATCTGAGCTTTGATCTGAGCTACTCTTCCTTTGATTTTCGCTTCGTCACCACCACCGTTTACAACTGTTGTGTTGTCTTTGTCAATCGTTACTTTCTCAGCAGTTCCAAGCATATCCAAAGAGATGTTTTCCATAGTGAAACCTTGCTCTTCAGAGATCACCTGTCCACCTGTAAGGATAGCGATATCTTCTAACATTGCTTTTCTTCTGTCTCCGAATCCTGGAGCTTTCACAGCAGCAATTTTAAGAGAACCTCTTAGTTTGTTTACGACCAAAGTAGCTAAAGCTTCACCTTCAACTTCTTCAGAGATAATCAATAGAGACTTACCACCTTGTGCAATTGGCTCAAGAACTGGAAGTAATTCTTTCATTGAAGAGATTTTCTTCTCTACTAAAAGGATATATGGGTTTTCTAGTTCAGCTAGCATTTTCTCAGGGTTAGTCACGAAGTAAGGTGACTGGTATCCTCTGTCGAACTGCATACCTTCTACAACATCTACTGTTGTATCAATACCTTTAGCTTCTTCTACAGTGATTACTCCTTCTTTTCCAACTTTTCCGAAAGCTTCAGCAATTAAAGTACCGATAGTTTCGTCATTGTTAGCAGAAACAGAAGCAACCTGCTTTACCATTTCTGTAGAATCTCCAACGGTCTGAGACTGAGTTTTAAGGTTTTCAACAACAGCAGTTACAGCTTTGTCGATCCCTCTTTTAAGATCCATTGGGTTAGCACCAGCAGCTACATTCTTAAGACCTTCTCTTACGATAGCCTGTGCCAATACAGTAGCGGTAGTAGTACCGTCTCCTGCGATATCATTAGTTTTGGACGCAACTTCTTTTACCATCTGCGCTCCCATATTTTCTACTCTGTCTTCAAGTTCGATTTCTTTTGCAACAGAAACACCGTCCTTAGTAACGTGAGGTGCACCGAAAGATTTTTCGATTACTACGTTTCTTCCTTTAGGACCTAAAGTTACTTTTACTGCATTAGCCAATGCATCAACTCCTCTCTTTAGAGCGTCTCTTGATTCAATATCGAATTTTATTTCTTTTGCCATTTTTGATTAGATATTAGATGTTAGATGCCAGATATTAGACAACTAACGATAGTTTTTTAATTTGATTTTTTTAATCTGAAATCTGATGTCTGTGATCTGAGATCTTACCCAATAATTCCTAATAAATCAGCTTCTCTTACGATTAAATAGTCTTTTCCTTCAAGCTTCAATTCTGCACCTGAATATTTTCCATAAAGAACTTTGTCACCTACCTGAACAGTTGTAGGCTCATCTTTTTTACCAGGACCTACTGCCACTACAGTACCTTCTTGCGGCTTTTCCTTTGCAGTATCCGGGATGATAATACCTGAAGCTGTTTTAGTTTCTGCAGCGATAGGTTCTACTAGAACTCTGTCTGCTAATGGTTTAAAGTTTACTGACATAATATGTTTATTTATTAATTATTTCTGCGTAATAATTCTCTAAATGTATGCCATGAGATCCTGATGGATGAAATGGCAGACTTTTGTTTCCGAATGTGAAAATTTGGCAGAAAAATTATTTTTTGCGTGCGGGAAATCCGAAGAGATAGCTGGTAGCTACAGGTACTACAAACAAGAGAACGGTAATGGCGGAAACCAGAATTTCCATTGTATGGCTGGCTAAAAACTGAGCAAAGGCGGTAGCAGGGTAGAAGTGTTCATATAATGACAAACTTAGTTTAACTCCTAAAATAGCAATCACAATAAAAGCGGCTGTTTCCAGAAAAGGAAATACCTGCATGAGACGGACAAACCACTGTGCAATAAATCTCATCGCTAAAATTCCTATAAAAACACCAAGCGTAATCAAAAGCAGATTGTCTGAAAATGCTACGGCAGCAAAGACATTATCGATAGAAAAAGCAAGATCCATTACTTCTACAATGGCAACCGTAGCCCAGAATTGTCCCAGCAGTCCAATTGAATTTTTATACAGCCAACTGGATTCTTTGCTAGGGCTTTCCTCTGGATTTTCATCATCATTTGTGTTTTTTATTTTTTTGATAAACCAGTCAGCAGAAATATAGAGCAGGTATAATCCTCCCAATGGTTTCAGCCACCATACGGAAA
Source organism: Chryseobacterium sp. BGA-UO-ETr-SB22 (assembly GCF_059567885.1). NCBI lineage: Bacteria > Pseudomonadati > Bacteroidota > Flavobacteriia > Flavobacteriales > Weeksellaceae > Chryseobacterium > Chryseobacterium sp. BGA-UO-ETr-SB22. Next base: position 3,364,806 of record NZ_JCAQOV010000005.1, on the reverse strand, counting down.
TCAGTACGGATGCAAAAATAAGAGCCAGTCCGCGAAATACATAAGCACCAAGGATGCCGTATTTCAGAGCTCTTTTTCTTTGATGCTCCGGAAGATCCATTACGATGGTTGCCAATACTGCAGCATTATCTACGGAAAGGAGACTTTCTATAAGGATAAGATTGCCGATAATGGCTATAGATTTTGCAGGGTTTTGTAAAATGTCATTGAAAAGGTGGGTGAAATCAGGAAATATCATTTTTTAAAGAAATACTATTTTGGTTAAGTTTTGAAATAATGGCGGCAGAAACTGAAATGCCTATGAAATTGGTAACAGATCTGGCTTCATTCATAAAGCGGTCTACACTGTATAACAGAGCAAGATCTGTGGTGGGGATTTTTCCGAAACGGCTTAAGGTAAACATCAGGGCAAGAAAGCCTGATCCGGGAACTCCCGAAGCGGTTTTGGAAGCAATTGAAATGGTTATAAAAAGCCAGAAATAATCTTTTAACGTAAGAGGAATATTATAAAACTGGATCAGGAAAATACATGAAATAGAAAGGTAAATACAAGCCCCTGCCAGATTAAAGCTATATCCGAGAGGAATAATAAGACGCAGAATTTTCCGGTCATAGCCCTGTGATTCCATTTTATCAAAAATCATGGGGAATGCCATCTTGGAAGAAGAAGTGGCTACCACCAGAATAATTTCTTCTTTGATGCTGATCAGGAAATCCCAGAGGTTAATTTTAAAGTAAGCTGTGATCACGCCTAATATTCCGAAAATGAAAAATACACTCGTAAGGTATACTGTGGCCACAATTTTACTTAATGGCAGTAAAGTATTAATGCCATATACTGAAATTCCATACGCGATATTACAGAAAATGACTATCGGAAGAAATATATAAACATACTTGATGAGTTTAAAAAACAGGTTTCTTCCAGCGTCTATAACTTTAAGAATATTATTCTTTCTCTTAGAAAGGCCAATCAGGACTCCTGCCGATATGGATATTAAAAGAAAAAGTACATAATTGCTGATGTGCAAAGGGTTGGTGGTTTTTGCTAAGAATCTTTCAGGAAGTGCTTTATGAGAAGAAATTATAATTCCCGTATTGGCCCCCGGTTTTAAAAGAAGCCCGGAGCCGATTCCCAATAAAATACTGATGGAAGTGATGATTAAGAAATAGATCACCATCTGGCTTACAATTTTAAATGCATTTTTAGTGCTGAAAATATAGCTTACTCCATACGTTACTGCAATGAAAATAACGGGGATAATCAAAATCTCCAGAAGCATGAAAAAGTAACTGCTTACCGTTTCCAGATGTTTACTGACTTCCGGAAAATAATAACCCGTTAATGCTCCACAGATAATAGCCGTGAACACATACAAAGTAAGGTTTCTTAAATAGGAGTCTGTAAATGTTTTTTGCTTAAAAGGTTTCATCATCCACTTTTTTATATGATAAGATTACAAAATTCAAAGATATAACCTTATATAATACCAAGAACCAATGCGCTCAGCAACATTACGATTGATGATCCTATGGCCCATTTTAAAGTAAATTTTAAGTGATCAGAGAATTCAACACCTGCCAGTGAAACCAGCAGATAAGTGGACGGAACCAATGGACTTAATAAATGGGAAGCCTGACCCACAAGGCTGGCACGTCCCAAAATATCCGGAGGAATATTCAGCTGGCTGCCGGTTGCTGTAATCACAGGTAATATTCCGAAATAATAGGCATCATTGGTAAGGAAAAATGTAAGCGGTACACTGAATATAGCCGTGATTACATTCAGATAGCCGCCCCAGGTTTTAGGGACGATGCTGATAATACTGTTTCCCATAGCACTCATAATTCCTGTACCATTTAATATTCCTGTGAAAATTCCTGCGCCGAAGATCATTCCTGCTACTGATAAGGCATTTCCTGCATGTTTTGAAATGATTTTCTGCTGGTCTTTCAGTTTAGGATAATTAATCAGGGAAGCGATACAAAAGGCAATCATAAAGGCAATTCCCAAAGGAATAATATCAAGAATCATCACGCAAAGCAGGACAATAGTCAGAATCAGGTTGATAATAATTAGCTTTGGACGTCTTAATGCAGGGTCATTTTCACCAGCAATATCCTGTCCACTGTATTTGGTATATTTTCCATGCTTGCTTATTCTTTTTTTCTCTCTGACTCCTAAAATATAGGCAACGAAAAATACCCATACCAACCCTATCAGCATTACCGGAATCATAGGAACGAATATTTCTGTATGTCCCAGTTTAAGAGAACTCATTACTCTTGCAGTAGGTCCGCCCCATGGCAAAATATTCATAATACCTCCGGCCAGCATGATAATACAGGTAAGAACTAAAGGATTCATCCCCTGTTTTTTATAAAGTGGAAGTAATGCTGCTACCACAATAATATAAGTGGAAGAGCCATCTCCGTCTAAAGAAACTAAAGTGGTGAGAAGGGCGGTTCCAATGGTTGTTTTTACAGGATTATCTCCTACAGCCTTTAATATGGCATTCACAAGAGGTTCAAAAAGTCCTGTATCAATCATCAGACTGAAGTACAGAATGGCAAAAATCAGCATAACCCCCGTAAGCGCTATTTCTTTTACTCCATCTTTCATCATTTTTCCCAGGTCAGGCCCGAATCCTGCCACTACAGCAATCAATACAGGTACAAGCACTAAAGCAGTAAGCGGAGTCATCTTTTTATTCATGATGAGAATCATGAAGATGAAAATCATTAAAAAACCAAGAAATGTAAGCATAGTATATTGTAAATATTAATGAGGTTATTGTTTCTTTTTTCTCCAGTCAAAATTGTTTCTGAAACCAACAAATCCGTAATTACTCGTTTTTTTGGTTTCCAGCTGATTGATAAAGGCAAGCTCCAACGCAGAATTTTTTCCTAATTTTATTCCAAGGCCTGCCGTAATACGATTGCTGTCGAAAGGTTCCAGCTTATCAACATTCATTCTTATTTCATTTTTTAGAATGCCGTAGAGTTTTTCCTTTTCTCCTTTTTTATTGAAAGGAATCCGGACAGAGATCAGATAACGGATCCTTACTTCAAATTCATCAGGATTGCTGATAAAACGTTCCTCTACTCTAAGACGGTTGGAGATTGATGTTCTGCCAATGTAGTAATCAGCGGTAACCTGTTGAAAAGGTCTTTTTTCATATCTTATTTTTTTAGAATCATCAGCATTATAAGATTCAAGGATCAAAAACATAGCTCCTGCAGCAGGTTTTATATTTTCTACCACTTCATAGTCTACATAAGCATTCACAAGAAAAAGTCTTGTATCATAAGCCAGATCGAAGGAACGGTATTGAGTAAGGGCAGTTAAAGTGCTTTTATCAGTAAGCTTTGCTGACAGCAGGTACTGAAACCACATATTATAATTGTCTTTGCTCTGACTGTGTAAAAGGCCATTTATCAAGCAGAATGATAAAATAAGCGTTAATTGTATATTAAGTTTCATGTAATATTTGATTAATATTGCGGTTTCTCAAATATATTTATTCAAAAGAGCGGGCCTGGATTTTTTCAATCAATGACAGTTTTTCTCAACGAACTGCATTTTGAGACAAAAAGATATTATATTTGATGCGTTTCAAAATAAGGTATGGACTATGTTTTTAATCATTAATTTTATTATTATATTACTGATTATCAGAATTTTATTTAGTGGTAAGATTCTGGAAGGTCTTATGAAGTACCGTTGGAAATTTTTGTTGAGGTTTCAGCACATTTTTTTCCTTTTTATCTTCATTTTGATGACTTATTTCACCGAAAACTACTTCCTGGATTCCACTCAACTGGTGATAAGCATTATTTTGAATACAATTTTCAATGTGGGAATTTATTATCTGGTGTACTATTATCTTGTTCCCCGGTTTTATTTATCCAATAAGTATCCTGAGTTTATCCTCTATGCTTTAATCTGCTTTTTGGTGTCCAGTCTTTTCAGAATTTTGTGGGAGCCTGCGGTTTTTCAGATGGATTTCAGTGAAAAAGAATACCATGTAGGTTTTTTGTATAATGTATATATTTCGCAGGGGATCATCATTCTGGTGGGGTCATTTTTAGGAATTACCAAAGACAAATTTTTAATAGAACAGGATGTGATCAGTCTTGGAGAAGAGAAAGATCAGCTTTATCTGGATTTGCTGAAGTCTAAACTGAATCCTCATTTTTTGCTGAATACCCTTAATAATATCTATGCGAACAGTTTTACGCATTCAGAAAAGACGTCGGATTCTATTTTACAGTTGAGCAAACTTCTAAAGTATATTATTTATGACAGTGGGAAAGAAAAAGTGACGGTTTCCCAAGAATTTTCTTCCCTGAAAGCACTTGCGGCTTTATATCAGCTTAAATATAATAACCAGCTTGATATTGTCATGGATATTGAAGAGCAGGAAGAATTTGACATTGCTGAAATCCCTTCTGCTATACTTCTTACTTTATTTGAAAATGCTTTAAAACACTCAGCAATAGGAGAGGATGCTCATGGTTTTATAAAATTATTCTGTAATATTGAGCGCTTTGAGCTGTATTTTGAAATTATCAATTCCGTAGGGAAAGATAGAATTCATGCAGCTGAATCTAATTATCATGGATTGGGTAATGAAGCAATTATTCATATATTGGACAAATTTTATCCTGATCGGTATGAATTTTATTCCGGGCCGAAAGAAAATGATCAATATAAAATTGCTTTAACAATTACTATCAATGACTAACCTGACTATCGTTAATGTAGATGATGAGTATCCTGCATTGCAGCTTGTAAAACAATATTGCAATCAGCTTGAAGGTGTTGAACTGCTGGCTTCATTTCAGAAACCGGAAGAAGCACTGGCGTTTTTGAAAGCAAACAAAGTAGATCTGGTTGTTTTCGATATCAATATGCCTGGCATGAATGGAGTAGAACTTTTGCAGCAGCTCTCCGATCCGCCGTTGTGTATTTTTCTTACCCTGGAAACAAAATATGCGGTGAAAGCATTTGAGCTGGATGTGGTTCATTATCTTATAAAACCTGTGGATTTTGATACTTTTAAAAAAGCAGTCAATAAAGCAAGGGATTTTGTTCAGTTTAAAAGTTCGGCCAGCAGTAAACAGCAGGAAGATTTTATTATGTTCAAATCCAATTATGTGATGAACAAGGTTTTTCTCAAAGATATTCTTTGGATACAAGGATTTGGGGAATATATTGTATTGATGACACCATTGAAAAAGTATATGATTCTGGAAAGGATGTCAAATTTTGAAGAGAAATTTCAGCATTTCGGATTTATTAGAATCCATAAGTCTTATATTGTATTATCTGATCATATCAATTCTTACAATTCCAACTATGTTTTCCTGAAAAATGGGGATGAACTTCCATTGGGAAGAACCTATAAAAAGAATTTGAAAGCCCATTTAGGCTAAAAAATAAAGCCGGAAATTTCCGGCTTTATTCAAAATTGTTATCTGATGACAGAACTATGGGCAATATTGTCCCGGTCCGATCCAAAGTATACATTGTCCTTTGTAATTGTACTCACAGCAAAAACGTCCTGCTGCTCCGCCATTGATTGATTTCTGAGCATCTCTGCTTAATAATTTAGCGTTTTTCATAGTTAGTAATATTTTGATTTGTACATCCTGAGCATTTAAAGTCAATCAGGATTTTGACATTTGGTGTAAAAGAAGTGGATCAAAGATACTATTTTTCCTTATGATGTGATATATTTTATTACTATTTTTTTTAAATAAAATTTTGATTATCAGTTATTAGTGATTTTGAATGTGGTTGAGAATATAAAAAGAGAAAGCCGGAAATTTCCGGCTTTATTTTAAATTGTTATCAGATTGAACTATGGGCAATTCTGTCCCGGTCCGATCCATAAAGTACATTTTCCATTATCATCGCGTTCGCAGCATACCAATCTGGCAGCAATTCCGCCATTGATCGTTTTCTGAGCATCTCTGCTTAGTAATTTGGCATTTTTCATAAGTAATATTTTGTTTTTTTGTAATCCTGAACATTTATTGTCAATCAGATTTTTGACATTTGGTGTTTTATGATAATTCAAATATAAAACTTTTTAAGTCAGGTTGTTATATTTTTTTTGTAGACGAGAATAAGGTGTTCGTGTTTGAGAGTAGTTCAGGTTTTAAGCAAAAAAAATACTTCATATTAAAAAGGTCATAAGAATTATTCTTTCCCTAGTTAATATGAAGTAGTGTTGTATTTATTAAAAGTTACAACTTTTTGGTTTTTAACTCTTTCCTGCGGCCTGCATTGGATTCACCTTTCCGGTAGAGCCTCCTCTTACAGAACCTCCTTCCTGTTTTTGTTTAAAGAGTTGGAATTTTGAAGTTTCAGTCCCTGATCCGGTACTGCTCCAGAAATTATTGTTCGTATCAATATCAGCAGTCTCTCTCATTGGATCAAGCTGAATAGATTTTACTTTCTTATCAAAATAATACGTCTTGGAAACCTTTTGCTCATTCAGTCTCCAGATCTGTGCTGCAGATTTATCGTACAATTTTGAACCATCTTCAAATGTGAATTCAAGGATGATCGGCATTACTAATCCGCCTTTGTTTACAAAATCAATCTGATATCCTGTAATATTTTTGAATTTCTCTTTATCCTTGGCATCTAAAGGAAGACCAGCTTCTGTTTTTATGGTGTATTCCTTGTTATTATCCACCTTTTCCTGACCTCTGTCATATTTATAATAGAAATCCTGAGCAGCTTTATCAGTTTCTACATAGAATTTAATATTCTTATCTTCTCTGTTTCTGATTTTTGAAAGATCTTCAAAGCTGTTTACTAAAGGTTTTTCAACCTGATATTTCACTTCAGCAGCAGCTTTAGGATCGGTATCCAGGTTTGGAACGGCTACCGTTACTTTATCAATCGCAATATCTACAGGATCTGTACCGTAGAACCAGCCTCTCCAGAACCAGTCAAGGTCTTCACCGCTGGCATCTTCCATAGTACGGAACAAGTCTGCAGGTTCAGGATGCTTAAAAGCCCATCTTTTAGCATAGGTTTTAAAAGCTTTGTCGAAAAGTTCTCTTCCCATGATTGTTTCACGAAGAATATTCAATCCCGTTGCAGGTTTTGAATACGCGTTCGGACCATACTGAACAATATTTTCAGAGTTACTCATGATAGGCTCCAGTTGATCTTTCGGCAGTTTCATATAATCTACGATCGTCCATGCCGGTCCTCTTTTGGAAGGGAATTTATTATCCCATTTTTCTTCTGTAAGATATTCTGTAAATGTATTTAAACCTTCATCCATCCATGCCCACTGTCTTTCATCAGAATTGATGATCATTGGGAAGAAATTGTGTCCCACTTCGTGGATGATTACTCCAAGCATTCCGTTTTTAGTTCCTTCAGAATAGGTTCCGTCTTTTTCAGTTCTCCCGAAGTTAAAACAGATCATAGGATATTCCATCCCATTGGCAGCTTCTACAGATTGTGCTACAGGATATGGATAAGGAATGGTAAATTCTGAATAGGTTTTAATGGTATGGGCAACCGCTTTTGTGGAAAACTTTCTGTAAAGGCCATAAGATTCTTTTGGATAGAAACTCATTGCCATTACTTTATTATTGTTTTCAGGAATTGTCACACGCATTCCGTCCCAGACAAATTTTCTTGAAGAAGTCCATGCAAAATCACGAACATCCTTCGCTTCAAAAACCCAAGTTTTTCTTTGTTTTGAATGATTTTTCTCTGCTTTTTTAGCCTCATCCAAGGTTACGATTTCGATAGGTTCAGCAGCGGTTTCAGCTTTTTTGTATCTTGATAACTGGTCAGCGGTCAACACCTGATCGTAGTTTTTACACTCTCCGGTTCCGCCTACAATATGATCGGCAGGGACGTTCATTGAAACTTTAAAGTCTCCAAAAACCAAAGCAAATTCACCTCTTCCGGTAAACTGATGGTTCTGCCATCCCTGGAAATCACTGTATACGCACATTCTTGGATACCATTGTGCCATAGTATAGAGATCATTGCCGTCTTCCGGGAAATTTTCATAACCGCCACGGCCTCCCATCTTCATTCTGTTGGAGATATTATAGTTCCAGTCTACTTTGAAAATGAATTTTTCACCCTTTTTCAATGCTTTAGGAAGATCTATACGCATCATGGTTTTGTTGACGGTATACTTCAAGGTATTGCCTGAAGCATCTGTTACTTTCTCAAGACTCACGCCGTAACCATTATCTTTTACAGGAAGCTCAGTGGCCTTAAGCTGCTGATCAGTTGTTGAAGGGCGAAGAACAGATGAAGCGTCATACCCGGCATTTCTGATGCTTGAATGCTCATTTTCATCAAGCTGCAGCCAGATATAATCCAGATCATCAGGAGAATTGTTGTAGTAAGTCACCGTTTCCGAACCTTTCAGATTTCTTTTATCCTCATCCAGATATGCGGTAATGTTATAGTCGGCTCTGTTTTGCCAGTATCCGTGTCCCGGAGCTCCTGAAGCCGTTCTGTAAATGTTGGGTGTTGGTAGAATAGTTCCCAGCTGCTCAAACTTGTTACCGTGGTTGCTGCCCGGGTTATTCTGAATATTTTGTGCGGTGAAACCTGTATATGCAAATACAGAAAGTGAAAGTATAACAACTTTTAGTTTCATAACCGAAATGATTTATTAATGATCAAAGATAGTAATAAGCTCTTGAAATAATGAAAATATTTAACTTTTAAAAAGGAATTCTTTCCAAAGTCATTTTTAAGGATAAAGCAAATACCCCTGAAGAAACAAAGAGTATCCAGTCTTTTTTATTCACTTTGAAAAGATTGAGTGAAATAAACAGAATGATTAAAATCGCAGCAACAATTACAATTTGTCCAAGTTCCAAACCAATATTGAATCCCAGCAGAGGTAAAGCAATACTTTGACTTTTTGCGATCATTACTCTTGCAGTATTGGCGAATCCCATTCCATGTACCAGACCGAAGATCAGGGCAAGATAGTAGTTGGCCCGCATCAAGGTCTGCTTCTGATTTTTCATGATGATATTATCCAATGATGTCAGTACAATCGTCAAGGGAATTAAAAATTCAACCCAGTCAGACGGAACTCTGAAGACATCCAGAATACTTAAAGCTAATGTAATGGAATGCCCGATCGTAAACGCGGTGACAAGGATCAGAATTTTTTTCCAGTCACTGTAAGAATAAACAGCGATCAATGCCAGAACAAACAACTGATGATCTAAAGCATCCAAAGAAATAATATGTTCCCATCCAAGGTTTAAATAAAAAAGAAAATCCTGCATTTTGGTTGAAAAATTTTATATTTTAAATATTTTGTTAAAATGTTATTAATTTTATTATTTGATTTAATTTTTACGCTTGTTATTTGTTAATTATTTGTATTATTTATATTTTGAATAAATATTGTATAATTGTATTGCTTAAAAATGAAATATGGATATTAAAAAATTATTTTTTACAAAAGTAAACATTTCACACGGAGGAGCGAAGCTTCTGAGAAATGCAACAGCAGCCTTTTTAGGATTATATTCCTATGCTTTTTACGGGCAGGTACAGAAACTGGACTCTCGATTTGATATTTTATTGAAAAATAAAGAGAGTATAGCCAACGGAAGAGCAGTGAAAGAACTGGAACGCCCGGATATGAAACTTGATCAGCATCTGGTAGTGACTTCCAAGGGAGCACAAACAATGTATTCATGTATTATTTATACCAAAGAACCGGAAAAACTGAAAGCAGACGGCTTCATTATTCAGAGTCAGCTGCCAGCTTTTTCCACAGCTTTGGTTACCATTGAAGATATTGAAAAACTTGTGCAGCTTCCCTATGTAACATCTGTAATGGGGCCGGCATTTGATGAGCTTCATAATGATGTGAGCAGAGCTCAGTCCGGAGCAAGTCTTTTGCAGGATGGAGTTTTCAATAATACAGCTTATAACGGTACCGGTGTTTTGGTAGGAATATATGACAGTGGAATAGACTGGAAACACCCGGATTTCAGAAAAGCTAATGATCAAACCAAAAGTAGAATTGTTTCCATCTGGGATCAGACCTTAACTGCACAATTTGGGGAAACTATTCCTACAGGATTTTCAACAGGTGTAGAATATACGAGAGCACAGATTGAAGATGAATTGGATGGAACACCTGTAGGATTTGTTCGTGAAAATGATACAAACGGACATGGAACTCACGTTTCAGGTACAGCTGCCGGAAATGGTGCAGCTTTTACCGATAAAAGGCATAAAGGATTTTCATCCGATGCAGATATTGTATTCGTAAAAGGAGGAAATGGTTCTTTTCCAACAACAAATACGATTAATGCGTTAACCTATTTTAAAAATGTAGCTACAGCACTTAATAAACCTATCGTTGTCAATATGAGTATTGGCGGCCAGGGAACGGCTCATGACGGAACATCCAGCCATGAAGTGGCTGTTAATAATTTTACGGCGTCAGGACCGGGTAGAGTTGTGGTTATTTCTGCCGGAAATGATTACGGAGCTAACCTTCACAGAAAAGTGGATATTGCAGCTGGTGCAGCACAGACATATAATTTTACAGTAGCAAGCAATACCGCAGCTACTTCAGTATTTTCATTCATAATGTATGCCAATGATAATACTGCTGTGACAGCAAAACTGACTACTCCTGATGGGCAGCAGTATACGCAGAATATAAGTACGACTACGGCTCACACTATATTGGGAGGTGGCCTTACAGCAACGATGTATAACTATTGGGGAAATGACAACAACAAAAGATATGTACAATTAGTTGTAACCAGAACTTCGGGAACTACCAATGTTCAGGGGAATTATACATTAGAAATCACCAATAACGGCGCACAGCAGATCACCACACACGGCTGGCTGTATAGCCAGGGAGTGGGGACTACCTTGCAAAATGGTGATAATGAATATATTGTAGGGTCTCCGGGGAATGCTTCTAATGCGATTACTGTTGCTTCCTATATGGGAAGAGCAAGTTGGTATAGCGGAACAAGCGGCTATTTTACTCTTACTCCACAGGAATCTATATCTTCATTCAGCGGACAGGGACCAAGAACAGATGGTTTTCAAAAACCAGATATTGCAGGTTCAGGGCAGAATGTCATTTCATCCAGATCAGGTGATTCTGCTCCAGGTGCTACAGATATTATTGCAGGAACCAATTATTATGTGAAAAATCAGGGAACAAGTATGTCTTCGCCGGGTGTAGCAGGAGCTGTAGGGTTATTACTGCAGGCTAATCCGGCATTGACAGCAGCTCAGGTAAAAGCACGTCTTACTTCTAATGCAAGAATGGATGGAGCAACTGGAACTGTGCCCAACATGAGATGGGGATATGGTAAACTGGATATTTACAAGGCGGTTACCGATGAATTAGGATGTGTAAAATCTAATTTTGAGACGGTAGGGTATGATGAACCTTATATCATTGCCAATACAGAATCTAATTATTATTTTGATAATATAGCCCTTGCTGTCAGATATACACCAACCCTTACAGGAAAGCTGGGTGGATTCTCATTATTAACGGGAACTTCACTTCCTTCAGATATTCCGGTAGATATTCAAATCAGAAAAGTGGATGCGAATGGAAATCCCGGAGATATTATAGCCACTAAGACCATTACTTCATGGCTTAATAATATGCAGAGATTTACCTGGAATTACGTGAGTCTTTCCGATCTGAATGTACAGATGGTAACCGGAAAAGAATTTTATATTGTAGTCAATGGTTTAGGAGGAAGAATTGCTGTAAAAGCTGAGAATGCAGTGGTCAACAACAGATCCAAGACGTCTACAGATGGTACAACATGGACTTCTAGAACATTCGATCTTAAAATGAGAGCTGTGGTCTATGAAAATGTTGCCGAAGTGAAGAATCTTGCAACATCCAATCAAACGAAAGCAAGTGCAGTGGCCAATGGATATAACTATTTTACCAATGCCTGCCAGCTGATTTCAAGAGTTGAAAAAGAAACTGCGAGTACTGTAACAGGAAATACAACATCAAAGGTATGGGTAGATAATGCACAGCCCAACTATGTTGCAAGAAGATATGAAATAAATCCGGACACGAATGCAGCAGCTGCAACCGGAAAAGTAACTTTATACTTTAAACAGAGTGATTTTGATGCTTATAATCTAACCAATGGTGTCAAACTTCCTACTTCACCTGCTGATGTTGCTAATAAAGCGAATCTTCTTATTGAAAAATATACAGGAACAAGTACTACAGGTACAGTAGCTTCTTTTGGAGGAGCTGCTACAGTTATTACCCCTGATATCGCTGATATTATCTGGAATGATACCTACCAATACTGGGAAGTGAGTTTCCAGACAACAGGTTTTGGCGGATATTTTGTGAAAACAGGAACTACATTAGGAACAGCGGATGTTAAAATGAATTCAGAAGTGAATATCACTCCGAATCCTGCGAAAGATTTTGTGAATGTAGTCTTAGGAAGACATTCTAAAGCGGCAGTAACCATTTATGATGCGTCAGGAAAACTGATTAAAACCGTAAATGTGAATGCCAATTCCAGTAAAATTGATGTTTCAGAATTGGTAAGAGGAACTTATCTGTTTACCCTTGTACTTGAAGATAGTACAAAAATCACGAAGAAAGTGATTAAACAATAAATCTTCATCAATCAATTATAATCAGAAGCAGCGGTTTTATAACTGCTGCTTTTTTTATATTTGCTGTAAAAATAGAATTCATGTCGGGTAAGCTTTTTTTTGGATTTTTTTTATTCGTAACCATGGTATGTCAGAGTTTTAGGAGTGATGAAGCTTTTCATCCCTATCATGTGGGCTCTGTGGAAATGAATTATAATTCAAAATCCAGAACCTTTGAAGTGACAGGAAGATTCTTCCTTGATGATATGGAAAATGGTTTGGGAAAAAAATATGGAGGATCTTTTCATTTTAATGACGAAAAATATAAAGCAAAATTGAATGATGCCCTGCAAAAATACTGTTCAGAATATTTCAAATTAAAAGCAGACGGAAAATTTTTGAAAGTAAACTATATAGGCTATGAAGAAGACCACGAATCGGTCAACGTTTTCCTGGAGTCTGAACCTATAGCCACTCCTAAAAAAGTGGAAACTGCTGTAAGTTTTCTGTATAACCTTTTTGATGATCAGATTAATATTGTCCACATTATTGTCGACGGACAAAGGAGCAGCGAAAAACTTACTTATCCTAACCGATATCTCTATAAACAGTTCTAATATATATTAATTTTCCAGTTCGAGTAATGTGTTAATTCCTTTTGCATGGGCAAGAAGGTCAGGAAAAAAGTCATCATAACATTGCTGAAGGTGATCTTTATTCTTTAAAAAAGCTTCAAAAACAGGAATGTCTTTATCCAGGTATTTCGCTTTATTGAGCACATTCTGAATACTGAATTTAATTCCCCAGTCTTCACGGTAATTATAAAGCCAGTCGTCGTGTTCCATTTTGACCAGCATTTTTTTGAAATTTTCCGGCAGCCATTGTCCGTTAGCATTCAAAACGCTGTAAACCTTAAGAGAATGAGCTTTCCATTCCGCCAAAGAGTGTAGAGAAAGATCCCTGGCCACAAAGTGATCCATAGAAACATCTACAAATGCTCCGGCATACAGCCTTACCAAAGGAGAAAATACTTTTTTTGCTTCATGGATGGCGGGATGCGAATCTGTATATGTATCAATAGCTCTGTGCAGGGTAATGCCGTCCTGAATATTTTTTGGGAAAGAAAAACGATCCCTGTTGCGGATAAAATCTTCGAGAAATTGACCCACGATCTGTCCGTCGGTAAAAGAAAGAAAAGAATGAGCCAGATAATTCATAACTTAAAGGTATGAATTAAAAGTGGATGTTTGATGATAGTGAATAATGAATAGTGAATCCGCTTCGCTCGTGAATTTTTTATCTATGTTCCAATTGACAATTGACTTGCGAAGCAAAATTGACCATTCACATTAAAAAAGCCTCTCATGGAAATCCTCAATCTTACTCACTTCCTCGATCTTTATCCCAAATTTTCTTTTCGGAATTTTATTAAGATTGGAGACAAATATTTTTTCATAACCCAGCTTTTCAGCCTCGGTAATTCTTTGTTCCACTTGTGCAACAGGACGTATTTCACCACTTAACCCAATTTCTCCGGCAAAACAATAATGCTCTGAGATGGCAATATCTTCATTGGATGAAAGAACAGAAGCTATCACCGCCAGATCCAATGCCGGATCGTCTGTTTTTATCCCTCCGGTAATATTCAGGAAAACGTCTTTAGCTCCCAATTGGAAGCCTGCTCTTTTTTCCAGTACGGCCAAAAGCATATTCAGTCTTTTGGAATCAAAACCGGTAGAACTTCTTTGAGGTGTACCATAAACGGCAGTACTTACCAATGCCTGAATTTCCAGAAGCATAGGTCGGTTTCCTTCCAGGGTTACTGCAACGGAATTCCCGGAAAGTTCCTCGAATTTCTTTGTGATCAGGATTTCAGAAGGATTTTTAATTTCTTTCAATCCTTGGGAAACCATTTCATAGATCCCAATCTCGGAAGTAGATCCAAAACGGTTTTTATTGGCTCTCAACAATCTGAAAAGATGATTTCGGTCTCCATCAAAGTTCAAAACAACATCCACCATGTGCTCCAGCACCTTTGGCCCAGCAATCTGACCATCTTTGGTAATGTGTCCTACAAGAAATACGGGAGTATTATTTTCTTTGGCATATTTGATGATCTCATTGGAACATTCCCGGATTTGGGAAACCGTTCCCGGAGAACTTTCTATCAATTGAGACTGCAGAGTCTGAATAGAATCAATGATCATGAAATCCGGCTCCAGTTTTTTGGCCTCGTGAAGGATTTTTTCCAATGATGTTTCAGTAAAAAGGAAGCAGTTTGGATTTTGAATATCCGTAAGTCTGTCTGCTCTCATTTTAATCTGAGAAGCACTTTCTTCCCCCGAAACATAGAAGATTTTTTTCTTCATTTTCAAAGCAAGCTGAAGCAGAAGGGTAGATTTTCCAATTCCCGGTTCACCACCAATCAATGTAACAGAACCTAAAACAATTCCACCTCCTAAAACACGGTTCAATTCATCAGAAGGAGTTTTTATTCTCGGCTCTTCGCTCGTTACCACTTCAACGATATTGATTACATTTTGTTTGGTTTTCGAGAAAGGAGGAGTTTTATGAGAAGGTTTTTCAACAACTTCTTCCACCAGAGTGTTCCATTCTCCACAGTTTTTACATTGTCCAAGCCATTGTGGATATTGAGTTCCGCAGTTTTGACAGAAATATGCTGTTTTCAGTTTTGCCATACTGCGAAGTTATAAAAAAGCATTTTTCTTTCAGAATCTAAATGGATTTAATATTAAAAACTAATCCATCCACGGTAGAAATATCTTTCATATCTTAGCTTTGTTCAATTAAATAGTAATGTAAAATATAATTACAATGAAAAAAGTATTTTTATCTTTCGTATTTGCGCTTTTAAGTGTTGTGGCTTTTGCACAAGGTACCTGGGGAGTAGATCATATGCATTCTTCTGTTAACTTCAATATTAAGCATATGGGAATTAGCTTTGTACAGGGAAGGTTCGATAAATTTGACGGTAGAATGGCTAGCAGTGGTGCTAACCTGGATAATGCAGATTTAAACTTTTCTGTAAGTGTTTCCAGCATTAATACCGGAGTGGATATGAGAGACAGACATCTTATAAGCGAAGAATTTTTTGATGTTGCCAAATATCCTACTATTGAATTTAAAAGTTCTTCCGTTACAAAAGATAAAAACAACAATTATATCGTAAAAGGGAAACTGACAATGAAAGGAGTGGAAAAAGATATCAGTGCTCCAGTTACATTTGGTGGAATTACGAAAAATAAAGACGGAAAGGAAGTGATGGGAATTCAGACGAAGTTTACAGTCAACCGTCTGGATTACGGAATCAAATATGATCCTACAGGAGCAGGGATTGCAAAAGATGTTGAGGTAATTGCTTATTTTGAATTGGTTAAGCAGTAACATTTCAAAACATAAAAAAATAAAAAGGTTTTCCACTCAATGGAAAACCTTTTTTTATGAAAGTTGTTTAAACTCTATAAAACCACAAAAGTCACAAAAGCTTTTATTTTAAAACATGTTATTCCAATGTAAGTTTAAAATAATTCTGTAAAAAACTTAAGTGTTTAAGTCTTTTGTGACTTTTGTGGTTGAAAATAATCAATATCAAAGTTTAAAGCTGATTAAAATCCGTGAGAGATTAGGTGTTTAGTTTGAAACATTCACTTTTCCTGAAGAAACCGTGAAGATTCCAAAGTCATCGATCAGCATATTTTCTTTCTGAATAGTATTAAAAGCCATCACTCTGTCCAGTTCTTTCTGTGAGCGTCTTCTCATGATCCAGTCTTTATTCTGGTGATTGTTCAGAACATAAGCAATCATTTTCAGTTGTGGATGCCATGGCTGTCCGGTATAAACGATATAAGCATTCTTTTCTGAAACAGAATTCACTCCCTGAATGGCTTTACTGGCCATTTCATTATCCCCGAAAAGCTCAAAAATTCCAGATACAATGGTTATATTAGGTTCAAAATTTAGTTTTTGGTAGGTCTGCGGATCAAAACAGTCAAAATTCGTAAAACGGATATTCTGATACATCTTTTCCTTAATAACCTTTTCCCCGATTTCAATATTGGATTTTACAAATTCATTGATCACAATTTCAGCCTCGGGATACTTTTCTTTGATATCGAATAAATAATTTCCTGTTCCGCCAGCAATATCCAGTATTTTAATCGCTCTTCCCTGTTGTTTCAGAGCTTGTATATTATGTTCTAAAAGCTGGAGCAAATGCTGTTTTCTGATACGGATTCCTTTCCAGCCGATCGCATTGAGGTAATTTTTATCCATCATTTTCCCGAAACCAAACTTTCCTTTCGGTTGATTCTGATACACATAATCCAATGAAGCTCCGGAATCGAAGCCATATTTCAGACCAATAGCCATCCCGTTACTTATTTTTCCGATTTTTCCAAGTGACAATTTCTGCATTTTAAAATTCAGGTTATTCCCGACATTATTTTGCAGGTCTTCATATTCTTTCACCGAAAAACGATCAGGAGAAAGAGATGTTTGTTTTACATTTCTGTTAAAACATTTTTCAGCAAACTCTACAATTTTATCATAGACTTTTTCCTTTCCGGTATCGAATAAAATACCATGGAAAAAACCTGGAAGAACTTCATATTGCTTTAAATCCGTATCCAGCTTTTCATGGAATATTTTCTGTTCTTTATTGAAAACCACATGATCTTTTTCAGCAGCCAGAATTAAGGTTGGAGTATCTACAGCTTCAGCATCTTCTACCAGACGTTTTCCTGCTTTTGCAAGATCTATAAGAAGTTCCGCATCAATAGATTTTGAGATCAGTGGATCTGTGTCATATGCTTTTTGCTGTTCAGGATCGTGAGTCAGCATTTTGGATTTTACATAACTTTTAATGATTAATCCTTTCTTCAGTTTCGTTCCTAAAGTAATCATTTCATTAGCCAGAGGAACAATAAGATTGATTTTAAAAGCAGGAGCTAAAAGTGCCATTCCAGAGATAGAAGGTGCAAAATCATGTGCCCAGGCAGATGCTACAACACCGCCAATGCTGTTGGCGACAACGAAAATATCTGAAATTTTCACTTTGTATTGAGCATGGATAAACTTAGAAAACGCATCAAGATCTCTTACATAATCCATAAACACAGATGAGGTTTTGGTTTTTGTATGGCCATGTCCCCGAAGATCAAATGCAAAGATGTTGTACTTCGAAAACTGAGGAGATTGCGCAATATCATTCAGCCTTTCAGAATGCTCATGTCCACGGTGAATCATGATGATGCTTTTCTGATAGGGCTGGTAATTCCACTCACGATAAAAAATTTCACTGTGGTCAAAACTTTTAAAATGTCCGCTGTTCATAGGTTAAAATTTTTTCAGAAAATCCTCTAGGTAAGTATGAATGACTGCATGCTTATTATGGGTTTTCATTAAGGTTATTGCTTCTGTTAAAGGTAAAGATAAAATATTTTTCATCACTAAAATTCCAATCACTGAACTTCTGGTGAATCCCATGGTGCAATGAATCAGAATCCTTTCACCTGTAGGAAGTTGTTTGTGTTTTTCGGTAATTTCCAAAACCAGCTTTTGGGTTTCATGAATATCCAGTGTTCCAATGTCCAGAAATGGAACGGAGTGATAATCTGATGTATCTTTTATGATGGGAAGTTCTTCCATTTCGGCTGATAGATCATAGACAAATGTCTTTTGGGTAATCCCGAAATTTTTCAGTGTTTCCCGATCGGGTCTTGATGAAATATACAAACCCGGCAGGATTTCTACAGGCATTTTATTTTTTCGGAAAAACTTCCAGAATATCTGATATAGCAGTAAATATGGAGAGTAGAAGATTTTTTTAATCCATGGAATATTGCCTTCTTTATCTTTCAAAAAGTAAATATTGTTTTTCTGATAATGATAGCCGATCAGAATGGTCATTGCACCTGGCCACAAGAAGAATAATCCTATATTTCCACAGAATTGATTCATCAGGAGTGCTGTTAAAATAATCAACCATCCCAATAGAAGATACATATTAGCTACCTGAAAATTCCTGTACAGAAAATCATTTTTTCTATAGGGAAAGATAATAAAGCTAAAGTGTGCAAGAATGCTTCCGGTGAGGATATCAATACAATGATGTTGATACGTCGTCAATGTAGAAATTCCCAACAAAATGAGCCAACATAGTAATAACGTTCTTCCTCTTTTTAAATTCCTGAAAACAGACCAGAAAATAAAAGCATAAGCAATATGCAATGAAGGAGCCTGATTAAAAGGAGAATCAAATGTTTTTAAGAATTGAAAAGAATACCCCAGTAAAGAACTGCTGACTTGAGGTTTAGGCAATGAAAATTTTAAAGGAAATAATAGAAAACAAAGTCCGGCTGCAATGGTTACAAAGAGCATCCGCTGTGTTAAAACTTTCAACTGCTCTTTATTTCTACAGAAGAAAAATACGGCACAGAAAAAAATACAGCTCGTCATATAAGGAATAATGCTCCATGGAATGAAGGGAATATATTTTTCAAATCCAAAAACAAAAGATGGGATTTCATCTAATGTTGAAAGATACCATGCTGCAAAATTGTATACCATCATAAATACAATGGCACAAAGAATCAGGGCATATGCTTTCCGTTGCACTGTCAGTCGTTTTTCATCCATTTAGCTTTTCTGAACATAATGATGTTTAATAATGAAGAAGGAAGCAGGGATAACGACTTCATCATCCACTTCATTTTTGCAGGAAAAATAACGAGTTTTTTTTGTTTTTCTATCGCTTCGGAGATGATGGAGACTGCTGTTTCTACATCAGTGAGAAATGGTTTTTTGCTTAAATCATTCTGGTTAAGCTGCCTTAATTTTTCAGTATCAATATATCCCGGTGCAATTGCAGTGACTGAAATTCCAAAAGGCTTCAATGCACGGCGGTAAGCATCAGCAATCTGTATCACAGAACGTTTCGTTTTCGTATAAAGGCTGGAGTTTTCATATTCCAGTATTCCTGAAACAGAGGCAATTACTGCAATACTTCCTTTTTTTTGATTCTTCATTACTTTTCTTGCCGCCTCGAAGCAGTTTACCGTTCCCAGAATATTGGTTTGCAGCATTTCTTCGGCTTCTTCATAGGAAATTCTTCCGGCAACATCTTCCGCATAGCTTCCGGCACAGTTAATGAAAATATCAAGTTCATTTTTATCCACAAGAAATGACTGTAATGTGGATAACGCTGCATTCATATCACAGACATCTACCTGAAAAGCTTTTAAATCTTTAGAATTATTTTCCGGTATTTTGGCTAAATCTCTTCCGCAGATTCCCACACAATATCCTTTGGAAAGATAATGCCTGGCCAGTGCATAGCCTATGCCTGAAGTTCCGCCTGCAATAAAAACGTTCATGCGTGTTTTGTGGTTTTCAATTTTATGTAAAAATAAATTTTAAAAGTGAAAAATTGGAATAATGTTTTTAATGAAGCTGATTAAACTTTTATTTTTTGAAACATCAAGATCAGCTTTGCTTTTAAGCTTAAAAATCAGCATAATTTATCTTAACTATTCAATAAGCACGGGCTTTAGCCCTTGATCACAATAGATCATCATACCAATGGCTTTAGCCAAAAACTTAAAAAAATTCCGTTTTCAATTGAAATAATTATGATCTGCTTTTTATGCTCTTTATGGTTTGATTAAACCCGTACTGCCATTGTATTTCCATGTCTTTTACAAATTGTGGATAACTTTTTGGAAAAGAAAAATCGATTTCAAATTTTCTCCAGTTGATACCTTTTTTCAGATAATGACCTTTTAATTCCTGTTTTATTTGGGTAGTATCAATCTGCAGACCTGATAGGAGTTGTTCTGTTTCTGCAAGCCTTTTATTTCCACTAAATCCAAGAACAGAACGAACAAGAGATTCTTCTACCGGATTATAGGATTGTTTTTTTTCGGTGATCGTTTCCTGAGCCAGATGTTGAGCCAGCTCAGCGGGAACAAGATCTATCGCTCCGCCTGCAAAATATTTTCCCTGAAGAAATGCCGGTTGTACATAAAACATATCAGAAACAGAAGCGCGGGTACTTTCAAGCATAGAAAAATTTGTGATGATGTTGGGGGATTCTTCAACAGCACTGTTTCTATAATTTTCAGAATTGCTGATGATTTGTTCAGGTTTGATTCTCTTTGCGGTTTCCGTGTCAGTGAAGATTGTTTTTTGATATAATTTTTTTCCGTTTCTGGGTTGTTCTGTTTCGTTTGGGGTAAAAAGAAGCTCAGAGCCAATAATTACAGTTGGGATTTCTTTTGAAAACTGAACATCTTTGATAGATGGAAAACATTCAGATAAATTCTGAGACAATTCTACAAGATAACGGTTGAAAACATCTTCAATGAAAGGTGCATTTCTTTTATCGAAGATTTTCTTCAATGAGAAAAATCCTATTTCTGAAAGCTTTTTATGTTTTGTTAATACTGTACCGGCAACAAATTGAAAATATTCTTCTGACTTCAGGTATTCTTTTCGGGAGTGATGATCAGGAAAAGCATTAATGATTGTCGCCGCAAATGATCCGCCACAGGAAGCAATGAGAATATCCGGTTTGAGATCCATCTCTTCCAGAGCCGCAAAAATCCCGAGGTAGATCATCAGCCTGGTTCCGCCTCCTGAAAAAATAACCGCTCTTTTATATTTTTCATTCATCGCTTTAATTTTTGATCAGTAAGAGAAGTGCCCAAAAGAATAATGGAGCATTGAAAATCAGACTGTCCATTCTGTCCAGAAGCCCTCCATGTCCGGGAAGAAGATTGCCTGTATCTTTTACTCCCGTTTTTCGTTTTAAATAAGACATGAAAATATCTCCAAAAAATCCTGAAATGCCTAGAATAAGTCCTAAAATGCTATTGGTTAAAATATTGGTTTTAAGCAAAAAATAACCTAAAATATTACTCAAAATAATAGTGAGGAAAACCCCGCCGATAAGACCTTCCAAGGTTTTGTTGGGACTGATTTGAGGTGTTATTTTGTTTTTTCCAAACACTTTTCCCATCAAATATTGAAATACATCATTCAGCTCTGTTACTACCACAATGAATATGATGGCGCTGATGCCGTTGTTACTATTTCTTATCCATAATAAATGAGGGAAAGAAAGAAGACATACCAGTAAGGCTATTGATAATCCATATAACTGTTTTACAGAAGATTTTAATACTAAAAAGTAAAGTAGAACAGATATTCCCAAAAGACTGCCATACAAAAGATAATGCTCAATATTAAAATAAAATAACAGATAAAACTGTGCAATTCCTATCAATATTGATGAAATAACAATGTTTACAGGAAGCTTATACATTCTGGAAAATTCAAAGAAGGATTGTAATCCTATCCATGAAACAAAAAGAGCCATGGCAAAAGGATGTGATATTCCCAGTGCAAAAACAATAATGATATAGATCCATGTTTTTACCCTTAAAGGAACATCTGCAAATTTATTTTCTTCAGGCTTCATTCAAAGATTTCTTAAGTCGTGTATACGTACTGATCAGGAGCAGGGCAATGATAATTCCAAAAATATACTGAGAAATATTAGTAATACTTGCTCCGAAAAATATCAGTAAACCATAAAGCCCTAAGATAAGTGCGCGGTCACTTTTTCCCATAGGGCCATCATAACGGCGATCTTTTCCAACGATTTTCCCCATTAATCCAGCAAATTCATTAACGATGCTAAGAACTATAAAAACAACAATAAGATATAGGCTTTCTGGCTGGAACTTAAGAAGAGGAAAAAATATAATCACATCAGAAACAATATCTCCTACCTCATTTAAAACCTCTCCAAGTTTACTCGTCTGATTGAATTTCCTTGCCATCATTCCGTCCAAAGCATTTAAAGCCATTCTTACAAGGAGTCCAATGGGAAGGCTTAGAAAAAACCATTTTGAAATATCCGCATTCCAGAACAGTATCCCAATTACGGCAGACAGCAGAACAGAGCTGATGGTAATCTGGTTGGCTGTGATTTTATTCTTATGTAAAAATAATAAAACAGGAGTGAGGAGCTGCTGGAATTTTGGTTTTAGTTTATATACGGAAATCATGGTGGTTATAGCTTTGTTTCATTTGCCTTTATCAAATATAGATAAAATTTTTAATCAGGTTTTATAATTGTTTGAGCCGTGTTTTTGTATTTTAAAAACTTAAATAATTGCTTTGTATCTCTTTTTCCCATAACTTTGCACAAACCTAATCTAATGAGTAAAAAGAATACAAAGTACATCTTTGTGACAGGAGGTGTAACTTCATCTTTGGGAAAGGGAATCGTTTCTGCTTCTCTGGGACTTCTACTAAAATCACGCGGCTTTAATGTAACGATCCAAAAATTAGATCCTTATATCAATATCGACCCAGGAACTTTGAATCCTTATGAGCACGGAGAGTGTTATGTAACCGAAGATGGTGCAGAGACGGATCTGGATTTAGGCCACTACGAGCGTTATCTTGATGCTCCTACATCCCAAAATAACAACGTTACTACAGGAAAAATTTACCAGACTGTAATTGAAAAAGAAAGAAAAGGAGATTTCCTTGGAAAAACAGTTCAGGTAATTCCTCATATTACTAACGAAATCAAACGTAGAATTAAAATCCTTTCAAAACAGAACTACGATATCATCATTACGGAGATCGGAGGAACTGTAGGAGATATTGAATCTTTACCATACATTGAAACTGTTCGTCAGTTGAAATGGGAATTGGGAGATAACAATTCTATGGTGATTCACCTTACTTTACTGCCTTATTTGGCTTCAAGTGGAGAATTAAAAACAAAACCATCCCAGCACTCCGTTCGTCAGCTAATGGAAAGCGGAATTATGGCAGATGTTTTAGTGTGCAGAACCGAACATAAAATTCCTAAAGATCAAAGAGCTAAACTGGCTCAATTCTGTAATGTTGCTTTAGAAAACGTCATTGAATGTAAAGATTTGGAAACAATCTATGAAGTTCCAATGTATCTTCAGAAACAAAACTTTGATGATGTAGTATTGAAAGAACTGGATCTGAAAAGTGATAAAACAGCTGATCTTAAAGACTGGAAGAACTTCCTTAAGAAATTCCAGAACCCGAAGAAAACAGTTGAGATTGCATTGGTAGGAAAATATATTTCTCTTCAGGATTCCTATATTTCTATTGCTGAAGCATTCAAACATGCAGGAGCTGACCTTGAAACGGAAGTAAAAGTAAGATGGGTATACAGTGGAGATATTACTGAGGAAAATATCAAAGAAACTCTGAAAGGGGTTAATGGTATTCTTGTTGCTCCCGGTTTCGGTGACAGAGGAATTGAAGGAAAAGTTCTTACGGCAAAATATGCAAGAGAAAACAAAATTCCAATGTTGGGAATCTGTTTAGGTATGCAGATCATGACGATTGAATTTGCAAGAAATGTGTTAGGATATACAAAAGCAAATTCAGTAGAATTTGATACAGCAACTCCTGATCCTGTGATCTCATTAATGGAAGAGCAGAAAAATGTAATCGATAAAGGAGGAACAATGCGTCTTGGAGCTTGGAAATGTTCTCTGAAAAACGGTTCTAAGCTATATGATACCTACGGAAGCAAAAATATTTCTGAAAGACACCGTCACCGTTATGAATTCAACAGTGATTATCTTCAGGAGTTTGAGAAAAATGGTTTCCTTGCTACAGGTACCAATCCTGAAACAGGCTTGGTAGAAGCGCTTGAACTTCCTGATCACCCGTTCTATGTGGGAGTTCAGTATCACCCGGAATATAAGAGTACGGTAGCAACACCGCATCCTTTATTCAGAGCTTTCATTAAGGCTTGCGAAAAGAAATAAGGTAATATTTTATCATAAACGTCTACACATAAACTCAGGCTGATTATTCTCAGCTTGAGTTTATTATATAGTAATGTATTATAGTATAGAGTTTTGATAAAAAAACAGTATTTTTGTCAGCTCAAATTTGCTGCAGATTTATTAGTTTTCTTATAGTTCTGTAGTAAGCCAAGAATAGGAAATTTTAATTATAACAAAAATAAAATGCAACAAAACAACGGAATCGATAAGAAGCAAATGATTAGTTTCGCGGTTTTATGCCTTGTTCTCTTCGGTTTTATGTTCTATTTCCAGAACAAACAAACGAAAGAAGCGGAGTTGAAAGCTCAGGAGCAGAAAACGGAACAGGTGAAAAATGCCGTAAAACAAACTCAGGCAAACAATATCAATCCAAATGTAACTCCGGGCGCAATTCAGACTGCCAGTTTGTCAAACAAAGAATTAAATGTTGAATTCTCAAGCTTAGGAGGACAGGTTTCTAAAGTTCAGCTTTCAAAATATAAAGCATACGATCATAAAACAGATAAAGCGGATCTACCTCTTTACCTGATCAATAAAAATAATTCTAACTACGGTTTCCAATTTAAAGATAAAACAGGAAAAGTAATCAATACTAAAGATTTAGTTTTCTCGCCTGTTATTAATGGGAATTCGGCAACGATGACGGCCAACTATAATGGTGCTGTTATCCAGTTTATTTATACTTTAAATAACAATCCTAAAGCAGAACTAAAAGATCAGTACGCTCTTGATTTTAAAGTAAGAACTCAAGGTTTAGCCACTATCACATCTGACAATAAAGCAGATTTTATCTGGGATTACAATGTAAGAAACCTGGAAAAAGGTAGAGCTCAGGAGCAGTCTCACTCAGAATTCTCTTATGCTTTCAATAATTATAAGGATTATGATTATGATGGAAGAACGACAATGGATGAGGAAAAAGAAACGCTTAACTGGATTGGAGTAAAGCAGCAGTTCTTTTCTTCAGTGATTGAAGCTAAAAATGGTTTCACACATAGTAAAGGTAACCAGGAGTCTGTTGAAGAAGGAGAATATTTGAAGAAACTAAATTATGAAGGTTTCGTTCAGATGACCGGAAGCGAATTGAATCAGGATTTTACCTGGTATTTTATGCCATTGGATTTACCATTGTTGAAATCTTATGATAAAAACTTTGATGAGATCTTACCATTAGGATGGTCTTTTATCGGTTGGATGAACCGTTACTTCTTTATGTGGTTGTATAGTGTTATCGCTGGCTGGGGATTATCAGCAGGTTGGGTAATTTTTGTAATGACAATCATTGTTAAGTTGATTTTATCACCAATTATGTATAAGCAGCATAAATTGAGTGCGATGATGAAGGTAATCCGTCCGGAAATTGATGAAGCAAATGCTAAATTCAAGGATGCAGATCCAATGAAGAAGCAGCAGGCTACAATGGAGATCTATAGAAAAGCGGGAGTAAATCAGATGGCAGGTTGTTTACCGGCATTGGTTCAGATTCCTATTTTCTATGCCTTATTCCGTTTCTTCCCGAACTTTATTGATCTTAGAGGACAGGGATTCTGGTTTGCAAAGGATTTGACCGCTTATGATGATTTGATCAAACTTCCATTTAAAGTTCCTTTCCTAGGAGATCACTTGAGTATTTTTGCATTAGCTTGTACAATTGTTATCTTAATATATACGGTAATGACTTCTGGGAATATGCAGCAGCCTCAGCAGGAAGGAATGCCAAATATGAAGGTGTTAATGTATATCTTCCCGATTACATTCTTATTCTTTCTTAATACTTCAGCGTCAGGTCTTTCTTGGTATTATTTTGTATCGAATGCGATTAACATCTTAATTATCCTTGTTATTAAATATGTGATTCTGGATGAAAAGAAAATTCACGCCCAGATTCAGTCTAATAAAGAAAAACCGAAAGCAGAAGGTAAGTTCCAGAAGAGAATGAGAGAAATGATGGAGAAGGCTCAGGAACAGCAACAAGTTCAAGGACAGCAAAAAAATAAGAAGAAATAATTCTTAATTATAAATAAAAAAAGAGAAGCAATAGATAATTGCTTCTCTTTTTTTTATTTGAGTTTTTATTTAGAATGATTTTAAATTTCCGACCAGTATATAAGGATTTAATAATTGAGAATCAGATGTTTTCAATCATATTTAAGTCTGAAAGATTGTCTGTGATGAGATGTCGGGCCATATTTTATAAGAGCTTCCTGATGTTTTTTTGTAGCGTAACCAAAATTGGTGTCCCATCCATACTCAGGATGTTCTTCATGAAGCTGAATCATTAATTTATCCCTGTAGTTTTTGGCCAGAATTGACGCTGCAGCAATTGATAAAACCTTAGAGTCTCCTTTAATAATACATTGATGCGGAATGTAATTATAGGGGTGGAATTTGTTGCCATCCACCAAAATAAGTTCTGGTATTATTGTCAGCTTATCCAGTGCACGATGCATGGCGTGAATGCTTGCGTTAAGAATATTATGTTCATCAATAAATGAAGGAGGAAGCTCTGATATGGCATAGTCTTTTACGTTATCTTTGATGTAGCTATCCAGTTCCATACGGGTTTTGAACGTTAATTTTTTTGAATCATTCACCAGATTTTGTTTGAAATTATCATCTAAAATTACCGCAGCTGCCACTACCGGGCCACTTAAACATCCTCTTCCCACTTCATCACATCCAGCTTCGATGTAAAGCTTCGACCAGTTTTTTATTAGCTCCATGAAATTGTTCTATAAAGGCAAAAGTATGAATTTTTATAGGAAGTGATTTTTATTAATATAACGAATATACACCAATGCTATTATAAATGCAGAACGCGAAATACTAAGGAACTTAATCAGGTCACAGCCTCTAGGTCGTCAACTGGAAAAGTGTCTGCTGCAAATTACCAATACCATATTGCAATAGTCCAAGTTTTAATATCATTTTAAGGGAAGATAAAATTAATCACAGGTTAGCAAGCTTTAGTTGTTATTGATAATGTGATATCAAAGATGATTTGGAACTGCTGCCGATAAGGTTGAGGCTATTATGACTCAAAAATGAATTGCTTTAACAGGACTTACCCTATAAATCTTATTTTAATTATACAATCTAATATCAATAATGTTTCAAATATGTTAGCAGATGATGTCAGTGTTAAAAATGAATTTACCGTTTTCTGGGTTTAATTTTATAAATATATTCTTCATATATTTTATCACCTTCAGGCGATTTTTTGTTTAAAAAGCTGATGTATTTTTCGAATATTAAAATATGTTAAGCATAGTAATTTCGGAATTTATACTTGCCTTTTTTTCTTTTGCGTTAATTAATTAACTGATATTCAATTTGTTTTAATGATTTTGGGATAAATAGAATATAGATAATATCAATTTAAGTGATTGTTATTATTTCTTAAAAAAAAATAACAAATAAGTAATTCATTTTTGTTAAATATTTTGTTTTTAACTTATTTTAATACTTATTTGTATGTTTTTATTTTAAAATATTGAATAAACTGTAATTTTTTTAAATTTTGCTTTGCTGTATTAAGAAAGTTTTACAAATTTGTAGGGTACAAAATTAATTTGATATGAAGAAACTAACAGCAAGTCTTCTTGTTTTAGTATTATCTTCTTCTATAGCGGTTGCGAACGCTCAGCAAAAGAATGATACTATTAAAACAAAAGAAATTGAGGGTGTGGTTGTAACTGCACTCGGAATTAAAAGAGAAAAAAAATCTCTTGGTTATGCTTCTGAAGAAGTAAAAGCAGCAGAATTAACCGGTGGAACTACAAACACGGGTAACGTTGCATCTCTTCTTTCTGGTAAGGTAGCCGGACTACAGGTAAATACAAATAACAACTTTGGTGGATCTGCCAATCTCTTGATCAGAGGATATAAATCTTTAAATGGCGGTTCTCCACTTATTGTAATTGATGGTTCCCCAGTTAATAACACAACAGTAACAACTGGAGCTCCTTTCGATTATGGTAATTTCTTATCAGATATCAATCAGGAAGACATTGAATCAATTAACGTGCTGAAAGGTGCTGCAGCATCTGCTTTATACGGAGAAAGAGGAAGTGATGGAGTTATCCTAATTGTGACTAAAAGTGGTAGAGGTAATAATGATGGAAGCTGGGGAGTTACTTTAAGCTCAGGGATTACTGCTGGTTTCATTGATAAATCTACGTTCCCTAAATACCAAACAAAGTATGGTGCTGGATATGGGGGGGAATCTTGGAATGAAGATCCTGGGCCAGGAGGATATAATTATGCTAACTTTGGAGATGATGCATCTTATGGACCTGCATTTAATCCCAATTCACTAGTCTACCAATGGGATTCATTTGATCCGTCTTCGCCTAATTATGGTAAAGCAACACCTTGGGTAGCCGCTAAAAACGGACCCATTAAATTCTTTGAAACACCAGTCACATACGTTAATACACTTACCCTTGAAAAAGGCAACAAAACGTCAAACCTTTCCTTATCATATTCCAATATGCTTTCTAATGGTTTGATGCCTAATTCAGAATTGAGAAAAAATACAATCTCGGCAAAGTTCAGCCATGATTTCACTGACAAATTACATGCTTCTGTTTTTACGACATTAACCTTACAAGGGACAAGAGGACGTAATGAAACCGGATATTCAGATAATATTGTTTCTGGTTTTAGACAATGGTGGCAGACCAATACGGATGTATATGCTTTAAGAAGTGCTTATCAAAATAATGGCAACAGTAACTTTTCTTGGAATCGAACTTCGGCAGATGATGGTACTCCACAATATTGGAATAACCCTTATTTCCAAAGATATCAGAGTTATCAGTCAGATGACAGAACAAGAGTCTTTAGTTATGCGCAATTAAAGTATGATATTTCTAAAAACTTCGGTATTACGGGTAAGTTATCTTATGATGATTTACAGATGGTGGTAGAAGAAAGATTGATGAACGGATCATTGCCTCAGGTATTCGGAGCTTCTGGCCTTAATGTTGGATCAGGATATGCAAGAACGAATGTCAAGAATTCAGAAATGAATTTTGACTTATTTGCTAACTATAAATTTAATATCACTCCTGACTTAAATGTAAGTGGAATTGCGGGAGGAAACGTTAGAAGAAATTTGATCGATAATGTATATATGAGTACAGAAGGTGGTTTATCTAAACCAGGACTTTTTGCTATATCGAACTCAGTAAGAACAATACTTCCTCCTGATGAAAATTATGCAAAATTTTTAACCTCAAGTTTATATGCAACAGCATCTTTTGGATATAAAAACTTTTTATTTGTAGATGGTACTTTCCGTGTTGACCAATCTTCTAATTTACCAAAAAGCAATAACAGTTACTCATATCCATCAGTAACTGGATCCCTTATCTTGTCAGAATTTGTGAAACAGCCATGGCTTAGCTTCTGGAAAGTAAGAGGAAACTATGCTGAAGTAGGTTCTTCAACAACTAACTACAGATTAGCCAATACATTTAAAGCAAGAGGAGAAGGATTGTTTGATCAGCCTTATTTCCTTGCGAATCCTGATTTGAAACCTCAGAGATCCAAAGAAACTGAATTTGGTATGGAGGCTCAGTTCTTTAAAAATCGCTTAGGATTTGATATTGCTATTTATAAGACCAAAACTATTGATCAGATCATCAATTTACCAGTATCTTCAGCTACAGGATACAGAACATTCTTGGTAAACGCTGGACAGATTGATAATAAAGGTATTGAAATTCAGCTGAATGGTACACCATTCAAATCTGATAACTTTACTTGGGATGTTAATGTAAACTGGTCTAAGAACGAAAATAAAGTTATTGCCCTTAATGGTAATTCACAGAATTATCTAATGGCAACTTATCAAAACGGAGTTTCTTTGAATGCCCGTGTAGGTGAAGCTTTTGGAGCATTGGTAGGATCAGATTATCAATATGATGCTAATGGTAACAAAATTGTAGATCCGGTGAGTGGAAACTATCTTAGAAATAATAATCAGGTGATTGGAAATATTACACCAGATTGGGTAGGAGGTATAAGAAACAGTTTCCGTTATAAAGAATTCTCTTTAAGTTTCCTTATTGATGTAAAACAGGGAGGAGATGTATATTCTCCGGATATGGCTTATGGAATAGCTACTGGTTTATATGAAGAAACAGCTTACTATAGAGAAAGTGGAATTATTAATCCAGGAGTAAATCCAAATGGAAATCAAAATACTACTGTAGCAGGTGATCCAACTTCTGCTGGTAGTGTAGACGGATATGGTGTTATGCCAAATAAGAGATTCGTATACGATGCTTCTTATGTGAAATTAAGAGAAGCTAGTATAGGATATTCATTGCCAAAATCTATTTTAGCGAATACTTCTATTCGAGATGCAAAAATATCTATTGTAGGTAGAAACTTATGGATAATTCACAAGAATTTACCATATGCTGACCCGGAAGCAGGTACAGGTAACGGATTAGCTGCAAAAGGACAGTCTATTGGGGTATTGCCTACGACTCGTGATATTGGAATAGATTTAACTTTAAAATTCTAAAAAAATGAAAAAAATATTTTTAATTATAGGCTTAGCTTCATTATCATTAACTTTTACATCTTGCGAAAGAGAGATTACGTCATTGAATGAAGACCCTAAGCATCCAACGGAAGTGCCTTCCGGAGTACTTTTTGCAAGTGCTGAACAGGTTTTACTTGATCAGATCTTGAATGTTAATGTTAACCGTAATATTACCAAATTTTTCACCCAGCAATGGTCAGAGACAACATATATTGATGAATCAAGATATGATATGGTATCAAGACCGATTCCTAGAAACCATTATAATCGTATGATGGCTTCTTCGTCAGCTACAGTCAATTCTCCAGGAGTTCTTTCAGCATTAAGAGATGCTAGAAGATTCCTTGACAGTGAAGGAGTAAGTGCTGTTGTGAAAAATAATAATATTGCTATGATTGAATTGGTAAATGCTTATGCATGGGCTAATTTAGTTGATACTTATGGAGATGTACCTTATTTTGGAGCTCTCAAGGCAACAGCAGAAAATCCGGGAAATTCTGAAATCCCATATGATGATGCAAAGACGATTTATCTTGATCTCATCAAAAGAATAGATGCTGCTCTCGCTATGATTGATACTTCAGGTACTGGATATTCCAATGATCTGATTTATAAGGGAGATATGTCAAAATGGAAGAAAATGGGTAATTCTTTGAAATTTAGACTAGCTGTTACTCTTTCTGATGTGGAACCCGCTCTGGCTAAAACTTATGCGGAAGCAGCATATTCAGGAGGATTATTTACAGAAAAAGCAGATAATTTCGGATTACAGACTTTCCCTTCAGGTTTATTATCAAACCCTGTTTATCAGGATGTAATCCAGTCTGGTAGAAACGATTTTTTACCTTCTGATGTATTAATGAATTTCATGAATGGGAAAAATGATCCAAGAAGAGCCGTTTGGTTTACTACTGTAAGCGGTGCATATATTGGAGGAAAGTATGCTAAACAAAACGTTTTTGGACAATATTCTCACTTTACAAATGCTATTTCGGGAGAAAATGCTCAAGGGTTCCTGTTAGATTATACAGAAATCATGTTTTTAAGAGCTGAAGCTGCACAGAGAGGATTTAGTGTAGGAGGTGCTGCTGCTACTTTATATAATGATGCTATTATGGCTTCTATGACAGAATATGGAGTAAGTCTTGCAAATGCTGGTGCCTATGCTGCTGCTAATCCTTATGATGCTGTCAATTGGAAAAAATCTATTGGAGAGCAATCATGGATAGCCATGTTTAATAAAGGCTTCCAGGCATGGAACTTTGCAAGAAGACTTGACTTTCCGGTATTTGTGAATCCTTCGAATTCTAGAGTAGAAGCAGTTCCAATTAGAATGCGTTATTCTGACCAGGAATATCTTTTGAATGCTACTAACGTAAATGCTGCTGCATCAAAAATAGGAGGAGATAAAGTTTCAACAAAGATCTTTTGGGATAAATTTTAATTTGAACAATAATCCGGTTAATGATAATATTAGCCGGATGTAGAAAATACTTAATTATGAAATATTTTATTGGAATTCTTTTATTGATGGGAATTGTTTCATGTTCTAATGATGATGATAATAATAATGTAGTGACTAACGAAGTGAGCATAAATGGAACATGGAAACCATTTAAATATGAATTCCGAGGCAAAACTATTACGCTGAATGATTGTGAGGACAAAGGAGGGATAATGATCAATGCAGATTTTTCAGGAGCCTATGACAGATATGAAGCAGGAGTTTCTGGAAATTGTAATTTATCAGATTCTTTTGTAGGGAAATGGGCTTATGATAAATTGTATAACACCCTTGTAATTACTTATACAGAGGCTGGAGTTACTAAAACCATGAAAAAAGAAGTACAGTCATATTCTGATACTGAACTTAGAATTCGGGATAATAGTAAGAATCTGGATAATATACCTGGAAATGACGATGCCGTCTTAGTTTTTAGAAAAGAATAAATATTTCTTTACCTATAAAACCGCCTTCGGGCGGTTTTTTTATTTCCGTATATTTGTACTTCAAAATTTTGAAATGAATATTAAAGATATTATAGAAGAAAAACTTTCAGAAGTCATTTTAAACGTATATCAGTTAAAAGACATCAAGCTGGAAGTTCAGGAAAATAAAACGGAATTTGAGGGTGATTTTACCATTGTCACTTTCCCGTTGGTAAAACAGTTGAAAAAAAATCCTGAAAGTATTGGGGTTGAATTAGGTGAAGCTTTGACAGAGCAGACGGAAATTTTCGAAAGCTTTAATGTTGTAAAAGGGTTCCTTAATGTTAAGGTTAAAAACCAATTGTTTGTAGATAATTTTAGATCTGTAAGCAAAAATTTCTCTACAATAGAAAAGAAAAATTCTACAGTAATGGTAGAATATTCTTCACCAAATACGAATAAGCCATTACACTTAGGGCACATCAGAAATAATTTGTTAGGATTCTCTGTTGCTCAGATTTTAAAGGAAGCTGGATATGATGTGATCAAAACTCAGATCATTAACGACAGAGGAATTCATATCTGTAAATCTATGCTGGCGTGGGAGAAATTCGGGAATGGAGAAACTCCTGAAACAACAAATACTAAAGGAGATAAATTTGTTGGAAACTACTATGTAGAATTTGACAAAAACTATAAAAAAGAAATTGCAGATCTTGTAGAGCAGGGAGTAGGAGAGGAACAGGCTAAAAAGGATGCTCCGGTGATGAAAGAAGCACAGAAAATGCTCTTGGATTGGGAAAATGGAGATGCAACGGTAAGAGCGCTTTGGGAAGAAATGAATTCATGGGTTTACAAAGGATTCAATGAAACGTATAAAAGGCTTGGTGTTGACTTTGATCAGGTCCAGTACGAAAGCAATACTTATATTTTAGGAAAAGATCTTATTCAGGCAGGGTTGGATAAAGGAGTTCTGTACCAGAAAGAAGATGGTTCTGTTTGGTGTGATCTTACTGATGAAGGTCTTGATCAGAAGCTGTTGCTGCGTTCAGACGGTACTTCAGTCTATATGACGCAGGATTTGGGAACAGCCGTAGAGCGTTTTAAAGACAATAATATTCAAAAGTTGATTTACACTGTTGGAAATGAACAGGATTATCACTTCCAGATTTTATTTAAAATTATGAAAAAGCTTGGATATTCATGGGCAGATCAGTTATTCCACCTTTCTTATGGTATGGTTGAACTTCCGGAAGGAAAAATGAAATCCCGTGAAGGAACTGTTGTGGATGCGGACGACCTGATGGCAGAAATGCATGAAACGGCAAAATTAAAAGCTATAGAACAAGGAAAACTTGATGGTCTTTCAGAAGAAGTAAAAGTAGCTTCTTATGAAATCATTGGAATGGGGGCACTCAAATATTTCATGCTGAAAGTGGATCCTAAGAAAAAAATGTTATTCAATCCGGCAGAAAGTATTGAATTTAATGGAAATACAGGACCGTTTATTCAATATACCTATGCTCGTACGCAGTCTTTGTTGGCAAAAGCAGATTACCAGTATAAAGAAATCTCGGATGTAACTTTAAACCAGTATGAAAAAGAACTAATCATGCTTTTGGCTAACTACAAGACAATTGTTGAAAGAGCAGCAGAAGCATTGAGCCCAGCCTTGATCGCCAATTATGTTTATGACCTGGCTAAATCTTATAATTCGTTCTACCAAAGTAATATTATTCTGAAACTGGAAGATGAAAATGTAAAACAATTCCGTTTGAATATTTCAGATATCACAGCGAAGACGATCAGAAAATCGTTGGAACTACTGGGAATAGGAATCGTAAACAGAATGTAAAAATAGAAAGCCTCCTGAATTTTTAGGAGGCTTTTTTGTATGTAAAAGTTTTTGACGTATTAATTAGTTTAGAAATAATACATAAACAAAGACGTCACAAAACCAGAATCTTACAATTTATTACTTTCCCCACTGCTCATCTGCTTCAGACTATCTGCATACAATTTGGCTGAAGTCCATCTTGCATGCTTGGAAAGAATAGCTTTATATCCTTTTTTATAAGTATAAACTTTGGTAAATACGGCGCCAAAAAATATCAGCATACAGGAATAGTTGATCCACATCATAATCAGGATGACCGTTCCCGCAGCTCCAAAGGCTGAAGTAGGTTTTATCTGGTTGAAATAAAGACTTAATAAAAACTTTCCGAGGGTAAATAAAACAGTTGTCAGAAATGCTCCTTTCCATACCGGTTTCCAGCTGATCAGAACATCAGGCAGTACTTTAAACATCAAAGCAAATAAGAACATGACAATTCCAAAACCTATCGCAAAATTCACAAACTCTACCAGCATATAGGTTTCAAAACCAAAATACTGAGTGATTATTTTATTGAACAGACTGATCAGAGAAGATAAAACCATAGTGATCATCAAAAGAAATCCCATAATAAGAATCATTCCCAAAGAATTGGCTCTGTCCAGAAGAAATTTAATCAATGCCTTTTTGGGAGCAGCTTCTACTTCCCAAAGTGAATTTAATGAATGCTGAAGCTGAAAAAAGAGTGTTGTAGAACCGAAAACCAAAGATCCAACTCCTACGGCTTTCATGAAAATATTCTTTTTGTCAATCAGAGCACCTGCCAGCATACCTTCAATACTTTTGGCAACATCAGGGCCCATAATACCACTGATCTGCGTGCTTATTTGTCCACGGATGGCTTCTTCGCCAAAGAAATTTCCGAGTACCCATATAATAATGATCAATAATCCCGGAATTGAAAAGATAGCATAATAGGCCAGACTTGCTGAATCTTTTGATGCAGTAGAATTGTTCCATTCTGTAAATGTATCTTTCAGAACCTCCCAGAAAAATTTAGCACTTTTAATCATATTAAAAAGGATATCCGATAGCAATATTTAAAACAAGATTATCTTTTCTCCAGTTAGAGTCTCCGAAATTAATTTTATCGAAGGCCCATCTGTCCCCTTTTTGATAGTAAGGAACTCTCAGTGGCATCGCAAGATCAAGTCTTAAAATCAGGATAGAAAAATCCAGTCTCAGACCTACTCCGGCACCCACCGCAATTTCGTTTAAAAAGTCTTTTGAAAACTTAGCGCCCGGTCTGTCTTTGTCGTCGTGAAGCAGCCAGATATTTCCGGCATCTACAAAAACGGCAGCATTTAAAAATTTATAAAGATTGGCTCTGTACTCAGCATTTAACTCCAGTTTAACATCCCCGGACTGATCAAAATAAGTTCCTTCATCAAGGGTTCTCGGATCAAAACTTCCCGGCCCTAATGTTCTTGCACGGAATGCTCTGATACTGTTGCTACCTCCTGAGAAAAACTGCTTGGAGAAAGGAATAAACTCTGAATTTCCATATGGATAAGCGATCCCTCCGATAAATCTCGTTGCCAATGAAGACTTTTCAGTGAACTTATGATAGAATCTGAAATCATTTTCAATCTTTACATATTGGCTGAAAGGAATTCCAAATATTTTCTTTTCCTTATCTTTCTTTACATCAGCCCCTGTGGTCAACCCTGTAATATTTCCTGCCAGATCAAGGGTACCTTTATAATAAACCGTATTGGTTCTCGGCAGCATGGTATTGGTGTACGTGAAAGAATAGGTAGGTCCAAAAATAAGCTGTTTATCAACAATCCGTTGCATAGCAGGATTTTTGGCAGATTTAGCACGATATTCTTCTGTAACATTTGCTGGAGATACCAACGTAATATCAATGACTTTCAGATCATGTTCTTTCCTTGCATTTTCTTTCCATAGATATCCAAATGATCCGGTGAAATTATTTAAGGTATAATATTGTGTTCTGTTTTGGAATTCATATCCCAATGTGATATTCGTTCTGGGAACAAATTCGCTGGAAGAATGAAAACGGAAAGGAGCAACAATTCTCGGAATGGAAAGCTGCACATTCGTTCCCGCACGGAAAATATTATTTGCATTCTGAGCACCTCCCATCTGGAAATCAAAAGCTCCGTAGATGGCTGCTTTGAATTGTTCTGCACCCCTGAAGAAATTTCGGTGAGTCCAGTTTAGATTCAGTTCACTACCCGCATAGTTGGCAGAATTTGTTCTTCCCAAGGCTTCCAGACGAAGCGACTGAATTTGTCTTGGAGTTAATAAATAATAAGCATCAAATTTATGACTCAGTGAATCAGAAACAACAAACTCATTTTTTACAAATTTGAAAACACCCAGGCTGATCAATCGGTTCAGGGTGAGATTGTGATTGGAGCGGTTATAAAGATCTCCTTTTTTAAAATATAAAGCTCTGTCAAAAATTTTCGGTTTGAATTTATGCTGTGGGTCAATGACGTAAATATCATCAAAACTATATTTTGAAAGAGAATCTTTATTCATCGGAATACTGTATTTGCCATCCTTTACATCCTGAATGTTGTAATTGGGAAATACAATAACTTTATCTATCCCGAATTGCTGAGTCGCTAAATCCGGAGTGTTATCTTTGAGTTTTACGTTAAGTTCAACCTTATGATTTTTGCTTACCGTACTGTCTGCCTGTACAATGATATTGTCAGGATGGAAATAGTAAAAACCTCTTTCCTTTAAGCCATTATCAATTCTGTCTCTTTCCGCCTTGATGACATCCAGATCAAATGGTCTGCCATTTTTAAGAAACGTTTTATTTGCTAAACCTTGGATTTCCTGATTGACCAGCGTAGAATCCTTCTGGAATTTTACTCCGTCAATCATATATCTGGAACCCGGTCTTACGGTATAAATGACCTGCGCTTTTTTATTCTTCGAAACGGTATCATATGAAGCCTTAGCATTGAAATACCCTTTGTTTTCAGAATAGTTTTCAATAATATCTTTGTTGAATTCACGGTCTACATCGCCTAATAACACAGGTTTTTCACCCATTTTATATTTAAGCCAGTAATTAAAACCTTTATCCTTTTTTGGCTCTTTGGCGATATTATAAAAATATAGCTTGGGACGCATTCCCAAAAATGTAGAATTGGGTTTTGGAGTGAGGTTTGCTTCCAGCGCAGTTTGAAGGTCTTTTTTTTCGCTCTTTGAAATCGTATCGTTTTCAATCTTTACTTTGGCTCCCGTGTAAAGCATCTGGCCTTCTTTCAAAAACCTTGTATTGCTGCATGAAATCACAGTTGATGCCATTCCGGAAACCAACAGATACTTACAATATATTTGGAACTTATTACTCATTATTTAAATTCTACCACTTGGTTATTTTGATTTTTTTTCGGCTTTTTCTCTTTAGATTTCTGGAAAATCTCCCGGAATTTGTCATAATCCAAAGTAATAATAAATCCTACTCCGGTTTCTATGATCTGCCCTTGAAGAGCCACCTGATATTCATCTTTACGGTAAGCACGTAACATGTACCTTCCATCTTTGGAAAGACTGTAATCTACGGAAACATTCCCTGCGATATTGGTCATATTTTCGTTCTCACGAGCCTGACCTTCCAATCCGAAATTACTTCCTACCGTTACTTTCAGTCGGTCATTCAATAGTTTTTTGCTGATATCCACATTCAGGTCGGTTCTGGTATTTTTTTGTCCACTGGAATAATCTTCCGAAGAATCAAGTCCAAAATTAAGATCTACCCCTTTGATCAGGCCTGCAGCAAGATTATTTAACTGCTGAGAAAGAATTTTACTCACACTCTGTCTTGCCATGGTCTCCGCAGACATTCCCGCGCCGCTTTCAAACGGATTTTCTCCGATAAAGCGGTTCAGAAGCAGTAATGCAAAAACCTGTTTGTTCAGTTCAGATTCCTGAGTTCTGAGTTGGGCAAGTTTTTGATCTACAACATCTTTTACATTGGTAGAGACCGAATTATTTTTTTCTTCCGTAGTAATATCAAAAGTAAGCTGAGGTTTCAACAGCTCACCTTTCATTTTCAATAAAGCATTGAATGGAATTCTTTGTTTAAACTGATTGATCAGTGATGCGCCGCCGTTTTCGGTTCCTACCTGCTGCTCCACAAGATCAATAGGTGCTGCCTCTGTTTTATAAACAGCTGTGATATCCATGATAGCCGTGGTAGGTTCACCGGTCCAGGTTATCGTACTTCCTTTCTGGATATCAAACTTACGCTTCAGGAAGCTTACAGAAAGATCATAGCTGCCTTTTTCTACTTCATATACCCCAACCAATGTGGTTTTTCCTGACGGATCTATTCCGCCGGTTAATTCGGCCTCACCCTGAAGTTGTACAAAATCACCGTTGGCTTTGTCAATAATCAATGAAATTTTTGCTTCCTTGCTTACTTCAATATTAACACTTACGTCCATCCCTTTGATACGGCTCTGTGCATTAAGAGAATCTGCTTTAATCGTTTTGTTTAAAACTACCTGATCCTGATCCACAAACTCTACTATACCATCTCTTTCCTGTAAAGATGGTGTAGATTGGGGGAGAACAAAAGTAAAATCAGTATTATCTGCTATATTCAGTTTTCCGTCTACCTTGGGAAGATCCAGGTTTCCGCGGATATGAAGTCCGGCATCAATAGCCAGAATCCCGTACATCATCGCATCATTTGACTTTTCCGAATTAACAACTTTAAAGTCCTTGGCATTTACATTTAGGTTAAAGGCAAAATCTCTGTACGTTTGGGTAAGAACCTGCCCATCTACGACTAGAGCATTTCCGTCTTTGTCTTTGATTTTGAATTTATCAAACTCTATTCCCTGGCTTGTAAAGTCTATTTCATCACTCAGATCTCTGAAATCACTTCCTATTTTGGCAATTTCCAGTCCGGCATCATTGAATTTTACTTTTCCTAAAATATTGGGTTTATCAGTAGTTCCGGTGATCTTTAAATTTCCTGAAAGATAACCTTCCGTATTGGTAATGGCATTCATAGAAAAGCCTTGAATACTCTTCATCTGAAGCTGGTTGATCGCCATATTCATATCAAAAGTACTGGAAGAAGTGTTATAATCTCCCAGGATTTTCACATCATTATTATTTCCGGAAAGTGCAATATCTGCATTTAAAACATTCGGTGAAGCATTGTTCACTTTTACCGCAAGATTTCCGACAGGACTTCCATAGACGATTA
Organism: Chryseobacterium sp. BGA-UO-ETr-SB22; assembly: GCF_059567885.1. NCBI lineage: Bacteria > Pseudomonadati > Bacteroidota > Flavobacteriia > Flavobacteriales > Weeksellaceae > Chryseobacterium > Chryseobacterium sp. BGA-UO-ETr-SB22. The sequence continues at coordinate 3,324,687 of NZ_JCAQOV010000005.1, read as the reverse complement.
AGTCGGAAATATTCAGGTCGGAAGTGAAGGTCATATTTTTAGTAACATCCCGAAGCTGTGCTGTTCCGTTGATGGTTCCTCTTGCCAGAACGGTATCTTTTTTAATAAGTTCCGTAATGGTTTCAATTTTGAAATCTTTCAACGAAATGTTCAAAGGACTACTTGGGCTATTGCTTTCAGACTGAACTGCAATTTGGCTGTTCCCATTGGACAAAATAAAGTTATCCGCCAGAATTCCTTTGTTGCTGATCTGGATTTTGTTGTTTTCCGCAACATTCCAGTCTGTATAATTTAGCTTTAATCCGTTCGGATTTAAAGATATTTCTGTAATGTCATTCAGTGATTTTGCGTTTCCTGCAATCAGGAATTGGGTAGCATCTTTCTCGTCTTTTGTCGTTATATTGTATCGGATCGTATTGTCAGCAACATCACCGTCAATATTGATTTTGTTTAAAGAAAAACTTGAACTTTTTAAGGCCGCAACATTCAGACTGTACTGTAATGCCTGATTTTCATTCGTAACTTTTAAAGCTCCTTTTTCAATAGTATTTTCACCATAAAGTAATCGGGGAACCTGTCCGTCAATTTCAATTTTTTGAGAATCGGCATCATAGTTTCCTGTCAGATTGATGGTTTCAAAATCTTTCAGATCCGGAACAAATTTTCTGATCAGGTCATCATTTTTTATTTTAGCTGTAAAAGTAAAATGCTGCCCCGGATCAATTTTCTGTTTGTTATCCGGTTTCTGGAACTGATAATATTGATTGACCGTTTGCGTTAAAGCGCTAAAAATCTGAGTCAGTTTATATTTACCTTTCAGTTCTACATCTGCTACCTGAGAGTTGAAAATAATCTGGGTAGAATCCTGAGTAGAAGAAGCTTTCAGATTGACTTCCTGTATAGGATACACTTCTTTTGTATCTGAAAATGCAAAATCTTTAAGGTTTAAATATCCGTTCAGATTATTCGGATCAAGACTTGTGAAATCACCATCAATTTTTCCAGCAATGATCATCGGTTTTTCATAGAAACCAAGTTTGTTGACATCCAGTTTGATGACTTCTCCATTCACTTTTACCGTAGGATTTTTTTCATCATACACTCCGGAAGCGGTCAGCTGTAAACTGGCATTTGGGTCCTTTGAATCTAAAGTCACATGATAAGCACCTTTGTTGATCTTTCCGGTAAGATTCATGTTTTGATAACGGTATCCTTTGTAGACTGCGGAAGCAACATGTCCTTTTAAATCTGCATTGGCATTTTTAAAATCAAAACTTTCACCTTTTGCAGCAATCTGTGCTGTGACAGGGCCAATGTCTTTATTCTGAATGATTTTTCCCACCTGTATTCCCTGAAGATTTGCTTTTACATCATACAATTCATGATTTTTCCTGCGCATATCTACTTGTGCGATGACAGCGGCATTTCCTAGTGTGGAGTAGAGGTTCAGATCTGCGTTTACCACTTTGGTTGTTCCTTTTGCAGTTCCTTTGACACTGAAATGGGAGGGAAGTGAAATATTGGAAGGAATAGTATTTTTCGGTACAAGATTGAATATCGTTTTGGCACTGGAAGAAAATTCCCCGATTCTCAGATCATAATATAGCTGATCCGGATTCATCGCATTTTTGATTTTTCCGGAAGCCATTACCCTCAACTGATCCAGCCCGGAAACTTTAAGATCCTGAATTAAAAGATCATTCACGCTTCCTTTTACATTCGCATTGACATTAAGAATAGCGTTCGGGTATTTGTTGAACGGAACGGTATTTTTTAAAGTCGGAACCAGGTTCAGAATATCAGAGAATCCTATTTTTGAATCTTTGATGTTGGCTGAGATTTTTACAGCACCTAAGTTTGAACTGAGCTGATCTATGGAGTTATAGTTTAAAATAACCTCATCACGTAATATTGTTTTTGGGGTCTGAAGATAAAGATCTTTGAGATAAGCCTCCTTTTCTGCGTAGACAAAATCAGTATTGAATTTCTGGATATCCAGACCTCTGCCTTCTTTAATTTCTGCTGTGTTCACAGTTCCGGCAAAAGTATTATTCTCCATTTTGAAGCTTCTCACCTCAACATTCATTTTTGAAAAATTAAGGTGGTTGAAGTCCATTCCCTGTTTTGTCGGAGCGATGGCTGTATTGTTATAATTAACTTTTACATCGTTCAAAACAAGTTTTCCTAACAGCAATTTCATGGCCTTATCCTGATCGGAAGCTTTGGAAACTTCAGGTTCTTTTGTTGTTTTTGGATTGGTATTCTGGGCAGGAAGATAAAGATTGGCATTAATATCTGCCCCGGAAAGAAATACATTTGAAACGTTGTAGGCATTGTTTTCAAGATCAAGCTTATTGACCTTTGTACTCAGCTCTTTGAAGATAACTTTTGCAAATGTTTTGGTATTTTCATCACCGTAGTCAATGTCGAAATGAGTAAGCTTAATGCCTCTCAATCCAATATTCATTGGCTTCTTTTCATTGAGAGAATCTACTTTTTTCTCAACTTTTTGGGCAACTTCTTCTACAAGTCCCTGTTTTAACTTTAATTTTAATCCGTCAAGATTAATATCATTAACAGCGTAATTGTTTTTGTTAAGATCAAAAGTTTTTACTCTTGTATCAAAAGACTTAAAATAGAGTTTAATGTCATTCTTTGATTGTTGGTCATTGAAGGTAACGCCAATATCTTTTAAATTGATTTTATCAAGAGAAATAATGAATGGTTTGGAAGAACTTTCTTCTTTGTCACTGGTTGCGAAAGCATCAATGATATAATCGAAATTGAATTTGCCATCCGGTTTCCGGACAACATTAGCGCGGGCTCCTTCCATGCTGACTGAAGTAATGTCTGCTGTAGAATTGAGGAGTTTCATCATATGTAAACCTACATCCAGTTTCCTGACTGCCAGGAGTGTGTCTACATCTTGCCCTTTGAGATAAAGATTTTCCATCACCAGGCTGTTGGGAAATCCAATGTATACTTTTTCAAGACTTACCTTGGTTTTAATTTTTTTCTCAAGGTAAACAATAAGCTTGTCTTTAATGAAGTTTTGAACGGCAGGAAGTCTTAAGCTTAATATCAACAGGGTAAGAAAAACCAATATTGAAATAAAGGTTATTGCAATACGCCTTAAAATTTTTGTGGTGTTGATTTTCAGTTTCAAATGCGAGGTGGTTTCTAACAAAGATAATAATACTATTTTACTTAGTCTTTGTTGTGGTATCCTTTGCAAATGCAAAAATCCTGCCTTGGCTGTCTTATTATGGAATTTTTAGTTTGTAGTTGTCAAGTGAATAGTTGAGTAAGACGAACCAAGGCATGGATATTTATTGTAAAAAAGCCCCCTTTATATCATTTTAATGTTGAAAAGGTTAGTTAGCAAAAATGAAATTCAAATGTTAGTGTAGAAAAGGGGGCTTGGCATGGTTTATATGATAGATAATAATTTTTTAGTTGTTTCCGTTTTCCCATTTCACTTCTTCTCCCTGCGGAGCGGCACCGCCTTGTGCGGCTGTAATAGGAGCGGTTTCCTGGTTGATATGGTAAATGTAAGCAGCAATCTTTTCAGCATCTCTTCCTGTGATGGTTCCTTCCTTGATGAAAGGCCTCATGGTAGGATTGTTTGGAGAACCGTTTTCAAGCATCCAGAATACATTTTTAAATAAACTTTTTTCTTTCATGTTGATCCAGTGTGTATCAGTAAGGTTCGGGCCTATTCCTCCTTTTCCTCCGTCTCCATGGCAGGTAACACAATTCGTTTTGAAAAGCTCCTGACCTTCTGCGATATTATCAGCACTGTATTTTGCGGATTCCAGGTTGATCTGAGGAGCTGTTTTTTCATATTCTTCAATAGAGGCCAACATGGTTTTTACTTCTTTGGTATATTCTACCTCAGGATGGGCGTAATCTGTAAAAGAAAAGGCTACCAGATAGACTACACAGAAGATACATCCAAACCAAAACAGACCAATCCACCATTTCGGAAGTGAGTTGTCAAGCTCTGTAATTCCGTCAAAACCGTGGTCGATAAGGATATCCTTTTCTTCTGTAACGGATTGTTTTTTGAAGGCAGAGTTCCATAATTTCTGATAATAAGGAACCTTTTTGTCTGCCAGATATTGTTTTTTCTCTTCTTCTGATAATCTGTTGAAATTTTCATTTTCCACCAGATCTCCAATCGAATTCATGATCAGCAGGAGGATAATGGCAATTAATATAAGCGCCCAGAAAAAAGGAGAAGAAAAATATCCTGAATCACTGGCGAACATTTCAAAGGCCATGATCGTTAAACCTATCGTTGCTGCGATATATATTGAAATTGGGGTTCTCGTTTTCATTGCAATTCAATTTTAATGTTACTCTACACTTGCTGTTTGTACCTGTGTTGTTTTAATGTCGGTACCTAATCTTTGCAGGTAAGCGATCATCGCTACAATTTCTCTCTGTTCAAGTGGTATATACGCAGATCCTTTTGCTGTTTTCTCTTTTACCATTTGATCTTTCACATCTGTTGCTTCAGAGTAGATTCTCTGTACAATTGCTTTTGACTGGTTGTCTGCCCATTGGTTGGCAGAATCTATCTGAGCTTTTGTATAAGGAACATCGAAAACGTTTTTCATCAGTTTCATCTTATCCACCATCTGATCACGGTCCAGTTTATTGGTGATCAGCCATGGGAAACGAGGCATGATAGAACCGGCAGACGTAATTCTTGGGTTGTACATATGTTTGAAGTGCCATGAGTCTGGGTTCCTTCCTCCTTCTCTGTGAAGATCCGGTCCTGTTCTTTTAGATCCCCATAAGAAAGGTCTGTCGTAAATAAATTCTCCGGCTTTGGAATACTGTCCGTTTTTTCCTTCAAATCTTACCACTTCATCACGGAAAGGTCTGATCATCTGAGAGTGGCATGAATTACAGCCTTCACGGATATAAAGATCTCTTCCTTCCAGTTCCAGCGGTGTATAAGGTTTTACTGCCGTGATCGTCGGAACACTTTGCTTCAGTGAGAGTGTGGGAACAATCTCCACCAATCCACCAATTGCTATTGTGATAAAAGCTAATATAGAAAGGAGAGTAGGTGTTCTTTCCAACCACAGGTGTACCCCTTCGCCTTCTTTTCTTGAAGTACTAATGTTGGCTAATGCAGGAGCTTCCGCAGGAACTTCTTTCTGGAATGAACCGGCTTTAACAGTTTTGATAACGTTGATGACCATTAAAATTGCTCCGGACAGATAAAGAATACCTCCTAAGAATCTCATTTTAAAGTAAGGAATGATCGCGGTAACAGTATCCAGCCAGTTTTTCCATAATAAGGTTCCGTCTGGGTTGAATTGTTTCCACATCAATCCCTGTGTGAATCCTGAAATATACATAGGAACGGCATAGAAGATAATTCCTAATGTTCCCAGCCAGAAGTGCCAGTTGGCCAGTTTTTTAGACCAAAGAGGCGTTCTCCACATGATCGGAACCAGATAATATACCACTCCGAATGCCATGAAACCATTCCATCCAAGAGCTCCTAAGTGTACGTGACCAATAACCCAGTCGGTATAGTGACCAATTTTATTTAATGATTTTGTTGCCAATAAAGGTCCTTCAAAAGTAGCCATACCATAACAGGTAATAGCAACTACAAAGAATTTCAGAATCGGATTTTCTCTTACTTTATCCCATGCTCCTCTTAAGGTTAGAAGACCATTCAGCATTCCTCCCCATGACGGTGCAATAAGCATGATAGAGAATCCCGTTCCTACGGCCTGAGCCCAGGCAGGTAAAGCTGTATATTGCAGGTGATGAGGCCCGGCCCAAAGGTATACAAAGATCAGCGACCAGAAGTGAATGATGGATAGCTTGTATGAGAATACCGGTCGCTGTGCTGCTTTTGGCATAAAGTAATACATCAGACCTAATACAGGGGTAGTTAATACAAATGCTACCGCATTGTGCCCATACCACCATTGTACTAATGCATCTTTTACACCTGCATATACAGAATAAGATTTCCAGCTTGTGAAAGATAACGGAACTTCCAGGTTATTGAAGATATGAAGCATTGCTACAGCAATCCAGGTTGCAAGGTAGAACCAGATGGCTACATATAAATGTCTCACTCTTCTCTTGGCAATAGTTCCAAACATATTGATTCCAAAAACGATCCATGAAAATGCAATTAAGATGTCAATAGGCCATTCATGTTCAGCGTATTCTTTAGAAGTGTTGATTCCCATAAGGAAAGTAATCACTACACTAACGATCATCAACTGCCATGACCAAAAATGGATCCATGAAAGCGTATCACTATACATTCTTGTTTTAAGAAGTCTTTGCATACTGTAGTAAGCACCACAGAAAAAGGAATTACATACGAAAGCAAAAATTACAGCACTGGTATGAAGCATTCTGATTCTTCCGAAGCCCATTGCTCCCTGAGTATTGATCAGTCCCTGAATATTGCCTGAAGCTAAGCTTTTAATAGTTGTATCATCCGTACCGAATAAAAATTCAGGTAATTCAGGATAAAAAAGCATCAATGCAGCTGTAAGCCCCAGCAGAAATCCTACAAGTCCAAATGCAATAGTTGCATAGAGGAATGCTCTGACAATATTATTGTCATAATTAAATTTTTGCGTCTCCATAAATTCCAATAGTGTTTACCGAAGTGATATTTTCTCTGAAAAAAGGCTTATTTTTGACTCTTTTCTATGTTGAAAATAAATATCATGTAACGTGTATAATGTTTTGCCAAAGGTATTTATTAACTTTGTTAGAGGCTATTAGATAATCTTCTAAAATATACCGAAAACTACTAAAACAAAAACGATGAAAGTATGTGGACAAAATATCAGGAAAATCCGTAGGAATAAAGATCTTACGCAGGAATATATGGCTTTTGAAATGGGAATTTCCCAGAAGGCTTATTCCGATATTGAGAACTCCAAGGTAAAGATCAATCTGGAGATACTGACTAAAATATCAACTATTTTAGACATCAAACCATCTGATATCTGCAGCATTTCGCATAAATGTGGAATAGATGCATATGAAGACAAATACCAGGATCTTTTGGAGTATATGAAAAAGAATAATATTTCGATTCCGAAGGAGTTTTTGTAAGCTTTAGTTTTTGCGCTTTACATTAATATAAGTTATCATAAAATAATAATCTCCTTCAGCAGTTGAGGGAGATCTTTTTTTGTGCTGAAAAATTGACAGCAACTCGTAAGCTTTATCAATACTATAAAAAGAAAAGAGGTCTCTTCTGTTATGGGAACTCGAATTGTCAATTTACCCCATGGAATGTGAATTTCTCTGAAAAGTTTTTATATATTTAGCGACCGAATAATTCATTCAATGAGCAACGAAAATAAAACAGGAGAAAAGGATACTTTAGTTAGAGGATTAACAAATCGACACATACAATTAATAGCCCTTGGAGGAGCCATAGGAACCGGGTTGTTTCTGGGAATTGGGCCGGCTGCAGTACTGGCAGGACCATCAGTAATTTTAGGCTATGCTTTAGCAGGAATTATTGCCTTTTTTATTATGCGTCAGCTTGGTGAAATGGTTGTTCAGGAACCCGTATCAGGAAGTTTTAGTCACTTTGCCTACAAATATTGGGGAAATTTCCCGGGATTTGCATCCGGATGGAACTATTGGATTCTCTATATCCTGGTAAGTATGGCGGAACTCACGGCAATTGGACATTATATTCACTTTTGGTGGCCGGATATACCGCTTTGGGTTTCCAGTTTATTCTTTTTTATTGTAATTAATGCGCTTAATCTTGCTTCTGTAAAGGTGTACGGAGAAACAGAGTTCTGGTTTTCTATCATCAAAGTAGTCGCTATTATTGCTATGATTATCTTCGGGGTTTATCTTTTGATAAGTGGCACAGGAGGAGAAAAAGCAACCATTTCCAATTTATGGAATGATGGCGGATTCTTCCCGAAAGGCTTATTTAATAAAACAGAAAGCGGATATTCAGGATTATTTTCAGCAATGGCCATGATCATGTTCTCTTTCGGAGGGTTGGAACTTATCGGAATTACTGCTGCAGAAGCTAAAAATCCGGAGAAAACCATTCCACAGGCTACCAACCAGGTGATCTATAGAATCCTTATTTTCTATGTAGGAGCTTTGGTAATCTTATTTTCATTAAGCCCTTGGAGAGATATTACAGAAGGATCCAGCCCGTTTGTAATGGTGTTTCAAAATCTGAACGGCCTTGAATTCAGTGTTTTTGGTAAAGTAGTTCAATTCAATACATTGATTGCGAATGTTCTGAACCTGATTGTTTTAACGGCAGCTTTATCAGTATATAACAGTAGCGTTTACAGCAACAGCAGAATGCTTTTCGGATTGTCTCAGCAGGGGAATGCCCCAAAATTCCTGAAGAAACTGAATAAAAATTCTGTTCCTATCAACGCTATTCTTATTTCATCGTGCTTTGCTGGGATATGTATTATCATTAACAAACTAGTGCCGGAAAAAGCTTTTGAATACTTAATGGCTTTAGTAGTATCTACTTTGATCATCAACTGGCTGATGATATGCTATACCCACTTGAAGTTTAAAAAATCTATAAATGCATCAGGAATTCATTCAAAATTCCCCTCCATATTTTATCCAATATCCAATTATATCTGTATTGCCTTCTTGGTTCTGATATTAGGATTGATGAGTATTACAGGAATGGAAATTCAGGTGATTCTGATTCCGGTATGGATTGGCTTTTTGTTCGTTATGTATAAGTTGTACAAACCAAAATAAAAATATAAAACAGATTTAAATATGTTTTGAAAAGGTGAAAATTAAATGATTTTCACCTTTTTTGTTTTTATTTCTGTAAATTGGTAGTAGGGTATATCTTGAAAATATATCTTTTTTTTCTATCGTTTTGGCTTGCTGGATATTTTAAGCTGCTTGGAAAGAATGTCAATTTAGGACAAGATTTGTTTTTTTGAGAGACGTAATTTTGCACCTGTAAATCATCACTATGATGAATTTGCAATGTAAAATCTCAAAAAACAAATAGAATGAAAAATATATTTCTTCTCATCTTATTACTTCCTTTTTGTGCGAAGGCACAAATTTCTGTTCAGGCGTATGGCGGAAATAAAGAGACTGAACTTCTGGGGATTTATAATAAAGATTTCAATGGCAAATGGAATTATTTTGCTTCAGGAACTATTAGCTACAACTATGTATCAGGAAAAGTAAGTCCTGAGCTCTATCAGAATATTAATTATGGAATTGTAAAAAACCTGGGAGTTTCTGCCGGAGTTCATATTTCAGATAAAGATATCATGCCGTCCGTAGGATTGGCATATGGTAAAGAAAATGACGTTTTTGGAATCAATATATTTCCTGCATTTACCTATTCTACGGATGCAAAAGAATTTGGGCTTGGGCTCTATACTTTACTGGAATATACTCCGAAAATTAATGAGAAGCTTAACCTTTACAGTATGTTGATCGTAGAATCTGATTTTAGTTTTAAAGAACATCAGGCAAGCAGCCAGGTGATCCGTTTAGGAATAGAAAATAAGAAAAAGATGCAGTTGGGAATAGGAAGTAATATTTCCCAGACGGGGAGCAGTTTTGAAACCGATGTCAATTTCGGTGTATTTATTGGAAAGAAATTTTAATGATATGAAAAAATTATTCACACTCACTTTAGTATTGAGTTTTATAGTAAGTATGGCACAGACAGATTATCGTTTTCCCGAAGAATCTTCGCGGCATGAAGGAACTTGGCTGCAATGGCCGCATCACTATCAGCATGGAATGACGTACCGCAAAAGGGTAGAGCAGACATGGGTAGATATGACAAAAGCCCTTCAGCCGGGGGAGAAAGTTCACATTATTGCTTATAATGCTGAGGAAAAAAATAGAATTATCAGCCTTCTGGAAGAAAATAAAGTTTCCATGAAGAATGTTGATTTCAGAATCTATCCTACAGATGATGTATGGATTAGAGATAACGGACCTATTTTCGTAAAAGACAACAAAGGAAATGTTCTCATTGAAGATTGGGGGTTTAACGGATGGGGCGAGAAATTTGATTTTGAAAACTGTGACGCAATCCCACAAAAGCTGGGTAATGATCTTGGAATAAAAGTAATCGATCTGAATGATGAAATGGTCAACGAAGGAGGTTCTGTAGAAACTGATGGAAATGGTGTACTGATGGCTTGTAAAAGTTCAGTAATCAGCCAGAAAAAAGGGGCTACCAGAAACAAAGATATCACTCAGGAAGAAGCCGAAGAAGTGTTTGAAACGTACTATGGAGTATCCAAAGTAATTTGGCTTGATGGGGTGACCGGATTGGACGTTACGGATATGCATATTGACGGTTTTATGAAATTTACTAATCATAATACCATGATTACCATGAAAGATGATGATCTTCTTGACCTGGGCCTTTCTGAAAAAGATGTCAATACACTTTATACAGCAACCAATGTAAATGGAAAAGAATACAAAAAAGTATACGTGCCTGCAACCAAGAATAAAGTAACAACAGCGTATGGAAAACAGTTGGATGAAAAAGGGTCTTATGTCAATTATTACGTTGCTAATACAGTAGTACTCGTTCCAAATTATGGAGATCCTAATGATAAAATTGCCAATAAAATTATTCAGGAACAGTATCCGGATAGAAAAGTAATAGGAATAGACGTAAGAAATCTATACGAAAACGGAGGAATGGTGCATTGTGTTACGCAGCAGCAGCCAGCAGGAAATCTGACAAAATAAATTCAAATAATGAAGTGATATTTCTGCATCAGATGAATTCAATGAAACAAATTGGCTTTATCTGATGCTTTTTTTGTGGAAACAATTCACAGAATCGGACACGTTCCCGGGTTATTTTTTTGTATCTTAGTAAGAGGTTATATTTCAAATTCAGGTGAAATTTTAATCTGTTGAAATACCTGCGGATAAGCCGAAAACCGTTACAAAAAAGTAGGCAGGACCAAAAAAGACACCTATGGCTAATTTATTTCAAACTCTTACGAATACCGTAAAACATTGGTACATTCCATTAATCTTCGGAATTATATTTCTGATCTGTGGTTTTTATGTATTCAGTGTGCCACTTGCAACGTATGTTACACTTTCTATTTTTTTCAGTGTCTCATTTTTGTTTTCAGGAATTACGGAAATATTTTTTTCCTTACAAAACAGTAAATCCTTGCAGGGCTGGGGCTGGTTTTTGGTAAGCGGATTATTAACTACTGCAATAGGAGTATATCTCATCGCAAATCCTCAGATTTCAATGACTGTGCTTCCGTTTGTCATAGGATTTACTTTACTGTTTCGTTCTTTTCAGTTATTAGGTTTTGCATTTGATCTGAGAAGTATGAGAATAATGAGTTGGGGAAATGTAGCCCTTGCCAGTGTCGGAGGAATTATCTTTTCTCTGTTGTTGATTTTTAATCCAGTATTTACAGGAATTTCATTAGTTACCCTTACTGGTGTTTCTTTTATTTTCATGGGAATTGCTTCCATTATGCTCGCTCTGGATTTAAGGAAAATTAAAAAAATTCCAGGAAAAGTAAGTCAGGAATTAAGAGACAGAATCAAATCTATACAGGAGGAGATTGATGATCTGAAAAAATAATAAGTAAATTACTTCTAAATATAAAGACCTTGTAAAAAGGTCTTTAGTATTTTTAGGGAAAATGAAATACATTGCTGGAAAAATAACTAGGCATTTTGTAGTGATGAAAAATATTTTGATACCTTTAATGGTTAATTTTTATTATATTTTTTTGTATTCAAAGTAAAATAGAAATCAGATAACGAGACCCAATAGAAATTGGTTTTTTTTTAAAAATTGGGCATATATCTCAATTAGATTAGATTATGAAAATATTTGTTTTTTGTGTTTTTTTATTAGGTTTATTTTCTTGTGGAGAAATTGATTGTAATACTGTGAAACAAGGGTTCTATCCTGATGAATATAATATGATTGTCGGAGAAGCTAGTATAGATAATTCCTGGATCAAAATTACAGGTTATCATCCCATAACCTATGAGAAATCAAATATTATGGTGCATAATAATTGGATGGTAGACTTCGATGAAGTTGAGGAAGGAGATACAATAGTTAAGAAAAGGGGAGAGTTAATGCTTGCTATTCATAAAAAAGATACCATTATCAGGCATGATTGGTATTGTAAAGGAAAAGCTTATAAATAAGTTAAATGTTTACCCCTAATATTTGATTAAAGTATGAAAATATTTGTTTTTTTTAGCTTTTTAATCTTGGTGACTTCATGTGGAGAACCTGATTGTAATGATGTAAAAAAAGCTTTCTATCCTGATGAATATAATATGATTGTCGGAGAAGCTAGTATAAATAATTCCTGGATTAAAATTACAGGCTATCATCCCATAACCTATGAGAAATCAAATATTATGGTACACAATAACTGGATTGACGATTATAATGAAGTGGAAGCGGGAGATACAATAATTAAGAGAGCAGGAAATCTAGAACTTGTTGTTCATAAAAAAGATACCATTATCAGACATGATTGGTATTGTAAGGGGAAGCCTTATAAGTAAGTTTAATACTTACTCTAATCATTGTCATCAAAAAAATAAAAACGGAATTTTTTCCGCTTTTATTTTTATGTTTATATTAGAAAATAAAATTTTAATCTCAATTTAAGTATGTATCAGTAAATAAATAGAAACCATCCTTGAAAGAATGGTTTCTATTTATAAAGGATCAATATCTACTTTTATTTCTTCAATAATTTCAAAGACTGTCTATCTCCTTTTTTAGTGTCAAACTGGATCATATAATTTCCTTTTTCCAGTCTCTGAACATTTATTTGTTCATTGAATTTTGAAGAACCACTTTGAATTTTTTTCCCGGACATATCAAAAATATTGTACTCAAAACTTTCGCTGCTGTATTTTTTATTTTGTATCGTAATGTTATCACCCGCCGGGTTAGGGTAAAGGGTAAAAGTAGTATTCTGATCTTTATCAGAGATATCATTCAGTCCTAAGAAACCACTGTTAAATTTAGTCAAAAAAGACTTAGAGCCATACGTTACGCTACCACCGGAATATGCAAGAACAAGTGAGCCATCATTAAGGTTAAATAACTTTTTAACATAATCAGCTCTTATTGATGCAGCAGGAGGAGCAGCCATGAAATACTGAAAACCAGCGCTGGAAGTGGTGTAATCCACACTGCCATTAGCATTTAATCTTGTTACAAATAGTTGCTGAATAAGGTTTGGAGTACCATTATACATATTCATTAAAGCCCCCATTACTACTATTTTTGAATTTGGTAATACGGTAATTTGTCCCAATGTCAGTTGCTGTGCAGTGTTAAAGCTGTAATCTGGTGTTCTTCCGTTATTGGAAAACCCAGTAACAGAAGAGCCGTCTGAAATTTGAATTTTAGACAAAAAGAAAGTACCTCCAAAGGTCGTATTTTTACTATGTAGCACTAAGATCGAATTATTAGTATAATCATATTCAAAATTTCTGGCTACAGAACCATCCGTATTAGGAATAAAAACAGATCCATTATTACCAAATGTAGTATCATAAGTACCATCGGGCAGTCTTCTTTCGATATAAGAATCCTCAGTATAGGTTAGGGTATTAGTTTTAGTACCCGCCATTACCAGTTTTCCATCATTCTGGATATAAAACTTTTTGGGATAAAATGTACTAAGTGATAACTTTCCATTAGTACCGAAATTGTTATCAATGACTCCATTCTGGTTTACTTTTACCATATAAGAACCCATGTTGGAAACAAGAAGGTAGCTGTTGCCATTCTGATCTACCGCAATATCATCTGCTGTACCATTTTGACTCACAGATTGAGTGGTAAAACCATTAGTACCAAAACTGGTGTCCAAAGATCCGTCCAGATTAATTCTGGTTAGAAACCAATCATATAAGCTGTGGGTAGGAGTGGCATTTACCCTTCCATAGACTAATATCTTATTGTTATTTAAAACAATTTTTTTGATAGATTCACTCTTATCTGATGAATTGCTGCCCATATCATAATTCTTTGTGCCAAAAGCAGTATCAAGAATTCCACTTTGGTTTACCTTTCTTATTGTGATAGAACCTGTGGATGTAGCAGTAATGAATTGACCATCTGGAAGCATGACGGCATCCGATGTTTCATAAAAATTATCATACATGCAATAACCACCATTTCCGAATGTAGAATCGAAACTAAAACTTTGGGCGTTCAAAAAAATGCTGATAATGGAAAATAAAAAGAAATAATGTTTTTTCATAGGTTATAGTTTTTTAATTATTTATTTCCGAATTCAGTCGGAAATAAGGATAAAATAAAAACCATCCTTAAAAAGGATGGTTTGTAGACCCACAGGGATTCGAACCCCGACTGACGGTACCAAAAACCGGAGTGCTACCGTTACACTATAGGTCTGCTTTATTTTGGTGATGCAAATTTATGTATTTTTTTCTTATTTACAAATATCTTCTTTCAATTTTCTACTGTTTACATCAAAAAATAGTATTTGTTTTTTTAATTCTACACCAATTAAAAGTAGGATAAAACTGTTTTGTCAGGAAACTAAATCCGGGAAAGATGAAATTTTAATGAAAAATATGATAGTAAATATAAAACAAAAACCATCCTTAAAAAGGATGGTTTGTAGACCCACAGGGATTCGAACCCCGAATGACGGTACCAAAAACCGGAGTGTTACCGTTACACTATAGGTCTGTTTTATTTTGGTGGTGCAAATTTACATCTTTTTTATTTATATACAAGGATTTTTGATTTTTTTTTTAAATTTACTGTGGATTTTATTTACGGAAAATATGCTGATAGACTTCAATAATCTCAATATTAATAAATTATCGTTCCATACGGAATTTGAAAAAAAAGTGAAAATTTTTCTTGAAGAGTGGTTTTCAGAAAAAGCGGGAGTGAATGTACAGACTTCAGGCTCTACAGGAGTACCAAAAATCTTTGAGATCGAAAAAAAGAAAATGATCAACTCTGCAGTGATGACCTGTAACTTTTTGGGATTAAAAAAAGGAGATACTGCGTTACTCTGCCTTCCTGTAGAATATATTTCAGGAAAAATGATGATAGTCCGTTCTATAGAAAGAGAGTTGAAGTTAAGAATTGCAGAACCTTCTCTGAAACCTGTTGAGGATTTGGAAGAAAAAATAGATTTTTGTGCCATGACACCGCTTCAGGTAGAAAATTCACTGGAAAAACTTCATCTGATTAAAAACCTGATTATCGGTGGTGCAGCAGTTTCAGAAAGTCTGAAAAATAAAATCCTACAGATGAACCTCAGTGCTTCAAACCATATTTTTGAAACCTATGGAATGTCAGAAACGCTTTCTCATATTGGTTTGAAACAACTGATGCCGGAACAGGAAGACTATTTTACGGTTTTTGAAAATGTGTCCATCTCTTTGGATGATCGGGGGTGTCTGAAAATTTTTGCCCCTAATGTGAATGCTGAAGAATTGCAAACTAATGATTTAGTTAACATTAGGAATGAAAGACAATTTAAATTTCTAGGAAGAATTGATAACGTTATCAACTCAGGAGGAGCGAAAATTTTTCCAGAAACTCTTGAAACATTGGTGAAAAAAGAAATTCCGAATGAAGCCGTATTTATCGGTTTGCCGGATGAAAGTTTGGGGCAGAAATTGATACTGATTATAGAAGGAAATGAATCTGATGAGGTCATAAAGAAAATCTCAGAAATCCCTTTTGAGAAGAGTTTTCACAAACCCAAAGAAATTATTTTCATCAGTGAAATTCCGCGGACACCCAACGGGAAAGTAAACAGAATGGAATTGCATAAAAATATAAATATTTAGTCAAAAACATGAAAGACTTTTCAAAAGAACTCAGTTTCAAAACTTCCCGAAGCAGCGGGGCAGGAGGGCAGAATGTCAACAAAGTGGAAACCGCTGTTACCGTACTTTGGAAAGTAGATTCCTCAGAATTTTTCAGTGATGATGAAAAAATATTGATTCAGTATAAAGTGAAAAACAGGATCAATGCAGATGGCTTTTTATTCCTTACAGTTTCTGAAAGCAGAACTCAGCTGATGAATAAAAATAAAGCCATTGAAAAAATAATTGAAATTGTAAATAAAGCCCTCATAGTTCCAAAGAAAAGAACCGCAACAAAACCTTCAAGAGCTCAGAAACAAAAAAGACTTGATGGCAAGAAAAAACTTTCTGATAAAAAAGAGAACAGACGCTTTAAATTTTAGCTTGTTTCTCCCGAAGAAAATTTTAATTTTGCCGGAAACTTTAAAACCATGATAAAAAAACTAATTCTATTAGGAACTATTTCGAGTTCTTTACTTTCTTTTGCACAGGAAAAAATAACCATCATACCGGCTGTAGGATATGCGTGGAGAGTAGCTAAAACAGCACCTGGGCTTTCCATGGCAGAAAAAAATTATGTTAAAGGATTGAAAAACGGAGTCCATTTTGAAATTGCTGCTTATTATAATGTGAAAAATATTGGGATTGGTGCTAAATTTTCCAATTATAACGCTTCCAGCAGTGCTGTATTGAGCGGATACAATATGAATGGGCAGACTGTTACAGCTTCTATAAGCACTAAAGATAATATTACATTCTTTGGACCTTCCGTTATGTTCTCCAACTATACCAAACCTACAAACCACAAAATTGTTGCTGATGTATCTCTTGGAGTGATTACTTACACTACAAAAACAGAAGCTGTAAAAGGTACAGGTTCCAACCTTGGTCTGGAACTGGGGGCAGCCTATCAATATGCAGTTTCGAAAAACTTTATGATAGGTCCAAAGTTGGGAATTACGGCAGGAACCTTGAGCAAAATAAAAGTTAATGGACAAACCGTTGATCTTGGTGATGACCAGAAAGAAGGTCTGACAAGAGTTTCTTTAAGTGCAGCAGCTACATTCCGTTTTTAAATTACTATCTTTGTAAGGATTACAAAGAATTTTATAATAATGGCAGCAACAATCTCTTTATCAGCAGAACGCAGGCAATCAGGATTGTTGCTGTCATTACTTTATCTACATACAGATTCTTTTCTGAAAAGTTCTAAGGACTTTATCAATTAAGCCCTGTCAGGATCCAAGACAGGGGATTTTTCCGGATTTTATTTATTGCTTTTTTGCGGTTTTCTATAGAAGAAGGCTGTTGTATGCCTGGATTCTACATTGGATCTTTTGGGATAACTGCATTTTAATTTTAAAAATTGAAAAAAATGTCCAATCATATTATTGTAACCACCGGAATTTATGATGCTATAAAAGATACACTCAGAAGAAAAAAAGTGAGCATCGGAGAAGAAAAAAGATTAACTGAAGAACTTAGAAAAGCGAAACAGGTATTGAGAAGAAATCTGCCTGCTGATATTGTAACCGTTGAAAGGAAAGTAACTTTAAAAGACCATACCTTGGATTTTGAGCACGAATATATTTTTGTGCCATCTACTAAAGCAAAACTTAAAAAGAATAAACATTCCATACTTTCGGATATTGCTCTTGCAGTAGTAGGATATAAAGTGGGGGATATTATCAGCTGGCCGTTCAGAGATGGCGAAAGAAAAATTGAAATCCTGAAAGTAGAAACCTGGGAAGGGTAAATTCCTGTTGAATGCTATTAGGTTGAATTACAATGAAAGCGTGGCTCGTATGAGTTGCGCTTTTTTATAGACTTAATGTTGGAAAACGCAAAGACGCAAATTGTTTTAAATCCTGTAAGATGCAGAGATTTTATCTCCGATAAAATTGTGTACTGTATATTTTATTTAATCTCACGCTGATTTTGCATATTTACATAAAAAAAATGCACAATCTGTATGATTTGCACGAAAATTTAATGTTTCCCTTGCTGAAAATCTTAGATATTCTTGCGCCTTAAAATATTCATAACGCATGAAACTCTTTGCGCCTTTGTGTTTCCAACAAATGTAATTTAACAAATGATAAAAAAAGATCTCTCTATGGTACTTTCTTGAAGTGCTTTGACTGCATTCCGTTTTTAAGTTTTATCTTTGCAAAAATTTAAAAAATGAGCAAACCGATAACTGAATTCATAGAAAAGTATTACCTGCACTTCAACGCAGCTGCATTGGTGGATGCTTCTAAAGGATATGTTGCACATCTTAAAGATGGCGGGAAAATGATGATCACTTTAGCTGGAGCAATGTCTACTGCTGAATTGGGTAAAATTCTTGCAGAAATGATCCGTCAGGGGAAAGTAGATTTTATCTCTTGTACAGGGGCTAACCTTGAAGAAGATTTAATGAACCTTGTGGCTCACTCTCACTATGAAAGAGTTCCTCATTATAGAGATCTGACAGCTCAGGATGAGTGGGATCTTTTAGAAAGAGGTTTAAATAGAGTTACAGACACATGTATTCCTGAAGAAGAAGCTTTCAGAAGATTACAGAAACATATCGTAGAGATCTGGAAAGATGCTGAAGCTAAAGGAGAAAGATATTTCCCACACGAATTCATGTACAAAATGATCCTTTCTGGAGTTTTGGAGCAGTACTATGAAATTCCTAGAGAAAACTCTTGGATGATCGCTGCAGCAGAAGCAAACCTGCCAATTGTAGTTCCGGGATGGGAAGATTCTACAATGGGTAACATCTTCGCTTCTTACTGTATCAAAGGAGAGCTTACAGCGACTACAATGAAATCAGGAATCGAATATATGACTTACCTTGCTGACTGGTATACTAAAAACTCAGCAGGAAAAGGAGTTGGGTTCTTCCAGATTGGTGGAGGTATCGCAGGAGATTTCCCTATCTGTGTAGTGCCAATGTTGTATCAGGATATGGAAATGCATGACATTCCTTTCTGGTCTTATTTCTGTCAGATTTCTGACTCTACAACATCTTATGGTTCATATTCAGGAGCAGTTCCAAATGAGAAAATCACTTGGGGTAAACTTGATATCACTACACCGAAATTTATCGTTGAAAGTGATGCAACAATCTGTGCACCATTGATGTTCTCTTACATCTTAGAAAACTAAGAACAAAATTCTCATCAGAGATTACCATACAGCGCTTCAATTTATTTGGAGCGCTTTTTCATTTTAGCATTTAGAAATAGATTTGTTTTAAAAACTCAAACTATTTAAACCATTAAGAAAAATGGAGAAAATAAGAATAATTAAGTTTCATCTTTGAAGAAAAATAAAGCACACAGCTACATAAAATAGCTTAGCTATTTCCCTTAATAACGATATAAAATTTTATCGAAGATAAAATCCTTGCGCCTTACAACACATAGTATTAAAATAATTTTGCGCCTTTGCGTTCTCCAAAAAACATACATAAGTATTTGTGAAAATCTGTGTAATCCGTGGAAAAGAAAAAAATCAATCCAAAGAATTCACCAGTACAAAATAGCGATACGCCAGAATA
Source organism: Chryseobacterium sp. BGA-UO-ETr-SB22 (assembly GCF_059567885.1). Classification (NCBI taxonomy): domain Bacteria; kingdom Pseudomonadati; phylum Bacteroidota; class Flavobacteriia; order Flavobacteriales; family Weeksellaceae; genus Chryseobacterium; species Chryseobacterium sp. BGA-UO-ETr-SB22. The sequence continues at coordinate 3,305,246 of NZ_JCAQOV010000005.1, read as the reverse complement.
CCTTTTTCCACTTTTGTCAACTGATTAGGATCCTTTTTACTCAGCTTCGGAAGAACTTTTTTATTGACTGCATTCAACAGCCTGAAAAATGATTTTTTCATATCTTTATCTTTTAATGAAACATCATTGAGCCTAAGAGACTTCAAAAATGATGCAAAAAAGATCGCCAGCTAAAAATAATAAAGGAATATGGACGAAATTTTCAAACAACAGGTATACGAAGTGGCAAGACTTATTCCTAAAGGGAGAGTATCCACTTATGGGGCCATAGCAAAAGCAGTTGGTTATCCCAATCATTCTCGTCATGTAGGAAAAGCGATGGGAGGATGTCCGAAAGATGTTCCTGCTCACCGTGTTATTTCCAGTTCAGGAGTATTATCTGTTCCTGAATTTCAACCTAAGCTGGAAGCGGAGGGGATCACTGTGGAAAATTTTAGAATAAAAAATTTCAAAAAACTGTTCTGGGATCCGTTGGCTGAATTATAGATTAAATGTATTTGAATTCTTTTTAACGCAAAGGTTTTATTTTTATGCTGTACTATTTTTAAGGAAGCAAAGAAGGGAATCAATTTCATTGATTTTTTTAAGCGAACGTATAACCCCAAAGCTTCATCAGCGACAGAGTCGCAACTCTTCGCCTCCTGAAATAAAACATTCGAATCATTAAGTACTTTGCGTCAAAAATAATAGGATAAAAAAATGTCACTCCATAGCTTAATATGAATGACATCAATATTTTTAAGTGTTTAAACTGTATTATTTTCTTCCTCTCGGGAGACCTTTTAGTTCTTCTTTCAGCTTTTCGTTCTCCTCTTTTAATAGAGCAATATAGTTTTGAAGGTTTTTAATGATGTCCCCAGGGATATTATCATAATTATTTTGGTTACTGATAACTCCTGCAGATCTATCATTAAATACAGGATGGTCATTATTAACAACTATTGTAGCTTCCTCTTCTTCATAAATATCCTCAATTGGTACATCCAGAAAACGGGCAAGTTTGTCCCACTCATCTCTTACAATCTTTACATCACCGCTTTCCTTTCTACTGTAATTAGATACATCTGTTGCGATAAAGTCAGCTACCTGCTGCTGAGTATAGCCTTTTTGCTTTCTGATGACGCGTAATTTTTCTTTTTGCATGACCGACATTTTATACAAAAATGGCGAAAAAGCATAATCTATACAATAGAAAACAGAAAAAATATAGAGGAAAGCCGTGAAAATGAATAGAAAATAAAGAAAAGCTTTATAATATGAATCTTATTTGGAGTGACTGTTAATGATTTTTAGTTTGCTTTGTTGGAAAAAAGCAAAGGCGCAAAGAGTTTCATGCGTTATGAAGATTTTGGGGCGCAAGAAAATCAAAGATTTTCAGCAAGAATTAATTCTTATAGGATTAGGAATAAAAAATTTTATCGCAGATAAATCTTTGCGCCTTAAAGACGAATAAAATCAAAAAATTGCGCCTTTGCGTTTTTCTAACATTCTTCTCAAACAAAAAAAAGACTGCTTCAAAATGAAACAGTCTTGTGTATATTATTTTTCAAGTTGCTTATAGCTTCTCTGTATAAAATCTGTCAGGTCTTTTCCTTTCAGTAAGTTTTGTGAAAGTTTGGCAAGATCCAAAGCATATTTGATCAAACTTTCTTTCTCTTCCGTATTTTCAGTCTTTAAAATCTGATTAGAAAGTTCACTGTTGGAGTTTACCACAAGATTGTACATCTCCGGGAAACCTCCCATTCCGAACATACCGCCACCGCCTGTAGCCTGCATTTCCTTCATTCTTCTCATAAATTCTGGCTGGGTAATGGTAAACGGAGCATCATTGCTGTCCAGATCTTCAAGCTGAACGGTGAACTTAGTATCCTGGATAGCTTCTTCCACGTTCTTTTTTAAAGATTCTTTGTCAGTGTCATTCAGTTTTGAGATGGTTGGCTCATCTTTTTTAATCAGGTTGTTCACGTGATCCGCATCTACTCTTGCAAAAGAAATATTTTCTTTTGACGTTTCCAACTTCTGGATAACGTGTGGAGTGATAGGAGAATCTAGTAACAGAACTTCATATCCTTTATCCTTTGCAGATTGGATGTAGCTGTGCTGTTCATCAGCATTGGTAGCATATAGTACAACCAGTTTGTTGTCTTTATCCGTTTGTATAGGTTTGATTTTTTCAATCAATTCATCCCAAAGGAAATATTTTCCATCTGTTGTAGGATACAGTGTGAATTTGTCTGCTTTTTCAGCAAATTTCTCTTCTGTAATGATTCCGTACTCAATTACGATCTTAATGTCATTCCATTTTTGCTCATAATCTTCACGGTTTTCATTGATCAAAGAAGCCATTTTGTCGGCAACTTTTTTCGTGATGTAAGATGAGATCTTCTTTACCGCACCGTCTGCCTGAAGATAAGAACGGGAAACGTTCAATGGGATATCCGGAGAATCAATGACTCCTCTCAGAAGCATCAGGAAGTCCGGAACGATTCCTTTTACTTCATCCGTTACGAATACCTGGTTTTGATATAATTGAATTTTATCCTTATCAATATTCAAATTATTGCTCAGTTTCGGGAAGAACAGAACTCCGGTAAGGTTGAATGGATAATCAACATTAAGGTGAATATTGAATAAAGGTTCCTCAAACTGCATTGGATACAACTCGTGGTAGAACTTCATATAATCTTCGTTGGTCAGTTCGCTTGGAGCAATCGTCCATGCTGGAACCGGATTATTGATGATATTGTCTACCTCTTCCGTTTCAGCTACAGCATCTTCAGGAGCATCTTCCGGTAATGGAAGTGTATGTGTTTTTGTTCCGAATTTGATTGGAACAGGCATGAATTTGTTATACTTTAATAACAGCTCACGGATTTTTCCTTCTTCCAAAAATTCTACAGAATCTTCAGCAATATGAAGGATGATCTCCGTTCCTCTATCAGTTTTGTCAGTAGTTTCTTCAAGCGTAAACTCCGGGCTTCCGTCGCAGATCCAACGTACTGCCGGCTCATCTTTGTAAGACTTTGTAAGAATTTCTACCTTTTCAGCTACCATAAATGCAGAGTAGAATCCAAGACCAAAATGTCCGATAATCCCTGAATCTTTCGCAGAATCTTTATATTTCTCCAAAAACTCTTCAGCGCCTGAAAAAGCAACCTGGTTGATGTATTTTTCAACCTCTTCACTTGTCATCCCAATACCCTGGTCTATGATACGTAACGTTTTCTGGTCTTTATCAATTTTAACTTCGAGTTTTGGGTTTCCGTATTCCACTTTTGCTTCTCCGATGCTTGTTAAATGTTTTAATTTTAAAGTAGCATCAGTGGCATTGGAGATTAATTCTCTTAAGAATATTTCGTGGTCACTGTAAAGAAATTTTTTAATAAGCGGAAAAATGTTTTCCACAGATACATTAATATTTCCTTTAGTCATCATATTTTATATTTTAATTGTTCAACATACTTCTCAAAAAAAATACCATGCAGAAGAAAGTGACAGAATGGCATTTTTTCAATGTGAAACAGTCTTATGCTATGAATTTGTCAAAGAAATATCTTATTTTTAATTATTAAAAATTTTTTAAAGATGAAGTTGAAATGTACAGTTTTTATTCTGCTCATTATGACCTGCTGGGTGTATGGACAGAAAAAACCTTTAGACCATTCTGTCTATGACAGTTGGCAAAATATTGGAGTAAGAAAAATCTCCAATGACGGAAAATGGATTGCTTATTCTGTGGATGCTCAGGAAGGAAATCCTAACCTCTCTTTATATTCCGTTAAAAATAAAACGTCAAAAAAATTTGCAAGAGGAACAAAAGTAGATTTTACGAATGATTCCAGGTTTGCTGTCTTTCAAATCCGTCCACAGTATAAAGATATAAAAGCGGTAAAAGATAAAAAGCTTAAAAAAAATAAATTAACAAAAGACAGCCTTGCAATTGTTGATTTTTTAAATGATAAAACGGAGAAAATTCCAAATGTGAAATCATTTAAAATTCCTGAAAAAGCAGGTTCTTATGTTGCTTATCTCCTGGAAAACACAAAAGATAAATCTTCAGATGATGCTTCTGATAAAGAAGATGGAGACGAAAATAAAGATGAAGATAAAAATGTAAAGCCTTTGCAGCTGGTTGTACAAAATCTTTTGGATGGAAAAACTACGGAGTATGATAATGTAGTCCGTTATGAGTTCAGTAAAAATGGAAAGCAGCTTGTTTTTGTCACTAAAAAACCGGACGAAAAGAAAGATAAAAAAGAAGGAAAGGATTCAAAAGATGAAAAATCTGCGGACAAAAAAGATACAGATAAATCAAAGCCAAAGAAATATGCGCTTCAAACCGTACAGGTTGTAGATCTGCAGAAAGGAACTGTAACTATGATTTCAGAAATGGAAGGCGATTTTTCACAATTGTCTTTTGATGAAGAAGGAAATCAGTTGGCATATGTGGGAACTTCTTCTGCACAAAATGATTTGGTGAAATTGTATCAGTTGTATTACTTTAATTTTAAAGGAAATAAAAAGGAAACTGTTACCAATGAAAATGGGCAGATGAAAAAGAACTGGGTAATTTCTGAAAACCGTTTACCCTTATTCAGTAAAAATGGGAAGCAGCTGTATTTTGGTGTTGCTCCGAAACCTATTGCAAAAGACACAGCGATGATCGCGAATGACCATGCGGTTGTAGATGTTTGGAATTATAAAGATGATTATCTGCAAACAGTACAGCTAAAAGAATTGAAAAATGACCTGAAAAAATCTTATGCTGCCGTAATGCAGACGGAAAAACCGGATTTCTTTAGAAATATTGACGGCGAAGATCTGGATACTTTACGATTGGTCAACGAAGGAAATGCTGAATTTGCACTTGGTATTACAAGTATGAATAACCGTGTTTCTTCACAGTGGGAAGGGGCAACAAAGAAAACGTATTTCCTGATTGATAATAAAACAGGAGAAAGAACAGAAATTATTAGAAACCTTAACGGTTCGGTTTCTGTTTCTCCACTTGGGAAGTTCGTTGTGATTTTTGACAGAGAAAAAGGAAATTGGCAAAGCTATAATATTAAAACAAAGCAAACACTTCCATTGAGTAACGGATTGCCGGTCTCTTTTGTGGATGAGGAGTTTGATATGCCTGATTTTCCAAGTTCTTATGGAATTGCATCCTGGACAGATAATGATGAGTCTGTGATTATCAAAGACCGTTTCGATCTTTGGGAATTTTTCCTGAACGGGTCAAAAAAGCCAAGAAATATTACTAATGGATTTGGACGTAAAAATAAAATAACGTTTGATACCTACGATTTAGATAAAGATATTAAAAGTTTAGACCGAAAATCAGCCATTTATTTATCAGCGTTTGATAATACATCCAAAGCGAATGGTATTTTTAAAACATCTATTCAGTCGAATTCTGATCCGGTAAAAATCCAGATGGAAAATGTATGGGGGTATAGAAGTCTTCAAAAAGCGAAAAATGCAGAAGAATATATTATGGTAAAGGAATCATACACTGATTCTCCCAATATTTTTGCAGCATCAGATTTCTCAAAACAACAAAAGCTGAGTGATACCAATCCGCAGCAAAGCCATTATAATTGGGGTACAGACGAATTGGTAAACTGGACAACGCCGAAAGGAAATACCTCTACAGGAGTTTTATACAAGCCCGAAGATTTTGATCCTAATAAAAAATATCCAATGATCGTCTATTTCTATGAAAAGCTTTCGGATAATCTGAACCGTTATGTAGCACCAGCTCCAACACCTTCAAGATTAAATATTTCTTATTTTGTGAGCAACGGATATCTGGTTTTTACTCCTGATATTTCGTACACAGATGGTTTTCCCGGAGAATCTGCAATGGAATATATTAATTCCGGAGTTGAAAAGTTAAAGCAAAATTCATGGGTAGATGATGCTAAAATCGGAATTCAGGGACAAAGCTGGGGTGGTTATCAGGTAGCCTATCTTATTGCTCATACCAATATGTATGCAGCTGCGTGGAGTGGTGCTCCTGTTGTCAACATGACGTCTGCATATGGAGGAATCCGATGGACTTCTGGGATGAACAGACAATTCCAGTATGAAAAATCACAAAGCAGATTAGGAAAAAATCTATGGGAGGCGCCGGATCTTTATATTAAGAATTCACCGCTTTTTACCATTGATAAAGTAAAAACTCCTGTGGTGATTATGAGTAATGATAAAGATGGAGCAGTGCCTTGGTATCAGGGAATTGAAATGTTTACCGCATTGCGCCGTCTCGGAAAACCAGTGTGGCTTCTGAATTATAATGGTGATGATCACAATCTGGTAAAGCGCCAGAACAGAAAAGATATCCAAATCCGTGAACAACAGTTTTTTGATTATTATCTCAAGGGTGCTAAAGCTCCGGTCTGGATGACAAAAGGTATTCCAGCCACTCAAAAAGGGAAAGATTGGGGCTTTGAGTTAACAGATGATAAGCCTAATTAAAAGAATCGGCGGAGCCTTTGGCTCTGCCGATTCTGTTTAAAATACCCTTTGAAAAATATGACGAAGCTTAAACTGACACAATGGCATTTTTTTATGATGGATCTGTTGATCGCTTTTTATTATATTTACCGCCAATTATAAATAACAGTATGGGAATCTTTGATTTTTTTAAGAAGAAAAATAACAGTCAGGAAAATGTAAGTACTCAGGTTCAGGAAATGGAAATGCCTGAGGAAATGATAGTGGAGGAAGTAGTAGAAGAGGTTGTGGAAACAATGCCGGAAATCTCTTCACCACAAATAGAAGAGCCAAAGGTAAATGGTGAGTACGAAAAAATCAGAATTTATAATGATTATATAGTGTATTCTATAGCACTTCAGCTGAGAGGTGAATATACTCCTATTTCTGCTTTTGAAAAAGAAAATGGTGAGGTAGAAGGTTTTGCTTATATGGTGACAGAAGATGCTTATGCACTTGCTCCACAACAGGCGATTGCGCAAATGGAAGAAAAGCTTGAAAACGAACTTCAGGAAGGTAAGATCAAATCTTATATGATTTTGTATCATTCTCAGTTTGATAATAACGATAATCATAATCCGGCAACCAAAGAAGAAGAGTTTAAAGCAATTTCACTTTCTTACCATTTTGAAGGAGCTGGTAAGGCAAAAACGGGACTTCCTTATGTTTTCGAAAACCAGAATGTGACCTATAAAGGTTTTGCAGAGTTTTCTCACGAAGAAAATAATGAGATCATGAATCATCAGTTGGTGGATGGTAAAGATTATTTCCCGAATACAGAAGGAATTGCAGCGCCTGAAACTACCAACGAAGCAGGAATCATCATAAGAAAATCGAATGTTCATAATCTTGTGAATACATGGAGCGGGATTTTTGGTCATGAAAATTTCCAGACTAAAGATTACGGTCAATATCTTACCACTGTTTTAATGCAGTCTACGGTTGCAGAGCCGTCTGATGAAGATAAAAGCAAAACAGAATTTGAAGATGTAAGGTTTAAAACCATTGTTACAGATGAATTGAGTACCATCATTCCGGAGGTGAAAACCGATTATGTTTTAGATTTTGAAACAAGATCAATCAGAGAATGGGAAAATGCGTTGAACTTACAAGCGATTGTGGCTGGCCCTGCCAGAGATACTTTCGGAGTTTGGTTCTTTGCGACAGATTATGCGGAAAACAGAAACAAATATTTAACACAGCCTCATCTGAAAGTAAATCTTAGTGGAATTGTTCTAATTCTTGATGTTCATACCAACACAGATTTACCAGATGGTACTAAAATGAGTGAAGACTTTACAACCTATGCGCCAAGCCAGGATCTTCCTAACTATGCATGTTTTGATTTCATTGCTCAGATTGTAGATTGTAAGGAAACGGAATTGCTTGAAGATGGAAGCGTGAAAGGATATATCCTGAAACTGAAACTGATCACAAACGAAGAGAATGAAGATTTCTTCACCATCGATGCTTTTGTTAATAAGGAGAACATGAGATTTGAAACTCCAACAAAAGGAATGAAAGTTACCGGAGCCCTTCAGCTGCAAGGTAAGATGGCTGAATAGTTTTAAAGAATATAAAAACTAAAGAGGTTGTTCCACGGAATGACCTCTTTTTTATTTTCTGATCCTTCATTTATTTAAACGCAAAGAATAAATGCTTTATTTCAAGAAGCCAATAGAAGCGAATTTGTCGCTGAAGGAGCTTTGTGGTAAATGAGGCGTTTGCTTAGTACGAATCAATGAAATTGATTCTGCCCTTTGCTCTCTTAAAAATATTACAACTTACAGATGAAACCTTTGCGTTAAAAAATATCTGCATGTAAAAAACAAAAAAAGGCAATCCTAAGACTGCCTTTTCTATATTTTTCTGAAAAATTATTTGTTTTTCATTTCTTCCTTGATCTTGTTTTCCAATTCCTCAGAAAGATCAGGATTATCTTTTAAAACATCTTTTACAGCATCACGTCCCTGACCAAGTTTAGTCTCTTCGTAGCTGAACCAAGAACCGCTTTTCTTTACAATTCCCATGTCTACTGCTGTATCAAGAATTTCTCCTACTTTAGAAACTCCTTCACCATACATGATATCGAATTCTGCCTGCTTGAAAGGAGGTGCTACTTTGTTTTTCACAATCTTCACTTTCACACGGCTACCAATAGCTTCATCACCTTGTTTGATAGGTGCGCTGGCTTTTCTGATATCAATTCTTACAGAAGCATAGAATTTAAGAGCATTACCTCCGGTAGTAGTCTCAGGATTCCCGAACATTACCCCGATTTTTTCTCTTAACTGGTTGATGAAAATCACTGTACATTTCGTTCTGGAAATAGTAGCTGTAAGCTTTCTTAATGCCTGAGACATCAATCTTGCATGAAGACCCATTTTTGAATCTCCCATTTCACCTTCAATCTCCGCTTTGGGTGTAAGTGCAGCAACAGAGTCAATCACAACGATATCAATAGCTCCTGAGCGGATAAGGTTATCGGCAATTTCTAATGCCTGTTCCCCATTGTCCGGCTGAGAAATGATAAGGTTCTCCAAATCTATTCCTAATTTTGCAGCATAAGTTCTGTCGAAAGCGTGCTCAGCATCAATGAATGCAGCAATACCACCTGCTTTTTGAGCTTCAGCAATAGCGTGAAGGGTCAATGTTGTTTTACCTGAAGATTCAGGACCATATATTTCAATGATTCTTCCTTTTGGATATCCACCTACTCCTAAGGCAATATCTACTCCTAAAGAACCGGAAGGAATTACTTCTATTGTAGTGTCTACGGTATCATCTCCTAAAGTCATTACCGTCCCTTTTCCGTATGTTTTATCTAATTTTTCAAGCACTAAAGCGAGTGCTTTTTTCTTATCATCAATGTTACTCATCGCTATTAAAATAATTTCTCAAAAATACATAATTTAAATATCAAAAGCTAATATTATTTATCTCTGAAAACTGTTTTTAGAGTTAAAAAATGATAAAAGTTTATAAGTGATATTATTCATAACGAGATAGATGTGGGGTGTGAAGGGATATGATGTTAAAAAAAATATTTAAGCTGATAAAGTGATCATTGTAAGAAAAAGACAAGGAGGGTGAAAGCTACTGTTGGATGGGCCATTTCTGTGAGATGGAGTCTTCCCTGCTTATTAAATTAGTCTATTACAACATTTTTTATGTTGATCAGTACGAATGTCTTTTTATCCATTCATATAAAAAAATGCTTATCTTAAAACATTGTTTTTAAAGATTATTCTATGGACAGAAAATTAAAACGATTCCTGATTAAATCTTTTGCTGTATTAGTAGTAATACATCTCGCTTATTTTATCTATGGCTATATAAAGTTTGAAGGTCTGCAAAAAATTGATATTTATACAGAATTTTACAGGTTCAAATTTTATGATGATGTTTCCATTTCTCACTTTTTTGTAACCAGCTTTTTCTTGTTTTTCTTTGTTTTTCTTCTCCTTAGAAATCATTCTCCAAAGAGAAATGAATCGTTAAATATTTGGAGAATGACCATTATACTGTTATTTATATCCTTTTTATCCCTCACTTTTTTCATCAGTTATAGTTTTGGATTAAATGCAAAGCTACGAACTGAATTGCCTGAAAAGAATCTTAATAAGGACAAAACGCTACTGAACGTCTTACAGCCTTTTTTATACAATTATACGTCTTATAGCTCTGAGAAGCTATTTAATCCCAAAAATATTTTATACCCCAAACCTTATCCTGTAGTTGAACTGAGGGATACAGTATATTATGAGCCAGGTAATGATAAGGATTATTTTTCAACAGAATCCAGGTATTACAGTATTGATACCCTGAGAGTACTGAGAGCTGATTATAAAAAATTAAGCAATAAATCGAAGTCAGTGCTTGATATTCTGGGGCTTGATGCCGAGAAGCTGGGAAAAAGATTAATTTCTAAAAAAGAGATAGGGGACAGTACTGAAATTCTATTTCAAGGAATAGAGGTACATCCTCAATATGATGAGAAAATGTGTATTTTCCTTGAAAATAAAAGCTTGTCTTCTTCATTGCATAATATCCCTGAACGGAAACAGCAGTATGAAAATGCCGTTAAAAGATATAATTTGCTTTATAAATATAATCAGGATTCGCTGCTAAACTCGTTGAAGAGGCTGGATGTTCTTTTAAAAAAATACAATATAGAAACACAGATAATTCCAGAACAGCTAACAAAAGATGTCTTTTATTACAGAGACCATCAGCAGGAGCCTCTGAATGAAATACGAAATACTTACGAAAGAAATAGGTTAAAAGAAAAATTTGAAACCCTTGACCGATTGTTCTACAAACCGAATTATCTTCATCCCTCCATTACAGTCATTTTTATAGGGGTTGTCATTAGCGTCTGGATCATCTTATTTTTATTGTATCTGATCTGGAGTGTAAGAAACAGAAAGCTTATTACAGGAAATGTAAAGGAAAAAGAATAAATATAATATTGCCTCTTTTTCAATGAAATGGAGAAGTCTCAATTTTTATTTTAAATAACTTCCAGCTTTTCATTTCCTTCAAAAATAAAGTTTTTAATGAAAATTGGAGTTTTTAGTAATATTCAGATAGTCTTCCAATACTTTCATCTGGTCCTTATTTCCTCTTTTTATTCTCGCTTCACGGCTTACGAGTTTGTCATATATTTTGTTGAAAAGTATTTTTGATTTGGGGAACAGGTTTTTGTTGGGAACTTCCGGGATTTGCAGTCTTTTGCAAACTTCATCATCCAGCAGAAACCAGGTACAGCAGACATGCAGATATTTTAAATTTTTCCTTTGGAATTCAAATTTTAAAATTGGATTTTCCAGAGATTCATTCAACAGAGAATGAGCAAGGAGAACAGAATCTTTATCAGAAGGAGGTTGAACAGAAGTCCATAAATAAAAATATTCGGTAGCTTGTTTTTTATTGTCGGGGAGAAGCTGTTCCGGAATTCCCAGAAGATAACCTACATATTTCCACAGGTGAAAAATTCCCTGTTCTTCCTCAATGGAAAAACTATTTCCCAGTTTTTGAAGACTGTGAAGAAAGACAAGACTAAAACCAATGTACGTTGCCATCATATCCCATGAATTGATAGGCTCACCCCAGTTTTCGGTATCCCAGTCTTTATAATGTTTTTTGATGGAAAGTCTAGCGTAAGAATGGATCAGACGGGTTTTGATAGCAAATTCATACCCTTTTGCGTGAACTTCCAGCGCATTATATCGGGTAGCGTTTACCCAGAAATCCAATGTTTCCGAAAGACGTTTTACCGCACCCTTTTTTAATGCTTCTGTAACGATAAGGGGCTTGTTGAGGTAGGCATAGTCATAACCGCCGATCAGACAATAATCCCTCAACGAAATCAGGGAGTCAAGGTTGCTTCTCATACAGAGTTCTGCACCGTTTTTGAGTAAATTGTAATCAAGCCATTCAGGAACTTTTTGAGTTTGTGTGAAAAGCTTTTTTACACTTTCAGGAACTGAATCTGTTTCCGAAACTCCATTTCTGATGTACTGCTCAATTTCCCTGGATGCCTCATGAAATTTTTTAGTAAAATAAACATCTTTTACTACCTCATCACCAATCTCGTCCACATGATGAAAAAAAGGAGCGAATTTTTCAAATTTTTCAAAACTCACTTCTGCACCGGAAAATTCAATAAGCAGTTTTCCGTTGCCCCTTTCCCAGAAATCTCTGAAATGAGAAGCGTCTTTAAATCGTGGTTGTATCATGTTCATTCCTTTACCTATAAAAGTACAAGTTTTATGCTGAAATTCTTTGGTGAGATTTGTCAGGATTGTGATGAGCTTTCTACAGGTATCCCCATTCAAAGGTCTTTCTGATGAGTTCAGAGCTGTTTCTGCAATCGGATTTTCTTAAAATATTTTTTCTGTGGGTGCGTACGGTTTCTTCCGAGATATGTAAAAGATTGGATATTTTTCCTGTTGGATATCCTTTCGCAATACAATTAATGATTTCGACTTCTCTTTTGGTAAAAATAACGAAGGTAGATTCAGGAGATTTATGGTGTTCCATCCACTGCATCTGGTGGAAATCTTCTCGTCCGTTAATTCCGGACACCAATACAACATAAGAATTTTGGTGCGTGATGTGTTCAATATTCGTATGGATATTAACCGCTTGCAAAAGCCTGCCGTTTTCATCTTTGTACGTGTGTAAAGCCTGATGATGGAAAAGTTCATAATTACCTTTTGAAGTTCTCATTCTGAAGCAATAGCTGGTTTTCAGTTCCTGCTGATAATCAAAGCCATCAATTTCTTTTATCTTTTCTATTGACATTCTTTCTGCTTCCATGACAAACTCAATGTCATCAGGATGGATGAGGTCTATAATTTCTTTCAGATGTACAGGATGTTTATTGAGGCCATGTATTGCTAAAATATCTTCATCGTGATTACAAATAATGGTGCTGCCTGCAAAATTGATGACATAATAATAGAATTTTCCTGGAGCAAAAACTTCTCCGATAATGTTTTCAATCGTTGGAACAGGCAATATTCTGTTATCATTCTGTAAAATTTCAGGATAGTCATTCCAGACTTTGGTGAGGGGATGCGGTTTTTTTGCATGAGTCAAGTGTTTTTTCTCCATTGGTTAATGTTTTCTTAAAAATAATAAAATTATGTTAAAAAATCACCCTTTTGTGGTATTTCGTGTGGTAGGTAAGTATTGTAGCTTTAAATAAAACTAATGACCATGGAAACTTAATTTCCTGAACATTCCCTTTAAGGAGATAATTCAATCACTGACACTTCAAAAAACTTTAATCTGAAAAATAAATAACCATGAAAACAAAAATTTTATTACTGTTTCTGCTCGGATGGGTGGGGATGGCTTTTGGACAAGAAGGACTAAAAGAAAAAGATACAATCACATTTATAAATAGTGTAAATCTAAGTAAAAATGCAGTTCTTGTTCCATATACATATTCAAATAATGAGGATATTGCAGAAAAGCTTAAAAGTATTTCCACAAACGTTTTGAAATCTGGGATTAGATATATAATTCTTAGCATTGACGAAAAATCTAAAAATGTTATAGTATCACCTATAAATTTCAAAGTTTTTAATAAGAGAAGAATCATAAGAAGAAATAACCGTAAAAATTTTCTGGATAGCCATATAATTGATAAGTCAATAAATAGTATTCTTTATAATGATAAATCTTTTGAAATATCTTTAGATAATTTAAAGAAGAATGCAACTAAAAAGAAAGAAAATATTCCAGATAGATTCTCAATTGGAATTTTAACTCTTCCATTTAAATATAGGCCTCAAGATGAAAAAACATTCGAAGCTCAATTTAATTTGAATTCTAGTTTGAATGTTCTTTTAGTACATAATTTTTGGGGGAGTGGCACAAATTTTTATGCGCAAATTGGGGCGGGATTAGGAAGTGTTGAGCTTAATTCTAACAACTCTTATGGAGTAGGTTTAGATGAAAATATAAATGCGGCAACACTTACCGCCTTTGGAGGAGTAATGCTTCAATATAAAAAAGTACAGGCAGGTTTCTATTTTGGTTGTGATCAGATAAATAATCAGAATCATTATCAATGGAGGAATAATGGAAATCTATGGTTGGGATTTGGTATTGGCTATCAGTTATTTAATGTGGGTTTGGGAGAGTCAAAATCAAATAATAACGATAAAAAATAACTTACTTAACATTACTTATGCACAATTAATTCTCTAAGAGAATATTTAGTAATTGATCTAGATTTCTATGAAGTGTCTAGTATCTAATATTAATAAAAAAAAACCTTCCCATCGGGAAGGTTTTATATTACTTATTGCTTATCGCTCATTACTTATTACAAAGAAGCAGCGTGTACAAGCATATCCACTAACTTGTTAGAGTAACCCATTTCGTTGTCATACCAAGAAACAAGTTTCACGAAGTTTGGAGAAAGCATGATACCAGCATCTTTGTCGAAGATAGAAGTTCTCTTATCTCCAATGAAGTCCTGAGATACTACTGCATCTTCAGTATATCCAAGAATACCTTTCAATTCACCTTCAGAAGCAGCTTTGATTACTGAACAGATTTCTTCATAAGAAGCAGCTTTGTCAATTCTCACTGTTAAATCTACTACAGAAACGTCAACAGTTGGTACTCTGAAAGACATACCTGTTAGTTTTCCGTTCAAAGAAGGGATTACTTTTCCTACTGCTTTAGCAGCACCTGTAGAAGAAGGGATAATGTTATTTAGAGCAGCTCTACCACCTCTCCAGTCTTTCACTGAAGGACCATCAACAGTTTTCTGAGTAGCTGTTGTAGCATGTACAGTTGTCATTAAACCTTCTACGATTCCGAAGTTATCGTGGATTACTTTAGCTAAAGGAGCTAAACAGTTTGTAGTACAAGAAGCGTTTGATAAAATTTTGATATCGTCAGTAAGTTCCTTGTGGTTTACACCCATTACGAACATTGGAGTATCATCTTTAGAAGGAGCAGAAAGGATTACTTTCTTAGCACCAGCGTTGATGTGAGCCTGAGCAGTATCTTTAGATAAGAAAAGACCTGTAGATTCTACGATATAGTCAGCACCAATTTCATTCCACTTTAGGTTGTTAGGATCTCTTTCAGCAGTTACTCTGATTCTTTTTCCGTTTACTACAAGATCATTTCCTTCTACAGAAACTTCACCTGGGAAAATACCGTGTACAGAGTCATATTTTAACATGTAAGCCATGTATTCTGCATTAATAAGGTCATTGATTCCTACAACTTCAATGTTGTCTCTTTCAGTCATTGCTCTGAAAACAAGACGTCCAATTCTACCAAAACCGTTGATACCTACTTTAATTGTTGACATAATAGTTTGTTTTTATTAGATTATAAAAATAATTAGATTGCTAAAATTTTTGAAATCAGTAAAAGATCTTCATTGATTTCGTTATGTTTTTTAATGGCTTCTTCAATCGGCGTATACGTCAGATCATTGGAACGCATTCCGGCCATTACATTGGATTGTCCTTCCATTAATCCAGTTACAGCACCGTAGCCTAATCTGCTTGCCAAAACCCTGTCTGCACAGCTTGGAGAACCTCCTCTCTGCATGTGTCCCAAAATGGCTACACGAATGTCATAGTCAGGGAATGTCTGCTTTGTTTTTTCGGCAAGTTCATACACATTGGCAAGTTTTTCACCTTCTGCCACTACCACAATGCTTGATGCCTTTCCTGTTTTTTCAGCATCTCTGAATTTCGCGAAAAGCTCATCAATACTGTCTTTTTTCTCAGGAATTAAAATATCCAGAGCCCCTGTTGCCAACCCGCTGTTTAATGCAATAAAACCGGCATCACGACCCATCACCTCCACAAAGAAAACTCTGTTGTGAGAAGTTGCCGTATCACGGATTTTGTCAATGGCATCCATTGCAGTATTCAATGCAGTATCATATCCGATGGTGTTATCAGTTCCGAAAATATCGTTGTCGATCGTTCCCGGGATACCGATTACTCTGATTCCGAACTCTTCATTAAAGATTTTCGCACCGGTGAAAGTTCCGTCTCCACCAATACAAACCAATCCGTCTATTCCAAGCTTTATGCAATTATCATAAGCTTTCTGACGGCCTTCTTTTGTTCTGAATTCAGCGGATCTGGCAGACTTTAGAATTGTTCCACCCTGGTTGATTATATTTTTTACGGAACGGGCTCCCATTTTCAGGAAATCATTGTTGATAAGACCATTGTAGCCTTCTCTCACCCCGTAGCATTCGATATTATAGTAATTGGCGGTTCTTACTACCGCTCTTAACGCCGCATTCATACCCGGAGAGTCACCTCCTGAAGTAAGAACTGCAATTTTTTTTACAGCACTCTCTTTCATCAAGAAAAAAATTTCGAACACAAATTTACAAAAACAAGTTCAGATTATCGTAGTAACTTTCCAATAGTTTTGAATATAAATTATTAAAAGCTTCTGAAGTTTGTAGGTTTAAAAAAATATCGTGCGGTTTTCGTTTCCTGAGCATCGATATCCAGGTCATACCATGGTGTAAAATAGGGATTAAACGGATTAGAGAGCACATGAATAGACTGTGCGGGTGTAAATCCTTCACTCAATAAAAACAATCTTTTCCCTTCTTTATTCTGGCAGACCCCGGAAATAAAAACAATATGTCCCGGACTTCCCGGTGTGATTAGGATATCTCCGGTTTTCAGATCGGAATTTTTTGCAACGGGTTTTGTTTCTTTATTTAATGAAATAGTCCCCGCATAATTAAAGATCAGATCCAGATAATTTCTGAAACTCTGATAAGAATCATCAAAAGTAGCAGTCTTTCTAAAGCTCACCGAATTTCCACTGACAAAAGCTCTTGTTCCGTTTTTGTAGTCATTCCAGTTGAGAAGATCACCACTGGTAAAATGAAATTTGATTTCGTCAAACTTTTTCGCCTTATAAAGATACTCTGCTCTCATACGGATTGCTGCATCAGCGCATTGCTGAAGGTCTTTACTTCCTGTATCAATATCAAAAATAGCTTCATGAAGATGCTGGGTAGAAATAGGAGTTCCATCATATTTCAGAATCTGACTGTCATAAGGTTTCAGCTTGAAATTTTCAATAAAATATCCAAAAGAATCAGCCTTTTCTTCAATCCACTCATATCCTTCAGGTGGAGAGAATCTTTCCCTGATCGTATTTTTATCTTTATGAATCTTTGCAGAACTTTTTGTTGCTAAATTTTCGTTATGATCGGGCTCAGCCAATAAACGATCTGATAATTTTTCTTTCGTACAGCCTGTGAGAATAAGAACAGTTATGATTCCCGTGATAATTTTTTTCATGCGTTTTTAATGAACACAAATATCATTTTTTTTCACGTACCAACAAATAAGGTTCTGAAAATCTGCAATATTTAACTTCTGCTTTACGCTTTTTCCCTTTCCGGAATCAGTAATTTGCCCCAATCATTCAGCTGCCAAAGAATTTTTACCAGCTGTTCACCTAGTTCTGTTAAAGAATATTCTACCCTTGGAGGAAGTTCATTGAAAGACTGTTTCGTTAGAATACCGTCATCTACCATCTCTGATAATTGTTGATTCAGAACCCTTCGGTCTACTTTAGCAATACCACGCAGAAATTCACTGGGACGTTTTTTTCCTTCATTGATCTGCCAAACGATAGGAATTTTCCATTTTCCACTGATGGTATTGACTGCGACTTCCAGCGGACAAATTTTATTTTCTTCAGCTCTTTCCTTTGTTTCCATAAAATTGACTTTTTTATCCCTATGGGTGAAAAATATGCGGTATTGCTTATGTCTGCTTAGTTTCAGACTTTTGTAAAGATAATCATTAAAAACAGCATGACAGAAAAACGAAAAGGGGTCCGTTCCATCAAAGATATTCCACCGGATATTTTAGAACAGCTGAACCGGGGAGAAATTGAAACCGCCAATCTTACAGAATGGCTGGCAGTAGATCAAAAGCTCTTGTTGGAGAACTTACTTCAGCAGAATAACAGGATTGATTATTTAAAACCCGTCTTAGAAGATGTAGATCAATTGAAAAAACAAACTGTCAATACTCTTAACGAAGCTATTGGAGTTGGACTTTTGAATTTAGCCAGAAAAAATAATGATGATGAATTTCTATCGAAGTTTGCAACCCACCCGGCAGATCTTGTGCGTTGCTGGGCAGCTTATACTATAGGAAGAAATAATGATTTGAAACTTAAAGAAAAATTGAACAGCATTCAGTCTTTTGCTTCTGATTCCCATTTTGGAGTGAGGGAGATCTGCTGGATGACAGTCCGTTCGGATATTTCAAAAAATCTTGACGAGAGTTTATCTATTTTATCAGAATGGACGAAGCATGATAATGAAAATGTAAGGCGTTTTGCCAGTGAATCTACACGGCCGAGAGGAGTTTGGTGTGAACATATTAATGCTTTGAAACAAAATCCCGGACTAGGACTGGAAATTTTAGAACCTCTACGCTCAGATTCATCCCGATATGTGCAGGATAGTGTCGGCAATTGGTTGAATGATGCCAGCAAATCCCAACCTGAATTTGTGGTAGAAACCTGTGATGAGTGGCTTCGTGAAAGTCCGACAAAAGAAACCCAATATATTGTAAAGAAAGCCTTGAGGACCATCAAAAAATAAGAGTTATCCACAAAATAAAAATGTTGATTTAATTTTTGGTTATGTAGGTTGCAGATTTACATAGTTTTACATCATATTTTCCTATTCCTTTTTTCCTGGGAAGTAACTTTATTTGCTTAATTTTTATATTAAAAATAACATCGAGATATTTTCAATGTTAACCATATGTTAACGACAAAAGTTATCCACAATATGAATTTTCAATTAATGTGGATTCTATATGACAGTAAATTAATAATTTAAATAAAAATTAAAAAATGGATGCTTGAATTACCATCTTTTCTTCACTGAAAAAAAAGTTATCCACAATATGAGTTTTACCTACCATTTTTCGGTCAAATACTTCCAGTATCTTTTCGGGACATGCTGAATATGAAGTTTCATATTCTTTCGCTCTACAATATTGGTTTTAGTAAAATATCGCTGCCAAAGGGTTTGATAATTGTTTTCTTCATCATGGAACTTCTGTTGATACTGACTGAAATCCAGCTTTTCATCAGGGTAGAAAAATTCACAGTTTTCCAGATCGTAAAGAATACCGTAGTTTCTCCGCAGATCATAGATCATCCATTTCTGGTCCTGATACCGGTCATTAAAATGTTTTCTGATCAGAGGAAGAACGTTGAAATCAGGATCTATTTTGGCGAAAAAAATACCATCCTGCATTTTTTCAAAGCGGACAAAAGCTGTCATTCGATGCCTTTCCCTGTCTACTGATTTGCAGATTTTTGAAATTTGAAGGATATTATTGTCTGCAAAGTTTTCAAGAATATTTTCTCCCGGATGTTTGATAGATTGACGGACAGCAGATAAGATGAGGTTTTCTAGGCCGGGATCTTCGGATAAAAAAACTTTTAAAAGCTTATACACTCCCTGTTTTCCAATATTCTGTTCCAATCTATTAAGTACCCTTTCAGACTTTTCTGTTTGCGTAATAACTTCATGGATCTCTGCAAAAATATTTTCCTGATGAAACCTTTCTCTATTTACTATATCTACGTCTTTATAACGGTATTCAAAAACTTCAAATACCGCGGTAAAAAGGCCGTCAAAACTGCCATCGTAGAGTAGGGTTGTCATAATAAATTAAAAAATTTAGTTGTGTTGCCTGTCATTCTGACGCAGGAAGAATCTCCTAAACTAATCAGATTCTTCCTACGTCAGAATGACAAATGTGCTGTTTTATCGAAGCAATAAATTAGTGATCATTTGTGAAAATATTCGTGTAATTTGTGTTAAAACAAAGTTAGTTGTTGAGAAAACTGATTGTGAAACTTTGAAGAACTTCCACCTATCAACAGCTTTCTGAAATTTTTATCCGTTAAATATTTCAGGTAGGCATTCCCCGCATTGAAATCGATGAAATATTTTGCCCGGTTTACGGCTGCTCCCAGTTTTTTTAAATGATCCATCGTTAAAATCTGGAAACGTCTTGCACTGATAATTTTTTGAGCTGTTTTTACTCCGATTCCAGGAATTCTTAAAATTGTTCGATACTCAGCAGTCTGAAGATTCACCGGAAACTGATCCAGATTTCGCAATGCCCAGCTTAATTTCGGATCCATTTCCAGATCAAGAAAAGGAACATTCGGATCCAGAATCTCTTCTGCCCTGAAACCATAAAATCTCATCAGCCAGTCCGACTGATACAACCGGTTTTCACGAAGCATAGGAACCTCAGTTGTTAAAGAAGGTAATCTCTGATCTTCCAGAACAGGAACATATCCTGAATAATAGACTCTTTTCAGATTAAAATTTTTATAAAAATGATCGGCTACTTTAATGATCTGCAGATCATTTTCATTAGTTGCACCCACAATCATCTGTGTAGACTGTCCTGCCGGAGCAAATTTTGGAACTTTCTTCAGAATTTTCTTTTCATCCTGATACTGGATAATTCCTTTTTGAATATAGCGCATTGGGCTGATCATATCCTGTCTGTTCTTTTCAGGAGCCAATAATTTTAATCCGCTTTCTGTGGGAATTTCAATGTTTACGGATAAACGGTCTGCATACAGAGCTGCTTCCTGCATCAGATCGTCACTTGCTCCCGGGATAGATTTCAGATGAATATAACCATTAAAATTTTCTTCGAGGCGCAGCTTTTTGGCCACTCTCACCAGACGTTCCATTGTTGTGTCTGCATTTTTGAAAATTCCGGAACTCAGAAATAATCCTTCAATATAATTTCTGCGGTAAAAATTGATGGTAAGATCTACCACTTCTTCTACCGTAAAGCCTGCTCTTTTAATATCATTTGAACTTCTGGAAACACAATAGGCACAGTCATAAATACAGTGATTTGTCAATAGAATTTTAAGCAGAGAAACACATCTCCCATCTTCTGTATAAGTATGACAAATACCACTTGCAGAACTGTCTCCTAAAGCTCCTTTTTTATTCTTTCTTGAACCGCCGCTGGACGAACACGAAACATCATATTTCGCTGCATCGGCAAGGATTTCCAGTTTTTCTTTAAGACGGTCAAAATTCATATTTTCAAATTTTTGATATGTTTTGTATCTAAAATGTATTTAAATTTTGTTCAAATTTAGTTCAAAAATTGATAAATGTCAATCTTTTTTCATAGAAGTTATCCACAAAAAAGAGTCTCAAAATCATTATATTTACGGCTCATTAAAGTTTATATTATGAATCATAAACCAATCGAAGGTTTTTCTAAGCTTCCAAAGCAGGGGAAAATCGAATGGCTCGTAAACGAATATCTTGAAGGAAATCAGGAATATCAAAATATATTAAAACAATATTGGAATGATGATGCAGATCTTCAGAAGCTTCATGAAGAGTTTTCTGAAAATACCATCTCCAATTTTTATATGCCTTACGGAATTGCTCCGAACTTTTTGATTGATGGGAAACTTGTAGCACTTCCAATGGCTGTTGAAGAAAGTTCAGTAGTTGCCGCTGCTTCTAAAGCTGCCAAATTCTGGATTGATAAAGGAGGTTTCAAAACAACCATTATCAATACTGAGAAACTGGGGCATACCCACTTTATTTTTAATGTAGAATCTCATAAATTATTACATTTCTTTAATTTTAATTTAAAGAAAAAACTCCTTGAAGCGACAGAAGATATTACATCCAACATGAGAAAACGTGGTGGTGGTATTTTAAATATCAGTCTGATTGATAAGACCGCAGAAATGCCGAATTATTTCCAGCTGAAAGCAAGCTTTGATACAGTAGATTCCATGGGAGCCAACTTTATCAATTCATGTCTTGAGCAGTTCGGGAAAACCTTGAGACAGGAAGTGGCTACCAGCGAAGATTTTACTCAGGAAGAAAAGAATTCATTGCAGATCGTCATGAATATTCTTTCCAACTTTACACCTGATTGTATCGTAAGAGCTGAGGTTTCCTGTAAAATGGAAGATTTAAAAGACGACAGTGGAATTTCTCCTGAAGAATTTGCTTATAAATTTAAACAGGCCGTTACCATTGCTGAAATTGAGCCTTACCGTGCTACTACTCATAATAAAGGAGTGATGAATGGGGTAGATGCAGTTGTGATTGCTACCGGAAATGACTTCAGAGCTACGGAAGCCTGCGCACATGCTTATGCTGCAAGAGATGGACAATACAGATCTCTGACTCATTGTACAACAGATAATGGAGTATTCAGATTCTGGATTGATCTTCCTATCTCTGTAGGAGTTGTAGGAGGACTTACGAATCTTCACCCATTGGTAAAATTCTCATTAGCACTTCTTGGAAAGCCTTCTGCGCAGGAATTGATGAGTATTCTGGCAGTTTCAGGTCTTGCCCAAAATTTTGGTGCATTGCGTTCTCTGGTAACTACAGGAATTCAGAAAGGACATATGAAAATGCATTTATTGAATATTCTGAACCAATTGGGAGCTACCGAAGAAGAAAAACAACACTTTGTAACCTACTTCAAAGATAAGACAGTGAGCCACCACGAGGTGATCAATGAATTTAACAGAATGAGAGAAAACTAATGTTACAGATCATTTTGCCCATTGTATTCCTTCTTTTTGGATTCTTTTTAAAGAAAACAAACCATGAAGGTTTCAGAAGCTCCAAGAGATTTGCCAATATGTTTATCATACTGGGAATTTCTACATTGGTGGCCAAGTTTATTTTAATGTACTTAAAATCAGAATAGTGAAAAAGAGTATTGTATTTTTCTTACTGATTTCTGGTTTAAGTTTTTCACAACAACAAAAAGTGAAAATAAGTAATCTGCAGCCGAAAACTGAAGATACTGTTTTCCCGGTTGTTTCTTATTCTGAAAATCCCCGGGTAGAAAATAAAATCAATACATTTCTGCAGGTAGATCAGCTGGAATATGTTCCAGAATCTGGCGGAAACCCTTTTAAACTGGCTTCTACAGCAACCAACTCCTATTCCAATTATCTGTATTTTTATAGTTGGGATAAGATTGAAACGCCTAAAAATATTCTGAGTATTGCAATGGATGGTGAAGCTTCAGGTGCTTATCCTGAAGGTTTTTCAATCTGGAAGAATTTTGACCTGAGAACAGGAAATTATATCAATGCTGAAGATTTATTCCAATCAGGCTCAATAAAAGCAGTGGAAGGTATCATTCAGAAAAAAGTAAAGAAAAGAATCACTGATTTTCTTACCCAACTGAAAGCTGAGAAAAATCCTTCTGAGGAAACGAAAGACCAAATTGCAATGTATGAGGACTGTTTTACAGAACATACTTTAGAAGATATCCGATTTTTCTTCGGAAAAGATAAGCTGACTTTTGTTGCAGGCAGATGTTCCAATCATGCCATGAGAGCATTGGATGATCTTGGAAGCCATGAAATAGAACTTTCCTATAAAGAGCTGGAGAAATATTGGAGTTCTTATACGAAAAATTTGATTTCCGGGTCTGAAAAAACAGAGAAAACCAGTTTCCAGAATAAATTGTACAAAGGAAAAATAGATGGGAAATATCCTGTAACCGTTTTTATTACGCGTCTTTATAAAGATAGAAATAACAGCGGGCTCAGCTCCTTTAATGCATTTTATTGGTATGATAAAAATAAAAAACTGATAGCATGGGATGGAAAAATGAAGGGAAACCATATTTCTATTACAGAAAATGATCATTATGATGAAGCTGCCGGTAAATGGATTCCCAGAGCTTTTGTAGAAGCAGATATGAATGGGAGTAAAATCTCCGGGACATGGCAGGATGATAAAACAAAAAAATATTTAACCCTAGAATTAGAAGAGTTATAAAATGAAAACAATTACTTTAGTTTTTGGAGCGGTTTACGGAATGGTGTCTGTGATCCTGGGTGCATTCGGAGCACATGCTTTAAAGAAAATATTAGCTGTGGAAAGACTGGAAAGTTTTGAAACAGGAGTAAGATACCAGATGTATGCAGCATTTTTCCTGCTGATCATTGGATATATCTTAAAATTTGAAACTTCTGCAGAAAAATGGACTTCCATTTTAATGATTGCAGGAACATTGTTGTTCTCTGTAAGTATCTATTTTCTGAGTATGCAGGATTATTTAGGCATGAATCTTAAATTCTTAGGACCTATCACTCCGCTTGGAGGTTTGATGATGATCTTAAGCTGGGGAATGCTTATTTTTTATTTTGCTAAAAATAGAATTTAATCATTGCAATTCATGCAAAAAAGCAGATCTGCATTATTTTGTATAGATTGTTTTCTGAAAAATCATACCATGACCCATCGTTTTTTATTATTTTTTATTGCTGTCATTATTTCTTCTCTCAGTGTTGAGAAAATCAACGCGCAGGAGAAGAAAAAATTAATGGATAGAGGTATTTTAACAGAAGTGAAAAATATACAAAATCTTTTTTCTGATAGTGTAAAGAGATATGATTATAAAAAAGATGCTGCTTTATATGGTCAGAAGTATAGAGGCTTCTACAGTGAAAAATTAAAGAATCTTAAAAACCTTTATCAAAGCATCTATGACAAAGATGTGATCATCGGAAAGACAGATCCTGGTATTTCATTCAAAGCAACAACCGGGATACAAATAGAAAATAATATACCTCAAACAGGGGCCACGCCTTCGAAGGAAGCGAAAAATAATTCTGTGGATATTGCTGAGGTTGAAAATTACCAACAGCTTGTCGAGTTGAAGAAACAGTTGACGGTTGATTTCCCTGTTTATTTAATAGAAGATCTTAACGAAGAAGTCTATCAGTGTAAATTGAATTTTACAATTGATGTGGATGGGAAATTTAAAAAAGTAAAATATAGTGAGTCATCTGATAAAGAATTTGGTATAATCAGTGCACTGTTCCTGTATGCAGTTGGAGGTTTGGAAAAACCTTTGATTTATAACAAAAAACCGATTGTACAAACCTTTAGACAGCCCATTATATTAAGATTTAAATAAAATACGTATTACAAAGCTGTAATAATCAGTAAAGACAAATGATGATATTCTTTTACTATTTAAAAATAAATTAAAATGAAAATCAATAGAAGAAGGCGAATTATCAAAACATTTAATCTTTTGGATCAACCCATCAGATTTAATCCGTTTGTGTTTAGTAGGACCTTTTTTATGTGGGCAGTTACCGGTCTTGTAGGTGGTATTATTGCCGGAGGATATTGGATTGTACTGGAACATTTCACAGAATTTCTGGCCGAATTTCAAGGCTGGCAGGTGATTCCTACGATGGCAATCTGTGGATTATTGGCTGGGCTGGTGATTCATTTCATCGGTGATCCGGGAGAAATTCATTTGATCGTTAATAATATCAGGTTCAATAAAGGAAAACTGGAACCAAAGAACAATCCTTCGATGATTCTTTCATCCCTGTTTTGTGTAGCTTCAGGAGGAAGTTTGGGACCGGAGGCACCTTTGGTACAGGTAACCGGTTCTACGGGAACCTGGCTTGGGAAAATTTTCAGACTGAAGGGTGAAGAACTGCGTTCTTTGAGTATTGCCGGAATGGCTTCTGGTTTTACTGCATTATTTGGTGCGCCGCTTGGAGGAAGTCTTTTTTCCCTTGAAATTCTGCATCATAAACATGCTGTAGAATATTATAAAGCCATTATTCCTGCATTGGTAGCAAGCTGTTTCAGCTATCTGATGTTTGCTTTGATTATCCATTTAGGAATTGGGGCAACCTGGGACCTAAAAGCCTATCATTATACAGGAGTATATGATTTTCTATATGCTGCGCTGTTCGGAATTGTAGGAACATTTTTTGGATGGATCTTCATTTTTGTAGTTAAGTTTTTCAAGAAAGTTTTTGAATACAAACAGTTTCCGATATATATTAAAACATTCGTAGGAGGAATTATTTTAGGAATCATTGCCTATAATTTTCCTATTACAAGATATTTTGGACATAATGAGATCAATCAGCTGATTGGGGGTAATTTCGGACTGAATTTCTTAATCCTGATTCTGGTTTTTAAAATTCTGGCCATTGCCATTACGGTAACTTCAGGATGGAGAGGAGGGTTTATCATTCCCTTGTTTTTTGTAGGAACAACACTGGGATTAATTATCCATAATTTATTTCCCGGTGTAGATACTACATTGGCCATTGTAAGCTGTATGGCGGCGATCAATGCATGTGTGACAAGAACACCAATGAGTACTACTATTATCTTGGGAACACTTACCGGGTTTACGTATTTCGTGCCGATATTATTTGCGAGTCTTACAGGATATTTTCTGGCTCCAAGAATTCCATTCATTGGATCACAATCTGAGAAATTAGTGGAAGAATAGAGGGAATTTGAATGGTATGTTAAAAATCAAGTCAATCAGACTCTAAATTTTAAGCCAATAAACTTGAACTTCCGTGTCTTTTTAGTAAATTTGTCAACCTTTAAATAGTAAAATAAAATAATAAAAATAATATGAATCTTCACGAGTATCAATCAAAAGAGATTTTATCAAAGTATGGAGTAGCTATCCAACGTGGTTTCGTTGCAAACAACGTAGAAGAAGCTGTAGCAGCTGCTGAAAAATTGACTGCCGAAACTGGAGCTCAGGCTTGGGTTGTAAAAGCGCAGATTCACGCAGGTGGTCGTGGTAAAGGTGGAGGTGTTAAGTTTTCTCCAAACATGGATAAACTTAAAGAAAACGCTCAGAATATCATCGGAATGCAGTTGGTAACTCCTCAAACTTCTGCTGAAGGTAAAAAAGTACACTCTGTTTTGGTTGCAGAAGATGTTTATTATCCAGGAGAAACTGAAACTAAAGAATTTTATGTTTCTATTCTTTTAGATAGAGCTGAAGGTAAAAATACAATCGTATATTCTACTGAAGGTGGTATGGATATTGAGCACGTTGCAGAAGTAACTCCTCATTTGATTCACAATGAATTGATTGATCCTACTTTGGGTCTTCAAGGTTTCCAGGCTAGAAAAATTGCTTTCAACCTAGGTCTTGAAGGAAATGCTTTCAAAGAATTTACAAAATTCATCACTTCTTTATATAACGCTTATATAGGAATTGATGCTTCTCTTTTCGAAATCAACCCTGTTTTAAAAACTTCTGATAACAAAATTATCGCTGTAGATGCTAAAGTAACTTTAGATGGTAACTCATTGTTCCGTCACAAAGATCTTGAAGCTCTTAGAGATACAAGAGAAGAAGATCCTATCGATGTTGAAGCTGGTGAAGCTGGTCTTAACTTCGTAAAACTAGATGGTAACGTTGCTTGTATGGTAAACGGAGCTGGTCTTGCAATGGCAACTATGGATATCATCAAATTATCAGGTGGTAACCCTGCTAACTTCCTTGACGTAGGAGGTACTGCTGATGCTCAGAGAGTACAGACTGCTTTCGGAATCATCTTAAGAGATCCAAACGTAAAAGCTATTTTGATCAACATCTTCGGAGGTATCGTAAGATGTGACAGAGTTGCTCAAGGGGTTGTAGATGCTTACAAAGCAATGGGTAGCCTTCCGGTTCCATTGATCGTAAGATTACAAGGAACTAACGCTGTAGAAGCTAAGAAATTAATTGACGAGTCTGGTCTTCCGGTACACTCTGCAATTACTTTAGAAGAAGCTGCAAACAAAGTAAAAGAAGTTTTAGCTTAATTCTAAAATTTTCAAATAAATAAAGAAAACCGTTCCATTTTTGGAACGGTTTTTTTGTTGATACATGCTCGTTGTAAAATTTTTAGGATAGAATGAATTGTTAACAGCATTAAATTTTATCAAAGATAAAATCCTGACGTCTTTTTAAAAGAGAATGAAGTAAAATTGCGCCTTTGCGATATCCAACTTTGCTTAAATTACAAAAAAGAAGACCACTTCAAAAGTTGAAATGGCCTCTATTCCTATTTGAATATTCCTTACTTATCCTGATGACTTTCAGGTAAAATAGTATCCCCACTGGTAATACTAATACTTGTAGGCGTTACCAGCTGAACCTTATCCACATCAAAACGTTCTTTAATACCTAAATAAGCCTTACTTTTTATCTGTGCCAGGTTAGCACCTACTTTTATCCAGAACTTCACCTGAAGATTAAATGCACCTTGTTTCAGATCTGTAAAGATCACCTCTATGGTGTCTAACTTATCCACATTTTCGAGGTTTTTAATCACATCCAGAATTCCTTTCTGTGCTTTACTGATATCTTCATCAGCCGGAATTTCAAAATTTAAAATAATCCTGCGTTGTGGAGAAGCCGTGATATTATAAAACGGAGCGTTGAAAACTACCTGATTAGGAATATAAGCCTTCTTTCCGTCATCAGTAAGAATTTTGGTCGTTAAAAAACCGATTTCCTGTACCGTTCCTGAATGAGCTCCAATGGTAATATAATCGCCCACTTTGTATGCTTTATCAATACCAATCAGCATTCCTGAAAAAATACTGGATACAAGGTCCTTCAGTGCAACTCCGGCAATTACCCCGGCTACTCCCAGACTTCCTATAAACTTCCAGAGAAAACCGCTGAAACCCATTATTTCCAGCGCAATAAAAGTTCCCATCAGCATGATCAGAAATCTGAATATACTGATTAAAGTAACTAATGAACTTTCTTTTCTGCTTTTTGGAAAAAATTTGTGGAACAGTTTTACAGCTGCCTGGCTTAAATATTTACTGGTGATCAGGAAAAATGTAAATACTAAAATTCCGACAATTAATTTTGGGGTAAGCTCGGCAAATGTCACATACCAACTTTCCAATACTTTATAAACAAGATCTACATACCTGAGTCCGGTCTTCTCCATGAATAAAATTTTAATTAAAGATATAAATTTTCATCAAAAAATTTGCCAGTTCCAAAAAGCCTACTAAATTTGTAGACTAGAAAAGCAGCGTATTATGTCAATAAAACTAGGAGATACAGCACCCAACTTTCAGGCAGAGTCATCTGTAGGTGATATCAATTTCTATAATTATCTTGGAGATTCCTGGGGAATTCTGTTCTCGCATCCTGCAGATTATACGCCGGTATGCACTACGGAGCTGGGATACACTGCAAAATTGCAGTCTGAATTTGATGCCAGAGGAACAAAAGTGATTGCTTTAAGTGTAGATGGAGTAGAGGATCATCAAAACTGGGTAAAAGATATTAATGAGACTCAGAATACCAATGTAAGGTTTCCTATTATTGCTGATAAAGACAGAAAGGTTTCGGAGCTGTATGATTTTATTCATCCTAATGCTTCGGTGACGGCTACTGTACGTTCTCTTTTGATTATTGATCCTTCCAAAAAAGTAAGACTGATTATTACCTATCCGGCCTCTACAGGAAGAAATTTTGACGAAATCCTTAGAGTGCTGGATTCCTTGCAGCTGGTAGATAATTATCGCGTGGCGACTCCTGTTAACTGGAAGCATGGAGAAGATGTCATTATTCCACCAACGATTTCTACAGAAGAAGCGCGGAAGATATTCCCAAAAGGAGTGACGGAAATAAAGCCTTATTTACGCTATACGCCGCAACCCAATACATGATTTTATTTGATTTTTTATAGTTTAGTTTTAATTTGTACGAAAATCGCCCCGGAATTTTATTCCGGGGCGATTTCATTTTTTTATAAGTATTTCAGTGATTACTTAACGTCGTTGATGATTTGTTTACCTTTAGAAGTTGGTAAATAAATACTGAATCCTACATTGAAAGTTAAAGTAGAAGTTAATCCCTCACTACCAAATCCTGCAACACCATTATATTTTACTAGCCCTTCAACACCAATGTTTGGTGTAATGAAGTATGAATAACCTGGACCTGCTCCAAAATCTAAACCTGTTGTAGAATTAGATCCTTCAGTAGAAGTACCTCCAACACCTACATTACCTTCAAAGAACCATCTTCCGTGGTGTAATAGGTTATCTACTCCTTTTTCTCCTGGAGAAACATAATATCTACCTAAAGCTCCAACTTTATAAACAAAATTGGTAGGCGATCCATTTGTTACTTTATTAAATCCTAAATCTACATATCCCCCAACAGCTACATTGTCTTGAATAAAGTAAGCCGCTTTTGGCTGTAATGAAATGTTATATCCACCACCTGTATTTAAACCAAAGTTACTGGCTACGATGCTACTTCCTACCATCCAATTACCTTTCTGAATCTGAGCGTTTGCGGTTGCTGTTAAACCTGCTACGGCTAATATCCCTGTTAAAATAAGTTTTTTCATAATTTATTATTTTAATAATTAAATGTTTATTATTCACGAGTTATAGAAAAAACAATAAATGTGCCATACTCTTAATTTTAGGTAATTTTTCTAAATAAACGTTAACATTATCAGAGAGATATAATTTAGTTTTTTAACATATTCACTGAGAATTTCATAATGATAAAGAAAATAAAAGGTGGGTTTTAAAAAGGAAATAATAAAAAAAAGTAATATACCTAAGTGCTTTTTTTCTTTTGTTCAGTGTTGATTATTAAACAAATAAAAGAATAATAGATATGATAAGCCCTGCAATGGTAAATTTAATTCCGCGTTTGAAAGCCTTTGTTTTAGGATTAAACATCCAGAAACTTGAAATCACAAAAAAGAAAAGAGAAACTCCGAAGAATACACTTAGAGGAGATATAGCATCCTTAGACTGCGATTTGTGAAGAGAAACCATTTTGTCTAGTACGAAAGGCAATTCTTTCTTAGTGTACTTTGCTTTTCCGGTTGCGCTGTCGTAAGTTCCTTGTTTAAAATAAAGAACACTTCCCTCTGTTTTTTCCACTTCAAGGCCTTTCATCTTCAGCTCTTTCTTCAGTTCTTTCTCTGAAAGATTGGCAGCGATGTTTTTTTCATACTTCTTTTCGCTTTTCAGAAAGTCAGTGTCTCTGTACACGAGAAGGATTCCACTTAATGAATAAACAGCCATAATTCCGGCAAGAAAATATCCCAGATAACGGTGTGTAATTCTCATGAAACTTCTTGTGTCTTTAATCTTATCCATATCTTATTGTTTTGTTTTTAAATTTCAAAAGTGGAAACTGCAAAAATGCAATTTCCACTTTTAATGAAAGAATTATTATAAAAAGAATTCTAAAGTTTGTATGTCAGTGTGAAATAGTAGTTTCTTGGAGTGATAGGATTCACTGAGTAATTTTCGTGAACGTTATAGTTTACGACATCAAATAAGTTCCCCACTTTCCCCTGGATTGAGAATTTTTTCCACTCGTAGCCTACAGATACAGAAACAGTTGTATAATCTTTTAGATCAAACATTCTGCTCACATTGTTTCTGCTTGTGTTTGTAGATTTTGAATCATTCCATCCAGCGATTCTGTCTCCGATGTAATAAATTCCAGCTCCAATTTTTAAACCATTTACATAGTTTGTAAATTTATAGAAAACGGAGGCATTCGCTGTTGTAGCAGGTGTTCTTACCAGTCTTTGGTTTTCAACATATCCTTTTTCAGGAGTGTCCAGGTAAACGGAATTGTTATAAGAGAAACCTCCAATTATAGACAGGTTTTCTGTAGGATTTCCTGTAATGTCTAATTCTACACCACGGCTTCTCATATTTCCTGCAAATTCTTTAAGATTGGTATCTGTTGCATTTACTGGTGCCCCGTTTGGAGCAGAAGCGAACCAATATGTCTGGTAATAATTATTGTACATAATCTGGTAAGCTGTTAAGTTAACCGCTAAAGCATTGTTCCAGAAATTCTTTTTAATACCAATTTCGTATTGATCTACTGTTGAAGGCTTTATGCTTTGTTTTGATAAAGTAGTTAACTGATTTTGAACATCTGAAGCAGATTGATTGGTATTTACTGTACCAAATTGATCTGAAGTATATCCAGCATTTGAAGCAAACGAATTAGTATACGTTGCAAACACCGAAAGATTTTCATTTGGAGCATAGACCAAACCTACTTTTGGAGAGAATGCATTGTCAGATGTTGAAGAATTGGCTACTTCAATTTTATCATTAGATGTAAATCGGGTTGTCAGCGTAGGCATATTTTCTATATAAGACCATCTTAACCCTGCAATTACTTTTAGTTGTTTTGTTAAGCTGATAAAATCCTGCGCATAGATCCCAATTCTTCTTGTATTGATTCTGTTTCTTGTATTAAGAGTAGAATTTGGCATATCAATACTTCCCCATGTTGAAGGATCATCTAAATACAGAAGATTTTTTGGAGCTGTAATATTATATGCATAAGCATCTGCCTGACTGTAATCAGCATCTGAACCAATTAAAACTTTGTGGTTGATTCTTCCTGTATTGAATTCACCATTAATGTTTACCTGTGCAGAAGTATAATTTTGTTCGTTGTAAGTTCTACCAAAAGGTCTTTTCCAAGATAATCTATTAGGATCTACAGTGATATCTTTAGTGTCATATATCCATTGTACTCTTTCAGAAGAAAAATAATCTTTAGTGTAGTTTTGGTAAGAAGCAGTAGCGTTCAAAGACCATCTTTCGTTAAATTGA
Source organism: Chryseobacterium sp. BGA-UO-ETr-SB22 (assembly GCF_059567885.1). NCBI lineage: Bacteria > Pseudomonadati > Bacteroidota > Flavobacteriia > Flavobacteriales > Weeksellaceae > Chryseobacterium > Chryseobacterium sp. BGA-UO-ETr-SB22. The sequence goes on along the minus strand of NZ_JCAQOV010000005.1, from coordinate 3,272,719 downwards.
TGATTAAAGGTTACGTTCGTAGAAGCTTGCTGTACATTTTGATATTGCCAGTCAGTTCCGAAGAATGTGTTTCTGGAAACAGCATCATTCAATCTGTAGCTTTGGTCTTTTTCAGTAATAGATCCAATTCCGAAATCCGGAGTGAAATTATTTTTAAGATAATCTGCCTCAACAATTAATTGAGATTTATCACTTAAATTAAATAAAAATGAAGGATTGAAATAGTATTTCTCTGATTCTACAACATCTCTGAAACTTTCAGCATGTTCATAGGCACCATTTATTCTGAATGCAACATTTTTGGATAAAGGTCCATAAATATCAACTGTTGGCTTATAGGAATTCCAGCTTCCGCCGTTTAGTCCTACGCTTCCACCAAAATTGAATTTAGGTTTTTTTGTAATCATATTGATAACACCACCAGCTGCTGTATTACCAAAAAGCATAGCATTTGCTCCCTTTAAAACTTCTACTCTTTCCAGACCACTTACTTCAGGGAAAACACCACTGTTTATTCTTGAGCCATTCTTAAAAATATTATCATTTCCTAAAATGAAACCACGTCCACCAAAGCTATCCTGAGAGTTACCTCTGGATGAAGTAATATACAGACCGTTTACATTCTGAAGAACATCACTTAGCTGTTTTGCCTGTTGCTGCTCAATGATTTCGTGAGTAACAATAGCAATAGGCTGTGGATTTTCCATTACCGTCAGGCTTGATTTTGTCGATAATGGTCTTGCCTGGTTAGGATTTCCTGTTTTGTGAAGATTAATATCTTCAATGGTCTGAGTTCTGATGGTGTCTGCTTCAGCATTTTTCATCTGTGAACTTGCTGAAACAGCGATAAATAGAAGACCTAAAGAAAGTAGTTGTCTTTTCATTTTATTTTTATGTAGAACAGTTTTAAATAAGGCGCAAATGTAAGTATTTGTTTAGAATAGATAAAAATAATTTTATGATTTAAATCATATTCTGTTCATAATGGCATGGATTATTTCTATAGCTTCTTTATACGAGGCGATAGAGAATTTTTTATGAATATATTTGTTAAAAATTATAATATGCAATTGGTAAAAGCAGGGCTTTGTGCCTTTGGAATGAGCGGAAAAGTGTTCCATGCGCCCTTTTTAAAGGAGCATCCTGGATTTTTTATTTCTGCTATCGTAGAAAGAAGCAAGGAAGAATCTAAAGAGAAATATCCTGAAGCAACCATTTACCGTTCCGTAGAAGAAATGCTTCAGCATGCAGACGTAGAGTTGGTTATCATCAACACTCCGGTTCAGACTCATTATGAATATGCCAAAAAAGCATTGGAGGCCGGAAAAAACATTATTGTAGAAAAACCTTTTACCGTAGATGTTTCAGAAGCTGAAGAACTTGTGCAATTGGCTGAAGAAAAAGGATTGTTCTTAAGTGTCTATCAAAATAGAAGATTCGACCGGGACTTTTTACAGGTTCAGAAGATTTTAAATGACCAGAAAATAGGAAATATTAAAGAAGCAGAAATCCGTTTTGACAGATTCCGGACAACTCCCAGTGGAAAACAGCATAAAGAAAGTCCGGATCAGCTAGGTTCAGGAACACTTCATGATCTGGGAGCACATCTTGTAGACCAGGCTGTACAGTATTTTGGATATCCTGAAAAACTTTTTGCAGATGTATTTTCTATGAAAGGAAAAGAATTTGCGAATGATTATTTTGAGATCCTGTTATTTTATAAAAATGACCTGAGAGTAAGACTAAAAACTTCGGTTTTCAGTAAAGAAGGTCACTACGCCTATACTATTCATGGTGACAGAGGAACTTTTTTACAGGAAAGAACAGATAATCAGGAAAATGAATTGGTAGCAGGTGCTATTCCTGTATACGGTAAAGAATGGACCCAGCCATTGAAAGAAGCAGATGGAATTTTAAATTTCCTGAACGATCACTCAGAAACGGAAAGAATTTTCACTTCCAGTGATGCAGGTAATTATATGGATTATTACCAGCAGATCTATGAGCACATTGTGTTTGGATACACTTTGCCGTCTCCGGGAAGAGAAGTTATTCAGAATATGAAAATTATTGATGCTTCTCTGGAAAGTGCAAAAGAAGAAAGAGTAATTAAATTATAAATGATGAGTTATGAATTATGAGTTGGAGAGTAATAGCGGTTGTCAACTTTACACCAACTCATAATTCATAATTTTTAATTCATCACTATTAAAGGATTTCCTGAAATTCCAGCCACTTCATCTCATACTCTTCTAGCTTTTCAGAAATAGCTTCCAGCTCGGCAGATAGTTTTGCAACTTTTTCATATTCCGTTTCATTATTAAGCTGATCCATTATTTTAGCACGCTTTTGTTCAAGTTCTGGCATTTCTTTTTCTATGGTTTCCAGTTCACGTTGTTCCTTAAAAGACATTTTTCTTTTTTTAGAAACAGGTTCAGAAACCTCTTGTACTGCCACGATTTCTTTTACAGGTTCTGGCTTTGATGCTGTGTTTTTTTCTAATGCATCCTCACGGCTTTTAGCTTCTCTGTATTCTGAGAAAGTTCCGACAAAATTTCTGATTTTTCCATCTCCTTCAAATGCAAGAACATGACCTACGATTCTGTCCATGAAATATCTGTCGTGGGAAACAATAATTAAACTACCTTGAAAGTTTAGCAGGAAATTTTCCAGAACAGTTAAAGTGGGAAGATCCAAATCATTGGTAGGTTCATCAAATATCAGAAAATTTGGATTCTGATACAAAATATACATCAGGTGGAGCCTTCTTTTTTCACCTCCCGAAAGTTTGGAAATAGGGGAGTACTGCGTTTGGTCATCAAATAAGAACAGCCTCAAAAATTGCGATGCAGAGATCGTTTTTCCGTTAGCTAAAGGGAAGTTTTCGGAAATTTCTTTGATAAAGTCAATTACTCTTTCATCTTCTTTATATTTCAGTCCTTTTTGTGAAAAATATCCGAATTTGATCGTTTCTCCGGTTTCAATTTCTCCGGAATCCTTTGGCTCAAGACCTTGGATGATATTCAGTAATGTAGATTTTCCGGCACCATTTTTCCCTACAATTCCTACTTTCTCACCTCTTTGAAACTGATAACTGAAATCTTTTATTAATAATTTTTCGTCATAACTTTTAGAAATATCCCGAAGTTCCAAAATTTTATTTCCGAGTCTTTTCATTTCAAAATCGAGTTCCAGAGACTCTTTTCGGGTATCGGTTTTAGCTATTTTTTCAGTTTCGTAAAAGTCATCCTGTCTGGACTTTGATTTTGTAGTTCTGGCCTTAGGCTGTCTTCGCATCCATTCCAGTTCTTTTCTGTAAAGATTATTAGCCTTGTCGATAGTGGAATTCATATTGTCCTCACGAATCATTTTGTTCTCAAGATAAGTCGCATAGGAGCCATTGTGGAAATACAGATTTTTATCTTCCATTTCCCAGATAATATCACAAACGCTGTCAAGGAAATACCTGTCGTGAGTGACCAGAATTAATGTTATTTTGGCTTTGCTTAGATAGCTTTCAAGCCATTCTACCATTTCTACATCAAGGTGGTTGGTTGGCTCATCCATGATCAAAAGAGTATGACGGTGCTCGGCTCTTGTTTCAGTTAACAATTTTGCTAAAGCCACACGTTTGATCTGCCCTCCGGAAAGTGTTCCCATTTTAGCTTCCAGATCTGTGATTTTCAACTGAGAGAGAATTTGTTTCATATCATTCTCCAGATCCCAGGCTTTATGAATTTCCATCTCAGCCAGAGCTTTTTCAATGAAATCATAATCTGTAGAAAGTAATGACTTATGATAATTTTTTAAGGCCTGAATGGGCGCAGAATCAAGTGTCATCATAAATTCGTCAATAGTGAGATCAGAATCAAAATCAATTTCCTGGTCAAATAAAACTACCTGAATATCCTTATTGATCATCACATTGCCACTGTCTGCAATTTCTTTCCCCATTAATATTTTAAGAAGAGTGGATTTTCCGCTTCCGTTTTTGGCAACGATGGCTATTTTGTCACCTTCATTGACATGGAAAGAGATATTTTGGAACAAAACTTTGATGCCATAAGATTTAGTAAGATTTTCTACAGAAACGTAATTCATTGGAATGTAATGGTTTGATATTGATTTTGAATTGAACCGCAAAAGTACGAAAATGTAGCCTAAAATTTTCCTGAACCTCTTTTATAAAATGAATATTTATAATTTTTTAATAGACTGTGTCCATTGTCTGAAAAAACTATTCAGTAAATTTGATAGCCTATAATTTAATTAACACAGTAAAAATATTAATACAAAAATCTGATTGAAGTAATGAAAAAAGTAATTGTCGACATGGATGGGGTAATGGCAGATGTATATCATCAGCTGGTACAATTTGAAAAAAGAGATACGGGGAGAGAAATTGAAATCAGTAATTTGACAGGTAAACCTGAAATAGAATCATTTCCGAACGGAAAAAAGCACGTTAATGAAGTAGGGTTTTTCAGAACCTTACCTGTAATGAAGGGAAGCCGTGAGGCAATGGAATATCTGAATAATAAATACGATCTGTATATTGTATCTGCCGGCATGGAATTTCCCAACAGCTTAAGAGAAAAATACGATTGGCTGGCAGAACATTTTCCATTCATCACCTGGGAGCAGATTGTTCTTTGCGGAAGCAAAAAAGTAGTTTCAGGAGACGTTATGATTGATGATTATCCTAAAAATCTGGATCATTTTACAGGAGACAGATTGATTTTCACACAGCCTCATAATGAACTGATAGAAAATGATACCTATCAAAGAGTTCATACATGGGAAGAAGTTATGAATATTCTTTAAAGGTAGAATTTAATGGTTTTTTAGAATAATTATAAAAATAGCGGAAAGCTTTAAATGAATTTTAACTAAAGATAGATTAAATTTAATAAGCTGTTATGAGAACAGGCTGTTGAAAAGAAATAAGTTTGCACCAAACTTTTAACATGAAAAAATATAATACTTTCTTCTTTCTTTTGGCAGCTTCTGCCTTCTATGCTCAGGTTGTTTCTGGGACCATTATTTCTAAAAATGAAAATCAACCAATTCCTTATGTGAAAATTGGCGTTGATAAAGAAAATATTGGGGTAGTTTCTGATGAAAAAGGAAATTTTTCAATTGATCTATCCACTTTAGCTCCACAAAAGAAAATAATCATTGAGGTGCCGGGTTATGAAGTATACGCGGAGGCTGTGCAGGATTTTAAAAAGCATGATCTGCAGAAAATATTTCTAAAAGAAAAAACTAGAAATATTAAAGAAATTGCAATTAAACCTAAGAAACTTGTAGATAAAAACTGGGGAGTAAATACAAAAACAAAAAGTGTTATTTATTCTGTTAATCCGGAATTTGACAAAAAAAGTTTTCTTGGAGAAACAGCCTTAGAATTCAATGCTAAGAAAAGATCCAAGCTTAAAAATATCAATCTGAATATAGCCAGCTATGTTTCTACCCAGCCGGTTTTAATGAGATATAGTATTTACAGTGAAAAAAACGGATTTCCGGATAAAAATATTCTTGAAGAAGAGATTACTGTAGAACTTACTGAAAATATGATCAAAGACGGCACTTATACATTAGATGTGAATGACCGTAATATTTGGGTTCAGGGAAAATTCTTTATCGGAATACAGTTTTTAAAAGATTTTGATGGCAGAATTAAAATAAGTGCCGCTTTATTCAGAACTGGATTTATAAGAGAATTTTATGGTGACTGGCAGAAAATGACCCTTGCTGCGCCAGCAATTAATATTGATGTGAAAATGGATAAAAATGGAGACAATAATCCCGAAAACGAAGGAGGGTTTGCAGACGACAGCGTTGAAGCAATGATGCCTGATGTCTCAAAATATGTTCAGGAATCTGAGCATGCCGTGTATGGACAAAATGAAACTGTCGGTAAATATCTCAAACTTCAGGATACAGACCTCTATTATGAAACGTATGGTGAAGGTGAACCATTGATTCTGCTTCATGGCAATTCAGGAAGTATAAAAGACTTCTATCAGCAGATCCCCGTTTTGTCAAAACAATATAAAGTGATTGCCATAGATACCCGAGGACAAGGGAAAAGTATAGATTCTTCAAAAAAGGATTTTACCTATAAAATGTTTGCAGAGGATGTAAAAGTACTTGCAAATAAGCTAAATCTCGATAAAGTAAATATTGCAGGCTGGAGTGACGGTGGAAATACAGGTCTGGAATTCGCCCTGAAATATCCGGAAAGACTTGATAAACTGATAACCATTGGAGCAAATGCTTTTCCTGATGGAGTAGACGACAGGCTTACCGATCATTTTGAAAATAAAATGATGGTCATGAAAGAACTTAAGGATCCTAAAAAGTTGAATGAACAAAGGCTTCTGAAGATCATGCTGACACAGCCTCGTATCACCAGAACAGATTTAAATAAAATTAGAAGCAAAGTATTGGTGATCGCCGGAGATAAAGATGTTATCAAGCCTGATCACACGGAGCTTATTGCCAAAGAAATTCCTAATGCGGAACTCAAAATTTATAGCAATGCTACCCATATGATTCCTTTTGAAAATGCGGATCAGCTTAATACAGATATTCTGAATTTTTTAGGGAAAAGCAATTAAAAGATAGAAGCGGGAAAATATTTTCCCGCTTCTGTTTTTATGATTAATCCAGGGTCAGTCTTTTCAATGACCAGGAATTACCGTTATAAATATCAAGATCCACTTTGGTATTGATGCCATGAACAATTCCGTTTTCCGTAAACTGCCAGAAATCCCAATGGTCATCGGGGGAGGGAGAAGGAACGTCATTGTAATTGGCCAGCCATAAAGGATAATCTTCAAACTCACCTTTCAGGAAATCTTTATAATAATGATAATAGGTATAAATAATGGGTTTTTCGCCATAAGCCTCTTCCACAATTTTGCACCATACTTTCAGATCTTCAATCAGTTTTTTGTTCGTTTTACGCTTTGGAATTTTTTCAATATCAAGAATCGGAGGAAGATCTCCACTTTCAAGTTTTACATTCGCTAAAAAATTATTGGCCTGAATAACAGGATCTTCATCTGCTCTGTAAAAATGGTAGGCACCACGGATAAGATCATGTTTTTTAGCCATTTCCCAGAACTCCTCAAAATGCTTATCAGCACTTCGGTTTCCCATGGTAGCACGCATAACGACAAACTCCAGCGGAATGGTTTTATTTCCAATGCTGAGGCTGTCCCATTTGATGTCTTCCCTGTTCTGATAATGAGAAACATCAAAGCCATAGGTCTTATCAAGATTGCTCGTCAAAATTCTTTGAATCCTTGCCGTTTCCTTTTCGTTGTTGTGGAGTTTTCTGTGAGTAAATTTGTTAAAGTACAGGGCGTAATAATAGCTGACAGATTGCTTTAAATAAAAGCCGGTTCCAATAAGAGCTACAATTAAAATAGCCAATATTACCTTTCTGCGGAAAAAATAGTTCTTCCGTCTTGTTTTATGGACTTGTTTGGCAGTTTTTTTGGTGTACTTTTTTGGTGTCATAAAGTTTTGCAAAACTAACTTTTTTCACTACTAAATGCTAAAATAAAATCAGTAAATTTGTGTATTATGGAAACACGCGAAAAAATCATCATTATAGGAGGAGGATTTGCGGGGCTGCAGCTTGCAAAAACATTGAATAACAAGAACAAAAAGGTCATTGTTCTGGATCGGATGAACCACCATATGTTTCAGCCGCTTTTTTATCAGGTAGCCTCAGGAAGGATAGAACCTTCCAATATTTCTTTCCCTTTCAGAAAAATTTTTCAGCAGTCCAGAAACACACAGTTCCGTATGACTGAGGTGAAAGAAATAGACCCTTCCACCAATAAAGTCATTACCGATGAAGCAGAATTTACGTATGATAAACTCATCATTGCAACGGGCTGTAAAACTAATTTTTTCGGGAACAAAGATTTGGAAGGAAAAGCTTTCGGAATGAAAAATACCCAGGAAGCCATCAGTATCAGAAATCATATATTGATGACCTTTGAAAAACTGATTATTGAAAAAAGCCGAAGTGATGACGGAAACTGGAATATCGTTATTGTTGGAAGCGGACCTACCGGAGTAGAACTGGCAGGAGCTTTTGCCGAAATGAAAAAAGATATCCTTCCAAGAGATTATCCTTACATGAACTTTGACCATCTGAAGATTATTCTGGTAAGTTCCACAGAAAAGCCATTGGCTGTAATGAGCAGTGAAGCGCAGGAGAAATCTGAAAAATACCTCAAAGACCTTGGAGTGACTTTTATGAGTGGAGAAGTGGTGACAGATTATGATGGAGATAAAGTACACCTTAAAAGCGGAAAAGAAATACCTTCCAATAATGTAATATGGGCAGCCGGAGTTACCGGAAATGTGGTAGGAGGTTTTCCGGAAGAAAAATTAGTACGAAACAGATATATTGTAGATCGATATAATACAATAAAAGGATACGATAATATTTATGCCATCGGGGATATTGCCTATATGGAAACACCAAAATATCCACAGGGACACCCGCAGGTAGCGAATGTAGCCATTAATCAGGCAAAAAATTTAGGTAAAAATTTATTAAAGAAAAGTCAGAACGAGTGGGTAGAGTATGAATATGATGATAAGGGTTCATTAGCAACCATTGGGAAGCACAGAGCCGTTGTTGATCTCCCGTTTATAAAATTCCAGGGATTTCTGGCGTGGTATTTCTGGATGTTTCTCCATTTAATGCTAATTTTGAGCGTTCGAAATAAGCTGGCCATATTCTTCAACTGGATGTGGAGCTATATCAACAAAGATTCTTCTTTAAGATTAATTATTATACCGACTAAGAAAAACGGAACATTACAATGAGAATTGACATAATAAGCGTACTTCCGGAATTGATGGAAAGTCCGTTCAAAACTTCTATTTTGAAAAGAGCGATGGATAAAGGACTGGCAGAAGTACATTTTCATCAACTGAGAGACTGGGCTATCAATAAGCACAGACAGATTGATGATGAGCCTTACGGAGGCGGTGCAGGAATGGTTATGATGATTGAGCCGCTGGATAAGTGTATCTCAGAGCTTAAGTCTCAGAGAAATTATGATGAAGTAATCTATCTGACACCAGATGGAATGACTTTAAATCAGAAAATCGCCAATTCACTTTCTATAAAAGGAAACCTGATCTTTCTTTGCGGCCACTATAAAGGAATTGACCAAAGAGTGAGAGATCTTCATATTACAAAAGAAATTTCAATAGGAGACTATGTTCTTACAGGAGGAGAGCTGGCAGCCTGCGTTCTTGCAGATTCAATTATCAGATTACTTCCCGGAGTTTTAAATGATGAGCAGAGCGCTTTGACAGACAGTTTTCAGGATGATCTTCTTTCCCCGCCAATTTATACCAGACCTGAAAGTTATAAAGGGCTGGATGTTCCCAAAATTTTACTGAGCGGAAATTCCGGAAAAATCGAAGAATGGCGTCATGATGAAGCTGTGAGGATCACCAAAGAAAAACGTCCCGATTTATTGTAATCAAATATTGTTGGAATTTATATAATTCTTACTCGTTTTTAATTCCATTTGTTATGAAGATAAATGGAATAATATTTGTTGTAAATTAAATAAATACGAAAAATATTAATATTTCTATTTTTAAAGTGAGAATTTATTTCTATTATTCTGGTTTTTATGTATTGTCTCAATTTTGATTAATGTGTTAAAACTCCCAGATAATTGAAAAATTAATTTATTATAGCTGATTTCATTGATATTTTTTGTTATATTTGAATTGTTTTTTATTGGAAATTGATTCGCTTTTCTTAAGGTGAATCAAGGAATTTTGAAAAAAAATAATAAATTTACATCTTAAGGAAAAAAGAACATAATAAATTAAAGTAAAGAAATTAGTGTAGATGGAACTGTTCTCTTTTTATAATGTTGAAAATTTATTTTTACCCGATCCGAAACCTGTCCACAAATTAGATCCTACACGGTCAGGCTTAAGGAATTGGGATGAAAAAAGATATAATAATAAGCTTTTCAAAATCTCCCATGTATTTCAGTTGATGAAGGAGGAGAATGGTGTAATGCCATTCGTAATAGGATTGTCTGAAGTTTCCGGAAGGAAAGTATTGGAAGATCTTGTGGAGCTGGAGCCCTTTCATTCGCAATATGGAATTGTACATTATAATTCTATGGACGAAAGAAAAGTGGATGTAGCCATGTTGTATGACAAAAATAAAGTAGAGGTAATAGATTCGGAAACCATTACTTTCTTTTTTGAAATAGTAAATAAAAACACAGGAAATTACGACACAACCAGAGACGTACTTTTTTCAAAAATTAAATATAAAGGGGAAATTATTAATGTCTTTATCGCCCATCTTCCCTCTAAGCGAGAAAAAGATATTAATAAACCTAAAAGAGCCTTTATATTGAATGAAGTCCGGGAACGGATTATGAAAATTGTAGATGCTGATAAAGAGCATGTCATATTGTGCGGTGATTTTAACGAAAACCCGGATGATGAAAATTTAGTACAGATTCTCTATAACAATGAGCATGAGAAGGTTTTAATGAACCCTTTTCAACAATTGTTTTCTACAAGAAATTATTCTACTTTTCATTATAAATCTGGATTGCTGTATGATCAGATCATTATGTCAAGATCTTTGCTTGATAATAAGACGCTGGCTTTTCAGGATGCCCATATATTCAATTCTGAAAAAATCCGCAGCAGAACCAGAAATTTTGAAGGACGACCTTTCCGAACTTATGCCGGTACACGGTATTTAGGAGGATATAGCGACCATTTTCCGGTTTTTGTAAAATTTAAAGATTTACAGTAAAAAACATAAATAATAAAAAAGTAGAAAATGAAAAATTCGAGCAACACAAGCTATCATTTAGATTCTATTGACAAAGAAATTATCTACATGTTGATGGATAATGCTAAAACTTCTTTAGCCCACATTTCCAAAAATGTTGGAATTTCCACAACAGCAGTGCATCAAAGAATCAAAAAACTCGAACATGCAGGAGTTATTGAAAATTCAATATCATTTCTTAATCCTAAAAAAATAGGATATAAAGTGATTTCCTACATTGGAGTATTTCTGGATCAGCCAAGCCATTATCCAGAAGTGGTAAAATCTTTGCATGATATTAACGAAGTAGTGGAAGCCCATTACACAACAGGAAATTATACCATATTCCTGAAAGTTCTTTGTAAAGATAATGATCATTTAATGCAGATCCTTAACAAGCTTCAGAAGCTGAAAGGAGTAACAAGAACAGAAACCTTTATATCTTTAGAACAAGGTATTTACAGACAATTGAAAGTATAACGATATGAACATAGCCCAATATTTGGATTCAACTTACCTGAAAACACCGGAGCAATCAGGTATTTCTCACGAAGAAACACTTCAAAAAGATAAAGAACTTGCTCAGGAAGCTATTGAGAATGGCATTTTTGCCGTAATGATTCGCCCGGATTATGTAGCTGAGATCAAGAAATATATTCAGGAAAGAAATTCAAATGTTGCAGTAGGAACTGTAATAGGCTTTCACGAAGGTACATATTCTGTTGATGAGAAGCTTGCAGAAGCCTCAAAAGCAATTGAAGACGGTGCTGATGAATTGGATTTTGTTATTAATTATACAGCTTATCTGCAAGGAAATACAGAACTGGTAAAAGAGGAATTTGTAAAATGTACAAAATTATCTCTTGAGCATCAAAAAATAGCGAAATGGATTATTGAGATCGCCGCTTTAACTGATGAACAAATTGCAGATCTTACCAAAAATATTTCTACATGGGCCGAAGAGAATTTCTCTGAAAATGACTGGTCAAGAATTTTTGTTAAATCTTCAACAGGATTCTATAAAACTTCTGAAGGAAAACCTAATGGAGCAACCTTTGAAGGAATAGCAATTATGCTCAAAAACGCAGGAAAGCTTCCCGTAAAAGCAGCAGGTGGTGTAAGAACGCCTGAAGATGCTGAGAAAATGATCAATATGGGAGTGAAAAGAATAGGAACCTCTTCAGCTTTAGGTCTTATTAAAAATGAATCTCCATCAGAAGGATATTAATCTAAGGTTCAAAATAATAAAAAACCATCAGTTTTGCTGATGGTTTTTACTTTTATATCTGTGCCTGATATTCTTCGTAGAACTGTTGGGTTTCTTGGATTAAGCTATTCATTTCTTCCAATGTGAAAACTTCCAGGAATTTTTTTCTGAAGTCCTTGAAGTGAGGAATTCCTCTGAAATAATTGCTGTAATGCTGTCTCATTTCGACCAAGCCTAATCTTTCTCCTTTCCATTCAACACTCCATTCCGCATGCTGGCGAACGGCCAATAATCTGTCGGATATTGTAGGGGCGGGTAAATGCTCTCCTGTTGTAAAGAAATGTTTGATTTCATTGAATATCCATGGATAGCCAATAGCAGCACGCCCGATCATGATACCGTCGCATGCATACTTTTGTTTATATTCTAGTGCTTTTTCAGCAGAATCAATATCTCCGTTTCCAAAAATTGGAATCTCAATATTGGGGTTTTGTTTGATTCTGGAAATATGTTCCCAGTCTGCCTCACCTTTGTACATTTGAGCACGGGTTCTGGCGTGTATAGTAAGAGCCTTGATACCTGTTTCCTGCAGACGTTCTGCTACTTCATCAATATTAATGCAGGTGCTGTCCCATCCTAAACGGGTTTTTACCGTTACAGGCAGATGAGTGGAAGTTACAACAGCTTTTGTAAGACGAACCATCAGGTCAATGTCTTTCAAAACACCTGCTCCTGCTCCCTTGCAGACAACTTTTTTTACAGGACATCCAAAATTGATATCTACCAGATCCGGATTTACTGTTTCAACAATTCTTGCAGACATGGCCATAGCTTCTTCGTCTCCACCAAAGATCTGTATACCCACTGGTCTTTCATAATCGAAGATATCAAGCTTTTTACGGCTTTTGATAGCGTCACGAATCAACCCTTCAGAAGAAATAAATTCTGAATACATCAAGTCTGCACCATGCATTTTACACAAACGTCTGAACGGAGGATCACTTACGTCTTCCATTGGAGCCAGCAAAAGTGGAAATTCCGGCAGTTCTATGTTGCCTATTTTTATCATGGTGCAAATTTACGAAATTCTGAAAAAACAATATTTTACTATTTAGAATACATTTAGTGTTTCACGTATCTCTGTTTATTTAAGGGATTTTATGATGTTTTGTTTAATTTTTATTGAATTTATATGATTGATTTTCAATGTTTTTGATATTATATTAGAAAATATTTTTTATATTTAATACTAACAAAAATTAATAATATGAGAAAAATTCTATTTTGCTTGATCGCAGGATTTGCTGCATCAAATTTTTATTCACAAGTGAATGTGTCTGCTACGGCAGGTACAGCTACAGGAACCTATACTACGTTAAAGGGAGCATTTGACGCTATTAATGCGGGAACACATCAGGGAGCAATTGCAATCAGTATCACAGCCAATACAACAGAAACGGCAACTGCCAGCCTGAATGCCAGTGGCGGTGCAACGAGTTATACTTCTGTTGCAATTAAGCCTGCAGTAGGAGTTACGGCTACTATTTCAGGAGATGTTGCCAGTGCACCTTTAGTGAGAATACAGGGCAGTAATATTACTTTAGATGGAAGTAATGCCGCTTCAGGAACTACCAGGGATCTTACTCTTACCAATACGTCTGTTACAGCACCGCAGGTACTTACATTTATTGCGGCTTCTGCGGCAGCGGCCAATACCAATATTATGGTTAAAAACCTGAATATTATTAACGGGATGAATAATTCCTCAGCTTTGGTAATGTATGACGGGGCTACAACTCCTACTGGAGGTTTCTTTAATAATGTTACCATTCAGAATAATGCTGTGAAGAAAGCCTACATGGGAATTTATTTATTTGCAGCTATAGGAGCAGGTAACGGAGGAAATACATTGGTTACCGGTAATGATATAAGTGCTTCAGGGGCAGATGCCAACCGTCTTGGAGGAGTTTATGTACAAGGGGCAGATGGAGTAACTGTAAGTAACAATACGCTGGGTAATTTTGAAACTACCAATGCAGAAATTAAAAGAGGAGTCTGGTTTGCAACAGCAACGGTTAATTCTTCGATTATTTCAAATACCATTACCAATCTTGGTTACACAGGAACTGGTGCTGGGGGTGCTGCCGGGATTACGGTTACTTCCGGTAATACAGGGGCATCTGCCGCCGCTAATATTATTGTAAAAGGAAATACGATTTCCAACTTTAACTCCAGTGGAACGGGAACTTTGTTTGCTGGAATTTATGCGGGAGGTACATTGACCAATGGAATGACTATCACTAATAATAAAATCACAGGAATCAAAAATACCAATGTATCCGGATACGGAGCACAAGGAATTTATCTTGCGACAACAAATCTTACCTCCAATACTTTAGTAGCAAACAATATCGTAAGTGGTATAGCTGGCTATGGATATGCAACAACAGGAGGAGTGAATGACAACGGAAATGGTATGGTCATTACCGCAGGCGGAGGATATAAAGTATATTATAATACTGTTGTGATGGATGTGAGCCAGACTGTTGCAGGAAGACCATCTGCTTTAAACATTACTAGCGGAGTAACAGGTGCAGGAGGTATTGATGTAAGAAATAATCTTTTTGTAAATACCCAGACCCAGGCAGGAGATAGATATGCTATTTATGCCGGAGCGGCCAGTACGGTTTTCTCTACTATTAATTACAATAATTTTTATTCTTCCGGAACTAATCTTGGGTATATCGGGGGAGCTGCCAAAGCTACCCTTACTGATATCCAGTCTGGATTTGGAGGTAATGTAAACTCGTTGAATGTTCTGCCGGTATTTGTATCAGCAACAGACTTCCATGTGTCTGCTACCGGAAATGCAGCGCTTGATAATAAAGGAACTCCAGTTGTTGAAGTAACATTGGATGCTGATGGTAATACAAGAAATGCTGTAACACCGGATCTAGGAAGTTTTGAATTTACAGCAGCAGTATTGGCTGTAAATGAAGCAGCGAAAAAGAATACAGTGAATTTCTATCCGAATCCGGTTGTAGATTACCTTTATATCAATAATGACGGCAGAATCAAAGATGTTGAAGTATACAATGTTTCAGGACAGAGAATTCTTAGTGAAACAATCAACGCAGAAAAAGGCTCTGTAGATATGAGACGTGCTCCTGCAGGAGTTTACATCTTAAAAGTGAATACCGAAAGAGGTTCACAATCACTTAAAGTTATTAAAAAATAAGAATTAACTAATAATAACCAATATAAATCCCCAATAGTGATATTGGGGATTTTTTATTTATTGTAAAAAGAAAATGTTCAACTTAGAAACTTGCCTTTACCTGCATGCTTCCGATATGAATAGTTCGGTCACCCGAGTTTCTTCCTTCGTAATTAAGATTTAGCTGGATAAATGAGTTGATGGCCTGTTGGATAAATACACTCCATACCTGGTTTTTCCCCGGCTTCAAACCATCCAGCATCTGGTTTCCTACAATACTGAAATTGTTTCCGGTAAAATTGTTACTGATGAAGGAGAAGTTTCCACGGATAGACGTTTTTCTACGCTCCCATTGGATGGTTCCCGTAACATCAAAAGCTTTAAGAAGCTCTTCACCATCCAGTCTTTGTTTTTGGCGGAAGGCAGAAGACAATTCAGCCTGTATGGCATCTGTGAATTTATAAGTGGCCTTAGGCTTTGTTTCAAAATTATTAAGACGATAATCCCTTGTTTTAAATAATTGTGAAGAGTTTTGGATATCGTGAACGGAATTTTCCCAATCGACCCTGAATTCTTTATTGAACCAATATCCTACATTCAGGAAGTGAGACGTTTGCTCACGCTCTTCATTGCTGAAATTGGCATTGATGAGATTATCGTTTGTGATGAATCTGTAGTTTCCGTTCCATCCTGATTTTTCGGTCGGATTGAATTGTACAGAAGCGAGTATATTTTGATTTTTAAGAATCTGATCACTATTCTTTTCAAAAGGATTCAGAACAAGAACTTTATCTTTTTTATAGAATGAGTTTTGGGAATTCAATGAAATGTTGAAATTCCAACGCTTTAAAAATCCGTTTTCTGAATTGAAAATGATTGCCGGATTGACAAATAATGCCAGCTGTAATTTATTTTTATTGGAAGGAATATATCTTACAGAATTGGTGTACACACGGATGTATTGAGCAAGATCAGAATATTCGGCAATTTCAAATTCGTCCAGCTGCTGAATGCCGTCTCCGTTATAATCGGTCCATTTGTATACCCCTTGTCCATCCGTTACTTTAATATACTGGAATTCTCTCTGTGCTTCTTGTCCGTTTCCAAGTTCGTAGAAAGCCTGAAGGCGCATTCCGTTTCTGAAAAGCTGTTGGTTGTATAAGATATTTCCAACCACGAAGTCATTATTTCGGGTAACATCACCTTCCGCACCTGAGTAGAAAAATTTTCTGTAGTGGATTAAAGCATTTAGCGTAGTTTTTTCCGTTTTGATGATCTGACTTTCTGCCATGAAACCCAAAATATTGTTCATATTCTGAAGCCTGTTGTCACGCACAGAGTCATTATCTCTCATATATACTTTCGCCAATAGCTTTGTTCTTGTACTGTCACCAATTTTCTTTTGCAAAAAGATTTCTTTCCAGCTGAAACTCGTGACATCCATAAGTTTAGTATCATTGTATTTCTTCTCATTGTGTTCCATGCTTCCACCAATGGCCCAGCTACCTTTTTTACCGGTAAATTCAGTTGAAATTCCTCCACGGATAAATTTAGTATCCTGAAGAGTGGCATTGGTATTCAGGTAAGATAAATTCCCTTTGGTAAAGAGTTTTCCTGTGATCCACCCGAAGTCCAGATCGTTTTTAAGCCCTTTGTAAGAGTCCTGTTCATTTAAATAATTGACACGGTAATTTAAAGTAGACTTGTTGTTCCATTTGTTCAGGAAGCTGAAAATAAACCTGTTTTGAGTCTTCTTGTTAAATTCCTGGGTAAGGTTAAAATCTCTGGAGAATTCCACATCATTGATACGGTCAAGAATATGAAACTGTCTGTCTATATACTGATATTCAAAACTTGGAGTTCCCTTCCATGTATTCTTTGTAAAGCTTTTATTTCCGAAGATACGCCACGCATAGCCCATATTCTGATCAGAATCCTTTGATGAAAATAAATTAACATCATAATTACTCAAGGAGATATCAGCTCCTATTTTTCCTTCATTTAATAAGTATTCAGAATTCAGGGAATATACCTGTGATTTCTGAGGAGAAGGAAGTTTTCTTACTGCTCTGTAATCTCCCGCATTAGGACCTACATATTCAAAAACACGTCCATTATTGGTAGTCTGTGCTATTTTATAATCTCCCAGATTAGCTCCAAAATAAGTAAAAGAAACCTGATAAAGCGTTAGGTTAGGATCAGTGGAAAATTCATAGAAATTTCCGGCAGAGTTTAATTTGTATAAAATTTTATTGACATCATATTCGGTAATGACACCAGATGGAGCATACATCAGATTGGGATCATTTCCAGCTTCAGCAAGGATTTGTTCATCTTCCTTAGATAGATTTAAAGAAAGAGGAGCATTTTTGTTGTCATTTTCCATGAACCAGTTGAGCCCCACTTTGAATTTTTCTCTTTGATGCTCAAGTTTTCCGGTAAATAAATATCTTGAATAATTTCTGTTGGCGTAGTTATAAGAAATTGTAATAAAGTTCTGCTGGAAAATAGGACGGAAACTGGTAAAGGTAACTTCACCTGTATTGTAATTGATGATATAATCCTGATTTTCTCCTCTTTTCATTAAGATACCATCAATGAAAACCTGTTCAGAACCGGAGATCAGTGTAATAAACTGTTCGCCGTTCTTACCCGTCAGACGATAAGGTCCCTGGTTTCCTTCAACCCCTTGAAAACGAATTCTGTGGAATTCACTTCGTGCAACACCGGCAGAAATATCGATCAATGTTTTGTTTTCTTTCCCAAATTCTGTCTGGAACTGAAGTCCCATACTCCTTCTCTGGTATTTCGCAAAATAATTTTTAGACTCTACAAGATCAAGGTGTCCGGCTCTAAGGATAGATTTTTCCTTAATATTAAGCTGCATATAGATTTTGTCAAACTCTTCCAAAGTTTGGGTATAACCATCAGCCTGAATAGGAAGGTTATGATCTGAAATACTGGCTAAAATCGTAACATCTTTTGATAATCGTCCTGAGATCTGAAGGTCCATAGAGCTTTGTACAGACTGTCCCTGATTATTTCCAAAAGTAATCCCACGGATAATAGAACCTTTCGAATTAAGCTCCCCTAAAAATCTTTTTTTGTCATTTTTTGCCAGTACAGCCTCGTCAATAATGATCTTATTGTGCGTTCTTATAAAATCCAGAGTATCTTTTGCAAAAATGTCCTGTTCCAGCCTGGCAGCCAGAATACTATCTCTCTTGATGCTGTCTTCAGGAACATTGGGATTTTTCCACGAAAACACCTGAGCATTTCCAGAAAATATGCCTAAGAAGAATAAAACGAATAGAATGATAAAATTCCGCACCTTTTAAAAATAATTCGTAAAAATAATTAAAAAATGTTAACATTGAGGGGTTAACTATAATTAACAAAAACTTAACTTGTTTATTGTCCCAAATAAAAAATTAGATGTAGTTTTGTGATGTAAAGAAATTTATTAACAAGAAAAAAAATTAAATCATGAAAAAACTTTATTCTCTTTTCGCTACGGTAGTAGTGAGCGCATTCGCCTTTGCACAAACAACTTACACATGGGATTGTACTTCTGTAAATCCTATTTCTGGTACAAATGCTAATATTTCAAGTGTAGCATTCGCAGCAACTCAGGGAAATAATAATGGTACTACTTCTTTAATTGCTACTTCATCTGCATCTAGCGGTTATACGGGAGCCAGTGGGTCTAGTAATTTTGGGGCTGCTGCTTATAAAGATGCTCTTTCTGCTGCTACAAGTACTTATTTTAGTGTAACAGTTACTCCTGTCGCTGGTAATAAAGTCACTTTGAATTCTTTAAATTTTGGATCTAGAGGAACATCTACTGGACCAGGAAAAATTACAGTATACTCTAGTATTGATAATTATACTACTGCCATAGGTAGTGCAAATGTTATTAACAATAGTACATGGGCATTGAATAGCATCACATTTGCAGGTGCTAATCTGGTAGGTGCAGAATCAGCTCCGGTTACATTAAGAATCTATGGAAGTGATAGTCCTGGTACAGGTACTCCTTCTGCTGGTACTGCTAACTGGAGAATAGATGATATTTCTTTAGTTGTTACTTCATCTACTGCCTCTCTAGCTGTTATCGATGCAAAAAACACAAAATCAGGGAACTTTGTAAAGAATTCTTTCGTTAAAAACAATGAGATCGTTTTCGGATCTGATGTAAAAGACGTAAAAGTTTTCAATATGTTCGGACAGCTTGTGAAAGAAGGTTCTGTAAAACAAAACGGAACTGTAAGCGTTGCTGAATTAGCAAAAGGAAACTATATCGTAACAGGTACAGTAAACAACCAGCCGGTTTCTCAAAAAGTTCTTAAAGACTAATCTCTTGAGATAAAAATACAAACAGCCGCTTCATCATTGAAGCGGCTGTTTTTTTATATGATTATTTACTGATCTTTAGATTTTTGTATGCTGTTTATTTCTTAATTTGGTGGTATTGTTTTTGATATTTTTATTACAAATCCATTTCTAAAAATTATTACGATGAAAAAAATCTTTACTCTTGTGGGGCTTGTATCATTAACAGCCTTTTCGAATGCTCAGATTGTGATCAATGAGATTTATGGCGGTAATGCAAACTCAGATGCCGTATTGAAAAATAATTATATTGTGCTCAAAAATATCGGAACCGGATTGGTTTCTTTGACTGGAGCGAGTATACAGTATGCTCCGGCAATAGGGGCATTTACCGAATATCATACACTGCCGGACTTTACTTTAGGGCCAGAAGAAACTTATTTGATTCAGGAATCAGCCATTGATGGAGGTGTTGAAAATCTACCGACACCGAATTTTATTGCAACTGCAATTACCAATTTTGATGGAACGCCCAACAAATCTTCCGGATTGAGAATTTCCAGTGTATCGGGAAAGATCGCTTTAGCTGGAAATATAGTACAGGTTACCGGACCTTCTGCATCTAACGTTCTGGACTTTGTAGGATATGGTTCAAATGCCGATCAGTTTAAAGGAGATGGGCCAGCTCCTTCTCCAACCACCACTACGGCTATAAAAAGAACATCAGCTGGCAGTAATGATAATATGACAGATTTTTCCCTAGAGGGCAGTGTGAAATCCGGTTTTGTACAGAATCCATTTATCAAGGACAGTAAAATTGTCTTTGGAACTGAAGTGAAAGATGTCAAAATCTATGATACATTCAGGCAGATTGTAAAAAAATCACCTACTAAACTGGCTTCAAGTCTTGATATTGCTGAGCTTCCAAAAGGAACTTATATTGTGACAGGAACGATTAACAACATTCCTATTTCGCAGAAAATTATAAAAGATTAGTTTTAATAAAAAGAACAGCTTGTAAATACAGGCTGTTCTTTTATTTTAATATAAGATATCATTCACTGAAATGTAATCCACAAAGATATCTACAATCGTTTTTTTATTTTAATAAGACTTAATACCATCCTCTTCTTGCGGCATTGATAATGGAACCAAGATTAAGAATCAAAGTGTATCGGATACGCTTTCCATAATCTTTAAATGAAGGCTCAAATCCTAACGAAGACTGTATCGGGAAATAAACTTCCAGGAAATCCGGGATGATTCTTACTTTCACTCCGGTATCCCATATGAATTTGGCAGGAAGATCTTTATTTTTATAAACTCCGGCGTCAGCATACACATGGAATATTTTCCATACACTTGAATCTACATTGGCAGAAGTGATCCATTGGTTTACCGTTCCCGGCAGGAATGATTTAAAACCACCATCAGCTAATATAAACTGTTGTGAAAGAAGACCGCTGCTGGCACTTTCTCCCAAAAGATTATAAGAGAAGGAGTAGTTAGAAACCCTCGAAATTCCATAGTCGAAAAGGTTGTTTCTTGTGTTGTTTCTTAAGAAATATCCGGCAAATAAACGTAAGCTCAGCTTCTGTTTAGGAGCAAATTCCCATCTGTAGAAACCTTCAGCTGTTATTTTATTAAAATCCTCCATTCCCTGCGTACTCAGACTAAAACTTTTTTCATGGATCATCTGGCTGTCACTATAGCCATACCCAACTGTCCAGACATTATATTTGCTGTAGTCATTATTGGCAATCATTACAGGACTCAGATCTCTTTCGAAATAATTATAGGAAACTCCGATGCTTCTGCTCACGGTACTTCTTGGATTTTTTCTGAAATTGATAGAGGTAGCTAACGAACTCTTTCTGTAGGCTAATCCATAATCATAATGAAAATAAGAACCGGAAACTCCAAAGGTTAAGCTTCTGATAATACTTTCGGCAGGCAGAATAGAGTAGGAAACAGCTCCTGAACCTGTTAGTTTTCCTGTTCCGGTACTGTAGGTTGGCGTAACTGAATACAGGAATTTCTGATCAAATAAAGATTGATTTTTTAAGTTAATTCCCAAAAGAAACTTATCATACGTATTGTTGAAACGTACTCTTGGGCTGAGATAAATTTCGTTGTATTCCGGATTTGGAATATCTTTTATTAATTTAAGTTTGATTTTTTTTGCATTGGAAAATATTCCTTTTGCATACAGAAAGTTATCTCTGTAATTTGATTCAGGGAAGGTATAGCCGCTATTTAATGTGACTTTATAGATGTTATCAGAAGCTGGAAGCGACAGACTGGTAATGCGTTCATTTTCTTCAGTATCTATCCAGTACGCCTTTTTTTCTCCTTCTTTGGTCTCTGTTTCAAGCTTTACAGGAATAGAGATATCGGTGTTTTTTGTAATCTTTATCTCTAGCGAATCGGTGTTTTTTCTAATATTTTTTAATTTAAAATCAACCCTGTTTTTTTGTTTCAAAAAGTTTGAAAGATAGGCTGTTGATTTATTTTTTGCAGAAAGGGAAGTCAGAAAATCTTCAGGAGTAATTTTTTTTCCTGTATTCTTAGAAATATAATCTTTTACAATATCATTGAAATTGTCATATCCCATTTTATCTGCTGAATAATTAAAGAGACTTCCTGTTTCAAAACTGCTGACAGCCATGTCATTGAAGTTACTCAAGACAGGAAAGTGCTCATCAACCTTCTGATCAAGATTTTGCAGCATGATATACTGATAGGAAAGTCCGTAACGGTCCAAAAGTTTTACTTTGGATGCATGGAAAAATTTTAAAGGCTTCATTCCAAATATTCTGGTCTCAGGAAGTGTTCCTAAAAGCTTTGTGTCAGCATAGAATTTTTTCAGATACTGGATTTCCAGGTAGGATTTTAAACCGTTCTTGAACCAATGGTCTTTTTCTTTATCAGCAATAATATTTTCATCAAGGATTTTCTTGGCAATAATTCCAAAATAATCCAGGTCTGTCTTTTCAGCATTGGTAAATAACTGAAATTTGAATTTCCAGAAAGTAATATCATTATTCCCGAAAAAGTCTTCCTTAGCCCTGAATTTATCAGAAATAAAAATACTTTTCGGAAGAAAACCGATTCTCTCTTTCAGAAACTTTAATTGTAAAGGAAGGTAAAATTCCAGATTTTGTTTTTCTTCCGGTTTCAGATTATAACCAAATTTAATTTCGGTTTCAGCCCCGTCAACATTGGTTCTTATTGAAGGATAGGCTGTAGGAGAAATCAAAAACTCAGGATCTGAATCCAGATATCCTTTGAATGAGTTCATCTGAACCTGTGGGAGATTACCCTCCACAAAGCTATTGGCAGGGATATCAAAGTTGACAGTCCAGAAAGTATTGAAACTTACCGGTTCTTCAATATCGTGATAGTTTCTTTGAGAAATATTGTCCGGATCAAAATGATCCGGAACAATAAAGAAATATTTTAATACCGTATTCTGAGCGGATGTTCCGTATCCCGTAAAAGTTTTATCGGGAAGCTGCATCCGGTATTGCAACTGTAAAGTGACGCTTTCGCCAGGTTTTAATACATTTTTCAGAGGAATAAAAAGATTTTCATCTGAGATTGTATTTACGGGAATAACTTCATTATCAGAATTTTTAACATTCAGTTCAAAAAGTTTTCCCAATTGATCGCTTGTCGCAAAATGCAAATCAGTATTTCTGTCTTCCAGTTTTCTGTAGACTAAAGAAGTTCCGCGTCTGTTGTAAGCGGAAACCCAATTCAGGAGTTTTACAGTCTGCAGATCTTTTTCGGAATGATTGTAATAAACAATTTCCTGACTGATCTCAAGGTTCTTTTTGTCAGGAGACAGTTTAGCTTCAATATATATACTGTCTTTCTGTGCAGAAACCTGTGCGGCTCCCCAGAACAAAATAAGACAAATGCTGATCTTTTTCAAATATTCGTGATAAAGGTCAAATATAACTTATTTTGGATATACTTTATAGGATTTTAACCCTGAATTGCTTTTTTTTCCAAAGAATTAATATACGCATTCCATCCCTCTGTTTTATAAGTGATCGCAGATGCTTCAGGGTTATCAGATTTGTAGATTCCTCTTCCTACAATGATAAAATCTGTATGCAGCGTTTTGAAAACATGTTCCGGTGTATTGTACTGCTGTCCCTTACCATCTCCTGAATCTGCAAGATTAACTCCCGGAGTGAATAATAAAAGGTCTTCAGGAATTTTGTTCTGAGATACTCCACCAATTACATTAGGATGAGATAAGGCTACTTTTAAAGCTTCTTCACGATAGCTTGCAGTAGTAAGAGCTCCTTTAGAAGACATTCCTACAATAGCTACCACTCCTACATTGTGGAAACAGTCTAATGATTCAAAACCTCCGATAACCTGAGACGTTACGAAATCTGCCCAATTGGTAATTTTGAAAACACCACTTGTGAACTGAAGTTCCTGAGTATTTCCAATGTCGGCAAACTTTCTGTCTTCCATCAGTAAGAACTGGTGTTTTACAGCGATCGCTTTTAAAGGAGTGATTGTTTTTTCATAATCGAAATCAGAAATAATATCAATATGCGTTTTTAAAGCAATGATGTGTGGTCCTACTTTTTCAGCAAGTTCCAATAACTCCTGAGTAGTGGTAACATCTGCAGAAGCAATAAGGTTTGATTTTTTTGCTAAAGCTGTTTCCAGTAATTTTTTTGATACCGAATGTTGTGTAGTCTGAAGTTTCTGATCGTAAGAAGATCTGGTTTCTTCTTCAAACTGAATATGGTTCCCCTGAAGGAAGTCCTGAATTCTTTTTACTTCTTCATCAGACAGTTCACCGGTTTCCTGAAGAATGTCGCATACTTCCGAAATATTGAAAAGCGTGTGTACTCTGTATCCTTTACTTTCCAACAGTTGTTTTCCACCCTGTTCTCTGTCCAATACCACAACAATATCAGAAACTTTAAGGTCTTCCTGTTCTATTTCAGGAATGGTTTCTAACAAAGATTTTCCTGATGTGATGACATCCTCTACCAAAAGACAGTTTTGTCCTTTCTGATAAATCCCTTCAATCAGTTTTTTCGTACCATAGCTTTTAGCCTCTTTTCTTTTAATAATTAATGGAATGTAGCTTTCCAGAGACATTGCAGTCGCCATAGGAAGAGCAGCATAAGGAACTCCACAGATTAAATCAAAATTATCCAATGGAAGCATTTCCAATAAATAATTAGCAAGATTTTTTAAAATTTTAGGATCTGAAGCCAAAGGTCTTAAGTCTACATAAAAAGGACTTTCAATACCACTTTTTAGGGTAAACCTACCAAATTTGATGATGCCTAGTTTGTAGCACTCTAAGAAGAATTCTTTTTTACTTTCCATTATTTTTTATTAGATATTGCAAATTTAAGGAATTGAAATAAGGCTTAAAAATTTATCAGCTATTTGTAAATAAAAAACCACCCCAGATCTACCAGGATGGTGTGAAAAATATAATAAACTATTATTTTACGATTTCAGCATCAATGACTTGAGCGCCTCTGTATTTTTGTTCGGCTTCCCATAATAAAAACTTGTCAACCTCTTTGATGAGTTTAGGAATAGTGAGCGACAAAACTGCCAGGTCATCCATGACTCCAAGTACCGGTATGGCAAATTCAGGAAGCAGGTCAATAGGAGAGATGACATATAAAATTCCCAGTAAAGGAAGAATAATGTCTATAGATCTCATCGGATAGGTTCCTCTTTTCCACATTTTGACCATTCTGAAAATATCAGGGATCTTTTTTACAAAGCCCTTGTGATTGATAGCTTCTTTTGCAAGATTTAATTTTGAATATTTCATTTTTGTGTTTGGATTTAATAAATTTTTCAACATTATAAATTTCACAAATCCTGTACCAACAAATTATAAAATTTAGTTAAAAATTTATTTGATAATATTGTCAATGAACTGATGCACAGTCTCTGTGTCCCAATCTTTTGTAGCATCTTCTTTGATAAGGATTCTTCCATACTTATCCAAAAGGAAAGTCGTAGGAAAAACTTTAGGAAGAATTTTCTCAGAAATAGGGCTTTGAGCAATATAAACAGGAACTGTATAATTATTTTCCTTTAAAAATTTTCTTACATCTTCTTCTTTGTCATTCATAGCGATCAATACAAAATCTACATGATCTTTTCGGGTATTGTACAGCTTCTGAATAGAGGGCCATTCTTTTCTGCATGGCGGACACCAGGTTCCCCAGAAATTCAGGAAAATTCCTTTATCCTTAAAGTTTTTAAGATTCGTACTCGGTGCATTGATTCCTTTAAGTTCTATATTGTAATCTTCTTCACTGATGTGTACCGCATTTTCAATAGTTGCAACAGGGAGGAATGTGTCTTTTAGAAAATTCCTTATTCCCGGTATGAAGGCAATACCACCGATAATAACAATTAATACAAGATAAATGACATTTTTTTTCATATCTCTTTTTTATAGAAGATCTAAAATTTCCTGAACAGCATCTTTTCCTCTGTTCTTGGCATAATATATCTGCAGATCATTATAGAACATATCTTTTGGATACGCTTCAGGATCAGCTTTATATTTCATCAACAGTTCATACCCGTATTTTGGACGAGGTCCCCATGAATTTTTTACATTCAGGTCTTTGTCAAGAATAAGTACTTTAGGAATAGATTCCGTACCATTGGTCAGAAACTGGTTGATTAAGCTTTTATCGCTGTCTCTAAGAAAAACTCTTACTTCATTATGACCTTCAAAAAATCTGAATAATGCAGGAACTGTTGCACTTGCATCACCACACCAAGCCTCAGAAATGATTAAAATCTTTCCGTCAAAGTTTTTTGCAGCGAGTTCTTTCAGCTGATCTTCATCCGGAATGTATTTTTTTACCGTTCGGTCCATTCTCTGAAGACCCAGCTCATAATATTGTTTATATTCAGCTTCCTGCTGGTTGGCAGGATTTGCTAATCTTTCTTTTGCAATCTGAAGATATTCGTCAAAAGAAATTCCTTTATCCCAGTAATTTTTCATTACCAAAAAGATTTTATGTTAAAAATTATTGATATTTCTTGTTTTGTTGATCAGAAACAGGTCTGCCAATACAAATGCAGCCAGGCTTTCCACTACAGGAACAGCTCTTGGAACCACACAAGGGTCGTGACGGCCTTTTCCTTCTACGATCACAGGATTTCCTTCTTTATCAATACTGTCCTGAGGTCTCAGAATAGTTGCCACGGGCTTGAAGGCTACACGGAAATAGATATCCATTCCGTTGGAAATTCCCCCCTGAATACCTCCTGAAAGGTTAGACTTTGTAGTGAAATCTGTATTGAAAGCATCATTGTGCTCTTTTCCTGTCATTTTAGCTCCGCAGAACCCGCTCCCATATTCAAAACCTTTGCAGGCATTGATGTTCAGCATTGCTTTTGCCAGTTCAGCCTGAAGTTTTGAAAATATAGGTTCGCCAACTCCCACAGGAACATTTTTAATCACACAAGTGATCGTTCCACCAATGGTATTGCCTTCTTTTTTGATCTCTTTGATTCTTGAAATCATCTTTTCAGCCGTTTCGGCATCAGGACAACGAACGTCATTGCTTTCCGTTTGAGAAAAATCTAAAGCCTGGTAAGGTTTTTCACAGAAAATATCACCCACGGAAGAAACGTAAGCGTTGATTTCAATGTCTGATAAAAGCTGTTTTGCAAGAGCTCCGGCTACTACCCAGTTCATTGTTTCTCTAGCAGAAGATTTCCCGCCACCACGATGATCTCTGAAACCAAATTTCTGGTCATAGGTGAAATCAGCATGACTCGGACGATATGCTCCTGCGATATGGTCATAATCTTTCGATTTCTGATTTTCGTTTTCAATGATAAAACCAATTGGGGTACCAGTTGTTTTTCCGTCAAAGATTCCTGAAAGAAATTTTACAGTGTCACTTTCTTTTCTTTGAGTAACAATTGCTGACTGGCCAGGTTTTCTTCGGTTCAGTTCGTATTGAACCTTATCGAGATCTACCGTTAAACCTGCCGGAAAATTATTGATGATACCGCCGTAAGCCACTCCGTGACTTTCTCCAAATGTTGTAAGACTAAGAAGATTACCTAATGTATTGAACATAGTACAAAATTACCTTTTTTTCTTCAGATAATAAAGTTTCTGGATTTGTTCTATTTATCAGTGTTTTTGATAATATTGATAACCTTTTGGGCTTCTTTTTTTTCTTCCGGAGTCATTTTTTTCCAGATAAATCCTTTTTTGAGGTCATTTTTGTCTGAAAGCTGTGGGAAAATACCTGCTTTTACATCATCAAAAATATAAAATGGAGTAACCGCAGGAAGAGGAGTATCAAAACTGTAAGGATAATTGTGAGAAACATTAAATTTAAAATTCCCGATTTTAAATGTATTAAACTGATGGTATTCGTAGGTTGAAGGTCTGTAAAGCTGTTCTTTTTCAAATCCTGTCATAAAGCTTCCCACCCTGAAACTTGGAATATATTTTTGTATCAATGCCGGAAAGGATAACATTGAAATGAAAAATAAACTGAGAACTGAAAAAACAATAATGGATTTTTTTTGATTAAAATATTCATGAAACAGAACAAAAAATACCACGAAGAAAACATCTATGAAAAATCTGTATTGAGCAGAAAACGCAAGGATCAATATACTTTTTATCAATAATGAAATGCAGATCAGAGTGATGAGTTTTCTTTTTTTGATCCAGGCAAATGCAGTAAAAATTGCTAAACTCAGGACAAAGAGAATATTAATCTTTGATTTGATTCCTTCCAGAAAAAGCCAGTTTTTAATATAATCTGCTGTAGAAAATTTTTGAATTTCTTCATAGGTATACTGCATATCATAGGTCTTCATGATTGCAAATTGTGACGAGGTTTTTAAAACCTCAGGATTAGGTTTCCAGAATACACCCAAATCACCTATTGCTACAGGAAAAACGGGAAAACCGAATGTCCATATATTTTTAATAAAGAATAAAACGAGAATTAGAATTCCTGAAAATAATGGCTTGAAATTGTTTTTGAAAATAAAAACAGAACTTAGAAATACCAATACAGGCAGCCATATCATGGTAGGTTTTATTGCAAAAACAAAAATTGAAAAGGCAAAAAGGAGACTTATATTTTTGTTCCCGTCTATGAGTTCATTTAAAATAATCAGTGAAAAAATAATGACAGGAAGATCTGGACTTGGAGATTGTGAGAACAGTAATAAGATGGGTAGAAAACAAAGATGTATCCAATTTTTTCTTTCGATGATATAAATGCTGTAAATAATGAGTAATACAGCATTGATTCTTAAAAACGGGTCAGAAAAATTGGAAAATCCGGCCTGAAAAATATGCCAGACAGACATTTGTCCCAGCGTGAGATCTATGTTTGAAATTCCTTTTACCAGTCCATATTCTGTAAGCCACTGAAGAGTAGGAATGTAATATCCGAAATGATCTAATATATAAGGATAATAAGAACCTGCGAGCATGATAATCAGAGCAGCAACACTCATTAATCCAAAATCTTTTTTTGAAAACTGGTAGAATTCCTGATAGGGTTTATTTTTAAAGAAAAAGAATAATCCTGATAGTATTGAAGCTGCTTCTACATAAATATTTAAAGGAAAGAAAAAAGAAATGAATGTCCATACCAGACTTATTCCCAGGATTCCGGATAAGATTTTTCCTGAGATTCCCTGAAATAAAATTCCGGATATGTTTTCCATGATTTTTCCCCAGCCCATTAAGACAGGAATGATGAAAATTGAAGAAAACAGGATCAATAGCATAAAAAAAGATTGCTTAAAAATAAGCAATCTTTATATTTATTGTGAAAATATTTATTAACGGGGTTGTACTCTTCCGTCTTTTCTATCTTGTGATCTACCAATGGTATAACCTGTTGCACCTCCTACAACACCACCAATTACAGCTCCAAGTCCTCTGTTTTTCTTGGCGATAAGGGCTCCGGCTGCAGCTCCACCCACAGTACCAATCACGGTTCCCTTGGCAGCTTTACTCCATCCTTTTTTCTTAGTTGTTCCTTGTGAAGTACCACTTTCGTTATCAGCATAATTTCCGTTACTGTTTCCTGATGAACCGGAATTTGAGTTTCTGTCTCTATATACTGTTCGTGTTTCTCTGATTACCTGAGGTCTTGAATTATTTTCAGCAGCAGCTCTTGCTTTTTTGTTTTCAGATATACTGTCTGCTTTTTTCTGGGCTTCATAGACCATTTTTTCCTTTTCAATAGCCAGTTTCTGTTTTTCTATTTCAAGTTGTTTGGCCTGAAATTCAAGCTTCTGTACTTCCAGTGACTTTTCAGCAACGCTGTCATCTTTCTTGCAGGCCGTCATTAAGAGGACGGATAAAAAACCTGCTAATACTATCTTTCTCATAATTCAAATTTTAATAAGGTAAAGCCAAAATGACTTTGATTTTAAATGTATTTTCAATTATGAAGCCAAATTTTAGTTAATGAGTGTTAAAATTGATGAAAGAAAAGTGAATTAATTTTAATTATCGGTCAATTTTGTATTGTTGATGGGGATTCTATGCGTTTGCTATTGAAATTTGTTTTTATGTTAAATAATTCTTCAGGAAAAGGAAATTTGATTTTTTAAGTAAAATGTATACCTGATATTTCGAACTGTTCTCAAAACTTTGGAATATTTGTAAATTTTAGTTCATTCATAGTTTTTACTGAATTCATATAAGTTGATTACTTTTGAGTACCAATTACTTTTAATATGAAAAAATCAATTTTTACGGTATCAGCATGTATTGGACTGCTGGCTGTTGCAACATCCTTTTCCTCCACGGAAATAATAGAGAACAATAAAACCTGTTCAGAAATATCTGATACTGCACCCAAGGCTCAGACTTATAAGATCCGCTATGGTCTTCTTTCAAAAAGCGGAACAAAAATTCTCTCAGGAAGCTATGATGTAGGAAGTTTTCTTGCCGAAAACATGGTTACCGGAGAAGTGTATGATACTTATTATGGTGGCGGATTTCAATCGGTGCCACAATATTATAATGGTCTTCCGGCAGGAACTTATACATTTTCTGCTATGCAGGGACAGGGCGGCTGGGTAGGTTATGGAACGGTAGTTGCTACAGTTTCTGATGCACAGGTTGATTCGGATGGATATATTACAGTTTATATTCCCATCATTTGGGAAGAGTAGACCTTGTGAACAAAAAAATATTTAACTACATTTACACTTTCCAGGAAAGTGGATTTTTTCAATCATTAATTCGTTAATAGTAATTTTTATTTTGTTTATATGAATTTTATGTTGATTAAAAACTAATAAATTACTATAGCTGTTTAAATTATTATTGATTCAATCTTCAAGATGTGGTTTGATTCTTATAGAAAGTATTCATTCTTTGTTCTGATATTGTATATATTCTTCTCCTGAGGAAATATAATGATTATGATCATGTTGAATGATTCTACAATATTCTGTTTAGAGTTTTCTAAATAGATTTTTTTCATCATTTGTGTTTTTTAGGCCTCCGTCAGGAGGCCGTTTCTATTTTTAAGTTGATCAAAGCTTTATGATTCTGCTCATATAATAACTGGATGGGAGATAGTATCTTTGAGAAAGAACATTTTCATTCCATATTTTATCAAAAAGACTCCTCAAACTGAGGAGTCTTTTGTTTTATATATTATCTAAAGTGACTTTTATTTTACTGATCAAGCGGTGCACTTTTTTGGTTTGATACCTAAGGAGGTTATAAATTTCCTGCGAACTGGTGAAAACTTCAGGAACAGCCTGGTTGTTGATTGTTTTGATTCCCCGTCTTTTCATCGTATCATGTATTACTCTTGCAAACGATTCTTTTGCACTTTGTTTTGCTTTACTCTGGGAGATGCCATCAGAGTGCAGTCTGTATAAATATAATGGCTCTTTGATGAATTTAGCTTCTCCCTGTTCCAATATTTTTAAATACAAATCCTGGTCTACTGCATTTTTCAAATTTGGATTAATTCCTGTTGTTCTTAAGTAAATTTCTTTTTTAAATACAAAGAAATGAGCAAACTGAATAGGACAGTTGAAGAAATGCCGGTTATTGTAAATCTGCTTAGTGCCGGCATATACTCTTTCAGGAATGAGGTTTTCATCACAAAGCATCATTTGGGAATAAACGGCTGCAAGGTCATCTCTGTCAACAAATTCCTGAGCTGTTTTTTCCAATGCTTCCGGATAAAGAGCATCATCCGGGTCCAGATAGGCGCACAAATCTCCCTGAGCATATTTCATACAGGCAGCTTTTGTAAAGCCACAACCTTTATTGGTTGCATTATGATAGAGTTTGAAGCGGGAATCATCTTTGATCAGCGACTGTATAATCTCAACAGAATCATCTGTAGAGGCATCGTCAATAATAATTACCTCCAAGTTTTGATAGGTTTGATGAATTAATGAATCGTAGCATTCCTTGAAATACTTTCCATTATTATAGTTGGCTATAAGTATAGAAAAAGTTATCACGTTGTTTTGAATTAATGAGGTAAAATTACAACATAAGATATGTGAAAAACATAACCTCAATCATAGCATATTTGATATTTTTTATTATATTTTAAAATGTGCAGTTGTGAATTATGTCTTAAACTCTGTTTATCAGTAAACAAGCTATAAAATATTTGAGAACAGCAAAAAGGGTAAAAATTATATCGATGTTGTCTATTGTCTTTTTTTGAGAAATATTGTCTGCTGGCTGGATAGCTCTCTATTTAAAAGAAATAATAATTTTATGATTCTACTCATAAAATAAAAAAAAAGACTGGTATATCTTTGGTTAAGAATTAATAGATAAAATAATTTTTATCTCTGATATAAAATTTTTTTTCATCATTTGTGTTTTTTGAGGCCTCCATTTTTATGGGGGCTTTTTTCATAAAATGGCTCTCAAAAATATTTAAAGATCAAAGAGTATTCTGCCGTCAAAGGGAGTGTCCCAGATAATAAATACTTTATCGTTTGATTTTCGCAAAGGAGGCTGAATGATTTCATAATCTCCTTTTTCGGTTCGTCTTTCTACAATAAGGTCAGAACCTTCACCTATTTCACTTATATTATACTCCAACTGGTATTCTCTTTCATTATTTTTCGTGAAATCTTCTTTACTAAAAATTCTTTGTGCCATGATGATTAAAATTTATTGGATTAATTTATATGAAGAATAAATTATGCCAATTTGGAGTTGGTTTAGTTTTTTTTGATAGCTGATGGAGTAGATGAAAATTTTTATTTCCCGAATGTGAATTTTATTTTATGAAATTGTAAATTATTTTATTTTTAACATTTTTGCCGACGTGTTATATTTATTTTAATTAATTATAAATAATTATGAAGTGGTTTTTAAAGCTTCAATAAGATAGGTTTAAAATGCTGAAATTGTAAAATTGATACTGTCAGTGCAAATTGGTTTTTTTTCTCAAAATTGGCATTCTTGGCACGATTTTTCGATATAGATATGTAACTCATGTTTAATTTGAGTTTTCATGGTTATTAGTTTTTATCCTCGGAATTTCCGGGGATTTTTTTTGTCCTAATATGACGCTGCTCATAAAATGTAAATTGATTAATCATCTATTTTTGAATAAGATAATTTAGTATCCATCATCTTTTTACATTATTTATCAAGCTCTTCTTTGAAATAGATGAGCTTGTTTTATATAGATTAACATAGAATGACTGTTTAAGAATATCCAATGAAAGAATAATGATGATAACTGTTTATGGATTTAAAATAAAAATCCCCGCTGAAGAGCAGGGAAATTATTAGGGTAAGTTTGATAAATTATCTAATTTGCTTTCTAAAGCCTGAACTTCAGTGGTGTTGTACTGGTCTGCTTTGTTAAGTAAGTGTTCCAGATATATTATAATGGAATCTATATTTCTCCTTGAAATAAAAATATTTTCTTTTTGAAATTCTTCTTCTATTTCTTCTACATATTCTATTTCATCATCATCAGCTCTGTCTTGTATTTCTTTTTCGTACTGTATTGCTGCCAATATCAGGTTCTTTTCTTCAGGAGTAAATTGTATCATCAGTATTGATTTTAGTCTTACTAATATACAATTATTTTAAAGGCTTATTTAAAAATAGGTTGAAGCTATTGCTGTTTGGATTTCTTAATCCCTTTTTTAACTGCATGCTTTATTAATTGATAAAAGCCATAAATACTGCAGAAAGCCATTAATAGCAATACAATTACTGAAATTATAATATGTGTAGATGATATGGATAAAAACATGGTTGAATTTTCCAGGTAATAAATGGAGGAAATTTTTCACAAATATAAAAATATACATATGATATTATGTATGCCTTTAAGGAAAAATAAATTGGGGTATTTTTTGTAAGATAAAAACAAAAAATCCTCTAAATTATTTAGAGGATTTTTTTGAGGTACCTAGCGGATTCGAACCGCTGTAGATGGTGTTGCAGACCACTGCCTAGCCGCTCGGCCAAAGTACCATTTTTACCATTTTTGAGGTGTGCAAATATAGCAAAATTTCTTTATGAACAAAAGTTTTTAAGCAATTTCTTTCTTTCCAAGAGCTTCTATTTCGCTTTTTGCTTGAATTTCAGCCTGATAATTTTTGATGTTAATAACTCTGGTATCACTCCAGCTGTCATGCCATCCGTTTACACCAAGAAATGATAACCCATCAAAAGGGACAATTCTGGAAAGACTTCTGTAAATAATTTGCTGGGTAGTTGGTTTTGTACCATCTGTACTGATTACTTTGGTTCCTGTAATATATTTTGCAACGGTTCTCCCATCTAAATAATTTTCCATCAGAAAGTAATAAAGGCAATAATTGAAATTTCCAATCAAGAGCTGCCATAACATATTTCCATTACTGTAGAAGTAGAAAAACTCAATTGAAGTTACTTCATAAAGAAGATTAGAAACAGTAGAGAGGAGATAATTAATAATATATAGTACTATAAGATCAAGAAAATTATTAGCAAGTCTGATCCCTGATGAAGCTTTGTTATATTCAACAACATTTAGAATTGTTTTCATGTATAAGATTATTAGTTTTTTAGTTTAATTTTTTATTTGAAGTTTTAGAAGCCATTGACCAATAATTTTAATGAAGCATTGGTATCAATAACAGCCGTAATTCCTGTATTGTTGAGGAGAATTTTACTGGGTTTCAGATTGAAAACTTTTCCGTTCATCTTTAAACCTTTATAATATTCTTTATTAAAGGCGTCTTCAATACTTTTTCTGGAGGCATCTTCCATTTCCTGGGTTGGAATACCATACTCTTCTTCAATCATTTTTACAATTTTCCCCTGGAACAGGAGAGAAGCTGTTTTCTGAAGAATATTGGTCGTTTTCAGTTTAAATTTGGTCTCTGATAAAACAATTTTTCTTTTTGTATCATCATACACCGGGATCCCGGAAATAATAGCTATACCTTTTATATAGCCATCGGTTTGAGCTTCAATAACCACTCTGTTGTCAACACCGTATACTCTGATATCAGTAACTTTTACTTTAGAGTCACGGATGTCAAACTCCTTATTCAGAAATGTTTTTCTTGCCATATTGCTTGCCTCTGTAAAAGGAATATTGGCCGTAGTCTGTAAAATAAATTTATCAGCAACAGTAGGAGTGGAGTTGAAATTGGCAACACTGGTTACTGGTAAAGAAGCTGCAGGTTTACTTCCTGTGAAAGTTTCCGAATAAATATCAACACCGAGCGTAGCATTGATCTGGTTTCCATAAAATTTCAAAGGAGTAATATTGACTCCCACCGGGCTTACCTTCAGCCATGTATTATATTCTTCTGAGATATTGAAAGGCTGCAGAAAAGTATTCCATGCCATTAAGGCATATTGCTGAAAATTCAGCTGTGTAGCCATTTGCTGATCTATCGTCTTACAGAATTTTTCCTGCTGCTCCTTTAAGCTTTTTTCAACAATGGAGGTAATAGGAATCTGGATTCTTCCATAATCAAGGACGGGTTTACTTACCCACCTGAAGCCATTGGGCTGGGTATTGGTGGTAATAGTCCAGTTATTTTTAAAAGTAACCGTTGTATTGAATGACATTACCGTTTCAAAAGTGGTATTCTGATAGGTGTATACTCCCAAAGTACCAATTCCTTTTTCTGCCCATATTTTTAACGGGACTTCAATCAGTAAATTCTGGCTCGTTCCACCAACAAGACGAATAGGTCTGGTTTTCCAAACTTTTACTTTAAACTGATCATTGTTATTGTCTGTATAAGAGTCATCCTGATAAACGAGTTCTTTCACAGAAGCATTGATCATATTGCTCAGTTCCGAAAGAGGAATAGTCACTGGCATTGTAATACTGGACTTTATCTTTGGAAAGTTATAAGCTGCCAGCTGATTATCAACACCAGTCTGACCAAAAATGCTGATACCTGCTACTAAAAATAATATTTTAACGAATTTCAATGTGTATGTTTTTTTAATGAACGAAAATAACAATTTTAAATTTCCGGTTTAAAACTCTTTTCCAGCTCAATGCTGGCACCTGTCATTTCTCCCTGCATAGGCGGAGCTGTTTTGGTGATTTTTAACTTAATATAATCAATCTGTGGAAAGCTGTCGTGGATTGTTGAGATTATTCTTCCAGCTACATGTTCCAGTAATTTAGATTTTATTTTCATTTCCTTGTGGAGAATATCATTAATGTCTGCATAGCTTATGGTGTCATACAAATCATCGGATTCTGCTGCTTTCCACAGATCAGTATGAAGTTCTACATTCAGAATATAATACGTCCCGATAATGTTTTCCTCAGGGAGTACACCATGGTACGCATATATTCTTACATCTTCAAGATATATTTTGCTCATTGCCTCATATTTTATGAAGCAAAAATCGTCTTAATTCTTCAAAATCTGAATTTATTTCTACAGTTTTTTTCTCCTTTTTCATCAGCTCATTCAATGATTCGGGAATTTCAATCTGAGTATGGATTGCTTTTTCCACAGCATCAGGGAATTTTACGGGATGGGCAGTACCAAGGATAAAGCCTTTTTGCTCTGGATTTTCATGCAGATATTGTTCCATTGCAGCAAATGCGACAGCACTGTGAGGCTCCAGAATATATCCGTATTTTTCATAGACTTCTGTGATGGTATTCATTGTTTTGTCATCATCAATGGAATACGCAGATATTTTATTTTTCAACGCTTCAAACTGATGGCCGAAAAGTTCTAAAATCCTTACAAAATTGCTTGGATTTCCCACATCCATAGCATTGGATAATGTGGCAACCGCTTTTTGTGGCTGATAGTTCTGAGTCTTAAAATAATCAGGAATTACCTGATTAGCATTACAGGCTGCAATAAAATGACTGGCAGGGAGCCCTCTGAAATGAGCCAGAATTCCGGCACAGATATTTCCGAAATTTCCACTCGGAACACAGATTACCGGTTCTTCTTTATGATGCTGAATCCATTGTTTTAAAGCTATTAAATAATAAATCTGCTGAGGAAGCCACCTGGCAACATTAATAGAATTGGCAGACGTCAAAAATAACTGACTGTTGATTTCTTCATCAGAAAAAGCCTGTTTTACGATATTCTGACAGTCATCAAAACTGCCATTTACTTCCAAAGCTGAGATATTTTCACCTAATGCTGTTAATTGTTTCTCCTGAACCGGGCTTACTCTATTTTTAGGGTATAGAATGACCACATTGATTTGTGGAATTTTGTAAAATCCATGAGCCACAGCACCTCCCGTATCTCCGGAAGTTGCTACAAGAACAGTAACTTTTTTCTGCTGATTTTTCAGGAAATAAGACAGACAACGGCTCATAAATCTCGCTCCAATATCTTTAAAGGCAAGGGTAGGGCCATGAAACAATTCCAGAATAGAGATCTGCTCACTGATCTTTACCAGAGGAATTTCAAAACTGACTGTTTCTGCCACAATTTCTTTTAGGATTTCTGAGGGAATGTCAGCTCCCACAAAATCTTTCATGCATTGGTAAGCAATTTCTTCATTAGAATACTGATGAAGATTTTGAATCCATTCAGCGTCAAACTGAGGAATATTTTCAGGGAAGAATAATCCTTTCTCTTTTCCCTGGCCTTTTATGGTTGCTTCTCTGAAATCAATTTTTTCCAGAGGATCTTTTAAGTTATAATACTTCATTTTTGTTTTTTTATGTTAAGCTTCTTCAACGATTTGAATACCTGTCGGATTTATTTTTGATACATACACAATGCTTTCTACATCAATTTTATCATAGACTGATTTCATCATTTGAGCTATTTTTTCTGCCGTCTCTTTTTGTTCAGAGAGCATGAAAATAGAAGGCCCTGATCCGGAAATTCCTCCACCCAAAGCTCCCAATTGCAAGCTTTTGGTTTTAATTTCGTCAAATTTTGGAATCAGAATGCTGCGGATAGGTTCTATAATGACATCGTTGAGACTTCGACCAATCAATGAAATGTCATTTTTCTGAATTCCTGCTACAAGACCTGCTATATTTCCCCATTGTTCTACTGCGCTTTTCAACGTGATATTTTTTTTCAAAATCTGTCTTGCATCTGAAGTTTTGACTTCCACCTGTGGATGTACGGCAGTTACAAATAGATCAGGACTGTTCAGCGGAATAATATCAATGGGATTGGTAGATTTTACCAGAGTAATTCCACCATAGATACACGGTGCGATATTATCCGCATGACGTACTCCTGAAGCGAGTTCTTCTCCAAACATGGCAAAATAGACCATTTCCTCTTTAGATAGTTTGTTTCCTAATAATATATTGGCTCCAAAGGCGGCTCCGGCTGCACTTGCCGCACTGGAGCCGAGCCCGCTACCAGGTTTTATATGTTTATGGATAATCACTTCAAAGCCGTTTTTGAGATTAAAATATTCCTGAATTTTTAACATGACAACCCCTGCGACATTTCTTGAAGGTTCCTCAGGAAGTCCAAAAGGATCAGTATGTTTTATAATAATTTCAGGAGTTTCCAATAACCTGAATTCCATTTCATCATATGGATCATGAACTGCCATTCCGAGAATATCAAATCCGCAAACCAGATTGGCAACAGTAGCGGGAACTTTTAATTTTACTTTTTTCATAACTGTATTTTAAATGGAACGAATAATATCTGCAAAAACTCCGCTTGCCGTTACATCAGCTCCGGCTCCAGCACCTTTTACGACTAAGGGTTGTTCGGAATATCTGAGAGTTTTAAAAATGACAATATTGTCTTTACCATAAAGATGAAACAGATCACTGTCCGGAGCGATGTGCTGTAATCCAACCTTGGCTTTTCCATCTTCAAATTCTGCGACATATTTTAATATTTTGCCTTCATTTTTAGCATTCTTCAATAAGTTTTTAAAATGGTCTTCATATGCTGTAAGCTTTTCATAAAAGTCTCCAACGCTTCCCTGCATACATTCTTCAGGAAGAAAACCAATGTTTTCAATTTCATTAAACTGAAGCGGATATCCGGCTTCTCTGGCAAGGATTAAAATTTTTCTAGCCACATCAGTTCCCGACAGGTCTAGTCTTGGATCCGGTTCTGTATAACCTTCCTGCTGGGCCTGGGCTACGACTTCAGAAAATGTTCTGCTGCCATCATATTCATTAAAGACGAAATTCAATGTCCCACTCAGTACTGCCTGAATAGACTGGATTTTGTCTCCGCTTTTGATCAAATCGTTGATGGTTCCTATTACCGGAAGTCCTGCTCCTACATTAGTTTCAAAATAAAAATTGCAGTTGTGGTTTCTTGCTGTATTTTTTAATGTTTTATACTTTTTAAAATCTGAAGAGGCTGCAATTTTATTACAAGCCACAATATTCACGCTTCTTTTTAATAAACTTTCATAAATTTCAGGTACATCAGGACTTGCTGTTACATCTACAAAAACAGAGTTTCTTAAATTCCGGCAGATAATATTTTCGGCAAATTCCTGTGGAGAAGCTTTTTCACCTTTCTGATCCCATATAAAATAGTCTTCCTGTGATATTCCTTTGTCTGAAAATATCATATGACGGCTGTTGGAAATTCCTGCAATTCTCAGATTGATCAAAAAGTTTTCTTTTAGATAAGCATTCTGGTCATAGATCTGCTGAATAAGCTTTGACCCGACGTTTCCTGTTCCACAGATGTAAAGATGGATTTGCTTAATTTCAGATTCAAAAAATTCCTCGTGAAGTACATTCACTGCTTTTTTACTGTCTTTTTCTGAAATAACGATACTGATATTTCTTTCTGAAGATCCCTGAGCAATTGCTCTTATATTGATTCCGTTATTTCCCAGACATCCGAACATTTTGGCGCTTACACCGCTTCTGCTTTTCATACTTTCTCCAACCAAAGCCACAATGGAAAGCCCCGTTTCAATTTTTACGGCATATACTCTTTTCAGATTGATGTCATCCGCAAAAGATGAATTGATGGCATCTTCGGCGCGTAAAGCTTCTTTTTCTTCAATTGCAATCGTGATAGAATGTTCCGAAGACCCTTGTGTAATAAGAATTACATTGATCTTTTCATGACTTAGGCACTGGAACAATTTCGCTGAAATACCCGGAATTCCTACCATGCCGCTGCCTTCCAATGTAAGAAGAGCTATACTGTTCATATTTGAAATTCCTACTGCAATCTGCTTTTTATTTCCTGAAGATTTCACTTGGTGAGAAATCAAAGTTCCTGGTGCATCCGGATCGAAAGTATTCTTAATGATCAGATTAATGTTTTTTTCCATGACAGGCTGAATGGAAGGCGGATAAAGTACTTTTGCCCCGAAATGAGACAGCTCCATAGCTTCATGATAAGATATTTCTGAAATAGGTTTTGCATTGGAAGCCAAACGGGGATCGGCAGTCATCATTCCGCTTACATCTGTCCAGATCTGAAGTTCTTCTGCATAAACGGAAGCTGCTATAATAGAAGCTGTGTAATCAGAACCGCCTCTTCCTAATGTTGTTGCATTATTTTTTTCGTCATGCGCTACAAACCCAGGACCTACGATGATACGATTCTTATTTTCATTCAGAAAATCAACAATATTACTTTCTGTGCATTTAAAATCTACTTTCGCATTGGTGAAAGTGCTGTCTGTTCTGATGAGGTCCGCAGAATTCATCCATAAACAGTCTAGTCCTTCATGCTGAAGTCTTGCTGCTACAATTTTTGATGACAAAAATTCTCCGTAAGAAGCAATTTTATCTTTGATTCTGTTAGTAAGTTCACCAAGGACGGCAATTCCGTTGTAGAGATCTTCGATATCATTAAAATGTTTTTTAACAAAACTCAGCCATGAACTTTGTTCTGTGATAGGGAAAAGGTCTTTGACCAGGCTGATATGTTTTTCTTCAAGATTCTGAACCATCTGAATATATTTCTCATCTTGAACGGAAGCGTATTCTGCAGCTCTGATCAGTTGGTCTGTTACGCCATGAAGTGCTGATACAATTACAACTATTTTGTTTTTTAAAGATTCATCTTTTATGATTTTTTCCACCAGAAGGATATTCTGTGAATGGGCGACTGATGTTCCGCCGAATTTTAAAACTTTCATCAATTATTTTTTTGAAGTTGGATATAACGAATTGACTACTCTTTAGAAAAAAGAGTACAGGTACCGGAAATAATATGTGAAAATTTACCCCGTTATGGGGTAGTTGTTGTAGTTGTGAATGTAGAAACAGAAGATATGCCTGAAATAGGTGATTTCAGGGCAGAAATATCAGATATGTTTCTTAATAAATTCATTGTAACAGAACAAATGTACAACTTATTTTGAAACAGCCAAGTTTTTAACATAATAAAATATATTTCCTTTTTTGGAGATATATTTGTTGTAATTGATTAAAAATGTTACATTTATAATCTAAACCAATAACTAAATAAACATGAAAAATCTAAAGAAAATCAAACGAGACGATTTAAAATCAGTCAACGGTGGAATAGGCCCTTGTAATGCAAACTGTCCTGCCGGGCCGTATGGACCAGGTGAACCAAGATCATGTGCTGATTATGATGCTTTACCAGAATGTTGTAAAGGAAGGGTACTGGTGAGTTTTGAATGCTTCGGTCCTTATTAATTTTTAATGACAAAAGTTTGTTGTTTTTTTATTACTGAATACTAAAATTATTATACTATGAAAACAATCAAGAAATTATCAAGAGAAGAAAAGAAAAGTATTAACGGAGGCTTTACGGATATCCAAATTGAAGCATGTGGAGGGGAGCAGTTCGTCTGTTTTCGTGGAGGTGGAAAATGGGGCTGTTGGCTGAAGCCGGGAGGAACCTGCTATGCACCCATGTTGTAGGTGATTCCTAATTATATTGTTCCAGTAGAAAATCAAAATTTAATTTGAAAATTAAAACGACCATGAAAAATTCAAAAAAATTAAACAGAGAAAATTTAAGAGCGATTATTGGAGGTGGAGGAGATACCTGTGCTGTTGATCTTGACTGCGGACCAAAAGGTTGTGCGGTATGTACAGATTTTAGAGGACGTAAGGTTTGTCTTTACCTTTTCCCTTATGATCCATCAATACCAGGCAGTTGTATCGTTCTGGAGGGATAGGATAATATTATTTAAAAATCATCAATTTGTTGTAAAAACATAAAAATCATAATTAAAACTACTATGAAAAATTTAAAGAAATTAAACAGAAAAGAGCTTGAACAATTAAATGGAGCTGCAGGTCCTTCAAGATGCGCAGGATGCCCACAACACGCTACATTCGGAGATGGGCCTGAATATCAATATCCATGTTCTGCTTATCAGGGACTTCCTGACTACTGCAAGATGTGTGTGCTGGTAAGTATGGAATGTGTGGACGGAGGAGTTTCTTAAAAGATAATCAGACTTTATGAAAAATTTAAAAAAACTGAACAGAAGAGATTTGGAACAGATGAAAGGCGCTGGTGTATCAAGATGTGATGGCTGTCCTACTCATCTGGTTTTTGGACCAGGCTCTTCCAGTGATCCTTCATGTGAAGCATATTGGAATCTCTCAGAACATTGCAGAATGTGTGTTGTTGTGAGTATGGATTGTTTTGTTGCAATTACTGCGGATTAAAATAAAAAAGCACTGTGTAAAAACAGTGCTTTTCAATTATTTTATGCTTTTTGAAAGATCAAGCATAGCCTCAATAGGTTTCAATGCTCTTAATCTTAATTCTTCGTCGATAAGGATTTCAGGAAGTTCATATTTCATACATAAATACAATTTCTCCATTGTATTACGTTTCATATAGAAACATTCCGAACAGTTACAGCTTTCATCAAAAACCAATGCAGGAATCAGTTCCTTGTGAGGAGCACGTTTTCTCATTTCGTGAAGAATTCCTTCTTCTGTTGCAATGATAAATTTCTGACAGTCGTCTTTTTCTACATAATTCAACAGGGCAGAAGTGGAACCGATAAAGTGTGCCAGTTTCAAAACGGCTTCTTCACTTTCAGGGTGTGCAATCAGTTTTGCATCCGGATTATCCGCCAGCTGCTGGGCAATTCTTTCCATTGAAAAAGCTTCGTGTACAATACAGCTTCCGTCCCAAAGGATCATATCACGTCCTGTTTTCTTAGATAAATATCTTCCCAGGTTTTTGTCTGGGGCAAAAATAATAGGTCTGTCTTTTGGAAGTGCTTCAATTACGGTTTCAGCATTTGAACTTGTTACGATGATATCACTTTCTGCTTTAGTTTCTGCATTACAGTTGATGTAAGTGGCAATTAAAGCATTCGGGTGCTGTTCACGCATCTTTCTTAAACCTTCTCCTGAACAGCCGTCTGCCAGAGAGCATCCGGCCATAGTATCAGGAAGAACTACTTTTTTAGTTGGATTCAGAATTTTAGCCGCTTCTGCCATGAAATGTACGCCGCAGAATACGATCATGTCAGCATTGGTATCTTTTGCCTGTCTTGCCAGCTGTAAAGAATCTCCAAGGAAATCAGCGATATCCTGAATTTCTCCCGGCTGGTAGTAATGGGCAAGAATAACAGCATTTTTCTCCTCTTTAAGTTTAAGAATGGCTTTTACCAATTCTTCTCCCTGAGGAATGGCTATATCTTTTATATCCAGAAATCCTCTGACAGGAATTGCAGATTTAGCTTTTTCTAATGTTTCGGTACTCATATCAACCTCAATTTTTTATGATCAGAAGTTAGAGGTGAGAAATTAAAAGTTAGATTTTGAGAGTATTTTGATTACTTCCATCTTCCGTCTTCTATCTTCCAGCCATTAATTACTGATAAAACTTTTTATTAAACTTTCTATTTCTTTTTTAGCTGCATCAAGATCTTCATTAATAACAATCTTGTCAAACTCGCCGGCGTAGGTCATTTCTTCTTCTGCC
The DNA here is from genome assembly GCF_059567885.1 of Chryseobacterium sp. BGA-UO-ETr-SB22. Classification (NCBI taxonomy): domain Bacteria; kingdom Pseudomonadati; phylum Bacteroidota; class Flavobacteriia; order Flavobacteriales; family Weeksellaceae; genus Chryseobacterium; species Chryseobacterium sp. BGA-UO-ETr-SB22. The sequence continues at coordinate 3,228,718 of NZ_JCAQOV010000005.1, read as the reverse complement.
TTTGCTACACGGGTTTTTATGGTTTCTGCATCATCTGTATTTCTGGAGATCAATCTTCGTTCCAATTCTTCAATGGAAGGCGGTTCTATAAAAATAGACAGGGCTTTTTCACCGAAATATTTTTTTAACGAAATACCTCCTTTTACATCTACATCAAAAATAACAACTTTTCCCTGATTCCAGATTTTTTCTACTTCAGATTTTAAAGTACCGTAATATTTATCAGTATATACTTCTTCATATTCTACAAAAGCATCTTCAGAAATTTTCTGTCTGAATTCATCCGGAGTCAGAAAATGATAATCTACCTGATGAATTTCACTTCCTCTTGGCTGTCTTGTGGTACATGAGATTGAAAATTCCAGCTCAGGAAATGTTTCCAGTGAATGCTTTACCAATGTAGTTTTTCCGCTCCCTGATGGTGCTGAAAATATAATTACTTTATCCATTTTTTTTGATTTCGGGTTTCGGGTTTCGAGTTACGGAGTTCATTGTTAGGAATGATCATCACACATCTCTTAGCCCGTACCTATCATTACAATACGTTTAACGTTTGTTCTTTAATTTTTTCCAGGTCATCTTTCATCATTACCACCAGTTTCTGGATTTCTGCATGATTGGCTTTAGAACCTAATGTATTGATCTCTCTTCCGATTTCCTGAGAAATAAAGCCCAGTTTTTTTCCGTTGAAAGATTCATTGTCCATTACTTCTTTATAATATTTTAAGTGCTGGGTAAGTCTTACCTTTTCTTCAGAGATATCAAGCTTTTCAGTGAAATAGGCCATTTCCTGGTAGAAACGTGTTTCATCTACGTTTTCAAATTCTTTCAAAGATTTCTGATAACGTTCTTTCACGCTGACAATTCTTTCTTCCTCAAAAGGAATTACTTCTCCAAGATATTTGTCAATATTCTGAATATTTCTGTTTAATTCTTCGTGCAAAATGCTGCCTTCAGTTTTTCTGAATTCCTCAAATCTGTTAATAGCATTATTGACAATTTTAGCCAGCGCTTCCCATTCACCTGCCGTAAGTTCATCAGGTCTTGACGAGATAGCATCAGGAAGTCTAACTGCCATTTTAAGGTATTCGAAATTTGGACCGTCAGAAGCTATGTTTTTAAGCTCATTGATGTAAGATTCAATTAAATTTTTATTAATTTTTACATCATTGGACTCTTCAAGGTTCTCAATATTAACGTAGCAGTCTACTTTTCCACGGATAATTCTATCGTTAAGAATTTTTCTGATTTCAAATTCTTTTTCTTTATAACGTAAAGGAATTTTAATATTCAAATCAAAGCTCTTGCTGTTCAGTGATTTAATATCTATTGTAATTTTTTTTCCTTCAAAAACATCTTCGGCTCTACCGAATCCGGTCATTGATAAAATCATAGTTTTTTATTGTTCTACAAAGATAAACATTTAAGTCTATACTATAATACCATGAAACTTCAACGTACAGTATATAATCATTCAATTTTTAAATTTATTTTGAACCATTAAGAACATTTAAGCTGTTAAGTTTAATTAAGAAAAAAATCTCATAGATTTTGATAAGAGTTCTACTAAAAAGCGAAGCTCATCTTAATATTCTGAACTGCTTCATAAAATCTTAATGGTTCAAAATAAACAGCAGCTTTTTTGTAGATTTTATGTTTAAAAATAAAAATTCAAATAAACTCATTTTCGTAAATTAGCGCTGTGAAAAAGAAAAATTTGATTTCTGTAGTAGGCCCCACCGGAATCGGTAAGACGAGATTGGCAATTGATTTGGCGCAGCATTTCAATACGGAGATTATTTCCTGTGATTCCCGTCAGTTTTTTAAAGAAATGAAAATAGGTACAGCGGCACCTTCAGAAGAGGAACTTGCCGGGGCACCTCATCATTTTATCGGAAATCTTTCAGTTGAAGAATATTATTCTATCGGGCAGTATGAAGAAGATGCCCTTCAAAAACTCAATGAGCTTTTTGCAACGCATGACACCGTTATTCTTGTGGGCGGAAGTATGATGTATGAAAAGGCAGTGATAGAAGGTCTGCATGATCTGCCTGAAGCCAATACTGAAAACCAGGAAAAACTTCAGACTATTCTGGAACAGGAAGGAATAGAAAAACTTCAGGAAATTTTACAGGAACTCGATCCCGAATATTTCAGTGTAGTGGATATTCACAACCACCGCAGGCTTTTACGCGCTATTGATGTGATCTGGCAGACTGATACAAAATATTCTGAATTGATTGCTGTGTCCCAGGATTCAAGAGATTTTAATGTAATCAGAATCGGAATAGAAGCTCCCAGAGAAGAACTGTATGACAGAATCAACAGGAGAGTGGATATTATGATGGAAAAAGGGCTGCTGGATGAAGTGAAAGGTCTTGAGAAATTCAAAGAACTCACTGCTTTGAATACGGTAGGCTATGCAGAGTTATTCAAATATTTTGATGGTGAGTGGGATCTTGATTTTTCGGTTTCAGAAATTAAAAAGAACAGCCGGAGATATGCTAAACGTCAGTTGACCTGGTATAGAAAAGCCGATGATATTCATTATTTGCAGATAGGATATTCTGAAAAAGAGTATGAAGATTTGCTAAAATGGATTGCGGAGGAGTTTGAAAAGTAAATACTTTTACATTATTAAACGACTTTAGAAGCTTTGGAAATATAGACTCCTACGGAATGACAAACTGGGCGCTTAGTTTATCCATACACTATGTCATTCCGTAGGAATCTAAGTTTAAATTCATATTGTAAATAAACAGAAGCAATACAAAAAAATGCGGTCCTGAAAAGAACCGCATCTTAAACAAATATAATTTAATTTACTACTTCCAACCGCCGCCCAGCGCTCTGTATAGATCTACAATGCTGCTTAATCTCTGTCTTTTAATGGAAGCCAGATTCAACTCTGCCTGTAGGGAATTTCCTTGTGCTGTAATCACTTCCAGGTAATTGGCTGAACCTCCTTTGTAAAGAAGCTGTGCACTTTTAATTCCGTCTTTCAAGGTAGTTGCCTGCTCGGTAGCTTTTTGTTCCTGAGCTTTTAGGTTTTCATTAGATACCAAAGCATCTGAAACCTCACCTACAGCATTTAATACCGACTGACGGAATGCCAGAACATTTTTCTCTCTTTGAATTTTGGCTACTGCAAGATCCGTTTTCAACTGTCTTTTCTGGAAAATAGGCTGGGTAAGTCCTCCCAGAACAGACCCGAATAATGAAGCCGGAATCTGAAACCAGTTATCAAACTTGAAAGAGTTTACCCCTCCATTAGCTGTAATCTTCAATGCCGGATACATATTGGCCTGAGCAATTCCTACGATAGCATTTGACTCCAGCAAAACAAGTTCCTGCTGACGAACGTCTGGTCTTCTGCTTACCATGGCTGCAGGAAGTCCTGCAGTGATAGTCTGAGGTAGGGAAGTGTCTGACATTTCAATCGTTCTGTTTACTTTATTAGGGATTTCCCCTACAAGAATGCTTAAAGCATTTTCCTGAATGGCAATATTCTGTTCCAATTGAGTAATCAGAAGTTCTGTAGCTTGTTTCTGTGCAGAAGCCTGCTGTACACCTAAAGAGGTGTTATCACCACTTTCCCACATTTTTTGTGTGATGAGTAATGTATTACTGCTTAGTTCCAGGTTTGATTTTGCAATTCCCAGCTGTCTGTCAAGCATCAGAAGATTATAATATCCCTGAGCAATGGCAGCTACTACCTGAGTCTGAACTGCTTTTGAAGCTTCGTAAGTCTGCAAATACTGCATTCTTGAAACTTCCTGCTGGTTTTTAATTTTTCCCCAAATGTCAGCTTCCCATGAAAGGTTGAAGGCTGCATTGTAATCCTCAACATGACTTGATCCTAAAAATAAATTTAAGCTTTGCCCGTTCATGCTGTTTTTGGAAGGCCTTGAAATTTGCCCGCTTACTCCAAAACCAACATCCGGATATTGCATATATTTTGCCTGTTTCAGTTTTTCCTGTGAAGAGGCAACCTGCTTTAATGCAATCTGCAGGTCGTAGTTATTTTTGATTCCTTTTTCAATCAGCCCCTGTAAAATAGGATCGCTGAAGAACTGTTTCCACTCCAGATTAGCTATGCTGGCTGTATCGGCAGTTGCAGTATACTGAAACTTTTCCGGCAATGGCAGTTCAGGCTCCGTGTATGCCAGTTTGGACACACATGATACAGAGCCTATAGCCAGCGCAAAAGTTAGAATAATATTTTTTACTCTTTTCATAGTTTTTAAACTTTTAATTGAATACAAAACTCAGAGAGGTTTCATTTATGCAAAAATTGTCTTTAGTAGGAGAAAATTGCTGGATTTTTTAAACCATTAAGAACAGCAGGAGAATAGTTAATCCTTTGTCTTAAAATTTTCTCTAAGTTTTGTCATTCATTTTTTATTAATGAGCTGAAGCTAAAAGTTCTTCCTCCATTTGTTTTTTCTTCAGTCTTTTTTGTTTTCTGCTTGGCATTTTTTCGTGCAGATACTGGAAGATCACATACATTACCGGAATGATAAAGATCCCGAATATTACTCCTGTAAGCATTCCTCCTACGGTACTGTATCCAATAGAGTGATTACCTTTTGAAGAAGCTCCTTGTGTCCATACCAGCGGAAGCATTCCCACGATAAAGGCAAAAGAGGTCATTAAGATTGGTCTTAAACGTAATCTTGATGCCTGAAGCGCAGATTCTATCAAACTTTTTCCAGCTTTTCTTCTTTGTACAGCAAACTCTACGATCAGGATGGCATTTTTCGCCAATAGCCCGACCAGCATGATCAATCCTACCTGAACGTAAATATTGTTATCAATTCCTGCCAGTCCTGTAAAGGCAAATACTCCGAAAATTCCCGTTGGAATCGTAAGAATAACGGCAAATGGAAGGATATAACTTTCATACTGAGCTGCCAATAGGAAATACACAAACAAGATACTTAAGAAGAAAATGAATGATGTCTGTCCACTTGTTTTGATCTCTTCACGGGTAATCCCTGTCCACTCATATCCATATCCTCTTGGAAGTGATTGCTGAGCAACTTCTTCTACCGCTTTGATGGCATCTCCGGTACTGTATCCCGGTTTTGGTGTTCCATTGATAGTTACTGCGTTGAAAAGGTTATTTCTTGTTACCGTTTCAGGTCCGAAAGTTCTTTTTAATGTAACCAGTGTTTTCGCAGGAACCATTTCTCCTGATTTATTTTTTACATAAATTCCTTCCAGAGAGTTGACATCTGTACGATAAGGAATATCTGCCTGTGCCATTACTCTGTAGTATTTTCCAAACCTGTTGAAATCTGATACAAAGCTACTTCCGAAATAAATCTGCATAGTCTGCATCAATTCTGTAACGGATACACCCAGCTGATTGGCTTTGTCTGTATCTACATCAATCGTATACTGAGGGTTTCCAGCAGCATAAGTAGTAAAGGCAAATGCAATTTCCGGTCGCTTCATCAGCTCCCCAATGAACTGCTGGGTAGTTGTTCCCAATTGTTCAAAAGAACCGTTCGTTTTGTCCTGCAGCATAAATTCAAATCCGGAAACGTTACCGAATCCCTGAACAGTAGGGAAGTTGAAGAAGAATGCATTGGCATCTTTCACCTGGCTTACCTTTCCTGTTAATGTTGCTGCAATCTGGTCAGGATCTTTCATTTCACCGCGTTTGTCATAATCTTTAAGCTTAATGAAACCTGCAGAATATGGAGAAGCATTGGCGTTACTGATAAAGTTCATACCATCTGCTACCCAAAGGTGATTGGTTGCTTTTTCACCATTGATAATTTTATCAATCTGAGCAGTCGCTCTGTGGGTTCTTTCCAATGAACTTCCCGGAGGAGTATTCACGGCATACAATACGAATCCCTGATCTTCTGTAGGAATAAATCCTGACGGAGCTTTCTTGATAAGGAATACACTTGCTGCTGTAATAATGGCAAGTCCTCCTACAGCAACCCATTTATTTTTAATTAAAAATTTAAGGCTGTAAATATACTTTCGGGTCATATTGTTGAAGCTCACATTAAATGCGTTGAAAAATCTAGCTCCAAATCCTTTTTTATGACCGTGCTCACCATGTTCTCCCTGAGGATCATTTAAGAACATCGCACATAATGCAGGACTTAATGTCAATGCATTAACTGCTGAAATTAAAATCGCAATGACTAATGTAAATGCAAACTGTCTGTAGAAAACTCCTGCAGGTCCCTGCATAAAACCAACCGGAATAAACACGGCACACATTACCAGTGTAATGGAAATAATAGCTCCTGAAATTTCACTCATTGAATTCGTGGTAGCTTGTTCTACAGGCATTCCTGTCTGTTCCATTTTAGAATGGACGGCTTCTACCACTACAATGGCGTCATCCACCACAATACCAATGGCCAGAACCAATGCAAACAGCGTAAGCATGTTGATACTGAAACCAAAGAGCTGAAGGAAGAAGAATGTTCCAATAATCGCAACAGGTACTGCAATAGCCGGAATTAATGTAGATCTGAAATCCTGAAGGAAAATATATACTACAATAAATACCAGAATGAAGGCAATGATTAACGTTTCAACAACCTGATGTATAGATGCATCCAGGAAGTCTTTAGAGTTATACATGATAATTGGTTTTACTCCTTTTGGAAGAGTAGTTTCCATTACTTTCACCTGACTTTCAATTTCAGTCAGGATTTCATTCGCATTAGAACCTGCAGTCTGTAAGATGGCAAATCCGGCAACCGGTTTTCCGTCTACTCTGTTTGTTGCAGTATAAGTATAAGAACCGAATTCTACTCTTGCTACATCTTTTAGTCGTAAGAAAGAACCGTCACTATTGGCTTTAATGGCGATGTTTTCATAGTCTTCATTCTTATTCAGTTTTCCTTTGTATTTAAGGATATACTCGTAAGTTTCCTTACTTCCCTGTCCCAGACGGCCCGGAGCCGCTTCAAGGTTGTGGTCTTTAATAGCTCCAAGAACTTCCTGAGGGGAAAGATTGTTGGAAGCCAGACGATCCGGTTTCAGCCAGATTCTCATAGAATAATCCCTTGTCCCGAATACCTGAGCCTGTGCTACTCCCGGAATACGCTGTATCTGAGGAATAACATTAATCTTCAGGTAGTTTTGAAGGAATAATTCATCATATTGTTTTTCATCTTCACTGGTCAATCCCATGAACATGATCATACTGTTCTGTACTTTCTGTGTCGAAATTCCGGCCTGTACTACCTCCTGAGGCAGCTGGCTCATCGCTTTCGATACACGGTTTTGTACGTTTACTGCTGCATTATCAGCATCAGCGCCCTGCTTGAAGAAGACACTCAGTGTCATTGTACCGTCATTACTGGAATTTGAGGTCATATAGGTCATGTTCTCAACTCCGTTCACGGCTTCCTCAATAGGGGTGGCTACCGAACGTGCTACAACCTCCGCGTTGGCTCCCGGATAGAATGCCGTTACCTGTACACTCGGTGGAGCGATATCCGGAAAGAGGGCTATCGGTAAATTAAAGAGAGACAGGGCTCCCAATAATAAGAGTATTATGGAGATGACCGTTGAAAGGACCGGTCTTTCTATAAATTGTTTTAACATAAGAAGTTTATTTTTTTAAGTCTTCTGTATTCGGAAAGGATTATAATGGTTTCGCTTTTAATAAGCTGTCAGAAGAAATATTTTTCGGCTTGATAGATGCACCATCTTTTAAGCTTCCAATTCCTGTGTATACTATTTTTTCTCCAGGTTCAAGCCCTTCAGAAATAAAATAATAGCTATCCGTTTTTCCTGATATTTTGATTGGTCTTCCGGTTACCTTCTGATCTTTACCCATTACATATACATAGGTTTTATCCTGAATTTCGAAAGTAGACTCCTGTGGAATCACTACGGCATTCGAGATCAGTTGCGGCATACGTACTCTTCCTGTATTTCCGGTTCTTAAAGCTCCGTTTGTATTAGGGAAAACGGCACGTACACTGATGGCTCCTGTAGTTTTATCAAACTGTCCGTCTACGATGCTTAGTTTTCCTTTTTCAGGATAAGTACTGTTGTCAGCGATCACCAATTCTACCATTGGCATATTTTTCAGCTTTTCTTCCAGAGTAGCTCCGGGATATTTATTCTGAAAAGCAATAAAGTCCAGTTCACTCAAAGAGAAATATGCATAAATTTCACTGATGTCTGATAATAATGTCAATGGATTTACATCTGTTCTTGAAATCAGACTTCCCTTTTTGTAAGGGATTCTTCCGATGTATCCGCTTACAGGAGCTGTAATGGTTGTAAATCCTACATTGATTCTTGCGCTTCCTACCGAAGCTTTTGCTTGTGCAGCAGATGCAACAGCAGCTTCATAATTGGCTTTTGCTGTTTTAAGCTGTACATCAGAAACTACTTTGGCAGCTACCAATGGCTGAAGTCTGTCTACTTCCACTTTTGCCTTCTGTATATTGGCATTAGCAGCCTGTAGATTAGCCTGCGCCATATTCATTTGCTCGCCGTAGCTTCTTGAATCTATTTTAAATAAAGGTTGTCCGGCTCTTACGTAAGCACCTTCTTCTACATAGATTCTATCCAGATATCCATCTACCTGAGATCTGATTTCTACGTTATTTTTCCCTTCTAAAGCAGTAGGGAATTCCTGATATGTAGTAGCGGGTGATGTAAGAACGGTATAAACCGGAAGTTCTGGAGCTGGCGGTGCGGCATTGGCTCCTTCTGCAGCTTTGGTACAGCTCTGTAAAAGAATTATACTTGCAATAAGTACAATAAACCTTGTTTTTCCAGGTATTTTCATTGTGGTTTAATTTTTTTAATGAAGTGTTAGAGGTAAGTAATGTGTTTTAATAAATGCTGTGTTTTTTCCTAACAGTGTTAATAATTAGTTCAAAAAAAATTACAGGATTTTTAATGTGCAATTGGGTCGATAGTTTCCATAATTGAAAATTGTTTTAATGTATTTAAGTGTATAATGATGGTGTAAGGTGTGTTAATTTTACTAACAGTGTTAATTTATAAGCAAAAAATGATTACTTTTAACAGCTGAATGATATGAATTGCTCCATAAATGGTTTGGTTTTTAATCAGGAATCACAAAATAATCTATGTTAATTCAGTGTTAAGTTTCCTAACGGTGTTAATTTTTAATTCAAAAAAAAATTACAAAGACTTAATAAAAGCCGAAACAGTTTCGTCCAATGTTGTCTTGTTCATTGTAGAAGGGATATCAGCAGTACGCATCATCATAATAGAGATCATTCCGTGAACGGCAGAAAATAGGGCATGAGACATATGGCAGGCATTGTCAGGATTAGACCCATTTTTCTTAATAATCTCGTAAGTACATTCATAGATCAGTTCCTGAAATGAAGAAAATTCTTTTTTCATCTGCCCTTTTCCACAGCACTGCATCCCAAGACCAAACATAAGCTGGTAATATTCCTTATTTTTAAAAGCAAAGTTCCAGTAGGCATCCACAATAGCAGAAAGCTGCTCTTCCGGAGTGTTATGTTTTTTCTGAGCTTTTAATAATTCTATATGTAAATTGTGAAAACCATCTAAAGAAATTTCAAATAGAATGGCTTCTTTATTTTCAAAATAATCATATACTACCGGGGCACTATACTCAATAGCGTCTGCTATCTTACGCATAGAAAGTGATGCCCAGCCTTCAGTTTTAGCCAAGGTAAATGCAGCCTGCAAAATATTTGCACGGATGGATTCCTTTTCTCGTTGACGGCGTTCATGTAGACCCATGATATTGATATTTCTTTTACTAACAGCGTTAGCAAAACTACAAACTTTTTAATATAACTTCCAAAGATATTTTGCATTTAACAGTAAAAAACGAGTATAAAAACTTTAAATCAAGGGGATGAAAGAAGTGAGAATAAGCTCAGGAAGCTGGTTTTAGATAAAAACTTTTTAAAATAAAGAGATTGATAGAATTTGACTATGACTATTTTGGAAGCTTCATAACGTCTCTCTTTCTTGTGATGTTAAAAATAAAAATGTCTCTTTCAGAACCCGTTTTAATAATAAAAGAAATATCTATCTTTGCCCATAAAGAAAAAAGGATATGAATACTCCCTCAAATATGTTGGCACTAGGAACAAAAGCTCCGTTTTTTGAACTTCCTAACCCGTCAAAAACGAATGAACTTCAGTCTTTGGAAGACCTGAAAGGAGAAAAAGGAACATTGGTAATCTTTATGTGCAACCATTGCCCGTTTGTACTTCATGTGATCGACAAGATCAACGAATTGTATGAAGATTATAACGAGCAAGGAATTGAGTTCATCGCTATCAATGCTAATGATGTTGAAAAATATCCGGCAGATTCTCCTGAAAAAATGATTGAATTTCAGATTGAAAGAAATTTTGATTTCCCTTATTTATTTGATGAAAGCCAGGCAGTAGCTAAAGCTTATGATGCAGCTTGTACACCGGATTTTTACTTCTTTGATGATAAACTGGATCTTGTATACAGAGGTCAGATGGATGATTCAAGACCGGGAAATAATAAGGACGTGACTGGAGAAGACTTGATCATTGCTTTTGAAAATCTTTTGGCTGGAGAAGCTCAGGAAGAAATTCAAAGACCTAGCATGGGATGTAATATTAAATGGAAATAAGTAATTGTACCGGTTACTGATTATCTAGCTGCCGGTTTTTACTCATTATAATATAGAGCTGCTCTTTTGGAGTGGCTTTTTTGTTGATTGCAATATCTGCGCTTAGTTTATCCACACAGTTTGTCACTCCGTAGGAGTCTCAGCGCAGCTTATCCTATTTTTTATTGTAAACGTCTGCAAAATTTACATATGTAGGTCTGGATTCCTACGGAATGACAATTATACCGCTTAGTTATCCACAAAGCTTGTCACTCCGTAGGAGTCTCAGCATAGCTAATTCTATTTTTTATTGTAAGCCTCTGTAAAATCTACATATGTAGGTCTGGATTCCTACGGAATGACAATTATAACGCTTAGTTATCCATATAGTTTGTCACTCCGTAGGAGCCTCAGTATAGCTAATCCTATTTTTTATTGTAAACGTCTGCAAAATTTACATATGTAGGTATGGATTCCTACGGAATGACAATTATAAGACTTAGTTTATCCACACAGTTTGTCACTCCGTAGGAGTCTCAGCGTTGTTTTTCTATTAAAAACTCACCTTACTTTTAGTCTCTTTCTCAACCTTCAAATCAACATTGACTTTATTGTGAGAATAATTCTTGATAAACTCTGAAGGCGTTTTTCCTGTATATTTTTTAAACATCCTGTTAAAATACGTCACATTATTGAATCCGCAATGATAGCTGCATTCTGAAATAGACTTATCCTGTGCCATCAGCAGACATGCCTTATTGATTCTATATCTATTGACAAATTCTGTAAACGTAATCTGAGTCGCTTTTTTAAAGAAATTACAGAAAGCCGGCAATGTCAGATTGGCAAGTTTGGCGACTTGTTCAATTTCAATTTCCTTATCATAATGATGTTCTACGTACGTGAAGATATTTTCCAGGCGGGTTTTATTTTTTGAAATAATGGTGTAAGGCATGATTTCTTTGTTCAGAAGATCATAATCTTCACATTTTGAAAGCTCGAAAAGAATCTCAAGCAGCAGCAAATATCTTCTGTAACCTTCCGATTCAAGCATAAGCTTCAGTTTGGGAAGCATGACTTTTTTTACTTTATGATGAAAATGAATCCCGTATTTTGAAAGTTCCAGCAGGTTTTTAATAGATCTAGCTTCAACTTCCTGCTGTGGAAACTGGAGAATTTCTTCCTTAAACTGAAGTACAATTTCTTCATGCGGATCAATCGAGTTTAATCCAAATCCGGAATGGGGAATATTGGACCCAATTAACACCAGATCACCATTCGTGTAATTACTTTTATGATATCCAACGTGACGAGTACCGTTCCCGGAAATGACACATACAAGCTCAATTTCCGGATGATAATGATACTCCCATTTGAATTCTGAAATAGGAGAGTTATTATGAATCGTGCGGAACGAGCTCTTGTCATTAGGAATTACCCTTTCAAAAGTAACTTTCATTTAATTAATCATATTTAATTACTAAAAATACTAATTATATTAATATAGTTCAAATATTGATTTACTGTGTTAAATTATCGTTAACACAAATGCTTCTATCTTAGCCGACAAGAAATAACCTGAATGAAAAATATTAACATCAAGGCCGTTTTATTTTTAAATTATTTTGTCTTCGCCATTCTTTTGAATTCTGTAGGAACAGTCATTCTACAGGTGCAGCAGAATTTTGGGATTTCAAAATCTTCGGCCAGTGTTTTGGAAGGTTTCAAAGATCTACCCATTGCCATTTGTTCATTCATTCTGGCTTCATTTCTTCCTAAAATAGGAATTAAAAAATCAATGTTGATTGCATTGTTTTTGGTAAGCTGTATGTGTTTTGTAATGCCATTTACCAATGATTTCTGGGTTTTTAAATTATTATTTGCAACCGTAGGAGTTTCCTTTGCTTTAATTAAGATATCGGTTTTTACTTCTATTGGATTGGTGACAGAAACAGACAAGGAACATTCTAGTTTCATGGGATTTCTGGAAGGATTTTTCATGATTGGAGTATTGGCGGGAAATGTTTTATTCAGTTTATATATTGATGATAACAACCCGGAATCTACCCGATGGCTGGATGTGTATTGGATTCTTGGAGGGCTTTCCACTTTATCCTTTTTATTCTTATTCTTTTCAAAGCTGAATGAACAGGAAGCGAAGAGTGAGAAAACAGACCTATTGGGAGATTTAAGAAACAGCGTCAGCTTATTCAGTTACAAAAAAGTATTGTTCTTTTTATTATGTGCTTTCCTTTTTGTATTGGTAGAACAGAGTTTTCAAACATGGACGCCTACTTTTTATAAGGAAATTTTAAAAGTACCTACCTCAATGAGTATTCAGGCGGGAGCTGTTTTGGCAGGAGCTTTTGCTTTGGGAAGATTTCTGTCGGGATTCTTTTCTAAGAAATTCAACTGGATTTATGTGGTTTCTTTTTGTGTGATAGGTTTTGCCATCAGCTTACTGCTGGTTTTACCTCTTACTCATAATATTCACATTGATACAAATACAAGCTGGATGAACGCACCTTTGGTGGTGTATTTATTTCCCTTGATGGGAGGTTTGCTGGCACCTATTTATCCAAGTATTAATTCTGTGATTCTGGCATCAATCCCAAAATATTTGCATAGCGCGATGTCAGGTTTGATTGTGGTTTTCTCAGCAATCGGAGGAACTATCGGTTCTATTATTACCGGTTTTGTGTTTCAGGAATTCAGCGGTCAGCAGGCATTTTACCTTTCTCTGATTCCGCTTTCATTACTGATCATTTCGGCAGTTTTCATGAATAAATTAAAAATTAATCCTAAAAAATAACAATGAGTAATCAGCTTTACATAAAAGAAATTCAAAGTCTGTTTGATGAGGTACAGAGATCTGAAATTTTTGAAGATCAGAAAATGATGACGGATGCAGTTCCTCTGTTTCCTGTTGCAAAGATTAATGAAGATTATGAAAAATCAAAAAATACAGAGGGTTTTGATCTTAAAGATTTTGTGATGACCCATTTTGACTTTTTAGGAGCGAGAGTTTCTATTAATAGAGAAGACCATCTTCCCATCACAGAACATATTGAAAAATTATGGGATGAACTGACGCGTACAGCCGATGAAGAAAAGGGAACCCTTTTAAAATTACCGAAACCTTATATCGTTCCTGGAGGACGTTTTAATGAGTTTTTCTATTGGGATAGCTATTTTATTATGCTAGGATTAAAAGCTTCGGGTAGAATAGAAATGATGAAAAATATTATTGAAAACTGCTCTTATCTGATCCAGAATGTAGGATTTGTTCCCAATGCGAGCAGAACCCATTTCCTAAGCAGATCACAGCCACCTTATTTTTCATTAATGCTGGACCTTCTTTTTGAAACAACACATGAGGAAGGAATTTATACAGAATATCATGATACCCTAGAAAAGGAATATGCTTTTTGGATGAATGGTGAAGAGGGACTTGAAAATAAGTCAAGTATAAAAAGAGTAGTCAGAACATCGCACGGAGATATTCTGAACCGTTATTACGATGCAGAAAATGCACCACGTCCTGAGAGTTATCTGATCGATATTGAAGATCATGAAAAAACTTCGGGAGATGAATTTTACAGAAATATAAGAAGTGCCTGTGAATCGGGTTGGGATTTTTCCAGCAGATGGTTCGCAGATGGAGAAAATATACAGACGATAGAAACACTGAATCTTGCTCAAGTAGATCTAAACTGCCTTCTATGGCATTTGGAAATGACTTTGGCAAAATCTTCAGCGCTTCAGAATCTGAGTGAAAAAGAAAATTATTTTTCAGAAAGAGCAGCAAGCCGAAGACAGATGATCAATACCTATTTCTGGGATAGGAATACTAACAATTATAAAGATTATCACACAAAAAAAAACACAAAAACACCGTCTGAACATATTGCTGCTCTTTACCCTTTATTCCTTGGAATTGCAGATCAGGAACAAGCGGAGGCGGTTGCTAAAGCTATAGCTGAAAAATTTCTTTATAAAGGAGGGTTGGTTACCACCACTAAAAACTCAGGCCAGCAGTGGGATCTTCCCAATGCGTGGGCTCCTTATCAATGGCTGGGCTTTAAAGCAATGAAAAATTATGGCTTTGATGAACTGGCTGAGAAGATAAAAAATAATTGGTGTTCCAATGTAGAAAGAGTCTACAAGAATACCGGAAAACTAATGGAAAAATACAATGCATTAGACACAGAAACAATAGCAGGCGGCGGGGAATACCCTAATCAGGATGGATTTGGTTGGACCAATGGAGTGTATTTACAATTACAACAAAACTGAAACTAACAATAAAAATAAGGCTATGAAAAAAAAATCAATCTTTTTAATCGCCGCAACAGCTACGTTATATTTTAATAATGCTTATGCCCAGGAAACTCCGCAGGATTCTGCAAAAGTTTCTTCCATCGATCAGATTGTCATCACAGGAAATTCAAATCCAAAGAAAAAAATAGAATCCAGTACAGCGATTTCTACCTTCAGTTCCAAAGAAATTCAGAAACAAAATCCAATCAGTGCAGCTGCTTTATTACAGCGAGTTCCTGGATTTGCGGTGGAAACATCAGGTGGGGAAGTAGGAAATAACCTTTTTGCAAGAGGTATTCCTTCCGCAGGAGCTTACGAGTTTGTGCAGGTACAGGAAGATGGTCTTCCGGTTTTTGAAGACGGTGCTCTTCAGTTTGCCAATGCAGATAATTTTTTCCGTGTAGATAATTCGGTAAATCGTATGGAAGCTTTGAGAGGAGGTTCAGGTTCTATTTTTGCAACCAATTCTCCAGGTGGTTTGATCAACTTTATTACCAGAGAAGGAACCAATGATTTCAGAGGTACCGCAAAACTGGAAACAAGTACATACGGATTGATGCGTACCGATGTGAATGTGGGTGGAGCTTTGGTTCAGGATAAATTATTCTTTAATGTAGGAGGTTTCTACAGAACAGATGACGGGATCAGAAAAACAGGTTTCAAAGCCAATAACGGCGGACAAATCAGGATGAATCTGAAATACGTCTTTGATAAAGGCTATGTAAAAGTATATTACAAAAAACTGGATGACAGAAATACATTCTTCCTTCCTATTCCGCTGGTACAAAACGGCAATAAGCTGAAAGGATTCCAGAATTTTGATCCTAATTACGGAACATACAGTTACAGAGCCATCAGCCAGCTGAATATTCCACAGGCCGGAGGCGGGTTTTTCAACAGAAATCTTGAAGATGGGATTCATCCGAAAGTAGATGTATTAGGAGCTGAGTTTAAATATGATCTTGGAAACAATTTCAGCGTTTTAAACAAGACCAGATACACCAATATCAATATGAATTATACAGGGATTTTCCCGGCAGGAGGTCCACAGACAATGGCAGAATTTGCTAAAAGCAGCGGAATCAGCGGAAACAATTATCAGTATTCATTGGTGAGCAATGGAGCTGTAGTTAATCCTGAATATGTACAGAAACTGGGATTCTGGGCGATTGACAAGCAGATGAATAACTTTGTGAACGATTTACAGTTCAATTATAAATTTGATCAGGGAAATATTACGGCAGGTTTTTATAAATCCAACTGGAAATCCCACCAATACTGGAACTGGAGTAATATTCTAACTACTGCTACAGACAGACCGGAATTACTGAATCTGGTAGATACTTCTCTCAGCCCTTTAGATACAGGATATTCAAAAACGTATAATGGAGTTACCAACATGACGTTCTTACAGAGAGATACTCAGACTCAGGGAAGTTTGAATGATCTTTATGTAAACCTGGATTATAATATCACTGATGCCTTAAGTGTAAATGGAGGTCTTCGCTACAGCCATGATTATTATAAAGGGAATTTTGCGAACACTACCTCATCCAATTTAAATAATTCCGGGTTGACAACGGATGGAACTCACGGTTTCAACACTACAACTGCTGATGATAATATGAGCGTGCTTGGAAATAAATACACGTACTGGAATTATAATGTAGATAAGGTGTCTTTCACATTAGCTGCCAATTATAAGGTCAACAGAGAGAATGCGGTATATGCCCGTTTTTCCAATGGTTTCAGATCACCAAATGAAGAAGCGTATTACAATTATTTCTCCAATCCGAATCCTGATAAACCTTTAAAATCAGTAACCACCAATCAGCTGGAAGTAGGATATAAATATTACTCGCGTACCTTTGATATAGCAGTGATTCCGTTCTATTCTACCTTGAAGAACCTGTCATTTACAGATGTTTTCTCTGATGGTAAATCCGAAAATACCTTTGCGAATACAGAAAACTATGGAGTTGAACTGGAAGGTTTCGCCCGTTTATTCAATAATATTTTAGAAGTAACATTCAACGGGACCATCCAGAGTCCAAAATATAAAAACCTTGAGGCTGGAAGCGTTCTCGAAGGAAATGTGGTAAGAAGAATGCCTAAGTTTTTCTTCAATATTTCACCGGCAGTCAATATTACAAAAGCATGGAGAACATATGTAAGCATGAATTACTATGGAAAACGTTTTCAGGATGAGAAGAATGTGCAGACATTGCCTTCCTTTACTGAATTTGGAGCAGGAATGTCTTACCAATTAGGGAAAATACGTTTTGCTGTGGATGGAACCAATATCTTTAATACAATCGGTATCACAGAAGGTGACCCAAGAGCAGGCTCTCCAAACGGCGATGGAATCATTATGGCCAGACCTATTATGGGAGCTGCTGCCAGAGCATCAATCACTTTGGATTTCTAATTTCTATTTCTTTATAAAAATGAAAAACCGTCTGAGCATTCTGACGGTTTTGTGTTTTTTATGTTATCTCGCAGATTAAGAGGTGTTTGACAGAATTAAGTTTGAATTCAAACATTTACTGAACTCTCAAATCCTCCGACTCTCTTACTTCAAAAACGGATTATATTGCTTTTCAAATCCAATTGACGTAGGATTTCCGTGACCTGAGAAAACCTGAGTATCATTATCTAAAATGAAAAGTTTTGATTTAATACCATCAATCAACTGTTCATAGTTCCCTTTATAAAGGTCAGTTCTTCCGATGCTGCCTTCAAAAAGAACATCTCCTGAGATCATGAATTTCTGGTTTTCGTGATGATAAACAACACTTCCCGGAGAATGTCCCGGAACATGATAAATTGTAAATTTTTCACCATCCAGATCCAATTCATCCCCTTCTTTTATATATTCCACCTCTACTTTTACAGGATCTACCTGCATTCCGAATCTCATTCCGCTTGCCTGAAGCATATCCAGAACTTCCTGATCTTCCTGGTGCATCGTTACAGGTACTTTGAATGTATCAAAAGCCCATTGAAGACCCAATACATGATCAATATGTGCGTGGGTAAGAAGAATTTTCTGAATTTTCAGTCCGTTTTCCGAAATGAAACTCTCAATAGCCTGAGTTTCCTGCCCTTTCATATTTCCCGGATCAATTAACCAAGCGTTTTTATTCTCGTTATAAATGATGTAAGTGTTTTCGCTCGCAAAGTTGAATACGAAACCTTGAATCTGAAGCATATCTGAATATTTTTTATTCAAAAATACGATATTATTAAGAAAATGGCTATTTTTCGTTATCTTCGTCATAATGAAAACTTTGCGAATACTCTTACTTACTTTGAGCGGACTGGTTTTTGGACAAAATATCCAAAGTGTTCAGCTGTTCAATCCTCAAACCAATGATGAAACTCCGGTAATCAAGATTGGTGAACAGTTGGTTCTGGGCTTTGATGACCTTACCAACGGCAGTCAGATCTATAGATATACATTCAAACATTATGACAGAAACTGGAACGAGGATAATCTGTTTTTTACAGAATTTGCTACCGGGAGTATGAATGCGCTTCTGGATCAGTTTCAGTATTCTTTTAATACATTACAGGCTTATACCCACTATAAACTTGTTTTTCCAAATGATAAAATCCAGCTGAAAATTTCAGGGAATTATGAACTGATTGTTTACAAAGATTCTGCAGATCAGCCTCTTTTCAAAAAAAGGTTTTATCTGGTAGAAGATGTAACATCTGTAGGGTTAAATATTTCAAGGTTTGCAGATGCAAGAAATCCCAATCTTAACCAGAGGGTGGAGGTGAATGTTTCACCGAAAGGAGGAGATATTTCTTCCAATGTCAATTCAATCACGATGAATGTGATGCAGAATAACAACCCGAATATGACGATTTCTAATCTGAAGCCAAGCAGTGTTTTAGGAAATCAGGTACTTTTCCAGCAGATGGATCTTACATTTCCGGGAGACAACGAGTTTTATTATTTCGATAATAAAAATATGAATATGGCGGCAGATATGGTGCGTACAACCGAAATAAAAGATGATGTCAACCAGACCTATCTTCATCCGGTATGGGCGTTTCCTTTAAATTATCAATATCAGCCGGATGTGAATGGAGCATGGTATTACAGAAGAAATGATTTAGGCAGAGAAAGAGATGCAGAAAGAGAAGCGGACTATTCATGGGTGCATTTCTATCTGGAATCAGATCCGGTAGAGAAAGAAATTTATGTTTTGGGAGGGTTTAATAATTATAAGCCAAGCAAAGAAAATCAGATGCAGTATGATGCCGCTACGAAACAGTATGTGGCTAAAATATTCCTGAAACAAGGTTTTTATAACTACGTTTTGGTAACCAAAGAAGGAAATGGAGCATTGAATTTTGGTGAGGTAAACGGTAATTTCTGGCAGACAGAAAACCTTTATCAGGCATTTCTTTATTATGCACCATTCGGAAGAAATTATGACGGGCTGATGGGTTATGGTGAATTCAGAACTCCAATAGCGAATAAACGGTAATGATTTGATATCATTATTATATTAAAATATTCTTATACAATAGGACTGTCTTTTGAGATGGTCCTATTTTTTTATCCACATTAAAAGAATTAAGTCTGCCCCTGGCTTTAATCTTTGTTAATTTATAAAATATAATGCACTGAATAGTGAAAAAAAATAATTCACAAAATTTTGATTTTTGTTAAATATATTAATGTAAAATCTTCATTGCAATAAAATTATATTTAAATAATTTTCTTTGTTTTAAAATCATTATTGTGTTTTATTTATTGATTTATAAAATCAATTGAATTTTATTCATTGTTTTCATTGTTTTATTGTGAAAAGTTTATACATTCGTTTCCACAATCAACCAAATATTATTATGAAAACGAAATTTATCTTAGTGGCAAGCGTTGCCGCCTGCTCTTTTGTTTTTGGACAAAACACACCATCAAAATTAAATCCGGGGAAAAGCGGATTACATGCAGATTTTATGAGATTTGATAAAAATGCACCTGCTTTTCAGGGAAGTCCTGTTTTATTTGATGAAACTTCACAGAGACTTTCGCCAGGACAAGCTCTTAAACTGGGGCTGGAAAAAGATGCGCTGGGTTTTGAAACTCATAGATTCCAACAGACCGTTAATGATATTCCTGTAGAATACGGAATGATGGCGGTACAAACAAAAGGAGGCAAAATAGTAGGACAATCAGGAAAATGGGTTCTTCAGCTTCCAAAAGGACTTGAGAAAAAAACTAATATTTCTGAAAGTATTGCTCTGCAGAGTGCTTTATCATTCGTAGGGGCAGAATCCTATAAATGGCAGAATAAAGAAGAGGAAGATTTTATCAAAAAAGAATCCAATGATGCTAAAGCAAGTTTTGCTCCTAAAGGTGAATTGGTATATTATTCAGATCCTACAGACGAAAAACTGAATGATTTAACACTAGCTTATAAATTTGATATTTACTCAGAAAAACCATTAAGCAGACAATATGTTTTTGTAGATGCAAAAAATGGAAAAGTTTTGGGAACAGATGCTATTATTCACGAGGTGAATACTCCGGGAACAGCAACTACAGGATATAGCGGAAGCCGTAGTATTGTAGCTGATTCTTATAATGGAAGTTACAGATTAAGAGAGACCGGAAGAAATGCAGGTACAGCTGTAGAAACTTACAACCTGAAAAAAGGGACTAATTATTCAGCAGCAGTAGATTTTACAGATACAGATAATGTATGGAATAATGTAAATACCAACAAAGACCAATATGCTACAGACGCCCATTGGGGAGCAGAAATGACTGTTGATTACTTATATACAAAATTTGGAAGAAAGAGTATTGATAATAATAATTTTGCAATAAAATCTTATGTTCATTACTCTACCAATTATTTTAATGCATTTTGGGATGGCTCCAGAATGACCTATGGTGACGGAAGTTCTACAACTAACGGAGGAAAACCATTAACAGCTATTGATGTTTGTGGGCACGAAATTACCCACGGAATGACTTCAAAAACAGCTAATCTTGTGTATCAGAGAGAGCCGGGAGCATTGAACGAAGGTTTTTCTGATATTTTCGGAAACTCAATAGAACGTTGGGCAAGACCAACACAGGCAAGCTGGACATTGGGAGAAGATTTCAATTATGTCATCAGAGATATGTCTAATCCTAATGCCTATCGCCAGCCGGATACTTATAAAGGGACCTACTGGAAAGATGCTACGACTACAGGATGTGCAGTACCGGGACAGACAACCAATGACTATTGTGGAGTTCATACCAATTCAGGAGTCCTTAATTTCTGGTACTATTTATTGGTAACAGGAGGTTCAGGTACCAATGATAACGGTTTTGCTTATAATGTTTCAGGAATCGGACTGGATAAGGCAGGAGCTATTGCTTACAGAACATTAACTAGCTACCTGACTTCATCATCCAATTATGCAAACACAAGAACGTATTCTATCCAGGCAGCTACCGATTTGTATGGCGCAACCAGCAATGAAGTAACTCAGGTTAAAAATGCATGGAACGCAGTAGGTGTAGGAGGAGGAACTTCTGCGGCAGGACTTGTAGCAGCAACTTCAAATATTTCAGCTTATACCATCAGCCCGAATCCTGCCACTGACAGATTCACTATAAACTTTGAAGGTAAAGCAGGAAAAGGAATTGTAGAACTGGTAAGCCTGACAGGGAAGAAAGAGATTTCTGAAAAAGTGGAGATGACAGACGGTTCAAATAAACTGAACATCCAATTGCCTTCTAATATGCTTCCAGGAGTATATGTGGTAACAGTAAACGGACAGAAAGCTGGAAACCTGATTAAAAAATAGACACCAAAATTTTTAATATATTCAACAAAAAGGCTACAAGTTAATTCTTGTAGCCTTTTGTCTATTTTGAGTGAATCGAATTATACCAAATAGAAATCATTCAGTTTTTCTTCACAAAGTATTTTTACTACATCAATCCAGCGGTCTTCATCATTCAGGCAGGGAATGTAATGGAAATTTTCACCACCTCCATGCATAAACTGCTCTTTTCCTTCTACAGAAATTTCCTCCAAAGTCTCAAGACAGTCAGAAACGAATGCCGGGCACACGATGGCCAGATTTTTTATTCCTTTTTTACCAATTGTTTCCAGCGTTTCATCAGTATAAGGTTCAATCCATTTATCTTTCCCTAATCTTGATTGGAAAGAAACGATTGTCTTTTCTTTAGGTAAATTCAGTTTCTCAATAACACGCTGTGTGGTGTTATAACATTGATGACGATAACAGAATTGGTGACTCGGATTATCATCTCTGGAACAGCAGTCATTAAGATTACAGGTCTTGGTAGGATCTGTTTTATAAATATGTCTTTCCGGAACTCCATGATAAGAAAACTGAAGGGCATCAAAATTTTCAGGAAGCTTTTCTTTAATACTTTCTGCCAGGCAGTTGATATAAATATCTCTGTTGTAGAAAGGCTGAATATAATTGATCTTTACCTTTGGGAACTTCTTTTTTCTTACTTCTTCTGCCTTTTCAATGACCGTTTCCGTTGTACTCATGGCATATTGAGGATATAAAGGAAAAAGAACGATTTCAGTGACTCCCTGATCTACCAGTTTCTGGATACCGGTTTCAATACTGGGTTCTGCATATCTCATTCCTATTTCTACAGGAACATTAACCAGTTTCTGAAGTTTTTTCTGAATTTTTTCCGTGATGACAATCAGTGGGGAACCTTCATCTGTCCAAACTGTTTTATAAGCTTCGGCAGATTTTGCAGGTCTTGTTTTCAGGATAATTCCCTGTACAAGAAGTGCACGAAAGATCCAACGGTAATCGATTACTCTTTCATCCATCAAAAATTCATCAAGATATTCCTTTACGTCGTTTACAGAGGTTGATCTCGGTGATCCGAGGTTGACCAGTAAAATTCCTTTATTATTCAATATTATAATTTTTAATTATGAAACAGACGTTGTAAAATCTGCTACTAATTTTGATACTCTGGCAAAGGTATTACTTTCAAGTAAGCCATTGCTTTCAAATTTGCCTTTTATCCCCTTTATTAATGCCTGATGTTTATCATCCGTTGTCGCTCCAAGAGTTTTTAAAATCATTAATAACTCTTCATGGCCTTTTTCTCCACTAGCTGAAGCGGTGATCACTGCAACGGGCTTTTCTGAAAAGACTGTTGTGGAAACACACCATTCTAACAGATTCTTTAATCTGCCCGGAATACTGAAAATATATTCCGGTGTGGAAAATATAACACCTGCTGAGTTTTTAATATCCTCTCTGATCTTCAGGACTTCATCCGGAACATTCTCGTCCGTTATTGCAGTATCAAAATGGGGAAGGACAGAAAGATTATCATACATCAGAAAATCTGTATATCCCATCTTTTCCAGAACCTGTTCCATCAGTTTCTGATTGCTGGAATTTTCTGAAGCACTTCCAATAATGACTACAATTTTCTTTTCGGGAGGCATTTTCAAACTGAATTATCCGTTTACAGCTTCTACTTTTTCTACTAAATCCGGAACGAATTGTTTTAAAATACTTTCAATTCCGTTTTTCAAAGTAGCCGTAGAGCTTGGACAGCCTGAGCAAGCTCCCTGTAGAAGCATTTTTGCAGTTTTGTTCTCCTGGTCATATTCCATCAATGAAATCTTTCCACCATCATTTTCTACTGCAGGAGCTACATATTCATTTAAAATGTCAGAAATTTTCTGCTCATCTTCCGTATAATCTCTGTTGATGATCTTTTCAACAGGATTTTCGTGTTTCTGAGGTTCTACTTTAGAGATCTCACCTCCGTTTTGAAGATAGTCGGCAATAAGAGCACGAACAGTCATCATCACCTGGTGCCATTCTACAGAATTGTCTCTGGTAACCGCTACAAAATTATCAGAAATGAATACTTCTTTAGTAAATTCAAATTCTTTAAAGATTGCCTGTGCCAAAGGAACTTCCTCAGCAGCTTCCATCGATTTTACTTCTACAAAACCGTCCATCAGTAACTTGTTCGAAACAAATTTCATTACATTAGGATTCGGAGTCATTTCAGCATAGATCTGATACATTTCTTTTTTCTTCTGAAGATAAATTCTTGGGTTGGCCAATAATTCATCCTCAATTACATTTTTCAGGCTTTCAGCTACATGTTCCCATTCTATGGTATCCTGTTTTGCTACGGCTACAAAATTAGCTGTAATGAAAACTCTTTCCACAAACGGATAATTGAAAAGTTCCTGTGCCATAGGAATTTCTGAAATATCTGAATTTCTGTCCAACTCTAAAGACCCGGGAATGAGATTGTAATCTGCAACAAATTTCATTACTTTCGGGTTTTCGGTAGGTTCTATAAGTACGGTACGCATTTTTTCGTTAAATTTGAGATACAAAAATACGCATTAGAAGTTAGAAGCTGAAAATTGAGAGTTAGATTTTTGCTATCGCTGTAATTTAGAAGTTAGATACCATAGATTATAAGGCAAAAGATCATCATTTTCAATTAGGCATATTTTCAAATTTTCAAATTAATATTATGGCACTTATAAAAGAACTTTTAGGAAAAGCACCACAAATCGGAGAGAACACTTTTTTAGCGGAAACGGCTACTATTATTGGTGATGTTACGATGGGAAGAGACTGCAGCGTTTGGTATAATGCTGTGATCAGAGGCGATGTTCACTATATCAAAATGGGTGACAAGGTAAATGTTCAGGATAATGCAATGCTGCACTGTACTTATCAGAAGCACCCGTTGAATATCGGAAATAATGTTTCTATCGGACATAACGCAATTGTTCACGGGTGTACCATTAAAGATAATGTACTGATCGGGATGGGAGCTATTGTAATGGATGACTGCCTGGTGGAAGAAAATTCTATTGTAGGGGCGGGTTCTGTAGTAACTCAGGGTACTCATATCAAGTCCGGAGAAGTCTGGGGCGGAGTTCCTGCGAAAAAGATCAAAGATATCAATGCACAGTTATTGGAAGGTGAAGTGGACAGAATTGCGAATAACTATGTTAAATACTCTTCATGGTATAAGGAAAACGTGAAAGATCATCAATTTTAGGTTGTCAAGTGAAGAGTGAATCGTCAATCCGCTGAGCTTGTCAATTATTTTTGGTAGTAAAAAATTCACTATTCACTTGCGAAGCACAATTCACCATTGATCTTGTAAATATAAAAGCTCCGTCCTGAGACAGAGCTTTTTTCGATTTGATATAGAGCCTTTGCTTTATTGTTAGTTACTGTCCGGCGTGATCAGTCTGATCTTTCCCTGGATACATTTCAGAGATGTAGGAGGTGTGATCATTACACAATCAGACATAATATTATACTTTTCATTAAAAGTTTTTACTTTATCCGTATAATCATTTACTCTCTGTAAGAAAGCAGTTTCTATTTTCTTTGGATAAGCAATGTACAGCTGAGGTCCGCCACAGGATTTTGCCCCCATAGGAGCAAATGCCCACTCACTGGCATCCGTACATTTTTCTCCTGATACTTCAGATTCAATAGAGGCTTTTAATCTATCGAGCTGAGCCTGCTCATATTTCTGACTAGCTTCGTCAGCAGGTCTGTCTGCGATATCTACAGGAAGATTGCTATTGGTATTTTTTGATGTATTACAGGAAACCAGAGTTAATGCAGTACATAATACTATCACTGGGAAATACAAGAATAATTTTTTCACAATAAACTTTTTTCTTTTTAAGAATTTTCAAAACTTATGCCAAGGTAAGAAATTCAAATTCATTTCCGTATTTTTGACGACGATGAACAATCATTTTTTTGACTTAATAGAATATACCAACAGAAGTGTCTTTCTGACCGGGAAAGCCGGAACAGGTAAAACGACGTTTCTCAATGATTTTGTAAGACGTACAAAGAAAAAACATATTGTAGTAGCACCCACGGGAATTGCTGCAATTAATGCGGGAGGAGTTACGATTCATTCCATGTTTGGACTGCCGTTAAGAACTTTTCTTCCTACAACAGAAAGAATAGATACCAGTTTGGCTAATAATATTGCCGATCTGATGCCCCATTTCAAATACCGTAAAGATAAACTTAAACTTCTGAGAGAGGTTGAGATCATTATCATTGATGAGGTTTCAATGTTGAAAGCTGATGTTCTTGATATGATGGATTTTTCTTTGAGATTCATCAGAAGAAATAATCAAAGATTTGGTGGGGTGCAGATGCTTTTTATTGGAGATTTGTTTCAGCTTCCGCCTGTGGTAAGGGATGAGCATATTCTGAAAATGTATTACAATTCACCTTTCTTTTTTGACAGCCATGCTATTAAAGAAATCCCGATTGTTACTATAGAACTGACAAAAGTTTACAGGCAGACAGACCAGGAATTTCTGGCAATTCTGAATGCTATCCGTGATGGTGATGTAGGTAATATAGATTTTAATCATCTCAACGAAAGATATGATCCCGATTTTGATATGGGGAAAGAATCTTATGTATACCTATGTTCTCACAACAGAATGGCTGATGAGATCAACCTTGAGAAACTGGCGGAGATAAAAGTAGATCCTCAAACTTATGAAGCTAAACTTGTAGGTGATTTTAAAGAAAATCAGTTTCCTAACGAACAGTTTTTAGAATTGAAAATTGGAGCCCAGATCATGTTTATCCGAAATGATATTTCCGGCGAAAAGAAATATTTCAATGGGAAGTTAGGAGAGATCATCGGGTTGGATGAAAATGAAATTCGTGTTGCTCTGGATGGAAGCGAAACTGAAATTGCAGTTAAAAGAGAAACCTGGGAACAGAAAAAATATTTCCTTGATACCGATAAAAATATCCAGGAAGAAGTATTGGGAAGTTTTGAACAATTTCCGATAAAACTGGCCTGGGCTGTTACCATCCATAAAAGTCAGGGACTGACGTTTGATAAGGTTATCATCGATGCCGGAAAAAGTTTTACGGCCGGTCAGGTATATGTGGCTTTATCCCGCTGCAGAACACTGGAAGGGATTGTTTTAAAATCAAAAATTACCCCTGAAGTTATTTTCAAAGATAACAGGATTTTACATTTTCATACCGATACTATTGCTAACGATCATGTGGAAGCTATTCTGAATCAGGAAAAATATGACTACAGCATCAGAAAAGTACTGCGTACCCTTGATTGTACCTGGTTTTTAAAAGAAGTGGAAGAGTGGAACAACCTCTCGATTGTGACCAAGAATATTGATCATGCCAAGACTAAGCAGCTTTATCTGCAGTTAAAACATGAAGCGGTAAATCTGGGGAAAATCTTTGAAAAACTGGAGCGCATCATTTTCCAGAAAGTCAATAATTTTATTGAACAAAAAGAAGACTGGTCCGAAATTGAAAGTAAATCAAAAGGAGCTGTTAATTTCTTCTTTACAGAAACCAGAAATAAAATTTTTGATCCTCTGAAAGAATTTTACGCTGAAATAAAAGGTGCGAAAGGCTTAAAACAATATAACGAGGAATTCAAAAACTGGCTGGAAGATATTGAAGAATACCTGAACAGCTTAAGAGAGATTTATCTTCTTGAAACGAAACTTTTAGATGAAAAGAATGATAAAGAAATCAATCTGAAAATCGCAAAAGTTCCGTCTCAGGTTTTAACCTTTCAGTTGTTTGAGCAAGGAAAAACTATTGGAGAAATTGCTTTGGAAAGAGGTTTGGTAAAAGAAACAGTAATTGGCCATCTAGCCAAGTTTGCAGAACAGGGATTGCTGGATATTGCAAGAGTGATTACTTCAGATAAAATCAAGGCTTTTGAAGATGAATTCTACAAAAATCCCCGCGAAACATTGAGTGAATGGAAGAATGCACTGCCTAGTCATTTTGAATTTAATGAGATCAGGATTCTGATCAATCATTATAA
The DNA here is from genome assembly GCF_059567885.1 of Chryseobacterium sp. BGA-UO-ETr-SB22. Classification (NCBI taxonomy): domain Bacteria; kingdom Pseudomonadati; phylum Bacteroidota; class Flavobacteriia; order Flavobacteriales; family Weeksellaceae; genus Chryseobacterium; species Chryseobacterium sp. BGA-UO-ETr-SB22. The sequence continues at coordinate 3,200,915 of NZ_JCAQOV010000005.1, read as the reverse complement.
TTATAAAAGAGAAAAGAACTCATAAGAGTTCTTTTTTTATTTACATATGTTCTTGAAAATTAAGGATACATTGTGTTGATTGTATTAATATCTCCTGTTGTAAAACCGGTTCTGTTATACGTAAAATTTGAGTTGTCTGCTCTTGTGATAGTTGGCAGTCCATTTTTAGAATAAGATGTCGGCCAGTACATCATCACAGAATTAATATTAAAAGGGCCAATGTCCGTTCCTGAATTATAAATATTGAAATTATAAGACTGCCCGCTTTGGATATTGTTCCACAGGATTTTTACATATTGATCCCTGTCTTTACGGGTATGTTCATGATAAAGTCCCACTGTATGTCCCATTTCATGAATTACCGATCCTACAGAAATATACTGGTCCAGGGAAACAGTTTGTTTTCCTCCCTGATAACCAATATGAGCCCAGCCATCCGATCCTGATGAACTTCCAAAAATAAATTCAACATAATTGCTCTGATTGCTGCGATAAATCCATTGAGTATTGGTTTTGTTGTTATACTCGCTGATTGCAGAATTGATTTTATTGACGTTGATAGAACCCATGTTGCTGGCAATGGTGTAGTAAATTTTACCGCTTGGCCATCTTGAAAAGCTTGCACCTCCCTTATTGGCTTCACTGCCTTCTGCCAGCTGTTTGTCAGAAAGGACGATATCTCCCTGGAAAAAATTCAATCCGTTTTTTCTTTCATAGGTAATGTCCTGACCTCCCAATTGTCCTTTTTTAACATTTTCAACATTGAAAGCATTGGTTTGGGCCTCCGAGGTGATTTCTTCATTATTTTTACTACACGATGCTAAAACTGCAGTCATAATAATGCTCATAAGTACAGTTCTTTTTGGAAATATTTTCATAGAAAATAATCCATTGGATTTTTTGTTCATATTAAAGTTTTTTTAATGATTTGGTATACGAATATAACAAATATTTCTCTTTATGATGAGTTATTAATCTTAAAAAAACTTTTTAGATGATAATTATTTAATTTAAAGCTTTGTGTGGGTAAAATAAAAAATGGATTTGAAAATATTCAAACCCATTTTTATTTTATTCGTTTAGCATATCTTGGTTGACTCTATAACCAACTATTTTTATATCTCCTTCTTTGTTTTTTTCTAAAGTAAAAGATTCTTCTGTTTTTTTAGTTCCTCTTTTTACATCATACATGAAGAAGTATTGGCTTCGCGCATTGCTTCCTTTTACAACCATTGTTTCCCATTTGGATAGATTATATTCTTCAACAGGACCAATCTTATTAACTGTATTCATAAGTTTCACAAGTTTTTCTTTATCGGTCACCTCAAAAAATTTCTCACCAAACAGTTTATAAATATCATCAGGATTTTTTCCATATCGGAGTTCCCAATAAAATTTTATTGGAATTTTTTCACCATCTGTTTTATCAGACTCTCTGTCTTTGTAGGATTCGTTGAAAGAACAGCTCATTAGAAGAAATGAGAAAAGAAGTAAATAAATATTTTTCATTTAAATTTTAGTATCTAAGATTAATTTTCTTCGATTGTTATCATAGAATGTAGCCTGATAACTTTCATCTCTGAATTCAGTTTCCGTATTTTCTATTTCATTAAATAGGCTTTTGTCTGTTTTGGAAAACTCAACAATTTCAAAAAACTTTTCATCAATATAGTTGAAGTCTACAAGATTCAGATAGTGATCAATGGAGTTTTTATCAAGCATAATTTTCCCTCCTCCGAATTGATGTCTGTCCTGTCCATTTTTCTTTACACCGGAAACCCAATATTCTTCTCCGGTTTCTATATCAAAATGATTAGCATTGATTCCTGGTATTTTAAGCTTTTTGAGTGCTTTATTATTGAAATATATAGTTTGTCCCGATTTTGAAAATTCAACAAAACCAATCCATGCTGAACCGTAATGTCCGGAGGATTTGTTTTCGATATACATTATTTTTGCTTTCATAGGTTTTTATATTCTGCAATTTACTCAAAATTGTATAACTAAAATCAGGTAAAGAAAATTTGAATTCCAATAGTTTTTCCCTGAATTAACCGATCGGTTTTATTAATTACAAAAAGTAACTAATGCAGTTTTTATATTTTAAATTTGTATGGTTTTTTTAAGACCAAAGAAAAATTAACATCTCAATATGAAAAATTTTGAAATTTCTGTTTTAGATCTTGCACCGGTAAAGCAAGGCAAAAGCATTCACGATACTTTTCAGGATAGCTTATCATTAGCAAACCATGCTGAAAATCTAAATTATAAAAGATTCTGGCTGGCCGAGCATCACAATATGGAAAGTATTGCGAGCTCTGCTACTTCAGTTTTGATCGGTTTTATTGCCAATGGAACGAAGAGAATTAAAGTTGGTTCTGGTGGTATTATGCTTCCGAATCACAGTTCTTTGATTATTGCAGAACAGTTCGGTACTTTGGAATCTCTTTTTCCAGGAAGAATAGATCTTGGAGTAGGAAGAGCACCCGGAACTGACGGATTGACAGCTCAGGCATTAGGACGAAATCCTGCTAGTATTAATGAACAATTTCCAAGACAGATTCTGGAGCTTCAGCGTTATTTTTCTAAGGAAAATTCAGATGCTATGGTTCGTGCTATTCCCGGAGAAGGGCTGGATATTCCAATTTATATTCTGGGATCAAGTACAGACAGTGCATGGCTGGCTGCAGAACTTGGTTTACCCTATGCATTTGCAGGACATTTTGCTCCGGAGCAGATGGAAATGGCTTTTAAAATATACAGAGAACATTTTGAACCTTCAAAATATCTGGATAAACCTTATATCATTGCCTGTGTAAACGGTGTGGCTGCAGAAACTTCTGAGGAAGCTCATAAAATCTCTACCACTTTATTTCAGGCCTTCATCAACATCGTAAGAAATGACAGAAAGCCTTTTGCTCCACCTGTTGACGATATGGACGACATCTGGTCACCAATGGAAAAATCTATGGTTCTACAGAAACTGAGATATACTTTTATTGGAGATCCGGCTGAAGTTCAGGAAAAGCTTAAAGATTTCCAGGAAAAATTTCAGGTGGATGAACTGATGATCAACTCCCATATCTATGACCATCAGAAAAGATTGAGATCTTACGAAATTTTCAGAGAGGCGGCCAACTCTTTATCCAACGCGTAATAAACCCTTCATAATTAATTGGCAGATGCTTATTTTTATGAGTATCTTTGCAAAAATAAAAAGTAAAAATGTCCGATATTAAATTAAATACTATTCCAGAGGCTATTGAAGACCTTAAAAATGGTAAAATAATCATAGTCGTAGATGATGAAGACAGAGAAAATGAAGGAGATTTTCTTTGTGCAGCAGAGTTGACAACACCGGAAATTATCAATTTTATGGCTCTTCACGGAAGAGGGCTTATTTGTATGCCGCTTCCTGAAAAAAGATGTGATGAGCTTGGGCTTGAAGTGATGGTAAGCAGAAGCAGTGATCCTAAAGAAACTGCTTTCACCGTATCTGTTGACCTTTTAGGAAACGGAACATCTACCGGAATTTCTGCAGGAGACAGAGCAAAAACAATTTTAGCACTGATGGATGAAAAATCCAAACCTACAGATTTTATGAGACCTGGCCACATTTTCCCGCTTCGTGCAAGAAAAGGTGGAGTATTGAAAAGAGCCGGACATACTGAAGCTGCCATTGATCTTACCCATTTATCAGGTTTGAAAGAAGGTGGAGTGATCTGTGAGATCATGAATGAAGATGGAACAATGTCTCGTCTGCCTGAACTTCATGCATTCGCTCAGAAACACGATATGAAAATCGTTTCTATTGAAGATCTGATTCATTATCAGCTTAAAAAAGGAAACCTGGTTGAAAGACTTGAAGAGAAAAAAGTAAAAACGCACTATGGTGAGTTTGATTTTTATGCTTTCAGAGAAACTTCCAATGACCAGATTCACTTTGCATTGACAAAAGGAGCATGGACAGTAGATGAGCCGGTTTTGGTAAGAGTACAGTCTTCAGATTCTTATTTTGATGTATTGACAAGATTGAACAATGGTGAAAAACCATTATTGGAAAAAGTAACAGGTATGGTAAATGAAGCTGGAAAAGGAGCTATTATTTTTATCAATAATGTTTCTAATTCTGAAAATACATTAAGAAAACTTCAGCAGTTCCTGAACTATCAGGACGGTCAGGAGCAGCATCCTACTTTAGCATACAATTACAGAGATTATGGAATTGGAACGCAGATCTTAAAGAATTTAGGAATTAATAAGTTCAAAGTAATTACTCAAAATCCTAATATCAGACCTCAGGTTGGAGGATATGATGTAGAGGTTACTGAGTTGGTACAGTTATAATCAATGAATAGTCAGCAGTAAGTTTTACTGTTTACAATATAAAAAAAGGTTTAGGACTTCCTAAACCTTTTTTATTGGTATACTTTTATGCGTGTAAGATAATGATCTGAATGTAATTCTTAGTTTAATGTGATTCCATCAAAATTTCTGAAACCATTTAAGAAATCTTTCACAGTCATTCTTTTTTTACCTTCCAGCTGAAGTTCCAGCGGATAATATACGCCGTCCTGGGTATAGATTTTAAATTCATTCTTTGAAATATCTAAAGTTCCTGCCGGTTTTCCGTGATCAGAAAGTTCAAATTTACCTCCGAATATTTTTAATCCTTTTTCTTCGTTTTCAATTTTTAAAGTAGTAAAAGCTGCAGGATAAGGAGACATTCCCAGAATAAACTGATGAATAGTTTTTGAAGATTGATCCCACTTGATTCTGGTATCTTCCTTGAAGATTTTGTAAGCATTTTTAGGATGTTCTACCTGCGGCTGAGGTTTTTCTTCAATAGCATTTTCAGCCAGGCCATCTAATGTTTTAACTACGAGTCCTGAACCCATTTCCATCAGTCTGTCGTGAAGGCTTCCAGCATTTTCGTCAGGTAAAATTTCCATTTCCTGCTGAAGAAGAATATTTCCTTCGTCAATTTTTTCATTGATAAAGAACGTCGTGGCTCCGGATTTTTCTTCACCGTTGATTACTGCATAATTAATAGGAGCGGCTCCTCTGTAATCCGGCAGTAAAGAGGCATGAAGATTGAAAGTACCCATTTTAGGCATTTCAAAAAGAACTTTAGGCATCATTCTGAAAGCTACCACTATAAAAACGTCGGCATCCAGTTTCCTAACTTCTTCCAAAAACTCAGGGTTTCGCAGTTTTTCCGGCTGAAAAACAGGAATATTGTTTTCTTCCGCATATACTTTTACTGGTGATTGGTGTATTTTCTGTCCACGTCCACTTGCTTTATCGGCTACAGTTACAACACCTACCACCTGATGGTGAGATTGATGGATTGCCTCCAAAGAAGTTTTTGCAAACTCAGGAGTTCCTAAAAAAACGACTTTCAATGATTTCATACCGCAAAGATAAGTTTTTGATCTGAGAGTCGGAAGATATTGGAGTTTGAGGGTGGGAGAGTTTTAGAGATAAGATGAGTCTATTTTATCTTTTAATTAAAAAATCATTCTATGCTTATTATTACTCATTATTAATGATTAAGCTCATACGTTCTGAAGTTTAGCATTCTCACTTTCCCTGAATCCAAAAGGAAAATAAGGTTTTCTAAGATATTTTCTTTAGAATGATAACTCAGTTGTATGGAAAGTTCCTCAATCGTTGCCGGCTTTTTAGCTAATAAATTAACGATCTGCTGAGAAATATTCTTACCAAACATAGACTGTTTATTTTTTTCGCAAACAGAACACTGACCACAGTTTTTTGAATTTTTTTCACCAAAATAGGCTAGGATAAGTTTCATTTTACAGTATTCGTTATTTTCTACGTAAAACTTCATTTCTTCCCATTTCTGGATTTTGTTTCTCTGAATATGTTCAAATAACTTCCAGTAAGCGCTATTTACTGCTCTTTCATCACGGGGTTTAAGGAATTTAATACTTGAAAGCGCGCCATCAATATATTCAAGGTAATTTTTTTGCTGCAGTTCCTTAAGACGTTCTTTAATCAAAGGGACGCTGATATTGATTTTATTACTTACCTGCTGTTCGCTGAACATTACTTTGTGGGTAGTGATACCGGATACCGTACGGAAAAGAAGCTCCATAAAATAAGCGTCTTTTTGTGGTAATTGATCAATCTCATCGGCTTTGATAAAAAGTTCGAGCGAAGAAAGGCTCTTGTTTTCATTGTAGTAGATGATTTCCTGGTTGTGCAGAAAATTAAGTATGTTGTTGATTTTTGCTTTCGACAGTTTGGTGAAATTCTGTATGCCAAGGGTATTCAGCTGAAATGTTTTTTCAGGAAGTTCAAATTCTGCTACCTGAAAAATAGAGTAGAGGTAGCTGACGATCTTTAAAAATTCGGCTTTGTTTGGAGTCTGGTTTTTTAAGATCTGATCAAAATTCAGAAGTTCTTGCTTATTCCAAAGCATGAAGGCAAAACTGTCTTTTCCATCTCTTCCGGCCCTTCCAATTTCCTGGTAATAGTTTTCCAGAGAGGCGGCAGGAGAATAGTGGATTACAAATCTTACATTGTCTTTGTCAATACCCATTCCAAAGGCATTGGTAGAAATAAGGACATGATTGTCACTGTTGTTCCAAAGATTCTGTCTGGCATTTTTTTCTTTGGTTGTTAAGCCTGCATGAAAATAATCAACATTTTTCAGTTGATTTTTCTTTAAAAATTCTGCCAACAGTTCAGCTTCTTTTCTGGTTCTTACATACACAATCCCAGAATCGTTACTGTATTTTAAAATATCAAAGACACGTTGGAATTTATCAGATACTTCATCTGTAAATATTTTGATGTTCTCTCTCTTGAAACTTTTTTGGAAAACAGAAGGATTCTTCAGTTCCAGTTTATTTTTGATTTCCTCCAAAACTTTTGGTGTTGCAGTGGCAGTGAGGGCAAGACAGGGAATCTCAGGATTATTACTTCGGAATCCTTTAATATTCTGATAACTTGGCCGGAAATCCTGACCCCATTCTGAAATACAGTGGGCTTCATCCACTGCAATAAAGGATAACTGAATTTCCTGCATATTCTGAATAAACTGACTATTGGTAAGTCTTTCAGGAGAAACATAGAGTAGTTTGGTTAGGCCTTCCTTACAGCGGTTATAAATTGTTTCAGCATCATATTCATCCAGTTCAGATGAAAGGTATTCTGCTTCTATACCACGGAATTTAAGCTGATTTACCTGATCTTTCATCAGTGCAAGCAAAGGAGAAACGACAAGGCATGTTCCTTCTTTCAGTAAAGCAGGCAATTGATAGCATAATGATTTCCCTGCTCCTGTGGGTAACAAAACCAGAGTATCTTTTTCATTAATGACAGCATTAATAATTTTTTCCTGAGCATCCCTGAAATCGGTATAACCCCAGAAATACTTAAGAGTATCATATTTGAGCTTTTGAAAATCCTGCGGAGAAATCATGTTGTAAAAATAAGGAAAGTATCAATAAAAAAGTCACGCCAGGCGTGACTTTCATATAATATATAAATAAGTTTATTATTTAGCTTCGAAGTATACTCTTCTGTTGGCTCTGTTTTTCCATTCAGGGCATTTCGTTGCTGGTTCGCACTCAGGATATTTAAGGTCTTTTTCACCTTTTCCTACTGCTTGTAGTTTACCTGTTTGAACACCGTTTTTGATCAGATAGTTCTTAACGTTGTTTGCTCTTCTTTCAGATAGTTTTTGGTTGTAAGCGTCAGTACCTCTTGTATCGGTAGCTCCTACTACACTATAAGAACCATTTGAAGAATTAATATAGTTTACAGCATTATTTAAGATTGGAGTGTTTGATGGTAAAATTCTGTCAGAATTTAAATCAAATTCAATTCCTTCCAATTTAGTTTCTGTTTCTACTACAGGTCCTGTTGTTGCTATAGGACATCCGTTATTTTCAACAGGTCCCGGAACCGTTACACATTTGTCGTAAAGGTCAATTACACCATCAAGGTCAGTATCAAGAGCAACTCCGGCACCGTCAACTCTTGCTCCTGCAGGAGTATCAAGTTGTCTGTCCCAATCGTCACATACCCCATCGTTATCAGCATCTCCTTTTTTACATACTTCGATATCCTGGTTTTTATTAGCCAGTACATCCAGTTTGTAATAGATTTCCTGAAGTGGGTCATGCCACATTACATGAGACTCATGTTTTCCTAATTTCAGTGAAACACCTAAAGTCGCATTGAAGAAGTTGTCAGAAACCTGCTCAGAACGCTTGTTGATAGCACTGTAAGCATCACCACCACCATCAAACTCATCATCTCCTGTTACGACATACATTAGTCTACCCTCAATATCAATTCTTCTGTTCACTTTGAATTTCAGACCTGTACCAGCCTGCATGAACATAGAACCTAATTGGAAAGGTTTTACTTCTGTCATCAATCTTTGTGGTCCGGTACCAGCTTTCTGGTATGCTCTGAAAGCGATAGTACCAATACCTGCATATCCATGAAGAGCCCATCTGTAAGGTGAATGGTTGTCAACTCTTCTTAATAGATTAGAGAAGTTGATGTCTCCTAAGATTGAGATTGCATCATACTGAGTTCTTGCTCCTACTGCTGATGCATCTGGTGCTGCATCTTTGGTATTGAACCATCCTTGTCTAGTTTCACCTTTGTCGTATTGTAGATTGATTCCGAAAGCATGTGTAATTGCTTTATCAATACTTACATAGGCTGAATATCCAAAAAGGTTTTTACCATTACCATTTTTTATAGAAGTCAAATCTGCCGACTGAAGAAGTGGAACTCCAACCCCTGCAGAGATAGACCAATCGTTGAATCTTTTAGATTGATTGGTGAATGGGGAAACATTAGCAGATCCCGAAGAAAATGTATTAGGATATTCTCCTTTTGAAACTGCCGTTGAGTCTTGCGCATAAGTGGCAGAAGGAATTGCCAAAGCAAATGCTACAATTGCTAAACTTAATTTCATAGTGTTATTTTTTTAAGTTAAGTTATTTTAAATGATTTTTTACGCCAAAAAGCGATTTTATGTTATTTTTTTTCAAATCAAACTAGTTGATTTTTAATGTGTTTCATATTACTATTCTAAAAATAATGTTAAAGGTATGTAAAAAAATTCGTAGTAGAAAAAAAATAAACCGAAAAGAGTAATTCTTTTCGGTTTTGGTGTATTGGGAAAATTATTTCTTCTTTTTCTTAGCAGGTACCTTTTTTACCGCTTTTTTTACAGGAGCATCTTCATAGTCTTTCTTTTTGATAGAATCCCATTCTGATGTTTCTATAAATCTTACCGTAACTTTTCTGTCTGCCATTCTTTCAGCATCTGAAGCTGATGCAGGAATTACAGCATCTGCAGAGCCTACTCCTCTTGATTTCAGTACATTTTCATTGATACCTCTGGTTTCCAGAGCTCCTACAACGGCAGCTGCTCTTTCTTTAGACAGTCTTAAGTTATAAGCTGCATTTCCTTTGATATCTGTATGTCCTGTTAACAAATAGTTACCTCCATTTTCTTTAATAATTGAAGCAGCCAGATCCAGTTTTTCATTAGATTCAGGTCTGATAGTCGCTTTATTAAAATTGAAGTAAATATCTTTAAGGGTTTTCTCTACTTCTACAGCAGTTTCCTTATTGTCTTTTTTAACGATCGGACATCCGTTGTTTTCAACAGGTCCAGGAACCGTTACACATTTATCGTAAAGATCAATTACGCCATCCAGGTCAACATCAAGAGCAACTCCGGCACCATCTACTCTCGCTCCTGCAGGAGTATCAAGTTGTCTGTCCCAATCGTCGCATACCCCGTCATTATCAGCATCTCCTTTTTTACATACTTCGATATCCTGGTTTTTATTAGCCAGTACATCCAGTTTGTAATAGATTTCCTGAAGTGGGTCATGCCACATTACGTGAGACTCATGCTTTCCTAATTTGAAAGAAAGACCTAAAGTCGCATTGAAGAAGTTGTCAGAAACCTGCTCAGAACGCTTGTTGATAGCACTGTAAGCATCACCGCCACCATCAAATTCATCATCACCTGTTACAACATACATTAATCTACCTTCAATATCAATTCTTCTGTTCACTTTGAATTTCAGACCTGTACCAGCCTGCATGAACATAGAACCTAATTGGAAAGGTTTTACTTCTGTCATCAATCTTTGTCCGTTGATGTCTTTCTGATATGCTCTGAAGGCGATAGTACCAATACCTGCATATCCATGAAGTGCCCATCTGTAAGTGGAGTGGTTGTCAACTCTTCTTAATAAATTAGAGAAGTTGATGTCTCCTAAGATTGAGATTGCATCATACTGAGTTCTTGCTCCTACTGCAGATCCATCAGGTGCTGCATCTTTGGTATTGAACCATCCTTGTCTGGTTTCACCTCTGTCGTATTGTAGATTGATTCCGAAAGCATGTGTAATTGCTTTATCAATACTTACATAGGCTGAATATCCAAAAAGGTTTTTACCGTTACCATTTTTGATCGAGGCCAAATCTGCTGACTGAAGAAGTGGAACACCAGCTCCTACTGAGACAGACCAATCATTGAATCTTTTAGATTGGTTGGTAAACGGAGAAACATTAGCAGATCCAGAAGAAAATGTATTAGGGTATTTTCCACCTGAATCAGCAGTTGAGTCTTGTGCATAAGCGGCAGAAGGAATTGCCAAAGCAAATGCAACAATTGCTAAACTTAATTTCATCGTGTATTATTATTTGATTTCTTTTGAAAAAGAATTTTTAGACTTTTTAATTATTTGATAGGACATCCGTTATTTTCAACAGGTCCTGGAACAGTTACACACTTATCATAAAGGTCAATAACTCCATCAAGATCCATGTCTAAAGCAACTCCGGCACCATCTACTCTTGCTCCAGCAGGAGTGTCAAGCTGTCTGTCCCAATCATCACATACTCCATCATTGTCAGCATCTCCTTTTTCGCAAACAACAAGATCTGTTGATGCGTTTTCAAGAACGCTAGTTCTGTAGTAAGCTTCCTGAAGTGGGTCATGCCATGCAAGGTGAGATAACTGCTTTCCTAATTTGAAAGATAGTCCTAAACTTACTGTCCAGGCATTATCCGATCTTCTAGAGTTTAGCATGTTATATTTTGAACCGGGTGTGGAAGGATCGTAATCATTAGGATCAGCCCATCCGCCGCCATCGAATTCATCATCACCACTGATGATGTACATGGTTCTTGCTTCAACGTCAATAAGCTTAGAAACATTATATTTTATTCCTACACCTCCCTGATAGAAGATAGAGTTGATATCAATGTCTTGCTTAATGAATAAAGGGGTTCTTCTTGGAGTAGTGCTCCATCTGAATTCGTCATTATCATGTAATGATGTTCTGAATCCTTGAACTCCAATTCCCATATATCCATGGAATGCCCATCTGTATGGGGAATGGTTGTCTACTCTGCGGAATAAGTTTGAGAAGTTGATATCACCTAATAAAGAGATGTTGTCAAACTGTGTTGTTGCAGTAGCTATTCCTGATTTTACACCTGCAGCACCGGGAAGCTGTGCTGTCTGTTTCGTTTCTCCTCTCATATACATAACGCTTAAACCGAATGCATGTGTGATTTGTTTGTCTACGCTTACATAGGCATTGTACCCCCAATTGATCTTATCCTTGCGGATAGATTTTAAATCGGAGTGAACCATAAATGCCGGACCTCCTCCGACAGAAATAGACCAGTCTCTGAAACGTCTGGCTTTATTGTCGAAAGTTTGTACATTGGCGGAGCCTGAGGAGAATGTATTAGGATACTCTGTGGAAGAGTTTACTGTAGTGCTGCTGTTCTGTGCGAAAGCTGCAATTGGCAATGTTGTAGCCAATAATAATAAACCTAATTTCATACAATATGTTTTATGTTTTAAATAAAATCTTTTAATAATACTCTGGAAAAATCCCTTTCAAAAAGATGTTTTTTATGAGGGATTTCTAATCTTTCTGATTTAAAATTTAATTCATTGTACTTAATGATATCAATGTCTATTATCCTGTCAGTATAACCTCCGGATACTTTTGAATCATTAATTCTTCCCATCTCAACTTCTATATTCTTAATACAATCAAGCAGTTGAATTGGTGAAAGAGGAGTGAATATTATTGCTGCAATATTACAAAAAATATTGGAACTGGCAAACTCTACGGGTTCAGACATTAAATATTCGCTGGTTTGTGAAATTTGATTTCCAGCATCTTTTATCTTATTTAATGCGAGCTCTACATTTTTTTTTTGCTCTCCTAAGTTACTTCCTAGTAACAAAACGACCTTATGCTGCGACATATTAGAAAATTGATTGATTTATGAGAAGTTTCTTCAAAAATGTTTTGGCAAATATAGTAGCAATTGTCATACTTTGCGCTTTATTTTTCATCTTTTTCATTATGATGCTCGTGTTCAGTTCTATGGGAAATGATAAGTCGGTGGCGGTGAAAAAGAACTCGGTTCTTACGATTAATTTAAAGACAAATATAATCGATAGTCCTACTGAAGAGGAGATGGGATTGTTTGGTATAGGTGCCCAAAATAAAAGTGTCCTTTTATATGATGCATTGGAAGCTATTAATAAAGCTAAGACCGATGATAATATTAAAGGAATCAGTATTGAAGCTGATAATTTGAATGCAGGTCTCACTCAGATTGATGATCTTAGAAATGCGATTGAAGATTTTAAGAAGAGCGGAAAATTTGTGTATGCTTACGGAAACGGAGTTTCACAATCGGCTTACTATTTAGGATCTGTTGCGGATAAATATTATCTGCATCCTGCAGGAGGTATTGAATTGAAAGGTCTTTCTACTGAAGTTACTTTCTTTAAAGATTTTGCAGATAAATATGGTGTTGGAATAGAAGTTATTCGACATGGTAAATTTAAATCTGCGGTTGAACCTTTTTTAAGAAATGATATTTCTCCGGAAAATAAAGAACAGCTAAGTACTCTTCTGAATGACCTTTGGAAAAATACATCCAATAAAATGGCTGCTTCAAGAAAAATTGATACGGCTCAGTTCAGAACGGTTACTGACAGTTTATATGGAATGATTCCTGAACAGAGCTTGAAATATAAGCTTGCAGATAAACTTATTCAGAAATCGGAATATGAAGATCTTCTTAAGACAAAACTGAATGTAAAGAACGAAGAGAAGCTGAACAAAATCTCTCTGACAAGTTATATCAGTTCTTATGCTGATGAAGATAAATCCGGTGAAAAGATTGCAATATTGTATGCTTCAGGATCTATCAACAACGGAGATGAGTATAATGATATTCATTCTGAGAAATACGTGAAGTATATTAAAAAACTTCAGGATGATGATAAGGTGAAAGCAGTAGTTTTCAGAATCAATTCTCCGGGGGGAAGCGCTAATGCTTCCGATGAGATTCTATTTGAATTGCAGCAGTTGAAAAAGAAAAAGCCGTTGGTGGTTTCTTTTGGTGATTATGCGGCTTCGGGAGGATATTATGTTGCTATGGCAGCTGATAAAATTTATTCTGAACCTAATACACTTACCGGTTCTATCGGAGTATTTGGGGTAATGCCTTATTATAAAGATATTGCGAACAAAAACGGAATTCGTGCGGATATTGTTTCTACGAATGCTAATTCTATGTATTATTCAGGATTAAACGGAGTGACTCCTTATGGGGTAAATATGATGACGAGAAGTGTGGAAGGTACTTATAAGAGATTCGTACATTTTGTAACGCAGAACAGAAAGAAAACTTTTGAGCAGATTGATAATGTAGGAGGAGGTAGAGTATGGAGCGGAGTTCGTGCCAAAGAGATCGGTTTAGTAGATGAGCTTGGTACTTTGAACGATGCTGTAAAATTTGCTGCACAAAAAGCAGGATTGAAGACTTACCAGATCGATGCTTTCCCTAAGAGAATGTCACCGTTTGAGCAAATCTTCAAGGATCTGAATGAAGAGGATGTTTCTGCCAGAATTATTAAGAATAAGATTGGTAAATCCAACTATGAGATTCTACAGCAGATTACAGACAAAAAATTACAGTCTGAGGTGAAGATGGAAATGCCTTACCAGATCAGAATCAACAACTAACTAAATTTATATTGTATACAAAAATCCCGGATCTGAAATTTCAGATCCGGGATTTTATTTTTTTATCAGCGTTATTATCAGCTTTTCTTTGTAGCCATTCCATAAATCCAGAGGATAATTAAAGCTCCTCCGATTGAAAGAATCCAGCTTCTAGGATTCCAGAATGAAGATACATCTCCCCAGTGTAGAATGTAGACTCCTATAGCTCCTCCTACAAATGCTCCCAAAATTCCCAGGATGATAGTGATTAGCCATCCTCCTCCCTGAGTTCCGGGCATGATCATTTTAGCGATTGCACCTGCAATAAGACCGAATAAGATCCATGTTAGTATTCCCATAGTTGCAAATTTTTTTAATTGTTAATATTTAAAATTGATTTGTTGCTAATATAAGGGAAAACATGATATAAATCATCTTTTCTTGAAGAATGAATCTACAAATTCCGTACCATTAAAAAGCTGCAAATCTTGCATTTTTTCGCCTACACCAATATATTTAACCGGAATTTGAAACTGATCAGAGATGCCAATGACAACACCTCCTTTTGCTGTTCCGTCTAATTTTGTAACTGCTAATGCATTTACTTCCGTTGCGGCTGTAAACTGTTTGGCTTGTTCAAAAGCATTCTGTCCAGTAGAACCGTCCAGAACCAGCAGGATCTCATGAGGTGCATCAGGAATTACTTTCTGCATAACTCTTTTGATCTTGGAAAGTTCGTTCATCAGGTTGATCTTGTTGTGAAGTCTTCCTGCTGTATCAATGATGACAACGTCTGCATTTTGTGCTACAGCGCTTTGTACAGTATCGAATGCTACAGAAGCAGGATCAGATCCCATTTCCTGTTTTACGATAGGAACACCCACTCTTTCGCTCCAGATCACCAATTGATCTACTGCAGCAGCTCTGAAGGTATCAGCAGCTCCAAGAACTACTTTTTTACCCTCTGATTTGAACTGGTGAGCAAGTTTTCCTATAGTGGTTGTTTTTCCCACTCCATTCACTCCTACAACCATAATGACATAGGGTTTTTTGGAGGTGTCAATATTTCCTGTACTGGCATGAGGATTTTCAAGCAGTAGTCCTGAAATTTCATCACGAAGAATTTTGTCCAGTTCGTTTACACTTACATATTTGTCTCTGGCAACACGTTCTTCAATTCTTCCTATGATTTTGATGGTGGTAGAGGCGCCTACGTCAGATGCAATCAGTATTTCTTCCAGATCATCCAGTACTTCATCATCTACTTTGCTTTTGCCAACTACGGCTTTCGTCATTTTTTCAAAGAATCCCTGGCTGGATTTTTCCAACCCTTTGTCTAAGGTTTCTTTTTCTTCCTTTTTGAAAATATTTTTAAACCAACTCATAGTTTTAGTTTATTCTTATTTATTTTTAATCACTGCTGTGGCTTCTACTTCTATAAGCACATCATCTCTGAAAAGCCTGCTCACTTCCACAAGGCTGCTTACAGGAGGATTCTGAAGATTGACATACAAATCCCTGACTTTTCTGAAATCCGGTGTTTTTTTGATGTCTGTGGTAAAGATTCCCAGTTTGATAATATCTTTTCCTGTTCCTCCATATTCTCTCAGGATACTTTCAATATTTTTGAAAACCTGCTGGGTCTGTTCCTCTATAGAATTTCCCACCAGATTACCTTCGGAGTCCAGAGGTACCTGCCCGGATAATAAAATCATTTTAGAACTGCCGCAGTCAATACTTACTGACTGTGATAGCCCTTTTATGGAGAAAACTTTTGGTGAATTTTTATATTCTATAGAATTCATTGTTTTCTGACTGAATGAAAATAGAAAAGCTAAGGTGCAAACCAGAACCAGGATCTTTTTCATATTTTGCTGATTAATAATCTGGTGAACAAAGATAACAAAAAAACTACCCAAAATATGAGTAGTTTTTTATATTGTAAACAAAGTACTGATTATTTTTTCAAATAACCATCTACTTCGTCAGCATTCATTACTTTTTCTTCGAAAACGTAAGCTCCAGATTTAGAAGACTTAATCATTTTCACCACTTTTGTCATTTTCTTAGACTGACCGCTTTGTAGGGTTGCTACTACTTTCTTTGCCATGGTAAGTTATTATTTATAAATTACTTAATTTCTTTATGAAGGGTAGATCTCTTAAGAACAGGATTGTATTTTTTCAATTCCAATCTCTCTGTAGTGTTCTTTTTATTTTTTGTAGAAATGTATCTAGACATTCCTGGCATACCGCTTTCTTTGTGCTCTGTACATTCAAGGATTACTTGAACTCTATTTCCTTTTTTTGCCATGATTTATTAATTCTTTTTAATCAATCCGTTTCTAGTAGCTCTTTCAATAGCTTCCTCGATTCCAATCTTGTTAATCACTCTCAATCCATGAGCTGATACTTTCAGTGTTACGTGCTTATCTTGCTCTGGAAGGTAAAACTTCTTCTCTAATAAGTTAATTTCAAAACGACGCTTCGTTTTGTTATTAGCGTGAGAAACGTTGTTACCAACCATTGCACGCTTTCCTGTTATTTGGCAAATTCTTGACATATCTCGATGTTCTTATTTGTATAATATTTGAGAGTGCAAAATAACGAAGAATTTTTTAGATAGACAAATCTTTTGGAAAATATTTGCAAATAAGTGACTGATTAATAATCATGAATTTTTAAAATAGTAGAATCCTTGGGATACAGCAGATAATCAGTGCTGATATAATTCATACAGGCTTTTTTTTAAGCAAAGAATTTAATATTCTATCTTTGTTTTTAATTAATCTAAATAAAAACAAGTATGAAGAGGATTTATATTCTATTGTCTATGTTGCCTGTCAGTCTGATGGCTCAGAACTTTACGGAGATACAGACCAGCATGAATAATTTTTATTATTCTGCGGCAGATATTGCAGATATGGACAACAATGGTACAATGGATATCGTGCTCAATGGAGCGATAGATTCTGATGGTGATGGAAATGTGGACAGTACTTATAATGAAGTATATCAGAACAATGGAACGACATTATTACCATATGCAGGATTGGGAGCTGATGTGACCCATCTTGGAGATATTAAATTCATTGATTATAATAATGACGGGCTGATGGATATTATTTCCACAGGCCTCAGCTATATGGATGTTGTGAATTATAAACAATACCGTTTCAAAAATACAGGAACAGGCTTTGTAAAAGATGCTGAACTTCCCGGAAAAATTTATGGATCTGTAGAGGTTTTTGATTTTAATCATGATGGAAAATCGGATTATGCCATCAATGGAACTCAATATGGCCATGGAGGAGGATTCGGAAATACATTGGATTATTATAAAAATACAGGTACCGGTTTTGATCTGACGGAAAACTGGGTTGACGGAACTCAAAACGGAAGTTTTAAAGTGGTAGACCTTAATAATGACAAGCTTCTGGATCTTGTGATTATTGGGTCAGATATTAATGGTGATCCGGTTTCTAAAGTATATATGAACCAGGCAGGAGTTTTGATTCCTACGCAGGATCTTGCTCCTGTAGCTGTTGGGAAAATAGATTTTGCAGATTTCAATGCGGATGGTTTTCAGGATATTGTGGTAATTGGAAGAGATGGAAATGATGATGGATATTTTGCTGTTTTAATGAATGACGGAACCGGAACATTGACTCCTCAGGTGATTGCTGTAAATGATATTTCTGATGTTGCATTAAGTGTGGGTGACCTTAATAATGATGGGTATTATGACTTTATCATTTCAGGGAATGAAAATTATAATGCTGTTGTGAAAACGTATATCTATGATGTTTCCAATAATAAATTTAATGAAGGAACATTAACGGGTATAACTAAGCTGGGAGGTCCGGGACTGGTACAATTGTTTGATTTTAATAATGATCATCATCTGGATATCCTGTTGGGTGGATTTGACTGGGCAGCTTCTGATCTGCCTTCACTGACTAAAGTCTTTAAAAATAATTCTACTGCTGCAAATGCAAAGCCTACAGCACCAACTCAACTGAATCTGACGAAAAATGGAAACCGTTTTAATTTTGCATGGAGTGGAGCTTCGGATGACAAAACCCCGGTAAGTGCACTGCGTTATGAAATTACGGTAGGATCTACACAGGGAGCTCATGATATTGCTAAATATGTAGTGACGACACCGTCATGGTTTCTGGATCTTGATCCGGCCATTCAGAATGTGTACTGGAGTGTGAAATCTATTGATGCTTCAAAGGTGTATTCTGATGCTTCCGTACAAAGTGTCTTGGGAACAGCGGAAATTAAATCTGATAAACAGCTTGTCATCTATCCGAATCCTACATCAGATAAAGTGTATATCAAAGGAGAAAAAATCTCAGAAGCTGAAATGTATTCAATGGATGGGAAAAAACTGAATATCAGCGTAAATGGAGATCAGTCTATTGATGTTTCCCATTTACCTAAAGGAGTATATTTATTAAAACTGAAGATAAAAACCGAAATAACCACAAGGAAGCTTACGATTAAATAATTGAATCAATTCTATCTTCTATCAATGAGAAAAGCCAGACGTCCAGCTGGCTTTTCTCTTTATGCAATAAAGTTTACGTTTATAGTCTTTTTATAAATTTGTCAATTCTTCTTTTGTTTTCTTGTTGAAGTAAGGATGGATATAAATTCATTAATATATTCACAATCATCATGATCATTGCAAAAACAAAGTTATTTTCTAAAATTTTAATAAAGGCAAAAATACTTACGAATATAAATCCAATCAAATGATCTATTTCAGATTTTGTCATTTCATTTCTTAAAATGATTAAACTGCTTTTCTGAATTTTGCTTTTAAGTTTCAATTTTTGATTAAAGAATTTAAAAAAAGTATTTTTCACAATCCATTTAAAAAAAATTAATCCAATAGATTTATTAAATTTTTCACTTTTTATAAAATTCAGGTTGGAGAGATTTTCATTATAGAAAGCTGTATTTTTTAGAAAGGCATTGATAAACATTCCGACAATCCAGGAAATAAATGTTATTGAAATGCTAAAGGTGAAATATTTAATGATCATATCTAAAAAAGTAAAATTTATTTTTTTTGAATCATTTAGTTTACTGGGAAATTACGATTTTTTTGTTCTGTTTCGGAATTTTTCAATCAGATAATAAAACAGTAAAAAGCCCAGTGCAAATATGGAGAACCTTGACAGAAGATCTCCTGCTCTTGCATAAAATGTCATCGTATCATACAGGTTCACTTTTGCAAATAAGGCTGTTTTGTCTCCATAGAATGTATCAGCAGTTACTTCACCTTTAGCATTGATATGAGCAGAGATTCCACTGTTGGCAGCGCGGGCAATTTCTCTTCTGGTTTCAATAGCTCTAAGTTTAGCATAAGATAAAAGTTGTTTGTGTCCTTCCGTAACGCCCCACCAGGAATCATTGGTCATAATGGCTAAGAAATTGGCTCCTTTTTTTACATAGTCAGTTACAAACTCACCGTAAATACTTTCATAGCAGATGATAGGTGCCAGTTTCCCTTTGTTGTAAGGGTTTGAAAAAGCAACTCTTTCTTTATCTGTTCCCAAAGAGGCTACCGTACCTCCAAGGTTGATCATAGCATCTCCCAAAAGCGGTTTTAAAACATTCATATACGGAAATATTTCAACACCTGGTACCAGTTTTCCTTTGTGGTAAGCCTCTACTTTTTGATTAGGGACCAACTGAATCGCGGTATTATAACTGCTCACCCAAACACCACTGTTGATCTGGTAAGCTTCTTTAGGTAAATCGGCAGGATTATAAAAAAAACGGTGCGAAGAAATTCCTGTAGCAAAAACAGATCCCGGATGATTGGATAAAAATCCTTTGATATTGTTTAAAAGTAAACTTTTTTCAAAAGCTGTTTCAGAAATAGATCCTCTGCCGGGAAGAGCCGTTTCCGGTGCGATATAATAATCAATTTTACCTGTTGAGTTTTTTTCAGCCAGCGCCAGTAAATCCTGCTCAATGGTAAGGCTGTCTTTTGAATACTTTTCGGCATAAGGATCAAGATCCGGCTGCAGCATCAGAACACTCACCTGTCCGGCTGGCTTTTCATCAAAATTATTGTATTTGACCACTGAAATAATCATTGGAATAATAATTAAAGCTCCAACGATGGCCGAATTTTTAATCAGGTCTTTTCTCTTTCTTCCGGCTTCCCAGGTTCTTATGGTATAGAAGATAAGAACATTGATCAGTAAGATCCAGAAACTTCCTCCGGTAGCTCCTAAAGTGTCATACCATTGAATCAGTTTTGGGTAGTCGGCAAATACATTCCCAAGGTTCAGCCATGGCCATGTCAGCTCCCATCCCAAGTGAAATTTTTCAAAACTCATCCAGATCGCAATCAGAAATCCCAATCCCCAATACGTTCCCTGAGCATTTTTGTACCAGTGATAGCATTGGAATACTAGTGAATATAAAAGAGAATTGACCAATACCGGGAATACTACAGCCATCAGAGAATGACTTCCGTCAGGATTCTTTGAGCCATACAGCCATCCTGTAGTGACTACATTCCAGATCACAAAACATAGATAAGACAATCCGAAGACTACCCAGCTTTTCCTTTTATAATCTGAGAATTTTGAGACTCCATGTTCCATCATCAGAAGAGGAACGAGGGCAAAAAATATAAAAAACGGAACTCCATAAGTTGGCCATGAAACCGACAGCAGCATTGCTGAAATAAGTGTAAGTAGAACGTATTTCATTAAATTATTTTAATACACAAATTTAATGTTTTTGAAATGAATATATTAGCAGTTCAATGTTAAAGAAAATATATAAAATTAGTATTGTTCCGTATACTCTGTTTCTGCTTTACCTGATGTTTTTAGGAATGGGCAGGTTTCAGTATGAAGAAAATCTCCTTACGTTAGAACCTGTTTTTTCTACAATAAAATTTATCCAGGGTCCGAATAAGACAATAGATATTGTGATGATTGTCCTGGGAAATATTATCATGTTTATTCCTTTTGGATTCTTGGGGTGGGTTTTGCCTGATCTGAAAAAACTGAAGCCATTGATTTTTAGTTTTGTTTCGTGTATCGTTATTGTTGAAGCACTACAATACTTTACAAGAATGGGAATATTTGAGGTAGACGATATCATCCTGAATACATTTGGTGTGTATCTGGGATGGGTTTTTTGCAGAATTATTGAAAAAAGATTTACTTATTAAGTTCCTTGGCGCGTTTTTCAGCGTTCAGAATTCCCTGTTTCAGAATTTCTTTGAAACTGTTGTCTTCAAAAGTTTTTAAAGCAGCCTCCGTAGTGCCGCCCTTAGACGCAACATCTTGAATCAGTTCTTCCAGATTTTTTTCTGAATTATTGATCAGGTGATAAGCTCCCAGCATCGTCTGCTTTACGAAAAGCTTAGAAAGGTTTTCTTCAATCCCCATTTCAATCCCGGCCTTAATCATCGCATCAATAATGTAATAGAAATAAGCAGGACCACTTCCGGAAAGTGCCGTAACACCATCAAGAAGGTCTTCTTCCTCCAGATAAACCGATCTTCCGGTGCTGTTCAGTAATCTTTCAATACTTATTAATTGACTGAAAGAAATACCATCTGCAGCAGTATAACCCGTAATTCCCATTCCCAGAAGGGTAGGAGAGTTGGGCATTGCTCTTACAACAAGCGGATGATTCAGTAATTTTTGAATTTTTTCAATATTGATTCCTGCCATAATGGACAATACCATCTGGTTTTCCTTAAAAGTAAATTGAATATTTTGGGCAACCGATTGGAAATCCTGAGGTTTTACAGCAATGATAATCAAGTCAGAATCGAGTTCCTTCACTTCTTCAAAGGTGGAGATTTTAGATTTGGGGAATTCTTCCGCTATTTTGGAGATTTTGGATTCGCTTCTGATGATCAGATGCAGATGTTCAGGTTTGATCAGTTCGTATTTCAAAAATGATTTTGAAAAAGAAAGTCCCATATTTCCGGCTCCAAGAATAGCTATTTTCATCGCGAATTGTAATTTTTAAGCTAAAATAATGATTTTTTGGGATGTGGGAATAACTTGTGACGAGTTATTGTTGGAAAACGCAAGGGTACAATTTTTTGAATAACATGCTGTTTTAAGGCGCAAGAAAATTGAAATTTTCAATAAGAATGAAGTATTATAAAATCCTGTAATATAAAGATATACAGTATTCAATTTTATCGCAGATAAAATCTTTGCGTCTTAAAGCATAATGTATGTCAAAATCTTTGCGCCTTCGTGTTTACCAATATTTTTAGAAATAGTGTATAAAAAAGGCTGTATTCCAATCGAATCAGCCCTAATATATTTTTTAGATTATATAATATTCACTTCCCGTTCAAGCTCTATCCCAAACTTTTCTTTTACAGAATTGATAATCTCAGTAGAAAAATCAAAAATTTCCTTTCCAGTAGCATTTCCAGTAGCATTAATGATCACCAGGGACTGCAATTTGTGTGAAGCTACATTTCCAATCTGCTTTCCTTTCCATCCACATTGCTCAATCAGCCATCCTGCGGGAACTTTTACCCTGTCACCATTAGGATAGCCCTGAATATTTTCAAAATTTTGCTTTAAATCTTCAAATTGAATCAAAGGAATAGTCGGGTTTTTGAAAAAGCTTCCGGCATTTCCAATTTGCTTAGGATCTGGCAGTTTACTTTGTCTGATATTGATAACCGCTTTGGAAATATCCTGAATAGTAGGATTTTCAATGCCAAGATTTTCCAGTTCAGATTTGATCGCACCATATTCTGTTTTGATAGGGTGGTTTTTCTGGGTAAGTTTAAAAGTGACTTCCAGAATAACATATCTGCCCTTTCCTTCCTGTTTGAAGATTGAATCTCTGTAACCGAACCTGCACTGTTCAAGGTTAAAAGTTGAAAGTTCAAGATTTTCTAAATCCAATACCTGACAGCTGATAAAAACATCTTTGATTTCCGTTCCGTAAGCCCCGATATTCTGCATTGGAGAGGTGCCTACATTTCCAGGAATTAAAGAGAGGTTTTCCAGCCCTCCAAGATTTTTTTGCAGGCAGTACATTACAAATTCATGCCAGTTTTCACCTGCTTTTGCTGTTACCAATATTTCATTTTCATTGATGCTCTCTTCGGAAATTCCTTTTAAATTAAGTCTGATAGCCAGACCGTCAAAATCTTTTGTAAGAAGAATGTTGCTTCCTCCTCCTAAGAACAGAAGCTGAAGAGATTGAGCTTTCGAGAAAATAAGGGCCTCTTTTAATTCATCAATACTATTGACTTCAGTAAAATAGCGGGCTTTGGCTTCAACACCAAATGTGTTATAAGGTTTGAGTGAAAAATTTTCCTGCATGTTTTATTTGTATTCTTTGGGAAGAATTTTGTCTAGTTGTTCTTTAAGTTGTTGTAGCTGCTTATAATGTAAAGTGTCTACATAAGCATTCACATAGATGTGTGATTTTTTCGGAGTCCGGATCTGGAAAGTTTCGTCTATGCCATCTACTGATTGCTGGCTGGGAGAGCTTTTTATATAATCGAGGTCTACAATACTGACCGGTGATATAAGCTGTTTCCAGGTGCTGGAAGTGATGGCAGATGCCCATTTTTTATGGGTTTGATTGGCCGTCATTCCTTTTTCTGCAAAAACAGAGTCTTTTGTGACTTTTATGATCCTGTAGTTGCCAAGACTGCCTCCAATATCGGATACACTAATATAGGTGATCTCGTGTTGATTTTTATGGGAAGCAGAGGATTCTGTTTTTTTGGAATCACAGGAAAAAAATGCCGACAGCAAAAGAATCGAAAACAGTATTTTCAGATGTGATTTTTTTGTTGTCGGCATAGGATATATTTTACAGACTGAATTCTTCTCTGTACTTCTTTAAAGCTTCTTTAAGAATTTCAGCACTTCTTTTTAAATCTTCTTCTTTCAGAACGTAGGCAATTCTTACCTGTTTCTTTCCTAATTCCGGATCACTATAGAACCCTCCTGCAGGAGCTACCATAATGGTTTCGTTGTTAAGAGCATATTTTTCAAGCAGCCATTGTGCAAATTTCTCAGTATCATCTACCGGAAGTTCAGCAACACAGTAGAAAGCTCCTCTAGGTTTTGGGCAGATAACACCAGGAATAGCATTCAAAAGATCTACCAATACATTTCTTCTGTGGGTATATTCTTCTCTTACCGCTCTGATATAAGCACCATCATTCTGGTGTGCCGCTGTTGCAGCAATCTGTCCTAAAAGAACCGGGCTCAATCTTGCCTGTGCAAAAAGCATGGCAGCATTACGGATTTTGTTAGAACGGGTAACCAGACATCCGATTCTTACACCACACATAGAATAACGCTTGGATTCTGAATCTATGATGATACAGTTTTCAGCTAATTCAGGGAAATCAAACATTGAGATCTGCTGCTTTCCGTCATATACATATTCTCTGTATACTTCATCCGAAATGATTACAATATCATATTTCAAAGCAATGTCTGCAAGCTTCTGAAGTTCCTCACGGGTATACAGATATCCGGTAGGGTTTCCTGGGTTACAGATGATGATTGCTCTTGTTTTTTCTGTGATTTTTTTCTCGAATTCTTCAATAGGAGGTAAAGCAAAACCAGTATCAATAGTAGAAGATACGGCTACTACATTCACATCAAATGTGCTGGTAAAACCATTGTAGTTAGCATAGTAAGGCTCAGGAATAATCACTTCGTCACCTTCGTCACATAAAGTAGAAATGGCAAAGTTCAGGGCTTCAGAACCTCCATTGGTAACAATGAAATTATCAGGAGTAAGATCTGAAAAACCTAATGAATGATAATATTCAGTAAGGGCCTTTCTGTATTCTATATTCCCTTCAGAAAGCGCATATTCCAATACTTTTAAATCGATGTTTTTTAAAGCATTTAAAGCTGTTTCCGGAGTTTCAATATCAGGCTGTCCGATATTAAGATGATATACTTTTATTCCTTTCTGTTTTGCTTGTAATGCAAAGGGAACCAGTTTTCTTACCGGCGATGGCGGCATATGCAGTGCTCTGTTTGAAATATTCGGCATTGTTCAAAAAATTTGTATGACAAAAATAGGATTTAATTTCTCAATAATAAAATTAAGAATCAATAAGAATGGGTTTTTATTACTTGATTCTATTTTCACAATATTGATTAAGTTTGTGAAAAAAATAATACCATGATAAAAAAGATTTTTTTAAAGCAGTTACTTATTACTGTTTTTTTTTCTACGACTATTTTAGCAGCTCAACATTTTGAGACCATGCCAATACAATCCGGATTTAATAGTGATGTAATTGCTAATGGGATTGGGCCTTCTGCAACTTCAACAACAGCAAATGTTGATGGGACTTACTATAATCTTGTGGCTAACGATTTTAAATTAGTTCCTTCAAGTAATAATCTTACCTACGGATTGCCTGCAAATGGTATTATTAATTCTGCAATATCTACGGGATTGAAGTTTCAGATGGGAGATTTAAATGGTAATAATTCTTTAAGGCTTGATAGCGGTGTTTCGGGAAATATTGGTAATTCTGGTACTTTGGTATTTTCGAATCCTATTGCAGCATTTAAAATTTATATGCTTGCTACCAGTGGTCAAGGAACTGCTTATGTATCACTGACTGTCAATTTTACGGATAATACGACTCAGGTCTTTACACAAGAGATTCCATTCTGGAATAGCACAAAACCTAATTATGCAATTGCAGGAATTGGAAGAATCAATAGAAATACAGATCAATTGGATTATTTCCCACAGGATCCGAAGTTATATCAGACTGTTCATAATATTGATGTGGCAAATCAGACTAAGCTTATTCAAAGTATTACAATAAAGAAAGTCAGTACAGAAGGGTTGGCTAATATTTTTGCTTTTTCAGCAGATGCTTACTCAGATTGTATAGAACCTGTGGTACAACCGGCATCGGCGGTGGCTTCAAATTCGGCACAAATTTCATGGACAGTTCCTACAGGTACACAGGCAGTAAGCCATGATATTTATTACAGTACAGACCCAACACCTCCTAATACTAGCACACCAAATTATACAGGGGTTACAGGCACCTCTTATACTCTTAGTAATTTACTTTCTTCTACTAAATATTACTATTGGGTAAGAACCAATTGCAATGGTACTTTCAGTCAGAGTGCGTGGTCATTACCCAATACTTTTACTACATTATGTGGAGTTAATCAAGCCCCATATCTAAATAATTTTAATAATATGGGTAATCTCATGTTTCCGGGAACATGCTGGAAAAATAATCTTTCAGGAGGAACCCCAGCTACAGGGCCTACTGGAACAGATTTTGGATGGGGACAGTATGATTTTCTAAATTTAGCCAATACAACTAATAAGGGAGCACGTGTTGTGATGTATGATACGAATAAGATAGCATGGCTTACAAGTCCGCTTTTTGATCTTTCAACAGGGGGATATACGGTGAGTTTTAATTATGGGGTAACGGCTTATGCAGGGAATTCTCCTGCACAAATAGGAGTAGATGATGTTGTGTGTTTTATGATTTCCAATGATAGTGGAAATACCTGGACAATATTAAAAACATGGGATATTAATAATAGTCCGTCCAATACATCAAATCAATATATTTATAATTTGACAGGGAATTTGAGTACTACAACAAGATTTGCATTTTACTCAAATACAGGAACAGTAAGGGACTTCTATGATTATTGTTTCCATATAGATGATTTTGCTATAGAAAGTAACGCCCAATTAAACATTTCTGAAGTGGAAGATAAGATAAAAGAACTTGTTGTTTACCCAAATCCATTTAAAGATATTTTGTACTTATCAGGTTCTAAAGATTTAAAAAAGCTAACGATAGGAGATGCTTCAGGTAGAATTATTAAGATCATTGAAGGTAATACAAAACAGATTAATTTGAGTACATTAAATAGGGGGCTTTATTTGATTACTCTTTATTTCAAAGATGGATCGCAATCAATTGTGAAAGCAATAAAAGAATAGTTTTTTAGCAAAAAAGTAAATTAAAAAAAGACAGTTATATCATTTATAGTTGTCTTTTTTTTGATGAAAATCAGTAATCTCAGCTGATTCATTTTACGAAGTCTTTAAAATCAGCTATTTTAATAATGTTCACTATTAATTTTACATGCATTTTAAATAAATATTAACATTTTGTTAAAAATAGTATTTTTGTATTGTTATTTTTCATAAATTTCGCCTCAAATGTGATTAAAATGGTAATAAATTTATTTTCTAGAGTGGTACCCGCTATCGCTCTCTTTTCTGCCAGTGTACTCATGGCTCAAAATTATCAAACTATGCCAGTAGCTTCAGGCTTTACAGCTGATGTGATTGCTAATGGGGTAGGTTCTTCAACAATTACTACAAATAATGACGTAGACGGAGTTTCTTATGCTTTTGTAGCTAAAGATTTTCAGCTGACATCTTCAAGTACTGCTATTACGTACGGTATTCCTGTGGATGGGGTTATTAATTCTGTAGTGGGAACCACCCCGGGATTGAGCTTTCAGTTAGCCAGTTTGAATGCGAACAATTCATTAAGACTGGCTGCAACCAGTGATAACGGAACTTTGGCATTTACAACACCAAAAGCAGCAACCAAACTGTATATGCTTGCTGTAAGTGGAAGCGGTACTTCTACGGTAAATGCAGTGGTAAACTTTACAGATGGCAGTTCACAGACGTTTTCAAGTATCAGTCTTGCAGACTGGTATAATGGATCTAATTTTGCCATCCAGGGAATAGGAAGGGTTAAAAAACCAGGTGCTACTCCTGCCAGTGGTGATGATGTTCCTTCTCCTGAGGGCGGAACGAACCCAAGATTATATCAGGTTGAGCTGGCAATAGATGCAGCAAATCAGGCAAAGCTAATACAAAGTGTAACAGTTACTAAAGCAAGTGGCTCAGGTTTACCTAATATCTTTGCTTTTTCAGCGGATGCCTATTCGGATTGTATGCCTCCTGTATTGCAGGCTGTTTCAGGAATCACAGCAAACTCTGCTTTAGTTTCATGGACAGGTAATGCTGCCAGTTATGATGTATACCACAGTACTTCAAGCACAGCACCGGCGAGCACAGTAACCCCTACTTATCCGGGAGTAACAGGGCCAAGTACAACGATTGGAGGTCTTAATTCCAATACAACTTATTATTATTGGGTAAGATCCAACTGTAACACGGCGACAGGCCAAAGTGTATGGTCTTTTGCAGGAACATTTAAAACAGCTTGTTCTACTTTTACGGCTCCTTACACAGAAAATTTTGATACAACAAGTACAGGTTCTACGTCAAATACCAATGCACCAAGCTGTTGGGCATATTTAGAAAGTGCTTCATTTGCAGGATATGGTTATGTAACTACATCCAACAACTATTCAGCACCTAATGCGTATTACATGACCAATTCAAGTGCTACTACGGGCAGTCAAATGCTGGTTGCGCCTCCAACTGTAAACCTTTCAGATGGTACCAAGCGTGTAAGATTCTATGCAAAAGGAGGAGGAAGTAATTACACATTATTAGTGGGAACACTATCAAACCCTGCGGATCCTGCATCCTTTACACAAATTGGAGCTCCTATTGCTTTGACGACTACCCACACCCAATATACCGTTAATATTCCTGCTGGCTCTGATTTGCAACTAGCATTTAAACACGGTTTAGGAGGTTCTTCTCGTTCTATTTATATTGATAATATTACCGTTCAGAATATTCCTTCTTGTTTTGAGCCAACAGCAGTTACGTCATCAAACGTGGCAGCGAATACAGCAACGATTGGTTGGACGGAACCATCTCCAGTTCCTGCAGGCGGATACGAAGTTTATTACAGCACAAACAGTACTGCACCTGATGCTTCTACTGTTTTAAACGCTACAAACTCTGTAACTTCTACTACAGCTTCTGCACCGCTAAGCGGACTGCAGCCCTCTACAACATATTATACATGGGTAAGATCTAGCTGTAGTGCATCTGATAAGAGTATCTGGAGTACTTCTACATCATTTACAACTCTTTGTGTTCCAATAACTACACTGCCTTGGAGTGAAAATTTTGATGCAATGGCGGCTATAGGTTCTGCAATTGTTCCGAACTGCTGGAAGCAAACTCCAGGAGGAAGTTCATCTACCTATAACTTTACTTCAGCAAATGCTTCCCAGCAAGGTTATAATGATCCTAAATCTGCTCCAAATTATGTGACGATCTATTATCCATATGGTAATGCTGCTTATTTATGGACCCCTACATTTACTTTAACTGCAGGAAGTTCATATGATTTTACATTCTATTGGGTAGGAGACGGCTATTCAGGTTGGCAGAATGAAGTATTGGTAAACAACGGACAAACAGCTACCGGAGCAACTAGCTTATCAACATTTATTACGGCTGATCAAACAGCAGCAGGAGGAGGTGATAGTGCTAATTATACTAAAGTTACTGTTACATATACCCCAACGTCAACCGGCGATTATTCATTTGGAATTAAAGCTTTCAATACTACATCGGATCCATATTATATGGGGTTTGATGATTTCTCTCTTACACAGTCTAATTTAGCTACTGCTGAAACATCTGTTAAGAAAAAAGAAGTGAATGTATATCCTAATCCTTTCAAAGATGTTCTGCATGTTGCAGATATCAAAAATGTTAAATCTGTAACGGTTACAGATGTAGCAGGAAGAGTAGTGAAAACTATTGATAATCCAACTTCAGAACTTCAGTTAGGAGAATTAAATACTGGTTTATACTTGGTGACAATGAACTTTAAAGATGGTTCAAAATCTACCGTAAAAGCCATTAAAAAATAAAATTTTTTGAGTTAATAATTTCTGTAGGCAGTTGCATTCGTGTGACTGCCTTTTTTATGATCCATTACATAATAACTGGACAAATTATTCTTAAAAAATGTTGACGAAATTATTATACATTTGCACCGAAAACTATAACATCCATGAATAAACTTAAACTACTTTTTTTAATACCATTATTTTATTCCGAATTTTCACAGGCCCAGCGAATTGATAAAGAAACGATCAGTTTTCAGCTTTTGAAAGAACCGGTTTTTCCTACAGATCTCTCCAGCAGAAACTATACGATTACGGTAAAATCTCCCTATAATATTACAAAAGATGATGTTGTAAGACTGTCAAAAGAAGATCATCAGAAAAAGGTGGATAATTATCAGGCAAACGTTGAAAATGCCAAGTACGAACACGGAGAAAGATTGAAGGATTATGATGCTGAAGTGAAAAAACTTCAGGAAAAGTATAAACTTGAATCTGCCGAATACAGCAAGCTGTCAGCGGTTGAAAAAATTGCAGCAACCAACGGCGCTCCTACGCTGAGATTACCTTCAAGACCTATCCTTAATATTCCTCCGGTTCCGGTGTATCAGCAGCCAGATCTTAGAGATGCCTTAATTGTGGATAACAAAATTCTGGCTTCTCAAATAGATGTAATTGGTTTTTCAAAAGGAGGAAATTATCTTGATATCGTCATAGAAATGGAAAGAACAAATTTTCAGGATAATCAGGGGAAAACCTTTGCCAATCAGCCAACAAAAATCACAGCAAAGCAAGGTGGTACTATAAAACTGGATAAGACCTATTTCTCAGATTTTGCAGAAATAGCAAGCGTTCCAACCAATGAAATTAATCTGAATGCTCAGGAAAAAAGATTTCTGCAAAGAACTATTGACCGCACAAGAAATATTATCAATGAAAATTTCGGGTATCAGACCATCAATTCTACAGTGACTTTGGCAACTGTAAAGAACAAAGGAGAGTATGACGATTTGGAAAAAGCATATATCTACGTTACTACCAATCTAAAAAAACTTCAGGCAAAGTCAGATTATGCTCCGAACAGGATAGCGATGGAAAATATGCAGAAAGGAATTGATCTATGGAAAAGTGCTTTAACAAAAGTGAATTATAACGATAAGAAAGCACTTTACAACCAAAAAATCGGGGAGTATCTTTATTTTAACCTGATCAGATTGAATATTGCTTTAGGAAACTACCAGGATGCTGAGAAATATTTAAATGAATTACAGGAACATTTAGTAGATATTAAACTATCCTACGATGCTAATCTTGAACTGAAAAGATTAGAAGAAAAAATTTATAATAACTAAAGAAAACGATATGATTAAACAGATTATTGCTTCGGCATTAATTACAGCTTCCGTGTACTCTTATGCACAGACGAAGGTGACCGAAGGAACAAAATTCACAGTGGATGCCAATCTTGAAACTGATGATAAACTGGTTTTGGCAGATGATTACAATTCTTATATGTTCAGCGCTATCAATATTGATGGATTGATGAGAAATGTTTTCCCTCACAAGAAATTACTGATGAGAAAACTGGATCAGAACGGAAGTCTTGTAGATACTTATGTGAAAGATTACGCCAACAAAACGAATGGTGTACTTCACAATTATCTTGGATCACAGCAGATTGATGATGATAAATTTATAGCATTTACAGAAGAATATTTCGGAAAAGAAAACAGAAAAGAAGTCTTTCAACATGTTTTCAGCAGAAAGGAAGGTACTTTTACAACAAAAAGTATTGCAAAATATAGTATTGAGTCTACCAATAGATCAGGAACGACTTATGTGCTTTTCTCAGAAAACGGGAAATATGCAGCCATCTTCAATGACCGGTTTGCCAACAAAAAAACGGATAATGTGAATGATGTTCTGGTAATGGACCTGAGAACACTTTCTCCGGTTTGGAACAAAGAAATTACATTAAGTAATGATTATGTTGAAAAGTCTCTGACATTAACTAACTCAGCGAAAATCGTTGTATTGCGTAAAGCTGCAGGCTGGAAAGAATCTTATAAGCTGGAACTGGTTTCCAATACAGAGGATAAAGATCTTCCGTTCGATGATAAGTATATTCCTGAGAAGTTATATGCTTTCAGTAAAAATGACAGTGATTATCTGGTAACATTTGGAAGAAAAAATGCCACAGTTACTCTTGGCTCAAGTACTTTCGGAACGGTAATGTACTATGATATGAAATCTGGAAAAGCGGTTATCAGCAATACCAATTTAGCAGGAAGCAAAGATATGAATGATGTGAAAGTCATCAAAACCATTGTGAAAGGAGATGAGGTTTTAATGGCCGTTCAACAGGAAACGGTGACAAGACCGATGCCTACAACAATGAATCGTTTCCCGGATCCTGTATATTCATTAGATGCAGGAATGCTGATCAAATTTAATAAAGAAGGAGAAGTAAAGCAATTTGTGGCAGCAGGAACTTCTACAGGAAAAAGAATTAACGTTGTTGAAGCCGGAGAGAAACTTTATATTTCTGCGTTCTATCCTAAAGGAGCATTTGGAAATACAGGATTTTCTATGAAAGTTTTTGATTTTACTAATCTGAAACCTCAGGAGGTAAGTCTTGATTATAAAGGAAGAAATTTCTTCCAGAACTACGGTTTTACAGATGGAAATATGATCCAGTACGTTCCGAATGTGAACAAAATGATGTTCCTTCAAAAGAGCAGCAAAGATGTTCAGATGTTCAGCGTGTATAATTTTATAAAATAATCGTATTTTAGAAAAAATTACAATATGCAGATTCAGTCAGTTTCCATAGAAGATTATATCTCAAAGATTCCTGAAGAAAGACAGGAAGCTTTTAAAAAACTTTTTGATACGGTGAATGACAATCTTCCGAAAGGGTTTGAAGAGGCTACCAATTATGGAATGATAGGTTGGGTAGTTCCTTTGGCTACATTTCCTGCCGGATATCACTGTGCCCCCGGGACACCACTGCCTTTCATCAATCTGGCTTCCCAGAAGAATTTTATTGCACTCTATCATATGGGGCTGTATTCAAAACCGGAACTTCTGGATTGGTTTGTAGGAGAATATCCAAAACATTCCAAAAAGAAACTCGATATGGGGAAATCCTGTATCCGTTTCAAAAAAGTGGATGATATTCCTTTTGAACTGATTGCCGAACTGAGTCAGAAAATGACTTCTGATGACTGGATCGGAATTTATGAATCTCAATATAAAAGATAAAAAAGAGCGCTGAAATCTATTTGATTTCAGCGCTCTTTTTTATGCTGGAAGCCGGAGGTCAGAAGACATATATAATATTGTGTTTTTGTAATCACTGATTTCCGCTTGGTAATATATATTCAGAATTAAAAATTTAATGAAATAATATATACTTATCCATCATTTATCAGCAACTTCCTTCCTCCGGATTTCTTCTTTTCGCCTAAAAATGGATATCCCAGATTCCTGCTTTCCTTTCCAGTTCAATTAAAGCAGCTGCATTATCTGCCAAAGCTTGATAATAATCTTTTCTCACATTGTTATACGTTCTTTGGGCATTCAGCACTTCAAGGATAGAACTTTCACCTCTTTTGTAGCTGTAGGTAATTCCTTCTAAGATACTTTGAGCCTCTGAAAGCATTCCGTTATGAAATTGTCTGAGCTGTTTCTGAGTGGCCGTATATTGCTGATAAGCCTGCATCACTTCCGCTCTTATTCCCTGTTCGATTTGTTTATATTCAACTTCTGCCTGAGAATGCGCCATTTCTGCTATTTTCAATCCTGCATTTCTTCTGTTGGAAAACTTCAAAGGAATACTAATGCCCATTTTTACAGCATTTACAGTAGGAGAAGGAGCAATTTCATTAGTCGCTTCAGTGTGCCGTTCTGCTCCGGCACTGATACCTAAATCTATGATACGATTGGCTTTTTCAAGATTAATCTGGCTTTTGGTGACTTCTGTATTTTGTCTGGCGGCCAGTAAATCTGCTCGTTCATTCAATGCCTGAAGAATCAAATCATCAATGCTGAAATCCCTGTTGAAGGCATTAAAATCTCCGGCAACATCTCTGTCTGTCATTTTGCTGTCCCCAAGAAATACCGACAGACCGGTGAGAGCTTGTTGTTCCGCACTTTCTGCCTGATAGACTTCATTGAGCAGAGACGTAGCCTCCAGTTTAGTCTGTTTTGAGGTTACCAATGATATAGTCCCCAGGCGATAACGGATACTGTCAGATTGTGCCAGTTGCTGCATATTTTGATAAGAATCCTGTTGTACTTCAAGCAAAGCTTTGGATTTTAAAGCATCAATATATCCTAAACTGGCATCTGCACGGAGGTTTCTGAAAAAATCCTGCAATTGTATTTTGCTCAGTTCAGATTGATTTCTGGCCAGATTAACCCGGGCTTTTCTTTTGCCGCCAAGCTCAAGAGTCCATCCAATTGATGTTCCGTAGACGTACCCCATATCTTTACGCACTCCGTTATTGGTGGTTTCCATTTCCAATTGAGGATCAGGAAACATATTGGCGGTCTGGATAGCCGCTTCAGACATACTTACATTATATTTCTGCGAAGCATAGCCCAAATTTTTATCTCCGACAAGACTCAGGTAGTCTTCAAAAAGTAAAAGCTCTTTTTCCTGTGCTTTCATCTCTGTGATGCTGAGCAGCACTACGGATAATATGATAACATGAACTCTAATTTTCATCTGATTTTAAATTTTGTTTTTCGTTGCGGCGTTCAGTCATAAAATAAATAGCCGGCAGTACGAATAAGGTTAAAATAGTAGAGAACATCAGCCCGTAGACAATTACCGTTGCCAATGGACGCTGTACATCGGAACCGATTCCTGTAGCCAATGATGCCGGGAATAATCCGATTACTGCCACTGTTGCGGTCATCAATACAGGTCTGAAACGGTCTTTTGCGCCTTTGATGGCTGCCTGTTTCAGCTCATATCCTTTCTTACGCAGATCATTGATATGAGAAATCATAATCACTCCATTCTGAATGGCAACTCCGAACAATGCGATGAATCCTACTGCAGAAGAGACATTCAGAGACATTCCACGGATATTGAGGGCCAGCATTCCTCCGAATAATGCCATCGGAACAATAGACATCAGCACCAAAGCCTGTCTGAAATCACCAAACGCACCATACAATAACAGGAACATGATTGCCAATGCCAACGGAACAATAAATGCTAATCTGGAATAGGCTCTGTTTTGATTTTCAAACTGTCCGCCCCATTTGATCTGGTATTTCTCATGATCGTATTTGATATCTTTTTCGATTTTATCCTGTGCTTTTTTCAGGAAAGACGAAAGATCGGTACCTCTCAGATTCAGTTTTACGGTAAGATGGCGTTTGTTCATTTCTCTGGTAATGGTACTTTCTCCGGTACTTAATTTTACTTCTGCTACCTGAGACAGCGGAATTTTTGCTCCTGAAGCTGAAGTCAGCATCAGGTTTCCGATTTTGTCCGGAGTGTCACGGCTGTCTTCAGTATAACGGCAGGAAATATCATAAACTTTATTGCCAATAAAGATCTGGGAAATGGCTTTTCCTCCTAATGCCACTTCAATAAGGTCGGCTACATCGGCTACATTCAATCCATACTGAGCAATCTTATCTCTGTCAGCAATAATCTGCAGCTGCGGTAGCGGTGGTTCCTGATCAATGGCAAGGTCTGCCGAACCTGGAATTTTGTTTAAAGTAGACAATATATCTTCAGCAATTCTTCTGGTTTCTTTAAAATCTTCGCCATACACTTTTACCACCAGTTCACTGTGAGCGCCGGAGATTTTATCCATTACCCCATCAATCATAGGCTGTGAAAAACCTACAGTGAATCCCGGCATATCTTTATAATCTGCTGCGAGTTCTTTGATGAGGTCTGCTTTTGTTTTCCCGGCAGGCCATTCGCTGTAAGGTTTTATTCCAACAGAGACTTCAAAATGGGAAGCCGTCCATGGGTCGGTACCATCATCATTACGCCCTGCCTGAACCATCATATAAGTAATTTCAGGATGTTTCAGGGTACGGGCACGCAGCGTATCACTCATTTCTTTTGATTTGGCTAAAGAAATTCCGGGTGGCAGCTGTACCTGCAGCCATATAGAACCTTCATCCAGTTCAGGAAGGAAATCTTTTCCTACGGTATAAGACAGAATTCCGGCAGATGCTAAAACAATTGTGATGGGTAAAATAACTCTTTTGGGAGTCTGCATTATTTTTTCGATTCTTTTTCCATAGGCTGTACTTATTCTTTCCAGCCATTTATTGTGATAAATCTTTTGTGGCTTGCGGTAGATCACATAAGCCAATCCCGGAATCAAGACTAATGCTACAGCGAGAGCTCCTAATAAGGCATATCCTACAGTAAAGGCCATGGGGGTAAATAATTTTTTCTCTACTCTTTCAAAAGCGAACAATGGCAGATAGGCGGTAATGATAATAACGGTTGAAAAGAAAATAGGCTTGGCTACTTCAATCACTCTCTGAGTAATTGTTTTTTCTTCAAGTGCTTCTTCCGGATTTTCTTCTCTTTTCCTCAAAATGGTTTCCAGCATGACGATGGCTCCATCTACAATAATCCCAAAATCAATCGCTCCGAGTGAAAGAAGGTTGGCCGGAATATTGGTGAAATGCATTAGTATAAAAGCAAATAACAAAGAAAGCGGAATGGTAATCGCTACTAATAATGCTCCCCGCCAGCTTCCAAGAAATACAATCAGTACAATAATAACCAGTACAATTCCTTCAGTAAGTGTATGGGAAACGGTAGTAAGGGTTGTTTTTACAAGGTCTGTTCTGTCCAGAAAAGGATGAATTTTTACACCAGGAGGAAGAGTCCCGTTATTCAGCTCTTCAATAGCTTCATGAACTCCGTCCAGTACTTGTGAAGGGTTTTGTCCTCTTAGTAAAAGAACAATGCCTTCCACGCTTTCAGAATAATTCCGTTTTCTGTCGG
This sequence comes from Chryseobacterium sp. BGA-UO-ETr-SB22, assembly GCF_059567885.1. NCBI lineage: Bacteria > Pseudomonadati > Bacteroidota > Flavobacteriia > Flavobacteriales > Weeksellaceae > Chryseobacterium > Chryseobacterium sp. BGA-UO-ETr-SB22. The sequence continues at coordinate 3,164,047 of NZ_JCAQOV010000005.1, read as the reverse complement.
TATAGCCAAGAATTCCTTTTCTTTCCAGGTTCCCGTATTTCAATGTTCCTACATCATTTAAAAAAACAGGAACTCCATTTTGGGTTTTCACTACAATTTTTCCAAGGTCATTTAAATCTTTTACAAGACCAATTCCGCGGATTACATATGCAAGGTTTCCCCGGGGAAGCATGCTTCCTCCGGCACTCATATTGTTTTTGGAAATGGTTTCGGTAACTTCTGATAAGGAAAGACCATACTGCTCAAGTTTATGAGGATCCAGTTCGATCTGAAACTGGGTAGTAATGCCTCCGAAATTAGTGACATCAGCAATTCCTGAAACCTGTTTGATCCGGGGTATGATTACAAAATTCTGCAGATCCGTCAATTCCCGCAAACTGTGGCTGTTACTTTCAATAATATAACGGTAGACTTCGCCAATAGGAGAGGTGAGGGGATCCAGCCCTGGCTGTGCCCCATAAGGAAGCTCCACATCCGTCAGCCTTTCCTGAATACGCTGTCTTGCCCAGTAATCGTCTATCCCATCATCGAAAACCATGGTAATGATAGAGAGTCCAAAGGTACTTTTGCTTCGCATCACATGCATTCCCGGAAGTCCGTTCAGAGATCGTTCCAAAGGGATGGTAATTTGCTGTTCTACTTCTTCAGCAGCCAGTCCCGGAACCTGTGTTACTACCTGTGAGGTGACATCGGCAATATCAGGATAAGCCTCTATGGATAATCTGGTCCAGGAATAATACCCAAAGAACCCTAATAAAAGGAAGAGAGCAAGCATCAGCCATCTCTTCTGTATAGAGATTGTAAGTAATTTCTTCATAATTGTTGATTTCGCATCATTGTACATTATTTCGCATCCAGCATATAAATTCCTCCTTCAGTCATGATGGTTTCTCCGGGTTTTAAGCCTGATGTAATTCTTACTGTTTTTTGGTCAGTTTCTCCCGTGGTTACTGAACGTTTGGTAAATTGGTTCTTACCTGTTTTGATCCACACATACTGGGAGCTGTCCTGCTGCATTAGAGCGGTAACGGGGATCATCACGGTCTTTTCAGGAGTAGTGGCAAAGTTTACCGTCGCATACATGCCTGGTTTTAGCTTTCGGTCCGGATTATCACATTCAATAAGAACTTTTATACTTCGGGTGTCTTCATCTACGATTTCATTGATGTGATATACTTTCCCCGAAATATTCCTGTCGGGATACGCACTTACTTTTACGGAGACCTGATCTCCGGTATTCACAAAGCGGATGTCTTTTTCTTTTACATCCCCGGAAATCCAGACTTTGGATAATTCTGCGATAATCATGACCGGGTCGGAATCTCCTTTCAGATATTGCCCGTTTACAATTTTGTTGGAAATGATTTCTCCATTGATGGGAGCCCTTACGATTAAAGGACTTCCAATTCCTCCTCCTTTGCTGTTATATACTTTCAAGGCAGAAGAAGCATTGGAAAGTGATGTTTTTTTATTTTTAAAATCAGTTTCCGCTTCATCAAGTTCTTTTTGAATACCCACTCCATGTTTCACAAGATCCTGCTGGCGTCTGTAATTTTTTTCTGCAAGCTGTACCTCGTTTAGGGCATCTGTATAATCCTTTTGAACCGAAAAATAATCTGAAGAAAGAATTTCAAAAAGAGGGCTTCCGGCAGAAATATTTTGTCCAAGTTGAATAAACGATTGGGTAATTCTTCCGGAAAACGGACTGGCAATTTCCGCATAATGATTGGGAATGGCCTGAATAGTTCCCGCTGACACCACACCATCACTGTGTTCCTGTTCGGTAACAACCTGTGTTTTAATTTTTTTGAAAACGGGATTGTTTTCCGGAACAGTGGCCTGATCACCTTTTATCTGGAGATCCTGATCCTGAGGAGCTTCGCTTTTGGGATTTTTACAAGAGGTTACCAATGTCAAAAGTACCATTGTTAAGACTGTTTTTTTCATATAAGTTATTTATAACCATTATTTTTATTTCTCTTTCGATGCTGATTTTTTACCTTAAAGCCACTGTCCGAATTTTTTGATAAACCATTGTTTGACGAACTGAGTCAGGATACAATAACCGGTAAGAATTCCTATTAAATAAGGGAAATAGCTTAGGGGTAAAGGCTGCATTTTCAGATACACTGCCATTGGAGTGAAGGGGATCAGAATTCCGATCAGCATGATGAAACTTGTTAATGCAACCACGGGAGCAGCTGCCCAGCTTTGGATAAATGGAATCTTTTTCGTTCTGATAATATGAACAATCAAAGTTTGAGATAATAACCCTTCCACAAACCAGCCTGTCTGAAATAATCCTTGCTGCTCCGGAGTATTGGCTTTAAAAATGAAAAACATTACTGCAAACGTCATATAATCAAAAATGGAACTCAAAGGACCTATATACAGCATGAATTTTTTGATGCTTGCAGCTTCCCATTTTTTTGGTTTTCCCAGAAAATCTTTATCCATTGTATCCCACGGAATGGAAGACTGTGAGACATCATACAGTAAATTCTGGGTTAAAATCTGCAACGGAAGCATGGGTAGAAACGGAAGGAATGCACTGGCTCCGATCATACTGAACATATTTCCGAAGTTGCTGCTGGCCGTCATTTTTATATACTTGACAATATTTCCGAAAGTTCTTCTTCCATAGATCACTCCGCTTCGCAATACCATCAGATCTTTTTCCAACAGAATAATATCAGCACTTTCTTTGGCAATGTCTGCTCCTGTATCTACCGAAATTCCGACATCTGCTTCCTTGATTGCCGCAGCATCATTGATCCCATCACCCATAAATCCTACGGTGTGGCCTTTGGATCTTAATATTTTTACAATGCGCTGTTTCTGTAGCGGACTTACTTTGGCGAAAACAGAATAGAGATTCATATCCTTACGAAGTTCATCATCACTCATAGTGTCCAGTTCATCACCAAGCATAATGGTATTGATAGGAATTCCTACATCATGGCATATTTTTTTAGCAACAATATCGTTGTCTCCTGTTACTACTTTTACTTCTACACCCAGCTTGTGCAAAGCTTTAATACTGGGTTCTGCAGATGGTTTTGCGGGATCAAGAAATCCCATAAATCCTGTAAGAGTAAGTTGATTTTCATCGGAAACAGCATAATTCAGCGGGTGGTCACCATCAAATTCCCGGATGGCTATCAATAAGACGCGCTGTCCTTCGGCATTGAGTTTTTCAGACATTTTGATAATCTGCTGTTTCATAGCCTCGTTCAATGGAACAATATTATCATTCTCTATATGCAGGCTATGGTCTTCACCCGGATCTAAAGCATATTGGCATAGAGGAAGCATTTCTTCCACCGCACCTTTGCAGATCATGAGATGTTTTCCCTGGGAAGTATTCAGGATTACAGACATTCTTCTTCTTTCAAAATCAAAAGGGATTTCGTCTACTTTCTGGTAAAGTTCATCAGCTTTCATGAGGTTATGAACTTCAGCATGATCCAAAACGGCCTGATCCAAAAGATTCTTGAGACCGGTTTGGTGAAAACTGTTGAGGTAGCCCCATTTCAATACTTCATCATCTTCAATACCACGAACGTTGAGGTGTGTTTCCAATACAATTTTGTCGAGGGTAAGTGTTCCTGTTTTATCGGTACAGAGGATATCCATAGCTCCTATATTCTGGATAGCATTCAGTCTTTTAACGATCACTTTCTTTTTGCTCATGTTCACTGCTCCCTTGGCCAGATTAGCGGTAACAATCATGGGAAGCATCTCAGGAGTAAGGCCTACCGCTACGGCAATGGCAAACAATAATGCCTGCATCCAGTCTCCTTTTACCAGTCCGTTGATAAGAAAAATGACAGGAGTCATGATCAGCATAAACCGGATCAATAAATAACTCACTTTATTTACCCCTATATCAAACGCTGTTTCAGGTCTTTTAGAAGTCAGACTTCTGCTGATGCTTCCGAAATAGGTGAAAATACCTGTGTTGGCTACGACAACTGTTGCTGATCCGCTTACCACATTAGTTCCCATAAAACATATGTTTTGAAGGCTGAGGGGATTTCTGTCTTTGGCATCTTTGATGGGAAGTGCATTTTTCTCAACAGGAAGAGCTTCTCCGGTGAGAATAGATTCGCTGATGAAAAGGTCTTTACTTTTAAGGATTCTGCAATCGGCTGGAACCATATCACCAGCAGATAAAATAACAAGATCGCCGGGGACAATTTCAGTAATTTCTATTTCTTCGCTTTCATTAAATTTTCTCTTGATAAGGCAGCTTGTTTTTACCATTTTCTTTAATGCTTCTGCCGCTTTATTGCTTCGGAATTCCTGAATAAACCTTAAAACTGTACTGAACAGAAGCATGACCGAAATAATAATGACAGTACTAAAATCTTTTTCACCTGCAGGCACAAGAATAGCATCAATAAATAATGAAATGACTGCAATACAGGCCAGGATATAATTAAACGGATTAAAAAAAGAATGGGCAAACTGTTTCAGCCATGAAGGCGCTTTTTGGGTGGCAATTTCATTCTTACCATAAATTTTCAGACGATCTTTTACGGTGTTTTCGCTGAGTCCTTCTTCTGAAGTTTCCAGTAGAGCATAAATCATTTTTTCATGCTCAGCAGCGGCTTCTTTCAATTTTACAAGAGCTGCTGCATTGAGATTTTTGTTGGAAGATTTTTTTAACATCGCTTCAGGGGTTGTTTTTACATGTTATAAATCGTTTTCGGTACCTATTATTTCCCAGCTTACTTTGATGACTTTGTCTTCAATAGTCAGTCTGCTGGCTGTTTTTTCCATAAAGCTGTCCTGTGGAGTAGAAGCATGAACTTCTGCTGTAATGATGGCATTTTCCGGAACGCCGTTGTCATCGCTGGTAAGAGATTTCAGTAATACTTTATCATTCCCGCTTAAAGACTGCATCAGCTGTACACGGATATGATTTTCCACTTCACTTTTGCACTTGATGCTGAGAAGATATTCGGTATAATGGTTTCTGGTGTTGATATTGTTACCCAGTTTTACGCCTAAAGGACGGAGAATGACATGGGTGAGAATAATAAATCCGCTGGTAATAGCGGCCTCAAAAGGAAGTCCTATAGCACTGAGAGCTCCTACAGATGCAGAACACCAAATAGTAGCCGCTGTATTGAGTCCTCTCACGGTAAGACCATCTTTCATAATGACACCTCCGCCCAAAAAGCCAATTCCGCTTACAATATAAGAGGCTATTCTGCCTGTAGCATCACCTCCGATCCTGATGGAAAGAAGAACGAATGCTGCAGAACCAAGACATACAAGGGTATTGGTACGGAGACCTGCACTTTTTTGGCGCCATTGTCTTTCAAAACCAATGCTGGCACCCAGGGCAAATGCGGTAAGGAGACGGAGTGTAAATTCTAATGTATTCATAACTTTTCCTGTTTTTATAAAGCTTTTCAGCTGTACGGGAAAAGTGAGTACAACTAAAGCCTTTAAGATTGATAATTACTGTAAGGATCTGAGTCCATATGCTTTATTTTTTACTGTGCAAAAGTAGAAATGAGCGCTTTCTTTTACCGTTAGAAAAGCTTTAGAATATTATTAGAAAATCATTAGAAAAAAATGATGCCTGTTCAAAATCGTACCTCATCATTTGTTGGGTCTGTTAATAAATGAAAACTGTATCCATATTAAAAAGTAAAATTTCAATACCTTTGGGGCAGACTATTTTACATGATGAATTTTATGATTTATCATAAAAATAAGAGCTTGTTTAATCCCGGAAACTTCTTTCCAAGATCTTTTGAACTATAAGTTGTAGAAATGAAAAAATCAAACATAGCGATACCTGCTACATTGTTGGCCATCATATGTGTACAGGGAGGAGCTTCCATTGCCAAGCAGCTTTTTCCTGCCATTGGAGCTATTGGTACTGTAACCTTAAGGATTGTACTTTCAGCTGTTCTGCTTACGTTGATTAATCGTCCGAAATTCTTGCAGTTTGACAGACAAAAATGGAAGTACTGTGCGATATATGGAATAGGTTTGGCCGCGATGAATCTTATTTTTTATATGGCGATTCAAAGAATTCCATTAGGACTGGCAGTTACAGTGGAATTTGCAGGACCTTTATTTCTCGCATTGGCCTTGTCCAGGAAATTACTGGATGTTATCTGGGCATTACTGGCTTGTGTTGGAATCCTGCTGATTGTTCCGTGGCAGAGTGATCATATTGATTTGACAGGGCTTGGACTTGCCTTTCTGGCGGGAATGTTCTGGGCTGTGTATATTGTAATGGGTGGCAAAGTTTCCAAAATAATGGATGGTAAAGATGCGGTAACTACCGGGATGATCTTCGCGAGTCTTGTGATTATTCCTTTTACCATATGGGATGGAGCAGTCTTCAATCTTACCCCGAATATTTTTATAAAAGGGCTGGGTGTGGCTATTCTCTCAAGTGCTTTGCCATTTTCGTTGGAAATGATGGCATTGAAAAGACTTCCTGCCAAGACTTTCAGTATTCTGATGAGTCTGGAACCTGCATTTGCAGCAATTTCCGGGTTGGTTTTTCTTTCAGAAGAATTATCTTTTCTGCAATGGATTTCTATTGCATGCGTGATTGGTGCAAGTATAGGAACTACTGTTTTCAATAAAAAATCTCTTTCTCACGAGTAGAGGGATGAAATTTTTAAACCATTAAATTAATGAAGGTTTTAAGAAAAGTTAAGGATAACATCAATTTGAATAAAGGACTATTGCCGTGTTAAATTATATCAAATAGTACTGTAAAAATAGTCTCGTTATTATCTGATGCCACAGTAATCTTTGCATTGTGGAGTGAAATAATTTTCTTGGTGAGGAATAAGCCTATGCCATGTCCTTTCTTCAGTTTTGATGTTTCGCTTCTGTAAAAAGGTTCAAAAATATGCTGTAAATCTTCCTGTCTAATACTATTTCCTGTATTGGTAAAACTAATCAAAAGAATCTTGGAATGGGCTCTAACATCTATTGAGCAAATATGTTCTGGCGAATATTTACAGGCATTATCAATAAGATTGTTAAATGCAACCTGTAAAAGATATTCGTTGCCCTGAATGATAAGCTGAGGCTCTTCTACTGAATCTTCGATATTGAGTGAAACTTTGTATCCTGAATTTTCTCTTATGATTTTGGTATAAGATTCCAGAAGAACTTCATCAAGGCGAACTTCAGAAAAACTGATTTCATTGGGATCGTAGCTTGCTTTGGCAAGATCCATTAAGCTATTGGAAAGTTTTACCATATTGCGTGCGTCTTCCAATGCATATTGAATGGTTTCCTGGTATTCTTCTTTAGTTTTATCCTTTTCGGAAGCCAGTTCCAGTTCGGTAATAATTGCAGATAACGGTGTTCTTAGCTCATGTGAAATATTGGATACGAAATGTTTCTGTGAATCAAAAGAGTTCTCAAGTCTTTCCAGCATTCCGTTGAAGTTTTGAGCTAACTCATTAAGTTCGTCTTTTTCCTTCGTTGTTTTCAGTCGTAACTGTAGTTTTCCTGCGGTTATCTTTTTAATCTGATTAACCATTTCACTGAGCGGGCTCAATGCTTTTTTAGAAAGAAATATCCCAGCCAGATAAATCAATATTAAAATACTAAAGAAAGAAATAATACTGATGGTAAAAAGGTGTGTAAGATAGTCATACCCGTATTTATCATAAGATGCAGCGGTTACTGCGTAAGTTTTTCCTTCATAATGATACACCATTCCAATAACCTGTAAATCATTTAAAAAGAAATTGATTCTCTTTTTCTGGAATATCTGAGAAAGCATTTCCGGAGTTTCTTTTACATAATCTACCTTGGCATCGTCATGATAAATAAGCTGCTTATTACTATCATAAATTGCTACCTGAACTTCATTGAGGGTTCTGGTATTGTTTTTATAAAGTTTGTGCATTTCCTGCTCAGGCAGGGAGCTTCGGAAAAATAAATCAGCCTTGGCAATTGCTTCGTTTTGAAGTTCACTGTAATAAGATTTCTCTCTGGCTTCTTTGGATGAATAATAAATCGAGATGCTGTAAACACTTAAAAGCATTGCAGTAATTAAGGTGAAAAGCAGCGTAAGTCGGGTTCTTATTTTCATCCGGATATTTTTAGTTCATCTCAATGATTTCTATACAGGACCGGATTCGTAGTCTTTTTTCAGAATAAATCCCATGCCGGCTTTGGTGTGAATCAGCTTGACTTCAAAATCTTTATCAATTTTCTTTCGGAGATAATTAATGTATACATCAATGAAATTGGTTCCCGTATCAAAGTGGGTTTCCCATACTTTCTCTGCAATTTCACTTCGGGAAAGCACTCTTTCTGAGTTTTCCAGCATGAATTTTAAAAGATTAAATTCTTTCGGAGTCAGTTTGATTGGGGAATGGTCCCTGCTCACCGTTTTCTGTTCCAGATTTATTTCAATTCCTTCATATTTAAGAATGAAAACTTTCTGCTGTCTTTGTTGTGAAAAGCGCTTCAGAAGTACTTTGATTCTTGCTACCAGTTCCCGCATTTCAAAAGGTTTGGTAAGATAATCATCAGCTCCGGCATCAAACCCTTCCAGTTTATCATCAGTAGTTCCCAATGCTGTCAGCATAATCACGGGAAGATTGGGTTTTAATGCTTTGATCTCATTACAAAATTCAAGACCGTTTTTTTTAGGCATGACAATATCTGTGACTACCAGATCGAAATTCGTCTGCAAAGCCAGTTTCAAACCTGTGGTTCCGTCATATGCCATGGTAACCTCAAATTCAGCTTCCTGAAATCCTTTTGCAATCAGTTTTGAAAGCCTGTCATCGTCTTCAACTAATAAAATATGTGGCATAAGAATGTTGGAAATGTTTGGGTTGGTGTGAAGAATAGATCAATATTCCCACAAATGTAATGAATTCTATTTTGTAATTTTGGTGCCGAAAGTAGAATAGAATGTCAGAATTTAAAATGTTTTTTAGCAAAAAAATTAAAGAAATTATTGTTGCAGGGCTTTTGTCCTGTTTCATGATGCTGTTGGTTCAGTGTAATCCTGCCTATACCGGTAATGTGCAGCTCAAAAATGGAGATCTGCTTTTTGTAACCGCAAAAGAATCCGGGCTTTCCGGAGCGATCAATAATGTTACTCAAAAACAAAAGACAGCTTCATTTGATCACATAGGAATTCTTGAAAAAGAAGGGAACAGGATGTTTGTTCTGCACGCTGCTCCTAAAGGGGGTTCTCAAAAGCAGGATTTGAACGATTTTATTAAAGATCAGAAAAAAGAAGGGCAGGAGGTGATTGTTTACCGATTAAAACCGGAATATCAGAAAACTATTCCTGAAGCTGTTAAAAAGGCAGAGTCCATGCTTGGAAAACCTTACAACTTCAATTATATCCTGGACGAAAACTCATATTACTGTTCAGATTTTGTGGAAAGGGCTTTTCGGGAAGAACATATTTTCAAATTGGAACCCATGACGTTCATTGATCCCAAAACAGGAAAAACAAATGCATTCTGGGAAGAATTTTATACCAAAAAAAATCTGAAAGTCCCTGAAGGAGAGCCTGGTTGTAATCCTAACGGACTTGCGGGTTCTGAAAAACTGGAAAGGATAAATAAACTTTAAAATAAGGGAGAAGCTGAAGAGGCTTCTTTTTTTTATGTTAAATTTTTAAAAATATTAGTCCACTAATTTGGTAGACTAATATTTTTTTATATTTTTGTCACAGATTTACATGCAAAGAGCAATATGATCTGAGAAGTTTAACCAAAAAATGTTTAGCGATGATTACACCTAATCCGGGCCTGCAGGTTTTACAAAATAAAATAAACCTGCCTAAAAAAGAATTGTTATTGGAAATAGAGTTGAATGGCAAAATGAAATTTGAACATTTAATGAATACCATCTACAATCAATTGGGCATCTGTCATAGAGTGTTATCCGCTAATGTGGAGTATGTGAACGGATATAGTTTTGGTTCCGTACAGTTATATATTAATGTCAGTTCAGAAGATTTTCAGCAGCTTGAGATCTATCTGAATAAAAATAAACTTATGAATACGACGGTGGAGTATATCTGCAGAAAGTATTTTTAAGTGAGATTCATATAGTTTTAATTACTCAAAGTGTCCGGTTTTTTTATCGGGCACTTTTTATTTTACACTAAACAGATTACAATGAACAATCATTAGCTGGGACAAAATTCCCTCCTCTGGAGGGGTGGCAAAAATTCTTTGAATTTTTGACGGGGTGGTTAAACAAAAAAGCGCTCAGATTACTCTGAACGCTTTCGTATTAAATAAAATAATTTTAAATTCTTTCGATGTCGGCACCAATTGCTTTCAGTCTTCCATCTATATTTTCGTATCCTCTGTCGATTTGCTCGATGTTGTGGATAATAGATTTTCCTTCTGCGGAAAGTGCAGCAATAAGAAGTGCATTTCCAGCTCTGATATCCGGGGAAACCATTGTTGTTCCTCTTAGCGGAGCTTCCTGGTTCAGTCCTATTACCGTAGCTCTGTGCGGATCACATAAAATGATCTGAGCTCCCATGTCAATTAATTTATCAACGAAGAATAGTCTGGATTCAAACATTTTCTGATGAACCAGAATACTTCCTTTTGCCTGAGTAGCTACCACCAAAATAATAGATAATAAATCCGGTGTAAATCCTGGCCATGGAGCATCCGAAATCGTAAGGATAGACCCGTCAATAAATTTCTGGATTTTATAATGTTCCTGAGCAGGAATATAGATGTCATCACCACTTTGCTCAAGCTCAATTCCTAATTTTCTGAAGGTATTCGGGATTACACCAAGCTGGTTCCAGTTTACATTTTTGATGGTAATTTCAGATTTTGTCATGGCTGCAAGACCAATCCAGGATCCGATTTCTACCATATCCGGAAGCATAGTATGCTCCGTTCCTCTCAGATAATCTACTCCTTCAATCGTAACAAGGTTAGACCCGATTCCTGAGATATTGGCTCCCATTCTGTTCAGCATTTTGCATAATTGCTGAAGATAAGGCTCACACGCAGCGTTGTAAATTCTTGTTTTTCCTTTTGCTAAAGCAGCAGCCATTACAATATTTGCCGTTCCTGTTACAGAAGCCTCTTCCAAAAGGATGAACTTTCCTCTTAATTCTTTAGCCTTTAAAGAATAGAAATATTCCTCTTCATCATAATGGAATTCAGCACCCAGTTCAACAAGCCCCTGAAAGTGAGTATCCAGTCTTCTTCTTCCGATTTTGTCACCTCCCGGAGTTGGCATATAAGCTTCTCCATAACGAGCCAGCATTGGTCCCATCAGCATAATAGATCCACGTAATTTTGCTCCGTCCTTTTTGAACTCATTAGATTTTACGTAATCAAAATTTACCTGATCAGCTTTGAAAGTATAATCTCCCTGTCCGTTTTTAGTAATTTTTACTCCAAAATCCCCAAGAATTTCAATCAGCCTGTTGACATCATGAATATCCGGGATATTTTTGATTCTTACTTCTTCGTCAGTCAGAAGAACAGCACATAAAATCTGTAGAGCCTCATTCTTGGCTCCTTGTGGAGTTATTTCACCCTGCAATCTTTTTCCTCCTCGTATCTGAAATGTTCCACTCATTATTTTCTGTTTTTATGATTGTTATTATGCCTTCTTTTATTGGGCTGGTTGTTGTTATTATTGTTCTTATTATTGTTGCTGTTTCTATTGTTGTTATTGTTATTATTTCGGTTGTTGTTATTGCTGGTGTAATAGATTTTACTTTTTTCAAGAGAATCTATTCCTGTAAGATCCAACCTGTTTTCAGACAGTTCTTTCAGGTGGCGGAAGATAACATCATCCGTCACATGTTCTTTATTATAGACATTATAAGACTTCTTCATATTGTTGGCAATTACCTCGATAAGGGCTTCTTTTTCATCACCCGCTTCCAGTTCAATTGCTTTTTCTATCAATTGAAGAATACTTTTTCCGTAAAACTTAAAGTCACCCTGAAGTTTTGGATATTCCATTCTTTTAGGTTTTTCTGCCAACTGTTCCGGAGTAGGGAACGGATATGGAGAATCTACATCCAGATCATGATTAGCAAGAATATAAAGATGGTCCCAAAGTTTATGTTTATAATTTTCCTCGTCGCGAAGTTGTGGGTTTCTCTGACCCATAAAATCGATGATTGCCATAGCCATTTCGTTCCTTTCCTCTTTGGTAGGAAGTTCTTTGCAGCGCTCAACCAACTGTTGTATTATTCTGCCATATTCTGGCATATTAAGCTGAGTTTTTTGGGTATTGTATTCCATAGTATGCAAATATATGGATTAAAAGAAAAATGACTTCCAGAATCTTAAAAAATTATGATTTTTTAATGAAAATTTTAAATTACTTTCTTCTTGATTTATTAGTGAAAATTAAAATATTTCCCTTTCATTTGAATTTGTTTTCAATAAAATTGTACCTTGTTTAATAGATTGATAATTAATTATTACGATGAAAAAAACATGTTTTTTCCTTTCCCTATTGGCTTTAGCGTTAGCCGGATCTTGTCAGAACACAGATGAATTGATTACGGAACCTTCCAGGCAGGAAGAAGTTCACAACAAAACAGTGAATGTAACTCATCATGATGGCCGTCCTTTCAGTACCGGAAATGAATCCGAGGCTATGCAGGGTAAATTTATAGCTGGCCCCGGTGGTGGAGTTCTGATGCAGGGCTTTTACTGGGATGTTCCTGAAGGAGGTAACTGGTGGAATACCGTTAAAGATAAATTAACAGCCTGGTCTGATGCCGGAATTGGTGCCGTATGGCTGCCTCCCGCTTCAAAAGCGCAGAACGGAGCTTACTCTATGGGATATGATCCTACAGATTATTATGATTTTGGTAATTTTAATCAGAATGGAAGTGTGGAAACCCGTTTTGGATCAAGAACCGAGCTTGAAGCACTGATTACAAAAGCACATGCTGAAAGTATGCAGGTATACGCAGATATTGTAATTAATCATAATAGCGGCGGGCAATCCGAAGCCAATCCTTTTACCGGAACCAATACATGGACTGATTTCTCAGGCGTTGCTTCCGGAAAATTTCAGAGAAACTACAATGATTTTTATAAAAATGCCTACGGAAATAATGATGAAGGGGCTTTTGGTGGATTTCCAGATCTTTCTCATGCTAATCCTCATGTTCAGGACTGGCTTTGGGGAAGAGATGATTCTGTCGCCAAATATTATAAAAATGTAATGAAATTTGATGGCTGGAGGTTCGATTATGTTAAAGGTTTTGGCCCTTGGGTCGTTAATACCTGGAATTCTAAAGTAGGTGGATTCTCCGTTGGCGAATTGTGGGATTCTAACGTAAATACATTGGAATGGTGGGCAAATAATGCAAACAGTTCCGTATTTGATTTTGCTGCGTATTATAAAATGGATGAGGCTTTTGATAATGGGAATTTAAATGTTCTGAATGATGATATGATGTGGAAAAGAAATCCATACAAAGCAGTCACTTTTGTAGCCAATCATGACACGGATATTATTAACAATAAAATGCCGGCCTATGCCTATATCTTAACTCACGAAGGCTATCCTACCATTTTTTACAGGGATTATGAAGAATGGTTAAACAAAGAAAGACTGAACAATCTGATCTGGATTCATAATAATAAAGCTACCGGAACAACTTCTATTCTCTACACTGATAATGATGAATATATTGCAAGGCGAAACGGGTACAATGGAAATCCGGGATTGGTTGTTTATATCAATACATCATCAAGCTGGCAGGAAAGATGGGTAGAAACCAATTGGAGCAGTCAGCAGATCAAAGACTTTACCGGAAGTTCAGGCTGGTATCCGACAACTCAGGGAGATAAATGGGTGAAAATCCAGTGTCCGCCAAATTCTTATTCTGTGTGGTCGCTGAATTTATAAGTAATGAATAATAGGTAATGAGTAATGAGTTGGATGAAAATTAGTTTTTATAACCAATCCCAGCTTGTTATTATCCACTAAGCTTGTCATTCCGTAGGAATCTATACAACTATCATTTTAATGTGTGCTGTGAGAAACTCTTACGGAATGATATTTTTGAATATAATCAAAACCATTAAGAAAGATTTAAGAAATAAAGTTTAAACAAGTTCTTTATATCAGTTGAAAGATTTTTTTAAGCTCAAGTTACACCTGAATAAACTTTTTCTTCTGGTGCTGATCCGGCAAATAACACTTCTGGTTAGCCAGTTTCATTCTGTTTCGGGAAATGACATCATACACCTTGTCACTTAGAAATGAAGGCAGGATTTTTCCAATAAAGGAAAGTTTATACACTCCTCCCAATAAGTTAGCTATTTCCAGTACAGCCCGTGATTTGATCTGATAATATCGTCCAGGTTTCCATAGGTACATCGTATTGAAGATATTTGTTTCCAATCCTCTTTCGGATAAAAATTGCTGCCCGAATTCAGACTGAAGAGAAGCAAACATAAACTTGTCCTTCTTATCCCGCTTCAAAATCCACTGCACCCAGAAATTACAGACTCCGCAATCTCCATCAAAAAACACAATATGTTTATTTTCCCAGTTTTCCACAATATTATTTATTAAACATGATCCCTCTCTCCGTATCTTCTTTTACCTTTTTGAAGTATTGGACAAGCTCTGCTCGCTGTTCATCTGATAGTTTGGCATTCTGATGTCCTAAATAATAAGACTCAAGCGGCATTTCTTTTTTCTCCACCATTTCTATACATTCCTCAAGTTTATGAAGCTGTCTTTTAGGCTCATATACTGCAAAGGTAGAAAAATTAAGATGTTTCCTGCCTTCATTTATATGATTTTTTACCCACCATGAAGCCGGGGAAATATTGGTATACCAAGGATATGCTGTTTCATTGGAATGACAGTCGTAACATGAAGTTTTGATGGTATGGGCAATTTTTTCCGGAGTGTTTTTTATCTTTAGAAAATCCATGCCTGGAGTAGGAGGAGGATTTGTCTTATCAATCGGAAAAAACTGAATGATGATAAAAGCAACAAGCACGACAACGATTATTTTTTTCATAGAGATAGTATTCATGTTTGATAATGATAAAGTTAACTAAATTATTTTTTACATAGAATTGAATTTGAAAATGGTTCCATTGTTTAAAATTTTTCCATTTACTATCGAATTGTATCTTCCTGCTAATTTCTCCTTTCTTGAAGTCCTGTTACGTTGAGTAATTCTAAATTGAGCGCTATTCTGCTGTTTTTATTTAAGTTAATCTGAAAAATGACTACCTTAATACCACAATTTTGTCTTAATTCTGATGCTGTCGGAAATATATGTTTATAGTTTTTAACTATCGTTGAAATAAAAATTAATAGATTGTATTTATTGCTTAAACGTTGTAGGTTTGTCATATTCTTATAACAGAGAATTTAAACTGTATTAATCAATATAAAATAAACGAAAATGGAAAAAGATTTGAATGACATCAGCAAATGCCCGTTTCATAATGGAACAATGAAGAAGAGTGTAGCAGGTGGCGGAACCCAGAATTCTGATTGGTGGCCGGATCAGCTTAGAGTAGATCTTCTGCGCCAGCATTCTTCCCTTTCTGATCCTATGGACAAGGATTTTGACTATGCCAAAGCATTTGAAAGCCTGGATCTGGAAGCGGTAAAAAAAGACCTTCATGCATTGATGACAGATTCCCAGGACTGGTGGCCGGCAGATTTCGGTCATTACGGACCCTTATTTATCCGTATGGCCTGGCACAGTGCCGGAACCTATAGAGTAGGAGATGGTAGAGGTGGAGCAGGAGCTGGGCAACAGCGTTTTGCACCTTTAAACAGCTGGCCGGATAACGTAAGTCTTGATAAAGCAAGAAGATTACTATGGCCTATCAAGCAGAAATATGGAAGAAATATCTCCTGGGCAGACCTTTTGATTCTTACCGGAAATATTGCTCTTGAATCTATGGGCTTTAAAACATTTGGATTTGCTGGTGGCCGTGCAGATGTTTGGGAACCGGATTCCGATATATATTGGGGATCTGAGAAAACATGGCTGGGAGGTGATTTACGTTATGCTCATGGTTCGGAAGGAGTAGCAGAAGGACGGTCAGCAGTTCTTCCTACAGATGATGATGCAGACGGAGATATTCATTCAAGAAATCTAGAAAATCCATTGGCAGCTGTACAAATGGGGCTTATTTATGTAAACCCTGAAGGTCCGGACGGAAATCCAGATCCTATTGCTGCCGCTAAAGATATCCGTGATACTTTCGGCCGTATGGCGATGAACGATGAAGAAACAGTTGCTTTGATTGCCGGAGGACATACTTTCGGTAAAACCCACGGAGCAGGTCCTGCAGACCATGTAGGTAAAGAGCCTGAGGGAGCAGGAATTGAACAACAGGGATTAGGATGGTCAAGCAGTTATAAATCAGGAAGCGGTAGAGATGCTATTTCCAGTGGTCTGGAAGTGACCTGGACAGAAACTCCGACTCAATGGAGTAACTATTTCTTTAAAAACCTTTTTGAAAATGAATGGGAATTAACAAAAAGCCCTGCCGGAGCTCACCAATGGGTAGCAAAAGATGGGGCAGATATTATTCCTGATGCATTTGATGCTGATAAAAAGCATAAACCAACAATGCTTACAACAGACCTTTCATTGAGACTGGATCCTGTTTACGAAAAAATTTCAAGACATTTTTACGAAAATCCTGATGCGTTTGCCGATGCTTTTGCAAGAGCATGGTTTAAATTGACCCATAGAGATATGGGACCGCGTGCCCGTTATCTGGGATCTGATGTTCCACAGGAAGAATTAATTTGGCAGGATCCTATTCCGGAAGTAAATCATGAATTGGTTGACAGAAATGATGTGGAAACTTTGAAATCAAAAGTTTTAAATTCAGGATTAAGCAATGCTGAACTTATATCTACTGCCTGGGCTTCTGCTTCTACTTTCAGAGGAAGTGATAAGCGTGGTGGTGCCAACGGAGCCAGAATAAGATTAGAACCTCAGAGAAACTGGGAAGTGAATAATCCTTCACAGCTGAATAAAGTATTAAACGTACTGGAAGGAATTCAAAAAGAATTCAACGATTCTCAAAATGGTAAGAAAATTTCCTTAGCCGATCTGATTGTTTTGGCAGGTAATACAGCGGTAGAAGTTGCTGCAAGAAATGCCGGACAGGATGTAAAAGTTCCTTTTGCTCCGGGAAGAATGGATGCTTCTCAGGAACAGACGGATGTAGAATCTATGGGATATCTTGAACCTATTGCCGATGGATTCCGTAATTACCTGAAAAGAAGATTTACTGTATCTACAGAATCTTTACTAATAGATAAAGCCCAATTGTTGAGTCTTACAGCTCCTGAGTTAACAGTATTAGTAGGTGGAATGCGTGCTTTGGATACGAACTTTGACGGTTCAAAACATGGTGTATTTACTAGCCGCCCGGGAGTTCTTACGAATGATTTCTTCGTGAATCTTTTAGATATGGGAACGCAATGGAAAGCAATGTCAGATGATAAACAACTTTACATAGGAACTGATCGCTCAACCGGTCAGCCAAAATGGACCGCGACCCGAGCTGATCTTGTTTTCGGTTCCAATTCTGAACTAAGAGCAATCGCTGAGGTATATGGAAGTAGCGATGCACAAGGAAAATTTGTAAATGACTTTGTAGGTGCATGGACGAAAGTGATGAATCTGGATAGGTTTGATCTGGTTTAATAAATAAAAATGAAAAATGGAAAAGACAGCAGTGATGCTGTCTTTTTTTGTTTATCGAAATATTGGTAATACAGATATTTTATCACAAATGTATTAATCATTATATTTATAAATGACCATTCTTTATAGAGTTTTTAAATTTGAATACCGTTAATGAGAAAGGTTAAAAAAGAGATGAAAACAAAAGAACTTATCAATACTGTTGTTTTGATTACCTTAAAAAATAAAAAGGTATTTGATGGTATATTGGTTGATATATCAGATAATTGGTGCTATATAAAATATATTCCTGTAGATTATGTGGTGGATGGTTTTGTACTGATCAGCCGGAGATATGTTAAAAGCATTGAAAGATCGGATGATCACAATTTTAAAGAAAATATATTGAGATTAAAAGGAGCGATTACTGCAAAAAGTATTGAACTAAATATTGATGATAGTATAAGATTACTATCGGATATGAAATCTAAAGTCGAGCTTATTCAAATTGAGCTTAAATATCCAGATAAATGTTATATTGGTAAAATTGATCTTGTTAAAGAACATTCATTCAAAGCAAGATTACTGAGTCCCAAGGCCAATTGGTTGTTAGTAGAATCTTTTCTGTATAAAGAAATACGGGCCATTTATTTTGATAACGATTATGTTAATTCTTTACAACTGGTATTATCTCCTATTTCAAATCAGGACTAGATATAATTATAGATATATAAAAACAAAAACCATCCTTAAAATAGGATGGTTTGTAGACCCACAGGAACAGATCTCGAAACATTTTGTTGAGGATTTAAACGAACTACACCATTTGTTAATATGTAACGATTAATGGATTACCTAACTTGCCGTAATAAGTTGATCATCGATTGGAAAGAATTAGTCCCTACAGTTCGGCAGGCCTTATATATTCATTATCAAAATTGAAATATGGTTTCTAATTAAAGCTATAAAAAGAACAAACTAAATAACATATGACGTTATTCTGCAATGGTTAGTTTATCCATCAATAGTTAAAGAAATATTAAGGTTATAAATCATCAATTATATTTGAGAAGATCATAAAAAACAGATTTTAATTGATTAGAGAAAAGTCCTCTTTCAAAAGAGGACTTTTTTAAGTAAATTGCTATAAATTCAAAATCTATGAATAAAATTGTAAAATCGTTTCTTACTATATTAAATTTGATAATTATTGCAATGTCAATATATTGGTTTTTAAAACCGGCTTCAAATATAGAACCCATAACTGTTTTTATATCTCAACTTATTTCCTTAATAGCTCTATATTATGGAGATAAAATTGTAGCAGCATTTCACATTAAAGATATATCGAATTCTGAAGTTAAAATTGATACAGATACAGATGATAATAGCCAATATAAAATATCAAGAGTGAAGGATGGATCTAAAATTAATATAAAAAAGCATTAAAATCTTATGTTTGAAATGTTTAAAGGTTTTTTTAGAAGAAATAAAAAAGAAATTATTAACATTAATGATATAAATAATTCGTCAATAAATATTGATATTGTTAATGCTGAAAATTTTTTTCAAACGGTCATCCATAATTTGGAATTTAAGAAAGATAGAACCAAAGAAATTATTCTTCAAACCAAAAATGTTTTAAACAAAATTCAATCAGACATTTCTGGTGTTAAATTGAAAAGAAATTTAACTAATTTATCCATAGAGGAAATAATAACTAATAATCAATTTGTTTTTATAAATGGGGGGGCAGGTTCAGGCAAGTCTGCTTATGCAAAACAAATTTTAGAATCTCTTGATGGTACCTGCATAATTTCATTTGCAGCAGATCAATTTTTAAAAAATTCACTTATCAATACTCTACATGAAATTGGAGTTGATTTGAGCATTGAAGAAATATTTAATGAATTTGAAGACTATTCAAGTAAATTGATATATATTGATAGTTTTGAAAAATTATTAGAAGGGGATGCTGAAGCTTTCCGAGAATTAATTGCTGTTTTAAAGGAAAATAAAGACATTAAACTGATTACCTCCTGTAGAAGCTACGCCTTAGAAATCTTAAAATTCAATTATTTTGATAGGCCGCTATTACAAAATAATTCAACTATTATCGACGTTCCTCAACTTAATGAGGAAGAATTAAATTATTTTGTTGAAAGAATTCCTGCACTTAGTGGCATCGTTAAAAACGAGAACCTTGCTGAAATAATAAAAATTCCTAAATATTTGTCTCTGGCAGATAAACTGATATCTATTTCTGGAGAAAATTTTTCTATTATCGATGTAGTAGAATTTAAAAAACAACTTTGGAAAAATGTAGTTGGAGGAAATAATGCACTATTTGAGGAAAAAAGACAAAATACTTTTGTAGAAATTGCCGTAAAAAGGGCAAAGAATCTGACATTATTAACATCTGTAAATGAGTTCGATTCAGAAGTTGTATATAAGCTTAAAGCTGATGGGGTTTTATTTGAAGAAAATAATTTTTACGCTCCATCACATGATATTTTTGAAGATTGGGGGCTGATTAAATATATAAACCATCTGAAAATTGACAATCCCAAATTAAATTCTTTTTATACCTTATTAACCAATGAACCTGCAATACGAAGAGGATTTAGGCTATGGGTAGAATCTAAAATTGAAGAGTCCGAAAGTTGGATATATAACTTTGTAGTTGATACGGTTAATAGTACATCGATAGAAAACCACTGGAAGGACGAAGTGTTAATTTCCATTATCAAATCAGATTTGTGCGATAAATTTTTTAAGGAACATAGAGATGAACTGTTGGAAGAGAATCTAAAGCTACTTAAAAGAGTCATTCACTTGCTCAAGATCAGTGGTAAAGATTTTAATCAATCTCCCAATAATAAAGGCTGGGATGTGGTTATAAAATTTCTATTTGATAATATTGACAAACTAACAGAAATAAATATTCAAGTATTAAGATTTTTATATGATTGGGAAAAAATTCTGTACTTTGGGAAGATATCAAATGTTGAGACACCCAAATATGTTGGAAAAATTGTAAACAAAATTTTATATAATTTCGAAGAGGGGGCCGATTGGATGAATGCAGGGGAAAGTAATTCATTAACTGAAAAAGGAATAGAATTACTTTACAAATTATCAGGATATATTCCGGAGGAAATTAAAGTTTTACTTGATAGTCTTTTCGTTGCAAGTGAAAAGGAGAATTACATAATAAGAAATAAGAAGGATAAGCAGGTCGAGTATGCATTATCTCATTTTCATTCAGGAACATTACCAAAATTCTTTCCTGATGAGCTTATTACCTTAGCAAACCTTAAGTGGAAACATAATAAAGTGAAATCCGAAAGCCGATTCGGCTTTGTATATGATGAGTCAGAAATTGAACATCATTTTGGATTGACACATGAATATCATTTTAATCATTTTCCTGAGAGTGCGTATCAGACATTTGTATATAAATTACTTAAAAATCATCCTTGGAAAGCATTAGACTTTATAATTGAATTCACAAATTTTTGTGTTGAATCATATATCAAATCAGATTTTTTAAAAGATAATGGTTTTGTAAGAAGTGCAGATGATGTACAAACTATTGAAATTTTATATAATGGAGAAAATTACCCTATTCATGGTTCTTCTTATTTATGGTCAATAAATAGAGGGGGGCAAATAACTGTACCAGATCTTTTACAATCTATTGTAATTGCTTTGGAACGATATTTATACGAATTAGGAGAGGTCGACGATGAAAGAGTAAATGATATAATACAGTCATTTTTTGATAAAATATTTACTAAAAGTAATTCTGTAATTTTATTTTCTGTTGTTGCAAGTATTACAATGGCATTTCCCGTTAAAGTAGGAGACAAATTTTTACCTCTTTTATCTGATAAACAAATTTTTGCTTGGGATAGAAATAGATGGTCAGCAGAAATTTTTGGAAGTTCACTACTTGACTTACCTCAAGGTATATGGGAAAAAGAACTTTGTAACGAGGAAAGAAAAGAAGCATCTAAATGGGAACATCGTCAGAAATATCATAAAGGTTTAACAGGTTTTTTACTTCAATATCAATTGCTTTATGGAAATATAGAGGGGAAAATATTTCAAATGATTGATAATTTAGAATATAAGCAGAAGGAAGAGGATGTCTATTTTCTAAAACTTTTATCAGAAATTGATGGAAGAAAACAAAAAGTTGAAGAGATTGAATATGAAGGGGAAAAAGTAATTCAAATTTCTCCAAATTACTCGGTGGATCCGGTTTTAGAAAAAGAAATGCAAAGGAATGAGGAGGAAAGCAATTTCCAAAATGAGTATTCAAAGTATAGTTTATGGATATCTCAAACCTTTCAAAAGAAATCAGAGGAAAATATAAATTATGGATATTGGAAAGAGTGTCTGGAGTATTTTAAAAAGACAGGAACACCAAACTTTTTTGATCTAAATCCATTTCCTATAGGAACATTGGCTACTTTGGGTTTGGATCTTTTTAGTAATGAATTGAATAATAATGAATTTGAGTTTTGCGTCAATACTGTTTTAGAAATTGCTCAAAAATTCTACGAACGCAACAAAAATGAGCGCGATAATTTTGAAAATTTTGATTTTTCTATTAGCATTTATGATAATGATTCTGTTTATAGTTCCCTACCTAAATTGCTTTTGTTCAAGGATAGATTGTCGGACCAACAGTTAAGCGATACTAAGGCGTTGGTTTTTTTCTTTTTGAGAGATGTTGGGCCAGAACGAGATATTCATTTAAAGCATTTGTATAATTCCTTCAAAAAAACCGTTTGGAATCTTGATTATCAATTTGCATATAATTGTTTGTTTGGTTTGATATTATATGCTGGTTTTTTTAAAAAACATCCAAGACACAAAAGGTATTCAGAAGAAGATACCAGGATTATTCATACAGAAGAGGTTGAAATTCTACATTTTATACAAAATAATGAAAGTGATTATAAGTTGACAAGTCTATCGTACTCAAATTTCTCGCACTGGGACCTAGATAAGGCGCTACATATCTTTCCTACTTCTGAAGAATTTGATTTTTCTTACATTTTTTTAGAGTTAATTTTTAGAGCTCATATGGAATCATATACTTTTAGGAAAGAAGGGTATTCTTCAAATAATTATCATAGAATTGGATTTACTATAAGAGAAACTATAATTAATTTTTTATTTGAGATTCCATTTAATACTAAAACAAAATCATTATTTGAAAATATTTTAAACATAGGTGCTAATTTTAAAAATGTTGATCGTAGACTAAAATACGATGGTATTAAATATGTTAAAGAAATTTTAGAATGGTTTTATTATAAAGTTGACAGCAATTCTGGAAGTGAAAAAATGCTAAGTAATTTATGGGATTATTGGGACGTACTTTATTTGAAAATTAAAAATAAGACGAACTTGTTTAATCAAGAATACTTGTTTTTTGGTAAATGGAAATTTGAAGCTGATGATTGGTTTGTGCTAAAAGGTGATAACAGACCAAAGATTTACTTGAGTAAAATAGAAAATTTAGATTTTGTTAATATTGAAGCATTAATGCAACTTCTGTCAGGAATAGGTTTTCAAAGTTTAATGCCTGACGGAATAAGAATTTTAACCAAACATCTGAAATCGGATACCAAGCAAATGCTTAGTGTCAATTATTATTATGGTGAGAAATTAATTATGAAATGCTTTGAAGCTAAAATTAAATTAATAAAAGAAGATGAATCGTTTTTAAATGAATTTTTATGGTTTTTAAACCTAATGATTGATTTAGGTTCTTCAAAAGCATATTATATTAGAGAGAATTTAATTTTATACAAGAATAAATAATACGCCCGTAAAGTGCTAATATTACAAGCTTTTGAGGTACCAGGAAAATTTATGAGTTGATACTTTGTCGTTATTTAATTTTAAAAATTTTAAGAAGTCTGCCTTTTAGTTGGACATCTTAAGATTAAGTATTTTGATTATGCAGATAAATTAGAAGATGATATAAAATCTATTTGTGATAAGAATAATTGGAAAGATACCTTATTCTTTTAGAAAATGTACTTGTAATTAGAATTAATAATTGGGATTTAATAGTTGAACACCTCAACAAAGTTACCTTGTCAAACTTATTAAATGATATTGTTAATACTAACGCTATCAGATGTATTTGCAGCTCCTTCAGAAAAACAGAAGTAGAAAAAGTATTTTGTATACGTACTTGAGTTATATAAAGCAAAAAATATTAATTTAGTCTCAGCTCACAAGGAAGTAGGCTATGCTGGGGAACAACCTCTACCAGTAACAAACTTTGGTATATGGATAAGGAGATTAAAAATGTCTCCTCTTTTTATTTCCGTATCTTGTATGGTTAAGCAAACCTTCTCTGAATTTGTAGCGAATCCATTTACTGAACTGAACTATTATGTTGTTATTTTATTAATTTAAAATAAATTCTCATTAACGCTTCATCTTCATTATTTATCAGATAATCTTTTACAGCAGTTTGAATGTAAGGAACTTTTTTAAATTCATTAATATAAACATCAGAAGTGTGATGTTTTAACCATAGGGGATTAAACAATATCGAAGGGTATTTAGATAAATTTAAAAGGAATTTAAAGTAGTTATTTTTAATTGATATTCTACTTATGTATTTTTTATTTATTTTTTTTGTATAAATGAGATAAAAAAAGTTCAAAATTGAATAATCCTTATAACCATGTAAATAGTCATTATTCTCTCTCTTCTTTAAATATTCTTTAATAAAGGTTAGATATATAGTAAATACTTTACTATTCTCATCAAAAATTTCATTTTGAAATGCTAAAAAGTATGAATATTCGTTAGGAGAATTGTCTTCACTTACCAAATATTTGTACAATTGTGTTTTGAAAATTGTCCTATTTTGTTCATTAAGGAC
Organism: Chryseobacterium sp. BGA-UO-ETr-SB22; assembly: GCF_059567885.1. Lineage (NCBI taxonomy): Bacteria > Pseudomonadati > Bacteroidota > Flavobacteriia > Flavobacteriales > Weeksellaceae > Chryseobacterium > Chryseobacterium sp. BGA-UO-ETr-SB22. The sequence continues at coordinate 3,139,451 of NZ_JCAQOV010000005.1, read as the reverse complement.
TTTATATACAATATTAAACTCACCATAATTTTCGTCAAAATTAAATTGTGTAATATCAAAATTATTTAATAGAAAATTATCATCTTTTATTCTTATGAATTCTAATATTTGTACGAAATTCGCGTCATATTTTTTATTTTCAATATAAATTTCCAATATTTTTTTTATAATCTCTGTATCTATTTCATCTTGTTTTTGAACTAAGATATTTCTAAGATATTTATAATCAAATTTCCTTTCAGGAAATTTGATAAATTTTATAAAATAATATAATTTTTCAAGTAGCATATTCAAACTTTTTTTGGGGAATTTAAAATATGCCATTACAATTAGAATATTATTTAAAATACTGCGTATTATATCTGAAAAATCATTGTCAGTTACTAACTTACCGATAAAAATATTATTTTCATATATTGAATGCCCCCAAAAATTACTTTCATTAAATGATGAAGAAAAAAAGTTAGAAAAATCATTTACAATTTTATTTACTTCTTGTTCGCATATTTCAATCTCTTTTAATTGATTATCATTTATTGATTTGAAGAAATCTTCATGCTGCGCTTCACTTATTATAAATCTTATCAGGAAATGATTAAAATAATTTAAATGCGGACTTCCAAAATTTGGATAGTTTCGTTCTTCTCTTTTTACAAATTTTATTGAGTATCCTACAAGAAAAGCATTTATTGATTTTTGAAATGCTGTGGAGATCATCGAATAACCATTACCAATAATAAAATTATCTTCAATGAAATTCTTCAAATTTTGATTAGCTTTATATAAGTTATTAATATTAGAGTTTGAAGCACTACCTCCATTTTCAATGATAGATTTTGTTTTTGGAATATCATTATATATTCCGTCAATTTTATCACAAAGATTCTGAATGTAAATACCATTTTTTATTTCCCTTAAAAACTCGAAAACTTCTTTATCAACAAAATATTTTACTTTATTTAATTCTGAATCAATATCAATATTTTCAATTTCGACCCTTATTGCACTTATTTCTTTCTCATCTATAGTTCCATCATACATAAAGTGAGACATTTTACCCAGTCTATACATGTTGAATTTTGCCAGAAATGAAACTTCAAGCTTTTTTAGCTTATTTGCCTTTACTAAAATTTGTTTATAGGAAGTGTATGCCCGATAAAAATGATTTAATTGAACAAATCCATAAGCATAAGAAAGATCTTCTGCAAGGTCTGAATTTTCGGTAATGGTATAATTATTCAATTTGATAATTGCTTTATTAAAGTCAAATTTATCTATACAACAATTAATACATTCACAACTTTCGTTTTTTTTAATCTTTTCAAATAAATCAATTTTTGTTTCTTTATCTGAAGAATAAAAACAGAAACTATCTGGTTTTTGGCTTGGTTTTGCAATATCATAAATACCAGAAAATAAAAATCTGTTTAAAATAAAGTTTAACTTATCTCTTTCATCTTCAGTAAAATTTTTATCATCAAAGCCTTCATACTCTTCAATTATATTATATAACTCTTCATTAAAACAGGTTAAAATATTACCCATTAAATTGGCTTCTCCTGAATGGTTTTTATTTCCTTTGTTAACTGGATATAAATTCGTGATAAAATTAGCAGGTAATATTTTAAAATATCTAAAGCGGATTAACGAATTGTAAAGTTCATCTATTATTTGCTTTCTGTTCAATTTATCTCCACAATTATTCTTATGCTTATATAAATCGAATTGTTTGATATAATTTAATAGTTGGAAAACTTTTTTACTTTTACTAGAAAGATTAACATTATCATCTCCATAATTCTCTAAATCATTTATTTCTTTTGTTGCTTGATTATAGTTAATAATGTTTATACCTAAGTTTTCATAATAAAGTTTTTCAGTTTGGGATATGCTATCAGAAATATTAATCAGATATGCCCGTTGGTGATGTTTTTTTAGAATATATTGAATTTCTCTACTCAAAATTTTTAAATTAATATCTGAAAAACTATAACCTATAAAAAGGATTATTTTATTACTAAAAAGAGATTTAACAAAGATTTCCTTTAATGTATTGAGTTTGGAGAATTCTAAGTAATCATTTTCTTTTAAAACAATGTTATGATTTTCAAAGTCACCATGATACTTTATCAATAAATTTTTAAATTTTGCATAAGGTAAATCTTCATCTTTTACCACAATAGAAAAATCTAATCCTTCATTTTCTATAATTTGTTCAAAGAAATTATCATAGTTAGTTGTGATAATATGTTGCGGATTTAATTTAAAAATCATTTCATGAAGACTATTGTACTTTTCAATACTGTCTTTATACAGTAAATTTTTTACAATATCGTAGTACTCTTTCTCTCCTTTCTCATTGTAGAGTAATTGAGCTATTTTTAGTGCATCCTCACCTCTAATTTCCTCATTTAAATTCTTCTTTATTCCCTCAAGCAAACTTCCCCAAAGAGGAAGTCCTGAATCAAGAGAGATTCCTGAACCAGCAAAGATTACCAATCTGTCAGTAACTATAGCTTCTTTTAGAATTGATATTTTATTTTTTATTTCACCATTCATCAGTATAAATAAGTTGTTGTTTTTTTTATTTTTTAAAAATACTTAAAATCAATGATTCTTAATGGAAAAATTATCCTTTTTTATACAAAAGCAAAATCAGTTATTCTGGAAGCCTATCCAATTTTCAGGAGAAAATTGTCCCGCCAACTTTATAAGAATACAAAATTTTACAAGAATAATGAATAATTCAAGTTTAAGGTGAAATTTAAGTTTCGAGTGGTATTGAATCAGTTAAAAAAGTTCTCCTAAAAACATAGCGTAAAAATTTCATAGCGCCAATGCATAGTTCTATTTTTTAGATTTGATGGTCTTGATGCGATTATTTGAGATCTCTTTTGAGAAGCTTAGTATTTTTCATTTCCAATACAATTATTTAAAATGCAAGAAGTCCACTAAAAAGCGGACACCTTGCATTTTTATCAAAAGGAGAAAGAAGCTAATTTTTACCTAGCAATTGCCTCATCCAATATAGTATCTTTTAATTTTTAATACGAGAAATTGTTTTCTCAAAAATATAATTGGTTTCTAGTTATAGCTCAAATAACTATTTTCTTAGCTATATCCAATGATATGGTTTATCCTTACGATTAATATAGCAGTGCATCTCTTCTTTTTTAAGTTCGGGGAAAAACTCTATAGCTTTATCAATTGCATAATTTGGCAGGAAATGGATTTCGTCACGGATTGCTTTGACTACTTTTTCGTAAGTATAAAATTCTACAATTTTATCAATGTCGTTTTGACTACCACGTTCAACAATACGGGCAATAATTGACTTATAGGCTTTATCTAGATCCATCACATCTAAATCAAAATCCCAAAAAAAGGAAGGATCGATATCAAGGCATGGTCTTTTTTTATTTCCTGTTTTCATAGTATAAATTTACTGAATAATAGTGATATATGAAAGTTTAGCGCTTGAATCTACGTCCCTTTTGTTTATTATTTTGCTCTTTGATTTCAGTAAATTTCAGTAATGGGTTATGTACTGATTTTTTTAATCTCTCTTCTATCTTTTGCCAGGTTATATCTTTACCTTTTATCATCTTGACTTGTACATTCCTATCAATACTGTCATGATGTAGTAAACTTAAGGCAGCAAGTGAGGGATTTCCTCCGTACTTTTTTTGATAAAAATCAAGATAAGTCTTAAGGGAATTGTGTTCCAGTAGAAAATGCATATCAACGAAATCTTTTATTCTGCTTCCATCTTGAAATATAGCGTGAAGTTTCATAGCGCCTATATCCTCAAGGGATGCCAACCTAATGTCTTCTTTTGTTATTATTGTAGGCAATTGCCATTGATACTGATGGGCAAGGATATCGACCTTGATTTCAGATATTTTCAAAAGTAAGGTATTTTCAAAAGTATTTTTAACTTCTACAGGATAGTTATTCGAGAGATAGTTTAGGATAGACTTCTCATTAAACGGTTTAGTTGTAAACAGATCAATATCAATACTTAAACGATGACCAAGCATTAGACTGAGTGCGGTGCCACCTACCAAGGTAAAATCCTTTAGTCTTTCCTCTTTCATCAGTTTCTGAAGAAGTTCCCACATTTCCGTACTGACAGTTTCTTTATGTAGCATATTTCATTTTTCAGAAAATTAATTCTGAAAGTGAGGTATACTTCTACAAGGGCTTTGCAAGGAACTATTTGGCTTTGATTATCAATGAAAGCTAAATTATCAGCCCTTTATTGATGGAGATATTAATAAATGGAATTACAGTTTTTTATGTTGGTAGTTAATACCTGTATACTGAAACAGTCAGCTTAAATTTTAGTATAGTTTGTTCTTCCAATTGGCTCTTATAATTTTAAGAAGTCCACCTTTTAGTTGGATACTTTAAAATTTACAATATGTGTTTTGTAATTTTTAGAAGATTAGTGAAAACCCCTGCGTTATAAAAAAATAATGTTCTTAAAATTCTGTTTTAAGAATGGATCTAGTGTCTATTAAAATGCGTGCGATTTTACAACTATGTGGAGAAGTTAGGAGCTCATTCGCAACTTTGAAAGTCCTTACGTCCTAACAAAGTTGCTGCTTCGCTCTGTGAGACTTTTAAATCGGTAAGAAATTTTGTTTAGTCTATAAATATGACTTTAATTTAAAATTCTGTATTTTTAGAGGTATTCCATACTTGTTTTCATCATTTCAAATTTATTATTAATGCGACGAGTTTTGTCGTTTAAACCGTATATTTTTGTGAAATAAATATAATTTGATGGTTTAAAAGTACAGCTGTAATCATTTAAATGCGAATGTTTATTGTTTCTTAAAAAATGTTAAATTTGCCACGTTATTAAAAAAGCTAATTATTAACTCAAAAAACACGGGAATGAAAAAGTTCTATATCAGTGCATTGACCTTATGCATTGTCTTGGATGTCTCTGCTCAGGAAGTGGTATGGCAGAAAGACATCAAATCCTCTACCCAGGATTTCTTAAGCCAGGTTACCACAACAATCGATCAACAGTACTTGATCACAGGAAGCTCTATTCAGAGCAATAAATTACAACAAAGTAGTAAACAGAACAAAGGTTATGATTTCCATCTGATAAAATTAAATCAACAGGGGGAACAGGTTTTTGAAAAATACTTTTCAGGAAATAATCACGACTATTTATCTTCAACGGTTACTACTCAGGATGGTGGTTTTCTGATCACAGGTTCATCGTATTCAGGAAAAGGACTTGATAAAAAGGAAGATTCTAAAGGTGGCTCAGACATTTGGTTAATTAGAATCAATGAGTTTGGTGACGAATTATGGCAGAAAACTTTAGGAAGCTCATCAGATGAAGAAGCAAGAGCTGTGATTCAGACTACAGATCAGGGATTCTTTGTTGCGGGTAACGTACAGGGCTCATCAAAAGGTTATGGCTCAAAAGATGTTCTGATCATCAGGTTAGATAAAGACGGAAAAGTTCTGTCTGAGCAAACATTAGGGGGACGTGGACTTGATGAAGTAGAGAAGATGATCCCTACTCGTGATGGAGGAGCACTACTTGGAATATATTCCAGAAGTTCTATAAATGGGACAAAGAAAACAGAAAACTTTGGCGAAGGTGATTACTGGATTGTAAAGCTGGACAAAAGTGGAAAAGTAGAATGGGAAAAGAACTTTGGAGGAAAAGGTGATGATCATTTGAGAACTCTGGCATTAACTTCAACTGGCTTTATCATTGGCGGAGAATCCAGATCAGAAAGATCAGGAAACAAAACTGTCGGATTAGAAGAAGGAACAGACCTTTGGCTGATTTCTTTAAATGAAAGAGGTGAGGAACAGTGGCAAAAATCTTACAATTTCAAAAACAGAGATATTCTGATGGGAATGAGTGTAATAAGCGGGAAGCAGGAAGATGGAAGTGGGAAGTCTAAAGGCATTTTGCTGGGAGGTTATACCCAGGCAGAAGGAAGAATAGAAACAGATGATGAAACCTTCTGGATGTTATACCTTGACCAGAACGGAAATGAACAGTGGAGAAAACATGTAAAAGGAGAATCCAGCAAGAAGGAAGAAAGGCTTTCTGATTTAAAGCTGAACAGAGATGGTTCTATTGTTCTGGCAGGAACAAGTGCAGAAGAGCTGGGTAAAGAAAACTGGAAGATTGTAAAGCTGGCAGACAAGCAGGTAGACCAGTTGATTGAAAAATATGATATCAAAATCTATCCAAACCCTGTGTCAGATTATGCTTACGTAGAAATCGGTTTTGATTTTAAAGAAGCTGAGATTCTATTGTATGATATGAGCGGAAGACAGCTTCAAAGTGTGAAAACAAAGAATAAAGTGACCAAGATTAATACCCAGACACTCATTCAGGGAGCTTATCTGGTGACGATAAAAACGGATACTAATAAAACGGCGAATGCCAAACTGATAAAAAAATAAGACACAATAATCATGAAAAAAACTATGATTTCACTGGCAATCCTTGTTGCCGGTATGGGGCAGATTTATGCCCAGCAAGAGGTGAATTTTGGAGATTTTTCTAAGCCAGTACCCTCCGTTTCCTCTTTTGCTACTTATACCAATACTCCTATATCAAATGCCACAGGAATCCCTGATATTTCTTTTCCTTTGTTGGGATTACCCACCTATAATAGCGAAATGAACTTAAACGCAGGCTTATCTTACAATCCTATGAATGTTTCCGAAAGCGAACCAGCCAGTCAGGTAGGTATAGGTTGGACATTATTTGCAGGAGGTGTGATTTCAAGAAGTATAGAGAATGATATTGACGAGATGCTGGATAATAGTAATAGCAACAATTATTATCAAAATGAGTTTGATGACATTTACTATTATAATTTACCGGGAATTTCAGGGAAGTTTAAATTTAAAAGAAATACAACTACTAATACTTTCGAGCTGGTGAACCTCACATCCAATAAAATCAAAATTGAGTACACCCGTTCAGCTAATACCGCAACACTTATTCTTGACTCATTTACAATAACTGATACAAGAGGAATTAAGTATATTTTTAATGATTACAGCAGGAGTAATCAGGAACGAAATGTGTTTTTATCAAACGGAAAAGTTTATAAATCGGCTTTCTTTTTAACACAAATAAAAGATGCTAATAATGTTGAACTGGCTAATTTCTCTTATCAAAAGGATACAAAATATAAAAATAATGGTGTAACAATATCTTATCAAACCTGCAAATTAAAAACCATCACCTCCCCAGGATTTGGAAAAATAGAATTTGAATATTTATATAATCAGGCGTTGGAGAATTCAATGAATGATCCATATCAGGTTCAGAAAGTTGTTCTGAAGGATAATTATAATCGTATGGTTTCAGGATATACTTTTGAGTATTTATCCCAGGATAAAAGAACATTGGCCAAATTAATAAAACTGAATAAAAATAATGTCGTTTCTGAAACAACATCATTTGAATATGGTGATGCAAGTACCAGCATTCCGATACCCTACGGAACAGACCCTAATTCAATTTGTCCGGGGTTATCTACAGGAACACCAATAGTTGGGACAAGGGGGATTTTGAAAAGAATAACCACCCCTACAGGAGGAGTTGTGGAATATAATTTTGAACAAAACATAATATTTAAAGATAGGACAAATCCGGCTTATCTTAATGAGATTCTTAATCCCTACATGATTTCAGATCCTGAGGTTCAGTATCTGAATCCGTTTTGGGGAGCAGAATTTGATACACATGTAAGTAATAATACAAATTATACATTAACTATCACTGGTAATCCAGGAACTTACAAGAGAGTATTTGTAATGTTTATCGCAGGGGAGTTATATACGGATAATCCTATGTGGGATCCAACAATTCCTTATTCTATGGGATACAGTATTAAATCGGGAGGTGTTGTTGTAACAGGCAATCCTTGTCAGTCTCCCTCGTCAAACGGTAATTATTATGCCACTGAATATAGTTTACTTCCAGGAACTTACTCCGTTCAGGTGGGAGGTTCCGGAGGTCAGGGAGCCGTTCAGGCTTTTGAAATTGCTCATATTCCTCAGCCTTTTCACAATACAACCAGAGCTGCCGGAGCAAGAATAGCCAATATTAAATATTACAACAGCACTACTGATACAACACCTGTTAAAACAACAAAATTTGAATATAATAGTTTTACAGACAGTAATACATCTTCAGGATACTCAGTATTTCCAGATGGAGACATCAACGCTTCAAATTTTATCATTTATAAAAATGTAAAAATCACTAATGCCGATGATACTAACGGATATACCCAATATTATTATAAAATACCGGATGATTTTCCAAAAGAGCCTTATACAGTAAATGGAAGCAGTGTAAAAATCTGGCCACAATATAATTTAATAAGCAGTGGATTATTAGATAAAAAGGAAATGTACAATGCACAGGCTAAGCCGCTGGCATCTGAACAAACTACTTATACATTTGATAATATTCCTGGCACTGAGGAGTATGGGTTAGGAAATTGGGGACAAGGAGCAATCTACACCAAACTTGGATGGTTAAAAAAGCTGGTCAATACTTCCAAAACATATTTTGACAACAACCAAAGTATCGAAGAACAATCGGAAACCAATTTCAATGTGTTCAATTTTGATGTGGCTTCCACTAAAAAAGTGGTGGATGGAAATACGATAGAGCAGTTCTATACCTATCCGGAAACGGGATATACTAACCTTTCCAACGCCCATATCATGAATACACCAGTCATAGTTGAAGAAAAAAATGATGGGAAAACAGTTTCCAAAGCAGAAACAAAGTTTACAAATCCCATCTCCACACTTCCCACTGCCGTTATGACTTCCAATATCGGGAATACTATGCAAAAAACGGCTGTTATAGATCTATATGATGAAAAAGGAAATGCTATTCAGTTTACTTCCCCCTCAGGAATTCCCACAGCTCTTGTATATGGCTATGATAAAACACAGCCTATTGCCAAGATAGAAGGGTCAACCTATGCACAAGTGTCATCTTACGTTCAGACTATTATAGATGCTTCCAATGCAGATGCTCAAAATCCTGTCAATGAACCGGCACTCCTTACCGCATTGGATAATTTCAGAAAAACAACTGCATTGAAGGACTTTCAGATCACAACCATCACCTATGATCCACTCATAGGAATGACCACCACCACTGCACCTGATGGAATCAGAGCTATTTATAAGTACGATGCTAATAACAGGCTACAAAAAATTGTAGATATGAACGGAGTAACCCTGAAAGAATATCAATACAACTACAAAAACTAAACACAATGAAAAAAATATTAGTACTACTCAATTTGTTTGTGGTTGGTTTTAGCTTTGCACAGACCAACTTTACTCAGACAGAAAATTACATCTATGAGAAAAACTGTTTAACAGAAGACTGCTCCAAAAAAACAGAATCTGTACAATATTTTGACGGGCTTGGAAGGGCGAAGCAAAATATATCGATAAAGGTAACACCCACAGGAAAAGACATTGCCATTCCAATAGAATATGATGACTATGGAAGGCAGGTAAAAAGCTACCTTCCCGTTCCGCAGGCAGGGACACAAAATGGTGCTTTATATACTAATCCCCTTTCTAATGCGTCTTCTCTATATGGCAGTGAGAAAATCTATGCTGAAAAAGCATTGGAGTCTTCTCCGCTGGGAAGAATACAGCAGCAAAAAAATGTTGGTAATGAGTGGAATACCCATCCTGTACAGTTTGAATACAACACCAATACAACGAATGAGGTTTATCAATATGTTGTTTCTACTACATGGGAAAATGGAATTACTAAAAATATCCTGAGCTTATCCCCAAGCCAGGCTTATCCGGCCAATCAGCTATACAAAAGTACAGTAACGGATGAAGATGGAAGTAAATTGGTAGAATTTAAGAACAAAAAAGGCCAAACAATATTGGTCAGGAAAATGCTAAGTGCTTCTGAGCAGGTAGACACTTACTATGTCTATAATATATTTGGACAATTGGTTTTTGTACTTCCACCTGGCACCCTCCACAAACCTGTTACAGACGACCTTCTGAATGATCTTTGTTATCAGTACCGCTATGACACCTGGGGACGCCTGGCAGAAAAAAAGATTCCGGGAAAAGGCTGGGAGTACATGGTATATGATAACCAGGACAGGCTAGTAGCTTCACAGGATGCCAATCTTAAAGAAAAAGGACAGTGGATGTACACTAAGTATGATCAATTTGGCAGGGTTGCTATTACGGGAATATGTACCGGAGGTGAAAGATACCAGGAACAGAATATTGTCAATGGTTATGGTTCTAACAATGTCAATAGAATAAATACACCCTTTTTTGAAAGACAGGTAATGAATGTCTATTATAACAATCCTGATACGACTTATCCCAATGCAAGTAAATGGGTTACTTTATTATCTTTAAACTATTACGACTCTTATCCTTCTTACAGCTTCAACCCGGCTTTTCCTGCTGATATTATGGGAAAGCCCCTGCTTTCTGATAATTCTACAGCCAATGCGGTAAGTACTAAAGGACTCCCTGTGATGAGTTTGGTGAAAAATATTGAAGATGATAACTGGACCAAGAACTATATTTATTATGACCAGAAAGGAAGAACGGTAGGTTCTTACAGTATTAATCATCTCGGAGGTTATACCAAAACAGAATCATTGCTTGATTTTGCAGGCGTTACCAAACAGAGCAAAGCGTATCATAAAAGACTGGCAACAGATCCCGAAAAAGTAATTACCCAGACTTTCACCTATGATCACCAAAGCAGGTTATTGGTACATAAACACCAGGTGGATACCAATCCTGAAGAAATTCTGGTACAGAATGAGTATAATGAACTTTCACAGGTAAAAAACAGAAAATTGGGCGGAACCAATCCTGCCCAGCCATTACAGAATATTGATTATACATATAATATCAGGGGATGGCTTACCAAAATCAATGACCCGTCCAATCTGAACGGGAAGCTGTTCGGGTATGCGATGAAATATACCAATCCGGTAAATTCTAATGTGGCACCGGGGAAATTTTCAGGAATGATCACAGAAGTAGACTGGAAAAACGCTTCCGAGGACGTGCTGAAAAGGTATAATTATGCGTATGACGCATTGGGCAGGCTAAAGGATGCGGTCTATTCTGAACCCAATGCCACTGTTCCTTTTAATAATAATTATAATGAATATGTGACCTACGACCTTAACGGGAATATTAAAACCCTGAAGAGAAATGCTTTTCCTGCAAATGGAGGCATAACATCTGTTCAGGTAGATGACCTGGTCTACAATTACACAGGAAACCGTTTAACGAAAGTTACAGAAAATGCATTGAATGATACCGGGTACGAAGGAGGAAATAACATCATTTCCTATGATCAGAACGGAAATATGAAAGATATGCTGGATAAAGGAATTCAGTCTGTTCAATACAATTTTCTGAATCTTTCCAACGGGTACAGCGCTCAGCAGTCAAATGGCTTTGGGCAGTTTCTGAACAGTACGATGAGCTATCTTTACCGTGCTGACGGAACAAAACTCCGTAAAACCTATTCCAGTGCTCCGCCAAGAGGATCTGTTACCACCCGTATCACAGACTACCTAGATGGTTTCCAGTACAGTTATAACGAAGGAGGTGGTATCTGTCTTGAGTGCAGAACAGAAAGTGCCTATGAACAGCAGGCTTATAAAAATGCATCGTTTGTATTGCCGGGAACATTAACCCCGGAGTGGAAACTGGATTTTGTTGCTACAGCGGCAGGGTATTACAGTTTCACAGAAAACCGCTATATTTACCAGTACAGAGACCATCTTGGAAATGCCAGGGTAACCTTTACCAAGAACAGCGCAGGCGTTCCTGAAATTATCGATACCAACAATTATTATCCTTTTGGGCTGAACCATATCTCAGGATCGTTCAGTACTGCAGGTTTCGGAAGTTTTTACAGTTATAAATACAATGGCAAAGAACTTCAGGAAACAGGATTGTTTGATTACGGCTGGAGACAGTATCTGCCTGATCTGGGAAGATGGAACGGGATAGACCAGCTGGCAGAAAGCTACCTTTCTACGAGTCCTTATGCATATGTTGCCAATAACCCGGTTTCACAATTTGATGTAGACGGAAGATGGTTTAATGAAGACGGAACTATTGATACTTCAGGAAGAACTCCCGGGTTCACTAGTGGCAGACAGATGTATAGCCAGTTTCTGGGATATAGACCTGGAGATGGTGGCGGAGGAAATAGCGCAATCAGCGGCCCTGCTCCTAAAAGCAACACAGGCCCCGGAGTTATAGAAAGATTTATAAGTTGGCTGTTTGGGGGGAAGAAAAAAACAGGGAGGCTAGAAGTTGGACAAGTGGAAAGGGTTCAACAAACAGCATTGTTTGGACTTATTAGAAATGCTAATGTAAACGCTAATGGTGAAAGCCCATTAGAACAGTACAGAAGTTGGAGAGATTATCCGTTGTACAATGAAGGAGAAAACTGGCTTGACAGATTTGCCAGAAATGTGAACAGTTCTCATATGGAGATTCTTCTCGATGAAGGAAGCGGTGGCGGATTGATGTTTGGTGGTTATGGAAGGACTATAGCTGCTGCCGAAGAGGTTTCTATGATGTCAAAGATTGCTGCCGAAGCAGAAGCTCAAGGTTTCAAAAGTCTTAATTCTGGAATAGATCCGGCTATAACAGCAAAATATTTAGAACAAATGATGAATGGTACATTTAATAAACCTGTTGGAGTAGCTGGATTTAGATGGGAAGGGAAATTTTATTTAAATGATGGTAATCATAGAATGAGTTCTGCTATTCAATATAAAATACTAACTGGTGACTATAAGTATATGGATATACTTATGAACAATGCAAAATGGGATAACGCAAATCCTGTTAATTATGGAAAAATATATAAATTCCCTGTAAAACCAACAAGATAATGAACAGAATATCTATAATAAATTCAAAAGAATTACAAACCTTAAAGGATATGAATGAGTATGTTTTCGTTAATTTCGCTTATGATAATGCTCTAAAAATAAGTTATTTTTACGATGAAATTAGGAAGAATGAAAAAATTAAGTTAATTAATTTATTTAATCAATTAACAGGTATTGAAATTAGAGTAGATGATACCTTAGGTAAATTACACATAATTTTACTAAAATTATTAATCGATGGAAAAAAAGATAATATCGTTATTAGCAATGTTGGTTTCCATATGATATCATTTGAGTTTTTGATTGATAATTTGAAAAAAATCTTTGAACATCTAAAAGAATTAGTAAATAAAAATGTAATCATAGTTGACTGTAATCTTAATAATCCTGAGGATATTAAATATTTAGAGCAATATTTCAAAATTTAAACTCCGGAGGTTCGATTTTTAGCTCGTTCCATTGAATATATAACCCTACCGCATTATGGTGGTGCGAGCGTTTCACTCGTGACATAATTATCCGTTTGGCCTCAACCATATTTCAGGAATGTTAGGTATATCCGGTTTCGGAAGTTATTATTCTTACAAATATAATGGTAAAGAGCCTCAGGAAACAGGGATGTTTGATTATGGAGCAAGAATGTACATGCCGGATTTAGGAAGATGGGGTGTCGTAGACCCATTGGCAGAAGCATCCAGAAGATTCACCCCCTTACCATTATGGAAATAATAACCCGATAAGGTTTATCGATCCGGATGGAAGACTTACCGTAGATAACCTTCAAGGAGGGTATAGTACTGGAAGTGCTGTTGCAGATTTCATGTTTAGAACAGGCTTAAGTTCAGATGAAAGAAATATGCCGTTATTCTATCGTAATGAAGGTGGGGCAATGATAAGAACAGAAGCTTTGGGGAATGATGGCCAAGGTGGAGGTAGCGGACCTAAACAAGGACCTAAACCCGGTATTTTTAAGACAATAGGTAATTTCATCAAAAGGTTATTTGGTTGGAATAAAAATAAAGTAAGTGTTGGTCCAGCTGAAAGAATTCCTGAAGATTATAGTGCCAGCGGAAGCAGATTATTTGGTCTAATACAAGGAGCTAATTACAATCCTATGGCAGAATATCGCGCACGCCGTGATAACCCTTTTTATAATGAAGGAGAATCTGGCTTAGATAGATCATTCAGACTTATGAACAGTTCCCACATAGAAATAATGCAGGACTTCGGTGGTGGTGGTTACAATATGTTTGGAGGATATGGAAGATTAGCGAGAGCATCCGGTGTTGCAAATATAACGGAGGAAGTTTCATTAGCTGCTGAAATATCTGCTGAAGCTGAAGCAAACGGTATTAAAAGTGCTTAAAAAGGTATTAATCAAGATATTTTTGAGCAAATGTCAAATGGAACTTATGAGCCTACCGGTGGTGCAGGTTACAAATATGAAGGAATGCATATAATAGTAAACGGAAATCATAGAATGAATGCAGCAATTAAATATGGAATTAAGACAGGAAATTTTGAATATGTAGAACAACTTATAAACAAAGGTAATTTTCCACGTCTAAACCCAAGTGACTACGGAATAAAAATCTATAAACTACCAACAAAATAATGGAAATAAAATATCAATAATAGGATCAGAAGAATTAAAAGAATTAAAAGATTTAATTGATAAAAAAGAATATATCTATATTAATTTCAGTGATGAATATTCTATTAAAATCAATCCTTTTTTTGAAAGCATTGATAATAGCGAAAAGAAAACATTAATTCAACTTTTTTTTCAACTAACAAGTATAAATATAAGAATTGATGATCTTTTAGGTAAATTACATATAATTGTGTTAAAAATTTTATTAGACGGCAAAAAAGACAAGATTATAATTAATAGTTTAGGTCTTTCTAATGATTCAATAATATTTTTAAAATCCAATTTTGAGAAAATATTACAAAATTTTAAGAATAAAAATTTGACTATATATAAGTTTGAAGTTAAAGAGCCTTCAAATTTTGTTTATAAAAAAAGATAAAGACAATGCTACTAAACTTCCTTTGGGTGATATTTATCGATTCAATTCAGTAAATTATCCTGTATTCTGACAAGTTCCAAACATATTGATCCATAGACTTTTAAATAATATGAATAATAAAAAATTTTGTTGTGAAAGACTGGAAGGTGCATATAATGTGCAGAAAGGATTTGGTCTTAATTTTAGAATTGTGAAATTTACTGAACCTCTGTACAGTAAATTAAAGCTTATTAACCCGAACATGTTGGATAAAGGATTTGTTATGACATCAGGTTATATTCATACAATTAATGATGAAAGAACAATGAGTTTATTCATAAATAACTGTCCTTTCTGCGGTCAAAAATTAAGTGATTTTTACAAATCGGATGATTATGTACAAGAAATCATAAATGATTGATAATTTTAAAAACATGTTAGTAATAAAATTAGAGTATTGATTTTCAATGCTCTAATTTTAAACATGAAACTGAATTTAGAGAAACCACATAGAACCAATATTTAAAAACTAGCGAAAAATTTTGCTAGTGAAGCTGGTGAACATATTCAGGAACAAGTTGTGGGGAAATTTTTAGTTAAATTTAATAGCAATACGCAGGAAATTCTTGTTGGAAGAGTGGACTTAAGAGAGATCAGAACATTCTATAAAGCAAACCCTAATATAAGTACGACTCCTTTCCAAGATGCTCTTGATTTAGCGGCTAGTTTAACAAAATAAAAAGTATGATAAAAATAGAATTAAATACGGTAATAAATATACTGTCATTAAATGAACTTTCAGGAATGACTGAGAAAGAACGAGAAGAATTCATTGAAAACGAAGGAATTGAGAAAGAAGAAATCTTTGAATACTTAAAAGGAAAATATACTGGAGTAAAAGTTTCTTATATTGAAGAAAAAATTAAAACTTTATATCAAATACCTATTACTGTTATTGGAGTTGTAGAAAAACTAAATCCATGCCCTTGTTGTAATTTCAGAACAATTTTTGAAAAAGGGAATTATCAAATTTGTCCAGTTTGCTTTTGGGAAGACGATGGCAGCACAAATGATATGAAAACTAGCTCTGCTAACCATATGACATTAAAAGAGGCAAAAGATAATTTTAAGACAAAAGGTGCGATCTCAGATCAATTTTTGAAATTTGTAGATAAAGAAGCTGTACTTAAATATTATAAAGATATTTAGTTTAAATCCTTCCTCAAGCTGAAGGGAATGTTCCAAACGTGTTGATAATAAATTAGAGTATTGACTTTCAGTACTCTAATTTTAATAATATGAATAAAAATCTCAATTTAAAATGATATTGTGAATAGCTGATACAGAAAAATAGAAAAAAGGTTGTTTAAATATTGAAAATCATACTTGGAGTTTCAGAATTTAATAAATAAATCCACATCGATCGATGTGGATTATTTTATAGCTCACTATTTAAAGCCAATGAGTGAAAACTGAAGCCAAATGAATCTTGTTATTTATAGTAAAAGATAGGTGAGCTATTTTACTGTTTATGAAAACGTCTATAAATTTCAGGGCAGTTAAAACAGATTCCGAAGCGCACAACTTTAGAAGAAAGACCTTCGATTATATAAAAAAAGATCTTACGGAAAAAAATGAATATTGGGTACAAACTAAGATTTCAGATAGGCTAAAATCAATAGAAGCATACTGTAAGGAAAAATCCGGAAGGAAATTACAGAAAAATGCACTGCCAATTCGTGAAGCTGTAGTTGTCATTAAAGAAAATACAACGATGCAGGATCTGTATAAGCTTTCTAAAAGGCTTGAAGAAGAACTAAGAATAAGAATTTTTCAAATCGCCATTCATAAAGATGAAGGTCATTATGATAAGGATTCTAAAGAATGGAAACCTAATTATCATGCTCATTTAGTGGCAGACTGGCAAGATTTGGAAACAGGGAAAACGTTGAAACATCAATCCTTCCATTATTCAAAAATGCAGGATATTACTGCTGAATGTCTGGAAATGGAAAGAGGTGTTTCAGGTTCTATAGGAAGACTGGAAGCCATTGAATTTAAAATCCAAAAAAAGGAAAATGAGCTTGTGTTATTAAATAATAAGATAGCTCGAATGAAGGCGGAGCTCAAATCTAAAAAATTTTCAGATCTTATTGTTAAAGAAAATGACTTTTTAGGTTTTAGCAGGATCAAAACTGATAAAACGATTGAAAACTATGAAAGAGCTTTTAAAGCATATAATACAGAACTGCTTAAAAATAAAGAAATTCTTCAATCCAAATCTAAAATCATTACTGAGCTTCAGCAAAAGAATATAGATTTAAGCAAAGAAGTTTCCCTATTAAAAAACAAGCTTTCCAGCATACTGTCTAATATTACAGTATATAGTAATGAAAAGGAAACTTATCTTAATTCTGTTAAGGGTACGATCATAAAAGCAATCCAATTTGAAAAGTTCAAACAGCCGAAATTATTTGATACTACCAAAGAGAAGCTCATAGCAATAGTTGATCGTATTTGTAAAAAACTTTCTGAAGAAAACAATATTCCTTTTTCCTCACTGGAAGAGGTATTTAAAAATCCTGACAGCAGTTTAGAAATCTTCTCCTTACTGAACATTGGTGATCATAGAATACAATATAATACCGAAGATATTCCTGTTCGGGAAAAAAGAAAAAAGATAAAGAGGTCATAAGAAGGACTGCAAAAATTCATAAAAGAAAACAAAGGTATTGTTTCAGATTTTTTAAAAAGGCAAGTTCAGGTCCAAAGGATATGACAAAAAATCTCCACCTTGCAGGTTGTATTTTTCATCATAAACTTGCTTTTTAAAATCTTTCATAATGAATTTTTGGCTTTCTTTTTTTCTTTTTTCTTTTGAAAATTGTAAACAGTTGTTTTGAGGAGATCTTCATCAAACTCTTCCTTTTGTTCAAGTAAAGAAAATTGTTTCTGATTATAGTTATCACGGTCAAGAGCTAAAGTCTCGTACTTTATCCCTGACATTTTTTTAGCATTTAATTTGGGCCTTGACATATTTTTTGTTCCAAATTATAAATAAAAAAGTGAGCCCACGCCGTTGTATATACTATTAAGTATTTAGTGAGTGTACTTTGACCTCACCCTACGGGTGTACAAGCACCCTCATTATTTTTTTTGCTATCCAATGATTAATTCGATGCCAGCTTTTTCTGCTTTATATTTTATTTTGGTCTGCAACTGATAATAACTCCAGTTGCGGAGCACAAATTCCTGATCTTTTGCAATACCGATTTTATCTTCCTGATTTTTAAGAATAAGTGTGCCTGCCTGCTGCTGGATACAGAAATCGATAAGTTTCCGGCTGTACACATGAAGCCGATGGCTTACATATCGGCTCTCCAAATTTTCTGTTTTATGGAGTGCCTTTTGTTTGCGTTTGGCTCCTTTCCCAGAGCGCGCATAGGCAATGCCGGCCTGAATTCTCTTTTGACTTGCCTGAATGGCAAGCCTGCGATATAAAAACTCCTCTTTTGAGCCAATATTGATTCGTACATTATTAGCTTTTGCTACTATAGGATGTTCCAGAGACAGAGAAGCTTCTGCGATAATTTCAGGCTGTAAAAGATGCTTTTCTTTTTCAAATTCAAACACTGCAAGCCAATAGATTTTCCCGGCTTTAAGCTGGATCTGTGATGTACAAAGCTTTATCTCTCCCCGTAAAAGGCGTTCCATGATTTGGCGCTTATCAGAGAAGTCCCTCCCTAAATACGTTTTAACCGGAATAGCAAACATGTTGAAGCAAAATACTTTCTTTTCAGGATTATATTTCATTTTGCTGATGCATTTAACCGGAAGCGGAATGGGAATATCTCTCTTAAAATTTCTCAAAGATTTTAAACCCTGCCAGTATCCGGCTTTATTCTTAGAAAAAGTAGATTGAATCGTATTGTTCAGGCTTCCCAGAATATCGGTAGGGATCTCTCCTTTGAAACGGTCAAAAACCATGCGTGCCGTTGTGCTTGTTTTTGAACGTGTAAATATTCCCATTTCATCTTTGCTTGCATCGGCAAGTTTGTATTGAATTTCCTCTGTGAAGTAAAAGAAATCCTTAATCATTTCCTGAACATATAGATGGGAAACAATAAAATTAGCCGCACGGAAACATCGGTTCTGATATCGGTATAGCTTTTCCCACATATCCTTTTTTTCAACTGGGGGAACATCGATCAGCAGCTGAATTTTTCGGGTAAGTGTAACCGTCGATTTTTCCATTTTAAAGAGGGCTTTTAGTGGTATTTCGATTTTGTATATATTGATAGGCATATAGAAATTCCCGGTGGATTTCCTTTTCTGAAAGTTTAAGTTCCTGAGCAATAATCTTGAAAGAAGATTTTTGCTCAAACCTTCTTTTTAAAATATCTAATTGCTGGTCACTGAGTTTATCTGAAAGCTCTTTATTATCGGTAGCTTTTTCATGTGGCTGTTCAAAAGAACTTCCTTTAATGATTTTCCGGAGGTCATCTATAGCTTTGCTCACTTCATTGCTTATGGCTGTCACACTGCTCCCCATTGCTTCTGCAATGGGTTTATACTGAAAGCCGTATTCAAGACAAAGTTCAATCAAGTGTTTTCTTTTGGGACTTATTACGTTTAAAACCCTGTTAACTTCATCAAAATCTTTTTGATCGGACTGCTGACGGAGAAGGTGCTCTTTATCTTGCAGAGGATCGTAACCGACGAGATAATCCTGATAATTCTCAAAACGTTCAAGGGAAGTGGTTAAACGGGCGAATTTATTTTGGGGAGCATTGAAATACGATATACAGTCTCTTTTCAACACAAACCGTAAAAAGCCAAGGATATGATTAGGAGTTTCAATGGAATCACGGTGTATCCAAAGTTTGAGAAAGGTGTCTTGTACAAGCGTTTCAACTACAAAATCATCCTCAAGCATTTTTTTTCCGAGCCAGAAAAGAAGTCTTTTGTAGCGCAAATGAATATGTTCTAAAGAGGCTGGATTACCTTTTTTCAGCAGTTCATATAGCTGATGATCGGTGGGCATGCGGGGCAAAGAGTCTGTTTTCATAAGCAGTGAAATTATTGCTAGAAGGAACTGCTTCGATCAATAAGATAAATTCTCTGCATCAAAACGCTAACTCAACTACATATTGCCCAAAAGAAAAGGCGTGGAACTCAACTTATTGACTAGAGGTACTGGTATACCTGTGTACGATAAGAGAGCCCACGCCGCGGTCGTGAGCTAATTTACTTATCTTCCCGTACACATAAAATTACCAGTTTTCTAGTCGAGAATCTAAGCAATAGCTTCGATTATTAATATTGAAGTATTGCAAAGTTACCTTTATTGTAACTATTTAGCAAATATAAAAAATTTTTCTTTATGTAGGTTAATTCGACTACAAAAAATGATTAAAATCTCATCAATTTGTCTATTCAAAGTTAATCAGATGGATAGATTAGAATTTAGAATTGCATTTGGCAAAAGAGTTGAGATGTTCAGAAAAAAGCTTAATTTGAGTTATAGAGAGTTGGCGCAAAAATGTGATGTAGATCATAGTAATATTAGCAAAATAGAAAAAGGGGAAGTAGACCTTAGGATTTCTACTATTCAAGAGTTAGCCAAAGGGCTAGATGTGCATCCACAGCAGTTATTTGACTTTAAACTAAAGTGATGAAATTACTCTTGAACAATTTTTAATCTCATAAATGAATGGCAAAGAGAACTGAACGTCCAAAATTTATTCACAAGGCTTCAACTCAAGAGTATTTACATTGCCTTCAGAATATGTCTAAATGGTCGGAGATTTTATTATCCAACGACAGGAGGAAAAGGTATAGCGATTTTCTTAAATGGATTTTAGAAAATGATTACTTCAAAACCGATGAAAATCTTACTATAGCTCAAATTTCGAGGCTGAGCGGATATTCTTCTGCGAAGATTTCAAAGTGGTTACAGGAAATCTATGAAGGAATCCTTGATCTTAATGAGCATAATCCTGCATTATTTTACACCGAGCCGGGAGTGCCAGTGCTGCTCAGCATACGTTACTATGATAGCTACTGCTTCTTCTCACTTACAATGCCAGTAATTCCAAGAGTTTACGAAACTTTTGAATTTTTCTTTATTAAAGCTAAAATCGGTTGGAACAGGTTTTGGGTTAGAGATATACAATACGAGATTGACAATAATAAAACGACAATTTGGATATTTTTAGAGGGTGGAATCGTCAATCGATATCGCGAATTTGCAGTTGAAAAAGCAAAATTCGAAGGTAGAATTACTTTTAGAGACGAGCATGAGAAATATGATTTTGAAATTGACGACTTGATTTTGGGAAGAAATCGTAATGCTAATAGATAAAAAAAGACCAAGTTTTAGTTAGAGAAGTTTTTTGTTTTTGTCAGAAGCTTTAAAGCTTAATAAAATACCCATGGGAATCGATATTTTATTTTTAATATGATGAGATATTTTGGATTTTAAAGAATAAGTATTTATGATTTTAGGAAAAATTAGTACATTTATACTCAGCTATTTAAAGCTCTCTTAGTTAGAAGTTTAAGAAAATTCAATATCAGGATATCTGTTCTAGTAAAGGATAATATGCGTACTTCATTTGTAGAGAATAAAAAGCCGCATATGGATAATAATCCAATTGAAATGTACGTAAGGTGAAATTTTAGTCTCCTTTTGATTATAAAATAGTAATACTAGCTTATAATACTGTTAAGAAAATCCCAGCTTTAAAATAAAGCCATTAAAAGACATATACATTCCTTCAAAGCCGAATAGAATTATTATCCACTTTCGCTAATAATTTTATTGAAATTTATTCGAAGTGTTGGAGGATAAGAAAATAAAAAAAATACCTATCGAGGAGGTGATGGAATTCTTTCAAAACGAAGGCATGGAAATAACTGAGGAAGAAGCAGAACTGATCATGGAATTTCTGTATAATCTTACCACAATTGTTATTAGACAGTATTTCTACTCTGAATAATAATATTTCTAAAGCTATCCTTGATAATTACTAAAAAATGAAAATCATGAAGATAGCAGATTTATACATCCGTGTTTCTACCGATGAACAGGCTGACAAAGGATATTCACAAAGAGATCAGGAGGATCGTTTAAAGAGATATTGTTCATCTAATAATATCTCTATCGGACAAATTATCTACGAAGACCATTCCGCAAAATCATTTAACCGTCCTGAATGGATAAAACTTTTAACTGCACTTAAAAAGAGAAGTTGTAAAACAAACCTTATCCTATTTACTAAATGGGATCGCTTCAGCCGTAATGCAGGGGATGCCTATCAAATGATAAGTACACTTTCAAAATTGGGCATAGAACCACAGGCTGTTGACCAGCCTTTAGATCTTTCAATACCTGAAAATAAAATGATGCTCGCAATTTATTTGGCAGCACCTGAAGTTGAAAATGATAGAAGAGCTCTTAACGTATTTTATGGAATGCGCAGGGCAAAAAAAGAAGGAAGAGTTATGGGAAAAGCACCATTTGGTTATGTTAACAAAAGCAGGGAAAATGGTGAAAAGTATATTGTACAGCAAGAACCTGAAGCATCAGCCATGAAGTGGGCTTTTAATGAGATTGCAAAAGGAATATTGGTTTCTAATCAAATCAGAAAAAAGGTCAATGAATTAACAATTAAAAAGGTGAGTAGAACATCTTTCCATATAGCAATAAGAAATCCCATATACTATGGAAAAGTATTTTTAGAAAAACACAAAGATGAAAAAGCACATTTTGTAGATGGTCAGCATGAAGCTTTAATCAGTGAAGACCTATTCAACAGAGTGCAAGAAGTACTGGATGGTAAAAGGAGGCTACAGCGTCCTAATACTAAAATTCTTTCAGGTGAACACTTTCCATTACGGGGTTTTTTAGTATGTCCTAAATGTGGAAAGAATATTACAGCAAGCGCTTCAAAAGGCAGAAATAGCAGATACTACTATTATCATTGCAATGCAGCCTGTGGATTCCGTCATAGAGCAGAATTGGTCAATTCAGTTTTTGAACAGGGATTAAAACAATTGGAAATGAATGAGCCAGCAAAAAAACTTATAAAAAAAGTATTTCTGGATAATTATCAGAAGTTTATAAAAGCTCCTCAGGATGAAAGAAAGAAAATATCTGAAGAGATTGATAGGCTAAATTCAAGGATATCTGTGGCAAGGAATAAACTGCTTTCTGAAATAATTGATGATGAAGAATATCTTGAAATAAAAAAAGAATATAAAGTGCAGATTGAAAAGATGGAAAGACAATTAAGTGACAAGCCGAGAGAAAATAAATTAGATATACCAAAGCTACTGGAAAAAGCATTAGAAACACTTACTAATATCTGGAAAGTCTATACAGAAGGGGATATTGCAGTCAAGCGCCAAATCATTGGTTCGATTTTTCCTGAAAAACTTGAATTTGACGGAAATCAATATCGAACCACAAGAATTAATACTGTAGCTCACTATATCTTTCAAATTAACAATGGATTATCACAAAATAAAAACAGGAGAAACGATAATTATAATCATTTCTCCTGCTATGTAGACCCACAGGGATTCGAACCCCGACTGACGGTACCAAAAACCGGAGTGCTACCGTTACACTATAGGTCTGTTTCGATGATGCGAAATTATAGAATTTATTTTAAATATGAAAATCAAAATTAAAGATTAATTAACATAATACAGGAGTAACTGCTTTATGTATTGATTGCCAAATAATTATTTTTTGATAAAAATTTTCAAAAAACTTACCTTCATCGTAAAATAGCAGATTGTGGATATTTGTTTATTCAATTTTAAAGCGGGCAATTATTGTAATTTATCCGCTGAATAGTAACTTCCAGCCTCCTTATTCCAGCTTCCATCCCGAAGTATCTTGTTAAATAATAAAATCTTATCTTTGCAAAAAATTGGGCTCCAAAAGTTGGAGTAACCCATTAATAACATATCCTGAGCATAAGCAGAAGGATTATTAAACATTTTTTATGTCAAATATTGTCGCAATCGTTGGACGTCCCAACGTAGGAAAATCTACGCTTTTTAATCGTTTATTAGAAAGAAGAGAAGCTATTGTAGATTCTACAGCTGGTGTTACCAGAGACCGTCACTACGGAAAATCAGACTGGAACGGAGTCGATTTTACGGTAATTGATACCGGAGGTTATGATGTAGGTACAGATGATATCTTCGAAGAAGAAATCCGTAAGCAGGTACAATTGGCCGTAGAAGAAGCTACCTCTATTATCTTTATGATGAATGTGGAAGAAGGACTTACTGATACAGACTACGAAATTTACAGCTTACTAAGAAGATCCAATAAACCAATTTATATTGTTATCAATAAAGTAGATTCTGCTAAAGAAGAACTTCCGGCAACAGAATTTTACCAGTTAGGAATTGATAAATATTACACTCTTTCTTCTGCTACCGGTTCAGGAACAGGAGAAATCTTAGATGATATCGTTAGAGACTTCCCAACAACAGAATACAAAGATCCTTTTGAAGGATTACCTAAAATTACCATTGCAGGCCGTCCAAACGTAGGGAAATCTACGATGACAAATGCTTTATTGGATGTTGAAAGAAACATCGTAACTGATATTGCAGGAACTACAAGAGACAGTATCCAGACTTTATATAATAAATTCGGACATGAGTTTGTATTGGTAGATACTGCAGGGATGAGAAGAAAATCTAAGGTAAACGAAGACCTAGAATTCTATTCCGTAATGAGATCTATCCGTTCTATCGAATATTCTGACGTAGTAATCATTATGGTGGATGCTACACAAGGATGGGAATCTCAGGATATGAACATCTTCGGATTGGCTCAGAAAAACAGAAAAGGAATTGTAATTCTTGTTAATAAGTGGGATTTGATTGAAGACAAGCAGACGAATACAATGCGTGATTTCGAGAAATTAATCAAGGACAAAATCGGTCAGTTCCAGGATATTCCAATCCTATTTGTTTCGGCTTTAACGAAGCAGAGAATCTTAAAAGCTGTAGAAGTAGCCATGCAGGTTTATGAAGACCGTAAGAAGAAAATCAAAACTTCAAAACTGAATGAAGTAATGCTTCCAATCTTCGAAAATACACCACCACCGGCATTGAAAGGAAAATATATCAAAATCAAATATTGTGTTCAGCTTCCTACGCCGTCACCACAGTTTGTATTTTTCTGTAACCTTCCACAGTATGTGAAAGAACCTTATAAAAGATTTACTGAAAACCAGTTGAGAAAAGAATTTGGGTTTACCGGAATTCCGATTGAAGTGTATTTCAGACAGAAATAATAAGAACAATTGTTCGAAAGAAAATCCGGTAAGTTTACTTGCCGGATTTTTTTAATTCTAAGTTAAAAGCTGAATATTCACCCTTAAAATTACCCTTTTCATCATTTAAAAATAGCTGCATAGAGTGATAGATGTATTTTCTTAATATACTTTATTTCTCCCCAGGCCCAATTTTTCAATTCGTTTTTTAGTTGTAATTTTGCAACAATTAATATCAATTAACTGAAATTAAAAAAAATAAAATTTTCATGCTTACTATTTTATCGCAAAACTTTTCTCTTGTCAACGAATGGATCAACGAACTTAGAAACGTTGACATTCAACATGACCGAATGAGATTCAGAAGAAATATGGAGAGAATCGGAGAGATTGCCGCTTTTGAAATCAGTAAAGGACTGGAGTACAGAGAAGTTGAAATTCAAACTCCTTTAGATACAATAAAAAGCAGGGAAATTGCTGTACAGCCGGTTATTACAACTATTCTAAGAGCGGGAGTTCCTTTGTTTGAAGGAATTCTGAACTATCTTGACAGAGCAGACTGTGGTTTTGTAGCTGCTTACAGAAAGCACGATGCCAACGATTATTTCTCAATCAAACAGGATTATCTGACCTGCCCAAGCATTGAAGGCAGACCTTTGATTGTGGCAGATCCCATGTTGGCCACAGGAGCTTCTTTAATTGAAGCAATCAAAGATTTGTTAACCAATGGAAACCCAACCCAGCTCCATATTGTAGCAGCAATTGCTTCAAGACAGGGAGTGGAAACGATTCAGAATGCTTATCCTGAAGCTCATATCTGGGTAGGAGCCATAGATGAAGAGTTAACATCAAAAGGGTATATTACTCCTGGTTTAGGAGATGCCGGAGATCTTAGCTACGGAGAAAAACTTCAACGATAATTTAAGAAAGATTCCAAAAATCTTTCATTAAGTTCAACAATAGACTTGGTCGTACTTTATCCAGCGGATGTTTTGTCTCTGGAAGTACGGCCAATTTTGCATTCGGAAGACTTCTGTAAACCCTTGAACTTTCTTCAATAGTTATCATATTGTCTTTATCTCCCACCATGATTTGAATGGGAATATTAATCGTGGCAAAATTATTTTCCAACGGAGGATTTTTACCTAGATCAATCATCAAATCAGCTATAGCTGGTAGAAGCTGCTTCCATTTTGATCCGTGCTGTGCTTCTAAAAGTTGGGCATACTGTGGAATTTTTTCAAGAATAACATCAGGATTAAGCATCTTACTTTCTTTTAAAGCCTGCTCCTCAGTCCAGTCAAACTTTGTTCCCAGCGTGATAATAGAATTTACATTTTCAGGATTTTTCATTGCATAACAAAGTGCTGCATACCCTCCCATGCTATGCCCGAAAATAGATACATCTGTCAAATTATTTACTTCACAGTATTCTGATAATTCCTGAGTATATTTTTCAATACTAATGCCGCCAGCCGGAAGTTCCATGTTTCCATGTCCTGAAAACAACGGAGTGTGTACCGTAAAATACTGAGATAAAGTATTTAGATAAGGCGTGAAAATGTCGCTGTGACCTAAAGCTCCGTGTAATAAAAGCAGATGTGGCATAGTTGTTTAGTTTCCGGAAAATTAGGAAAAAGAATTGAATAGTGAAAATAGATTGGGTAAGTGTGTGGGAGAATTTGAGAGCCCTAGAGTTTGATAATATTTTTGAATATGATCACGAATCCCGAAGCTATTACCCCGAAACTCACATCTCGAAAAACACGTATCCCTTACCTCTTTTAAACATCCATCGCCATTACCAGCACACTCACTTTATTATTTCCGGCATTTAAAATTTCCCATGCAACTGATGAAACTGTATTTCCTGTGGTAAAAACATCATCAATCAGAAGAATATGCTTTCCGTCGACAGGTTGTGTGATAGAGAATGTATTGACAGCTTCCAATCTGTGTTTCTTATCTTTTAAAGCCTGTGCCTTTGAATAATGATTTCTTTTGATTAATTGATGATCAAAAGGAATGTCATAAAATGCCGCTAAAGTTTCTGTGAATAAATGAAGCTGATTATATCCACGCTCTTTGAGTTTCTTTGGATGAAGCGGTACACTTACCAAAAGATCAGGTTTCTCGTTCTTAAAGTTCAGGCGTTCTGTTGTCCAGTATGCAATAATCTTTCCTGCTTTTTCCCGGCCTTTGTATTTCAGTTCATGAATAATCTGACGGCTTAAGCTTTCCTCTTCAAACTGTAGTAATGCAAAAGTGTTTTCAACAGGAAAAAATAAACTGCATTTTTCTTTAATCGGATTGTTTTCAAAATAGGAATAGTGGGTAAAATAAATCTGGCTGAAACAAAGGTCACATACCAAAAGCTCAGAATCAATGATTCTGTTGCAGTGGATGCAGCGGTTGGGAAACAATATATCCAGTATCATAAGTGTGTTTTGTACTAAGATAGGAAATAAAAGACAATTAAGTGAATAGTCAATTTTACTTCGTAAGTGAGTGGAATAGAAGGTTAACAACAGTATTAAAATTCACAAGCGAAGCGTATTGACGATTCACGATTCACAAATTAATTCTCAAACCTCTTCCTTATCTTCTCCACAGAACTTTTCATGCTTAAATTAAAATGCTCCTTTTCCAGTCTTACCGGTGGCGCTTGTCTTACTTCGCAATCTGCAATGCTGCAGGATTCACAGGTTACTCCAACATTGATCGTTTTCAGAGAAGGAGATTTTATAAAACTAATTTTTTTAATCGTCTGGGAATTCAATAAAATACCAAGACAGTAACTTCTGTTGCTTCCATCCGAAAAAGGATTCTTTTGTGAAGTGGAAATGACCAGATAACTTATTCCCTGATCTTTATAATGAGATATTTGAGCATCAGTCAGAGTTTCATTTTCTTTTAAATGATCTAGATTTTTCACGGCAATCCATCTTCTGCAGTAATGCTCGTTGGTAGCGTTGGCGTGAGGTGCCTGCTGATGGTTCAGATGAAGTTCTTTTAAAATCTGAATCCTATCCGAATTCTTCTTTTTTACCAGACACAGATAAAATAAATCCTTAATTCCCATTTCTGCTGAAAGAATATTAGTCAGTCGATAGTAGAATGTTTCAGGAGAACGGGTAAAACTGTTGATGAGGTTTTCAAAATTTTTAGATTCCCATGTATTATTTTGAAAAAATTCTGATGTTTTCTCAATGACAGGCTCTTTTGAAATTAATAAAGCACCCGCAAAATAAGAAGCGTAAAAGTTGTTAAGAATTTCCTCAAAACTTCCAAAATCAAGCCATGAGTAAGTATTCGGGCGTGTTTTTAGTTCCAGAACATTAAATCCGATTTCTTTTGCGAGGATAAATGTTTTCTGATCTTTTTCCAGTTTTTGGTTGAGCAGTAATAATTTTTTCTCCGGAATAAAAAGCGAACGAAGATTATCCAGAGTTCCATATTTTTCAAAATCTTCAGATTGAATTGTATAGCTGAACTTTTCTGTAAGAATTTTTTCAAGTACCTCAGACTTTAAATTTTTTCCAGGTTTTACATTGTTTTCCTGAGTAAACAGATTTACTTTTTCTTCAATTTCCGGAAAATAATTGTCATACAATTCCTGGAATGACCTTAATACAGCAAAATAAAATCTTTCCTTACCAAGATTATAATTCTGAGAAATTTCGATCAGAGCATTGATGAAAGCCGTCACTTTTTTTGGAGCATCACTGATGATACTGATAAGGTTGTTTTTGTTGATCCCGAACAGCTCTAATGGAACTTCTTTGAAGAAATCCGATTGCAGAATTTCATTGAAGGGCGCTAAGCTTTTATCCAGTTTGGTGGAAACCAGATCATCAAAAGTACAGCTCAGTGCATCAGAAAGCTGAATAATCTTATCGTGTTTGGGATATTTTTTTCCGTTTTCAATTTCGTTAAGATAAGATTTTGATAATCCTGTCTTTACAGCAAGATCCTGCAGAGACCAGTTTTTCTTTTGTCTTTGCTGTTTCAGTTTTAGCCCGAAAACTGTTTTGATAAAGTCGCTTTCTGAATTCATTACTCAAATATAATTAAATAGATGCGATTATTCGCATAATAAATTTTAAATAAATTTAGCGAACGTTCGCTATTTGTGAATATTTTTATTTATGTTTGTAATATCAAATCACAAAATCAATATGTTATGGAAACCAAGACTCAATTAGAAATAAAAGCACAGAAGCAGTTTGAAGCAGTTTTTACTCCGGATTTGGTAGATTTTCTGATTGCACTTCATCAGAATTTTAATCCTAAAAGACTTGAACTTTTAAAAGAGAGAAAAAATACACAGCAGAATTTTGATCAGGGAAATCTTCCTGAATTTTTAAAAGAAACAGAAGAGATCCGAAATGGAAATTGGGTATGTGCGCCGCTGCCTGAAGATTTGTTGGACAGAAGAGTAGAGATTACAGGACCTGTAGACCGCAAGATGATTATCAATGCTTTGAATTCCGGAGCATCTACCTTTATGGCGGATTTTGAAGACAGCAGTTCGCCGGTGTGGGAAAACTGTATTCAGGGGCAGATTAATCTTTCTGATGCCATTAATCGTACTATTGATTTTGTAAACGAAACAGGGAAAGCCTATACACTTAATGAAAAAACTGCAGTTTTGCTGGTTCGTCCCCGCGGGCTTCATCTCCCGGAGAAGCATATTGAAATCAATGGTGAAAAAGCTTCCGGCTCGCTGATTGATTTTGGACTTTATTTTTTCAGAAATGCAAAGTCGCTTTTAGAAAAAGGAAGTGGTCCCTACTTCTACCTTCCGAAACTGGAACATTATAAAGAAGCCCGCTGGTGGAATGAGGTTTTTGTTTTTGCCCAGGATTATCTGGGAATTCAGCAGGGAACAATTAAAGCGACAGTTTTAATCGAGACCATTACTGCATCATTTCAGATTGATGAAATTTTATTTGAATTAAAAGAGCACAGTGCCGGACTGAATTGTGGCAGATGGGATTATATTTTTTCCTATATCAAAAAATTCAGAAACCTTCCGGAGTTTATTGTACCGGACAGAGATCAGGTGACCATGACTTCTCCTTTTATGAGTGCCTATTCAAAAAGAGTCATCGAAATATGTCATAAAAGAAATGTACATGCGATTGGCGGAATGGCAGCTCAAATTCCGGTAAAGGACAATGATGAAGCTAATAATCTTGCTTTTGAAAAAGTAAGAAATGATAAAGAAAGGGAAGTGAAAAACGGTCACGACGGAACCTGGGTAGCACATCCAGCATTAGTTTCAGTGGCAAAAGAAATTTTTGACCAGTATATGCCTTCCAAAAATCAGATCGACAAAAAATTTGAATATCATATAACAGAAAGTAACCTGTTGGAAATTCCCAAAGGTGATATTACCGAAAAAGGAGTCAGAAAAAATATCAATGTAGGAATTCTTTACCTTGAAAGCTGGCTGATGGGAACCGGTGCTGCCGCTATTTATAATCTGATGGAAGATGCAGCAACTGCAGAGATTTCAAGAACACAGATCTGGCAGTGGCTGAAAAACGAAGCGGTATTAAGTGATGACAGAACACTGACCCGCCATATGATTTTACAGTGGGAAAGTGAAGAAATGGACAATATTGAAAAGTATGTTGGAGAAACCCGTTTCAAAAACGGAAAATTCAACCTTGCCAAAGAACTTTTCAATGAACTGATCTTCTCTGAAAATTTTGAAGAATTTTTAACGCTTAAAGCATATCCTTTTATTTAGATTAAGAGAGTAGGAGTGTTTGAAAGTTTGAGAATTATATCTCGAATCTCGAACCTCGTACCCCGAATCCCGCATCTCGAACCCCAACCCTAAATAACAAAATCCAAATATTATGAAAACAAGACAAGACCAAATCCAGGCTATAGAACAAGACTGGCTGACAAACCCACGCTGGAACGGTGTGAAAAGACCTTATACAGCAGCAGAAGTTTTGAAACTTCGCGGTTCTTATACCATAGAGTATACCATTGCTACAGAAATGTCCAAAAAATTCTGGAATAAATTAAACAACCAGGATTATGTGGCAGGACTTGGAGCCCTTACGGGGAATCAGGCTGTACAGGAAGTAGATGCCGGGCTGGAAGCTATTTATCTTTCAGGTTGGCAGGTAGCTGCAGATGCCAATTTATCAGGAGAAATGTATCCCGATCAATCCCTGTATCCTGCCAATTCAGTGCCTTCTGTGGTAAAGAAAATTAATAATGCGTTACTGAGAGCAGACCAGGTACAATCTGTGAGCGGAGTTGGAGATAAAGAATATCTGGTGCCCATCATTGCAGATGCAGAAGCAGGTTTTGGAGGTAACCTGAATGCATTTGAACTGATGAAGCAGATGATAGAAGCTGGTGCAGCCGGTGTACACTTTGAAGATCAGCTTTCTTCTGCAAAAAAATGCGGACATCTGGGTGGAAAAGTATTGGTGCCAACGCAGGAGGCGATCAACAAACTGATTGCAGCACGTCTGGCTGCCGATGTACTGGGAGTTCCAAGCCTTATTATTGCAAGAACAGATGCAGATGCAGCAGATCTACTGACTTCTGATATTGATGACAGAGATAAAAAATTCGTGACAGGAGAAAGAACTGCAGAAGGATTTTATGTAGTAAAAAACGGAGTAGAGCAGGGAATCGACAGAGGTTTGTCCTATGCTCCATATGCAGATCTGATCTGGATGGAAACTTCAAATCCGGATCTGGAGCAGGCAAGAAGATTTGCAGAAGGGATTCATGCAAAATTCCCTGGGAAAATGCTTGCTTATAACTGTTCCCCTTCATTTAACTGGGCTGCAAGGCTGAGTGTAGAAGAGATGTCTACTTTCCGTGAAGAGCTTGCAAAAATGGGATATAAGTTCCAGTTTATTACATTGGCAGGATTCCATGCTTTGAATACGGCAATGTTTGAGCTGGCATTAGCTTATAAAGAAAGAGGAATGGCTGGATACTCAGAACTGCAGGAGCGCGAGTTTGCCCTTCAGCAGAAAGGATTCAGAGCGGTGAAGCATCAGTCTTTTGTAGGAACAGGGTATTTTGACGAAATACAGAATGTTGTTACAAACGGTTCTTCAGCTACTGTAGCAATGAAAGATTCTACGGAAACCGCACAATTCCATTAATCATTTTTTCCATATTTTTTTGATGTTAAACCTTCCTTTTGGGGAGGTTTTTCTTTGTTCAAAAAAATTGTGAGACTGTTTTTACTTCATTCAAATTCTAAAATAATAAAGGAATGAATGTCATATACTAAGTAATTGAAATTTGAATTATATTTGGGGACGAAAAAATATTATTAAAAAATGAATTTAATTAAAGTACTTTTTATTACATTAGGATTAACACTTACTGCAAACGCTGCGAATGCTCAACAGAAGATTGGAAGTGTAAACACGGAAGACATTTTTGCAAGTTTATCTGAAGTAAAAACTATAGGAACTACAATTGATAATCTGACTAAAACAAAACAGACTGAAATTGAAAAGCTGATCAATGATTATCAGACTAAGCTGAAAACAGCCCAGGATAAAGAAAAAACTCTAAGCGAGGCAAACAAAGAAGCTGTAACTAAAGAACTGATTGCTGCACAAACTGAATTACAAGGTTTAGGTAAAAAGATAGAAGAAACAAGAGCGCAGGCTGCTAAAGATATTTCTGCTAAACAAAATGAAATGCTTACTCCATTGCAAAAGAAGGTAAGAGAAGCTATTTTTGCTGTAGCTAAAGAAAAAAATCTAAGCTATGTGTTTGATACAGCAGCACAAGATTCTAATAACTTACTGTATACAGACGGAAGTGAAGATATTACTGCTATTGTAAAAAATAAATTAGGGGCTACAGCAACTGCTGCTAAGCCGGCTGGGAAATCTAAATAAGAATTTCAATATACTGAATATTGAACGGAATCAGAGAGCATCTGGTTCCGTTTTTTATTTTAGAAAATAGAAGTTTTGTTTCCCCAGGACTGAGAAAGTTCTGTTTTAAAATGATAAATTTGAGTAAACTTTTCATGAACATGAATTTAATGTACGAAAAACAGATCAAGGTAACCGAAGAACATATTGATCAGAATAATCATGTAAATAATGTACAATATGTGCATTGGGTGGAAGAAGTGGCTGCAGAACACTGGGATCTTCTAAAACATCAAAGCGAATATGTAAACGATGCCTGGATGCTTCTGGATCACCATATCCAATATAAAAAACAGGTTTATCTGAATGATACAATCACAGTAAGAACCTATCCTATAGCTCCTGAAGGTGCCAAACAACCAAGAAAAGTCGAATTTTACTGCAATGATGAACTTGTGGTAGACTCAAGTACACTCTGGATTCTCTTTGATCCGGAAACCAAGAAAATCAAACGTCTGGAAAGTGACTGGCTGGAGAAATTTTTTTAAACTGGTAAAAAATTAAAATCAGAGTAGGAAATAGAACTTTGATTTTTTTATTTTTAACCAACAACATTCAATAAAAAAACTAAATAACATGAAATTCTTTTATTCACTGGCTTTACTATTGTTAAGCATAGAGGCTTATAGCCAGGAAAATCCATACTTATTTTCTGATGATATTAAAAAGAAGGTGGAAGATCCTGCTCAAAGTCAGTCCTGGAGAAGTCAGATGGGGGCAACATATTACTCCATAAGCGGACAATATAAACCTGCACTGGAAAGTTGGGACCAGACTTTCGGAAGAGTGAAAAAACTAAATACTGCTGATAGTCTGAAGTTTACGAAACTAATTCCCGTGAATGCAAAAGAGTATATTCTGAAAAAGGCAGCCAATGAGAAAATTATCATCATCAATGAAGCCCATCATAATGCCAGTCACAGAACCTTTGCGTCCTCGTTGCTTCAGGGGTTGTATGACAAAGGATATCGATATTTAGGCATCGAAACACTGGAAGGAGACTCTTTAAATACCGTAAAATTTGCCACCCTCAACAGCGGATATTATTCCAAAGAACCGGAATTCGGGAATTTCATTTATAATGCCCTGAAAATTGGGTTCAAGCTTTTTCCTTACGAAGCCGAAGGCAATAATAAAGAAAGGGAAATTGGAGAAGCAAAAAATATCTCCGATTTTATGCAGCAAAATAAGGAAGGAAAATATCTGATCTATTGTGGATACCAACATGCTTATGAAGGAGTTCATAAATCCTGGGAAAAAACGATGGCTGGCCGACTTTCAGATTTAACAGGTATCAATCCATTGACCATTGACCAAACTCAGTTTTCGGAAAGAAGTTCCCCGAAATATAATGAACCAATTTTGAGATTGGTAAACAATTCTGTTCCTGTTGTTTTGAAAGATGATAAAGAAATGATTTATAACGGTGAAGACAAAGAATTGTATACAGATATCAAGATCATTCATCCTGTTACAAATTATATAAAAGGCAGACCAGATTGGATGCTGAAAGAAAACCGAAAGTTTTATAAAATTCCGGCTGCTCAACTTTCAACATATCCGGTTATGGTTTTTGCTTACAGAAAAGGAGAATTTGAACAGAACGGTATTCCAGCAGATATCATTGAAATCAGAACAGCTAAAGACAATCGTTTTTTAATCCTTGATAAAGGAAATTATGATATTGTGATTAATGATAAAGACTACAAAGTCATTCATAGATTTGAAAAAAGAATAAAATAAAGTTCAGCTAGAAATAGGTTGAATGAAAATGAAGCAATGAAAAATAAATTGAGGAAAATCATCATTAATAATAATGAGTATCTATATAATGTAACAGACCAATTCCATTCTGAAACGGAAACCAATACTCTGACTGTAAAAATCTTTTTAAGTGGGAAGAAAAAAACACCTTTAATCATTACATTCTTGACCGATGATGATTATATGATGGGACAGCCTTTAAAATCAGGTGTTAAGTTGACAAATAAAATGACAGGCTCGGAAGATGAGGTCAATCTTAATGAGCCCAAATACATCAAAAAGTTTATTTTATTGGGATTAGAAAAAGGATGGTCAGGTTCAAATTCAATAGAAATACAAAACGGACTTCATTATTTAAATGAATTAGGTTTTGAAACGGACAAATTAACTCCTGGAAAATAAACGTTTTTCTTCAATGTAATATAATAAGGCTTACAATTGTTTTTAATAGAGAAATCTCAAACAAAAATTACCATGAAACCATCCATTTTAACGATATTTTTTTTAAGTTTCTTCTTCACGGGTTACAGTCAGACAGCTGACCAGTCAAAAGAAATAGAAAATTATATAAAAAAGGTTATTCAAATCAATGAGATACCAGGAATGGCCGTAGGCATTGTTACGAATAATAAAATAACTTTCCAGAAATATTACGGAACGGAAACCTTAGAGACTGATAAAAAAGTAGATGCCAATTCCATGTTCAGAATCTATTCTACTACAAAATTGATGTCAAATATTGGCCTCTTTCAGCTCATAGAACAGGGAAAAGTATCTTTAGAAGATAAAATTTCAAAATATATTGACAATGTACCGGCAGAGTGGCAAAATGTTCAGGTGAAAAATCTTGTATCCCATTCTTCAGGGCTGCCGGACTGGATCCGTTTCACTGATATTCCCATGGATGCTGCCAATGCTGAAGTAATTGCTCGGTTATCAAAAGAGAAAATGGAATTTGAAACAGGAAGTGATTATAGATACAATCAGACCAACTACATGCTGGTCACCATGATCATTGAAAAAGTAACCGGAGAAAAATATGAAGACTATATTATCAACAAACAGTTTTCAGATTTAAGAAATCAGGTCGTGTTTTCATCTAATTCTATTGAAAAAATTCCAAACAGAATCGTAAAATATATTTACAACAAGGATAAGCATCAATACGATAAATCTACATTTGTAGAAGGGAGAAGAGCGCATTCAGCTAATGGTTTGGCGATTACATTACCTGCGTTTTTACAGTGGAGTATTCATTTGAGCAAAAATGATTTTCTAAAGCCTTCCACACAAGAGCTGATGTGGAAACCGTTTGAATATAAAGATAAAAATATCATCTTTACTCATGGCTGGGATATGGGAACTTTTAATAATGTAAAGTCCTATCATTTTTCTGGTGGAAATGTAAGTGTATACAGAATTTTTCCTGAAAAAAATAGGGCTGTTGTATTGATGTACAACGGATATAAAGAATCTGCGGTGATGTATCAGATGATCAATCAGATTATGGGGATCATGGATAAGAGTTTGCTGAATCCTTACACGTTGGCAGAAGAATATACAAAATCTAAACCTCTTGTTCATCCTGATCTTAAAAAAGAAATCTATGGATATCGCACAGAAAAAGGAAATGTTATTTTTTCCTACCAATTTCCTGAAAAACAAAGCATAGAATTTATCAAAAATATATCAGTTACAGGTTCATTTAATAATTGGAATCCTGATGATAAGACCTACTATATGAATCTGAAAAAGAACAATACTTTTGAGCTGGTAATACCAAAATCTCAGTTTGAAAAAGGGAAAATCTACCAATTCAAATTTGTAATGAATAAAAACGGCTGGCTTTCTGTGCCTTACAATGCTCTCAATATTGATGGAACTCCGGATAATAATTTAACCTTTAAAATAGATTAAAAAGGAGGATTGAGTGTAGAAACAAAAAGATAAAAAGCTTTGAGAGAGTAATTAAAATGTACTGTTTTGATAATCTGTGAGGTAGAAATTGAGTGAGTTAATGAAGGGTTAATGTAATTTTTTGAAGAGAATTTTTTTATAATTTATTCTAAATTTACGGTGATGAATAAGGCTTTATTCTCTCTTTACGTAAGAAAAGCCATTGAAAATTATACAATGTTAAAGAAATATTTTTTACTCAATCTCATATTAATTTCCTCTATGGGATTTTCGCAAAATACAAAAGGAGAAGTACAATTTCAAACTCCCTTTACAGACCATACAAACGAAACTAAGGCGATAAAGAAAATTAGTGAACATTTAAAAGACAATCTTATCGTTGGGCTGGGAGAAGGAACACATGGAACCAAAGAGTTTAATGAAATAAGAAGTGAAATCTCAAAACAGCTGATTAGCAAAAACGGTTTTAGAATTGTAGCCTTTGAAAGTTCTTACGGTGATGCTTCGTTTCTTAATGAGGCGGTTAATTCTGATATTGATTTAAAGGATGCACTGAAAAAATATATGACTTCTATCTGGCAGACAAAAGAAATTAATACCCTTTTGGCGTGGATAAGAACCTATAATAAGAATCATAAAGACAAAGTAATCATTTCCGGATTCGATACTGATGCTCTCACGAGGAGTGCTGAAATTCTGAAAAAATCGGACAATTTTGGAAAAGACTATTCTGATATAGCAGGAGAAGTTCAAAAGAAGGCAATAGTACAGGATGGAATGTGGGAAAAACAAAACGACCCATCTTTCAGATTGGATATGAAGGAAGTGATAAAAAATGGAACAGAAGGATATTTACTCACTAAAAAGCTGGATAGTTTATATGGTAAGAAAATGGATTTAAGTTCAAAACTGTCATTAGAGCATCTTGAGCTTGGATTTAAAATACCTTATGAAGCGAGCAAAAAAAATTATGAGGTATCCAGAGACTTTATCATGGCCGAGATGATCAAAAATATTCAGTCCGGGTATGATAAAAAAATGATCCTTTTTGCACATGACGGACACGTTGCATTGAAACCTATACTGGTAGATGGTATGGGAGGATATTTAAAAGAAAAATACGGAAACAAATATTACGCATTGGCAACATCTACTGTTTTAGGAAGCTATAGTGCTACTGCAGATCCCCGTGCAGTAAAGAATAATAAATACACCTCCTATCCACTCCCAAAACAATTGGAAAATAGCTGGGAAGAGAAATTAGGAAGCAAAAAAAATGAAAACTATTTTGTAGACTTCCGCAGCAGCAATGAAGAAATATACGGAAAGGCTTTTAAAATGAGACTTCTGGGATACAACCCTATAACACCAGCGACAGAAAAATTTACCATCACAGAACCTCTTAAGTTGAACGAATGTTTTGATGGAGTAATTTTTATAAAACATACAAACGCAGCAGAGCACTTATTTACAGAGTAAACTCAAGGGGAATTTCAATAGATTTTGTGAATCAATTTATACATGGTCTGGCTTTTTCAAGTTAGACCGTTTTATTATATCTTTGCAGTATGATACGTATTACAAAAATTTTTACATTTGAAACAGCTCACGTGCTTTACAACTACGATGGGAAGTGTAAAAATATGCATGGACATTCCTATAAGCTGTTTGTAACAGTGAAAGGAAAACCGATCAATGATATTGAAAATCCTAAAAATGGAATGGTGGTAGATTTCGGAGATATCAAAAGTATCGTAAATTCCGAAATTGTAGATGTATGGGACCATGCGGTTCTTGTAAATGCCTTGTCTCCACACAAAGAATTGGGAGATGATCTGGAACAGAAAGGGCATAAAGTAATCTATTGCAGCTTCCAGCCAACTTGTGAAAACATGTTGTACGCTATTGCTGCTAAAGTAAAATCAAAACTTCCTGATGGAATTTCTTTAGCCTATCTTAAACTTCATGAGACAGAAAACTCTTATGGAGAATGGTTTGCAGAAGATAATCAATAATTTACCCCAAAACTCAGAAGGTGTTAAAAACAACAATTAATTTAGAACCTGGAAAAAAAGTATATTTCGCTTCAGATCAGCACTTTGGAGCTCCCACACCCAGTGAGAGTAAAGTGCGTGAAGAAAAATTTATACGCTGGATGAATGAGATCAAAGAAGATGCCCAGGTTTTGTTTTTAATGGGTGATCTTTTTGACTTCTGGCACGAATGGAAACATGTAGTTCCCAAAGGATATATCAGGGTTCTCGGAAAAATTGCAGAACTTAAAGACAGAGGAATTCATATCTATTTCTTTGTCGGAAACCATGATCTGTGGATGAAAGATTATCTGGAAGAGGAAATTGGCTGCACTGTATTTTATCAGAAACAGTATTTTGAAATGGGAGGAAAGCAGTTTTTGCTGGCTCATGGAGACGGCTTAGGGCCTGGTGATAAAGGATATAAAAGAATGAAAAAATTATTCACAAATCCGGTGGCACAATGGTTCTTCAAATGGCTGCATCCCGATATTGCGATGAAAGTTGCATTGTACCTTTCCCAAAAAAACAAAATGATCTCCGGAGAAGAAGACAAAGCATTTCTGGGAGAAGATAAAGAGTTTCTGATCATTTACTCCAAAGAAAAATTGAAGACTGAGAAGATAGATTACTTCATTTATGGACACAGACACCTGCCAATGGTACTTGATCTGGAGCAGAATTCAAAATATATTAACCTCGGAGACTGGATTTCCTATTTTACCTACGGGGTTTTTGAAAAAGATTTTGAACTGAAGACTTTTGAAAAATAAAGCAAAAAAAAATTACCCCTAAAAAGAGGTAACTTTCGAACGGGCCGAAACCCACTCTTGTTTTTAATCCATATTCCGTTTAGGTATGTGCAATAAGCCTACCAAAATAGGTTTTGTAGATTAAAAAATTATTAAATATCAATATTTTATCTTTATAAATACTTTATACTGAGGTGATAAGGTGCTAAAAGGTTATGGAATTAAAAAATATATTCAATATACAGACTGAACAGGATTTTCTGAATGCATCGTTGAAAACTTTTCGTTATCAATATGAAAATGTTGAAATATACAGGAAATTTGTCAACTTTCTGAATGTTAATCCTGATGAGGTAGATAGTCTGGTGAAGATTCCGTTTTTGCCAATCGAAATGTTCAAAAATCATCAGATTCTGGACAAAAATATAACAACCGATCTGTTTTTTCAGAGTTCAGGAACAACGCAGATAAATCTTTCAAAACATTTCATCGCAGATCCGAAACTTTATGAAGAAAGTATTTATAAAAGTTTTGAACAGTTTATCGGGAAACCCGAAGATTTTATTTTTCTGGGCTTACTTCCAAGTTATCTGGAAAAACAGAATTCATCATTGATCTATATGGTAGACTATCTGATGAAGAAATCTGATAAACCTGAAAACGGATATTTCCTTTATAACCATTCTGATCTTTTTGAGTTATTGAATAAACTTCAGGATAAAAAAGTAATTCTATTTGGAGTTTCCTTTGCACTTCTTGACTTTCTGGACTACTGTCATTCTGAGCACAGCGAAGAATCGCTGAATTTTCCTGAAAACTTAATGGTCATTGAAACCGGAGGAATGAAAGGAAGAAAAGAAGAAATGACGAAAGATGAATTGCTGAAAATCTTACAGGACGGCCTTAAAACAGATAAAATCTACTCAGAATATTCCATGACGGAACTGCTTTCACAGGCATATTCCCTTGGAAATAATGAGTATGAATGCCCGAACTGGATGAGAATTATGGTTCGGAATGCAGAAGATCCTCTATCCTACGAAAAAGAAGGAAGAACAGGCGCTATTAATATCATTGATCTTGCCAATACCCATTCCTGCTCATTTATTGCGACACAGGATTTAGGTAAAATTGTAGGTGATAAGTTTCAGGTATTGGGAAGAATAGATCATTCTGATATCAGAGGATGCAGTCTGCTGGTAAGCTAAGAAGCTGAACGTAAAATTCAATTGTGAATGGTCAATTTACTTCGCCTGTCAATTTTATTAGTGAATAATAATTGAATATAACTTACAACTTTGCTGAGTGAAACGCCTTTACGAACATTGTAATCAGTTGGTAATTTAAGAAACATTGCAAACATTGCGTTTTATAATATTTTATTATTAAATATTTTTACATTTTATCATCATATTCATGATCAAAATAGAAGAACTCATACACGCCTATATCCATTCCCATTGTGATTTTGAAAAAGAAATTGTACTGACCAATTATTTTCAGGCCGATTGGGAGGCAGATATTCTGATCATAAATTCAGAAGGAGGAAGTCATGAAATTGAGATCAAGTTTTCGAAAAGTGATTTTAAAAATGATTTCAAAAAATCATATCTCAATAAAGATACCGGAGAAAAATTTCTGAAACATGATAAGATTTCCTGTGGCGATTATATGTGTAATTCTTTTAGCTTTTTGCTCCCAATGGGAATGGTAGATGCAGTTCATATTCCCGAACATTGCGGCATCATTGAATTTTACCATAATGCAGACACCTGGGAAACCGAATTTTATCTGATACGTCCACCCAAAAAGCTTCACGAAGATTCTTATTGGAAACTGAATGACAAAGACCTTTTTATCAGAAAAATGGCACTCAATCTGCTTCAGCGGAAAATGGAAATCAAAGGGAAGCATGAAGAACTGATATTCAAAAATCCTTTTGACATCAAAAAACTGAAATAAAACCAGAAGATTCTCATATAAATACTTTGCGTTTTAAGAAATTAGAATAATTTATTTGTGATCAGAGCATAAAAAAAATCCTGCCGCCTGACAGGATTTTATATTTGAATATTTTTCTAAAAATTAATCTGCAATTTCTGCAGTATCTCTCTGAAGTAAGAACTTGTAGATCAATCCTCCTACAACTCCTCCTAAAATAGGGGCTACCCAGAACAGCCAAAGCTGTGACATGGCAGTTCCGCCCACAAATACAGCCTGCGAAAGTGATCTTGCAGGGTTTACAGAAGTATTCGTAATAGGAATAGAGATCAGGTGAATCAAAGTAAGAGCAAGACCGATAGCAAGACCGGCAAATTTACCGTTGGCCCATTTATCCGTAGCTCCCATGATCACAATAAGGAAGAAGGCAGTTAATAAAAACTCAGCCAGGAATGCGGCTCCCATACTGAAAGCTTTTCCGTTGTAAACGGCCTCTCCGTAAAAGTTGGTGGCAAAATCTCCGGGTTTTGAGAATTCTACCGCTCCCGCACCGTTAAGGATTGTGTACAGACATCCTGCTGCTACAATGGCTCCCAGACACTGGGCTACAATGTAAGGAATAAGGTCTTTTGCAGGAAATCTTCCTCCTGCTAAAAGTCCAAAAGAAACAGCCGGATTAAAGTGTCCTCCTGAGATGTGCCCTACAGCGTAAGCCATCGTAAGAACAGTAAGACCAAAGGCTAAAGCAACTCCTAAAAGTCCGATGCCAATGTCGGGAACGCCAGCTGCGAAAACAGCGCTTCCACACCCTCCGAAAACAAGCCAAAATGTGCCGAAAAATTCAGCGAAAAGTTTTTTTATCATGTTGTTTATTATTTAAATGTATCTCAAATGTAAAATTTAAATCTTAAAGTAAAAAGTTAAAATTGAAAAATATTTCAAAAAATAGGGAACAAAAATTATAAAATTAATAATTTGGTGTAAACTTTGTTTGGGATTTATCTGGAGAGTATTATAATAGGTTTTGAAAGATATAACATAAATGTTTTATCTTTCGTTTGTAATTTAAAAGGATGGTTAATGAGAAAGTTTTTTTGTGTGGTCTTTGTACCTTTTATTTATAGTTTACATTATTCGCAGGCAGCAAAAAAGGCTTTTCCCTGCTATGATCTTACTACTGTATTGAAGGTTGAGCCTACACCGCTTTACAAACCCCATCTTGACGCCTCAAAGAGTTTTGGAATACAGTTACTGAAAGACTCCAAAACAGTACAGAAATATATCGGCAGCGGAAAATTCCACAAAATAAAAAAATCGGGAAAAGGATATCAGGTTCAGAGACTTGATTACAGCAGGGCTTATATGGTATCCAAAGCCAAAACTACCCTGGAGAAAATAGGTTCCAAATTCAGTAAAGATACAAAAGGAGGAACTTTTACCGTTTCATCCATTACCCGGACTCTTGAAGACCAGTGCAGACTGAGAAGAGTAAATTCTAACGCCTCACTAGGGATTAGTTCTCACAATTATGGTAACTCTTTTGACATTTCTTATGTAAGGTTCAACAACGTTCTGAAGTATAATCCGAAAATGGAAATAGCGCTGGAGAAAGTTTTAAAGCACTATCAGAATGCCGGTAGAATATATTACATTAAAGAAAGACAACAGAGCTGTTATCATATTACAGTGAAAAATTATTAATTAAAATCTTACTTGCGTAGCATGTTTAGTTTATATATTTTTATAGGACTAAAAACTATGCTTATGTCAACATTAAACATTGTAGACTATATGCTGCCTGTAGAAGAATGTAGAGCAGCATCAAACAAATGGAAAGGGTATTTCTCTGACTTTTCCAAAATTCAAAAGCTGATTCCTACCAACTATGTTTTTAATATTTCCAGTGAGCACCTTGAGTGGATGAAGGGCTTTAAGGATTATAAAGACTTTTGTGCAGCAGTAGGAGTTTATAGAGATCGTTTGATTCTTATTTTTTATCCTATGAATAATGAAGGGGTAAAAATAGACGTCAAAGAATATCCGTACAGCTTCCTTACAGAACTTGATAAAGATTTGAGACTACAGGAAGTTCAGGAATACACTGTTATTAGAAACGCTGTTCTTTCTAAAAATCTTGAGAGCACAGAGAAGAAT
Source organism: Chryseobacterium sp. BGA-UO-ETr-SB22 (assembly GCF_059567885.1). Classification (NCBI taxonomy): domain Bacteria; kingdom Pseudomonadati; phylum Bacteroidota; class Flavobacteriia; order Flavobacteriales; family Weeksellaceae; genus Chryseobacterium; species Chryseobacterium sp. BGA-UO-ETr-SB22. The sequence continues at coordinate 3,095,666 of NZ_JCAQOV010000005.1, read as the reverse complement.
GCTAATATGGGATTCCCGGTTTCCAATACACCTATTCTTGAGCAGGATATCGCTGTATCAGCTATTGAACGTTGGAGAAACGAAGGTATGGAGTGGTTTTATAAAGAATGCAGAGAAAATGAAGGGATTGGAATTTTTAGAAAATTCTATGTTCCTACCGCAGACCTTTGCCTTGAGGATGATGGTTTGCTGGGTATTACCTGTTCTTTTGGCCTTAGATACAATGATATCTATGGAAAAATGCTGGTAACTCTTATCTTTATTTCTTCCCGAGCAAATCTTAGAAATTCAGAACTGGGTGCAGAAACTGTTTCCAATACATATGACTGGGCAAAACCATGTCCTCCTATCTGCCGTATTCCGGATGTAGATGTAGGAAGTGGATTTTAAAAACGATAAACTGAGGAATGGCTGAACTTTATAAGGCAATTTTATTCCTGAATTATGCACTGCTTCTATCTGTTATACTGCTGGGAGCAGCAAAATACCGCATATTAAACCAAAAAGAAAAGCAGTATTTTTATTGTATTGCTTTTCTTTTTTTTATTGAACTGCTGAATCTGGCGCTGCCTTATATCTTCAGGCTTAATGATACATCATTTCTTTATCCCTTGTACATCGCAGGAGAGTTTTTTTTGCTGACAGGTTTATTTATAAGAAAACTGGATTGGCCGAAATATGTTCTGGGTATTACAGGTGTGCTGGCGGGAGGTTTTATGATTTCGAAATATGGGTTTGATTATCCATCTAATGCAGATATTGCGAAAGTAGTTTCCAATATCGTTATCATCTGCCTTTCCGGGGTTACTTTGATCCGTGAGATTAAAAATACCTCTGCACAGAACCGTTTTATTCTGGTAGATGCCAGTATTTTTTTCTACTATTCCGTTTCGGTATTTATTTTTATTATCCAGCACCAGATTGCTGAGTTGTCAGAAAACGATTATTATACTATTCTCAGTGCCAATAATATTCTTTCGAGTATTTTGTACTGTTCATTTTTATATACTTTTATCAAATTAAAGAAGTAACTTTAAATATCAACCTGCTGATCCTTATAATTGTTACCATAACAGTTATAGTATCTTTTATTCTGCTTGCCTACAGAGCTTTTATAACCAGAATTATTAAAGAGAAAAGCGTACAGCATGAGGCCGAAGTTCTCCATCAGAAAAAATTAGTGCTGGAAAACATCAAAGCCCAGGAAGAAGAAAGAAAAAGAATAGCAGTAATGATTCATGATGATATTGGAAACCGGCTCAATATTCTTTCTCTATGGCTGAATAACCTCGATACCCAAGGTGATGACCTGATAAAAAAAAATATCTATGGCCAGATGTCTTCTCTGATTGATGCTGCCAGAAGTATTTCTCATTCACTATACCCTGTAAACCTGGAATCGGTAGGATTGGTCTTATACGTTGAAGAATTAATAGCCAACCTTTCCCATAAAATTAATATTTCCCTGCAGGTAATGCCGGGATATGAAAAAAAAGATCTTTTCGTAGAAGTTCAGCTGTACCGGATTATTCAGGAATTTACCACCAATGTGATCAAGCATTCAGATGCTGAAGATCTCTGGATCTATATTAAAGATTATCCTGAAAATATGGCGGTCATTATTTCTGATAACGGACAAGGTTTTGAATATGAAGAGGTAAAAAAAGGAATGGGAATCAAAAATATAGAATCCCGTATCAAATCAATGAACGCAACACACAAATGGAAAAAAACTTTTTTAAAAAAAGGAAGTCGTTTAATCATAAAAATTCCAAAATATCATGAGTTCCCAAATCAAACTAGCACTGATTGATGATGAACAGCTGATCCTCGAAGGGGTAAAAATGTTGCTGTCCAATGAAAAAAATATATCGGTATGCCTTACCGCAGATAACGGCCCCGATTTTATAGATGACCTCGGAAAACTTTCAAAAGATGAATTTCCTGATATTGCCCTTGTAGATGTTCAGATGAAGCCTATGAACGGTTTTGAACTGGTAGAAATCCTGAAAGAAAAATATCCAGATCTTAAAATTATTATCCTTTCATCCCATTACAAAACCTCTATTCTCGGATACATGGTTAAGCTGGGAGTATCAGCATTTCTTCCCAAAAACTCAAATAAAAAAACATTTATTGATGCCATCACGATGGTTGATAAAAATGGAGTTTTCTTCACGGCAGAAGACCATCAGATGCTGTTTACCTATATGAACGGATCTGCCAAGAAAAATTCTCTTTTTGAAATGGAAGATGAGCTGTCTGAAAGAGAAAAAGATGTGGTAAAACTGATCTGCCAGGAATTTACCAACAACGAAATAGGAGAAAAACTCTTTATCAGTCCAAGAACTGTAGAAAGCCACAGGCAGCGTATTTTGGAGAAGATTGGAGCTAAAAATACTGTGGGAATAGTGATTTATGCTATTATTAACAATATTTATTCCCTTGAAAAAATGTAATCTGATTCCGTAGAAATACGGATTTTTTTATTTGGTACTTTTCACTCTAGCTAGCCTTGTTTTTCTTCTGTTATTTTGAAATGTCTCTTTTAGGGATTTTATTTGAAAAAACACAAACAAGATCTGTAATAAAAAATTAAAGTAAAAACATGAATGGCAGTAGAGTGATTTCCGTCGGGATTTTCTTTGACGGTACAGGAAATAATGGGGTAAATATTCTTTCACCGGATAAACCGCTGAACAACAATGAAAGCTATTATGGTACTTTCACCAATATCTATAAATTATACAGTTTATTTACTGGGGATGAAAAAATATATATCGAAGGAATTGGAACCGTAACAGGCAGTGAAGATAATAATTTTGCGATGGCAACATGTGCAAACCCACCCTATGGGAACGGATACTCTTCCGATGATAAACTTCAGAAAGCCGGGGATTTTGTACAGCAGGTTACCCGTGATCAGGCAATAGAATATCATTTTTATCTATACGGATTCGGGAGAGGAGGGATGCTGGCAAGAACTTTCTGCAACCAGCTTTTGGCTCATTATTCTCTGAAAAATTGTAGAATAAAATTTTTAGGAGTCTTTGATACGGTAGAATCCAAACCTTTCAATACTTATAATCTCAATATCCCTGCTCAGGTAGAGAATGCTTTGCATATCTGTGCAGTCAATGAGAGTCGGTTTTTCTTTCCGCTTACCGGCTTTTTTGAGAACTCAAAAACAATGGAAGACCAGAAATCGGAAAATACATCTTCCGTTTGGAAAGAAATCTTTGTACCGGGAGATCATGCTGATATTGGAGGAGGATATCTGGAAGGACCGCAATCTGTTTATATTTCAACAGATTTTATTCATATGGATGATCTGCATCATTATGTTTCAGATATCAGAAATGAGAAAACCAATGCTGAAGGCAATAAAATCTGGGATACCTTGCTTTCCGGATATGAAGTAGAAACGGATAATGGTCTTTCGCAGGCCTATGTGTGCCGGGATAAAGTATACAATGATCTTTCAAAAGTATATGGAAAATTGATGCTGGAAGAAACCAATGCTAAAGTATCCATTTTCAGTACAGAAAATGATGCATATTTTGGAATAGATTATAACAAACATCCTTTTCTCAGTCGTTTTTATATCAAAATAAAAGAATATATAAAAGATCTTTCAGTCAGTAAAAAGCCAATCTATGATTTTGGAAAATTTGCCGATTATACCCACATTTCTGCAAATTTCGGTTTATATAGCAACAGCCTCCTGAAAAGATCGCAGCGGGAAATTAATATTGAATTGATTAATAACGGATTAAATGTTTCCAGCAGTACTTCCGTTGATCAGACCAGCCGGACAAGACTTTCCGTTGAGCTGCATCTGCCGGAAGACAGTTTTGTTGCAGATTTTCTTTACGGAACCAATGTTCCCAATAATGATATCTGGCTTCGTTCCATTTTGAAAACACCGGCAGCTATTACATTCAATGAAATTAAGAATTAGTGCTAACGCTTCTCAGTTTTAAATTTAGGTTAGGGGACATCATGTTAGATGTTCCCTTTTATTTATCATATATTGAGAGTAATTGGGTAGAAGTACTGAATTTTAGATTTGGTATATTATACTGTAGTTTTTGGATTTTAATTCTCGTTATTTTGAATTGTTCATTTCACGAAGCTTCAAAATAAGACTATAAGTGAAATATGAAAATCCTTATATCGAATCATTACATCACCCCAAAAACAAAATAATTATGACAGTTTCAGCATGGCTTAAGAAAGCAAAAAAACTTTTAGAGACTTTTGAATACGAGATCAGTATCAAAAATGGTAGCAAAAAGATGACAATGGCTCAGGCTACTACTTTGAACGAATTGCAACATGAAATAGGATCTCACCATGGGATCAAGCAGGTAACCTACAAAGAGGGTGCACAAACGCTTGTAGAGATGATTGCAATGGTTGAAGCGGGAAGAAAAACACCACCGCTTACGGCTGGATAAAAATTGTATACATCAGTGACATTTAAAGGAAAAAGCTACCTATTTCGGGCAGCTTTTTTTATTTCTGGGCTATTCATTTCTTTTTCCGTATTTTTGCACCCGAAAATTCATTATTCATTACTAATTATTAATTAAGATGCTTTCGGTTCAAAGTTTAGGATTACATCATTCAGGAAATTATTTATTTCAAAATGTCAGTTTCACCATTAAAAAGGATGATAAAGTAGGTCTGGTAGGTAAAAATGGAGCGGGGAAATCCACTTTATTGAAAATGCTGTCCAAAGAAATTAATTTCTACGAAGGAGAAGTGGTCACTGAAGGAAGTGTTACCATTGGATTCCTGAAACAGGATCTTGATTTCGTAAAAGGAAGAACCGTTTGGGCTGAGACGATGCAGGCTTTCGAGCAGATTAATGCATGGAAAAACGAGCTTGAGGAAGTGAATCACCAAATGACTGTAAGAACAGACTACGAAAGTGATTCCTACACGGATTTGATTAATAAAATGACCGAGCTGAATGACCTTTTAATGAACCATGATGCCTACAATCTTGAAGGCGATATGGAAAAAGTATTATTTGGTTTAGGATTCAAAGCAGATGATTTCCAAAAAATCACTGATGAGTTTTCCGGAGGCTGGAGAATGAGAATAGAATTGGCAAAATTACTTCTTCAGAAGAATGATATTATGCTTCTCGATGAGCCTACCAACCACCTGGATATGGAATCTATCATCTGGTTGGAGAACTTCCTTAAAGATTATCCGGGAGCTATTGTTCTTGTAAGTCACGATAAACAGTTTATGACAGCGGTTTGTAACCGTACTTTTGATATCAATAACAGAAAGGTTGACGACTATAAAGCCAACTATACCAAATATCTTGTCATGAGAGAAGATCGCCGTGAAAAACTGATTCAGGCTAAAAAGAATCAGGATGCGGAGATCAAACAGATGGAAGACAATATTAATAAGTTCCGTGCGAGTGCTACAAAAGCATCTTTTGCACAGTCACTTATTAAGAAATTAGATAAAATAGAACGTATTGAAGTTGATAATGAAGACGTTTCAAAATTCAATATCCGTTTCGTACAGTCTATGGTTCCGGGGAAAGTAATCTTCGAAGCAATGAACCTTGGAAAATCTTACGGACAGAAACAAATCTTTGATGATGTAGATTTCATCGTTCAGAGAGGAGACAGAATTGCTCTTTTAGGGCAGAACGGACAAGGGAAAACAACTTTAGCTAAAATTTTAGCAGGTGATATTAAAGATTATTCAGGAGACTGGAATCTTGGGCACAATGTCAACATCGGATACTTTGCACAGAATCAGGAGGAGGTTTTAACCCCTAATAAAACGGTTCTTGAAGAAGCAGAAGATGCAGCAACAGAAGAGACAAGACCTAGAGTAAGAGATTTATTAGGATCTTTCCTTTTCCAGGGAGATGCGGTTTCCAAGAAAACAAAAGTACTTTCCGGAGGGGAGAGAAACCGTCTGGCACTTTGTAAACTATTGCTTCGTCCTTTCAACACGCTGATTATGGATGAGCCTACCAATCACCTGGATATTCAGTCTAAGGAGATTATTAAGCTGGCACTTCAGAATTTTGAGGGTACTTTGATTGTTATCTCGCACGACAGGGAATTCCTTCAGGGGCTTTGTGATAAAATCTATGAGTTCCGTGATGGAAGTATGAAAGAGTTCCTTGGAGACATCAACGAATATCTTGAATACAGACAAAAAGAAACGATCAGAGAGATTTCTGCAGAAAAAGCGAAGCTTCATCAGGAAGTAAAAGTAGAGCCTAAGAAAGTGGAAGAAAAACCAGTTGCTAGCAGTCAATCTTCAGCTATCGTCAGCAAAGAACAGAAAAATATACAGAATAAAATCAAAAAAGTAGAAGAGAAAATTTCTGAGCTTGAAACACAAGTAGAAGAAATGGAAGCTTCTTTTGCCAAAGAAAATCCTTCAGATGAAACCTTAGAAAAATACAATAAAGCTAAGGAAGAGCTGGATGCAGCCCTGCAGGAGTGGGAGTATCTTGGTACCCAACTTGATTAAATAAAATAGAAATGCTTCATCAACTAAAAATTATGAAGCATTTTTTTTGTAACAAAATCCTTTTCACTTCTACCTATTATCAATAGTCATAAGTAATTTAATAAAAGTTTAAGGAAACAATTAAATTATTTTCATAATTTTGAACCATGATTTTTAAAGAAAGCAGAAACCTAAAGAGTTTTATCTCCAAGCTATTGTTTGGAGTGTACTTCCTTGCGCTGCTTTCTCAAAGCTTTCACCATCACGATTCTGTAGATTATTTTAAGGCTTTCAATCTTAAAAAAGTAGAGAATACGGTGACGAAAGCAGTTACTAAAGAGAAAGCTGGCGATTGTCTGGCCTGCCACTTTTTGGTTACCGGACATACATTAGCTCCTGAAGAATTCAGTTTTACTTTTGAGCATTACAGCCATGAGGTAAAACAAATCATCACCATTCAGGAGAAAATTTGGTCTCAGACCAAATTCACTTTTCAGCTTCGGGGACCGCCCGCAATTTCATAATTCTTAGATTCTATAGGGTTTAAAGTTTGATACTTTAAGTTCAATGTTTAATGTTCAAAATATTAAGTTGTTGGAAAAACAGCTGTTAGTTTCTATTGATGTATAAAAGACCTCAATGATTAACCTCTGATTTCTCATTATTAATACATCTTATTTTTTACATTTTACAATCAAACCCAACCCTTCCCACAAATTTTAACGACAATTGTACCCTGTTGAAAGGGTACGCAATCAATCTATTTACAATGAAATTGATATATTGCCTGCTGCTGATCTTTTGCGGATCAGTATTTATAAGTGCACAAAAAACCTATACTGTAGAAGGAACCGTTCAGGATTTTCACGATAAAAGCTTATTGGAAAATGCTGTGATTAAAATCGGAAATTTTACAGCTAAAACCAATAAAAAAGGTAAATTTTCTTTTGACAAAATTCCTGCAGGGAAGTATACACTCATTGCTCAACATCCTGATTGCAATGATTATACTGAAAATATAGGAGTTGATCAGGATGTCCAGTTGGTTATTACGCTGGAACACCATGTCAAAGATATTGAAACGGTTACCATCCATGGAAGTCACAAGAACAACGGAAGTATGGTTGTGAAAACTATTGATAAATCAATGATTTCACGAAATATTACCGAAAACCTTGGAAATCTTTTAACAAACATCTCCGGTGTTAATGTTCTTAAGACAGGAAATAATATTGCAAAACCTATTATCCATGGGCTTTATGGAAGTCGAGTTTCTATTCTGAATGATGGAGTAAAACTAGCCGAACAGGAATGGGGTGTGGAGCATGCACCCAATGTAGACGTCAATAATTTTGAACATATTGATGTAATAAAAGGGGCATCTGCTTTGAAATATGGAGGTGGAGCTGTAGGCGGAGTTGTTGTTTTACAGCCTCAGATCTTGCCTAAGAAAGATACCATTATGGGGAATGTTTCCCTTTCTGGAATTTCCAATGGAAGAGGAGCTGATCTTAATGTAAAACTGGCAAAAACCTGGGAAAACGGCTGGGCAGTTAAAACCAATGGAAGCTATAAAAAACTCGGAGATCTTGAAGCTCCGGAATATGGCTTGATGAATACCGGACTAGAAAGTTCAGGATTTAATTTTGGAGTTCAGAAGATGACGTTTGAAAAAGGTTTTTCTTTTGATTATTATCTGACAAAGAGTACTGTGGGAATCCTTAGAAGCTCTCATGTAGGGAATTCTGAAGATTTGCGTAATGCTCTTACAGCACCACAACCAGTTTATCAAAGGGATTTTAGTTATGATATTGACAATCCTAAACAGGAAATTGAGCATCATATTGCTAAAGTATCTGCATATAAAAGGTTTGAAAATTTCGGAAAAATAACGGCTACTTACAGTTTCCAGTACAATCATAGAAAAGAATATGATATCAGACGTACGGAAGAGCTGAGTAAAAAGCCAGCTTTGGATCTTGAACTGATAACCAATGAATTGAATGTGAATCATCTGATAGAAAGAGGAAAATGGAATCTTGAAACAGGAATTAATGTAGGTTATCAAAACAATTATTCCAATACTCAGACTGAGGCAAGACGACTTGTTCCTAATTATGACAGATATTATGCAGGAATTTATTCAGTATTAAAATATAAAATTGCACCTCAATTGGATCTTGAATTGGGAGGTAGATACGATTATGATCATTATGATGTAACAAAATGGTATGATCTAAGCGACTGGAATAAACAATATGCAGCAGACTATTCAGATTTTGTAGTAAGAATAAACCAAAACAGAATTCTTACAAAACCATCTTTAAGTTATAATAATATCTCAGTGAATGGAGGGCTTGTTTATCACCCATCTGAATATTTTGACTTGAAATTCAATTATGCCAGAGTTTCGAGGTCTCCGAATATTGCAGAGCTTTTTGCAGATGGACTTCACCATTCTGCTGCCATTATTGAAAGAGGAGATATGAGAATGAAAAGCGAAACGGGAAATCAGTTCAATCTAGTTGCAGACATCAAAGCAAATGTTTTAAAAGGATTGAATATTTCTGTAAACCCTTACTTTTTCTATACCCAGAATTTCATCAACCAGATTCCTACAGGATACCAGAATACGCAGTGGGGTGGAGCTTTTGTAGTCTACAACTATCAGCAGATCAATGCAAAAATGTATGGGTTAGATATTGATGCCCAGCTTAAAATCACAGATAATCTGACCTACAAAGGAAGCGGTTCCTATGTTTATGGCCAAGATACAACTCACGATGTGCCACTTATTCTCATGATGCCTCCGAATTTTAATAATTCATTGGAATTCAATAAAAAAGAATGGAAAGGTTTTTATTTTACAGTAAGTAATAATACTTATTTAAAACAAACAAGATTTCCTACTTATAACGTTCCAATCAGATTATTTGATTCAGACGGAAATGCTTATAATGAAGAAGTAGATATTTCTACACCTCCAAGCGGATATTCCCTTTGGAATATTCAGACAGGGGTGAATCTGTCTAAAAATTTCGGAATTGATTTTTCAGTTCGGAATGTATTCGATAAGTCTTACAGAGATTATCTGAACAGACTTCGTTTCTTTTCCAACGAGATGGGAAGAAACTTTATTTTAACTCTTAAATATCAATTTTAATTACTTAAAATCAAAAAAATGAAAAATATTTTTAAAAATACAACACTTATATTAGGACTTTTATTCTTAACTGTTTCTTTAAGCTTAACTTCATGCAACAGAAGTGATGATGAAGCGGATGACCTTCCTCAGGAAGAACTTTCAGATGTTCTTTTAAGAGTAACGGATGAAGCTACAGGAACTCCTGTCGTTTATGATTATCAGGTGAACAGTACAACGAACCCGAATGTTAAACTAATAAACGGACATACCTATAACGTAGAAGTTATTTTCAAAAATGGGGACGAAGATGCTACGCAGGAAATTAAAGATGCAAAAGATGAACATTTCTTAGTGTATAACTTTCCAAACTCAGATATTACTTTAACGCGTACTGATGATGCCAATTCAACAAGAAAAGACGGAAGCCGTGTTGGGTTGAAAACAAAATGGGTAGTAAATACTGCTGTAAAAAATGCATCTGCTCCTAGTCAGCTGGTTCTTACATTATTCCATGAGCCGGTAACCGTTTCTGAAGCTTCTGCTGTGAGCGGAAACGGAGTTGTCTATGGAACACATACCGGAGGTGAAACAGACGCACAGGCAAACTATAATATTATTAATTAATATATCCTTTAATCTTGTTTGGACCACCGGAATTCTCCGGTGGTTTTTTATTTAACAATATTTGGCGTTATAAGTTGATTTTAAATGGATGATTCTCATAAAAAATTCATATTTTTGCAACCTAAAATTTTAATCAATAATGAAGGTTACCGCACAAAACCATGATGACGTAAGTGCATTGCTTACAGTAACATTGGAAAAAACTGACTACAAAGAAAAAGTAGAGAAGCAGTTGATTAATTATGCTAAAAATGCGCAAGTTCCTGGATTCAGAAAAGGGAAAGTGCCTTTGAGTATGGTTAAAAAACAATATGAAGCAGGTATTGCGTTTGAAGAAATCAACAGACAAGTTTCTGATGCTTTAAACGGCTATGTTAATGACAACAAATTAAGATTAGTTGGTCAGCCTGTTCCTCAGCCAGTAAACGAATTAGATTACAACGCTGAAAAAATAGAAGTTGCTTTCGAAGTAGGATATGAGCCTGAATTCACTATAGATTTAGCTAAATATGAAGCACCTCACTACAAAGTAGAAGCTTCTGACAAAGAAATCAGCAAGAGTATTGAAAACATGCAGAAGCGTTTCGCTGAGCAGGTTCCTCAAGATAAAATCACTAAAGATTCTTACATTGCTTTAGAAGTTTCTCAGGTTGTAGAAGAAGATGCTGAAGGAGAGCACCACCACCACCCAAAAAATCTTACCGTTACTGGTGAAAACAAAGAAGCTTTCAAATTGGTAAAAGGTTTGAAAATGGACGGATCTGTAAAAGTAACTAAAGAAACTCTTGCAGGTGACGAAGAATTAGCTAAAGAATTAGGATTCAGCAAAGAAGAAGTAGAACACCTACACCACAATGAATTAGAAGTAAAAGTAAAAGATTTCTATACATTAAACTTAGCTGAACTTAACCAGGACTTATTCGACAAAGTATACGGAGAAGGAAACATTAAGACTGAAGAAGAACTTAAAGATAAAGTGAAAACTGAATTAGACGAGTACTTCCAGCAAAATGCTGATGTTCACTTTGTGAATAAAGTATTAGAGCAAGTAACTGACAAAGAAGAAGTAAAACTTCCTGAATCATTCCTTGTGAAGTGGTTATTATTCTCTAATCAGAATATCCAGTCTGAAGATCAGGCTAAAGAAATTCTTGAAGCTGAGAAAAACCAATTGAGATACCAGATTATCGAAGGTAAATTGATGACTGAAAACGAAATCAACCTTGACTATGCTGATGTATTGGCTCAGGCTGAGCAGTTAGTTAAAAACCAATTGGCAATCTACGGAATCCACCACCTTGGTGATGAAGAAGTTCAAAAATATGCTGTTGAAATGTTGAAAGATCAAGAGCAGGTAAGACAAATTTCTTCTGAAGTTGCTATGGCTAAATTGAAAGATGTAATTCTTGAAAAAGCGAGCAAAAAAGAAACTAAAATTTCTCACGACGAATTTTTAGAAGAACTTAAGAAATAATTATACTTCGATATAAATATTTGAAAACCGTCAATTTTTTTGACGGTTTTTTTTTATTATGCCTCTACCCAAAGATTAATCCCTCATCAGTCATCATTTATTACTCATCACTCATTATTTATTCCTATGTCCGTCAATATTCCTATATTTACCCTTTAAACTTTATTATAAATATGAAAAAGATCATCATTCCATTTTTCTGTGCTGTACTTTTTTCAGTACCGGCAGCAGCTCAGAAGAAAGGAGCTGCATCTGCTAAAACAGAAGCTGTAAAATCCAAACTGACCTCTAAAGAAGTTGTTGATAACTATTTCAAAGCATTAGGAGGAAAAGATAAATTGGAGGCTGTAAAATCTACCATTACTGATAACACAGTTTCTGTGCAGGGAATGGAAATTCAAATGACTACTAAAAAATTAGGAAATAAATTCAAATCTGTACAATCACTGATGGGAAAAGAAATGATTCAGCTTTTCGATGGTGAGAAGGGATACTTTGATCAGATGGGAAATAAAACGGATATTCCTGCAGATAAACTTGTTGAGTTGAAAAAAGGAAAGCCAATTGATGCTTTAGCTTTTGATGCCTCTAATTTTCCAAATGTATCAACAGAAAAATTAGACGGAAAAGACTATAATGTATTGTCTTCAGACAAAGGAAAGTTTTATTTCGATGCAAAAACCGGACTTTTGTACAAAACCAATGCAGGAGAAGGAAATGCTACCATTAAAAGCTACATGACCGTAGATGGATTGCAGTTCCCTGCTGAAGTAGATGCTGAAGGAGGAGGTCAGAAAATGACGATTAAAACTACTAAAGTTGTAATCAATTCCGGAGTTACGGATGCTGATTTTAAATAAAAAGTCACTTTTTTAAGATATTAAAACCGGGTATAGCCCGGTTTTTTTAGTATATAAATAAATTTAACTCAACTTTAACTATAAAACAGATTCCATAATTTCCTCATTTTGTGAATAATTGGTAGTTTTAAGCTGTAAATAAAATCAAATACCATGAAAAAAGTCTTATCTTCATTTGCGGTCATCTTTTTGATGTCAGCAAATGCCTTTGGACAGAATATTCCAGTGGATCCTTCTGTGCGAATGGGTACCCTTTCCAACGGAATGAAGTACTACATCAAAAAAAACACCTTACCTGAGAAAAAAGTAGATTTCCGTCTGGCAATCAATGCCGGATCTATTCTTGAAGATGAAAATCAAAGAGGATTGGCTCACTTTATGGAGCACATGAACTTCAACGGAACCAAAAATTTTCCAGATAATAAATTAGTAGATTTTTTACAGTCTATCGGCGTGAAATTCGGACAACACCTTAATGCTTATACCAGCTTTGACGAGACGGTTTACATGCTTCCTGTTCCATTGGATAAACCAGGGAATTTAGATGCCGGACTGAAAGTAATGGAAGACTGGGCATTCAATGCAACCCTTTCTGATGAACAGATCAATAAAGAAAGAGGAGTTGTATTGGAAGAGCTAAGGCTGGGTCTTGGTGCAGATAAGAGAATGATGGATAGATATCTTCCAAAGCTTTTATATAAATCTCAATATGCAGACAGACTTCCGATTGGTAAAAAAGAAGTGTTGGAAAACTTCAAACCTGACGTGATCAGAAAATTCCATCAGGACTGGTACAGACCGGATCTGATGGCGATCATCGTGGTAGGAGATATCAATGTGGATGAAATTGAGAAGAAGATCAAAGATAACTTCAGTAAATATAAAAACCCTTCAAAACCCAGAGAAAGAAAATCTTTTGACCTTCCAAACCACAAAGAAACTCTGGTAGCAATTGAAACAGATCCTGACGCTACCAATTCTATGGTACAGTTTATCATGAAAGATGCTGATGCTTATAAGCCGGACGTAACGGTAGAGCAGTACAATCAGAGTCTTGTGGAAAATCTTTCAACAACGATGTTAAACAATAGGTTGAGAGAACTGATCAACTCTACAAACCCGCCTTTTACTTTCGGGTCAGTATACCACGGAGGAACCTATGCAAGAAGCAAAGAAGCTTTCCAGGGATTTGCCATGGTAAAAGAAGGAAGCCAGCTTAGTGCATTGAAGGTTTTATTGGAAGAAGTGGAAAGAGCAAAAAGATTCGGATTTACCCAGTCTGAACTTGACAGAGCGAAATCTCAAGTACTTTCTAACCTTGAAAGATCTTATAACAACAGAGATAAGACAGAAAGTGACATGCTGGTAGGTGAGTATGTAAGAAACTTCCTGGAGCAGGAGCCAATACCTGGAATTGCATGGGAATATGAAGATACAAAAACGTTCTTACCATCTGTTACCCTTGCACAGACCAACGATATCATCAAGAAAATGGTGAAAGATGACAGCAGGGTAATTGTGATCACAGGTCCTAAAAAAGATAATATCACCATGCCTACAGAAGCAATGGTTTTGAATACATTTGATACTGTGAAAATGGCTGATCTAAAACCTTATGAAGAAAAGGCTACGATCAAAAATCTTGTAAAACCTTTCAAATCTGAAGGGAAAATTGCTAAAACAGAAACGGATGCCAAGCTAGGGACAACAACTTGGACATTAAGCAACGGTGCTAAAGTGACTTTCAAGAAAACCGACTTTAAAGATGACGAAATTGTATTTACTGCAAGAAGTTTAGGAGGAAGTTCTCTTATTCCGGATGCGGATTACAATAAGACACAGTTTGCTTTCTCTGCATTATCAGAAGCAGGAGTTGGAGGATTCTCAAAAGCGGATCTTACTAATTATTTAGCTGGTAAACAGGTGAGTGTAAATCCAATGGTAACCTCTCTTTTTGAAGGTATTTCCGGAAGAACTGCACAAAAAGATTTAGGAACAGCGATGGAGCTGATGTATGCTTATTTTACAAGCTTAAATTACAATCCGGCTTCCTTCAATGCATACAAAGAAAAGCAGTCTGCTATGCTGAATAATCTGTTGTCTAATCCACAGGCTTATTTCTCTAACGAGCATGCAAAATTCATGAACCAGAAGAATCCTAGATTTATTGGTGTATTCCCAATGGAGAAAGATTGGGCGAATACTGACTATAAAAAAGCATACGACATCTATAAAGATAAATTTGCCAATGCCGGAAACTTCCAGTTCTATTTCGTAGGAAATATTGATGAAGAGAAGTTTAAAAATGAAGTCCTTCAGTATATTGCAAGCTTACCATCATCAGGAAAAACTACAATGTTCAAAGATACCGGATACAGAACAGTTACCGGAGATTACACAAAAGTATATAAAAAAGGAAAAGATCCGAAGAGTATGGTGTCTATCTCATACAGTGGAGAAGCTCCTTATAACGAAAAAGAAGCTTTAGCATTATCTGCTCTTGGAGAGGTGGCTACCATCAAGGTCATCGAAAAACTGAGAGAAGATGAAAGCGGTATCTACGGTGGAGGTGCAAGAGGTGGTATGAATAGAATTCCTTATGGTACTTACAGCTTTGGAATTAACTTCCCTTGTGGTCCGGAAAATGCAGATAAACTGACGAAGAGTGCTATTACTGAGCTTCAGAAGCTGATTGATAAAGGTCCTGAACAGAAAGATCTGGATAAGTACAAAGAAGGAGAATACAATGACAATAAAACAGAACTAAAAGACAATATGTTCTGGATGAATGCTATTGCTAAAAACCAGTTAGACGGAAGTGATAAATATGATATTCTGAATTACCAGGAGAAAGTAAAGGCACTTACTGTAAAAGATCTTCAGGATGTTGCTAAAAAATATCTTACAAAAGGTAGAATTGTAGCGACTTTGATGCCGGAAGACGGTTGGGAAAAAGCTAAAAAAGATGAAACTAAGAAAGCAGAAGTTACTACTGTAAAAGCAGGAGCAGCTAACTAGTCAGCCTTTTTATTGACAATAAGAAAACCGCAGATTTCTCTGCGGTTTTTGTTATTTAATTCAAATCCTGATCGGTTAAGAACCATATTCTTTTTTCCATTCGTCAGCAGCTCCACTCAGAACATTGTAGAATTCTTCGCCGTATTTTCTGATCAATGGAGTTTTTAAGAATTTATAAACAGGAACCTGAAGTTCTTTTCCAAGCGTACACGCATCGCTGCATACATTCCATTCATGGTAATTCAAAGCAGTGAATGCAGAATATTCGGTAATACGAATAGGGTACAGGTGGCACGAAATCGGCTTTTGCCATTCTACAGCGCCATCTTCATATGCTTTTTCAATACCACATTTGGTAATTCCTTTTTCGTCGAACGTTACATAAGCACATTCACGGTTCTCCACCATAGGAGTAACATACATTCCGTCGTGCGGATCAGTAGTCCATGTTCCTTGTTCTTCAAGGGCTTTGATGCCTTCCTGGGTAAGGTAAGGTTTTATTTTATCAAAAATACTGTCCAATACTTCAAGCTCGTTTTTATCCAACGGAGCTCCTACATCACCTTCCACACAACATGCACCTTTACATTTCGTAAGGTTGCAAACAAATTCTTCGGAAAAAATTTCCTCAGAAATCAATTTATCGTCTATCTGAATCATAATTTTTTAAAATAAATCAAAAACTGTACCTGCTTTAAAGGTCAGTAAACTAATAATAATAAGCCATACACTGGCTTCACGCATCCAATATTTGGGTAAAAATCTCATCATTCTGCTTAGAATAATACTTGAAGGAAATGCAAGAAGCAGCAGATATTCATAACTCTTATTCATATACAGGATGATGGAAACAAGCTGGGCCATAGAAAAAACCAACAGGAAAGTATATTTATACCTGCTTATCGGGCTTTTCTTATTATAGTTTTTAAAATGGTCATATACCGCATAAATAAGCATTAGAACCACAGGAATCAGTGGCAGAAGCTCCGTATAATCCGTTACAGGCTTCATCTTTCCAAACGGAAAATAATCTATATTCCAGGAAGTAAACTGAACGAAATACATCACAGAAAAATAACTGAAGGTAATCAAAACGATCCCGAGCAGGAATCTGAAAAGATTCAATGTGATTTTGGCAGAGGTCGCAATCACGTGGATGATCACAAAAACAGCCATCGGCCAGGTGGTAGGAAGGAAAATAAAGTTCAATGCTACAATAGATCCTACCAGTACATATGACTTCTTTCTGATATCTTCATCCGCACTTGTCAGAAGAAGGATAAGAAAGGAGTTTGTAAGCAGAGAAACCGCAATTCCTATATCCAGATTTCCGGGATACAGCCCAAAAATGAAAAAAGTATATAAGAATAATGGAAGGTGCGTCTGATAATTAAGGGCAATACTGTGAAAACAAAAATATCCCAAAGCAATTCCCAGAAAAGTTATTCCGGCAACAATAGCTTCATAAGTATTGAAATTCAGTATGTTAAATATTACGACTACTAAAAGAAGAAAACCAATATAAACAGGAATTGAAAAAATATTGCTTTCTTTTGAAAGTAATTTAAACATTTTTTATAAATTTGTACAAAGTTAATTTAAAAAAGGAAAATAATGACGTCTTTCTTTCTATTCTTAAGCAAAGTTTTCAAATGGACTTTCGGTTTCTTTGATACTTTCGGAAATGTTTTAAACTGGATTTTATTTACAGTTTGTTGTGTATTATTTACTTATTGGTGCTATGTACTTGTAGTAACACTAGGTGGGGACAAAGACAAAGACTATTATTCTCCAACGGAAGGTAAGAATCCTTACTACGATCCGAATATCTACAAAAAAGAAGGTTAATTAATTGGTTATATAGTAAAAAACCGATCAAACAATATGCTTTGATCGGTTTTTTTATTACTAACGATTAAAATTTTCTTTTTCTTAGTCGTGAATTGGAAGTACCAGCACAGGAATACTTGAACTTTTTGTAATTCCTTTGGTTAAGCTTCCCACGAATACATCATATATTCCGCTTCTGCCATGTGATCCCATCACAATATAATCTGCATTTTTATCCTTTGCATGTTCCAGAATAATATCTTTGGCAAGCCCTTGTTTTAAAAGGTGTTCGCAATCGATATCATGAGCGATGATTCTCTGCTCAATTTTATTAAGCTGTACCAGCTCTTCTCTGATTTCGTTGGCTTCTACTTCAGGAAAATATTGAAATCCCATATCACCAATGGCAAAGCCAATGTCTGATGGTGCTACGTGGATCAGGTAAATTCTGCCGTTAAGCTGTTTTGCAAATTTTATGGCACCGTCTACCAATTGGTCTGTCTTGTCCCCAAAATCTACGGGTACTACAATATTTATCATAACCTCTAATTTTGTTACCTAAAGATAGGGAAAAATTGTCAGACTCTGGTGTTAAATACTTATAATATTCGGATATCAAGGATTTTTTCCTCTTCAAGATACGCTTCCAGAATATCATTTTCATCTACTTTTCCAACTCCTTTTGGAGTTCCGGTGAAGATAAGGTCACCTACCCTTAACGTGAAATACTGAGAAGCGAAGGCAATGATATCGTCAAAATTGAACATCATATCTTTTGTATTGCCATCCTGTACTTTTTCTTTGTTCTTTAATAATGAAAACTGGAGGCTGTCAAGACTGAAACTGTCTTTTTTAAAGAAACTGCTTACCACAGCAGAACCGTCAAAACCTTTAGCAAGTTCCCATGGAAGTCCCTTTGATTTTAGCTCACTCTGAAGATCTCTGGCCGTGAAATCTATTCCCAGACCTATTTCTTCATAATGCTTGTTGGCTGTTTCTTTCTGGATATATTTTCCTCCCTTAGAAATTTTCAATACCACCTCAAGCTCGTAGTGAATATCATTTGAAAACTCAGGAATATAAAAATCATTTCCTTTCAGAACTGCCGTATCCGGTTTCATAAAAATAACAGGATTTTCAGGAATTTCGTTTCCTAATTCTTTTGCGTGTTCACTGTAGTTTCTTCCTATGCAGATTATTTTCATAACTTAATTAATTTACTTTACCTTTAAAATATCCTTTACCTTCTTCTATATATTTTTCAGGACCATATCTTCTTTGAACTTTGAGTTCAGTATATCCGAAGATACTATCTCCTTTTTGATAAGATTCTTTATCCAGAATAACTTTACTGTCCAAAACTTTATAATATTCTCCCGTGTCCAAAAAATCAAAAAGTTTTACATCGTCAGTATAAGAATAGGGAGAGATTTTATATCTGTTTTGAAAAATATCTATCTGAAAACCACCACCGCTGAAACCATCTCCAACAGAAAATGTAACGTTTAGCATTGGATTTTCATTAATAGAACACGTATAATATGCTGGACTTATACTGTCTGATTTTGTCTTAAAATCATTGGTTTTAATATCTTCACTCTCCGAACCCCAAATACTTGTTTGTTTTTGCTGATCAAAAGATTTAAAAAGAGGTTTCTGGCTTAGACTATGATCAACTTCTACGCTGTTCCATACCAATATGAACTTTCCTATTATGAAAAGAAGAAAGCCAAGAATAACAACGAGAAAAATCTTTCCAATTTTTTTGACCATATTAAACCTTAATGGGAGAACTCATTTCCGCAATAATAACATTTGAATTTATGGCTCGTCAGAAAAGAAATGCCAAAAAAGCTGGTGGCACTGTCATCCCTGTAAATATGATTGGAACCACATTTAGGACAGACAAAATCAAACTCAGGATCTTCAATGGTGTGTTCTACTTCCAGCGAATACTGTTCATTGTCCTTATAATCCTGTAATACCTGCTTGGCTTTTTCCAGATCTTCTTCAAATACCTGAAGCTGTATGCCGCCAACAGCCTGCGACAGGAGCCAATCTGACTGGATCAGCTGCTCATTTGCAATGAAACTATTGATGGCGTTTTCAGCCAATATCTGTTTGTCCCTGTTAGCTTCAAGGGCAGTTTCATAAAATTTAAAACGAACCAGTTCAGACATTTTTAAAACCTGCTAGATAATTGAATTTTTGTAAAAACCTTTTTCGTATACAACGGAAAGTCAGCATTCTGAAGCCATCCGAAATATCCTAAATCTTTTTGGAATACTGCTTTCACTCCCTGGCCTTTATATTTTCCAAAGTTGAAAACTTCTTCCATTTTTTCGTTATATCCGATAAATCCTGCAAGATCCGCATTCTTATTATGGAATGTAAATTCGCTTAACGGTGCTATTTCATTCGGAATATCATCGTATTTTCCTACTTGTGCATCCAGAACTTCAAAGGTTGCCATTACATCAGCTTCTGCAGAATGCGCATTTTCTAATGTTTTTCCACAGTAAAACTGATAAGCAGCACCTAAGTTTCTAGGTTCTTTTTTATGGAAAATAGTCTGTGCATCTACCAATCTGAATTTACTCAGATCAAAATCCATTCCTACTCTTAAAAGCTCTTCAGCCAAAAGAGGAACATCAAATCTGTTGGAATTAAATCCTCCCAAATCACTTCCGGTAATCATTTCCATCACTTTAGAAGCAATATCCCTGAATGTAGGAGCATCTTTTACATCTTCATCATAGATCCCGTGGATCTCGCTGCTTTCTTTAGGAATAAGCATTTCCGGGTTGATACGCCATGTTTTGCTTTCTCTGGAAGCATCAGGATTTACTTTTAAGATACAGATTTCAACAATTCTGTCTTTTCCGATATTGGTTCCTGTTGTTTCAAGATCAAAAATACAAAGCGGTTTATGGAGTTTTAAATTCATGTTGATCATTAATAATTTGAAAGTGTGTTTTACTTAAAATAAGGTGATAAAAACCTTATGTAAATTGTTTAATTTCTATTTTAATTGTCCCTGAAAAACAAGAGACACTACTATATAATAAATAACAAGCATCGGAATTCCTACTACCTGAAATAAGGCAAGAATAGCAACACCTCCCACAAGCAATACAACTTTAGGATAGTTGTCTTTTAATTGTTTGGATTTGAATTTCATCGCCATCATCTTAATCGGGCTGATCAGAAGCCATGATGTAAGAAGAGTCAGCAGAATAAGCAGCAGTTCATTATCAAATAAAAAGCTAAAAGTTCCGGTTTCTTTAAATGCATAATAAAGACCAAACAATAAAACGGTATTGGTAGGCGTATTTAATCCTTTAAAATAATAACGCTGCTCTTCATCAAGGTTGAAGATAGCAAGTCTCAGGCAGGAAAATACGGTAACAATCAACCCAAGATATTTGATTTCAAACGGAAAATGAATCCCAAGAAGCTCAGCACCAAAGGGTTCAAGTGCTTTATACATAGTAAGTCCCGGAATTACTCCAAAGCTTACCATATCCGCAAGAGAGTCCAGCTGAAGTCCCAGATTGGAGTTTGATTTTACAGCTCTGGCTACAAAGCCGTCGAAGAAATCGAAAATCGAAGAGAGAATAAGGCAGATTGCCGTAGTCTGATAATCTCCTAAAATTAGATGTATTGCCCCTACACAGCCTGCAAATAAGTTAGCCAGGGTTAAGGCATTGGCCAGATTATTCTTTATAAAATCCATAACCACAAAATTACAGTTTTTAAAAATTCTAACTCAAAATAATCTGCACTAAAAAATGCATTAAAGTGATTTTGATGTAAATTTGCCCCATGAAATTTTTAAAAGGATTTAGAAAACAGGAAGTTCTGGCATTAGTTTACAGGATTTTTTTAGCCTATGTTTTTTATCAGATTGCCAGACTTTTATTCTGGTATTTTAATAAAGATCTGATTAAAGTTGACTCTGTTTCAGAATATATAAAGCTGGCCTTCCATGGTACAGCTTTCGATACCACTGCTATTTTATATGTCAATGCATTGTTTATACTTCTGAGTTTGTTGCCTTTGGTCATTAATACAAAGAAAGTCTTTCAAAAAGTTCTTTTCTGGCTGTATTTTATTACCAATGGGATAGCTTATGCGATGAACTTTGGTGATTTCATTTACTATAAATTTGCACAGGCAAGACTTACCTCTGCCATATTTCAGGTGGCTGAACATGAATCTAATGTTTCCCAAACGTTGATGATTTCTGTAGGAGAGCATCCTTTTGTGCTGATTTGGTTTATTGTTTTAATGGGATTGTGGGTTTTCCTTTACAAAAAAGTAAAAGTGGAGGAGGTGAAGCCTTTGAAATTACTTCCTTACTTTATTACCTCCATTGTTACGCTGTGTATCACTGCGGTATTGGTTGTAGGAGGGATCAGAGGAGATTTCAAACATAGTACAAGGCCAATTAATATGGTGGATGCTACCCGTTTTGTAACCAATCCGCTGCAGGGAAACATGGTGCTCAACAGTACATTTTCCTTTTTCAGGACTTTAAATACCAATAATTTTAAGGAAGTTCATTTCGTAGATAAAAAATATATTGAAGAAAATGTACAGCCTTATAAAGTATATGACAGAAAAGTAGAAAACCGTCCCAATATTGTTATTTTCATTGTAGAATCTTTCGGAAGAGAATATTCAGGAGCTTTTAATAAAGATAAAAATATTAAAGATTACGTTTCTTACACCCCGTTTATGGATAGCCTGGCTGGGCAGAGTCTTATTTTTCCCAATACTTTTGCCAATGGACGACAGTCGATTCATGGGATGAGCAGTGTTTTGGCCGGAATTCCGAGTCTTACTGATGCCTTTACAGGATCACCTTATTCCAATCAGAAAATTCAGTCTATCGTTTCGGTTTGTAATGATCTGGGATATGATACTTCGTTTTATCATGGAGCACCAAATGGTTCTATGGGATTCCTGGGATTTGGAAATATTTTAGGATTTAAACACTATTTCGGAAAAACAGAATACAATCATGATGAAGACTTTGATGGAATGTGGGCAATCTGGGATGAGCCTTTCCTACAGTATTTTGCTAAGAATGTCGGGAAGAAACAACCTTTCATGACTACGGTATTCACCGCATCATCACATCACCCTTTTAAGATACCTGAAAAATATAACGGCAAATTTAAAAAAGGGAAGATCGAAATACATGAGCCGATGCAGTATACAGATTATGCTATCAAACAGTATTTTGAAACTGCGAAAAAGCAGCCTTGGTATAACAATACGATCTTTGTTTTCACCGGAGATCATACCAATCAGGTGTATTATCCAGAATATGAAAGAGCGATGAACCGTTATGCCGTTCCATTGGTTTTCTACTCTCCGAATCCTGCATATCAGCTCAAAGGAGTCAGCCAGGAAATCGCACAGCAGGCAGACATATATCCTACATTGGCTGATCTTATTGGGTATAACAAACCTATCAGAAGCTGGGGAAGAAGTTTGGTAAGTGATAAAAAATACCCTTTTATCGTTGTAAATTCAGATGGAAGCACAGATCAGTTCATGATAGGGAATTATATTTACCGTTTTGACGGAAAAGAAATTATCGGAGTTTATAATAAATCTGACCTGAGCCTTGAGAAAAATCTGATCAATGAAGTTAAAACTCCTGAAGTAGAACAGGGAAAACTAACTGCAAAAGCCTGGTATCAGGATTATATGGATAGAGTGATTAACAGGAAACTGTATTAAGATACATAGGAGGAAATGCTAAATGACTAGTAGATTAATTGGCAAATCAGCCTTTTTATAGTCTTGCTATTTCGACTTTCATCATCTCTTTATGCTTTGTATAATAAAAGTTTTTGTTCGTTGAAAATTAATTTATATTTTTATCAATACGTAGATAAGAATATTGTATTAAAATTAAAACTATAAGAAATATGAAAAAAATATTGTTAACGTTCGCGCTTTCTTTATGTGGTGTACTTACATTTGCTCAGATAGAAGGCAAGTGGAAAACGATAGATGATGAGACAAAACAGGCAAAATCTATTGTTGAAGTATTCAAAAAATCAGATGGAAAATATTATGGGAAAGTTTCCCAGTTGTTGGTAAAACCAGCTGATCCGAACTGTTCAGCTTGTAAGGATGACAGAAAAGGGAAACCAATTGTAGGACTGGAGATCATCAGAGGACTGAAAAAAGATGGTGATGAATTCACAGGAGGAACAATTACAGATCCTAAAACAGGGAAAACATACAAGTGTACCATTACAAGAAGCGGAGATAAGCTGAATGTAAGAGGTTACTTAGGATTATCTCTATTAGGAAGAACCCAGGTTTGGGAGAAAATGAATTAATATAAGTTTAAATAGAATTTTAAATGACATTTCAGAAATGAGGTGTCATTTTTGTATATAAAGAATGGATAGGAATTTCTTCATGACCTTATTGAAAACTACACAGAACTGAGTCTACAAGAGAATAATCAGTTTTAAATAAAATTAATATTATAACTTCATCATTCAAATGAAAAGCCTTTTTATGATGTGTATAATAAAAATTCACTATTTTTGTAGTCTAAATTTTTCGAATAAATATGGCAGAATATACTTTTCGTGAGGTAATTGCACAGGCAATGAGCGAGGAAATGCGTAAAGACGAATCCATCTTTTTAATGGGGGAGGAAGTTGCGGAATACAATGGTGCTTATAAAGCTTCAAAAGGAATGCTGGATGAGTTTGGTCCTAAAAGAGTAATCGATACCCCAATTGCAGAACTTGGTTTTACAGGAATTGCTGTGGGTGCTGCGATGAATGGTAACAGACCAATTGTAGAGTATATGACATTCAATTTCTCATTGGTAGGAATTGATCAGATTATCAATAATGCTGCAAAAATCCGTCAGATGAGTGGTGGGCAATGGAACTGTCCAATTGTTTTCCGTGGACCTACAGCTTCTGCAGGACAATTAGGAGCTACCCATTCTCAGGCTTTTGAGAACTGGTTTGCAAACATTCCTGGTCTTAAAGTAGTGGTTCCTTCAAATCCTTACGATGCGAAAGGGTTGTTGAAAACTGCAATTCAGGATAATGACCCAGTTATCTTCATGGAATCTGAGCAGATGTATGGAGATAAAATGGAAATTCCTGAAGAAGAATACTACTTACCATTAGGAAAAGCAGATATCAAGAGAGAAGGTACAGACGTTACTTTGGTTTCTTTCGGTAAGATCATGAAGCTGGCTTTACAGGCTGCTGAAGATATGGCTAAAGAAGGAATCTCTGTAGAGGTTATTGACCTTAGAACAGTTCGTCCTCTTGATTTTGATACTATTCTGGCATCAGTGAAGAAAACAAATAGATTGGTTATTTTAGAAGAAGCTTGGCCATTTGCTTCTATATCTTCTGAAATTACTTATATGGTACAGCAAAAAGCATTTGACTATTTAGATGCTCCTATCAAGAGAATTACTACTCCTGATGCACCTGCACCATACTCTGCAGCATTATTTGCAGAATGGTTCCCTAAACTTGAAAAAGTAAAAGAGGAAATCAAAAAAGCGATGTACGTAAAATAGTTATAGAGAAAAACTTCCGAAAGGAAGTTTTTTCATTTATTATATTCATGAAGAAAAATTCTTGACGTCATAAAATTAGTATAAATTTGCGCCTTTAAAATAAATTAAGCTGATATGGCAGAAGTTACAGAAGATGGTTACCACTTCGATATAAAGAAGCTTTCCTTTATGGGAGTTTTAGTGTCTCTAGGAATTGTTTTTGGAGATATTGGTACCTCACCGCTTTACGTAATGAAAGCAATTGTGAATGCACAATTTCAAGGAAGTAATATGCCGTTCAATGAATACATAGAAGGTGCTCTTTCCTGTATTATCTGGACTCTTACACTTCAGACTACCATAAAATATGTGATCATTGCTTTAAGAGCAGATAACAAAGGTGAAGGAGGTATTCTTGCTTTGTTTTCACTGGTAAAAAACCTTAAAAAAGGTTGGTTGTATCTCATTGCCATTGTAGGAGCAGCCGCTCTTATTGCAGACGGGGTAATTACACCATCGCTTACCGTAATGTCGGCTATTGAAGGTCTTGAAATTTATAATCCTCACACCCCTGTTGTGCCTATCACCATTGGAATTTTGATTGTTATTTTTGTGGTACAGCAATTCGGGACCAGCTTTATCGGGAAATTTTTTGGCCCTGTAATGGTGGTTTGGTTCCTGGTATTAGGAGGTTTGGGAGTAATGCATTTGAGTGAAAACTTTGAAATCTTAAGATCTTTCAATCCTTACTATGCTTACAAGCTTATTGTCAACTCACCGAGTGCTATTGTTATTTTAGGAGCTGTTTTCCTTTGTACAACAGGAGCTGAAGCTCTTTATTCAGACTTAGGACACTGTGGTGCAAAAAATATCAGAGTAAGCTGGGGATTCGTTAAAATCATGCTTATTCTAAACTATCTTGGGCAGGGAGCTTGGCTTTTGACCAATTACAACAAACCTGGATTCTCCGTAGTAAACCCTTTCTTTGGAATTATGGAAGAATGGATGATTATTCCGGGAGTAATTTTAGCAACGGCAGCTGCAATTATTGCCAGCCAGGCATTGATTACAGGTTCTTTCACCATATTCTCAGAAGCAATGTCTCTTAACTTATGGCCGAATCAAAAAATTGATTATCCTTCCGGAGTTAAAGGACAGATGTATATCCCAAGAATCAATTGGGGACTACTTATTCTGTGTATTATTGTTGTTCTGCATTTCAGAGAATCCGGAAAAATGGAAGCCGCTTATGGACTTTCCATTACGGTCACGATGCTGATGACAACAATTCTGCTTGTGTTCTGGTTATTGAAACAAAGAGTAAGCAAAATATTGATTTTATTTTTCGCATTTGTTTATATGGCTATTGAATTAGGTTTCTTCAGTGCCAATATTATCAAATTCCTGGAAGGAGGATGGATTACAGTTGTATTAGCTGGTTCTATCGGACTTTCTATGTATGCATGGTATAACGGACGATTGATTAAAACAAGATTTATCCAGTTTGTGAAAATAGAAAAATACGTGTCTATTCTTAAAGACATGAAACTGGATGAAACCATTCCGAAATACGCTACCAACCTTGCTTATCTGAGCAGAGCAAAAAGAAATGATGAAGTAGAATCCAAAATTATCTACTCCATCATCAAAAAACAGCCGAAAAGAGCAGATCATTACTTTATCCTGAGCATCGTAAACCAGGAAGATCCCTATACGTTTAAATACACCGTAGACGAAATTCTTCCGGGAACAGTATATAAAATCAACTTCCTTTTAGGATTTAAAGTAGACAGAAGAATCAATGATTACTTCAATATGGTCCTTAAAGATTTAATGGCGGACGGAACCATTCCTTCAAGAAGCAGCCATCCTTCTTTAAGATCTCATGAAATACCACCGGATCTTAAATATGTAATCATAGATAATACTTATATCAACGATATCCTTTTAACGGTTAAACAAAAGATTATTCTTAACATTTATAACTTTGTGAAGTATATCGGAAGTGATGACTTTAAGGCTTGGGGAGTATCTTCTCATAACGTTGAGGTAGAATCTGCACCTATTACAGAACTCACCGTTTATGATAATAAGATTGAGCAGTCGGGGTACTTCCGTCACAACTCTTAGCCTTATGGCATCTAACCATACTATCTATTTAAATAAAATTCAATAAATTTGTAGATAATTTTTTTAATGGATACAGTACAAAAAGAAAAAAATATAGCTTTGATCAAGGATGTTTTGAGAAACTACTTATTAGAAAAAGGGTTCAGAAACACACCTGAAAGATATACGATATTAGAAGAAATTTATAATATGGATCATCACTTCAACGTTGATGATCTATATCTTCTGATGATGCAGAAGAAATATCATGTTTCCAAAGCAACGATTTACAACACTATTGAAATTTTCCTTGATGCAGGTTTGATCCGTAAGCATCAGTTCGGAGAAAAAACATTGACCTCTTCATCTTATGAGAAGTCTTATTTTGACAAACAGCATGACCATCTGGTGATCTACAAAAAAGACTCTGATAAAGAGATTGAAGAAATTATTGAATTCTGCGACCCAAGAATCCAAGGAATCAAAGAAGCCATTGAAGAAGCGTTTGGCGTAAGAATTGATTCTCATTCGCTATATTTCTATGGCACTAAGAATGACTAATTAATGAGAATAATCTTTTTTCTGTTAATCTTTATTTCTACGCTAAGCTTTGCGCAGGAAAAAACTCCTGCGAAGAGAGATCCCTATTTGCAGACTCCTTCACCGGCTCAGCCCAAACAGGTGAGACCTGAAGATAAAGTAAAAATCATCCATGCGGACGAAATCAAGAAAGACCCTGAAAAGTACGACGGAAATCAATATTTTACCGGGCATGTTCAGATTGAACATCAGGGCTCCATTCTTACTGCGGATGAAGTAGTCCTGTATAATGAAGAAAACTTTGTAAAAGCAATAGGCAATACAAGGCTTCAAAATACAGATGGCTCTGTAATTACAGCAGGAGAAATGGAATATGATGCCAATACCCAAAAAGGTGTTGCCAGAAAAAACGTGGTTTTAACCGACCCTAAACAAACAATAAAAACAGATATTCTGTATTATGACAGGCTGGCTAATCAGGCTTATTTTAATACGGGAGGAACGATCTCTGATGGTCAGAATGTAACCTATGCCAAAGTAGGAACTTATTTTCTCAATACAAGAATTGTAGACCTTACTGGTAATGTGAAAATAGAAACGCCTCAATATATCATTGAAGGCCCTAATATCAAGCAGAATCAGAATACAAAAATTGCTGATTTTAATGGACCGACAACCATTACCAGCAAAACGAATTCCCGGAACAGAATATATACTGAAAGAGGAACCTATAAAATGGATTCTAAGGAGGCTTATCTAACCAAAAATTCCAAGATCTATTATAACGATAAAATCCTTACCGGTGATGATATGTACTACAATCAGATTTCAGGATTTGGTAAAGCCACCGGAAATGTAACCCTTGATGATCCAAAAGAAAGAAGATATATAAAAGGAGGATACGGAGAGATTTTTGAGAAAAAAGACTCTGCGATGATGACGAAAAATCCTTATGCCGTAAAAGTGATGGAAAAAGATTCCATTTATTTTGCAGCAGAAAAAATTATCTCTTATCAAAGGCCGGATTCACTGGATATTAAAGTGAAGAAAAGTTATCTGAGAGCCTTTAAAAAAGCCCGTATTTACAAATCCAATGCACAGGGAAGAGCAGACTCCATTGCTTTCAATGAAACAGACGGAGTGATGCATATGTATACAAGTCCCATTTTGTGGAGTGGTGAAAAGCAGGTGACAGGTGATAAAGTAGAAGCTTACTTTAATACCAAGACAGAAGATATAGACTCATTAAAAGTAATCGGAAATGCCTTTGCCATCAGTAAAGTAGATTCACTTACTCTCAAAGATGAATTCAACCAGGTAAAAGGAAAGTTCATGACGGTTTACTATGAGAAAAATGATATTAAAGAAGCAAGAGTAGTTGGAAATGCCCAGTCTATTGTCTATGTAGATGATACCGATCAGGAAACCAAAAAACCGGAAAGAATAGGAATTACCCTTTCTACCTGCGGAATTATCGGAGCATTGTTTGAAGAAAGAGCCCTGCAGATTATTTCATGCAGTATTGGAGCAAATTCAGACACGTATCCAATGAGTAAAATAGAGCCTGCACGAAGAAAGTTCTCCGATTTTAACTGGAATACCAAAGACAGGATCCGAAAGTGGCAGGATATCCTTGTAGATACCCCGAACAACGAAGAAATAAAATATACCGCTGATAGCGAGCTCTTCGATAATGCGCAGAAAGCAATTGATGACGAAAAAGCCAAAGAAGAAGCTAAAAAGCCGAAACGAACCAGAAAATAATAGAAAAGACCAGTACTCACTGGTCTTTTTTTTGTGGATTAATATTTTAACCTTTAATGAATCTTTTATAGCTTTGCTGAAATTTTTATATGAGTTTTTTTAGTAATATAATAACCAGTTTTTTATCTAAATCTTCAGACTATGCAATACAATTAATTGGCCCTTGGGGAGTTGGTAAAACATACCTATACAAAAATACAATAGAAAATATAGTTTCAGAGCAAGAGGTTTATAATGATGCAACAAAAAAATATAAGCCAATTTATATTTCACTTTTTGGCTTAAAATCAATTGAAGAAATCCAAGATAAAATTGTATTTGAATTGTTTGAATCTAAAGTATTTAAAAATTATAGACAACGTTATAGTAAGTCCATTAAAGTAACAAAAAATATTTTTAAAATTGGACTTAAAGGATTTTTAAACTTTAAAAAAATAGGAACAAATTTTAATACTGAAGTTCGAGATATTGGTAAAACCGTTTTAGATTCAAGAGAACTGTTTATTTGTTTTGATGACTTAGAAAGAAAAAATTCTAAATTAGATATAAACGATTTTATTGGATATGTAAATAGTTTGGTTGATGAAGGAATAAAAGTATTAATTATTACAAATGAAAATGTAATTTTAAATGAATATGATTATAAGATAGTTAAGGAAAAGGTAATAGGAATTTCTATAAATTTTGATATTGATAAAGAAACTATTTTAGATGATATTATAAATAAAAGATATCAAGCTTTTGAAAGTTATAAAAATTTTTTGAACCAAAATAAAGAACTTTTATTGCATATTGCTAAACGTTCAGAATACAATTTTCGTAATTTAATATATGCTTTTGATAATCTCCATGAAATGTATTCGTCTATTATTAAAGATATAGTTGATACAAAGGATGTTATTAGTGGTGAAATTTGTAAGAAGAAAGATATTCTAATAAAATTAATTCTTGCATTTTCTATAGAATATAAAAATTCATTTGTAAATATTGATAATAGAAAAGATTTTGAAAATGAGAATAACGATATTTTAGGTTTATCTAAACTTATAGCAACTCAAGATGGAAAAGAATATAAAGAAAATCCTATTGAACTGTTTTGTGAGAAATATCAAATAAACCAAAATGAATATTTTTTCTTTAGTTCAATCTTTGATTATATTATTAAATTAAAGAGTTTTAAATCTGAGTCCTTCAAATTAGAATTTATTGATAATTTCAAGTTGATAATTTCAAATGGAAAATTAGAAGAACAATATGAGATTTATAATAAATTAAATTTTGATCAAATAGTAAATTACTCAGAAACGGAGTTTAAGGAATTAAGTGATAAATTATTAGATTTTGCGGAACAGGGGTATTTTAAACCTTATGAGATTTTTGGAGTTTATCAAAGAATTACTTTTTTAGATAATGTTTTAGATTATGACTTAGGAGACGTAACAAAAAAGCTAATCAATGGAATTGAAAAATATGTTGAGGAAAATCAAATAGAATTCAATGATATTAAGATATTTAATAGTCATTCTAGGAGTGGATATACAAAAGATAATTTCGAGATTAAAGAGCAGGGATTAGAACTTTTGAAACTTAAGAATGATTCTCAATTAAAAGAAAAATGCTTAGAAGAAATAAAAAAGATAATAAATGGTGAGGAAATAATCGAAATAGGTGTAAATCTAGATGGAGTTTCTACATTGTTGAGTAATGATTTTTTATTATTAATTAATAGTAATGATTTTTTTAATTTAACAAAGAATAGTTCAAATTATATATTGGAATCATTAAAAACACTTTTTTCAATGACAAACGCAAATATAGATAGAGCAGAATTAGATAAATATATTAGGCTTCTTGAAGAATATAAAGCGGAATTTGAAGAAAATAATAAAGATAAATTAAGAAGTTATTTCTTTAATAAATACTTAGAATTTATTAAAGAAATTTAAAGTAATAAATGGAAATGCATAAAGATTTTTTTATATATCAGGCTCAAACCACAAAATTTGCAGCAGGTTTTGAAGTTGAAAAAGCAGAAGGAAGCTATATCTATGGTACAGACGGAAAAAGATATCTTGACTTTGTAGCAGGAGTTTCTGCCAATACGCTGGGGCATTCACATCCTAAGATCGTGAATGCAATCAAAGAACAGGCAGATAAATACCTTCACGTAATGGTGTATGGTGAATATGCACAGGAGAAGCCTATTGCGTTATGCCGACTGCTTGCAGAAGCAACTCCGGAGCCTTTGGAAGTTACCTATCTTGTGAACAGTGGTGCCGAGGCTATTGACGGAAGTCTTAAGCTGGCAAAACGATATACAGGGAGAGAAGAAATTGTATCCTTTAAAGATTCTTACCACGGGAATACCCATGGCGCTTTGAGTGTTTCAGGAAACGAAACCCATAAAAGAGAATTCCGCCCCTTACTGCCCATGGTTTCTTTCATTGAATTTAATAATGAAAAAGACTTCGATAAAATAACTGAAAAAACGGCTTGTGTTATCCTGGAAACCATTCAGGGAGCAGCAGGGTTTCTGGTTCCCGATAATGATTATCTGATAAAACTGAAGAGAAGATGTGAAGAAGTGGGAGCGCTTTTAATTTTAGATGAAATTCAGCCCGGATTTGGAAGAACAGGGAAGCTATTCTCTTTTGAACACTTTGGAATCGTTCCGGATATCCTGGTGATGGGTAAAGGAATGGGAGGAGGAGTTCCTGTAGGAGCTTTTATGAGTTCCAGAGAAATTATGGAAAGCTTATCACATTCACCAAAGCTAGGTCATATTACCACTTTTGGAGGAAATCCGTTGATTGCTGCGGCAAGTTACGCTACTTTAAAAGAAGTGCTGGGCAGCGGTCTTATGAATGAAGTGGAAGAAAAAGAAAAACTCTTCAGAGAACTTTTAGTTCATCCTAAAATTAAAAATATCAACGGCAAAGGCTTAATGCTTGCTGTGAACCTCGGAGCTCCTGAATATACGCTGGAAGTTGCAAAAAAATGTATGGAAAAAGGGCTTGTTGTTTTCTGGCAGCTGTACAGAAATGAATACCTGAGGATTTCCCCGCCTCTTACATTATCTAAAGAGGAAATCAGAGAAGGATGTCAGATTATTCTTGATATACTAAACGAAAATTAAAGATAAAATCTCTCTGCTTCAGAGAGATTTTTTTATGCTGTGCATGATAACTTTAGCCATTAAAAATTAATGGGATAAGGATTTAAATCCTGTGATAAATATCATACTGATTCTTTAAAAAAGTAATTGTTTTTTTGCGTAATAAAAAAATTAATTTATATATTGCGGGACGATAAAACAAAGATTATATGGCGAAACATAAAGTCCATTACGAATTTCCAATGCACTGTTTATCAGAGATTTTATACGAATATCTGGCAACTGCAGAAGGATTATCTGAATGGTTTGCGGATGAGGTAACAGAGAAAGGCGATGATTTCTTTTTTAGCTGGGGTGGAGGTCCTGCTGAGAAGGCCACTTTGATCAGATATAAGCCTGAAGGTTTCGTGCGTTTCAGATGGGAAGAAGATGAAGGAACAAAAAATTTCTTTGAAATGACGATCACAATTGATGATATTACAGAAGATCTCGCTTTAAATATTACAGATTTCTGTGAAGAAGGTGATGAAGAGGAGAACGCAATGTATTGGGAAAATCTTATTGAGAACCTGAGAATAAAACTAGGTGCGGCATAATACCGGGCTATATTAAATGATAAAACTGATGAACGATTTATCGTTCATTATTTTTTTGTAAATAAATCACATCAAAAATTGGAAAATCAATATTTTACATCAGACGAGTTAAATGTAAAGAACAGAGCCTTCCTTTGGGGAGACTCAGTAAAAGTTTCTTTCTTTGTAAGAAATGGTGGGTTGATCATGGACGAAGAATGCTATTTTTTCCTGATGGCTTCCATGAGAAAGATGAGAATGAATATTCCTTTGACTTACACCCTGGAGTTTTTCCAGACACTCTTTCAAAAAGAAATTATTGAAGGTAAAGGAGTAAAGAACGGAATTATCAATTTCCAGGTGTTCAGAAACAATGATGAAGTGACATTGGCAAAATCTTCTGTCTCTTATTTTTTCGAAGTTTTAGAAATGGAAGATGTACTGGCAGTTCATCAAAGACTTTTAGAACTGGATTTGATTAAAGAAATTAACGTTAATAACAACCTTCTGAGCAATATTAGAGTTCACTGTCCGGAAAACATCTACGGAGCGATCTATGCCCAGGAAAATGACCTTGATGACGTTATTCTTTTGAACCCAAACAAAAGAATAGCACGTACCACTGTTGGAAATCTTCTTTTTTTAGAAGGTGACGTTATTAAAGTACCGAAGCAGACCGAAGGAGCTTACATTTCTCCTTTGATGGAAAATTTTGTTACTTTTTTACATAAAAATAACCTTGCTGATATTCAGGAACACGAGATTATCGCATTCGAATCT
Organism: Chryseobacterium sp. BGA-UO-ETr-SB22; assembly: GCF_059567885.1. Lineage (NCBI taxonomy): Bacteria > Pseudomonadati > Bacteroidota > Flavobacteriia > Flavobacteriales > Weeksellaceae > Chryseobacterium > Chryseobacterium sp. BGA-UO-ETr-SB22. Next base: position 3,061,767 of record NZ_JCAQOV010000005.1, on the reverse strand, counting down.
CAGAAAGCTGAAGAGATTTTGATGATTTCTGAAGAAAAAGGAATATTTTCTGTAGGTAAGATAAGAAATAAAACTTTTGAAAACTCCCGCTTCTCAGAATTACTAGAAAGCTGGAAGAAAAGTTTTAATCAATAAAAATTGACAAACCCGGTAAACAACAAAGTTCCAGAAGTCCTTTACCGGGTTTTATTCTGATTAAATCAGAAATTGTTTATTTATTTTAGTATTCGTTGATGATTTCAACAAATTTCTGTGCGATTTCTTTTTGCCCCTTTTCACTTGTTATATAATTCCTGTTTTCAGAATTATTGATGAATCCAAGTTCTACCAATACGGCAGGCGCTTTAGTTTCTCTTAAAATATGAAGATTGCTCTCCGATATTTTACGGGCATTGAATTTCTTGTAAATTTTTCCAGCCAACTCCTTTGAAACATCAGAATTCTGAGTGTAAACTTCAAATGCGTTATCAGCTCTCTCTTGTTCAGGAGAAGTGTTGACATGGAGTGAAATGACCATTTCAGGATTAAGTTTATTGATCTGATCTGTTCTCTCAGAAAGAGAAGGATACGTGTCAGAATTCCTTGTCAGAATGATCTCATATTGATCCTGGCTTTCATTGATCTTTTGGATTTCTTTAGCAACGCTTAATGAAATATTTTTTTCACGAATTTCACCATGTGTTGCCCCAAAATCATTTCCACCGTGTCCGGCATCTATGACAATGTATTTTTTGTTAATGGGAGTAAATGATAAAAATGCGGTAGAAAATATTGATAAAGCAAGTAATGTAATACCTTTCATATCAGTGATTTTAGTTTTTCAAAGAACGGAAAAACTTTCTTTAAAATTGGTTAAAGGAATCTTAAAGTTTGTTAATTGTCTGATTGATATGAAAATGACACATTAATTCAGCGAAATGTCTTCAGGTGAATTCGCCCAAAGAAGAAATTCTCCCCCAAGATTCTGCATAATAGATTTCCAAAGAGTTTGATCATTGGGAAGCGTATAATCAAGATTATAAACATCTACTACCGTCCACATTTTTCTTTGAACTTCAGTATCCAGCTGGCCGGGAGACCATCCTGAGTACCCTGAAAATATTTTGATGTGTTCAATGTCCAGCTCGCTGCTCAAAACAGCGTTGATGATACGGTCAATATCTTCTGTAAGATAGTATTCATCCGCGATGTCTGTATAGATCTCAGTAACCCTTTTACCTTTTACAATAAAAAAGACTTTGTCGTTTTCTACAGGGCCTCCATCATACACCTCAATTTTAAAGTCAAAAAAATCTTTGAACTTGCTGCTCATCTGGCTGTTCTTTTTATTCAGAATCAAACCAAATGCACCACTTTCATTATGTTCAATAACCAACACTACCGATCTTGAAAAAATATCGCCGGAAATGTCAGGTGTCGAGATTAATATTTTACCTTTGTATGAGTGATTCATACTCAAATTTAATAAAAAATATTTATGGAAAACCTGCACGACAAAAGAAAAGTGTACGATAAATCCCAACTTATTGAAAGTGAGATAAAACAAAATCCAATGGAGCAGTTTAGAGACTGGTTTTTGGAGGCAAATGAAAGTCCAATGATCTCAGAAGCCAATGCTATGGCTGTTTCTACTGTAGAGGAAGATGGGTGTCCGAGAACAAGGATGGTACTTCTTAAAGCATATACCCATGAAGGTTTTATTTTTTATACCAATTATAACAGCCGGAAAGGTAAAGCAATAGAAAACAACCATAAAGCATGTTTGCATTTCTTCTGGCCTAATCTTGAAAGACAGATTATCATTAAAGCAGATCTTGAAAAACTGGCAGAAAACCTAAGTGACGGGTATTTCCATTCAAGACCGAAGGGAAGCCAGCTGGGGGCAGTAGTTTCTCCACAGAGCGAGGTGATTCCCAATAGAGAGTTTTTGGAAGGTAAATTAAAAGAGCTGGAAAAGGAATATGAAAATACAGAAGTTCCAAGACCTGCCAACTGGGGCGGATACCTGGCAAGACCTTATGAAATTGAATTCTGGCAGGGTAGACCTAATCGTCTTCATGACAGGATTATTTATCAGCTGGAGGATCTGGATTGGAAGATTTCGAGACTGGCACCATAAGGAGAGGTTAGAAACTAGAAACTAGAAGTTAGGTGTTAGTGGGTGCTTTTAAAATATGATACCTGCACTCTGAAAATATAAACTTTGCAATATCAATAGAAGCGGGCTTTAGCCCGCTTATTTATTTGTGATAAGAATAAAAGGCTTTAGCCAAAACTTAATAATTCTTAACCGCTTAAAACTTCTTAATGGTTTAATTTTTACCATCATTTTAAATAAAAAAAAGGCTGTTTCTTTAGAAACAGCCCTTGAATTTTTTTAATCTGAATGATTATTTTTTCTTAGCACCTGAAACTGCATTTGATAAATCAGCTCCAGCTTTAAATTTAGCTACTTTTTTAGCAGCGATCTTGATCGGTTTTTTAGTTGCAGGGTTAATACCTTGTCTAGCAGCTCTCTCAGCTACTGAGAAAGTACCGAATCCTACTAAAGACACTTTACCGTCTTTTTTCTTTAAAGTAGTAGTTACGTTACCAATGAAAGACTCTAAAGCAGCCTTTGCTGCAACTTTAGTGATACCTGCATCTTTAGCGATTGCGTCGATTAATTCAGACTTGTTCATAATTTTTAATATTAAAGTTAGTTCGTAATTATAGCAAATATAATACTATTTTCTAATTGTGCAATTTTTTTATTAAAACTTGTAAAATTTTTTTGCTTTTCGGTGAAATTAGTTAAAATATGATAATTCCACTTTTCACGGAAAACCTACGTTACGCGTTACTAAAATCATGCCAAATGCTTATGTGTATTGACTTTAGCAAAAAGTTAATATTATTTTTTGTATTTATTAAATCCTAAATTAAGTATAGACAATTAATTTTTTTAACCATATGATTATTAAATTTATAAGTAATTCTCAGAATCCTTGTGTTTTGTAAAATTAAACCCCTGTGTTTGTGGGAGTTTTTAAATGATAGTAAAGACCTGTTTTATTAATTTTTATTAATAAATTTGCACCATGCTAATAGAAGTTTTCAAGTCTAAGATTCATAGGGTGAGAGTAACTGCCTCTGACCTTAATTATATAGGAAGTATAACAATAGATGAAGATCTTATTGAAGCTGCCGGTCTGGTAGTAGGAGAAAGGGTCTATATTGTGAATGTGAACAACGGAGAACGTTTTGATACCTACGTTATCAAAGGAAAAAGAAAATCCGGAGAAGTATGTCTGAACGGGCCTGCAGCAAGAAAAGTACAGAAAGATGATATCATCATCGTTATTGCTTATGCGCAGATGACCCCGGAAGAAGCCAAAGACTTCCAGCCGAAGATCGTTTTCCCGGATGAAAAAACAAATCTTCTTACCTAGTACATGGAGAAAGTATCAAAAAGTCCAATAAAATCAATACTAACAATAGTAATATCGCTTGCTTTTGCAGGCTTTTTTTTATGGCTTGCCTTAAGAGGGCTTGACTTTAAAGTCATTCAGAAGTCACTGGCGAAAGCGAATTATCTTTGGGTATTGTTTGCATCCGTATTTGGCCTTCTTGCCTATTGGTTTAGAGCTATCCGCTGGAATCTGATGCTGGAACCCATGGGATATAAAATTTCAAATTCCAATGCGCTTTGGTCTATATCATTTGGGTATCTGATGAATCTTACCATTCCGAGAAGTGGGGAAGTGGCAAGAGCGACAACTTTATATGGAGTGGAAAAAGTACCTGTGGACAAATCTATAGGGACTATTATTTTGGAAAGAGTAGTGGATCTTATTTGTATGGCAGGTTTTTTAGTTCTGACAGGAATTTTTAAATTTAAAGCAATTCTTGCTTTCTACCATTTTGTAATGGATAAGAAAGATGAAAAGGAAGAATTTATTCCTAATTTTTTTGAGAAACAAATAATGAAGTTGGGGGTAAATGATTTTGATTCATTTTATCTGTATGTTAAAATTGCTCTGGGAATATTGGTTTTAGTAGGTTTAGGTCTTCTCTATAAATATAAAAAAGAAAAACTTATCAATTTTGGAAAAGGTATTCTTCAAGGAATAACTTCCATTTTTAAATTAAAAGAAAAAGGGAAATTTATCCTTTATACATTAGGAATCTGGATTTGTTATTATTTAGCCGCCTATCTGGTTTGCTTTGCACTTCCTGAAACCTCCGCATTTACCTTTGCAGACGGTTTCTTTATTATTGTAGTAGGAACATTGGGAATGATTATTCCTGCCAGTGGAGGTATTGGGGCTTATAACCTTGCGATGAAGTATGGTTTTATGGCACTCTTTATTTCAATAGGAAAAAGTGCTGATTTCGGAGGGGAAATGGGATTGACGTATTCCTTTATTTCTTTACCATTGCAGATTGTGATTATGCTGGTGATGGGACTGATTTCTATTCCTATGCTGGCAAAAGCAAGAAATGCTGCTGTTTCGGATAAGGATTTTGAAAAGTAATTCAATACTCTTCTATACAATACAAGGTTCAATTTTTCAATTGGACCTTTTTTTTATGGTAATTGGTGACTTAAATAGCTTTAATTGGGCTCTGGAGATCATTTTTTTCTAAATAAATTTGGTCAATTCATAAATCACTTCTATCTTAATGCGAAAAATAATCATAATATAAAACACTATGGCAATTAATCTACAGAAAGGGCAAAAGATCGATATAGGATTGACGAAAATGACGATTGGGCTAGGCTGGGATCCTAATGAAGGAACCGGCTACGATTTTGACCTTGATGCTTCTGCAATCATGATTGACTCTGACAGAAAATTAGTAAGCGAAGAATACTTTGTTTTTTACAATAACCTGAATTCTCCGGACGGAGCTCTTACGCATACAGGTGATGATCCCAATGGTAAAAACAGCGATGGTGACGATGATGAAGCAATCGTGATAGATCTTGATAAAGTAGATTCAAGAGTGGAAGAGATTCTTTTCGTAGTCACCATAGAAGATTTTGAAAGAAGAAGACAGAATTTCGGACAGGTAAGAAACTCTTACATCAGAGTTGTTGATAACCATTCAAACCAGGAAATTGCAAAATATGAGCTGGATGAAGATTTCTCTATTGAAACAGGAGTAGAGTTCGGAAGGCTGTACAAAAGAAACGGGAGCTGGAAATTTGAAGCTTCAGGGATAGGATACAGAGCAGATCTGGGCTTCTTCCTGGAGAAATACTACAAAGGACAAATCATCAAATAAAAAACACCCAAATACACAAAAACGATAACTATGGCAATTAATTTACAGAAAGGACAAACGATAGATTTAAGAAAGAATGACCGCGGAGAAAGTGTTTATGATCTTTCAAAGGTAACCATCGGTTTAGGATGGGATGTAAGAAAACAAGGCAGTGGATTCTTTGGAAAACTGTTTAGCAAAGAAGCTGAATATGACCTTGATGCAGTGGCCTTTCTCTTAGATGGTAATGGTAAAGTAGCGAATCTTGGAAGAACCGTACAGACCAATGACGGAAGACAGATGGCGCTTTATCAGGGAGATGTGGTTTTCTTCAATTCTATGCAGCACCCAAGCGGAAATGTATGGCTTACAGGAGACAACAGAACCGGAGCGGGAGATGGAGATGATGAGCAGATTATTGTAAGATTGGACCAGCTGGATCAGAGTTATCAGAAAATTGTATTCCTGGTTACCATTTATCAGGGAAAAACAAATAACCAGCACTTCGGAATGATCGAAAATGCATTTATCCGGGCGGTGGATGCTACAGGAAAAGAAATTACAAAATACAGTCTTTCCGGAGATTCAAGTATGAACGGGATGTGTGCAATGGTTTTTGCAGAAGCATACCGTCATAACGGAGACTGGAAATTCCGTGCCGTGGGTGAGCCGCATCATACAGATAATTTTATAGATATTCTGAAACAGCAATACGCTTATTCCAACTAGATTTTCAAAATTTATCAAACCAAAATAAATCCGGCGGAGGAAGTCGAAGACTTCCTCCGCCGGATTTAGAATTAATATAGTCGTATAATGAGCAGGAGATTATTAGCCTATTTTTTATTAGATACATCAGGTTCTATGAACGGGGAACCTATTCAGGCACTGAATAACGGATTCAACGGATTGATCAGTATGCTTCGTGCAGATCCGCAGGCAATGGACAGCCTTCATCTAAGCGTGATTACCTTCGACAGAGAAGTGAAAAATAGTATTCCTTTAATCGATTTGGCGAGTTTTTATCCCATGGAAATTACCTGTCCGGACAGTGGGCCAACCCATACGGGAGCTGCATTGGAAATGGTTTCCGAATTGGTGCAGCGAGAAATCGTAAAAGAATCGGCCGATGCAAAAGGAGACTGGCAGCCGCTACTTTTTATATTTACAGATGGAAAACCTTCAGATATTCAGAAATACAGACAGATGATTCCTGTGATCAGAGGATTGGAATTTGGAGCCATTGTAGGCTGTGCTGCAGGTCCGAAAGCCGATGAACAGTATCTTAAAGAACTGACAGATCATGTGGTAAAACTAGATACCACAGACGCTATTACCCTTTCTTCCTTTTTCAAATGGGTAAGTTCTTCCATCACACAGGGAGGACACTCACAGAATACAGGAGAAAATATCACACTGCCTCCGCCACCATCGGAGCTTACTATTATTATTTAAAAAATTGTCTTTACAACATGAGAAGACTGCCTATTTATTTTTTAGTAGACATCTCCGAATCTATGGTAGGAGAACCTATTGAGCAGGTACAGGAAGGTATCGCCAATATTATCAGAGAATTAAAAAAAGATCCGTATTCACTCGAAACCGTTTATATTTCTGTGATAGGTTTTGCAGGAGAAGCGGAAGTGATTACTCCCATGCAGGATATTATCAGCTTTTATCCACCTAAAATTCCAATCGGGAGCGGGACATCACTTTCCCAGGGTTTGATCAAAGTTATGGATTGTATCGACAGGGATATTGTGAAAACTACCTATGAAAGAAAAGGAGACTGGAAACCCATCGTTTTCCTTTTTACAGACGGAGTTCCCACTGATGATGCCACCAAAGCTATTGAGAGATGGAATAACAAATACAGTGGAAAACCCAACACTATTGCCGTATCTATCGGCGAAAATACAAACTATAAACTCCTTGGTTCATTAGCCGATAATGTATTGCTTTTCAATAACTCTGATGAGAATTCCTATAAAGAATTTTTCAAATGGGTGACAGATTCTATTAAAACGACCAGCCAGAGCGTAACAGAAGCCAAGAAAGAAGGAATTAATTTGTCTAAAATCGATTCCCTTATTCTCGAGAAAGTAGATCCTGAAATGGAACAGAAATTCCCGGACAACAATTTTGTAGTATTGAACGGGAAATGTCAGGAAACTGAAAAACTTTATCTGATGAAATTTAAAAAAGCCTTTGCAGAGTCAAGTATTCCCGGAATGGCAACAAGATATTACAGACTGGATGGGGCTTATAAAATTGATGAAAAAGCATACTACAGGCTTTCTTCTAATCAGAAAACCCATCTTAAAATCAATATAGAAGAACTGGAAGGAGGTACTTCATGTCCTCACTGTGCCAATCCCATTGCATTAGCAACCTGTTCCTGCGGCGGAATCCACTGTCTGAGAGGAGAAGGATACAGCAAATGTCCATGGTGTGGAACTTCGGATTATTACGGATTTTCCGGTGGAGGATTTGATATTAACAGAACCCTGGGATAATGATGGGTAAATTTTTCAGGAAATCAACCTCTGAATCTAAACCGAAGACGATAGAACAAGCTGTTGTTTACAGGGAGAAAGAAGAATTTAAAGACGCTCATTGGATATTAAAAAATGCCAATGCAAAGCAATATTATGAATTCAGCCTTGATATAGACGATTTTCCGAACATAAAAATTCAGAATATCGGAAACCTGGAAGAAACAGGACTCACTTTTGAAAATAATACCCTATTAGGAACTCTGGTTACCAACAATATGTATCACCTGGATGTTCAGTTTTATCACATTCATGACCCAAGCCAGATTGAAATAAAGAAGATTCAGCTGTTTGTAAACGCAGACCCAAAAGACTTATGGAAGAATATTCCCAGTGATACAAATGCAGTTTTTTATAAATCAGAAGAAGACTCTTTCAAAGGTTTCTTTTCAGACAAAAAAATTGTTGTGGCATCCAAAAGAGGACGTTCCCATGCTCATGAAGGGAAATTTCGTGAAGATGATTTTGCAGTAAATAACCTTCCTGGAGACTGGAATATTGTTTCTGTTTCAGATGGAGCGGGTTCGGCAACAGCTGCAAGAGAAGGCTCAAGATTGGCAACGGCAACGATTAACCAATTTTTCAATTCGCAGGAAATTTTACACGATATTGAAAACAATATCAGTCGCATGTATGATATTGGATCTTCAAGGGAAGAGCAGTCAGATGCTGAAAAAAATATCAAAAATATTGTATCGGAGAGTGTTGTAGAGGTTTATCAAACATTAGAAAAAACGGCAGCAGAACATTCACTGTCTGTAAGTGATCTGCATGCTACACTGATTTTTATATTACTTAAAAAATTCAGTTTTGGATATGTCATTCTTAGTTTTGGAGTAGGAGACTGCCCGATTAACCTCATCAATTCTGATTTTTCTGAAGTGAAACTTTTAAATCAGATGGATGTGGGTGAGTTTAGTGGTGGTACCCGTTTTATTACCATGAAAGAGATTTTTAACGATCAATTGTCGTCCCGTTTTCGCATCACTTGTGTGGATGATTTTTCCTACCTCGTGCTGATGACAGATGGTATTTATGACCCGAAATTCATCACAGAAAATAAACTGGAAGATACAGAAAGCTGGAAATCACTTTTTGAAGATCTGGCCGGAAATAATGATGACCGTACTAAAGCAGATTTTATCAATGACGAAAAAATTGATGAACAACTTTTAATATGGAGCGATTTCTGGAGCAGAGGAAATCACGATGACCGAACATTGGCAATAATCTATTAATACCATGAAAAAGACCATTAAGGTTGTTTCTGTTCTGGACACAGCCAAATCCTATGAATACATAGATGAAAACCCTATCCGGGGCGGCGTGAAAGATGTGTACTTTTCTCCCGATAAAGATTATGTGGTGGCTTTTTACCGCAGTCCGCTGGATGAAGGACAAAAAGAAAGGATCATGAGAATTGTTTCTACCTATCTGCAGAGTATACAGAACGGGAATACCTCAGAGTACTTTCTGAACGAAATATTCAGATGGCCTTATGACATTGTTGAAAGAAATAAACTCACAGGAATTGTAGTTCCTGTTTATCATAATAAATTTTATTTTGCAAAAGGATACATCGGTTCAGATAATATTAAAGGACAGGATAAGGTAGGGAAATGGTTTACTGCACCCATGTTCAGGAATCAGCAGTATCCGTTGAGATTGGATCAGTCGGAATTGGGAGACTGGCTGAGTTATTTTCAGATTGCTGTCAATATCAGCAGAGGGGTGAAAAAACTGCATCAGATGGGGCTCGCGCATTCCGATTTATCTTATAATAATATTCTGGTAGATCCCGTAACGAAATCTGCCTGTATCATCGATATAGACGGTCTTGTTGTTCCCAAACTGTTTCCACCGGAAGTAATTGGAACTGCAGATTTTATTGCTCCCGAAGTGTTAAAAACCAAACATTTAAGCCTTCAGGATCCGGAAAGACATCTGCCTAACCAAAAAACAGATCTGCATGCCCTTGCTGTTCTGATTTACATGTATCTGCTAAGAAGACATCCTTTGCGAGGAGGAAAAATCTGGGATCTGGATTCCGAAAAAGATGAAATTCTGTCTATGGGAGAAAAAGCCCTATTTGTGGAAGATCCTGAAAACCCTTCCAATCAGGTAAAAGCAGATCATCTCCGGAAATGGGATGCATTCTGGGGCGATCCTCAAAAGATTCCTTATACCATAACCGGACCTTATATTTCAGATCTTTTCAGAAAAACCTTTATAGATGGATTACATGACCCAATCAGACGTCCCACAGCCAATGAATGGGAAGCAGCTCTGTTGAAAACCGTAGATCTGATACAGCCTTGCCATAATTCAAGTTGTACCGAAAAATGGTATGTTTTTGATAATACCAGCAGTCCTAAATGTCCGTTCTGTGGAACACCACATCAGGGAACATTACCGGTATTAGACTTATATTTCAAATTTGATGATGAGGTATGGAAACCGGAAAATCACAGACTGATGGTCTATCATAATCAATACTTATTCAAATGGCATGTTTCCAGGAAAGTGATACGTAACGAAAATCTGACAATGCAGGACAAAATGCCCGTAGGATATTTCACGTTTCATCAGGGAAGATGGGTATTGGTAAACCAAGGTTTATCAGGAATGAAAGATATTACAGAACAAAAAGAAATTCCACCCGGTTCTATGGTTGAGCTGACGGATGGTAAGAAAATATTATTGTCTGCAGAAGAAGGAGGAAGATTGATCTATGTAACAATGGCCAATCAGTAAAATTAGAATTAAATAGTTTTGTGAATAAAAATTTTGTCCAAAATAAGGACAGTAATTTTTATGATCGTAAAATATAATCTGGATCGTGAAAGAGAGGGGCGGAAGAGATAGTAGAAAGGCATAATTTTTATGAGAAACCATATCAGCAGTTCTTCCAGGTCACGGGGAAAAATATAATACATTTTATATTTTTTAACAACGATTTAAAATTCTTCCGGCTTTTAAATAACAGTTTTAAAATTAGCAGCCGGAAGAAAAAAGAGTAATATTAAAATAATTATGAGAATGTCTTAATCAGGTATTTATTCTTTAATCACGTTAGTTGTAGAATAGGTGTCATCAGAATTTTTTACCTTCAGAAAATACCTGCCTTTTATGTAAAAAGACATATTGATATTTTCTTTGTGAATATTTTTTGTATTCATTATTTGTTTGATGAACAGTAATTTTCCGCTGGCATCAAAAAGAGCAACCTCTTTTATATTTTCTTTTGATGTTATATGAAGTACATCAGTACAGGGATTGGGAAATACCTTCATTCCGTTGTCTTTTCCTGATGTCTCACTTACTTTTAAAGCAGCAAATGTTAAATTGATCCTGCTGTTATAATATTTATTCTGAGTCATATTCATATGGACAAAAGTAAACATGGTCTGGGTCTCTGATGTCAGTTCCAGCTCATAATATCCTCCCGGCTGAATATTGATCGCAATATTGCCTACAGGACCGCTTATAAAGCTGGTGTTTTGTTGACTGATAGCATAATTTAAATTGTTGGTAAAACGTATCTTATCTCCAATGACTACATTTTCGTTGATTTGATACAGAGAACCATCAGAATTGGCATTATTGACATTCAGTACAATTGTTTTACCAAAACTTTTTAAACTGAAAATGATAAAGGAAATCATTAAAATCCTTTGAAAAAGTAAATTTGTCTGCATTCGTTTTTAATTTAGTTGTTAGTATTCTTTAAGGTTTTTAAATCATTTATAATGATTAATTCACAATGCCTGATTTTGTGAAACGGCTCAAAGATATACAGGTTTGGAATGCTGAAAGCTGATGGAAATGAAATGCTGTAGCTGTTGAGTATGATAGATACGCATAGAAAGGAGAGTACCTCTATTCTTCCTTTAAAATAGGATCTCCTGATACCGGATTATTCTGGAAATAGAGTATGTGATAAGTAGCTGAATAATGATCAATTTACTGCAAAAGCAAAAAGTATATGAGTAATTGGCTTGTTTATTTTCAGATAGTGGTAGAATTTATGTTTACAGATTACTGATAAAATTGAAATGATAAATTATTCAATAGGAACAGGCTCCAGCCCGTTAAAAAAATAAAATGCCAACGGCTTTAGCCAAAACTTAGATGATTTTCAAATTATTGTTTTTCAGTTTCCATAAAATAAGAATACTGATCTTCGCCCACAATTCTAAAACCAAGAGTTGTATAAAGATATTGTGCCTTATTGGTTTTTAAGACGCTTAATGATACCGTTTTTCCAGCTAACGAAGCTTCCTCCAGAATATCAGCCAAAATCTTTTTTCCAAGTCCCTTACCTTGTTGGCTGGGATCAATCTGAAGTTGCAGAACCTCAATGTTGGTAAATGTTCGGTCTACTTTTAACAGTCCAATAGGTTGATTGTCTAAAAGAATAATATTGGCTTTTTCAAACTGATAAAGAACTCTTTGCAAAGTTGTTTCTCTGTCAGTAGATAGCCCCGAACTTTCATAATGAGGGTTCATAGTTTTCATTCTGAGATTAAGAAGAAAATCAATATCAGTATCGTCAGCTTGTTTGTAGCGCAGGTTAAGATCCATATTCAAAAATAAAAATTAGATTCTATTTTAATGCAATTTTCAGTCCCATTTCTTCTTTCATGTACAGCAAAACTTCTGCATTTCCCCGGGCATCATCTACCGGATTGTGCGTGTGCTCAGTCTTGCGAAGGTGCTTCCATTGTGCAAAAGTATCTCTTTCCAATCCACAGTAAAGATCAGAAAGCCTTCTGGAAGAAAAACCGAAAGGATTCCGTCCGAGAAAATGATGAAAATACCAGCAGATAAACATCCAGTCGAAACCATTATTATCACTGATGAAAATAGGTCTGCCTTTGGAATTTGTTTTAATCCAGTCTTCAAAGGCAAGCATCACAGTCTGAGGATCATCAAAATTCATTGTTTCTTCCCTGCTGAAACCGGAAACGGCTAAAGCATCAGGATTGAATTTCTCAGAAATGGGTTTCAGTTTTCCATAAAAAGTAGTGTCCAGCTCCTCCGTGACAAGTACTGCCCCGAAACAGACCATTGAAAAATCACCGGGAATCGGCCCATCCGACTCTATGTCAACCATGATGTAACTCATTGGAAATAGTTTTAAGAAAACGAAGATATTGAAATAAGTTGAAGGAGGGAAGCCGGAAGAAGGAAGCTAGAAGTAATTTTTGTGCTGTAAAGAACTTTTATTTAAAAAAAATCAATCAAATAATTTCAGGTGTTACTCGTCATCCAGAAACTTTTTTCTCCCGGCTTCCATTTTCTAGCCTTATATTAACTCAAAAAAGCCTCTTCTCCCGATTTTTATCTTCGTTTGAGGGATCAGTTCAATTTCTTCATCGGAGTCCGTTTTTTTGATGGTGTTGATTTGAACTCCTCCATTCTCAATTAATCTTCGGACTGCAGATTTGCTGAGGTCACTTTTAAGATGATGACAAAGCTCCACAAGAGATATTTTGTTTTGAATATTCGTTAAAGAACCTATAGAAAAAGTTTCATACACTTTCTCTTCAAAATTTTTATTTTGAAACTGATTGATAAAGTACTGTTCTGCATTCTCTGCTGAAGCATCATCATGGTATTGACTGATGATATTCTTAGCAATGATTTTTTTAATCTTCATAGGATTTTCGCCTTCTGTTATCCTGGAAATAAGAATGGTTTTTTCTTCCACCGAAAAATCTGTGGTCAGGTTGATAAATTCCTCAATCAATGCATCCGGAATAGACATTGTTTTTCCAAACATTTCATTTGGCTCGTCTGTCAGCCCGATAATATTGTTCAGGGATTTACTCATTTTTTCCTTTCCGTCAAGACCCTTCAGCAATGGCATACACATGACAATCTGTGCAGGCATTCCGTGTACCTCCTGAAGCTGTCTTCCCATTGTACAGTTGAAAAGCTGATCTGTGCCACCCATTTCGATATCACACTCAATTTTGACAGAATCAAAACCCTGAAGAATAGGGTATACGAGTTCATGCATGGCAATAGGAGTATTTTCCGTAAATCTTTTATTAAAATCGTTGCGGTGCATCAATTGAGCAACGGTAACTTTCGACAGTAGTTGGATAACCTCTGAAAAGTCAAGGGCATCCAGCCAGTCAGAATTGAAAACAATCTTTGTCTTCTGAACATCAATTACTTTGGAAAGCTGATTGATATAAGTCTGGGCATTATGCTGTACATCTTCAGCAGTCAGAGGTTTTCGGGCCTTATTTTTCCCTGTAGGATCACCAATTCTTGCCGTAAAGCTTCCTACGACTATAATGATCTGATGTCCCAGGTCCTGAAATTGTTTCAGCTTTTTTAGCACTACGGCATGTCCCAGATGGAGATCCGGAGCAGTAGGATCGAACCCCAGTTTGATAGACAGCTTTCTGTTTTCTACTTTGGCTTGTGTAAGTTTTTCCTCCAAACCGTTTTCTGGCAGGATGATAGCCACATTTTCTTGTAATAAATGAATCATGTTGAATAGTTTTAAAAATGAAAAAAGCCCGGACAGGTACTGTCCGGGCTCTATATATACGTGAGATTATTTTTATTGAATTACAGATATAGAAAGTCTTCCCGAACGATAGCTCGGAACGTAATATTCACTAAAGAATGGAAGACGTAATATACTGTTTAAGTGTTTCATTGTGATGTAATATTCAGGGATTTCCTGGAGAGCCAATATTTAAACCATTAAGACGTATTGCAAGGTTATAACAAGATTTGTTTTTAAAAAAAACTTAACCGTCCATCTATCCTAATGGCTTAAAATAATGGTTCAAAACAATTTTACTTGCGGTTTTTGAAGCTAATTTCATGCCATAAATCTCTTAAAAGCAAAATACAGGATGAATTGTTATTTAATAATTAAGGACATGCTCAGAATATAGATTTCTAATTTGATCTTTCCAGCTCTCAAGTTCTTCGGGAGTAGCTCTATCAGCCTTGTCGAAAAATAAATGTCTGATAATTTTCAGTCCGGAGTAGATGAAAATTCCGTTATCTGAGGTTAACGTGAGAGCTTTATCCATTCCAGTTTGTTCATATTCTTCATGAGATTTTCCGTGGGTATTGATAATGACAATTTTTTTACCTGTCAGAAGTCCTTTTTGTATGCCTTGGTCATAACGGTAGGCAAAGCCATAACTGAAAACACGGTCTATAAAGCCTTTCATCATAGCTGGAAGACCCGTCCACCAGATAGGATAAATAAAAGTAATCTGTTCAGCCCATGAAATATAGTCCTGTTCAAGTTGTATATCATCAGCTACCTTTCCCATGCGCTGTCCCTGCATATCAGCCAAAGAAAATACAGGATCAAAACCTGCTGCATACAAATCTCTCACAACGATTTCCTCATTTCTGGATTGAAGCGTTTCAACAACCGCGCTTAAAAGGCTATGATTTAAACTGTTTTCATTCGGGTGTGCGTAAATTATTAAATGTCTCATTGTTTTTCTTGTTAAGATTGATGAGACAAAAGTAGCGGGATGTACTTTGCAAAAATTGTAAGAAAACGAAACGCTTATTTAGACTTTGGATTACAGATCTCCTGCTGAAATTTCAAATACTGAGCAGGCGAAATATTCATAAAATGCTTGAAATCATGGATAAGCTGGCTTTGATCATAATAACCGCACCCATCAATGATGGTAAACCATTTCACTTTGCTTTGTTTTCCGGTTTCCTCTTCAATGATTTTTACAGCTTTTAAAAAACGGTTATAGCGGTTAAGTTCTTTCAAAGAATATCCAAACTGTTCCTTCTGTTTGCGCTGAATATTTCTTTCAGTCTGATGAGTCTGTTCCGCAATCACTTTGACAGGATTTAAAAGGTCATTTTCAAAACTGCTCAAAAGCTTGCTGGTAGCATCCTGATGCTGAAGATAAGGTCGGCAGAATTCAAGAATATGATTCACTTGCTCTGTGGTTGACCCTAATCCTGTCAGTTGATACCAAAGATCTGTAAAACAGTTTTCTTCCAGCAGTTCGTCCGGATGCCTTACCGGTTGTTCAATGGATACCTTTCCAAAAAATCTGAAGAAGGCATCATCTTTAAAATTAGCGACCAGAATAGAACAGCCTGTCGGAAGCGTATATTCAAAAGATTGTCTCACAGGGCCAAATATTATGCATTTATCTACTGTGACGGTCGTCTTTTCCCGGGTAGACATCGTAGCACTTTCACCAAAACAGAATAATAAAATAGTTTGATAAGTGGGCAAAAGAGTTTTGGTAACAGATAGATCAGAAGTATTTTCAGCAAAATAAAAATGGGTAAATACATTTTCAAATTCCTGAGGAACTGAAATTCTAAACTCATTATATTCTGGTGGTAATTCCATAAGTAAGAAATTATGAGATGAGATTTTTCTCCATTTTATAATTGGTAAGTGTAATTCCTTTTACATCGACAGTCTGTTCCTGAACAACCTGAAAGCCTATTTTCTCAAAAAAAGGTCTGGCTGTTTTACTTACATCTGCTGTGAGCCGCTTCTCATGATATTGCAGAGCTTCTTTTTCAATTGTATTATAAAGCCTGGATGCAATACCTTTCTGCTGATAATCTTTGTGTACAAAAAACAGATCAATATAATTCCCCTGATCAAGAGTACAGAAACCCACAATCTGATTTCCACCCTCAGCAATTAAAACATACTGACTGGTCATCACATCCATCCATCGTTCTTCATTCTCTGCACCGGATTTCCAGGCTTCGAGCTGTTGAAGAGTATAGTCTTTTTTGCACACTTCATCTATAGTGGTTCTAAAAAGCTCCAACATTTCCGGGAGATCATTTTTAATCCCTTTTCTGAGGATAATTTTGGGATTATCGGATGTACTGCTGTTCATAAAGTTTTTGCTGTTCTTTATTGAGAAGTGGATAGAAAAGATTCATCTGAAGAAGGGTATAATGCTGTATTGCTTCTGCTGGATTAAGCTTTAAAATAAGTCTGTTGTGAGTAAGCCAGTTGTCTGCAATAATGAAAATCTGTTCAGTAAGACAATCAACGATAAAATGAGGAACATCTTTCTGAAATATATTACTCTTTTGAAGATCTGAAAAGATCAGTTGGAATTCCTCTTTCCTGCTGAAATTGATCCCTTCATACCTGGATTCTATTTCAGGAATCTGGTTAAGAATATCTATAAAATTGATAAATATAAAACGGTAAGAATAAAAGATTCCACAGGTAGAATAGGTAAATTGATAAAGATCGTCCAGTGTTTTGTTTTCCAGTTTTTTCATTTCGTTCAGCAGCTCATCCATTTTCAGGGTAAGTTCTGCGAAAAGGATTTTAATGATGTCTTCTGAATGCCTGAAATGATAATGCAGATTGCCCGCACTGATGCTGAGTTCAGCTGCAATATGCCTTGTGGTGATATTGTTATATCCCTTGTCATTAAATAATTCCAGTGCTTTAGACAGAATTTTATCCTTGGTCTTCATCTTTCAAAGATAAGAATATAAGAGTGGATATAAATCATATTTTAAAAATTAGAACAATTGTTCTAATTTGATATATTTGCATCATAATCTTATGATAATGGAAGGAAAACGAAAATTCAATTACGAATCTGCAGATAAAAACGAAAGAGAAAATAGAACTGATCCACAGGAAGTGATATCCAAAATACTTCAGGTTATTCTCGGGATAATAATGGCGGTGCTCCACATGTGATGAAAAGGATAATTTCACATTGGTTTCTGTTGGGACTGGCAGTTTGGGGAGGAGTTATTTTAATGAGGCGAAACGGAATTTACATTCCCATTATTAACGATCATTTTACAGATTTTATTACCGTTCCTATGTATTGTTACCTGATAGAATATATCATGAATTCTATCATAGGATGCCATTGGAAGCCAGATTTAAAATTTGTATTGACGTCAGCACTTTACCTGTCTTTTTTGTTTGAAGTCCTTTGTCCTAATCTCTCTGCACGCTTTACCGGAGATTTTTTTGATGTGCTGGCTTATTTTGCTGGAGGAATGATATACTATTTTGTTAATGTAAGGCACTTGAATGTGCGTAAATAAAAAAGCCAACAGGTCTGCATCGTAAAAGAGACTGCTGGCTGTGGTATAGTTTTTATCCTGATTCAATAATTCTTACAATCTCAGTTATGCTTTTTTATCAGCAGTTTTCTTTCGATTATGTATACAAGACAATTATTGAATCCGGAATGTTACATGGGAAGGCGAATATTTTTTTAGCTAATAAATTTGAAGCTTTCTTTTGGTAACTTTGCAAAAGACTTAAAATATTCACTTCAATGCACGACAAGCTTTTACGATATATCCAGTCAGGCCATGACTTTACCGGTGAAGAAACAGAAGCTGTCAAACAATATTTCGAGCCGGTTGTGTTTTCAAAAAATACAGTGATAGAAGAAGCAGGGAAGACTCCTCATTATCTTTACTACATTGTTTCAGGCTATCTCAGGCTTTTTTATAATGACCAGAATGGTAGTGAAGTTACCACTCATATCAATTGTCCACCCGGATTTTTCACTTCTTATTCAGATTTTATTAATGGTACAGTTTCTGAAAATAATGTGGAATGCATCACAGATGCTGAACTTTTGAGAATTTCAAAAGAAAGTCTGGACTATCTAACTGCTAAAAGTCAGGCAATGAAAGATTTCAGTATTTCGGTTTTTCAACAGTCAATTGCTTACAATGAAAACCGTTCCAGAGAATTGTCCGTTTTGAATGCCGAACAGCGTTACCTGAAACTCATGCAGGACTATCCGGAAATTA
This sequence comes from Chryseobacterium sp. BGA-UO-ETr-SB22, assembly GCF_059567885.1. Classification (NCBI taxonomy): domain Bacteria; kingdom Pseudomonadati; phylum Bacteroidota; class Flavobacteriia; order Flavobacteriales; family Weeksellaceae; genus Chryseobacterium; species Chryseobacterium sp. BGA-UO-ETr-SB22. Next base: position 3,043,165 of record NZ_JCAQOV010000005.1, on the reverse strand, counting down.
TTCAGAATGTTCCTATCCAGCACATCGCTTCGTTTTTAGGGATGAAGCCCGAAAGTCTGAGCAGAATCCGGAGAAAAATAATTAACTAACAAAAGTCAAGTGGTTCCGGTGACGAGATGATGAACTTTGCAGCATTAAAATCAATGCAATGACAAAGAATCATTTAAGTCTTGTTTCCGGAGCAAATGGACATCTGGGAAATAATTTAGTCCGATTTTTACTGAAACAGGGATTGCCGGTGCGTGCGGCAGTAAGAAATATCCATAACAGAAAACCTTTTGAAGGACTGAATTGTGAGCTGGTGCAGGCTGATATTACGGATAAAGTGTCTTTTGTAAAAGCCCTTCAGGGGGTTGAAACTTTCTATGCAGTAGGTGCTGCTTTTAAATTGTGGGCAAAAGATCCCAAAAGAGAAATCTATGATGTGAACATCGCAGGTACCAGAAACACCATCGAAGCAGCAGCAGAGGCCGGTGTGAAGAAAATAATCTATGTAAGTTCTATTGCCGCGTTGGATTATACTACATTGCCTACCAAAGAAAGTAACGGCTATAATCCGGACCGGAGAGATATGTATTATAATTCTAAGAATGATGGTGAAAAACTGGCTTTTGATCTGGCCGCAAAATTGGGAATAGAACTGGTTTCCGTGATGCCTTCTGCGATGATAGGCAGTGAAGCGTTTTCTCCGTTGAATGTTTCCTATGGAGTATTGAAACTGATCCTGAACAAGAAAATTCCGGTAGATACCAAAATTACTCTGAACTGGATAGATGTGAAAGATGTGGCCGAAGGGTGTTATCTGGCAGCTGAAAAAGGCCGCTCTGGTGAACGTTATATTCTGGCCAATGAAAAATGTATGACCATCACAGATACTACCATTTTAGCCAACCAGCTTTATCCTGAATTGAAACTGGAGATTCCCCGTTCAGTACCTAAAGGAATTTTATTCACAATTGCTGCCATTATGGAATTTACCGCAAAGCTCAGTGGAAAAGCTCCGGTACTCACAAGAAAAGATATTGCCATGTTTTCCGGATTACAGCAGGATTTTGATATTTCCAAAGCCCGAAATGAGCTTGGATTTAATCCCAAAAGTCCGGAACAGGCAGTGAAAGAAGCATTGGATTATCTGATGAAAAATCCCGAACTTTTAAAAGAGGCCTGAAAAAGTCTCTTTCTTTATTCCTGTTCAAGTTTGATAATAGGTCCTTTGTAAAACTTAGTAAGATCATACAGATCAGCAAAATGGTGCTGAAGGTCCGGGATGATGTTACCGTCAAATTCTTTTGAACCACATTGGTTTTCTGCCAGAAGATATAAAGACTGATTGTCCGGTTTCAGGTACTCACAAAGTATATTGTCCTGACGCTGCTCTCTGTTGATAAGCTCTGTAAGAAATATTCCGTAGATCAGAAATTGATTGAAGTTTTGGGAATCTACAATATAATTCATGTCTTGTTTCAGCAGTTTTTCATAGTCTGAAAGAATCTGAAGGAAGTTTTCGGCATGAACGGTTGTTGGTATTTCATAAAAAAGATCAATACCATTAATAAAAAGCTGTGTTTTAGCTTCCTCATGATCTGAAGAATACACTTTACTAAACCATTGAAAAATAAGGAGAAGTTCCTCCTGAGTAAGTTCTTCAACAGAGTCCTTAACCTTGTTTTTAATATTCTCAAGCGTATCTTTTGCATCAGATGGTAGGAATTTTAGAATATTTTCCTCCTCACGATCGAGCTTATTGTACAAATTAATTTTGGCAATAATTGGGTTGGTTTTGATGAAATAAAGTTCTTCCGCCATAGGTATTTACCAAATAATCTTTTAAAAATGGTTACTGAAAGATACAAAATATGCATCAACTTTATTTAAAAAAATAATATGTAGCGAATGGTATAACTATTTTACCACCTCATGCAGTGCAATTCTGTTTCCTTCTGAATCTTCAAATTCTGCTACGGCAAAACCATACTTTGCATCTGTTTTCTTAGGATAAAGAATAGTTCCTCCATGTTGTACAGCCTTTTCCAGGGTATAGTCAATACTCTCTGTTTTAAAATAAATAATAACACCGCTTTTGGAAGGTTTGTAGACATCACCTTTAGCCAGAGCTCCTGTAATCCCACTGTTTTTTTCTTCAAAAGGAAAGAGAGCCATCTCATAACGGTCTATTATTTCTTTCTCAAAACTAAAGTTGAAAACAGCAGAATAGAACTTTTCTGCACGCTCCAGATCATGCACAGGGATTTCGAAATATACTACAGGATTGGTCGATTTCATATTTTTTCCAAGATTGGGTTTCTGTGATTGACTGCAAGATACAGCTATTAGTAATAAAAACAGGAAAAGGGAAAATAAGGATTTCATGGCAGGGATTATTTCTTTGATCTAAAATAAAGTTTTTATCTGTATTTTAAAAATAGATAGACTTATCTATTTTTTTGTTTAGATTTGTAAAAATTTTCACGATGAAAAAAGAAAAAGTACGCGAGAGGATTACCAGGGTTGCTTCAGATTTATTTTATAAGCAAGGATACAATTCTACAGGAATCAATCAGATTATTGCAGAAGCGGATATTGCTATTGGCTCACTGTATAATCATTTTTCATCTAAAAATGATCTTCTTCAGGCCTATCTCATCAAAGAAGAACTAGACTGGTTTGAAGGATTTGAAAACAGTACATCTAAGATTTCAGAACCCAGAGAAAAACTCTTGGCACTTATTGATTTCAGGAAAAAATTACAGCAGACGTCTAAGTTTGCAGGTTGTCATTTCATAAAAATTGTTTCTGAAATAGGAGAAGGAAACCCATCTGTTTCTGGTTTTGCCAAACAGCATAAAGAAAAACAAAAAGATCTGATAAAAACACTCGTAACAGAATATGGGATAAAAGGACAACTTTATGATGTTGATTTAATAGCCGAGAATATTTTCCTTTTAATAGAAGGAGCGGTTGTAACATCTACAATCAGCAAACAGAATGATTCTTTTGATCAGGTGAAAAAAATTGTTCAGGGTTTACTACCCTAATTTTTTTTGAATCTTAAAGAATAGATATATCTATATAAAAATGAAACATAAGTATTTGAAATTATTGGTTATACTCTTTGGACAGTTGTTGACGATTATGGATATTTTTATCATTAATGTGTCTATACCTTCCATACAGCGTGATCTTCATGCTTCCAATGGCGAAATGCAGTTTATGATTGCAGCTTACCTGATCGGATTTGCTTCTTTTCTGATTACGGGAGGCCGGTTGGGTGATCTATACGGAAGAAAAAAGATCTATATCATCGGGTTGATAGCTTTTATGGTGAGTTCTATTGCCTGCGGAATTTCTGCAGGAGCAGAACAACTGGTTATTTCGAGATTTGTACAGGGAATTAGTGCTGCAATGATGGCTCCGCAGGTACTTTCGATGATTCAGGTTTTATTTCCTTTTCATCATGAACGTACAAAAGCAATGGGTTGGTACGGAATCACTATTGGAATAGGAACCATCATGGGGCAGTTTCTCGGCGGGTATTTTTCATCACTTACGATGATGGAAGAACCCTGGAGACTTATTTTTCTAATGAATATTCCTATATGTCTGCCCGCAATTTTTCTTAGTCTCAAATTATTAAATGAATCCAAAACTTTAGTAAAGCAGTCTTTTGATATAGGTGGTGTGGTAATGCTTTCTGCAGGATTGTTCTGTGCTACCTATACCCTTACGATGTCTGAACATGAAGGTTTTCATTTCAAAAATATTACACTGATGGTTATTTCAGCAGTAATTATTTTCGGGTTTATCATAAATCAGAAGAAGAGAATACAAAATGAATGTTCTTATCTGATTGATTTTGAACTTTTCCGTTATAAGAATTTCAATTTGGGAATTCTGGCCGTTTCCTTCTTCTTCATTATGTTGGATTCCTATTTTTATATTCTGTCGCTTTTTTTTCAGGATGGATTAAAGATCAGTCCGTTAGCAGCCGGAGAAATTATTGTCTTTCAGGGATTGGGATTTATAGTGGCATCCGCAGTTTCTGTAAAATTGATTTTGAGATATGGAAAAAAAGCCCTGATTGCAGGGCTCAGTTTTATTATCGTTATTCTTATTCTTCAGCTGTTTTTATTCAGAATACAGATCGGTTTTTCTATTTTCTGCCTGCTGTTGTTTTTGCATGGGCTGGGAGTAGGTTCAATCATTCCTTCGCTGGCCAATATTGCCTTGTCGGGAATGTCTGAAAAGCTGATTGGAAATGCTTCCGGGGTTTATAATACCTTTCAACAGGTGGCTGCCATCATTGGAATTGTTGCTGTAGGAAGTGTTTTTTACTATTTTTTGGGAACAAAACCTGCAGTACAGCATTATCACAATGCCTTTTCAGTGGCAGTATTAATCAATATTCTCTGTCTGATTTTTGTAATAGCTTCTATTTTTAGAGTTCCTGGCCATGTTCTCCCTGAAATAAGGCGTAAAAAATAGTCGGAATTATTTGTTTGCTTTTTTTGATGAGGTTTTGACTTCACTTAACGTCGCTTTCGCAATATTTCTGGTGACTTCAGTAGGAGAGTGGCAGTCGCAGTTGCTGAATCCTATCACATAGAGATCTTCACTGGGAATATAAACACCCATGCTTTTAAATCCGAATATACTTCCGCCATGTTCGCGGTCAGGTGTTCCATTACTATCTTTCAGATGCCATCCGTATCCATAGGTAAATTCTTCACCATTGTTCAGCTTATATTTCTGAAATGCTTTTTGGGTTTCTGTTGAATTCAACAGAGTATTCTGAAGTAAGGCCTGCTGCCATTTCACCATATCATCTACGGTAGACATCAATGAACCGGAAGAAAAAGGAACACTGAAACTGATGACCGTTTTATTGACAAATCCCTGTTCTTTTTTGTGATAGCCATAAGCTCTTTGCGGAATCACTTTTCTGTCTGAAGCATAGTAAGAATGGGCCATTCCTATTGCATCAAAAATATTTTTCTTGATAAAATCTTCATAAGAAGTTCCTGAAACCAGCTCAATGATATAGCCTAAAACTACATATCCGGAATTGTTGTAATCAAACTTTTCTCCGGGAGCAAAATCTACAGGTTCATTCTTGAAAAAATCAACCATTTCTTCAGGTTTCATCTCTTTTTGGGCAATAGAAGAAATGGATTTCATTTTGGTGAAATCTTTAATTCCCGAAGTATGGGTCAGAAGATGATGGATAGTGATTTTATCTCCGTTAAGGTAATTTTTAATGTATTTGGAAACGGGATCGCTGACAGTAAGTTTACCTTGTTGTTCCAGCATCAGAATAGCTACAGCAGTAAATTGCTTGGTCATCGATCCAATCTGAAAAACGTTTTCTGGGGTCATATTAACGTTGAGTTCAAGATTGGCTTTTCCAAATGCTTTCCGATAAAGAGACTTTCCATTTTGAGTAATCAGAAAAACACCGCCGGGTTCATTTCCGTTCCCGAATTCTGTCTGGATAATACTGTCAATTTTCTTTTCATATCCTTTTGTACGGATCTGAGCATCTGTTGTATTGCTAAAGAATAAAAGCAATATGAAGACAGAAATTAGTTTTTTAATAATCATATTTTTATACTTTGTTATGCAAAGATATAATTAATTACAATTACTATGTTATACAATATAGTTATTTGTGTTTTAAATTTTTTCAAAATTGATTTGCACTTGATTATTGTATTCGTTTGGTATTTAATTTAACACCGGTTGAAATAATGATCAGGTAATATTGCTGATCGCTGCCCTTTAAAAACAGATAACCATCTTCGGATTGAGGATTATCAAAAAAAGAAGTTGATGATTCAGGATAGATTTTGGTCTTTTCACCATCTTTGTCGAGAATATATAAAAAATGATCTTCTAAAATAACATTGAAAACTTGCGATTGATCAGCTTCAAGGGCAAATTTTCCAGTATATTGCCTAAGAACTTCATCAGGAACTTCAATTGCTTTTTTGTTAATCTTTTGAGGAATCGTATAAGACTGGCCATTCAAAAGATGAATAATATCTTCCGTCACTTTTTGAAAAGGAATATCGGTAAAATTGGAAGTGAAAATAAAGGTAATTCCCGATTTCAGATCCTGATAATAATAAGCTCTGTAGCCGGGCCTGCCTCCTGCCTGTGTCAGTTGGCTGTTCTTTCCAAACATTTTCAGAACAAGGTCTTTTCTGAGGTTCTTTCCGGAAATAAGCTGCTGACTGAAGCTGTACAAATCGTCAGTAGTAGAAAAATAATTTCCAGTTTCAAATCGATTGATGTTGGTATGTGCGACAGGAATGATTTTACCATTTTCACCCGAAAATCCATAAGCGAAATCAGATAATGTTTGAGCGGTATTAAACTCACCTGTATTTTTTAATTTATATTTTTTGATGATTTCAGTCTGAATAAAATTCCAGTATCCTTTATCAGACCGTTTATCAATGATAGAGTGCAGGATAAAGTATCCGACATTTGAATATAAAGTCTGGGTTCCCGGCTCGAATTGCAGCGTTTCCTTTTTGGCCAGTTCTATAATTTTTTCAAGACTCAGATGGTCATACTTTTCATAATCTTTGATTTCCCTTGGAAGCCCGGACTGATGAAATAAAAGTTGTTCAATAGAAATTTTTTCACCATTGGGAAAATCCGGAATGTATTTATTGAGGGTATCCGATAATTTCAGTTTTTCTTGCTCAACCAGTTTCAAAATTCCATACTTTACAAAAATCTTGGAAACCGATGCGATAATGAATTTACTGCTTTTAGTTACCTCTAATGCTTTACCTGCGTCCTGAATATTATAGGTTTTATCCAGAAGAACGGTGTTGTTTTTAGCAATCTTTACATTCCCATTGAAATTTTTCAGATCTGTTAGGGCTGTGAAATACTGATCCAGCTCTTTGCTATACTGTTGAGCAGGACAATTCATTGAAAAAATAAAAATGAAGAAAAAAGTAAAAAGCTTCATATTCTGTGATTGACAATGAAGCAAATATACATTTTAATCACTTATGAATCTTTCTAAAAACCAGGAGATTCCACGCAGAGTAATTGATCAGTCTGTCAGTTCAAAACTATTTTTCAACAGATATTAATAACATCATCGGTCTGCGGAGTTCTTCTTTCATCTCTGGGATTTCTTTCAACATTTCCTGACCCGGTTCCGGTTCAATAATCTCTTTGATGTTGAAGCCTTGTTTTAATAGGGTGTTTAAATAAGAAGTTAAGGTACGGTGGTATTTGATCACATTTTCTCCTAAAAAGGTAGTGTTTCTTTTTCCTTCCATGAAATACCGATCAACGGGCCAACAGATTTTTTCACCATTTTTATCATAGACCCAGTCCTGGCCACCTTCAGCAGTAAACACAGGATGTTCTACTGAAAATACAAAAGATCCTCCGGAGGTAAGCCATTTGTAAATATGCTGAGCAATAGTATCGAATGATTCCACATAATGTAATGTGAGTGAACTCAATATGATATCAAATTTTTCAGCAGGATAATCAACCTCTTCCAGAGCTTTTCTTTCATATTGAATTCCTTCCAGATTATTGATTTCCTGAGCTTTTGCAAGCATTCTTTCCGAAAGATCAATTCCTATCACAGATTTTGCGCCATTTTCTATGGCATAACGGCAGTGCCATCCAAAACCACAGCCCAGATCAAGAATATTCTTTCCCTGAAAATCCGGAAGCATATTTTTCAAGGTGTGCCATTCTCCAGCTCCTTCCAATCCTATCTGTGAGCGGAGCATTTTTTCGTACTGGTCAAAAAATGACGGATTGTCGTATTTATTTTCTTTCATAGCATAAAGATTGACGGTTCTTGTGATAGTAAACTAACGCGTTTCAGACTTTGAAAATCTTTCAGTCAAAGGAGTTTTTATTATTCCAGTACTGTAAATTTACGACAATTATATCAGACGGTTTTGAGAATAGCTGAATTACCTTTGGTTTTTGCGCATTGCTTTTATCAGCCTGTCATTACGTTGATCAGCTCTGTCATTGTTTAAAGAAAGAACAGCCCATATGGCGGCAGGAAGCCATCCTATCAGAGTGATCTGTAGAATCAGGCAGATAATCCCGGTGAGAACTTTTCCACGGACGATAAAGGATAAAAAGGGAAGTAATATGGCTAGTAACATGATTTTAAAATTTTAATTGAGAAGGATTCTATTGGGCTTGAGGATCAAAATAAGCTTTAAAAGTAAGTGGATCTTCAGTTTTATCTTCAACTTCTTCAAGATATTCTAAATATTCTTCCTGATGCTTTTCCATATAAACAAGTACAATGGCCAGGTTTACAAACAGGTTTTTGTCTTTAGAGCCTAAGTTTAAAGCTGTCTTTAAGTATTCCAGAGCCTTTTCATTTTCTCCCATATCGGAATAAACGGCACCAATATTAATTAAAGCTGAAGTGTTTTCAGGTTCAATCAATAAAATTTCATCTAATTCTTTGACTAATAAATCATTCAAAGTGTCCCAATGGTCTTCATTTTCCCATCTTTTAGCCTGAAGTTTTTTTACGTTTTCTAATCTTGATGTGATTGTACTCATTATTTATAGAATGGATGCTTGTTTTGTTTCCTGTACAAATTTAACTTTCTTAGAACAAAAAGATTCGTATTTTCTGTTCATTATTGTGTTATTAGGTCTGATAACAGGGCTCGAACCTGTGTCCTCCCGGTCCAAGAGCCGGGCGCTCTGCCACTGAGCTATATCAGATATCAGGATAGATGCAGGGCTCGAACCTACGTCAACCCGGGTGAAGAGCCGGGTGCTCTGCCACTGAGCTAACCTATCCTTTATTTTTTCTTTCAGATTTTTCCTGAAAAATATTTATTCTGTTTTAAAACCTTTGCTAAAAAAGGATTTGAAACCGTTACACCATGTACCAGTTCAGGAGTGGGTCTGAATGGACTTACTCTATGAGTACGGGGTGCAATCCATCCTGATTTTTCAGGATCTATGCCAGCTTCATTACAAGCATTGACAATGGTTTCCTTATTACAAAAAATTCTTTCCTGAAAAACTTCCCAGGGCAAAGGTACATTATTCCACACTTCTGTATTGGGATCAATCTTACCACCGGAAGATAAGTGCCATGCGATAACATCGGCAGCCATCAGACGCATCACTTTTCCAAAGCAAAGATCGTCAAGAACAGAATCGAGCCCTAGGGCATAAATCAGATTCATCCAGTTATCCCTGGCTTTATTCCAGGCTCCTGCTGTATTATTCCAGGTGGTGGAATCATTTCCTTTTTTTACAGCCATGGTTTTTCGGTAGATATCATTTTCATGCCAAAGTGTTTTCAGAAATTCTGAAATTTCTTCAAGAATAACGGTCCATCTTCCTAATAAATTTCCTTTCTGTTCATCTGTCAAATGCTGTAAAACTTCTTCAGAAGAGTAGATATAAGAAATAGCTGACCAATTTGTTTGTGACGGATTTTGTTTACATCGGTTGAAAAGCATCTCACATATTTCATCAAAAGGCTTGTCCTGACTTTGATTGGTAAAGGTGCTTCTCAGATTGCTGCGCGCATTGAAGTAAGCAATAAAACAGGCGGTATTCATATCAATGGAGAAATCTTCAAAGCTGATAGTATGAGAAAGCCCATGCTTGGCAATTTTCTGAAGCTCGATTTTTTTTGATTCCTGAATAAATTTCTGAAGTCTGATCTCAATTCGTTTCAACAGTCTCCATTTTTTATTGTAACTCCGCTTGGAAATATCCAGTCCAGCCAGTTTTCTCAAATCCTTATTGAGGCGGTCACTTCTGAAATCATTTTGTCCGATATCTTTGTGTATAATCGGAGAAACTTCTTTTAGAAAAGCTTCAATTTCATCCACATTGTTATACCCTGAATTTTCTTTTTCATTGATTTTAAAAATCTCAGTCGCTTTTTTGATCTGCTTTCCTGCTCCGATGGCTATTCCAAAAGTTTCCAGCATCGAGGTATATCCATAGAAATTTTTATTCAGAGAAAGTTTGGCTGCTTTACTTAAAATAGCATGTTCCTGAATTTTCAGATCGCTTTTTAAGATATTAACGATCATTTCTGCAACATCTTCTGGACGTCTGCGTTCGTCTAAGGTTGTATAAAGCTGTTTGATTGTTGCCATAATGACAAAGTTAAAAGATATTTTTACTCAGAAATATATTACTTAAGTCCATCCAGTATAGCAGCTTTCAGGATTTCAATGTTGATATCTTTCAATGCTTTGAATTTAATGCAATATCCGGTTACACTGGCTTTCCCTATTTTATCTCCATAGGTTGTGCTCAGATAGGTCTTATCAGCAATATTGAGAACATAAATTGAGATTCCAGTGGTGTTGGCACTCATTCCGATCTGATAGAAATCCCTGGTTTTTCCATCAGCATATTGTAAGGTATAGAATCCATATCCGATATTGGGATTGGAAACCGTTTTATTTTCACTGTTTTTACCATCGAGAAACCATAGTTGGCATTCCGGCATAAGTTCCAGAATAATGTGGTGCAGTTCCTGCATATCATTGCGTTTCTTTTCAGGCTGGCTGTTGATATAGTCTTTGATCTGTTCTTGGATGGTCATGTGAAATTTGAGATTATTGATCGACTAATGTACAAAATTTCATAAAGTACAGTATGCGTAATAATAAAACAAAAAGAACAGCAATTGCTGTTCTTTTGTATTTTCTTTTTCCTGATCTAAAATCAGTTTTTATTGGTTATCCAAATGCTCTTTTCAACAAACTCTCCACTTTTGGCTCACTGCCTCTGAAACTTTTATACAGTTCCATTGGATCTTTCGTTCCACCTGAAGAAAGCAAGATTTTATACTTGGCTGCAATTTCAGGATTGAAGATTCCGTTTTCTTTGAAGTACTGGAAAGCATCTGCATCCAGAACTTCCGCCCATTTATAAGAATAATATCCAGCAGAATATCCACCCTGGAAAATATGGGAGAAACTTGGGCTCATTGCTGTTTCAGAATTGGAAGGATAAAGCGTTGTCGCTTTGGTATACTTATCCTCAAAATCCTTTATACTTTCATTTTCTAACTCTCCAACTTTGGTATGATAGTTCATATCCAGAAGTCCGAAACCTAGCTGTCTTAAGGTTTGATAGCCTTCCATGAAATTTTTAGACTGCTCAATCCTTTCAATTTTTTCATCAGGTAATACTTCACCGGTTTTATAATGTTTGGCGAATGTTTTTAAGAATTCAGGTTCATAGCAAAAGTTTTCCAGAAATTGCGATGGAAGTTCTACAAAATCCCATTTTACAGAAGTTCCTGACAGCGTAGGATATTGGGTATCTGCCATCATTCCGTGAAGGGCGTGTCCGAATTCGTGGAACAATGTAGTCACTTCCTGGAATGTCAGTAAGCTAGGGGTATCTTTTGTCGGTTTGCTGAAGTTGCAAACGATTGAAATATGTGGACGGGAATTTTCACCGTTTTGTTTATACTGATTTTTGTAGCTGGTCATCCATGCGCCGGCTCTTTTCCCTTTTCTTGGGAAATAATCAACGTATAACAGAGATTTATAGGTTCCGTTTTCCTTTACTTCGTATACTTTTACATCTTCGTGGTATTTCGGAATGTCATTTCTTTCCTCAAAAGTAAGTCCGAAAAGTTTTCCAGCCAATCCGAATACGGCTTCCTGTACCTGGTTTAACGGGAAGTAAGGTTTTAATTCCTCATCATTAAGATCAAATTTCTGTTTACGAAGTTTTTCAGCATAGAATGTGTGGTCATAGCCCTGCATTTCTTCAATTCCGTCAGCTTTGGCTAAAGACTTTAATTCTTCAATTTCTTTATCAGCATAAGGTTTTGCTTTGGTTAAAAGTTCGTTTAAGAAATCAAAAACTTTTACCGGAGATTTAGCCATTCTTTCTTCCAGAACAAAATCTGCATAGTTTTTATACCCGATAAGTTCAGCTTTCTGCTGTTTCAGATGAAGAAGTTCCTTAATCAGATTTTGGTTGTCAAATTCTCCACCATCAAAGGATTTTTTACCATTTGATAACGCCAGTTCCTTTCTCAGTTCACGGTTTTCAGCATACGTCATGAACGGAATATAGCTTGGATACTGTAAAGTGACTACCCAGCCTTCAAGGTTTCTTTCCTTAGCTTCCTCTGCATATTGATCAATGATAGCTTCAGGAATTCCCGCAAGATCTTCTTTATTGGTAATGTGCTTAAAATAAGCATTGGTAGAAGCCAAAACATTCTGCCCAAACTGTAAAGATTTTAAAGAAAGATCCATGCTGATTTTCTTTAATGTTTCTTTGTCTTGGTCATTCAGTAAGGCTCCGCTTCTCACAAAACCTTTGTAGGTCTCATTTAAAAGCATTTTTTGCTCTTCGTTAAGATTGTATTTGTCCTTTTCATCATATACTTTCTTGATTTTGTTGAAAAGGGCTTCGTTTTGAGATATTTTTGAAGAATATTCTGTTAAGATCGGAGAAACCTCCTGAGCAGTCTGCTGGATCTCATCACTGGTCTCTGCAGAATTTAAGTTGAAAAAAATATTTGAAACCACATCCAGCTGTTCCCCGGAATACGCCAATGCTTCAATAACATTTTCGAAAGTAGGTGCTTCAGTATTGTTGACAATAGCATCAATCTCGGCTTCGGATTTTTGAATCAGTTCTTTAAATGCCGGAAGATAATCTTCATTTTTAATGTCACTGAATGGAGCTGAATGATATGGAGTGATAAATTTTTCTGTTAAAATATTCATTTTTTGATTTTTTATATAAGGTAAATGTAACGATTCATTGGGAATCACAGCTGAAACGCTCAAAAATAATGCCTTACTCACAAGTTATGACAAAAATACTTATCTTTAAATAATCTTGTCATATGGAAAGTGGGAGTGATGTGGGAATATTTAATTTTGAGAACAGATTTAAAATAAATAACCTTAAATATATAGACTATGAAAACACTCTTAAAAATCATCGGTGCCATCATTGTACTGGCTATCATCTATGCTGTAGTTGCAGTACTGGCTTTCAGTAAAGATTACCATTATGAAAAATCTATTGTCATCAATGCTCCAAAAGAAAAAGTATGGCCTTATGTAGGTACTTTAAAAGGCTACAATCAATGGGATCCTTTTTCCAAAGCTGATAAAAACATTGTCATTACCTATTCCGGAGACGGAGATAAAGTAGGAGATTCTTATCACTGGAAAGGAGATAAAAATGTGGGAGAAGGAGAACAGGCCATTACTGAGCTTGTACCGGATCAGAAAATGGCAACAAAACTTCACTTCATAGAACCGTTTGAGGGAGATATGAAAGCCAATTTCATTGTGACTCCTGAAGGTAGTGGAACGAAAGTGACCTGGATGATTGATAATGAACTGAACGCTATGATGAAGATTATGAAGCCAATGATGAATAGCAATATGGATAAAATGTTTAGTCAGGGACTCGGAGACCTGAAGAAACTTGCTGAAAAATAAAATGAAAGCCTTGTAAAATTTACAAGGCTTTTTTATTATAATTCTTTTTTGCCAATCTCATTGATTGAGTTATAATTTCCTTCCCCTTTAGGATTAGGTCCATATTCATTGGGTCCGTGGTCGCTCTCCGCAAATAACATCCATAAACCATAGAAAGGAATTAATTGATACCAACCGGAATTTCCTCTATCATGACATCTTTTTGCTCCCTGTGCAATAAGGAACCAAAGAAATGGAATCAGTAAAAGAAAGAAAACTATAGTAACACCCGCTGATGGTTCGTTACTCTGAAAATAAATATTGAATGGTACGGAAAATACCAGATATAGAAGATAGGACAATCCATATTCTGTCCTTCTGATTCTCCCATCAAATGAAAATGGTGCTTTAAACATGATTTTTAGTTTTAGAAAGGCAAAGCTAAAAATAATTTTTTTAAAATAATGATCTATTTTGTAAGAGTTATTTTATGATAAGCCTAAGAAATATTATTCAAAAATATTATCTTTATATAAAGAATCGATTGTATGGAGAAGATTGTATTTGAAAAAAGTGATATCAGAGACTTTGTGAAAATTACCATTGCAGAGAAAATTGAAAAGCTTAAAAACTTTATCGAGTTTACCCTGGAAGCGAGCCGTGACATCAAAAAAACTCCGAAATATGATAGTATGAGAGAAGAAATGCAGGAGGAAATTTACCAGATGCAGCGACAGCTGGGTGCTTTGAATGATCTTAATAGAAATATGGCAAAAGTCCTGAATACCGCTACAGAAAGAGTGCAGCTTGGCTCGCTGGTGATCACCAACAAGGCCCGGTTTTATATATCAGTGTCATTAGGGGAATTTTTTTTCGAAGGAGACCGGTTCTATGCAATCTCCCCCGAAAGTCCCATGGCCAAAAAAATGAATGGCATGAAACCAGGTGATGAATTTACTTTAAATAAAATCCATCAGAAGATCGTGGAAGTACTGTAAAAGTGATTATAAAGCTTATGAAATCGTATACAGATGGCAAATACTTAACATTTTAAATGAAAGAGATTGAATTCCATGTTGTAAATTTGCAGGTATGAATAAAGCATCCATCTTAAAAGAAATCATAGAGGAAAGAAGAAGTATTTTTCCAAAAGATTATACAGATACGGAAATTTCTCAGGAAGTTTTGGAGGAGATTTTAAACTCTGCCACCTTTGCCCCCAATCATAAACGGACAAAACCCTGGCGTTTTAAAATATTCAAAGGAGAAGAAAAAGCACAGCTGGCCTCAGAAATGCAGGCTATCTATAAAGCAATTACACCCGAACAGCTTTTCTTAGAAAAAAAATACAATGATATTGGTTTTAAGATCAATAAAGCGAATGTTGTCGTTTCTATTGTTGTCAATTTCAGCGGAATGGTTCCTGAGTGGGAAGAAATAGCAGCTGTTTCAATGGCGGTTCAGAACATGTATCTTACTTGTACGGCCAATAATATCGGATGCTATTGGAGTTCTCCCAAAATTGTAGATGAGTTGAAAGATTCTCTGACTATTGAAGAAAACCAGAAGTGTCTGGGATTATTTTACATGGGTAGCTTGGAATAAATAGCCCTGATCGAGTGGTTTGTTTAAGCTCTTTTTCTTTCTAAAAGAAAAAAGCGAGTAACGAGAGCAGGTTCCCGGCTTCTGAAAAAAATGAATTTATAAAACTTTTTACTTGTAGCTTTTTACTTCAAACTTTTTTACTATCTTTGCACTCTTAAATATTTAACTGGGACGAGTTCCCGTAAAATTCAAACATTATGTCAGTAAAAATCAGATTACAAAGACACGGTAAAAAAGGAAAACCTTTTTTCCACATCGTGGTTGCAGATTCTAGAGCTAGAAGAGATGGTAGATTCATCGAGAAACTAGGAACTTACAACCCAATTACTAACCCGGCAACTATCGAATTGAACGTTGATTCCGCTGTAGAGTGGTTAAACAACGGTGCTCAGCCTACTGATACTGCTAGAGCTATTTTATCTTACAAAGGTGCTCTTTACAAAAAACACTTACAAGGTGGTGTAGCTAAAGGTGCTTTTGATGAAGCTGAAGCTGAAAAAAGATTCAATGCTTGGGTAGACGCTAAAGACTCTAAAGTACAAGGTAAAGTAGAAGGTTTAGCAACTGCTAAAGCTGATGCTAAGAAAGCTGCTTTAGAAGCTGAGGTAAAAGTAAATGAAGCTAGAGTTGCTGCTGCTGCACAAGCTGACGCTGATGCTAAAGCTGCTGAAGAGGCTGCTAACGCACCTGCTGAAGAAGTTGTTGCTGAAGCTACAGAAGGAGAAGCTCCTGCTGCTGAAACTGAAGAAAACACTGAAGCTTAAGAACAAACCCTGTTATGCGTAAAGAAGATTGCTATTTTTTAGGTAAAATCACACGCAGACATGGACTTGCGGGTAACGTGATCCTTAAATTGGATACCGATCAACCCGAGCTTTACAATAAATTGGAATCAATATTCGTTGAAATCAACGGATTATTGGTTCCATTTTTTATTGAAAGATCATCATGGAGCAAACTTGATGCTCTGAATCTTGCATTCAAAAACTCTTCTGAGGCTATCATAGATCAGGTGTTGGGTAAAAATGTTTACCTTCCGCTTGCTTCACTGCCTAAGCTTTCAGGAAAACAATTCTATTACCACGAGATCATCGGGTATGACATCCTTGACGAAAACAATAATGAATGTGGAGTAATCCGTTCGATAAACGATCAGACGGCACAGAATTATTTCATTTTAGGTTTTGAAGGAAGAGAAATTGTAATTCCTTTGATCAAAGACTGGATTCTGGAAGTTAACAGAGAAGAGCGATTCATTAAAATGCAGCTGCCGGAAGGCTTGATGGACGTATTCCTGGTTCCATCTAAAAAAGACGAGTAATCACAATAAGCGATTACTCCGTCAATATTTCTATTATTATCTGAAACTTTATTATTGCAATTATTGATTATCCATCATCAAGGCGGGTAAAAGATATTCCTGTACCATTTTTTCAACTTGTGAGTGGGCATAAGGTTTATTGTAAGCTTGTGCGGTAATTACCATTACAACAGGTATCTTGGTGAAGATGATGATTTTGTTTCCACCATTTCCACTGGATTGAAAAGCTTCATAACTGCTATTTCCCACAGTATAAACTTTTCTCCAGAATAAATACCCATAGCCTTCAAAATCCTGACGGTCCGGGAAATAATTGGTAAAAGATTTTTTAATCCAGTCTTTACTCAAAATCGTTTTTCCATCCCAAACTCCATTACTGCTGTACAGCTGCCCGAATTTTGCAAAATCAAGAGCTTTCATACGCAGTCCTCCAGCCAGAGAAGGTTTTTGCTGTGGAGTAAACTGCCATTTATAATTGGTGATTCCAAGGGGCTGAAATAACTTTTTATCGGCATAATTTTTTAAGCCTTGAGGAACTGTTTTATCCAAAATATCTCCGGTTACCACAACTCCGGCAGTGAAATAATTCCAGTTTTTTCCTGGAGTATTCTCTGTCATTGGCAGATCCAATGTGAAATTCACCCAATTTTCGGTAGGATACATATTTTCTTCATTTCCGGCAGAGTCAGAATTTTCATCGTTTCCTTCAAATCCGGAGCTCATTGTTAATAAACTTTTTATCGTAACATTCTCTTTTTGAGAGGAGTAATTTTTAAATTGTTTCAGATCGTAAAACTCTTTCAGGTATTGATTTTCGCTTTTTATATATCCTTCTTTCACAGCAATTCCCGTCAATGCCGAAGAAAACGATTTTCCTACAGAGCGGGTATCCTGCACAGAATCTCTTCCGGATCCGTTGAAATATTCCTCAAGAAGCAATTTTCCGTCTTTTACAATGACAATTCCGGTTATGTTTTTAAACCTGGTTTCTGCAACTTTCTTATTCAGATTTCTGATGGTTTGCGTGTTGATTTTTTCCTGAGAAACTTTCCATCCGCTGTTGGGTTGGATAGGCTGAATAGCAATCTGCTGCTCTGAAATATTCTGTGAAGGTACATTGAGGGTGATTTGCCCTTCTGCGATAACAGATCCTATCTTGAGTGTAGAAGCATTGAGATACGGGCGCACTTCAATTTTTAAGGTATGATTTCCTTCTGCCAGAGCATCAATTCCGTTATGAGACATATAGAAACGCATCCATAAATATCTTCCCCATGAATCTTCGTTTTTACTGCTGAGAAGAGGAATTCGCAATGAAGTTTTGACTTTTTTGTTATCGGCAGTACCAGCACCTGTATTGAGGTTTTCTTTATAGATCAGCGTTCCATCTACATAAAATGAGAATTGATAATTCCCGTTTTTAATCAGTTCATCAACCGTCCAGTTGGGTTCAAGCTGATGTAGGTAATTGATAAGTGAGTTGTCAAAAAAAGCATGAATACCAAGATCTCCGTTTTCCTGAAATAGAGAAGAACTAAGAAAGTCCGAATCCTTCAAATTTTCAAGAGCAACAGTTTTGTTAAGGAAAACAATTTTTCCAGTATATTTTTTTTGAATGGGATTTTCAATTTTTTCAGGAGTGGTAATGTTTTTATTTTGTCCCTGATAAAGATAAAATGTGAAAGTAAAGATCAATAATAGGATAGGTCTCATCTTAAAAAAAGTATTTAAACAAAAATACTGAACTTCCTTATGGTAAAATAGAATGAAATTAACATTGTCATTTATTTTTATCCTGAATTTTATTGATATCCGCTTTATTTACATTCTAATTAAACAGCTTTCTAAATTCTCCCGGAGACTGATTGGTCTTCTGTTTAAAGAGCTTACTGAATGACTGAGGATGCTCAAACCCTAGTTCATAAGCAATTTCACTTACAGATAAACTCGTAGTACTCAAACGTTCTTTAGCAGAATCGATTAATTTATTCTGAATATGCTGCTGGGTATTTTGCTGCGTGTGTAAGCGGAGTAATGTTCCCAGATAATTGGGCGAAATATTCATTTGCTCAGCAATAGTTTTTACCGATGGAATTCCGGTTTCCAGGAGATTTCCACTTTCGAAATATAAAGAAAGAACATCTTCGAATTTATGCAGCAATTCATGACTGGATTTTTTTCTGGTGAAAAACTGTCGCTCATAAAAACGTTCAGAATAAATCAATAAGGATTCAATCTGTGAAATAATCAGTTCCTGCGTGAATTTATCAGTGTTTGCCTGATATTCACGTTCAATATTTTTAAGAATATCAACGATAATTCTCTCTTCTTTATCGGAAAGAAAAAGCGCTTCTTTTACCTGATAACTGAAGAAATCATAAGACTTTATTTTCTTGGTTAACGAAGTATTCCACAGAAAATCGGGATGAATCAACAGTAAAAATCCGGTAGGTTCTACTTCAACATCCTGTCTTATTTCCAGGCTTAAAAACTGCTGAGGAGAAACAAAGCACAATACTCCCGAATCAAAATCATATTGCTGCTGCCCGTAATTAAACTTTGGATTGACATTTTTTTTCAAGCCAATTGAATAAAAATTCTGAATCCACTTCAATTCATTATCCTCTATTACATACCGGACTTTGCTGTAATCCATCAAACTGATCAGCGGATGTTCAGGATTAGGAAGACCACAGAAGGCATGAAAATCTGAAATGGAATTAAAACGGACAGGTTGTTTCATAATAGCGAAGTTAGTTGTTTTTATAAAAGGTTTAATAGATTGTGTCAGAAAGCCTTCGATTCTGTTCTTAATAAACAAAGCCGAAGGATATAATTACAAAGTTAGATGGCCGTGTAAACAGTCAGGCTTTCCCATTTCTCAGCGTCTTTCTTTAAAATATCAATCTTATTATTCAGAAACTCCACAGTTCCTACACCTAATAATAAATGTACCGGTGGATTTTTTTCTTTACTGATCTGAATCAGTACATCAGCTGCCTTTTCCGGATCATTAGGCTGATTTCCGTTGATGTCATTAAGATGGGCCTGTTCAGAATTTCTTGCCGCTTCATAGGCTTGAATAGGATTGGCAGGTGTTTTCACAGAATCTTTATTTAAAAAGTCTGTACGGAAATATCCCGGATACACCACTGTAGCATGAATTCCAAAATCTTTTACTTCTTCAGCCAAAGCCTCAGTAAATCCGGCAACAGCAAATTTTGTAGAACAGTAAATTCCCCAACCCGGAAAATTAGCCGAATATCCGCCAACAGAAGAAATATTGAAGATGTTTCCTGATCTTTGCTCACGAAGATAAGGCATGGCATTTCTGATTACATTCAATGTTCCGAAAACATTCACTGCATAATTTTCTCTTGCCTCTTCATCCGTAAGTTCTTCCAGTGTTCCTATTTGACCATAGCCTGCATTATTGACCACTACATCTATTTTTCCGAAATGGTCAACCGTTTTTGCAATGGCAGATTTTATATCGTTATTGTCCGTAATGTTTACGCTAAGCGGAAGGAAGTTTTCAGAAGTTTCTCCGAGGGTTGAGATCAGGGATTCAACGGTACGGCTTGTGGCAGCAACCTGAAATCCTTCGGATAATAATTTTTTTACCAACTCGAATCCTAAGCCTTTTGATGCTCCTGTCACGAACCATACTTTTCTTGTTTCCATTTTTTAAATATTTTTTTGTTTAAATGATGGTACAAAGATGAAAAGTTACAGAAGGGAAAATGTATCCAAATCGGGGAATGATGTATCCAAATCGTGAATGATACTTTTGAGACAGTCTCCTTTACTTGCAGATATATTTTAAACTTTCAGAAGATTCCTGTATTTCAAAGGTGTAATCCCGATATTTTCTTTAAAACATCTGATAAAATGACTCTGATCTGAAAAGCCACATTCCATAGCAATATCCGTTAAAGAATGGGGTAAAGTGAGTAGTTCAAGTGATTTATTAAGTTTTAATTTTCTGAGATATTCACCAAGATTGCAGTGGAAATATTTATGAAAATCTCTGCTGAGATGAATAGGGTGAATGTTCAAAGTTTTAGAAAGTTCTGTAAGATTCAGGCTTTCTGTAAAACTTTCATGTAAGATCTCATTGATCTGACCTACCCAAATTGGTTTTCTATTAGTGCTTTCTTTCTGATGGGTCAATTGACTGAACAGATGTAATAATAGCTGATTGACAGCCAGATCAAAAGATAAGTCATTGGTTTTGGTTTCTTTGAACATCTGATAAACCAGTAATTTTAAAGCGGGATCTTTTATATTAAAACTGCCTTCCACTTTATTTCTCTGAATGTCAAAACGGTCAAACCAGCTTTGTGAAAGTTCAATGTGAAAACCTCTTGTAAAGATATCTGGCTTAATATTATAATGTGGATCTTCCCAATGGTGGTATAATAATGTTCCTGCAGAACAGCCATAGGTTTCTTTTCTATTTCCTTCCGTCATATTTCCCTGAAGAAGAAAAGTAAAATAAGCATTTTCATGATAATGCCAGTCTACATAAGGGTGCGTATACTCCGTATCGGTGATTGTCAATCCTTCTAAATTGACCATTTGATTGGTTTCTCCAAAATATTCGCCTTTACGAAGCGTATTCATGATAAATCTTGTTTTAATTGGTCAATTTGTTCATACATTTTATTAAAGAACATTTTCCTTTCCCGGTTTCCGGATTCGTTCAGTGATCTGGAGTTCTTGATCTGGTGCTCAAAATAGCTCAGAGAATCTTCACAGGTGATTTTATCATTGGTCATCATATATCCAAACATGCTGAAAGGAACAAAAAAAGAACATTGCTGCTCGTTTTTGAATAAAATACTATTGTTTAAAATTACTAAATCATTGACATATATCTGAAAATTAGTTTTTTCCAGTGTTTTAATTTCCAGCCCTTCCAGTAATTTTTTTAGGTCATCAAGAATAAGATCCACCTCATTTTTCTTTAATAATCCCATCTCATAATAAAATGAAATTTGTCTCAAAGCACTCATAATGGTGGTGTCATTCCAGATTTCTGTTACATTTTGTTTATCATAAAGATCTTTCAGCATGTCATTTTTTACAGAATGATATTCCATAGTAAACTCATGAAAAGGACTTAAAAATTTATCCTGATTCAATAAATTCATCCAGACATAGAACTTAAAACGTGAAAGCATTGAATCTGAAATGGTATAAAAAAACGGGATGTCTTTTGCAGAATAGTATACTTTAGAGTTGGTGATATTCTGAAAAACGTTTAGAATTTTCAGCGAGTTTTCGAAATAGTTTAAAAGGTCTTCGGTGGTTCTTACTGGTTGTGTTCTTTTAACGACCAATTGATTTTCTGTTCCCAGAAACTGATCCAATGAGATCTGATAGTATTTGGCAAGCTCCAGTGCTTCCTCAAAACTGAACTTAGCTTTCAAAGAAGTTCTTCTGTGTGCCGCATCATAACTGATATTAAGGATGTTGGCAATCTCATCATTTAAAGATCTTTCCCCGATTTTTCTTCGGATTTCCTTCAGTAGAGCTTCCTGGTGCATAGTTTTGTGATTTTCACAAATGTAGTATTTTTTTTAATTTTTTTTCACATTCGAAACCGGAACTTCTGCTGATAATTTTGAACTATAATTTTAAAATAACGAGTTATGAAAACACGAATTTTATTTACAATAGTTCTTTTATTCCATAGTCTGGCTTATGCTTCAGACAGTTTAAAAGTTGATTCTTTGAAACCGAGATTGATCGGAGCTTCACCCTCAAAGAATGTCAGAAATGTCAATGGAGTTTTATTCAAATATTATGATGAGGAAGATCATTTTAAGCCTAAAAAAGTAAACGGATTGGGAATGGGATTCAATTTTCTGGGTATTTTTCTTCCTCCGTTGATGCTTTTCAACCTACAATTACCAGATAATAATGATTATGTAGTAGTTCCCCGTGAAAAGATGAATATGATCAACGGACTTCAATTGTCTCTGATCAATATGGAACCTACCGTTACAAATGGTTTGGAGATCAATGTTTCAAGTAATATCAATACGTATGCAGTGACCAACGGCGTGGCTGTCTCTCCATTTTTTAATCTGCATCATGAGATGAAAGGTGTTTCTGTAGCGCCATTGGCCAATATTGGAAAGAAATGCAGAGGAATACAAATCGGGTTGTATAATAAATGTGATGATTTCAGAGGAGTACAGATTGGCGGATGGAATGAGAACGGGAAGAGAAAACTTCCTCTGATCAACTGGAATTTTAAGAAACAGAAAGTAAATAAAAAGTGATTATGAAACCTAAAATAAGATTTAAAAAAGCAACCTCTCCTTTTTATTCAGAATTGCGTGAAGAGGTGAAAGTATTGCTTACAGATGAAGTGACAAAAAAGGCAGGTAGATTGATGATTATAAAATTTATGTTTTATTCTATGAGTTTTCTGCTTTTGTATGCCAATCTTTTCAATCCTTATATGGAAGATAAGAATTGGCTGGTAGCTTTGAATTATATTGCTTTAGGTCTTACAGGGATATTATTGGCCTTTAATTCTGCTCATGACTGCGTACACAATACATTTTCCAGGTATAAAAAAGTGAATCAGATCATTTATTATATCACATTCAATCTGCAGGGAGTGAATGCCAGATTGTGGAGAAAAAGACATATTGCATCCCATCATGTGTTTCCTAATGTGGATGGCTGCGATGCGGATATTGATGATAATGTTTTTTTACGTCTGTCTGAGCATCATCCCAAAAGAAGAATCCATGCCTATCAACATTTTTATGCTACCGTGCTGTATTGCTTTTACACTTTACATTGGATTGTGATCAAAGATTTTATTTATGTCAGGAAAAAAGAGCTGGCCAACCTTAGAAATCAGTCCCATTCATTGATGTCTGTAGCGGAAGTTATCCTGTTAAAATTAGTTTACTTCACTTATATGTTGGTTTTACCTGTTCTTTTTACTTCTATTCCGTTGACAACGATTCTCATCTCTTTCATCATTATGCATGTGACGATTTCACTATTCTTTGTGCTGACTTTGATTATTTCTCACCTGAGTCTTGAAACAGATTTTCCACAAGCTGATGATGAAGGTTATCTTCCTTATGATTATTATGAACATCAGTTAGCCGTATCTCTTGATTATCATCCAACCAGCAGATTGGCCAACTGGATTTTTGGAGGATTCAATTCCCATGCGGCTCATCATCTTTTCCCCGGTTTGCCACACACGGTTTATACCATTATTACTCCGGCAATCAGAAAGGCTGCGCTTAGAAACAACTTTCCATATCACGAGAAAAGTATTGTGGATGCCGTGATTTCACACTACCAATATCTCAAAAAATTAAGTAAATGATGTTGAACCCTTAAATAATTAAATCATGAAAAATTATAAACTGATATTATTTTTACTGATGCTTTCCACCTGTGTTTTTTCACAAAATAAGAACAATGATACCTTGAATGTGAATACAGAAGAACCTTTTGATTATAAAAAATATTATGACTGTGATTTTGGAGAAGGAAATGTTTTGATTGTGATCAAAAAAGGAAAAGAATTTACAGATCTTAAAGATTTAAGAAAATCAGGGAAAGGTTTTGCTATTAAAATGGAAGCCATCTACAGTATGGAATTTACAGATGGAAAAAGATATGAATCAAGTGTGGTAAAAAATATTACCCAGGATAGCCTTTCAATCACGAATTTTTTTAACGAAAATGCAGCTAAACTTGTGGGAAACCCCTTTGAAATAATTACTTACCCGCTTTCATCTCTTAAATATATCCGCTTTATTGATGACCGGATGCTGTCCCTTTACAGCCGAAAAAATATCCAGAAGCATTTTGATCTGATTGTGAAAAAAATGGATCATGCAAAAATGTGTCCTGCTGTGATAGATTTTAAAGATAGAAACGGAGTAACAAAGGTTTGTCATTTTTATCTGACATCTCAGGGATATGATCTTCTTTATGAAAGTGATGGAAGAGTGTATTATCTTGAAGGCAGAGTAGAATGGAAATAATTTTTGAAGAGAGTGCAATTATCCGTTTGTACTCTCTTTTTATGGACTTATCAGCATTGATTTTAATGAAAATATCGACTAATAGCTGAAAAAAGCAAAAGCAGTGGTGTATCTACTGAAGAAAAATAATATTTTTGTAATATAGCTCGGATGAATGATGAAAATAAAATGTTTACTACTGTTTTTGATGATAGGGAATGTGTTTTTTCACGCACAGACCCATAATACAGAAAAAAATACTCTGGAAAAACGGACGTATAAAGAATTGGAAAAAGAATTCTATAACGCCCATGCCGGAGAGGAAAACAGTATAAAAAGTATTGCCAATGCTTATCTTAAAAAGGCAAAATCCGAAAACAATACCACTCAGATTGCTGAAGGGTATGTTATGCTTCAATTTGACGAAGATTTACCCATTGCATTGAAATATCTTGACAGCTTACAACACATCACCAAGAATTCAAAAGAAAATACCTATCCGGCAAGAATCTACCTGTTAAGAGGAAACCTGTATTTCAAGACTGATAATCTTCAGGCAGCCTTAAACAATTATATCCTGGGGCTGAAATATGCAAAAGAAAAAGGAAATAAGAGGCAGATTGCCATGGCACATATCAGTATTGCCTATCTCAACAATTATATAGGGAAACACGCGGAGACTGCAAAAGTACTGAGACACTACGCTTACGATACCGATTATATGAATGAGGCAGAGATAAATTCTCTCAAATTGAATCTGGCAGATGCTTATATAGAGACCAATAAAATGGATTCTGCTTATATATTGATAAAGGAAGGTTTACAGGGTTCCAGAAAGAATAAGGATGTTTACCGTTATTATCAAAACCTTGGGTTGCTGGGCTATTATCATCTTCATTCAAAAAACTACCAGAAAGCGATTGATGGCTTATTGGAATGTGAAAAATATTTCTTTACCAAGAATAATGGCAGTAAGAGAAACCATAATTATACTCTTTTATATTTAGGGAAATCCTATGCCGGACTTCAGAAAAAAGAAAAAGCAGTAGACTTTTTCAGGAAGATCGATTCCATGGTTCTTAAAACAAATTATATCTATCCTGAGCTGAGAGATGTATATACCTATCTGATTGATTATTATAAGGAAAACAATGCGAAGGAAAAACAACTGTATTATGTAGAACGGTTTTTAAAGGTTGATCAGGTTCTGGATACCCAGTTCAGATATATTTCCAGAGAACTTCCGAGAAGGTATGATACTCCGGAATTACAGCAGGAGAAAGAAAGCATTACCAATGAACTTACAAAAAGAAAGAGCCTCTTTTATATTGTGCTGAGCCTTTTATTGATATCACATCTCCTGTTTATCAACGTTTATTTTAAATACAAAAAATCCGAAAAGAACTATAAAAAGATTGCTCAGGATCTGATTCAGTCTGTTAATGAAAATAGAACAGATAAGAAATCTGAAACCCAAAGAGGAATTATGGCTGAGTCTCTTCCGGTAGAAAATACGGAAAATTCTGAAGACAAAACATCCAGAACTGTTTCTGAAGATATTGCCCAGACCATTTTAAAAGAATTAGACATCTTTGAAAGCAAAGACCAGTTTTTGAATAAAGGAATTACACTGGGAAGTCTTGCCAAAAAAATAAAAACAAACTCTAAATATCTTTCGGAAATTATCAATACTTACAAAGGGAAAAATTTTGCAACATATCTCAACGATCTCCGTATAGATTATGCCATCAGCAGATTGGCCACTGACAGAAAATTCAGGTCCTACAAAATTCCTTTTATCGCTGAAGAATTAGGATATAATAACGAACAGGCTTTCACTTTAGCCTTCAAAAAAAGAACCGGAACCCCTCTTTCTATCTATCTGAAAGAAATTGAAAATATGTCTTCAAATTAGGTTTAATTTACTGGTATTCATTTAATTATTGTTTATAGATTCATGATTTTAGGTATATAAATTTATGAATCTATAAACCATATACTTGTGTCCTTGTTTTCCTTACTGCATCTTTGCTTCAGGTAAAAACACAACCATTTATTTTGTATGTGCACAGTACAAGATATCAGTTCCAGACTGTTGATTAATTAAAAAGTCAAATCAGAAACTGTATCATAAAAATTAATAATGAAAAGGATAAAAACAGAATAATAACCACGAAAATAAAATGTAAATAATGAAGTATTTGTTTAGAAATTTAGAAATATAAAAGTGTAGTGATTATTTAAAAATCATCAATAAGTAAAACAAATCCGCAGAATCCATCCACAGTGTTTAAAAGTATAGTATAGTTTAATAGATGGATTCATGACCTGCAGTTTACCATAAAATTGTTACTTAAAAACTAATAACCATTTCAATAAATTAAAACTAATTCCATGAAAACTCAGAATAAAGTAAAATTTATTCTTTCTAAAAGTGATAGTGTAGTGTGTTCACTCAGGGTCAATGCGGATTTTATTGAAGTTCAGGACAATATTGAGTGGAAATGTAACCTGAAAATGAAGAGATGGATGAAGATGAACAGGTAAATTTCCTGAACTGAAAGTTTAAATACTTGTTAAATGATTTTTAAAGACAGCGCAATCATCAAGTTGCGCTGTTTTTTTGTAACTTTGCAGACATTAATTTTTATATAAAAAATTTATCATCAACAAATGAAAAAGCAAACGATCAAAGAAATCCTAAAGGATTACAAGAAAGTATTACATCATGACATTACCGTTTACGGATGGGTAAGATCCTTCCGTGCAAATCGCTTTATTGCGCTTAATGATGGTTCTACGATAAATAATTTGCAGATAGTTGTTGATTTTGAAAATTTTGATGAAGAGATTATCAAGAAAATTAATACGGCTTCTTCTCTGAAAGTAGTAGGTGAAGTGGTAGAAAGCCAGGGAGCTGGACAATCTGTAGAAATTGTTGCTAAAAAGATCATTATTTTAGGAGATAACTTTACAGAAGAACTTCAGAATACGATTCTTCAACCTAAAAAGCACAGCCTTGAGAAACTTCGTGAGCAGGCACACTTAAGATTCAGAACAAACCTTTTCGGAGCGGTGTTCAGAGTGCGTCATGCAGTAAGTTTTGCTGTTCACTCATTTTTCAACCAAAACCAATTCTTCTACATCAACACGCCGGTTATTACAGGAGCAGATGCAGAAGGAGCGGGAGAAATGTTCGGGGTAACCAACTTTGACCTGAACAATATGCCGAAAACGGAAGAGGGAGAAATTGATTTTGCACAGGATTTCTTCGGTAAAAAAACAAACCTTACCGTTTCAGGACAGCTTGAAGGAGAAACTGCAGCAATGGGATTAGGAAGAATCTATACATTCGGACCTACTTTCCGTGCTGAAAATTCTAACACCACAAGACACCTTGCGGAGTTCTGGATGATTGAGCCGGAAGTTGCTTTCAACAACCTTGAAGACAATATCGACCTTGCGGAAGATTTCTTAAAATATGTAATCCAGTATGTATTGGATAACTGTAAAGATGATCTTGAGTTCCTAGACAACCGTTTTGCAGAAGAGCAGAAAACAAAACCGGAAAAAGAAAGAGCAAAAGAAGGTCTTATCGAAAAACTTCAGAATGTAATAGCGAAGCGTTTCAAGCGTGTAAGCTATACAGAAGCAATCGAAATCTTATTGAACTCGAAAGAAAACAAAAAAGGAAAATTTGCTTACCCGATTGAAGAGTGGGGAACTGACCTTCAGTCTGAGCATGAAAGATATCTTGTTGAAAAACATTTTGAAAGCCCGGTAGTATTATTTGACTATCCAAAAGAAATCAAGGCTTTCTATATGAAACTGAACGATGACAATAAAACCGTTGCAGCTATGGACGTTCTTTTCCCTGGTATCGGTGAGATTATTGGAGGATCTGAAAGAGAAGCAAGATTAGATGTCTTAAAACAGAAAATGGCAGATATGCATGTAGATGAGCACGAGCTTTGGTGGTATCTTGATACCAGAAAATTCGGTTCTGTGCCGCATGCAGGCTTTGGTTTAGGACTGGAAAGATTAGTTCTTTTCGTAACAGGAATGACGAATATCAGAGATGTGATTCCTTTCCCAAGAACGCCGAAAAGCGCTGAATTCTAGAACCATAAAAAAAAGCCTTAATCACAAGTTAAGGCTTTTTTTATTTTTCAATAGTTTATTAAGATGGGATGTATAATGCAAAAATCATGCTAAATGCATTTTTTATCAAATAAATTTATTAAATTCGTAGAATATGTTATGTTAAAACGCAAATAAGAATATGCTTAAACAACACTTACAACTCAAATTAGGACAAAAGCTGGCCCCTCAGCAAATCCAGTTGATGAAGCTTATTCAACTTCATACTCTTGAATTTGAAGAGGAGTTGGAGAGAGAGTTAGAAGAAAACCCAGCTTTGGAAATTGCGAAGGAAGATTCTAAGGAAGATGAATATTCTTCCCTTGAAGAAGCTTATAAAGATGAGGGTACGGAAAGTATTGAAACAGATTTCGACGTCAATGAATATATTTATGACGACGAGCCAAGCTATAAAACCGCATCCAGCAACTATTCTCCGGATGATGAAGAATTTGACAACGAAAGCCTTCTAACGGAGGGACAGTCATTATACGATTATCTTACAGAACAGATTCACTTGGTTAATATCAGTGATGAAGACCTTAAGATTGCAGAATACCTTATCGGAAACTTAGATACAGACGGATATCTTAGAAGAGAAATCAAATCTATTGTTGATGATCTGGCTTTCTCACAAGGAATTTACACAACTAGAGAAAGAGTTGAGGATATTCTGGAGAACTATGTTCAGAAACTGGATCCATCAGGAGTAGGCGCAAGAGGCCTGCAGGAATGTTTATTGCTGCAAATTGAAAAGAAAGTAAGCTCAGATAAAGCAGTTTCTTTAGCTGCCAATATTTTGAGACATCAGTTTGAAGCCTTGACAAATAAGCATTACAACAAGATCATCCAGAAATATGATATTGAAGAAGAAGATCTGAAAGATGCACTGGATGAGATCTCAAAATTATCTCCAAAAGTAGGAGGAAATTTTGACACACAAACGATTACAATTAACCAGGAAATTATTCCGGATTTTGTGATTCAGGTAAAAGACGGTTTGGTAATTCCTATGCTTAACAGCAAAAATGCACCTACTTTAAGAGTCTCTGAAGAATATAAAGATATTCTGACAACTTATTCCCATGATAAAAATTCATCGGAACATAAACAGGCTGCATTATTTATCAAGCAGAAACTGGATGCTGCAAAATGGTATATTGATGCTATTAATCAGCGTCAGAATACCTTATTACAGACGATTACAGCGATTGTGAAGTTTCAGAAGGATTATTTCATTACCGGAGACGAAAAATCTCTGAAACCAATGATCCTAAAGGATATTGCAGATATTACAGGATTTGATATCTCTACTATTTCAAGAGTGGTGAAAAGTAAGTATGCAGATACACCTAACGGTATCGTATACCTTAAAGACCTGTTTTCAGACAGCTTAACGAATGATGACGGTGAAGAGGTTTCTACCAAGGAAATCAAAACCCATCTTCAGGAAGTAATCAGCAAAGAAAATAAGAGAAAACCGCTTACAGATGATGCATTAGTGGTAATCCTAAAAGAGCAGGGTTATAATATTGCCAGAAGAACGATTGCAAAATATCGTGAACAGCTCAATATTCCTGTAGCAAGATTAAGAAAAGAACTTTAAAAAATAGGAAAAAGCATCTCAATTTGAGATGCTTTTTTTATTATTGAACCTGTTTAAAATTTTCATTCTTCCTTTTTAATCTAATAAGTCCTTAGCAACCATTTCAGTACCGTATTTCTACTGAACAAAATTCAATCCTTTATCCCGACATTTGGTTAATAAATTTTTAACTGAACTCATTAACCATTTGCTTATGTCAACAAAAACCGTTCAATTCAGTGTTGAAGTGAAAAATATAACCATCACTTCAGGAAGTTTCCAAGTTTTTGGAATTGTTGAAAATTTTATTGGTGCTGTTAATAACAAAACCTCATTTGAAAACAATACTTTCAGTGTTGAAATTAAGAATGCAGAATCCGAATATTACGCTGTAACCGTTTGGGTACATGAATATATAATTGAAGATACTATATATAAAATTGAAGGCGAACCCTTGAGTTTATTGGCAACATTCTATCTTCCTGATGTCACTGCTCCTGTTATTGTGAATCCTGAATCCTCCATCGCTTCAATCTATGCATTTGCACGTATGGCAAAAGTAGATGATAATGGAACAGTTCACATTACAGGAACCGAGCGAAATATGAAAATCGCTTATGGAATGAAGAAGAATCTATACAAAACGGAAGGAGCCATCGGAGATATGATCAGTACATCACCGAATGGCTTTGAAACGAACAGTTATCCGATGTTCAACTCTTTATGTAATTTGTACTATTATTCTTTAACAAACCCAGTCATCAGCACAGGAAAGCCTTTTTACAGACAGTTTCTGGATTATGCCTGGCATGAACCTTCTGAATCAAACAAAAATTTCCTTCAGGCCATTCGAAATGTATTACATGATCCCTGTAATAATGCTGGCAATATCTATCAAATGCTTATTGGATTGGATGAAATTTACACCAATTCATTGATCTCGATGAAAAATATGACTGGTGATCAAAAAATTCCCAATAACTGGACCCTTACTTTAAAAAGTAATTCTTCAGGAGCTAAGAACTTTCTTCCTAGTGGTGCGGCATTTGTTGTTTTTGATGCAGATGATAATGCGTGGATTGCCAATAACTTCCGCGCCGGTTCTCCAGATTCCGGAACACATTGCCCTGTTTACAAATACGATGCTACACCTGCAGATTTTTCTCCGGTTCAGGGCGGTGGATTGCTTGGAGTAGCTTTTGGAGCTGCAATTAGCCCGGATAAAAAATATATTTCCTTCGGAAACTTCGGCTGGGGTTCAGAATATAACAATCCGCAAGAAGGAAGTATCTCCCGTTTTTATTATAAAGATGGAAAACCCGTAAGTCCTTCCAACGGTTTTACATTAGGACTTTCCCGGGTTCAGGGAATGGAATATGACAATCAGGGAAACCTCTGGATAGCTTCAGTGGGCAGTCAGGAACCTTTTGCACCTGCCAATCCGGGAGTTTATCCTTTTGAAAACAAACCGAGCGCAGTAGTTGTTTATCTAAAACCGGAAGATGATGACTTTGGGAAAGGTCCCACAGAGGCACTAACCCTTATCTGTAATGAATTTCCTGTAAAAAAGTCACCAGACTTACCTCCGCTACCCACGCAAACCCCTTATTTGAAAATATTTGATGTAATTCCTGATCATAAAGGGAGTGCATATGTTTCCTGTATCGGGAATTATGATAAAGATGTTCCTGAAAACTGTGCTTTTTCAGCAGTTTATAAAGTTACAATTGAAGGAAATCAATTGGTGGTAACAAATAGCTGGTTTAGCAATTATTCTGAAAGTGCCAATAAGCAGGAAGGTTATGAATCGCTTCGCCAGATTGCAATAAATGGTGATGGTGATGTTGTTGTGGTAGGTGTAAGCAGCAGCCGGGCTACAGTTCTTAGCCATGACCTTTCAACTGTTAAGAGATATTACGATGTCAATACCTATGCTCCCTGGGGAGTTAAAATAGATAAAAAACAGAGCGTTTTTCTAGCCAATTTTGGTCATGAAACAGATTTTAAGAATAATCCTGCGCTGGATATGCAGGGGCCTTTTGGAGTAACTATGCTTCGTGACCCGGCAAAACCGGAAACAGCAATGCTGCTTACTCTTCCTACGGGTGGTTCTGAGGTTACTTTAGCTAACGGATATCCTTTATATGGTACTCAGCGTAAACCAAAATTGAATGAGCCCAAACACGAAGGGGTACAAATGCAGTGCTATCAGCCGATTATGAGACTGACTTCAACAAATATTGACGGCGCCGGAAATCTTTGGTGCATGAACAACTGGAAACCGTCAGCTCTTGTAGATGTTTTTGATAACCCCGGAGGTGACGGAGTGGTCATTTTCCTGGGAATTGCAGAACCTGAATAAGCCGATTAATTTATTATATAACCACAAAAGTCACAAAAGCATTCATTTTAAAGTATTTTAGTCTAATGAGTAAGTTTAAAATGCTTCCGTTGGAAAGCTCACACAAGGTGAAAAATCAAACATTTTTATAAAACTTTTGTGCCTTTTGTGGTCAAATTTATCAATGTGAATTTAGACAGGCTCAATCTTTAAAACTGCCTAATTCAAGCTCTTTCATGGAGATTTCCCGCATTTCTACCTTTCTTATTTTTCCGGAAATGGTCATTGGGAATTCATCTACAAATTTCCAGTATTTCGGTACTTTATAGTGGGCGATTCTTCCTTTGCAGTATTCCTGCAGTTCTTCAGCAGTGATGGTAAAACCTTTTCTCACTTTTACCCAGGCCATCACTTCCTCCCCGAATCTTTCACTCGGAACTCCAATGATCTGAACATCCAGGATGTTGGTATAAGTATATAAAAAATCTTCAATTTCCTTAGGCGAAATATTTTCTCCACCGCGGATGATGAGGTCTTTTATTCTTCCTGATATGGTAATATATCCGTCTTTGTCCATTACTGCCATATCTCCGGTGTGCATCCAGCGGGCATCATCCAGTACTTTTTTAGTGTTTTTGGGGTCATTCCAGTATTTCAGCATGACAGAATAGCCTCTTGTACAAAGTTCGCCATGTTCCCCTCGCTTCAGAGTTCTGCCATTTTCATCAATAATTTTTATTTCAAGATGATCCTGAACAGTTCCCACAGTACTGACCTGCTTCTGCAGTGGTGTTCCTATTAAAGTCTGGGTAGATACGGGTGAAGTTTCCGTCATTCCATAGCAGATGCTCATTTCTTTAATATTCATCAGGCTCTCGACCTTTTTCATAATCTCCGGAGGGCATACAGATCCGGCCATGACACCTGTTCTTAGGCCTGAGAAATCATACTTGTCAAAATCCTTTACTGCCAGTTCGGCAATAAACATGGTAGGAACACCATACAAAGAAGTACATTTTTCATCGGAAACGGCTTTTAAAGTAATTTCCGGATCAAAGCTGTCGTTGGGAATTACCATACAGGCTCCGTGAGCTGTGCAGCATATATTTCCGATAACCATACCAAAGCAATGATAAAAAGGAACGGGAATACAGACACGGTCTTTCTCCGTATATTTTAATCTTATTCCGATAAAATAACCGTTGTTGAGAATATTATGATGAGAAAGTGTAACACCTTTCGGGAAACCTGTAGTTCCTGAAGTATATTGAATATTAACAGGATCATCAAACTGTACATGCTCTTCAAAACTGTGAAGAACTTCATCCGAAATATCCTGGCCGTTATTGACAAATTCTTCCCAGTTTTCATCAAAGAATATCTCATGCTCAAGGGTAGGGCATACTTCTTTGGCATACTCAACCATTTCTTTATAGTTGCTGCTTTTAAAACTTAAAGAAGAAAAGATGAAACGAACTTCAGACTGATTAAGAACATACGTCAGTTCATGAGTTCTGTAGGCCGGATTGATATTGACTAAAATAGTTCCTATTCTTGCAGTGGCATACTGCAAAAGAACCCATTCATACCGGTTGGAAGACCAGATTCCGATTCTGTCACCAGCTTTTGCTCCCAAAAGCAGTAGAGCTTTTGCAACAGCTGTTGTCTGATTGTAAAATTCCTGATAAGTAGCTCTGTAATTCTGATGAACACAGACTAATGCTTCCTGATGGGGGTGTTTTTCGACAGTACTTTTAAGATTGGCTCCGATGGTCTGTCCTAATAATGAAACCTCAGAAGTTCCATACACATAAGATAAGGGCATAGTTTAAGATTTGGTGGGCTAAAATTAATAATTATATCCCGAACTATGCCTATGTATATTAACTTTCCTGAGAATCTATTTCTCTAAGCTGCTTCAGATTTTTATCAAGCTTTTTAATAATCGTACCATATACCAGCCTGTAATAAAGCCAGATCATAGATATGCCCAATAAAGTGCTGACAACAATTCCTGCTATAATAATCGTAAGATTGGAGCTGCTAGGCTGTATATTCTGAGAATTTAAAGTGTAAAATATAAAAGCCGTTAATACAAACGTGAATACCAACAATATTACAATACTGATCAGAATAAAAGCATTGACCGTTGTTTTGAATTTAATGATTCTGGTGATAAGCCCCTTCAGATTTTCTTCAATCTTGATTCTTCTGTAATTCTGGTAGAATTTCAATACAAAATATGCTGTTATCAGTAAGCTTAAGACCTTTATAGCTAAATAAGCATGACCGAAGTTGTTTTCTACTTCTGGAGCTTCCTGGGCGCCTAATCTCTCCAGCATCTTACGGAAACTGTCTGATTCTTCTTCCTGGAAAAGGTAGAACAGTCCTAACACAGAAAAGAACAAAAATTCTATAACACTGATCCAGAAAATATACTTTATATAATTACGTGATTTTCTATTCAACATCTGGAGAATCTCCTTGCTGTCATATTTAGGCTGGACAGGTTGTTCCTGCCATGTTTTTTTTAAACTATCTAAATCAAATTCAGGCATATTTTTCCATCTGTTCTTTAAGGGTTTTCTTTAATCTGTTCATTTTCACACGTGCATTGACTTCAGTGATACCGAGGTTTTCTGCAATATCCTTGTAAGGCAGATCGTCAAGATACATCATGACAATGGCTCGTTCTACATTAGGAAGAGTTTTGATTACAGTATACAAAAGTGATACCTGCTGCTGTTTTTCATCGTCATCTTCCACAAAATCCTTATGGTTGATGTCCAGCTCATTCGTAGGAAGACTTTTGCTTTTTTTTCTAAAGAGAGTAATGGCTGTATTGAGTGCTACACGGTACATCCATGTGGAAATCTTGGAATTTCCTTTAAAGGAATCATAACTTCTCCAAAGCTGTAACACAATTTCCTGGAAAAGATCCTCTTCATCTTCCAGAGAATTGGTATACAGGCGCGATACTTTGATAATCAGACCCTGATTATCCTTGATAAGCTGCGCAAATTCTTTTTCTCTGGAATCCATAGATATATAATGGCACGAAGATAATAATAAAGTGGTAATTGTTGGAAATTATAATGTAAAATCATAAAAATGCAAAAATATAAAAAGTGAATTAACGCATTAGATTTCTCTGCTGCCTTAGCTTTCTCAGCATTCTTTGCGAAATTTATGTATCTTTGCAACCGCGAGAAAATCGGCTTGTTGATTTCCCGTTTTACGGGAGGTAGGAAAGTCCGGACACCATAGAGCAGCAAAGCGGATAACATCCGTCACCCGTGAGGGTAGGACAAGTGCAACAGAAAGCAAGTACAGTTCGGCTGTAGTGAAACCAGGTAAACTCTTTGCGGTGCAATGGTAAGTATATCGGTTCTTTTCAGTAATGGAAATAGGGGCGGCTCGTCCTGAAAGCCGAGGGGTAATCAGCTCAAGTGCTGCAGCAATGTATCACGTAGATAAATAACAGGCACTTCTTCGGAAGTACAAAATCCGGCTTATAGATTTTCTCGTTTTTTTTTTACAATATAATCTTCCTCAAATTTTATTCCTGAATCATACCTATCTTCATAGTTAGATGGGAAAGAGTATTGGTTTTTATAAGTCTAATATAAGACTTGTATGAAACCAAATGAGATAAAAGGACGACTTTTATATTTTTCTGTTATCACAAATTTGTACAAACAAATCCACATGAGAACAGCAATTACATTACATTCAGTTCCTGAAGAAAAACCTGGATATATTCTTATTCTACTCTATATTGCCTTTATATACGGTCTATTTTGGGCAATTGATCAATGTCTGGTTTATTTTTTAAGTAATATTACCAATATTGTACTGATAAAGATTCTTAATAAAATAATATGGGTCGGGGTGATGTTTTTACATTATTTGCTCATAAAACATTTCCTTTATCTGGTAAGAAAGCAAAGAAAACGCCCGGTTATATATCCTGTTGTAAACATTTCAAAAGAAGGAATAACTTATTATCCGGAAAACAAAAAAGCCGAATGGGAGTATATTTCTGAAATACAGATTATAGATTCAATATTGTCCGTAACTGTAGATTTTGATCCCCAAAAAGATTTTAAATTCAGCCTTTTCAATACGGATCTTCAGAAGCAAATGAAGCAGGAGGATTTTGAAAAGCTATTAAAGCATCATTATAAAAAAGAAATTTATACCTATACAACGCCAGTATCCTGCGGTTGCGGTTGTTAATTTTATTATATTAACATTCAGAATGAAAACTGAAATCACTTTATATAAATCCATAGAAAGAAAGCCGGGATACCCGCCGATTATTTTCTTTCTGCTGATATCAATTGCTCTATTGGCCGCTCTTTGCATAATGACTTATCTTTTGCTGACAAGCCGTAATTTCTTTAATTTTTTAATGTCCATTATTGTACTTGTACTGATATCCGTCTTCTTTTATACCTCAGTAAAAATCTTAATCAGATGCATTACGGAGCAAAGAAGGCCAGAACAAGAAGCGGTTGAAATACTATCCATCACCACAACAGGAATTTTTAACCATAAGACAAAAAAGCAATTGATCTGGGACGAAATTTCTGAAATTCAGATTATTGATGCCGTTCTTTCAGTGACAGTAGATATGCATCCGGAAAAAGATTTTCAATTACATTTAGCTGATACAGATGTTTATACGGATATGACCAGAGATGATTTTGCAAAATTACTTCAAGGTCATTACAAAAAAGAAATATATACTTATAACGCTCCTCCATCATGTGGATGTGGAGGTTGATGAATTTTTATTAAGAATTAGAGTAACCGATTAAATTTTGACATTATGAAACCAGAATTTACTTCCGTTTTATTGGATAGCACACAGTTAGATTATGAACAAAATCCTTTGTGGAAAAGGATTTCTGCATATCAGATTGATCATGCTGATGTCATTATTCCATTTTCCAGAAAACTGGCTCAGACTGAAGGGTGGACGAGAAGATTCTGTCTGCTTGCTATTGAAGAATATAAAAAGTTTGTTTATTTATGCTGTATCTCAAAAAACGGAGCTTCCCCATCAATTGTAGTAGATAAAGTATGGCATATGCATTTGCTCTATACCACCGAGTATTGGAAAGAATTTTGCCCAAAGATTCTGGAAAGAGAACTGCATCATTTCCCAAATGTAGGCGGAATTAATGATTATCATAAACATCAGGACTGGTATCTGGAAACATTAAAACTTTACATCAATATTTTCAGACAAAATCCACCCGACGTTTTCTGGCGCATTCCAAAGGAAATTGTCCCATTCCTACTATCGGAAAATGAAAATAGAATAAAAATAACCGGACAATTTACGTGGAAAAAAACCTTTGAAAAATTACATTCAAAGGTCTTTAATTATATTTACAGCAAATCGGTTTTGAAATAAACCATGACTGGTTATTCTTCCATTAATTGTTTTTTGGCCAGCTGAAGATCTTTCGTGTCTTTATCAGAAAGTGTAGGATATTTGAGATTCATTTTCTCAAGGGTATCAATAATGATCTGGATAGCAGCTACTCGTGCAAACCATTTGCTGTCGGCAGGAAGTACATACCAGGGAGCGTGATCTTTAGATGTTTCATTGATGGCTGTTTCATAAGCCTCCATATACTGATCGAATAATGCTCTTTCCGGAAGATCTCCCGCAGAAAATTTCCAGTTTTTTTCCTGCTCATTGATTCTGTCCAGAAGTCTTTTTTTCTGTTCATCCTTAGAAACATGTAAAAAGATCTTTACAACGGTTGTTCCGTTTTGTGAAAGGTGTTTTTCAAAATTTCGGATACTTTCATATCTGTTTTCCCAGAATGTATTGTCAAAATCTTTTACCGAAGACCAGGTTTTTTCACTTAAATTATATTCAGGATGTACTTTACAAACCAGGACACTCTCATAATGGGATCGGTTGAAAATCCCGATCATCCCTTTCTGTGGCAATGCGAGATAATGTCTCCATAAAAAATCGTGAGAATATTCTTTAGAACTTGGTGTTTTAAAACTGGTCACATTACATCCCTGAGGGTTTACCCCTCCGAAAACATGTTCTATCATACTGTCTTTTCCCGCAGCATCCATAGCCTGTAAAACAACCAGGAGAGACTGGCTTCCATCAGCATATAATTTTTCCTGCAGTTCACGGAGCTTTTCTTTCTCCTGAATCAGCATTTGCTCTCCCTCTTCTTTGGTGAGCTTTCCTTTATAAGATGTTGAAGCTTTTTTTATTGAAAATTTTCCATTTACCTTAAAGTCATCTGAGAAATTGGTGTCCATATAGTTTTAAGATTAAAAGATTAAAAGATTAAAAGATTAAAAGATTAAAAGATTAAAAGATTAAAAGATTAAAAGATGTTGTTAATTAACATTCAATAGGGGTGGGCTTTAGCCCAGCCTCTTTAAAGAAAAATAAATCCAAAGGCTTCAGCCAAAATCTAAATAATATGTTTTATAAATCCAATGCTATTTTTCTGCCACCTATTACCTATTATCCGCTACCTGCCATGCCACCTAAGCAAACATAAATGTAATAAAAAAACCGCCTCTATGGAGACGGTTTCTTTATTTTTTTGAGTAGAGATTACTTCGCAGCAGCCTTTTTAGCTAGTTTAGCAGCTTTTTTCTCAGCTTTAGCAGCTTCTTTCTGCTCAGCAGGAGTCAATACTTTTGCTTCAGCAACAGGAGCAGGAGCATTAGCGTCTACGTTACCTTTAATGTAGATTACACTTCTGCTGTTTGCAGGGTCGTTAGAGAAAACCTCAATCATTTTGTTGAAACCTCCAGGAATAGCAGTGTTGTATCCAACCTTGATCTTAGCGGATTTACCCGGCATGATAGGATCTTGGCTGAATTCAGGAGTTGTACATCCACAAGAAGGCTTTACGTTTGAAAGAATCAAAGGCTTATCACCTGAATTCGTTACAGTAAAGAATCTAGTACCGTCAGCATTAGGCTTAATAGTACCGTAATCGAAAGTTGTTTTATCAAATGTAATCGTTTGTGCAGATGCAATTGCAAATGTCCCCAATAATGCAATTCCTGCAATTAGTTTTTTCATATTCTTGAATGTTAATACGTTTGTTAGATAAATTTTGTGAAACAAAGTTAAAAATTATTTTAATTCATGCTTAAAAATTTTTTTCTTTAGACTATTTTTGCAAATTGCAAGCCAAAGAAATAGAATTTATGCAGATTTCAGAAAAGTACAATCCACAGGAAACAGAACAGAAATGGTACAATTACTGGCTGGAAAACAAATATTTCCACTCAGAACCTAATGACAAACCACCATATACCGTGGTCATTCCTCCGCCAAATGTAACGGGGATATTACACATGGGACATATGTTGAACAATACCATTCAAGATGTTCTGGTCCGTCGTGCAAGAATGCGCGGGTTTAATGCTTGTTGGATTCCGGGAACAGATCACGCTTCAATTGCTACCGAAGCTAAAGTTGTTGCTAAATTGAAGTCTGAAGGAATCAATAAGTCAGATCTTACCCGTGAAGAATTCCTAAAACATGCCTGGGAATGGACTCACAAATATGGAGGAACAATCCTTGAGCAGCTGAAAAAACTGGGATGTTCTTGTGATTGGGACAGAACCCGTTTTACAATGGAAGATAACCTTTCACAGCAGGTTATCATAAGTTTCGTAGACCTATATAATAAAGGGAAGATCTACAGAGGGCACAGAATGGTCAACTGGGATCCTGAAGCAAAGACCAATATTTCTGATGAAGAAGTAATATTCAAAGAACAGAACGGAAAACTATATTTCCTTAAATATAAAATTGAAGGCTCAGAAGAGTTCCTTTCAGTTGCTACTACACGTCCTGAAACCATTTTTGGGGATACTGCCGTATGTATCAATCCTAATGATGAAAGATATGCTCACTTAAAAGGTAAAAGTGTAATTGTACCGATTGTAAACAGAGTAGTTCCAATCATTGAAGACGAATATGTTGATATTGAATTTGGAACTGGAGCCCTGAAAATTACACCAGCACATGATGTGAATGACTACGAAATAGGACAGAAACATCAGCTGAAAATGATTGATGCTCTGGATGACGATGGAAACCTTAATGAGCACGGTTTACATTATGCTGGGAAAAACAGATTTGATGTAAGAAAGCAGATTGCAAAAGAACTGGAAGAAAAAGATCTTTTGCTGAAAGCTGAAGACTATGTAAATAAAGTAGGAACTTCTGAAAGAACAGGTGCTGTAATTGAACCTAAAATTTCAGTACAGTGGTTCCTTAAAATGTCTGAACTGGCTAAGCCTGCTTTAGATGTGGTAATGGATGATGAAGTAAAATTCTATCCTGAGAAATTTAAAAATACCTACAAACACTGGATGGAAAACATCCGTGACTGGAATATTTCCCGTCAGCTATGGTGGGGACAGCAGATTCCTGCTTTTTACTACGGAACTGGAGATGAAGATTTTGTAGTAGCTGAAACCGCTGAAGAAGCTTTAGAATTAGCAAAACAGAAGGCCGGAAATCAGGAACTTACTCTTGAAAGTTTAAGACAAGATCAGGATACATTAGATACTTGGTTCTCTGCGTGGTTATGGCCAATGTCAGTATTTGAAGGGCTTTTAGATCCTGAAAATAAAGATATCAAGTATTATTATCCAACTTCTGATCTGGTAACTGCCCCTGATATTATTTTCTTCTGGGTAGCAAGAATGATCATGTCCGGACTGGAATACAAAAAAGAAGTTCCGTTCAAAAATGTTTATTTTACAGGAATTGTAAGAGATAAGCAAAGAAGAAAAATGTCTAAATCTTTAGGAAACTCTCCGGATCCTATTGAATTAATGGAAAAATACGGTGCCGATGGAGTACGTGTGGGAATTCTATTGAGTTCTGCAGCTGGAAATGACCTTCTTTTTGATGAAGACTTAATGCTTCAGGGAAGAAACTTCATGACTAAAATCTGGAGTGCATTCCGTCTAATCAATATGTGGAACCATGAAGATAAACCTGCTATCGCTACAGATCTTCAGGCGATTGAATGGTTTGAAAATAAACTTAACAAAACAATCGTTGAAATTAATGATCAGTTTGAGAAATTCAGAATTTCTGACGCGCTTCATCTGATTTATAAATTAATTTGGGATGATTTTTGTGGATGGTATCTTGAAGCAATTAAACCAAATTATGGAGATGGAATTTCTAAGGAAGTGTATGACAGAACCATTATATTCTTTGAAGAATTAATGAAACTGCTTCATCCGTTCATGCCTTTCCAGTCAGAAGAGATCTGGCATTTGATTTCAGACAGAAATCAGGAAGAGGCTCTTGTTATTGCTCAACAGAAAAATGCAGCTGACTATAGTGAAGAAGTTATTAAAAACTTTGAAACTGCTAAAGAATTGATCTCTGGAGTTAGAAATTACCGTCAGACAAAAGGAATTTCACCAAGAGAAGCCGCTGAGGTATATACTAACGCGTCTGAATTTGCAAATGAAGCAGTAGTAAGAAAATTGGCTAATATTTCTGAAATCCATTTTGGTCAGAAAACAGATAAGCCAAGCTTTACCTTCCTGGTAGGAGCAACTGAAATTTCTATTCCTTTAAGTGAAAACTTAGATTTAGGAGAAGAAAAAGTAAAAACTGAAGAAGAACTGAAATATTTAAAAGGATTCTTAATTTCAGTAGACAAGAAACTTTCCAACGAGAAGTTTGTTGCCAATGCTAAACCTGAAGTTGTAGATGGGGAGCGTAAGAAGCAGAAAGATGCTCAGGATAAGATTGCGATCCTTGAAGAGAAACTGAAAAGTTTGTAAAATATTTAATACTCCTTAAAATATGGATGACAATAGGGATATTTTAACATTAGATAGTAGAACGGTTGCTTCAAATCCTGGAAGAGTTAGAGTAATGCCATTTGTATTGATAAAATACATTTATAAACCTATTTATTTGTTAATTGCTTTATTGTTTTCATTAGCTTTTGCATGGGATGTTTCATGGCTATGGGGAGGATTTGCTTTCATTATTCTTTTACTGGTAAATATTTTTTATTGGAGAAGACAAAAAGAACATTTTAAATATGGAGATTCTAACGGAGCAATAGTGATTTCTGAAAAACCTAAGATGATTGCTGTCACTACCAATCTATCCAAAGGTTTTGGAGGTGAGTTTCCTGTCATAAAGGTTTTGCCTTATAAAGGAAAAGGAAAACTCAATGATAGGATAGGAACAGTTGCTCTTTATGAAAATTCTGAAGAAAACCCCCACTGGAATGACTTTTTTCCAGTTCCTGTAAATTATGTTAATAATAATAAAGAGGAATTGAATGCTGTTTTGGAATCATATTCAGAAGAAAGCTGGGAAGTTTTGGAAAGCAGAATAAAGCAGCTAAAGCAACCATATAGAGAAGGATTATTTAAAATATTTGATGAAACAAGTAGTTGGTAAAAAGTATAGATATTTTTATCCTTGAAGAGAAACTGAAAAGTTTGTAAAACATAGACAATAAATTTTGTCAAAAATCTCAGGCTGGATACAGATGAAAAATTGTATCCAGCCTGATGGTTTAAAGAATAAATAAAATGACACATATAGAAAACATAAAAAAACTATTCTCGAAGGATTTTGTAGAAAATCCGTTGCTGGAAAGTTTTGAAGCAGGGAAGATTTATCTTTCCAGTGGAAAGCTGGTTGCCTGCGATCCACTGATCACCAATGATATGCTTCCTTTTACCACAGAGTTTCCGAAGGGAGATTTTTCTGTGATTGTGCACAAAGAAAGAAATAGTAACTGTGTGGCTTATGCCGAAATTATATTCAATAATTCTGAAATTAAAGAATGGAAACTGGCAACCACAGCAGGACAGAATA
Source organism: Chryseobacterium sp. BGA-UO-ETr-SB22 (assembly GCF_059567885.1). Taxonomy (NCBI): domain Bacteria; kingdom Pseudomonadati; phylum Bacteroidota; class Flavobacteriia; order Flavobacteriales; family Weeksellaceae; genus Chryseobacterium; species Chryseobacterium sp. BGA-UO-ETr-SB22. Next base: position 2,999,810 of record NZ_JCAQOV010000005.1, on the reverse strand, counting down.
TAAAGGAACTGGCAAAAGAAGAAATCTTTGGTTACCCCGTAGAAAGTGGGATGGGATGTTTTATGGATGTTGATACTCAAAACAGTCTCAACGAGCTTGAACAGAGATTATACCAGAATAAAGGAGGAGATTTTATGGGAATCTATGAAGAGTTTTTCCATGAGTATTTTTTTGATGAAAATGGAGCTATTGACCAGTATGCCTTCCTAAAACCTGCAAAGGAACATCCCGGAACGATATTTGGTTTTGAAACCGGATATGGTGAAGGGTTTTATGCCAGTTATATAGCGTATGATCAAAATCAACTGCCTGTGAAAATAATTACTGAATTTATAGAAATAAGTTAATTTAAAATTAGTTATTTTTGGAACACGATTTTGTCAGTTATAAATTTTAAAGCTAATACAAAACACAATGAATTTCTTATCAGAACAACCCCGAATTATTGTTGTGGGCAGCTCATCCATAGATTTGGTTCTTGAAACCGAAAAACTACCTTCACCCAACGAAACGGTTTTAGCCGTTAAGTCAGATAGCTATTTTGGGGGTAAAGGAGCCAATCAGTCGGTAGGTACTGCCAGGCTGGGGGCAAGTGTGTATTTTATAGGATGCGTGGGAATGGATCCTCTTGGGCAGCAGATCATGCGAAATCTGGTAAGTGAAAATGTAAATGTAGGTTTTGTACATGAAACAGATAGAGAATCTACAGGAACAGCCTATGTAACGACTTCTCATGGTAATGCCGCTATTGTTGTAGTGCCGGCAGCCAATAAATATCTAAGCAAATCACATATAGACGAAGCCGAGAAGTATTTTAATACGGCAGATCTTGTGCTGGTACAGCTTGAGGTTTCTATGGAAGTGGTAGAGCATACTGTTAAAAAAGCTAAAAAATATGGCAAGAAAGTAGGGTTGTATGCTTCTCCTGCAATGAGAGTCAGCGAAGAGATTTTAGAAAAGGTTGATTTTATTGTAGCCAAGAGCAACGAATTATATACCATTTTTGGTGAAGAAAAAAGAGAAGAGGTTCTTAAAAAATATTTCAATAAAGTTTTTGTAAGAGATGATACCAACTCAACCATTTACTTTGATGGTACAGAGATGAAATATTACAGAAACGATAAAGATGAGAAAGTTTACAAAATGGGAATGGGAGATGCATTTACTTCAGGATTTGCTATCGCGCTTTGCCATGGAAATTCTATCGAAGAATGTGTGAAATTTGGAAATGAAGTTTCATCAAGAGTTTCCGGAGGTAAAGGTTCACAGACTGGGCTGCCAAGAATGTCAGATTTCTTTTCTTAAAGCTATTTACGACATATCAAAAGTCTGAAACTTAACATAAAAATATAAGTAAAATGTCCACTTTTATAGTGGATTTTTTCTTTTTATACTATGGAAAAACTAATATTGACCACGGAAGATCATATTTCTCTGGCTGTCCATCTCTTTAAACCTGAAAAAAGTAATGGGAAACTGTTGCTGATCAATTCGGCGACAGGCGTAAAACAGCAGGTGTACTTTTCTTTTGCCAGCTATTTTTCTGAACAGGGATTTACGGTGATCACCTACGATTACAGGGGAATAGGACTTTCTAAGCCCAAAGAAATGAGAGGATTTCATGGTTCAATGAGATTGTGGGGCTCAAAAGATTACAAAGCTTTAACTCAATTTATCAAAACAAACTTTAAGGACTATAAAAAGTACTGTTTAGGCCATTCTGTAGGTGCTCTGATTTTGGGAATGAATAAGGATTCTGAAATATTTGAAGAATTTGTTTTTGTAGGAACACAAAATGCTTTTGTTGGCAACCTTAAAGGAACCACAAAAATTGAAGCCTATCTGGGATTTGGAATTGCCCAGCCTTTAACCACTTCATTATTAGGGTATTTTCCGGCACATTGGTTTGGATTGGGAGAAAGTCTTCCAAAAAATTGCGCATATGACTGGAGAACCTTAATTTTAAACAAGAAATCAACCAACAGACTGTTGGAGAAAATTGATAACTTTTCTAAAAATTTGACACAAAAAGTATTTGTAATCCGGGCAGAAGATGATATCTGGCTGACAGAAAGAGGCGTATTAAGCTTATTGAATACTACTTATCCTAATCTTAAACCCACTTACAGACTGATCGCTGTTTCAGAATCTGATAAGAAGGAAATTGGACATATCAATTTTTTTAGAAGTTACAATAACAAACTCTGGGATATTATTTTAAATGAACTGATAGATAAATGAAAAGTACGATTGAGAACACAATAGCATTTGTAAAAGAAAAATTAGAAGGAGCAGAAGCAGGACATGACTGGTTTCATATTGAAAGAGTCTGGAAACTAGCAGCTCAAATAGCAAAAACGGAAGATTGTGATAAAGAGGTGGTAGAATTGTCTGCGCTTCTTCATGATATTGCAGATCCTAAATTTCATAATGGTGATGAAACCATTGCTCCCAAAATATCCAGAGCATTTCTTGAAGAGCAGAATGTTCCTGAAGAGACAATATTGAAGGTTTTATTTGTGATTGAAAATATTTCATTTAAAAACAGAGATCAGGCACCGGTAAATCCATCTATTGAACTTAAGATTGTGCAGGATGCTGACCGTATAGATGCGATAGGAGCTATTGGAATTGCCAGAACATTCAATTTTGGAGGTTTTAAGAATAATCTGATGTACCATCCGGATATGAAACCTAAATTGGGAATGTCGAAAGAAGAATATAAAAAGTCTGATGGCACAACAATCAATCATTTCTACGAAAAACTATTGCTCCTAAAGGATATGATGAACACTGAAAAAGGAAAAAAAATGGCCGAAGAAAGGCATGATTATATGCTGAATTTCCTCGACCAGTTTTATAAAGAATGGAATGTAGATTAAGAATATTCTGGGTATTAAATTTTACATCGATATTTTCCAAAGTATAATTATCTACACTTATGTTGTGTAAACACCCATTTATCTGGATAGTTTTTTATGCATTAAACTCTGTAAATGCGAAAGAAAATAAGCTTCAAAAATTTTTTTAAATTGTAGGCTAAAATTAAAAATGTAGCCTTAGATATAGATAAAATAGAGATAAGAAGTATCTTTGTAAAATATGACACTCATTATTTTTATAATATTTCTGGCTTCTGTTCTTTCTCTGGTTTTGTTTAAGATAAAATCGGGAAGTATGGCAAAGTGGGCGAAGCTGTTTCGTATTGTAACAGTTGTTTTTTCAATCTCTGTTTTTACGTACTGGTTTATCAAGAAAAGTGCTGTGGCATTTGTAGATAATTCTGTGGGACTGCAGGTTGTCAATAAACTTCCTCAGGCATTGGATTTTTACCTGGTCAATGTAAATAAAACTGATAAAAATATAACACTTGAGCCTAAACATATTGGTAAAATACGTCCGGAATATTACAGGATAGAATACCTGAAAATGGATAAATCTGACGAATACTGGATCGTAGGCTATCTGGGAAAGAAGAATCTCGTGTATTTTTCCCAGCATTCCGTACCAAATAAAAATATTGATCAGATTGTAGAAGTACAGAATTACATCAATCAAAGTATGAAACTTTCTGAAGCTGCAAAAAAACAGGTAGACGCCTATAATTATGAAAATACAAAACTGGGGATCTGGATTGCGCTGGACTTCCTGCTTCTGTTTCTCAATCTGGTATTGCTTCTGAAGAAAAATAAATAAGAAAGAATGGGTAATGAGTATTATAAAAAGACTCATTACCCATTGTTATTTTTGCTAAGGATAATCCAGGATTTGCATAATTTGTTCCTTAAATTCCTCAGGACAAGATCTGATGAGTTTGTCTTTACTCTGTTTACTGATTTCTTTGGGGGTAATCCATTCCGTTTTATTGGAATTAAGACTGTGATGATCATATATCCTTTTTATGGTGTTATTTTCATAAAAAATATATTCATCACCAAGCCAGTTACTGGCAATACTGATTGTACAAATTTCCTTTTCCATGATTTATGTTTTAAAGCATAATGTTTAGTGAAATACATTATACTCTAATATACGAAATTTTTCTTTATGAAAAGGAGATGTTTGCTATTTATAAAAAAAGTAAAATAGAGTCTGTTTAATTTTTTATACTGAAATAAATTCTGTTTTTTGAATAATTCAGTACATTTTATGTCATTTAAAAGAGAGTTCCCGTACTTTCCGTTGCCATTTGTGGAATATGAATATCAGTTTTCCATTCTTCATTCAGTTTCTTGATAAAATAGGCAGATAATAGAGGAGAAGCTTTTTCAATATTCTGATGTACGAAAAAATAGAGATTCTGAAGACCTTCTTTCTTCCACTTTGTAAGATGCTTCAACCAGTCATCCAATCTTTCATAGTCACTTTCTGCATTAGCTCCTACATAACGGATGAATGCATTGGGCGTAGTAAGGCGCATATGGAGCATATCTCTTCTTCCGGCAGTATCTACGATGATATTGGTGATATTATTGGCTTCAAAGAGTTCACAGGTTGTATTAAGGATCTCTTCATCGGTAAACCATTCTGTATTTCTGAGTTCTATAGCTAAAGGAACTTCTTTAGGCCATTCTTTTACAAATTTTTCCAGTCTGTCATAATCCTTAGGCTTAAAATTGTCATGAAGCTGAAGAAAAGCCATTCCCAGTTTTTCATCAAAATTAATCACTGCCGAAGCAAAATGAGTCACCGGATCAGTCACATCAATCAGTCTTCTGAAATGGGAAACTGTATTCGTGATTTTAGGAAAGAATTTAAAATTCTCAGGCGTTTTTTCTTTCCATGTTTTTACCTGATCGGGAGTGGGCATTCCGTAGAAAGTAGCATTCAGTTCAATAGAATTAAACTGAGTGGCATAATAGGTCAGTTCATCTTTAGTTCCTTTAGGGTAAAATCCTTTAAGATCCGTTTTATTCCATTTTGCACATCCGATAGAAATGTTTTCCAGTCCTTTTTTATTAAGAGCCAGCATTTCTTTGGTTTTAGGATGATCTTTAGGTAATGTGAAATCTATTTTTGAAGGGTCTTCTACTTGTCCGAATTTCATATCTGTAGTTTTGGTATTAAACAATAAACACAAATATAAACCAAAAAAATCATAGAAATTTCTATGATTTTTAATGGAAATAATTGTATTGATGATATTTATTTTTTAATGATTTTTTTTGTAGCCTGAGTTTTATCAGTGGTGATTTTCATGATATAAACAGCAGCAGGGTAGGCTGAAAAATCAATGTTTATAATAGCTTGGCTGAAGTTTCTATCAAAAATAATTCTTCCCTGAGAATCTATAATTTTTATATTTTTTATAGGAGTATCGGAGCTGACCTGCAAGATGTCTTTTACCGGGTTAGGGAAAACTTTGACCTGTTTTATATTGAAGCCTGTATTGTCGCTCTTCAGGAAGGAATTACTGCAATTTGTTGTAAATGTGATATCAGGATATATTGTCTGAAGTTCATTAAGCTGGATATCATCTACACAAATGGATAAATTAGAGTTGTTATTGGTAATATCAATGAAATCTTCCGTAGAGCTGTTTCTCAGATTAGCAGAAATGAGATTAGACATATTCCATAAAGTAGCGGATTCCAGATGTGATGATGTGGAAAGATCAAGTTGAATAATCTGAGGACAGGTATTAAAATGTACATTCTTCAGATTAATATTATCGGAAGTGTTACTCTGGGTAAGCAAAGGTAGATTTGCTAATGTTAATGATTCTAAATTCGTATTATTTGAAGTATTCACTGAAGTAAGAAGGTCATTGTAGGAAAGACTTAATGATTGCAGAGATGTGCAGTCTTTGGTATCCAGAGTGGATATTTTTGTATTGCTTACCGCAATATCATTAAATCCGGTACATTGGCTGAGGTTGATTTCTTCTAAGTTGGAGAATGTATATCCAATTGACAAAGTCTGCAGCCCCGGACAGTTTTCTAAATCAAGTTTCTTTAAATTTCCGTTATTGTTAAATTCAAAATTGGTTAGCGAAACACAATTCTTAGTAATAATATTCTGAAGATTGCTATCCCCTTGCGTGCCATTAGTCACAAAACGATCTGTTTTTAAAGTATGCAGGAAAGGAAGATTGCTTGTATTCACGGTATTCATATATCCGCAGGAGTTGGTGAGGTCAATACTTTCCAATTTTTGGGCAACGCTGAAGTTTACATTATTGGTGATTTTTTGATTAAAAGCCTTCAGGGTTTTAAGTTTTGGAAGACCTGCAAGGTTCAGTGTATTTACATTCCCGAAATAAATTCCGGATGTGGTGGAGTATATATACCTGTTATAGAACGAACAGTCTAATTCTTCAAGATTAATCAGTCCTGCCGTACTAAAATCAATAGTTGGGGCATTTAAACCCATTATTTTATTTAAAGAAGAGCAGCCATTAAGGTTTACATTGGAGAAATAGGATCCTGTTGATTCATAATGATCTGTATTTGCAATAATCTCCTGTAGGTTTGTACAATTATTGGCGATCAGCTCAATATTCTGCTCTGAATACCCGGAAGAGTTGAAACCTCCTGTGACTGATATTTTTGTTAAAGTATTCAGGTTGGGAACGACAATCTTTTCCAGAAATTGACAGGAATCAAATGTAAGAGTCTGAATATTGGAATTTTCAATATACAATTCTTTAAGCTCAGCATAACTAATCACTGCATTATTGTTGATTTGCTGACAGTTTTTTATTCTTAAGCTGTTTTCATCAGGGTGCCATTGATTACCAGAGATTTGATAGGCGATGATATCGGCGATATTCTGAATTCCTGAACAGTTGTCAAAAGAAAGATTAATAGGAGATGCCATATATTGACCTCCCTGCGTTAAGTCATAATAAAAAGGTCTTCCCTGAACTTTTTTGATTTTAGTATTATTTGTAAAGCTGATGTTTGCAGTTTTGGTATTCCAAAAATAAAGTTCTTCGAGATTGGAAAACAGTAAAGCATCTGAAATCCCGTCTGGGAGATGGCTGTTGTAGTATGTACTGTTGATGTTATTCGGGTCAAATGTATCACCATTAGGATCAATATACATTTGGCCGGAATCTAACCTGATCGTCAGAACTTTAACCTGTTGCGCTTCTGAAAGCTGGATTTCACCATCTCCGTTATTGTCTATGGCAATAGAGTTTCCATTAAAGTCTATTGCAATCTGGTTCGTTGTGCTTGAGCTTAAAAGTAAAGCTTTAAATTTTGCATCAGAAAAATTCAGATTCTGAGAGTAAGCGATAGAAAATCCGCTTACCCATAAGGTAAATAAAAGTTTTTTCATATTTGAGTTTTAGTTATCAGAGAATGTTACAAATCCCTTCGTGTACAATCGGATGCCGTAAATATAATGTCTTTTTTTGAAAAAGATCCCTTTTAGATGTCTGTAGGCTTGTTTTCTGGTTTTATATAAAAATGAGTAATGAAAATTTATTATACTTAAACTTTATTTTAAATATCTTAAATATGGCTATCAATTTTTATTTGTAAAGAAAGGTTTATCTCTTGATTTTTTGGTATAAATTACCTGTAAAAGCTCTGATAAATAAAAAAGCACACTAAAAAGTGTGCTTTTTTAAATATAGCGTGTTTATTACTTGATCCTATGCTTCACAGCTTGAACATGAAACGAAGTTAACCATCATTTCTTTTGAAACAGATGAACTTCTTTGGTAGTAAAGTGTTTTTACTCCTTTTTTCCAAGCTTCAATATAAAGGTAGTTAACATCTTTTACAGGCATTGTAGAAGGAATCTGAAGATTCAGTGACTGTGCCTGGTCAATATATTGCTGTCTCTGTGCAGCCTGAGAAATAACTTCCATTGGAGAAATTTCTTTAAATGTTTTGAATACTGCCTTTTCTTCAGGAGTAAGCTCATTCAGATGTTGTACCGATCCATGGTTGAGCATGATTGTTCTCCATGTTTCTTCGTTATCCAATCCTTTTTCTTTCAATAATTTTGCAAGGTATTTGTTCTTACGCATAAAGTTTCCTTTCGCAAGACCTGCTTTATAATAGTTGGAAGAGAAAGGCTCAATTCCCGGAGAAGTCTGTCCTAAGATTGCAGAACTTGAAGTGGTAGGAGCAATAGCCATGGTTGTGGTATTTCTTAATCCGTACCCTTTCAATACTTCCGGTTCTCCGTATATGTTGGCAAGTTCTCTTGAAGCCTGCTCAGCCTGTTCTTTAATATGTCTGAAAGCTCTTGCATTGAACTGAGTTGCTTCAAAGCTTTCAAACGGAATCATATTTTTCTGTAAATAAGAATGGTATCCTAAAACTCCTAATCCAAGAGCTCTGTGACGCATTGCAAAAGTTCTTGCTCCCTGCAGGTAATAGTTCCCGTCAGTTTTGTCAATAAACTCAGATAAAACAGCATCCAGGAAGTATACTGCTAATTTTACAGCATCTGTATCTTTCCATTCGTCATACAGTTCAAGGTTCATAGAAGAAAGACAGCAGATGAAAGATTCTTCCATAGTAGATGGAAGCATGATTTCAGAACAAAGGTTACTTGCATTCACCGTCATTCCTAAATCTTTATAAACCTGAGGCTTATTTCTGTTCACGTTGTCTGTGAAGAAAATATATGGAAGACCTTTTTGCTGACGGCTTTCCAATACTCTTGCCCAAACTTTACGTTTCTCCATATCACCGTCTATCATATCCTGCATCCAGTAATCTGGCACACATACTCCGGTAAATAGGTTTTGAATTGGGCTACCGATATCTTTAATGGATAAAAATTCTTCAATATCTCCGTGGTCAATATCTAAGTAAGCAGCAAAAGCACCTCTTCTTACTCCTCCTTGGGAAACAACATCCATAGCTGTATCAAAAAGCTTCATGAATGAAACCGCTCCTGAAGACTTTCCGTTATCAGTTACAGCCGTTCCTCTATTTCTTAATTCTCCAAAATACCCTGAAGTACCGCCTCCAATTTTTGTCTGCATGATTACTTCACCCATTTTGTGAGTAATCCCTTCAATGCTGTCCGGAATGTGAGCGTTGAAACATGAGATAGGAAGACCTCTCTCAGTTCCCATATTCGCCCATACAGGAGAAGAGAAACTGATCCATCCTTTTGTGATCATTTCTTTGAACGCTGCTTGAAGTTCTGGCTTGTATAGTCTTTTTGCAGCAGCAGTGGTAATTCTGTCGATCGCTCCGTCTACCGTTTCACCTTTCAACAGATATCCTCTGTTCAGCATTTGCTCAGACTCTTCATTGAGCCACCATATATTTGAATTTTGCTCTTCCATAGATGTTATATTTTCGAATTCCGGAATGAGAGAATCACTCCGGAATTTTGTTTTTGTTATATTATTGATTGTAAAAATTCTACTTTGTGGGAATCGTTCAGCCCGCTTTCATCTCTTAATCTCTGAAATTCTTTAAAAGATGGAACATTCAAAACTTCATGCTGAACTTCTTCATTGATGTAGTTTGAATAATGTACAAAAGTAATACCGTCTTCCTTTACATAGACTTTATACTCAAAGGTGGAAGGATCTAAATTTTTGAAATCTTCCAGAAACTTTTGGATATTGGTTTTATTGTTTGGAACAAATTCGGGGTTTACCGTGTAGCTTACTATTACATTGATCATCTCTTCTGTATTTGTGCTTTTTTATTAATGAACTGGATTCCGCTAAGATCAGAAAGGAATAAATCCTGATACTGACTGCTTTGACGCTCGCTTCGCTCGCGCCCCGGTATTAAAACAAATCGTTTGCTGTAATACTCTTATCGTGCTTCGTATAGTCTACAGGTCTTTTTGCAAAGAAATCATCTAATGAATTGGCAAAAACTTCTTCCTCGAACCATACCATTGGTTTGTATTGTTCCGGAGTAATGTTATATCTTGTTTTCATGTTGATTTTCTTCAAACTGTCATCTACACGGTATTTCATGAAGTTTAACAGATCTTCTTTAGAAACATTGTCGATTTCTCCCAATTCGAAGATCCAGCTAAGGATATCTCCTTCTCTTGTGATAGATTCGTCTACTAATGTGTAGATGTCTTCAATATCGCTGTCTGTTAATAAGTCAGGTTGTTCCTCACGGATTTTGTTAATCAGATAGATTCCTGCATTGGCGTGAATCTGTTCATCTATTGAAGTCCATGCGATAATGTTGGAAACATTTTTCATGAATCCTTTAAACCTTGTGAAAGAAAGGATGATGGCAAACTGCGAGAAAAGAGAAACGTTTTCCACTAGAATACTGAATAACAATAAAGCAGAAACATATTCTTTCGGAGTAGCAGAATTAGCATGCTTTAAAGCATTTCCTAAAAACTCTATTCTTCCTTTTACAGCAGGAATTTCAATTACGTTAAGGAATTCATCATTATATCCTAATACCTCTAATAAACGGGAATATGCTTCAGAATGACGAAACTCGCATTCTGCAAAAGTAGATCCTAATCCATTGAATTCCGGCTTGGGTAGGTGGTTGTATAAATTCCCCCAGAATGTCTTTACAGACACCTCGATCTGTGCAATGGCTAACAGCGCATTTTTCACAGCATGCTTTTCATGTGGTTCCAACTGCGAATGAAAATCCTGAACATCTGCAGTAAAGTCCACTTCCGAATGTACCCAGAACGATTTGTTGATTGCCTCTACAAATTGAAGCACCTCCGGGTATTCAAATGGCTTATAACTTACTCTTTTATCAAAAATTCCCATATTAAATATCTTTATAATTAAATAATTTAGATCTCTGTGGATAACGTTCCGGAAATACTTAACTTTTTGTTTGTCTGCGTGTTGTAAAATAAAGTTATTCACTTTCGCAAATTCATATTTCTTGTAAAGAACTAATAGCAAAGTTCGAAAAAAAGAACTGATTTTGAAAGAGGTAAATACTAATAGGCTGACTTTTAGCCTGAAAAGTTTTCCACATTTACATGAAACTGGCTAGAATAATAGGCTAGACCACTATATTGAGGGTAAATACATGGAAAACTAAAGTTACAGTTAAACGAATTTTTATAAAGTACTATGAATAAAGGTTTATAATGTTAAACAAAAAAATATTTGAATAAATTTTTATTCTTGTAACAATTTGAAAATATCATCTACTTATTGGGTATAAAACATACATCACTTAATGTTAGTAATTCAGGATTTAAATAAGTCATACGATACAGGGAAAAGCAAACTTCATGTTCTTAAAGGAATTAATCTGAATATTTCTGAGGGCGAGTTTGTTTCTATTATGGGAAGTTCCGGTTCCGGAAAATCTACGCTTCTTAATATTATTGGGATTCTGGATGAAAAAGATTCGGGTACCTATGAATTGGATGGGGTTCCTATTGAGCATTTATCAGAAGTAAAAGCGGCAGAATACAGAAGTAAGTTTTTGGGATTTATTTTTCAGTCCTTTAATCTTATCAATTATAAAACAGCTTTGGAAAATGTAGCACTTCCTCTGTACTACCAAAACGTACCGAGAAAAGAGCGTAATCAGAAAGCTATGGAATATCTTGAAAAAGTAGGATTAGAACAATGGGCAACCCATCTTCCCAGTGAGCTTTCCGGAGGGCAAAAGCAAAGGGTAGCGATCGCGCGAGCTTTGATTACCAATCCAAAAGTGGTGCTTGCAGATGAGCCTACGGGAGCATTGGACTCCAAAACCACTCATGATATTATGAAACTTCTTCAGGATATCAACAATGAAGGAAAAACAATCATCGTTGTAACCCACGAACCGGATGTTGCTGCACAGACCAAAAGAAATGTAATTCTGAAAGACGGGGTTATTGAAAGTGATGAGTTTATTAAGCAGATTGTGCTTTAAGAATTTGATAATTTGAAAATGAGATAATTTGAAAATTTAACGATTCAATTTTTTAATCTTTAAATTTTTCAATCTTTTAATACCAATAAAAAATGTTTGACCTAGATCGTTGGCAGGAAATATTCAGTTCTATCCGGAGTAATGTACTTCGGACGGTGCTTTCAGGGTTTACGGTAGCTTTGGGGCTGTTTATTTTCATTGTACTTTTTGGAATTGGAAAAGGACTTCAGAATGCATTTTCTGAAGGGTTTTCGGGAGATGCTAAAAATCTTATTATTTTTTCTACAGGAAAAGCTTCTTTAGCTTATAAAGGTCTTCAGTCTGATCGAAATATAACAATGAATAACTCAGACTATGACTTTTTAATTAGTGCAGATAAGGAAAAAGCTGGACCTTCCAGTCCCAGATATAGTGCCAATTTAATGGTGAAATACGGAAAAGAAAGTGGCCTTTATCAGATTAATGGGGCTGAGCCCGGGGAGCAAGTCATTGAAAATAGAAAAATTATTGATGGCAGGTATGTGACAGCAATGGATTTGGAAAGGAAATTAAATGTTGCGGTTATCGGGAGAATGGTTCAGAGGGATTTGATCAAAAATGGAAGCCCGATAGGAAAAGAACTCGATATTAATGGAACAATGTATAAAGTCATTGGAGTTTTTTCAGATGATGGAGGAGATAGAGATGAGAGACATATTACCGTTCCGATTAGTACTTTACAACAGATGAAGAAAGGATCTGATACAGTAAATATAGCCTATATAACATACAATGATAAACTGACTCCGGATCAGGCCATTAAGTATGGTGATGAGCTTAAAGATAAACTAAAAGCGAGAAAAAGTGTTTCTCCTGATGATGAAAATGGGGTGCGTGTCTGGAACAATGCGAAAAACATGAATGATACATTTGCATTTATGGCAGTTCTTACAGCAATTGTTGGGTTTATTGGTATGGGTACGTTGCTTGCGGGAATTATTGGGATCAGTAATATCATGGTGTATATCGTAAAAGAAAGAACCAAAGAAATTGGGGTACGAAAAGCGATTGGAGCAAAGCCAAGCGGAATTGTAGGATTAATCGTTCAGGAAAGCGTTGTGATTACAGTGGTTTCCGGACTTATTGGTGTGGGAATAGGTGTTTTGGCATTAAACCTTATTGGGAACAGTCTTGAAGAGTTTTTTATTAAAAGCCCAAGTGTAGGATGGGGAGCTATTATTATGGCATTCATTGCTTTGATTTTTTCAGGATTGATTGCAGGATTTGTTCCCGCATACAGAGCTTCAAGAATTAAACCGATCGAAGCATTGAGAACAGAGTAATTGGTGCAAAAAAGAAATGAAGTAAATTCATAATTTATAACTTATAATTCAACAAGGTGAATATCATATTTAAAAAAGACACTTGGCAGGAGATTTATTACTCATTGAGGAATAATAAGCTCCGAACATTTCTTACCATGATCGGCGTAGGATGGGGGATGTTTTTGTATGTGAGCCTTCTTGGAGCAGCAAAAGGAATGGAGAATGGTTTTGATAAACTATTTTCAGGTTTTGCTACCAATTCAATCTTCCTGTGGGCACAGAAAACCTCTATTCCCTATGACGGATTTCCTAAAGGAAGAGAAGTTCATCTGAACTTAAATGATATGGAAATGCTGAAAAGAAAAGTAACTGCCATTGATTATATTTCGCCGCAAAATGCAAGAGGAAGCTTTACCGGAACACCGGGAGAAGCCATGTCAAGAAACGGGAAGAACGGAACTTATTCACTTACGGGAGACTACTCTGTAGGAAATAAAATTTCAGAAAAGAAACTGATCTTCGGACGGTATATCAATGACGCGGATGTTTCAGGGAATAAAAATGTAGTGGTCATTGGAGAAGAGATTTATAAAAACTTCTTTGATGCCAAGAAAAAAGAAAACCCAATTGGAAAATCGATTAATATCAAAGGATTATTCTTTAATGTAATTGGTGTTTTCCGGGTGAAAAAAGGAGGTGGATTTGAAAATGACCAGACCGCTTTTATTCCGCTTTCCACTTATACCAAAATGTATAATGCCGGAGACCAGATTGACATGTTTGCGATTGTAAGTAAACCTAATGCTAACGTCAATTCAGTAGAAGAAGACGTAAAGAACGTATTAAAAACAAAAAATAAAGTTTCCCCTGAGGATACCAATGCTTTCGGAAGTTTCAACCTTGGAAAAGAATTTAAAAAACTGACAGGTTTTCTTACCGGAATGCAGTTGTTGACTATCATCGTAGGTACACTGACAATCCTTGCAGGAGTTATTGCCATCTCCAATATCCTTTTGATTACAGTGAAAGAAAGAACCAAAGAAATCGGGATCAGAAGAGCATTAGGAGCAAAGCCGGCAGAAGTAAGAAATCAGATTTTGCTGGAAAGTGTGGTGATCACGCTCTCCTCGGGATTATTAGGTTTTATGTTTGGAATTTTTGTGTTAATGATTCTGAATGCTGTTACCCAAGGCCAGGATTCATTTCCTTTCTATAATCCGACAGTCAACTACGGAAACGTATTTGCAGCAATGGCTGTAATGGTGGTTTTAGGATTGATTATCGGGATGATCCCTGCACAAAGAGCCGTAAAAATCAGACCAATTGAAGCATTAAGAACAGAGTAATTAATTTGAAAATAAAAATAATTTGAAAATTTGATGATCATATACCCGATTCATCTTTTAATTTTTAAATCATCAATCTTTTAATAAAAAATAAACTATACATATGAAAAAGAAATTCACCTGGAAAAAAGCCATTTATATAGTGTTGGGGCTTTTATTTGCAGTGGCATTGTTCTCAGGGATTGGCTATCTTATCAAATCGAATTCTCAAGAAGGAGAAGCTTTCCTTACCCGTAAGCCTACGATCCAGAATATGGATGATAAGGTAATGGCTACAGGGAAAATTGTTCCCAAAGAAGAAATTGAAATCAAACCCAATATTGCGGGGATTATAGAAAAGATCTTAGTAAAAGAAGGAGATAAGGTAGAAGTAGGACAGCTGATTGCTACCGTAAAAATTGTTCCAAGCATCTCTGAAGTAAACGCTGCTCAGCAGGAAGTTCAGAATTCACAGATTCAGATCAGTAATGCTCAGATGAATGTAGGAAATATGCAGAAACAATTTGAAATGCAGGAGAAACTATACAAACAAGGTGTAGCTTCAAAACAGGAATATCTGAACTCTCAGCAGCAATTATTCTCTCAGCAGCAGACGTTGAAAAATGCTCAACAGCAATTGAATACTGCTCAAAAAAGATTACAGATTGCTAAAACAGGGGCAACTCCTGAGCTTAAAGGGCAGGGCTTAGCTACCACGGAGATTCGTTCCAAAGCTTCAGGTACCGTACTGGAAGTTCCTGTAAAAGCAGGAAGCCAGGTGATTGAAGCGAACAACTTTAACGCTGGAACTACAATCTGTTCAGTGGCAGATCTAAATGTTTTGATCTTTAAAGGTGAAATTGATGAAGCACAAGCTGGAAAGCTTAGCGAGGGAATGGATATGAACATCGTAATTGGTGCATTACAAAACAAAACTTTCCCGGGAAAACTTACCATGATTGCGCCTAAAGGAAAAGAT
The DNA here is from genome assembly GCF_059567885.1 of Chryseobacterium sp. BGA-UO-ETr-SB22. Lineage (NCBI taxonomy): Bacteria > Pseudomonadati > Bacteroidota > Flavobacteriia > Flavobacteriales > Weeksellaceae > Chryseobacterium > Chryseobacterium sp. BGA-UO-ETr-SB22. Next base: position 2,984,395 of record NZ_JCAQOV010000005.1, on the reverse strand, counting down.
AATGCAGGAACTATCAAATTTCCGGTAGAAGGGAACGTAACTAATCCTAATAATGAGTATATTAGAGCAGGTTTTTCTGCAAACGGTGAAATTGTTTTGAGTTCTCAGAAAAATGCATTGCTATTGGATGAGTCTTTAGTACAGTATGAAAAGAAGCAAGGAAAAGACGTTCCTTTCGTAGAAGTGAAACAAAAAGACGGGAAATTCAAAAAAGTATATTTGAAACTGGGAGCTAGTGACGGTATCAACGTTCAGGTTCTTCCGGGATCAGATATTACAAAAGATACTGAGATTAAAGTTTGGAATCCGTCTGATAAAGACAAAGAAGAACTGAAAGAAAAGTCTAAGAAAAAATAATAAACTACACTATACACTTTTAAACTGTAATCCTGGAGGAAATCTTTTTCTCCGGGATTTTTTATATAAAACCTTTACAAGAGTAAATTCCTATATTTGAGTCAGATAAATCCATGAAAAATGTGTCGATACGCTGTAAAAACTTATAAATCACATTATGTATGTTTTAAATGCCGGAAATCATTTAAACAGGCAGATGCCTATGATATTATACAAAGGATCGAAAAAGAAAAAGTATATCACGAGCCTAATGGAAAGGAAATTCGTAAAATAGGCTATGTCTTCACAAAAGCAGGATCAGAAGAGTTGCAGAAAATTGTTTCAGAGATAGAAAATAGAACTATAAAATGCCCTGAATGCAATAACGTGATGGCTGATCTTGGGAAGGACTTCAAAGCTCCTAAAAAAACAGCAGTCAAAGAATGGAAAATTGTAGAAAGTCTTTTTAAAACAGGAAAATGTTTTCATTCCTGCGGTTGTGATGGAATAGGATATATTCCCAAAAACCCTAAAGATTATGAAATATACCTGAATAATATATTAAAAACATATCAGGAATATTTAGCTGCCTGCCAGAATACTCCCATAGAAGAATGTACCAAGAAGATTGAAGAAATTAATTATTGGTCTGACAATATTCAGAAGATAAAAACTGAAATTATTAATAATAAGTTTGAAATAATTAAAGTGTAACGAAAAAGAGATTTAAACTGTCTTACCTTTAAATTCAAACTACATCCCATGAAAAAAGACTATTGGATTCTGCTTCTTTTTATCATTGTAAAGTTTATTCTTCAATACTCGCTGATAAGTCCTGAGTATGAACTCCACAGAGATGAATATCTACATCTCGATCAGGCCAACCATCTTGCTTGGGGATATTTATCCGTTCCTCCGGTAAATTCCTGGTTAGCATGGGTAATTAAAATATTGGGAAATTTCATTTTTTGGGTTAAGTTTTTCCCTGCTTTGTTCGGAGCATTGACGATGGCTCTTACCTGGAAAGTTGTTGAAGAACTTAATGGGAGTCTTTTTGCTAAAATACTTGCCTGTCTGGGAATATTATTTTCAGTGCTTCTTCGGGTAAATATGTTGTTTCAACCTACTTCTTTAGAAATTTTTCTGTGGCTGTTCCTTTATTATGCTTTGATTAAATATTTTAATTCAGAAAAAGTAAAATGGATTTACATTGGAGCAGTCATCTTCGGAATAGGAATATTAAACAAATACAATATCGCTTTTTCATTGTTGGGGCTTATTCCTGCATTGCTGGTAACAGATCAAAGGAAGATCTTCCTGCAGTCTCATGTGTATTGGGCTGCACTTTTAGCCTTAATCATTGTTTTTCCTAATCTTCTCTGGCAGTATCAGAATCATTTTCCGGTGATCCATCATATGAAAGAGCTTTCTGAAAAACAGCTTGTGCATGTGGATAGAATGGGTTTTATGAAATCTCAGCTTCTCTTTTTCATTGGGGTTGCTTTTGTTATGATAGCAGGCTGGGGCGCATTATTGTTATACAAACCTTTTGAGAAATTCAAGTTTTTCTTTTGGAGTTATATCATCACAATCGCTCTATTTTTGTTTTTTAAAGCAAAAGATTATTATGCGATAGGACTTTATCCGGTGTATATTGCCTTTGGTTCCGTTTTTCTGGGCCATTTATTTGAAAAAGGATGGAAGAGATTTTTGAAACCTGTCAGCATACTCATCCCTATATTGTTATTTCTTCCTTTGTATAATGTTGCCTTTCCAAATAAAAGTCCTGAGTATATTGAGTCCCATCAGGATCAGTACAAAAAGTTCGGGCTGCTTCGCTGGGAAGACGGAAAAGATCATCCATTACCTCAGGATTTTGCCGATATGCAGGGCTGGAAAGAACTGGCTCAAAAAGTAGATAAAGAATATTCCCGACTGTCAAAGTCAGGAAATACCATGGTGTTGTGTGATAATTATGGACAGGCAGGTGCTGTTAATTATTATTCAAAGGCAGGTGTTGTAGCGATGTCTTTTAATGCTGACTATATCAATTGGATAGATTTAAGCAAAAAATATAAAAATGTGATCAGAATCAAAGATGCCTCTGAAGCTGGAAAAGAACTTAAAGAATCAGGTTCTTTTTTTGAAGTGGCAAAATTATATGATTCTATTACCAATCCTTATGCAAGAGAAAAAGGAACGGCAATTTTTAGTTTACAGGGAGCGAAAATAGATGTCAATAAAAGGATTCAGGACGAAATTGATGAAACTAAAAATGAATGGAAATGATAGGATAAAACCATGATCAATAGTTTAAGATATAAAGATAATAGATAAAAAGCATTATCGCAATAATGTTGCATTAGTAAAATTTATTTTACCTTTGCGCTATCAACTATCAACTATCAACTATCAACTATCAACTATCAACTATCAACTGAACTATGGAAAACAAAAATTTTGATGTCATTATAATAGGAGGAAGCTATTCAGGATTATCGGCAGGTATGTCACTGGGAAGATCTTTAAGAAATGTCCTGATTATAGACAACGGAAAACCTTGTAACAAACAGACTCCGCATTCCCATAACTTTGTTACCCATGATGGGAAAACACCAGCAGAAATTGCAAAGCTGGCAAAAGACGATGTAGAAAAATATAGTACTGTCCGGTTTTATAATGGGACAGTTGTAAAAACAGTAAAAACAACTGAAGGTTTCGCGATTGAAACTTTATCTAGTGAGAAATTTCATTCTAAAAAGCTGATTCTGGCTTCCGGAGTGAAAGATATTTTGCCGGATATTCCCGGATTTGCAGAATGTTGGGGAATTTCTGTTATCCATTGTCCATACTGTCATGGTTATGAGATGAAAAATGAAGTGACAGGTATTCTTTCCAATGGAGATATGGCTTATGAATTTTCAAAACTGATTTTTAATCTGACCAAAAACCTTACCTTATTTACCAATGGAAAGGCTATTCTCACCCATGAACAAATCGAAAAACTGAATCAGAATAAAATTACCCTTAATGAGGATGAAATTGGAGAGATTAAACATGAAAACGGATCCATTCAAAAAATTGTTTTCAAAAACGGAAAAGAATTTCCTTTACAGGCTTTATATGCTAAAATTCCTTTTGAACAAAACATCAATGTATCCGGAGATCTGGGATGTGAGCTTACAGAACAAGGATTTATTAAAGTAGATATGATGCAGAAAACAAATGTTCTCGGAGTTTTTGCTTGCGGAGATAATGTAACAATGATGCGTTCGGTTGCTAATGCTGTTGCACAAGGGAATTTTGCAGGTGCTGTGGTTAATAAAGAACTTGTAGACGAAGAATTTTAAAGGATTTTTGATCAAATTAAAACGATCATAATATTTGATTTATTGATAATGTTTTTCGTTTTTTAGTGTTTAAAATCATTTTTTCAATAGAGAAATCTCGACGAAAATTCCGTACATTTGGGGTGGAAATTTCAAAAACTAAAAGTAAAATGGATATTATTTTCGACCTGATTGAAAAGGAAAGACAAAGACAAACTCATGGATTAGAGCTTATCGCATCAGAAAATTTTGTTTCTGAAAACGTGATGAAAGCTATGGGAAGTGTACTGACAAATAAATATGCTGAAGGATATCCCGGAAAAAGATATTACGGAGGATGTGAAGTTGTAGATGAGGTTGAAACATTGGCTATCAACAGAGCAAAAGAACTTTTCGGAGTAGACTATGTGAATGTTCAGCCACATTCCGGTTCTCAGGCGAATGCAGCCATTTATCTTGCAGTTTTGAAACCTGGTGATAAAATCATGGGGATGGATCTTTCAATGGGAGGACACCTTACTCACGGTTCTGCAGTGAACTTTTCTGGGATTCAATATAATGTAGTTTCTTACGGAGTACAGCAGGAAACAGGTCTTATTGATTATGACCAAATGAGAGAAGTTGCTCTAAGAGAAAAGCCAAAAATGCTTATCGCTGGTTTCTCAGCGTATTCAAGAGACCTGGATTATGCTAAATTCAGAGAAGTGGCAGATGAAATTGGAGCTACACTTTGGGCAGATATCGCTCACCCGGCTGGTTTAGTAGCAAAAGGATTATTAAATTCACCATTCGAGCACTGTCATGTAGTAACTACCACTACTCACAAAACCCTTAGAGGTCCAAGAGGAGGTATGATCATGATGGGCAAAGATTTTGAAAATACATATGGCCACAAAACTCCAAAAGGAGACATCAAAATGATGAGTCAGGTATTAGACGGAGCTGTATTCCCAGGTATTCAGGGAGGTCCGCTTGAGCATGTAATCGCTGGTAAAGCAGTAGCTTTCGGTGAGGCTTTGGATGTACAGTTCGAAACCTATGCAAAACAAGTTAAATCCAATGCTCAGGCATTATCAAAAGCGATGATCGACAGAGGATTTGATATTGTAAGCGGAGGTACAGACAACCACTTGATGCTGGTAGACCTTAGAAATAAAGGAGTAAACGGTAAAGAAACAGAAAAAGCATTAGTGCTTGCTGATATTACCTGCAACAAAAACATGGTTCCTTTTGATGATAAATCTCCATTTACAACATCTGGTATCAGATTAGGAACAGCAGCAATTACAACAAGAGGATTGAAAGAAAATGATATGGATACTATTGCAGGATTAATTTCTGAAGTGGTAGATAATATCAAAAATGAAGAAGTTCTTACATCTGTAAGAAAGAAAGTTAACGAATTAATGGAAGGAAAAGCTTTGTTCAATTACTAACAGGCGTTTCAATATCATATAAAGAATGGGCAAACGCTCATTCTTTTTTTATTCAAATGGAAAAGAAATCTTATACTTTCGAAGAAATCAAACAGAAACTGGTCAATTATTGTGTTTACCAGGATCGTTGTCATGTAGAAGTGGAACAGAAGATGAGAGAGTTTCTGCTTATTGATGAAGCTAAAGAAGAAATTATTTTATACCTCCTGCAAGAAAACTATCTGAACGAAGAAAGGTTTACACGAAGCTATATCAGAGGCAAATTTTATATCAAACACTGGGGCAGGACCAAAATAAAAATGAATCTGAAGCAAAAACAGATTTCAGAAAGATTGATCAATTCATGTTTTGATGAGATAGATGATTCTGATTATGAGAAAACGATCCTGAAAATTTTTGAAGGGTATTATTCCAAACAAACTGGTTTGAAAGAATATCAAAAAAAAACCAAGACAATAAAGTATTTGATGAGTAAAGGTTTTGAATATGAGAAAATAATTGATATTTTTGATTAATATATTAATAAATTAAAAAAAACTTGACATATGACTTTTAACAAAAAAACAATCAGTTCAGTGAAAGAGATTGATACATAAAGATTTAATAATTATTTTGAAGATAAAACAGCTGAAATAAAGAATTTCTATAGATAAAAATCGCCTTTATAAGACTTTATATGGTATGATTTTTGTCTGTGAGTTTAGCTGTACCGTAATGAAATTATTAAATTTCATAAATATAACATCAAATTTATTTTTGATTTCAACATATTGAAATAAATTTATTTTATTTTTGCATGATTGTATCGGAATTATCTTTGATCAGATGATCAGATATACACCTAATTAAATATGAAGACCAATATAGACAATGTACGATTCTCTTAGAAAAACAATATTTGGAGGGGATAATGTTGTCAATCTCTCAGACGTAAGATATCTTCCTAGATGGATAATTCTTGTAATAGATATTATTATTCTAGTTATATCTTTATTTCTTTCTACTTACATTATCGAAAAAATTACCAAGCAGGAATTTATATATCATGAAGATAAAAGCTTAATATTTGCTTTTATTATTATTGTGAATACTGCTTTTATGTATCTCTTCAAGACCTATGCCGGAATTATCCGCCATTCAACATTTATAGATTTATTTAAGCTTCTGATATCCTGTTTTTGCACAATGCTGGCTATTGGAACTGTAAACATTCTTTACTTCTGGACTACGGGAGCTAAGTTTATACTTACTCCTTATCTGATCCTTTATTTTGTAATTTCATTTATGGGATTGTTCCTTTTCAGATTATATGTGAAAGAGTTTTTTCATATTGTAAGGGAATACAGAAGAAGTGCACTGAAAAAAAGAATTTTGGTGCTGGGTATTGATGAACAATCAATTGCAATAGCACGTGCTATTCTGGATAATCCAAGCCTGCCTTATCAGGTTGTAGGTTTCTTAACTCAAAGAACAGATTCTAAAAGGGCATCTCTACTAGGAAAGCCCATTTACGGAAAACAAAAAATAGAAGAAAACACCAAAGAAGATCTTATTATTGATGGTATTCTCATTGTTAAAGAGATGATGGCCAGAGATGAGATGAATGCGTGGGTAAATTTATTTTTAGAGAAGGATCTTAATGTCTTCAAGGCACCATCTGTACAAAAACTGAGAGACAGTGATTTGGGTGGATCTATCAGGAATCTTCAAATTGAAGATTTATTAAATAGAAAACCTATTAAAATTCAGAACGAAAAGGTTAAGAGCAGACATTTTGATAAAACAGTATTAGTGACCGGTGGAGCTGGCTCCATAGGAAGTGAAATTGTAAGACAGGTGGCTAACTTCAATCCTTCTTTAATTGTCATTCTGGATCAGGCAGAAACTCCTCTTTATGAAATTGAACTTGAAATGAGAGATAAGTTTCCTCATATTGCTTTCAAATTTGTTTTAGGAGACGTTTCTAATTATCACAGAATGGAATCTCTGTTCCAGACCTATAACTTCTCGATGGTATATCATGCCGCTGCTTATAAGCATGTACCGTTGGTAGAAGAAAATCCGCATGAAGCAATTTTTGTTAATATATTAGGGTCAAAGATTGTTGCGACATTATCCAGCAAGTATAAAGTAAACAGGTTCGTAATGGTATCTACAGATAAAGCTGTAAACCCTACCAACGTAATGGGAGCTTCAAAACGAGCTGCGGAGCTTTTTGTACAGTCGCTGCAAAATGTAGATGGCAATGTTACTAAATTTATTACAACAAGATTTGGAAATGTATTAGGATCCAATGGTTCCGTAATTCCTCATTTTAAAAAACAGATTGAAGCTGGAGGACCAGTAACCATTACTCACCCGGATATTGTAAGATATTTTATGACTATTCCGGAGGCTTGTGAACTTGTACTGCAGGCCGGAACAATGGGCGAAGGAGGTGAGATTTTTGTCTTTGATATGGGTGAACCTGTTAAAATTCTTGATCTTGCGAAAAGAATGATCAAGTTATCAGGATTCGAACCTAATATTGATATTAAGATCATTTATACAGGATTAAGGCCCGGTGAAAAGCTGTATGAGGAACTCTTGAGTGACGATGCAAAAACACTTCCTACTCATAATGATAAAATTATGATCTCTAAAGATCCTTCTATTGGATTTGAAGAAATAGATACACTTACTAAGCAAATTACTAAAGCTTCCCTTAGAAGAGATAAAGTGGAAGTAGTAAGGATTCTTAAAACAATTGTGCCAGAATTCCGAAGTAATAATTCCATCTATGAGGCCTTAGATAAATAGAAAAAATATAAATGTATATTTGCACAATTTAACAATATAATGAAAGGAAAAATATTAGCAATAATCTTGGTGTCCTCTTTAGCGGTTTCCTGTAAAGTGAATCCTAATGCTAAGAATGATTTGAATTATATGCAGAATATAGAACAGGTTGCAATCAATGCCTCTGCTAAAAATTCAGCAAATACAATTCAAGCAGGGGATCAACTGGTTATTCTGATTACAGCAAAAGATATGGATGTTGTAAGACCTTTTAATCAGAATTATTCTTCATCAGAACTTATCCAAACAAATGCGATAGCAGGGGGAAATACTCCTAATCAGGGAACGACAGTATTGTCAGGACCTACATATATTGTAGATGCAAATGGAGATATTGATTTTCCAATATTGGGAAAGCTGAATACATCAGATAAAAGTTTGACAGTCTTTAAAGATGAGTTAAGAGAAAAAATGACGAAATATGTCATTAATCCAACAATTAATGTGAGGCTCTCGAACTTTAAGGTTACAATATTAGGAGAAGTAAATAGACAAGGGGACTATACTATAGCAAACGGGCAGGCAACTATTTTAAATGCATTAGGAATGGCTGGTGATTTGACTCAGTATGGAAAAAGAAATGATATCCTGGTTGTCAGAACAGAAAATGGTGTTGTTTCTCATGGACGTATTAATATTCATGATGCTAATTCAATTAACTCTCCATATTATAATCTGAAGCAGGGCGATGCCATTATTGTTTCTTCAAACAATACAAAAGATGTTATGGCAAAACAAAATCCCAATACTGGACTTTATCTGACCGCTATTTCTATCGCGGTTACAGCAATTGCCGTAGTAGTAAGTTTATTTAATAAGAAATAAAAATTGATGGATAACCAGCGAACTTCTCAATTTTCAGAAGCAGAAACAAAATCAAATAAGGTTAGTATTAATGATGTAATCAGACCATATTTAAGAAAATGGCCATGGTTCATTTTTAGTGCAATTGTAGCATTAGTAATCAGTTATTTTGCGATAAAATTTATCACACCAGTTTATTACGTAGAGACGACGCTACTTATAAAAGATTCAAAAAACTCATCATCAACTAATGATTTAGGTGTTCTTTCTGATTTATCAGGATTGGGAGGGATGAAAACAAATAGTATTTCTAATGAGATTGAAATACTGAAATCAAAAAAATTAATGCATGATGTTGTTATTAATCATAATCTTCAAACAACCATTATTGCTAAAGGTAGGATCAGAACTATTGAGCTTTACAAAGAATCATCCCCTATTGATGTAAAGATCATAAACGAAAAATCATCTAAAGGCTCAACTAATCCTATAACGGTAGAATTAAAAGGAGATCAGATTTCAATACAGTATGATGGGCTAAATAAAGAAATTACTTCCAGCTACGGTAGAATGATCAGTCTCCCGTTTGCTAATATTATTATTACTAAAAATAATAAATACAACGAAAAAGCTGCACAGGGAGCAAATACGAACAAATTAGAACTAAATATTTCGTCTGTTGAAGCAAAGGTTAATAGCTTAACCGGTGCTCTGAATGTAAGTCTTGCTAATAAAGATGCTACTGTACTTCGGCTATCAATGAATTATCCGCAAACTTCAAAAGCAGAAGATATCCTTAATTCTTTGGTTGTTGCTTATAATAATGATGCTATTTTAGATAAAAACCTAGAGTCTAAAAAGACATTGGATTTTATTGAAGATAGAGTGAAAAAACTTTCTGTTGAACTTGGACAGGTTGAAAATGAAAAAGAAAGTTTTAAATCCAAAAATAACCTTACCGATCTTGAAGTTGAAGCTAAAATTGATTTAGAAAGCTCAGCTACAGCTCGTGGAAAACAATTAGATCTTGATGCTCAGATCGAATTAACAAATTCTTTAATCTCTTTCATCTCTAGACAGGGGCAATATCAGGTTTTACCATCAAATATTGGATTAAATAGTACTGAGGCTAATTCTGGTATTACATCGTATAATCAGTTGATATTACAAAGAGGAAGGTTCTTAGAATCTGCAACTACGGAAAACCCAACGGTTGTAGAAATCAGCAAGCAAATCAATGTGCTTAGAACTTCTGTTGTTGAGACCCTTCAAAGAAATAAAAAAGGATTGGAGCTTGCTCGAAATGAATATGTAGGGGAGCAGAATAAAGTTTCTGGAAAAATTGCTAAAATTCCATCTATTGAAAAAATGTTTAGAGGAATAGAAAGACAGCAGCAGATTAAAGAGAATTTATATTTATTATTACTTCAAAAAAGAGAAGAAACAGCAATAGCACAATCTATTACAGCTCCTAAAGCGAGAGTTATTGATCTGGCTTATGCGTTAGCAAACCCTGTAGCCCCAAAAACAAAGGTTATTCTATTGGCAGCTTTATTTGTAGGGCTTTTTATTCCATTTTTAATAATTTATTTTTCAGAATTATTAAATAATAAAGTTGTTACTAAACACGATCTGGAAAAATTAGTACACGCTCCTATTATTGCAGAACTACCTAGTCTTGAGAAAGGAGATTCTGAGATCGTAAAAATGAATGATATTACTCCTATGGCTGAAGCATTTAGAATTCTTATCACCAATATGAATTTCATGCTTCCTAAAGAGAAAAAAGGGAAAGTTGTGTTTGTTACTTCAACAGTAAAAGGAGAAGGGAAAACATTTACTTCCGTCAATTTAGCTTTAACGTTGGCCAATCCTAAGAAAAAGGCGATTATCATAGGATCTGATGTCAGAAATCCTCAGCTTCAAAGATATAATCCGGCCAGAAAGGGACTTACCGGACTTACAGAGTATCTTTATAATGATGAGATGAAACTTGAAGATATCATTCATGTATCATCTTTTAATCCTTACCTGGATGTAATTTATTCAGGGATGATTCCTCCGAACCCAACAGAACTATTATCCAACGGTCGTTATGAGTTACTTCTAAGTGAATTGAAAGATAAATATGAATATATTATTCTTGATACTGCGCCATTGTTACTTGTTACAGATACTTTCCTTATTGCTGAACTTTCTGATGTCACTATTTATGTATCCAGATCCAGATACACAGAAAAAGCATTATTAGAATTTGCAAACAGCAATATCGATCAGAAAAAAATCAAAAATGTTGGATTTGTGCTTAACGATGTAAACAGAGAAGATTTAGGATACAGCAACAAATACGGTTATGGTTATAACCAGCATACAGAACAGTCTTGGTTTCAAAAAATAAAAAATAAACTTAGTTAATGATAACAACATATAAAATAGCTGTTATAGGCCAAGGTTATGTAGGTCTTCCTTTATCTCTTGAATTTGCAGATCACTATCCTGTTTTTGGATTTGATATCAATACGCAGCGTGTTGAGCAGCTTAATAATGGGAAGGATATAACGCTTGAAGCAGATGTTGATAAATTAAACAACGGACTAAAAAAATATAATGAATCTAACGGTTCTTTAGGCTATAAAGCAACAAGCCTGTTGTCTGATATTTCTGAAGCTAATGTATTTATTGTAACAGTTCCTACACCCATTGACAAGTATAATGCACCAGATTTAAACCCTTTAATTTCTGCCTCAAAAATGTTGGGCGAAATTATCAAAAAAGGAGATATTATTATTTATGAATCTACGGTTTTCCCCGGATGTACAGAAGAAGAATGCGTACCGGTTCTTGAAAAATATTCGGGACTTAAGTTTAACGAAGACTTTTTTGTAGGATATTCTCCGGAAAGAATTAATCCGGGAGATAAAGTAAATACGCTTACAAGTGTTAAAAAAGTAACTTCAGGTTCTACGGAAGAAATCGCTGAAGAAGTAGATAATCTATATAAGAAAATCATTACAGCTGGAACTCATAAAGCTCCAAGCATTAAAGTAGCAGAAGCCTCAAAAGCTATCGAAAATGCACAAAGAGATGTTAATATTTCTTTTGTTAACGAATTGGCTTTAATTTTTGATAGAGTAGGAATTGATACTAATGACGTATTGGAAGCTGCAGGGACAAAATATAATTTCCTTAAATATAAACCGGGATTAGTAGGAGGACATTGTATCTCCGTAGATCCTTATTACCTTGCACACAAGGCAGAGCAATTAGGATATCATCCAGATGTTATTTTATCAGGAAGACGTGTAAACGATTCTATTGCAAAGTTTGTTGCAGCTAAAGTAGTGAAGCTTCTTATTGCCAAAGGTGGAGTGATTAAAAATTCTAACGCCTTGATTTTAGGAGTTACCTTCAAAGAAAACTGTCCGGATGTCAGAAATACCAAAGTTGTAGATATTTATAGAGAACTTGCTGATTACGGAGTAAATGTAGATATTTATGATCCCTGGGCAAGCAAAGAAGAAGTAAGACATGAATATGGAATTGATATTCTGGATGTTCTTCAGGAAGGTAAAAAGTATGATTCTTTAGTTATTGCAGTATCTCATAATGAGTTTCTGCAAATGGATCTGGATCTGCTTAAAAAGGAAAATGCAGTGGTTTTTGATACCAAAGCATGTTTAGACAGAAATCTGGTGGATGCAAGACTGTAACAGATAATGAGCTATGATATTATAATCATTGGTGCTGGTTTAGTAGGATTGGCTACAGCCTATCAGACTAAGCTGAAAAATCCTGATTCTAAGATTTTAATTTTGGAAAAAGAAAACGATGTGGCATTGCACCAATCGGGACATAACAGTGGAGTAATCCATAGCGGGATTTATTATAAACCCGGTAGTCTTAAGGCAAAAAATTGTATCGAAGGGTATAACTCAGTCATTAATTTTGCTGAGAAATACGGAATAAGATATGATCTTTGTGGAAAAATAATCGTAGCAACTTCACAGGAAGAATTACCCCTTTTAGATAATATTTATAAAAGAGGTGTTGAAAATGGCTTACAGAATTTAAAATACCTTTCAAGAGACGAATTCCGTGAAATTGAACCCCATTGTGAGGGCGTAAAAGCAATCAAAGTTCCGCAGACCGGAATTATCGACTATCCGGGAATAGCAAAAAAAATAAAAGAACTTTTTGAAGAATTAGGAGGAGAAGTAAGATTTAATAATGAAGTAAAAAACATCATTGATAAAGGATCTGAAATTATTGTAAACACCAATATTTCCGAATTTAAAACAAAAAAGCTGATTTCCTGCGCAGGACTCTATTCTGATAAGATCACCAAAATGACCAACGAAAAAAACGATGTGGTCATTATTCCGTTCAGAGGAGAATATTATAAAATTAAGGATGAAAAAAAATATCTGGTAAAACATCTTATTTATCCGGTACCTGACCCTAGTTTTCCGTTCCTTGGAGTGCACTTTACCAGAATGATTGATGGTAATATTGAAGCTGGTCCTAATGCAGTGCTGGCTTTCAAAAAGGAAGGATACAATTTTTTCGATTTCAATTTCAATGAAACTATGCAGACCATGTTATGGCCGGGATTTAGGAAAATTGTAGCGAAATATGGGAAAACAGGGATGGGAGAAATGCATCGTTCACTTTCCAAATCTGCATTTACAAAAGCTCTGCAGAAACTTTTACCTGAAATACAGGAAAACGACCTTGTAACAGGAGGTTCAGGTGTAAGAGCTCAGGCTTGCGACAGAAATGGAGGATTGATTGATGATTTTGATATTGTGAAAAACGGAAACATCATTCACGTTAGAAATGCCCCTTCTCCGGCAGCCACTTCCTGTCTTTCTATAGGAAATAAGATCAGTGAGCTTATTGTGAATTAAAATATGCACCTCTACGTGCACTCAAAAAACTAAAGATATGAGAATTCAAATGGTTGACCTTAAAAGTCAATACCTGAAAATAAAAAAAGACGTAGATGCCGGTATTCAGGAATGTATAGACAATACAGCATTTATTAACGGTCCTGCTGTAAAAGAATTTCAACAGGATTTTGAAAAATATCTGGGAGTAAAACATGTTATTCCATGTGCTAACGGAACAGATGCTCTTCAAATTGCTATGATGGCACTTGATCTGCAGCCTGGTGACGAAATTATCTGCCCGGCTTTCACTTATGTGGCTACTGCCGAAGTTATTGGTCTTTTAGGATTAAAACCAATAATGGTAGATGTAAACGAAGATACTTTTGATCTTGAGCTGGAAGATTTACAAAAATATCTGACACCCAATACCAAAGCCATTGTTCCTGTTCATTTATATGGGCAAAGTGCCAATATGGAGAAAATTCTTGAATTTGCAGAAAAACACAATCTTTTTGTTATAGAAGACAATGCTCAGGCAATTGGTTCTGATTATACTTTTTCTGATGGAACTGTTAAAAAAACCGGGACCATCGGCCATATCGGGTGTACCTCATTTTTTCCGTCAAAAAATCTTGGATGCTATGGTGATGGGGGTGCTTTAATGACGAATGATGATGATCTGGCTTTAAAAATCAGAATGATTGCTAACCATGGTCAGGAAAAGAAATACTATCACAAAGTTTTAGGCTGTAATTCCAGATTGGATACCATTCAGGCAGCCGTTTTAAAAGTTAAGTTAAAACACTTGGACGAATACTCAGCTGCCAGAAATAGGATGGCTGATTATTACGATGAAAACCTTGTAGATATTGCAGAAATTCAAACTCCCAAAAGAGCTGAAAATTCTACCCATGTATTCCATCAGTATACTCTTAGGGTGAAAAATGGAACAAGAGATGGACTACAAAAATACTTGGCAGAAAAGAATATTCCAAGTATGATCTATTATCCCTTACCCCTTTACAAACAAGAGGCTTTTCTTCAATATGTAGAAGAAGGTTTTAGTCTTCCTGTTACGGAGCAGCTTTGCAGCGAAGTAATCTCACTTCCTGTACATACAGAATTTGATCAGGAAGTACTGGATGTTATTATTACAGAAATTAAGAACTATTTTAATTAATATAAAGCAGATATGTCAGATTTTTTTGCACACGAAACAGCTGTTATTGATGAAGGTTGCCAGATAGGGTCCGGGACCAAAATTTGGCACTTTTCACACCTTATGACCGGGTGTGTTTTGGGAGAAAAATGTAATATAGGACAAAACGTAGTTATCTCACCAAAAGTAGTTTTAGGAAAAAATGTGAAAGTTCAGAATAATGTTTCTATCTATGAAGGAGTAACTTGCGATGATGATGTTTTTTTAGGTCCTTCAATGGTTTTTACCAACGTAATAAACCCAAGAAGCGCCGTAAACAGAAAGAATGAATACCTGAAAACACATGTTGGAAAAGGTGCATCTATAGGAGCTAATGCAACTATTGTCTGTGGACATAACATAGGCCAGTTTGCTTTTATTGGAGCTGGAGCTGTAGTCACAAAAGAGGTGCTGGATTACGCATTGGTAGTAGGTAACCCTGCCAGACAAATGGGATGGATGAGCGAATTTGGACAAAGACTTCAATTTGATGCAGAAAATATTGCTGTTTGTGAAGAAAGTGGAGAAAAATACAGATTAGAAAATAATAAGGTTTCTAAAATTTAAAAACATACAAATGAGTGAAAAAATAAAATTTGCAGTAGTTGGCTGCGGGCATATCGGAAAAAGACATGCCGAAATGATCTCAAGAAATGAGGAATGTGAATTGGTAGGATTGATCGATGTTAAAGATAAATCTGTACTAGGCATTGAAAATTATGAGGTTCCTTTTTTTGCATCACTAGATGAGTTTTTAGCTTCCGGTATTGAAGTGGATGTTATTAATATTGCTTCTCCAAACGGATTTCACTTTGAACAGTCTTATAAAGTGATAGATGCAGGAAAACATGTTGTTGTAGAAAAGCCAATGGCTTTGAAAAAACACGATGCTGAAAAACTTATTTTCCAGGCATTGCACAAACATAAACAAGTTTTTGCCGTAATGCAAAACCGTTATTCTCCACCTTCTGTGTGGGTGAAAGAAATGGTAGAAAGCGGAAAGCTTGGTGAAATATACATGGTTCAGCTCAACTGCTACTGGAACCGTGATGACAGATATTATAAACCTGAATCATGGCATGGAAAACAGGATCTGGATGGTGGAACATTATTTACGCAGTTTTCTCATTTTATAGATATTATGTACTGGCTATTTGGTGATATTACCAATATTCAGGCAAAATTTGCAGACTTTAACCATGCAAATCTTACTGACTTCGAAGATTCAGGTTTTGTTAACTTTGATTTTGTAAATGGTGGGATGGGATCATTAAATTATTCTACTTCAGTATGGAATCAGAACCTTGAAAGTTCTATGACCATTATTGCTGAAAATGGAGCCGTAAAAATAGGTGGTCAATATATGGATAAAGTGGAAGTTTGTAATGTAAAAGATTATATATTGCCGGAACTGCCACCAACCAACCCAGGAAATGATTATGGTGCATACAAAGGTTCTGCCGCTAATCATCATTATATTATTGAAAATGTGGTAGATGTGTTGAAAGGAAGAAATGCCATTACAACCAATGCGTTGGAAGGATTAAAAGTTGTGGATATTATAGAAAGAATTTACGCTCTTAAAAAATAACGAATATGAACTTTAAGAAAGTTTTGGTTTTAGCACCTCATACAGATGATGGTGAATTAGGTGCAGGTGGTTTTATCTCAAAATTGATAGAGGAAGGTGCCGAAGTTTTTTATATGGCATTTTCTACTGCGGAAGAGTCTGTACCTGTAGGTTTTCCAAAAGATATTTTGAAAACTGAAGTTAAGGCAGCTACAAAAGTTCTCGGAATCAGAGAAGAAAATGTAATAATATTTAATTATCAGGTACGTAAGCTAAACTATGCAAGACAGGAGATATTAGAAGAATTGATTAAATTTAAAAGAGTTAATCAAGATATTGATTTAATATTGATTCCGAGTATTAATGATATTCATCAGGATCATTCTACAATCGCTAATGAAGGGATAAGAGCATTTAAAACAAAATCCATTTTTAGCTATGAGCTTATCTGGAATAATCTATCTTTTAATACACAGAGCTATGTATCTCTTGAAGAAAGACATATCAATAAGAAAATAGATGCATTAAAAGAGTATAAATCTCAAGGATTCAGAGATTATTTAAGTGCTGACTTTATCAGGTCTCTGGCAGTTGCAAGAGGAGTGCAGTTTGGAGTAAAATATGCTGAAACTTTTGAAGTCGTAAGATTTTCAATAAAATAATATATATGGTGATACTTAAAGAAATTATTGAAAAGCTTAAACCTATAGAAGTAATAGGAAATACTGATATAAATGTTATTAATGCTATTCAGTTAGATGAAGAGAATGAAAGGGACGACGTACTTATGTGGGTATCTGCCAAGTTTAGTGATAAACTTAAAAATATTTCTAAAGGTATCATCTTATGCGGAAGTTTGCCAGAACTTGTAAATAATGATTGTACATATTTACTGTTTGAAAACCCAAGATTAGCTTTTCAGAAGGTTCTTTCTGAATTTTTTATGCCAGCAAAAAAAATAGGAATATCCCGTACTGCAATTATTGGAAATAATGTTGAAATAGGAAAAGATGTTTATGTAGGAGAATATGTTGTGATAGAAGATAACTCTGTCATTGGATCTTTTACAACTATTGACCATCATACAACAATTAAGAATGACACTATTATTGGAGAGAATGTTATTATTGGAGCCAATAATACAATAGGCGGAGTAGGATTCGGATATGAGAAGGATGAAACCGGTGAGTATGTTTTTATTCCACATATTGGAAATGTTGTCATTGGTAATAATGTAGAAATAGGAAATAACACTTGTATAGACAGGGCTGTATTGGGAAGTACAATTCTGATGGATAACGTAAAGGTTGATAATCTTGTTCACATTGCTCATGGAGTACAAGTGGGAAGAAATAGTCTTGTTATTGCCAATGCAATGGTTGCAGGAAGTGTACAAATAGGTGAAAATACCTGGATAGCTCCATCTTCTTCAATTATCAACCAAAAAAAGATAGGAAACAATGTTACAATTGGATTATCTGCTGTGGTTGTAAAGAATGTTGAAGATGGGCAGACTGTAATAGGAAGCCCTGCGGAAGAGATATCTCAGGTATTGGCCAGGAAAAAAATTATGAATGAAAAATTATTTAAGTAGTTTTGAATTTTAGAAAAATTTTAAATAGTGTAAAATCGAATTCTTTTTTACAAAATGTAGCAATCCTGTCTAGTGGTACTGTTATCAGTCAGCTAATAGTAATTGCTACCTCCCCATTGCTTTCGAGAATGTATTCTGTTGAAGCATTTGGTACTCTTTCTATCTTTACCAGTTTTACAATTTTTTTAGCAGTACTTTCTACCGGACGTTATGAGCTTGCTATTGGACTTCCAAAAGAAGCTAATAAAGCTTCCACGATATTTAGGCTTATCATTTATATCAGTATATCAGTATCATTGATGTATCTCTTGATTATTTTCTTGCTAAAAAATGTATTTCATATTCAGGATAAAACCCACTTCCTTTCAAATAATGAGGCTTACATTGCCCCATTATATATTTTTTTAGGAGCTCTATATTCCGCACTAGGCTACTGGAATCAAAGAAATAAAAAATATAAAAAGATTACATTTACAAATGCAATACAAGTAGTTGTATCTTGTTCTGCTAGTATTTTACTTGGTTTATTGAGTTATGCTAATGGTATGATAATAGGATTGGTATTAGGTATACTCACCTCAGTACTATATTTACTTTTGACGGATAGAGAATTATTAATTTATTTAAAATCATATCCTTTAAAGCTGAAGGATGTTGCCAAAGAATATTCCTCCTTTCCCAGATATATGATTATCTCTGATATGTCGCTTACTGCAAGTCAACAGTTTATTCCCGTATTATTTTCTATTTTATACAGTACAACAATTGTTGGCTTTTTTTCAATGGCAAATAGAATGATACGACTTCCCAATATTATTATTACAACTTCTGTTGGAAATGTTTTCAGAAATGAGGCAATTGATGAAATAAGAAAAAAAGGTAATTGCAGCTCACTTTATAAAGCTACAATTAAAAAGCTTATCCTCATGTCGTTTCCAATATATTTAATTATTTTTATTCTTTCACCAAAATTGTTTGTATTTGTTTTTGGAGAAAAATGGGAAATAGCAGGGTATTTTTCCAGGATTTTATCTGTAATGCTTTTGATAGAATTTGTCGTAAGCCCACTTAATACTTTGTTTTATGTAGTAGGTAAACAAAAGATATTGATGAGGCTTCAGGTAATAAATGCTTTGTTGGTTTTTATTTCAATTTATTCTGGATATTATTATTTTTCAGATTATTATGTTTCATTAATATTATTTTCCGGAGTTTCTATTTTATCAAATATTGTTTTCTTAATTTTTACAAATAAATTATCAAAAGGTGTACATTGAAAAAGTAAATAAATTACAAGTCTTTTTTTTGGTTCTGATGCTTTATGGGTATGAGCTAATATCTTTTTTTCCTAGTTTACTGAACATGGAATCTTCAAGACCTGTTTCTGTAGGATATAGAGTATTTGTCTTTTTATTGGCTAGCTGGGTAATTCTTAAAAATAAAATTAGAATCACAAATAAACACCTTTTAATATATACTTTTTGGTTTCTGTATTTATTACGATTGCTTTATGATTCAGCATTGACTACAAAAATGATACAGTCTCCTATTGTAGATTATTGGGCTTTCTCTGCTGGTATTATTGCCTGTTCTTTGGCCTGTACAACAAATTTTTCTCAAAATACCATTATATCCGCACGAAAATGGGTGGTAATTGTTTTATATATTGTTAATTTATGGGGGCTGTATAATAACATTACACAACCCCAAATAGTACCGGATGATGTACTGATAAGAGCAGATGCAAATGCCGCTCTTAATACCGTTTCCTTTGGTAGAGCAGCTGGTGTTATGTTCTTTATTTGTTTTACTATATTTTTAGAAAAAAATACCCCCTGGCAGAAAGTTTTACTTGGTGTAGGGATGGGGATCAGTCTCTTCAATTTGTTTATGGCCGGCTCAAGAGGACCATTATTACAATTAGTGATAGTTATTGTTATATTTTTACTAAGTTCCAGAAAACTTATTAAGCCAAAATATATCCTTTTATTTGTTATTGTGGTAGTAATACTGATGAGCATTTTTCCTCAATATTTAAATATTTCAGAACTACTTTTTGAGAGATTTAAAGAAACAGGCTTTTCTTCTAATGATAGTGATCGGTATAGAGCAGAATTATTTAAGTCAGCCTGGAATCAGTTTCTTGATCATCCAATCTTCGGTGATTCCATTGAAACTATTTTTGGAGGTACTTATCCCCACAATCTGTTGCTTGAATCCTTAATGAGCATTGGTTTTGTAGGTGGAGTAATGATTGTTATAATTACCATAATAGCATTGATAAATGCAATCAGATATATAAAAATACCCTATTATAATTGGATAGGAGCAATTTTATTGATGGATGTGATTTCATCCAACTCATCAGGATCTATTGCCAATTATTTATTGTTCTGGCCATTACTAGCATTTACTATTAATAGCCATATTACAAAACAACAAAATGAAAAAATAATACAGACATGAAAATATTAATGCTGTGTGATGCCTACTTTATAAACTTTCAGTATCAGGAAAATTTAATTGCGAAGAGTTATATTAAATTAGGGTATGAAGTGGTAGTAATAACAAGTACAAATGAGAAAATTCTTGACTTTATTAATGATATTCATGATAATTCAGTTCCCGAAAAAATTGAATATGATAATGGAGTGAAAATTTACAGAGAACCTTATAGTATAAATATTCTAAACCGGATAAGACGGTTCAAGAATGTTAAAAGGATTCTGGACCAGGAAAAACCGGATTTTCTTTTTTCTCATGATATACAATTTAATATCGGGGATTTAGTAGATTATAAAAATAAGTATAATACCAGAATTATTATGGATTATCATGCTGATTCTACAAATTCTGGGAAAAATTGGCTGTCAATTAATATTCTTCATAAAATTATACGAAAAGGATATCTATATAAATATAAAAAGTATATTGATAAAATATATCCTGTAGTTCCTGCCAGTGAAGAATTCCTTCATAAAATTTATGGAATTTCATATGATGAGATGGAACTTCTTCCTCTTGGTTGTGAATATGATGAATGTGAAAAATTTAGAAATGAAACAGATATTATAAAACTGAGGAAGGAATACAATATTTTACCTAATGATATCGTAATCATCACAGGCGGAAAATTCCATAAGCTGAAACGTACCCATTTGGCTGTGAAGGCAGTAAAAAAAATAAATCAGAAAAATGTTCATATGATAGTATTTGGTACAGCAGATAAAGATCATGAAGATTATTTAAAAACCATGTTGGAGGATGCTGAAGGTACTAACATCCATTTTACAGGATGGGCGGACAGTAAAAAAATTTATGAACTAATGGCAATTTCTGATATTGCATTATTTCCGGCCAGTCAGTCAGTGCTTTGGCAGCAGTCAATAGGGATGCATCTGCCCCTTATTGTTGGGGATTTTGGAGGGCAGGATATGTCTTATCTCAATCAGAATAATAATCTTATAAAAATTGATACCCCTGATATTAATGAAGATTTTATTAAAGAAATTTTGTTAGATTTAATACTGCATCCTGAGAAAATTGAATCAATGAAAAAAGGAGCTGAAAAAACAGCAAAAGAGTATTTAGATTATTCTATTATTGCAAAAAGAACTCTAAGCTAAATAGCTGTCAGATAAGTCTTATGAAAATATTACAAATAAGCAGTGAAGTGAATATTGGATCTGTAGGTAGGATTGCCGAACAGATTGGAGAAAATGTCCTGAATGAAGGATGGAAAAGCTATATCGCTTATGGAAGAGAAGCTCTTCCCAGTAAGTCTGAAGTTTTTCAGATCGGAAATAAACTGGATGTTTATAAGCATGTTATATTGACAAGACTTACAGATAGACATGGATATGGGTCTGGAAAAGCAACAAAGGAACTTATTGAGAAAATAAAAGAAATTAATCCGGACATTATTCATTTACAGCATGTACATGGATATTTTATAAATATTGATATTTTGTTTAATTTTTTGAAAGAGATCAATTTGCCGGTTGTATGGACTTTCCATGACTGTTGGTCTTTTACAGGACATTGTGCCTATTATGAGCTGGTAGAATGTAATAAATGGGAAACACAATGTGGTGAATGTCCGCAAATTTCAGAATATCCAAAATCTATTTGGAAAGATAACTCAAAAAGAAATTATCTTGACAAGAAGAAACTATTTACCTCAGTAGCGCAAATGACGATTGTTCCCGTGTCTAATTGGCTCGAAGGTGAAGTGAAAAAATCTTTTCTTAAAAGTTATAATGTAAAAACAATTCATAATGGAATTGATGTTCAGCAGTTTGATTATAAAGAAAATGATTTCAAACAACGATATAACATTGAAAATAAATTTTTATTACTAGGAGTAGCTAGTCCTTGGGATAAGAGAAAAGGATTGAAATATTTTATAGAATTATCGAAAATACTGTCTGATGATTATAGAATTGTATTGGTTGGATTAAGTAAAAAACAAGTTGAAACACTACCTTTAAATATTATTGGATTTGAAAGAACGAAAGATGTAAACGAGCTCGCAGAACTTTATTCTGCTGCGGATGTGTTTGTAAATCCTACTTTGGAAGACACTTTTCCCACTACCAATTTAGAAGCTCAATCTTGCGGAACACCTGTTATTACTTTTAAAACCGGAGGTTCTCCGGAAGCGATAAGTGCATTAACAGGAATTGTGGTAGAAAAAGATGATGTTTCTGGACTTGTAAACGCCATTGAGAAAATTAGAAAAAATACCCGTGCTTTTTATTCCGAAAATTGTAGAAAAAGAGTCTTGGATTTATTTGATAAAAAAAATGCCTTCAAAAATTATATAGATTTATATAAAGAATTAATAACGAAGAATTAGTAACGAATAATTAGAAAACCAAATAGATATGAGTTTAACTGTAAAAATACGATCTACAATCAATGCATTGACCGGAAAAATTACTAATGTAAAAAGAAATATAAGTATAAAACATAAATGGTATGGTAATGATTATAGTGGTTTTTATGTTTCTCCAGTAAAACTTAGTGACCAATCTATTATCTATTCTTTTGGTGTGGGTGAAGATATTTCATTTGACGAAGCTTTGATCAAAGAATTTGGATGTAAAGTATATGCATTCGATCCTACTCCAAAATCTATAGAATGGGTTAAAAATAGAAATATTCCCTCAGAATTTACTTTTTTTTCCTATGGGATAGATGACCATACGGGAGTGGTTGAATTTTTGTTACCCAAAAATGATAACCATATTTCAGGAAGTGTTATAAATCAAGTCAATGTTGATGAAAAGAAAGCTGTAAAAGCATCAATGAAATGTCTCTCAGATATTGTTAAAGAATTGGGACATTCATATATAGATATAGTGAAAATTGATATTGAGGGTTCTGAGTACAAGGTTTTAGAAAGCATATTGTCTGCTCCTGTAGAAATAGGTCAGCTGTTAGTAGAAATTCACGAGAGATTTTTTTCAGACGGAAAAGATAAAACCAAAGAACTTCTTAATTTATTAGACCAAAAAGGATTTAAATTATTCGGGATATCGAATTCAAAAGAAGAATTATCTTTTATAAAAGTATAGTTGCTTATTTCTTTTTTATAATCGTAAACAGAAAATCATGAAAAGTTTATTACCATCATTATTTTTACTGTTGATGGCTTGTACATCAACTTCACAAGTTAAAAATAACCAGACAAAGTTCTATTACTCATTAGGTAAAATGGGAAATAAGGCTGATAATTATTTAAAACAGATAGGAGCTGTTGAAGCAGGTTTTTTAGATGAAGGACAGTTTATTTCCAGAACCGGAGATAAGTATTATCTGAACAAAGACTTATTAGAAAAAGAAATCAATAGGGGAGTACCCGATAAAAATGCAAAAGGGATTGTTTATATAGACCTGGAAATGCCATTTGAGGATATGAATGGTAAAGATAAAGATCTTGCTGCAAAAGGGATGAACTATTGCCTTGAAGTATTAAAATATGCAAAAAAAGCAAGACCAAATATAAAGTGGGGATTTTATGGATTTCCATTTGCAAGTGTTTGGGGAGCCAATAAAGAGTTTTTTGACGAACAAAACAAATTTTCACCCTTATTAAAAGAATGTGACGTTTTTTTTCCATCACTATATACCTTTTATAGTAATCCCGCAGCAGTTCTTGCTAATGGTAATTATTTGGAAAATAACCTAAGTGGACTTATAAAATTAGGAATTACCTATAAAAAGCCCATTTACCTTTTTATGTGGCATAGATACCATAACAGTAATGAAAAGGATGGAATGAAAGAAATCTCAGATAAGATATGGAAGGAACAGATGGAAACAGTTGCAAGTCAAAATGTAAATGGTAAATTTGTGGATGGAATTTTGTGGTGGGGGGCTGATGCCTATTTTTATGAAAGACCTGAGGCTGAAAATATGAGAAGAGAATTTAAAGGAACCCTCGATAATTTTATTTCTCATAATGATGAATCGATAATAAGGAAAGCAAAGATAATAAAAGACGTTTTACAAAGTAAAAAATGATGAATAATAGACCATATCAAATCTGTACTAAAACTATAATGGACACCACAGACCCTAATATCATTTTTAATGAAAAAGGGGAAAGTGATTATTATACTAATTTTAAAGAAAATATAGAACCCAATTGGCATACAGATAAGCAGGGATATGATGAATTGATGAAAATTGCTGATAAAATAAAAAAAACATCTAAAAATAAAGATTTTGATTGTATTATCGGTTTAAGTGGAGGATTAGACAGCTCTTATGCAGCTTATATCGCAAAAGAAATTATGGGAATCCGTCCCTTGATTTTTCACGTTGATGCTGGATGGAATACAGATAAAGCAGTAGGTAATATTGAAAAACTGATCAATGGTCTGAATCTGGATTTATACACAGAAGTAATCAATTGGGAAGAAATGAAAGACCTGCAGGTCGCATTTTTGAAGTCTCAAATCTCAGATCAGGATTTACCACAGGATTATGCTTTCTTTTCTGCATTGTATAAATTTGCAAAGAAAAATAAAATCAATTATGTGCTTACAGGAAGTAATTTTTCTACCGAATGCTGCCGAGAGCCTGAGGAATGGGGAGGTTTTCCTGGGATTGACTCTACCTTAGTAAAAGATATTCATTCTAAGTTTGGTAAAAGACCTCTTAAAACATTTCCGATAGTTGATATTCTTTCCTATAAAATCCTTTACAAATATGTATACGGGATGGAGGTATTCAAACCTCTGAATCTTGTTCCATTTGATAAAAAGGAAGCAGAATCTCTTTTGGTAGAAAAGTTTGGTTGGGAGCCTTTCCAACATAAACATCATGAATCAAGATTTACCCGTTTTTATGAAGACTATTGGTTACCAAGAAAATTTGGTTACCAAAAAAGAAAAGCACATTTTTCTTCGCTTATTCTTACCGGGCAGATGACCAGAGAAGAGGCTTTAGACAGAGTATCAAAGCCTGAACTTTCAGAAGAATTCTTACAGAAAGAGTTTGAATATGTTGCCAACAAGTTAGACCTTACAAAAGAAGAGCTACAACAGATTTTCGAAGGCGAAAATAAGACATATAAAGACTATAAAAATAAAATGGGTATTATTAAATTTGGTGCTCAGACTATGCAAAAGTTAGGTTTAGAAAAGAGATTATTCAGATGATAACAATTATTGACTACGGTGTAGGAAACATTAATGCTTTTGTAAATGTTTATAAAAGAGTAAATGTGCCAGTTAAAATTGCCAAAACAAAAGAAGATTTGGAAGGAGCACAAAAATTGATCTTACCTGGAGTAGGGCATTTTGATCATGCTATGACTCAGCTGAATAATTCGGGAATGAGAGAGAAGCTTGACGATTTAGTGCTCAACCAAAAAGTACCTGTTATTGGTATCTGTGTAGGAATGCAGATGATGGCTAACAAAAGTGATGAAGGAATCATGGAAGGTCTTAAATGGATTGATGCTACTGTTAAGAAATTTGACGAAACTAAAATTCAGCAGGTAACCAGATTACCTCATATGGGCTGGAATGATGTGAAACCTGTGAAAGATGTAGGATTATTTGAAGGATTACAAGATAATTCAATTTTTTATTTCCTTCATACTTATTATTTTGAATGTAATAATAATGAAGATATCATGGCAGTTACGGAATATGGAGGAGAATTTGCCTCTGCTGCCCATCATGAAAATAAATACGGAATACAATTTCATCCGGAAAAAAGTCACCACTATGGTGAGATTTTATTACACAATTTTGCAAAACTTTAAGAGTCTATGTTAAGACCCAGAATTATACCTTCTCTTCTGATACAAGATAACGGATTGGTAAAAACAGTCAATTTTAAGAATCCTAAATATGTAGGAGATCCTATCAATGCGGTAAGAATTTTCAATGAAAAAGAAGTTGATGAGCTTGCTATATTTGACATAGATGCCACTGTCAAAGGATTGGAACCTAACTATAGTTTGATTGAAAGAATTGCCAATCAATCCAGAATGCCTCTTTGCTACGGAGGAGGAGTAAGAACTGTAGAACAGGCCCAGAAAATTTTTGGTCTTGGAATAGAGAAAATTGCTCTCTCATCTGCTGTTCTTCAAAATCCTCAGCTAATTACTCAAATTGCAGAAAGAGTAGGGGCACAAAGTGTTATTGTTGTTTTGGATGTAAAGAAAAAAATATTTGGTGGATATGAGGTTTATACTCATAATGGTAAAAAATCCACAGGAATTAATCCTTTTAAATTTGCAGAAGAAGCTCAGAAATTAGGTGCAGGAGAAATTATTATCAATTCAATTGATCAGGATGGTGTCATGAAAGGATATGATATGGGATTAATAGATAAGGTAAGAGAGAAGATTTCATTGCCTCTTACAGTTTTAGGAGGAGCTGGCTCATTGAATGATATCAAGGAGGTAATAGATAAGCATGGGATTATTGGTGTTGCTGCAGGCAGTTTATTCGTGTTTAAAGGAATTTACAAAGCTGTATTAATCAATTACCCCTCCTTTGATGAAAAAGAAAAATTAAGACACAAATAATTTTATGATAGGAGATAATTCTTTTTAAGATTGAAGTTTATTTTTTCCGAAAAGCTTTCTTAAGAATTATAAAATATGATAAAGAAAAAAAATATTACTATGCATATAAAAGATAAAATACTTCTTATCACAGGTGGAACAGGTTCATTTGGTACAGCTGTTTTAAGAAAATTCATAAATACAGATCACTTCAAGGAGATCAGAATTTTTTCTCGTGATGAGAAAAAGCAGGATGATATGAGAAATCAGTTTAAAAATGATAAACTGAAATTTTATATAGGAGATGTAAGAGATTATAATAGTATTGAACCTGCAACGAGAGGTGTGGACTATATTTTTCATGCCGCAGCACTGAAACAAGTTCCATCATGTGAATTTTTTCCAATGCAGGCTGTAAAAACAAATGTAGAAGGAACACAAAATGTTATTGATGCAGCTGCCAGAAATAAAGTTAAAAAAGTTATCTGCTTAAGTACAGATAAAGCTGCCTATCCTATTAATGCAATGGGGATTTCCAAAGCTATGATGGAAAAAGTTGCTGTAGCCGCATCAAGAAATCTGGAAGAAACTGTAGTTTGTCTTACGAGATACGGAAATGTAATGGCTTCAAGAGGATCTGTGATTCCTTTGTTTATCAAACAAATCAAAAGCGGAGAGCCAATAACAATTACGGATCCTAATATGACCAGATTTTTGATGTCTCTTGAAGAGGCTGTAGAACTTGTATTATTTGCATTTGAACACGGAAACTCCGGAGACTTATTTGTTAACAAAGCTCCGGCAGGAACTATAGGTGATTTGGCACAAGCCTTAAAAGAAATGTTTAAGGCCGAAAATGAAATTAAAATAATAGGAACAAGACATGGTGAAAAGTTATATGAAACACTATGTACTCGTGAAGAAATGTTAAAAGCCGAAGATATGGGAGGTTTCTATAGAATTCCTGCCGATAACAGAGACTTGAACTATGCACAGTTTTTTTCTGAAGGAGTGGAGGATGTTTCGAAAATAGAAGATTATCATTCCCATAATACAGAGCAGCAGGATGTGGAAGGAATGAAAAATCTATTATTAAAATTACCTCTGATCCGAAAAGAAGTTTTAGGAGAAGATTTATTACAATATCCCGATTAAAAATATAATATCTAATGAATTTACCTGAGGTTTTCAAAGGAGGGAAATTTTCGGATGAAAGAGGAAGTCTTTTTTTTAATAATAACTTTAATGCATCTGAAATTAAAAGAGTTTACTGTATAGAAAATGCAGATCTGCAGTTTATCAGAGGATGGACAGGACATAAAACTGAACAGCGTTGGTTTTCAGCTTTATTAGGAAGTTTTATTATAAGGTTGATCAAAATTGATGACTGGTCTGCCCCATCCAAAGGATTAGATATTCTAGAATATCATTTAGACACCCACAAAATGGATGTGCTCCATGTTCCTGAAGGTTATGCAAGTGCTATTCAGGCTGGAGAAAAGGCTTCAAAATTATTAGTAATGGCAAATTATTCTTTAGGAGAAATAGATGATGATTATCGTTTTCCTATAGATTATTTCGAAAATTTATAAAATGAAAAGAATAGGAATTACGGGACAGAATGGGTTTGTAGGATCTCATTTATATAATACTTTAGGACTAAAGCCGGAAGAATTCGAAAGAATTGAATTTAAAAAAGAATTTTTCAATAGTTCCGAGCAGTTAGATCATTTTGTGGAACAATGTGATGTCATTGTACATTTAGCGGCTATGAATCGTCATTCGGACCCACAGGTTATTTTTGAAAATAATATCAATTTAGTTAAAGAATTGATTGCTTCTTTAGAGAGAACCGGATCAAAAGCTCATGTTCTGTTTTCGTCTTCCTCTCAGGAAGAAAAAGATAATCTATATGGAAGGTCCAAAAAAGAAGGGAGAGAACTTTTTTCAAATTGGGCAAAAGAAAATGGAGGAACTTTTACCGGGATGATCATTCCAAATGTTTTTGGACCTTTTGGTAAGCCTAATTATAATTCTTTTATAGCAACTTTCTGTCATAAACTTACTCATGGAGAAGTTCCGGTTATTGATAATGATGGAGAAGTCAGACTTATTTATGTAGGAGAGCTTGTTCAGGAAATTATAGATACTATACAGACAGGAGAAACTAAAGAATTGTATGAAGTTTCTTTTACTTCTGTAAATAAAGTTTCGGAAGTTCTGGAAAAACTAGAAAGCTACAAAAAACTTTATTTCGATAATGGGGAAATTCCGGAATTGAAAAGCAAATTTGATTTAGATCTGTTCAATACTTTCAGAAGTTATTTTGAACTCAAAGATCATTATCCTGTAAAGTTTACTCAGCATACAGACCCCAGAGGGGCTTTTGTGGAAGTTATTCGTTTAGGAATTGGCGGACAGTGTTCCTTCTCTACAACAGTGCCCGGAATCACTAGAGGAAACCACTTTCATACCAGAAAAATAGAAAGATTTGCGGTCATTAAAGGAAAGGCTTTGATACAGCTAAGGAAAATAGATACAGATGAAGTGCTGGATTTCTATCTGGATGGTAATGAACCTGCTTATGTAGATATGCCTATCTGGTACACCCATAACATTAAGAATATTGGAGAAGAAGAATTGTATACAATTTTTTGGATCAATGAACCTTTTAATCCCGAAGATGCGGATACTTACTTTTTAACTGTCTGAATATGATAACGGTAAATAAAAATTATATTGAGTATATTTTTATTTTTTTTCTGACTTTTGGGTATATCTTTTTCTACTCACTCGCAGTTCCTTTTAATGCCCCGAATACACTCTTTTCGGTTCCTTTTCGTGTTGTTATGTTGTTGATAAGTTTTTACATAATCTACACTAACTTTGACACGATAAAGAAAAGAAAAACAACAGTTATTTTTACTATTCTTTTTTGGGTATTTTATTTTGTGAAAGCTATTTGTAGCTTTAAAACAGATGCTTACCTGCAGAAAGTATTAAATAACGAACAACAAATTTATATAAGAATTATTTGTTTGAATTTAATACCTTATATAGCTGTTTTGAGTATTAATTTTTCAAAAGAACTTGTAACAAAGCTAAATAGCTTAATATTTAATTTTTTATTAATTATTTTAGGAATAAGCTGTTTATATACCATATTTGTCTTTCAGGCTTTTGAAAAATCGAGTGGAATATTTGCGGGATACTATATTAGCACTGGGCATTATGGTTTGTCTTTACTGATAATATCAGTCTACTGTTATTTTGTGTCACCACAAAAAATTAAATCGATTTTAGGGATACTTATTGGTGCTTTTACTATATTTAGTTCTTCCGCAAGAAGCCCCATGTTAGCAGCTTTTATTATTTTATTTATAGTATTATTATATATTAATAAATTAAAATACTGGATGGCATTAATGCTTTCAGCACTTCTTTTTATTTTAGGGATTTATATTTTGAATAAGACAAATTTTGCCGAATTTGAATTTGTTGCCAGAATGTATAATGCTATTTTTGAAGGGGATGGATCCGGAAGATTTTATTACTTAACAAAAGGTTGGGATATTTTTAAAAATAATATACCTTTTGGAGGACGTATTTTATTTGAAGATGGTATGTATCCGCATAATGTTTTTATAGAAGTTCTTATGAGTATGGGACTTGTTGGAATCATTTTGTTCTTTTCTTATTTTAAAGATATATGGAAGTTTAGGATGAAATTTATTAGTAAGAATACATACTACTTACCATTTATTTTGTTTTTTATACAATATTTTGTTCTTGTCCTGACTTCTTACAGTCTATTTGCGAACATGGAATTCTGGACTTTTTCAACAGTATTTATATCAATAATTTTATTTTGTCATGATGAAAAAATTAAAAGTAATGACTGTCGTGGGAACACGGCCGGAAATCATTAGATTATCAAGAGTATTATCAGCACTGGATGCATCCGAGGCTGTAGAACATATTATTGTCCATACAGGACAGAATTACGATTATGAACTTAACCAGATTTTCTTTGAAGATCTTGGATTAAGAAAGCCGGATTACTTTCTAGAGGCAGCGGGAAAATCGGCTACAGAGACCGTTGGGAATATTCTTATTAAGATTGATCCGGTTTTGGAACAATTGCAGCCTGATGCTTTTCTGGTTTTAGGAGATACCAATTCCTGCCTCTGTGCCATCCCAGCAAAAAAAAGACAGATTCCTATTTTCCATATGGAAGCGGGAAACAGATGTTTTGATCAGCGTGTGCCAGAAGAAACCAATCGTAAAATTGTTGATCACACTTCAGATATTAATCTGACCTATTCGGATATAGCACGTGAATATTTATTGAAAGAAGGGCTGCCTGCAGATAGAATTATTAAAACAGGATCACCAATGTTTGAGGTCTTAAATCATTATCTGCCTCAGATTACCAGTTCAGATGTTCTGCAGAGGTTAAATCTGGAAGAAGGAAAATATTTTGTCATTTCATCCCATAGAGAAGAAAATATTAATTCTGAAAAGAATTTTCTGGGATTAATGGAAAGTCTTAATGCAATTGCAGAAAAATTCGAATATCCAATTATTGTTTCTACTCATCCTAGAACAAGAAACATGATTGATAAAATGAAGATTTCTGTAAGACCTGAAATACAATTTTTAAAACCTTTGGGTTTCCATGATTATAATGCACTTCAAATGAGAAGCTATGCCGTATTATCAGATTCAGGTACTATTTCAGAGGAATCGTCAATTCTTAATTTCAGAGCCCTAAACATCAGAGAAGCTCACGAAAGACCTGAAGCTATGGAAGAAGCATCAGTAATGATGGTAGGCTTATCTCCTGAAAGAATTTTACAGGGATTGGTTCAACTTCAGCAACAGAAAATAGGGAAAGAAAGAAATTATAGACCGGTATCAGATTATTCTATGCCAAATGTTTCTGAGAAGATGGTGAGAATTATTCTTAGTTATACGGATTATGTAAACAGAGTAGTCTGGAGAAAATAGAAATAATGGCTAAAAAAGTACTCATCCACAGTATTGTTTTTGCTCCTGATGCCGTTTCTACCGCTTATCTTTATAATGACATTGCATATAATTTAAAAAAGAACGGCTTTGAAGTAGAAGTTCTTTCAACAATGCCACATTATAACAAAGTTGATCAGAGTAAAACAAAATTCAAAAAAAGATTTCTAGGACTTTATTATTCTAGTAATTATAAAGGCATCAAAGTATATCATGTACCTCAGAAGAAATATGAAAGTGTTCTTTTAAGAGGCTTTATTATGATTTACTGGCATTTGTTATCGTTTTTTTTGGGAATGAAAATTAAGAATGTTGATGTTATTATCAGTCCTTCACCACCTCTTACTATTGCATTAGTATCTATTGCACTGGCAAAACTAAAAAAGGCGAAGTTTATTTATAATGTGCAGGAAATTTATCCTGATTTTTTTGTGAATCAGGGCAAAATGAAATCTCAATTCGTTTTAAATATTCTTAAAAAACTTGAAAAATTTGTTTACAAACATTCAGATTCATTAGTAACAATAGATCAGAATTTTAAAAACACATTGATTCCAAGAATTGAAAACCCTGATAAAATTGAGATTATTGCTAATTTTGTAGATACAGAACTTTACTATCCAATAGATCGTCCGGTAGTTAATGCCCAGTTATTTCCTGCTAATGATAATTTGAAAGTAATGTATGCTGGTAATATTGGTTTTGCTCAGGATTGGAATCCACTTATAGAGGTTGCAAAAAAAACAAAAGGAATGCCTGTCAGTTATTTTGTTATTGGTGACGGTGCCTGCAAATCATGGCTTAAAACACAAATTGACGCACATCAGCTGAATAATATAAGTTTAGTTGATTATCAGGCAAGAGAAACTATATCTCACATGATTAATTATGCAGACCTGCACTTTATTTTTATGAATAAAAAACTGGAAAAAGATGGTCTTCCCTCCAAAGTCTATACAATTATGGCTTGTAAAAAACCTTTACTGGTAATCAGTAATAAGAATACACCTCTTTATGACCTGCTGGAAAATACAGGTGCTGCGTTTTTGATTGAAAATTCGTCTAATAACGTCAATGAAGAATTATTTACTGCACTGCAGGAAGCATTGAATCATAAAGATAGACTGAAGCAAATGGGGGAGAAAGGATTTGATATGGTGCAAAAAGATTATACTAAAGAAAAAGTTACTGAAAAGTATTATAAACACATAAATAATGTGATAAATAGCTAATAAAAACAACGATGAAAATAATTATTATAACTCAGGAAGACTCCTTTGTTGTTCCCAAAAATATTGAAAAGATTCTGCATTTAGAAAATGTGGAACTTTTAAAAGTAATAGATATTGATTCTAATTATAGTCTTGTTAACAAGAAATCATATTTTATTAAAGGATTTGGATTATTGCAGACTATAAAAATGGGACTGAAAGTAATTTCAGCCAAGGTTCTGAACAGTATAGATATCATTACATCTTACAAGCTTGATATTAAACCCAAAAGTCTAAAAGCTGTTTCGGAGAGATATAATATAAAATTTGAAAGAATCAAAAATCCCAATTCAGTAGAATTTTTAGAAGAAGTAAGAGCTTTGCAGCCAGATCTTATTGTATCCTACTCTGCACCTGTAGTATTTAAAGAGCCTTTATTGAAGATTCCCAAACATGGATGTATCAATTTGCATTGTTCATATTTACCTCATTATGCAGGAGTAATGCCCAGTTTTTGGACACTATATAAAAAAGAAAAAACAACGGGAGCTACAGTACATTATATGGATTCAAAAATTGATAACGGAGCAATTCTGAATCAACAAGAAATCCAGATTTCTCAGAATGAAACAATGTTTTCCCTAATTTTAAAAAGCAAAGAAATTGGTGGGAACATCATGTGTGAAACTATTCGTGATATTCAAAATTCTAATATTACAATTAAAGAGAATTTTGCAGAGAAAGGGAGCTATTTTACCTGGCCTACGGTTGACCAATTTCAAGACTTTACCAAAAACGGAGGAAAATTAATATGAATAAATATGCCGTGCTTAGTATGGATGTGGAAGATTGGTACCATCTGGACTATTTTACAAAAGATGAATGTGAGTTAAGCCAGTCTACTTTAGATGGATTAGATATTTATTTGGATATTTTGGATCAATATGATATTAAAACTACCTTTTTTATTGTGGGAGAACTTGTAGAAGTTTTAAAAGATAAGATTAAATACATAAAATCTAAAGGTCACGAAATTTGTCTGCATTCATATGCTCACAAAAGACCTCTTCAGCTTAGTCTTGATGAGTTTAGGAAAGATACAATTGACGGGATCAAGTCATTTAGAGAATTTACTGGTCTTGAAGTGGATGGATACAGAGCTCCATGTTTTAGCTTAGATAGACCACGATTAGAGATTTTAAGAGAATTAGGATTTTCATTTGATTCCAGCAAAATAAAATTTGATGCACATGACTTATATGGAAGCATTAATCTTGATGATTTTGAGGAATTCAGTCCAGCAATATATAAGAAAGAATCATTTTATGAATTTGAAGCTTCTACTGTAGAAGTATTAGGGAAGAACTTGCCGGTTTCAGGGGGAGGATATTTAAGGATCTTTCCTTGGATTGTTACGAAAATGCTTTTGAAGAAATATTTTAAAAAAAATCAGCATTATTTCTTTTATATTCACCCTTTTGAGTTTTCTAAAAATTATAATATTACTGTTCCGGAAAATACAGATTTTAAAACAAAAATCAGATTTACTCAAGGAAGGAAGAGTGTTGAAAATAAAATGCATAAACTCATTAAATTATTGAAAGAGAATAACTATAAGTTTGTTACATTTAACCAAATTATTAAAAATGAAGGCTAAACTGCTTTTGACAGGAGCAAGCGGATTTATAGGCTCACAGATATATAAAGCTCTAAAAGAAAATTTTGATGTTACTGCTATTTCTTCTACTTCTGTGGTAGAGGGTTACACAGCCCTTAACCTTTTGAATGAAAATGACTGTAAAATTTTTTTCAAAGATAAAGAGTTTGATTTTATTATTCATGCTGCTGCAATAGCGCATGGCAAAAATAAGATCAATGCAATGAATGTGGGTGAAGCAAATGTTTTGATGACAAAAAATATTTTTAACTTTCTTGATGTAAAAAATACAAATATTATTTTTTTAAGCTCAGTTTCCGTATACAGTTTTAAAAATAATAAAGAAATAATTTCGGTGAATGATCAGCCGTTACCTGTTACAGAATATGGGGAAAGTAAGCTGGTATGTGAAAATTTATTAAGCCAGAAAAAATCCAAATCACTACATATTTTACGACTAACCCCTGTTTATACAAGAAATAATTTAAAAGATTTAGGAAAAAGAATTTTTCTTCCGATATTGAATACTACATTTTTTACAAAACAAAAAAGAACTTATTCATTATGTCATGTTGATGAGGTTGTTAAAGAAGTAATAAACTCAATGAATGCTGGCCGGAATTCATTAAAGATTGTAAAGGATTCTAAAGATTATACACAGGAAGAGCTGTTGTCATTTTTTAAAATCCAAAAACCGCAAATGATTATCAATCAAAATATTGTTAAACCATTATTTTTTGCACTAAGCTTATTCCCTATTTCAAAGTCGAATGTTGTAAGGGATATGTTTACTAAGTTGTTTTATTCAGCTGTATATACTAACTAATTTTATTTTGATGAATGAATTTATTTATTTAGTGATAATAGTATTACTGTTTCTGGCTGAATTGATTTATTTCAAGATAGCCGATAAATATAATATTATAGATAAACCTAACCATAGAAGTGCCCATACGCAGATTACTTTAAGGGGTGGAGGGGTTATATTCCCTATTGCTTTTATACTTTTTTGCCTGTTCAATTTTAATGAAGTAATTCATAATTACTGGACTTTTGGATTAGGAATGCTTGCCATTTGTATCATTAGTCTTATAGATGATATTAAAACATTGTCAAATAAAATAAGACTTTCGATTCAGCTTATTTCTGTTGTTATGCTTTTATACTTTGTAAACGCATTTGCTTTGATGCCGTTTTGGGTGTGGCCAATAATGTTTATTATGATTATGGGAACTTTGAATGCCTATAATTTTATGGATGGAATCAATGGAATGACAGGGTTATATAGTTTGGTTACAGTTTGTTCTCTTATTTATATCAATAAGGATGTTGTTCAATTTACTGATAGTAACTTTATATACTATGCAGCTTTGGCGTGTATTGTATTCCTGTTTTTTAACTTTAGGAAAAAAGCAAAATGTTTTGCAGGAGATGTCGGAAGCATGGGAATTGGTTTTTGGGTAATAGGACTTATAACTCTATTGATCATGAAAACTCAGGATTATAAATATATACTGTTATTATCTATTTATGGGATGGAAGTCGTTTTGACGATCATTGAAAGAATTATATTAAAAGAAAATATTTTTGAAGCACACAGAAGACATCTGTATCAACTTTTTGCCAATGAGAAAAAAGTTTCCCATCTATTGATTAGCTTTGTATATTCCTTTTTACAACTTGTAATAAATGCTTTTTTAGTACATTCTACTCTTCCAGTATGGATAGTTGTTCTCATTGTATTTTTGCCTATCGGAGGGCTGTATCTATTATTAAAATGGAGCATTAAAAAACAATATAATCTGTAAATTTTTTTAGAAATAAATCATGAAAATTAAAGAAACCCCGCTTAAAGATTGCTATATCATAGAGCCTACAATA
This sequence comes from Chryseobacterium sp. BGA-UO-ETr-SB22, assembly GCF_059567885.1. NCBI lineage: Bacteria > Pseudomonadati > Bacteroidota > Flavobacteriia > Flavobacteriales > Weeksellaceae > Chryseobacterium > Chryseobacterium sp. BGA-UO-ETr-SB22. Next base: position 2,947,593 of record NZ_JCAQOV010000005.1, on the reverse strand, counting down.
TTTGAAGATGAGAGAGGCTACTTCTTTGAAAAATTCAACGAAAAAAAATTCGAAGAATTAACAGGAATGAACGGTCACTTTGTACAGGATAATATTTCCAAATCTTCTTTTGGCGTACTAAGAGGGCTGCATCTCCAGAAAGGCGAGCACGCACAGGCAAAACTGGTATCATGCCTGGAAGGTAGTGTATGGGATGTTGCTGTAGATCTTAGAGAGGATTCTCCTACTTTCGGAGAATGGTTCGGAATAGAGCTTACCGCAGAAAATAAACTACAGCTTTATGTGCCGAGAGGTTTTGGACACGGATTTGCAGTACTGAGTACTCACGCTGTATTTTCCTATAAATGTGACAATTTTTATAACAAAGAATCAGAAGGCAGCGTAAAGTTCAATGATCCCGATCTTGATATTGATTGGAAAGTTGATGAAAAAGATGCTATACTTTCGGAAAAAGACCAGAATGCTCCTGGATTTAAAGACAAAAACTTTTAAAATATATCACTGAAAACCACTTTTATAAGGTGGTTTTCATTTTTTAATTCTTAACTCTTCAATATTTTGTATCTTTGCAGACTCAAAATCAAAACGATGCGTACAAAATCTGTAGGGAAGAAGAAAATCAATGTAGTCACTCTTGGGTGTTCCAAGAATGTATATGATTCTGAAGTATTAATGAGCCAGCTGAAAGCTAACGGCAAAGAAGTGGTTCATGAAGACCGTGGTGACATTGTTGTAATCAATACCTGCGGATTTATTGATAATGCTAAAGAAGAATCTATCAATACCATCCTTGATTATGTGGATGCTAAAAATAGAGGTGAGGTTGAAAAAGTATTCGTTACAGGATGTTTGTCAGAAAGATATAAGCCGGATTTGATAAAAGAAATTCCGGATGTAGACCAATATTTTGGGACAAGAGACCTTCCGATGCTGCTGAAACATCTTGGAGCAGATTATAAACATGAACTGGTAGGTGAAAGGCTTACAACCACTCCAAAACATTATGCATACCTTAAAATTTCTGAAGGTTGCGACAGACCATGTTCTTTCTGTGCGATCCCATTGATGAGAGGAGGCCATATGTCTACCCCTATCGAAAAACTGGTTTTAGAAGCTCAGAAACTGGCGAAAAAAGGAACAAAAGAATTAATTCTTATTGCACAGGATCTTACTTACTATGGTCTTGATCTTTATAAAAAAAGAGCGTTAGGAGATCTTTTAAAAGAATTGGTGAAGGTAGAAGGAGTAGAGTGGATTCGTCTTCATTATGCCTTTCCTAGTGGTTTCCCGGAAGATGTTCTCGATATTATCCGTGAAGAACCTAAAGTTTGTAACTATATAGATATTCCTCTTCAGCATATCAATTCCGATTTGTTGAAATCAATGAAGAGAGGAACTACCCATGAAAAAACAGATGCTCTTTTAGGCAAATTCAGAGAAAAAGTTCCGGATATGGCAATCAGAACAACCCTTATTGTTGGATATCCTGGTGAAACAGAAGAAAGATTCCAGGAACTTAAAGACTGGGTAAGAGAGCAGAAGTTTGACAGATTAGGATGCTTTACATATTCTCATGAAGAGAATACTACGGCTTATGTATTGGAAGATGATATTCCACAGGAAGTAAAAGAGGCGAGAGTAGAAGAAATCATGGAACTACAGTCTCAGATTTCATGGGAAAAGAACCTGGGAAAAATAGGTAAGATATTCAGATGTATTTTTGACCGTAAAGAAGGGAATTATTTTGTAGGAAGAACGGAGTATGATTCACCAGATGTGGACAATACCGTTTTGGTTTCTGCTGAAGATACCTATATCTCCATAGGTGAATTTGCAGAGGTGAAAATTACTTCAGCAGAAGAGTTTGACTTATACGGAGAATTAGTCTAGCTAAATACTTACTAATCAATTAAAAATAAGATTTATAAATTAAATTATTAATAAAAATTAACGTAGAATTTTCTCGGGAGTCTATTTTTATTTTATTGATAATCAATTTGTTAATATTTTGCATAATTAAGATTTTTTAATTTTCTATTATAAAGTATATAAATTTGAAAATTATATCTTAAATTTGCGCAAGAAGCAATGTTTTTAAATTATATGCTTTCAATGAGTTAATCATTAATAATGAAGCTAGATTCAATTAAATGTATTAGTTTCAATATGAGATTCACAAGTTGGGATGTATTTTCCTCTTTTTGAAAATATTGATGAAAAAAATGTAATTAAAAATCTTTAAAAACTTATGAAAAAATTTTTATTAACAGCAATTATGCTTGTTGGCCTTTCGGCCCTTTCTAAGGCTCAGCAGGGGCGAGTGGGGATTAACACAACCACACCTGCCGCGACGCTAGACGTAGTAGCTAATACTACGGACAACGCTAGACCTGATGCCTTATTAGTCCCTCGTATGACAAGAGCTCAATTATTAGCTAAAGATGCGGCTTATACTGCAGCTCAGAATGGAGCGCTTGCTTTCGTTACGACGATTGACGGTACAGCAACTCCTAAAACAACAAACGTTACAGCAGTAGGGTTCTACTACTATGATGGCCAGACTACCAATACTTGGATTACTGTAGGTGGTGGCGGTGGTGCTGTAGCAGCTCCTTCTGTAAGAATCTCTACAACTGGATCAGATTTATCTGCTGCGGATTTAAATGGTTATGTATTTATTGATACAGCGGGTTCAGTAAACTTGGCAACTATTCCTGTAAGTGCTGCTACTAAAGGTAAAACAGTTACTATCGTAAGGATAGGAACTGCCACTGTTAGTATAACCGGAATGAATGCAAGTTCTGTTAACTCTATTACTGTTCAAGGTAGAGGTATTGCTTTTGTTTATGATGGTACTGCATGGCAGTCTTACTCTGTAAACTAATCTTAATTTTACACACATTTAGTTATGAATAAAAAAGTTTTATTAGCTTTTGCCTCTGTAGTGGCAATGCTTCAATATACGAATGCGCAGGTTAGAACAAATGGTTTTGCCAGCGGAAATATACAAGGACAAGGTGCTTTCCTTGATGCATCAGGAAGTACTGGAGGTTTTACAGATAGTGCTAGTGATGGGAAAGGACTTGTTTTTCCAAGAACAAACCTGACAGCCTTCACATTTGCAACTCCTGTTACAGATGAAGATAACTTCCCAACAGCTTATGATGGTATGATTGTTTATAATAGCGGAACTGGAACAACAGTTTCTGGTATTGCTACAAGCGTTACTCCGGGATATTATTATTTCTCTAATCCAACTGGTGGAACAGCAAATGGTTTTGCAACTTCTACTGGTAGATGGGTTTCACTTTCAACTTCACCTAAAGTAACTGTCGGAACAGCAGAAACAACAACAAATACATTAATTAATATCAGCCCGGGAGTTGATAAGCAGCTTTATGCTATCAAAGGAACTTTCACTGCAAGTGGTACTTCTACGGCAGTTAATATCCCAGCTCCTACAGGAATGACTACTATGTATGGTATTACAATCTATAAAGCAGGTACAAACACTGTTTATGATAGAAGTTTATATTCTTTTAATCCAGTTGCAACTCCAGGAAATGCTATTACAGGATCTCCTAGTATGTCTGTAGTGTATCCTAACGGTACATATGATTATGTATTAGAATATTTAAAATAAGACATTTATTTAATTACATATAAAACCAATGAGAAATCATTGGTTTTTTCTTTTTAAGAGATTTACGTTCATTTCTTTTTTCGGGTAACAGATCGTCACTTATTCATTTTTTTGAATGGCTTAAAGCTGGTATTTGTTGAATAACGGAACAGTCTATAAATTTTAACAAAATAAATAGGTGTTAAAAAATAGTTCAGACATCTTGTTTTATAAAAGCAGATGTCTTCTGTCAGAAAGTTTTTCAGGAATCATGTTCTTAAGACTTTAATTTTTTTAAGATTGATTTTTGGATTTTGATTTAACTTTATGAATTTTGTAATCTATTGATTATCAAAGGTATTTAGAATACGAAAATTTAAATTATGCATACATTAGTTAATTATGTTAACTTTTTAGATTTTTTTTTAACACTTTTTAACACTGTAACTTAAAAGCCCTATCCATAGGCGGTTACAACGATGTTTGACATTTGTTTAATCTTTTGTTAACTGTTTTTAACATATCGAATAGTGTTTTCTAAAGATTCCTGATACTTTTGTCCCGTCAAAACCAATAAAAGTTCAAGATGATGAAAAGATTCATTCTCGTAATCATAATGATGATTTCAACCTTAGGTGTTTATTCTTTTACGAGTAATGCCTTAGATGCGAAAAAAACAAGTTATGCATCGTACTACCACGATAAATTTAACGGTAGAAAAACTGCTAGCGGAGAAGTCTTTGATAACTCAAAGTTTACTGCAGCAAACAGAACGCTTCCATTTGGAACAAACGTTAAGGTGACTAACCTTAAGAATGGTAAAGAGGTAATAGTGAGAATTAATGATAGAGGGCCTTACCATTCATCAAGATCTTTAGACATGTCTAAAGCTGCGTTCGATGAGATTGGAGATATCAGTCATGGTACAATTCCGGTCGAATATGAAATTGTCGATTAGTTTTATGATTTAAATTAAAAAAAAGCCAGCTGAATCAGCTGGCTTTTTGTATGCATCTAGATCTTGTTGATTATACATCCAATTCCAATAAAGCAGGACAATGGTCAGAATGTACAGCTTCCTTTAAAATAACAGCCCTGGAGAGCTTATCCTTTAAACTGTAAGAGGTGAAGTTATAATCAAGCCTCCAGCCTTTATTTCTTTCTCTGGAATTTTGCCTGTAGCTCCACCATGTATAATTGTCCGGATCATTATTAAAAAATCTGAAACTGTCTATCAGTTCACATTCATTCATGAAATTGGTCATCCATTCTCTTTCCATAGGAAGGAACCCTGAAACATTCTTTAAACCAATTGGATTGTGAATATCAATCGCTTCATGACAGATATTAAAATCACCGGATATAATCAGATTGGGAATTTCTTTCTTTAAATTTTTGATATACTCCAGAAAGTCATGACAGAACTGCATTTTGAAATCCAGTCTCTCAATATTGGAAGCAGAAGGAACGTACACGGAAATCGCGGAATATCCGTCAAAATCTGCACGGATGATTCTCCCTTCATTATCATAGCTTTCAATGCCGCAGCCATACTCCACATGATTGGGTTTGATTTTTGAGGCAATTCCGACCCCGCTGTAGCCTTTTCTTACCGCTGAATGCCAATAACTGTGATAACCTAATTTTTCAAGGCTTTCGATGTCTATCTGATCGTTTCCGGCTTTACTCTCCTGAATACAGATGATATCCGGATCAGCAGTCTTTAGCCAGCCCAGAAAATCTTTTGTAAAAGCAGCTCTGATTCCATTGACGTTGTATGTGATTAATCTCATTAGTCTTCTATAAAAAGTTTAAAATTTTCATTGTATTTCGAAGGGATAAATTCTGTAAAATCATAGTCTGCTACCTGATGAATATAAAAAGGATCTTTAGAGATAATCTGTTCAATTTCATTTTTAGACTCTGCATTGGCTATGATGACACCTCCCGTTCTGGGTTCTTTTCTTCCTGAAGCGATAAACTTCCCGGATTCATAATATTTATCAAGGAAAATGTTGTGCTGGGGAATAAGCCGTTCTATATTTTCAATAGAAGTCTTATAGGTAAGCGAAATAATAAACATGATTTATTTTTTACGAAGATATGAACTATAAAAAAAGAAGCGGAAAAAATCGAATGATTTTTTCCGCTTTAAACCCAAAATTAAATAAACTATGAAAAAAACTACTTGGGTTCTAAAATACTGAAAGGAATAATACACTCTTCCAGTGAAATTCCTCCATGTTGGTAGGTTTCTTTATAGTAATTAACAAAATGATTGTAATTTTTAGGATAAGCCAGGAATATATTATTTTTAGCAAAAATATATTTCGAACTTAAGTTTCCTTTTGGAAGGAAAAGTTTTTCCGGATTGGTAATTGCCCATACATCACTGTCATCATACGTTAAACTTTTACCTGTTTTATACCTGATATTAGTAGAAGTTTCTCTGTCTCCTACCACTTTACTTGGCTTTTTCACATATACCGTTCCATGGTCTGTGGTGATAACCAGTTTATAGCCGTTTTCTGCTGCTGCTTTTACGATCTTCAGCAAAGAAGAGTTTTCAAACCAGTTGAAAGTAAGAGAACGGAAAGTCTTATCATCACGGATCAGCTGATCTACGATGTGGTTGTCTGTTTTTGCGTGAGAAAGAATATCAATGAAGTTGTATACAATTACAAGAAGATCATTGTTTTTATGCTGGTTGAAATCATCATAGATCTTTCTTTCAAAATCGGCATTCAGTACTTTAAGATACTTCATCGATTTTGATCCTAAACCAATCCTTTTCATTTGATCTTCCAGGAAGTCACGTTCAAATTCATTTTTGTTTCCTTCTTCATTATCGTTAAACCATTTATCAGGGAAACGTTTCTCGATCTCAGAAGGCATTAATCCAGCAAAGAAAGAGTTTCTCGCATACTGTGTAGCGGTAGGAAGGATACTGTAGTAATAATCTTCCGATATCTTATTGTAATATTTTGTAAATAAAGGTTCAATTACTTTCCATTGGTCAAAACGAAGATTGTCTACCATCAGTAAAAGGACTTTTTCTTTTTCTACTTCAGGTTTCACTTTTTCCTTGAAAAGCGTGTGGCTCATTAGAGGCTTGTCTGAATCAATAAGCCAGTCCGCATAATTTTTTTCAATAAACTTGGCAAACTGAATATTGGCTTCTTCTTTCTGAGACTGCAGAAGGTCAGCAAATTCATTATCTGCTACCTTATCAAATTTGATTTCCCAGCTAAGAATCTTTTTATAATATTCTGCCCATTCCTGATACGTTCTCAGGTATGAAAGTTCCATAGAAAGGTTTCTGAATTCCTGCTGGTACTGTAAAATCGTTTTTTGCTCAACAAGATTATCTTCCTGAAGATTTTTCTTTAGGGAAAGTAATATCTGGTTAGGATTTACAGGCTTTAATATATAATCGGCAATCTGAGATCCGATGGCCTCTTCCATAATGTGTTCTTCTTCGCTTTTGGTAACCATTACAATCTTTAAGGCATTATCTTTTTCCTTAATCATAGGAATGGCTTCCAGTCCGGAGATACCCGGCATATTTTCATCAATTAACGTTAAAGCAAATTTCTCTGAATCCATAAGTTCCAAAGCCTCATTCACATTATTAACGGGGGTTACCTGGTAGCCCTTTTTTTCTAAAAATACGATATGAGGTTTAAGTAAATCTATTTCATCATCGATCCATAATATCTTTTCTGACATAATTTATTTTTTACATGGTTATTCTATCAAAATGTTGACCAAATCCTTTTAAAATCTCACAAAATAGAAAGATTAAAAGTTAAATATTAGTTAAATGAAAATATCGTTTGATATTTCACTATTTTGTTTCATTTAATCAGTGGTTTTTATATATTCCAGAGCTCTTTCCAGGACTTCGTCTTTTCCGTTTTTAAGCCCTTCCACACTAGGTTTCACAAGAATATCCGGAATGATGCCAATTCTCTGTGTTTCCCGTCCGTCAGGATAATAAGCTCCAAGTCCTGTAAACTGAGTATCAAGATTGGCTATTTTAAACATAATGACATCTCCATTGGCTCCTGAAGTATTACTCCCTATAATTCTGGCTTTTGGATGCTGCTTAAACATCATTGTTGTGGTCTCTGCCTGGCTTTGGGTACTCTCATCTACTAAAACGATTACATTCCCTTTATAGTATTCAGAATTTTTCCTGCCGGTAACATTTTTTCTGCTGTAAAATTTACCGGGATAATTAGGATCAGGGAAAGTAAACTGATAATAAACGGACGGTGCAGGAAGCAAAAGATAGCTTAAAGGGATAACTGTTTGCTTGGGATAATTTCTAAGATCAAAGATAATAGATTTTGAAGATTTTAAACTGTTGTACATTTCATCCAGATCTTCCTTTTCTATAATCCCCATATTGACATACCCGATTTTCTTTTCCTTATCCAAAAATTTCCATTTTCGGGGAGCTTTACTTTTCTCATGAATAATATCTTTAGCAAAATACGTTTTGGTTTTGATTTCCATATTTTGTCCTTCTCTTTCAATTTTTACAGAAATAGAATCGCTGTTGCTGAAGAGAAGTTTGCCTTTTGCCTTGTTGAATTTACCCCATGAATTGGAGGCGGGAATATATTTTCCAAAATTGTTGACTATTTGTGGAATTGTTTTTCCTTCAATGTCATAAATAACATCACCTTCATGTAAAGGACTTTTATCCCGCGATCTTGTGGTATTGATTTTTGTAATCACGAGTATTCCTTCGGCGTAGGAATACTCTGCAGGAACTTTCCGGTTTCCATATAAAGTAAGTTGTATTTCTTTTGATGAAAGATAGGCGTGGGAATCATCTGTTTTGGTAACCAGTTCCGCCAATGTTAAATGATAATTTTCATCACTATCAACCATAAGGAATTTGGGAATCATTTCCGTAAGAACATCATTCCAGTTTTGATCCGTTTCATATTTATAAGGAAAAAAATACTCTACATAATTCCAATATCTGAATAGTTCTAATAAACTGATGTTTTTTGAAGTAAATTTTGAACCATAAGATTTTTCGTTTCTGAAATATATTTTTCTTCCGCCTTTTCCAAAGTAATGATTGTCATCAAGATTGCGGTTGTTTTCAATATAATGAAGCTTTTGAGATAGGTCTCTGGAGAAAATTTGATGATTATCTATCCAGCTCAGATCAAAATTTTTAAGAAAATACACTTTATCATCCTTTACTGAGCATTCTTTACAGGGTGTAACTTCTCCGAGACTTTTGATCCAGTCAACGTAAAAATTATTCAACGCCTCTTTGTCATTAATAGATTCAAGTTCGTCAATCTTCTGAAATAGCTGTTTATCCCAGTTCAGGTTTCCTTTTGCTACATGAGGATGATAATATTTTAAAAATCCCCAAACTCTGCAGAGGGATTCCAGTTTTTGTGTTTCAGTTATAAGTTGTGCGGATAAATTTAAACTTAAAAGTAATAAAAAGAAAAGAGAATATTTTCTCATTAAGGGTTGCCGTGTTTTCTCTCAAAGATAGTCCTTTACTACAAGAACAGCAAAAGGTTTCCCCAAAAAGATAGAATTAAAATTAAAAATGAATCGGAGAGATTTTTAACGTTATTAAATAGCTGTTGTTTGTGAAAAATATGAATGTTATCAGTTTTTAAACCACCTGTTTTAATGGAAATTTAATAAAAGTCTAAATTTAAAAATGCCTAACTTTGTTTACTAATATTGACGTTTCAATGCAGAATAAGCTAAAAATCATCAACGATCCTGTTCACGGATTTATCAAAATTCCCCACGAAATTTTATTTGATATCATTGAGCATCCTTACTTTCAGAGATTAAGAAGAATCGGGCAGACCGGACTTTTGAATCTGATATTTCCGGGAGCTACTCATACAAGATTTCATCATGCCCTGGGAGCAATGCATCTGATGTTTACCGCATTGGAGACATTGAAGCAGAAAGGGGTGAAAATTTCTGAAGAAGAGGAAAAAGGAGCAATGCTGGCTATTCTGATGCATGATATTGGTCATGGTCCGTTTTCTCATGCGCTGGAAAGTATGCTGATGGATGACTGGCATCATGAAAATCTTTCCTTACTCCTGATGAATAAGCTGAATGAGGAATTTGAGGGTCAGTTATCAATGGCTATTGAGATGTTTCAGGGGAAATATCATAGAAAATTTTTCAACCAATTGATCTCTTCCCAGTTGGATGTGGATCGTTTGGATTATCTGAAAAGAGATAGTTTTTTTACCGGTGTATCTGAGGGAAATATTAATACCCAGAGAATTATTTCCATGATGAATGTCTGTGAAGAAGGTGAACTGGTGATTGATGCGAAAGGAATTTATTCTATTGAAAATTTTCTGACGGCCAGAATGTTTATGTACTGGCAGGTCTATTATCATAAAACTTCAGCGTTAGCAGAGTTTCTTTTGGTTAAAATCCTTGAAAGAGCAAAATATCTGATTTCCCAAGGTACAGAGCTCCCTGCAACGGATAATCTTAAATATTTTTTATACCGTGAAAAGAGTGCTGCAACAGATGAAGATGTGGAGAGATTTACGAGTCTTGATGACAATGATGTGATTCAGGCGATGAAAGAATGGCAGAACTCGGATGACTTTGTGTTATCATATTGGTGTAAATGTGTAATTCAGAGAAATTTACCTAAAACAATTATTTCATCACATCCATTTGCACAGGAAATAATTGATGAAAAAGTAAAAAATACCAATGAATTTTTCAAAATCAATAATGGAAAAGAATTGGTTCATGAAATAAAAAGAAAACTTTTACCCTATCATGCGGAGAAGCAGCCAATCTATTTATTGCATAAAAATGGTAAAAGAACAAGGCTTCATGAGTCGGAAGATCAACTTTTATCAGGGTTAATTGTAAATAAGACTACCCGCTATATCCTTATGTTTCCAAGAGATATCTCCAGGCTAGACTCTTAAATAATATTAAAATTTACGATCTGAAACCAAAAAATGTTTGCAAATTCTAGAATTTCTTATCTTTGCAGAATATGGAATTTACAGCTTCGCAAATTGCAAGTTTTATTGACGGAAAAATAATAGGTGATGAGAATGCACTTATTAACGGGGTTTCACCAATTGAAAATGGGGAATCAGGACATCTTTCTTTTATAGCACAAGATAGATTTTCTCATTTCTTGGATACCTCACGATGCTCTGTTATCATCATTTCGGAAAATCTTCTGGAGAAAAATAATTATAGCCCTACCTTAATCGTTGTAAAAGATGCCTATCTTTCTTTTCAGATCCTGATGAATTTATATCAGGAAATGCAGGGAAGAAAAGAAGGTATAGAGAATGGTTCTTCCATTCATGATACAGCGGTAATAGGAGATAAAGCATATATCGGAGCATTTACTTATGTTTCTGAGAAAGCTAAAATCGGGGAAGGCTCACAGATCTATCCACATGTATATATAGGAAAAGGAGTGAAAATTGGTAAAAACTGTAAAATAGACAGCGGCGCCAGAATTTATGACTATTGTATCATTGGAGACAACTGTGTGATTCATTCCAATACGGTAATTGGGGGTGACGGTTTTGGTTTTCAGCCAACAGCCGAAGGTTTCAAAAAAATACCACAGCTTGGAAATGTAATTATTGAAGACGATGTTGAAATTGGCTCAAACTGCAGTATTGACAGAGCAACAATAGGCTCTACAATTATAGGAAAAGGAACCAAAATTGATAACCTGATTCAGATTGCTCACAATGTGAAAATAGGACAGAACAATGTAATTGCAGCACAGGCCGGAATTGCAGGCTCTACTACCATTGGTGACTGGAATCAGATTGGAGGACAGGTAGGTGTTGTAGGACATATCAAAATAGGAAATCAGGTGAAAATTCAGGCCCAGAGTGGCGTGAATTCCAGCGTTAATGATAGAGAAACATTGTATGGCTCACCAGCCATCAGTTATAATGACTATTTGAGAAGTTATGTTCACTTCAGGAATCTGCCTGGAATAGTAAATAGAATAAATAATCTTGAGAATAACTCAAAAGATAATACTAATGAGTGATATGCAAAAAACACTTCAGCAAGAGGTAACTCTTTCTGGAATTGGCCTTCATACAGGTAGAGAAGTAAAACTTACCATTAAACCTGCTAAAGAAAATACAGGTTTTGTATTTGTAAGAACAGACCTGGAGGGACATCCTCAGGTAGAAGCAGATGTAAATTATGTTGTAGCAACAGAAAGAGGAACTACATTAGAAAAATTAGGGGTAAAAATTACCACTTGCGAACACCTTTTGGCAGCTCTTGTGGGCTGTGATATTGATAACGCAGTTTTAGAAATGGATGCCTCTGAACCACCTATTCTGGATGGATCTTCAAAATACTTTGTTGAAGCTATCGAAAGCGTTGGTGTAGCAGAACAAGGGGTAGCAAGAGAATATCTTGTTGTAAAAGAAGTGCTTACCTATAGTGACCCGGCAACTGGCTCGGAAATCACAATCATCCCTTCAGATACTTACGAAGTAACAACAATGGTAGATTTTGGGACTAAAGTATTAGGTACTCAGAATGCTACTCTTAAAAATATTTCAGAATTTAAAGATGAAATCTCATCAGCAAGGACATTCAGTTTCCTGCATGAGTTGGAAATGCTTTTAGATCACGGTTTGATCAAAGGTGGAGATATTTCCAATGCTATTGTATATGTAGATAAAGATCTTACTCCTGAAACTACAGAAAAACTAAAGAAAGCCTTTGGAAAAGACAATGTGTCTATCAGACCAAACGGTATTCTTGACAATCTTAATTTAAATTATCCTAACGAAGCTGCAAGACACAAATTATTAGATGTGATTGGTGACCTGGCTTTAGCAGGAGTGAAAATAAAAGGTAAAGTTATTGCCAACAAACCGGGACACTATGTGAATACTCAGTTTGCGAAAAAATTAAATCGTCAGTGGAAATTGCAGAAAAAGAAAAACGTTCCAGATTTTGATCTGACAAAAGAACCCGTATTTGATATCAACGGAATTATGAAGCTTATGCCTCACAGACCTCCGTTCTTATTGATTGATAAAGTACTTGAACTTTCAGACTCTCACGTAGTAGGTTTGAAAAATGTGACAATGAACGAGCCATTCTTCGTTGGACACTTCCCTAAAGAACCTGTAATGCCTGGAGTACTTCAGGTAGAAGCATTAGCGCAGACAGGAGGTATCCTGGTACTGGCCAGCGTTCCGGATCCTGAAAACTATTCTACTTATTTCATCAAAATTGATAAGGTGAAATTTAAAAGAAAAGTAATTCCTGGAGATACTCTGATATTCAAAATTGAATTGATAGAGCCTATCAGAAGAGGAATTGTTCATATGCAGGGATATGGATACGTAGGAGATACAGTAGCAGTAGAAGCAGAGCTTATGGCTCAAGTTGCAAAAAATAAAGTTGATTAAATGATTCATCAATTAGCAGCCGTAGATAAACGTGCGAAAATCAGCAAAAATGTAATCGTAGAACCATTTACTACAATTGCAGGGGACGTAGAAATTGGAGAAGGAACATGGATTGGTCCTAACGTTACCATTATGGAGGGTGCAAGAATCGGAAAAGATTGTAAAATCTTTCCCGGAACTGTAATCTCTGCGATCCCTCAGGACTTGAAGTTCGATGGAGAGGATACACAAACAATTATTGGAGATCATACTACTTTAAGAGAATGTGTAACTATCAATAGAGGAACCAAAGCTCTAGGATATACAAAAGTAGGAAGCCACTGCCTGATCATGGCAACTTCACACGTTGCTCATGACTGTATTATAGGAGATAATGTGATTATTGCAAATGGTTGCGGTATTGCAGGACATGTTGAAATTGGTGACTTTACCGTAATGGGAGGTTTATCAGCTGTTCAGCAGTTCGGTAAAATTGGAAAACATACCATGATTTCCGGAGGATCTTTAATTAGAAAAGATATTCCACCTTATGTGAAAGTAGCGAGAGATCCAATTTCTTATGCAGGGATCAATTCTGTTGGATTAAGAAGAAGAGGTTTTTCTAACGAGAAAATCTTTGAAATTCAAAAGATCTACAGAGCTATTTTCCAGATGAAGATGAATGTTTCTCAAGCATTGGCATATATTGAAAAAGAAATGCTTCCAACGGCTGAAAGAGATGAAATTCTACAGTTTATTCAAAACTCACCTAGAGGTATCGTAAAAGGATATGGTACCGGAAAGGATAGAGATTAATTTAACTTAAATACTATCAGACAATGAAAGGTTTAATTGTACTTATTGCACTTTCTGCAACATCTTTTTTGTTTGCTCAGCAAACAGAAAAGTCTGAAACAGGAAAAAAAGAAAAGCCTTTTACTATAGAAAGAAAAATTTCCGAAGAGTCTAATGATAGTATTGCTAAGAATAACTTAAATGGTATTCTGAAACAGAAAAGTATCGGAAGTTCAATATTAGGAACAACTGATCAGTATAAATCTGATATTCAGATGAATGTAATCAGGTTGAATAACAACGTGAATACATTCAATAATAATACATTTAATAGAATGATGCCTCAAGGACAAGGTATCGAAATTAAAAAAAGAAAATAAATATTTATATAATTAATGGCAACAAGTAACGATATCAGAAAAGGTCTTTGCATCGAATTTAGCAACGATATTTTTAAAGTAATCGAGTTTCTTCACGTAAAACCAGGGAAAGGTCCTGCATTTGTAAGAACAAAACTAAAATCTGTGACAAACGGAAAAGTATTAGATAATACATTCTCTGCTGGCCACAAAATTGATGAAGTAAAAGTAATCACTAGAAAGTTCCAGTATCTTTACGATGACGAGAACGGTTTCCACTTCATGAATAACGATGATTTTTCTCAGTTATATTTAAATAAAGAAATGATTGAAAACTCAAACCTGATGAAAGCAGGTGAAGAAGTAACAATTATTTTGAAAGAAATTGACGAAACTCCACTTTCTGCTGAACTTCCACAGTCAGTATATCTGGATGTGATTGAAGCTGATCCGGGTGTAAAAGGAAACACTGCAACCAACGCTCTTAAAAACGCAATCGTTGAAACAGGAGCAAGAGTAATGGTTCCTTTGTTCATTGAACCGGGAGACAAAATTAAAGTAAGCACTGAAGACGGTAGCTACTTAGAAAGAGTGAAATAATAAATAAAATTTACATAAATTCGGTTTGCACTAGCACTCCGAATTTTGTTTTATAAGAAAATCTATTGTTATGAGATTCCATTCTCCACAAAAGCTTAAAACAATTGCAGATTTAATAGGGTCAGCATTTGTTGGTCCTGAAGACTTTGAAGTATTGGGAACGAACGAAATTCATATGGTAAAGCCAGGGGATATCGTTTTTGTAAACCACCCCAAATATTATGACAAAGCTTTAAACTCTGCCGCTACTATTATTTTAATTGATAAAGAAGTAGAATGCCCGGAAGGCAAAGCGCTTTTAGTTTCTGATGATCCTTTCAGAGACTTTAATAAAATCAACACTCATTTTACCAGAATATATAATTTCACAGAAGTACTTCATGATGTGGAAATAGGAGAGGGTACGAAGATTCACTCTTCCGCAGTGATTGGTAACAATGTGAAAATTGGAAAAAATACCCTTATCTTCCCTAATGTAGTGATTGGTGACCGTACGGAAATTGGTGATAATGTCATTATTCAGTCCAATACTGTTTTGGGAGGTGATGCGTTTTATTACAGAAAATTAAATGGAAACTTTGACCGTCTTATTTCTGTAGGAAATGTGATCATCGAAAACAATGTGGAGATCGGAAATGGCTGCACCATTGACAGAGGTGTTACAGATTCTACCATCATTGGTGAAGGTTCTGTTTTGGATAATCAGATTCAGATCGGACATGATACCGTTATCGGGAAAAAATGTCTGATTGCTTCTCAGGTAGGAATTGCAGGATGCTGTATCATTGGAGATGAGGTGACGTTATGGGGACAGGTAGGCATCGCTTCCGGCAATAAAATTGAGGCAGGATCTGTACTTTTGGGAAAAACAGGAGTGAACAGAGATTTGGAAAAAGGAACCTATATTGGGATGTTTGCAGAAGATTTCAAGACTTATCTGAAAAAAGAAGTAAAGCTGAGAAATCTCAAATAAACTATTCCAAAGGTTTTATCCAAAATCAAAGAAATTTAAGTAAATTTGTGAGCATTAATAAAATAATAAATAAATTAAAACAACAATAAAATGTCAATTTTAGTAAACAAAGATTCTAAAGTAATTGTACAAGGATTTACAGGGAACGAAGGAACTTTCCACGCTGGTCAGATGATTGAATACGGAACAAATGTAGTAGGTGGTGTTACTCCAGGAAAAGGAGGTAGCGAGCACTTAGGAAAACCGGTATTTAATACAGTGGCTGATGCTGTTGAAAAAGCAGGAGCAAATGTAAGTATCATTTTCGTACCACCGGCATTTGCAGCAGATGCTATCATGGAAGCTGCTGAAGCAGGTATCAAAGTGATTGTATGTATTACTGAAGGTATTCCTGTAGCTGATATGGTAAAAGTAAAATCTTATATTGCTGACAGAGACTGCAGATTAATTGGACCAAACTGCCCTGGAATCATTACTTCTGAAGAAGCTAAAATTGGTATTATGCCAGGTTTTGTTTTCAAAAAAGGTAAAGTAGGTATCGTTTCAAAATCAGGTACCCTTACTTACGAAGCTGCTGACCAGGTTGTAAGAGCAGGTTACGGTATTTCTACGGCTATCGGTATCGGTGGTGACCCAATTATCGGAACAACTACAAGAGAAGCATTAGAATTATTCATCAACGATCCTGAAACTGAAGCTGTTGTAATGATTGGTGAAATTGGTGGTGGTCTTGAAGCTGAAGCTGCAAGATGGTACAAAGCAAGCGGTTCTACGAAACCAGTTGTAGGATTCATCGCTGGACAAACTGCTCCAAAAGGAAGAACTATGGGACACGCAGGTGCTATCGTAGGTGGTGATGAAGATACAGCTCAGGCTAAAATGGAAATCATGAGAGAAAACGGTATCAACGTTGTAGACTCTCCTGCTGACATTGGTGCTACTGTAGCAAAAATTCTAGGATAACATAAAACCACATCATATGAAAAAACTTTTATTAGCCTCAGCTTTGACGCTTTCTGCATTATCTTTTGCACAGGTGCAATGGAATAATACAAGATTCGGTCTTACCGCAGGTTTAAACTACTCAAGAGTAGCAAATGCCCACAATCCCTCTGGCCCAAGATATACCTTCCAAGGTGGAGCTTTGGCTTTGATCCCCGTAGGGAAGGCAAACCAATTCTTTATACAACCCGAAGTCCTGTACTATGGTGCTGGAGAAACCGGGAAAGATAAAGATGCTAAAGGTAAAGATGGTTACGATGCAGTATATGCCAATAACTATTTGAGTGTACCACTTTATTTCAAAGGATACTTTTCAGAAGCTGAATCTGAATTCTTTGGAATGATTGGGCCTAGATTTAACTTCTTGGTAAGTCAGGACGTAAAGAATCCTCCTGTAGGAAGACCTTACTATGATCCGGACGTTACTGATCCTACACAACCGGCAGGAGTAAACGGAAAAGCAAAAAGCTTTAACTGGGGACTTGGACTAGGCGTAGGGTATAGCTATAAGAGACAACTTGAAGTAGCTTTGAAATATGATTTAGGACTTTCTGATACTTACCCTGGTCTTGTAAAAGAAAAAGGAGGTAGTGATAAGAAAAAATCAGAACAGGTAATTGCACTTACTTTAAGCTATATATTCAAATAGAATATCTCAGAATATATAAAATCCCGGAAAACTTAGTTTTCCGGGATTTTTTTATTATAAAATTGTAAAAAGGCTGATGGGTAATATTTACTCTCAGTCCTTTCGCTTATTTATCCTTTTATCCACTTCCAAAGCTCTTTTAGAGTAGCTTTATTGCCATACATCAAAATACCTACACGATAGATTTTTCCGGCCAGGAAGATCATGAAAATAGTGGTTGTCAGCAATAATCCAATGGACAATGCAATCTGCCAGGCAGGAACTCCAAATGGAATTCTTGCAATCATAGCAACCGGTGAAGTAAACGGAATGATTGACAGCCAAAAACCTAGTGGTCCGTCCGGATTGTTCATCAGCGTGAAGCTTCCATACATTCCCAGTGTTAAGGGTAAAATTGCAAATAAAGTAAATTGCTGTGTCTCTGTTTCGTTATCTACTGCAGAACCAATTGCTGCATAAATAGAACTGTAAAAAATATATCCTAAAAGGAAGAAAACGATGAATACAAAAATAATCAGTGGGAAATTCAGTTCCAGCAAACTGTGCGAGATCTGAGTAGCCAGCTGTCCCACATCCAGTTTACTTGCAATCTCGTCATTTCCACCCGGAATACCCTTCTGAAGAGGAGAGAAACCAGTATTTAAGACCAGTGCTCCTATGATAGACATGGTGATCCAGATCAGAAACTGTGTCAGTGCAACCATCGTTACCCCAAGAATCTTACCCATCATCAGCTCAAAAGGTTTTACAGAAGAAATAATAATTTCTACAACACGATTGTTCTTTTCCTCAAGTACACTACGCATTACCCTTACCCCATAAATAATGATAAACATAAAGGTAACATACATCAGAATCATACTCAGCCCGGATTTCACTCCAAAAGCCAGATCAGAATCTTCTTTATTATTATCCGTAACATTAATGGTCTTTAATGCGAAGCTTTTATCAAGATCAATTAGCTGAGTCTCCTGAATACCCAATTGCTTGATTTTTTCTTTTTTAACAACATTGCTGATGTCAGAAACAATTTTCTGCTTGGTGTCAAATCCTATTTTACTGTTGATCACAAGCCTTGCCTCTTTTTCAAGCGCATCGAAATTCTGATCTTTCAATTCCGGAAGAATCAAAATACCATCCAGAGATTCATTTCCTTTTAAATTGTTGATCTTGGATTTTTCATCTGCGGCAGAAACAAAAACGTAATTTAATTTATCATTAGATTTAAGCTGATTCATAAACAATCCGCTCTTATCAACCACTTCTATAATACTGTGTGACTCATTTGCCTTGAACATTAAGCCAACCACCGCTCCAAAAGCAATGATCATTATGGGCGCCAGCAGAGTTAATATGATGAAGGATTTTTTCTTAACCTGTGTAAGAAATTCTCTCTTGGTAATTAAAAAAATATTATTCATAAAATTAAGGATGGTTACTTACAGCATTAATGAACACTTCATTCATACTAGGAATTCTTTCGTCAAACGATCTCACTTTACCCACTTGTACAAGATCAAGAAGAACATTATTCTGACTCTCTTCATTTTTCAGATCAAAAGAAACAAGATTATTTTCGTTTGATACATTAAAGATGTCATACTTATTCTTAAAATTGTCAAACTGGTCGTTACTGACTTCAGAAAGTGTAACTCCAAAAATATTTTTCTTGAATTTTTCCCTTACGTCAAAAACCCTTCCGTCAATAATTTTTTTAGAATTGTTGATCAGAGCAACATAATCACACATCTCTTCTACACTTTCCATTCTGTGGGTAGAAAGAATGATGGTTGTTCCGTTATTCTTAAGATCAATGATCTGATCTTTGATTAAGTTGGCATTTACGGGATCAAAACCTGAAAAAGGTTCATCAAGAATTAAAAGATGTGGTCTGTGGAGAACGGTTACTACAAACTGGATCTTCTGTGCCATTCCTTTAGAAAGTTCAGATAGCTTTTTCTTCCACCATTGGTCGATGTTCAGCTTTTCAAACCATTTTTTGGCTTCATTCAGAGCATCGCTTTTACTCATCCCTTTCAGTTCCCCGAAATATAGGATCTGATCGCCAACACTCATGTTTTTGTACAATCCTCTTTCTTCGGGCATATAGCCGATGTCTTTAATATGATCTGGATTCAGTTTTTGCCCGTTGATGAAGATATCTCCGGAGTCTGCCTGAGTAATTTGGTTAATGATACGGATAAAAGAAGTTTTTCCGGCTCCGTTGGGTCCTAAAAGGCCATAAATACTGCCTTTTGGAACATGGATGCTGAAATCATCCAGGGCGACCTTTTTTCCGGCATTGTAGGTCTTTTTAATATATTCAGCTTTTAGCATTAAATTGTTCTTTTTACAATTAGTATAAGAAAGTCCCGAAAGTTACGGAAATATTAAAACAGAATTAATGTAAAAGAAAAAATCCTGATGATTATCAGGATTTTAATTTATTGTTTCACGATTTGAGTAACTTTCTGCGTGTTGTCGCTTAAAATATATCGGATCATATACTTTCCGGGTTTCAATTTTTCAATATTAATCTCACCGGAATTCATATTCACTGTATAGTTAGCGACCTGCATACCCAAAATAGAATAAAAAGTCACACTTTTGATTCTTAAAGAAGAATCTTTTGCCTTAATGATAAGGAAATCCTTTGCAGGATTTGGATAAGCAAGCAACACCCCATCATCCGCTTTCTGAGTGATGGAACCCGGCTCTCTAAGCTGAGCTTTTAAATTGTTGGAAAATCCAACAAAAGTGCCTACAAATAGAAATAAAAGTAAAAGTTTTTTCATCAAATTTATAATTTCTCGAATATATGTAACAAATGTAATAAATTCTATAATTTCATACAATAGTTTTTTGTAGAACTTATATTAAATTTGTAGAAACTTATTCAAAAAGTATTCCAAAATGATACATTCAAGAAATAGAAGACTTAGAGTTAATGAATCTATCAGAAGTTTGGTAAGAGAAAATGTGCTTACAACTGATGATTTTGTAATGCCGATCTTCGTAATGGAGGGCGAAAACAAGGAGGAGGCAATCCCGTCTATGCCGGGTATTTTTAGGCGGAGTATAGATTTAACGGTGAAAGAATGTAAGGAATTATTTTCTTTAGGAGTAAAAGCTGTCAATTTGTACATGAAAGTGTCCGAACACCTGAAAGACAATACAGGAAAAGAAGCCTGGAACAAGGACGGATTGATGCAGCGTACAATCAAAGCAATCAAAGATGCTGTTCCGGGAATGATCGTTATGCCTGATGTAGCACTGGATCCCTATTCAATTTACGGACACGACGGAATCATTGAAAACGGAAAAGTTATCAATGATCCTACCAATGATGCCCTGGCAAGAATGTCAGTATCCCATGCAGAAGCAGGAGCAGATCTTGTGGCGCCAAGTGATATGATGGATGGCAGAGTACAGGTAATTCGTGAAGCATTGGAAGAAAGCGGTTTTACAGACGTAGGAATTGTAAGCTATGCTGCTAAATATGCAAGTTCTTTCTATGGACCTTTCAGAAGTGCTTTAGACAGTGCTCCAAAAGATGACATGGAAATTCCGAAAGATAAAAAAACATATCAGATGGATTTCCACAACACCCGTGAAGCATTGAATGAAGTATTTAAAGATATTGACGAAGGAGCAGATGTTATTATGATCAAACCGGGACTTCCGTATCTGGATATTGTTTCCAAAGTACGTGAAGCTATTGATCTTCCAATTGCAGTATACAATGTAAGTGGAGAATATGCCATGGTAAAAGCGGCTGCTCAGAACGGCTGGCTGGATAATGACAAAACGATCATTGAAAGTTTAACTTGTTTCAAAAGAGCAGGAGCAGACATGATTTTTACTTATTTTGCAAAAGAAGCGGCTATCCTTTTGAATAAATAAACGGTTAAGATAGCAATGTTAATGTTAAGTTAATGGGCTGATTTGAAAACTTCCGCGTAAATAAAAAATATACTTTTGAGTAAAGCTAATTTCGAGAAACGAAAATAATTAAAACATCAAAAGAATTTATTTATGAGAAATCTAAAAAAGATTGAAAGAAATCAATTGAAGGAAATCAAAGGCGGAGAAGTGATTATTGATAATCCAAACTGTGGGACATGGTGTAAAGGAATCTGGCATCCATGTACAATTAATCATTTAGCTTGCCCGCCGGATTAATCATTTCAATATAAAAATAAAACAGGCTGTTCAGATAAGAACAGCCTGTTTTATTTTAAATAACTTGATGATTTAATATTGTTATAACCAACCTTTTTTCCCATAAACATAAGTGTCGTCAAACTGTTTATCACTCATAAAAAGATATAAAATACCTTCAATAAAAGGGATCACAGAAGCAGCTCCTAAAGTAACAATATTTAGGACTAACTGAATAACGCCTTCTTTTGTATAGCCCAGATAAAACTTATTTAAAGCCAGCCAGCCCACAAGAATTCCCAATAAAGCCGCAGGAAGTTTCTTTTCCGAACGGTATGGGACATTGCTTTGCTGGTTTTGTCCATTTTCTGTTTTTGTGTAGCCGTAATTTTCCATTTCTTAATGATTATAATTGATTGTGATGTTTTACGATAAGTAGCTAAAAATAGTAAAAAGTTACAATGATTTGGAAGTGAACAAGTTTACATTTAAATCAACAAGTTGATATTAACATAGAAGTGAAGTTTATATTTTTGATATATTTGTCCTATGATTTTACGAGGAGAAAACTTAATCAAGGAATACGGTCCTAAAAAAGTTGTAAAAGGCGTTTCTGTACAGGTTCAACAGGGAGAAATTGTTGGTTTGCTGGGTCCGAACGGAGCGGGAAAAACCACATCGTTTTATATGATCGTAGGGTTGGTTAAGCCCACTTCAGGAAAAATTTTCCTGGATAAGCAGGAGATTACTACAGATGCAATGTACCGCAGAGCCCAAAAGGGAATCGGATATCTTGCTCAGGAAGCTTCCGTTTTCAGAAAACTTTCTGTGGAAGAAAATATTATGGGTGTATTGCAGCTGACCAAGCTTTCAAAACGTGAGCAGCAGATGAAATGCGATGAACTTGTGGAAGAATTTTCTTTACAGCATGTCCGTAAAAACAGAGGAGATCTTCTTTCCGGAGGAGAAAGACGTAGAACCGAAATCGCACGCTGTCTGGCAACAAGCCCGAACTTTATTCTATTGGATGAACCTTTCGCAGGGGTAGACCCCATTGCTGTTGAAGATATCCAGAAAATCGTAAGAAGCCTTGTCGATAAAAATATCGGAATTCTGATTACCGACCATAACGTACAGCAGACATTGGCAATTACCAACAAAACCTATATCATGTTTGAAGGAAAGATCCTGAAAGAAGGACTTCCGGAAGACCTTGCCAATGATCCGCAGGTAAGAGAAGCCTATCTTGGTGAAAACTTCGTGTATCAGAGTATTTTGGATAAACCTAAAAAGAAAAAATACGCCTACAACATATGGGCAGGGAACTTTGATTCAAAAGGGCAGTTGCAGGGATTTGTCAGTGAAAATTTTAGTCAGTTTGATGATTTGAGACGCATGTACGGTTTTGAAGATATTAGTTTTGCTTCACTAGGAAACCCTGAAATTAAGCATATCTTTGATGAAGTTATAGATAAGAATGCCAACAACTCATTTATTTTCCAGAAAAAAGAAATCAATTCCCAATATTCTCTGGAACAGGCAGAGGCAGAGTCTAAAGAAGCCAGCACAAAAGAACTGCACTATCTTACAACTTATCTGTTTGAAGGATAAAATATAAAGCATTTATTTGCTGAACATCATAATAAAACGTACCTTTTTCTTTTGAAAGCGGTACGTTTTTCATTTAAAAATGATTTCTATGGCTAAACCTTTTAACAGAACCGTAACCTTATTCGGAATCTATAAACAGCTTGTCCCATTCATCAGACCTTACCGACCCATGATTTACGGAACCTTGTTTCTTACTTTTCTGGGTGCTCTGGCAGCACAGGTAAACCCGATTGTTTTGAAATATACGGTAGATGAGGTCACCAATCTTACCCATCTTCCGCATCCGATGACAGAGGGAATTCATATTCTTATCATCATTTCAATTATTTTGCTGGGAAAAGAACTGCTCAATATTTTCATCAATTTCGGACAGAAGTTTTATGGTGAAAAAATCAGAATCAATGTGAGTTCTGTGTTAGCTCAGTCAGCTATTGATAAAATTTTAACTTATAAAGTTGCCTATTTTAACGATGAAAATCATGAATCCGGAAAATTACAGATCAGAATAGACCGTGGTATAGAAAGCTTGACAAAACTGGTGCAGAATTTTTTTATTGATATTCTACCGCTCTTTTCCAATGCCATTATTGCGCTGATCATTATGTATATGCAGAATGTGTATGTGGGGCTTGTTTCTACGATTATTGTTCCGATTTATTTCTACATCAGTTCCCTGCAGGCAAAAAAACTGAACGGAGTACGCCGCCAGCTTAGAAATCAGAGAGAGAAAAAGACCTCGGGACTTCTGAATCTAATCAATTCCATTATGGTCATTAAAAGTTTTGTCCGTGAAAAATTTGAAGGAAAAAAACAGTATGATCTTCAGATGGAGCTGATGGAAAGCCAGATGATCACAAGAAGAACTAACTTTATTTATGATGGATTAAAAACGTTTATTGAACAGTTCGGAGTTGTTTTGATCATTCTTTTAACCGTTTATCTCGTTTTGGATCAGCAAATGACGATCGGTGCTATCATGCTTCATATTATGCTTTTCAACAACGTTTCGGCACCTATCCGCCAGCTGCACAGGATTTATGATGATATGAATGATGCCATGATCTATGCTGAAGGTTATTTTGATATCCTGAATGCAGATAACGAAACCGAATCAAACGGAACCTTTGTAGAAAAACAAATCAAAGGAACTTTTGAACTGAAAAATGTTGATTTTACTTATCCCAATGGTACAAAAGCTCTACATGATGTTTCTATGAAAATTGAAAACGGAAAAACAACGGCTTTGGTAGGATTGAGCGGTGCAGGAAAGTCAACGATCATTAATCTTTTGTGCAAATTTTATTTTCCTGATTCCGGAGAAATTCTTCTGGACGGCATAAATCTTAATGAATTTGACAATACTTTTCTGAGAAGTGATCTTGGGCTGGTACTTCAGAGAAATCACATCTTTCAGGGAAGCATAGAAGATAATATCCGCTATGGAGACATGAATGCAAGTTTTGAAGAAATTCAGGAGGCTGCCAAAAAAGCTTATCTCCATGAACAGATCATGGATCTTCCGGATCAATACCTTCATGATGCTACGCAGCTTTCCGGTGGACAGCAGCAGAGAATTGCCATTGCCAGGCTGTTTCTGAAAAATCCTCCGATTATCTTTCTGGATGAACCTACCGCCAGTCTTGATGCGATTGCTACAGAACAGATCAAAAACTCTCTGGATGCCATAAAAGAAGGAAGAACCGTTGTCATCATTTCTCATTCCCTGTCACAGATTCTGGATTCTGATATTATCTATGTGATGAAAAAAGGTAGAGTGGTGGAAAATGGAACTCATGATGAACTTTACAATAAAGAAGGTACTTACCGGGAGATATTTGATGCATCAGCCCGCAGTTTGAATCTCGATAAACTGGTGAATACTTTCAAAGAAAATTAAATAAAAAAACTCAGCGGACAGGCTGAGTTTTTTATTTTCATAACAATCGTTTAATGCGCTTTTTCAGGAACCTGATAGGTGCCTACATCCGCTCCGAAGGCAATATTTATCCTGTTGTAGCTGTTGATCGCAATAACTGCCATTGTTAAATCTACGATTTCGGTTTCAGAAAAATAATGACTTACCTTAGTATAAATTTCATCACTCACTTCCTTACCATTTAAAGCCGTTAAAGTTTCAGCCCATAGCAGTCCTGCTTTTTCTTTATCTGTATAAAACGAACATTCTCTCCAGGCGCTTACCAGAAATATTCTCTGTTCAGTTTCACCTTTTGCTATTAATTCTTTGGAATGCATATCCAGGCAGAAAGCACATCCGTTCATTTGTGAAACCCGGAAATACATCAGTTCAAGAAATGAATTGTCCAGTGATGAATTCTGTACCTGAAATCCCATGTTGTGAAGTGCATTTACAGCCTTGTTTCCGATCGCAAATGCATTGATTCTTTGTGACATAATATTTGTTTTTGATTAATTATGTGACAAATGTAGAACTGTATTTTCCTGATTTTTTTACAAATGATAAATTTTATAAGGAAAGATTTTAAAAGCTGGAAGAGAGAAGCTTCCTTTCCTCTAAAACTTCTGCGCTCTGATTCTGCTTAAAGAAACCTGAGTAATTCCGATATAGTCTGCCAGATCTCCAAGACTGATACGTTGAATAAGGTCAGGTCTTTGTTTCATGAAATTATGATAACGTTTTTTCCCGTCGTCTTCCAGCATTTCACTGATTCTTCCCATCATATTCACCGGAGCTTTTGAGTACAATTTGCTGAAAAGTGTTTCTGCCGTGTGATATTTTTTGCATAACCCTTCAATAACATCTTTGTGTATGCGAAGAACTTCAGTGGGTTCCAGAGCAACGATCATGTATTTTGACGGCTGTCCAGTAAGAAAACCACTCAACTCAGCGAAGAAAGCATTTTCTGCAAAAAATGTCATAATAAAATCTTTATCACCATTGTCGAAAAATAGTTTGACAAGTCCCTTTTCGATAAAATAAAAATACCTGCAGGTTTCATCACCTTTTAACAGAAAATCTCCTTTTCTGTAAGTTTTGGATTCCAGATGAGAAACAAGCCCGTCTATCACTGCCTGTTCCGGTTTTAAAATTTTTTCAATAGACTGAATGAAATGAGTATGATGCATAAAGAAGAGACTGTTTTGTGAAAAATAAAATTAATAAAAAAAGCAATCCCATTTATAAGACATACCTCGAAAAAGAATTTTAGCTTTGTGATATAATGAACGATCACTACCTTAAAAAACTTGATCGGGTAACCGCTATTCTTACCCAATTACAATCTAAACCTATTGTTCGGGCACAGGATCTGGCTGAAAAGTTCGATGTAAGTATCAGAACCATTTACCGTGATGTAAAAACCCTGGAAAATGCGGGGATTCCCATTGTAGGCGAAGCAGGTAATGGCTATTCTTTAATGGATGGGTACAAACTTCCTCCCATTATGTTTACCAAAGAAGAGGTTTTAAGTTTCATTACTGCCGAAAAGCTGATGCAGAAATTTTCCCATCAAAGTTTAGGAAGCCATTATCAGGCAGCCATGGAAAAAGTACGCTCAGTATTGAGAAATTCTGATAAAAATTTGATTCAGAATATTGAAAAACAGATTGATGTTTTTAGTTTTCATACCGATTCCGGAGATTCTCTTAAAAATGTGATTCCTATTATTTTAGAAAGCATCGCAGACAAAACCCAGTTGAATATTAGATATCAGACGGTAGATGGAAGAATAGACAACAGAACCATTGAAACTGTCGGGATGTTCTTTGAGTTTAATTTTTGGTACATCATGGCATTCTGTACTTTGAGAAAAGATTTCAGACAATTCCGGATAGACCGGATTTTAGAGATTTCAAAAACCTTAAATCCCTTTTTACAGGAATATGGACAGGTGAATGATTATCGTAAAAAATCGAACGGAAATAAAGTCAAAGCCAAACTGTTGGTAGACAAAAAAATAATGTCTCATTTGGTGAATTCCAAAAAATATTATGGACTTACTGAAGAAGTAGAAACTGAACAGGGAGTAGAACTTACTTTTGAAACAGAATGGATCAGTGATGGATTTCCCCGCTGGCTTATCACTTTCGCAGACTACGCTACCGTCCTGGAGCCGGAAAGTCTTCGCATCAGGTTGAACGAACTGCTTGTAAAGATGGCAGAAAGACATCAATAAAACCCCAACAGAGTAATTGTTGAGGTTTAAAGACTTAATTGAGGCAAATAAATGAAATGGTTAATAAGCCAAGGGCAAAATCGCAAAAAAGCTAAATTTGTTTAGTCGCAAAAAATGATATAAGTTGTTGAGATGGAGAAAATCACTAGTAATAAATGACATTGCAGATGTATTTTTCATGATTTCCACCTTTTTGCAATTTTACCGCTTCACTTTTATTTAAAATTAAAATCTTTCCCAGAAGAAAGGTGGTTCAATTCCTAAAGCTCTCAGATAAACATATCCCTGCCCGCGGTGGTGAACCTCGTTATCTACAAAATAAAGGATGTTCTGATATACCGGGAATTCATATTCTCCAAACAAATTGAAGGTTTCCTGGAAACGCTCTTCAGAAATCATATTAAAATAATGGTTGATTACTCCTGTTTCTTCATCCCACTTTTGTAAAAGTTCTTCTTTTGTTTTTGGATTAAAAGCTTCTTCATTGTAAGCTTCCATAGTTCCTTCAACAATTCCTTTTAAAGCAGGTCCACCAATGCCAATCAGCTCTACTGCCAGTTTTGCAAACGGTCTCATTCCGCCTATTGAAAATTCAAATAATTCTTTTTCAGGAAAAGCTTCAATTACTCTTCTTGTAAGATTTCTGTGTCCCTGCCAGTCATTTAATACCTGCTCAGAAGTCATGAATTGTTTTGTGGCTGTTGCTGTAGTTGTCATAATGTATTTGTTTTGTTTGTTGTTGATACAAAGGTAATGGAGGGTTATGACAACAGTTTGTCAGTAGTATTTTTGATTTTGAAAAAATATTTTTTTCTTTGCTAAAATATCCTGACCTACTTTTCCGTTAGAAGGAAGGATATTAATAACAAAAAACGCTATTATTAGAATTATGAAGAAGTATATTTTGCCTGTTGTTACCGCTTTTTTATTAGTATCATGCAATAAAATAGAGGAGAAAATTGATCAGACTGTTCAAAAAACAACAGAAACTGTGCAGCAAAAAACACAGCAGGTTGTGGAAGAAACAGTAAAAAAGACTGTCAATGAATCTATAAATTCTTTAACCAATTCCGAAGACGTTAAGTTTAATACAGTTTTCCCTGGTACGGGTGCTGCCATCGTATCTGAAGAAAAAGGAAAAAAGATTAAAATCCCGGGAAGATCTGAAGGTTACATTTTTAAATACAAAGCAGACATTGCCGTATTGCTCCCATTTTTAGAAGGACAGCCTACTTCTGATGAAAGTAAATCAGAAAAGAAAGCCCGAAAGATTGATGGACAAAACATCATAGATAAAATCAGTCTTTTATCAAAATTTCTTCCTGATAATACCTTTGATGCAAGTATTCTGGAAGATATAAAATCCGATAAAAACATTCAATATTATAAATTGAAAAGGTTTCCCAACAGTAGTACAATTATCTACAACCCAAAAAATCAGACCATCATACAATACGTAGAGGTAAATAAATAATTTGGATATGGCCGTTTTAACGGCCATTTTTTATATACAGTCATTGTGAGCTATAGGTGAAGCAATATCAAGCTACGAAAACTACTTATCAGAATGAAATCATATTTATTCTCTGGTGTAAGTTAATCGCTTTTTCAGACATAATTAGGAAATCATTACTACATTTCTTTTTATATTATTAATAAATTACTTGGTGTTTGTGAATTTGTATATTTTTGTAAATAAACATAACTTATGTGGTTATGGAGTATTATTCATATCATATGATTTATTTTTATATTTAATAGTGATATTTTTACTAGATTTATTGAATAATTGTCAATTGATATGAAAAAGGAATTATTTAATAAGAAAATTTGTGCACTGGTATTAAGCGGAGCTGGTGCAATGGGATATGCTCAGGACAGCATAAAACAAAATAAAATAGATGAAGTTGTGGTTACAACGGGTAGAACTAAGCCCAGAACCATCATTACTTCAGCAATTCCTATTGATAATATTTCGGCAGTACAGCTAAAATCTACAGGGCAAATTACTTTTGATAAAGCTTTAACTTATGCTGTACCCTCTTTTAATTCATCACAACAAACTGTTTCTGATGCAACGGCTCACTTTGATCCGGCAGATTTAAGAGGATTAGGCCCATCCAGAACATTGGTTTTGGTTAATGGTAAAAGAAAAAATCAAAGTGCTTTAATTTATGTAAATGATACACCTGGAAAAGGTGAGGTAGGGACGGATCTGAAAAGTATTCCATCTGCCGCCTTACAGAATGTAGAGGTATTGAGAGATGGTGCATCTGCACAATATGGTTCTGATGCTATTGCAGGAGTGATCAATATTATTCTTAAAAACAGCGTTGGAAAAAGTACAGTCAACCTTTTTTCAGGTATTACTTCGGAAGGAGACGGCTTTAATATCGGAGCAGATTTTAATACAGGAATCAAAGTTGCAAAAAATGGAAGTTTGAATCTTACATTGGGATATTCTTCCCAAAATAGAACTAACCGTGCGGGGTCTGTTACAAAAGACGGACTTTTTGGTGTGGATAATGCTTGGACGCAAGCGAATCCTGGTTTAGGAATGATTATAGGGCTGCCGGAGACAAGAGTTGCTAATATGTTTGTAAATTTTGAATTGCCAACAGGTGAAACGGGCAAATTTTATGCTTTTGGTGGGACAACTTACAGAAATGGAACTAGCTATGGTTTGTATAGAACACCTTATTGGGTAGCTTCAGATTTTGGTTTATTAACTCCAAAAGGACAACCTTATAATGGCTTTCAACCGGAATTTAAAACAGATGTTTATGATTATAATTTAACCTCCGGATGGAAAGGCATGTTTGGTAAATGGAGTTTTGATGGGAGTGCAACCTTTGGCTCTAATGCAGTAGATTATGTAGTAGGAAACACCATTAATACATCTTTGGGCAGCAATTCGCCAACCCGTTTTAAAGCAGGTGGCCATCAGTTCAGTAATATTATAGGAAACATAGATATCAGCCGGGATTTTGGTGCGCTTGTTTTAGGAGCTGGAGCAGAAGTGCGCAATGAAAACTATCAGGCGAAAGCGGGAGAGGAAGCATCTTATATAGGAAGTGGTGCAGAATCATTTCCAGGACTGCAGCCTCAGAATGAAGTCAATAAAAATCGTCAGAATATCGGAGCTTATATAAATGCTGAATGGGATGTTACGAAAAACTTATTACTGGGAGGAACTGTGAGATATGAAAACTTTAGTGATTTTGGAAATAATGTTTCCTGGAAAGGAACTGCAAGATATAAGTTGTTAGATGATAAATTAGTTTTCCGTGGGTCTGTTTCTACAGGATTTAGAGCACCTTCATTACATCAGATTTATTATTCCAATGTTCAAACCAAAATTACAGGGAATACTGTAGCTAATCAGGGTACTTTTAATAATGACTCTCAAATTGTAAGATCTGATCTTGGTGTACCAAAATTAAATGCTGAAAAAGCTTTTAACATTACTGGAGGATTTGCTGTAAAACCTTTTAAAAACCTTACTATTACAGCAGATTATTATAGAATAAAAATTAAAGACCGGGTACTTTTCTCAGGAGATATTGGTTACAAAACCGGTGCTCCGGGGAGTCCGGATATAACAAACCCTGTGGAAGTAATATTAGATAATAATAAAATAACTTCCCTGAAGTTTTTCACGAATGCTGTCAATACAGTTACTCAAGGGGTAGATTTCGTCGCAAATTATTATACTTCCGCTATTGGCAAAGGAAGATTGGGAGTTATTGCTGCTTTCAATTATAATGAAACTAAAATAGTAGATAATATCGCCGTTCCGAATATTTTGGCTGAAAATGGTTACTCAGAAAACTTTTTTGATAGAAAAGAACAATCCAGAATTACCTCTGCAAGACCAAAAACAAAAACTATTCTTAGTCTTTCGTATGATATTTCAAAGTTTAACTTTAACCTTAATAATACTTATTTTGGTTCTGTTACTTGGCAGCACGCAACTGATCCTGCTAAAGATCAGACATTTTCTGGTAAGGTAATTACAGACATTGTTTTAACATATAAAATCACCAATGACCTTAAAATTTCTGGAGTTGTGAATAATTTATTTAATATTTATCCGGATGTAATAGATAGTAAAGGAGATGTAGTAACAGATCTTGGAGGAAGATTCAAATATCCTTGGGAGGTGAACCAGTTTGGATTTAGCGGAACAATTTTTCAGCTAAATGTTAATTATACTTTTTAATCTATAAATAAATGAATAGACATTTGCTTGGTCATGTTTAACAAAGAATAAGCAATCTCAAAAGATATAGAACCCAGATATACAAATAGTAGCTGACATTAACTCCTAATGTCAGCTAATTATTTTTCAGGCAGAATAGGCGGTTATTACTACTTTTTACATTGTACTTTATACAAAAAAAGGTATTTTAGTAGTATGAAAATTTATACGAAAACAGGAGATAAAGGTCAGACGGCATTATATGGCGGAACAAGGGTTTCCAAAGCCAGCGCAAGAGTAGACAGTTATGGAAATATAGACGAGCTGAATTCATTCATCGGGATTGCAAAAAGCCATATTGAAGATGAAGAAGTGTTGAGACAATTGAAGAAAATACAGTTTGACTTGTTTACTGTAGGTTCTGAGGCTGCTACACCTGTAGATAAACTGATGCTGGCCAACGGAAAATCACGTCTGCCGATCATTATTTCAGAGACAGAAATTGAAGAACTGGAACAGTGGATGGATGCTTTTGAAGACAAACTTGAACCGCTTCAATACTTTATCCTTCCAGGGGGAGGGAAATCTGCCACTTTTTTACACGCTGCAAGAACCATCTGCAGAAGAGCAGAGCGTTCATTGGTATTTTTGAATGAATCAGAAGAAGTACGTCCTGAATTGATTAAATATTTAAACAGACTTTCAGATTATCTTTTTGTGTTGGCAAGATATATTTCAAAACTGAACAACGAACCGGAAGAATACTGGAACCCGAATGAAAGATAAAGCATTACTTTTCATCAACGGAGATGCTCCAAATTCGTTACCAAATCTGGAAGACTATGGTTTGATTGCCTGTACAGACGGTGCTTTTCATTATCTAAAAAGACTGAGCTTTCCCTTGGGTAAGCTGGATTTTATATCTGGTGATTTTGATTCGCATTCCGGATCAGACGAAGATATGTATCAAGGAAAATTTATCCTTACATTGGATCAGGAAAAAACAGATTTTCACAAAGCTTTGGAAATTATTCTGGAAAGAGGCTTTTCGGAAATTGATGTTTTTGGAGGAAGTGGGGGCGAACAGGATCATTTTCTTGGAAATCTCACCGTTGCTTATACATTTAAAGATCGGATGAATATTAAATTTTTTGATGAATTTTCAGAATATTATTTTATTCCCAATCATTTTAAATTGGAAGGAACGAAAAATAGAATGATTTCTCTCTATCCATTTCCATCGGTGAATAATATAACCATTCAAGGACTCAACTGGCCATTGACGAATGAAACTCTAAGTATTACCTCAAGAATAGGAACCCGAAATTTTGCTGTTGAAGATGAGATTTCCATAGAATATAAATCAGGTGATGTTTTATTATTTGTAGGAATCAATGAAATAGAATATCCGGCAATCTATTAAAAGGATCTGATTATATATCAATAGAAATGGGCTTTAGCCCATTTGATAAAAATACGAATCCACTGGCTTTAGCCAAAACTTATTAAAAACAATTGAATAGATTAATTAAAATATCAGTTTTCACCATTTCATTATGCTGTATTTTCTCATGCAAAACACAACATTTTGAAACACCTGAATATGGTAAAAATGAAACTGAAAAAGTAATTCATATTAAAAAAGTGAATAATTTCCGAACGGTTGGAAATATTAAAAATGCAGAAGGAAGAACTTTAAAAGAAGGAAGATTCTATAGAAGTGCCCATCTTCATAAGCTGAAAAAGAAATCTTTTGATGATATGGAAAAACTGGGCATAAAAGAAGTTATTGATCTTAGAAATTCGAAAGAAATATCTCAAAGTCCGGATCAGCTTCCGGCAGAAACTATTTATAAAAAATATTCAGCATTTGAAGATGAAGGTGATCAGCTTGCTCAGGCGAAAAAACTTGTCCTTAAAGGTAAAGTGAATGCTTCTGATGCAGACAAAAGAATGATCGATTTCTATCGTGAATATGTTACGGAAAATCCTGAAACCATCAAGAAAATCATTACAGAGATTCTGGAATCTAAAGATCCGGTTTTGTATCACTGTACTGCGGGAAAAGATAGAACAGGGATTACCACCGCGCTCATCTTAACGATTTTGAAGTTTGATAAAGAAACCATTTATAATGAATATCTGCTATCCAATAACTACAGAAAAGATATTATTCAGAAAAGACTTCGTCTTGCCAATCGCTTACATTTTATCTATCCAAAGATGGATTTAAAGGTGCTTGAAAAACTGAGTTGGGTGGAAAAAAGATACCTTGATGCTGCTTTTGAAGAGATCAATAAAAAGTATGGCTCTACAGATGCCTATATTCAGCAGGTATTAGGGATTTCAGATGCGAAAAGAACAGCGTATATTCAAAAGTTTACCTATTGATTATCAGAGATAAATTTTTGCAGGATATGATATTAGGTCTTAATTTAAAATTATAATAATTTTAACACCCAAAAATCAAACTTTTTTAGCAATTTTGCATTTCTTAATTCACTTGTTTAGAAATGAAAATAAAGTACTCGGAACTTATTGATCAGACATTATATTTTCCTACAGAGGAATTTAATGTATCTGAGAACAATTTGTTGTTCCACGACGTTCCATTGATGGATGTAGTTGAACAATTTGGCACTCCGCTAAAGATTAGCTATCTGCCGAGAATTTCTCAAAATATTCAGAAGGCCAAAAGCTGGTTCAAAGAAGCTTTTGAAAAAACCGGATATAAAAAGAATTATACCTATTGCTATTGCACAAAATCCAGTCATTTCAATTTTGTATTGGAAGAAGCTTTAAAGAATGATATTTCGATAGAAACATCTTCTGCTTATGATATGGATATTGTGAAATCTCTTTACGAAAAAGGGAAGGTAGATAAAAACATTGAAGTAATCTGTAATGGTTTTAAAACTGATGATTATCTGACAAATATTTCAGATATGATCAACAACGGTTTTGAAAACATCACCCCAATTCTGGATAATTACAGAGAATTGGACAAACTTACGGAAAGCATTGATTCTACTTTTAATATCGGAATCAGAATCGCATCAGAAGAAGAACCGAAGTTCGAGTTCTATACCTCAAGATTAGGAATCGGATATAAAGATATTATTCCTTATTACAGTCAGAAGATTGCTGAACATCCGAATGCAAGATTGAAAATGCTTCACTTCTTCATCAATACAGGGATCAAGGATACTTCTTACTACTGGAATGAATTGTATAAATGTCTTCGTGTCTACGCACGTTTGAAGAAAATCGCTCCTGAAGTGAATTCATTGAATATCGGAGGAGGATTCCCAATCAAAACTTCTTTGAACTTTGATTATGACTATCAGTATATGGTAGAAGAGATTGTTTCTCAGATCAAGAAATTCTGTGAAGAAGAAGGAGTAGAAGAACCGAATATTTATACGGAATTTGGAAGCTTTACGGTAGGGGAAAGCGGCGCGAATCTTTATAAGATCATTTCTCAGAAACGTCAGAATGACAGAGAAAAATGGAATATGATCGACTCTTCTTTCATGACCACACTTCCTGATACTTGGGCGATTTCAAGACACTTTATCATGCTTCCGCTAAACCGTTGGGAAGATTCTTATGAAAGGGTATTCTTAGGAGGATTGACCTGTGATTCAGATGATTATTATAACTCTGAACAGCATACCAACGCAATTTATTTACCGGTTTTCAGTGATACTAAGCCATTGTATATAGGATTCTTCCATACAGGAGCGTATCAGGAAACGATCGGAGGATATGGTGGAGTACACCACTGTCTGATGCCTCAGCCGAGACACGTCCTGATTCAAAAGGATGAAAACGGTGAGTTGCAATATGAAATTTTCCGTGAAAAACAGGAACCGGAAGATATCCTGAAAATTCTTGGGTATAAATAATTTTATGATCAATAGGGATGGGCTTTAGCCCATTTACAATCAATAGAAAAGTCAATTGGCCTTAGCCAAAACTTATAAAAATAAAGCTCTCAGATTCTGAGAGCTTTTTATTTAGAAATATTTTGAAATTTTATCCAGTTCCAATTCTTCATAATCAGAAACTACGGTGTCTGCCAATGTATAATCCTGATTTTTTGAATGAGGACTTCTGTAGGCCGCACAGAAAATTTTAGCCCGATGTGCAGCGAGAATTCCGTTGGTAGAATCTTCAATTACCATACAGTTTTCAACAGATTCACCTGCCATTTCTGCAGCCAGTAAAAAGACTTCAGGATGAGGTTTTGATTCTTTTAAATCGGCACCGCTGATTTTTCCGCTGAAATATTTTTTCAACCCGAATTTTTCAAAAACCATATTGATGGTTACCATGGTAGCTGAAGAAGCCAGAATAAGTTTTATTCCATTTTCATGATAATGTTCAATCAGTTTTCTTACCCCGGGAATTAAATCAAATTCATCATCATTATAAAAATAATCTTTGAAATGAGACCTTTTGATTCCTGCAATGGATTCATAAGTTTCGTTTAAATTAAATTGATTGATCAGAGTTTCAGAAACTCTTTTGGTAGAAGCTCCGGTAAAAGAGGTGTACAGCTCTTCGGAAACCGCAATTTCCAATTCATCAAACGTTTTGAAATAAGCTTTTCTATGCAATGGCTCTGTATCTACAATCACTCCATCCATATCGAAAAGAACAGCTTTTAAAGACATATTAAAAGTTTTGTGCAAAAATAACTTTAAAATTTAAACATTGAAAGATTTAAAAATTTAAAAAACAGAAAGGAAGGTTAAAAATTCATAACAAACCGTTCATTATTTATAACTCAGGTACTATTTTGTATCTTTGTGAAATCATTTAATCTTTCAATCATTTAATTTTTTAATTAATAATTATATATGAAAACATACGCAGGAATTCCCGAGGAAAACGCAACGCTAGAGAATTCGAAAGTAATGTTGGTAACTGTTCCTTACGATGGAACTTCAACATGGGGAAAAGGAGCTGATAAAGGCCCTGAATTATTCTTAGATGCTTCTGAAAACATGGAGCTTTATGATATTGAAACCCAAACAGAACCTTATCTTCAGGGAGTATATCTGGCAGGAGAAATTTCTGAAAACTCCAGTCCGGAGGCTATGACAGAAGCTGTTTACCAGAAAACCAAAGAACTTTTGAACCATGAAGAGAAAGTATTTACTTTATTTGGAGGTGAACACTCTGTGTCTATCGGTTCTATCCGTGCAGTAGGAGAGAAATTTGAAAACCTTACCGTTCTTCAGTTGGATGCTCATACAGACTTACGTCCTGAATTTCACGGTTCTACTTCTAACCATGCTTGTGCTGTGTTTGAAGCTAACGAGAAACATAATCTTGTACAGGTGGGAATCCGTTCTATGGATGTGGAAGAAGCTCAATATTTACCCGAAGGAAGAGTATTCTTTGCTCACGAGATTGCAAACAACGAAAACTGGGTGAATGATGTATTGGAGAAAGTTTCAGGAAACGTATATATTACAATAGATCTTGATGCTTTTGATCCTTCTATTGCTCCTTCTACAGGAACTCCTGAGCCAGGTGGGTTACAATGGTATCCAACACTGGAATTATTAAGAAAAGTATTCGAAAAATGTAACGTAGTAGCATTTGATATTGTAGAATTAATGGATTCTCCAATGGCTAAGCCAACCGCTTTCCTTGCGGCTAAGTTATATTATAAAATGCTAGCTTATAACGATATTTATAACAACAACTAATATTCCACAAGAATCGGATTTTTTCTGCCATATATTCTTTGGAAATTTGTGAGGTAAAATAACAATACAATGTCCACACAAAGTCAGATAGATTATAACAGAATTGCGAAGGCGATAGAATATATCCAGAGCAATTTCAGGCTTCAGCCAAGTTTGGAGGAAGTGGCAGAGAATATTCACTTAAGTCCCGCCCATTTTCAGAAGATCTTTACAGATTGGGCAGGAACAAGTCCGAAAAAGTTTTTGCAGTTCATTAGTCTTGAACATGCTAAAAGCTTGTTGAAGGAAGAAAAAGCAAGTTTGTTTGATACCGCTTACGAGACAGGATTCTCCAGTACCAGCAGGCTTCATGACCTGTTTGTGAAGGTAGAAGGAATGTCTCCGGCAGAATATAAAAATGGCGGAAAAAGCCTTAGTATTCATTACAGCTTTTCTGAAAGTCCTTTCGGAAATATAATAGTAGCTTCTACAGAAAAAGGAATCTGCTATATGGCTTTTGAAGACAATAAAGAAACAGCATTTGGGGAACTGAAACAAAAGTTCCCCAATGCTTCTTTTACAGAACATCAAGACGTTCTTCAAAAGAATGCACTGTCCATATTCGATAAAGACTGGACAAAACTCAATAATATAAAATTACATTTAAAAGGAACCGATTTTCAGCTTAAAGTCTGGGAAAGTCTGTTGACAATTCCAATGGGTAAACTGTCTACTTACGGCAGTCTGGCTGAAAAAATAGGAAATCCTAAAGCATTCAGAGCGGTAGGAACAGCTATTGGAAGTAATCCTGTTGCATTTCTTATCCCATGTCACCGTGTGATTCAGTCTACCGGACATCTTGGAGGATACCGTTGGGGAAGTGATAGAAAACAGATGATTGTTGGCTGGGAAGGTTCACAGATGTATTCGTAACGTATTTTTACCACAAAAGTCACAAAAGGATTTTGAGAGATGGATAATAAGATTAAAAATTATCTGTTATAAAGTTCACAAAAAGAAAATCAAAGATTTTCGAAGACTTTAGTATACTTTTATGCATGAATCTTGTTACTTAAATGTATTAGAACTTTTGTGACTTTTGCGGTTGAAAAATATTGAGCCTTAAGTTTTGGCTAAAGCCAATAGATTAAATCATTTTTTATTTAACGGATTAAAGTCCGTTTCTATTGATACAAAAGTTACTGTGTCATTTGTGAAAATATTGGTGTAATTTGTGTTTAAATATTAAGATCATAAATACATTTTACATCTTACCTTTTACAAAATAAAAGCATTTAAATTAAAAAACTATGATGAGTCTCTTCGAAGAAATATCAGACTATCCAATCAATATACTTCCGAATGACGGAACTGTTCATTATTACGGAAAGGTTTTTTCTAAAGAACTTTCTGATTCTTTTTATACCTATTTGCTGAACCAGATTCCCTGGGAAAATGATGAAGCAATGATCTTTGGAAAACTGATTTTAACGAAACGTAAAGTGGCTTGGTTCGGCGAAAAGCCTTTTGAATATACGTATTCTAAACGAACAAAATATGCCAAATTCTGGACTCCCGAATTACTGGAATTAAAGAAAAAATGTGAAGAGGTTTCAGGAGAAACCTACAATTCATGTCTGCTCAATTTATATCACGATGGAAGTGAAGGAATGGCCTATCACAGTGATGGTGAAACGGATCTGAAGAAACATGGTGCCATTGCTTCTCTGACCTTTGGAGCAGAAAGAAAATTCTTATTTAAACATAAAACCACCAAAGAAAAAGTAGAAATATTTCTTGAAAACGGAAGTTTATTAGTTATGAAAGGAACTACTCAGGACCATTGGCTTCACAGGCTTCCACCCACTACAAAAGTGAAAACTCCCAGAGTAAACCTTACTTTCAGAACCATTGAAGAATAATTTTTTTAGAGAGACGTTACCCACAACGTTTGTCATTCCGTAGGAATCTCAATACAGATTAGATCGATTACGCAGACTTTAATTTTTGATAATCGAAAATTAAGCTAATCATTTCTATCAATAGGAATGGGCTTTAGCCCACTAAACAAAAACAATAAATTCATCCGGCTTTAGCCAAAACCTGAAAAATAAAAAAGCTGTTCGTTTGAACAGCTTTTCCAATTTATTTTAAAACTTCAGCTTCAATAGAGCTGTCATCATATACTTTAATAAACGCTTTGGTGTAATCTTCTTTGGTTGCAAAATTGGGATTATCCATAAACTTCTGCGGATTGATGGCAAAAAGCGGAAACCATGTACTGCTGATCTGAATCTGGATTTTATGTCCTTTTTTGAAGGTGTGAACTACATCCTGAAGTCTGAAATTAACAGCTGTTTTCTGATTAGGAACCAAAGCTTCTCCTTTTTCTTTGGTATTTCTGAATCTGGCAGGCATTATTTCACTTCTTACCATCTGATGATAGTTACCATAGATAACGCCATCTTTCTTTTCTGCAGGTTTGAAATCTTCAGGGTAAACGTCAATTAGTTTTACCGCAAAATCCGCATCTGTAGAAGAAGATGCAATATTCAGTTTCGCCATGATCTCTCCGGCAAATGCCATATCTTCCGTCAGAACATCTGTTGTGAAAGTCAATACATCAGGTCTTCCGACTGCAAATCTCTGGTCTTCCGACATATAATTTTTTGGAGTAAAGCCATTGAAATCTTTTAAGTGATCTGAACTTAAAACAGGATTATTAGGATCACTATAATATTCAGAATATCCTTGTCCGGAAGTTTTCTTTAAGGTCTTGTCCGCTAAGTAAAAATTAACTTTCTGAGCATTTTTAGGAGGGTAAGAAGTAAATTCCTTCCATTCTTTAGCTCCGGTGTCATACATCAGTGCTTCAGGAAGTCCGGCATCTTCTTTTGTATTTCCTTTTAAATAGTGGTTGAAGAATTTTGTTTCAATATTTTTCTGGTAGTAGGTTGCAATACTGTCTCCAAAATAGGTTTCACTGTGGAAATGTTTCCCTTGCTCCTGAGACCATCCACCGTGAGAGAAAGGTCCCATTACTATCGTGTTTTTAGCCTTAGGACTTGTTTTTTCAATTGTCTTATAAATATTCAGAGGACCGGAAAGATCTTCTGCATCAAACCATCCCCCAACAGTCATTACAGCGTGATTGATGTTCTTCAAATGAGGAAGAAGGCCTCTTTTTTGCCAGAATTCATCATAATTGGTATGATTCATTATTTCTGTCATGAAGAAATTATTCTTATAATATTTTTCATACCCCTCTTTCAGGGTACCCATGTCTCTGTAGAATTTTAATCCGTCTTCAGAAG
This sequence comes from Chryseobacterium sp. BGA-UO-ETr-SB22, assembly GCF_059567885.1. Classification (NCBI taxonomy): domain Bacteria; kingdom Pseudomonadati; phylum Bacteroidota; class Flavobacteriia; order Flavobacteriales; family Weeksellaceae; genus Chryseobacterium; species Chryseobacterium sp. BGA-UO-ETr-SB22. The sequence goes on along the minus strand of NZ_JCAQOV010000005.1, from coordinate 2,907,010 downwards.
TCTGTTTGATGAAAGAATCCATATACCAGGCCTGTTTTTCAGGTTGTGTTTTCTGAACTCCAAAAACAGGGAATGTTCTGAAATAGCCTAACATAAACCTTCCGTTGTGAAGGAAGTCATCATTCCAGAAATCTGAGATAGGTGCCTGAGGCGAAGAAGCTACTAATGCAGGGTGTTGTGACAATGTTCCTACAGCAGTATAAAATCCCGGATAAGATGTTCCGAACTGACCAGCTTTACCATTATTGTCCTTTACATTTTTCAAAAGCCATTCGATGGTATCATACGTATCTGTACTTTCATCAACATCTTTTTTGGTTTTACGTTCTACCTGTGGAGTCATATTGGTAAAAGTACCCTCACTCATATATCTTCCGCGTACATCCTGATACACAAAAATATACTTGTCTTTCATAAGATAAGTATTGGGACCTACCTTTGTTTTATATTCATTTTCTCCGTATGGGGCGATGCTGTAGCATGTTCTCTGCATCAGAAACGGATATTTGTTTTTGTTTGATATATCTTTCGGGATATATACAGCTGTGAAAAGCTTCACTCCATCACGCATCGGAATATAAAATTCTTTCTTGGTGAAATTGTCTTTAACGAAAGTATCTTTCTGTTCCGTCTTCTGAGCTTTTCCAAGAATGAAAAAAAGAATACATAATACTGAAATATGGATCTTCATAAAAAAAATTTACTGCTAATTTAAAAATAAAAACACTGTTATTGATCAATCTTCTCTGTATTCATAAAAATAGCCGGAAATATCCGGCCATTATTAAAAATATATATATAAAAGTATGGTGTTGCTTTCTTTACAGTTTTTTACCTGCAAACTTGTTCAGTTTCATGCTGATAGAGAACATGATGTATCGTTTCAGGATCAGATCTTCACGGTCTTCAAAATAAGAATCTGTGATTGTTCTTCTTACGCTTTGATTTTGATTTAAAACATCATAAATCTTCACTTTTGCTGTAAACTGTTTTTTGTAGAATGAATAGCCCAGACTGGTATTCCAGAAATAGAAATCTTTTTTAAACCCTGGAGCAATATTGGAATTGGTATTATATTCAAAGTCGTTTCCAAACACAAATCCGCCCTTCAGCATATAATTGGTCAGTTCCAGTTTTAATGACTGGTTGGCTGTATTCACACTTTTTAAATTATAATTGGTATAATTTGAGAAGCTGTATCCAAGTCGGTAAGAAGGTTTTATGGTCATTTTATCTTTGATCTCATACACAAGATTAAGACCAGGATTTAGATTGTATGAGCTGCTGGTAAAAGATTGTCCGTCAACAAAACCATTATTGTAATTGTAATTCATGTTGAATGTCGGGTTAATGGTCAGTTTGTTATTTTTCCATTTCAGGTTTTTACTGAAGCCCCCGCCGGCATTAATGCTTTTATTTCCGCTTACGTTGTTATAAGTCACCACTTGTTTTCCTGCATTATCATAGGTAGAAAAATTAATGATGTCGTTATTTCTGTAAGTAAAACCAATATTGAAATAGTAGCTGAGGTTTTTTACTTTATTATAATTATTGAAATACAGGTAAAGATTGTTGATCCAGGTATTTTTCAAATTGGGATTTCCTTGATAGGTAATCAAAGGATTGGATTCATCTTTATAAGGAGTCAGCTGTTCTGCAGTCGGAATGTTGAAGTTAGAGTAATTATAGATACTTAAGGTTTTACCTTCTCCAAGCTGATAGTAAAGGTTGAGATTATATTCAGGCAATACGAAATTTTTCTGCAGGTCATATTGTTGTCCATTGTAGATAGAGTTTACTTTCATATCTGAAATGTCGAGGTTCACCGAAGCCCAGAAGTTTAGTTTATTTTTATTGATCTGATAGCTCAATTCAGGAGAGATCTGATTGATTCTCTGTTTCATATTATTTGATAAAAGCTGGTTGAATTTAGTGTAATCTCCAGTAGCGTTATCAAAATCGTTTACATTCCTTAAATCCCTCGCTGATCTCGCTTCATATTTTATTTTAAAATTTACACTGGACGAATCGGAAATGGGTTCTGAATATCCTGCACTGAAATTGAATGAGCTGTTCTGATTTTTATTTTTGGCTAATTGATCACGATTATCTTTTGTTATCCCATTTTCATCATAAAATGTATTCTGGGATTGGCTTAGATTATCCCTTTTAGACTCAGAAATAGAACTGTTCATATTGGCTGAAAGTACACGTCCCTTTTTCTTGAATTTTCTGGAAAAATAGATGTAAGGATTAAATGAATTGTTTTCCGAATCATTACTTGAATAGGAGTTGCTTTCATTCAGAAGACTGCCATTCTTCAAAGTAGATGATTGTGAATTATTGAAACTAAAACTGCTGTTTTTAGTAAATCTCGGGGAAAAATAAACACTTGTCATAGAATCTAGTTTGATTTTGACCGAAGTATCAAAGCTGTACTGCTTAGATTCATTTTCTCCGTTACTTTCAGAATTGGTCTGAAGCGTATAATTGGGTAGAAGGGTAGATCTGGAAACTTTGGATCTCGACTCTGTATTAGAATCCGAATGCATCAGACTGAAAGAATCCAGATCAGCATTTTTCCCCATTTTATCACTGTAATTCAATCCAATGGTTGTAGAACGCTGAATTCCTCTTGTACCGCCTCCCTGGTTATAATACGTCACATTTCCTACCGTTGATACTGATCCACCCTGCATCATCCATGCATTCCGGCCATTCCCCATACTGTCAAAAACCTCATCCCTGGAAAACCCTTGTGAGTTGATATTATTGGAAGAAGCAAGAATACTTACTTTGGTATCGCCTTTAAAATAACTGGCCAGCCCGCTTGCTTCATACCGTTTATCCGATCCGTAGCCGACCGTAAGCCTTGTCAGCAATCCTTTATTTTTCTTTTCATCAATATTAAAATTGATGGTGGTATTTTGAGATTGGGCAGCTTTCCCACTCAATTCTTCCTCCTTTGTTTTGGTGGTTGTAAACTGAATATTCTTGATGATATCTGCCGGTAAGTTTTGAAGGGCAATTTTACCATCTTTATCAAAGAAAGGCTTTCCGTTGATCATAATTTGATCCACTTCCTTTCCGTTGACTGTAATTTTTCCATCATTACTGATTTCTACACCGGGAATTTGCTTCAGAAGTTCCTCTATTTTACTGTCAGGTCTTACTTTTATTGCCGCTGCGCTGAATTCAATGGTGTCTTTTTTAATTTTTACCGGCGATGCCGTGATTTTTACCTCATCAATATTGTTGACAATACTTTGTTTCTCAAGCTGGATATCTCCTAAAGATAAGGGCTGATCTATTTTTTCAAATTTTTTCGAATAAGACGATAATTTATCAGCATCAATTTTCAAAATGGAAGGTTCTTTTACATCATCAATCTTCAGAGAAAATTTTCCTTCTTTATTGGTGGCTGTGTAATTGATAATGGATGAATCTTTTTCTTTCAAAAGGTAAACGGTGGCATTTTCTATCGCTTTCTTTTCAGAATCTGATATTTTTCCATCGATGTGTAATTTTTGTGCATGCAGAATAAAGGCTGTGAACATCAAAGCCAATAGCACCAAAGTTTTCTTCATTAGTTTTTTTTTCAGAGCCGTAAAAATATAAAAACATCCCAAAATTGGGATGTTTCTATGCTTTATTTGTGAAAATTTATTATTTTTTAATAAAAATTATGCTCTTAAATATCTTGAATAAGCATATCCTTCCTGGCCGTCAGCTGTTTTCACTTTCCACCAGTCATCAGAAGTTTGTTCAATCAGCGTTACAGAAGAACCTTTAGCAGCTTTCCCTACAACGGCAGCTTCAGTAGAAGGTTCCTGTCTGATATTCAGGTTAGAATCTTCCGTTGCCACTGTTAAAGAAGCTCCAGAAGTAAGACCTGCAACCTGTACATCAATATTGATATCTGAAGCAGAATAAGTAGAATCAATAGCTCCTAAAGCATTCCATACAGCATCTTTAGCCGCAGTGTTGGAAGCATTTCCGGAAACATAAAGAATTCCGTCCTGCTCCTGAACCTGAAGATTTGAGATCCCTGCAGACTGTGCTGCTGAAACTACGCTTGAATATTTATCTTGTAATTCGCTCATTTTAAATTATTTTACGATTAGGTTGTTGTTATACTTTCCGATTTTCAAAGCATCTACAGATTCTTTGATTTTTCTAGCCTGTAGGCCGGAAACATTTCCTGTAAGAGTAAGCTGTCCGTTTACAACTTCTACTTTTACAGAAGGGAAATCCTTCACCGCATCCTGAACTTTTTTCTGAACTGCAGGATCTACAGCAGAAGCAGTTTCAACTGGTGCTGCAGGAGTAATAGCAGCAGCTACAGTAGACATATCCATTACGTCTTTTACTCCAGTGATCGCTTTTAATTTTGCAATCATAGCGTCTTTAGACTGCTGATCTGCGAAAGTACCGCTTAAGTGAGCTACACCTTCTTTTACTTCAACAGAAGCATTGGGATTAGAAGTTACTACCGTTGTAGCCTGAGTCTGAAGGTCGGCATCAGAAACTTTCTTTTTACAAGAAATTGCACCGAAAGATACAGCTACAGCTAATGCAGCCATTGCAATAGTTTTTTTCATATTGTATATTTATTAATGTTGTTATACAATCAAATGTAATAATAAAATTTGTACCAAAAGAATAAAAATTCAATAAATGTTTCTTAATTTTTTTACAATATTTTCTAAATCAGGCTTTTAATTTTCAGGGATTAAAAACTTAATGTAAAATTAATCCCGTTTGAAGAAAATCTCCTGCCAATTGAAAAACCATTATATTTGCGCAAATTGAACTATATATATGAAAGGACAGAATAAACTTTTTATAGCAATTATCATTGCCCTTCTTGTAGGAGTAGGAATCGGAGGTATTGTACACGTAAAATATCCTGAAAATGCAGAACCTTTTGCTAAGAACATAAAACTGTTGGGAACGGTTTTTATCAGATTAGTACAAATGATTATTGCTCCTTTGGTTTTTACGACCTTGGTGGTGGGTATTGCCAAAATGAGTGATATTAAAATGATCGGAAGAGTAGGAACAAAAGCAATGCTTTGGTTTATTTCAGCTTCTCTGATTTCCCTTTTTATCGGGTTAATCCTCGTTAACTGGCTGGAACCGGGACATGTTACAAAATTACCTATTCAGGACGTAGCTTCTGCTGATGAACTTCTTAAAAGCAGTAAAAGTTTTTCTATGGAAGACTTTGTAAAGCATATGATTCCTAAAAGTTTATTTGAAGCCTTTGCTACCAATGAAGTATTGCAGATCGTGATATTTGCTGTGATGTTTGGAGTTGCACTGGCGAATTTAGGAGAAGAGTATTCTAAGCCTGTAGTGAAGCTTTTTGATATCATTGCTCATGCTATTCTTAAAATGGTAGGATATATTATGTGGTTTGCTCCACTGGGAGTATTGGGAGCTATTGCAGCAGTAGTGGCTACCAATGGTTTTGAAATCTTTAAAGTATATGCTATTTATCTGAGAGACTTCTTCTTTGCTATAGCAGTGCTTTGGCTGGTACTCTTACTGGTAGGTTATTTTATCTTAGGAAACCGTCTTTTTGATCTGTTAAGAAGAATTAAAGAGCCGTTACTGATCGCTTTCTCTACTACAAGTTCAGAAGCTGTATTCCCGAAATTGGTGGAAGAATTGGAGAAATTCGGGTGTAACAGCAGAGTAGTGTCCTTTATTTTACCTTTAGGATATTCATTCAACCTGGATGGAAGTATGATGTATATGACATTCGCTTCCATCTTTATAGCACAGATTTACGGAATCGAAATGAGCCTTGGACAGCAGATTACAATGCTATTGGTATTAATGCTTACTTCAAAAGGAATTGCCGGTGTTCCGAGAGCTTCTCTGGTAATTATCGTGGCAACATGTTCTATGTTTGGTATTCCGCCGGAAGGAATCGCTTTGATTTTACCAATTGACCATTTCTGTGATATGGGTAGAAGTATGACGAATGTATTAGGAAATACATTGGCAACTTCAGCAGTTTCCAAATGGGAAGGACAGTTGACTGAGCCATTAGACGAAATTTAAATATCAATGAGTTTAAATAACTTACAAAACAATAAAAGCCATATTCTTGAATATGGCTTTGCTGTTATCAATAATGTGTTTTCACAGAAAGAACTTGAAGAAATAAATCACGTTCTGCAGCATATAGATACCTCAAAAGAGAATTTCAGAAAATCTGAAGATCTGTTTGCAATTAGACAGTTTCTAAAAGAAGTCCCTGAAATCAAAGACCTTGTTTTTAATGAAAACATTCAGAAAGTAGTTAAAGAAATCTTCGGAGAACACTATTTTGTGGTAAAAAGCATTTATTTTGATAAGCCTGAAACTTCCAATTGGTATGTAGCCTATCATCAGGATCTGACTATTTCTGTGGATAAAAAACTGGAGCTGCCTGATTTCGGTCCATGGACAACCAAAAAGAATCAGTTTGCCGTGCAGCCACCACTAAACGTTTTAGAAAATATCTATACCATCAGAATTCATCTGGATGATACCGATGAAAATAACGGAGCTTTGAAAGTAGTTCCAAAGTCTCACGCAAAAGGCATTTACAGACCGGAAACCATCGACTGGACGATTGAAACAGAAGAAATCTGCAACGTTGAAAAAGGCGGAATTATGATGATGAAACCTTTGACACTTCATGGTTCAAACCGAACAACCAACGGGAAGAAAAGGAGAGTGATCCACATCGAGTTTTCTGATATGGAACTTCCGGAAGTCCTGCAATGGTCAGAAAGAATGAATTAAAAAACGCCCTTCGAATTTTCGAAGGGCATTTTTTGTTGGAAGCGGGAAGAAGGTATTATTTTAGTTTTTAGTCACAAGATATGACTTCACCGTATGGGTCATTTATATTCTCCTTATTATAAGAGAGGAATAGCAGAGCTTCTTTTGGATTGGTATTCCAGAAAGATGTGGGTGTGGAAACTATCATATTTGTTTTGAGTATCTTTTCGATTGTATCATCCTTACTTCCAAAAGTGGTAACAGGAGTAATTTCCTGAATTTTTGACCTATCATCTATTTTTACTTTATAGATGGCAAAAGGTTGCTTAGGTTTGAATCTACTGATTTTTGATAAATCAGATCCATATTCAGTTTGGGTTTCATCATAGCAGCTAGTAAACTGTAAGCCCATAAACCTGAATTTATTATTATCTAAGTAGGTAAAGGCTTTACCCAGATTTTTAAGCCATGAATTTTCAGTTTTTGTTGGTTTAATTCCCAGTTTTGTTTTTGGAGTACAGGATGAAATAGAATAGGTGCTATCGGATTTTAGAAAAATCAGATATCTTTCATTAGGCTGTACATCAATTTCGCATGCTCCGGAATACGAATTTCCAATCAGACCTCTCACATTCATCGTTTTGAATGTTGTTCCTTTATAAACTTTTTCGAATTCAACATCAGCTTTATAGTTTCGCTGTTGAGAATCTTCATCATAGACTCTTACAATTTTAATTATGCCTACAATGCTTGCATTTAAATAATTTTGTGGTAATGTTTCAAATACACATTTGCAGGCTGAAACGTTTATGATACTTAAAAGTAAAAAGAGCACCAATGATAATTTTTTCATATCTGTAGTTTTATTTAGCAGAAATCTCATCAATAAAGATGTAAGCATCTCCTCCTGCTCCCTGGTGCCATTCTGGAAGTTTTCCAAAGTAATATGCTTTTACTTTGATGTATCGGGCTTCAGTAGGAAGAATCTCTGTGGAAAAATCTTTGATCTGTACCTTTTCATCCTTAGGATCAAGGTCATTGTCAATGGTTTTCAGAAGAATAAAATCTTTCCCGTTCATGGAAGCGTAGTATTCCACTTTTTTAGGCATCAGAATCCATGCTCTGCTGTCCTGAAGATAAGTGGAAGATAGTGATTTGATGTGCTGAGGAGATTTAAAATCAATGATTGCTTCAAAATTCTGTCCCTGATAGCCATGCCATTCACCCTTTCTCCAGTTGACATCGCCTCTAATTCCGTCGATAAGAGCCAGCTTTCCGGTAGCACTGTACTGTGGAGTAACTTTAGACAGGATATTAATATCCCAATAATTAGGTCTTCTGTTGAAATTGGCTGTGGTTACAGAACTTTTTTCTCCACTTCTTTCAGCGTAAGCCATTACCTGGGTAGTTTTTGTGATAGAGAATGGTCCTTTATAAACAGAGAAAGTCTTTCTTTTATTGCTGTCACTTTCATCCATGGTCATATAATATACCTTGTCATTTGGATTCAAGGGAGTGATCTCAACTTTGGTAGAAAAATCAAAGATTCGGTCGGCTGCAATCACAGGTGAAGCTGTTTGTTCAGTATATTTAAAGTCCTTAACAGGTTTTACATTTTCGAAACCAAATTTTTTAAGTTCTGCTCTGCCGGTGTTTTTAGTAATGGTTTTTGTTGTGCCATCTTCCAGATGAAGCTTGATTTCATCAAAATAAGGTGTTGTCGTTTCCCATTCCGGTAATCCTGGAGTCACAGAATAAATTCCCATGGAACTTAGAATATACCATGCACTCATCTGACCGCAGTCTTCATTGCCGATCAATCCGTCAGGTGTGTTTTTATAGAAATTATCAAGGATATATTTTATTTTGGCATCTGTTTTTTCAGGTTTGTCAACAAAATTGTACAGGTAAGCAATGTGGTGGCTTGGCTCATTTCCCTGAGCATATTGTCCCATCAATCCTGTGATATCTACCTGCTCTCTTCCTGTTGTTGTATCTGGAGCAGTAAAGATGGCATCAATAAACTGTTCAAATTTTTCTTTTCCACCATGCGCAGCAATAAGTCCCGGAATATCCTGCTGTACAGAATAGGAATAATGCCATGAATTTCCTTCCGTATAATTGTTGTTGACTTCTCTCGGATCAAATGGTTCATACCAGTTTCCATTCTTTCTTGGCTGTATAAACCCTGTTTTAGGATTATAAAGGTTTTTCCAGTTTTGAGAACGCTTCATGAAATATTGGTAATCTTCTTTTTTGCCTAAAATTTTTGCCATTTGGGCAATACACCAGTCGTCATACGCATATTCTACCGTTTTGGAAACACTTTCATGTTCATCATCAATACTGATATAATTATTCTGTTTATAAGCATTCAACCCGAAAATATCCTGCATTGCTGAACCTTTAGCTGCCTGAAAAGCCTTTTCGTAATCAAACCCCTGAATTCCTTTAGCCATTGCATCTGCAATTACAGAAACGGAGTGATAGCCAATCATACATTCTGTTTCATTGGAAGCCAGTTCCCATACCGGAAGTTTTCCACCCTGTTCATATTGTTTGATAAAGGTGTTGATAAAATCTGTAGTTCTTTTTCTGTCGATTAAAGTCATTAACGGATGAGCTCCTCTGAAGGTGTCCCAAAGTGAAAAGACGGTGTAATAATCAAAACCATTTGCCGTGTAGAGTTTATTATCCCTGCCTCTGTATCTTCCGTCAACATCCATATTGATGTTTGGTTGGGTGAAAACATGATACAAAGCGGTATAAAAAACGGCTAATTTATTTTTATCATCAGATTTTACTTCAACTTTTGAAAGTTCCTGATCCCAATTGGCTTCTGCCTGTTTTCTTACAGCTTCAAAATCTTTGGACTGACCTTCTGCCAGCATGTTTTTTCCTGCCCCTTCATACCCTGTAGGAGAAATGGACACTTTTATATTGATTTTTTCTCCTTTTTTAACTTGGGTTGAAAATGCCAGGGCAAGCTTTGTTCCTGTAAAAAGATTGTTTTCCTGTTTTCCGTTACCCTCTTTTTTTGAAATTTTCATTGGCTTTGAAAACTCAATTCTGGCGTAGATGTATTGGTTGGTGGCCCAGGCTTCACTTCTTCTGAAAACCTCAATGGTTTTATCATCAATGATCTTTACTTCTCCTTCCAGAAGTTTATCTCTGTGGTTGAGGTCTAGAATAATATTGGCATCACCTGCAGTATTGAAGGTATATTCATGGTAACCAACTCTTTTTGTCGTTGTCAGACGTACTCCAATATTATGTTTATCTAATTTTACCGCGTAATATCCGGCAGCCGCTTTTTCATTTTTATGCGAAAACTTTGAAGAATACTCTTTACTGTTCAGGCTCGGTTTTCCCATTGTCGGCATCAGCATAATGTCTCCATAATCTGAAACTCCTGTTCCGTTCAGGTGGGTATGAGAAAAACCGTAGATCACGGAATCCGAATAATGATATCCGCTGCATCCGTCCCAGCTTCCATCAATTCTCGTATCTGGAGAAAGCTGTACCATCCCGAATGGAACAATTGCTCCCGGAAAAGTATGGCCATGGCCTCCGGTTCCTATAAAAGGATTCACATATTGGGAGTAATTCTGTGCAGAAATGACCTGAGTAATAAATAAAGAAAATGCTATAAGCCTTTTTTTCATGTTCTGATTTTATAAAGGCGAAGATATTGAAAAACAGTATAACAGAGGTAATAAAACAGAGGGGCAGGTTGTCTTATAGAAAACGATATAATTCATGAAGAAGACATTACTTTCTGTAATCATGCTGTTTCCTGCAGCTGTATTTGCCCAGACGATAGAAGGGAAGATCTCACAAACCGGAAATGCGGTTCCCTATGTTGAGATAATTGCTGTAAAAGGTGAGAAGAAGCAGACTGCTATTTCGGATGAAAAAGGAAATTATTCACTGAAACTTTTAGAAAACGGAATGTATACTATTAAGCTTATCCAGGATGGTGTAGAAATATCCAGTAAGGAACTGGCGGTAAATGATGAGGTAAAACACGATTTTTTTATTGAAAAAAAGAAAGAAAAACAGATCGAAGGAGTTACGCTTACCGCCAGAAAAAAGCTGATTGAGAGAAAAGCAGACAGACTAGTCTTCAATGTTTCCAATTCGGTGGCTTCACAGGGAATGGATGGTGCAGATGCTCTGGCAACAACCCCCTTGGTAAAAGTAGATGAGAATACAGGTGTCTCCATTGTCGGGAAAAGTGGAGTAGCCGTAATGATCAACGACAGGATTTTGAATTTGTCAGATGCAGAGCTCGTTACTTACCTTAAAAGTCTCAGATCTGAAAATATAGAAAAAATTGAAGTCATTACTTCACCTCCTGCTAAGTATGAAGCGCAGGGGAATAGTGGTCTGATCAATATTGTTTTGAAAAAAAATCAGAATCTCGGATGGAGTGGGAGCTTTACTTCCAGTCTGCAGCAGACGACCTATACAGGAAATTCAAACAGCGCAACAGTTAATTATCAAAATGAAAAATTGCGCACTTCATTGAAATTAAGACAAAATAAAAATGAAAAGCATTCTTACGAAAACTATTGGATAGAAGGTGCAGATGGCCTTAAAAGTAACGATAACAGAAGGGATTTTGGAGATGGACTTGGAGCGAATTTAAGTTTGGATTATCAGCTGGGTAAAAAGTCCAATATCGGATTTATTTATGATTTAGGATTCGGGCATTCCAATATGGATATCACGAATACTTCGGACTATTTTCAAAATGGCAACTATACCAATACTTTACTTACTTATGCGGAACACAGAGCTAAAAGTAAACAGCATACGGTGAGTGCTTATTATGATCTTAAATTCGGGAAACAGGACAATAAACTGAGTATTACAGGAAATTATTTTTCCAATACGCCGGAAACGACCATTGATTTTACCACTACAGAAACCTCTGGTGACCGATTTGTTGTAAAGTCGCCATCTATGGTGGATTATAAAATTTATTCCGGGCAGGCAGACCTTACATTGCCTTATCAGTTTGCAAAGACAGAAGCTGGGGTGAAATTCACCAATTTTGATAATAATTCTAATATTTTCTATCAGAATTTGACAAATGGAGATTACATTACAGATCCTCTGAAAAGCAATGAGTTTGAGTATAATGAGAAAAATTATGCGGCTTATATCAGTTTTGAAAAGTCTTTCAATGAAAAATGGTCGGCAAAAGCAGGCTTACGGTATGAATATTCTGTAGTCAACGGGAATTCTTTAACTTCAGGTCAGCAGAACGAAAATTCTTACGGAAAATTTTTCCCTACAGCTTATATCAGCTATAAAAGCAATGAGAATCATACATTCAACCTGAATTATTCCAAAAGGATCAACAGATCGGGATTCCGTGCTATCAATCCGTACCGATGGTATATCAATATCAATTCTTATTTTACCGGAAATCCTTTTCTGAAGCCCTCTATTAATCATAATTTCGAATTTTCTTATGTCTATAAAGGAAAATTATCTGCATCCGCTTATTTTCAGAGAACATTGGAGGCATTTGGCCAATTGGCGAATCTGAAAGGCGAAAACAGGGTAAGTACTTTTGAAAACTATTACAATCAGAATAGCATGGGAGTTTCGCTTAACTATTCGGATACTTTTTTCAAAAAATGGGAGGCTAATTATTCTGCCAATTATTCTTATATGAATACGGATGTTTTTGCCACTGATGCGTTGTCCAGAAAAGGGAGCAGTTATGATTTCGATTTTCAGAATAATATATCACTCAACTCAAGCAAAACGATACAACTGATCCTGAATTACTGGTTTCGTCTGCCTTCCAATTCCGGAAATTCATATATGAAGTTTGCCGGCAATTTTACGTCAGGTCTGAAACTGAGCTTTATGGAAAGAAGTCTTCAGCTGAATGTGTTTGTTTCTGATATTTTGAAGCAAGGGAAGAGTCTGGGAGAAATCTATTATACCACCGGAACTCATTCATACAATAATTATTACGATGCCAGAAGGCTTACGGTATCTGCAACGTATACTTTTGGAAATAAAAAAGTAAAAGGTACAGACCGCAATGTAAGATTTGATGAAAAAAACAGAGCGAACTAATTACTTGCATTTAAGTCACAAAAGAATTCTAAAACTTAAGTTCTTTTTTATGATTCATGTCATTCTGAATGAAACGGAGTGAAATGAAGAATCTCATTGCAGAAATGCTTAGACTTCTCCTTCAAAGAAAGCATTGAGATATTCTTCCTTATCTTTTTCTTCTCTTTCAGAACCCAGGTATTTTTTCCAGGACTGGGATTCATGATAGACAATGCCCATTTCCCAAACACAGTAAGTAGGGAGGTGGGTTTTGTTTCTGTCCCATATTTCAAAGTTGCCGGAACCGTCATAATAAACACTTTCCCATAATTCATTTTCATTTCGCCAGGTACATACTAACAGAAGGTAGTTTTCTCCACAACGGTGCATGATGATAAATCCAAGATCATTAATGTTTTGAAAGTCTTCTTCTGCATTTTCAACACATAATCGGGCATTGTGAATCTCCTGTGGAGAGATTTCTGCCGGATCCTCGGCCAGATCGTACCATTTGAATTTCGTTTTTCCGACCGTAAAAATTCCTTTTGGCAGTGCATATTTAGAAGGGTAGGTATTGGCTTTCATAATAATTATTTTACAATGATAATGGTGTTGATAAATCTAATTATTTTATTTTAAATAGCTATTCATAACTATTTTTATTAACGGATAAAATACCACAAAAGTGTTATTTGAATCAAATCGTAAATTTCATACATTTGATTGTAAACTAATAATTTTCTGTTCTTATATTCAAAAAAAACCTTAATACAAGAACATTAGGAAAACCAACACCAACTCAATACAAAATATGATGGAAACACTATTTTTTTACCTTTTGCTGCTCGTTGCAGTTACGTTTCTGATATTTTACTTCAAAGACAGTTTCTATTCTGCTAAAAAAGTGAAAATATTCAAAGATGTTGATGAGAAATATCCCTATTACTTTATTCCCCAAAAACCTGTCAAATGGTTTGATTTTACCGGGTTGATGAATAGTTTCAGAATGGTTTCTCTTTCTGCAGACATCCTTTCTATCATTGATAAAAGAGAAATGCAGACCGCTTTGGGAAAAGATACCGGCAGGGAGCTGACAGAGAATAATTGTGATGAATCGGAAGATGAATTCTGGTTTGATTTCATTGCAGACACTGGCGATGGTTTTGATGCTACTACCTCTGTTTTTTATCATTTGACGAGAGATAACTATACCTATTCTTTTAAAAATGAATTCAACAGGGATGTTGAAGATGAGGCTGAAATCAAACTGAAAAGAGGATCTGTTTTGGTCGTGGGAGGGGATCTGGTGTATCCCGTAGGCTCTGAAACCAATTATAGAGACCGTTTCAAAGGACCTTTAAGACTTGTCGCTCCTGATACAAGAGAGGCTGGCCCGATACTTATTGCAACACCGGGGAACCATGACTGGTACGATGGTTTAAGTGCTTTTTTCAGGCTGATGTGCCAGAGAAGTAAAATCAGTGATTACAGAACCGTACAGAACAGGAGCTATTTTGCCTATTCACTAAGGGACAATGTTCATTTAATGGGTATTGACAATCAGTTACTGGGTGATATTGATATTCCTCAAATGACTTTTTTTACGGAATATGTCGAAAAAATTTCAAAAGGAAATGATACTAACCATGTTATACTGCTTATTGCAGAACCTTATTGGTATAATTATCAGATAAAAGACAGACACAAGAGAAGACAGCGTATGGATAGCCTCGAATATATCATCAGAACGATGAAAGAAGCTGTTAGAAAACTGGAGGCAAGTAATATAAAATCAGAGATTATTTTTGATGTAGTGCTTACAGGAGATATTCATCATTATTCACATTATAAATTAGATGAAAATGAAAAAGGCTATGATAAAGAGATCAAACATTATATTACCTCAGGAGGAGGTGGCGCTTTCGGGCATATTACCGATTTTTTAAAAGATACCATCACTCTTCCTATCTTGCAAAATACAACGACTACAGAGCTGACGTATAAACTGGATGGAAGATATCCGTCTAAAGAAAAATCCGGTAAAAAAACATTCTGGAACCTTATTTTCTTTATCATCAATTATGAATTTACCGTATTGCTGTTTTTTCTCTCATTAATTGTTACCTATATCCATTGTTACTCAGATTCTATTTTGAAAGGGTTGATTTTATTTTTAATTCCTGTGATCTTTCATTTTACCATCACCAAAATCACCAATACAGAATGTTCCGAGAAAGAAAAATGGACGAGCAAAATTCTAAGGGGATTTTTGTTTGTGTTGTCATTTGCTATTCAGTGGTTTGTATTTATGAAACTTCCAACGTATGGATTTGCCTTTTTAGAGGACAGCCATTTGTCTTTTATTCATATAGATGAAATAAAAAGCTTTTTTAAAATTCCGCCGGGATGTGATTATTTTGTTTCTCAGCTGATCATTTCCGCCCTTTTGCAATCCATACTTTTTGGATGGTATATTCTTTTCGGATATCATTTTTTTAAATTGTATGTCACTGAAATCTCATCCGGAAAAATAAACACCGGAAATAAAAACTTTCTGAAGTTTAAAATAACGGATAACGAAATTGTCATCTATGTCGTTGCTATAAAAAAAACATACCCATGGATGAATTTATTAAAAAAGAAACAGGCTTCCCACCTGCAAAAAGAGATGCTTACGGAGGATCCGAAGAAATTTATAAAAGATAATTTCAAGCTGGATCCGGATAAAAATGTGAAAATTATTGATAAAATAACCATTTCATTATAACCTCAACTTCAAAATAACTATAACCTTAAAAACGAACCTCATGGAAACTAATTTTAAAAAACCTGCTCAGGATGATCATAACGGAGTGCTGATCTCTTATTACCAACTGCGAATGTTTATCGGATTACTTGGGTTTCTCCTTTCATTTCTTCTTTTTATAACCACCTATTTTCTCAATGATGAACATCCGCTCAAAGTAAGCATCAGCCATTATTACTACAGTTTCGGACATGTGATCTTTGTAGGAACATTATGTATTCTGGGCGGATTATTCGCTACTTACAGGGGAAAAGATAAATATGAAAATAGGCTTTCAAATTTTGCAGGCATAATGGCGGTACTGGTGGCTGTCTTTCCAACAAACTTTAAAGGGTATGGAGGAAATATTTATATTACGATTGATAAAGCAAATTATCAGGAATGGTTCAGCTGGGCTCACTATATCAGTGCAGGACTGCTTTTTGTGTCTTTTGCTGTTTTTTGTCTTTATTTCTTTCAGAAAAGTGATAAACAACAGGATGGTGAACCTATTTCCGAAGAAGAAGCGCTTAAGAAAAGCCGTAGAAACCTATATTATAAATTCTGTGGCTGGGGAATACTTATCAGTCTTGCCTGCATTGGGCTCATCGCTCTTTTAGGAGATGATTCGGCTTCTGCGAATAAATTTCTGATTTATTCTACCCTTATTTTTGAGACCACATCACTGTTTTTCTTCTCTACTTCCTGGCTGTTAAAATCCAGTGAATTCTGGAATAAAAATATTCCATTAGTGACCTATTTCAGGTAATAATTTGTAGAGACATAAAAGTCTGAAAGTCTGGGTTTACAAAAGAATTTATCTATGATAGTGTTTACTTATTCTAAATAGGTGAAAAATGCGTAAATTTGTAAACAATTTATATTTATATGTTGACGAAAGAAAAGGTTCAGGATTTCCTTAAAGAAATAGAAGTAGACGATTTGGTGAATAATTTTCAGATTATGGGTGATGATGTTTATATAGACATGACTGCTCATTCGCCTGCAATGCATGAAAAGAAAAAACTGGAGGCTGCAATGAAACAGGCTTTTGCCAGTGAGTTTGGAGAAAACGTTCATTTAAAACTTAAAATCGTTTCTCCGGAGCCTAGTGAAATTCAGCAAAGTCAGATCAAAGGAAAACAAATTCCGGGAATTCAAAATATTATTGCTATTGCTTCCGGTAAAGGAGGCGTAGGAAAATCTACAGTTTCTGCAAATATGGCAGTAACGTTAGCTAAAATGGGCTTTAAAGTAGGGTTATTAGATGCTGATATCTATGGTCCTTCAGTTCCTACCATGTTTGATACAGAAGGGGAGAAACCTATTTCTGTAGAAGTGAATGGAAAGAGCATGATGAAACCTGTTGAGAACTATGGTGTGAAAATGCTTTCAATAGGATATTTCTCCGGAGCCAATCAGGCAGTAGTGTGGAGAGGTCCTATGGCTTCTAAAGCACTGAATCAGATGATCAGAGATGCTGCATGGGGAGAATTGGATTTCTTACTAATAGATCTTCCTCCGGGAACAGGTGACATCCACTTGTCAATTATCCAGGAAGTACCGGTAACAGGTGCGGTGATCGTAAGTACACCTCAGCATGTTGCATTGGCAGACGTAAGAAAGGGTATTGCTATGTTCCAGATGGAAAGCATCAATATTCCTGTTCTTGGATTGGTAGAAAATATGGCTTATTTTACACCGGAAGAACTTCCTGAAAATAAATATTATATCTTTGGCAACCAGGGAGCGCAATATTTAGCTGAAGATCTGGGAATTCCTGTATTGGGAGAAATTCCATTGATCCAAAGCATCAGAGAAGCAGGAGATGTAGGAAGACCGGCTGCGCTTCAGGAAGGATCTAAAATTGCAGATATCTATACAGAAACTGCCAGAAAAATGATAGAAAGCTTAGTGGAAAGAAACAAAAGTCTTCCTCCTACTGAAGCTGTGAAGATTTCAACAATGGCAGGATGCTCACCAAAAGCAAAATAATAATAACTTTCAATAATTTTGAAAGTACCAAATTGAACTGAAAAATATGGAAACAAACATAACGCACGAAGATACAGTAACAAGAGTAATGGAAGCTCTGGAAAGCATCAGACCGTTTTTGAACAAAGATGGTGGTGATATTGAGCTTATTGATGTGAAAGATAATCAGGTGTTTGTGAAACTTTTGGGTAACTGTTCCGGATGTTCGTTGAATTTCTCAACCCTGAAATTAGGTGTTGAAAATACCATCAAACAACATGCGCCAGAAATCGAAAAGGTAATCAACGTAGAGTAAAATTATATCTGAGATATTTTTAAAATACAGACCTCATTGAGGTCTGTATTTTTTTTGTATAAAATGATGATGAATATAGTTTCCCAACCTCATAGGTTTCTGATTACAAAATTAATTCAGTAGAACTTTGACATTATAATCTTCAAAAATCTCAACAATTTGTGTAAACTTTGTTTTCAGTATTGCTTTACTTCTTTTATGATTAAGCCAATTGATTTCTGAGATGGATTTTACTCCGAAATCTCCACGAAGACAATCATATAATGAATATAAATTACGTCCGAAATATCCTGAAGTTCCATGGATTTCCTCTCCTAATGTGCAGAAAAAACCATCTAAACTATGGAATTCATTTCCATCAATCTGAATGTTAATATTTTCTCTGATTGTTTCAGGTTTACAAGAATGTAAAGCATAAACAAGCCACCCCTGAAGTTCGTCTTTTCTAAAGCTTTTCCAGATGTTTTTTTCAATCATTTTATTATTGAGTTTCATGTCCAGAGCTTTTTGATACCCTTTAGGACTGGTCCATGCAAAACCAGTTAGAATGATGTTTTTTTTTGATCTGCTTATTTTTATATTGCTGATAAAAGTACCTGATATAATGTTATTTTCCTGATCAAGGTTGTAAATGAAACCATTGTTTTCATAAATTTTAGAGGCATTTTCTATAGCAGAAATAATACTGTGTACGTTATGAACATTCACCAGCCTTACTTTTTTATAAGCAATAGGATTAGCTCCTTCAATATTCTTTACCTGATCTATGAATGTGATAATTTCAGGATCATTTCCTGTATCTAATGCAAATCCAAACATGCAACGTGTCTTTTCTAACTATTTTTATTGTTTTACGACTTTATTTCCCACTCCGGTAAGAGAAACATCCGGTTTTCCTGATTTTGTTCCGGAAGTCCGATAATAGACTATATTGCCACCACCTTCTATGGTTACTTTGTCTACTTTATCAATGTATACTTTATTGCCGGTTCCGGAAACAGCAATCTTTTTTGCACTTCCTTTGATGGTTACCGTGTTATCACCGCCTTCCACCTCAGCAGTTCCTTCGTTGAGTGTATAATTGAGTTTGTGGCCCACACCTTCTACCTGTATGGTTTTATCATTGTCTGTTTTCTCTACTCCTTTTGTAGATTCTGTTTTTCTGGATTGTGAAAAGGCAGTACCTGTTCCCAGTAACAGGATAGCCAGAATTCCTGCTGTCTTAATACTTTTCATTGTGAATTTGGTTTTGTTAAGGGTAAATATAAAAATAAAATGATTTTTTCATGCATTTTAAAAGTTAAATCATCTTAAATTTCCAGGTAACAAAAAAGCCCCGGAAGATCCGAAGCTTTTCAATCAACTAAATAGTATATGTTTACTTTACAATAACTCTTTTGATTTGCCCTTCTGACGTTTTTACAAGGTAAACACCAGTAGAAAGATTGGATGTGCTTATTGTTAAAGCATTCTTTTCTTTTCCGATTAATTTTCCGGAGATATCATACAACTCATAATCCTGTTTTCTGTTGAAGTAAAGTGTATTTCCTTTGTTCACAGGATTTGGGAATATGTTGAAGGTTGCCTGTTCAGTTTTTGTTTCACCAGTTCCCAGCGTAGCCGGAGTAGCCACTTCATACATGGATAATGTTCCGCTGATCTCGTTGGCAATAATCACATACCCTTTATTGGTAGTTGTGTTTTCAGGCGCAATATAGATGATTCCTTCAGGGCCGTTGTCTCCTCCGTAAGCTGAAGTAGAACGGGAATGTTTATAATCGGTGAAAGTAGGGTTGTTAGGATCTGTGATATTATACACCATAACGCCTCCGGTTCTTTCTAATGTGATAAAAGCATAGGTCTGTCCGCTGATATTTCCTAATGCTACACCTTCAGGTTCAGGACCTTTTGCACGGCTTCTGTTTTTAACAGCATTAGATTCATTATCTGCATTAAAAATTAACGGCTGATAGGCTGCAATATATCTTTCAAACTGATCTCCACTGTCATATACAATCTGTTTGGTATCAGCATTGAAAATAGAGAACGAACGCGCTCCCAAAGCCGATATTTCTTCAAATTCTGCATCTCCGTCTGTATTTCCTGTAGCAGATGAAACCCTGAATCTTCCAAGGTTATAAGAAGCCTTTAAAATACTTGAATTCGGGAAAAGTACAGGATCTAAAATATAGCTGTTTGCCCCCACAGTGGTTCTTTCGCTGTATCCTGAAAGGTCTTTTTCATCCCCTTCATTGGCTGTTACAATATAATGGGTGCTTCCTACTTTATAGTTCTGTACCGCATCCGGAACGTAATAAGTTTTTACCGGCCAATTGGCAATTAAAACCTCTCCATTATTGTCCGAAGCATCAAAACCATTCCCCGGAAGGCTCATGTCTTTTTTACCTAATCCCCAGATTCCTGTGATGGTTTTAGTCGCCAGGTTAATTTCAGCAACAGCATTGTTTTCCTGAAGTGTTACCCATGCTTTCTGACTGTCAGAACTGATGGTCACGTATTCAGGTTCCAGATCCTGAGAAAGAGTATTGTTGGTTCTTACCTTTCTTAAACCTGTAGCTGTTAATGCAGCAAGCTGAGACTCAAAACTGTTGAAATTGAGAGTCGTTACATTACTTTGCGTAAGATTTCCGATACCGCCGGAAATGTCAATGATACTGATTGTTCCCTCGGGATCTACGGTATAAGCATCATTAGGTTCGCCTTCGTTGGCTGTCACAACTTTTGTTCCGTCAGGGGAGAAGGTGATCATATCCGGTAAAGCTCCTACACTTACCTGCTTCAGGAAGTTTCCGTTAATATCGAAAAATATTACAGAACCATTTTGCTGAGGATCGGTATTAGGAGAAGCGGCTGCAATGATTCCGTTTTTCACAGCAATACTTGTGATTCCGCCATAAGCAGCCATATTAACTGTTTTTACAACGGATGGAATGGCCGGATTACTGAAATCAATAATGTCAAAAACATCTGTAATAGAGCTTATTGTGAATAAACGTTGAGTTGATGCATCATGAACTACAATTTCCGTAGAACTGTTATTATTTCCTGAAGGATCAAAACTTCCGAGATAATTCAGTTGGATCTGATGAGAAGGTACTGGTGCTGCTTTATCATTATCTACAATATAAACCGTTGCAGTATTGTCTCCGGAAATAGTTGCTCCGGTAGGATTTTCAAGGCTTACCACAAAATATTCGGCCTGCTGTTCTGCCACTGTGTCATCAATAATAGGAATGTTAACGGTATAACTCGTCGTAGATGGAGTGATGTTAATCGTCTGGTTGGCTAAAGTAAAATCATTAGCATCAGCGGTACTGAACGGTGCCGGTTTTACAACAAGATTTACCGTAGCCGTTGATGGATTGGTGATATTGATTTTAAATGCAAGATTTCCTGCATTTTCATTGACTTTAATGAAGTTTTTTTCCAGAGAAATCGTAGTTCCAGCTGTAGTGAAAGTACTGGATGTAACGGCAGTAATCCCATTATCACTGAAATCTTCTACCGTATTGGGCTTCAGTGCTACATAATAAGTTTGTCCTGGTACCAGCCCTGCAGTTGGGATCACAGTGATCATATTATTGCTAAAGGTCGTCGTAAAAGGAATGGGTGTTCCTGCAGCATTTCCAAGACGAAGTTCTATAAGATTTTGAGCATTAGAATTATTGATCGCAGAATTATCTGTTAATCTTACATTTTCATTAAAAGTTAATGTAGGATTTACAGTAGTTGAAGCATTATTGGTATTATGAGCAGGAAGGTAAGCGACTGTTGGTGGAGTGGTGTCAGCACCTCCGGCTGGAGCAGCATCTACCGTAAAGTTATCAAAACGGTTGTTACCTCCGGTTCCGCCTCCTGTTGCTGAGAATTCAACTTTTAATTTAAAATTAGGATTGTTATTTACTCCTTGTATGGCAGAGAAATCAAGAGTAACCAGTTGAGGATTGGCATCCTGGGGATTCACGGTCTGAAACTGTACAAAAGTAGTTCCGTCTGTTGAATAAGACCATGTCTGAGTACCTGCTCCCTGTCCTGATCTTCGGGTAGTGAACTTAGCAATAACATTGTTGTATCCTGTGGTAGGCAGATTAAACTGTAATCCTCCTCCAATTGGATTATTGAACCTTAAATGGGTTCCGGATGCATCTCCATTTCTGGCATTTAAATTTTCATCACTAAAATTCTGCCCGGTACCACCTGCAAAATCTATTATACTTGTACCTCCTGCTATAGCTGCAAGAGAACCATTCACCATGGTAGAAGATGGTGCAGTGACTGTGGCAGCAGAAGTGTTATTGTTGAAATTCCAGTAATGAATCAGTGTTTGTCCGAAAAGACCGCTCTGAAAAAAGAATGCGGCAATCACAGACCCTTTTAATAGGTAGTTGTTGATCATTTTTTACTTTAATTAGGTAAATGCAAAAATGAACTTTATGTTTCGTAACTATTTTAATGGAATTTTAAGAAATGTTTAAAAAATAGGTTTGTTTCCGATAAAAGATAAAATTATGTTCGATTGAGGGTTTGTAGGATGTATTTATTTTCCTGATTTTCCGGAGAAATTTAAAATTGTTCCTGACTTATTTTCTTCCAATGGGTGTTTCTGCATATAAAAATATCCTGAAACGGCAGTCACAAGCAAGAGTAAAAAAATAACCAGAACAATTCTTCTTAACATGTCTCTCATATCGCTAAATTTTTAATATCTCTAATTTCTAAAGTAGATGTGGGGTATCCTTTTTGTGTCACATTGATCATTGCTCTACCCACTTCCTGTAAAGTTAATGATTTTGATTGGAAAAAAACAGGAAAAATCCAAATAAAAGGTTTAAAAAACCATTTTACATTCAATTGACCATCAACGGGTTTCATGAATCCGGGACGAAAATTGTAAGCCCCTTTGAACTTCATCTTTTTCAAATCATTTTCTGTTCTGCCTTTTACTCGTGCCCACATCAATTTTCCACTCTCAGTACTGTCTGTGCTTGCTCCAGACACATAGTTGAAAACTATTTCCGGATTTTGATTCAAAACGGCTTTTGCAAAGTGCAGGGTTGTATCATAAGTGATTTTGGTGTAGTCTTCTTCCTTAATGCCCATACTGCTAATTCCTGCACAGAAAAAACAGGCGTCATAGCCTTTCAGTTTTTCATCATTTATATCTATGGATAAAAAGTCTGGGACAAGATATTCTTTCAGTTTGGGATGTGATTTTCCGGAGGGTTTTCTGCTTATGCTGAGGATTTCAGAAACATTAGGATTCTCAAGACATTCCATTAAAACGCCTTCACCTACCATTCCTGTAGCTCCTGTAAGAATTATTTTGATTGAGTTCATTGTTTTGCTATTGATATTGGTATGACGAATGGGGATGAGGTTTTACTTTAAATTTTGGTAAAATTTTTAATAAAAGATAAAAGATAAAAGATAAAAGATAAAAGATAAAAGATAAAAGATGTTGGTGTTAAAATTCAATAGGGCTGGGTTTTAACCCATCTGACAAAAAAATGATTCATCTATTGGCTTTAGCCAAAACTTAATAACAGAAGAGAATATAGAGATTGCTTCGTCGCTTCGCTCCTCGCAATGACAATGCGGGATGGATGCCAAAATAAAAAGCCAACACAAAAAATGGCTGGCTTTACTATATTATTAATTATTGTTACTTTTTGTGTTGTAACTGGCTGTAAATATTATGGATCAATCCGTCTGCTACGGATATTTTAGGGACAAAGATCCTGTTGATATCAGACCAGGACATTACATTATTGAAGATGCTCAGGGCATGTACCAATACATCGGCACGGTCTTCTCTAAGGTTGTAATTGCTCATTCTTTCTTCCACAGACAGCTCATTGAATTCTTTATACACTTTTTTCAGATGAGACAAAGACATTGGCTTCCCGTCTTTGGTTTTGCTCATGGAGAATACTTTGTTGATGTTTCCTCCTGACCCAATGGCTACAATTGGTTTTTTGCTGACGATATTTTTTTTGATTTCATCCTTCATTTCTTTCCAGTTGTCCATTGTAACCAGATTGTTGAGAAGACGGATGGTTCCGATATTGAAAGATTTTTCGTAGACCATTTTACCATTTTCGTAGAAGGTAAGCTCTGTAGAACCTCCGCCAACATCAATGTATAAATAAGCGAATTCTTTGTCAAGACCTTCTGCAACATGGTTTTCATAGACCAGGGTAGCTTCTTCATCACCGGAAATGATTTCGATATCAATTCCTGATGCTTCCTTTACGAGGCTGATAATTTCATTACCATTGGCAGCATCACGCATGGCACTGGTAGCACAGGCCCTGTAATGTTCTACTTTGTATATTTTCATCAGGTCGCTGAAGATTTTCATGGAATCAATAACCATTTTTTCTCTTTCCGGACCTATTTTTCCGATGGTGAAAACATCCATTCCCAGTCTCAGAGGAATTCTGAGAAGGTTGAGTTTGATGAATTCAGGTTTTCTGTTATTTATCTTAACTTCATTGATAAGAAGGCGGGCTGCATTACTCCCTATGTCTATCGCTGCTATCTTCATTTTTTGCTTGTTTTAGCTTTTAAATATTTATAGGTTTCTATTTGTGAACGACATTCTTTTTTATCATTTCTTATGTATTCGTTGCTGAGCTTTTTATCCAAAATTCTGGCTTTTACATTATCCCTAAGCTGAATGTCAAGAATTTCTTTTAATTCTTTCTTAAGGTTCTTGTCAGTGATTTTAGCCGCAGCTTCAATCCTGTAATCCAGGTTTCTGGTCATCCAGTCAGCGGAAGAAATGTACATGTCTTCTGTTCCTTTACTGTAGAAATACATTACTCTGGCATGCTCCAGGTATTCATCTACAATACTTATGGCTTTTATTTTTTCTTTAAACTCTTTCTGGTTTACAGCACAATAGATTCCTCTTACGATCAGCCTGATTACCACACCAGCCTGGGCAGCAGCATATAGTTTTTCTATCAGCAGTCTGTCGCTCATAGAATTTACCTTGATAATGATTTCTGCTTTTCGGCCTGCTTTAGCTTCTTCGATTTCTTTATCAATATGGTGAACAATCTTTTCACGCATAAATTGAGGGCAAACTAATAAATTTTTACAAGTTTTCAAAATCGTAATAAAATCATCCTTCGGTTTTTTCAGTACATTGAAAACTTTATTGATGTCTGCCATGATACCGCGATCAGCTGTAAGCAGCAAATGGTCACCATATATTCTTGCTGTTTTTTCGTTGAAATTTCCAGTACTTACAAATCCATATTGAATGGTTTTATTGTGCGCTCTCTTTTTTATCACACACAGTTTAGCATGTACTTTTTTGTTGGGAATTCCCACAAGAACTGTAATTCCCTCCGGTTCAAGCATGTCTTTCCATTTCAGATTGGATTCTTCATCAAATCTTGCCTGAAGTTCCAGCATTACGGTGACTTCCTTACCATTTCTTGCAGCATAGATAAGCGCGTTGATGATTTTTGAGCTGCTTGCCATGCGGTAAGCCGTGATCTGTATAGATTTTACATCCGGATCTAGGGCTGCTTCACGTAGAAGGTCAATTACCGGATTATATTTGTGATAAGGGAAAGTAAGAAGAACGTCTTCTTTTAAAATAACATCTGTCACTCTTTCACCATGCTCAAATGCCTGATGAGTAAATGAGCTTCTTTCCACAGGTCTTTCATACGTTTTAAAAACATCAGGAAAATCCATGAAGTGCTTGAAATTATGGATTTTACCTCCCGGAATAATGCTGTCTTTTTTCGTTAAATTTAATTTTCTGATCAGGAGTTCCAGCAGGGCTTTATCCATATCTTTATCAAAAACGAAACGGGTAGGCTTTCCTTTTCTTCTATTTTTGAGTCCTTTTTCTATTTTTTCTGCGAAGTTGGTTCTGATGTCATTGTCAAGATCCAATTCTGCATCTTTTGTCACTTTAAAAGCATTGGCAGAAAATTCATCATATCCAAAATAAGAAAATATATGCGGAAGGTTGAATGTGATCACATCCTCCAGCAGCATTACATTTTTCTCTTCGGGATCTTCCGTTGGAAGTAATACGAATCTCCCTACAAAGCGGGAAGGAATCTCAATGATAGCATAATTGCTGGAATATTGCCAGTCTTTTTTTCTCATTGCAACCCCCAGATAAAGACTTTTATCTCTCATGTAGGGCATTGGCGTATTTTCATGAAGAAGGATAGGAATTACATTGGATTCTACCACCTCATCGAAATATTGTCTCACAAATTCTTTTTGTCCTGCTGTCAGATTTTTGGAATTTTTAATGGAAACTTTATGATCAGCCATTTCAGCCTGGATTTTTTTCCAGGTTTTATCGAAATTCAGCTGCTGTCTCATCACCACTTCATTGATTCGCTGAAGGATCTTGGAAGGTGGTTGGTAGAAAGATTCAGCAATCACTTTTTCCTTAAAATCCATGGCACGCTTTAATCCGGCAACACGTACTCTGAAAAACTCATCTAAATTGTTGGAGAAAATTCCTAGAAAACGTATTCTTAAATGTAAGGGTACATTTTCATCCATGGCTTCCTGTAAAACTCTTTCATTAAAGGCAAGCCATGTGATATCTCGTGGATTAAAGTGTAATGACATTCTAAATGTGTATATTTTATCAAAAATAATAATTCGTAAAGATTCTGCCTCTATTTCTTAGGTTAAACTTTGATTAATTTTTAAAGGTTGGTGAATTAATTTGCGTTGTTGATAACAATTGTGTTGATAATCAATAGATTTTTGGTATTAAAGATAAAGGGATCCCTAACTTTATGTAGAAAAATATAATATATGTATTATTAATCTTTAGGAAGGACAGCACTTCTTATCTATGCATTTTGTTGAAGCTTGCATGAAAATATTTCCATATTAAATCATACAAAGCCTCGATTTTATCGGGGTTTTTATTTTTATTGTGTCATTTTGTCATAATTCTTTGAATGGTACAGATATTGAGAAATTGAGAGTGTAAATTAAATATTAGAAATTAGAAAAAATATAAAATATTATGAGTAAAATAATTGGAATTGACTTAGGAACAACCAACTCTTGTGTTGCTGTAATGGAGGGTAAAGACCCTGTTGTTATTCCTAACGCAGAAGGTAAGAGAACTACTCCTTCTATCGTAGCTTTTACGGAAGACGGAGAAAGAAAAGTAGGTGATCCTGCAAAAAGACAGGCTGTAACGAATCCAACGAAGACTGTTTACTCTATCAAAAGATTTATCGGAACACACTTTAAAGATGATGCTTCTGAAATCACAAGAGTACCTTATAAAGTGGTTTCCGGACCTAATGATACTGTAAAAGTAAAAATCGACGATAGAGAATATACTCCGCAGGAGATTTCTGCAATGACTCTTCAGAAAATGAAGAAAACTGCTGAAGATTATCTTGGACAGGAAGTAACAAGAGCGGTAATCACTGTTCCTGCATACTTCAACGATGCACAGAGACAAGCTACTAAAGAAGCTGGTGAAATTGCTGGTCTTAAAGTAGAAAGAATTATCAACGAACCTACAGCTGCAGCGTTAGCTTACGGTCTTGATAAGAACCATAAAGATCAGAAAATTGCAGTATATGACCTTGGTGGTGGTACTTTCGATATCTCTATCCTTGATTTAGGAGATGGTGTATTTGAAGTATTGTCTACAAACGGTGATACGCACTTGGGAGGTGATGACTTTGATGATGTGATCATCAACTGGATGGCTGATGAGTTCAAAGCTGAAGAAGGTGTTGAATTAAAATCTGATGCTATTGCTCTTCAAAGATTGAAAGAAGCTGCTGAAAAAGCAAAAATTGAATTATCTTCTTCTCCACAGACTGAAATCAACTTACCTTATATCACGGCTACCGCTACAGGTCCTAAGCACTTAGTGAAGTCTTTAACGAAAGCTAAATTCGAGCAATTATCTGCTGATCTTGTAAGAAGATCTATGGAGCCTGTTGCTAAAGCATTAAAAGATGCTGGTCTTTCAACTTCTGATATTGACGAAGTAATCTTGGTAGGTGGTTCTACAAGAATCCCGATCATTCAGGAAGAAGTAGAAAAATTCTTTGGTAAAAAACCATCTAAAGGAGTTAACCCGGATGAGGTTGTAGCTATTGGTGCAGCAATCCAGGGAGGTGTATTGACAGGTGATGTAAAAGACGTATTACTACTTGACGTTACTCCACTTTCTTTAGGTATTGAAACAATGGGTTCTGTATTCACAAAATTAATTGAAGCGAACACTACGATCCCAACTAAAAAATCTGAAGTATTCTCTACTGCTTCTGACAACCAGCCAGCTGTAAGCATCAGAGTAGGACAGGGAGAAAGATCAATGTTCAACGATAACAAAGAAATCGGTAGATTCGATCTTCAGGATATTCCACCAGCACCAAGAGGAGTTCCTCAAATTGAAGTAACTTTCGATATTGATGCTAACGGTATCCTAAGTGTATCTGCTAAAGATAAAGGAACTGGTAAAGAGCAGACTATCAAAATCCAGGCTTCTTCAGGTCTTTCTGACGAAGAAATCGAAAGAATGAAGAAAGAAGCTCAGGAAAACTCTGCAGCGGATGCTAAAAGAAAAGAAGAAGTTGAAATCTTCAACAAAGCTGACGGATTGATCTTCCAGACTGAAAAGCAATTGAAAGAATTTGGTGAAAAACTTTCTGCTGACAAAAAAGCAGCAGTTGAAGCAGCTCACACAGAATTAAAAACTGCTTTCGAAGCTAAAAATGTTGATGATGTAAAAGCTAAGACTGAAGCATTAGATGCAGCATGGATGGCAGCTTCTGAAGAATTATATGCAGCAGGTCAACAGCCAGGTGCTGATGCAGGTGCTGGAGCTCAGAATGCTGGTGGAAACGCCGGAGCTGAAGATGTACAGGATGCAGACTTCGAAGAAGTAAAATAATAAATGTAACATTAACATTTAATTATAAATCAACCCCGCAGTAATTTATTTACTGCGGGGTTTTATTTAGACTGATATTCAGATTTAATACATCAACTTTTAAAGTGTTTTTTTACTTTCTAAGATGGTTTTGCCCCAATCGTTAATATGATTTAACAAAGGAATAAATGATAATCCTAAATCTGACAAACTATATACAACTTTTACGGGAGGCTTTGTTCCAAATACTGTTCGTGTTATTAATTGATCTCTTTCTAATTGCCTCAGTTGAATACTTAAGGTTGTTTCAGTAATAAAAGAAAGCTCTTTTTTTAGTTCGCCAAACCTTTTATCACCATTTTTTAAGTGACAGAGAATAACTGCTTTCCATCTTCCTCCAATGAAATCCATAACAAAACTTACTGCACAGGGATATGATTTTTGATCAACATTGATGTATAAGGTCTTACATTCTTTTTCCATCTTTTTTATAGTATCTAAATTGATAGTTATTTTATGCTAATAGTACAGAATCTATTTTTACACAATATTAATCAGAATAAAAGAAATAAAAAAATGTACCAGCTAGCACAAATTAATGTTGCCCGAATGATAGGAGCTAACATAGAAGATCCGGTAATGAATGAGTTTGTCAGTCATTTGGATTCAGTAAACCAATTGGCAGAGGAAAGCGATGGGTTTATTTGGAGACTGAAAGACGATGAAAATAATGCTACAAGTTTTAATCCGCTTAATGATGAAAAAATTATTATCAATATCTCTGTATGGAAAGATATAGAATCGTTGGAATATTATACTTATAAGACATTTCACGTTGATTTTGTAAGAAGAAGAAAAGAATGGTTTCAAAAATATGGAAAGGCCTATTATGCTTTATGGTGGATTAAGGATAACGAATATCCAAATATTGACGAGGCATTAAAACGTTTGAAATATTTGCAGGAAAAAGGTTCATCTTCCTATGCATTTAATTTTCAATCTGTTTTTCAAAAGCCATAGCTAAATATATAATGATAAAGAGCAACTTTAATACACTATAAATGCGGTATATTAAAGTTGTATTATTATTGTATTCTTTATATGGGGAATTAAATACGTATATTGTTTTATTTTAAGTTAAAATAGCTTAAACAATTTCAAAAACTTACTTTTTATTTAGAATAATTATAATTAATTTTGCGGTCTAAATATTTTAAGGGTGAAATTATCGTTATTAGCAGGTGCTGTTTTTCTAACAGCAGGCGGATTCTTGTCTGCCCAAAAAGTAGAAATTTTTCACAATGGACAACGCAAAACGGGAGAACTTGTCAGTGGTGGTTTGAAAGAATGTAAAGAACTGCATAAAAATGGCAATTCTATGATTCTTAAAGGAAAATGTCAGATCACTTTTCTGAATGACAATAATAGAGAAGAAACCATTATAATAAAAGAAGGGGAGGAACTGAATTTGCAGATTCTATCACCTAAAAGTTCACCTCGTGAAAGATCAGAAATCAGAATCGAAGGTGTACAGCTTACAGCGAGAAAAAAACAATTTTCTGAGATCGTTATTCAACAGGAAGCGCTTCAAAACCTGCAGTCATTTTCAATCGGTGACGTATTGCAGCAATTACCCGGTCAATATGTACAGCAATTTGACAATACCCAATTTAAAAATATTGTATTCAGAACCGCCAGCGGACCTTCAATTACGGGCTCCGGAACTGTTCCGGGAGGTGATGATTTTGGAAACAGAGCGTTTGGAGTACAGTTGATGGTCAATGATATTGCATTATCTAATAACGAAAATATGCAGAGCTATGATTCTGCCAACAGCGGTCCTTTTGGAATAAGCTTTAATACTTCTACCAAAGGAGGAAACTTAATGCCGGGACAGCCTAACTATGGGGTCGATTTAAGGGAAGTTCCTACAGAAAATATAGAAAGTATTGAAGTTATACAAGGAGTTCCAGATGCCAAATATGGAGATTTAACTTCCGGATTAATCAAAGTTACCACAACGGCGAAAGCATCACCATTACGATTGGATGCCTCTCTGAGAGAAGGAACTTATCAGGTTGGCCTTACCAAAGGTTTTAAAATTAATCAAAACAATGCCCTGAATGCTTCCGTTGATTATATGAATTCGCTTTCAGATCCCCGAACCAGTCTTGTAGGGTATGACAGAACAAATGTCAATTTTCTTTGGTCAAGTAATAAAAATGGCTTTAGAAATAAGCTGTCTGCTTCATTTTCTACCAATAGCAGCAAGGGAAAAAGAGACCCGGATGATGTGGACGGAATGATTATCAATGTCGAAAATAAAAGCTTTTCATTAGGAAATAATATCAGCTATTTTTTCGCACAGAATGGTAAAAAAACGTTCTTTAAATCAATCAATGTCGATATGGGGATAAGCTATGCAACTCAGCTTACAGAGCGAAGATATTGGCTGAACCAAGGTGCTCGTCCTTATGGGAACTCTACAACAGATGGTGTTTATTATGCACCTTATACACCACCAAGTTATGAGAATCAGGCGTTTTCAGATGGTAAACCTCTTAATATCTACACCAATTTTAGTATTAACGGAATAAAATTAACTTCTTCCAAATGGGCTCACAATTATAGTGTGGGTGCTAACTTCCGTTATGGAGATAACTTTGGAAAAGGAAGATACGGAACGGCAGGTCAGCTTACGACAATTAATACTGCAGGACAAGGATCCAATGGGATGAGAGATTTTAATTACAGGGATAATGTATTTTCCAGTAAACAGTATGCACTGTATATTCAGGATAATATTACCAAAGTCTTTGCTAATAAACACATTTTTAAAACAAATCTGGGTCTTCGTTATGATCTGCAGAATTCATATTCTACCTATTCGCCAAGGGTAAATACATCTTATCAGATGGGAAAATTTTCTGTGAGAGGAGGATTTGGATTAACATCTAAAGCTCCTTCCCTTAATCAGATCTATACATCACCGAGATATTTTGACTTTTTATTAGGGGATTATCGTTTGCCGGGATATTACTCAGCAGCAATTATGCAAACAGTAGTGACTCCAGGAGATAATGCAAACCTTAAACCTTCAAAAAGCTGGAAAACGGAAATAGGAGTTGATTACAGATTTCCTTTCGCAGTAGTAAACCTTACAGCATATTACAATAAACTGGTTGATGGTTTTACCACTTTAAGTGTTCATAAGATCATGGATAAAGCCAAAGTGGATGTCAATATATCAGGAACAAACGTGCCTACTTTCGAAGTGGTAGGAACTGAAAAATTTAATTACCTCCAGAACAGAATTATTAACGGATACCAGTCTTCAGATAAAGGATTGGAACTGATGGCCAGTTTCAAAAAAATAGAGGCCCTTAATCTTGTGATTGGTTTTAATGCCAGTTACGTAGAAACTTCCGGACAAAAAGATGAGGGACTTTACAAAATCAGTGCGCCGGAGATTATGGATAAGGATTTCCAATATGGGATTTATAATGATATTAAAAATAAAAGATCCATGGCCAGAGCGAGTTTCAGCTTTGATTATCACCTGGCTTCATCTGGGTTAATTATTGGCCTGAGAACAGATCATTTTCTTTCAGACAGATCCCTGACAGGAATGAATGACATTTATCCGATAGGGTATATCAAACATGATGGAGAAACGCAGATGATTCCTGAAAATGAACGTACCAATCCAAAATATCAGGGATTATTCCTGAAACCTTCTGACGAAAAACTTTCAGGGTTATATAACAAAACACTTCATAATGTTCATTTAAGGGTTACAAAAGATTTCTTAAGTGGTTTCAGATTGTCAATATATGTAAGTAATGTTTTCAATTTAAAAGCATATGACGAAAGAGGAAGTGTCTACGGCAATTTTACTTCTACTTCGTTCGGAGGAAATATTTCATACAGATTTTAATAATACTAAAAATAAAAATAATGAAACGATTAATACTATTGTTAATAGTTCCCGTTCTTACCCTTGTTGGATGCAACAGAGATGATGACTTTGGAGGAAATAACGAGATTAAGCCTGTTCCGTTTACGATAAATATTAAATATGATGCTTCCAAATATCCTTCTGTAGCAGATAAAGGCGTAGCGAATGTAACTGTTATCCTGAAAAATACAGCAACAGAAGATCAGATTGTTGGAAAAACAGATGCCAACGGAGAACTGAAATTAGATGCCGTTCTGCCGGGAAGCTACAGTGTCCAGGCTGAACTTCAGCTAAAACAGAGTGAATATGAACAGCAGCTAGGGGAGGAAACAAGTTATGAAATTGTTCACTTCGGAGGGTTTGATGAAAAAGTAACCATTAATGCCAATACTTCTTCCAAATTGGTCAGAATCATCAGTGGAAATCTTGGTGATCTTGTGATTAAACAATATTATTATGCAGGTTCTGATAATAAATTAGGAGCCAATTTCAGAGACCAGTTTATTGAGATTCACAACAATTCAGATCAGACTATTTATGCTGACGGCTTATACCTGGTATTTCTGGAAGGAAATGTTAATAGTAACGTGACCACCTATACTTTATCCAACGGACAGTATGACTGGAGCAAAACTGCCGGAGGAGGTGCATCAGCCAATACAGATTATGTATACTCTAATATACTTATCAAAATACCTGGAAGCGGTAGTCAATATCCGATTTTACCAGGGAAAAGTATTATTGTAGCTCAGACAGCCATTAATCATAAAATGCCTTTCGATGATATTAACGGTATAGGAATAGCGATACAGGAGCCTGACAGAACTGTTGATCTGAGCCATGCTGACTTTGAAACATATATGGGAGATTATAATATAAGTATGGGTAAGAAGCCTTTCGCATGGGATATTCAGAATATTATGGTGCCGGATATGCAGGTTACTTACTGGAGTATTGCCTCTAATGACCTAATCCTGAATGTGAATTCTATGCTGGGATTGGGGATTCTGAGAGCAACGGATGCAGAAGTGGCAAGCTGGCAAAAAGTAGCAGCTCCTAAAGCACCTACAGGAACCCTATTTTTGCAAATTCCTAAAAACTATATCATAGACGGAATAGATATTACAGATAAAGAGCAAAAAGTACCTAAAGATTTCCCTGCAGATATAGATGCTTCAAGAACTTTCATTGTCAACCCACAGGGGCAGGCTGAAGGTACTTTTAGCGGATTTTCTGTCATCCGTAAAACGAAGGAAATTATAAGTGGACGTGTGGTATTGCAGGATACGAATAATTCTGCCAATGATTTTGTAACGATTAAAGCAAACCCTAGAGGATATGCGCAATAATAAAAATAAGACAATTAAAGTTTTTCAATACGGTATGTTAGGATTAGCTGCATTAGGCAGTCAGTTTTTCCATGCTCAAACTAGTCATTTAGATAGTATTAATATAAGTTCTGTAGAAAAAGACATTAGAATAAATGATCCCTATATTTCATTTTTCCAGCCTTTGGATTTTTCACGGACAACCTTTCAGTATTCTTCTGTAAAACAAAATTTTAAAAGAGTACAGACTGCAGGAGAAACAGGCAGTTTTACGTTTCAGTCTGAAGGAGTCTATAAGCTGAATAACAAAATTGCCTTATCTGGAAGACTTAAAGCAGACAAAACTACCGAAGAAGATGTTCCCTATATTCTGAGTGATGAAAGAACTACGAATTCTTCTTTTATTTATAATCCTTCATATTATTGGGTTCCGCGTTCGGCAAGATGGCAGAAACAAAACTATTTTATCAACGGACAGTTTGCCTATAATCCTGTAAAACCTGTAATCCTGCAATTGGGAGGAGAAGGAAGTTATTCCAAATCTTACCGTCAGAATGCAGATCCAAGACCGAAGGTAGATGATTACAAATACAAAGCATTTGCAAAATTGGGTCTGAAATGGAAGCAGCATGCCATTTTCGGAAAACTGAGCTACGTACATCATTACAAGGGAAATGACATCATGTTTGTCAATATGAAAGGAAATGTACCTGCGAATGACAGTATTTATATCCGTTATAATGAAGGATATGGTAATCAGTATATCGGGAATACTATGTATAAAACTTCAGAATATAAATTAGGAGGTTATATCTGGGGTGGTGAATATGCCTTTAATAATGGAAATACCCATTTTTCTGCAGGATACGATTATAAAAATCTGATTGAGCGTTTTTACAGAGTTTTTGAATATCAGGATGGCAGCTTTAATTGGCATAAAGACTATACAAAATATTCCGGGCTGAAAACGGATCTTCATAGTTTCTATCTTAATTTTCTAGGGAATTATAATGGTAAAAAATGGGCTTCTATGTTGAAATATCAGGATCAGCTTGATACCAACTACAACTATCCTTTGGACTACACATCGTATCGCCTGGAGCAGAAAAATCTTTTCTGGCAAAATAGTGTGATATGGTTTAATCATAAAAATGAAGCATTTAAAATACTTTTCGACGCTGCATATGGAAAAAATCATGTAAAGGATTTATCCGTAGTAATGGACAGGAAACTTTCTTTCTTCAATTACCGTCTTGGAG
The DNA here is from genome assembly GCF_059567885.1 of Chryseobacterium sp. BGA-UO-ETr-SB22. Lineage (NCBI taxonomy): Bacteria > Pseudomonadati > Bacteroidota > Flavobacteriia > Flavobacteriales > Weeksellaceae > Chryseobacterium > Chryseobacterium sp. BGA-UO-ETr-SB22. The sequence goes on along the minus strand of NZ_JCAQOV010000005.1, from coordinate 2,871,605 downwards.
CGGAAAAAGAATTTGCTTTAAAACCTTCCCATAAAATAGCGATTGGGCTTTCTCAAAATCTTTATGTGCCTTTGGAAAAAGAATTCAATTATCAGCCTTACCAAAGCACAAAAGAGAATATCTTTGCAACTAAGATCGCTCAGCCGGACTTTGCTTATGATGCAACACCTAAAATAGGTCTTAATTTTAATGCAAGTTATATTTTTGATCAGAACAAAATAAGGTATGAGCTGTTTGGGAGTTTTTCTCAAACCTGGCTGATGAACAGTACGTATAAAAATCAAGTGGACTACAATGGCAGAGCTAATCATGTTGCCATGGTAGGATTGAATGTGTATTATTAAAAATAATGAAAGACAGATATATTGCTTTTCTGGCCATTGCCGGAATCGTATGTTTATTAAGCTATACTTCAAATGACCCTACGGGATATACCGTAGAAGAGCTTCGTACCTTATACAGCAGCGGCGATCAGAACAAATGGCCGGCTGCTCATTTATTTGATGAAGCGAAAGAAGGTTTTCAGGATATCGGACCTTTGTCTAAAATGAAATTTCCTGAAGATAATCCTTATTCCGAAGATAAAATGGAACTGGGAAAAATGTTGTTTTTTGATCCGAGATTATCCAAAAGCGGACAGATTTCCTGTGCCAACTGTCACAATCCTGAAATTGGATGGTCAGACGGGAGCAGAGTTTCCTTTGGTCACGACAGGCAGACGGGAACTAGAAATGCACCTACTTTGGTAAATATTGGATATGCTAAAACATTTTTCTGGGACGGCCGTTCAGCGACTTTAGAAGAGCAGGTGAAAGCCCCTATTGAAAATCCGGTAGAAATGAATCTGCATATGTCAATGGCGACAAAGAATATCAGGAAGATTAAAGGTTATAAAGCCTTCTTTGTAAAAGCTTTCGGAAATGGGGAAGTGACGGAAGAGAAAATTGCAAAAGCCGTTGCTACATTTGAACGCTCTCTGATAAGTCCGCCATCAAAGTTTGACAAATTCGTTACCGGGAAAAAGGATGCTTTAACGGATTCTGAAATCAACGGACTTCATTTATTCCGTACCAAGGCGAATTGTATCAATTGTCACAACACCCCTTATTTTTCTGACCAGAAGTTCCACAATTTGGGACTGACGTATTACGGAAAGAAATATGAAGATCTGGGAAGATATATCGTTACCAAAGAGAACGAAGATGTAGGAAAATTCAAAACCCCTACGCTGAGAGAAGTTTCTGAGAATAAGCCTTACATGCATAACGGACTTTTCCCCGAACTGGCGAACATAGTTATGATGTACAACGCCGGAATGGGAAGAGAAACTCCAAAAGGAGATCAGCTCAATGATCCTAAATTTCCCCATAAATCAGAAATGGTAGAAAAACTGAATCTGACGGACGACGAAGTTTTTGATATCGTAGCATTTTTAAAAACGCTAAACAGTTACAAATACAAAATGCGCCCACCGGAATTACCAAAATAATGATTATAGTAAAAACTCTTCCAGCTCTGGAAGAGTTTTTTATTTTATGAAATAGTAATTATTGAATTCAATGATGAAGAATTCTCGCAATCGGATATTTGGTGATTAATAAATATCGCTTTTATCAATTTAGTATCTGGTTTTTTGGTTTGGTTGGGGTGGAAATTTATTCCAAAATGCTCTTGGATTTCATAATAAATATTTAAGCATTAATTGTTTATGAAAATTAATTTATGAATTATGAAATGTGGTTTTAATTTGTATATTTGATTTTATTTAGAATAAATAAAAATATTATTTAAAGAAATAATAATGAATACAATTTTATCCATCTAATCCACCATTTTCACTAAAAAAACTATGGAACAACTAAACAAAAGAATCCTCACACTGGATTTAATAAAAGGTATAAGTGTCATCGGAATGATCATCATACATACCTTATTGGTGTATGCCAATGTAAAATCACAATATGAAACAGCAATTGGCAGTTTTATTGTTTTTCTCGGAAGGGGAACTTCCATTTTCCTGATCTGCATGGGAATTACCTTCATGACTTCCAGCCATCAAAGTCTTAAGAGTTCTTTGAAGCGGGGTGTTTTACTTGTATTTGCAGGCCTGTTCATGAATTTTATGAAGTTTATGATCCCTGTGATTTTTAATTTTGCTCCTGATAATTTTATCCAAAAATACGGATGGCATGCTCCTATAGAGCAGCAATATGTTTATCTGGTACAGCTGGGTGATATTTTACAGCTGGCAGGAATGTCTTTGCTGTTTGTCGGGTTTATCAGAGAGTATGTGAAAAATAAATATATCATTCTGGCGATAGGTCTTTTCGTTGCACTGATATCCAGAGAAGTTAGTGGAATTAATTTTGACTATCCTGTGATCAATTATGTTCTGGATCTTCTTTTTAATACTGATTATCCGGCATATGTATATTTTCCTGTTTTTCCATGGATGGCTTTTATCATCATCGGAATGTTTTTCGGAAAATGGTTCCAGGAGTTGAACTACAACAGCAAGCAGTTATTTAGAAATATGCTGTATGTGGGATTGGTTTTCGTGGCAGTTGGTGCGCCATTGGTTTTTCTATATGGCGAATATAACTACAACGGTTTCTATCATATGGGACCCGGCGGAGTTGTTTATTTTGCAGGCTGGACGCTGATCTTCCTGTGGATTATCTATACTCTCACCGTAAACAGTAAGGAAAATAAGGTGATTAAAGTTTTAAAATACTGCAGCAGAAACCTGACTTCCATGTATATGATCCAATGGATACTGATCTCGTGGGGAAAAGGAATTTTTGGGTACAGACAGCACAGTATTGGCTATGTATTGGTATTAATCGTATTCTATATTATCCTCACATTTTCAGTGCAGACTTTGGTAGATCTTATAAGAAAGAAAAAAACGCTATTCTATTTCCAACAGACTTCAGTGGATGAAACGGTTTTGAAGGAATAGCAAAAGTGAATCAGTAAGGTATTTCCGTAAATGGAATGATATTCAATCATCTCAGTTTGGATTTATATATTAAGCTTTTAATGATATCAGGGAGGTTAAAGTCGGAAGAGCGAAATTTCTGAAGTTAAAAAACCGTACTACAGGTGAATTTTATTAATTTTTAGTTTTATGATTAACCTTTATTCTCCTCTTCCAGTTACAAAAGATTAATTTTTTACACCGAACTCTGGTGAAATAACTCCTTAGAAAGGAAATACCACTTTTTTTCTCATAAATTCATATATTTAACACGAAAACACAATGGATTTATGAGAAAAAATATTTTATTTTTTTGCCTTTTTTTCTATTTATTTGTTCCCTCACAAAATAAAATAGACCGTATTCTGGACGCAGGAATAATAAAAGATCAGCCTCAGGGTATAAGAAAAGCAATAGAAGATGCTGCGGCCATCATAAAAAATGAGGATGCAACAGACATACAAAGAATAAGAGCTTATAACATGATGAACAATGCCTATTTTATAATGGGCGAAACTCCAAAAGCATTAAATGCCATCATGAAAGCCAGGGAACTTTCAGAAAAAATAAAAAGCCCTGAGTACACTGCATTGTCTTTATCTCTGATAGCGCAGGATTACCGCCAGTTGTGCTTAAATGAGCAAGCAGTAGATTATTATAATCAGGCACTCCGTTTAGTATCAAAAATTAATACCCATCAGAAAGAAACTGTCTTTTTAGCAGCTGGTGCGGCCTATGAAATCGGGAATATAGAGTATGCAAATGAGAATGACAGATCCTCTTTAAAATATTACCAAAAATCAATTCAGTTATTACAGGATATTCCGAAAGAATACAAGGCTCATCAGAAATTTAGTTATCTGCTGGCCAATAACTATCTAGCAATGGGTAAAAGCTATATAGAAATGAAAAAAAATGATTCGGTCAGGATCTGTTATAATAAAGCCAGAGATATTATTTACCCTGTAAAAGATAAAATATTACAAGTTTACCTTCTTAAAAGTTATGGCGAATTGTATTTTGCTGAAGGTAATTATAAGGCCGTTATAGATTCTGCAGGAAAAGCTGAGAATATTATTTTTTTCGATGGTTTTGGTTTAAAAAGCGGTCTGTATGAATTACTTGCAAAAAGTTATGCAAAGCAGGGAGATCATCTCAATTCCGAAAAGTATTATCATCTTTTGGAAAATCCTCAAAAGCAGAGAGATCATGATCTGAATAATGCCACTTCCCTTGCCTTCACCAATTCGAAAAAAGAAATGCTGCATGCAATTGATATTCAGGAAAACTGGAAGTACATGCTTATCATTACCATTGTAGTGATTATATTGGCCGCGGGCATCGTCATATTGATACTAAGAAAAAGAGCGCTTAAAAATAAAAACCGGTATCAACAGGTTATTGAAAATCTAAAACAGGAAAATGAACTGAAAAAACAAGTTCCTATTAAAAATTCTGAAATCATAAAATCTTCATCCTCTATCACTGAGAAAACAGAAAAAGAGTTATTAACGAAGCTCTCAGAATTTGAAAATTCTAAAAAAATTGTCAATAAAAATCTCACTATAGCATCTCTGGCATTTCAGTTGGGGACCAATACAACTTATTTGTCTGAGGTTATCAACAAACATAAAAATAAGAATTTCAATTCCTATGTGAATGATCTTAAAATTGGATACATCATCAATAAAATATATACTGATCCCAAATATCATACCTATAAAATAACGTATCTAGCTGATGAGTGCGGGCTTCCCTATAGCAGCTTTGTATCTGCTTTTAAAGAATATACAGGGATGACACCCTCTGTTTTTATTAAACAGAAAGCCAAAGAATAATTTCTGAATAATTGGTTATAACTGTTTGATTTAGTTAAGGTAATGTATTTTAAAACACCTCTGGATTTAATAATTTCAGAGGTGTTTTATTTTGTGGCAGTAGTATTCACGTTTAATTTTGAAAATGAAAGAAGACGAAAATTATAACAGATCAAAGTAGTTTACCATGTTGGTATTGGTGCTACAATAAATTGAGATGAAGATCTCTCTGGATTTATAATTGAAGGGTCAGGATAAAAACACAATCAACATGAAAAGGAAAAAAATTCTCATTACAGTCTTTGCTTTTTTAGGACTTCTAATTGTATTCTTCGTAATCCGTACGCTTACTTATCCGTTTACCAAAATGGAGAAAGTCAGCAAAGATTTACCTAAAATAATGGTCAGTGATTCTTCAGTATACAGGCTTTCGGGAGGAATCAAAATTCCTACAGTTCCCTCAGGGGATTCTCTGAAATTTGATTATACCAGTTTTGATGCATTTCATGAATTTATAAAAAAAGAATATTCCTATATATATCAACATGCTGAAAGCTTTACAGTGAATGGCCATGCGCTTGTATTTAAATTAAAAGGCACAAATGATGATTTAAAACCTATCTTATTCCTGTCCCATATGGATGTTGTACCTCCAGGTTCTGCCCGGATCAGGAATACCCAGGAAAATATATTCCGTCCAAAAGATAAACCTGGTACTGCGGTGAATACTATTGCCAAAGAATGGGATTACGGACCTTTTTCTGGTGCTGTTACAAACGGGAAGATATATGGAAGGGGAGCTTTGGACATGAAGGGAATGCTGTTCGCTCTTATGGAGGCATTACAAAATACAATAAAGAGCGGGCAACAGCCTAAACGTGACATCTATCTTGCTTTTGGTTTTGATGAAGAAGTAGGTGGAGAACTTGGAGCTGCGAAAATAGCGGCATACTTTAAAAATAAAGGTCTTTGGTTTGATGCCATATATGATGAAGGAGGATTTATTCTTGAAAAAGGAAATCTAAAGGGTATAGATGCTAACGTAGCATTGATAGGTTGTGCTGAAAAAGGATTTCTGTCATTGAAAATTAAAGTTAAAGGTTTAGGTGGTCATTCTTCAATGCCGCCGTCAGAAACGGCCATTGGAAGAGCGGCTATTATGATGCAGAGATTGGAGCAAAATCCTATGAAGCCTATGGTTATCCCACTGATGCGTAATTTTTTTCAGAATGTAGGCGGTTCTATGTCCTTTACATCAAGGTTGGCTATTGCCAATGCATGGCTGATGGAGTCTGTTTTATTATCAGAACTCTCAAAAAATCATTCAACAAATGCTCTCATTCGTACAACAACGGCATTAACTATGATGAAGGGAAGCGATGCTCCTAATGTACTTTCTTCTGAGGTGGAATTTGTGGCCAATTTCCGGTTGTTACCGGGAAATACAATTGAAGAAGTGAAAAAGCATGTTGCAAAAGCAACTGAAGGATTCGATGTTGAAGTAAGTATAGTGGATAATGCCAGAGAAGCTTCAAAAGTTTCACCGGTGGATACAAAAGCATATACAATAATGAAATCTTCGCTTAATCATGTTTATTCTGATCTTCTTATAACACCTTATTTAACAGTTGGAGGAACAGATGCTATTAAATATCAGGAGCTGAGTGATCATATTTACCGTTTTATGCCCATCAAAATTAATAATTCAGAACAGCAAAGTATGCATAGTACCAATGAACATATCAGTATAGAGAACTATACGAAAATGATCAGTTATTTTGAGTTTATTATGAAGAATTATGATAATTAGAATTAGTCAGAAAGCTTTATAGTTTCTATGATCAGCTGATGCAAAGTCATGCTAAAATAAACAACATTTTGTATGTCTAGAGAATGATGGTTTGAAACTATTCGAGGAGGGTGATTTTTATGAAAGTTTAGACAGCTTTGCTAAATAAGGACTAAGCAGTTTATATAAAAATAACATTAAAATAACTAATAAATGCAAATAAAAGATAATTTCATTAAGGTAATGATGATGACTTTAATTATTATAATGAGCTTCACATGCTGTAAAAAATCAGAAAAAAGACGGGAAACTATTTCTGAAAATGAAATGATTGATGAGCAGTTTTTAACCGAAGAAGACTAGTCGAAATTGACTCCGGATCTTGTTTTGGATATTCTTAAAAAGAGAAATAATGATTTTGCTAATGATAATTTGACCATTCGGAATACCTCGCAAAGAATAAGAAAGGCTTCTTTAGGACAATATCCCAAAGCCGTTGTACTGTCTTGTCTGGATTCAAGGGTGCCGGTGGAGGATGTTTTTCATTCAGGAATTGGAGACTTGTTTGTAGCGAGGGTTGCTGGAAATATTAGCAATGAGGATATTTTGGGAAGTTTGGAATTTGCATGTAAAGTATCCGGTGCAAAAGTAATTATAGTCTTGGGGCATGAACATTGTGGTGCTGTAAAATCAGCAATTGACCATGTGGAACTCGGTAATATTACCGCTCTTTTATCCAAAATAAGACCGGCTATAGAGAAGGTCAATGGTTTTAAAGGAGAAAAAACCTCTGGTAACAATGAATATCTGGAGGCTGTTACAAAGGCAAATATTAATCAGACTATATTCAACATAAGAAATAGCAGTCTTATCCTAAAAGAAATGGAAGCAAAAGGAGAAATAAAAATAGTTGGTGGGGAATATCATATGGAGACAGGAAATGTAGAGTTTCTAAGCAATTAAAAAAATAGCGGTTATCACTTATACGGATGTGTAGGATAAAGAGAAAAGCTCCGGTTGTACTGTGTTTGTGAATAAATAGAAGGTAAAATGAGGGACTTTTTTTCCTGAAGATTCCAAATACGAAATGAAGGTATTCTGGCAGATTTGGCTGGTGATAAAGAGTAAACCTTTGATAGCCAGTAATACTCCGGAAGTGGTAACTGCTTTTTTGATAATTAAAACCTAATTACAGTCGAACATTCTGCGAAATCAGCTGATTCTCAGATTGTCAATTGTATATAATTTGTGCTAAGGTTCATCGTTTTATATATTTTCTCACAGTTTCATTCCAGGTATTAGTAGATTATGAAAGAAAGAGAATATTTTAATTTTCAATCTGATCTACTTTTTGCCTAAAGTATTTGTAACAGTTTATAGGTAACCACAGTAAAATTTTTACTGTGGTTTTTTGATAGTCATTTTAAAGAAGTTCCACCTCCTCAGGTATTACAAAAAGAATAATACAGCCTTTTTCAGATTTTACGGAATGTTTAAAATTAGGTGGGGTATACAAATAATCTCCTCTTTCAAGCTGGGCTCCTGCAATACTGGCATCACCTTCCATGATAAATAGTTCTTCTCCGGCGGGATGATTGTGATAAGGATAGCTGGCTCCCGGTTCAAATTTTAAAAGAATGCTGGTAGAACGGTTTTTCTCTGGATCAAATTTTAAAGATTTTACAAAAATACCTTCATAATGAATCCCTTTTTCAATTAATGGCTGCCATTCTTTTTGTTCTGTTTTTACGATGTAATCGTGGATGTTGGTGTTCATGATATATAAATTTTAATTGTTATTGTAAAAATTGGTCTAAACTCCACTGATAGCGGGAGAAAGTACTCAGGAGAAATGCTCCGGCACTGAATGCAAAGACAGAATAATCTAAAGGTTCTTTAATGCCGAAAGAAATACTCATTGCAACCGCAAATAATAAAGTGAGAATGGAGGCGCATTTTGCTGTTCCTTTTATCTGATAGCCTAGCAGCAGCAGAATACCGATTGATAATTCAGCTGCAGTAGACAATACGGCAATAATAGAAGCCCATGTCTGCGGTAAAAATGAATTTGTTTCAGCGGTATAATCAACAAAATTTTTCCAACCTGAAGATTGCGCTCCCCAAAGATTCAGCCTGCTTGCTACGGCAGATAAAAATCCAAATGCCAAAGTGATCCTTAATAAAAAAAGGGCGGTGTCCTGTTGAGTTTTCATACTATAATTTTTAGGTCTTAATTACAGGTACAAAGTTCAACGAAAACCTTTGCCTAAAGAATAGACAATTCCAGAAAAAGCATATAATATTTAAATGCTGAAAAGAAGAATAATCGAAAAGTTATGAGCTTTTTTTATTCAAACGGAAAACTAAACTTCCTTTACCGCTTTCTGATAATCTTTGGGAGAACGGGAAGTATGTTTTTTAAAGAAATTCGAAAAGTAAAAAGGATCATTGAAGCCAAGCAGGTAAGCAATTTCTTTTACCGTTAGTTTTTCATACAGTAAAAGTCTCTTTGCTTCAGAAATAATAAGACTGTAGATGACATTCTGAGCCGTTTTGCTGGTATGGAGTTTTGAAACCTCATTCAGTTTAGCTTCAGTGGTTCCAAGGATATCAGCAAAATGAGAGACCTGATAATTATTTTTGAAATTGTTTCTGACACTTTCAAGGAATTTTAAAAATAAAGCATCCGGTTTCCAGATTTCATCACCGTTGGCAATTTTACTGCGGTTGATTTCCACCAACAGCAATTCCACCAGAGAATGGGTAGAGATCAGATATTGATAAGGCTGATCCAGAATTTCTTTTTCAATGGTGTTCAATGTTTCAGTGAAAAATTCAGGATGTTGTACGGTGATCATTTCATTCATTCCGAAATGACAAAAAAGTCCGTTGTGAAAAATAAGTTCGATATCACTGTCACTTTTACAGAAAAAATCCAGCGTAAATTCCAACGCAGTAAGTTCTCCATCCACAGATTTTAATTGATGAAACTGTCCGGAAGTAATTGTGATGGTCTGTCCGGTTTTCAGGATAAAAATATTTTCGTCAATCAGAATTTCAGCACTTCCGTGATGGCACCAGAATAATGTGTATCTGATGACCCGTCTTGGTTCAGGATGGCCTGCCTGATTAGAATATTTTTTTATTTCAATCATGTTTAAACCTATTTAAGAATAGAAAATTCCATTTTTATACTGTATCAGAAAGCAAATTTATCATGGACTAAATTACAAAATGTTTAACTAAATTGATTAGTCTCAAAGTCATATTGTTAAAGAAAAATACTTAAATTCGTGTAGATTTAAACAAAAATTCAGAATGAAATACTCTAAAATTATTATCGTTGTTACTCTGTTTTTATTTCAGTTAGGAGCCGCACAGGAAAAAGCAGATGTAGTATTAAATACAGCTTTCAAAGAAGCTAAAGCAGGCAAGAAAAATGTTTTACTGGTATTCCATGCTTCATGGTGCAAATGGTGCAAGATGATGGAGAAAAATATGGATCTTCCTGAAGCCAAACCTATTTTTGATAAACGATTTGTTACTGCTTATGTAGATGTTCAGGAAAGAGGTGACAAGAAAAGCCTTGAAAACCCAGGTGGACAAGATCTGATGAATAAATATAAAGGTGAAAATGCAGGACTTCCTTTCTGGCTGATTCTAAATCCAAAAGGAGAAGTATTGGCAGATTCCTTTAATGCCAAAGGAGAAAATCTGGGATCACCAGCCACGCCGGAAGAAGTAACCACTTTCATTGCCAAGCTGGAAAAATCCTCAAAACTAAATAATGAAGAAGCACAGACCATAGAAAAGGTATTTGTGAAGAAATAAGACTTAAAAAAATAGAAAAATTCCTCCAACGAATTCATTGGAGGGATTTTTATTATATCATCGGTTGATTAAAGCTTCTTATAGTAATATTCAATATTCGTCCATAAAACCTGATCTCCTGATTTTGTCATATCAGATGGAGTGATAAAAAGAATTCCAAACATATTGTCATATTGGGTAGTGCCAAAAGATACATTCTGAACAACCGTCAGACCATTACCACTTTCTCTCGATTCACGTTTCATATACTGTAATGTTCTCTTCAAAGTAAAGGTAGAATTCTCTTTATTGAAATCACCAATGTAAGTTGGTTTATTAGTATTATTCTCTTTGATGAGTACAGAGTCATTTTCGATCGTGAAACTATACGTGAAATCTGTAGATGAGGTTTCAGAAATCAATTTGATGGTCTTGTTTGTGAGATCAAGACTTATCTTTTTCCACGCAGGTTCCTGGTACATGCTCCAGTATTTGTTTAGATAAGATTCATCAGGATTAGATTTACTTCCGAATGATCCGGTATAAAGAGTGGTTCCTTTTACTGCATAGCTTTTGAATTCAAATTGATACATTTCTTTATCAATTGGCTTCGGATCATCAATGGTGTTATCATTATTTCCACATGAGATCATCGAGAGCGATATCATCGCAGCATAAAAAGGGTACTTCATCGTTATTTTTTTTACAAAAATAGAGGTTTTACACGTCTTGGTGAAATAGAATAGGGTGTCATTTGTCAGTAATAAAGCGAAAAAGCAAAAAGACGAATTCACTTATTTGCCTTTTTGCTTTTTATTTTACATGTTATTTCCCAAAATACATCATATCCTGCTTCTGTTGTTCATTATAAATGATCTGGAAGCTTACAGGCATATATTGATAAAGGAGTTTCCAATGTTGAATCTTTGCGTGTTTTTTGAAGCTTTCAAAGGATCTTATAAACAGATTTTCAATCATGGTTCTTACATAAGAATCCCCATTTTTATAGATTGAGTCCATCAGTTTAAGGTGATGGGCAATAATACTGATTTTAGATTCCTGTAAAAGATTCTTCAGATAGTTCACGGTAGCCTGCATGATCCCAGCGAAATTGTCCTGAACAGACAATTGTGTGATTTCATTGCGAAGTGGCGGATAGAAAAATTTTAAGTATTCAACAGCTATTTTTTGATTAATAGTTTGCATTTGTACTTTCATCATAATTTAGAATTTTTCAAACACTTTTTATTGCAGCGAAATGTATACCAAAATTTAAAGGCATGCTGCAAAAATAAATACTCCTGCTATCACAGCGATGTGAGTGAGTAATATCTCTGCATTGTGTCTGTTAGTCGTAGTTTTCCAGGTTTTCCAGTCTGAAATCCTTCTTATTTTATTTTTCATAATCTATTGATTGTGAGTTATTTTTAATTTTGTTTAATTTAAACACTTTGTAATGAAACGGATAAAAAATGTAATAAAACCTATATACCGTGACTGTAAATTTGTCTTGAATACACCTTCTGAAGATTGGTAGAAATGTGACTAAAAATCACTTTTCTGTATTCTTCACTGCAGAAAGCGGTACAATTGTCCAGAGAATAGATAAAAGTAGTCTCAATAGCATTCTTTAATACCGTATCTCCGTCAGTGTAAATTTTGTCCATTTTCTGTAAACTTCTGAACAGCAGATTTCTGTCATTTTGGCGGATCATGTTTTTAATACGCTCTGTGAAAGTGCGGATGATGCTGTAGGAGTTTTGAATTTTGATTTCTTTCACTTCTTGTTCAAAATCAGGAACCACATCTGTGATTTCCTTTACGGCTTGTAGATAATTCATAATATTATATTTTAATGGTGAGTTTGTTCCAGCATTCTGATGATGGCGCCAAAGATGAAAATGGTTAAAAAAGCAAAGAAGAGCAGATGATAGGGCTTCAGCCACTTTGGAGTTTCAGGTCCTCTGCTTTTTAATCTTCTCAGCTTGTCTATTCTGTTTAAAGTCTTTAAGTCCATATTTCTATGTTTTCAAATCATGATGCCAATGGTATTCCGTTGGAAATGGATTTTATATAAACTACTGTTATTTAGTTTATTGTGGTTTTATCCTTGTTGTTTTTAATTAAAAAAGCATGTCAAAATGATAAGGATTTTATCAAAATGGAGAAGGTTTAAGAATAAATTACTTGCCTTAAAACTCACCACAAAGTCACAAAAGAGTTGAACTGTTAAATTATTTAAGGTCACCAGCTTTATGTATAAGAAGTACTCATAAGTTTTGAAAATCTTAGATTTTCACCTTTAGTGAACTTTTTAGTGTTATCATTAACCTTCTAAAATGTGCTAAAGTGTTTAAAATAAAACCTTTTGTGCCTTTTGTGGTAGAAAATAAAGTTTACATTCTACCAAAATCAATATTATTTTTAAGTTTCGCAGAAAGAATAAGAATGAATATCTTTGCAGTCCAAATATTCAGAAAAATGTTTTCAAAAATAATAGTACACAGAGTCGGAAATAAAATCAATGGAGATTCTCTGACGCTTTCGCAGGAGGAATTGAAGCTGGAAGAAGGAATGGCAGAAATGCTTGAGGATTACTTTTTAGGTTCTTTTAAATCGGAAGAAACTTTCCATTTTTATAGTGATACTTACCTGGTGAATAATCCGGTTTACAGTGCAGTATCAGAAATTTTTGATGACAAATCCAAATTTATCTGGGAATCTGAAAACCTTGCAAAGCATCTTTTCGAAGCTGCAGAAAACCCAAGAGTTCAGAGTGGGGAACTTTTCATTGTTCTTTTTGAAGATGAAAGTGACCGTCCGGATAGAGTAGACAAAATCGGGATCTTTAAAACGGAGAAGAGAGAATCTTTCTTGAAAATTAATCCTTCCGAAGAAACATTTGATATTGAAAAAGATCAGGGAATCGGTTTGTCTAAAATTGATAAAGCGGCTTTGATCTACAACAACAATAAAGAAACCGGATATGTACTTTCTGTAGTTGATAACAACAAAAACGGAGATATGTACTATTGGTTCGAAGATTTCCTGAAAGTAAAGCAGCGTGATGATGAATATTTTCACACGCAGGAAGCTTTGATGGTCTATAAAGACTATATCACAAAACAGCTTCCTCAGGAATTTGAAGTTTCCAAAGCAGACCAGGCCGATTTCCTGAATAAATCTATCAATTTCTTCAAGGAAAAAGAAGAGTTTAAACTGGATGAATTTGCCAGTGAAGTATTGGGAGATGAGCACGTGATTGAAAGTTTTGTGAACTTTAAAACAGATTACGAACAGGATATGCAGGTGAATATTGCTGAAGAATTTCCAATCAGTGAAGCAGCGGTAAAAAAGACTCAAAGACACTTTAAAAGTATCATTAAGCTTGATAAAAATTTCCATATCTACATCCACGGAGACAGACAGAAACTGGAAATGGGGGAAGATGATAAAGGAAAATACTACAGACTTTATTTCGAAAAAGAGGTATAAAAAAGAATTCTCCCATTCAATAATAATATCATAACTTTATCTCACCACACAAAATAAAAGTTATGAAATTTTTGATCATTTTCTGGGGGGCTTTTTTCTTTTTTTTCAGTGCTCCTTTTCCCATTTTCATCTATATGATGGGTGAGGAACTGGCGACAGAACCGAGAAATTCATTAGCTGTGAGCTATGGATATCTCGGTTTTTCTTTGCTTATATGGCTGTATGTTATTGCCTTTTTTGTCAATATTCTTTTTATAAAGACCTTTAAAGAGAAGAATACTATTCAATCTATATTGCGGAACGGAATTCCGAGAGACGCAAAAATCATCAACTATAAACTCCTGAAGTATATTCCGAAAACCAATATGAATATTATTCAGATTGTTCTTTCGTTTCCTAATCTCAGAAATACATTGATTGAACATGAAATGATGTTTCACGACTCCAAGCCAAAGGAAAAAAGGTTTGATGTCGGAAATAAGGTGAAGGTTCTGCTTAATCCTAACGTTTCACAGGAGCCTTACTTTATTTTAAGTGATCAGAAAGTGGGATTCAATACCTCCGGAATTGTTTTAAGAATTGTGTTTGCTGTATTTCTGATTGCTTACATAACCGGACTCTATTATTATTTCTATATGAGGGAATCTTTTGATTTTGGCTGGAGATTTCTGACTTTTATGCACCCGATTATTTTCAGTGGAGTAATGACCCTTATTTATATATTGGTTTTTCAGTTACTGATCAGCAGGCTTTTTAAAAATAAAAAAGAAGAACGAATCCTCTTCTCAGGAAGAAATGCGGAAGCCAATATTATCAGTGTAAGCCAGACGGGTCTTCTTGTAAATGATCAGCCACAAATTATGTTTCAGGTAAGTTTTAAAGATTTCAGAGGAACTGAACATATCACCGTTTACAAGAAAGTTGTCAGCCTTTTAAATCTTTCTTCTGTCCCTAAATACGGAAGCATTGAAATCATGTATGATGAGAACGATCCGAAGAAAATTATGATTCCTAAAGGGTTTTAGGGTAAAATAAAGTAATGTATCGAATTAATTATTTAACATAAATAAAAATAACAAAAAGCATTTTTTTAATAAATGCTTTTTATTTAAGTAATATGATAAATCAATTCAATTTTATACGAAAAAAAATTAAGTAAAAGATATATTTTTTTTCAGAAAATCAACTGCTTAACATAATAAAAAACATCCTATAGATATGAGGTTGTTGTATATATTTGAGACCTAATTAAAAAATGTATTTTATGAAAAAAATTAAAAAAATGACTCGTGAGGATCTTAAAACTGTAAAGGCAGGCCAAGTTTGGTATGCTGAAACTTCTTGTGGCGTACAAGCTACCACTACCCAAGATTGGACAGCAGAGCAAGCAAATGCTTGGGTTGAAGCTCTTGAAGCAAATTATTGTAAGGCAGCTTCTCATTACGGACCTAGTAATAATCTAGCCTAATTAATGTAAATGCACTTATAGTAAAAGTTAACATTATAAGTGCAATTTATAATGAAAATATTTCTTATGCATTACCATAAAAAACTAATACAACTGTTCATTTTATTTTATAGTGCTATATTCTTTACCCAATCATACAAACAGGATACTCTGCGTGGGGAATTCACTTATCAATTAAAAGCAAAATTTGACACACGAACTGATTATCTACATGAAGAAAAATTTTCATTACAGATAGGAGATAACCGTGCATTTTTTGCCAGTGTTATATCGCTAAAAGGTGATTCGGTTATGGCAAATTCAGGAACAACTACAAAGAATGCTGATGGCAGTATAACTCTTGGTTGGAAAAAAGGAGTTGTGATTCCGAAAACAGGTTTATCTTTTACCATAATTCAATCTAACGAAAATATACAATATTTTAAATCAGTTGGAATGTCTTTACTTACTTATAAAGAACCAATAATAAAGAATTGGAAGCTTGCGGATGAGACCAAAGTAATTAATACAATTAATTGTAAAAAGGCACAAGTTACTTTTAAAGGTCGGAACTGGATAGCATGGTATTCTCCTGAAATCCCGTTGCCTTACGGTCCATATAAGTTTAGCGGATTACCAGGACTAATTGTCAAAATAACAGATGATAAAGGAGATTTTGATTTTGAGCTGATAAAATCTATACCTGCATCTAAATTAAAAGGTAAATTAATTACCATTAAAAAAAGCAGATATACAGAAGCGATAGAGACCACGCAGCAAAAATTAAAGCAAGCAGTTAGAAATGCTGATGCCAATGCTGCCGCCGTACTTGCAAGTTATGGAACAACAATTATACAAGGTCAAGAAATGATGAGGCAAAGACAAAAGGAAAGAGACGAAAATAAAAAATACGAAAACCCGATAGAATTAGAAAAAGATCAGTAACTAGCTGATCTTTTTTCGTATACTGATCAGACTGTAACCCAATCAAACATTCAAGAATCTGAAATCTTGTTTTGTTAAAAAGAGACCTTTCTTATTTAACTAGGAAGGGGTTGAAGTTTCCTCTTTGCCTTCTTCTCCTCATTAGCTATCTTTGTTTCTTTAGCTGAATCATATGAAAACAAAAATAGTCGATCTTACAAAACCCATTCAATACAATGCAGGTGACCCCTGGTTCATGAGGGTGAAAATTAAACATAAAGCACACAGAAAATCACACTGGCTGATTCGGTTGGCACTAAGACTTCCCGCGAGACTTTTTCCTAAAAACTGGACGGGCTGGGCAGATGACACGATCAAAAATATGGGACTTCATGCTACAACCCATATTGATGCTCCATGGCATTATGGTCCTGTCGTAGAAGGCAAACCGGCTAAAACCATAGATCAGATTCCTTTGGAGTGGTGCTTTGGAGATGGAATTGTGATTGATTGTACTCATAAAGAAGATTTTGTGGCCATCACTATAGATGATCTGAAAAAAGACCTTGATAAGAACGGAATTACTATAGAGGAAGGAAATATTGTTTTGATCAGAACCGACCGTGACAAAATGATGGGAACCTCAGATTTTGTAGAAAAAGGAACCGGAATGAGCAAAGAAGCTACAGAATGGCTGATTGATCAGGGCGTGAAAGTAATGGGAATCGACCAATGGGGTTGGGATCTTCCTCTGAAATATATGGCGCAGAAAGCCAAAGAACTCAATGATCCCGAATTCTTCTGGGAAGGGCATCGCGTAGGTATCGAAAAAGAATATTTACACATTGAGCAGCTTACAAATCTTAGTGCATTACCTCCATCCGGATTTAAAATCTGTGTATTTCCGCTTAAAATTGTCGGTGGTTCTGCAGCTCCGGCAAGAGTGGTAGCGATGATGAATGAATAGAATGCAAAAGGAGAATTTGTTCTATTTTATCGGTGTTCTCACAGTAATTTAGCACAAAATAAAAAAGGGTAAATCTGCCTATTGACAAATTTACCCTCTTATCTTTCTATTCTTTCGCTTGACTAGTTTTTCTTTCTGAAAAACAATGATCTGCTATACTCAAAATTCATTCTGGCGATATTGAGTACGGAAATTCCTTGCGGACATTCCACTTCACAGGCTTCTGTATTGGAGCAGTGCCCGAATAATTCGGTATCCATCTGAGCCACCATATCCAGAACCCTTTTGCTTCTTTCTTCTTTCCCCTGAGGAAGAAGAACCATATGGGTGATCTTGGCAGACGTAAACAAAGCTGCACTGCCGTTTTTACACGTAGCAACACAAGCTCCACATCCGATGCACGCCGCAGAATCAAAAGCTTCCTCGGCTGTCTGGTGGGTAACCGGAATGGCAGTGGCATCAGGAGCCTGACCTGTATTTACAGATACAAAACCTCCTGAAGATATAATTCTGTCAAAAGCAGAGCGGTCTACTTTTAAATCTTTCTTTACAGGGAATGCCTCGGCACGGAAGGGTTCTATCAGAATCGTTTCACCATCTTTAAAAGACCGTAAATGAAGCTGACAGGTCGTTGTATTTTTCAGAGGACCATGGGCAATACCGTTAATCATCATTCCACATTGTCCGCAGATTCCTTCACGGCAGTCGTGATCAAATTCTACAGGTTCATCACCTTCGATG
This sequence comes from Chryseobacterium sp. BGA-UO-ETr-SB22, assembly GCF_059567885.1. NCBI lineage: Bacteria > Pseudomonadati > Bacteroidota > Flavobacteriia > Flavobacteriales > Weeksellaceae > Chryseobacterium > Chryseobacterium sp. BGA-UO-ETr-SB22. The sequence continues at coordinate 2,853,635 of NZ_JCAQOV010000005.1, read as the reverse complement.
ATCAGTTTTTCGTTCAATGTATCCAGCATTTCTAAGAAAGACATATGAGAATTCAATCCTTTCAGGTCATAACCTACCAGTTTCCCTTCACTTTTTCTGTCTTTCTGTCTCCATATCTTAAGATGTAAATCCATAATTTTCTGTTTTTCTATTTGTAACTTCTTACCGTTGGCTGAATTTCTTCAAAGGTTAAAGGTTCCTTGATCAATTCTGGTTCGCTATTTTCACCTGCCCATGCCCATGCAGAGATAAACTGGTATTCTGCATCATTTCTCATGGCTTCTCCGTCCGGAGTCTGGAATTCTTCGCGGAAATGAGCACCGCAGGATTCGTTACGGGTTAAGGCATCATAGCACATCAGTTCTCCAATTTCGAAATAATCGGCAACACGGCCTGCTTTTTCCAGTTCGGTATTCATTTGACCTCCCTGTCCGGAAACCCTTACGTCCTTATAAAATTCCTCTTTCAGTTTTCGGATTTCCTGAATGGCATATTTCAGACCTTCTTCATTTCTGGCAAGTCCGCAATAATCGTACAGGAGTTTTCCTAATGTTTTGTGGAAATAATCTACAGTTTTGCTTCCTTTGATATTGATAAAATCAGTAATTTGGTTTTTAACGGCATTTTCAGCCTGTTCAAATTCAGGCGAATCCGGTGAAATTTTCCCGGTGTGAATTTCATCTGCCAGATAGTTTGCAATGGTGTAAGGCGCAATGAAATATCCGTCTACAGAAGCTTGTAAAAGAGAGTTGGCTCCCAATCTGTTAGCTCCATGATCCGCAAAATTAGCTTCACCTAAAGCAAATAATCCCGGAACGGTAGTCATCAACTCATAATCTACCCAAAGGCCACCCATTGAAAAGTGGGCAGATGGAGAGATCATCATGGGTTCTTTATAGGCATCATATCCCGTTATTTTAAGATACATATCAAATAAATTTCCATATTTCTCTTTGATTTTATCCTTTCCCTGTTCCTGTATTGCTTTAGAGAAATCAAGATACACTGCATTTTTCAAAGGCCCGATTCCAAAACCTGCATCAATTCTTTCCTTTGCAGCACGGGAAGAAATATCTCTCGGAGCAAGATTCCCGAAAGCCGGATATCTTCTTTCAAGGTAATAATCCCTCTCATTTTCCGGAATATCATTTACTGGCCTGTTTTCAGCTTCCTTCAGCGGTACCCAGATACGTCCGTCATTACGTAATGATTCAGACATTAAGGTCAGTTTAGACTGATAATCTCCGGATTGCGGAAGAGAAGTAGGGTGCACCTGAATCCAGCTTGGAGAAGCCATTAAAGCCCCTTTTTTATGAGCTCTCCAGATGGCAGAACCATTACATCCCATAGCAAGAGTGGACAGATAATAGATTTTCCCGTAACCTCCCGTTGCCAGTACTACAGCATGAGCTGCGTGTCTTTCAATATCTCCTGTGTCTAGATTCCTTACGATAATTCCTCTGGCTTTACCATCAACCGTAACCAAATCAAGCATTTCATGTCTTGAAAATAATTGTACCGAACCTTTTCCAACCTGTCTCATTAAAGCCTGATAAGCTCCTAGCAGCAGCTGTTGTCCAGTTTGTCCCCTTGCATAGAAAGTACGGCTTACCTGAACCCCTCCGAAAGAACGGTTGTTCAGATACCCTCCATATTCACGTCCGAAAGGAACTCCCTGAGCTACGGCCTGATCGATGAGGTTCAGAGAACATTCTGCCATGCGGTATACATTGGCTTCACGGGCTCTGAAATCTCCTCCTTTCAGGGTATCAACAAACATTCTGTACACACTGTCACCATCATTTTTGTAATTTTTAGCGGCATTTACACCTCCCTGCGCTGCCACAGAGTGTGCTCTTCTCGGGCTGTCCTGGAAACAGAATGATTTGACATTATATCCCATTTCTCCCAAAGAAGCTGCAATAGAGCTTCCTGCAAGTCCCGTTCCTACAACAATCACATCCAGTTTTTTACGGTTGGCTGGGTTGACGAGTCTTGCTTTCTTTTTATAATTTTCCCATTTATGTTCCAATGGGCCTTGTGGTATTTTCGAATCTAAAATCATGACCGTTCTGTTTAATGATAAGTAAAGAATACATACACCGGCATCAATGCAAAACCTACACAGATAATGATTGAATAGGCAATTCCGATAGTTTTGAACCATTGTACAAACTTAGGGTGATAAAGCCCCAGAGTTCTTACAGCACTGTATATTCCATGAATCAGGTGATAACACAATGCGATCATTGATAAAACATAAATGATAACGTACCACCATTCTTTAAAGACATTCACTACTAAAATGTATAGGTCTTTATTTCCGTTCTCATCCAAAGGAGGATTTCCGAATTTGTAGATATACCAGAAGTTCTGGAAATGGATTACTAGGAAGATCAGGATTAAGGTTCCGAGGATTCCCATATTTCGGGAAGCCCATTTACTGGCTCTTCCACGTCTGTCTGTCTGATAACCGCCACCGGACTTTCTATTTTTTAAACTAATAATCAATCCATCTACAGCATGCAGAATAATACTGGCATACAAAACGTAAGAAACTATTTTGATAATAATATTTCCAGATAAAAAATGCGAATAGGCATTAAACTGCAGATGTGCTTGCTCTTGTGGCAGAAAAAGCTGAAGATTTCCAAGGAAATGAATCAACAGGAAGAATCCCAAAAAGAGTCCTGTAAGGCACATCAGCATTTTTCTTGACAATGTTGATAACATATTTTTGATTTAAAAATTAATAATATCCTAAGACTTTCATCCACAATCCTCCTACAACCATATAAATGATCAAGAGAACGATTCCTATTTCAAGACCTCTGAGCCACCATACTTTCAGGTCTACATATCCGCTTCCGAAAAATACCGGAGCAGGACCGTGTCCGTAATGGGTAAGCACACCATAAATAGAACCCATGAAACCTAGCATCATCGCCAATAGCATAGGAGGAATTCCCAAAGAAACACCAACCCCTAACAATGCAGCATACATGGCTGCTACGTGAGCTGTAGCACTTGCAAAAATATAGTGACTGAAGAAATAGACGATAATAATAACCGGGAAGGCTACCTGCCAGCTCAGACCTCCGATCTGAACTTTGATAAGGTTACTGAACCAGCCAATGAAGCCTAATTCATTCAAAGAACTTGCCATCATTACCAATACGGCAAACCAAACAATGGTGTCCCATGCTCCTTTTTCACTTTTTACATCCTCCCAGGTTAATACTGAGGTTAGCAGCAATAATGTTAATCCGATAAATGCAGTAGTTGTTGCATCAATAGAAAGCGCTCCTCCAAATATCCAAAGGGCTAACAGAATAAAGAATGCCAAGAGCATCAGCCATTCATTTTTAGAGATAGGTCCCATTTCTTTTAATTTCTGAGCGGCCATTTTCGGAGCATCACCTGTTTTTTTCAGTTCTGGCGGATATAATTTGTATAATACCAAAGGAACCACAAAGAATGCTACTGCACCGGGAATAAAACCAGCAGCAGCCCATGACATCCAGGTAATATCAATCCCCAGATTGGCTGCAAATTTCTGACACATCGGGTTACTTGCTGTCCCGGTAAGGAACATAGAAGAAGCGATGAGGTTCATATAATAACTGTTTAACGTCAGGAATGATCCTAATTTTCTATGGGTTTCCGGTTTGTCAGGTACGGAATCAAAGCTTATCGCCATAGACTTCATGATTGGGTAAATAATTCCGCCACCTCTTGCTGTATTGCTCGGAATAGCAGGTGCCAGACAAACATCGGCAAGGCCCAATCCGTAAGCCAATCCCAATGAGCTTTTACCAAAAACTCTGATGAACAGAAAGGCAATACGGTTTCCAAGTCCTGTTTTGATAAATCCTCTGGCGATAAAGAAGGAAATCCCGATCAGCCAGATTACTTTATCTCCAAAACCGGAAAGAGCTTTTGTAATAGATTTTCCTGCATCTCCGGGAGCAACAACCTGTGTAAGGGCTGTGAAACCAATGGCCATCATACACATCGTACCCATTGGAGCAGCTTTAAGGATGATTCCTAAAATAGTGGCTGCAAAAATGGCAAACAGATGCCAGGCATTCTCGGCAACACCTTCCGGAGCAGGAATGAACCATATGATCAACGCAACAACAAATGTGATCGCTACGTTTCTGATATTTATTTCTTTCATAATACTAACTATTTAATGGGTTAAAACCTACTTTGCACTTGCACAATAAATAGATTATTGTTGTATTGTGAGGTGTTTTCCACCTGATATTTATAGCGGTCAAACTGTACTCCCAGCTGAATTCTTGCACCGTAATTTTTCAGGAATTCTAGGCCGAACATCGGGGTAATCGTTTGTCTTGGGTTGGAAGCCAATCTGAAATTGGTGTCAAGATATTCATATCGGCAGGACAGTTCGAAGGCACTCAGATTTTTGTGGTTGATCTCATATCTTAGATTTGGAAGGAAGTATGCTCCGCGGATCAGATATTGGTCAGGATTCTCAGGTCTCAATTCAGGTGCAATGGAGTTATACAGGACATGGTTGGTAGCCTGTTTTGCTTCCAGCTGCATATCAAGACTCCATTTCGGATCAAACTGAATCAGTGAGCTTAGGTCTACTCCCAGTGCATATACTTTTTTACTGAATACTTCTCCAGTACCACCATTCAAACCTACATTGAAATTGTATTTTTTGGATAATCCAAAAACAAGGCGGGTAGAATACTGTTTTCCGTTGTCATTATCATTAATCTGGTTTTTTCCATTTCCGTTCACCACTGAAACAGCGTATTGGAAAGGAATTTCTCCCAGCTGAAGCTGTCCTGTAGCAGACATTCCGATCTGGAAACTCGTCCAGCCCAGTTTTCCGAATTCTGTATACTGATTAGACCAGTCTAAAGATTTAATAATATCAATGGGATAAGTTTCTTCAATACCAAACCAAGGTCTGAATTGACCGACTGTAATGGCTAATTTAGGATTGAAAGTATACTTCAGATAAGCATTTTCAAGAACCCTGCTTTTAGGATCATTTTTAAAATCGGCAAGATTGGCCAAAACAACAACTTCTGTGCGTTTGCTGATCTGTGCCCGAACCTGAACTCTCATGTATTTAAGCATGAAATTATTATCAGTTCCGGAACCATCCATATGATGAAGTCCATTAACATCTACATCTTTACTCATCCCAACCAGATAACGTGCCTGAAAAAGGCCTTTGATCTGCAGTTGCGGATATTTTACATTGTCTTCTTCCTGTGGAGGAGAGGTGGTCTTCAGAGAGTCCTGATTTTGTGCATAAGCTGATAACCCGCAGGCCAGCAAGCACAGGATCAGGCTTTTCTTTTTTATCGAAAAAAAGGCCATATCTATTTTTGTTTTTTACTGTGAATATTATTTTACCACACCGACTTTATAACCACTTGCAAATATTGATTTGACTTCCTTCAGAGAAAGAAAATGGTGTTCGGTTAATCATAATGCAGTATGCTTAGGGTATTATTTTGCTAAGCAGAAGCATTGTTGTGATGAAATATCTATTTTAATCCTAAGAATGTGAACGGTGCAGATTCTTTAAAATTTGCATTGGATTTACCGTTGTAAGTGTTGTTATTACTCAGATCCAGTTTCATCACTTTTCCCTTAGCACTTAGGTCGAAATCTTTAAGATCTACCCAAAAAGTATTCGGTGTGAAAACCGTTTCAAAATAATATACCAGGTTTTTCTGATCTGATACAGAGCGCCATCTGGTTGATGAAATATTAGGCTCTGTTGCAGAAGTAATTCCATAAGGGACGGAACAATTTCTGATGACACTGAAAACACTCGCTATAGCTGTACGGGTATCAGCAGTCTGCGGTATTGCATTCACATAGTAAGAAGCTCTTACGAAGCGGTCTGCAGCTCGGTTAGTTCCCGGAAGCATTACCGTTCCCGGAATTCCTTTCCAGTAATTGTTTAGAGCCAGCTGTTCTTCAAAAACAGGAGAATTGGTCATTACCGTATAAGACGGATCATGATGAATAACCAGTTTACCGTCAATATACTCAAATACGGCATTGTCTCCTGAAGCATCGGAAATGGAAAGATGAATTGTTGTAAATCTTTCCGTCCCAGGAATATAATCACTTACAATAACGAAAGGTTCTTTTCGTGAAAATTCTACTGCTTCTTTTACTGTGGCGAAATTATCGAGATAATATTGTGCCCATAATGATATGGCAAGTCCCTTTTTACTTCCTTTTCCATCAAATTTCGGATACTGGGATTCTCCTAACCAAAGAAGGTTGGCAACCAGTCCTTTTTCGTTCATTCCGTCTGCAGATGCAATATCCCAGGAAGAGCTGATCAGGCTTCCATATTTGGAATTCCATTTTACAGATTTAGAGCCTACTAGTCCGTTGCGGTCTATTCCTTTTGGGAACACCCACAGGTTAGCAGGGATTTCGTCACGCCAGTCCATAGAACGGGCTGTAATAACGGTATTCTGAGGGCCTTTGTAAACTACTCTTGTACATGCTTCTGATGGATTCCATAATCCTATAGAGAGGACCAGAGAAAATAAAATTAATGGGAACTTTTTCATAATAGTATTATTTGAATTTAAATTTTATATTGAATTTATTGTGAATAATTCAATTAATTTTGATCATATTCATTATTTGGTGATATAAATTTAGATAAATTTGTTTAAATAAAATAATTATTAAGGTTAATAATGTGTAATTCATGTTATGAATCATGGTTAAAGAGTGAAAACGTGATTAATGGATTTTTTTTTGTAAATTTTAGATATATCTCATAAAAAAGAGGTGAAAATGAAGAATATTTTAATGTGTTTTTTACAGGTGTATTGTATGAAAATAGAAGGGGCAGAAATTTGAAATAGGTACCACAAAATAGAAAGCTGTTTCAAAAAGCACTATATTTGATAGTTAGACTGAAGAGATATATGAATTTTATAGAATGCCATGAAGAACCTATCCATATTCCGGGTTCTATACAAAGTTTTGGTTATTTGATTGGCATTGATGCGGAGTCCCATACCATTACTTTTTTTAGCCGGAATATTTCGGATATATTTAAAATCGGGAGTTCAGAGGAGCTGTTCGGAAGAAAGCTTGCTGACTTTCCGGAAAGTTTTCAAAGCATTATTGATTCAGAAATCTATACTTCACTGGATAAGTTTACCAGAAGGAAGAATGAAACTTATTTTGACAAGATTTTTATTGGTGATACAGAGTACCATTTTTCTGTTTTCAGAAGTGAACTTTATATCTTCATGGAGTTTGAAGAAGTTCTGATTAACCCTAATAAACGGATTTCAAATAAGTACGATAACTTTTACATCATCGATAATGAAAAGGAGCTCTGGAATCATCTTCTGGAAACCCTGTCGAAGGTGGTGAACTATGACCGTATGATGGTTTACAAATTCATGATGGATGGTTCAGGAAAAGTAATCGCTGAAAAGAAAAATGAGAATATGGAAAGTTTTCTGGGGCTTCATTATCCGGAGTCTGATATTCCAAAACAGGCACGGGATCTTTATCTGAAAAAAAGAAAGAGAATCTTCAGCAATGTATATGCGGATACGGTTCCTATTTTGAGCAAAAGTCCTGAAAATATTGACCTTACTTTCTCTGCATCCAGAGGAATGTCGCCTGTTCACGGGCAGTATCTTAAAAATTCAGGAGCGGCTTCAAGCTTCAGTGTTTCAATTATTATTGATGATCATCTTTGGGGGTTGGTAACCTGCCAGAATGTAGAGCCTAAGCATATTGACCTTGAAGACAGGGTACAGGCCGGAATTTTCACGACTCTGGCTGCGAATGCTTATTCATCATTTAAATCCAAAAGCGAACTGAATTACCGTTTGGAACTGAATGAGAAAGTATCTCAGCTTAAAACGGAGTTCTTAAAACATAATATTCTGTTTGATTCTCTTATTGAGTGTAAAACAGAGATCAGAAATTTACCCGAGGCAGATGGGCTTGCCATTGTTTCGGATGAGAGCATCGTAACAGACGGTAAAACTCCTAATCCGGAAAGTCTTAGTAGAATTGTACAGTGGGCACTTGAGAATACCAATGAACGGATCTATGTGAACCGCAGCTTCCTTAAGGATCACGGTGGAGAACTGGATGTGCCTAAAAATGCTGCAGGTATGATTATTTATTTTATTGAAAGAGATAAAAATGAAATGCTGATCTGGTTTCGGAAAGAATTTGATGAACATATCAACTGGGCTGGCAATCCGGAGAAAAAAATAGGTGTATTTTCTCAGAATGGAGAAGAAAAGCAAATGGTATCACCGAGAACTTCCTTCCACATTTTTACAGAAAATATCAAAGGGAATTCTAAAAGATGGAATTCCAGAAACGTAAGTGCGGTACAGGCTGTAAGAGATTTGATTTTAGAAACCTCTCACAAAAATTATAATGCCATTAAAAGGCTTAATGATGAGTTGAAAAAAGTGAATGACGAACTTGATAGTTTTTCTTACACGATTTCACATGACCTGGGAACTCCGCTTACAGTAATGAAACTGAATGCACAAATGCTTTTGGGAAATCTTACCAATGATTCTACAAAAAGCAAAACCAAAATCAACACGATTATCGAGGAAATCGACAATATGGCGGAAATGATGCATGATGTACTGCAGCTCAGCCGCGCCAAGCATAGTGAAATACAGCTTGAAAGTCTGAAAACGGCTCATACGATTGAAAAAATTTCTCTAAATGCCAAGATGACCTACGGCAGTCCGAATAGTGAAATTATCATTAAGGAATGCCCGGATGTATTGGCTGATAAAACCATGCTTCATCAGGTATTCCTGAATATCATCAATAATGCCGTGAAATATTCATCCCACAAAGATCTTCCGAAAGTGGAAATTGAAGGGACAGAAGACGGGCAGACTGTTATTTACAGGATTTCTGACAATGGTATCGGTATTCCTGAAGAGGAGAAGCACAAGATGTTTAAAATCTTCAACAGGATGGACAATGCCAAGAAATTTAAAGGAAATGGAGTAGGGCTGTCTATTGTACACCGTATCATGAAAAGAATAGGAGGAAATGTGGATTATGAAAGCAGTAGTGAGGGAACTTCCTTTATTTTAACGTTCAAAAAGCCTTATATTTGAGAAACTTTTAAAACGTTATTTATGGTATCAGAATATCTTAAACAGAATACAGCAGATTATCACGATGCAGCAGAGAAACTTTTTAATTCTGAAAAGATTTTTAACAAAACTTTCACTTTAGAGGATTATAAAAAGATCATCCATACCAATTACCTGATGCTTCTTCACAGTGAAGCCAAAATATTCAGCAGCCTTTCTGATAAGTATGCAGAAAAGCTTCAGCTTGATGCAAGAAAGAAGCTTTCTCTTATTGAAAAAGACCTTAAAAGCCTTTCTCTGGAAAATCAGGCTGCTACCCACAATCTTGAATTCAACAATGAGCATGAAGCGCTTGGAGCAATGTATGTGATTGAAGGTTCTACGCTTGGTGGGAACGTAATTGCTAAACAGCTTTCTAAAACGGAAGGTTTTGATGAGGTTACTTTCAACTTTTTCGGATGTTATCAGGAAAATACAGGGCCTATGTGGAAAAATTTCAAGGAGGTTCTGGATACGGAAGTGGCTGAAGAAAACTACCATGACGTGCTTTCCGGGGCGAAAAAGCTGTATACGTTTTTACTGAACGTCAACTAATTTATTTTAATTCTAATTAAATTCCTGAAAAATTGCGCATTTTTTCAGGAATTGTTAAATTTGGGGAGTTTCAAATTTAAACTTAACTAACAAAAAATAATTTTAAAAAGTAACAATATGAAAGTAACTGTAGTAGGTGCAGGCGCTGTAGGAGCAAGCTGTGCGGAATACATCGCAATGAAGAACTTCTGTTCAGAAGTAGTTTTGGTAGACATTAAAGAAGGGTTTGCTGAAGGGAAAGCAATGGATCTGATGCAGACAGCATCTCTTAACGGATTTGATACAAAAATTACGGGTACAACAGGAGATTACAGCAAAACTGCAGGTTCTCATGTAGCAGTAATCACTTCAGGGATCCCAAGAAAACCTGGAATGACAAGAGAAGAATTGATCGGTATCAACGCTGGTATCGTGAAAGAAGTTACTGAAAACTTAGTAAAACATTCTCCGGAAGTAATCATTATTGTAGTTTCTAACCCAATGGATACTATGGCTTATCTTGTTCACAAAACTTCAGGTCTTCCTAAGCACAAAATCATCGGAATGGGTGGTGCATTAGACTCTGCAAGATTCAAATACAGATTGGCTGAAGCGTTAGAAGCTCCAATTTCTGATGTTGACGGAATGGTAATTGCTGCTCACAGTGATACAGGTATGCTTCCATTATTGAGCAAAGCTACAAGAAATGGGGTTCCTGTAACTGAATTCTTAAGTGAAGATCAACAAAAATATGTAATCGAAGAAACTAAAGTAGGAGGAGCTACTCTTACGAAATTATTAGGAACTTCTGCTTGGTATGCTCCAGGTGCAGCAGTTTCTGTAATGGTTCAGGCGATTGCATGTGACCAAAAGAAAATGATTCCTTGTTCTTTAATGCTTGAAGGTGAGTACGGACAAAACGATATCTGCTTAGGAGTTCCTGCTATCATTGGAGCAAACGGAGTAGAATCTATCGTAAACGTAACGCTTACTGCTGAAGAGCAATTGAAATTCTCTGAAGCTGCAAATGCAGTAAGAGAGGTGAATGGAGATCTTAAATTCTAATTTACTGTATTTTATATAAGAAAACCGCGTCATTTGGCGCGGTTTTTTGTTTTTTTATTAAAACTGTTTATAGATGTCTCGCTTATACATTTGTGGAAGCAAGCTGGAAACCCAGTAATGTCCAATTTGTATTTGCTTGTCAATCAGTTAGTCTGATTAACAACTGCAATGGCCATTCCATCATGTTCTTTAGCGCCAACAGTTTGAAGAATAGTGGCCGTAATATTTTTGTTATTGCTTAATAATTTGTTTAATCTTTGAACTCCTTGTACTTTTTCATCCTGACTGTTATCGTCAAGAACCTTTCCTTCACGGATCACATTATCCAATATTATGATTGTACCGGGACGCGATAGTTGAAGAGCATACTTGAAATATTCTGTATAAGGAGGTTTATCTGCATCAATAAAAATCATATCAAATTTTTCATTCTTTTCCTTTATCATCTGAGGAAGAAGGTCCAGTGCTTTACCGATTTTTATTTCTACTTTATCAGAAAGTCCTGCATTTTCAATGTTTTGCTGAGCAACTTTTCCGTGGTGTGCATCAACTTCTATTGTAATTATTTTACCGTTGATGGGTAAGGCTCGTGCAAGCCAAATGGTACTATATCCTCCTAATGTTCCTAATTCCAGAACTTTTTTTGCATTGCAAGCCATCATCATTACCTGCAAAAATTTTCCCTGATTGGCCGAAACACTATGCTGAGGAAGTCCTGCGGCATCAAGAGATTTAATTGTATCTTTTAATATCTGATCTTCAGGGGCAAGTAAATCACTGATGTAGTGGTCAATTTCTAGAAAAGAATCCGTTTTCATAGTATTAGAATTAGAGTTAGGTGAATGTTTATTTCTTACTACTTCATTATGCTTTTCTAAATTTACATTTATTTCAAATATTACTAAGTATGTTTTTTACTGATATTTGTTGTAAATAACTGAATATTAGTAAACAGAACTCTAGTTGTGAAAGTTTATATTTTTTATTGAGTATAAATAGTTTCGGGGGGGGCCAAGGGCGCGCCGCAAAAATTTTATTATAAAAATTGAAAAAAAAAAAAAAAAAGTTTTTTTTTTTTTTTTTATTTATGTGGGGCGCCCCCCCCCCCGCCCCCCCCGAAACTATTTAATTATAAAATTGCCAATACAACATCACTTCGTTGTTTTCACAAAATGGGTGACAGCAGTCACAAATTCTTTATTTTTCTCATAATACAAAAGGTGTCCACCATCAATGGAAACTAATTTCTGATTAGGAAACTGAAAGGTTTTATAATGCTGAGTTCCGACTGCTTTATCCTTTTTTCCGGTGATAATCAATACAGGAACATGGATGTCTTTTGTAATGGGGGCATAATCAGCATAATATTCCGGGAAGTCTTTGGGTTTTGAAATGACTGCCATTCCGAAGTCGATGATACGAGGATGGAGAGAATCGATCTTATCAGATTCTTTTATGGTTTCGATATCTTCGGTAAGGAATTTATATCCAATTCTTTTTTTCCTTAATGCACTGCTTATTTTTGAAAGTTCTGAAGAAAGGCTGTCTTTAGGGATTGCTCTGTTTTTTGTCTGTAAAAGACTGTTTCCATATTCAATCTGTTCTTTGATAGATTCATTATTCAGAAAATGAAGGGTAATATTGGCAAGAATGAGTCCTTTGGTATACTGGGGATATTTTTTTGCATAACTGACTGCAATAATTCCACCAAAAGAATGTGCCAGTAAGAAGACCTTTTTCAACTTGAGATGCTGTCTCAGCTCTTCAATATCTTGAACCATTTTATCAAGATGATAATTTTCTGAAGTGCCGGATCCCCCGGAACCCCGCTGATCCATATAGACCATCTGCATATTTTTTTCCAGACTACTTCCTCCCATCAGTTCAAAGGATGGATAACCCTGACCAGGACCTCCGGGAACATAAATACAGGCTTCTCCTTTTCCGGAGACTTTATATTTGATCTTTACGTGATCTGAGGTTTCATAAAAACATTCAGAGTGATGTTTCTGAGCCGAAACAACAGTCAGGGAAGTGAAAAAAAAGAGTAGGAGAGCAATTGTTTTCATATAATTATAACAACTGTAAGGGGCTGTTTATTACTAAGATTAGAAATTATCTTTCTTTGCTTTGTCACTTCATAAGGTCTTTGGGGCTTGAAGACTTTCCCTTTTTAATAGAGCATTCCTTTCCAGATCAATGTCTTCATATATTATTTTGTTTGTGATTAGATTTTTGGATGGTGATTTCAACGGATCATCCTTCGTTTCCGGATTCTGCTTAATGTTTCTCTTGCTACTCCCAGAAATGAAGATAGTTGGGTAAGGGATATGCGTTGCAGCATTTCGGGATGTTTGGTTTCAATATATTCCAGTCTTTCCTGTGCAGTATAGAGTTTGAATAGATTTGCAAACTCTTCCTGTCTGGAAGCAAACTGACGAATGCAATGGCGCCCCAATGTTTCAATTTCAGGAACCTTTCCGGCAGCTTCAAATAATTTTGCCTTATCAAAAATAATGGTATGAAGTTCTTCACAAGCGATGATATTGAATTCAGATTGCTGTCCGCTTCCAAAACTGCTGATATTGGTCGCTATTTCGTTCTCAAAGAAAAATCCAGTGTTTTTTATGACTCCTTCTATTTCATAATAGCTTTTACAAAATCCTTTATCAATATAAAATAGAGAATCACAGATTTCACCTTCTTGTAACATCAGTTCATTTTTCTTGTAATGTCTTTCCGAGAGGGCAGGTTGAAGTATTATCCAGCTCTCGTCAGAAAAGGGAGTAAGGGATCTGATATAGTTAAGTAGATTTTCCATAGTATTGTGAAATCCTATTTCTGCGAAAATAATAAAATTGACCGAGATTACTTGTAAGAGTCATTTTTCTTCAGAATAGAGCCACAAAAAAGAGCGGTAAAAACCGCCCTCAACAAGATTTTATCTAACAAAATATATTACATATAAACACACCCGCATCCGGTTTCCCATTCCTGGCAAAGACGCATAGGTTCATTGCAGCCGGGGTTACCACCACCACCTCCGGAAACTCTGTAACAAGTACCATCGCTACAATAGTATGAGCCTAGTGTTGGTGGACAATTACCATCCATATCACATAATGCATAAGGAGTATCACCACCACTTATCAGCACAAGCTGGCTTCTCTTTAGTTTTTTGAAATTTTTCATAGTAATAATCTTTAATTTGTTGATTACTAATATATAGAAAAATTAGAACACTAACAAGTGTTTTAATTGGGAAAGTTTAAAATATTCTATGATAATATCCGTTTTATCAGATTTATTCCACATCTAAAGTCATGAAAAAAGCGATCTCGTCCGAATTATTGTATAGTCTTGTATTCAGTCCGGTAATATTGAACCCCATTCTTCTATAAAACTGGATAGCAGGGTAGTTGGTATTTTGTGTTTCGAGCTCAATGACTCTGCAGTTTAATCTTCGGGCTTCTTTAATGGCACTTTTAATCAGCATAATTCCGATTCCCTGTCGCCTGTGTTTTTCGTCAATCAGGATGTTTTCGATGTACAGGCTGTTGTTCCATGTTCTGTGCTCACAGATGATCCAGCCTGCAAGTTCTTCATCAACAAAGGCACCGAAAGAATTTCCCTTTTCAATGATGGTATTCAGTTCTTCCAGATCTTCAGAAGTAGTCTCCCAGTTTTTAGTATAAGGCAGAGTCTTTTCTTTTAAGCTGAATTCAAAAGAACCTCCAAATTCAATAGAGGAAACTGAATATATTCTGTCTGTTGTATAGCCGTTATGTCCCCAGTTTACACTTAGATCAGAGATTAATTTTTGTAATTTTCTTATTTCCACGTGAGATATTTTTAAGCTTATTGAATTTCAGTACAGATTTCTACCAGATAATTGTTGGGATCTTTGATGTAAGCTGTTTTTTGCCCCCAGGGTTTTACTGCAATATCTTCGTAAAGAGAGGCGCCGTTTTTTATGGCTTTTTCCACCAGAGCTTCTACATTATCCGTTGTAAACCCAAGTTCCATCCCGAAAGGTTGATTTTCAGTTTTTGATGTTAAAAATCCTTTCTTAATATTAGAACCTGCAAGATCCACAGAGGCAAATGACAAACTGGTTTCTCCGGTAAGCAGCTCTCCATAATCCTTTTCAGGAGTGATAAATTTTATTTCGGTATCAAAGGTGTTTTTATAAAAATTCATAGATTGCTCTACATCTTCTACATACAAAATGACATATTTGAATTTGATCATATGATTGAATTAAATGGTTTTATTTTTTATTTAAAATATATTCTTCATCCACTATGAGTTCTGCGTGAGGACCCTGTAAAGGATATTCTTTGAAACTTCCGAAGTGACCGAAATGAAGAGGGTATTTCTGGGTAAGCTGGCGCACTTTACTCCCAAATGAATTGATGTCAACTTTTTGAACAGCTTCTTTGTTCTGTCTGCCATTGCTGAAAAAGAGCATCAGGTTGCAATGATCTTTAAAATCAAAATCATTATAATAAAATACATTGAGATTTTCTTCTTTGCATATTGATGCTAAATCATCAATAAGACTTTGTTTAAATTGTAAAGGCAGATTACAATCAATTCTTACAGCGTAATTTTCAGCATTGTTTTTCTTGAAATCCGAGCCAACTATTTGAATAAACCGATGTTCTATACTTTTGAATTCTTCTCTTTCCGGAGCATAACTTTTGCTGGATTGAATGGTAAAAGGGATACTGGAATCTAATAATACAGCATTTTCACGAATCAATAGTTCTTCTATTTCTTCTGCCAGCTGAAAATGAAAATCAAAGAGCTGATAATCTCCGATATTGATGATCAAATTATTTCCATCGATATCCAAATGTAAATAGGTTTCTTTGAAACGTCCTTTCAGTTCTTCCAGCTTTCCGATAAAATCGTCTGTATTTTTCACCTGAACTTTTGCCGCCAGTTCTGCAGGATTATCAGCATGTCCACCATATCCCGGGAAAAAATTGAAAAACTGAAAGTTATATAAATGATCCGGAAATTTGAAATACCAGTATACGCCTAGAATCATAGCAGATTGATTGATGAATTGTGCAATAATCAAATTTAAATAAAATTTCACACTCCAAAACTTTCAAAACCCTTAAATTTGTTGTCAATAAAAATTTACTTGGATGCTTAGGAACATTTCAATTGCGGCAGCTACTTTTTTGTCCGTAGTTACAATCAATGCACAGAAGAATAAAAATACCCAACTGGAAAGACCAAAACTAGTCGTAGGTTTGGTTGTAGATCAGATGCGTTGGGATTATTTATACCGTTTTTATGGTAAATATGGGAATGACGGTTTCAAAAGACTTTTGAATACAGGATATTCTTTGAATAATGTACACATTCCATACGTTCCTACCATTACCGCGTTGGGACATACATGTATCTATACAGGTTCAGTACCGGCTATTCACGGAATTGCTGGAAATGACTGGACAGATAAGGAAACAGGAAAAGGAGTGTACTGTACAGCTGATGAGAGCGTTCAGCCAGTAGGAACAACCAATGTAAAAACAGGAAGTCACTCTCCAAAAAATCTTTGGTCTACTACAGTAACTGACGAATTGAGATTAGCAACCAACTTTCAGGGGAAAGTAGTGGGTGTTTCTTTGAAAGACCGTGCTTCTATTCTTCCTGCAGGACATACTCCAAACGGAGCATTCTGGTTTGATGACAGCACAGGAAATTTCATTACCAGTACCTGGTATATGAATGATCTTCCACAATGGGTAAAATCATTCAACGCTCAGAATCTTCCTGAAAAATTAGTAGCCAACGGCTGGAATACTTTACTTCCAATCAATCAATATACGGAAAGTGCACCGGACAATTCTTCTTGGGAAGGACTGCTGGGAAGTGCAAAAACGCCTACTTTTCCTTACAGCAACTTAGCAAAGGATTATCAGACTAAAAAAGACAACATCCGTTATACACCTTTCGGGAATACGCTAACATTGAAGTTGGCAGAAGCTTCTGTAGAAGGTGAAAAACTGGGTGGAGATAATATTACAGACTTCCTGGCCATCAACCTTGCATCTACTGATTATGCAGGTCATAAATTCGGACCCAATTCTATTGAGGTAGAAGATGTGTATATCAGATTAGATCAGGATTTAGCAGAATTCTTCAATTATTTGGATTCTAAAGTAGGAAAAGGAGAGTATACAGTTTTTCTTTCTGCTGACCATGGTGGAGCGCATTCTGTAGGATTCCTTAAAGAGCATAAAATCCCGACAGGTTTCTTCGGTGAAGATGCAGAAAAGAATCTGAACCAAAAACTAAAGGATAAATTCGGAGCTGATAAACTGATCAATGCGATTGATAACTATCAGATTTATTTTGACAGAAAAGTTTTGGCAGACAGTAAACTTGAATTGGATGATGTAAGAAACTTCGCTGTAAAAGAACTGGAGAAAGATCCTACAGTTTTATATGCAGTTTCTGTAGATAAAGTTCAGGAAGCAAGCATTCCGGAGCCTATCAAACAAAGAATTATCAACGGAATCAACAGACAGAGAAGTGGAGATATCCAGTTAATTTCTCATGATTCTATGCTTCCTCCATATTCTAAAACAGGAACTACTCATAGCGTTTGGAATTCTTATGACTCGCATATCCCATTGATCTTTATGGGTTGGGGAGTTAAGCAGGGAGAAAGCAACAAGGCTTATCACATGACCGATATTGCACCTACCGTATCTTCTCTACTGAAAATTCAGTTCCCAAGTGGAAATGTAGGAAACCCAATTACGGAAGTTATTGGTAAATAATTGTATACGATTATTCTATGATACATGGCTGCTTTCAACCGAAAGCAGCTTTTTTTGTGAGTTATTGCTTCAAATTTTCAATCCGCTACACACTATTCTCACTTTTTGGCAAATACATATAAAAACCTATCTTTGCAAAAATTTTGGTTTCCAGTATTTTGGAATGAAAAGGGAATCGGGTGTAACTCCCGGACTGTCCCCGCAACTGTAAATCGCAATAAAAGTTTCTGTAAACAACCACTGTCTAAAACGGGAAGGAGCAGAATGCGAAAGTCAGGAGACCTGCCGGAATTATAATAAAAAAACATATTGCTTTCGGAGGAAAAGTAAAAAAGTATGGATATAAAAAGATCTTTAGTACTGCTTTTTTCATCTTATGGCTGTTTTCTTTTTGGACAAGAGAAAACCATCGACACTATTTATGTCTTCGATAACCAGATGAATAGGGTGAAACTTTTTCATCCCGTAAAAATAATTTCGGCAGAAGAGGCCGAGAAAAACTCCAGTAATCTTTCAGAACTTCTGAGATTTCAGTCACAGGTATTTATCAAAGAAAATGGCCGTGGGGCTGTTTCTTCGCCATCTTTCCGGGGTACTACTGCCCAGCAGACTGCCTTTGTATGGAATGGGATAAATATCAACTCCAGTTTTTTAGGACAGGGAGATATCAATAATATTGCTTTGTTCGGATATGACCAAATCGGTATAAAAGCCGGCGGAGGAAGCGTAGTCTACGGAAGTGGAGCTATCGGGGGAAGTATTCACCTGAATAACACCCTTGATTTTAATAAAGGCTTTCATGGTTCTGTATTTTCTGAAGTTGCTTCTTTCAATACCTATAATAATTTTGTAAAAGGTTCTTACAGCAATGATAAGTTCAGTTTTAAAGCTTCCGGAAATTATTCTGTAAGCGAAAATAATTATGAGGTAAGTGATCTAAACTATCTCAACAGAAACGGGAATTACTACAATACGACATTCAATGCAGGTGCATCTTATAAGATAAACAACGATCATAAAATTTCGTGGCAGAGCCAGTTTTTCGATTCTTCACAACATTATCCTGTATATGAAGAAACGGGAACAAAAACAAAATATAAGACTCAAAGTGTAAGAAGCCTTCTTTCCTGGGACTGGAACAAAGCGAAGTTTAGCAACTCCCTTAGAGCAGCCTATACAGAAGAGAATTTTCAGTATTTTGGTTCTTTAAACCTGCCTAAATCCAGTGGCGGAACAGGGAAAAATTACATCTTTAAAAATGATTTCAATTACTTCCTGAATTCTAAGTGGAATTTTAATCTTATCGGAGAATTTCAGATCAATAAAGGGGAAGGATATGCGAGCGGAATATCCAGTGTCAGCAGAAATGTTGGTTCTGTTTCCGGATTGTTGAGATATTTTGCAACAAAAGATCTGCGTTTTGAAGGTGGATTCAAGAAAGATTTTGTGGAAGATGTGAAGTCACCAATTATGTATTCATTCTCCGGAAAATGGAGTGTTGCAAAATGGTATGATGTAAGCGTTAACGTGTCAAAAAACTTCAGATATCCGTCATTTAATGATATTTATTATGAGCCGGGAGGAAATAAAGACCTGAGACCGGAAACCTCTACTCAGGTAGATATGACCAATGAGTTCAAAGTGGGAGATTTCAGACTTGCCTTGTCTCCGTATTATATGAACATCACAGATCTTATTGCATGGCTTCCAACGGCTAAAGGATACTGGCAGGCATTCAATGTCAATAAAGTTGAATCTTACGGATTAGAATCTCAGCTGTCTTTTAGTAAACAATTGGGAAATCATAAATTCAGAGCGAATGCAGGGTATTATTATGCAAGATCTATAGATAAAGAAACGCAGCTGCAGAGACCTTATGTTCCTATGCACAGAGGATCTGCCAATATAGATTATGAATATGGTTTCTTTAAGTTTTTTGCACAGGGATTACTGAATGGTGTTACCTATACCACAAGTGATGAAAAGAGATCAGAAGCTATTGATCCTTATTTTCTTTTGAATATGGGTGTTTCAGCAACTTTAGCGAAAAAATATACCTTAGGGTTTAAAGTGAATAATCTAACAAATACCTATTATAAAACGGTTTCTTTTTATCCTTTACCGAAAAGAAACTATAGTGTATACGCAGCAATAAATTTTTAAAAATTAAAATTGAATAAATTATGAAAATAACTAAACTTTTAACTGTACTATTTGCAGTAGTGTTATTATTTAACATGTCTTCATGTACAAGTGATTCTGCTGAGTTTGAAATCTCTCCGATCACTTACCAGAATGGATATTTTATCTCTAATGAAGGTAACTTCAACAGCCAGGGAGCTAAAGTAACCTTCCTGACAAGAGATTTGAGTATGAAACAGGATGACGTATATGGTTATAACAACAATAAAGAAATTTTGGGTGACGTTCTTCAGACGATTGGTCTTAACGGAAATAAGGCTTATCTTGTAATCAATAACTCAAACAAAATTGTTGTAGTAGACCGTTATACATTCAAAAAATTAGCAGTAATTACAGATCAGATTGATAACCCAAGAGGGATTACTTTTGCAAATAACTTTATCTATGTTGCCAACCTGAATTTCTCTACGAATGCAACAAGCGTAACGAAATATAAAGCTTCTGACTATTCATTTGTAAGCAAAATCACTATGACAGGCGGGGCTGATAAAACAGTAGAAGCTGGTGGAAATGTTTTTGTACAGAATGCAACATCAGGATTCGGAAATATGATTACTTATATCAATACTTCCAATGACAGTAAGACTGAAATGACAGTTCCAAATGGTAAAATTAACAGTACTATTTCATACAAATCTAATGTTTACACAATTTCTTCAACAGCTGCAGATTCTTATGTCTATAAGATTTCAAGCACTGGAGCAATGACTCCGGTAGTAACACTGACAGGAATTCCAAACGCTACCAACCTTCAGATTGATAACGATAAAATCTACTTCAGTTCTGCAGATAAAGTATATACAACAAGTTTAGCGACCCCTACAGTTCCTACAGCTCCATTGCTAACAGCTGCAGATGGTGGTCCTTATTTTACGCTTTATGGATTTAACGTTATTGATGGAAGAATCTTTGCATCAGATGTTAAGCAATTTACAGCAGAAAGTGAAATGGTAATTTATTCAGCAACTACGGGTAACAAAATTAGTTCTCTTAAAACAGGAGGTCTTGGTGCTAACGGTACTTTCCTGAATCCATAAACCTTACAACATATAAAAAAATAATTTTTTATTTTTTCATCATTTGTGTTTTTTTCCGGTCGGTTTCTTTGAAACCGACCGGCTTTGTTTTCATAAGTGGAAATAAAAAAGCCCGGCGGGATGGAACATCCCGCCGGGCTTTTTATTATTTATCAATTGAACTTATATTGTCAATCCCAGTTTCTCTGCCTCAGCAATCACAAACTTTGTAGCTTCTTCTTTTTCATTAGGAATTTCCCCTTCAAGAATAGCTTCTTTTACTTTCTCCTTTAAGATACCGATTTCGCGGCCTGGCTTAAGATTAAACATTTCCATGATCTCTTCTCCTGTAATAGGCGGCTGGAAGTTTCTTACCTGATCTTTTTCTTCCACTTCTTTGATCTTTACCGCCACATATTCAAAATTTCTTTTGAACTTCTCCTGCTTCTTAGAGTTTTTAGTGGTGATATCTGCTTTACACAGGGTAAAAAGATCTTCAAGGTTTTCACCGGCATCAAATAAAAGTCTTCTCAATGCAGCGTCTGAAGCATCATCAGTTATCAGAGCAATAGGTCGCGATGAAAGCTTAACCATTTTCTGAACATATTTCATATCATTTCCTAATGGTAACTTCAATCGCTGGAAAAGTGTCTTGGTCATTTTTGAACCTAAAAACTCATGACCATGAAATGTCCATCCTGTACCTTCTACAAATTTTTTCGTAGGAGCTTTACCAATATCATGTAGCAAAGCAGACCAACGAAGCCAAAGATTATCTGTATTCACAGAAATATTATCTACAACTTCCAGGGTATGGTAAAAATTATCTTTATGAGTTTGGCCTTCCACTTCTTCCACTCCTTTTAATTCTATCAGCTCCGGAATGATCAGTTTCATAAGACCGGTTTGCTCCATCAGTCTCAATCCGATAGATGGCTTTTCAGAAAGCATAATTTTGTTGAATTCTACCATGATTCTTTCCATAGAAACAATCTTGATTCTTTCAGCTTCCTGCTGGATAGCCTGCAGAGAATTCTCCTCAATTTTAAAATTTAAAGTTGAAGCAAAACGCACCGCTCTCATCATTCTCAAAGGATCATCAGAATAGGTCTGAGCCGGTTCTAAAGGAGTTCTTAAAATACCCTTTTCAAGATCATCAACCCCATTGAAGGGATCAATCAGTTCTCCAAAATTAGCTTTGTTTAAAGAAATAGCCATCGCATTGATGGTGAAATCTCTTCTTTTCTGGTCATCTTCCAGGCTTCCGCCTTCCACTTCGGGTTTTCGGCTGTTTTCGGTATAACTTTCTTTTCTTGCTCCCACAAACTCAAGTTCAAGTTCTTTATACTTGATCATGGCAGTGCCATATGTTTTGAATACGGAAACCTTTAATTTAGGATCTAGATCCTGAGCTACATTTTGAGCAAGCTCAATACCACTTTGCTCGGTCACAAAGTCTATATCTGTAGAAGCTTTTCTTTTCATCAGAAGGTCACGAACATAACCGCCCACAATATATACAGACTGGTTATTCCTTTCTGCTGCTTCAGAAATTATTTTAAAAAGTTTTAAATTCTTATTTTGATTAAGATTAATTATCATCGTTAATAATAGTGTCAATTTCTACCAATGTTACTCATTAATCGTAATGAGCATACATTCTACTAATTTTTCCGTCTTCATTAAAAAACATGACTTCAACAGCATGTTTATCCATGATCGACTTATAAAATAATGCTGCTGAATCTACTCCTGCCGTGGAATGAATGAGATCAAAATGAAGATCCGGAAACTTATCCAAGGCCTTTCTCCAATATTCACGGACGGCTTCTTTTCCTTTTAAAGAGCTTTCTTTGCCGCCTGTAGCCATAACTATCATGGGTGTGGTGATCTCAATATCATCTGAATAATGGGTGAGAATAGCCTCTAAATCATGAGAATTCCATGCACTAATCCACATTTGAGCAAATTCCTGATGATTCATAGCAAATAATTTATGAGTTGAGTTTGCAAAGATAGAATTAAAAAAAAGAAATCCTGCCGATATGAACTGACAAGACTCTAAAAAAATAAACAGAAAGTTCCCGGATTTCTATTCCCGAAGAACCTTTATTCTATTATCGCTCCATATTTTGATAACGGAAGAACCTGAGTATTTTGAAACTTTTTCTCTGTCTTCTTCCACTGCATAATCTACAAGACTGATCATTTCCTCAGAAATATCAGAAAATTTTAACGGACTTTTCTCACCACTGAAGTTGGCAGAAGTAGACACCAAAGGTTTGTTTAGTTTTGTAATCAGTTTCTTGCAGAAATCATTTTTTACCAATCGGATTCCGATGCTTCCATCCTCAGCAAGAAGTTCTTTGGGCAAGCCTTTTGGGTTTTCATAAACAATGGTTACCGGTTTTTCGCTGAGATCAATAATTTCCCAGGCCATCTCAGGAACATCCACCAGATCCTGAAGTCTTTTTTCAGACTCCACAAGAATAATCATGGATTTATTTTTTTCACGCTTTTTGATGTCAAAAATTTTATTGACAGCTTCTATATTGGTGGCATCGCAACCAATTCCCCAGATCGTATCTGTAGGGTAAAGGATTGTTCCTCCAGATTTTAATATTTCAATAATATGTTCCATAATTGTATGTGAATTCAAAGAGTGGATAAAGGTAGAAAATCTGTGAATTTTAGACAAAAAAATAGGATGTAAATGTGGTTTATTGGTTTGATTCTTACCATAAGACAGATTACAGTCCGTGAAAAAATGAATTGAAATAAGTTGTTCGCTTAATTGGTTCAATATATTCTGGGCGCAGTATTTTTTTAAAATCTCTTTTGGTAAGATGCTGTGAAAATAATACGGTAAAATTTGACCTTAATCCTTCTTTAATTACTGTATAAAGAATAGCATTGTCTTTAAAGAAAATAATAGTTGTTTGCTCATAATTACCCGAAAAACTATAAAGATCAGAAGCTTCGTTAAGAAAAATCAGATTGTCAGAGATTTTACTGATTCTATAATTATACTTTTTTCCATATTCAATAATTCTTTTTTTAGCTTCTTGTTTATGGATATCAAATGTAATTTCTTTTAAATGCTTTTCTGTGAATTTGCAGTATAGAACATATACGCTAAATATAAGTGAACATGTAAGGATAAAATATTCTAAACTACTATTGAGGGAAGGTTTTATTTCTCTAAGACAAAGTATCGAAGCACTTGCCAATACTAAGAAACCCAAGTAGATAGAAATAGTATCAAACTTATCATATGAGCTTTCTTCAAAAACTAATTTTTTAGATTGAATACTTTCAGTGATTCTTAAATTTTTTAGAGATCTCATTGGATATTTAAGATAATCTTTGGCTGCTATTAAATTTAGGTTTTATGGATAAATAAAATGAGCTAACTACTAAAAAAATAATAGAAACTACCCATAAAAAATAACCTGTTTCTAAACTGTATATTTTTCCCATCCTTCCATTTTCAGCGGCTAAGATTTCTTTCCAGAAAAAAAATGAGATAGCAGGTACTATGGCCATTAGACCGAATATAAGTGATAGTAGAGAATACTTTTTATAACAACACATTACTGAAATGAAAAACCAAATATTGGCAGTCCATACCAAAAACTCAAATATTCCACCACCCAAAAAGCTAATGGGACCTATAAGGAATGCTTCAAATGATTTATAATTTTTAATCTCTCCCATGTCTTCAATTGTAAAAGCTGTAAAACAAAGGGAGAGTGTAAAGATCAGCATACTGATTAGTGCTGTACGTTTTCCTACATCCATCCTAACTTCGATAAATATCTTTCTTCAATAATATTCAGGTGATGGTAATTGTGTCCTACAATCAGTTTTCCTATGGTTTCTACAGTTATTTCATGGCCATTGGCTGTACCTGTATTTTGTAAAGCCGAAGGTTGAAGTGTTTCTAATAGAATCTGGGAAGATTTCCTCACCAGTTTGTATTCATCCAAAAGAGATTCAAGTGTTCTTTCACTGGCAAAAGACTGATCGGCATATTCATTTTCATCAAATCCCGGAAGATTGTTTTTTTCTCCTCTGGCAAAAGCTAATATTCTATATTGGAAAACTCTTTCCGTATCAGATAAATGGAGTAGAAGTCCTTTCAATGTCCATTTTCCTTCTGCATAAGCAAAATTAGACTGTTCTTCGGTAAGATTGGAATAGATTCCTATGGTTTTATCAGCTGATATTTGCAGTTCGTTTAACCAGTCTCCGGATGGAATCTGATCTAGATATCTTTGAATGTATTTTTGAAAATCGGTCATATTATTTTTTTTGTTTTTATAAATTGATTTTGAGGTGCGGGACTCGAGGTGCGAGTTCCTAGATTTGGGGTTCGTGATTCGAGTTTTTGATATAAATAACAGAGGAGTTTTTGAATATTTTATAAATTATACATTTTACAAAAATTATTTACTACCTATTGCTCATTACTCATGAATTGCTCCACTCGTAAAAATTAGAAGAGTCATACTGTTCAAATCCGCAGGCCGGATACAGCTGATTCCCGATATCATTACTTTTTCCTGTTTCTAAAAGGATACCGCACGCTTTTGATGAACGGCAGAGTTCCTTAGATTCTTCAATTAATTCTTTTGAAAAGCCTTTTCCTCTGTGATTTTCATTCACGTAGAGATCATTCAGCAGCCAGTAACGCTGCATTCTTGTAGACGAAAATATAGGGTATAATTGTACGAAACCTGTTAGCTTCCCATTTTCTTCTGCAACAAAGATTTCTGAATCTTTATTTTCAAGTCTTTCCTGAAGAAAACTTGTAGCGGCAGGAATATCTGAGGTCTTATGATAAAATATTCTGTACTGGTCAAATAGTTCAGCCAGCTGAGGCAAGTCGGAAATGTCTGCTTTTCTTGTGTTTTTCATAGTATTAGGTGGTGTTTATAATAAAATGAGAAGGATTAATTAACCCTTCTCATTTTAGTTTATAGTATGTTAAGAAAAAGCTTTCTCAAGATCTGCAATAAGATCTTCTGCATCTTCTATTCCTACGCTTAAACGAACAAGGTCATCAGTGATTCCCAGTTCAGCACGTTTTTCTGCCGGGATTGAAGCGTGAGTCATCAAAGCAGGGTGGTTAGCCAAAGATTCTACTCCTCCTAAAGATTCTGCCAAAGTGAAAACTCTTACTTTTTCTAAGAATTTAATAGCATCTTCTTTCTTTCCGGATTTAAAAGTGAATGAAACCATTCCTCCAGCTTCCTTCATCTGAGATTTTGCCAACTCATACTGAGGATGAGATTCTAATCCAGGATAAATTACTTTATCTACAGCAGGATGATTTTCAAGATATTGTGCTACTGCAAGTCCATTGTCAGAATGTCTCTGCATTCTTAATGCCAGTGTTTTGATGCCTCTCAATACAAGGTAAGAATCATGAGGTCCTAAAATACCACCACTTGCAAACTGAATAAAGTGAAGTTTCTCTCCCAGTTCAGCATCTTTAGCAATAAGTGCTCCTGCAATCACATCAGAGTGTCCTCCTAAATATTTCGTTGCAGAATGCATTACGATATCAGCTCCCAGATCAATAGGTCTCTGGATATAAGGTGTTGCAAAAGTATTGTCTACTGCTACTAAAATATTTTTTCCTTTCGCAATCTCTACAACCGCTTTGATGTCTACTAATTTCATCAATGGGTTGGTAGGTGTTTCTACCCAGATCAGTTTCGTTTTATCTGTGATAACATCAGCGATTTTAGAAACATCATCAAAATTAACGAATGTAAACTTCAGCTGATATTTTTCAAAAAGTCGGGTAAACATTCTGTAAGTACCTCCATAAAGATCATCTACAGCAATTACTTCATCACCAGGATTTAATAATTTCAAAACACAGTCGATGGCAGCAAGACCAGAACCGAAAGCTAAACCTCTCGCTCCATTTTCAATACTTGCCAAAGAATCTTCCAATGCCTGTCTTGTAGGGTTGGCAGCTCTTGAATATTCATATCCGGAATGTACTCCAGGGCTTTTCTGTGCAAACGTAGAGGTTAAAAATACAGGAACATTTACAGACCCTGTTGCAGACTCATGGTGCTGCCCTCCGTGAATTACTTTTGTATTAAAATTCATAATTTTTTGCTTTAGGCTTGAGCATTAAGCAATAGGCTTTAGGAAATATTGCTTAAGCTGATTGTTTTTTATTAAAATTGCTCTATGCTGAATACAAAAAGCTTACCGCTTACTGTATATCATGCATTTTTACTTAATGGCAGATTTTACAGCAAATTCTTCTGCAACCTCTTCCATCCATTGTGCTACATCCTCTTCTCCGGTTGCTCTCTGATATGTGCTTCCTAAAGATATTAAAATCTGGTGGATAAACATCTTCATCTGGTCTACAGGCATTTCTTTGGTCCAAAGATCAATTCTTAATGCCTCTTTTGTTTTTTCATCCCATACAGAAATCATGGTTGCTTTAGTATCTTGTTTATCAATACCTCCATCCTGAGCGTTCCATGTAATGTTTTCAGGAACATGATTTTCATCAAGCTCTACATCTATCGTAATCTGAGTCTTTCTCATTTTTCTATTTTTTTCTAAATTCTAAATTTTCTATTATTTAAGTTTCGGCTTATAACCGGATTGATTAAAAATGGTAGTGGCATCCATTTTCAGGAAAGCGGTAAGTTTTGTCTCAGGCTTTTCCTTAAGGTATGCCTTACAGATTTGCCATCCTGTAAAAATTCCGATTTGTGGTGAAGATTCATTATCGATCTCCGTATAAAATTTCGAGAATGGTCCCGGCGAGATGAAACGCTCTCCCAATCTTGGATCATCGCCGAAGATCAGGTTGCTTTCTACAAAATAATTCCAGATATTGGCTTCATTACCCGTTGCCCATTCATACTGTTTTTTAGTATAATTCATTTTCAGATAATCAGGAACATCCGGAAGAAAAGCATCCTGAAGAATCATTACTTTTCCGTTCAGAATGATCTGATCAATGAATTTCTGATGATCAGGAGATTCCGTTACAATATTTTCAGCAAAAAGCTGAGATACCTTAGGAACAATATTCTGTGGGTTCATTGATTTTTGAAAATACAGTTCCAGCCCTTTATAATTAGGATTTCCGTCTCCCATAAAACCTGTAATATCTATAAATAGAAGATTTCCTTTCTGATCATAAAATATAGGATCCTGAATCATCTGTAATGCAGATGAGAATAAATATACTTTGGGGCTTTTGAACTGTGGAAAATAATACTTGATGTGCGAAAATAAACTCTTTAGCTCCGTTTGTAATGTAGCCTGGTCTATTTTTCCGATAGCTTCCTTGTAGATTTTGATCTCTTCTGCATCTGTCCTTCTTTTCCCGAAATCTGCGTCTGAAACACTTCCCTGAAACCAAGGAAACTGAGTTTTAAACTGCTCCAGCGGAACATTCGGATTGTAAAATTCTTTGGAAATATCTGTTACATCAATTTTTTCGGCAGTCTCTTTGACTTCTACCTTCCATTGATTTTCAGGTTCTTTTTTGCAGGAAACAAGTCCGGCAGCTAAAATAGAAGAAAGCGCAATATATCTAAAAATCTTCATTATTTTTACATGGAATTTAAGTTTACAAAAATAAGGATTAAATACACAATTTATGATGAAAATTAAAATAATTACAACCCTTTGCCTTATTTGTGGACTTTCTTTTTTCTATGGACAAAAGCTTGAATTTAAAGATAGAAACTTTGAAAAAGCAGTACTCGAAAATTTTGATCTGAATAAAAACGGAATACTTGAACCTCTTGAAGCGGGGACGGTTACAAATTTATTCCTTATTCAGAAAGGAATTACTTGCACTGAAGATCTGCATCTGTTTAAAAATATAAAAATGATTATTCTGGATGATAATATGATCCCGAATATTGCAATACACAATCTGGATCAACTGGAATTGTTTTCCTGCACAGGATGTAAAATTTTGTCATTCAAAGCAGAAAACTTAAAAAACTTAAGTTCTTTATATCTGGATAATAATCTGTTGGAAGGAATTTCGCTGAAAGGAATTCCAAAAATTGACCAATTAACATTATCTTTAAATCAATTAAAAACAATTGACCTGACTGAGTTTAAAACAGTAAGAAAATTGAATCTGGAACATAATAAGCTTCAAAAAATTGATATTTCCGGGAATCCAGCTTTGCAAACCCTGAATATAATGGGAAATAAGATAAAAGAAACGGATATCAAAAAAGGAATAAAAACAGATGTTACCATTTTTGGAGCGGGAGAGTAAAAACTAATGATTATGAAAATAGAAACAAAACGACTGATTTTAAGAAAGCTTGAAGAGACAGATGTTGAACGTATCTTTCTTTTAGATTCTGACCCTGAAGTGATGAAATATATCGGGGTACCGGTATTGACAAATATCAGTGAATCCAGGAATGTTATCAGCATGATTCAGAAACAGTATGAGGAAAATGGAGTAGGAAGACTTGGAGTGGTAGAAAAAGAAAGCGGAAAGCTGATAGGATGGAGCGGGTTAAAATTATTGACCCATGAAACGAATGGTTATCAAAATGTTTTAGAACTGGGATATCGTTTCTTACCGGAATCATGGGGGAAAGGATATGCTGTGGAAGCCGGAATAGCCTCTCTTGAGTATGGTTTTAATGACCTGAATGCGGAGATTATTTACGCCTATGCTCATTCTGAGCATGAGGTTTCCAATCATATTTTAAGAAAATTAGGATTTGAAAAAACCAGTGAGTTTGAAGAACCTGACGGTATTTGCTTTTGGTATGAGCTGAAACGTGAAAAATTTATTTAATAGCCGTAAATTAACTTAGAACAGAAAATAAAACCAATGATACTGGAAACTGAAAGACTTATTTTAAGAAAACTTGAAGATACGGATTTTGAAAGATTGTTCCTGATGGATTCTGATCCCGAAGTGATGGAATATTTGGAAACTCCTGCAGTAACGGTTGAAGATTCAAAAAAGATGATCAGGGTAATTCAGAAGCAATACGAGGAAAATGGAGTGGGAAGGCTGGCCGTTATTGAGAAAGAAAGCGGTTTGATGATAGGATGGAGTGGTTTAAAGCTTCTGAGACAACCTGTCAATGGATTTGTCAATACATTAGATTTGGGCTATCGTTTCATTCCTGAATTTTGGGGGAAAGGATATGCCTGGGAAGCGGCAAAAGCTTCTTTGAATTATGGTTTCAGAACATTAAATGCTGAGACTATTTATGCTTATGCTAATACCGGAAATACCGGTTCCAATCATATTTTAAAAAGACTGGGCTTTGATAATAAAGGCGAGTTTGAAGACTCTGATACAAAATGTTTCTGGTACGAACTGAAACGTGAACAATATATTGAATAGAAATGATAACAATAAGAAAAGAAGAAGAAAAAGATCATCAACAGGTCTTTCAACTTACGGAAGAGGCGTTCAGAGAGATTGAACATAGTGATCATCAGGAACAGTTTCTGGTTGAAAAACTAAGACAATCTGAAGCTTTTATTCCGGAATTATCCCTGGTTGCTGAAAATGAAGATGGAAGAATTGCAGGCCATATCCTGTTTACAAAATTAAAAATTGTCAATGGTACAGAATCCTTTGAATCCCTTGCGTTAGCTCCGGTTTCCGTAAAACCTGAATTTCAGAATCAGGGACTTGGAGGAAAACTGATTGCCGAAGGACACCGTATTGCCGAAGAACTTGGATACCAATCGGTGATTCTTATCGGACATGAAAATTATTATCCACGCTTTGGTTACAAAAAAACGAGTAATTTTGGAATCTCTTTTCCATTCGATATTCCGGAAGAAAACGGAATGGCTGTAGAATTGGTAAAAGACGGATTGAAAGATAAAAAAGGGATGGTGAAATATCCTAAAGAATTTGGAATAGACTAAAAAAAATAAACGATGCAGACACAAAAAGTGATAGATCATATTGTAAGTTGGTTAAAAGATTATGCTACAAAAGCAAAAGTGAACGGATATGTAATTGGAGTTTCAGGAGGAGTAGATTCCGGAGTTGTTTCTACATTAGCAGCAATGACAGGCCTGAAAACATTACTGATCGAAATGCCGATTCGTCAGAAAGCAGATCAGGTAGACCGTGCACAGGATCATATGAATGACCTTAAATCGAGATTCCCAAATGTAGAAACAATGTCTGTAGATCTTACTCCTGCGTTTGAGGAACTGTACAAAACTTTTGATGTAAAAGATGATCTGTATCCTAACGAAAAACTTGCTTTTGCCAATACAAGATCCCGTTTGAGAATGCTTACTCTATATTATTATGGGCAGCTGAATGGACTTCTGGTATGTGGAACAGGAAATAAAGTGGAAGATTTCGGAATCGGGTTTTATACAAAATATGGAGATGGCGGAGTAGATGTTTCTCCCATTGCGGATCTTTATAAAACCGAAGTATATAAACTTGCTAAAGGGTTAAACCTGATCAAAAGTATTCAGGAAGCTATTCCTACGGATGGTCTTTGGGATGTAGATAGAACAGATGAACAACAAATCGGTGCAACATATCCTGAACTGGAAAAAATTCAAAAAGAATACGGTACTAAAACGGCTGATGACTATGAAGGAAGAGATAAGGAAGTTTTCCAGATCTTCGACAGAATGCATAAAGCAGCCAAACATAAAATAGACCCTATTCCGGTTTGTGATATTCCTGAAGAATGGAGAAGTGAATAAATAAAAAGTTATTATGAACAGTAAAATAAGATCCGTATTTTTTATATGCCTGGGGCTTCTTTTCGGAATGTCTGTAATGTATATTTACAACAATTTTATTGCAGATAAAAAAAGTCAGCCAGATCCGGTAAAAAAGGAAACTGTAAATTATGGCAGTACTTCTTCGGAAAATCAGTACAATGCTTCATCTACTCAGGTTTCCATTGACCAGCTGACTGAAGAAAAGACGGTGATCAGCTATGTGAAACAGAATCATAAGCTGCCGGATTATTATATCACTAAAAATGAAGCAAGAAAGCAGGGATGGAATCCTTCCAAAGCAAACCTCTGTGATGTACTTCCCGGAAAAGCTATTGGCGGTGATAAATTCGGAAACAGAGAAGGACGTTTGCCGGATGGAGATAAATACTTTGAAGCAGATGTAAACTATCATTGTGGCGGAAGAAATGCTGACCGCATCATTTACACTCAGAATGGAGAAGTATACCTTACCAAAAACCATTATAAAAGTTTTGAAAAACAATAATGAGTAGATAAGACATAGTCATTGCGAGGAACGCAGTGACGAAGCAATCTTTAAAAAATCACAGGTGAAAGCAGGTTTTGTTTATATCATGACGAATAAGAATCATACAACTCTTTATACAGGAGTTACTTCAAATCTGCCTAAACGTGTTCAGCAGCATAAAGAATCATATTATTCTCAAAGTTTTACCTCAAGATATAATTTGTACTTACTTGTGTATTGGGAATCCTTTCAGGAAATAGGTGATGCTATATTTAGGGAAAAACAAATAAAAGCAGGCTCAAGACAAAAGAAACTGGATTTAATTAATAATATAAATCCTGATTGGAAAGACCTTACAGATGACATTGAAAATATTATGGATGTTTTCTGAGATTGCTTTGTCGCAGAGCTCCTCGCAATGACTAATGTATAATTTGCATTTAGATAGTTATAAATATTAATTTTGAAAAATATTAGATTTCTTTACCTTTTAATTGTGTTGCTTCTGGCATACTCATGCTCGGAAAAGAAAGATATAGTAAAAGAAAAAGTAGAAAAGCCAGCCGTCACCATACTCATACAGCCGTTTACAGATATTAAACCGGAAACTGTAGCAAAAGTAGCTGAAGGGATAAAAAATGTATATCCGAATGTAAAAGTTCTGGATCCTATAGACTTTCCGGAAAATACATATTATAAAGAGAGAAACCGGTATAGAGCAGATTCAATCATTAAATTCTTACATAAGGAAACAAAAGAGGGTTTTGTTACAATTGGTTTGACCTCAAAGGATATCAGTGCCACCAGAGGAAAGATAAAAGACTTCGGAATCATGGGATTGGGTTATAGACCAGGAAAGGCTTGTGTAGCGTCAAAGTTCAGGCTGAGTAAAGAAAATTCAGATGAACAGTTTTATAAAATAGCCATTCATGAGCTTGGGCATACACAAGGGCTGCCACATTGCCCTGAAAAAATGTGTTTTATGAGAGATGCAGAAGGCAAAAATCCTACTAATGAAGAAACAGATTTCTGCAATAAATGCAAAACTTTTTTAATCAATAAAAATTGGAAATTTAGTTCAATATGAAGACAGTATATATAGATTTTACAGACATAGGTGACTATGAAGATTTTTACGCTCAGTTAAAGGAAAAAATTCAGCTTCCTGAACATTTTGGCGATAATCTTGATGCACTTTTTGATACCATCACCGGAGACATGGAAATGCCACTCCACCTGGAATTCGTAAACCTGACCGTAGATCAGCTGGAGATTTTCGAAGATCTGCTGACCACTCTTGAAGATGCCGAAGAAGAAGAAGAGGACTTTAGCTTTAGCTACTATCTTGAGCAGTATGAAGACGATGAGGATGTAGAATCGGAAGACGAAGAATAAAAAAACAAGGCTGTTTCATATGTTGAAACAGCTTTTTTTATGCTGAAATATGCAGAATGTTGTTATCACACCATGTCAAGGTTTTAAACCTTGACATGGTGTAGAAAATTCTTTATTACAAGAATGAAGAATCAAAATAAAAAGGCAGCAGGTCTTTCACTGCACGCACTTTTACAACCTCTTCGTTCATGCTTGAGAAATAAAGGTCTATATCCTCATGCTGTTTGGTTTCATACTCTATCAGACTCTGACGGCATGCTCCACAAGGTGGAATTGGTGGATTCTTTTCATGAAATTCTTTAGGACCCCCTACAACGAAGATCTTTTTTATTTTCACATTCGGAAAGTTGGCGGCTACCCAAAAAAGAGTAGTTCTTTCTGCACAGAGTCCTGATGGGTAGGCAGCATTTTCCTGGTTATTCCCAGAGTAGATTTCTCCATTTTCCAATAATACGGAGCATCCTACCAGAAACTGGGAATAAGGTGCATAAGCATTCTCACGAGCCTCTTTGGCTCTTTCAAATAATTTATTTTCGATATCACTCAGTTCACTGCTATTTTTAAAATATTCGTAACTGATCTGTATGTCTTTTTTCATATATTGTAGACTAAAAAAGGGGGGTAAAATTAGTTCTTTTTAATGAGGTAGGCAATATTTTATTCTTCCGTAAGAAGTTCAATTTTTTAAAAGAATAAAATGTTATATACACCGATAAAATTCAGGAATGTAGAGTTAAAAAACAGATGGGTAATGTCTCCCATGTGTATGTATTCATGTGAAAACGGAGAAGCTAATGACTTTCATTTTGTACACTACGGAAGCAGATCACAAGGCGGTACAGGTCTGCTGATTGTGGAAGCTACCGGAGTAGTACCAGAAGGAAGAATCACCAATCACTGCATGGGAATCTGGAATGATGAACAGGCAGGGAAATTACAAAGAATTGTAGAATTTGTTCATAAAAATTCCGATAGTAAAATAGGAATCCAGCTGGCTCATGCCGGAAGAAAAGGATCAACATGGAATAACCTGCAGATTTCTATTGAAGAAGGCTGGGAAACCGTTGCCCCAAGTCCTATTCCATATCACCCAACAGAAAGAATTCCGCACGTATTGAGTACCGATGAGGTAAAAGAACTGGTTCAGGACTTTAGAAAAGCGGCCAGACGAGCAGTGAAAGCTGGTTTTGATAGTATTGAAATTCACGGAGCACACGGATATCTGATTCATCAGTTTCTGTCACCACTTTCCAATATCAGAACAGACGAATACGGAGGAAGTTTTGAAAACAGAATCAGATTTCTGATCGAGATAGTAGATGCTGTTAATGAAGAGTTAAATGAAAATATAGCTCTTTTCGTAAGAATTTCCGGGACCGAATATGCAGAGAACGGCTGGGATATTCAAAGCAGTGTAGAATTGGCGAAAATTTTAAAAGAACACGCTGTGGATCTTGTTGATGTATCCAGCGGAGGAAATATTCATGGCGCAAAAATTTCGGTTTTCGATGGCTATCAGGTTCCTTTTTCATCACAGGTGAGAAATGAAGCTGGTGTAAAGACAGGAGCTGTGGGCTTGATAACCAAAGTGGAGCAAGCTGAGGAAATTCTTCAGAAAGGCGATGCAGACCTTATCTTTGTAGCAAGAGAGATTCTTAGAAATCCATATATTGCCATTCAGGGATCTTTTGAAATGAATGAAGACTGCTTTTTCCCCCATCAGTATACCAGAGCTAAAATTTCCTCTTAGGTAATGGAAAACTCAGAAAAACTCAGAAATGGATATTGAAGATTTCATGCTTACCTGCCCCAGTAAAAAATTCCTTGGGGTAGAATGTCTGGGATGTGGTGCCCAGAGAGCAATTGTACTTGTATTTGAAGGGAAGTTTTCTGAAGCTTTTCAAATGTATCCTGCCGTATATACTTTATTATTGTTTTTTTTTACCCTTGGCCTGAGCTTTATTGATAAAAAAAGAAAATACAGCAATATTTTAATGGGAATGGTCATTATTAACCTTATTATTATGGTAATTGGTTATGGGTATAAGCATTATTAATTTCACAAAAAAGAATGCTGAGGACTTGATATTGAGTAAAATGTATATGTTGGTTTTCTGTCGTAAGTGGGTTTAGAAGGGTTTTGTAGGAAATTTTCAATGCAAAATAAAATATTTTAGTTTAAAATTCTAAAATTGATTTTTAATTCGAAATTTTGATAAATGTCGTAGAACTACTACAATTTATGAAACTGTTATCCAAAAACTTTTTAAATTAGAACATGAAGTCTATCTTTGTTATATAAATCCTATATCAGGGAAGAGTTGTTAATGATTAAAATTTAAGAATATGGCAGGAAATTCAAGAGGAATCTTAAAATTCAATGGAGGAGAAGGTCAGAAGTTATTAAAGCTTAACTACAGCGTATCAAGATCTACAGACATTTCAGGACGTGTAGCATCTGATCCGTCAAACGCATTAATTAAAGTAACCATTGAAGCAACAGAAAAATCTGATGTTTTAGAAAGTTTACTGAACAGCAAATATAAGCCTACAAGCGGAGAAATAAACTTTAATAAATCTCACGAAGAAGGAACATTGATCTCTTTGAAATGGGAAAACGGATATGTTATCCAGCATGAAGTAGACTTTGATGCAGTGGACAGCAACAATATGCTGATCAGCTTTGTAGTAAGTGCTGAAAGCATTACATATGGAAACTCATCTTATGACGGACTTTGGCCAATGAGCTAGGTCTTTCATGAGTAAAAAATAAAAGACTGTCCTTAATAAGACGGTCTTTTTTTACCTTAGACTATATTCAGTAGGAACTTCTGTTTTTGTTTTTAAATTCCCGTCCCATTGAATAATCGTTTAGAAAACTAATCAAATCACTAAAAAATATGTCAAATACACCTGGAAAATCACAAGCGACGTCTTTTCGTCCCACGCAGAATGCAGATGGTATTTCCGAAAACCATCATACAGGTATCAACCGTTTGGTAAAGCTATCTCTTGTTATAGAAGGGAAAATTATCAAGTATTATAAGCATTTTAAGCTTAAACAAAGTACCAGACGACATCACGAATTTACGCTTACACTGGCACATGATACCCTGGGAGACAGGCAGACCCATTCATTGGAAGAAGCCAATAAGTTTCTTGGAAAAAGACTTACAGCTGTTATTTCCTATAAAGATATAGACAACAGCCCGGAAAGAACTTTTGTAGGAGTGATTACCGGAGTAGGATTCAGCCAGGAACAAATGAGCTTAGGAAATATTGTCCTTACCGGATACAGCCCAACCATTCTTCTTGATGGAGCGCCCCATATCCAGAGTTTTGGAGGCGCGCAGTCTGTGAATGTAGGAATCATTGCAGAAGAAGTGATCAAACAGGGAATTGACAAAAGCCGTTTTGATATCAGGGTAGATGCCAATAATTTTTCTCAGATTATCTACAGCAGCCAGTATGATGAAACCCATTATAACTACCTGGCAAGAATGGCTGAAGCTTATGGTGAACAGTTCTACTATGACGGTGAAGTCTTACACTTCGGAAAACTTCCTGCTCAGAACAAGCCCATAACTCTTACGTACGGAAGCAGTGCTAATGATATAAAAGTGGAATTGAAAGCTGTACATACCAAGCCGCAATTCTATGGCTACAACAGTAATAAAAACGAAAGACTGACTTCCGGTTCAACACCCATCAAACATGTGGGCGATCTGGCAAAAACAGCATACAACCACAACGAGTCTATTTATAAAACTCCGGCTTTACAGATGGCTCCCATCAAAGCTACCACACACCTTGATGTTGAGTATTCTCAGAAAAGTGCTTCTGGAAGTGAGGCTGTCAATGTTTTTTCCATTTCAGGAAATACAACAGTTCCTTTCCTGCATCCGGGATGTGTAGCTGATGTGCAGATGCGTAAACAGGATTCCAATGAAACCTCCTATTTTACAAGGATAATGATTACAGAAGCAGAACATGAAATTGACACCATAGGTCATTACAATGGAAGCTTCATAGGAATAGCAGCAGACACAGGATTTCTTCCAAAACCTGAATATACCCTTCCAAAAGCTGAACCGCAGACTGCCACCGTAATTTCCAATACAGATCCCGAAGGACAGGGAAGAATACAGGTAAGATTTGACTGGCAGACCAATGATACCACTCATTTTATCCGTATGATGAGCCCTGATGCAGGAGGAACAGATCAGATTACCCAAAACCGTGGGTATGTAGCCATTCCGGAAGTAGGAGATC
Organism: Chryseobacterium sp. BGA-UO-ETr-SB22; assembly: GCF_059567885.1. Taxonomy (NCBI): domain Bacteria; kingdom Pseudomonadati; phylum Bacteroidota; class Flavobacteriia; order Flavobacteriales; family Weeksellaceae; genus Chryseobacterium; species Chryseobacterium sp. BGA-UO-ETr-SB22. The sequence continues at coordinate 2,815,936 of NZ_JCAQOV010000005.1, read as the reverse complement.
AGGTGATGGTTAATTTTGTTCACAGTCATCCGGACAGACCTTTCGTAATGGGAGGAATGTTCCATGGAGGAATTGCTTTAGGAGGAGGAGTAAACAATCACCTTAAGTCAATTCAAACCAGAAGCGGGATCAGGATTTTGATGAATGATGAAGAAGGAAGTGTAACCATCCTTGATCCAAGTGGAAATACGTATTTCATGGACGGACAGGGAAATATCAGCATGAAAGCACCTAAAAACTTTACTTTAAATGCAGGTGATAATATCAATATCACAGCTGGAAAAGAAATTTCGATAGGAGCGGGAGCAAGTATTACGAGCACAGCGAACGATAATATTATTTCTATCGCAGGAAAAGATATGAAACTTACGGCTTCGGGAGATATCACAGAAACTTCCGATACCAGAACAGAAATGATTGAAAAAGAATTCAAGAGACAATCTGAAACATCCAACGAAATAGCAGGCGAAATTTCTATGTTCAGCGAACTGGAAAATATGACCATGCAGAGTGGAAAGATCGTAGAATTCAATAGTGCTGAAAAATCTAAACTTTTCTGATATGGCCATCATAAAGACAGCAACCAATCTGCGCATTACAGTTAAAGATTCATATCATCTGAGCGTAGGAAAAAAGGTGGAGAAAATAGCGAAGAAAATCAATGTGGAAGCACACAGAGATAATCTGGTTTTAGCGAGTAACAAGAAGATTATGTCCCATGGTCATAAGTAAATATAACATACTGATTCTTTTTATAGTATGCTGTTTCTCATTAACGAATTGTCAGAATAAAAAAATGGAAGAAAAATACAATTGGCTGGGAACCGTTTCTGCCCCACAGGAATATCCGATGGAAGTGTATGAAGGAGCTATTGTGGCTGATGATTTCACTTACGGTTTTGATGCAATCTGGGGAACACAGAATACCGGATGGGGAAAAGAAGGAGGAACGATGAACGTCACCACCGAAAGGATGGATGCGCCCCATCAGCTGGAATTCACATGGTATTCTTTGGTCGAGAAAAAATTCTATACCGGAAAATGGAATCTGGATAAAGAAAAGATAAAAAAACTTTTTGATGAAGGATTTGTAGATCAGGATACGAAAAAGAAATCTACTTACACCTCCTTTGTTGTAGGATTAGCTCCACAGGGAAAAGTTGTCCTTTGGATGAAAGGAGCGGGAAATCAGAAAGAAATAGGTGCTTTTCAGGCTCATGATACTGTTATTACCAAAGAAAAGGCATACGATAATGCTCAATATATGCTGAAAGAAGGCTTTGCAGACAGAATGCTGAAAGATCCGTCTTATAAGACATTCAAGCCGGAAGTTCGTGAAAAGATTGAAAAAGAAGGATATCCTGCAGCTGACATCTATACCATATACAGAGAGAAATACAACTGGAAACCTTCAGTAGTTCTTCCGGAAGGAGCAACATGGATAGATTTTGGTTTTACCAATTATAACGGAGAACAGGAAAATCTTTTTGATCAGAGTTTAAAAGAGAATACTTATAAAAGCAGAGCTATTCCTGGATTCTGCGGTTTTTACTGGAAAGATAAAAACAACAACAGATATGCAGTATGGATAGACTCTTTTGATGATAAAGAAATATTTGATTTATTTCAAAAATTAGGCAAAGACAAAAACATTGACCTTACCATTAAAGTAAATGAAGACAATACTAAAGTTTTAGTCTCCTTAGAATCTGAAAAAGAAAAACTGGCTGTTACCAAAGCAAAAATCAGAGTATCCCGAAAGATAGAATCATAGCATTCAATCAGTCAATTTAAAAACAAGAACTATGCACAACAATCAATTTGGAAGTTATACACCATCTGTATCCAAAGAGGAAGTACTGGATATTACCATTGGGATTTTTTTTGACGGAACCCTGAATAATAAGACCAATACAGACGAAAGAAAAAAAGGTACAGAAGCCCATAAAAAACATGGTGGAAAATCTTCAGACAATACCAGCTACAACAATGACTGGAGTAATGTAGCCCGTATGTGGGATAATTATGATAAAAACTTCGGCATTTATATAGAAGGTATTGGTACAGAAGACAAAGAAGGAGATGCTACGCTGGGATATGCATTCGGAACCGGAGAAACCGGTATCAGATCGAAAGTAAGAAAAGGCTGTGAAGAAATTGTAAAAAAGGTAAAAACCATCAAAGGAGAAAAGAAAGCCGATAGAATAGCGGTTCTTACTTTTGATGTATTCGGATTTAGCCGTGGAGCCGCCGCCGCCCGTAATTTTGTATACGAAATTGGAAGAGCAAAATATAAAGCCACCTCACGTACAATTTCAAACGAAGCAGTCTCAGTGACAACCTATTCAGATGATGATGGTAAAAGTGTTGCTGGAGAAGAGCTTCCAAAATGGGGACATTTAGGCCTTAAACTCGAAGAAGCCGGAATAAAGATCGACGTTTTGAAAGTGAGATTTCTGGGAATTTACGATACCGTTTCTTCCTATTCAAAATACCTGTCGCCAGTACCCAATTTCAGCAATGACGTAGAAGAACTGAGCCTGAATGAAATAGGGGCTGCCCAAACTATAATTCACTTTACCGCAGAAGATGAACACAGGGAAAACTTTGACCTGACAAGTATACATATCGGAACTGAAAAAACATTCCCCGGAGTACACTGCGACGTAGGAGGAGCTTATGAAAACGGACAGGAAACATGGGAAGAAGTGGAAACTTCATGGACAACCAGTACCAAATTAAAAGCATTAAAAACAGAACTTGAAACCGAAGGATGGTATCACAAAGGTCAGCTTACTATTACGCCCGGATTCTATCTATCACTAAGAGGAACACGCTATCTGCTAAAGACATACAGTTACATTCCTTTACATTTTATGGCGGAATATGCTATAGATAAAAACCTTCCTATAACGGCAAAAAAGCTGACAGACGATAAATATTCTATTTTGGATGATCAGTTTTTAATAGGAATAAAAGACCGTCTCAGGTCTTATGTAATGGGGGATGGTAAACCTTACTCCTTCAAACATTTTAAAGCGCTGCGTGATGCTTATGGAGGAAACGAAATCCCTGAAGGCCGTCAGGCAGCTTACCAGAAAGAAGTAAAGGAACAGGACGATTTAAGAAAACTTCGTCATGAATACCTTCACTGGTCAGCAAGAAGAGAAGGAATTGGTATGGATCCGAGACCGAACAGAGAAAGGGTTATTCATTCATAATAAAATATCATATAAAGAAAGAAAAATTGAAGCAGGGACATTTTTATGCAGAAATACAACATACATACCGTTCAGAAAGATGAAACTTTAAAAAGTATAGCCTCGCTGTACGGGTTGGATAAAGATGCATTGAAACTCTTTCACAATAATCATTGCGCTGTTAAGGATATGATCCTGATCAACCTTAACGGGCAGAAAGAAATTTTTGTTCCCAGAACGGCAGTTGCAGATAAAAACAGTCTGGTAAAATTCGGAAGAGGAAACAGTCTTGTTTTCCAGCCGGAAACTTCGGTGCGGAAATACAGTGTTGTCATTACCATTGAAAAAGGAGAAAATAAAAGCGAATTAAAATATGAAACATCAATTCGCTGGCTGAAAACAGAGAAAGGACGCCATTTTTTTGAGATAGACAGAACATCAAACCTTTACCTCAATGAAGAAGAAGTCAATGAAATTGCAGATCTTCTGGCATACAGAACCTCTAAGATTTTATACCCTCTACAGATCAGTACAGATGAACAGGGGAAGTTTGAAGCAGTGGAAAATGCTGAGGTGTTTATCAAAAGATGGCCGGCCGTTAAAGAAGAATTGTATAAAGAATTTGATGGCGAAACCGTAGATGAATACTGTGGAAAGATTGAAAAAGTGATCAGCCAGCCTGAAGCAATAGATCTTTACCTTAAAAATGATTATTTCATCCGGGCTCTGTTCTTTGGGATATACCAACGTTTCGGACCGGATTATACAACCGAAATAATGACCAATTTTCCGGTAGTAGATAATGCGATTGAACCCAAATACAAGATAGCATTACAAACAGATCCGCTAAAAGCAGAAACAGGTCTGATCACTGTAGAAGGATCAGGAAAATTATATGAAGAAAGAGATATTGATGACTTTATAAGAAGATCACCTTTTTCATTGATTATAGAAGACGAACCTGTGATGAATGAAGAAGGAACTTTCAGAATAATAAGCTATATGAAAGGAGAAACGTCATTGCCGGAATCTCTTTATCTGGAATGCAGTATTATGCTGCAGGAAGAGAAAAAGATTTCAGTGTCAGTTTCAGGAATTGATGAAAATTAAATTACCATTTCACTAAAGATAAAATTAATATGGCAGAAAAACATATTGTAGTACAGGGCGCCATGTGCAAATGCCAGTTCGGACAGGTTCCGGATAAGCTTAAAGTACTTACACACCAAAAAGAATATGCCAATGATAAAAGCGCTTCCAAAAAACTGATCGTTACTACGAAAGAAATAGGAGCAGCCACATTTGAAAAAAATACATTCGGAAACTGTACCAAAATGGGAGTTCCGCCGCCACCCTGCAAGATCATGGTTACAGAATGGCAGAAGTTCTATGATAAAGTACAGCTCAGCAATGGCGGATATATCATTGTAGAAGACAGCAAAGCCGTATGTGCTATTGCCGGAACTCCTTGTATTGAGATTATAGACCACGGACAGAGAGCAGAAGCCAGCCAGCAGAACTTTAAAAATGCAGATAAAGACGTCCAACAGCAGATCAATCCGTTGGTGGATTCCGAAGAAATGTATAACGAGCAGCCTTCAGGAGGAGGTCAGGATGGTGCAATCTAAATGATAAAAAAATGGCAAAAGGCGTAAAGAAAATAAAAGTTGTAAGTGGGCTTTATTACCCTAAAATGTCGGTATTAGGGCAAAGGGTTACCATAAAGCCGGATCAGTGGGTGCAATTTGGGGTTGATGATTGGCTGCCGGGCACTACAGATGCAGACAAAAAGAAACCTCTTATCTGGATGAGGCAGAACAACAGCAGAAAAATTATTATCAATCAGGTATCCTCCGCAGGCGGGTACAAATTTTTAATGGATAAACAATACTGCGGAAGCTATCATTTTTATATTGAAGCAAGTCTTTCAGGAGTAAGAGATACTAAAAATAATACAGGATTGTATGTGAAAGGCTGGTGTGACCCCTTAATTGTAAGCAGCAAGTGGTCTACGCAAAAAAACAGCAAAAGCATCAAAAACAATAAAAAGACCGAGTTTATCTCCTACGGACATATTGTACACCTGAACCTCATGACAGAAGGTCTGAATGGAAATACAGTCAGTATTGAACTATGGAACCAGCAATCAGCAAAAAAAGATAAACTGGTACATACCTACAACAGTGTAGAGGTAATTGACGGTGAAGTCAATCTGAAAATAGAAAATACATTTGCCTGGATGGCCTATGTAGACAACATTCAGAATGTAGAAGAATTTTATGTTAAAGTAAAAGATACAGCATCAAAACAATACATCAAAGATAAAATTGGTGACAATCTTCATGCTATCTATCTGAATGTAAAAAATAAAATAGTTACCACCAATACCAACGGAGCTCAAAACCAGACGCCCACCAAAGTATATAAACCGGATGTAAGCTCTGTAAGGCTTGAGCCATGTAAGTTTGAGGTCATCAAAATCACTGAAAATGAAACAAAGGACGGCCAGGCCAGCAATACAACCGTTAAAGTATTTGACAACGGAAACGGTGTCAAACTGATAAAATCTGCTGCTTTACAGGAACAGATTCAGCGAACAATTTTTTATAAATTTGATTCTACGGTCATTGATAAAGACGGGGTTGCTATACTGAATAATGTTCTCAAATTCCTTCTCGAGCATAAAGATGCCACCATGAATCTCAGTGGCTATGCCTGCGTTATAGGAAAACAGAATTACAATAAAGGACTTTCCCAAAGAAGAGCCGATGTCGTAAAAAAGTTCTTTGCAGATGGAGGGCTGGATCCAAGAAGGATTATCTCGGTAGGAAAAGGAGAAGTAGATCCTACAGATGATAAAAAAGGTAGAGATAATGTGAAATACAAAAATGAGAAAGACTATGAAAACAACCGTAGAGTAGATATCTCATTTGTATTCAACGCTCATGATGCCCAAACGATAAGCTATGAAGTGGTGGCACCAAGCGTATCTACAAAGAAAAATCTGGTCATTGATATTACAGGTTTTCAAACCAATGAATGCTTCAGAGACAGTAAAGGAAAACATAAAAAGCAAACCTTGCTTGTAGACGTAGGTCAGGCAATAGATAAAGGAGATACCGTAAAAACATTTACCACACCTTCATTTAGTTATGGTGTATATTCAAACCTGTCCAGAGTCAGTGCTTTTCCAATAGAATATATCTGGCCTTCAGCCACCAACCCGAATCAGTTTCATTTACATGTTCACAGCTGCAGATATTTCAGCAATGAAAAAAGAACAACAGTACTGATTAAAGCTTATCCCGATATTAAATGGGAACTTGCTCTAGAGTTTTTGGTGAATGTTTCTAATTACAAAGCGGCCAATATGCCGCCCGGATCTGTTTATGCAAAACACCAGGAAAAATCCAGACAGGCAGGATACAACAGAATGAGAATGAACGAAACCGGAAAAGTTCCGATTTCAATAGGAGTAGGATTATCCGCTGAATGGGATGCCGGGAGAGAAAAGAGAAGCTTTACCAATGAATTTGCAGATAAAATTAAACTGGTAGCAAGAATGATTGCCACCGCTGTAAATATTGTACAAAATGCAATCAATTATGCGCAAAGTGCAGCAAAAGAAACAGCAATACCGGTAGGTTTCAATGTCAGATATCCAAAATTTACAGTCGTAGGAAAATGGTATCTGGAAAGAGTGAATGAAAGAAATACACTCAGCGTAATCGGTGAAGTAGGCTTTGGATTTAAACCCCTGATCGGAGCTGAGGTGGTCATAGATATCCTGGGAGCTGCTATTGCGGCAGCCTCTTATGGAGCTACAGGAAACCCGGCCGCTGCCAGAATTATAAATAAATTCCGTGGAGGATTAGAAAAATTAGGTGCTTCGGTAACCTTTACAGCAACTTTCTATGGCGAACTGGAAATAATGGTAGATGCCCTGAAAATTGACAGTATCAACGGGATCAATATGCAGGGGAAAACCACCATTGGAGGAAAAATGGGGGCCACCATTGAACTCAGTGTAAGTGTCGAGATTGGGACCGTAAAAGGAACCAAATCAAAACCGATTATGACGTTTAAAGCCGCTGCAAAAGCCGATTCTTACTTTGGAGGAGATATTGTACTGGATTCAGATTCCAAAGGATTATTCATACAGCCGATCCTGAAATTTTCAGGAGTAGTTCTTTCAGTAGAAATAGAAGGAGAAATTGGCTGGTGGAAAAGTAATTTTAAAGTAGAAGAAAAAGCAATAAAAGAAGAAACTTTCTACCTGGAAAAAAAATATTTAACTTAAATTGACGTATGCATAATTTAAAAAAACCATTATATTCTGTATATCCGAGACTGTACTGCTCAGGAACCATTTACGTAAATGATGTTCCTGTTATAGACTGGTACGGAGACGAAACAAAAGAAGGAGGATTCGGAGGTGATACAATGATTAATCAGGCATTGCTTCAGAGCGGGAAATATAAAGTGACCGGGAAAATGTATCCTCGTTTAGGAAAAAATATTCTGGATGAAGATGATATGATGTCCATCGATTTCTTCTGCGCAGAGCTTGAGAACTGGAAGGCTTCAAGATCTGCTTTTCATCCCAAAATAGAATCTCCGTGGGATGGACTGAGTGACAATATCAAATATCCTCATTTTGAAATCGCAGGCGAAATAGAAGTCGAGCTCCCCTTTGTGCTGGAAGGATGGCAGAACTCAGTAGACTTGAAAGACATCAAAAAAGAAGACCTTTTCAGCGATGTTTTTAAATATTATAAGCAGATCAGAACAGTACTGCAAAGTCATAATGCCGGAAAATACCTGGAAATGTCACAGGACAAAATGAAACTGCAGGAACAGGCTTTATACTATACAGAAGAAAGAAAAAAAAGATTTTTAGAAAGTGCAGACCAATTATTTTCTCAAAACCTGGAAGTGGAAGAACTTCATGAATCAGATCTGCAGCTTGAGGTAATGGGATATGGAAAATTGGTAAGGCTCATGAGAAAAGACGGCTCACAGCCATTGCAGTTCAAAAGCTCAGATATTGAAAAACAAAGCAATATAGAAATGGAAGTGAAACTTCATATGAAAACAAAAGAAAAAGGCTTTAGTATTATTTAATCATTGAAAATGACTTTTTTAGGATATTTTACAGCAGTTATTATTATATTTTCTCTGTATATAGGGTATAAAATCTTCACGAAATTTGCTGCAAACAGAGATCAGTCAGGAAAAAAAGGAGGCCTTCTGGAGAAAGCCTTCCTTCTTTTTATCATTTCAATCATAATGATTTCTGTAAATGCAATGGCATTTGTACTGTCATACAATTTTTTCTGGGAAAAAGCTTACAGAACCTTTGATGAGCCTCAATTTGAAGCAACTGTAGTGGGATACAAAAAAGAAATTACAAAGTTTAAAAACTTTTCAACCTCTACCTACAGAGATAAAGTAATTTTCTTTCCGAAAGTAGAATATACAGATAACAATGGGGGAAAGGTGACAAAAACACTGGACATTACAAGTGATTCTCCACCCGCTTTGGGACAGAAACTAAAGATAACAGATAAAGCAGGGAAGGATACTACAAATGCTCTTCAGCTGGATTGGGTAATGTTTGCTGCTGGCTGTATTTTTACAGGATTTGCCGCATTTTTTGCTTCCTTAATTTCTACCTACACCACATCATATCCTATGAAAAAAAGAATAGCTTTTTCATCCAAACTTGCATTATTGCTTATTTTCATCAATATTTCCTGTATAGTATTCATATATTTGAAATCATAAAGAATAGTTTAAAAAGAAAGGTGTAATAAAGAATTATAGTAATCATCAAAATATAAAGTAGTATGAAAAAAGCAAGAATTCTGATATTGATTTTTGTAGTATTGATCAATATCTGTTGTGGAAATAAATCATTTGACCTTTCATCAGTTGCATTAGGTGATGATGCAAAGAAGTATGACTTTGAAAACAAAGATTTATTTATGAAAGATGCCGCAAAAGCAGATATCATTCAATACTATGCTGATGAAAACAAAGGAGTAACCTACGGAAATATACCCTTAGACAATACCATGGGTACAAGAATTACAGTATACAAAGGGAAAGTGGGAGCTGTAGATACCAATGCTGCAGAAAAATACTCTCTGGAATTTGTAGAAAAAATAGTAAAAAAACATGGTAATCCTACAGCTTCTATCACCGATAAAGCAACCGTAGATGCCAAACTTGTAAAGCCAATTTTTGAAAAGCTTAAAAAACTTTCTCCCGAAAAAGTGTCATGGGATCAAAATCAAAAAAATGCCTTTACTTATCCAACTTCTTTCTTCTGGGATGATGGTAAAAATTATTCCATACTCAGTATCTCCATTGAAGATGACGGAAAAATAAGAAACAAATACATTTCCGTTACGAAAGATGCGTATCGTAATAATGCCGTATTTGGATTAAAATATCCGACACCTCCTGCTTCTCCGTGGTATAAATACATGAACTAAATAATTCTGAAGTCAGTTAGAAAAATAAAAATAGTACCGAAGTAAGACATTAAATACAATAACTTTACAAAAGTATTCATCGGATTTTTGAAAAGTAAAGTGTTCAGACAAAGTAGATGGGAAATAAGAAAGGAAGATCATATACAGGATATATTATTCTGGGAATAATAGCATCATTTTTTATTTATTTTATATTATGGGTTATCTTCAAAGAAAAAATGCCATTCCATGAATATGCTTTTGAAATTGCCAATAACTATGACAGCTATGCGGAAAAGGCAATCATTCTGATTCCCTTGGTGGTTTTCATCCTCATTTTTATTGCTTTAATGAAACCTAATGCTGCAAAACGTTTTTTACGCCTGCAGTCATCACTTCCCACCTCAAAAATCCATTCAGTAGCAAAAGGTCTGGCAGAGATTGAAGGAACATTGGTGATGAAGAATCCTTTATTCTCACCCGTGAAGAACGAAGTTTGTATTGGATATTACTATACTATTGAAAATATTGACAGAGATTCGGATGGTAAAGAGACATACAGAACCGTTCATAGAGAAACGCAGTGCAATATCTTCCAGGTTACAGATAATACAGGAACAATTGATGTAGAGCCGGAAGGAATAGAGCTGGTTTTATTAGAAGAAACCAATATAAGCAGCCACAGCGGTAAAAGATACAAAGAAACCCTTTTAAAAGATGGTCAGAAGATGCTGTTGGTAGGATATGCCGATGCTGAAAACGGAGTACCTTTCATAAGAAAAGATGATCATTATAAAATTCTGGGGATTACTTCATCATCAGGAATCAGTGTCTGGAACAAATATCAGCCGCTGTTGAGATCATTTATGTTTACCTGCTCCGTTATCTTGTTAATAATTATTTATATACTCATACAATAATGAATCAGATTGTCGCAATCATATTACTTATCCTGCTGGGGGTAGTTATTATCAGTTTTTTGATCAATCTGTACAACAAATTGGTCATGCTCAAATTTAACGTTGACAAAGCCTACGGCAATATTGATGTGGTGCTGAAACAGCGTGCAGATGAAATTCCCAATCTGGTAACGGTAGCCAAGCACTTTATGAACTATGAAGAAAAGCTGTTGACGCGTCTTACAGAACTCAGAACTTTTTATAACAACACTACAGATGCAGACCAAAGAACAGCCTTAGCCAATGAAACTTCAAAGGCTTTGTCTTCATTCTTTGCCGTTTCTGAGAACTATCCCGAACTGAAATCCAATAATAATTTTCTGGAGCTTCAGAAGAGAGTTTCCGAGTTGGAGAACAAAATAGCAGACAGAAGAGAGTTTTTTAATGACAGCGTTAATCTTTACAACATAGGAATTCATGAATTTCCAAATGTTATATTAGCAAAAATGCTTGCGTATAAAGACAAAACATTACTGGAAATAACAGATTCTGAAAAACAATATAATGGAGTTCAGTTTTAATACTTTTTTCGGATTAGAAAGCAAAATAGCAGACTTCCCGGAAGTCACCATATTCGGAGCCATGTTTCTGCCTCTGCTATTATTTATTCCGGTTACATTGATAGGCTGGATATTCAGAAAGCTTAAGTTCAATATGTATATCATTCATGTATTGATGTATACATTGCTTTTTACATTTATATTGGGAGCTCTTACCATATTTGTACTTTTCTTTATTACAGACAAAAATGGAGTGAAATTAGCGTATTGCTGGCTTACGGTCTTTACCGGAATGTTCATTTTCAGTTTAATCAACGCCAATACCATTACTAAGATGTTTACCGATTGGTCTAAAATAATTAAAGACAGACAGAATCAGTAATTGTTAAAACAAAACACTTAATATGATGAAAATAGCAAAAGTTCTGATATTGATTTTTGTAGTATTGATCAATATCTGTTGTGGAAATAAATCCTTTGACCTTTCATCAGTTTCATTAGGTGATGATGCAAAGAAGTATGACTTTGAAAACAAAGATTTATTTATGAAAGATGCTGCAAAAGCAGATATCATTCAATACTATGCTGATGAAAATAAAGGAGTAATCTACGGAAATATACCCTTAGACAATACGATGGGTACAAGAATTACAGTATACAAAGGGAAAGTAGGAGCTATCGATACCAATGCCGCTGAAAAATATTCTCTGGAGTTTGTAGAAAAAATAGTGAAAAAACATGGAAACCCTACCGCTGCCATTACAGATAAAGCAGCTGTAGATACAAAATTTGTAAAACCGATTTTTGAAAAACTTAAAAAAGTTTCCCCGGAGAAAGTTTCCTGGAGTCAAAATGAGAAAAACACCTTTACTTATCCAACCTCTTTCTTCTGGGATGATGGGAAGAATTATTCCATATTAAGTATCTCTGTTGAAAATGACGGAAGAATAAGAAATAAGTACATTTCCGTGACCAAAGAAGCCTATCACAATAATGCCGTTTTTGGATTAAAATACCCAACGCCACAGGAATCTCCATGGTATAAGTATATGAAGTAGAAGTTGCACTCAGAGAAGAAAAAGAAAATAAAAAAACAAGAATACGATAAATAAAAACCAGGTTTCAAATACTTGAATCGCTTTTTTTCTGTTGTATTCTTATAACCAGGTACTAACACTAACATTATGAAAAATTTGAAATATGTATTAATACCAGTAATCTGCCTGGGGCTTATATCATGTAACCAGCAGAAAAATAAAGATACTGAATTGGTGCTTGAAACGAAGGGAAGTACTCAGACGGAGCCTTTTAATCTCGCTCAAATTAAAACCGGACAAAACATTAATGAGATTTTAAAATCTGCAGGAGCAACAGCCAAAGAAGCAGTACGTACCAGTGAAGTAACCCTTATCGGAAATGAAAAACTTGCTTTTTCATCAAAAGAACTATTGCATTTCAATGGAATAGATCTGGAAGGAAAAAATAATAAAAATACCAATAAAGTAATTTTACACTTCGGAAAAGTAGATCAGGAAATTGGACCTCTTGCCAATGAAAAAGAAGACGAATTGGGAATGTATCAGCTTGATATCTATACTGAACAGGAAAAAACAGCCCTTCTGGATAACTTAAACAAAACACTTCAGAAACCCAGTTTTGATACCATACATGAAGGTTTTGAATCAGAAGTTAAAGATAATGAGATCATCCAGACTCAGAATAAACTCAGACAGGAAGTGGCTATCTGGAGAAACAAAGATATGCTCTATTACTATTGCGAAACCAAAATAGACAACAGACCGGACGAATACCGCTGTAACCTTTTTGTGTTCAAAAATAAAGAATGGAAAGACCTTTTGAAAGGATCAGGATATCCGGATCTGGATAAAATCTCTCTATAAGATTCGCTTCGTCAAATCAACTTGCTGATTCTTTTTTACTCTCTGAAAATGTAAATCAGTCAGATAAAGTCTTTGAGTTGAAAAATCTACTCAATTCAAAATTTGTGGAGTATTAAAAATAAGAAATGCCGATCTGTTTGAGACCGGCATTTTATATAAAGTTGATAGTTGAATTATTTTACCAAAAACTGCATCGTAGTCTGATCCAGTTTCAAAATATAAATTCCCTGACCAAGATTTCTTGTTTTAATAGAATTTCCATTTCTGAAAGGCTGATCAATCGTCTGAAGAACTTTCCCCTGAAGATTATAAATTTCAGCTTTTTTTACATTTTGAAGATCTCCTTTTACAAAAATTTCCTGATTAGTGATTGGATTTGGAGAGATTTTAAAACTCTTAGCTGAGGTTTCCAAGGCTGTACTTTGAGCCATCCTTGCAGCAGCTCCAGAATAGCATGTCCAGGAAAGGTCATCAATGGCAACTCTGTTGCTCGTTGAGTTATTCACAAGGCTTACCACTACATTTCCGGAAACGTTGATATTATTGATGGTAGTGGTTGCTGTTGTTGCTCCGTAAGGAATAGTTCCTACACTGGTTCCGTTTACTTTTACATCAAACGTACCATTAGATCCTGTAAATTTCAGCTGTGTTGTCACCGTTAAAGAACCAATACCATTCGCAGAACTTCCTGATGTTAAAGAACCGTTTCTTACCGTTATCGCTTTATTGTTAATAGTCTGGTCTGTTCTTGCATCCGTTGCCGTCCATGAAATACCGCCGTTGCTCCATGTTTTACTTGAATAAGTAGAGCTGGCTGCAGGAATTGTTTCAAAAGTTTCATTGGCACAATTGGTTCCTGGAGTAGTACCTCCTGAATTGGTAGTACCGGAAACCGTTGAACTGTTGGAGGACGAATTTCCAGCCGCATCTTTTGCTACAACATAAAAGCTGTACGTAGTAGAAGGAGTAAGTCCTGAAATAGTGGTTGAAGTTGAGCTTACCGTAGTTTTCAGACTTCCGTCCATATAAACATTGTAAGCCGTTACCCCTACATTATCCGTAGAAGCATTCCAGGCAAGGGAAATACTGCTGGAAGTTTTTCCTGAAACATTCAGACCTGTTGCTGTAGTAGGTGCCTGAGTATCACCTGAAGGCTGCTGAGAACCCCAGATAAGACTTACGTAATTCGGGTTATCAATAAATGGATTTCTGTTACCCTGGAAAGTATAAGATGCATTATTTCTTTTGATCTCAGCCTGGGAAACAGGATCCTGATTATGCCATGCCAGAAGAACATTCAGCTCCCATGTCTGTAATCCCGGGAATGTAGAACTTCCTAGCATGTTTCCTGAGGAGAAAGTAGACAATTTACTCTGATAACGGGTTACAAAATAGAAAATCATACGCGCCACATCTCCTTTAAACTCATCAATCGGCTCGAAAACCGTCCCCGCATACCCTGAAGAAGCTGACGTTCCAAGCTTTGATCCGTTCTGTGAAGTAAATGAAGCACTTCCTACCTTTCCGAAAGGGTAATTACTTCTCATTCCGTTTACTTTCCCGTCTGTAGCTCTGATAAAGTGAATATCAGCAACCATTGGAGAAGCCTGGCTAAAAAGACTTTGAGGAACAATATGTTCTCTGTTATAGCAATTTCCTTCTGTAGAATAAGTTCCACACTGGTTGGTTCCAGGAGTATACTTATAAGGATCTGCACCTACAGGTTTTTCAGAATAAATATCAAGGATAGAACCGTCATTTTCATAATCCTTATCAATATCAGTGGTTTTATAAGCAGTCCACAGACCTCCGTAACCTTTGTCCATATGTCCGCTGGTAATAATGCTGCTTAATTCTGTTTTCAGTGCTGCGCCACTCAATCCGTTAGCAGAATTGTAATATCCTGCAGGAGCCTGAGCGTGGGCAAGTCCCGCAAATAGAGAAAATAAAATAACTTTTTTCATATAATATTAAGTTTAAACAAGAATAACACATTTTCGTGAATAAAAAATTAAGTAAGCGTTAATTTTAAATGTACTGCATGTTATAATGATGAATTATGGATTATGAGTCTCGGGTTTGGGGATTTCGGGAATCGTGTTAGGAACTTCGATATTCAATAGGGTCGGGTTTTAGCCCGGATTAAAATAAAAAAGATTCCATTGGCTTTAGCCAAAACTTAAAGAATGGAAGGCCATATTCAAGAATCATCTGTGAAAATTTGTGTTAACTATGGGAAAAACGGAATGATTACCCATAAAAAAAGCCAGTACAAGAGTACCGGCTATATAATGGATGACTTAAATTTTATTTTCTTTGTGGCGGATAATTTTTCATAATCTCAGCCATAATTTCTGGAATCTGTCTCTGTTTCGCTTTTGGAGAATCTACAGAAATTCCGCTTCCGATACCCTGCCAAACCAATTTATTGGTTTTTGCATCAATAAGGTCTACGATCAGTGCTCCTTCATTATAATTAGAAGTCCATGTTCTGCTCATTCCAACGCCCCATCCGAATGGTCCGCCCCATCCCCACATTCCGTAAGGTGAAGAAGAATTGATATCGGTAACCTTTTTATGATTAGCTTTTACATTGATAATCAAATCAGGATTTTCTCCGGATTGAAGCCCTTTGCTCTGAAGCTGTCTCGACAGTTCATTCAGGACTCTGTCTTTATCAATATCATTCAGTTTTAGATCATCAATTCTTATTTTATACGTTTTAAAAGAATTGAAATTGGCGCTTTCAGCATAATCTGAACGTACCTGAAAAGGGCTACAAGAAGTTAAACCTAAAGTAGCAGATGCCAACAAAATAAAAATATATTTTTTCATTTTATTTATTTTTTTTATCATTTTTAATGAATGTATCAGTCTTTTTATCGTACCCGTAAGGACAGTGTCTGCAGCCGCTTTTACAGCAATGACCTCTTTTCAGATGAAATTTTTCTGTAAAAACCTTGTACCCCTGTTCATTATAGTAGAAGTCTTCACCTTCTTTGATGTCATAATGGGCCATAAGTTAAATGCTAGTCAAAAAACTTTTTATATTTGTTACTATGATAATTGTATGCCAAAAGCCTTTAAAAAAATTAAAAATTAATGGCATTGCTCTCTTTCCCTTTATCTTCATTAGGAAACCCGAAGATAAGGAAAATAATGTATTGATCAATCACGAAAAAATCCATTTACGCCAACAGATGGAAATGCTTATCATTTTTTTTTATATTTTCTATGTTATTGAATATTATTACTGGTTTTTCAAACTGAAAGACGGTTATCTGGCTTATAGAAGAATCTCCTTTGAAAGAGAAGCCTATATCAATGAGAATAACCTGAATTATCTGCAAAAGAGAAAATTCTGGAATTTCAGGAAATATCTGTAGAATTATGAATTATGAATTATGAATTATGAATTATTTTGAGATTAAATATTCACATTTCTACTTATTCAATAGGATTGGGCTTTAGCCCAGTTATCAAATAAATCAACATTCATCCGGCTTTAGCCAAAACCTAAAAAAACAAAACATCATCTGTGAAAATCTGTGGGATCTGTGGGAAAAATCTAAACATAATTACCCATAAAACCGGAAATCCACGGAAGACTAAATCTTTTCCTATTTTTGTAAAGAATAAACCTTGAGCCGCCAAAAACTGAAATGCTACTACAACTTCCCATAGAACCTGTTTCCATTCAGGAAATTCCCATTCATAAAAATGTAAAACTTTTCATTAAAAGGGAAGATCAGATTCATCCGCTGATTTCAGGCAATAAGTACTGGAAACTGTTTTATAATGTGAATCATTATCTGGCAAAAAATCCCGATAAACCTTATATTATTACTTTTGGCGGAGCCTTTTCCAACCATATCGCTGCGGTCTCAGCAGTAGGAAATCTGGCAGGTATTCCAACATTGGGAATCATCAGAGGAGAAGAACTGCAGCATAAGTGGCGGGATAACCCTACTTTACTTTTTGCCAAAAGAAATGGTATGAACCTGAAATTTGTCACCCGTGAAGAATACCGTCATAAAGAAAAGCTTACAGAATTCCTTCATCAGGAGTTTCCTGAGGCATTGATTGTTCCTGAAGGAGGTACCAATGAAGAGGCTGTGGAAGGGGTGAAAATGATGCTCAACGAACAAACAAAAGATTTTGACTATCTTTGCACCGCAGTTGGAACCGGAGGAACCATTGCAGGAATTTCAAAATTTTGTGAAGACAATCAGAACGTTATAGGATTTAAGGTTGTAGATGATGCTTCACTGGAAAATAAAATTTTTGAATTAACTTTGAGACAGAATTTTAATCTAATAGATTCATGTTTTGGAGGTTATGGTAAAATAAATGATGGAAACATCCGTTTTATCAATGATTTCAAAGAGAAGTATGGTGTTCCTTTAGAACCGATATATACAGGAAAAATGATGGAGAAAGTTTTTGAACTGATTGAAGATGATTATTTTCCTGAAAATAGCAGGATTTTGTGCTTTCACACTGGTGGATTACAGGGGATTGAAGGTGCTAATCTGCTTTTGGAAAAACAGAATAGAAATTTAATTATATAAGTAAAATTGAAAAACATGAAACACTTAGTGTTCCATCTTTCATTTTAAAACAATAAAAATTATAAGATGAAAAGACTTTTCCTATCCATAAGCCTTTTAGTTTTATCAAAATTTTCTGCCCAGTCTTGGGCAACCGAAGATCAGTATATTCAGAAGTTTGCTAAATATGCCGTAGAAGAAATGGAAAAATATAAAATTCCTGCTTCTATTACGCTTGCACAAGGGTTGTTAGAAACCGGAGGAGGGCAGAGCAGATTGGCACAGGAGGGTAAAAACCACTTCGGCATAAAATGTAAAGAAGACTGGACCGGTAGAACGATGAAACATACCGATGATGCACCTAACGAATGCTTCCGTGTATACGACGATCCGAGACAGTCTTACGAAGATCATTCTATATTCTTATCTACAAGAAAGTATTACGCAAAACTTTTCAACCTGGATATGAGAGATTACAGAGCGTGGGCAACCGGTCTGAAAAAAGCTGGTTATGCTACCAATCCGCGTTATGCTTCAATTCTTATCACCAAAATTGAAAAGTACAAGCTATATGAATTCGACAATACCAGTTCGAATGAGGTATTGTACGCCGTACTTAAAATGTATCCGGATCTGAAAGACGACAGAACTTTCATGGCACAGCTGGAACCTTCAAAAGCAATAAAAAAAGCTAAAGACCCGGTTACAGTAGAAGTTCCTTACAAGCAGACGTCTTATGCGCAACAGCAAAAAAGAGTAGAAAGAATCAAAACGAAAGCTGAAATTCTTAATTCCATTCTTATCAAAAGCCATCCGAATGACGGCCTGAAATATATCGTAATTCCTGAAGATACTGATGTGAAATTCATTGCCAATAAATTCAAAGTCAGCGAGAGCAGACTAATAAAGTGGAATGAACTGGAAGGTGAAACCTTAAAGAAAAATGATATTGTTTTCCTTGAATCAAAAAATTCTACAGGAAATACAGCAACCTATAAAGTAGAATCCGGAGAAGATATGCACGATATCGCCCAGAAATTCGGAATCAAGTTAAATAAATTATATGCTAAAAACAGAATGGATGAAGGACAACAGCCATCTGCAGGACAGCTGATTTATTTGATAGACAAAAAACCACGAAACTAATTTAATTTTTTTGTTGAGAGTTTACCGTTGACAGCTACATGCCAACCAGCAACTGCCAGCAACAACTAAGCATATATGAAGTATCAGAGAAGTTCGGCTTTATTTGATGAAGCCTACAAATACATTCCGGGAGGAGTAAACTCTCCGGTAAGAGCATTCAAATCCGTAGGAGGAGTGCCTGTTTTTATGAAATCGGCAAAAGGAGCTTATCTTACCGATGCAGATGACAATACTTATATCGATTATATCAACTCATGGGGGCCTGCCATTTTAGGACATACGCATCCTGAAGTATTGGAAGAACTGAAAATACAGGCAGAGAAAGGTTTCTCTTTCGGAGCACCGACTGAACTTGAAACAGAAATCGCAAAATTCATTATTGAAAATGTCCCGAATATTGACCAGATCAGAATGGTTTCTTCAGGAACAGAAGCATGTATGAGTGCGGTAAGACTGGCAAGAGGATACACTGGAAGAGATAAGATCGTGAAATTTGAAGGCTGTTATCACGGGCACTCAGACTCATTCCTGATTAAAGCAGGAAGTGGTGCAGCGACTTTCGGAAACCCAAATTCTCCGGGAGTAACAGCAGGTACTGCTAAAGATACATTATTAGCCCGTTATAACGATTTTGAACAGGTTGAGGATTTATTCCGTCACAATCAGGGAGAGATTGCAGCTGTAATTATAGAACCTGTTGCAGGAAATATGGGTTGTGTACTGCCTGAAAACAACTTCTTACAAAATCTGAGAAAGATCTGTGACGAAAACGGAGCTTTATTAATCTTTGATGAGGTAATGACTGGTTTCAGATTGGCTTTCGGAGGCGCTCAGGAGCTTTTCAATGTAAAAGCAGACTTAGTAACTTACGGAAAAGTAATCGGTGGAGGACTTCCGGTAGGAGCTTTCGCAGGAAGAAACGAAATTATGGATCACCTGGCTCCAAAAGGAGGAGTATATCAGGCAGGAACATTAAGTGGAAATCCTTTAGCGATGAGAGCTGGATTAAAAACACTTCAACTGATTAAAAATGATCCGGAATTTTTCAACAGATTGCATAAAACAACAGAAACGTTGGATTTTGAAATCGGAAAAATTTTAAACGAAAAAGGAATCGCCCATAAAATCAACAGAAAAGGTTCTATGATGTCTGTTTTCTTCCATATCAACAGAGTTTCAAACTTTGATGAGGCTCAGGAAGCTAACCATTCATTGTTCAATAACTTCTTCCACCAGATGCTTCAGAATGGAGTATATCTGCCGCCAAGTGGATATGAAACATACTTCATTAGTGATGCTATCAAGGATAAAGAAATTGATATGACACTGGAAGCTGTAAGAAAATTTGAATATTCCAATAAATAATAATGAAACCGGACTTTAGATCCGGTTTTTTTATGCAGAATGATTTGAGTTAGGAAGTTTGCAGATCAATAAAAAACTTTACGCAATTAAAGTTATGCACAATCTTTGTCACTCCATAAGAGTCCCAGTAATCAAAGTGAATCAGCCGTTTAGATTCCTGAATGACAATTGTTGTGGGTATCTTCTTTATTTTAGTGTAGAAAAGATAAACCGGAGATTTTAATAAGGAATCAAAACAAAGCATAAATCATACAAGTTTTGTAATAAACCATACACTTTGGTCAGCAGACTTCTTTTTAATTTTGTCATAAATAGATTGGAAATGAAGACTTCTGGCAATACCATCTCCCGCAAAGATTTTATTCGAAATTCAGCATTGGCTGTAGCGGGATTAACTTTAATACCTAATATCATGACTGCATCACCTTTCCTGGATGGAAATAAGAGTTTAGTAAAAGGAAAGATGAGTCTTAAAAATGTTCGTCTGGAAACAGGGTTTGAATATCAGGATGGGGAAGTGGCTTCTACCAAAACCGATCTGTTTTATGTAGAAGTTGAAAACGGAAAAATCACAAAGATTGGCCCAAACCAACCTAATGCTAAAGCGGTAGATGCAAAAGGGCTATTGATGCTTCCTGCATTCAAGGATATGCATATTCACCTGGATAAAACCTTTTATGGAGATCAATGGCAGGCTGTTAGGAAAAGAACCGGTGGAATAAAAGGAATGATAGAACTGGAGCAGAAAATGCTTCCGGATATGCTGAAGAATTCAACTTTCAAGGCAGAAAAACTGATTGAACTGTTACAGTCAAAAGGGACTTCTTATGCGAGAAGCCATGTGAATATTGAGCCTACTTCAAAACTTCAGTCGTTAAAAAATCTGCAGAAAGCTTTAGAAAATAAAAAGAAAGGGTTTGGAGCAGAATTGGTTGCTTTTCCGCAGCATGGAGTGTTTTATACTGATTCGGTGCCCTATTTGAAAGAAGCGGCGAAGATGGATATTGATTTTATCGGAGGAGTAGATCCGTTCAA
This sequence comes from Chryseobacterium sp. BGA-UO-ETr-SB22, assembly GCF_059567885.1. Taxonomy (NCBI): domain Bacteria; kingdom Pseudomonadati; phylum Bacteroidota; class Flavobacteriia; order Flavobacteriales; family Weeksellaceae; genus Chryseobacterium; species Chryseobacterium sp. BGA-UO-ETr-SB22. Next base: position 2,794,801 of record NZ_JCAQOV010000005.1, on the reverse strand, counting down.
CATAGATGGTGATATTGAAAAAGTAGTGGATTTCACTGTTCAGCTTGCTTTGGACAATAAAAAAGGAATAGATATTCATCTGCATGAAACCGGAGATTCCGGACTGAAGACAGTAGAATACCTTATCAAAAAAGTAAATGAAAATCCTTCTCTTAAAGGAAAAACTTATTTAAGCCACTGTTTTATCTTGGCTAAATTAGAAGCCGCAAAACAGGAAGAGATCGCTGAAAAATTAGCAGAATTCCAAATCGGAATTGTTTCTACAATCCCTTTTGGAAGGATGATCATGCCTATACCAACGCTTTACAAACATAATGTAACCGTCTTGACAGGTAATGATAGTATTGTAGATCACTGGAATACTTTCGGAACAGGAAGTGTACTTCAGAAAGCTAATTTAATGGCTCAACTGTATGGGTATTCAACAGAATTTTTATTGTCAAGAAGTTTAAAACTGGCCACAGGAAATATTCTTCCGCTGGATGATAAAGGAATTCAACAATGGCCGAAAGCAGGAGATAAAGCCGATTTTGTATTGATGAACGTAAGCTGTTCTGCAGAAGCGGTATCAAGAATTTCAGAGGTTGAATCATTGGTACATGATGGAAATGTTGTCTTTTAAACTTTGGTAAAAAGCTTTATTGGATAAGATTTCACCAATAATTGCTTACGAATTTATATATATAATTTAGTTGTGTTTTTTTAACCACAAAGGGTATAAACGTTTTACATAAAAGCCTGAAAATTTATTAAAAATTCTCAGTTACAATCATTTAATGAAGATAGAAACTGAAGTAGGAATGGTGTAGGTAAAGCTTTTGTCCCTTTTGTGGTTATTTTAGTTTTTTCTCACAAATTTTAGTAATTTTAGGAGAAAATCAGGTAGAGTGGGTTACCATACAGATCATTTTCCTATTTTAGGAATTCAGGAATTTAGTGAAAATCAGCTGAAAGGCTGTAATTTGCTGTTTAATGAACTTTATGGGGCACGTTCCATTGATGATCCCCATAAACATGATTTTTTTATCATCAATCTTTTTGAGAATGGCGTTGGCTCACATACCATAGACTTTACAGAATATCAGGTGAAAAACCATCAGATTCATCTTGTTTTTCCAGATCAGGTGCATCAATGGATAATAGAGAAAGAAACCATCGGATATCAGCTGATGATCAGCAGGGATTGGTTTGAAAGTTTTCTGCCGTCATTAAGATTTTCAGCCTCTTATTATCAGAATCACCCGGTTATCAATCTTTCCCTGGAAGTTTTTGAAACTTTTCTCTATGAATTTCAGGCAATCCAGAAAGAACTGAGCGGAGAAAAAGTATTTTGGGAGCTTATTCAGAAAAGAAGTGAGCTTATCGGTTTGTTGGTAAGTAAATCTGTAGAAGGGGCTTTTAAAGATTTTGAAGTCTATAACTCGAATCCAATTATCTCAAAATTTCTCCCTCTTATTGACGAACATTTTAAAACAGAAAGATCCGTTTCTTTTTATGCGGATAAACTGAATATTTCTGCCAACTATCTGAATATTGTCTGCAAGAAAAATCTCAATGCTTCGGCTTCATCTCTTATTCAGGACCGTATTTTACTGGAGGCCAAAAGGCTTTTGAAAGTTTCCGAAATGTCAGTGAAAGATATTGTTTACGATCTCGGTTTTTATGATCATGCCAGCTTTTCTAAATTCTTTAAAGCACAGACGGGAATGACTCCCTCGCAATTCAAAGAATAATTTATACAAAACAAGACATAATTGATACACTGGTTTTATCCTGAAGCCGGGCTAATTTTGTATTGTTAAAATTTTAAATCATGCAATTTCCCTATCAATTAACTGCAAAAGGAAAATATTCCCTTAAAAATGTCCGCTTGGAAACAGGTTTTGAATACGAAAATGAAGAGATAACCGGAACAAAAACTGACCTTTTCAGTATTGAAATTGAGGACGGGAAGATAAAAGCAATAAAAGCAAATGATCCTGCTTCAAAAGCAATAGATGCTAAAGGATTTCTGATGCTTCCGGCTTTCAGAGATATGCACATTCATCTGGATAAAACATTATACGGTCTTCCATGGCAGGCTCTTTCTCCGAAAAGAAGAACGGTGAAGGATATGATAGCCTATGAACAGGAAATCATTCCTGAACTGTTGAAAACGTCTGTAAGCAGAGCAGAACAGCTGATCAGTCTGCAGCAGCATTACGGAACTCATTTTGCGAGAACTCATTTCAATATTGATCCTACATCTGGATTGAAATCCCTGGAACATCTTGAGCAGGCCCTTGAAAATAAAAAAGAGTCTTTTAAAGCAGAATTGGTTGCCTTCCCGCAGCATGGAGTTTATTATACAGAGACAGCTTCTTTAATGAAAGAAGCAGCACAGCTTAAAAGTGTAGGATTTATTGGCGGATTGGATCCTTTAAGTATTGACGGAAGCATTGAAAAAGTAATGGATTTTACCGTTCAGCTGGCTTTAGATCACAATAAGGGAATAGATATTCACCTGCATGAAACAGGAGAGTCCGGAATGAAAACAATCAATTATCTGATTGATAAAGCAATCGAAAATCCAGCACTTCAAGGAAAAACATTTGTAAGCCATGCATTTGCCTTAGCGTATCTCTCTCCAAAAGAAACAGAGCAGATTGCAGAAAGACTGGCTGCAGGAAAAGTAGGAATCGCTTCTTCTGTACCTTTTAAAGGAACAGTAATGCCCATTCCAACCCTGAAAAAATATGGAGTCAATGTATTGATCGGAAATGATAATGTACAGGATTACTGGAGTACTTTCGGATCTGGAAGTATGCTTCAGAAAGCCAATCTGATTGCTGAGTTGTATGGTTACGCTACAGAATATGCATTGTCAAGAGCCTTGCAGTTTGCCACGCAAAGTATTCTCCCATTGGATGAAAAAGGAAAACAGCAATGGCCTAAAGCTGGTGATGAAGCTGCCATTGTTCTTACAGACGCTTCCTGTTCTGCAGAAGCAGTTTCCAGAATGTCTGAAATAAAAGCTCTGATGAATGACGGGAATTTATTCTGGAGAAATTAATTGAAGTATATATATTTTTTATACACTTGTTTTTTGTGAATGCCATCGGGAGTTTTCCTGGTGGCTTTTTTAGTGCGGGATGAGAGATTCGAGGTTACGTGTTTTCGGGTTCTTCTTTATCAATAGGAACGGGCTTTAGCTCGTTTACTTAATATGAATATTAGCCAAAACCTATCAATAAACCCAGTTGTTCAATTTAAAAAATAACTGTTCATATTCCCTTTTTCTGTTTTTACAATATGAACACCTCTTAATATTGATTTCGGCAGGCAGTCATACTATCTGCTCATAACAATAAAAAAAGCCCTCGGAAAATTGTTCCGAAGGCTTTCTATTTGAAATTAAATCTAAGTACCTATATGGTGTTATAAGTTGAAGTTTGTCCATCCTGCATACCAAGTATCTGTAGCATCTTTTACAGCACCTTTGTAAGTTACCTGTGTAAACCAAGTAGCTAATTTAGGGTTAGTAAATGCACCTCCAGTTAATAATGGAGAACCTGCAGTAGGAGTAAAGTTTGGTGTAGTTCCTGCAGGAGCCCATGCACCAGCAAGTTTTACATCAGCAGTAGAAGCAAGGATGGTATTTCCTTTAGCATTAAACCAAGTTGTAAGATCGTTTAATGTATACGTTGTAGGAGTAGAAGTAGATGGTCCGAACTTCAAAGGAGTTGGGCTTCCTGCTAAAACGTTGTTTTCAAAGAACAGCTTATTACCTACAATATTGTTATCCGTTGGAGCACCTTTTGTTGCATCAATGAATAAACCAACTGGGAATCCTGTAAATACAGAGTTGAATACTGAGATAGAAGAGTTTCTTCTGATCTGTAATGCATTCTGGAATAACGCGTTGATTGATCCTGGAGCTAAAGAGTTGATTGGCCCGATAATCGTCATGTTAGAGAATGTAGCGGATGTCTGAGGTGTCAAAGTAGAACCGTTAGCATCATTATCAGATTCAAATGCGTTAGAACCGGAAACGTCTGCTATCTGAGAATCTCTTACTCCAATACCAAATTGGATATTTCCTGAGAAACCGTTATCCGTATCGAAATCATCATCAAGACCTTTGTAAGAAATAAGGTGAGAACAGTTTACTGTTCCTCCGAACCATTCAAAACTGTCATCATTAGCATAAGCAACTTCTACGTAATCTACTGTAGTTCCGTTACCTACACCTCCGAATGTCAATCCGTTGATCTCTTTATCCGGTAAGAATGCATATCCTGCATATTCTATTCTTACATATTTTAATACACCACTGTTATCAGCAGCATTGTTTCCACCGTAAAGTCCAAGACCATCAGAGTTGTTGATTCCTCCTTCAATTTCTCCAACTCCGTTTACTCCACCGAAAGAAGCATTAGTAGGAGCATTTCCTAAAATTACTACCCCTGCCCAGTCTCCTCTTTTAGGACTTGGTTTTTCAGAAGTGAAGATAATAGGGTTGGCAGCAGTACCTTCTGCCATGATTTTACTTCCTTTTGTAATGATCAAAGCTCCGTTTTTATCAGCTTCACCTACAATCTTTGTACCTGGCTCGATAGTTAAAGTAGCTCCGTTAGTTACATATACTAGTCCTCTTAGCTTATAAATTTTGTTAGCTTTAAGCGTCATGCTGGAAGTGATCTTTCCTGAAAGAATAAGGTTTTCAGTTTCTCCGTTTCCGTTACCTCCATTTTGAATAATGGTAGGTCCATCTTCTTCTATATTTCTACAAGCGGTAGTTGATACTATAGCGCCAAGCATTAAAGAATATAAAACGAACTTTTTCATGTTATAAAGAATTAAATTATTTATTAGATTATTTGTTGAGTGAATTAAAAATTGTATCCCAGTGTTAAACTGATATTGGTTCCTGAAAGTCTTTCGATAGCAAGAGCATCTTTGCTGTCATACTTACCGTTGTCGTTCAGGTCATGGTAGAATTTAGCACGACGGTTCAGAATATCTGAAACATTCAGCTTGATCTCTCCTTTGTTGCTCCATATTTTTTTAGCAAGCTGGAAATCCAGAAGAGGTCTTGGTGCTTCCCAGATTGGTGGTACCTGATCGTTTCCTACATAAAGGATTCTTCTTCCGATCATGTTGAATAGTACGGTAGAAGACCATCCTGATTTTTCAGTATCATACTGAAGACTTACGTTAACTGTATATGGAGACTGGCCTTGCATTGGTCTGTCTATCTTAGTTGCTTCGTCTGTAACTTTGTTTTTAATTAAAGCTACGTTACCACCCAGCGTAAAGTTTTTAAGAGCACTTACAAAATCCAGCTTTTTTCTTACTTCCACTTCCACCCCATAGGCATCAGCTTTATCTACGTTAAGGTAGTTGAAGGTATTACTCGTTCCTACCCCTGATTGGTTGAAGTATAATTCGATCGGCTTTTTGAAGTTTTTATAGAAACCTGCCACAGAGATGATCTCTCCGTTTCTTGGGTAATATTCCCAACGAACGTCCGCACTTGTGATTTTAGTTCTTTCAATAGATTTGTTACCAATTACAGTAGCTCCTAAGTCAAAATCATAATATGCTAAAGGTGAAACCTCTCTAAATTCCGGTCTTACAACAGTTTGTGAACCCGCAAGACGGATATTCATTTTAGGATTTACCTTGAATGTTAAGTTTACAGCAGGTAAGAAATCTGTAACACGTGTGTTGACAAAACGGTCATCACTTTTTTTCGTGCTTCCTACCAATTGATCAAAGTTCTCAACTCTTAATCCCCAAACCGCTCTTAACCATGGTGTAAAGTTGTTGTCAAACTGTAAATACCCCGCGTTAAGGATTGTATTGGCAATATATCTGTACTGGTTTCCAGCAATTTCATCAAATGTAAATCCACCGTTACCTCCGAAATTTTCAGGATTGAAGATCGTTTCAAAAGGCTGAGAAAGTAATCCCTGGTTGAATTTCTCAAGTCTTACAGAGAACGGTCTTGAATTGTAGATTCTGTCTTTCACCTGGAACAAATATCCTCCTTTGATGGTTTGCTTTTGTCCGAATAGTGTAAATGTCTTGGAAATATCACCTCCTGCATTATATAGATAATCACTTAAAGTAGAGTAGAATACACTTCCTGATTTTTGAGAAAGACCATTGGAAATCAATGCTAAATATGGGCTTCCTTCTATATTGGTGTATTGGTTATACTGCAAACGCTGTAGCAAAGGAATATACTGATCCAGGATCCCGAAACTTCCGTACCAGTTTATGGTAAATCCACCCAGAGCATCTATTTTATGAGTACCGGTAAGAGTAGAGTTGTAGAAAGTAGTTTCTTTAAATCCTATTTCCCTTGCCATAATGTTTGTCCCATTGATTGGATCAAACTCAAAATCCTTTCCTGTTCTGAAGGACATGTGGTTCACCGTATTGTTGGTGATGATATTCTTTAGGGAGATTTTATTGTTGCTGTTGAGCTTTAAAGAAAGGTTCAACATTCCTCCTAAGATAATATCATTGCTGTATTTTTCTGTAAAATAATCGAAGTTGGTATCAGCAAGTTGGTCGTTGATGGTAAAGAAACGGTTGGTAGACTCAGTTCTTCTTTTGTTGTTGCTATAGTTTAAAACAGCAATTACCCCTAAATCTTTTCCGAATAATTTGGTATTAAAACCACCGTCAAGCTGTAAACTTAGGTTTTCAGGATATCCAATACTGTTATATCCTAAATTCTTTGTAAACCCTTTACCAATATTGGTTTTCTGACCTTCATCCAAAATACTGAATGCATTTTTTGCAGGCATATTGGTTGGCAGCTTTCTGTATCCGTCATCAATTCCTAAAAAGTCCCATTTTCCACCTTTCTGCATATGGAATTCCTGTCCCATAGTAGCTGTATTTCCTCCTACACCTACCTGTACGTTGAAGAAATTTTTATTAGGAATATCTTTAGTGTTTACCTGAATCAATGCACCTCCCCATTCACCTGTATATTCTGGAATGAAAGTTTTGTTGATAACTAGGGTTTCGATAACGTTAGCCGGGAAAAGGTCAAAAGAGAAAGTCTTTCTGTCAGGCTCCGTACTGGATAACTGAATACCATTCAGCATCGCCTGGTTATAACGGTCTGATAAACCTCTTACTACAATATATTTTCCTTCAGATAAACTCACCCCGGAAACTCTCTTCAGAACTTCACCTGTGTTTCTGTCTGGACTTCTTTTAATAGCTTCAACCCCAATAACCTGAGAAACTACACCGGCATTTTTCTGTAATCCGATAGTAGAGGCTATGGTTTCTTTTCTTGCGTTTGATTTTATGACAACTCCTTCAATTTCTTTTTCCTTGGTAGAGGGCTTGTCCATTACGATATCAAGATGAGTATTACCTTCATTTTTAATAATAACCTCACTGATCTCTTTTCTGTTATACCCATTGGAGCTTACCGTTACAATGTAATTGGTGCCGGGGGACAGGTTGATAGAATAGTATCCGGAAATGTCAGTCATTACTTCCTGTCCATTTACTTTTACCTTTACCCCTTCTATAGGAGTGTTATCTTTCTCGTCCAATACCCTACCTTCCAAAATCTGACTTTGTGCAAAAGCATAGCCAGCAGAAAACAAGGCAAGTAGCATGATGCTCTTGTGGAGTTGTTTTTTCATTTTACTTCTTTTACTTCTTTTTCAAGGGCAAAATAAGGGCTAAGTTTTTAAGAAAACTTTAGGAGAATCTTAATTAATTGTGAAATTTGTATTAACAGATGAACGAAATTTATAGTTATTGATGTTTAATTTATATAATTGTATTTTTTGTTTTAATTTTAATTTTTGTTTCGTATATTTGATTTATGTGTATTTATTATTTAATTTTTTTATTGATTTTGTAATTGAATGTTAAAATGTTGTTTTTTAATAATTAGTTAACATTCGGCAGATAGATGAAATCAATGGAAATAATTAATTTTGTGGGAATTCTTAAACTAGAAGATGAGCAAAAAAATTCTTTTAATAGACGATGAACTGGACATTTTAGAGATTCTGTCTTACAATTTGGAAAAGGAAGGGTATGATATCTATACGGCTACTAATGGTAACGAAGGTATAGAAAAAGCAAAGGAAATTGTTCCGGACCTTATCTTATTAGATGTCATGATGCCTGAAAAAGATGGTATAGAAACCTGTCAGGAACTTCGTAAAGTGAAAGAACTTCAAAAAACACTTATCGTGTTTCTTTCTGCGAGAAGCGAAGAATTTTCTCAGTTAGCAGGTTTTCAGGCTGGTGCCAATGACTACATCGTAAAACTGATCAAACCGAAAATCCTTATCTCTAAAGTGAACGCATTACTACAGCTGACCTCTCAGGTTTCTGATAATGCTAAACTAATAGAAATCGGAGACCTTGTTATCGACAAAGATAATTTCAGAGTTTCCAAAAGCGGACAGCAATTTCTTCTTCCTAAAAAAGAATTTGACTTGCTTTACCTTTTGGCTTCCAATACTGAAAAGGTTTTCAAAAGAGAAGAAATTCTTGAGAAAGTTTGGGGTAATGATGTGATTGTTGGTGAAAGAACGATCGATGTACATATCAGAAGGTTGAGAGAAAAATTAGGAATCAATACGATTCAGACATTAAAAGGGATCGGGTATAAACTGATCGTTTAATTACTTTAGAATCTTAACTTTACGTTCAATCATTAAAACGTTGTAAAATTGAAATTTTACAGACTTACACTCGTTGCCTCTTGTCTGCTGACATTGGTAATGCTGCTTTTAGTAGTCGTCTTCGATTCACTGAAAGATATCTATTATAAGACCCCTTTGTTCAAAACGGGTCTTTTCATCTGTATTATCCTGATCTTTATGATCAACTGTGTGGTATTGGAACTTCTTTTCAATTATTACAGCAGAAAACAGGTAAAAGGTCTTTCTGGATTTCTGCCGCAGGAAATCGTTCAGAATCAGGATGAAAATATTACCATCAAAGAATTAGGAGAAAGGTTTTCAGATCTCAATCAACAGCAGGTATCAGAAATTGATATGATGAAAGAGATGGAAAGCTACCGTAAAGAATATATCGGTAACGTATCTCATGAACTGAAAACACCCCTGTTTTCTATCCAGGGATATGTAGAAACCTTAAGAGACGGTGGGGTAGACAATCTTACCATAAGAGATAAATATCTGGAAAGGATAGACATATCCGTAGAAAGATTGATTGCCATTGTAAAAGATCTGGATATGATCAACAGGCTGGAAGCTGGCGAAATTAATCTTACCGTTTCGAAATTTGATGTCAATCTTCTGGTCAAAGAGATTTTCGATCTGCTTGACCTTGAAGCTGAAAAACGAAATACAACATTACAGATCCAGACCCTTCATCCACAAATTTTTGTGGAAGCCGATAAACAGAAAATTTCCCAGGTTTTTATCAATCTTATCTCCAACGCGATCCATTATGCCAACAGACAGGAAGCAAAAGTGATCGTAAAAACCAGTGTCCTGAAAAATAAGGTGCTAATAGAAGTGATAGATAACGGAATGGGAATCAAGTCTGAACTTCTTCCAAGGATCTTCGAAAGATTTTACCGTGTAGAAACCAGCAGAAGCAGAAGAGAAGGAGGTTCCGGGCTGGGATTAGCCATCGTAAAACACATCCTTGAAGCACATAACGAAAATATAACCGTAGAAAGCGTATACCTTGAAGGTACGAAATTCAGTTTTATGCTTGAAAAAAGTAAATAATTCCTGCAAAATGTAAGGAAAAAAAATAATTTAAAAAATCCTGAAATATTTTTTTGTCACATCTCATTTATTATATATTTGCACCAGAGATTTATCATAATTATAAAGGCAAAAAAGTAATTTAAGAAACTGATATGGTTTACAAAATCCGCGTAATATTAGATGCGAAAGAAGATATTTTCCGTGATGTCGAAGTTAAGGGAAAACAAACGTTATGGAACTTACACTTAGGAATTAAAAGTGCATTCAGTCTGCAGGGAGATGAGCTTTCTACTTTTAATCTGTTAGAAGATGACGGAACAATCGTAAAAAGTGTCCCATTGGAAGATATGAGTGATAATGGTGATGGTGAGATTATGTCAGATGTTTACATTGATGAAGCTTTTGAAGGGGTAGGTGATAAGGCACAGTTCCAATATGGGCTTCTTGACCTTTGGGAATTCTTCTGTGAACTTGTAGAAGTCATTGAAGAAACAAAAGGAGTGAATTACCCTATCACAGTTTACAGATTCGGAAACGTTCCGTTGAAGGCACCTAGCAAAAACGGAAGTGCTGGAGGATCTAAAAAGAAATCAGCAATGCCTTTGGCGGATGATGAGTTTGGTTTCGATGAAGACTTTGGATCAGGAGGAAACTTTTCAGATGAAGATGACAGCTTTGATGATGAGGAAGAAGAAGACTACAATGATGATGTCTTTGATGATGAAGAAGACAATGACGACGAAAGATAGTCAACACAATATATTAGCCCTGGATTCTGATCCGGGGCTTTTTTTTGCAAAAGCACTAAGGTATTTATATAAAAAGATGTTCATCTGCTTTTAATTTTCAATAAAAAAATAGATATGCCTGTTAGTTGCCGGAAAGTCTATCTATTCACGCGTAAAATTTGTCTTTTCCCCAAAAACAATCCTTACTTTTGTTAAAAATAGTTTAATGAAAAAATTAATTTTGTTAGCTGTAATTGGTCTGGGAATTGTTTCCTGTACCACTCAAAAAAATACCAGGAAGATGACAGAACTGCCAAAAGATTGGAAACATAATACGAATATCTACGAAGTAAACATAAGACAATATACTCAGGAAGGAACTTTCAAAGCATTTGCAAAAGAAATGCCCCGTCTGAAATCTATGGGAATAAAAACCCTTTGGTTTATGCCCATCACCCCCATTGCACAGCAGAATAAAAAAGGAAGTATGGGAAGCCCTTATGCTGCGGCAGATTATACTTCCATCAATCCCGAATTCGGAACGCTGCAGGATTTTAAAGATATAGTGAATGAAGCACACAGATTAGGATTCAAAGTAATTATAGACTGGGTAGCCAATCATACAGGATGGGATCATGTATGGACAAAAACACATCCCGAATTTTATCAGAAAGATCCCGACGGAAAATTCCATATTGCTTCCGGAATGGATGATATTATTGAGCTGGATTATAAAAACCAGGAAATGCGTCATGCCATGATAGATGCCATGAAATTCTGGGTACAGGAAACCGATATCGATGGTTTCAGATGTGATCTCGCTTCATGGGTAGAAGTAGATTTCTGGGAACAGGCCCGTCCTGAAGTGGAAAAAGTAAAACCCCTTTTCTGGCTGGGAGAATTCGATGAACTGGAAAGTCCTGAGTATGGGAAGGTCTTTGATGCCAGCTATTCCTGGAAATGGATGCACAAATCTGCCGACTATTACAAAAAGAATGAGCCTCTTCAGGAATTAAAAGATCTTCTGAGACAATATTCAAATATCGGAGACGCTTCAATGAGAGCGTGGTTTACAACAAATCACGACGAAAATTCATGGAACGGAACAGAATATGAAAAATATGGAGTCATCACAAAGCCTATGGCAGTATTCTCTGCAACATGGAATGGTGTCCCGTTACTTTACTCAGGACAGGAGCTTCCGAATATGAAAAGACTAGAGTTTTTCGAAAAGGATGTTATCAAATGGACGAATACCTACCAGGCCGCTGATTTCTATAAAACATTATTGGATTTAAAAGCTTTCAATCCTGCTTTAAGAGGAGGAGATTCTAACGTTACGACTTATCTTCTTAACACTACAGCCAATGATAAAATTCTGGCGTATGTAAGGAAAAATGGCAATAATGAAGTATTGGTCGTTTTGAATATGTCAAAAGAGCCTGTTAACTTTTCAATTGAAGACGAACATGTATCCGGAACGTTCAAAAATGTTTTTGACAAGACAAAAAGAGATTTCAACAATGGAAAAGACTTCAGTTTCAAGGTTTCTGATTATGCCGTATTTGAAAAATAATATTTAAATCTTCGGCTTATATTTTAATACCTTAATGAATAGTCACTAAGCTGTACCCAATTCCCTCCGCTGGAGGGGTGTCAAAATCTATGATTTTGACGGGGTGGTTTTATCTGCCCTAGAATAAAAATCCATCATTACAATGAACAAACAGGAAATAATCAATATAGTTAAAGCAAAAGCGGCCGATAAAATCCAGTATTTTGAAAATCTTATCGCTGAAACACGCGCTTCCAATAACGATACAAAAAGCTCGATGGGAGATAAATATGAAACAGGAAGAGAGATGATTCAGCAGGAAATTAATAATCTGCAGAGACAGCTTAACGAAGTTTTGAGTCAGCAGGCCGTGTTGCAGAAGATAACTTCTGAGCCTTCGGAAAAAGTTCAGAACGGTGCATTGGTGAAAACCAATAAAGGATTGTTCTATATTTCTGCTTCAATGGGCGAAATTGTCTTTGAAAATCAGAAAATAATGACCGTTTCTGCAGAATCTCCCTTAGTGAAAGTGATATATGGTAAAAAAAAAGGAGAGTCGTTCACTGTCAATACCATTCATCAGACCATTGAAAATATATGGTAAAATTAATATAGGTTAGATAACAGATATACAACTGTTTAATAGAAAATAGTCATCAGGCCAATAAAAAGCATTCATCAAAAGGAGTGCTTTTTTTAATGGTTTTTACTAAATTTGGAACTTAAAATCTCATTCAAAATGCAAAACTACCTGGACCTTTTACAGCATATTTTAGACAACGGAACTGATAAAACCGACAGAACCGGAACTGGAACAAGAAGTGTATTCGGATATCAGCTGAGATATGATCTGTCTAAAGGATTTCCTATGGTAACTACAAAAAAAGTGCATTTGAAATCTATTATTTATGAGCTGCTTTGGTTCCTGAAAGGAGATACCAACATCAAGTACCTTAAAGATAACGGAGTAAGCATCTGGGATGAATGGGCAGATGAAAATGGTGATTTGGGACCTGTTTACGGAGCACAGTGGAGAAGTTGGAGCGGTGCAGATGGAAAAGTTGTGGATCAGATCACAGAAGTAATTGACCAGATTAAAAAGAACCCGGATTCCCGAAGATTGATTGTCTCCGCCTGGAATGTCGCAGAAATACCAAATATGGCTTTGGCTCCCTGTCATGCCTTGTTCCAGTTTTATGTAGCAGATGGTAAACTTTCCCTGCAGCTGTACCAGAGAAGTGCTGACGTTTTCCTTGGAGTACCGTTCAATATTGCAAGCTATGCATTACTGTTGATGATGGTAGCACAGGTTTGTGATCTGGAAGTGGGAGATTATGTTCACAGTTTCGGAGATGTTCATATCTACAATAATCATTTCGAGCAGGTAAACAGACAGCTTGGAAGAGAGCCAAGAGCGCTTCCAACAATGAAACTTAATCCGGAAGTTAAAAATATCTTTGATTTCAATTTTGAAGACTTCATTCTGGAGAATTATGATCCGCATCCGGGGATTAAAGCTCCTGTAGCGATTTAATATCCTGCTATAACTATCTGAATCTTTTTTTTATTAACATAATTCTATTATTTTCAATTTAATAGAAGGCATTCCTTTTTTCATAAGTTCTGAAATATAAGGACAGTTTGACCTGTAGGATCAAGCATACACTTAATAGCTGTGCTATCTTTCATAACAAAATGTCAAAAACATTTATATTGAATTATTCCCCCAGTATTTGAGACTGGTCCGGTTTGTACCTTATTCTCTGTCCGGAACGTGATTGTATTATCAAAAACCCATGTTTACATTTCAGATAGAAAGTAAATGGTGAGGCCGTATTCTATTCTAAAAACAGAAAAATAATCCGCAAAGTAGTCGATACCACAAATTATCTTGAGATAAACACGTAAGCACACTTTCTTTTAGCAATTGTTTCTTACATTTGAAAGAACAACTCAGGCTCATTCAATCCTTTGAAAAGAGGGTAGTTTAATGAGTTGAAGTTTATAAATTTCAAATGCTTAAAAGTAAATCATGAAGTATTTAAAAATTAATATTGAAGAAAACGCAGACATTGAAGCGCTGAAAAATGCTATACTTCAATTGAAAGGAGTCGCTTCAGCAGAAACAGTGGATGACGAAAATCCCGAAAGTGAGCTCAAAAAAGCTTTTGCAAAAACCAAAGAACAACTTCAAAAAGGAGACTATGAAACCTTAGTCAATGATATTTTTGATATAATCATTAAAAAATAATTCTAAAAAATAATAAAGTAGACAGATGAGAAAGGCCATTTTATCAATTGCTATACTGGGGATTTTATTTTCCGCAAATGTATCAGCACAAACCGAGACTTCAGGAAGGGAAAAAGTATACAGAGCGACTCCCACCAAAGTAACGGAACTTAAACATACAAAGCTGAAAGTAAATTTCGATTATCAGAAAGAACAGATGAATGGGGAAGAATGGCTTACTGCCTCGCCTTATTTTTATGCTGCAAACGAACTTATACTTGATGCAAAAGGAATGCTGATTCATGAAGTTGCTCTTGATAATAACGGTAAGAAATCTCCTTTGAAATATGAATACAAAGATGATGTCCTGAAAATAAGTCTTGATAAAACATACCAGAAAAATCAGGATTATACAGTCTACATCAAATATACATCCCGTCCGAATGAGGTAAAACAGGAGGGAAGTATGGCTATCAATGATGCAAAAGGACTTTATTTTATCAATCCTCAGGGAACAGATCCTGATATGCCTACACAAATCTGGACACAGGGAGAGACAGAATCCTCCTCCGCATGGTTTCCAACTATTGATAAACCCAATCAAAAGACAACACAGGAAATCTATATGACGGTTCCTGATAAATATGTAACCCTTTCCAATGGTCTTCTGAAGGAATCTAAAAAAGAATCCAACGGACTTAGAACAGATCACTGGGTGATGGATAAAAGACATTCTACCTATCTTTTCTTTATGGGAGTGGGGGAATATGCCATTGTAAAAGACAAATGGAAAAATATTCCGGTTGATTATTATATCGAAAAAGAATACGAACCTTATGCTAAGCAGATCTACGGAAATACTCCGGAAATGATTGAATTTTTCTCCAAAAAACTGAACTATGATTATCCATGGGCGAAATATGCTCAGATTTCTGGCAGAGATTATGTAAGTGGAGCGATGGAAAATACCACAGCAACACTTCACGGAAGTGACATTCTTCAGAAACCGGGTAAACTTATTGATGAAAATACATGGGAGGATACCATTGCCCATGAATTGTTCCATCACTGGTTTGGAGATCTCGTTACAGCAGAAAGCTGGAGCAACCTTACAGTCAACGAATCTTTTGCCAACTATTCCGAATACCTTTGGAATGAATATAAATACGGAAAAGATCAGGCAGACTATCACCTGATGACTGATGTGAATAACTATCTTCACAATCCATCCGACTTTAATAAAAATCTCGTTAGATTCAATTATGAATCCCGTGAAGATGTTTTTGACCTGGTAACCTATCAGAAAGGAGGAGGAATTTTGAATATGCTGAGAAACTATCTTGGAGATGATGCTTTCTTTGCAGGAATGAATGATTATCTGAAAACGAACGAATATCAGAATGCAGAAGCACACCAGTTGAGACTGTCTTTTGAAAAAGTATCAGGGAAAGATTTGAACTGGTTCTTCAATCAATGGTATTTTGGAAGCGGAAACCCGAAACTTAACTACTCATTTACATTTGAGCCTGTGAAAAAACAGGTAGCAGTAACTATTGATCAAACTCAGGAAAAACCATTTGAATTTCCTTTGGCTATAGATGTATACGACAACGGAAAACCTAAAAGATATAATGTATGGGTAAATGCGGAGGCAAAAAACACATTCACTTTTGATGTCTCCAAGACTCCGGATCTGATCAATATTAATGCTGATGGAGTGTTGCTGGCAGATATTACGGAGACCAAAACTCCGGAACAGAACCTGATGCAGTTTACAAACTCTAAGGAATTCAAAAGCAGATATAAAGCTTTAACGGGAATCAAAGATCAGGTTGGAAAAAGCCCAGCGGCAATAAAATTATTAGCTGCAGCATTGAAAGATCCTTTCTTTAGAGTAAGAATAAAAGCTTTAGGCTTAATGGATCTTACCAATCCTGAACAGATGAAAGCACTTGGTGCTGAAGTTGAAAAACTGGCATCCAATGATCCTAAAACATTAACTCAGGCTGCGGCTATTGCTGCCTTAGGAAAAACAAAAGACAAAAAATACCTTCCTTTATTTGAAAAAGGGATCAACGCCGTTTCAAATGCTGTGAAAGGAAATTCAATGAGTGCACTTCTTTCTATTGATCCGTCAAGAGCAAACGGGCTGGCGGATAAAATTGATATGAAAGGAGCATCTGATGAATTGCAGGCGCAATTGCTTCCGATAATTGTAAAGAATAGGATTACTTCTCAAATTGAGAATATTGCCCCTCTTGCCACATTTTATCCATTTATTAAATTTCAAAACCCGGAAGTGGGAAAAGCTGCAGAAGATGGCTTCAACTGGATAATGACTTCCGATAATCTGAAAGCAACGGAAAGCATAACGAAAATAGCAGGATATGCCAAGAATCAGATGGCAAACAATCCACAGGCTAAAATGATGATGGTTCAGATGCTGAAAGATGGCTTAAGCAAAAAAATGGAACTGCTGAAGCAGAATCCACAAAATGCAGCGAGCATCAATAAGCAGATTGATGTCATCAACAAAGCAATTGAAAACTATAAATAATAGATAAGCCGGCAGCATTTGCCGGCTTTCTTTTTATCAGAAGTGAATGTCAATTGTCAAACATAAGGTCAGGCAGATTGTTTTTTAATAATATTACAAAAATCAGCATTTTTTACCGCTGTTTTTTGCATTATCTTTCATAAATTCGTTTAAAATTTAGACAATTATGAGTTTTGGAATTGAAGCAGCGGGCTATTATGTGCCTGGTTTATATTTGGAGATTAAGGATTTAGCAGAAAAAAGGGGAATAGAACCGGCGAAATTGGAGAAGGGATTAGGACTACATAAAATGGGACTTTCTGATGTCCATGAAGATGCAGCAACCTTTGCGGCAGAAGCATTATTAAAATTAATTAAAGATTACAGCATCAATCCTAAAGAAATAGCAAGAGTGTATCTGGGGACGGAAAGTGCAGTGGATGCTGCAAAACCTACTGCTTCTTATGCTGTACAGATGGTAGAAAAAGTACTGGAAGAAGAATTTGGAACCAGATGTTTCAAAAACTGTGATGTTTTGGATATGACCTTTGCTTGTGTAGGAGGTATAGATGCACTGCATAATGCACTGGATTTTGTAAGAGTGAATCCGGATAAAAAAGCAGTAGTGATTGCCAGTGATTATGCTAAATATGAATTGGCTTCTTCAGGTGAATATACACAGGGAGGAGGAGCGGTTGCTCTTTTGATTTCTTCAAAACCAGATCTCCTTGAAATTGAAAATAACTGGGGAGTCGCTTCAGAAAGTGTCTTTGATTTTTTTAAACCAAGAAGAATCTATAATAAAAAAGACCTGAACAATGCTCCGGAAACATATCCTGAAAAAATTGAAATTTTTACGGATGAACCTGTTTTTGACGGACAATATTCTAACCAATGCTATCAGGATAGAATAAAAGAAGCTTACCATCACTATAAAGAAATAACAGGACAGGAAAAACCTTATGAAAACTGGAAATACATTATTTTCCACCTTCCATATGCTTTTCATGGGAAAAGAGTTTTTACTGAAATTTACAGTCTTGAGAATGGTTTGTCCTATGAAACAGCTGAGGAGCAGAAAGCTGTTGCAAAGTCTGAAGACTATTTAAAATTAATAAGTGATAAAATAGAAAAGACACAGAGGGCTTCTTCCGAAATAGGAAATATGTACACCGCTTCTGTCTTTATGGCATTTCTTTCTGCATTACAAACCTCTTTTAACGAAAATGAAGAACTTTCAGGGGAAGAAATTGGCTTTGTAGGCTATGGAAGCGGTTCAAAATCAAAAGTATTTGCCGGGAAGGTTTCCAAAAACTGGAGAACAGTAGTAGAAAAATGGAATGTATTCGAAAACCTGAACCAGAGAATGGCTGTGGATTTTGAAACCTATGAAAAACTTCACAGAAAACAATTGATAGAATCTGTAAACAGAGAGTACAAAGGGTTCGGGCTTGTTTCTATTGAGACTGAAAACCCATTGTTAGTTGGAGCTAGATATTATAGCTATCAGAAGTAGGATTATTATAAATTTAATATATAAAAGCATCTCATATTCTGGGGTGCTTTAGTTTTTTATCGCTTTAAAAATACGTTGAGTTTTCCTCGTTTTTATAGTTGAGTTATTTTTAAATGTAACGCTAAAACAGTTAGGAAAAGACAGTGAATATCTATGAAAATTTTACAGGCTTCAACTGAAGTCTGAATATAGTATATTAACAGTTTTTTAATCTTAATCTTAATGAGACTATCTTAAAACAGGGGTTATCTGATTGTAAAGGTGTATTTTTTTATAAAATTTAAGAAAATAAGGCGTTTTTTTCTCCATTTTCCTTAAAATAAAGAATTGGTTTGTTATATTTTTTTCGTTAATAAAATCATTTAAGGTTTATTTTTTTAATCATTTGTTTTAAATGAGTGTAAATTGATTTTAATTTTAAAATTTATTAAAATTCCGTTAATGTTTGAATTGACTTATTTTTTGTTAATTTTTTAAATACAATTAAAATGATTTTACATCATTTTTTGAGTATAGATGTGAATATACCCTTTCTGGAAGCCTGTTTTCAGAGTTTAATGAATTGATGTTACAAATATTTATTGACATATTTGTCGCTTGAATATATTAAAATCTGTTAATATGAATGTGAAGTTACATGTATTAAGTGCAGGAGCTTTGTTTTTTTTAGGACAAGCTGCTTTTGCGCAAAAATCTAAGAATGATTCTGTTCTGAAGGAGAATAAGATCGATGAGGTAATCGTTACTGGATACCAGAAGAAAAAAGCAGATGAAATTACCCAGGCTCAGGCTGTTGTTGGTGGTGATGAAATCAGAAGAAACTCTCCTACCACATCTATTGGTAACTCTTTACAGGGTAGAGCTTCAGGGGTATTTGTACAAAGTACTACCGGGCAGCCAGGTGCTGCTGCTACAATTCAGGTAAGAGGGATTGCTGGTGTTGGTGGTTCTTCAGAGCCTACCTATGTAGTAAACGGAATGTATATGACTGCAAGACAGTTTAGTGCAATCAACCCTGCAGATGTAGAATCAATTTCAATTCTTAAAGATGCGGCTGCTACAGCGCAATATGGTGCGAGAGGAGCAAACGGGGTAGTGGTAGTAACTACTAAAGCCGGAAAAGCCGGAAAAACTCATTACTCATTTGAAACTAAATTCGGTTTTAGTGAGAGATTGAAGGACAATAACTATACCATGATGAATTCTAGGGAGTTAATGAACTTCCAGAATCAGTTGGGATACCTTGGATTTAAGCCAAGATCTCAGCAGGAAATGGACAGACTTGCTGCCTATGATCACAATTGGCAAAAAGATCTGTTAAAGCCTTCAAGCATCCAGTCTTACTTATTCAGTGCTCAGGGTGGATCTAGAGAAAGTACTTTCTATTATTCATTAGGATATGATTCTGACAATGGGATTATCAGAGATATAGACGGACTTAAGAGATATACAGGTAACTTCGGATTTACCAATAAATTGAGTGAAAAACTGAACGTAGGAATTAATCTTGGATTCCAATATCAGGTTACACAGAATTTTAGAGACCGAAATAATACGCAGAACCCATTTGGAGCAATGTATAAATATGCTCCATATGAGCCGATTTATAATGCTGACGGAAGTTATAACCAAACAATGAGAGCTGGTTCTAACGTTGTTGAGCAGATCAATACTTATAGATTAGATGATCAGAGACTGAGAATTCCGGTAACTTTATTCGCTGAATATAAAATTATTGATGGACTGAAATTTAAAACTAATTTCAATGGTCTTTATGATTGGTACATGGGAACTCAATGGTTGAAAAAAGGTTCAAACCTTGATATTACAGTTAACAAAGTTCCAACAGGTTCATTGAATAAAAATTCATTTTATACATTTAACTATACTTGGAATAACTCCATTAATTATAAAAAGTCATTCGGAAGCCACAACTTCGATTTCTTAGGATTTATCGAATATAACGATAACTACAACGAAACAATGAACGGTGGAGCTTACGGATTGAAGTCTCCGGTAATAAATGTTCCATCTATTACGACACCATCTGACAGAAATACGTTTACTGGGGTTAAAGTAAGAAATACTTTGTTCAGTTTAGCAGGTTTACTAAACTATGACTATGAAGGTAGATATTTGGTTACAGGATCATTGAGAAGAGATGCTTCGTCAAGATTTGGTGTGAATAACCAAAGTGGTGTTTTCTGGTCTGCAAGTGCAGCTTGGAATATCGCGAAGGAAGACTTTATGAAAGGTGGCTTTATTAATGATTTAAAGCTTAGAGGATCTTACGGTACAACAGGTAATGATGGTACTTTACCAGATTATTATAATGTTAATAATATCAGCTATGGATTATATGGTCCTAATGGTACTTCGTACCCTGGAACATCTTCACTAGGTAATTATATTATTGGTAACAGTAATCTGAAATGGGAATCTAACGCAATTACCAACTTAGGGGTAGATTTCACAATGTGGAACAGAAGAGTTCGTGGATCCGTAGAAGTATATAAGAATAAGAGAAAAGATTTCGTACAGCTTGTGCCTTTGGATAAACAAGAAGGAGGATACTATCAGTATATCAATGCAGGAGATATGTCTCAGAAAGGTCTTGAGGTTGAACTTAGTGTAGATGTAATCAAACAGAAAGATTTCCAGTGGAATTTACATGCTAATATCTCTTTCCAGAAGTCAGTTCTTGATAAGTTAGCAGATGGTCAGACTGAAAGAAACTTAGGCGATACTTATTTAAAAGTAGGAGAATCTCCTTATGTATTCTATAATGTTAGATTTGCTGGAGTAGATCCAAGTAACGGAAAAGCATTATATTATGATAAAGCTGGAAATGTTACTGATGTTTACAGTGCTTCAAATGCTGTTCCTTTAACAGATAAATCTCCTTTCCCGAAGAGCTTTGGTGGATTCGGAACTACAGTTCAATACAAAGGGCTTGATTTCAGTGCTGATTTCGCATTCAAATTAGGTGGATATACTTATAATAATATGTATGCTGCTGCTGTTGATCCAACATTGGCTGTTGCAGGTAGAAATATGGCTCAGTCTGCTGCGCAGGTTTGGCAAAATCCAGGAGACACAGGAGTATTCCAAAAAGTTGATTCCAATGGGATGCGTGATTCAGATCAGTGGATTGAAAAATCAGATTATTTAAGATTAAGATCACTTACATTAGGATATACATTTGATAAAGCATTCCTTGGAGAAGGTTCGCCAATCAATAAACTTAGAGCATACGTACAGGGGCAGAATTTATTTACAGTAACTAAATTCCACGGAGAACCTGAAGTTTCTGTAGGATCTGCTGATTCAACATCACTATTTGTTCCTGGATCATACAATCTTTATACTTACCCTGCTGTAAGAACAATCCTGGTAGGATTGCAATTAGAATTTTAATATTGAATAGCTTTATGAAAAAGAATATAATAAAAATAAGTTTAGCTGCGTTAACTGCCTTTGTATCGTTAACTTCTTGCGACAGAAATTTAGATCAAATCTCATCAATCAATGAAGATCAGGAGCAGGCGATGACGAGACCTGAGACCTTCAGACAGGCTATGGATGGTGCCTATACAGCTCTTAAAGGAGGAGGTTACTATACAAGTGATACAGGAAACCAACTTATCATGGGAGATCTTACGACTGATAACTTAGTTCGTACAACTACAGGAAGAAATACCAATTTTGCAGCATCAAACTTCGAATTTTCTTCAGATAATTCACAGACAACAGGACTTTACAGTGCTGCTTATCTTGTAATCAGCAGAACTAACTTTGTTTTGAAATATATCAATAACGGTGTATTATCTGGAACAGAGAAAGCGAATTTGGAAGCTGAGGCAAGAGCGCTTAGAGCAATCGCTCATTTTGATATTGTAAGAGCATATTCACAAATCCCAACTCAATCTGCAGAAGCTAAAAACTCTATCGGGATTTATTATTCAGAAACATATGCTCCTTTAAATAATACATCATCCCGAAACCTGACAGTTGATCAGGTATATGATAAAATTATAGCAGATCTATCATTTGCTGTTGATAATATCACTCAGAACGATGTTGATAAAGGAAGATTAAGCAAAGCTGCTATATATGGATTATTATCAAGAGTAAACCTTTATAAAGGTGACTATGCTAATACTATCAAATATGGTGAATTGGCATTGGGAATTTCGCCAAGTATTACTCAAAAATCTAATTTCTATAAAATCTGGAAAGAAAAAGAAGGAGATATTAATGATGGAGTTTTATTCCAGGTATCGAATTCTGCAGCTGAGCAAAATACTGTAGGAGTTGCTTACAATCAATCTGTTCCAGCGTTAAGATCAGAATTTGTTGTAGATTACGATTTATATACAGCCTATACATCAGATGACGTTAGAAAAGGGGCTTACTTCACTACGGGTACGTATAGCGGACAAAAATATAACCACGTTACAAAATATGCAGGTATTACTGGTTTGCCATCTAATATAGTTCCTGTAAGATATTTAAGAGGAGCTGAAGTATTGCTAAACGTTGCAGAAGCATATTACAGATCAGGTAATGGTGCACAAGCTCTTGTTTTATTAAATAAATTAAGAACAGAAAGATATTCTTCATTTACTCCTGGTACAGAAACAGGACAGGCTCTTTTAGATGCTATTTTAAAAGAAAGAAGACTGGAGCTTGCATTTGAAAATGACAGATGGTATACTTTGAAGAGATTAAACCTTCCTGTTCAGAGATCAGGTAAAGGAGACCTTTTCGACGGTACAGGTACGCCTTCAGTTGCACAGACTCTTGCAGCTGGAAGCTTCAAATGGCAATGGCCAATTCCTATTACTGCTATTCAGGCCAACCCGAATATTAAGCAGAATGACAAGTATTAAGATTTAATTTTAATATATTTTTTAAGAAGGGTCCCATTTATGGGGCTCTTTTTTTGTAGGCACTTATCAATAGATTATCTCAGAATCATTCTGTCTTGATAATTTTTCGGAGTTACTCCCTCCAATTGCTTAAATACTCTGGAGAAATAGTTTGTATCTGAAAATCCTGTTTGATAGGCCGTCTCTTTGATGCTGGTCTGGCTGGCTAATAATTCTTTTGCCCTGTTGATTCTCTCTTGAAGAATAAAATCATTCGGGGAAGTTCCCAGTTCATCTTTAAACATTTTAAAGAAATTAGATTTACTTACATAAGCCAGCTTGGCAATACTGTCAATAGATAATTTCTGGTGAAGATTCCTTTTAATATAATCTACTACAAAGCCTATCCTGGATTTATTCTTAACAATATTTTTTTCTACCATGCCTCTTGCCTGGGTCTGCATCAGCCTGATCAGAAGTTCCTTCAATGCGAAATCGGCCATGATATCCTTTTGAGAATTATCATCCATGGCAATTCTCATAATATTGTTTGTAGCAGAAGCTAGTGATTTATTGTTAAACAGAAAATACTCATCCAGCTGAATATTCCACTGCGAAGTTTCGTCCACTTTGGGAAGGTGATAATTGAGATAATTAAGAGAATCCTCTATAAAATCAGGATTAAGGCTCAAAGAAATACATTGGGTAGGGGTTTCATCAGCCTCAGGAAAATCAATAACCATGGTTTCTCCCGGAGCGACCAGAATACTTTCCCCCGGATAATAATCAAAATAATTGGTCTTATTATCCAGCTTCATATGTTTCTTACCTCTCAGCATGGCGGTGAATGCAATGTTTTCAAAATGAAGTTTTACATCAAAAGCAGTCTTATGGGTCTCATAAATACTGAATTCACAATTGTTTAGATTGAATTTCGTCTGGTGTTCAACAAGACTCAATAGTTGGCTTTCCTTACGTAATTCAGGAGTATTTAATAAAATCTTACTATTGTTATTCATTTCTAAAATTTTTTGAAAAGGAGGTAACTCAAATATAGAAAATTTGAGAGTACGTTGCTGTTAATAAAATACTAAAATTGAAGTGCTTGCACTATTTTACACTTTTTTTATAGGATTGTGCTATACTCTTTTGGGCATCTCACTGTAATTTGGCTTTATCGAAAAAATAAAAACAATACTAATATGAGCACTATTACAGAACCAAGATCAACGACACTTTTACAGCGCCCGGAGTTCAAAAGCAGATATGATAATTATATTGATGGAAAATTCACTCCACCCGTTAAAGGGCAGTATTTTGATGTAGTCTCTCCCGTGGATGGGAAGAACTTTACTCAGGTTGCCCATTCTTCCAAAGAAGATTTGGAACTGGCTGTAGATGCTGCAGAAAAAGCATTTCGTACCTGGAAAAATACATCCTCTACAGAAAGAAGTATTATTCTGAACAAAATTGCAGACAGAATAGAACAGAATCTGGAATATCTTGCTATCGTAGAAACGATAGATAACGGAAAAGCTGTGAGAGAAACACTGGCTGCAGATTTACCTTTGGCAATTGATCATTTCAGGTATTTTGCCTCCGTTATCCGTGCTGATGAAGGATCTCATAACGAACTGGATAAAGATACCGTATCTCTGATCGTTCACGAACCTCTGGGAGTAATCGCTCAGATCATCCCATGGAATTTCCCGATACTTATGGCTGTCTGGAAACTGGCTCCGGCATTGGCAGCAGGAAACTGTGTGGTTTTGAAACCAGCAGAAAGTACTCCAGTTTCTATTATGGTGTTAATGGAACTTATCGGTGACCTTTTACCCGCGGGTGTTATCAATATCGTGAATGGATTTGGTGCAGAGCTTGGAAGAGCTTTAGTGACCAATCCGAAAGTAGCAAAAGCAGCATTTACAGGATCTACGGCTACAGGACGTATGGTGATGCAGTACGCAACAGAAAACATCATTCCGGTAACCTTGGAATTGGGAGGGAAATCACCAAACGTTTTCTTCAACTCTGTAATGGATGCCGATGATGCATTTTTAGATAAAGCGATAGAAGGAGCCGTTCTTTTTGCCCTTAATCAGGGAGAAATTTGTACATGCCCTTCAAGATTACTCGTTCAGGAAGATATTGCAGATGCCTTTATTGAAAAGGTGATCGAAAGAGTAAAAGCCATCAAAGTAGGAAATCCACTGGACAAAACCGTGATGATGGGAGCGCAGGCTTCAAAAATTCAGAAAGATAAAATCCTTTCCTATATTCAATTAGGAGTAGAAGAAGGAGCTGAGGTTCTGGTAGGAGGAGAAGTCAACCATCTTGGAGAAGATCTGGAAGACGGATACTATATTCAGCCAACGATTTTCAAAGGAAATAACAGAATGAGAATCTTCCAGGAAGAAATTTTCGGTCCGGTGCTGGCATTTACGACCTTTAAAGATGAAGAAGATGCAGTAAAAATTGCCAATGATACTATCTACGGGCTTGGTGCAGGAGTTTGGACAAGAGATGCGCACCAGTTGTACAATATTCCTCGTGAGATAGAAGCCGGAAGAGTATGGGTTAACCAATACCACTCTTACCCTGCGGGAGCGCCTTTCGGAGGGTACAAACAATCAGGAATAGGAAGAGAAAATCATAAAATGATGCTCGATCATTACCGTCAAACCAAAAACATGCTGATTTCTTATAACAAGAATAAGTTAGGTTTCTTTTAATATTATTTAGGACGTGCCCGATTGCCTTGGCTTTATCCAGGGCTGCACTTCGTTTCGGTGCTCCATTTCATTTCGCACCGGTTCGTTCCTCGCCGCCCTTACTATCCCTCACGCAGGGAAATATCAGTCATTTGATATAATACTCTATTAATGATTGACTTTATAAAGACAGCGTCAAGATTTACAGCTGTCAGTTTACCTCAGGTGATAAAAACTAATAATCCAAAATAACTCAATCCAAAAAATAAGATATGATCCCAAAAACAATGAAAGCGGCAGTAGTTCAGGGCTACGGTCAGCCCCTGAAAATTGAAGAAGTACCCGTAAGAGCACCTGGAAGATATGAAGTCCTTGTCAAAGTAATAGCCTGCGGGGTTTGTCACACAGATTTACATGCTGTAGATGGTGATTGGCCCGCAAAACCCAAGATGCCGCTTATTCCAGGACATGAAGGGGTAGGTATTGTTGTAGCCTGCGGACCTGAGGCTTTTGTAAAAGAAGGAGATGCTGTGGGAGTTCCGTGGTTGTACAGTGCGTGTGGATGTTGTGATTATTGTATCACAGGATGGGAAACCCTTTGTGAGGCTCAAAAAAATGGAGGTTATAGTGTGGATGGAGGTTTTGCAGAATATGTTATTGCAGACTCTAGATATGTAGGACATTTGAAGTCTGATGTTAACTTTTTGGAGATTGCACCTATTTTATGCGCCGGAGTAACGGTTTATAAAGGATTGAAGGAAACAGAAACAAAACCTGGAGAATGGGTAGCCATTTCAGGAATTGGTGGGTTGGGACACGTAGCAGTTCAGTATGCCAAAGCAATGGGAATGCATGTTGCTGCCATAGATGTTGCAGATGATAAATTAGAACTGGCAAAAAAACTCGGAGCTGACCTGGTAGTCAATGCAAAAAATACAGATCCTGGAGAATATTTGCATAAAGAAGTTGGCGGGATGCATGGTGCATTGATTACAGCGGTTTCACCTATCGCGTTCAAGCAGGGGATAGATGTTTTGAGAAGAAAAGGAACGATTGCTCTGAACGGGCTTCCTCCCGGCTCTTTTGAACTTCCGATTTTTGAAACGGTTTTAAAAAGAATCACCGTGAGAGGTTCTATCGTAGGAACAAGAAAAGACATGCAGGAAGCACTTGATTTTGCCAATGAAGGTTTGGTAAAAGCTACTGTTACTGCCGCAAAACTGGAAGACATCAATGATGTATTCGATAAAATGAAAAAAGGACAGATTGACGGCAGAATCGTTTTGGATATTGCCAGCTCAAATTAATTGATGATGTGTTGCTGATCCCGGCTGGATTTATTTTGCCGGGATCTTTTTATAATACTAAGGTTTATAGTAAGCTAAAATAAAAATAATGGAAGCAAAAATATCCAGACTTTCTGCAACAGAGCATGCACTTGAAGTGATCCGGAAACTTGAAGACCAATATGGCCCGCTCATGTTTTATCAGGCAGGAGGATGCTGTGAAGGTACGCAGCCACAATGTTTTGAAAAAGGAGGATTTTTCCCCCGGATGAATGATGCAATGATAGGAACCATTAATGGATATGAGTTCTGGATAGACCGGGATCTTTTTGAATACTGGAAATATTCACATTTTACATTAGATGTTACAGACGGCTTTGGGCCTGGTGGTTTCTCTCTGGAAACTCCTTTGGGAAAAACCTTTAAAGTTCATTACCGACTTTTCACTCCTGATGAATATGAAAACCTGGAACCTGTAAAACGCAGTGAATAGAATCTTGGGCTTAAAAGAAATTAAGGCTTTTGAGCAATGTAAATAAGCTCTCTTTCAAATTCATATTTACCTCTTGAAATAGCTCTTTTTAGAATGAAATATTGAGAAACAGCTATTATTGAAGCCACAGCGAGGAACAAGAAGTTTTGCTGATCTCCTCCTATATTGACAAAAATCGCGAGTAGGCAAAAACAAAAAACAAGAATCAGATTAATAATCTGAAAACCTGAAGGGGAAAATTCTAAAAAGACTGATGATTTTCCATTTTCATCCGAAATAGTTCCATGAAATACTGGACTGTTGTTATTGATATCAAATAAACGTCTTCTCCTTTTGATCGTAAAACTGTTTTCCTCAATCATTCCTCTGTATTCAAATCTTGTAGGAATTGTGGAATCTTTTTCCAATGATATAAAGGAGGTATTGGTTTTATAAGTGATTTTCCACAACCTTTGAATCAATTCCGGTTTACTGATATTGACCTCTACTCTGGAGCTGTCATATAATCCGATATTTTTAAAAAATAAGTTCATTTTATAGAAAAAAATAGCTAAAAATTAGTGTCAGACCTTTACAAACCGATTGACAAACATGGCTGCCACTATATCTCCCACAGCATTCAATACCGTGGCTAAAGGATCTACCAGAGTCCCGATAATCATCACAGCAGGAATTGCTTCCTGAGGCAGTTTATACACGGAGATCATCAGCATCTCACCAATATATCCGCCATTAGGAATACCACCAGCCACAATGCTTACAAATACCGTAATTCCCAAAGCCAGAAGCAGGTTGGCCGGATCAAAGAAATCTTTTCCAATAATCAGGAATGCCACATAGATCTTGATGATTGAAGACATTGAAGATCCGTTTTTATGCAGGGTAGTCCCGATAGGAATCACCAGATTGGCAATAGAGTTCGGAATTCCGATCTTTGATGCTGCCTGTAAATTGGCAGGCATTGTTGCAAAACTGCTGCAGGTACTTATGGCTGTAAGAGTAGGGTAGATTGCATTGGTCCAGAAACTTTTGACTCCTTTCTGCCCATTCGCCATAAAAGCATAAATAGAAAAGAAGACCAGAAAGTAAATGATTCCTGCAACATAATACAACCCTAAAGGTTTAGCATAAAACCCAAAAAGCTGTGGTCCTAAAGTTGATACCTGATAGGCAAAATAAGCACCCAAACCTATGGGAGCCAATTTCATGACCAATAAAAGAAGTTCTTTCATCACTTCATATCCTGAAGCAATAAAAACCCTGAATGGCTGCCCTTTTTCGCCTGTCTTTCTGGCAGCAAATCCTGTCAGAAATGCAAATACCAGAAGAGCCAGCATATTTCTTCTCGAGAAAAGCTCTGTGAATTCTCCTACCGTAAAGAAACTTACGATTCTATTGCCCCATGTATCATCATTCGCCGCTTCAGAAATGATATCAGAACTCCCTGAAACTCCTGAAACCGGGAAAAGATATACAGCACAGATGGTAAAAACAGCTGCCGTAAGAATAAAGAATAAAAAGGTAAGAGACATCACAAGGATGATTTTTCCAAATTTAGACTGCTGTTCCAGAGAAGCTATAGAATTGGATACAGCAAAAAATACCAAAGGAACTACACTCACAAAAAGAAGATTAAGAAAAATATCTCCCAAAGGTTTTATGTATTCCACAAAACCGGGCGCAACAATTCCAATGATGCTTCCAATAGTGATTCCCAAAAGTAAAAATATGATTCCGGAGTAGTTTTTCAGTACCTCTTTCATGTGGTGCTTTTTATCAAAGATAGGTTTATTTTTAACATTTTGTTATACAATTTTCAGACCTAAATTTCATAAATTTGGGTAAACCTCATTTCTATGGCTTATATAGATTACTATAAAATTTTAGGCGTAGATAAAAGCGCAACACAGGATGATATCAAAAAGGCTTACCGGAAACAGGCCCGGAAACTTCATCCCGATCTTAATCCTGATGATAAGGAAGCAGAAAGACAGTTCAAAGAATTGAATGAAGCCAATGAAGTGCTCAGCAATCCGGAAAGCAGATCTAAATACGACAAGTACGGAGAACACTGGAAACACGGCGAAGAATACGAAAAAAGCCAACAGCAGCAAAGACAATATCAGCAACAAAATTATGGCGGTGGATTTTCCGGTGCTAATTTTGGTGAAGGAGAAGACTTTTCAGATTTTTTCCAAGATATGTTTGGTGGTTCAGGCGGTGGATTTGGTAAAAGCTCACGAGGAAGAGCTTCCGGAAAATTCAAAGGAAATGATATCAAAGCAGAATTGAATTTGAATCTGAGAGATGCAGCAAAAACCCATCCGCAAACTTTTGATATTAATGGAAAGAAAGTGAGAATCACAATTCCGGCAGGAGTATATGATGGTCAGCAGATCAAACTGAAAGGACACGGAAACCCGGGCGTCAATGGCGGTCCTCACGGAGATTTGTATATCACTTTCAATATCCAGGCTGATCCAAATTTTGAAAGAATAGGGGATGATCTGAAAACTAAGGTGACAATTGATTTGTACACCGCTGTTTTAGGAGGAGAAGTCAATGTAAATATCCTGGAAGGAACGGTAAACCTTAAGGTAAAAGCGGAAACCCAAACAGGAACCACCGTAAGACTGAAGGGAAAAGGTTTTCCTATCTATAAAAAAGAAGGAGAACATGGAGATCTTTTTGTAACCTATGAAGTGAAACTGCCAACCAACCTTACCGAGAAGCAGAAAGAACTTTTTGAACAACTAAAAAATTCCTAAGCTATGAGTGAAAGAATATCACGGGAAGAACTCGTAAGAGTCTACAATATAGAAATCACTTTTTTTGATGAGCTTGTAGATTATGGGCTTTTGAATATACAGATTGAAGACAATATTCATTATCTGATGTATGAAGATCTGCCCGATCTTGAAAAATTTGCCAACTGGTATTATGATCTTGAAGTCAATCTCCCTGGTCTGGAAGTGATTCATAATATGCTGAAAAAACTGGACGCGTTGAACCGCAGAAACAGAGAATTGATGAACAAACTTTCTGCAATAAGTGATCAATATGAAGATATTTAGTTTAGTTTTGTAGGTTTTTAAAGCAAACTCTATAATTATGAATGAAGAAAAGGTGATTACACTAAAACCGGACAGAAAGATTTTTGAAGAGATTTATTTTAGCGGTAATCAGGGAAGTCTGCTTTTTTCGCCTACAACAAAAAGTAAAACTATTGCTACCATTGCTGCTGCAGTGATTGTTTTTATTGTTTTTCTTTTGAAAGATAATCTGAGCAAAGAAAGTAAGGGAATTTTATACTTTTTAAGTTTTATATTTTTGCTTTGTGCTGTTTTTCTTTCAGTAAGTGTCAACAAAGTTTCAAGATGGAAGAAACAGGTGAATCATTATTTAAATGTATTGGAAAAGTGTAAAGTATACGAAATCAGATTTGACCAGAATTTTTTCACTGTGAATATTGATGGCGAAAAAGAAACCAGCGAGTGGAAAGATTTTGAATATTTTGACAGCAATAATGAATTTATTTCCCTTGAAGGAAAATACAGCTATATGTTTCCCAGGAAAGCAATGAGTGAGAAAGAATACAGCATCCTTAAAGGTAAATTAAAAGAAAAGATCAAGTCATAAAAATAAAAAACGGAACAAAATATTGCTCCGTTTTTTTATTTGTAAAATAATTTTATTAACCTTCTTTGTTTTCTTCCAGCCAACCCATTTCTTTCATCCATTCGTCATTGTAGATTTTTCCTACATATCTTGAACCATGGTCATGAAGTAAAACGACGATCACATCATCTTTGGTGAACTGATCTTTCATCTGAATTAAAGAAGCAATCGCACTTCCAGCAGAGTATCCACAGAAAATTCCTTCTTCTTTAGCCAGTTTTCTTGCGTAGATGGCACCATCTTTATCCGTAACTTTTTCAAAATGATCAATCACAGACATGTCATAATTCTCAGGAATAATATCTTCTCCAATACCTTCCGTAATGTAAGTATAAGCATGGTCATAGTGCAATTCTCCGGTTTCGTGGAATTCTTTCAAAATAGAACCATATGTATCCACCCCAATTACTTTAATGTCTGGATTTTTTTCTTTAAAGAAAGTTCCGCATCCTGTGACTGTACCTCCCGTTCCGGCTCCTGCCACAAAGTGAGTCAGTTTTCCTTCAGTCTGTTCCCAGATCTCAGGAGCAGTAGATTCATAGTGAGCAGTTCTGTTAGATAAGTTGTCATATTGGTTCACATACCATCCGTTTTCCGTTTCTTTTGCCAGTCTTTTGGATACTGAATAATAAGAACGTGGGTCAGTAGGCTTTACGTCTGTAGGGCAAACAATTACTTCAGCACCTACAGCACGAAGAATATCACACTTTTCTTTTGATTGCTTAGAATTCGTTACAAAGATACACTTGTAACCTTTGATGATGGCTGCCAATGCCAATCCCATTCCTGTATTTCCGGAAGTACCTTCAATAATGGTTCCTCCTGGTTTTAGTCTGCCGTCTTTTTCGGCATCTTCTATCATTTTAAGAGCCATTCTGTCCTTTACTGAGTTTCCAGGATTGAAGGTCTCTACTTTTGCTAATACTAATGCCGGGAAATCTTCACCTAATACTTTGTTAAGCTTTACCAGCGGTGTGTTACCTATAGTTTCAAGGATATTTTTTGCGTATTTCATAAATGTTTTATATGCGGCGCAAAGATAAGGTTTTTAAAATTATCTGCGCTGTGGATAACGTGTGGATAAGTTGTGGGTAAAACTGAAATCATCTGAAAGACAGTGAATAACTATCAATTATCAATTTAGTTGTACTTAATAACTTTCACAGGAGAAATCTTACTGATCAGGTAGCTCGGAATAATTAAAGCCAATCCTGAAATAAGAAGAATTCCCAATGAGATCGAAATAATTGCGATAGGATTAAGATCTACCGGAACCGTACTTACATAATAGTTTTCCGGGTTAAGCTTTATTACTCCAAAGAATTTCTGGATCAGAATAAGTCCCAATCCGATAGCATTTCCATACAAAAGTCCCGGAATCATAATAATCAGGGTGTAATTGATGAAGGTTGCTCTTATCTGTGAATTACTTGCACCTAATGTTTTAAGAAGCCCGATAGAATTGGTTCTTTCAATAATAAGAATCAGAAGAACCATAATGATATTAATCACTACTACAATCAGCATGATGATAATGATCAATGCGATATTGGTATCAAAAATACTAATCCAGTCCGTGATTTGTGGAAATTTTTCAGTTGCTTTTTCAGCATAGTTTTTATAACCGATCAATTTTTCAATTTCAGGAAAATCCTTGTCGATATCGTTTACATTTTTCAGAAAGATATCTATTCCGCCAATTTCATCAGGTTTCATATCCTGAATTTTTCTTGCATGGTTGATTCCTCCGATAACAAACTGTTCGTCAATTAGTTTAATATCAGTTCTGTAGATTCCTATAATCTTGAATTTACGATAAAGAGGCTTTTGATCAGCCTTTAAAAATACCGTAACAATGCTGTCATTTATCTTAAGGTGCAGATCATTGGCTACTTTTTGTGAAATGGCAACGTCATTGTTGAAGCCTTTCTCAGTAACTTTCGGAGTAGTACCGGCGATAAGGAATTTTTTAAATCTTAAACTGTCAAAATCTTTTCCTATACCTTTAAATATGATTCCCGCAAAATTGTGTTCATTACGCATGATTCCTGTAACTGTCACATATTTTTGAATGCTTTCCACATCGGGAAGTTCTTTTATTTTTGCAATATTGAGTCCCTGATTATCAAGTACGGAAGTATTATAAGAGGAATTTGAACGCGTGGATCTTACAGTAATATGTCCGCTGAAATCTGCCAGCCTCTCTTTGATAGCTTTTTTGGAACCAAAACCGGTGGCTACAGTAATTAAGGAAACAATAATCCCCAATGCTACGGAAAGCCTGCCAATGAAGATGATAACCCTTGAAAGGTTATTTTTGTTATCTTTGGAAAATGCTATTTTTCTAGAGAAATATAAAGGAAACTTCAAGCTTATGAATTTAGATTTCAAAATTAAAAATTTACTTCTGATTTGCCTAATTTTTTTAGGAGTATTCAATCAATATTATTCTCAGACTCAAGTTCAATCGGATTTTAAAACTGGGGCAGACCAGCCTGAAATGTATTTGCCACTCTTAAAAGATAAAACAATAGGGGTAGTAACCAATCAGACGGGCTTGATGAGTGATAAAACTCATTTGGTAGATTTTCTGGTAAAAAACGGAATCAAGATCAAGTCGATTTTTGCTCCTGAACATGGTTTCAGAGGAGATGCTGACGCAGGTGCAAAAGTGAAAAATGGAGTAGATATAAAGACAGGAATCCCGATTGTTTCTCTATATGGAAGTAATAAAAAACCAAAACCGGAACAGCTGGCAGGAATTGATATTGTTATTTTTGATATCCAGGATGTTGGGGTGAGATTCTATACCTATATTTCCACGCTGTCTTATCTGATGGAAGCAGGTGCTGAAAATAATGTTGAGATCATGGTATTGGATCGTCCCAATCCGCATGATGGGTATACTGACGGACCTGTATTGAGAAAAAAATGGGCCAGTTTTGTAGGAATGCATGAAGTTCCTGTAGTTTACGGGCTTACGATAGGAGAGTATGGAAAGATGGTGAATGGAGAAAAATGGCTGAAAAATGGTGTTCAGGCTAAATACACACTTGTTCAGATGAAGAATTATCATAAAAAGCAACGCTATCCGATGCTTGATAAACCTTCTCCGAATTTACCTAATGATAAAGCAATCAATCTATATCCAAGTCTGTGTTTTTTTGAAGGAACTCAGGTTTCTGTAGGAAGAGGAACAGATCTTCCTTTCCAGATTTATGGTTCACCATGGACGGAAAATCTTCCTTACCAGTTTACGCCAAAGCCAAGCTATGGTGCTAAAGATCCATTCCTGAATGGGAAACTGTGTTATGGTGAAAACCTTTCAGAATATCCTACAGACTTAAGAGAGCTCAACCTTGAATGGGTAATCAAAGCTTACCAGAATTATAAAAATCCCCAGCAGGATTTCTTCCTGAAAAATCTTTGGTTTGATACCCTGTCCGGAACTGATGATTTCAGAAAACAGATCATTGATGGAAAATCAATTCAGGAAATTAAAAATTCCTGGAAAAAAGATCTGGAAAGTTTCGAAAAGATCAGAACCCGGTATGTGGTATATGAAGATTAATTAATCAAAATTTTGAGGCGGATTTTTATCATTTTTGCCCTTATTTAATATAAAGAGACCGATCGTTAATCCAACAACTCCTGCAAAAGCCGTTAATAAAGCTCTTTGCAATTTATCAGGCAGATCGTTTCCGATATAATTCATTAAAAAAAGGATCACAAAAGTGATCACTAAAATGATAATATGGTTTTTTCCGAATAGCTTCATTGTATTATTTTAATTTATAAGAAATCATTACCCCTCCTCTGTATGGGATGATCTCACCGCTCTTATTGAATTTTTCAGCAGAATCATAACGCAGCCCTGTTGAACGGTCATATCCTTTGTAAAATCCTTGTGATGTTCCGACTGTTCCATATATGTCAAGATTCCATCGTTCGGATAGCTGAAATTGATATCCTGCCGTAACACCCAGCATAATAGTAAGTCCCTTTTGATAAAGATTAGTGTTTAAAAGAACATCTCCATTATCTTTATAAAAATATCCGTCATGCCAATAACTCCATTTTTGGAGATTATAAGCTGCAACACCAATATTTGCTCCTAAATACCAATTTTTAAATGCTTCTTTAAAATAATATCTTCCTTCCACAGAAAGAGAGTAGATTTGTAATTCGTGTCCTGCGAAAGACTTCCAAGGTGAAATGAAAACATCACCCTGAAGGGTATATTTTGGACTGATTTGTTTTTCTATTCCAAGGTTTAAAATACCTATTGGAGCAAATAAAGCATTTCCTTTTATGTATAAACTTTTCTCCTGTCCTCCTTGTTCCTGCTCCTGAGCACTCAACGTAGTTGCTGACAGGAAAGCTAAAATGCCTGCTGCTAATAATTTATATTTCATCCGGTATGTAATGTTTATTTTATTTGCTTTAATAATTCATCTGCTAACTGAGAATCCTTATTGCCCTGAACTGTTATGTTTTTAGACATTTCAGCGTAGCTTTTTGCCATCTCTTTATTTCCTGTAAGATTGTAGAGTTTGGCAAGAATATAAGTGTTTTCTGAAGTTTCGCTTCTCATGACAGATTTTTCTGCCCATTCAGTAGCTTTCTTTAATGAGGATGGGTTTTTCACATGATCTGCAAATATCCATGCAGCTCTCAGAAGTTCATTAGGGTCAAATGAATCAGAATTTTTATAATAGTCTAAAGCTGCTTTTTCGTATTCAGGAAAATTACTGTTCTGCTCATAATAGCTGAGTTTAGTCTGATTCAGTTTTTTAAGAGCAGCTTCTTTTCCTACCAACGGTTCAGCTGTTTTTAAAAAATAGTCATCGTTGATCTTTTTATTTTTATCATCAATAGACTGTTCTACTATTTTTCCTAATTTAAGCTGAGCATCAAATTCTGTGTAGGTTTCTTCAGGAAGAAATTTAATGATCTCCGCTTTTCTGGATGCGAAAATAGTATAATTGGTGTCTTCTGATGACTTTACGAAGTAGAGAAGAAAGCCGATTTCATCTCTTGTAAGTTCTTCGGTTTTCTTTTTATTCTGAAAATATCTTTCGGAAGCCTTTTTGGCAAAGTCATAATCTGTGTTGGCATTCAGCTTCATAATATTGATCAGGAATTCCGGATCCTTATCACCACTGGCAAAACGATCTTTAAGAGATCCTTTTTTGTTTCCCGGTGAATTGATATCCTGAGCCATAGCTACAAACATACTTTCTTCCATATAACCGGTATTTCTGGATACCAGTTCGCCTTCACCGTTCAGGAAAAGATAAGTAGGATAGGAACGTACTCCAAATTGAGAAGCGATGTCTCTGCCTTCTCCTTTTTCCATATCAAATCTTGCATTGATGAAGTTGGTATTGTAATAATCACTCACGGATTTCTGGGTGAAAACATTTCTTTCCATCATTTTACATGGACCACACCAGGAAGCATATGCATCAATAAAAACTAATTTTTTTTCCTTTTTAGCTTTGGCAATAATATCCTTGAATGGAAGCTCCTGAAACTGGATAGCTTCCTGAGCAGAAATAGCGATGACACAAAAAATAGATATCCCGGAGATGATCTTCTTCATTTTCAAATAAGATTTGTAGGCGAAGATAATTAATTTTAAAAATATAAAACGCTGAATCTGCTGATCAAGCGTTGATATTAACTAATTTTAAGACTTATAGCTGTTTTCTGATCTTTCAGTTTACGTATAAAATAAGAGTTATCTTTTGGGTCTTTTCTTTAAAAAAGGAATGGGAATTCAGATTATTTTTTCTTAATCTTTTTATGCTCGTTACCCCATACTTCCAGTTGATCTAAAACCGGAATCAGTTTTTTGCCAATTTCTGTAAGTTCATATTCTACTTTTATGGGAACTTCTGCATATACTTTTTTGACAATGAGCTCTTCCTGCTCCATTTTTTTCAGCTGAAGGGTAAGCATCCTTTCAGAAATATTGTGGATTTTATCCTTCAGTTCAAAAAATCTCAGTTTCCCATGTTTAAGGTGATAACAGATGGAAAGAATCCAGCGGCCGCTGATCAGATTCACAGCATATATTTCAGAACAGCTGTACTCTAGTGTTTTCTTATTTTCATTATTGGAGGATGATTCTTTAATACTCATACTTACATTTTTGTTCGTTCCAGACAATCATTTGTACACTTGGAAAAGAGAATGTTGATAGGTTAAATTTACAAATAAAAACAGGAAATAGCCTTTCGGGAAGTGGTTTTATCACTTATGTAGAATAAAATATTTAGGATAATATGAATTTTAATAGAATTAACAGTGATTTAAAAAATAGTATTGAAAATGTTCCTTATTCGTTAGAAATTGATGAAAATTTGTTTTTGAATGCTCCGGAAATTATTCAAC
This sequence comes from Chryseobacterium sp. BGA-UO-ETr-SB22, assembly GCF_059567885.1. Lineage (NCBI taxonomy): Bacteria > Pseudomonadati > Bacteroidota > Flavobacteriia > Flavobacteriales > Weeksellaceae > Chryseobacterium > Chryseobacterium sp. BGA-UO-ETr-SB22. The sequence continues at coordinate 2,757,076 of NZ_JCAQOV010000005.1, read as the reverse complement.
AGGAAAGAAACGAATTTACGAAAGCTCATCCTTTCAAAAAACCGGATCATATTGCTGTACAGGATGTTTTTATACCAAGTTCAGAAGATGGATACAAGATAAGACTTCATGTTTATCAGCCTGAAGGTTTCAACCGGGAAAGAGTTCTCCTTTACTTTCATGGAGGAGGGTATGTTTTCGGATTACCGGAGCAGGTGGATGACCAGATGTTTGAAATTGCAATTAGACTGAAGGCAACCATTATTTCCGTTGATTACAGGCTTGCTCCTCAATATCAGTTTCCTATTCCTGTTTTAGATGGTTTTGATGCTTTACAATGGATTATAAGACACGGTGAGTCAGAGCTGGAGATCAATTCTGATCGTATTACCATTTTCGGGGCAAGTGCAGGTGGACATCTGGCAGCAGCTGTAACCCAAATGGCCGCAGATCATGATATTAAAAATATAGAACATCAGTTTTTACTATATCCTGTGATTCACAACAGACTGGATACTCCTTCAATGGAAGAGTTTACCGATATTCCACTATGGAATAAAAACTATGCAGAGACAGCGTGGCTGCATTTTCTGGGCGAAGAAAATAAGGATAAAAGTATTCAATATTCGGATCTTACTTTTTACAATAATTTTTCCAGGTTACCAAAAACAACGATTGTTGCCTGTGAGTTGGATCCTTTAAGAGATGAGGGTTTAGAATATGCCCAGCTTTTGTATAAAGCAGGAGTGAAAACGGAATTATGGGTGATTCCCGGCGCTTTGCATGTATTTGACCTTTTTGAATCTTCAATAAAGGATGAATATAATGAGTTTCTTATGAACAGACTTTTCAAATAATAATATAAAATAGTAAACAGGTGAAACTAAGAGAAAAAAAACCGGCATTGATTCTTATTGATATTCAAAAAGGATTTCTTGATGAGGACTATTGGGGAGGAAACAGAAACAATAAAGAAGCAGAAAAATTAAGCGGAAAAATACTGCAAGCATGGAGAAGCTTGAATTTGCCGATATTTCACATCCGACACAGCTCAACAAATCTTCAATCTAAACTGCATGAATTTGATCCTGGATTTGAATTCAATGACCACGTCTTGCCTCAAAATAATGAACCTATTATTACAAAAAATGTCAACAGTGCTTTTATTGGAACTGATTTGAAAGAAAAATTAGATCTTCAGAAATTAAATACTCTGGTGATTCTGGGAATTACAACCAATCACTGTGTTTCCACAACGGTAAGAATGGCAGGTAACTTTGGGTATGAAACGTATGTGATTTCTGATGCTACAGCGGCTTTTGACAGAGTAGGAATACACGGAGAAAAATATGACGCAGAATTGGTTCATCTCATGGCATTAGCTAATTTGAGTGAAGAATTTGCCGCGATTATGAATACTGAAGAATTATTAAAGAAGCTGTAGAAAAATTAATCAGAGTGCAATTCTAAGATAGCCATTTGTCTGCTTTCAAAAAAAATAAATAGTTGAAAATACATGTTTTTGTTTCAAAATAGGCTGGCCCATTGCCAGTTTTAAAGATATAAATAATTCACTTTACGGTACTGAAATCTTTGTTATACCTTTGCAAACGAATAATTTATATGTAGGAGAACAACAATTTATATTAACTTGGCTATTAATTTTAAACACGCTTTATCCCAAAAATCCATTTACATCGCCGTTCTGTCTGCCTGCCTGATTGCAGTGGCAGCATTTGCTGTTTTGAGTCTTCTGATCACTGAAGACAGTCGTAGAAATACCGATGATTTTGCAAAGAAAACCTTCTTCCGTAAATATGAATCTATAGAACATGAATTCAGGAATATTGAAGACTATCAATATCTGCTTAGTGCATTGATTCAGAAAGACGGTCTTAAGAATTATAAAGAGTATTCTTTAGTCTTAAATGATTTAAACAAAAAAAGAAATCTGCTGCCTTACAGCTGGTATTATTACGAAAATACAGCTTCTGGAAAATCTGAGAGTAATAATCCATTATCCGATATTTTCAAAAAGACAGATTATAAAGAGAAAGCTATTGTTTTAAAAAACAACGGGTCCGGGCATTTCAGAGATCTTCTGATAACTAAAAAAGACAGTATGTATTGGGTGAGTTATGATTCATTGATGCTGCCTGATAAAAACAAACTGTACTATGGTTCTACCGTAAGCCTGGATGATCTTCATCAGTACTTTATCAATGTAGACAAAAGTTCTAATACGTACGCGTATGTCTTTACCAAAGAAGGAATTTGCATTACCCATCCGGAGAAAAAATACATAGGCAAGAATATTTTTGATTTTACAGATATTAAGGCTAAAGATACATTGTCTGGCATAACTGAAGCGGGATATACCAAAGGAACGGCGGTTTCAGAATACCTTGGAGTTGAAGTAACTCGGTTCATAAAACCACTAAAAACAGATAATTTTGACGGATATACGGTTGTTAACCATGTTAATTTCATTATTGATGAAAATATAAGCAAGATAAAAACCTACACAGTCTATATTTTTCTCGCAGCGTTATTCCTTATTGTAACTGTTTTTATTTTATTCCAGCGATCCGCAAATCTGGCCTATCAGGAAAAAGAAAAAATACAGTCTGAGAAAAATTTCCTTTTGATAGAGAATGAAAAGATGCATAAAGCAGAGGTGATTAACCAGCTTCAGCAGCTTAAAAATAACATCAATCCGCACTTTCTTTTTAATTCACTGAATTCTCTTTACATGCTGATTGGCATTAATAAAGATAATGCACAGAAATTTACCATGAATCTCTCCAAGATTTACAGGTATCTTATAGTGCCTCCAAAGGAAAATATCGTTCCGGTTTCGAAGGAAATCAAATTTATACAGCAGTATATGGAGCTCCAGAAAAGCAGGTTTGATGAAGAGATGAGCTTTGAACTGATCATTAATGATCCTGAAAGTTTGGAAAAACGAATTCCATATTTATCACTGCAAATCGTTACTGAGAACGCGATCAAGCACAATATTGCTACTATAGATCGGCCTTTGGAAATTATCATTATTGTTGACGAAGATGGGATCACGGTGAAGAACACCTGGCAGCCAAAAACGGAATCGGTGCAGGGAGAAAAATTCGGAATTGATTATTTGAATCAAGTTTATGAGTATTTTAAGAATAATCTTCTTCATATTTCTGTAGATGGTGAATATTTCATATGTTTTTTACCCTTAATGAAGTGAAAATAAAAAATCCATTCACTCCCGAAAAAGCACCTTTCACTCCCTAATATTATTTATATAATTCACTATACCTATAGCTTTGCTAGCTGAAACTAAGATATTTACTATTTGGAATGAATCGGACTATTTTAATGAAGAATTACAGGCTGGCACTGTATTTAGGTCTTGCTATGGCCTCACCAATGGCAATAGCACAGAAAAAAGATACAGTGAAGGTCAACAAAGACAAAACTGATAAGACAGAAGCTTCCACATCAAAGAAAACAAAGAAAATTGAAGACCTGATCAAAAAAGGAACTTATAAAAAAGGACTTTTTAATACGATACAGGTAAAAACGGATATTTATTTTGAAATTCCTGACAGTTTGATGGGACGTCAGTTTTTGGTGGTGAACAAACTTTCTCAGGTACCAATGCAGGTGAATGAGGCAGGTTTGAACAAGGGAATGAATTATGAAAATAAGGTCATCTCTTTTCACCGTGATCCCGTAGCTAAAAAAATATGGGTAAAAACGGTGGTTCCTAAAGTGTCATCCCCAAAAAATGATGCCATTACAAAATCTGTTAAAGACAATTTTTCAGAATCTGTAATCGAAGTCTTTGATATTGAAGCGCAAAACAGTGATTCTACAGCAGTAGCAATCAAAGTCAATAAAGTTTTTGATGGAAATCAAAAGAGCTTCAATGATGTCTTGGCTAATGTAGGATTAGGAGGATCTGTGAAATCAAGCCTTTCTTATATAGAAGGAGTGAAGACATTTCCTAAGAATCTTGTAGTGAAGTCTCAATTATCAACGTCTGTAAATGAAGGTGGAGTAGATTTGCCGGTAACCCTGGGTGTTACCACGAATCTTGTACTGCTTTCTAAAATACCGATGAAACCAAGAGTTGCAGATTCAAGAGTAGGATTTTTCTCCGAAAAACACTGGTCGTTTAATGACAATCAGCAGAAAATGGATGAAAAATTCTTTATTACCAAATGGAACCTTGAACCAAAGGACGAGGATAAAGAAAAATATTTAAGAGGTGAGCTGGTAGAACCTAAGAAACCGATCGTTTATTATATCGATCCGGCTACCCCAAAACAATGGCGTGAAAAAATCATTGCCGGAGTACATGACTGGCAGGCGGCGTTTGAGCAGGCAGGATTCAAAAATGCAGTGATTGCGAAAATGCCGGATGAAAAAGATGAAGATTTTGATATTGATGATGTAAGATATTCTGTAATTACTTACGCCGCTTCGCCAAAGTCAAATGCAATGGGACCATCAGTAGTAGACCCAAGAAGTGGTGAAATTATTGAAGCAGATATCATCTGGTGGCATAATGTAATGACTTCTCTTCACGACTGGATGAGAATTCAGACAGGGCCTATCGACCCGAAAGCCAGAGGGAATAAATTCAGTGATGAACATATGGGTGAGGCGATCCGTTTTGTTTCATCTCATGAAGTAGGACACACTTTTGGATTGAAGCACAATATGGGAGCTTCATTTGCCTTCCCGGTAGAGTCGCTTCGTTCTAAAGAATTTACAGACAAAATGGGTGGTACGGCACCTTCCATTATGGATTATGCACGTTACAATTATGTAGCTCAGCCGGAAGATGGCGTTACAGCTATCACTCCAAAAATTGGTCTTTACGACAAATATGCTATAGACTGGGGTTACCGTTGGTATCCTGATGAATTTGTTGAGAAAAAAGCGCTTAAAAACTTAATTGAAAAACATGAGGACGACCCGATGTATTTCTATGGGGAGCAGCAGAGCTACCTGGAAACTATCGATCCTCGTTCGCAGTCTGAAGATTTAGGAGATGATGCCATGAAAGCCAGTGAGTACGGAATGAAAAACCTGAAAGTGGTTGTCAATAATCTTTTAAAATGGACGTATGAGGACGGTAAAGAGTATACAGATGCAGGGAAACTGTATCTGGGAGCTATCGGACAATGGGATCTGTATACAGGTCATGTGATGGCGAATGTTGGAGGAATTTATCTGAATAATACGGTTTTTGGCAACAAGAAGAAAGCTTACGAAGCAGTTCCTGTTGAAATACAGACAAGAGCTGTTGATTATCTTGTTAAAAATGCAATCAACCTTCCGGAATGGTTATTCTTTAATCCTATTACAGAAAAAACGTACCCGGTTAAAGATTCACCAATGGGACCATTCGAGCAGACGCCATATACTATGGCAAGAGGAATGCAGTATGCGAATATCTATTCCCTGTTGATGGATGACAGATTGTTGAGATTGCTTGAAAATGAGTTGAAGCATCAGGTTTCCGGTTCGAAAGAAGAGATCTATACCGTTGAGAAATTATTTGATCAGGTAAGAACTGCTATTTTCAGTAAAAAAGGAAGTCTGACGATGCTTGAGAAAATGACTCAGAAAAACTATGTGGATGCTTTGATTGTTTCAGTGAATAAATTATTTGAAAAAACAGCAGTGAAAGGATTGAAATCAGACGATACTCTGAATATCCCGACTATCTGTAGTTTCCATGAAGATGATCACGGTCTTAGGAATATCAATTATTCATCCATGAAAAGAGTATCTGAAGTTACTACCTACAAGAGAGCGGAACTTCAGAAGGTTCTGGACTTACTGAACGGAACAAGATACAGAGGTGATGATGCTTCCAGAGCACATTACACAGATTTAATCATTCGTATACAAGAGGCTTTAAACAAATAAACGGCAATGAAAAAAACTCTAATACTTTTACCTCTTTTGGCTGCTAATATAGCAATGGCCCAGCAAAAGAAAACCATCACCGGGAAAATAGAAGACGGAAATACTTCTCATGTGATTACCGGTGCATCTATAAAAATAGAAACTCAGTCTGTCTCTACAAAAACAGAATTGGAAGGAATTATTGAAAGTGTATCAGTAGGTACAGTGACTGATAAGGACGGAAAATTTATATTAGAAATTCCTGAAGATACCAAATCCGTATCAGTAAGCTATCCTGGATATGAGTCCAGAGTAATTCAACTGAATGAAGGGCAGACTAACTATACCATAAGACTTACTTCTGAGGTTACAGATAAAAATAAAATCCAGGAAGTAATCATCACTGGATATCAGAAAATTGAAAAACGCAAGCAGACCTCAGCGGTTTCTACAGTGAAAATGGACAACATCAGCCAGGCTGGTGTTGCCAGTGTAGACCAAATGCTGGCAGGACAGATTGCCGGTGTGGCGGTAACTCCTGAAACCGGAGCTCCAGGAAGTCCGGCGAAGATCAGAATCAGAGGTACAGCTTCTCTTTCCGGTCCTCAGGATCCGCTATGGGTAATTGACGGTCTTCCATTAGAAGGAAACGATGTCCCGAACTTTACAGATAAAGACAATATTGACCAGCTTCAGAACTTCTCCATCGCAGGACTGAATCCTAATGATATTGAAGATATTACGATCCTTAAAGATGCCGCAGCAACAGCAATTTATGGAGCAAGAGCAGCAAATGGAGTAATTTCCATTACTACGAAAAAAGGAAAGAAAGGAAGTATGAAACTGAACTTCTCAGCCGATACTTTCGTTACCTCTCGTCCTGATTTTGGGAAACTGAATCTTTTGAATGCTTCTGAAAAAGTAGACCTGGAACTGATGCTTGCCAAGCGTGCAGACCTTACTTACCGTGCTGATAAAGGGGAAGTGATGAGAATCCTGACTCAGAACAGCCAGCTTGATGCTTTCAGAAACGGAGGTTTTGATGCATTGAACTCATTCACACGCCAGCAAATTGACGGTTTAAGAAACAGCAATACAGACTGGGGTAAACTGTTGTACAGAAATGCCATCAACAAACAATATGGATTAAGTGTTTCAGGAGGAAGTGACCGTGCCGATTACTATTTCTCCCTGGGATACTATGATGAAGAAGGAACAACTATCGGTACAGGTTTTAAGCGTTATAACCTGACTTTAAAAAACAATTATAAATTAAGCGATAAGTTAAATGCAGGAATCTCTATTTTCGGAACGCAAAGTGAACGTACATCTTTTGTAACGGACGCTGATGCTTCAATAAACCCTGTTAATTATTCAAGAAATGCCAATCCATATATGAAGCCTTTCAATGCAGACGGAAGCTACAATTATGATAAAGATATGGATGGTTTTGAGGACCGTTATATTCCTTTCAATTTCCTTGAAGAAAGAGAAAATACAAACTATTCACTGAAAAATAACTCTTTGAAAGCAATTCTAGATTTAGAATATAAAGCTTCAAAAAGTTTAAGATTTACCTCTCAGTTAGGTCTTCAGTATGATACCAACAAAACAGAGAAATTTGCAGCAGAGAATACGTACTTCACCAGAAAAATGAAAGAAAATACCCGTTATTACAAAGACGGTAAATACAATTACTTTCTACCAGCTGGTGCTGTAAAACAAAACTGGGATAACGATTTCTTCCAGTACAACTGGAAGTTACAGGCGGCATACAGCACGAAAATCAATTCAAAGCACGAAATTGATTTAATGGCAGGAACAGAAATCCGTAAAACAGAAGATAATACTACTATTACCAGAGCTTTCGGATATGATCCAACAACAAGAAGAGCTACGGCAATTGTTTTCCCGAATTCAGGTTTTGCGGCAGATAAAAGATATGAAACATACCGTGAAGCAGCTCCTATAGAGAATGCTTATGCTTCCATGTTTGCTACAGCGTCTTATACCTACGATCAGAAATATACATTCTTCGGAAGTGTGAGATATGACGGCACCAACCTTTTCGGGGTCAATAAAAAATATAAATACCTTCCGATATGGGCTGTTTCAGGATCATGGCTGGTGACGAAGGAAGACTTCATGAAAAATATTGCTGCAGTATCTAACCTTAGACTGAGAGCATCTTACGGTCTTCAGGGAAATATTGACAGAAACACATCGCCATTCTTTATTGGTGAATACAATGATACAACGATTCTTCCAGGTGTAAAAGAAGGAGTTATCAATGTTATCAGCCCTCCGAACGATAAACTGAGATGGGAAAAAACAACCAATACAAACGTTGGTCTTGATTTAGGATTGTTCAATAACCGTGTGAGTCTTACCGCTGATGTCTACAGCAGAAAAGGAACAGATATGATCAGTATGAAAGAAACTCCTCTTGAAACAGGATTCGAATATACAATGATGAACTGGGGAAGTTTGAGCAACAAAGGTTTTGAATTGGCAATATCTACCAGAAACATCAATCATGATAATTTCAAATGGACTACTACGATCAACTTTGCACACAACAAAAGTAGAGTATTGAGCGAGCAGCCCCGTGACAATGCTTTCCTTCCTTCCAGAGAAGGTCTTCCGGTGAATGCCGTTTTTGCTTTGAAAACTGCAGGAATGGATGAGCATGGAAATCCATTATTCTGGAAAGGAGACCAAAAGATTTCAGCAGTAGAGTTCTTTAAATTATATGATGTGTATGCAGATTTCCTTCCGGGGCAGCTTGTAGATACGAAACTCTCCAACGCTGAGCTAAGAAGTCTGTTTACCTATGTAGGAGACAGAGATCCGAAATTTACCGGAGGTATTATCAACACATTTAAGGTAAGTAACTTTGATCTTACCATCTCTGCAACATTCAACCTGAAGCAGACGGTAATGAGAACGCCTTCTTACCGAGGTATGGATCTGGATAGAGGAAGAAATTACACAAGAGACATCTATGAAGCGGGAGGTTCACTTCCTGGAATTACAAGTCCTGATATGGACGCTAATCCGGACGGATGGATGGCTAACAAGTGGTTTGCAGGAAACCGTTCAAGTGCATACAATTTACTTGATATATGGGCAAAAGAGATCAGCTATATAAGAATAAGCAGTATTCGTTTAGGGTATACACTTCCTAAAGAATTTACCAATCCTATGGGGATTTCCAGTCTGAGGCTAAGTGTTGAAGGGCGTAACCTGTTTGTATTCAGTAACGGATATAAAGGGTATTTTGATCCGGAAACGTATGGTAATATTTATGCACAGCCTATCACCAAGTCGGTGACCGTAGGATTTAATGTTTCTTTTTAAAACTTGAGAAAAATGAGAAAAATTACAACAATCATAGCGCTTACAGCAATCAGCTTTATCAATATCGGATGCGACAGGTTTTTAGATATTCAGCCGGAAGGGAAAATTATTCCTGTTACCGCTGAAGATTACAGAAAAGTACTTACATCAGCCTATTCAAAATATCCCGTTCACAAATCGCTGGTAGCCCTTCGTACTGATGAGACAAATCTTGATGACAATGGAGTAGATTTTATTTCTTATCGTGAAATTGCGATGTGGAAAGATTCGAACTATGATGCTACATCTGCGGAGCTTCCTTGGTTAAGCTTTTATACCGTAAACTTTTACCTGAACCAGATCATCAATGAAGGAAGCAAAACGATGAAGGATTCTCCTGAGAAGAATCAGATTTTGGCAGAAGCATATGCTCTTCGTGCTTATTTGTATTTTGATTTGGTGAATTTATATGGGAAACCATACAACAGTGCTACAGCTTCTACAGACAGAGGAGTTCCTATTAATCTTGAAATTGATCTTGAGCAGGTATTGAAGCCATCTTCCGTGCAGGAAGTATACAGCCAGGTTCATGCAGACCTTAAAAAAGCAGAAGATCTGATGGTAGAGCAGAAGCAGGCATTAGGAGTCAACTACAGATTCTCAAAAATAGCATTGCTGGCTTTTGAAGCAAGAACAGCGCTGTATGAAGGAGACTGGAACAAAGCTTTAAATTATGCAGATCAGGTGCTGGATATAAAAGGAGATTTGAGCAATTTGAATACCGTAAATACCCCGCCTAATCATTATGCTTCCCCGGAATCTATCATGGCGCTGGACAATACCTGGGATAACTCTATAAAGGTCTTATCTTTTGCATCTCCCGAATTGATTTCTTCATACAATACTCCTGCCGATAAAAGGTTTGGCATGTATTTTGAAAAAAATGGTAGTAAGTATAAAGTTATTAAAGGAGGAAGCTTAGAATTCAAAGTGTCTTTCAGAACAGCAGAACAGTACTTTATAAAATCTGAAGCGTTATTAAAGTTGAATAAGCTGACTGAAGCTAAAGAAACACTTCTGAAAGTTTTAAAAAACAGATATACTCCGGACGGATATAATTCAGTTCAAAATGCAGTAAACTCAATGGATTCTACAGTATTTATGAACTTTATCCTGGATGAAAGATTCAGAGAATTTGCTTTGGAAGGACAAAGATGGTTCGACCTAAGAAGAGCAAATCAGAAAAAAATAAGCCACACTATCAGTGGCAAGGAATATATTCTTCAGCAGAATGATCCGCGATATACCATTGAATATCCAATGAGCGCGAAGAAGAATAATCCTAATCTATAGAACTTCATATCAAATTCAATACAGAGGAAGCCGCTTGAACTTAATTGTTTCAGCGGTTTTTTTGTACTTTTGCATCGTTATGAAAATTGCCATTATAGAAGATGAACTGCTGGCTGTGAATTATCTGAAAAATCTTTTAGATACACAGAGTATAGTCCCTGTTACAGAGACTATTGTTCTTCGTTCTAAAAAACAGGCAATTGATTTTTTTGAGAAAGATTCTGCAGACCTTATCTTTATGGATATCCATCTTGGTGACGGGATGAGCCTGGAAATTTTTGAACATGTAGAGCTTTTCACCCCAATTATTTTCATTACTGCATTTGATGAATATGCCATGAGAGTATTCAGGCATTTTACTATTGATTATCTTCTGAAACCTTTTGAAGAAGAAGATTTGCATAAAGCTCTACAGAAGTTTATCTCCATACGTAACAATTTTGACCCGGAACCGGTGCTTAAATCAATTTCCTCACTGCGCCAGGCAGAAGATGAGGTCATGAAACGTTTTATGGTAAGAGAAGGGAATAAGCTTAAATCAATTGATGAGCATAACACCGCGTATTTTTTTGCTTCCGGGAAATACCTTTTCCTTACTACAAAAGATCATCAGACCTATATCTATGATGATACCATTAAAGATATTATTCAAAAGCTTAACCCGGATATTTTCTTTAAAATAAACCGAAAGTTTATCATTAATAAAGAAGCTGTTTCTGAAATCATTAAACATTCCAGTCAGAAAGTAGAACTTAGACTGTCTCCGGAACCGGAAGTAAATGCTGAGGTTTTTATCAGTAAAATGCAGATTGCAGAATGTCTCAGCTGGCTGAACAGGTAAAACTGTATGGAAACATATACTTAGGATAATCAATGAAATTGATTCCCTTCTTTGCTCCCTTTAAAATTTAGCTTTAAAAAATAAGTCCTTCGTTAATTTTACTTTTAACTGGTAAAGTATAACAACAAAAAAACCTCTAAAATAAATTAGAGGTTTTGAAGTGGTTTCTCCAGGAATCGAACCAGGGACACATGGATTTTCAATCCATTGCTCTACCAACTGAGCTAAGAAACCATTTATGTTTTTGTTTATTACTTCGTTGTTTTAAAGTGATGCAAAAGTATAACATTTTATAATACCGCGCAAGTTTTTTGATTTATTTTTTTGAGGAAATCTTTTAGTATGGCTCGTTTTAAATTCCAATGCTTTGTTCATCAGTGGTTTTCTTCACCTGATTTTTTTTCATTTTTTTATAATTTTTATTTTTTTATGTCCTTCTGTCCCTATATTTTCAATTCTGAAATTGATTTTCTGCTCTAAAACTGCTGTTCTTCTTTACTATTTATCTGAAGATACTCTTTTGTGAATGAATTTTGAAATTTTTATCTCTGTTTTAAATATCTTAAACAATCAAAAAAATATTACGATTTTAAAGAGCTGTAAATGTCAAACACCTGATTTGTAGGAGGTAATTTACCTAACAAGTGTTAGTCGTATTATTACGACACTTTTTTAAATTTAATAATAAAACTTATTTACGTTTTGTAATTACATCTATATTTGGTGATATAGAAAAACAAATCATAAAATATTAACCATTAAAATTTACAAATCATGGCAGAAAGAAATTCAAGAGGAATTTTAAAATTCAACAACGGTGAAGGACAAAAGTTATTAAAACTTAACTACAGCGTATCAAGATCTACAGACGTATCAGGACGTGTAGCATCAGATCCTTCCAATGCTCTTATCAAACTTACAGTAGAAGCTACTGAAAAATCAGACATCCTTGAAAGTTTATTGAACGGAAAGTATAAGCCTACAGTAGGAGAGGTTACCTTCAATAAATCTCATGAGGAAGGAACTTTAACAACCTTGAAATGGACAAACGGTTATGTTATCCAGCATGAAGTAGATTTCGATGCTGTAGATGAGAACAGTATGTACATCAGTTTTGTGATCAGTGCAGAACAGATAGATCTGGGGACTTCTTCTTATTTTGGAGCATGGCCTTCTTAATAGTATTCGGAATTTAAACGATCAGGCAGAATGGCACACCGGTTTAAGGGATGCTGTTCTGCCTTTTTTAACCTTATAGAGCAGCTGTTTATAAAAAAATAAAAGTTCTGAAAAAAACACCTAATCACTATGAATAAAAATGCCTCGAATTCTGATAAGATTTCTGAGAATCATATTCCCGGAATCAACCGTGTGGTAAAGCTGGATATTGTGATTGAAGGCAAAATTATCAAACACTTCAAGCATTTCCGTTTACAGCAAAGTGCCAGAAGACATCATGATTTTGAACTTATTTTAGCCCACGATTCTCTTGGAGAAGCCCAAAACCACACTCTGGAACAAGCACGCCAGTTTTTGGGAAAGAGAATTACTATCGTTTTCAAATACAAAGATTACGAAAGTGAAAGCCCTGAAAGAACTTTTGTAGGAGTCATCACCAAAGCCGCATTCAGCCAGGAAAAAATGAGCCTGGGAAACATTGTACTGAGAGGTTACAGCCCTACCATTCTTATGGACGCAGCTCCCCATACCCAGAGTTTTGGAGGAGATCAGGCCGTTAATACCGGAATCATTGCCAACAAAATATGTAAAGAAGCACTGGGATCAGAAAAATTTGATTTCAGAGTAGATACCCAGAATAAAAGCTATATCAATTATAGCGCACAATATAACGAAACCCATTACAACTATCTTGCAAGAACAGCAGAAGCCTACGGAGAACAGTTTTATTATGATGGTGAAGTTCTTCACTTCGGAAAACTTCCACCCTCAGAAAAACCGATCCGCCTCGTATACGGAAGCAATGCTAGCGATGTACAGGTAGAGCTGAACGCTGTGCATACCAATCCTCAGTTTTTTGGATATAACAGTAGCAGTCATACAAAAATGGAAGGTTCTGAGAATAATATCAGACATTTGGGAGAAATCCCTTCCAAAGCTTACGAACTGAATAACAGTATCTTCAAAACCCAATCACTTTCACCCGCTCCCATCAATGCGAATATGTTCATGGATGTGAGCGATTCACAGAAAAGTGCTGCCGGAAGTGCTGCTGTAGAAGTATTTACTGTTTCAGGAAATACAACTGTTCCTTTTTTATATCCAGGTTGTCTTGCAGATATTGAAATGCGGAAGCCGGATACCAGCCAGACTTCTTATTTTACAAAACTTACGATTACCGAAGTTTCACATGAAGTGAATGCCCGGGGGTATTATACAGGAAGCTTTGAAGCAATCGCTGAAGGAACAGGCTTTATGCCAAAACCTGAATTTATAGAACCTAAGGCTGAACCGCAGGTTGCCACCGTTATTTCCAACACAGATCCTCTTAATCAGGGAAGAATACAGGTGAGATTTGACTGGCAGAAAAATCCTGATACTACCCATTTTATCAGAATGATGAGCCCAGATGCAGGAGGTACAGATGTTATTACCCAAAACAGAGGTTTTGTAGCAGTGCCAGAAGTGGGAGATCAGGTAATGGTAGGCTTTGAATACCACCATCCGGATTTTCCGTTTGCGATGGGAGGAATGTTCCATGGGCAGGTTGCATTGGGAGGAAGCATCAACAATCATCTTAAATCTATTCAGACCAGAAGTGGTAATAAAATAATTTTTAACGATCAGGAAGGAAGTATTTTCATAGAAGATCCAAGTGGAAACACGTATTTAATGGACGGAAAAGGGAATATTGTAGTGAATGCTCCTAAAAATATAACCTTCACAGCAGGAGAAAATGTACAGATCAATGCTGGTAAAAATATCATTGCTTCTGCGCAGAGAAATGTCAATATTATGGCCGGAGAAGATATCACGGAAACCGCCAATGATGATTATAACCTGACAGCAAGTAATATTATTGAAACCGCAGAAGTTGGAAGAAGCTCCAGAGCAAAAAATATTACGGAAAATATGGAAGCAGGCTCTTACATCAGTACAAAAGATGCCATCAATGTAGAAAGTGCCAAAGAAGTGCTTATCAACAGTGGTAAACAGGTAAAAATGCAATAATATGGCGGGCGAAGGCGGAAATATCGTAAGAAATGTCTTTGGAAAGTCCTATAAGGAAGCAGAACAAATCATGAAAGATGCTTCCAAAGGAACCCTTGATTTTAAATCTCCTCAGGAAAATACCTTTTATGGGAAAAAAGGAGGGAAGAAATTTGACGAATATCAGGCAAAAAAAGACAATACATTACTAGTAGTAAAGGTAGAAGGTCCTTTAGATGATAATGGAGGGAAAATTGCCAAACCTAAAGAAGGAGTAAAATATTGGTTCAAAGCGACCTTTAACAGATCTGCAACGAAAAGTGAGTATAAAAAGCTTCAATGGCAGGAAAAAATAAATGGAATTTCTATTCCTTTCTTTTTTGATTATTCTTCAATCACCGGAAATACGGAGACGATACAGGTGAAACTTCCCTGTTATGATATGCGTGTATATGCCTATTTTAAAACTCCAATTGACAAGGTCAGTGTAGAAGTCAAAATAACAAATCCATTACCCCTTTATATTGACAGATTTAAAATTAAAGGAAAAGACAGGAAAGGAGTGAATATGGCGGATGATATGTGTTATGGTCTCGGTGTTTCCAATCAATATCCTTCAAGATATACTCTGCAGGATGTAGAAAGTAAAGGGATTTGGATCAAGTCGGAGATAAGAGATAAGACAGATGAAGAATTATGGACTGGATTCAAACGCATGGTAGGAACGCTTTTTTCAGTTGGAGAACTGGAAACTGTTGCCTTTGATATGATTGAAAAATTTAAGCGAAGCGAAGGAGGGGAATACATGAATCCTATATTAACAAAACATGTATTACAGCATCCTTCAAACCAAAGATTCTGTTTAAGCATAGAAGATGAAATTGCTGACAGGATTAAGAAAAACCATGGAAGTGTAGCATCTATTGAAGATGATGAAATCCATTTTACAGATGATGAGATCGGAAAGTTTGGAAAAAGAGGTTGGGGACATCCACAGTTTTCAACAATGAAGGACACCTTCATGGGAGGTCTTACTATTTGTATGAATGATACATGGGCCTATGAGGTGAAGCTGACGAAATTCAATAAATCTGGTAATGGTACTTACGATGCAACGTATAAAGTTGCTCTGTATGATCACTTTGGACTGGATATGCCGGATATAGAAAAGAAATATTACTATCTGCTTGGTTTCAGATATTGGTTTATTTTGCAGCATATCAGAGGATACAAGCCTTTTGTCACTAAAGTTGAATTTGAGAAAACTTTTAAAGAAAGTATTACGATTGGTAAAACAGAACGCCAAAGTAAAAGGAGAGCTGAAAAAGAAAGAGAAGACCATCTTCGCAATATGGGAAGAAGAAGGCCGGGAGAATATTAAAAATGAATAACCATTACAACTTAGCAGGTATTATTACACACATAAAAATGAAGTATTTACAATCTATAAGAATTATTGCCACTGTATATTTTCTTTTGACGGCTATGAGCTGTGATCAGAAAAAGAATGATTTTATTCCACTTGAGCATATGACCTTTACCAATGCTTATTATAAGAATGCGGTCAAAATTTCATATTATATTCTCATAGATAATCCGGAACCTAACGAAAGTATGCTGAAAAAAGATATTATAAGGTACATAGAAAACAGGTTGAAAAGCAATAAGTCTCTTACACAATCCGAAATATCTTCACTCAACTTTGTTTTTTATAGAAAAACGGATAATACCTCATATTTTATAACGAACAAAGAAAGCGCAGGTGAACTGCTGGGTGAAGAAATATCTCATTACCAGCAAGATTATATAGCCAATTATCTGGTAAGTAAATGTGGACGTGGTACAGTAGAAAAAATATACCTCTACAACCAGCCGGAAGAGATTGTTAATGATAAAAACTGTACTCAATAATGCTGCTTTGTTCCATTAAATAACACTTAAACCCCATATGGTAGAAACAAGAGTAAAACCTTTTCAGAAATACGCTTTAGGAACCCACGATTATCACGTGGAGAATGCTCTTGAAATACAATTTGGAGAAGCAAAAGGGTTTTATTCATCTTTTAGAATTACACTGCAGGAGAAAGAAAATGAAGACCATACAAAAAACTGGCTGATAGAAAAGGTAGATGATTCCTCTTTTCCATCTGAAAATAAATTTATGGAAATCCTGTATATCCTGGAACAGAGCTCTTATCCGCTGGAAATAAAAGTAGATGAAAAAGGAAGCTTTCTGGGAGCTGCAGATCATCAGAGAAATATAGAAAACTGGAAACTTAAAACGGCAGTGCTTCAGGAAAAATATCAGAATGTGGATGTCTTCAGAAACCAATATCTGGCTGCACTTGAAGATGAAACCGTTTTTTATAAAAACAAACTGAAAGAACCCTTCTGGAATCTGCTGTTATTCGCCCCTTATTATGTAGATAACGGAGGAGAAAACCGAGAATCCATCCTATGGAATATCAAAGGAATTGGCGATGTAGAATGTTCCGGAGTCATTAATGCAGAGCAAAGAGACTATGGTTTTAATGCATTTTTTATTTCCGAAATCAAGGTTCCAAACACCATACAAGAAGAATTAGATAAGAAATACCTGTATCAGGAGGGACAATATCAGGTAAAATTAACTATAGAAATGGAATACAACTCCCGTAAAAAACAGTATTCCAAAAAGAAAGCTGACTTTATATTGTCAGATGGAGTTAAAACAGTATACCGGGAAACGATCACAATGACTTAATCTTTATGAACAAATGACATGGCGGATAAAGGATATATCATTATAGAAGGAGCCACTGCGTACTGCAGCAGCTCTGTAACCAACAATTCCAACGGAACCGCCGTTCCGATGGAAGTGAAAAGCCAGAAAAAAAAACTAGGCAAAAACAAATATTTTGCACAGAATAAACCTGTAGCAACTTACCTTGATGATAAAGCTGAAAGTTTCGGTGGCGGCAACGGATTTGGAAACTGCAAAGGCTCAGACGGGAAAACTTACCCTTGTAAAGGCAAATGCAGTATTAAATATAAAGACTATTATGAAAACGTAGAATTCAACAAGAGTATGAAAATACTGTTGGATGCATCTACCGGAAATTGTCCTGGATATGGCGTTCCGGGAACTATTGCTTTTGCAACTACAGGTCAGGCCAATAATGTTTCCCAGATCGAAGTAAAAGAAGCGGATGAATTTTCCGTAGCCAATACTTCACCACAATGGCCTTCATCGTCTGCTTCTGAAGCAAGTATAGCCGTTTCATCAATCTCAATGACAAGACCAATTCTGGCAGATAAACCTACCGGAAATTATTACTATATAAAAGGAATGAATGGCCCGTTGTTTCCCATTGCAAACCCTTTTGGTGGTGACAATCTGGAGTTGAAAGCCCAGTTCAAAGGAGATGAAAAAAAAATCATCTGGGCCCTTTTCAAAGGAGAAGGAACTAAAGATAAAATAAAAACATTTATCGGATTGGGAAGCAATTTCAGCCAATCTATGAGTAAAATATTTGACAGCCTTGCAGAAGGGAAGTACAGACTCGAAGCATATGGTAAAAAAGCTGGTGATGCTAAATGCTCGATCAATGTAGAAGTAGTTCAGGATTTTGTTAAAAAAATTGTCAGCCCGGGAACTTCGACCTTAATTAAAATCCCTCTACCTGTATCTATTGAACGTAAACTCAGCAGTGGAGCCGACCAGGCGAAAATACTGAACAAAGGTTTCTTTATGCCTGTGAATAGTGTTCAATGGACCGTGAAACAAGGAACAACAGTACTCTATAGCAGTTATTCAGAAGTCTCTTCTTCGCATCTTGTGGATGTAACGGGGATTGGTGATCGTATATTTCTAACTTTTAAAAATGAAGGAAAATATACCGTAGAAGCATTTACAGATCCCACAGATCCCAAACCGCAGTCTATTGAAGTTAAAATAGAAAACAGCCTGGGGGTAATGGGAGTGAAAGGAGAGCCAGGTTTAGTAAGATTCAGTGATATCATCAAAGTGCAGGCTTCCAAATTCAATGTCAATTATATGCCTTCCGGGACTTCTGTATATTGGTATCTTAAAAAAGAAGGAATTGGAAGAGTGGCTTTATTTGAAAATTCACCTTCCTTCAAAACAGGTACTATCAGCAAAAAAGTAGCAGAATTGCTTTATAACGATGCAAAACTGGGCAGTGATCAATATTTCGGGAAATATATACTGGAAGCTTATGCCAGTCCGGTTGGAGCAGGAAAGCAGCCCGGGTTTTCAGGATCAGACTGTTTTAATTTTGAGGTGATTCAAAATGTAATAGATAAATTCACGCTTCCCGCCACCAATATTCCAAAAGGAACCAAAATAAAATATACAGCAACGGCAAGAATTGCAACACTAGCAGGCAATGAAGCCATAAAAATAGAAGTTCCCAATAAAGTGACCAATAACGGGGACGGAACCATCACATTTAATGATCTCGGAGAATATACTATTTCTGCGTATTTAACCGGAGATTATACTGATGGAAAGAAAATTGAAGTGAAAGTAAAAGTTTCAGAACCTACCATAAAAAGAGCGCTTTGGGCCTATGGAACAGGAGTGAAACGTACGGAAACCGGTTTTGGGGAAGAAACGTATGGCTTTCTTGAAATTGATGGTCTTCAGAACCAGTCTTTAAAAGTAAAAGTATGGGTAAAAGGTGAGGGAGATGATTTCTACAAAGAGAAAGATAAATATATGCTGGAGGAAAAAACCGTTACACTTAACAATGAAGGTAAGGCTTCCTTTCTTATTACCACGAATGATGATTATAAGAAAAAACTGGCGGCAGCTATTCCAAAAACAACGGAAAATCCTAATCCGTCTTACCACCTGGTATTTACCATAGAGCTTCAGGCAAGTTCATCAGCCGATATTGTTCTTCCCGGAAATATTACGATTCAGGGAACACGTCCTGTAGTTATAGACAGTACTACTACCTATTTGGAAGTGCTGGATTCTAATGAAGAATTGGTGATGACTTCCGAACAGAAAATTGTCTCCATCATGTTCTCTACGGAAAACGGTAAAGATATTCAGCGGGAGCAGACTTTCTATGGTAAAACCCATAAACTTTGGGTGCATACCGTCAATATGACTGAAGAAGTTCTGAAAATTGACGTTTTGAAAGAAATTCCTAAAGAAGGATTAAACGAAAAAGACCACATAACCTATACCCACGAAAGCAAACAAAGCTACAACGAAGAAAAAACAGGAAAAGACGGTTTGCTCGAAGTTTCTTTCACAGCAAAAGAAGAATGGAAAAATCCTCCAAAGAACTTTGATTACTACATAGCACAGGTTTCCCGCCAGGTTCAAGACCCTGCCGACCCTAAAAAAAAGGTCTGGAAAATAGAAAAAAGCCAGTTTACTGTCAACAATACACTTCCTGCAGATCTGGTAAGAACGGAGGATATGGAAAAACTGGGAATCAAAGCTTATAAAAAAGACGGAACTCCTTTTACAAAAGAAGAAATGCTTGAGTTGAGGAAACAGTATATTTTTTATGAAAGTGGCTGTCTGAAAGTTTCTCAAAAAGAAACACCAGAGGCTATTGATAATGATGTGATGCCTGTGGTAGTAGAAATGGCGGAGGTGAAGAGAGAAGGTGGAGGATGTCCCAGATGTAATGCTCCTGTAACGGCAGACCAATTAAAGGAAATTTTTCCGGATGCTGATCCTGGTATTCTGACCCAGGTCGCAGCTGCATATACAAAATATATGAAGGAAATAGGGATGAATACTTGCTGGAATAAAGCACATTTATTTGCACAAGCCAGAGTGGAAACCGGAAAGACACTTCATTTAAAAGAAGGAGAAAATTTTAATTGGTTTTGGGAAAAAATACCGGGAACATTTGCGGCATTCAGAACTCAGGAAGGAAGGGATAATGCAAAACTTTGGGGGCGGGCAGTAGATAAGCCCAATCAACCAGGTGTAACTCTAGAGAATCAGAAAAATATTGCCAATTGGGCCTATTCTCCTACAAGTGATAAAGGAAAAGAATTAGGAAATACCCAAGCAGAAGACGGTTGGAACTTTAGGGGGAAAGGACTTATACAGCTTACAGGAAGAAAAGCTTATGAGTATGCAAATACCTATACTAAAAAGGAAGGAGCTGATATCATAGCAGACCCAGATTTAGTCTTAACAAATATTTCTGCTGCAGTAATATCTTCTATGGCCTTTTTCAAATGGAAAGGAATTAATACAATCGTCAACGGCTCTAAAGACACTTTGCCTGCAAGTAAAAAAGTGGGTAAAATGGTAGCTACAAAAGACGAAAATGGAAAAGATTCTGACAATTATGCAGAAAAACAAAAAGCATTTGATGATCATACCTCAAAAACTTTCAAAACATCTGAATGTGAATGGGGGAAAGCAACAGATTTGAATCTAGCTGGTAGAAGTCCATGGATGGAAATTGCTGTAGCAGAAGCGAAAGTATATGGTGGTAAAGATGAGGGTACTATTGATAGCAGAATAAAAACCTATCATAAAGACGGAGGGGGAACAGATGCAGGAAGTGGTACTGCATGGTGTGCCTCATTTGTTTGTTGGTGTATAGAACAAAAAGATCTGCCGAGTCCGCATTCTGCAGGGTCAAGAATGTTCCTGAGTAGTGCAAAAGCAGAAAAATGTGATGTTTTTTTTGGTGCTGTAGCTATATTTTCTGACTGTGATTCTACTGGAACAAACATAGAAACTTCGGGTCACGCTACATTTGTTTTTGGAAAACTGCCAGGAACTGAAATTTATGCTTGTCTTGGAGGAAATCAATCCGATAAGCTTAAAATGTCAAGTTATAATTGCAGTGGTAATGTTTTCGTATCTTGGAAAGAGAAAAACGGTACAGAACACTATAAAATATTCAGAGGATTTTATAAACCCAAAGGTTATGTCGTTAAAGATATAGACAAGTTAGGTAATAGTGATAATTATTCATCAGCAGACGAAGCAAGTAAGAAAGCATTAAATTTAGATATTAAATCCGATGAAAATGGAGAAAGCTCAAGGTAAACTAATAATTACGAAGTCTTTAATTGCTTCTTGTTTTTTCTGTCTCATACAGTGCCAGGAAAAAAAACAAGAAGTTACATATCAAAATGTAAAAAATAATACTATGCAAAAAACGGAAATAAGTAGTATTCTTGAAAAACAGCTAAATAAAGGTGCAGCTGAAGAATATGGAAGTTTTAGCGATTATTCAGAGAAAGATCTTAATGCATTAATTGAATTAGAAGATTCTATTCTTCAATCTAATGGTTATAAGAATATTACAAATGAGCAATTTGCAGCTAAAATAGAAGAGATTTTTGGAAGAAAAATTGATTTTACTAGCTCCAGCAATTTTCTGAAAATAGATACTTATAATAAATGTGATAAGGAATTGTCTTTTGTTCCTTTATCTGCAGAGTATCAAAATATTTATGTTTCAAAAAATGATAAATTAATATCATATTTTTATCCTCTTCCGTTACTTATTGATTATCAGAAAACCTATCCATACTTAAAAAAAATAGAAGATAATCCTATTGAAATAGAAACAAATGAAGGTCAGCAGCAAGTATCCCGATGGAAAGATATACCTAATTTAAAAGAACAACAAAAGAAGAATAATCAGATTGTGGTAGCGCGAAATATGTATTTATTTAACGATAATAAAGCATATGTAACTTGGCTTGTTACACAGGATCCGGCTTTTGTTAAAACTCTTGTAAAGCAATTTGGATACACTAAAGAACCAAAATTCAATGATCTTGCAATGAATGGTTATCTGAACAATGACCAAAGCTCGTCCGACATCGGCGATATTATTTTTATAAAAAACTGTAAGGGAGAATTAGAAATAAGGACGGAATTATTAAAATATATAAAGGAACATACAAAATCAGATGAAAACAGGCTTTTGAGTGCTTTGGAGAATTTTGGATATGCATTGAAAGATAATACTAATTTTACATCAGATGAAAAATATAAAATACTTGCTTATATAGGGAATACGGTTGATCCTTTTTACTTGAATTTTGCAGGTGTCAATTCCGGGAATGCTGTATGGAATGCTGAAAGTTTACTTTATAATAGTGTAGTGAAAGATAGAAATATCATTTCAGTATTTCAGAAAAATAATTATTATGGACTACCTGATTTAAAAGATAGTTTGATTAGAGTTCAGGGAATTCTAGATCATGAATCAGAATAATAAAAAAGCCAGCTACTTTAAATAATAGCTGGCTTTTTTAGGTTATAATTTTAAGGAAGTGTTGAAAAATTGATGTTTGGAGTCTGTGTAGGTGCAGTAACAGACAACTGTGTGCCGGGCGAAACAGTTGTATTAAAAAATCCTCCATTTTGCAAAAAGAAAGCATTGCCGCTTGTTCCTCCCATGGCATCTATTCTTTGTTTTGCATTATAGGTATTATCTACACTAAATTTTGCTCCGGAAACAGCGTTCCAGCTGCCGTTTGAAGTTCTTACCCATTGATTTTTGAATTCTGCTTTTCTGCCCTGATATCCATTTTCAGGATTGAAATTTTCAACGAAACTATAAAAGCTTTTAAGATAAGTGCTGGTTTGAGGTCGCTTCCAGCTGGCGATCAGTTTCCATGTTGTGGTATCCGGTGATAAGAACCAGGCGGTAAAATCTGTTTTTCCGGTTCCATCCGGTTCACCTTTTAATAAGAATTTATAAGTTTGTCCTGCACTCCAGTTATACTTATAATAACTTTGCCCGCCGGAACCCTCATTCCCGAATTCTCCGATTGTTACTCCGGTACCTGCTCTGTTCAGAACAATTTTATGATCAGGAGGGATATTATTTGGATCATCTGTTTCAAATGGGCTCCATACAGAAAATAGAATTCTTCTTTCCGTAGCGGAATTAACCTGCATTCCAAAATACCCCGCATTAAAGCCATTAGCCATAAAATAAGAGCCTATCTTATCTTCTCCTGCGGGAACTGTCACCTCGTTGTAATAATAGCTGACATTATCAGTAGTTGGAATGACGTAGTTCAGATGACAGGAAGGCCCTCTGCGTGCCCAATAATAGTAAGAAGGATCATTGCTGTAAATATTGGTTCCTGTAGCAGCTGTTCCACCAAAACTAACGTCTGTGACATCTGCAAAGTACCCGCCGGTTTTAGAAACACCCTGAAGATCAACTTTTACATAACCCGGAGTAGAAACTGTAAAATCTCCAACGGTATAATTGGTATAAGTCGATCCTGTTAAAGTAACATTTTTAGATGTATTGCCTACCGTTACTTTTACAACACTTGTACCCGAAGGAACAGAAGCTTTTAGTCCTATGTTTAACGTTCCCGTACTGCTCACTCTGAAATAAGTACTGATAACAGTTGAGGAGTTGGTCCAGTTACCTAAATTGGAGGAAGTAATAACTTCGCTAGCGCCCGAAGGTTTTACTGTTAAAAAAGAATTTCCTGCAACGGGTACATTGAAGGATGATACTTTGTTTAAAGCTGAGGCATTTTTTTGTGCAGCGATGGTGTCTTCTTTTGCCATAGGGGTTTCTGCACAGGATTGAAAAATAAGCAGAGCAACACCTAGAAAAGTGCCTGCAAATAATTTTACTCTCATAATAATATTTGTGATTTGGTTTACAGTACTAAATTAAGTTTTACCGATCAAATAAAAAATTAATTCCCATATTTTTGATTAATTTTTATTTATTGTTTAAACAAATCCGTTATGTAAAGGTGTATTAAACTTTAGTATTCGTTTTTTAATATTTCCGGAAGGAACTGAATGAGGGAATGGGGTAGCATACAACAACAAAAAAACCTCTAAACTGAATTAGAGGTTTTCAAGTGGTTTCTCCAGGAATCGAACCAGGGACACATGGATTTTCAATCCATTGCTCTACCAACTGAGCTAAGAAACCATTTATGTTTTTGTTTATTACTTCGTTGTTTTAAAGTGATGCAAAAGTAGTAAGTTTTAGTATACAAAGCAAGTATTCATCGTACTTTTTTTGAATAAAGTTAAAAACTTACTGATTATCAGCCGGATTATTTTCCTGCTCCTTTCTGATCTGTTCACTCATCTCTTCCAATACAGGTTTAATCGTGTTTTCCGGAAGATCACTGATTCGGATATACATCAATCCGTCTATCGCATCATTGAAGTTAGGATCCACGTTGAAAGCGATTACTTTAGCATTTTGCTTGATATATTTTTTGATCAGAACAGGAAGTCTCAATTCAGGTTCAAGATCGTCAATGATTTTGTCCAGCTTATTAAGGTCAGATTCCATTTCCTCAAAGAAAATATTTTTATCCCTGTCACGAAGCTTTACCTTATACTCATTCCTTGGAGTGATATATTGAGCTACTGCAGAATCAAAATAATTGGAACGCATAAACTCAATCATCAGAGATTTTGAAAATTCCGAGAACTTATTTGAAATACTCACACCACCCATAAGGAATTTATGGTCAGGATTTCTCAGGCATACATGTACAATTCCTCTCCATAATAGAAAAAGAGGCAGTGGTTTCTGCTGATATTCCTGGCAGATGTAGGCACGGCCCATTTCGATCACCTTTTTAAAGAAAGGGTGAATGTCCTGTTCAAACTCAAATAAAGAGCTTGTATAGAAGCCTTTGATGCCATATTTCTTCATGACCTCTCTACCTAGTGCCATTCTGTAAGCTCCAGCCAGTTTTTTCTCACCATTGTCCCAAAGGAAAAGGTGATGATAATGCTTATCATACTCATCAAGGTCAAATGGAAGATTACTTCCTTCACCTACCGCACGGAAAGTAAGCTCTCTCTGACGTCCGATTTCCCTCATAATAGAAGGGATTTCCTCGTAAGTGGTAAAGTAGATTTCGTAATTTCCGTTACTGAAAAGCATTTTATCCGTTCCTCTCAATTTATCAACATCTTTAACGATGTCTTCAAGAGGCGTTTCATCAATGATATTCTGAACAATATTTTCTTCCTTCAACAAAGGAAACTTTACAGATAAATTCTGAAGATTGATGCTTTGAGCAAGAGATTTTCTCTTTTCATAGTAAGATTTCATCATATAAACCTTACGTTTCAGAAACTCCCCCAATTCCTCAATCGTTTCCATGTCATCCATTGCCTTTACCGTAATTGGACGCCCGATTCTGATTCTGATAGGTTTTTCTCTGTCATTCATCATTTCTGCAGGAAGCATCAGGGTCTGCAAATTCGGGTGAAGCTTAGCCACCTGATAAAAAAGACGGCTGTTCTTAGCATGGAAATACATAGGAACTACAGGCACTTTAGCCATTCTGATAAGCTTAAGTGCCGTTTTTTCCCATTCTTTATCTAAAATCTCTCCGTAAGGATTGTTTTTGTTGGAAACTTCTCCTGCTGGGAAAATACCTACACAGCCTCCGTTTTGCAAATGCTTGAGTGTATCACGCATTCCTGAAGAGCTGCTGTAAGCTTCTTTTCTGTTTTCAAAAGGATTTACAGCGATTACAAACGGTTCCATAGGTTTGATCTTTTCCAAAAGGAAATTCCCCATTACCTTGAAATCCGGACGAACCTCTGATAAGACCTTGCACATCAGAATTCCGTCAATTGCACCCAGCGGATGATTGGAAACCAGAATAAACGGTCCCGTTTTCGGAATCTTTGCCAGATCTTCTTCAAAAGCTACATAGCTTAGGTTTCTTTCTCTTACAAATGAGTCGAAAAAGTCTTTGCCTTCCTTGTCTTTTAGTTTATCGTATAATTTATTTACTTCGTTTATTTTAGCAATGCTCATCACAGCAGATGCTACCGGGTTCTTGAGGAACCCAAGTTTACTTAAGCCGGAAGCTTTGATCAGATCGTTTTTCGAAATTAAACTCATGTGTGTTTAGTCGCAATTAATATTATTGTGTTACCATTTGAAGAGTATTCTTGGAAATTTGCTCCAATAATACATTTTTTTCATGGTAAAATTTATCAATGTGATCCATCTTCGCATTTCTTACTGTGAATAAAGATACATTTTTAATTGCTTCGGTTTTAAAAATTTTTTGAAGCTCTTGGTTGAGCTCATCTATATGATTAAATTTGTCTTCAAGGCACAATGCCAGGGAGATAGCAGAATTCTGCATTAGGGAAACCTTGATCTTATATTTAGATAAATATCCAAAAATTAAGCTCATATGGTCTTCTGCAATAAAAGAGAAATCTCTTGTAGATATCTTCAGAAGATCCTGGTTTTCTTTTAAAATATAAGATTCTTCCTGTTGGTTTTTGTCAGAAGCACCTACTTTTGTTCCTTCTTTGGTAGGATCTACGAAAGATTTTACATAAAAAGGAATGTTTTTTTGCTGTAGCGGCTGCAATGTTTTCGGGTGGATAACACTTGCTCCATAATAAGCCATTTCAATCGCTTCTTCATAAGAGATATTGGAAAGAAGAGAAACATCACTGAACTTTCTCGGATCTCCGGTCATTACTCCCGGTACATCTTTCCAGATCGTCATCGCTTCAGCATCCAGACAATAAGCAAAAATAGCAGCAGAATAGTCCGAACCTTCTCTTCCTAGTGTTACTGTAAAATTGTTTTCGTCAGAACCAATGAATCCTTGGGTTACATAGCAGATCTCAGGATTCAGATTAGAAATAAACTCTTCAGTTCTCGTCCAGTCTACTGCACCCTCTCTGTATGAATTATCCGTTTTGATATAATCTCTGGCATCTAACCATTGATTGGTAAACTGGATCTCATTCAGATATTCACTCAGGATTTTAGTAGAAATCATTTCTCCACAGCTTACTACCTGATCATAAACAAAGTTATAATTTGGAGACTTATTTCTTCTTAAAAAAGAATCAATATCATCAAAAAAGAGATTGATTTCTGCAAAAACCGCATGATTTTCAGGAAAAAGTCCTTCCGCAATTTCAATGTGTTTTCGTTTTATCTTTTCAATCTCAGTTTGATAGTTATCCTTTTTGAAATAAAGTTCTACAACTTTTTCCAACTCGTTTGTCGTTTTGCCCATTGCTGAAATTACCAGCAAACATTTGGCAAATCCTTGGCTTTGTAGAACCATGGACACGTTTTTTACACTTTCAGCATCTTTTACTGATGCTCCACCAAACTTGAAAATTTTCATTAAATTGTTAAAAATAAAATTGTTAGATAAAAAATTACATGAGTTTTTTACGGACGTCAAAATTATAAATTTACAACGAGATATGAAATAGGCGAGTGGAATGATAGAATTAAGATTTCCTTAAAATCAACAATTATTGAAATAATTTAAATTTTTCGTGTACCTGATATAACAAATTCGGAGGTGTAATTTTTAATAACCGCTTAGTGTTATCTTAGGTTTTGTTTGTATCGTATTGAAAAACAATAGTTAAGCTCTTTTGTAATTAAATTTTCTTAATGCGATAAATTTTCCGAAATTTGGGGAAAACGTAAAAAGAAAAATATGTCAAATCAACCATTACAGACTTTAGGAGAATTTCTTATAGATAAGCAGGACGATTTTCAATATTCTACAGGTGAATTTTCTCGTCTTCTGAGCGCAATAAGATTGGCTTCGAAAGTGGTAAACAGAGAAGTAAATAAAGCCGGAATTGTAGATATAACGGGAGCTGCCGGCAACCAGAATATTCAGGGTGAGGAACAGCAGAAATTGGATGTAATCGCTAATGAAATTTTTATTACGGCTTTGTCTCAAAGAGAGGTTGTTTGTGGTATTGCGTCTGAGGAAAATGATGATTTTATTGATATTAAATGTGGTGAAAACGGGCACTTAAGTAAATATGTAGTATTGATTGACCCTCTAGACGGATCTTCCAATATTGATGTAAATGTTTCTGTAGGAACTATTTTCTCTATCTACAGAAGAGTTACTGAACCTGGAACTCCCGTACAGCTGGAAGACTTTTTACAGAAAGGGATCAATCAGATTGCAGCAGGATATGTTATTTACGGTTCTTCTACAATGATCGTTTATACTACCGGAAACGGAGTAAACGGATTTACTTTAGATCCTTCTTTGGGAACTTATTATCTTTCCCATCCCAATATGACTTTCCCGAAAACAGGTAAAATTTATTCTATCAACGAAGGAAACTATATCAAATTTCCTCAGGGAGTAAAAAATTATCTTAAATACTGTCAGATGGAAGAAGGAGACCGTCCTTATACATCAAGATATATCGGCTCTTTGGTAGCAGATTTCCACAGAAACATGCTGAAAGGAGGAATTTATATCTATCCTTCTTACTCACAGGCTCCAAATGGTAAATTAAGACTTTTATATGAGTGTAATCCAATGGCATTCCTTGCAGAACAGGCAGGCGGAAAAGCAACAGACGGATTCAGAAGAATTCTTGAAATAGAACCTACAGAACTTCACCAGAGAATTCCGTTCTTCTGTGGAAGCATACAAATGGTAGAAAAAGCAGAAGAATTTATGCGTATTGACAGCGTAAAATAAATGAAAGCAACTTATTTAAAATATTTATTACAATTTAAACGCCCGAGTGGAACATCTCGCGGCGTTTTGCTTGATAAGGAAACCTTTATCCTTACTATTTCAGAAGACGGAAGAAAAGGGGTAGGTGAATGTGCAATTTTCAGAGGCTTGAGCTTTGATGATCGCCCTGATTATGAAGAAAAACTACAGTGGCTCTGTGAGCATATTAACGAGGATATTGCTTTTTTGAGAGAAGAGCTGAAAGAATTTCCATCAATCTGGTTTGGATATGAACAGGCTGTCCTGAATCTGAAATATGGTGACAGTATTTATTTTCCGAGTGAGTTTACCGAAGAGAAGTCAGCTATTACCATCAACGGTCTGATATGGATGGGAGAGGTAGGATATATGGAAGAACAGATCCAGGATAAGCTGGAAAAAGGATTTCACTGTATTAAATTAAAAATCGGGGTCGATTGGAAATCTGAACATATTATTCTCCAGAAACTAAGAGAAAAATTTTCCAAAGACCAGCTTGAGCTTCGTGTTGACGCAAACGGAGGATTCAGTAAAGATGAAGCGGTTACTGTTTTGCAGCAGCTTGCAGATCTTCATATTCATTCTATTGAACAGCCAATCAAAGCTGGAAATTGGGAAGATATGGCAGAATTATGCGCTAAAACACCTATACCGATTGCATTGGATGAAGAGTTAATCGGAATTATTGATCCTGAAGAAAAGAAAAAACTTCTGGAAAAAATAAATCCCCAATATATCATTCTGAAACCTGCGTTGGTAGGAGGTTTTTCTGGTTCGGATGAATGGATTTCCCTTGCTGAAAACCAGAATGTCGGTTGGTGGATTACTTCAGCCCTGGAAAGCAATATAGGATTGAACGCTATTGCTCAGTATACTTTTACAAAAAAAAATCCAATGCCTCAAGGTTTGGGCACTGGAGCTTTATTTGTCAATAATTTTGAATCCGATCTGGAACTCAGAAATGAATTGTTATGGTTCAAAAATATAACTATTAAAAGTTAATTAGCATAATGGTGGAGGTGAATCTGGACATGTTGTTTGGCCACAGTAGTCTGGACCCCATGATCTACAGCACATAGCAACCGGATTCCAGCTATTACATCCAAGAGGTGGTCTTCCTCCTTTGATCGCTTTTAATTCTCCTCTTTTGATTTTCTTTAGATTTTTCATGATATTAATTTTATTTGATTGATAAGTAAATGTCGAAAACTTTTTTCAATTATACAACAAGTGGGGAATTATTTAGCAATATTTAACAATTTTGAGGAAATGTTTAAATATGTTTAAACGCGAAAATATGTTCCTGCATTAGATTTGTAGGAACTTTTATTGTTTTTCCGGGCTGTTTATAAGGATGAGTAATTGTTGGATCGAATACTTTGTTGATTTAGAGGTTGTTATTCAGTTAAATGACATCTTTTACGAAGATGGCCTTCTTTATATAATTTAATATATAAGAAAACTGTTTTCTAATATGTTCCATAATAAAAAATTATAATTCCCTATTGTTTGAATTAGCAATATTTATGCCATACTATAAGCTTGAACTAATTTTAACGTAATGTTCATTTTTTATGAATTATTTTAATTACTTGTTAAGAAATAATTGTGAAAATATTTTCGTTATTCTTGGATCGGTTAATGATAAGATTCCGGTCTATTCCGTTTAAAGTCTGAAAAATATCTGCCTGTACCTGCGAACTGGAAAGGTATCCCCAATGATTTCCCACTTCATATTTAAAGCTGTTCAGAAGATCATCTTTTACAAATGTACAATCGATAATAGAAACAATATCTTTGAAATGTTCAATATCACTTGGTCCGTTTTTACCAAGTCGTGGTGTCAAAATGTTTTTGGTAAACTGAGAAATTCCCAAAACGGCGTCCTGTCTGTTCAGATAAATGGAAATCCGGTTAGCCAATAATGGCAGTTTATTATAGGAATCTTCAGAATCTTCAAATACTTTGTAGCTGACATCGGCATTCAACAGTAAAACCTGGTCGATAACACGGAGTATATTCTCTCTTTTAAGGCTGTACAGCATGCTTTGAAGCACTCTGTTTCCCAGAGAATGGGCCATAAGGTGAATTCTTTGATTGCAGGGTGCAAGATCCCGGTTTGAGAAAATATCTTTTAAAAATTGGGTGTAGAAATAAAACAATCTCATCAGAGATGTCCCGGAATTGATACTGGAGGCTTTATCATCAAAATAGCTCAACGGAAT
The DNA here is from genome assembly GCF_059567885.1 of Chryseobacterium sp. BGA-UO-ETr-SB22. NCBI lineage: Bacteria > Pseudomonadati > Bacteroidota > Flavobacteriia > Flavobacteriales > Weeksellaceae > Chryseobacterium > Chryseobacterium sp. BGA-UO-ETr-SB22. Next base: position 2,725,762 of record NZ_JCAQOV010000005.1, on the reverse strand, counting down.
AATACTTCCTGAGGCCGGCCAGCTTACAAATAAAATATGTTCTACAGGGGATGCGGGATTATCGATGAATATTTTCTTAAGATCAAGAATAGCCTTTAATTCATCATCAAAATCATACAGGTAACCATGGATGAATATCAGTACATCACTTCGGTCTTTAGTGGAAGACATGTTTTTGTACAGTTCATAGAACATTCTTTGAGTTCCGCCAAGATTATTAGCGGTAAGAGGAGATTTTTTAATTCCTTTTTCGCTCAGAAGAACCTCTAAAACATCCTCATAACCCTGTTTTTCGGGTTCAGAGAAAAACTTATAGTTTAAGATATTCCTGTTGGTGTAGTCTTTTTTCTTTTTGGCTTGAGCACTAGGTTCTTTATAATTGTCAAAATCACATTTGGCAATCCTGAAATTGGGAATTGAGTATTCATCATTGGAAAAAGAATCTACTCTTTCACCTTTGTTACGGATTATCTTCCGGTTACTTAAGATATAAACGGCCATGATGATAATTGGTTAAAATGGTTTTAGCTTTACCGAAATTAATGAAAATTATTGAAATACAAACGATAAGGCTTTTAAATTATCACTTTTACAAACGCTTATTTTTCCGTAACTTTGTGGAACTTTTTTTGCTAAAAATTAAAAGCTACTTAATGGAAGAAGAAAAAAAATCACTCAATTTTATTGAGCAAATTATAGAAGATGATATGGCAAACGGTCTGAAAAAAGATCAGATTCGTTTCCGTTTTCCACCTGAACCGAATGGTTACCTGCATGTAGGGCACACAAAAGCTATCTGCATCAACTTCGGCTTGGGTGAAAAATACAACGCTCCCGTAAACCTTCGTTTCGACGATACGAATCCTGAGAAAGAAGAGCAGGAATTCGTAGATTCTATCATGAAAGATGTAGAATGGCTAGGTTTCAAATGGGATAAAGTTTTGTACGCATCTGATTACTTCCAGCAGCTTTACGATTGGGCCGTTCAGTTAATTAAAGAAGGAAAAGCTTACGTAGATGAGCAAGCATCTGAAATAATTACAGAACAAAGAAAAAATCCTGCAGAACCGGGAATTGAATCTCCATATAGAAACCGTCCTGTTGAAGAGTCGTTAGATTTATTCGAAAGGATGAAAAACGGAGAATTTGAAAGTGGTTCAATGTCTCTTCGTGCAAAAATTGACATGGTTTCGCCAAACATGAATATGCGTGACCCTGTTATGTACAGAATTTTGAACAAACCTCACCATAGAACAGGTACTGCATGGAAAATCTATCCAATGTACGACTGGGCTCATGGTGAATCCGACTATATCGAACAAATTTCACACTCGCTTTGTTCTTTGGAGTTTGAAAACCACAGACCTTTATACAATTGGTATTTGGATCAGGTTTATGAAGAAGGAAGGGTTAAAAACAAGCAGAGAGAATTTGCAAGGATGAATGTTTCCTATATGATTACTTCCAAAAGAAAGCTGCAGAGATTGGTAGCAGAAGGGGCAGTAACCGGATGGGATGATCCTAGAATGCCTACTATTTCAGGAATGAGAAGAAAAGGATTTACTCCAACTTCCATCAAAAACTTTATTGATAAAGTAGGAGTTGCGAAAAGAGAAAACCTTATCGAAATTCAATTGCTGGACTTCTGTGTACGTGAAGACCTTAATAAGGTTGCGAAGCGTGTGATGGCCGTTGTAGATCCTGTAAAATTAGTGATCGAAAACTATCCTGAAGACAAAGAAGAATGGTTGGAGACTGAAAATAATCCTGAGCAGGAAAATGCAGGAACAAGAGAAGTTCCTTTTTCTAGAGAATTATATATTGAGCGTGAAGACTTCAAAGAAGAAGCTAACAATAAATTCTTCAGATTGAAATTAGGCGGAGAAGTTCGTTTGAAATCTGCTTACATCATTAAGGCTGAAAGAGTAGAGAAGGATGAAAATGGTGAGATCACTACAATTTACGCTACTTATGATGAGAAGAGTAAATCTGGAAGCGGAACAGAAGAAAGTTTAAGAAAAGTAAAAGGAACGCTACACTGGGTATCTGCAAAACATGCGATTCCTGTAGAAGTAAGAGTTTACAACCAATTGTTTACCGTAGAGCAGCCAGATGCTGAAAAAGATGTTGATTTCCTAAACTTCATCAATCCTGAATCTATGGCTATCGTAAAAGGTTTTGCTGAGCCAAGCCTGAAAGATGTCGCTGTTGGTGAGCCTCTTCAGTTCCAGAGAATAGGATACTTTACAAAAGATCAGGATTCTACAGATGAGAATATGGTATTTAACCGTACAGTAACTCTGAAAGATTCTTTTAAACCTTAATAATTGTAAGGAATAGATAAAAAAAGAGCAGGACTTAATCAGTCCTGCTTTTTTATTGGTACATAATCTCATCGCAACCAAAGGTGCAGCAGTCTTATGTTGGATTTTGGCTAGTTTATATTTTCTAACAAATTCATTATCCCTTCACCCCTTTGACCCATTCCTGGAATCTGCCTACCTGTTCCATGATGAAAGATTCGTGTTCTTCTTTCTCTTCAGGGCGGTTGACCAGAATATGTTCAAAATAAGTTCCTTTCAATACTTTTCTTATAATACCTTCTCCTAAGAATGGTTTGTAATCATTCAAAGCCTGGGTAGCTTTCAGTAAATGTCGGATATCATACTGTAACGGATTGATGTCCGGAACCTGTTTGTTGAGATTCAGAAGTTTGTACACGGCTATTCTTGCTGTTCTCACAGAACTTTCCATAGTGAATACAACATCATTATTGGTCTCTACAAACTGCCCTACAAGACCTAAGTTGGTACATCCTTCAGGAACCACTCTCGGACGGTCTCCCTGCGCTCTTGGCATAAACATAGAAGTGATATAAGGCATAAATGCAGTACGTACAATTGTGTTTTCAATCACGTTATCCAGTTGGTCTGTCATTCCTAAGTGATAACATAATTCGGCAAGAATCTCATTTCCGGTACATTGAGGCATTGTTTTTTTGATATAATTACCTTCTTTATCCATCAGTAAGGCATATACCCATACTACCAATATATCATCCGGCTGGGTAGGGAAGTGGGGTTGTCTGTTGCAGGTAAAACTCATTACCCAGTTAGAGTCTGTAATCGTAATGATTCCTCCTGTAGCGGTTCTTCCGGAATAAGGATCATTCACACACATTTCTTTCAGCTTCTCTGTAAAGGCAGAAGGGCGGCATGTTAAAGTTGCAGATTCCCATGAAGATTTTTCAATATGGCTGCAGAATTTTTCAGGTTTTCCGAAAACTTCAGATTTCGCAGCAAGATTTTTCCACAGTTTCCATCCTGCGCTTTGTCCTGCGCTGCTGTTGTCTATAGTAACCTCAGGAACGGTATTGTTGTCTCCGTAAAAAGTGCTTTCTGTCATAGATCCGGTTGTTACAATAACGTAATCCTCTTTTCCAATTGGTATTCTTACTTCCTCTCCGTTTTGTTCAGTAATAATTCCTTCTACTGTTTTTCCTTCCGTATTGATGTGGATATCAAGATCTTTTACCAGAGTATTAAACTGGATTTGTACTTCTTTTTCAACCAGGAAGTTTTTCAATGGAGTTACATAGGTATCATACTGGTTGTATTTAGGGAATACCAAACATGAAAAGTCTTTCATTCCGTCAATTGCATGAAGGAATCTGTGCATATACAGTTTCAGCTCCAATAAGCTGTGCCAGTTTTCAAAGGCAAACATAGAACGCCACAAGAACCAGAAGTTGCTGTTCAGGAAGGATTCTGCAAAATAATCTTCAATCGTAAGATCATCAAGTTCTTCTTTTTTCTTCAACAGTAGTTTTACAATGGCCAGCTGATCTTTTTTCTCAAGTCCGAATTTGCTGAAATCCTTGATCTCTCCCTGATTATGAATTAATCTCGCTTTAGAATAATTCGGGTCATTGTCATTGATAAGACGATATTCATCCAGTACACTGTAAGGTGCAGGCAATTCCAGAGCTGGAATATCCTGGAACATATCCCAAAGATTCTCATAGGTCATATCCATTTCCCTTCCTCCACGGATAATATAGCCGTCTTTTGCATTACCGGCGCCATCCAGAGATCCGCCTTCAACATTTAGCTGGTCGAGGAAAATAATGTTTTTGCCGGGAACACGTCCGTCACGGATGAAATAGTAAGCTGCCGACATTCCGGCAATTCCGCTTCCTACAATATAGATTTTACTGTTTTCGTAAGACTGTAAAGGAATTCCTTTATTACGTTGATAATTTCCGATCTGGTCGGAGAAAGGCATAGTTTTTTCAGGAGTGTTAATCTGAACTTCTTTACTTGAATCTGGTTCGTGGTTTACTTTTCCAAACTGGTCTGAGGTATTTAAAACGTTGTCGAATTTTGAATTGATCGTACTCATCTTGTATTGTTTTTAATTAACAGTATAAAGGTACCTCTATTCAAAAAGCGATATATATCCCCAATTTCAGAATTATTATCCCCAAATTCTCATGACTGAATATTTTCTTTATTTCTGTACTCTGAAGGGGAAAAGGTAGTATGTTTTTTGAAAAAACGTCCGAATGCAGAAGCCGAATTAAACTGAAGTTCAAACGCGATCTCTGAAATTGTAATCTCAGAATTCCCAAGCATGACGTAAGCTTCTTTCAGCAAAGTTTCATCAATAACCTCATGGGGTGTTTTTCCACTTGATTTTTTAATAATTTCTATAAGATATTTATTAGAAACGTGAAGTTGATCCGCATAAAACTGAACCGTTCGCTGCTGCCTGATATTTTCCCTGATCAGTTTGCTGAATTTTAGATAAAGGTCTTTTTTTCCATCCTCTTTTCCCGGAGTTGAAGAATTCTCCTGTTCCATAATCTCAGCAGTTTCCAACAGCAGATTGAAAATAATAGTTCTGATAATCTCATCTGTAAATTTACTCTGCTTCTTCGATTTTTTTTCAAGATAATCAAGAAGGTTCTGGAGTAACAAAGAATTTTTTGAAGAGGTTTTTACAATATTGTAAAAACCTTTGGAGAAAAGATTCATTTTCTCAATGATAAAGGGATTGGAAATATTTTTAATCAGAAAATTCTTGTCAAAGAACAACAGTTTCATAGTGAAGTCGTCACTGGTCTTTCCAAACTTTACAATCGTGGAAGGGGCAGCCATAAGAAAACTGTGTGCATCTACTTTATACTTCTGACGGTCTATCTCAATATTGATTTCTCCGGCAGTACAGATGCAAAACGCATAATAATCCATTCTGAAAGGAGCTTTAGGAAACTCAAAAATGGGTTTTCCGGAAGAAATATAGTAAGATTGCCGGCAGTCAATACTGTAAAAGGATAGCGTATCATGTAAATTCTCGTAGGTTACCATTCTTACGTATTGGTTAAATTTTTATTGTGTTTTTAAGCAGTCTTAGTAAAAAACACCCGTTGTTACTGCAATTTACGATTTTTATAAAAGTTTCTGGTTTTTTATAGATTAAATAAAACCGTTTTTTCAGGATACAGTTTTTTGTTTGTTTTATGGAGGTTATTTACAAAAATAAGGTTTAAACAAGGACTTTTGGGTTATTTTTATCTAATTTTGCACTTTCAAATTTCCCCAAAATATTATTGTGAGACTAATTAACGTATATACGAGTTCTTTTAAAGGACTCTCGCAGGAGAGTTGGATGCTGGCGTTGGTAATGCTCATCAACAGGGCTGGTTCTATGGTACTTCCGTTTCTGGGAGTTTACATGACCAATCATTTACATTTCAGTATTGAAAATTCAGGAATTGTACTGAGCTTTTTTGGAATAGGTTCGGTGATCGGATCATGGCTGGGAGGGATGATTACGGATAAAATAGGTGAATATAGGGTACAAAGCTTGAGCTTACTTCTTAGTGTTCCTTTATTTTGTTTAATTCCGCTTTTTACAACAGAAGCAGGATTGGCTGGAATTATTCTGGCTCAAAGTATTGTAAGTGAAACATTTCGTCCTGCCAATTCAGTGGCCATTACCAAATATGCAAGACCTGAAAATATAACCCGGGCTTTTTCACTGAACAGAATGGCCGTCAATCTTGGATTTTCTATCGGGCCTGCATTGGGAGGTATTTTATCTGCTATTTCCTATGAATTTCTGTTTTTCAGTAATGCACTGGCTGCTTTGCTTGCTGGGTTGATGTATATCTGGTTTTTTAAAGGCCGTGCAAAATTAGCCAAACAACAGGCAAAAAAAGTAAAAGAAGCCATTGTCATTAAAAAAGAAAGCTCTCCATACCGTGACGGTAAATTTTTGATTTACTGTGTATTCTGTATGTTGTTTTCAATATGTTTCTTCCAGTTGTTCAGTACGCTGACCATCTTTTATAAAGATACTGCACATATGAGCCAGCAAAATATCGGATATATCCTCGGATACAGCGGTTTTCTGATTGTATTGCTTGAAATGGGGCTGGTACAGATTGCTGAGAAATATTTCACTTTAGCTTTTACGATGCTTATCGGGACTTTCCTGTGCGGAGTTTCCTATGCAATGCTGGCTTTCGATTACAGTATGGTTGCTCTTGTACTGTCTATGACATTGCTTTGTGTGGGAGAAATATGGACACTTCCTTTTATGTCAACCATTACCGCATTACGCTCTGGAGATAACAATAAAGGAGCTTATATGGGATTGAACGGGATGTCATTTTCCATAGCATTTATCATTACACCTTATATAGGAACTTTGATTGCTGAGAAATTAGGATTCAATATATTATGGATTGGAACCGGAGTATTGGCTGTGGCTATTGCCATCGGTTTTTACTTTATCATTCCATGGCTGCTTATGGATAAGAATAAAGCAGAAGAGGATTTGGCTTAAATATAAATTTTCCTATAGATCAACCTAAAATTGAAAAAGCGGGTAATTCTCAACGTTAGAATTATCCGCTTTTTTATATCAATGTATTGATTCAATTAAGATTTGGAAAGAATGGTATTGATAATCATATTGGCATGAATTCTTGAGTTTTCAATGAACCAGAGATGAGTGTCTTTTCCACCACATACGACTCCAGCAAGATAAAGGTTCGCAATATTGGTTTCCATAGTGTCAAGATTATAAAACGGGTTCAGGCAGTCTCCGTTAAGATCAATACCTGAATTTCTCAGAAAATCAAAATCAGGAAGATAACCCGTCATGGCCAATACAAAATCATTGTCAATTTCATGAATTTCTCCTTTCTCATCTTTAAAGACAACCGTATTTTCTTTAATTTCAATCATTTCAGCATTAAAATGAGCTTTAATACTGTCTTCAGCAATTCTATTTTCTATGTCTGGTTTTACCCAATATTTTACACTTTTGGAAATCTCAGAATGACGAACAATCATGGTTACTTCAGCACCTTTTCTATAGGTTTCCAAAGCTGCATCTACTGCGGAATTACTTGATCCTACAACTACGATTTTCTGTTTCGCATAAGGGTAAGGTTCGGTATAATAATGCTTGACCTTCGGAAGGTTTTCGCCGGGAATATTCATAAGATTGGGAATGTCATAGAATCCGGTAGCAATCACTACATTTTTGGCAAAATAGGTTGCTTTGGTCGTTTTGATCTCAAAAAGTTCATCATTTTTCGAAACATTCAGCACTTTTTCATACAGATTAATGTTAAGCTTTTTTTGTCTGGCAATTCCCTGATAATATTCTAATGCTTCCTGTCTTCCAGGTTTTGGAGCTGTAGAAATAAATGGAATTTCATCAATTTCCAGTTTTTCCGCAGTAGAGAAAAAACGCATATATAAAGGATAATTGTACAAAGAGTTGACAATGGTTCCTTTTTCTATGATTAAATGACTGAGGTTGTTTTTTTGAGCTTCAAGGGCACAGTTCAAACCGATGGGTCCGGCCCCGATAATGAGAATATCCAACATTTCCATCTAACAAATGTACGATGTAATTTTTAAAATGAGAAGCTATGACCCATCAACTCTCATAGTCTTTATCTCTTTAAATCATTTACCACTTGGCATCAGTTTTGGTGTTTTTTATCAATTGCAAAATTAAAAATATGAGAAAATTACTTATTCCATTGGTTGTTTTAGGTCTGGTTGTAGCCTGTAAGAAAGAGGCTGGAAAACCTGTTCCGAATGTGATTGATTCTATCGCACAAAATAAAACAGACAGTGCAGGTACCGTTCAGAATATTGCTAATAAGGAAGCTGTTTTGAAGCAGACCAATGATGAGGTTTTGAAGGCTCTGAAAAATAAAGATTATACAAGCTTTGCCGCATTGATTCATCCTGAAAAAGGAATTCGTTTTTCAATGTATGCTTTTGTGGATATAAAAGAAGATAAACATTTTTCTAAAGCAGATTTTGAAAAATATCAGCCCACCAAAACATTGTTTACCTGGGGCGCCCATGATGGCTCAGGAGATCCTTATAAAGCAACGGTTAATGATTATCTTGGCAAATGGGTCTTTTCTAAAGATTTTACAACATCACAATATTCACTGAATAAATTCATCGGAGGAGGTAACTCTTTGAATAATTTAAAGGAAATTTATCCTAAAGATAATTTCACCGAAAACTATATCAAAGGAACTGAAAAGTATGGTGATATGGATTGGAAAACACTTCGTTTCGTGTTTGAAGAATTTCAGGGTAAATATTATGTGGTTGCAGTGGTGAATGACCAGTGGACGATCTAAAAGAAGTTAGATGGTAAAAATAATCGGGGCTGGAAACAAAGTTTCCAGCCCCGATTATTTATCTTATAAAATTTCAGTCAGTTGACGGGTTAAGTTTTTTCTTGAGAACTGCTCAATATGCTGAGTGTTTTCAAGAAGACTGCCGTTTTTCCAAAGCTCAAATTTTTCAAGAATGAATTTCTTGACTGTTTCTGCATCCTGATAACTGAAATGTTTTCCTGCCCGGGTTTCTTCCAGAATTTTTGCAACATCAGCCTTATCCGGACCGAATGACAGAATCTGTTTTCCTGAAGCCAGGTATTCGAATATTTTTCCAGGGATGATTCCTTTTGAAGATTCATTCGGGAAATTGGTGATAAGAAGCAAATCTGAATTCTGCATTTCTTCTACCGCTTTTCCATGAGAAAGATAACCAAGGTTCAGTATATGATTTTTCAGACTTGAATCTTCGATGAAATTTAAGATTTTATCATCTATTCTTCCTACAAATTTCAACTTGAAATCAGCTGCAAACTCCGCATTTTCCTTCACCAGTTCATCAAGTGCTTTCCAAAGATTTTCAGGATTTCTGAGTTGTTCCAAAACACCAATATAACTAAGAGTAAATGCTTGACCTGTTTGTCCTTTTACGTTTTCATGAGAATCACTTTCATCAAAGCCATTCGTAATGCAAACGGCATTGGCTCCTGCTTTTCTGAAGTTTTCCGCATCGGTATAGCTTGTCGCCAAAGTGACGTCTGCGTTTTTAAATACGGCACTTTCAAGCTGACGGTGCTTTTTATCTGAACTTTTGGTTAGTTTCAGATGTTTGTAATAGGAAATTTCTGTCCATGGGTCGCGGAAATCAGCAATCCATTTCAGATCCGGCATTTTACTTTTAAGTCCTAGACCAATCAGATGAAGAGAGTGGGGAGGACCTGAAGTCACAATCGTATCTATTTTATTTTCTTTCAGGTAGTTTTCCAAAAATGTAATGGAAGGTTTTACCCAAAAAATTCTGGCATCAGGAATAAAAAAATTACCCCTTACCCAGATCGAAAGTTTAGATTTCCAGCTTTGATTTTTTCCTACATCAAATTGTCCGGCTTTAAACTTTTTATTGCTTTTATTCAGTTTTTCAGCCAGCTGATAGGGTTCCCAGATTTTGGTTCTTACCATTTCAATATTTTCAGGAACATCTTTCATCAGAGTTTCATCCAGCAAAGGATAGCTCGGGTTTTCCGGAGTATAGATGATAGGTTTCCAGCCGAAATCCGGCAGATATTTTGCAAACTTCAGCCATCTTTGAACACCAGGACCTCCCGCAGGAGGCCAGTAATAGGTGATAATCAATATTTTCTTCTGTTCCATTTTTTAATTTCTGTGTCATTCAGAATGATACGTTGATTATGTAGGATTAAGCTTTTTGTTCAGCTAAAATTTCTTTTTTCTTGTTTTTGTTCATCCAGAAAATTCCAAATGCAGACAACAGGATAAATAATCCGAATGACAACAGAGAAAGCCATTTTCCTTTTTCAATTACTTCAGGTTCAAAAACCATTCTGATGTGGTGGTTTCCTGCCGGGACATGCACTGCACGAAGTAAGTAATCTGCTTTCACATAAGGAACTTCTTTCTCATCCAGCATCACTTTCCATCCGTGAGGATAATAAACTTCAGAGAATACCGCTAATTGAGGGGTCTTCGACTGAGATTTAAATTCAAGTTCGTTAGGCTGGTATTTTGTAAGATTAATAAATGCTGTAGAATCTGCCTGAACTGGTTTGTCTGCAAAGTATGATTTATCAGATGATGCAATAACGGCTGTTTTTTTGTTGTTAATAGTCCCGATGGATTTAATTTCCTGATTAGGAGTATCTACAAATTTTAAATCACTTACAAACCATGCATTACCGTTGGCTTTTGGATTAGGAACAACCTGTGGCTGCTCGGGTCCTCCGAAAACCATGTATTTGGCATTTAATAAGTTTAATATATTAGGTGTTTTTACACTGTCTACATTATTGATGTATTCATTCAGAACATCATCGTATCTTCTTAGCTTTACGGCGTGATATCCACCAATTGAAGCTTTAAAATAAGAGGTATTGGTTTCACTTGTTACCCCCAGCGTCTGGTTGTAAATTCTATAGTGAGTTTTGTCTTTTTCAGCAATTGTTTCCAATGTTTTGTTGATATTGACATTGGATAAAATGGATTCCAGATTAGGATTTCCCTGAACTTTTTCAGCCAGTAGATCTGAACTTTCTGTTTGGAAAGGATTTTCAGCAAATATTTTATCTACATAGTTTTCATCGTTCAAATAACGCTTGTTTACCGTCCAAAGATCAAATAAACTTACAACTCCAATTACTACCAGAGCAATATTCTGATTAAGCTTTTTCTTTAAAGTTAAGAATAGGGCAGCAGCTGTGATCGCTACATAAATAAATGCTTTTATTGCATCTATTCTGAATAGCTTATATCTTTCGTCTACAAGATAATCAAGCAGGAAAGGAGGGAAATAAGTCTTTTCGCTTTCTGTTGAAAACCCTAATAATGATTTTCCGAAGATCAAAAGAATTAACAAAAATCCTAATGTTCCACCTCCAACATACATAAGAATTTTCTGTTTGTATTCTTCAGTAAGTTCTTCGTCTGTGAAGAATCTGTATAATCCCAGAATAGCAATTAATGGGAATAATAATTCCACTACTACAAGGATTGAAGAAGGTGCTCTGAATTTATTATAAAACGGAACATAATCAATAAAGAAGTCGGATAACGGCATGAAATTGCTTCCCCAAGCCAATAAAATAGTCAGGATAGAAGCGCCCAAAATCCAATAACGGTATTTTTTTCTGGCAAAGAAAAATCCTAATAAAGCAAGGAAGCATACAATAGCTCCCTGATAAGCAGGTCCTGAAGTTCCGGGCTGATCTCCCCAGTAGGTCATTCCGCTGAAACCTTTTGAAATTCTGTCCATTTCAGCCTGTGAACCCACATTTTCCTGAACCAGTTCCTGAACTTTGTTCATCATTTCTTTTCCTTCCGGTTCCTGACTTCCGCCACCCATTAATCTAGGAATGAAAAGGTTTAAGGTTTCAAGCTGTCCATAGCTCCACATCAGCATACTTTCTTTATCCATTCCGGATTTTCCTGAAGTATGGCTGTCGTTATTTAAAATCTGTTTTCCACGAACCGTTTCTTTTACATATTCAGAATTGGCCATGATTCTTTGTGAATTCATTCCAACCCCGATCATGCATGATGCCGCAATAATTCCTGATGAAATAAGGAAATGCTTCATCGGTGTTTTTTTCAGTATTGCTCTGATCAGTTCAGACAAGAATAAGAATCCTAGTGCAATGAACAGATAATACGTCATCTGCGGGTGATTGGCAGCAATCTGAAGCCCCATAAAAAGAGTGGTAACAATGAATCCCCAGATGTATTGTTTTCTGATATAGACGAGTAAAATTCCGGCTAACAGCGGTGCAAAATATTCAATAGTATTTACTTTACCATTATGTCCGGCCGCAATAATAATATAAAAATAGGTTGAAAGTCCAAAGAATGTGGCCCCTAAGAGGGCATACTTCCAGTTTCTGACTACTACCATTCCCAAAAGGAAAAAACCTGCAAACAGCAGGAAGAGATAATTGACCGGCCTTGGCAGGAAGTTTAAATTACTGTCGATTTTCTTGATGATGTCCCCTTTGAACTGGCTTCCCATCTGATAAGTCGGCATTCCCCCAAACATGGAATCACTCCAATAGGTTTCATTTCCGGTATTCGCTCTATAGTCGAGAAGTTCTTTTGCTCCTCCTCTGTATTGCACAATATCGTGCTGGAAAAGTTGTTTTCCTGTAAATACAGGAGTAGAATATAAAAATGCTAAAACTATAAATACTACTAATGAAGCTGCAATATAAATGAAGTTTTTATTTTTTGCCATGCTGGTTATTATCTTTTATTTCTTGGAATGTTTACCTTTTGTCCTTACTCTCTTTCACCTCTTCAAAGTCTACAGTTTCTGCATCCCAGGTAAGGTTTTGTTTATTATCCTTATGCGAGTTGTGTAGATCCTGCTGTCCGTTGTTTTGATTATTGTTATTAAAACGGTAACTATAGAATGTCTTAAAGAAAATCCTTTTCAGAATATTCCAGACAAAGAAAATAATGATAGCAGTAAGTACTAACTCAAGAATGTACTTCATAATGTTAAAATTTAAAGTTCAGGGTTTACTCTTTAAAGGATAAACCCTAAATGCGTTTAATTCAGTTATTTAGCAGATGGGTTTACCATTACCGAAGAATTGGAAACGCTTTTCATAGACTGAGATTGTTTTCCATCAGAAATGCTTTCTATCTGTGTCGTTTTTACGTTGATATTCTGGTTGGTAATCCATCCTGTGCTTTCGTCAAACTTAATGGTTCCGTTCTGAACCAGTTCACTGCTCAGGCTGTGTGTAATAGGCCCTTGAGCTTTCTTTTCTGTCTTCTTAGGAATACCTCCGGTAACTGCAATTTCTGCTGCCCCGTTTCCTAAGCTTTTCAATACATAATTGGAGGTTACTTTTACAGCTCCGCTTGCATCCGCATTTTCAGAAGTAGACCATTTTTCACCAATTTTTACTCCTTTTTTAGGAATAATCATCAGGTTTTTATGGAATTGGTCTTTTAATACCTTTTCATTGAATGATTCTTTAAGACTTGCTACAACGCTCGCTTTTTGATTGGCATCTTTAATAAGAGTACCTACTGCATTGGAAACTTTTGTATAAACAGCATCAAATCCTGTAATAGAGATTACATTACCTTTAGTATCCATTTTCATGGCAAGTTTGTTCCCGGTAAGTGCTTTGTTTACATTCCAGATCATTTTAAGATCATCTTCTTTAGGAAGAGCAAGTTTGGTATCTACCACTACTGTTTTTCCCTGTGCAGACTGAGAATTTCTTTTCGCTACAAGATTAAGGGTCATTTCATATACATTCCCTTTAATATCATTAACAACAAAGTTCATTTCATCTGTAGATTCGCTGGTTGCAGTGATGGATTTTCCCTGAGGATCCGTCATTGTTTTTACATCTCTCTGATAAGTGGTAAGAGGATAAGTTTTTCCTTTTTCAAGCTTAAAAGTCTGTGTAATAACTCCTGCAGAATCTTTGATAGCCGGGTTTTCTACAACTTTTGCTACAGAATCGGCAGGAACTTCTACAGTTACTGTTTTTCCGGTTTTAGGATCTACTTTCGTTATTTTTGCTGTTTCTTTTTTACAAGATACAAGAGCTATTGATGATATAAGCGCAAGCGCTGCAATGTTCTTCATTTGATTTTTAACTTTATTTTTTACTACTATTTCTTATTATATTGTCTGCAATATCATACAGTTTTCCCTGAGATTCTGCATCGGACTCGTTGGATAGTATAACTATGCCCATATTTTTTGACGGATAGACCTGAAGTACACTTGAAAAACCAAATGTACCCCCTGTATGAAAAACCATTTGAGTTCCGTCTTCGTTGGTATGCAATCTCCAATACAGCCCGATTGCATCTCCTTCATTTTTTACAAGAGGAGTATGGGATCTTTTTACATAGGTATTATTTTCATCCAAATGGTACTGTATGTATTTCACCAGATCTCCTGTTGTGGAAAGAATCCCACCTGCAGGAGCCATAATTGTTGTAAAGTTTCTGGGCATTACCCTTCCTTTTTCATTATAACAAGTCAATAGCTGTGCAGAATTCGTACCAATAATGGTATGGCTCATTTTCAGAGGCTTTGTGATATACTCTGAAAGTAAGTCACCATAGCTTTTATGATACACTTTTTCCAGGATATCTCCTGCAATCTGTGTTCCTACATTGGAATATTTATATTCTGTTCCCGGTACAAAATCTACTTTAGCCTGGTGAAGATCCTCATAAAACTTCTTTTTTGAGTAGTTTTTATAAAAATCAGCTAATGCCAGTGCAACAGAGTCCATCGGTTTTTTGAATGTTTCAGATTGATCCGGTAAAAACTGAGGCAATCCTGATGAATGATTGGTAAGATTACCGATCGTTATCGGATGCTTTTCAAATTCAAGGTTAGGATAATTTCCGTCTATATAGTTTCGGATATCATCATCCATTTTAATTTTACCATCCGCTAAGGCATGAGCCAGAAGTGTTCCGGTAAATGTCTTACTGATAGATGCAATCTCGTAAACACTTTTGGAAGTTGGAAGTTCTGATTTTCCAATTTCCGTTGTTCCATAATTGTAAAAATAACTTTTACCATCTTTAAAGACACCTATTGAAAGTCCTACACGTGCAGGGTTCTGCATATAAGTGAGGGCTTCCTTTTGAACCATTTTATCAAGTTCAGTTGTAAGATGATTATCTGTTGCTGTATTTTTTGTCTGTGCCTTCAGAGCAAATGGTACAAAAAATAATGGTAAAAGTGATTTTATATTCATGGTTTAAGGATTGGGTATTACGGTCATTTTCTGTCTTACCGCTTCATACAAAATCGCTCCACATGCTACAGAAACATTCAGAGATTGAGTTTTTCCTTCAATAGGAAGTTTTATTTTTTCGTCAGCATGATGCAAAACTTCTTTAGAAATTCCGGTTTCTTCATTCCCCATAACAATAGCACATGGTTCTGTGAAGCTTACATCATAAATTAATTTCTGAGCTTTTTCACTGGCAGCATATACAGAAATTCCACTTTGCTGAAGGAAATCCACAACATGAGCCAGATTGTTTTCTTTACATATTTTAATATTGTAAATAGCACCTGCAGAGGTTTTTATAGCATCAGAATTAATAGGCGATGCACCCTTTTCAGGAATGATAATGGCATCAACCCCTACACATTCTGCTGTTCTGCAGATCGCTCCAAAGTTTCTTACATCAGTAAGTCTGTCCAGAATCAAAAGAAAAGGAGTTTTTCCCTGTTCGAATAATTGAGGAACAATATCCTCCATTTTATGAAACGGTACATCCGAAATAAAAGCAACCACACCCTGGTGGTTTTTTCTTGTAAAACGGTTCAGTTTTTCAACCGGAACATAATTGGGACGGATTTTATTTTTCGCTAAAATTGCTTTTAGTTCAGCATAAATAGGACCCTGAAGTGCATTCTGCACAAAGACCTTGTCAATCGTTTTTCCCGCTTCAATTGCTTCAATCACGGGACGCAGCCCGAAAATAAAATCGTCTTTCATTGAAAATTTATTATATAGTTATAGAGTGAATTGTCAATCGTGAATTTTACGTTGTAAGTCAATTTTTATGTGTACATATTCACATTTGACCATTGACTTGCGCAGCAAGATTCACTATCTCCCTTTCTCTCCTAAAATTGCTCTTTTCTGCGCCATCACATATCCATAGTGAAGGCTTTCATGCATATTGTTGAAGATAATGGCATCCTGAATGCTTTTCAGATCCATCCCGAAACTTGTTGTGTAAGGAGTGTAGTCTGAGAAGAAATCACTGTCATAATCCTTCATTAAAATCTTCGAAGTTTCCGTGAGTAAAAATTCTAAATCTTCTACTTCCGACTTCTGAACATTTAAATTTGGTAAAGTTCCTTTTTTGTAAGTTTCAATCCAATATTTGTCAATACGGAAAGGATTTCCGCTTAGGTAATAATGCAAAAGCTGCTGTGTAGCAACAGTATGGGCAATATTCCAGTATATATTATTGTTGAAACCATCCGGAATCAAAATCAGATCTTCATGAGATGTGTTCTGAAGGATGTCTAAAAGGTTCTTTCTTACCTGTCTGTGCGCTTGAAAATGATAATTCATTTTGCAAAATTTTTAATCACCAAAAATAGTTTAATAAACTGGAAATGACAATTTTTTTAGGTAAAGGATTGAAGTTAAAATTTTTTAACTATTCAGAAAAAGGATAGATTAAGGTTGTTTTCCAACAGATTTTATTGTTATTATGATGTTTTTACGTTTAATTTTATAAAACGTATAAGGGTATATTTATACAAAGCCTTCCTGTGAAAAGATTCAGGAAGGCTTTATTGTTCTGTTTGCTATATGGTTTTACAGTCAGTTTTATTTTTTGATGATTTTATGTTTAAATGTGGTTCCATCTTTTAGAACGATATTTAAAAAATAAATTCCTGTGCTGTATGATGAAAGATCTATCCTGTTTTCTTTATAAGTTTCTGTAAGTTTCCTTCCTTCTGCGTTGAAGACACTTATTGAGGTTACGTCTGTTTTTGATTTTATGTGCACAAAGTCAGAAGTAGGATTAGGGTATATGTTTACGTCTACTGTTTTGATATCTTTTACATTTAAAACCGTATTGCTTTTACCCTGCATATAAACTGATAACATAACATCTCCCTGCTGCTGGTTGAAAACAGCTGTCGGTACCGTATGTTTCAAAGTATGATTGCCTGCAGTTAAGTTTGGGAGTGTAAATTCTCTGATAGGAACAGAATTTCCGGGACACCAGTTATTCCATGAGGTCCAGTCTGCGAAAGTTTTAGGAGTGGCTCCATAGATTCCATTTCCCTGAGTGTTGTATATTCGGTAAGGTTCACATGAAGTTCCTCCCGGAGTGTAAGTGAGTACCTGTACGTCGTCTATATAGGTATAGTTTTGTCTTCTGATATATTCTTCACCACCACTGTTGGCACCATGAGGGGTAGATATTACAAAAAAACGGGCGTTAGTCACAGGGTTTGGGAGATTAAAAGTAACAATTCTCACGGTTTCTCCTGTAACATCTGTGCTGTTGTAATTATTGAGCTTATTATAGCTTAGTATCGGTATAAGGTTGTTAGAATCTCCGGGAGTTGCTCCGGTATCTGTTGAGAAAAAAGTAAGGGTTCCTGAAAAAACATCAATTCTGCCTGAGCAGCCGGAAACCTGAGTTTGAGCCGCATAAGGAACACCAAAAACATCAAGTTCCATATAAAGATCGTAGTTACCACGTAATGCTGTATCATGAAAAACACTGTATAGATTACTGATATCATAAGTGTAAGGAACTTCTGACGGAGTTTTGTTTTTATTCATGAAGGGAGTAATATACCTTCCTATTTCAATTCTTTTGACGTTCGGATCATCAATTGTATAAGTAGATTGGTTTTTAGGAACCATCGCCAGAAAGACTTCTCCGAGGCGGTCATAATTATCACACAATGCTGCTATTGTTACCCGCATAGCGATCTTGGCTTTAAAAGAGTCTAGTTCGGCATCAGTAAGCTTTCTCGTATATCTTGCATTGTTTAGTCTTGTCAAGCCGTTAGGAACTGGGTTGGATACCGTAGCGGCATAACCGTCATAATAGATGGCATCTGAAATTACATTGGTCATCGTAGTTTGTGATAAAACGAGATTTGCTATAAAAATACTTAAAAAAGATAGCCTTTTATACATAGATTGATGTTTGGTGTAAATATATTAATTAAGTATCAAAATTACTTTTATTTTCTTTTATTTTTATTATTCGTGCTTTTTTATTGGTAAATGCTTATTTTTTTAATTTTAAAACCTAATTTTATTTAATTAATTTCATTATGTTCAATCATATAATGAAAAATATTTTTTTATTGTTGTGTTCAAGGTATTTATTGTTAAATTAGCAAGGTATTTCGGATTAATATTATTAATAATGAAAAGAATTTTACTTTTAATTTTGTTTTTTGTAGTAACAGGAGTGAACGCTCAGATCAATATCAATATTGGAGCTGCGAATGTGGGCACAGCACCTGTAAGTAGTTTTTTCTCTTACTCCTATGTGCAGCAGATCTATCCTAAACAGGAAATAAATGCTAATGCGGCAGGCAATATTACAGGCCTTACATTTTATCTGGAACCTTCGTCAACCATTGCAGAATCCTCAAACTGGACTGTTTACCTTGGTCATACCTCAAAAACAGCATTTTCTTCCGGTACAGACTGGATTCCTGCAGCACAGCTGACACAGGTGTTTACAGGAACTGTAACCAAGAATAATAATAAAGTTCAGGTTGTTTTTACAACTCCTTTTGCTTATAATAATGTTGATAATCTGATTGTTGCTGCAAAAGAAAATTCTCCGAATATTGACATTAATAATTTTGATGAAGCCTTTCATGTCTATCCTCATATTCCCAACTCGACCCTTTATTATAAAGGAGATCGTAATGTGGTAGATATTTCTACTCCGCCAGGTGGGATAAGAACGGATTATAAATCAGCAGTTACAATCTCAGGACTTACATCCAGTGCGGGCCCAGCCTGTCCTTTCATTATGTATCCTGCCAATAATACCCAAAATGTTTCCTTGTCTCCTAGTATTACCTGGTTTCCTGTTTCCGGAGCAGATTCTTATAAGGTTTCAATAGGGACAAGTCCGGGAAGTGCTAATATTGTTAATCAGCAGGTAGTATCTGGAACAGCCTTTTCACCTTCGACTGCTCTTGCTACAGGAACAACTTATTATTTGAAGATAACGGCTGTTTCTGCTAATGTTGAATCCTCAGGATGTTCAGAATTTATGTTTAAAACAGTTCCTGCGATACCTGCTAATGATGCATGTTCGGGAGCTTTCCTTGCCTCTGTGTTTCCTTACAGCTATACCCAGGATGATGCTGTGTCTACTACTAATAATTCAGGAAATATAAGTGTCTGCACCAGTAACGGAGATACGGGAATGAATGATGGAACTTGGTTCAAACTGGCTGGAGATGGAAGTCAATATACTGTTAAAGTGACAATGCCTTCGGGAAGTAGTTTTGACCCTCAAATAGGCATATATAGTGGAAGTTGCAGTAACCTGTCATGTACAGATACAGTAGATAACGGTGGAGGCGGTGCCGCAGAGACCCTTACAATTACGACTGTATCAGGGAATGATTATTTCATCAATGTAGGAGCTTATGATGATACAACAGATGCGCCTGAGAATACATTTACAATTACAGTAACCAAGCTTTAAAGTATTCGGAAATTAGATTTTGATCAAAAATTAAAATGATAAATGAAAAGTGTTGTGAAAGTAATTTTGCGACACTTTTTATATGAATAATGATTAAAGCAGGTGGATAAATCGATTGGAATAACCCGGATATATGGATTTATTTATAGGCAGGAAATTCAGGATTATAGCTTTAAATATCACGTTAATGCCGGAATTTTTAACAAACTTTAACTCAAAAATGGCATTTATTGTGTTGATTAATGCAAGTATTTATCAGAAATTTACCACTTATTTTAAATCAAGCTATGTCAGAGATATATCAAGCTGAAGATATCCGCCAATTGACGGAAAAAGTAAAAGAAAAAAACTACTTATTTTCTCTTCTGAGACAGGAAATCAACAAAGTTATTATTGGGCAGGATTACATGGTAGACCGTCTTTTGGTAGGGCTTTTGGGGAATGGTCACGTTCTTTTGGAAGGGGTGCCTGGATTGGCCAAAACCCTTGCTATAAAAACGTTGGCAGATGCTGTTCATGGTGAGTTTTCAAGAATTCAGTTTACGCCGGATTTGCTTCCTGCAGATGTAGTGGGAACGATGATTTACAATATCAAAGACAATGATTTTTCTATAAAAAAAGGACCTGTATTCGCGAATTTTGTATTGGCGGATGAGATCAACCGTGCGCCGGCAAAAGTACAGTCGGCTCTTTTGGAGGTAATGCAGGAAAAACAGGTGACAATTGGCGATGAAACCATGAAGCTTCCGAAGCCGTTCCTGGTATTGGCAACCCAAAACCCAATTGATCAGGAAGGTACTTATTTGCTGCCTGAAGCACAGAGTGACCGTTTTATGCTGAAATGTACCATAGATTATCCTTCTTTCGAAGATGAAAGACAGGTGATGAGAATGGTCTCAACTTCACATCAACCGACTGTGAAACCTGTAATTTCCCTTCAGGATATTGTAGATGCAAAAGAATTGATCAACCAGATTTATCTGGATGAGAAAATTGAAAAATATATTCTGGATATGGTGTTCGCTACACGTTATCCGGAAAATTATGGTCTTTCTGAACTTAAAAATTATATCAGCTTTGGAGCCTCTCCAAGGGCATCCATTAACCTTGCTATTGCTTCAAGAGCATATGCATTCTTAAAAGGAAGAGCATTCGTTATTCCTGAAGATGTAAAAGCATTGGCAAAAGATGTATTGAGACACAGAATAGGCTTGACTTTCGAGGCTGAAGCAGAGGAAGTTTCATCAGAAGAAATCGTTAATAGGATTTTAGCAAAAATCCAGGCACCATAATGAGCAATGTAATAATCAGAAAAGCAGTTCTGGAGGACTGTGCTTCCATGCTGGATTTAATCAAAGAACTGGCGGAATACGAAAAAGCACTGCATGAAGTAACCGTGACACTGGATGAATTTATTCAGGATGGTTTTGGAACATCTCCGGTCTGGGGAGCTTTTGTAGCAGAATTTGAAGGTGAAATCGTTGGGATATCGCTATATTATGACAGATATTCAACATGGAAAGGAAGAAGATTGTATCTTGAAGATCTTGTTGTGACAGAAAGATTGAGAGGAAAGCAGATCGGAAAACTGTTATTTGATGCAACATTGGAATATGGCAAATCAAACAACTATAGTGGAATGGTGTTCCAGGTATTGAACTGGAATGAGCCTGCTATCAATTTTTATAAAAAATACAGTCCGAAGTTTGATAATGAATGGTTGAATGTTTCTATTGAGCTAAAAGATTAGCCCGAAACCCGAATCATACAACTTACATTAAACATTAAATTTTAAACTTGTCAATGCAGATAAAAGATATTGTAAAAAAAGTAAAGCAGATTGAAATCCGTACCAGAAAAAAGACGGAGGCTGCTTTGATGGGGCAATATCACAGCGCTTTTAAAGGACAGGGAATGACTTTTTCTGAAGTTCGTCCTTACCAGTTTGGAGATGAGATCAGAAGAATCGACTGGAATAAAACCGCAAGGTTCCGTGAGCCATTCGTAAAAGTAATGGAAGAAGAAAGAGAATTGACGATGATGATTCTTGTTGATATTTCCGCTTCTATGGATTATGGTACGAAAGTCCAGCTGAAAAGAGAATATGTAGCAGAAATAGCAGCAAGCTTAGGATTTTCAGCAGCCGGAAACAACGATAAAGTAGGATTGATTCTGTTTGCTGATAAAGTATACAAAGTAATTCCTCCCCAAAAAGGAAGAAAACATATTCTTTCCATTATCAGCAATATTCTGACCGCAGATTATGTTCCGGCAGAATCTAAAATAGATAAAGCAATGGAATATATGATGGGGATTTTCAAAAGGAAATCGCTGGTTTTTCTGTTTTCAGACTTTGAAGATGACTATGATTCCAAAATGCTGAGAGTGGCTTCAAAGAAACATCAGCTGTTGGGAATGAGGATTTTTGATGAAAAAGATAACGAAATTCCTGACGTAGGATATGCCCGTTTGTATGATGTAGAGACAGGAAAGGAGATCTGGGCCAATACTTCCAGTGCAAGATGGCGGTATACCTTTGCAGAAGCTCAGAAACAAAAACTGAGAACTCTGGAAGAAGATTTTGCCAATAGTTCGGCAAGTTTTATGAACATCAATACCGGTTCAGATTATTCAAAATTATTGTATAATTATTTTCAGAAAAAATAACACAGGGCTCGGCCCGTAATAAAAACATCAGGCACTTGCCTTTATTATTTTAACATTGAGAAAAATACTTTTAATATTATCTTTTCTGATCTGTGCGAATGCTTTTTCACAGATATTATCCTCTAACGTAGAAAAGAAAACCCTTGCGCTTGGAGAAACCAATCATATTACCATAAAGATTGATAACCTTAATGAGCAGCAGGTAACTTCCGCGCCGAAAAATGAACTGCTCCCTTTTCATTTTGAAGAAACCAAAGACAGTATCGGACAGACTGCCAATTCCTATGAAAGGAAGATCGAGTTTGCTGTTTTTGATGAAGGGAAATTCACGATTCCGGAACTGGAATTCAAAGTAGGTGACAAAGTACTTAAGACCATTCCTTATGAAATAGATGTCATTAATACTGCTCAAAAAGCAGATCAGATCAATGATATCATGAATAATAAGCAGGTGAAGCTTGAAGCCAAAGATTATTGGGAACTGTATAAGTTTTATGTTCTGGCAGCGCTTGCGGGTATTGCTTTGATCATTGCAATTATTATGATTGTAAAATGGGGCAGGAAATCCAAAAGCTCTCCGGTAGTAGCTACCAATCAGACTTTGAAAGAACTTGATTCCCTTAAAAAGAAAAAATATATTGAAGGAGGAAACTTCCGTTCGTTCTATGTTGAACTGATCGATATTTCCAGAACGTTCATTACGAAACAATATCACCTTCCTGCAGATGTTCTTCTTACAGATGACCTTATTGATGTCATGAAAAAGAACAATACAATTTCGCAGGACAATGAAAAAATAATAGAAGATGTATTCCTGAGAGGAGACCTGGTGAAATTTGCCAAAACATTTCCAGATCAAAATACAATGGAGACCGATTTTACCAATATCAGAGACTTTGTGAAAAGATCATCCAAAGATTTAGAATTCGAAAACTTAAGGAAGGATGTTTAATTTTGAGTTTTACAGCCCGTGGTTCTTATTGCTTTTTCTTCTGTTTATCCCACTTTTAATTAAAGATGCCAGAAGACGGAAAAGAAAAGGTATAAAAGTCCCTACCATAAAAAATATGGCCCACAGTGATGGGATCCAGGGTGTCCTTTTTTTACTGAAAATTTCAAAGTATATCATTCTTTCTGCTTTGATCATCGCCATGGCCAGACCGAGAACGTTTACGATTTCTCAGGACAGGGATGATACAAAAGGAGTAGATATTATGCTGTCAATTGACGTTTCTTTAAGTATGCTCGCGAAAGATCTGAATCCCGACAGAATTACAGCGTTGAAAGATATTGCTGTGAAATTTGTTCAGAAACGTCCGAATGACAGGGTAGGAGTAGTAGCATATGCTGCGGATGCCTTTACCAGAGTACCGGTTACTTCAGATCATCAGGTGGTTGTGGATGAAATTAAAAACCTGACTTCTGCAGGTCTTGAACCGGGTACGGCTATCGGAGAAGGGCTTTCCGTTGCAGTGAATCATTTGGTTAAAAGCAAAGCAAAAAGTAAAGTGGTCATCCTGATGACGGATGGGGTAAGCAATATTCAGAATGCTATTCCTCCACAGGTTGCTGCTGAACTGGCAAAAAATAATAATATAAAGGTATATGCAATCGGAATCGGGACCAATGGGTATGCGCTGATGCCGACATCACAGGATATCTTTGGAGATCTTATCTTTACAGAAACCGAGGTGACCATTGATGAAAGTACTTTGAAAGAAATTGCTCAGACTACAGGAGGGAAATACTTCAGAGCAACCTCAAACAGTAGTCTTGAAGAAGTGTATGATGAGATCAACCAATTGGAAAAATCTGATGTGAAAGTTTCTAAACTGTACAATTATGAAGAATATTTCAAAATATTCCTTTGGATTGCTTTAGGAATGCTGGTGTTTGATGCGCTGTTGAGGTGGGTGTTTTATAAAATTTTAAGCTGATGAGTTGGTCTTTAGGAAATTATTGGTATTTATTTTTACTGTTGCTTCTGCCGCTGTTAGCTATCTTTTTGATCCGTTTTTTAAAATGGAGAAACAAAAAAAGAAAAATTTTTGCAGTCAGTCAGTTTCACGATAGTTTATTTGAAAAAAGCTCAGGATTTACAAAGTTTTTTCCTGCGTTATATTTATTGGGAACATTATTTCTGATATTTTCTATCATTGACCTTTTGAATGGTTCAGAAGAGGTGAAAAGTACTCAGAAACTGAACAATGTGATCTTTATGCTGGATGTATCCAATTCTATGAATGCTGAGGATATAGACCCAAGCCGTCTTACAGAAGCTAAAAATCTGATGACAGCTACCATGAAGAAAATGAATAATGACAAGATAGGTATTGTCATCTTCGCCGGGCATGCAATGTCTATTATGCCTCTGACAACCGATTATAATTCTGCAGAGACTTATATCAGCGGGATTGAAACCAATTCTATGCAGATTCAGGGGACGGACTTTCTGAAAGGAATGCAGGCTGCTGTTGATAAATTTAAAAATGTAAGCAAAGGATCCAGAAAAGTGATCCTGCTGAGTGATGGTGAAGATAACGAAGGAAATGATAATGCAGCGATAAGACTGGCTAATAAAGAAGGAATAAGCATTACTTCTGTAGGAATTGGTACAGATGAAGGAGCTCCGGTTCCGGAATATGTATTTGGACAGCTGATGGGGTACAAAACAGATGTGAACGGAGGAACGGTTATTTCAAAAAGACAGACTGAAGCCTTAAAAAAAATGGCAGAATCTACAGATGGAGCTTATATTGACGGAAATAATATCAATGAAGCCCCAGACAGAATTGTTGATGCAGTCAATAAAAAGTCGGCAGGTGCTGAAACTATGGTGAAATCACAGAATGCCAACCATTATTATCAATATTTCCTTGGAGTATCTATTCTGTTTTTCTTTTTAATTTATATTTTTAATCCTAAAAAGGACTTTAATGTGTAAATTTCCTCATTATATAGAAGAAATTCTACAAGTACTTTAACCGAATTTTAACAAATAAAACTCTGTTTCTTAACATATAAAGGAATAATTTTGCAAGTGATGAATACTAAAATCATATTTTTATCGTTTATTGTTGCTATCTCGTTCTCAGGCTTATTGTTTGGGCAGGAAAACTACAGAAATTTAGTTCACGAAGGCAACCAGAGATTTGACGGTAAAGATTATGACGGAGCCTCCTCAAAATATATGGAAGCTATAAAATCTAATGATAAGGATTTTACAGCGCATTATAATATGGGGAATGCATTATATAAAAGTAAAAAATACGAAGAGGCAAAGGCAGAGTTTGAAAAAGCAGAAAAACTTTCACAAACACTTCCTGATAAGACTGCCGCTCTTCATAATTTAGGGAATGCTTATATGCAGATGAATCAGCCGGAAAAAGCTGCTGATTTTTATAAGAAAGCTTTGAAGCAGGATCCCTACAGTGAGGTAACCAGAAAAAATTATGAGATTGCCAAACTGAAAGAGAAAGAAAAAGAACAGCAAAAGAACCAGGAGAATAACTCAGGAAAAGGCGGCGGCGGAAATGATCAGAATAAAGATGATGATCAGAAAGGTGACAAAAAACAGGATCAAGGGAATGGCCCGCAAAACGAAGGCAAAAGCGATCAGGGTGATAATTCTAAGCAGAATCAGAATAACGAAGGCAGAATGCCTAAGAATCTTGAAAATGCGATCTTAGATAAAATAAACGAAAAAGAAAAAGAAACCGCCAGAAGAATTTTAAACAAAAATTCTTATTCGATGCCTGAAAGCAACGAGAAAGATTGGTGATGCAGCACAAATTGATTTACATATTGCTTACCCTTGCATCCGTAATTACTTACGGACAGGTAAATCTTACTCTGGATGCTGATAAATCCGAGTATGCAGGGAAAGATATTGTAAACCTTACCATTGTTCTTGAACTTAACGGAACTGACCTTGTACAGCAGACAGGTTTCCAGCTTCCGGATCTTTCAAAATTTAATATTATAGGAAGTGGATCTGTTACCAATACGGTGATTGATCCGGCTACCAATACTTTAATTACTCAAAAAGTATCCAGAATTGCCCTTGAGCCTAAGAAAAAAGGAAAAATAAAAATCGGTTCAGTTCTGGTTACAGTCAACAATAAAATCTACAAAACAGAACCTTTCGATGTCAATATCCGTGATATTGTTGATAGAAGAGCTTTAGCTGCCAATACATCCAATGATGTCTATCTGAATATGGAAATTGATGACCGGGAAGTATATCAGGATCAACCTACCATTGCTGTTCTTAGAGTATATTCAAGAAATATGGATAACCTGAGAAAGGTGAAAAATATCCATCTTCCACAGCAGGATAATATCAATGTACATCCTATCAATTTTGATAAATCTGAGATAGATCCGTCCGGATATGGAAATATGCCTTCACAGGTGCTGGCCATGTTTATGGTATTTCCTAATGAAGCCGGATATGTGGAGGTTCCTGGGGTATCAGCTTCTGTAAGTACCTATTCTAATAAAGCCAAAATTGTTTCCAATAAAGTAAAAATTAATGTAAGAAAACTTCCGGAAGGAGCGCCTGAGTGTTTTAAAAATGCAGTTGGAAACTTTAATGTCAACGTATATAGTGCTTCCAAAGAAAAGCCGGAAGCCAAAAAACCATTGAATGTTGTAGTGAAGGTTTCAGGAGAAGGAAACTTGCCGGATATGGAGCTTCCTAAAATTGCAGCATCTCCGGATTATGAAGTTTTTCCTCCGAAAATAACCTCTAAAGTTTCTCCTGGAACTACAGGAATGAAAGGAGAGATTCTGGCTAATTATGTCATTATTCCAAAAAAATCCGGTGCAATTTCTATTAAAACTGAACAGTTTGCTTTCTTTGATCCTGAAAACAAAGAATATGTAGATCTTGGGCAAAAAACACTGGATCTAAATGCTTTTTCTCATGATCAGATCTTAGAAGCCCGCTCTACAGTGGAGAAGGTAAATGAGTATACCAATAACCTTTTGGAAACAGTAAATACTCCGGTTTTAAAAACCACTTCGTTTAAAGTAAAAGAAAAAAGTAAGTTCCACTGGAATATCCTTTTAACGAATATTGCCATTCTGATCAGCTTATTTGTTGCGTATCTGTTATTTAAAAATTGGCAAAAAAAACGTACATTAGTTAGGGAAACTGTACCATCAAAACCTTTAGGTTCAGTGGCTGAAACAGAAAAAGAGATCAGAGAATTGCTGAAAACAGATATCAATGATTATTTCGGATATCTGGAAAATCTTAAAGATAATGGTGAGTATGAAAAGTTCTTTACGACCCTGGAGGAATTGGATCAGGAAGTAAGAAGCCAGTATTTCCAAGGCTCTGCAGCGGAGTTTAAGACTTTCCTTGAAAAACATAAAGGATCTTCAGTTGCAGAAGAGTACAGTAAATTGCAGCAGAGAGTTCAGATGGAGAAGTATAATCCTGTGAAATCTGCTGATGCGCTTGAAGAACTTTTGAAAACAATTGTTAATTTATATTCGCAAATTAGCAAATAATCAGTTTATTTTCATATTTTTGCGAAATTTTTAATTACAAAGAGATGGAAATTTTTGAGGCTTTCTCTATTAAAGAGGTCGTTACCAGCTTTATGGTTCTTTTTGCCGTGATCGATATTATCGGCTCAGTTCCTATTATAGTAAGTCTTCAGCAGAAGTTTGGACAGATTGAAGCCGGAAAGGCGGCAATCACTGCTGGTGCTATTATGATTGTTTTCCTTTTCGTAGGAAATAAAATCCTTAAGCTTATTGGAGTGGATGTAAATTCATTTGCTATTGCCGGAGCTTTTGTGATTTTTGTCATAGCCCTGGAAATGATTCTAGGAATTGAAATTAATAAAACAACCGAAGCAAAGGCCGCATCTATTGTACCCATCGCATTTCCGCTGGTTGCAGGAGCCGGAACTTTAACAACAGCACTGTCTCTTAGAGCTGAATTTCATGATATTAATATTATCTTCGGAATTATTCTTAATACAATTTTCGTATATTTGGTGCTGAAATCAGCGAAATGGTTGGAACGAAAAATTGGGGATGCTACTTTGATGATCCTTCAGAAAGTTTTCGGAATTATCCTTTTGGCTATTTCAATTAAATTATTCACCGCAAATTTTGCCCAGTTGGTGCAGAATTATATTAATTTTTAAGAGTCATGAAGAAGTTTTATAAAGTATTTTTAGTACTGTTTATTGTATTCATCGCGATCAATCTTTATGCTATCAACTGGCAGATAACAGATATCTTAGGAGATGAAGATAACATTAGGTTTGTATTTTCAGCATCAGCTGCTGCTATAGGCCTTATCCTGCTTTTTGTAATGGATACCTGGAGCAGAATCGGTGTAAAGAAATAAATTGAATATTTCATTATAGATATAAAGCCTCTTTCGTTGGAAGGAGGTTTTTTTTGTTTTATTAGGTAGCAGGGATTAGGTAATAGGTAATAGGTAGCGGGTAGCAGGGCTGGTTGCCATTAGATTTCAGTACTGTTTTTTTGTATCAATAGAGGCGGGCTTTAGCCCGTTTAAGTAAAGTATAAAATTCAAATTGGCTTTAGCCAAAACTTATATTAAATTAAAACGCAAGGTTCGCAAGGTTTTATAAATGGCGTTGAAATCGTTCGCAAAGGCGTTATACTCAGCGAAGAAAAATATATGTAAATACCTTTTTTTGTGAAAAGGTGTGAGATCTGTGGTTAAATACAAACTGACGGATGAGAAACTGTCCAAACTACTAAGAAATAACCAGATTTTTCAGTATCGCTTCAGACTTCAGTTCAGTTTCCGTCCATTCTTTTTCCGGATTGCTTTGAGCTGTTATTCCACCTCCTACAAAAACATGTACAGCATCTTTATAAAGCCTTGCGCAACGCAGATTCACAAAGTACAGAATACTTTCATCGGTTTCGATCTTAATATAACCGGCATAGAATTCACGTGGGAATTTCTCGTATTTACGAATGTTTTCGTTGCAAAAATCTTTAGGAATTCCACAAACAGCGGGAGTAGGGTGCAGATCCTGAATAAGCTTATCAAGATCCTCCGGTTTGATATTGGTTTTAAAATCCGTTCGTAAATGTTTTATATTTCCGGAAATATGGTCATAGGTTTCAGACTGTTGTATATGGTCAGAATAATTCTTAAGAATGTTCTGAATATAAGTAGTTACAGGTTTTTGTTCTTCAATTTCTTTTTCAGACCAGCCTTCTGAGACAGGAAGAGTACCTGCTAAAGCCATGGTTTCAAACTCATGGGTCGATTTATTGAACTTTCCCAATACTTCAGAAAAAGCACCCATCCAGGCATTCTCTCCGTCATTAAACAGATATCTGAACGCATTAGGATAAGACTGACAAAGATTTTTAAAACTTTCTTTATAATCAATGGTATTAAAGTCTGTAAAGATCTTTCTCCTGGAGTAAACCAATTTTGGCAGATGATTCTCTTCAATAACGCCGATCACTTGCTGCAAGGTATTACAGTATTCCTCTTTAGTTTCAGAGATAAGATTGGGTGTACTGTTGATCAGTTGTTCATTTGTAATGGACATTTTATTAAATTCAACAGGGTCGATTTCAAAAATATCTCCATTAAATCTGATTTGGGTAAGACCGTTGTAAGAATGAAAATGAATTGCATTTTTATTGTTTTTTTCATCTACAGACTGCAATCTATCGTCGAAAGGAAGTTTGAAATAAATCATGGGTTGTGAATACATTTTGAAAATTAACTGCCGGAAATAATAGAGAAAATTCCGAAGTTTATTTTCCTTTCTGCAAAGGTATTACTAGTCTTAAAAATGTCAAAATAAAAAGAGCTTAAATTTATTTTAAGCTCTTTATTTTTTATGTTGCGGCAAATTATCTGTGAATGATGTTATTTGTCATTGTAGTGTGGTTGATGAGAACTCCTTTTTCGTCACGGATTTCAATTTCTGAAACGTGCATGGTTTTCCCTTTTCTGATAAAGCGCGCTGTAGCAGTTACAATTCCGTCTTTTTTGCTTTTTAAGTGATTAGAATTGATATTGGTTCCCACTCCGTAATACTTTTCACCATCGATAAAGATATTAGACAGGCTTGAACCTAATGTTTCAGCTAAAACACAGCTTGCTCCTCCGTGCATGATCCCAAATGGCTGATGCGTTCTTGGAAGAACGGGCATAGTCGCGGTAAGGATTTCATTTTCGAGATCAATATCGATGAATTTTATTTCAAGAGTTTTTGCAAGAGTTACATCGCCCCAGTTATTGATGAATGCTAATATTTCTTCTTTTGTCTGACCTTTCATTTCTTATAATTGATAAATGATGATTGATTTTGTTTTCTATTTATTCCCCCATAATATTGGGATTCCAGTTGGCTGGAACCTTAGGAACAATATCATTTTTGATATAATAGTCCTGAATTTCCTGCATGATTTCTGAAAAAGGAACTGATGCTATTCTTTCGTAGGGAATGGTATAGCCCAGATAAACAACATTTCTTTTGAAATCACCAGCGGCCAGTACGATAGGTACTTTTGCTGCCAACGCCATATGATAGAAGCCTTTTCTCCATTTCGGAACCCAGCTTCTTGTTCCTTCCGGAGTAATCACAAGACTGAAATCTTCTTTAGAAAATTTGCTGGCTACAAAATTCACCAGGTCATTTTTCTGGGTTCTGTCGATCCCGATACCTCCGAGCCCTTTTACAATACTTCCGTACCAGGCTTTGGTATGAGCATCTTTAATGATGATTTTTAGAGGCTTCTCCAGAGACCAATAGGCGAAATTTCCTAAAATATATTCCATATTATGGGTGTGCGGTGCTACCACAAGGATACACCTGTTCAGGTTGTTCACATCGCCCTGTAGAACGACTTTCCAGCCTAATATTTTTAACATTGCTTTACCTATCAGCTTTTTCATAGATTTCTTGAATTAAAAACAAAAAAGTATAACCAAATTTTGGTTATACTTTACAAATATATTGAAATATTATCGCTCTTAAAACAAACCGCTAATTAAATCTACGATTTTCATTACGAATTCCATTGCAAATTGTATCATGATAAGGCTGTGTTTTTGGTTGATTGGTTATTAAATTTTAGCTCTACGAAATTAAAACTTTTTTTTTACATAAGAAACTAAATAGAGTTTTATTTTCACTTATCTGAGAGAAGAAGGGTGTGAATTTCAAACGGTTGCCATCCACCCACACCTTCTACCACTCTCTGAAGTTAATTATTTAGTTTGTATGGAAATTTCGTTTTTTCCGTCTTTGATCTTGATGTCCATATCTTTATTTGATTTTTTGATATTGGACACTGCAGAATCAATTACTTTCTTTGCCTGGTTGTTCGGAACTTTTTTACCGTTTACGATGATACTGTCCTGATCATCAGAGTTGTACTCAATACTAGAACCGTTTACTGTGATTTTGTTTTTTTCAATTCTAACACCGTTGTGATCCTCATCCCCATCCTGATCTTCATCATTGATGCCGTCTCCGTCTAAATCTCCATCTATATGGATACCTTCTTTTTTCATAGAGATAACAACTGTTTTTTGCGGAACTACAAGTTCATAATTCAGGCTATAATCTCTGAACCTGTGTTCATATGGATATTTGATATAGTTTGGAAGCAGTACTTTGTTGTTTACAACTTCTACAGGAACTGTCATCTGGATTGGGAAGTTATATCCTTTTCCTTCTTTTTTAATGATCAGATAAGGTGTTTTAATATCTGGCTTTCTTGTTACATCTACTGAGATATAATCTTCTTCGAAAACTGTTCTTTTGTCAGAATAAATATCATTATTGTAAGCTTTGAAGTTCTGAGGAATGTTGATCTGCTTTACATCTACATATACTGTATCTGAAGGAGTGTTGATAGCAACATTCTCTACATCTTCTTTACTTCCTCTGTAGATCATGTCTTTTTTAGCCATGCTTATTCCGAAGTAAGTTCCTAATCCGATCAGAAGAAGAAATAAACCTCCTACTACCCATCCGATATTTCTCAGTTTCGTTTTTGGAGAGAATATTTTAATACTTAATAAGCTGAAAAGAATTGCTGGAATTAAGCTTCCGATTACCATCATGGCTGCCAGTACTTTGTCAAGTCCCTGATCATCCATATAGAATCTGATTTCATTGGCACCAGGAAAGTCTGTATCCATTCCGAAAAGGCCGAATAATACGAATACTCCAATAATGCTTCCTACAGCCATCAATACGAAGAATCCTCCTACAATATACTTGAATATATTCCAAACTCCGCTGCTTGCGTTGTTGATGTAAGGCTTGTTTTCGTTGTAGATTTCTCCGACCCTCTGAGTAGATTCATTGGCAAATTGTACCAATTTATTAGACTCATTCTTAAGATTGTCGAAGTTCATAGGCTTTCCCTGCATTTTCAGGAAATCTGCCGCTGTTTCAGCTTTTGGAAGTACGATCCAAAGGATTACATATAAAAGACCGATCAATGAAGATGAAATAGCTGCTGTAAAAATTCCTAATACGAATATTCCCAGCCAGATTGCTCTCATGGTAGTAATGTCCATTCCTACATATTGAGCTAAACCTGCGCAAACACCTGCGATTTTTTGTTTTTCCGGATCACGGAACAGTTGTTTTTTATCGGTATAATTGTTTCCTGAATAGTTATTTCTTGTTGATGTTTTTTCAGAAAAATAAGCTTCCTCCTGTTCTTCAATTTTTTCTGGGCTTCCGATCTGCGCGATTACCTTTTCTACGTCGGTATCGTTGATTACTTCACGTTTTCCCAGAGAATCTTTGAATATCTCCACCATTCTTATTTCTATGTCATGCATTACCTCATCGGCCTCAGAAGCATCCAGTGAGCTTCTCAGTGCGTTCAGGTAATCGCTGAGCTTTATATATGCGTGTTCTTCTATTGTAAAAGAAAAACCTGCGAGTCCTATTGAGAGTGTCTTGTTCATAGCGTTGTTTTTTAATTTTGTTGGGTGATGTTGTTTACTGAGGCTGTCAGCTCATTCCATGTGTTTTGAAGTTCATCCAGGAAAAGTTTTCCTTTTTCTGTGATCTGATAATATTTTCTGGGTGGCCCTCCTGTAGATTCTTCCCATCTGTAAGAGAGAAACTCTCCGTTTTTAAGTCTTGTAAGAAGAGGGTAGAGGGTTCCTTCTACTACATCCAGTTTTCCTTTTTTCAGTTCGTCAATAAGATCAGAAACATACATTTCGCGATTATTGATGAGACTTAGAATACAGAATTCCAGAATTCCTTTTCGCATTTGCGCTTTGGTATTTTCGGTATTCATCTTTGATAAGTTTTGTTAATTAGTTATATAATTTTCGAAGTTCGGAACCTAGCTAGTTGTACCTATTTCGATTTTACATTACAAAGATATGTAAAATAAATGGTATTATGCAATACAAAGTAGTGAAATTTTTAAAACAAATAATTTAAAATACTGATAATCAATATAATAAATTGCACACTGAATTTTAAGGAAAATGAATTTGGATGGAAATAATTGTAAAATTGTTGAAATTTTTGATGTGATTGAGAAAAATAATCAGAAATAATTGAGATGGTCCATTACTATTTACTCATTATTTATTAATTATTTCGTTGCCCACTGCCATCATCTAGCCCCGATAGCAGCGGTTACCCCACAGCAGATAGGTTTCAGGTGCTGTGCGAGGAGTATGAGCGTATAGCGGGAAACAGCTTCTTATTAATGAATACTCTTTTATCTAAAGGCTGTTAAATTGTTTCAGATTTTTACATATAATAAGGCTGTAATTTTGAGATCGGTATTATGATTCGTATTTTTGTTAGGTACAAAAACACCTAAATCTATTTACTATTACCATGAATTTATTAAATACATACAAGCATTTATCGGCTTTTGTTTTACTTGGTCCTGCCTGTTTTGGACAATATCAGTTTGAGGTTAAAAATGCGTCAAAGAATTACGATGCAATCATCCAGGTAGAGAATTGCCATGATGGGCGGTGCAGCGGCAAAGGAAGTGTAGAATTGTTTGATCATAAAAACACAAAGGTGCAGACTTTTGTATCGGACGACCTGGTATTGGAAGTAGATCAGGCTGAAAAACCTAAGCAGGGAAAAATGATTCAGCTGACAAATAAGCAGAATTCTGTTATCATTAATGATTTTAATTTTGACGGAACCGAAGATGTTGCGATAAGGAACGGAAATATGGGAAACTACAGTGCCGCTTCCTATGATGTATATGTATTCAACAGTACTAGAATGGGGTTTGTAAAGAGTAAAGAACTTACGGATCTTGCTTCCAATGCCCTTGATATTTTTGATGTTGATGTGAAACGTAAACGCCTGATCTCCTATGGTAAATCCGGGTGCTGCGATATTTTCACTACTGAATACGCCGTTATTCCGAATAAAGGTCTGGATAAAGTCTTTGAAAAGGAAGAGGATATGAACACTGAAGGTCAGGTGAAAGTAATAACTAAAGAAAAGATCAATAATAAATGGATTACCAAAACAAAGGTATACCCGGCAGATCAATATAATAGAAAATAAAAAGTTAGATGAAAATTCAGAAAGAGATTGACTTTATTCTGGCAGTGGATGCCTTGAAAAATGTACAGCGAAGAAATTATAATGCTGATGATTCCCGAAGAGAGAATACCGCGGAACATTCCTGGCAGATTATCATTCTGGCACAGATCCTTTATCCGTATGCTAAAAACCGTGCAGATATTGATCTTTTAAGAGTGATAAGAATGCTTTCCATCCATGATTTGGTAGAGATAGAAGCTGGAGACACTTTTATTTTTGATGAAAAGGCAATGGTAGGTAAGTTTGACAGAGAAAAGGCATCTGCCCAAAAGATTTTCGGAATTCTTGATGAACCTTTGCGCACGGAGTTCTTTAATCTATGGCTTGAGTTCGAAGATGAGAAAACCTCTGATGCTATTTTTGCCTGCGGGATTGATAGAATTATGCCGTTTATTTTAAATTCTCATACTTCAGGAAAAAGCTGGACGGAAGCGGGAGTAACAGAAAAACAAATCCGAAATATGCTTGAAAATGCAATCAACAGAGCTTCTGATGAAATGGGTGAAGCTTTTGAACTGCTGCTGAACAGAAGTCTGGAAATGGAAAAAGTTGTGAAATAAATTAAAAAACATAGAAAAAGCTTCGGGCGGCCAAAGGCCGCCCGAAGCTTTTTTATTTATAGTATCTGGATTGGTTTCTTGAATTCGTCAATCGCTACAAACGTAAAGTCACCTACGATGGCTTTTTCTCTTTCATAAGAATACATCTGCTCGGTATAGATCTCAACATTTACTTTCATACTGGTTTTTCCTACGTAGGAAACTTTCCCAATCAGTTCCACAATAGTTCCGGCAGGAATAGGTTTTTTGAAATCGATCTTGTCACTGCTCACTGTTACCACTCTTTTTCTGGCAAATCGGGTGGCTGTAATAAAAGCTACTTCGTCCATCAGCTGCATGGCCGTACCACCAAAAAGGGTATCGTAATGATTGGTTGTGTTAGGGAAAACCGCTTTAAAGATTCTGGTTTCGGATGCTTCAATTCTTTCTTCTGTAGTCATATATCATTATTATTAAAGCGAAATGAAAATGATATTAAAATAACAGAACAATGACAGGAACTTATAGAATTCCTGAAACAATCCATCAGATCAATACAACTTCAAATCGCGAAAGTTATTTGTTTAAAGAAATAGGCAGGTCTCCTGACTTGTAACATCTTTTATCTCCTTCCCATGCCTCGCACAGTGGATCTTTGATAAAGATTTCAGTTACTTACAGTTGCGCGACAGTCCGTGATTTTCACACGGTTCCCTTTTAATCTGCAATAATGCAGAACCAATTTCTGTGATGAATAAGCGTTAAAACTTTTCGGGTGCAAAAATAATGAATTTATTCCGGATTATGGTAAATAATCTGGCTGATTACTCTTCCTTTCTTGATCGTCCACAGCGTGGTGTATCTGTTTTCTCCAGAACCGTTTATCATGTATAGGAAAATATTGTCGGTGTCTAGGGAGGTTACGCCAATGTTCTCAAAATCCATGGTAGGCTGGAACATATTTTTGATGGCTTCTCTTACAAAGACAGAACCTCTTCCGGGCTGTTGTACCCTGATCGATTTGATTTCGGTCATTCCTTCTGGAAGGTCATTTCCAATTCCCCAGGGTTTTACTTTATCGATGGTCAGAAGTTTTCCTTCTGCATCTTTTTCTTTTTTACGGTAGCCTGCATTGGATGGATAAATATCAATCACAACTTTGCTTCTTTGGGCAGTAGGGACTTTCGGATCAGAATTATCTGTGAAAATAAGTGATTTTCCGTTTTTAGATTTGGACGGTGTATAAGCCGGAAGCTGATCAATATAAGCAATACGCTCTTTATTTACCATTCCTTCTTTATCAAGCGTTTCATAGCGTACAAACGGCTTGTCGTCATCCTGTTTTTCAGGATATTTGATCCAGATCCATTCTGTTTCTCCGGGAGCAGGTTTTACATAAACAAATACATCTCCTTTACGCATACGGATTTTGTCTACAATTTTTCTGTAATTGTCTTTATGAACCCGTACATTGGCATATCCTTCTTCAGCTTTTACCACTCCGAAAGGAACTTTATTCTGCCCTTTTACAAAGGCTAAAGAAAAAATACTGAAAGCGGATAGATAGAATGCTTTGTTTATGAAAGTCATCATGAAAATTTTTTGATCCCCCAAATATATAAATTAAATGCTTTTCGGAGGGTAATTATACTCTTACAGTTCTCTTAAATCTTGTATTTGTTCAAATAATGATAAGAAAGCAGGTATTTTACCAGTAATATTCTACAGGATAGCTGTGTTTTTTACGTATATAATTTAAATCTATTGAAAAAATACAATAATATATGGACGACCTATAAAGTATATTCAATAAAATTCCTATTTTTCAAGAGAATTTAAAAACTAATAAACATGACAAAAAGACTACTTTGTGTATTCTCTTTTATTTTGGGGATTTCCAGCTTTCAGGCAGAAAACAAAATAGAAGCAGGATCGGAATCTTTATTTTACTGTGATACGAACGTTCCCACCGGCGTTCAGATGTCCACTATAACCCTTACCTCCGGAACTGTTACATGGACTGCTGATCCAGATACCCCGAATAATACCATCAGATATAGATTACCCGGAACTACTTCCTGGATGGTAGCTACTCCTACACCAGGGCAAAATTCATTTACTATTACGAATCTGCAGCCTTGTACAGTTTATGAAGTGCAGGTAGCAAAAATATGTACTACTCAGGGAATGTGGTCGAATCCAATATTTTTTGCGACGTCACTCAATTATTGCACTACTGCCTCTACAGATGCAACAATGGTGTATATTTCAAATGTAACAGTAAATTCAACGGGAATGACAGCTCCAATGGTGAGCAACTCCGGAGCTTCTAACTATATCGATTACAGAACTGATATAGACCGGAGAATTAAATTTTTAGCAGGAAGTGTTGGAAATACGCTTTCAGTAAGTAGTACATGGACAGGTACTCCAAGTCCTATCACTATAACAGCATGGATAGATATCAATGGTAATGGTATTTTTGATTCTAATGAAAGAGTACTGGTTGCGAATAATGTGTCGTCAACAGCTCCGGTTGTAACCACATTTTCTATCCCCAGTTATCCTACATTGCCTAGTGCTGTAATTAATGGTTGCGGGCTTGTAATGAGGGTAATGTGCAGACAAGAGGTGCCTACAGATGCTTGTGGTTCATTTACCTATGGAGAAGTTGAGGATTACGGGATAAACTTCCTGAACCCTTTATTGGGAGTAAACGAAGCTGTTAAATCGGCAAAACCGGAAATTTATCCTAATCCAGCATCTGATATTTTAAATATCTCCGGAATTTCAGAAGCAACAGATTATGAGATTTATAATGTATTGGGGCAAAAAGCAGGTGAAGGAAAAGTTTCTGATCATAAAGTAAACCTTAGCAATTTATCCGAAGGAATTTATTTTATTCAGCTGAAAGATAAAAATCATACAATTCGGTTAAAATTCATTAAGAAATAAAATATTGAATAAAAAAGAGAGAGTGTCGGAAGGCACTCTCTCTTAGTATTTGCGTAAAATAAGTTTAAAAATAAACTCATTTTAGATTAATTAAATTCTCTCAAGTTCATCCGCATTAATCGTTGTCTTGAAGGTTCCATAATTGACAATTACCTTGTTTCTGGAAATCTTTTCGATAGTTCCTACACTGGTACTTCCGGTAATACGAACACGCTGTCCAATTTTCATCCAAACAGCACGGTCACTTTTACGCTGTTCTTCCAGTTTTTCATTGGTTTCTGCAATTTTTTCAATCACTTCCTCCTTTTTCAGCTGTTGAGTAATTTTTCTCTTAACAACCTGCAGGCGTTTTGTTTCATCCTTATCATGGCCTAATTTCCTGAATTTCTCCTGCTCCAGAAGCTTTACAAAGTCTTTTACAACATCTTTTCTGGATTTGCCCTTTGTATAACTGTCGATGAACGTCTCAATCTTATTCCCGAACTGAAGCTTACGGTGTTCCTCTTCATATAATTTCTGGAAATTGAACAGTTTCTGCTGCAGCTGATCATTCAGTTTCTGAAGATTGTCACGCTTATCCTCTACAGATTCTTTTCTTTCTGCAAGATCGGATTTCAGTTTTTCAACTTCAAATTTTTCTTGCTGCAGTTTTACAATAGTCTTATCAAGGTTAACAATATCATGTTCTACCTTTTTCTTGGCAGAATGGATAATAAATCTTGGGATTTTATTCTTTTCTGCAACTTCAAAAGTAAATGAACTTCCTGCCTGGCCCACTTCCAGTTTATACATTGGCTCCAGTGTTTCTTCATTGAAGAGCATTGCTGCGTTCTGGGCATTGGGAAGCTGTTCTATCACCAGTTTAATATTGGTGTAGTGAGTCGTGATAATGGCAAAACTCTTTTTATCATAGAAAAACTCCATGAAACTTTCCGCCAGAGCACCTCCCAATTCCGGATCAGAACCGGTACCAAATTCATCAATTAGTAGAAGGGTATTGGCATCAGCCTCGCGGATGATTCCGGACATTTTCTTCAATCTTGATGAATAGGTCGATAAATGATTTTCAATGGATTGATTATCACCAATATCGGTCATTACTTTTTCAAAGAAAAACATTTCAGATTTGGGATGAACCGGAACCAGAATACCACTTTGAATCATCAGCTGCAATAATCCTACTGTTTTCAGCGTAATTGATTTCCCACCAGCGTTAGGCCCGGAAATACAGATAATCCTGTTATGCTCCGTTAAAGCCAAAGTCTGAGGGTGAATCGTTTTATTCTCTACTTTATTTCTCAACCATAACAAGGGATGGTAGGCATCTTTAAGTTTCAATGTCTTATGACGATTGATCTTGGGAAGAATTCCGTTTACTAAATCAGAAAACTTAGCTTTCGCTCTTGTAAGGTCCAGATCAAAAATATAAGCCTGATATCTCCATAGCTGAGGTTGAAATTCTGCCAGTTCAGCGGTAAGCTGTCGGAGAACTTTATCGATTTCTTTTTTCTCTTCTTCTTCACTTTCACGAAGCTTGAAGTAGTGCTTTACAACACTGTCCGGCTGAATGTAGGTAATGGAACCTGTTTTGGAAATTCCCAGCGTTCTTCCGGCCACTCTTTTTTTGAATCCTGATTTTACAGCTAGTACTCTTTGGTCATCAATAATGGTTTCCCGTATGTCATCCAAAAAGTCACTCTGTCCATACGTGGTAAGTGCGCGGTTGAAATTTTCCTGAATTGCTTTTTTAGCAAGCTGGATTTCAGTTCTCAAGCCTTTCAGAGCCGGAGAAGCTTCACTTTTTACCTCACCAAAACGGTTGAAAACCTTATCTACTTTATCAATGATCTCTTTTCTGAATTCCAGTACAGAAACCTCTTCTAGCAAGTTAGGAAACGTTTCCGGCATGGTAGGGAAGAACTTCTGCAGTTTTCCGATCTGTTCCGTGATGGTTTTTATTTTGATGAAAGCAGCGTTTTCCAGTCGGTAATTCTCAATCAGCATCAATTTCAGCTCACTTTCAATATCTTCATATTCATCAAACGGAATCGCATTTGAACTTTCAAAACTCGACAGATATTCTGACGTTTTTTTTAATGAAAGTTCCGCCTCATCTATTTCCATTGGGCGAAGTTGAAGAATTTTTTCTCTTGTTTTCGGAGAATACGCAAATGGGGAGATTTCCGCGAGCAATTGCGGAAACTCTAATTCGTCTAAATCTTCTTTATCTATATACACAATGCAAATTTAGTGAGAATTTTGATTATTACATATATCTGAGAGATTTACAGGAT
Source organism: Chryseobacterium sp. BGA-UO-ETr-SB22 (assembly GCF_059567885.1). Classification (NCBI taxonomy): domain Bacteria; kingdom Pseudomonadati; phylum Bacteroidota; class Flavobacteriia; order Flavobacteriales; family Weeksellaceae; genus Chryseobacterium; species Chryseobacterium sp. BGA-UO-ETr-SB22. The sequence continues at coordinate 2,685,096 of NZ_JCAQOV010000005.1, read as the reverse complement.
AAATTAACTTTGAATTGATGAGTATTTTGAGCCATTATAATAAAATAAAGAAGGGAAATGAAAAGAAGCTTTTATTTTCATATCCAGTTTCAAAAGCGTAATAGTTATTGTTAAAATGAAAAAAGTTTGAACGGATAGTGCTTATAGCGTATATTTATTGCACTAATTAAATTATAACCATGAAAAATGCACTGCTTGCTCTTCTTTTTCTTTCGGTAGGAGCTCAGGCCCAGGCCCAAATTCAAAATAAAGAGATTGAAAAAGTTGAGAATAAACCTAATAGCAGGAAAACCAAAAAAGCTGGTAATAAAAAGATTTCAGAAAAAAAAAATAAAAATAAAGTAGGCTATCATCATAAAAAAGCTGATCCTTATAAAATAGAACAGAAAAAAAGCAGTGATAAAAATGAGTCTATTGTCATTTATGAAAGAAGTTATTCTGTAAAATACGGGGTGTATTTATTTATGAATACAGACAAGAATGAGTTTTCAGAAACTTTGGCGTTAAGAGGCTTATGAAATAATTAAAGTAACAGTATACAAGTACTTATTCTATCTGATCAATGAAACTGGAAACCACAAGGTTGATTTTAAAAGGAATCAATGAAAACCATACCGAAGACATTTTAAAAATCCGAAGCAATCCGGAAGTCAATAAATTTGTGAAAAGAGTTTCACCCAAGACAAACTATGATGCCCTTCAGTTTATTTTAACGATTAAGGAAAGGGTTCAAAACAATCAAACCGTGTATTGGGGGATTGCTCTAAAAGATCAGCTGAATCTTATTGGAACAATCTGTCTTTGGAATTTTTCTGAAGACCGGAAAACAGCAGAAGTTGGTTATGAATTGCTGCCGGAATATCATAGACAGGGAATAATGTCTGAAGCATTGAAAGCGGTTTTAGATGTTGGATTCAACGAATTGCATTTACAGGAAATTGTAGCGATTACCAATACATTCAATGAAAATTCAAAGGGACTTCTCATAAAACATCATTTTGTTTTGTTAGAAGGGAAGAAGGATGAGGGGTTTCCGGATAACATTATTTTTAGCTTAAAAAGACCGTTCGGTAATGACCAATAAGAAATCTAGCAGGTTTTTTTCTATCTTTATCACCTATTGAAATTATATATGAAAAATGAAATAAAATCTTTAACGGGGCTTAGAGGAATTGTTGCGTTATGGGTCGCTTTTTTTCATTTTAGTTTTTTTAGAAATGAATTCATTCAGGATATAGTAGGGAAGGGATATGTGGCAGTAGATATTTTTTTTGTATTAAGTGCTTTTTTATTGACTGTTTCTTATTCTGAAAAATTTAAAGAACTGAATTATAAAACAATCGGGGTTTTTTATAAAAAAAGAATCAATAGAATCTATCCTGTATATATTATATCAGTCATCTTTATTGTATTATTTTTAAAGAAAAGCTCTATAAGCGGACTCTTGATAAATGCTACATTATTACAATGCTTTTTTAATCCTGATTATCTGCTGAATGTTGTCTATTGGTCACTCAGTACAGAATGGGTTTGCTATCTGATTTTCCCCTTTATGCTGTGGCTTGTCCTGCATTACAAAATTCGAAGCGAGATTTTAATTATTTCAAGTTTGGTTTTGAGATTTGTACTTCCTTACTTTCCTGACAACTTGTATCTGGGTTCCGAAGTTCGTGTTGAGATGGGAAAATCATTATGGTATCTTGACGATTATTATGGTCTTGTTTCTTTGTTAAGAACAATTTCTTCCTATTTTCTTGGAATCGGGGTAGCTCTTTTGCCGCAATTTAAAATAAAAAAAGAAAACCTAATCCTTTATATCATCATCACATTGTTTGTATCTATGTTGTTTGTTGAAAAAGGAGTGTTGTTTATTCCTTTATTATCGGCATTTATGATAAAGTATCTGTATGAAGGAAAGCAAAATTATCTAAAAGCATTTTTAGAAACCAAAGCCGTGTATTTCCTGGGAAATATCTCTTATTCATTATATATTATCCATTATATGGTGAAGAAGCAGAATTTCGTTATTATAAATAATTATCATCTTAATAATCTGTTGTTAATATCTCTTTCATTATTGCTGTCCTACTTTTCTTATATGCTGATCGAAAGAAAACTGAAGATATTTAAAGTATAATATAGACTCTTATTTTAATATTATTATTTTTGCAGTATGACGTGGACAGAAATTTTAGCCCCTATAAAGAGTACAGAATACTTTACAACCCTTTGGGAAAAAGTAAAGAATGAATATGCAACAACTAAAGTTTTTCCACCGAAAAATCAGATTTTCAGAGCGCTGGAGCTGACAGCTTTTGACGATGTTGAGGTTGTTATTATTGGTCAGGATCCTTACCATAATGATTTTCAGGCAAATGGTTTGTGTTTTTCTGTTTCAGAACAGGTTACTGCACCGCCATCACTTAAGAATATTTTTATTGAGTTAAAAGATGATTTAGGAGTGGTAAGAACTTCCAAAGAGTTGGATGACTGGGGGAAACAGGGCGTTTTGATGTTAAATGCAACATTAACGGTCCGTGCACATTCACCCAATTCCCATAAAGATCTGGGTTGGGAAAAATTCACCAATTTTATCATTAAAGAAATTTCAGACAAAAAAGAGAATGTAGTGTTTGTCTTGTGGGGAGCTTTTGCACAAAAAAAAGCCGAACTCATAGATCCGGCTAAACATTTTATTCTGAAATCGGCACACCCTTCACCATTTTCTGTGTACAGAGGTTTTTTTGGAAGCAAACCTTTCTCAAAAATTAATGAGTATCTTGTTTCCAAAGGAAAAAAGCCTATTTCCTGGTAGAAGAATCTGTTGATTGATCTGCCTTTTTTATCGTAATTCCGATTTTATATTTTCCAGCTAATGCTTTTGTTCCGTCCTGTTGTTTTGGATAGGGAGCAACATCTTGCAAGGTAATAATATACCCGTTGAATTCTGCTGACTGGTGGTAATTTCTTCCCGGATAATCTATGCTGGCAAGGTTCAGAATCATAGGTCGCGTAGCAGTTCCCATTACTTCCACCTGAGCTAGAGCGGCTCCGGCCCAGATACAATTGACGCCTTCAGGACAGCGGCTGTCTTCAGAAACCCCTTTGAATGTCACATTCATCTGGTATTCTCTTAAAAACTTATTCTCACCTTCACTAAGGTACAGAATACCGTCTTTCTGATCATTAGAATTCATAGCTTTTGGATTGGTTTGTATTTCAGAAGCTTTTGTATTCATCTTAGATTTCTTTTGGGCGTCGCATCCGGTTAATGCAAAAATTCCCAGACTGAGTATGATAACTTTATGGAACATAGTTTCTTATATTTTATTAAATAACGTCAAACATATTAAGAAGTACTACCAAAAACATTGCCACTCCTACTACAAAACTGAATCCGGTTCCGTAAATGAATCCAATCAGTGCTCCTTTGGTAGATTGTAAGGCTTTATTCATATCCTTGCTGTCATGAAGTAATTCACCAATAAATACCCCCGCAAACATTCCTATCAGGAAACCCAAAGGAATCGGAATGAATATACCAACAATAGTTCCTATCACAGAACCGATACTTCCCCAGCGCGTACCACCGTATTTTCTGTTGGTTTTTGCCGGAATCACGTAGCTTAATACTACAGAAGCTAGTGTAAGAATTCCAAATGCCCAGATATAAATCATTGGAAGATCTGCATCAGTCCCGAATTTATAGATCAGAAGTCCGCATATACTTAGTAAAAGTCCCGGCAAAACAGGAAGAAAAGTTCCCAATATCCCTACAAACAGGAGAACAAGGCAGAAAATATTGATAATCGTTGTATCCATTCTTTTAAAAATATAGATGCAATATAAAAAAAGTGGCCTTATAAAAGACCACTTTGAGAACTGAGTTATAAAATTTTATTACAAATTTAAGATTACGTATTCCAGGATTGGCCCTGCTTTACCGATATTCCCACTTGCATGGTTATGGAATGTGGTATAATAAATATTTCCGCTGCTGGTAGTTGCTGAGCATGATCCTACATAATCACCATGCGCCTGGTGAGCGTTCCATGCATTCTGATTAATGGTAATGGTAATATTGTTGCCATTTGCCGTATGATGGCAGATGGTCATTTGATTATTGTTTAACGATGTCCCCACAGGTGTTTTAGGAGCTGTTGTATTGACGTACTTATTGGTTCTTATCATCAATGGTTCATTATCTTTTTGTACCAGTACTTCCCAGAACGAAGGATCATAATGCTGGATTTTTTGCCACAAAGGCTGATCATACTGAATATCTAATGTGCTAAATCCTATTGCTGAAGCCATAGCAGCATTGGAAACGCTGCAGTTGTTATACATTGCACTATTACCATTGGTATTAAAGCATATCTTTGTAAGATCCAGAAAACCTCCATAAATACCACAGTACGGAGCATTTTTATCTCCACCTACCAGATAGGCAGCAGCCCAGTCTGAAGTATAAATACTTCCGCCATTCGTGATAAAAGTAGAGAGATTACTGAAAATAGAAAGGTCGTTACTCGGTGTGTTGGTTCCTGAGTAAGCAAAGTTACGTGAACCGCAGTTCAGAAAAATAATATCGTACTGAGAAATGGTATTGAAATTTTTTAAATCCTGATAGCTGATTTCTGTCGCCGTATAACCAAGACTTGTAATTATAGATTCTATTTCGTCATAGCTGCCTTCTACATACGCTATTTTTGCAATCTGATTCAATTTTGAATCTTTGCTGGCAACATTGGTTGTTTCGTCCTTTTTAACGGTAACGGGAATTTCAGTTCTAAAATTAAGACCATTGCCGGTCTGAATATGAAGTGTGGTATTGCCTTCAGGAGCAGTCAGACTGAATGTACCATCGGCATCAGAATAGGTATGGTAAACCTGATTCTTACTGTCAATGGTGAATACTATGGCGCCGCCAATTGGCTTTGTTCCGTTTTTAGCAAATACTTTGCCTTCTACTATTCCGGTTACAGGTTTGGGATTTTCTGGATTCACTGAGTCATCACCTCCTTTACAGTTTACTAAGAGCACAAGGCTGCATAGTACGATGAACAAGTAATTTTGTTTCATATTTAATTGATTTTGATGGGTTTAGTTTTAACCAAATTTAATAAATATTTAATATTTAAACATAAAAAATGCAATTATTTTTAATATTATTTATTTTATATTGATATTTATAGTTAATTTTTCATTTATAATCCGGGGTTGTAGAAGATTTGATATTTTATAATTTCATTCAAAAAAGATTTTTATTAAATATTTTCCGAGGAATACTCTTTGGGATGAAAATTGATTGGGAATAGTAAAATCATGATTCTTAATTTCATAAATTTGCTGTAATGAATGACCAGTTACAAGAAACTAAAAACTTTATCCAGGAGCTGAGCGAGCAGCTTTACATTTACATTACCCAGATATCACCTTCCGGGCTGGACTGGGTTTTCCATATTATTGTAAAGTTGAGTTTACTTCTCGTTCTGTTTTTTATTACTGATTTTGCTTTTAAGTTTATCATTAACTCTGTTTTCAGACTATTCCATAATGAACAGAAATTTCCCATCTTAAAATCTATTTATCAGGCCAAAATCACGAACTCTGTAGCTCATTTTGCCGCTTTGATTGCTGTTGCTGGCATCCAGGGATCCATATTTCCGGAAAATGCATTGCCAAAAACAACCATTTTTATAATACGATGTATCAATCTGGGACTAGTATTGATGTTGGCGGGAATGTTATACAGATCACTGACTGCTTTTAGAAATTATTTCAGTATCAAACAGGATTTCTACAAAATTATGGCGCTTAATGCCATTTCAGAAACTGTAAAGATTTTAGGACTTTTTATATTTACCGTAGTAGGACTTTGTGTGATTTTTGGGATCAAAGGAACCACTATCGTAGGAAGTCTTGGGGCAATTACGGCTGTTCTGGTACTGGTTTTCAGAGATACAATTTTAGGATTTGTAACAGGGCTTCACGTAGCGACTTCTAAAATCCTGAAAGTAGGCGATTGGGTAAGCATTCCCAAATACAGCATCGAGGGAAATATTACAGATATTAGCCTTTTGACCACCAAAATCACCAATTTTGATAAGACGGTTTCCACTATTCCTACCTATGACTTGATGACCACAGAAATCAAGAATATGCAGGTCATGTCTGAATCCAATACCAGAAGAATAAAAAAATCAATCTACTTTAATATCAATTCTTTTAAATTTCTGACAGACGAAGATGTAGAGCGTTTAAAGGAGATCAACCTTATTTCAGATTATCTTGAAGAAAGAGCCTCTGAGATTAAAAAAGAAAAAGAGAGCCTTGAACATAATGATAAGGTCGTCAATGGAAGGCAGCTTACCAATATCGGTGTTTTCAGATATTATGCTCAAAAATATATTGAAAACGATCCGGACGTAGATAAAAACGGAACCAGAATGGTTAGACAGCTGGATATCACACCTCAAGGACTTCCGCTTGAAATCTACTGTTTTGCCAGTGATTCCCAATGGGAGCGTTTTGAGCAGATTCAGGCAGATATTTTTGACCATTTACTGGTAGCATCCAAAGAATTTGAGCTTCAGGTGATGCAGGTAAGCGTGAAAGTATAAAGTAGGAAGATTGAAGCTTTACCCACTTTAAAAACAAATTTTAAATTAAACTTTTAAATGATAATGAATTTAGAAAGACCAATAGAAGTACAAAGTCTGGATTTACTTCCAGCTGCGAGCTTCTGACTTCTAACATTCATATCTAACATCTAAAATAAAAATGACAAAACTAAGCGTAAACATTAATAAAATTGCGACGTTAAGAAATGCAAGAGGAGGTGAAACCCCAAGTGTTACAGAAGCAGCTGTAAAAATTCAGGAATTCGGAGGACAGGGAATTACCATCCATCCAAGACCTGATGAAAGGCATATCACAAGAAAAGATGTCTATGATCTGAAGCCGTTGGTTACGACTGAGTTTAATATTGAAGGAAATCCACATCAGAGTTTTATCGATATGGTATTGGAGGTGAAGCCGGAGCAGGTAACTCTGGTTCCCGATGCTGATGATGCTATTACATCCAATGCAGGCTGGGATACCAAAAAACATCTTGATTTCCTTACAGAGATTATTGCAGAATTTAAAAAGGCAGGTATCCGTACTTCTGTTTTCCTTGATCCTTTACCGGAACTGGTAGAATATGCTGCTAAATCAGGTGCAGACAGAATAGAACTGTATACCGAAGCCTACGCAAAAAATTATCTGACTAATAAAGAACAGGCTATAAAACCATATTACGACACAGCGGTTGAAGCTACCAATTTCGGATTGGGAATCAATGCAGGTCATGATTTAAGCTTAGAAAACCTGAAATATTTTGCAGACACCATTCCCAACCTGTTGGAAGTATCTATCGGGCATGCTTTGGTTTCTGAAGCACTTTATATGGGATTGGAAAACACAGTTCAGGCTTATCTGAAGAGACTGGCAAAATGGTAATAAATATGGAAATCTTAAACTCAAAAATATTCGGCGAAAATTTAACCAATACGCCGCTTCTTGTATTTCACGGATTATTTGGAATGCTTGACAATTGGGGAAGTTTCGGAAAAGATCTGGGAGAATATCTTCCCGTACATCTGATCGACCTTAGAAACCACGGAAGAAGCTTTCATTCAGAAAGTATGTCTCATGATGATCTGGCAGATGACATTGCCCGCTATATGGATCATTATGGAATTCAGAAAGCTCATGTTTTGGGGCATTCTTTAGGAGGAAAAGCTGTCATGCAGTTTGCTTTAAAATATCCTGAACGTGTTGAAAAACTGATTGTTGTAGATATTTCACCTAAAGCATATCCGCCGCATCACCAGGGAATTATCAAAGCACTGGAAACTGTAGATTTCAATACGGTAGCCTCCAGAAATGATGTGGAAGCAGTTCTGAACCAGTATATTCCCGAAAAATCAACCATACAGTTTTTAACGAAAAATCTGTATTGGGATGAAAATAAAAAACTGGGTTGGAGATTTAATCTTAAAACATTATCTGAAAAATATAATGAATTTGTTTCCAATGCGGTCAAATTCGGTGTTTTTGAAGGCGATTCACTCTTTATTGCAGGAGAAAAGTCCAATTATATTCTGCCTCAGGATGAATTTGGAATCAAGCAGCAGTTTCCTAAAGCTAAAGTAGTTACGGTAAAAAATGCAGGACACTGGGTGCAGGCTGAAAATCCGGTCGATTTTGCAAACGTTGTCAAGGAATTCTTGGGATTAAATTAATTTTATACTTTGATTTTTAGTATTATGTTAAAATTTTATTAAAACGTCATATTATTTCTCCATGAGTTGAATTTTTTGTACTTTGGATTTCCAAAACAATAAAAATATTAACTTATGGAAAACAAAAATTCAAAAAAGAAGCCATTTTTCGCAACATTTTTAGAAAAACAGGTTAAAGACCCGGAAACAGTAAAAGGAGGAGGTATCACTTCCGTACTTACAGACCAGATTACATCGGTAATCAAGGATCAAATCACTACTGCTCTTCAGGATGGTGTTACCAAGCCTGATAATGATAATGTAACGATGAAATATCCTTCTGACGGAGATGAGGATGTTTTAGATGTGTAAGAATATACATACAGCTTAAGCTTAATTATATATCAAACCAAAACTAAACATTATGAAAAACCAAAACTCAAAGAAGAAGCCATTTTTCGCATCATTCTTGGAAAAACAGGTGAAAGATCCTGAAACAGTAAAAGGAGGAACTGATATGTCAATTCCTGAAAGAGATGTAATTACAAAACCGGCAATTGACGTTGTAACTTCTCCGAAAGATGATATGATGCACACGCTGAAATATCCATCTGACGGTGATGATGATACAATCACTATTCCACTATAATAAGTAGAATTCAATAAAATAGAGTAGGGGAAACTTAAACATTAAGTTTCCCTTTTTAATAAAAACCGGCAAATGATTCTCTGCATCACCCATTCACAGGATTTTTATAATATCGATCTCTTTTTCGAATACCTGGCCTCCAAAAATATTTCTTATTTCAGACTGAATTCTGACCGGCTGAATCACCTTCAGAAAATCAGTATCCATGAAAATTCATTTGAATTGACTGATGAGTCCGGAAATACCATCCACTCTGATGAAATTAAAGGAGTATGGCACAGAAAAGCATGGAGAATAAGTGCTCCCGAAGAATTGGATCAGGATTATGAAAAAATATTCCTGAACGAATATGGAAGCCTGCGCTACAATCTGATGACTGCCTTAGAGCATGTTCCCTGGATCAATCCTTATGAAAATGAAAAAAAGGTGGATGGCAACAAGATATTTCAGCTGAAAATTGCACAAAGAAATAACTTAACGATCCCTAAAACTATTTTTTCCAATGATGAAGAGAAAATAACAACATTTTTCTATCAATACTGCTACGGAAAAGCAATCGCTAAGCTTCATGGGGTAACTGCGAAAACAATGTCTGGTGAAAATATGATTTCCACTACAATCATTGAAGAAGAATCTCTTGAAAACCTTTCAGACATTGCATACTGTCCCATGATTTTTCAGCCTTATATTGAAAAAGAATATGAATTGAGAATCGTCTATGTAGACGGTGATTTCTTCACAGGAAAGATCAATAACAGCGAAAATGCAGATTGGAGAGTAGCCCGTGAAGGCTATTTCTGGTCAGCATACGAGCTGCCAGATTCCGTTAAAGTAAATCTCACTTCCATGATGCATGAAATGGGCCTTTATATAGGGGCTATCGATATGATCAGGGGAAGAGACGGGAATTATTATTTCCTTGAAGTCAATCCGCAGGGAGAGTGGGGAATGCTGCAAAAAGAGCTGGAATTTCCCATAGCAGAAAGAATTGCCGATAATCTTATCAAAAGAATTAATTTCCATGAATAAAATTTTAATTATAACCCATACCGCAGATAATTTTTCTATTGAAAAAGTAACAGAATACATTGAAAAAAATAACTGCGAGGTCATTCGCTTTGATGTTGACGTTTATCCTTTACAAAACAAACTTTCCACCATTTTTCAGGATGGAGAATGGGTAAGTTTTCTTGAAACTCAGGATGCAAAACACCGTTTAGATGATATTTCAGCTATCTGGTACAGAAGAGCTTACAATATCGGAAAGGGGCTGAAGGAAGAAATGGACTCTAAGTTCTACGGTGCAGCAATGGGAGAAATCAGAAATACACTTTTCGGTTTCTTTGAATCTGTAGATGCGTATTCTTTAGGAAAACCAAGTGTATACAGAAGACTGGACAGCAAAGAAGAACAATTGAAAATTGCAGATAAATTAGGTCTGACCATTCCGGCAACCTGCCTTACCAACAGCCCTGATGAAGCCAGAAAATTTATTCTGAAACATCAGAATGTAGTGGCGAAGATGCAAACTGGTTTTGCCATCTATGAAGACGGTGTGGAAAGTGTAGTGTTTACCAACGTGGTCAGTGAAAATAAACTGGAAGAACTTGACTCATTGTTATATTGCCCAATGCAGTTTCAACAGATGATTCAAAAGAAAAAAGAACTTCGTATTACCATTGTGGGAAGAGATGTTTATGCATTTGAAATAGACTCACAACAATCTGAAGATGCCAAAATAGACTGGAGAAAAGACGGAATCAATCTGATTGATAAATGGAGCAGAACAGAACTTCCGGCAGACGTAGAAGCAAAACTGCTTGAACTTCTCGATATTTATAATGTAGATTACGGCGCAATAGACATGATTGTTTCTCCTGAAGACGAATACTATTTCATTGAGATCAATGCCGCCGGAGAATTCTTCTGGCTGGATAATCTTACAGAAGGAAACCTTATATCAAAGAGTATTGCAGACGTTCTTTGCGATAAAGCCCCAAGAAGAAATAATGAGGTAATGGCTTAAGAACAAAGCATTTTTAATCATAAAAGTCCTGAAAGTTGTACATTCTTTCAGGACTTTTAAATATAATGATCTATTGTGATTAAAATTTTTCTGGTTTGTTGATTTCTGAGTGATAATATTGGTTAAATAAAGTTGAATTATGCTTTAAAAATCGCAAATTTGCATAAGCAGTTTTTCTAAGGAATTTTTGCCGGATCCGGAAGAATTGCCGGATAGAAAATATTGTTATATTTTAGTCAGCAATCAAGTAAAATAATTAATGATTTTTGTAACGGGTGCTACCGGAATTCTGGGAAGAATAATTGTACTGGAACTTCTTAAAAGAGGTAAAAATGTACGTGCTTCCAAAAGACCGGGCAGCAATATAAACGAAGTAAAGCATTCATACAGCTTTTATACGAAGAATCCCGATGATTTTTTCAATAAGATCGAATGGGTAAACGTAGATTTTGATGACCTCAATTCTTTGACAACAGCACTGCAAGGTGTGGATGAGGTCTATCACTGTGCTGCAAAAGTAAGCTTTCATCCCAAAGATGAAAAAGAAATGTACCGTACAAATATCAAGGGTACAGAAAACCTGTTGTTTGCCTGTGAAGGGTCAGACGTTAAAAAATTTCTCCATGTAAGTTCTGTTGCCGTTCTTGATAATTTCAATGAAAAAGGAGAGCTGGACGAAGATTCTGATTTTAATCCAAAACTGGAACACTCTGCGTATGCTATTTCAAAGCATTTATCCGAAATGGAAGCATGGAGAGCCTCAGCAGAAGGCCTTAATGTTATCATCATCAACCCGGGAATGATCGTAGGAAGCGGAAACTGGACCCAAAGCAGCGGAGAGCTTTTCTCTACTTTTGAAGACAATAGTTTTACCTTTTCAGGTGGTTCTGCTTATGTTGACGTGAGAGATGTTGCTAATACCGCCATAGGATTAATGGAAAATAATCTTTTCGGAGAACGTTTTATCATTGTTGCTGAAAATAACAGATATGCAGACCTTGCAAAACAGGTGAGAACCCGTCTGGGACTTAAAGATGCCAGAATTCTTTCACAATCTGTATTAAATATCGGAAGAATAGCCAACACCCTTTTCGGATGGCTGATTCCCAAACTGAAAATGGTTACCAAATCAAATATTGAAGCCATTTCTTCATTCAACACCATTTCCAATCACAAAGTCAAAGAAAAACTGAATTATCAGTTTATTCCCGTAAAAGAAAGTATAGACTTTCACCTGAATAATTATATTAACGACAAAAAGCTGAAGAAATGAATCTTGCAGAGGCAATTATCCTTAAAAATGTAGAAAAACATCCTATAAAAGCGGCCATCGGATTTAAAAAGAAAGAGGGAGGCTGGAAAGAGCTAAGCTGGAAAAAATTCAGTGAAGTTATTTTTAAAACAGCCAATGCCTTAAAGGAAGCTGGAGTTCAGGAGAATGACAGAGTCGCTATTTATTCAGATAACTCGTCCGAATGGATGATCTTTGACCTGGCTTCAATGGCCATTGGTGCTGTTACAGTGCCTATTTATTCAACCAATAATGCTGAGCAGGCAGAACATATCGTTAACGATTCCGGAGCAAAAGTTGTTTTAGTAGGAAATCAGATGCAGTATAATGCCTGTCTTGAGTTTTTACATAAAGAAGAAAACAATCTTGAAACCATTATTGTTTCTAAAAAAGCAGTGTGGATCAAGAAAGAATTCAACAGTTTTTATCTTGAAGATTTTATTTCAAAAGCTTCCCCAAAGCTGGAGATCTGCAAGAAAGAAAATGATGATACTGCCACATTGATCTATACTTCCGGAACTACCGGAGTCCCGAAAGGCGTAATGCTTACCCATGGAAATTTTATTAAAGCATTCGATTCTCACTTTGAATTTTTTATGTTTAAAAACTTTGAAGAAGAACTTTCACTGGCATTTTTACCCTTGAGCCACGTTTTTGAAAGAAGCTGGAGTTTACTTTGCCTGTATGGTGGTGCCCGTGTTTATTTTCTGGAAGACCCTAAAAATGTAGCTAAGGCACTGGAAGAAGTAAAACCTACTACAATGTGTGCGGTACCAAGATTTTTCCAGAAAGTATATGCCGGAGTTTTGGAAAAAGCAGAAGAAGGTTCTTCATTAAAGAAAAAAATCTTTGACTGGGCCCTTAAAACCGGATGGGAAACTGCTGAATTGAAGAGAAATGAAAAACCGATTCCTTTTGGATTAAAATTCAAAGAAGCTGTTGCAGATCGGTTGGTTTTCAGTAAAATCAAAGAGAAAATGGGTGGAAGACTTTGGTTTTTACCTTGTGGAGGTGCCTCATTGTCACCAGAAGTTACCCGTTTCTTTGATTCAGTGGGAATTCACGTAACTGTAGGGTACGGATTAACGGAAACCACCGCAACATTGACTCTTTTCCCATTGACTCATTTTGAACATGGTACCAGTGGAAAGCCTTTACCGGGAGTTGAAATGCGTATCGGTGAAAATGATGAAATTCAGGCAAGAGGAAACGGAATCATGAAAGGCTATTACAATAAGCCTGAAGAAACCCAGAAAGTGTTCACAGAGGACGGGTGGTTCAAAACCGGTGATGCAGGAAAGTTTGATGATAAAGGAAACCTGATCATTACAGACAGAATCAAAGATCTAATGAAAACATCCAACGGAAAATACATTGCTCCACAACAGATCGAAAACCTTTTGACCAATAATAATTTTATCCAGCAGATTATGCTGATTGCAGAAGGAAGACAGTTTGTTTCAGCGTTGATTGTTCCTAATTTTGAATTTTTACAGGACTATATCAAGAAAAATAATATTCCTTTTACCAATTGGGAAGATGTTGTAAAAAATGAAAAGATAATCAACCTTTACAAAGAGAAGATTAAAGAATTACAGAGCCATCTGGCAGACTATGAAAAAGTGAAGAAATTTACTTTAATGCCAGCAGAATTTGACATCAATACAGGCGAAATTACGCCTACATTGAAAGTCAAAAGAAATGTGGTGATCAAAAAATATGCAGATATTATAGAGAAGATGTATTAAAAATTTTAACCTCCTGTTTTTCACGTCAAGTACAAATAAAGGTGTGAAAATTCCCCTCTTTTGGAGGGGTGGCGAAAATTCAAAGAATTTTTGACGGGGTGGTTTAAAATAATGACTTAAATTAAACTATGACGACACAAGATTTTATAGGAAAAGAAAATTTCACCATTCATACCCAAACGGTTTCAGAAAGCTGCCCGTCTAATATTGCCCTGATCAAATATTGGGGGAAATATGCTGATCAGATTCCTGCCAACCCAAGTATCAGTTACACTTTAAACCATTGTAAAACCAATACCTCAATGGAATTTATCGCGGATGAATCTTTTTCAGTACAGACCTTTCTGGCTGGTAATGAAGAAGTGAAATTTGCAGAAAAAATTGAGAAATATTTCAAAAATATAGAACAGCATCTTCCCTGGATTTTAAAAGGGAGATATGTTATCAGGACAGAAAATACATTTCCGCACAGCTCGGGGATTGCAAGTTCAGCTTCAGGATTTGGAGCCATTGCAAAATGTCTGATGGCATTAGATGCTTCATTTACAGGAACAATTTCTGAAGAAGAATCTTTGAGAAAGGCTTCATTTTTAGCAAGATTAGGAAGTGGAAGTGCATGCCGAAGCTTATATAACGGACTTGTGGTGTGGGGAAAAACGGATGACGTAGAAGGAAGTTCAGATTTATTTGGAGTACAGTATCTGGATGCTGAAATTCATGAAGTATTCAGAAATTTTAACGACTGGGTTTTATTGATCCATGAAGGACAGAAAAGTGTTTCTTCAACGGTAGGGCATGGTTTGATGAATACCAATCCTTATGCAGAAAGAAGATTTCAGGAAGCCAGAGAGAACTTTGTTCCAATGAAAGAAATCCTGAAAAACGGTGATATGGAAAGCTTTATCAAGCTGGTAGAGCATGAAGCACTTACACTGCATGCAATGATGATGATGAGTGATCCGGCTTTTATCCTGATGAAAACAGGTACTTTGGAAGTCATCAACAAAATCTGGGATTTCAGAAGAGAAACCAGATTGCCTTTATTCTTTACACTGGATGCAGGAGCTAATGTTCACCTTTTATTCCCGAACAATGGTTCTGAAGAAGAGATTAAAACCTTCATCGAAGCTGAATTATTACAGCACACCCAGAAGAATGGAGTAGTGAAGGATGTAATGAAATTCTAGTATGAAAAAGAAGAAGATTTATATTCTCATTGCCATTGTTATTGTTTTATTACTTATGTTTTTTACCGAATATAAGGAAGGGACAGAAACAGGCAGCTGGGGTAGGAACAGAACCATTAATTGGTTCTGGGGGTTCAGTCTCTGATATAAAATATTCAAAAAAAGTGGGCCGAAAGCCCACTTTTTTATGCTTAATCCTCAGTAACCACAGTTTCCCGCTCGCCATCTTCTTTCTTTCCTTCCTCGATCATGATTTCAGCTTCTGCTTTCTCTTCAGAAGTCGCTGTTTCAATCAATTCTTCCTGTTCGTCGTTGTGATGATCTATGAAAAACTCGCAGTATACCGGAAGGTGGTCTGAACCAAAATTTTCCAATGTTTTCAGCTGTTTAATAAAAATATCTTCACTGTGAAACATCAGATCGATAGGAAATCTTAAAAGACGGTATTTCGCATGGAAGGTAGAAACAAAAGAATGCCCGATTCTAGGGTCTATGAGATGACTTGTTTTTCTAAAAAGTACAGATGACCTTGACCATGCAACATTATTGAAATCTCCCACTACAATAACAGGTTTTTTGATGTCTTTTACACATTTGGCTGTACTTAGAAGATCACCATCTCTTTCTTTTGATGTTTCCTCTTCCGTAGGACTTGGCGGCGGCGGATGAACCCCGAAGAAAACAAAAGAAAAGCCATCAGCTGTTTTCATGTGGATTTCAATACTCGGAATATCATCAGCTACAAAATAATGAGTCTTTGCCTCTTTGATTTCAATCCTGGAATAGAAATGCATGCCGTAGGTGTTTTCAAGAGTTACTTTATGCTGGAAGCCGTATTCATTTTCTAAAGGTCTCATTGCTTTTTCCCAGTCGCCATTGCTTTCCATAGTCATGAAAAAATCAGGATTATACTTTTTAACAAGCCCAATGAATTTCCCATAATCTTTATTGAACTGATACACATTAGCCGAAATAAAATGCAGTTTATCAGAAGACTTGTGGCGTTGTCTGTGTTTTTTTACAGGATAAAAACGGGTGTATTTGATAAGGGTATGGCTGTGATGAACAAACAAAACCAGCAGAAGTCCCTGGTAATACCATAAATATTCTTTAGGATCAGTAAAAAGGCCTAATAGAAAAGTGAAAAATATAAGGTAGGTGACCTGTATTTTAGCAAATTCCGGAACCCGGAATATCCAGTGAGAATGCTGTATTTTTGGCAGTATGGTCATGACCAGAAGAAGGATGGCCAAAGTCAGATAAATAATCCACATATAAAAAGCTCTGAAATAATTTTGACTACAATTTAAGGAAAATGAATTTTAAAATTTGTTAATCAATTTAAATTTTATTTTATCTATTTTTAATTATCTAAATCTATACTATGAATAAAATAGTCATGCTTCTTGTTCTGATCAGTATTTCTGGCTTCGGGCAGCAGAATAAAGATATTGAAAAACCTATCCGTAACCTGTTCCTTGGCATGAAAAATGCAGACTCAGAACTCGTAAAATCTGCCTTTTCGGAGAATGCAGTGTTGCAAACAATCACGAAAGACGGTACTGTAAAAAGTGACAGCATACCGAATTTCGTTGCTTCGGTTTCAAAATTTACAAAAGGGGATCTAGATGAAAGAATCATAGTAGAAGCTGTTCATACAGACGGAAACCTGGCCAGTGTATTTACTCCTTATTCTTTTTATTTAAAGGGAAAATTATCACACTGCGGTGCCAATAGTTTTCAGCTGGTAAAGCAGAATAATGAATGGAAAATCCAGTATATTATTGATACAAGAAGAAAGGATAACTGTAAAGAAATACAGTAATAAAATTCAATTGAAAATTAGTTTAAAATAAAAAAATGAAGATTCACCATATTGCAATTATATGTTCGGATTATGCCGTTTCAAAGAAATTTTATACAGAAATTTTAGATCTGAATATTATTCGGGAAGTATACCGTGAAGAAAGACAGTCTTATAAACTTGATCTGGCTATAGGAGAGCATTATGTCATAGAACTATTCTCTTTTCCTCATCCAGGCCAGCGCCCATCACGTCCGGAGGCATGTGGCTTAAGACATCTTGCCTTTTCTGTTGAAAATGTGGCAGAAAAAAGGAATGAGCTGATTGAAAAAGGCTTAAACTGTGAAGAAATCCGCATAGATGAATTCACCGGGAAAGAATTTTTCTTTACCCAGGATCCCGATCAGTTGCCGTTAGAGTTTTATGAAATGTAAAAATTAGTGAGCGTATCCAGCAAAGAAACTTACCGCCATAATTGCTAACACGATTGAAGAAATGACTACATATACGTAGTCTTTTTCTTTTAAATACCCTATTAAAGCAAAAACAATTCTCATCAAAGGTGTGAAAATCAGCAGAAGAATTCCCAACTGAATAATGGCCATTCCTTCTCCTTTGCACAGAGAATTCCAGAAATGTCCCCATACTTTATCTGAAGAAGTACCTACCACAAGGCTTGTATATTTTTCAGGCATTTTAAAACCCTCAAAAAATAACTTGATAAAACCAATCAGAGAGGTTGCCACAGATAGAATAACACCCAGCCTCAGAAGATTTCCTACGGAGCGGTTCAGATCTACATCTGTAAAATTCTTTCTCATTATCTGAAGCTTTTGTTGATACCGTTATACATCATGTAAATAGACAGAATGGTAATTACAATGGCAAAAAATACTTTTAATTTTTTGGTCTTGGATACCATCAGCGTTTTTGAGCCGATAAAACTTCCGATGACAACCCCTATCAATACAGGAGCTACAATTACCGGAATAATTTCTCCTCTCTGGAAATAGATCAGCGCACTGGCTACAGCTGTTACCCCAATCATGAAGTTACTGGTTGTTGTAGATACCTTGAAAGGCAGTTTCATCATATTGTCCATTGCCAATACCTTCAACGCTCCGGAACCTATTCCTAAAAGTCCGGACATAGCACCTGCAAACATCATCATCAAAAATCCAGGAACTGTATTTCTTGCAGAATAGCTTTTCAATACTCCTTTATCAGGGAATGTTCCGTACAATTTCAGCTTCTCTTCCAGACTTCCTTTGACCAAAGGCTCCTGGTGATCAGGCTTACCTTTAAGATTTAAAATAACCGTTAAAAGAAGGATACTAGCGAAAATAATTCCGATCGTATTAGGGTTAAGCATCCCTGAAACCAGGGCACCTGCAATAGCACCTGCGGTGGTGGCAATTTCGAGAAACATCCCGATTCTCATATTGGTAAACCCTTCTTTGACGAAAGCTACAGCCGCGCCGGAAGAGGTACCAATCACTGAGATAAGTGAAGCACCGATAGCATAATGCATTGGAACGCCAAAACCTAGCGTTAATAAAGGAATGATAATAACTCCTCCTCCTAAACCCGTAAGTGAACCTAAAAGACCAGCGGAAATTGCGCCAAGGAAGAGTATGATGATTTCTGACATACTACAAATAATGTTACAAATATAAAATTATTGTAGTAGTCTGCCAAACATTTGAAAAAGATAAATTTAACGTATTTTTGTATGCATGAAAAATGTAATGAAATTATTTTATGTTATCCTTGGGGCAACTCCTAAAGGAAGAAATATTGAGCAGCACGATGTTTTCTTCGGAATAGCAGAGAATCTTAAAGATTTAATTCCGGATATGAAAGAGTTTTGGAAGGAAGCAGAAGGTAAAATTCATCTGGATTGTTATCAGGAAGTGAGATTTGCTGACGGCTATGAAGTGGAAATTGTAGAGAAAGGAGAGAAGTCATCAGAAGACCAATTGTTTTTCCTTAATCTGGGAGGTTACAAACCTGGTTTCTTTGAAGAATTTCATGAGCAGCACTTAATGGTAGGGCAGTCTATGGGAGAGATTATAAAAAGGGCAAAAGCTACTGAGTTTTATCAGACAATGGGCTTTGAAGGTGCTGTAAGTCATATTGATGATAAGCATGGAGTAGATATTGATGATATTTTCAATGTGAGTGATATTCTTCCTGCCTATATGAAAGAAAAATATGCTATCGTTCTTAAAAAATCTGATACAGAAGATCAGAAGAACCCGATGGGACTTGGGTATTTAAAAATTGATAAAATTCAATAAGAAGTAAATCTAATAAAAATAAAAAATGAAAATAGGAATTCTGGGAGGCGGACAGCTGGGAAGAATGTTGATACAAAGCGCACTGAAGTATGATGATGAGTTTTATACTCTGGATCCGGCTTCTGATGCACCATGTCATAATATCTCATATTTTACACAGGGGAATTTTAATGACTATGATACGGTTCTGAACTTCGGAAAAGATAAAGATGTTGTTACGATTGAAATAGAACACGTAAACGCTGATGCATTGGCAGAACTTGAAAAGCAGGGAATAAGAGTGGTTCCTAATGCCAATATCATCAAAACGATCCAGCAAAAGATCCTTCAGAAAGAATTTTATAAAACTCATGATATTCCAAGCCCGGAATTTCAGGTGGTATGGAACAGTGATGAGAAAATTATCATGCCATTGCCATTTGTACAGAAAATGAATACAGGCGGATATGATGGAAAAGGAGTACAGGTGATCAAAACAGAAGAAGATTATCAGCACTTATGGACAGAAGCATCTGTTATTGAAAGCCTGGTGGATATTGAAAAAGAACTTTCCGTCATTGTAGCCAGAAATGAAAAAGGAGAAACCAATGTTTTTCCGATAACAGAAATGGTAGCTGATTCAAAACTAAATCTTTTGGATTTCAATGTTTGTCCAGTTCTTCTGACAGAAGATGTTCAGAATCAGATTGATTCTATTACAGAGAAATTCTTAGCTGCAGTGAACTCTCCGGGATTGTTTGCTATTGAATTATTCCTTGACAAAGAAGGTAAAATATGGGTAAATGAAACTGCTCCAAGACTTCACAATTCAGGACATCAGAGTCAGGAAGGAAATACCAATTCTCAGTTTGAACAGATGTACCGTGTAGTAAAAAACCTGCCTTTAGCCGATACTGATGCCATCACGTACAGCGGAATGCTGAATCTGGTAGGAGCAGAAGGATATGCCGGAAAAGTAGTATACGAGGGAATGGAAGATATTCTTAAGTTACCTGAAACCTACATCCATTTATACGGGAAAACCGAAACCAAACCAGGAAGAAAAATGGGACACATCAATGTCCTTGCTGATTCCAGGGAAGAGCTAATGGAAAAGCTTGTACAGGTGAAAGGAATGGTAAGAGTAATTGCTGAGTAAACCATTTAAAAAATATAAAAGGGAGCTGTTATTTTAAAAAACAGCTCCCTTTTTTGTTATGTAATTGTTCAATTGGCTTTAGCCAAAATCTAAATTAAGTTTCGCCTAAAGCCCGATCCTATTGATGGTTCAAATTGTTTGATGATTTAATAAAAAATGATTATTCATATATAGATAACTTCCAGCATCCTTCTTTCAGCTTCTTTATTTAAAAATCTTCTGAATCACATTTCCAATCTCCACAAAATCTCCGTGATTTCCTACAGAACGTATTTCCGGACTGTTTTTATCATATTCTGAGAAAGGGAAGATCAATAGATAATTGTTATCATTCAGATTCCTGTTCAGGAGTTCCGGGATCAGTCTCATTCGTGGAATATAGGATTTCATACCTCGTTTTGCCATTAGAATAATCAATGCTTCATCGTCTTTCAGCTGGGCAGCGGTTCTTTCACCATCCTGCCATGTGCTCATAATGATAAATTCTGCCTCTATACTGGCTTTCTTCATGATTTTCTGCAGAATATCAATGATGTTTTCAGGAGCATAAAAAACAACTGTAGCCCCGGAATTTCTGGCAATATTCCAGACTCTTAGCAAGGCATGGAAGAATCCGGCATCTTTATCTGCATTCTCAGGAATCATGACCGCATATTTTTTTATGGTGGAAAGCGGTTGTGCTGCATGATATACGAGTACATTCACATCATCATTCTGCAGATAGCCATTGTAAAGATTATAGATAAAAGAGGGTGAGAATCCTTTTTCATCCTCCAATCCAATGATGAGGTCTGTAATTTTCTGTTCTTTAATAACATTATTGACTCCATTTACGACGTCATTGTCATATCTTTTTAGGGCCTGTAGCTTCACATCCGCCGCCGCCGCCGCATCTGCTGCCTGGTGAAGAAGTTTCTCCGCATTCTTTACTGAAGATTCATTTTTATCTTCATTGATGACATTCAGGGCAAACAGATCTTCTGTATTGGAATGTGCTTTGATGAGAATTCCCAAGTTCACCATTCGCTCAACAGTTGCCTCATGGTTGATGGCCAAAAGAATACTTTCTTCTTCATGAGTATTCCCCGAAACAGTATCTTCGTTGTCACTTTCAGCGATTTTCTGAGCACTTGCCATGGAAATGAAAGAGGAAATGGTACACGAAATAAGGATCAGTAAAATACTTCCGTTCAGGACGTGTTCATTTAATAATCTTACAGGTTCCCCGGTTTCGGTTTCAGAAAGGATGATGTTGTATCCTACCATTACTGAAGCCAATGTAGCTGCTGCTGATGCAGAACTCAACCCGAAAATCAGTTTTCCTTCCTCTTTGGTCAGTCTGAATGTTTTTTGAGTGGCCACTGCAGAAAGATATTTCCCTCCGATAGAAGCTACCAGCATGATTCCAGCTACTTCCAGCGTTTCCCAGCTTTTAAAGAAAACTTTAAAATCAATCAACATTCCCACACTGATCAGGAAGAATGGAATAAAGATGGCATTTCCCACAAATTCAACTCTGTTCATCAAAGAAGAAGTATGAGGAATTAATCTGTTTAAAGCCAATCCTGCAAAGAATGCTCCGATAATGGCTTCCACACCGGCCAGTTCAGCCAGCATTGCCGCCAGATAAATCATGACCAATACAAAAATATATTGTGAGATTTTATCATCCACCCTTTTGAAAAACCAACGGCCTATAATAGGGAATACAATTAATACAATCAATGCAAAAACGATGAAAGAAACGGATAATTTAACCCAAAATTCTGTTCCCACATCTCCCTGAGACATTCCCACAATCACAGCAAGCACTAATAATGCGAGGATATCTGTGATCATAGTACCTCCAACGGTAATATTAACAGCCTTGTTTTTGGCGATTCCTAACTTGCTCACCAATGGATAAGCAATAAGGGTATGGGAAGAAAAAAGACTGGCAAACAAAATAGACGTCAGCATAGAAAAATGCAGAAGATAATAACCTCCCAGATAACCTAAAACAAAAGGGACAATAAAGGTATAGAGCCCAAAGGTGAGGCTTTTCCACTTGTTCTTTTTAAAATCTCCCATATCAATCTCAAGACCTGCCAGGAACATGATATAGAGAAGTCCGGTAGTTCCCGTTACCACAATGCTGCTGTCTCTGGACAATACATTGAATCCGTTCGGACCGATGATGGCTCCGGCGATGATAAGCCCCAAAAGATGGGGAACTTTAATTTTATTTAGCAGTAATGGTGCTGCCAGAATGATGACCAGTACCAACAGGAATTTCAGTACCGGATCTTCTATAGGAAGACTCAGGTTGTGTATACTCAGTAAAATCATAAGTGTTTATTTTGTGGAACGTACTAATTCAACAGAGAACTTGGCAGTACAGCCATCGGAGGTGATGGTTCTTGTACCTTTGATCTTGTTGTCCGAAATATCATTAAGAAGAACGCTCATTTCTACATTCTTTTTGGCCGTAGAATCGGTTTTGAAGTACAGTCTGATCTCATTGTTTTCAAACTTGCCTGTGTACAGCCTTACCAGATTATTGTTGTTGATGATTTTGGTAATAGGCTGGGTAGAATCATTATCGAATTCCCAGATATCAGTACGCTGGTCGCCCACCGCATACTCACTGCAGTTGGATTCTGTACAGATGACCTTTCCATTCCATGGACCGGAAATTTCCGCGGGCCATGAAGAAGTAATGACTACAGAATCTTTTTTGGCAAAAATACTGTCCCTCATTTTAAGGAGCGACTGATATTCGGATTCTTTCTTCGCGAATACTTTTTCTTTTTCTAATAATTGTTTTTCCCTGTCTGTCAGATTTTTTTCCTTCTCTTTGTAATCACAGCTTACAAGAAGAAAAGAGGCGGCCAGAAATAAAAAAAATGTGTTTTTCAGCATATTGTATGGGTTGAGTATACAATATAAGAAAAATGAAGGGAATATAAAAATAGCCTCTTGACGATACTCCCT
The DNA here is from genome assembly GCF_059567885.1 of Chryseobacterium sp. BGA-UO-ETr-SB22. Lineage (NCBI taxonomy): Bacteria > Pseudomonadati > Bacteroidota > Flavobacteriia > Flavobacteriales > Weeksellaceae > Chryseobacterium > Chryseobacterium sp. BGA-UO-ETr-SB22. Next base: position 2,661,713 of record NZ_JCAQOV010000005.1, on the reverse strand, counting down.
AGTATTCTAAAGGAATAAAGACAATTCCCGACACGTCAAACCCTTGTATATTGGTTTTCCAGACAGGAGATGTTTTTACGATATCGGTGAGTTGTTTTTTGATGGTATCAGAAATATTCAAATTTTTTATTTCTACAAAAGATGGAACTCCGTTTGGGTTTATATCTAAAATAAGAACAGAATTCCCTTTCTCTCTTTTCTTATATTTCTTTTCCAGGACCGGATAGATGTTTTTTTCAATCCATTGCTCCAATGCTGCTTCACCACCTTCGAATTCGGGATGCGGAGGTTTATTGTCTTTAAATTTTGGCGGAAGATCCTTTGGATAAGAGGTCAGATTTGAATTTTCTTTGACTAATGTCAGCACTCCCTTTTTATTGGGACTATAGATTTTATGGTTGATTTTTTCTGTGATAAGGTCAATATCCACAAAATGAATTTCTGTGTTGTTGATTCTATAAATACCTCTGTGAGTTTCTTCCCCGGATATTTTTTTAACAAGAGCATTTTCTCTGATAGTATCTCCTTTATTAGGAATCAGATATAATTCCTGATCCGTTTCTTTGTCTTTTTTGTTTTGAATATAGATTTTGTAATCAAAACTTTTCAGTTTGATCTCTTCCCTTGGCTCTGCTTTTTGAGAAAAATAAAATGCAGGAAGAAGTAAAACAGTAATGATGGATAGCTTTTGCTTCATGGTTATAAGAGTTGTGTTTGGGCAAATGTAAAGAAATTCTGATACTTACCTGTAAATTTTAACCCTTTTCAATGAATAGAAATACAATAAAGCAAATAAAAAAATCAGGAAATTTTTCACATATTATAATGCTTTCTGCCTCCTGAACATTTCGGGTTTGTAGTTAATAATAAAAACACCACAAATGATGAGTATCGCAGCAAGAATAAACTTAAACGTCACTTTTTCATCCATAATCAGCCAACCTAGAAATATAGCGATGATGGTGTTGATATAAGCCAGAATAGAAACCTGTACCGGCGAAATTTTGGTCAATGCATAGTGGAAAGCAAAAAAAGCAGCTACAGAACCAAAAACAGAAAGGTATAACATAGCTGAAATACTTTTTACAGACCAGTTTCCAAAGTTATAATTTTCAGAAAATAGGAAAGCCAAAATAATCTGAACAACACCTGCAAATAGGAATTGATAGAAAAGGTTCAACGTTATATTGCCGCTTTGGATATTTAATTTTTTAGTGAAAATAGTTCCTGAAGCCCATCCTGCAATAGCACAGAACAGGAAGATCATTCCCATTCTGTAATCCGGATTGGCAAGATCTTTCAGTCCGTCCCAGAAAATAAAGAGAATACCGCTGAAACACAACATAATCCCACTAAGTGCCCGCAGGCTGAACTTTTGTAATCCAACAGCCACACTTCCCAGAAACACCAGAATAGGTGAGCATGCACTGATGAGTGAGGCAAGACTGCTTGAAACAGTTTCCTCAGCCACAGTCGTCATACCATTGGCAACCACCAGCATCAGTGAAGAAAAAATAATCTGATATCCCAAGCTTTTCCAGCCAATCCATTTGAATTCTCTTCTCGAAAGAAGAACGACAAGCATAATGATAGAAGCTAAAAACTGACGGATTCCGGCTACAAACCAGGCGGGAATGGTTTCTACAGCCACACGGATGGCCAAAAAGGTTGTTCCCCAAACCATAGCAACGGTAAGAACAGCAAAAATAAGTTTATAATCTTTCAACGTAAATAAGTAGTGTAACAAACAAATTTAATTGTTTTAAAATGATTATGATGGGTACAGTTGCTTTCATTTTTGCTGGTACAGATGACGGTTTGCAGAATAGAATCCATTGCTGTTTTTTATCATTAAGAAATTTGAATCACTATTTTCCCTCTTGCTTTTCTGTTTTCAAGCAATTCATAGGCAGATTCTATTTGTTCCAAAGTATAGGATTGATGATGAAGACGAACCTTTACTTTTCCGGTTTGAAGAAGTTGAAACGCTGCTTTTAAAATATCACCGTGATGTTTTTTTCTTTCGCCACTCAATAAAGGGTATAATGTAAATACTCCGGAATAGGTAGCATTACGAAAAGATAGAGGGGCAAGATTGTGGTTTCCCCAACCAAGGATGCTCACAACGTGTCCTGTATATTTTTTTACAGCTAAAAAAGAATCGTCCAGTACACTGTTTCCTATGGTGTCTATTACAGCATCAAATCCTTTACCATCAGTATATTCACTTACATATTGATCAACAGAAAGGTTGGTGTAATCTATAGGTGTAGCACCGTATTCTTTTATCCTTGCAAAATGTTCCGTGCTCACTGTAGCAAATACCTCTGCTCCTTTTGCAACAGCAATCTGTACAGCAATATGGCCAACACCTCCAGCTCCTCCATGAATTAATACTGTTTGATCAGGCTGTATATTAATCTTATCAACCAAAGCTTCCCAGGCAGTAATCAATATCAGAGGAAGAGCTGCTGCTTCCTGAAATGAAATGTTTTCAGGTTTTAAACTGATATGGTCTGCATCAGCAGTAATATATTCTGCTAATGTACCCTGATGGATACCAACTCCACCCACCATTCCGAAAACCTCATCTCCTTTTTTAAAACCCTTTACATTTTTTCCTGTTTCTATTACTATTCCGGACATATCAATTCCTGGGACAGCCGGAAGGTTAACTCTTGCATGCGCTGCCTGTCCGTTTTTGATTTTCAGATCTAAAGGATTCAATCCTGCTGATTTGATTTGAATAAGGACTTCATGGTCCTGAGGCGAAGGTTTATCTGTTTTTTTTAGTACAAAAGGTTTTTCAAATTGTTCTAATACAAGAGCCTGCATTTTTGTGTTATTGTTTTGTGAATTCATAACTTTTCTTTTTTCTTCTGCAAATTTCTGTGATTTGCTAATCCTAGATGTTGTATTTTTACATGATAAAAGGGTATAATATTGTCATGAAAAAAGATTTTCTTCAGGAACCGTTTGAACTTGTTTTAAAAGAATTGGCAGAAGTATGTCCGAGAGGCGATCACAGTGTCAGTTTCTTTGAACTTGTTTATATAGTTTCAGGAACCGGGGAGCAGGAGATTAATGGTAATACATTTTCTTATACGCAAGGCGATCTTTTTTTGCTTGTGCCGGAAGATTTCCATCGTTTTATATTCAAAACACAAACTCAGCTTTTTTTTATACGATTCAATAAACTTTTTTTTCAGCTTCATACAATGACAAGTGTATTTATGAAACAGCTTGAAAAAATTTTTTCCAATCATACTTTACAGGGATCCGTAATTAAAGGAGAGGAGAATATCCTTATGGTTAAAAAGATTATGGAAAGTCTGATAATCGCCATGCAAAATAAAAATTTCTATAATAATGAATTGGTTAAGCTTCTTGTACAGGCAGTTCTGACAGCAGTGGCTCAGAATCTGGTAAAGGAAGATATATTGGAGATGAATGAAAGTACAGATCATAAAGCTGCAGATATTCTTCAGTATGTTCAGGGGAATATTTACGATCCTAAAAAACTGACAGGTGAAAATATCAGTAAGATGTTTGGCATTTCAAAAACTTATGTAGGGCGTTATTTTAAGAATAATACAGGAATGACGTTAAATGAATATACGGTTCAGTACAAAATGAAACTCATCGAAAACCGCCTGCATTACAGTGATATGCGGATCAGTGAGATAGCAGATGAGTTTGGATTTACGGACAAAAGCCATCTGAACAGGTTTTTTAAAAAAGTAAAAGGAATATCACCATCTGTATTTAGAAACGAATAAAGTTGTTATTTTAAAAGAAGACTTTTATCTTTGAAGATCTAATAAATTGAAGATGGTAGGAATTATTATGGGCAGTCAGAGTGATCTGCCGATCATGGAACAGGCTGCAAATTTTCTTAAAAGCCTTGATATCCCTTATGAACTCACTGTAGTTTCAGCACACAGAACACCGGAAAGAATGTTCGATTATGCCAAAACAGCTCAGGAAAGAGGTCTGAAAGTAATTGTTGCAGGAGCTGGAGGAGCAGCACATCTTCCGGGAATGGTGGCAAGCTGTACTACACTTCCGGTAATCGGAGTTCCGATTTTGTCCAGTAATTCTATTGACGGATGGGATTCTGTTCTATCTATTCTTCAGATGCCTGGTGGAATACCTGTAGCAACTGTAGCTTTGAACGGAGCTTTGAATGCAGGGATTTTAGCAGCAAAAATTTTAGGAAGCGGTAATGAAGAAGTAGCGGCGAAACTTCAGAAATACCAGGATTCTTTAAAAGATAAAGTATTGGGAACTGTAGATGATATTAAAGCCCAGCATCCTAATCATTTTGACAAATAGTTTACTTTAAACTCAAAATAAAAGCCTCACTTTTCAGCGAGGCTTTTTTGTTTTTATTTTTTAATGAATTTTGAAGAAATAGTTTTTTCTTTCATGATAAGCTGTATCATATAATTCCCTTTTGGCAAAGAACTTACATTGATCAAATCATTATTAGGATTTCCTTCTTTTACAAATCTTCCGCTTGCATCATAAATTTTATATCCCTTAATATCAGCGATTCCTTCAATGTGAATATCATCCACTGCAGGATTAGGATAGAGCAGAGGTTTTTTATTCAGTTTTATATCCGATGAAGATAACAAACAGCTTCCTACTGTATCACCTATTAATGACCAGCCTTTATTGATGAGAATATCCCTTTTGTCTGACACATTTGATGCATATTTAAATCCTGTTAAAGAACCTAATGAGACATTGTTTGCTGTATTGGGATTGTCTGCCCATCCCATAAGTGTTTTGCTGTAATTTTCACAATTAATGCCTGACATTGTTAAAGCACCATTACCATTGGTAACGGAAACTAAGTTCCAGCTTCCTAATGACTGATTAAAACTTGATGCAACATTTAGGATCTGGTCTATTTTGGTTACTTTAGTCATATCCCAAGTTTCTAAAGACTGATTAAATGATGTACAGCCATGAAAAGCATGAGCCATATTGGTAACCTTAGACGTATTCCAGTTGAGCTGCTGATTGAAAACAGGAATCATATGAAACATAAAATGGATATCTTCTAGGCTTGAAGTATCCCAGTTATCCAGACGTTGATTGAAGCTTAAACACTGTCCAAACATCCAGCTCATATCTGTGACCTTTGAAACGTTCCAGTTATTAAGAGTCTGGTTAAAAACAGTTCTGTTTCCAAGCATATAGCTGAGGTTTGTAGCAGAAGACATATTCCAGCTGTCCAGATAAGGTGAGTTGAACTGTTCTATTACTGCAGAAGATGGATTCACATCAAATAAAAGAGACAGCATAAAACTGAAATTCTTAATTTTCGAAGTATTCCAGTTTTGCATAGAGCTGGCCCCCTTAAAACTAGTTGTACCATAAAACATAAAAGAAGCATCTTCAACATTATTAAGATTAGGAGTATCTGTTGCCGTAAGCTGCATAAGCCTGCACAGACTGAAGGCACTCTCCATAGTAGTCCACGAAATATTACCCCATTGTTCTATTTCCAGTATTTTATCTGAACTTCCATTGATCTGCCAGATAGGGATGACTTGCTCAGGAGTAGGAAATAGTTGAGGAGTTCCAAATTTTATTTGCCTGAAAATTCCGTTACCATTCGTAACTTTTACCCTGTATTTGGCATCATTTTTTTCTGCGATTGACGTCCCGAAGTCTATAAGAACCTGTTTTGTGGAAGTTACATCGAGTAGGGAACCATTGTGTTGTGGATAGCCCACTTCCTCCCAGTAAATGTCATAATTATCACCAATCCCGGGAAACCATATCTGTTGTGTGGTTGCCTGATAGGGTGCATCTACATTCACTGTTGGTAATACAGTGGATGCAGGCTTCCAGATGGTAATAAATTCATCCTGAGCTTTCGCCATGAAAATCAGTATCAGAAAAAAGAGTGTTGAAATTTTTTTTAATAGCATGTTGAGAGTTTATGGTTATTTTTTGATGAATTTTAAATTCTGAATATTATCTTTTGAATAAAGCTGTAAAATATAATTCCCCGGAATTAGAGTCTGAATATTAATCTGTTCACTCACCAGATCTCCGCTTACAACAATTCTTCCGCTCATATCAATAATTTTAAAGTCTTTCGCATTGGAATTTTTTACATAGATAATATTTGCAGCAGGGTTTGGATAGATATTGATTTCACCTTTTACCTTTACATCGGATGTTCCAAGGAAAGATTGGCACTCTCCGTTATAAGTATCGCCGCTGATGGTCCAACCTTTACTGTTGATTAAATAATTTCTGGCAGCTACCGCTGCATTATGAGAATAGGTAAGCGGTGACACCGAAGACAGATTGATATTGGCCGCGGTTGAAGGATTCAGGCTCCACCCATAAAGAGTACCATCATAATTCTGGCAGTTCAGTGCAGAGTTTTTAAACATATTGGAAGCGTACAGTAAAGAACTCAGGTTCCAGCTTCCTAAATTTTGGTTAAAAAGAATGGCATTGCTGAACATGCTGTTCATATTTTTTACTAAAGCGACATTCCATTTTGCTATATTCTGATTAAAACTTTTGGCACCATTGAACATATCTTGCATCCATTCTACTTTTCTTGTATCCCAGTTGGAAATATCGCTGTTAAAATTTTCAGCATTATAAAACATTCCATTCATAATGGTGACACTGCTTGTATTCCAAATAGATAAATCCTGGTTGAAAGCCTTTGCTCCATTAAACATATGATTCATTTCTATGATTTTTGAAGTATTCCAGTCTTTAAGAGGATAATTGAATTTCGTAGCCCCAGAAAACATAAATTCTGCATCAAGATTGTTAGACATATCCCAATTTCCAATAGGTCGGTTGAACTCCGCGGCTCCATTAAACATGGCTGTAGTAGAAGTTACTTTAGAAGTATCCCAGTTGTCTAATGGCTGATTGAAAAGTTTAGCTACATTGAACGTGATGCCCATCATCGTCACATTAGAAGTATTCCAGTTTCCAACCGGCTGATTAAAAACAAAGCACCCTGTAAACGTTCCAAGCAAAGTAGTTACCTTGGACGTATTCCAGTTATTGATCGTAGGATTTCCCACTAAACCATAACATCCTGAAAACATGTAAGACATATCAGTTACCAGTTTCAGATCCGGAATGTCAGTTGCCGTAAAATTTAAAATTTTACACGCCTGGAAAGCCTGTTCCATAGAAGTCCATTTAATCTTTCCCCATTGTTCTATATCCATGATTTTATGAACATCTCCTACAATTCCATTATCATTGAGCATGTCCCAGTCTGCAAATCTGATCTGGTGAAAATTTCCGTTTCCATTACTTACTTTCAACCGATACGTAGCATCTGATGGATTGGGATTGTGCGGAGTTCCGAAATCTATCAGGGTTTGATAGGCAGAAGTTACATTTGCTAAAGTGGCATTGTGAGACGGGTAGCCTATTTCTTCCCAATAAATCTGGTAATTAGTTCCTATTCCGGGAAACCAGATCTGATTATTATTTGAGTTTACAGGAATTCCTGCATAAGGATAAGAAGGTGGGGGAAGGCTGGGTTTCCATACCGTGATGAATTCTTCCTGAGCTTTTGCTAAGAATATCAGCAAAAGGAAAATGAACATTGGAATTTTTTTTAGAATCATGGCTATAGTTTATTGTTTGATAAATTGGAGTGAATGGATTTTATTCTTTGTCAAAATTTGTAGGATATAATTTCCCGGAGTCAACAGTCTGACGTTAACCTTTTCATAGTCAAGGTGGTCTTTGACAACAGTTCTTCCACTCATATCAGTGATGATATAACTTACCGGATTCTGGATGTTTTTCAAATAAATATAATCTTGTACCGGATTCGGATAAATAGCTGCTTTGCTGTTTATTTCCTTTTCAGAAGTTGAAAGGGTCTGGTTGCACAATCCGTTGTAAGCATCACCGGTTATAGTCCATCCTTTAGAATTGATTAAATAATTTCTTGCGGCTACTGCATCAGCATGAGAGTAGACTAGTGGAGAAGCACTTGATAGGTTGATATTAGCTGGCGTTGATGAACTCTGGCTCCATCCATACAGGGTCTTGTCGTAATTCAGGCAGCTCATCGCAGAATTGAGAAACATGCCGGTAGCTGTTGTTAACGAACTTAAATTCCATCTTCCGATATTTTGGTTAAAAGCTGTATCGTGGAACATTTCGTTCATATTGGTGACATTGGCTGTATTCCAGTTTTGAAGATCCTGGTTGAAATTTTCTGAATCATGAAACATATGCTCCATGGTGGTGACCTTAGCTGTGTTCCATTTACCCAAAGATTGGTTGAATCCTGTAAAATCAAACATATATGACATATCTGTAACATTCGAGGTATCCCAGTTCCCCAGTGGCTGGTTGAACAGGTTATCATCACCAAACATATAATACATATCTGTAATGGTAGAGGTATTCCAAGTATTGAAAGAAGAATTGCCAACTAATGAAGTACATAAATAAAACATCTGGCGCATGCTGGTTACCATGCTGAGGTCTGGTACATCAGTAGCTGTCACATCCATGTAGTCGCAGTATACGAAAGCATTGTCAAAGCTTTTCCATTTTATATTTCCCCATTGGGTAATTTGGGTGATTTTTGAACGGTCTGAAGCATTATAAGTAGGAATTAATGTATTGTCGAAGAATCTTACCTGATCGAAGCTTCCGTTTCCATCACTGATTTTGATTCTGTAGCTGGCCTGAGATGGAGAAGGGTTCAAAGGTGTTCCTAGGTTGACAATAAATTCAGTAGTTGAGGTTACATTATTTATTGTTCCGTTATGCTGCGGATATCCTACCTCTTCCCAATATACCTTGAAATTGGTTCCCCGGCCGGGAAATTTAATGAGTTGTGCATTCTGGGTTTTCCAGATGGTGATGAACTCGTTTTGTGCCTTTGCTATGAATACCAGCAAAAGGAAAATGAGTATTGGGATTTTTTTTAAAATCATGATTATAGTTTATGGTTATTAGTTTTTTCAGGAGTTATTTTTTGATGAATGAAAAGGAGTGAACCCTGTTTTTAGTAAAGATTTGCAGAATATAATTTCCCGGAGACAAAAGGCTGACAAGAATTTTATCCCTTTTCAAGCTTTCTTTAATAATCATTCTTCCACTCATATCAATAATAATGTAACTTTCCGGATTTAGAATATTTTTCAGATAAATCATATCCGTTGCCGGATTGGGATAAATTTGAGGTTCATTACTAAGGTTATGATCTGATACCCCCAGTTGAAGTTCACAGCTGCCTAAGCTATCACCCATAAAAACCCATCCTTTTGTGTTAAGTAGTTGATTTCTTGAGGGAGTTGCAATACTGGAATAGATTAGGGCTGAAACATCACCAAGATCAATATTATCAGGAGTGTTACTGTTATTAGACCATCCCATAAGTGTATTACTGTAATTCAAGCAGTCTAATCCTGAAGAAGTAAGCATCGAGAAAGCAGTTGTTAAGGAGTTCAGATTCCATTTTTCTAAACTATGATTGTATGAAGTAGTTTCCTTTAGCATTACATCCATATTTGAAACCGTGCTGACGTTCCAGTTTTCCAGGCTATGAGAGAATTCATAACAGCGGTGCAGCATGTGCTCCATGTTGACCACTTTGGCAGTGTTCCAATTGCTTATATTCTGATTGAAATAGGGGTTGAAATGGAACATAAATGACATATCTGTAACACTTCCCGTATTCCAGGAAGTCATAGGTTCGTTGTAGCTCACAGCTTCTGCAAACATATATGACATATTGCCTACTTTGGATGTATCCCAGCTGTTAATATTTTGATTAAAGTTTGTGGCCCCAAGAAATGTTCTGGACATATCGGTTATTTTTGACGTATTCCAATTATTGAGTGGCTGATTGAATTGGGTAGCAAAAGAAAATGCACCACTAAGAGAGGTTACATTTGAAATGTTCCAGGTATTAAGTGATTGATTGAACTCTGTTGCACTATTGAACATATCAGCCATAGTAGTGAGAGACTCTGTATTCCATTCCTGTAATGGCTGGTTAAACTTTTCTGCATTTATAAACATAAACTGCATATTGGTCACTTTAGAGACATCCCAGGTTTTCAGAGGCTGATTGAAAAGTTTTGCATAATGAAACATACGAAACATATTGGTAACATTGGATGTGTTCCAATTATCAATCGGGGAATTGAATTTTGTCTGAGAAAACAGTTCAGACATATCCTGTACAGATGAGGTATCCCAGTTGTTTATTGAATGATTGGAAGTGAAATTCTTTGCAGACCTGAACATTCCAGACAGATCAGTAACGTTAGACAGATCCGGTGCATCTGAAGCCGTGAGTGTTATATTAGGGCAAAATGCAAAGGCATTATTCATTGTACTCCATTGAATATTCCCCCATTGGGCAATTTCAAGTAATTTGTCTATACTTCCATAGTATTTTACTCCTGTAGAAGGAGCATATTCATTAGAAAGTATTCTGAAAGGACCATTTCCATTGCTTATTTTCACCAGGTAACTAGCCTGCATTGGATTAGGATGTAAGGATATTCCGAAGTCTATTAAAACCTGTTTGGTAGAGGTAACATTATTCATTGTTCCATGATGTGAGGGATAACCTACTTCTTCCCAGTTTATTGTAAAATTATTGCCAATAGCCGGAAACCAGATTTGATTGTTTACTGCAGGATAAGGGGCAGAAACAGAGATAGGGGCCGAACTTATAAAGCCAGGCTGCCAAACGGTGATGAATTCATTTTGTGCTTTTGAAAACTGGAATAATAGAATATATAAAGTAGAAAATAAGAGTTTTTTGTACATGTCATTAGTTTGTGAAATAAGCGTAGCTAAAATAACAAAAAACTTAATATATTTTTAATGTAAATGTGAAATTTATAGTATTTTATGTATTTTAATGAAGTTTTTTAAATAAAAAACTCTCCGTTTTGGAGAGTTTTACTTTATTCCTGAAGCATATTGTCACGTGTATTTTTCTGGACTGCGATGGCTCCGAAGAGAGCGAGTAAAAATGCAAAAGCATAAAAACCTTTTTCACTTGGAAGAATGGTTGCATTCCAAAGTCCTATGGCTAGTAGTATAATGGATGATAATGTCGCAAACCAGCAAATGCCATAATAAATATCGGTTACCTGAATATTTTCTAATCGGTCCCTTACTGCTTTCTGCAGAGAAACAACGGCAAATAAGCCATAAAGAAGGATGGTGAAATAATATCCTTTCTCATTCAGTAGCATTTCAGCTCTTACGAGACCCACGATGAAACCGATCATTCCGGCTCCCAGTGCTACCCATGATGCCGCGACGAATGCATTCGATACTCTTTGTTTTTTCATAGTTTAATGTTTTATTTAAGAGGGCTAAGATATTCATTTTTTATAAATAGAGCCTTAATGGAGGGAAAATATGGGGGAAATACTGAACAGTGTCTTCAATGTTTTTTTTAATTTATCAATTATCGTTTTATGGGAATAAGCTCATAAAAAAACTCCCCAAAATGAAGAGCTTACCTATTATTGAGTTATATATTCGTATGTATATCTTACAAACTCGTTACCATCGTCATCTTTTCCTATGACCTGAATGGGTAATTGAAAATTATTGTATTCTATTTGGTAGGTGATATTTAGAATTTGATTCCAGTTTCCTGTATTGTCTTTCTTGCTTATTTTTTCGGTTGTATAGTTATTTTGACTTAAAAACTGTGGCCCTCCCATAAAAATCCTAAAATATCTATTGATTAAAGAATAAGGATTTACTTTGTTATCATATGAAAATTCTTTTTTAAAATGATGAGGCCCACCAATACCGTCACTCAATGAATTTTCTTCCGAAACATTATTCTCACTATATGAATATGAAGTCGTAGACGGGTTTGTACAATTGGAAGATTCGCAAAGGGATGTGGCAGTAACTTTACCATTATTGTAGGTTATTGCTGCATTATATGTACTAGTGGGATATATTGTTTTAACCATAGTCAGTTGATCACCATTGTAGGTGCAGGTCTTATAATATGCTCCTGTACCATCTGTTTTCTGGTAATTTATTTTTGAAGGTCTTCCAGTAGCATCATATTCTAAAATGGAGATTGTGTTTTCTGATGAGATTTTGATAAGCTGCTTTTGGTTATTATAATCAAATTTGACAACATCTGTTGAAGGATTAGTCGAATTTCCATGATAAACTGTAGTGGCTTTACTTAATAATATTTGAGGTTCAGAAGGATTGGTTTCATTTTCTTCATTATTACTGCTACAGTTGAAGAATAAAAATGAACTCATCAACCCTATAAAAAATTGTATTTTCATGCATTAAAAGTTTTTATTTAAATGAGGACTAAATATATTCTTTATTTGTAAAATAGCCATGAGAATGGTGACGAAAATATTTAGTTCATAAAAAACTCTCCAATTTGGAGAGCTTACCTATTATTGAGTGATATATTCGTAGTTGTATTGAGCGGAAAGGCTTCCATTAGCTTCTTTTGATATAGCCTGCACTGGGAATCCGGCGCTGTTGTATTGAATCGTGGAAGTTCGGGTTTGGTTTTGTGTCCAGACTCCATTGCTTTTGAAGCTTATCTTTTCTGTAAGATAATTGTTTTTACTTGCAGTATAGGCTCCTCCCATCATAATTTTTAAGTATTTGTTGATATTTACGTATGGGTTCAGTTTATTATCATAAGAGTAAACAATTTTAGTGCTGTAGCTGGATCCTCCACCTTCTGAAGTTTCTGATGAAATATTGTTTCCATCATAAGTAAAAGTATCCACTATGGGATTGGAACAAGCTGGCGACTGGCAAAGAGATGAAGAAATCATCTGTCCGTTGGTATTATAATTATAAGTAATCGTTCTGTTGTAATCCGGATTATTAGTGTAGATTGCCTTAACAGTGGTTAATAGATCTCCATTGTAAGTATAAGATGAATAATAGTCTACGGTGCCATCTGGCCGATAATAAGTGGTCTTTGCAGGTTTTCCGTTACTGTATTCAAACTTGGATGATCCTGATGAGGACAATGTTTTGATAAGTTCACCCTGATTATTGTATTCAAGCGTTTGTATGCTGGTCTGTGGCTGAGCCGGGTTGTCGTAGTAAACGATAGTGACTTTACTTAATAGTGTCTTTGGTTCGGAAGGCGTATTGCTTCCGTCATTATCATCATTACTGCTGCAGCTGTTAAAGAAGAGAGCAGAGCTCATCAATCCCAGAAATAAGAAATTTTTCATGTTATTTTTTTAGCTGACAAAAATAAGAAATGACTGATTGTACTTTATAAAAAAATCCCACTATCTTAGAAATAGTGGGATCATATCATGTTTTATTGAGATCTTAGTATCTGTAGTATTCAGGCTTGAATGGCCCTTTTACGTCAACTCCGATGTATTCAGCCTGCTCAGGAGAAAGAGTTTCAAGTTCTACACTTAATTTCTTAAGGTGTAAAGCTGCTACTTTTTCGTCTAAGTGCTTAGGAAGCATATATACTTCATTACCATAAGCTGCAGAGTTGTTCCATAATTCGATCTGAGCCAAAGTCTGGTTAGAGAAAGAGTTAGACATTACGAAACTTGGGTGACCTGTAGCACATCCTAAGTTTACCAATCTACCTTCTGCAAGGATAATTACTTCCTTACCTTCAATAGTATAGATATCAACCTGAGGCTTCACTTCAGATTTAGTCTGACCGTAGTTTTTGTTCAACCAAGCCATATCGATTTCGTTATCGAAGTGACCAATGTTACAAACGATCGCTTTATCTTTCATTTTAAGGAAATGCTCTCCTCTTACGATGTTGAAGTTACCTGTTGTAGTGATGACGATATCAGCGTTGTCTACCACAGTATCTAATCTTTTTACTTCATAACCGTCCATAGCAGCCTGAAGCGCACAGATTGGGTCAATTTCCGTAACAGTAACGATAGAACCTGCTCCTCTGAAAGAAGCAGCAGTACCTTTACCTACGTCTCCATATCCGCAAACTACCACTCTTTTTCCAGCTAACATTACGTCTGTAGCTCTTCTTACTGCATCTACAGCAGATTCTTTACATCCGTATTTGTTGTCGAATTTAGATTTAGTAACTGAATCGTTTACGTTGATAGCAGGCATTACTAAAGTTCCGTTCTTCATTCTTTCGTACAGTCTGTGTACTCCGGTAGTGGTTTCTTCAGAAAGCCCTTTGATATCTTTTGTGAATTCAGGGTATTTATCAAAAACCATGTTTGTTAAATCTCCACCATCATCCAAAATCATGTTTAATGGCTTTCTGTCTTCACCAAAGAATAAAGTCTGCTCAATACACCAGTCAAAATCTTCTTCATTTAAACCTTTCCAAGCATACACCGGAATTCCTGCAGCAGCAATAGCAGCAGCAGCATGATCCTGTGTAGAGAAAATATTACAAGATGACCAGGTAACTTCAGCTCCTAAAGCTACCAATGTCTCGATAAGCACAGCCGTTTGGATTGTCATGTGAAGACATCCTGCGATTCTTGCTCCTTTAAGGGGTTGAGATGGTCCGTATTCTTCACGGATAGACATCAAACCTGGCATTTCTGCTTCTGCAAGGGTAATTTCTTTTCTACCCCATTCTGCAAGGGAGATATCCTTAACTTTATAAGGAACGTATTGTGTAGTAGTACTCATATGTAATGAATAGTTTTTAAATTCAATTGATAACGAAAGGCAAAATTACGATTAATAATTAAGATATAAAAACGGCAGATTAAGTTCAGTTTTATGAGATTAAACATAAGTTAATATTATTTAGTCTTAATTTAAATAACTAATTTTAGCTGATAAATAAATGTATTATGAGTCAAACCCATACAGAAAAGAAAATTAAACCTGTTGCTCCAAAAGTACAAGAACTGATCAATGCTTCCAAAAGTATAATTCTGGCTACTGTAGATGCAGAAGGAAATCCCAATTCCAGCTACGCACCTTTTGTACAGGTAGAGCAGACATTCTATATTCTGGTATCTTTCATGGCAAAACATACCAAAAACCTTGCTGACGGAAGAAAAACATCCATCATGTTTATTGAAGATGAATCAGCGACCAAACAAATCTATGCCCGCGAACGTTTAACTTTTGAGGCAGCAACTTCTCAAATTGAAAGAGATTCCGAAGTATGGAATCAGGTAGTAGCTAAACTAAAAGAAACTCACGGAAGAGTAGTAGACGTAATTTCTGGAATGGGAGATTTTATTTTAATTGCCTTACAGCCTGTGAAAGGATCTTATGTAAACGGATTCGGGAGCGCTTACTTTGTAGATGCAAACCTTGAAATTGTAGAGCATAGAAATGATGTGAATCATCAGTCTAAATAAGAAAGGAAGAGGGAGCGGGAAGATGGAAGGTTATGAAAATTAAGCTAAGAAAGCTCTGTTTTTTCATAAATAGATTCTCTTTTCAGTTAAAACTAAAGTTATTGCACTGGCTGCAAGTAACTTCCATCTTTCTGCATCCATCTCCCATTCCTTTCAACTTCCACATCTTTTCACTATTTTTACCCAATAAAAAAAGAATGCCCCTTTACCGAGATTTTTCAGATGATAATGCCACCATCCTTGTTTGGAAGTATGATGAAAGTGAAGAACTGGATATCCATCAACTTCTGGAACCGGAAAATGCTGAGAAGGTAAAAGATTATCATCCCAAAAAATTATTGGAAGTCCTGATGGTACGCAAGCTCCTGAAAGGATTAAAGCCCAATTCTAAGATTCTATATAAAGAAAGAGAACCTTTTCTTTCTCCCAATGATGCGGAAATTTCTATTACGCACTCTTTTCCTTTTGCCGCTATTGCTATTTCTAAAAATAAAATAGGAATTGATGTCGAAAAGTTCAATCCTAAAATTTTAAGGGTGATTGATAAATTTACCTATGAAAATGAGCGTGGATTTATTCCTGAAGATAAAGCAGATACTTTTTATACGATTATATGGAGTGTAAAAGAAAGTATGTACAAAATTCACCACTCCAAATACTGGTCTTTAAAGAAAAATTATGAAGTAAAGCCTTTTGAGCTGAAACATCTTCATAAAATAAGCTGCAGGGTCTATGACGATCAGTTTTCAGATGAATTCAAGGCCAGAGTAGAGTTTTTCGACGACTACTGCTTTACGATTGTGGAGGAGTAGGATCTGTCTCGTTCTTGTATTTTTCGATCACTTTTCTCTGTTCTTTTGCTACATCATAGATTAGTTCCAGGATATCATGGATGTTTTTAAGCTCCGTTAAATGGGAGATTTTATCAGGATCTCTTCTGTCGACAATATCGTTTTCCTCAATCTCCGTTTTTCTTTTTAGAAGCATATCTTCAATGGATGAATCTTCCGGCTCAAGACGGCTTTCCATTTTCAGCGTTTCGTTGATATCATTCCCGTTGAGAAGGGTAGAGGTTTGCTGCATTTCTGCTTCAATCTTTCGGCTCCAGCTTTCAGCATCTATTTCCGGATATTGTTCATTACTCTTGGAATATTGAGAAAGAGAAGCGGTATACGCCGTGATCAGGTGCGATGTCGCCACAAACTGGTGAACAACTTCCAATTTTTTCTGCTGATTTTTAGGATCCGAAATCATCCTCTGGAAATTGTCGGAAAGGTTGGCCAAAGAAATAATTGCATTTTTTCGTTTTACCTTATAATCTTCAAGATCAAAATTTCCCTGTAAAAATTTTGAAATCACACTTTGGAAATAGATAAGGTTGTCTGCTGCAGACTTTTTCATCAGATCCAAGTTTTGTGTATGCTCCCAAACAGGCAGTACAATATAAGACACTGCAAAAGCAATGATTCCGGCAATTGCTGTATCAAAAATTCTGTCTTTAAAAATGATATTGATTTTCCCGGGATTTAAAAAATTAAAACTCAGGAAAACATAAATCGTCATGAATAGTACCGCCCAGAAATACCGCCCTTTCAGGAAACTGAAACACATAATCATACTGATAAGCAGAATAGCGAATAAAACACCATTAATATGTACAAAATGCAGAATGGCATAAGCAATGCTGGCTCCTGCAATTGTTCCATAGAGACGGAGAAGGTTTCTCTGCTTTGTAATAGAATAGGCCGGTTTTAAAATGGCAGTAATGGTAATTAATATCCAATACGTATGTCCCAGTCCCAGAAGATCAAACATCGAGAAAATATATCCCAGCAGTAAAGCTGTTGTAATTCTTATTGCATGGCGGAAATGGGAAGATGACAAGGAAATATTATTCCTTAAAACCTTAGCATTGAGTTTGGGTTCATTAGGCATGAATTTTTTAAGGTCCAATCCCGTAGATAAACTCTTTGCCAGTTTTATATTCTGAGAAAATACTTTATAGATCTCGTTGATTTCTTTGGTAATTTCATAGATACGCATCAGGATCTGACGCAGGATCATGAAATTTTCCAGGTTATCGGGAGAAAGTTGTTTATTTCTGAGTTCGAAATAATTATAATTTAAATTCTTTAATTCCAGTTCCAGATTCACCATCGGCTTTGCTCTGGTACCACTTTGAAGTGCGATTCCGATGTTGGTAATCTCTTCTGCCAAAAGATTGAGATAATCATGAATATTAACAAGGATCATACTGTCCTCAAAACTCTGCTGAAGCTTCTGATAATCACTTTCAGAAGTCATCAGCTTCTCATGAAGGTCCATGGAATTCAAAAACATCAGCATCAATAAACGACTTGTAGTAGTAGATTCATTGACGATGGTTCTTGTTTTAAAAACAGTTTCTCGGGTGTCTTCCTGCAGGTTTTTTATTTCAATCTGCTTGGCAATAACCTGAGTCGTCAGTTTGTTAAAATCCGGATTTTTCTGATAATAATTGGCTTTAATCTTTAAAAACTCAGCCAGCTGGAGATAATTTTCTCCAATCATCTGGCTTGCCAGTTTATAGGGACGAATTGTCGTTACAATAAGGAATATGAGCAAAAACCATATACAGCCTGAAGCAAAAATCAGCAGACTTTTGAAGATATTACTTCCCGTAAGATGGCCATCAATGAAAATGGCGAGTACAACGAGGGATAGTGAACCTACTGCTGCCAATCTCTGACCATACACTCCTATCAGCGAGAAAAACATCCCAAATATGATGATCTCCAGAAGGACCAGTACTTTGATACTCATCACAAGACTTGCAATGAGTGCTACAAAAACAAAACAAAAGATCGCAAAAGTAAGGGCATTTCTTCTTCTGATAAAAGGACCGGGCTGATCTGTAAGAGCTACAAAGCTGGTTCCGAGAGGAAAAAGAAAATATTCTTTTAAAATTCCGAAGTGGGCGAGGACTAAACAAGGCAGAACTGTAGCTAATGTAATTCTGATAGCAGAATATACATACTGACTGGTTACAAATTTTTTTAATTCCGCCGAATAGTTCATACTACAAAAATAGATATTGAATTTAAGAAAATCGCCATAAAAAAGAGACTTTTATAAACTTAAATATTATATTTTTTTAAATGAGGCTTTATGCTATTTAAAATAAACTGACAACCAACCCCATTGATAATTGCGGGTTGACGAAATATATTTCGACAGTGAATTTTTGCTTCGTAAAGTGAATGGTTGTAGTATATAAAAGAAATTGACAAGCGAAGCAAATTGACCATTGACTATTCACAATTAACTACTGGTCATTTTTAACACAACAGCTAACAAATCTTGTTCTACGAATTCTTACCTTAGCTTATCTCAACTCTTAAAAAACAGCTTCATGAAAGACACTATTAAAAATATTTTCGTCATATTCTTTTCTTTTTTCATTCTAAGTTGTGGTTCACAGAGCAAGAAAAGTTTTAAAGCAAAAGAAATTTATAAATCCAATAGTCTGATTATTACCCAGATTTCAGAAAACGCCTTTATCCATACTTCATTTAAAAAGACGGATGATTTCGGAAATGTGCCGTGTAATGGACTCATTGTAAAAGATAATAATGAAGCGATTGTTTTTGATACACCCACTAATGATAAAAGTTCTGAAGAACTCATACAATGGATCAATAAAAAACTTCATGCTAAAATCAATGCAGTAGTTCCGACTCATTTTCATGATGACAGTCTTGGAGGATTGCTGGCATTCCATAAAAATAAAATTCCTTCTTATTCATATGCTAAAACAATTGAATTAGCCAAAGAAAATAATTTCGTTGTTCCTGAAAACAGTTTTAATGATTCTGTTATTTTGAAAGTGGGAAATAAAGCTATTATTGCAAAGTATTTTGGGGAAGGCCATACAAAAGATAATACTGTTGGATATTTCCCGAGTGAAAATATTCTGTTTGGAGGCTGTTTGCTGAAAGAGCTTGAGGCTGGTAAAGGATATTTAGGAGATGCCAATGTTTCCGCCTGGTCGGGGACTGTTGAAAAAGTAAAAAAAGAATATCCTAATGTAAAAATCGTAGTTCCCGGACATGGAGATTATGGAGACGGAAGACTTCTTGATTATACCATTACATTATTTAAAGGTCAATAGTGAATTTTTGCTTCGCAAAGTGAATGGTGAATTTTTTGTAGTATGTAAAAGAAATTGACAATCGAAGCGGATTGACGCATTGACAATTGACTTTTCATATTTTCAATAGTGAATTTTTGCTTTGCAAAGTGAATGGTGAATTTTTTGTAGTATGTAAAAGAAATTGACAATCGAAGCGGATTGCCGTATTGATAATTACCCATAAAAAAAGCCTCATTACAATGTATGAGGCTTTTTTATATAGCTGTAGTTTTTTTTAACGATCGTTGTTGGATGTTTCCTCTCCAATGTTCCAGGTAAGACCGAAACGAAGTGTGTTATCCAATGCACTGTTAATTTTAGACATATTGATCAGGTAAGAAAGATCCAATCCGAAAGAACGGTATCTTAAACCAACACCTGCCGTAGCAAACTGTCTGGCTCCCTGCTCTTCACTTTCATGGAAGTAACCTCCTCTTACAGAAAATGCATTGTCATAAGAATATTCTAAAGCACCACTGTACATGATACTGTTTTTGTTTTTGAAAGATTTTCCGATACCAGCCATTGGTCCTACATTCGGAATTTGATAAATAGGCTGTCTTGTATTTGGATCAATTCCTGCATACTCAGATCCAGGAACCAAAAGTTTTGAACCTTCCACAGAAATTCCAACTCTGTTCATATCATCCAGGTACATGTCATACCCAACCCCTAATCTTGCCATTGTAGGAAGATAAGATCTTGACTCTTCATTTCCTGTATAATCCAGTTTTGGACCTACGTTTTGAATCGCTAAACCTGCATTCACTTTACCATCATACCCTCCGATACTGGAGAATCTTGGAGAGGTATAGTATGCTGAAACGTCTACCGCGAAACTGTTTGCCGCTTTAAGTGTAGTGTCTGTGTTGAACCCTCCGGCTAAGTCTGAACGGATAAATCTACCGGTAACAGCACCAGAGAATGAATCAGAAAGCTTCAAAGCATAAGCAACGTCAATTGAGAATTCGTTTGGTTTTGATGTACCCATTGATGCAATTTCTGTACCTACCAACTGAGTCAGGTCTACCTGTCCCATATTGAAATAATAGATACTTGCAGAGATTGTAGATCTCTCTTCCTGCCCCAGAAACTTATGAAACGAAGCATATAATAAGAATACATCATTGGTAAGTTTTCCCATGTAAGGCGTATAGTTAAGACCTACGGAAGAACTTGTTCTGCTGAAAGGATATTTAGCCGCATTCCAGAATTGTGAAAATGCATCGGGAGAGGTTACCACCCCTTGATCTCCCATACCTCCTGATCTCGCATCAGGCGCAATTCTTAGGAAAGGAGCTCCGGTAAGAACAGGGTTTACTTTACCTAAATCTTGCGAATAGCCTAAAAAACCAGCACTCAAACCAAATCCTAAAAGCAGTTTAGTAGTTAAATTCATATGTTGTCTTTTATATATTATCAGTTTTTTATTAATATTATTGTCTATGTATTATTTAATTATTTCAAAAGTACCATTTTTTCTACAGCTGTAGCACTTCCTTTGCATTTTTCTTGATTTTGACTTTTTGCAAATATCTTAAAAATATACGTACCTTTTGCTACTGTTGACCCAAAATCATCTCTTCCGTCCCATTCTATTGCCTGACGAGGGGTTCTAAAGCCCTGTAGGAACGGTTCTGCGACTACCGGTTGTGATAAAGTTCTTACCAATCTTCCGGTTATTGTATAAATTTGGACGTTCACATCCAGAATATCATCACAATTGTGTTCAAACTGAATATAAGTTTTATTAGTAAATGGATTTGGCCAGTTCAGCGGACGGTTGATAATCAGGTGCTGGTCAGCTTCATCTTTAACTTCAAAATTTAACGTAGCAGATGTAGAATTATTGTTTATATCCCAAACTTTAAATGTCAATTGGTGTTGTCCAATGGCTAAATTTCTGAAAGGATAGGTTACATTTCCTTTTTGGTAGTCAGCAAGACTTGGATTTAAACATCCGTTTCCTTCTCCGGCAGCGTAAAAATCATTTAAAACAACGGTATTGATAATCTGCCCGTCCAGATATGTTGTAATATCGTGACCTACCCCTGATCCTGTGGAATTGATTCCTGTGTCATCCGTAAGACAAGCAAGAAGCATTGGGTTCTGGTTGGTAATTCCACCATCTGCAAAGTTGGTGTTATTCATATACAACTTTACTTTTGGAGGCTGGCTGTCATTAACCCCATTAGGATTGATGTCACCTACCTGTACTGCCTGATTGTTGAAAACATCTGTTGCCTTGTTATCTGCGTAAGCTAAGATTCTTCCCTGGCCTACTGCATAGTTGATATCTTTAGGCACATAGAATTCTGCAGTGAATATACCGTTTACAGCAGTTCCGGCAGCTTTTACAATAGCACTTCCTTCCTCTGTATAATCTAATATAGGAGTAAGAACTCCGTTGTTATTTAATGTTTTCTTATTTAATCTCTTATCAAAAATATTGATGCTGACTTTTCCGTTGAAGGTAGTGTTCAGGGTTCCGTTCGTATTATTGATACGTCCTTTTATCTTCACAAAATCCAAACCTCTGATCAGTCCCGGAACAGGAGTTTCAATATTATCAATGGTAAGAAGTCTTTGTGGTCTGCTTAATTTCATAGCAGGGTCACCCAGGAAGTTTACTTTTAAATGGTTATTGTTTGGACCCTTTTGTTTTTTAGCTAATAAATGGGCGTTTCCTAATGTATTGAAATCGTCATTGGTTAGTTTAAAAATATTCTGGGTAAATGTATTCGTGAAATCACGTCCGTAATCTACACCAATAGCACGGCTGGAAGTAATCATTGTGGATGCACCTCCCTGTTTCATTTTGATAAACTGTTCTCCTACAGAATTTGTTGCCGGCTCGTCCCAAAGTGTAAATTCACATGTGATGGTAGAGACAAACGGAAACCTGCTGTATACATTAGAGAAGTTATTGGCATTCTGAACCTCAGTACTTGTTAATACTCTTTCCTGTGCCCAGCCGTTGATTCCCCCGTGTCCGAAATAGAACAGATATAAACTGTTTCCGATAGCATTGGAAATAGCCTGATTTACCTGCGGATATCTTCGTCCTCCAGATGTACTCTGAGCGGTAAAGGCATCCATATATAATTTTTTAACGTTGTATTCTTTCAGCTCAAGCTGGTTAGGTTGTTCAAATATACTAGCCAGACTGTTGTCCATTACATTGTGGAAAGGACTTCCTCCTTCGTTATTATCATCCACAACGAAATCAAGTCTCATACGCCAGTCCCCGAAAGGAGTGGACTGTCCCTGAAGAGAGTTGTAGTAAGCCAGAGTTTTATTGATCATATTTCCGGCTTCACTGGCATTTGCAGCTGGAATTCTACCCACAGGCAGATCCGGTAAATTGTTTTCAATTAATAAGGTATTCTGAGGCTTGGTCATTACAATATAATCATCCGTTACAAATGAGGATACATAATCTGAAGACTGCTCACTCTGGTAGCTGGCAACAACATTTGTATTATTGGGAACTCTGTTTTTATAATCAAATGAAGCATCGCCCAGAATAAATACATATTGAAGTCTGCCAAGAGGAGTATTAAGCTTGCTGACAAAATCTCTTACAGCCGTCAGGTCTTTACTTCCGCTGCCGTATTCTTCATAGATTTTGTTGACGTCTACAATTTCCACTTTATAATTATGTGCGGTCTGATGATAGCTGGCAAGTCTCTGTGCCTGGCCCATCATTTCAGGAACCGTAAGAATCAGGTAATCGATATTTTGCAGTGCAGAAAGATTTTGATTGGAAATTCTTCCTACAAACTGTGGACTGAAAGCTGCATCAGCACGGAACGCCACAAATTCATTATTGAAATTCTGGTCAGCAGCTGTGTAAGCAAAGTTGAAAGAGCCGGCTCCGGCTTTATTCACTCTTCGGCTCGCATTAGTAATATCCGTTACATCCCATACCTGTTCTATATTGGCAGCATTGGTAATGCTGAAACCGTAATCTGTATTACTTCCACTTACAATTGAATAATCCCTGAAGTTCATCTGAGAACCATTGAAAGCCAGATTTTCTTTATACTGTACTTCTACATAGTCAAAATAGAAAGTTCCGTTAGGATTTTTAGAAATATCAGGATTATAAACCATTGTAATCTGATTTCCGGTAAGATTGGTAAGCGTTCCGGAATAGGTTACAGGATAGAAGGTATACTGATAAGATGAAGTATCCGTAGGGATAACTTGCAGTGGATGCGGATTTAAATTGTTGATCTTAAAATCAATTGTATTCTGTTGAGAATTATACGCTACCACCTGAGTTCTGTATCGTATAACATCACCAGCCTGTATTGGTGAGTTGGTAGTAAGTGTCACTGTTTTTTCATTGCTGAAAGGAGTGTCCTCCACCCATGTTCTCCCCACTTTCAACAGGTTTTTCTGATCCTTGTTGATCACCTGGTAATTGTCATACCTTGTAATCATCTGGGCAGGAAGGGTTCCGTCAACAGTAGGAACTCTTTTCCCCGAACCTTTGTCAAAGTTGATATAATAATAAGAGAAATCTTCATATATATTTTTGACATTATTACTTCTTTCGCTGAATCGGGTATCCTTTCTTTTGAAACCATTTCCGTTGGAAGTGTCATAAAGGTTATATCCATCAGGACCCTGAGCGTAGAAAAGAGCATAATCATTATCATTCCATACCCCGTCATCTTCACCTACTACCTGAATGGCATTCTCCTGTAAAGCTCCATATCTTGCATCCTGATTATATTCAGGAAGCAATACTCCTCCGTTTCCATAAATTCTGAAATTTTTAGGATTTACGGAACTAGGATTGATTCCGTTATCTTTTAAAAACTGTGAAGTGATTTTGAATACTCCGGACTTGTCTACCTTTATTTTGTAGAAATTACCACTTGATAATGGGTTGGCTGTTGTTCCTATTTTATTGACAGTCCCTGTTGTATTTACAAATGAAGAGGCTTCTGAAACATTAAACGAAGATAATCTCTGTACACGGCCTTTTACATTTTTAAATAAAGCAATACTGATACTGGCATAGCTGTCTCCTTCTAAAGTATAATATGAAACATCTGCCACATCATAATCGGGAAGTCTTCCTTTATCCAATTCAAACAAATCCTGAGTGGGAACACTTTCCCAGACAAGGTCTGAAATTTTCAGCTGCTTTTCTCCGATTTTTTGTTTGGTTACTATAAAAACATTATTTTGGCTGAAAGAAAAACCCTCATTTTTAAAATTAGGAAGATTTAATTTTGTATCGCCAAAATCCTGAATTTTCGAACCATTCCATTCTATGGTGTTTCTTTGGGCGTAAAGTGTTGATGCAAAAGCGATTAAAGATAAAAGCGTAATTTTTCGTCTCATGTTTACTATTGAAATTGCTAAATTACAAAATAAATGAAAATTTTAGAATTAAATTGCGATACAATAAAATTAAATTGTTAACGTTTTTCAAAAAAATCAAATGTTTACTTGATTTATTGAATAATTTATTTTTTCTTTGTACTTTGAAAATATTTATATCGACTATGAAAAAACTAAAGTTGTTTTCATTAATAGCATTAAGTTCTACACTTGCATTAACCAGTTGTGGCGGATCAGGAACCAGCAAAGGTGGCGGTACCAAAAAATTTGTCAGTAAAACGGGTTGGAAACCAAACGAAAAACAAGGTTGGTTTTTTGCAGGAAAGCAACAAAAGCAGAAGGGGTGGCCTGGAATGGTATATGTAGAAGGTGGAACTTTTACGATGGGATTAGTGAAAGATGATGTTATGCACGATTGGAATAACACACCTCGCAGAATGCAGGTAAGTTCATTCTTCATCGGAGAAACAGAAATTACTAACTACGAATACCGCGAATACCTTACATGGTTGAAGTATGTATTCCCACCAAGTGATCCTAGTTTTAAGGAAATCTATAACGGTGCATTGCCGGATACCTTATTATGGGACAACAAATTAGCAAGAAACGATTATAATGAAACTTATCTGCGTTCTCCGGAGTTTGATTACTATCCGGTGGTAGGAGTTTCCTGGACTCAGGCAAACAGATACTGTGAGTGGCTGACAGACAGAGCGAATGAAAAAGCTTTGATGCAGTCTGGTGTTATTGCCAAAGATTTGTATATCAACGAATCCAACAACCAGGGAGGGACTGCATTTAACATGGATAAATTCAAATCGAATGATCCTGAAATGCAAGGATATATTAATGAAAAAAGAATGCAGCAAAAAACTGGTATGAAAACCACAAACCAGAGATTGCTTGCCGCTAACAGAGCTCCAAATTCTGCAATGGTACAGAAGTTCAGACTTCCTACCGAAGTAGAATGGGAATATGCAGCTCTTGGTATGGCGAAAACCAGAGAATACAACCAATACCTAGGTAAAAAACCTGAAATCGAAAGATTAAGAGGTACCAAAGGAAGAGACAGAGGAATGTTCCTTGAAAACTTCAAAATGGGTAAAGGTGACTATTCAGGTATCTCAGGATGGAAGAACGATGGTTCTGCACAGACCTCTGATGTAAGAAAATATCCATCTAACGATCTTGGTGTATACGGAATGTTCGGAAACGTTTCAGAATGGACTGCCGATGTTTACAGACCAATCATTGACGAAGATTACAGCGATTTCAACTACTATAGAGGAAATATGCCTCAGGCTATCGTAAGAAACGGTGACGGAACTTATAAAATGATTGACGAAGGTACTATCAAATATGATACTTTGGCTGACGGAAGATTAGTTTATAAAGGACTTCCTGGACAATTTGAAAGACAAACTATCGCTGATTACAGAAACTACAGAGATGGTGACAGACAATCTTCTTTAGAATATTACAGAGCTTCTGATTCTGCTGCCGGATTCGATATGTACAACGCTCCTAAAACAAGTTTTGTTGTAGATGGAACTGGTAGAGTGAAATTACAGAAAGATACTAAAGATAGAACTTCAGGAATTTCTAACGAGGTTAGAGTTGTAAAAGGAGGTTCTTGGCAGGATACAGCATATTGGTTGGATCCGGGACAAAGAAGATATAAAAATCAAAACAGAGCTTATGGTTGGGTAGGATTCCGTGTTGCACAGGATTCTAGAACTAATGATAAGGGTAGAACAAGAAGATAATATTTATCAAAAAATACTTATAAAAAACCTTCCGAACTTTCGGAAGGTTTTTTTATTTTTGAATCATGAAATCGCTTTGGCTAAAAAGTCTAAAAACAATTGTATAGATTTGGCGGTTGCATGTGACTTCTTAAAAAAAATAGATATTTCCAAATGAATATAGAACAGTTTTATCCTTTATTTCTGCAGGCTGCAAAAGTGACTATTGATAGTAGGAAAATAGCAGAGAATGATATTTTCTTTGCCTTTTCCGGTGAGAATTTCAATGCAGCTACCTTAGCGGAAAAAGCCATCGATGATGGTGCTTTGGCAGTAATTGTTGAACTTCCGGAATTCGAAAACAGAGATAAAAATATTTTCTATGTTCCGTCTACCCTTGAGTTTTTACAACAGCTGTCTCTCTACCACAGAAGCAAACTTACTATTCCTTTTATCGGGCTTACAGGAAGCAATGGAAAAACTACTACTAAAGAATTGATTCATGCTGTTCTTTCAGAAAAATATAATGTGCAGTATACATTTGGAAATCTGAATAACCACATCGGAGTTCCTCTGACAATCCTTTCCATTAAGCCAGAACATGAAATGGCTGTGATTGAAATGGGCGCTAACCATCAAAAAGAAATTGAATTGTTATGTACCATCGCTCAGCCTGATTTCGGATATATTACCAATTTTGGGAAGGCTCATTTAGAAGGATTCGGCGGCTTTGAAGGGGTGATTAAAGGGAAGTCTGAGCTTTATGATTATCTTAAAAATAATAACAGAACCATTCTTGTTAACGAAAATGATCCTATCCAGACCGAAAAAACTGAAAACTATTCACCTAAGATTACTTTTGGAAAAGAGACATCAGATTATAATTTTGAATCTTTTTCAGCAGAACATTTTGTAGGATTTACTTATCAGGGAATAAAAGCTGTTTCAAAACTGACAGGAGAATATAATTTCACCAATCTTTGTGCAGCTGCAAGTTTAGGACTTCACTTCGGAATCAGTTTTGAAAAGATAAAACACGCCCTGGAATTGTATACACCTACCAATATGAGATCGCAGGTTGTGAAAAAAGAGGGCAGGACTTTGGTGCTGGATACTTATAATGCTAACCCAAGTTCTATGACCGCTTCATTGAATAACTTTATCAGTTTTGAAGGTCGTAAAACCATTATTATCGGGGATATGCTGGAATTGGGTGATGAAAGTGAGAAAGAGCATCAAAACATCTTAAAACTGGCTCAGGATCTTAATTTTAATGAAATTATCACTGTAGGGAAACATTTTAAAGAAGTTAATCCTTCAGATCTTGCTTTTGAAAATACAACAGTGCTGATAGAGTATTTAAAGAAGAATAAAATTCAGTCTGAAAATATATTGTTGAAAGGTTCCAGAGGAATTGCCCTTGAGAAGCTGATCGATTTTGTATAGATTTCAGAACATTCAAAAATATAGAAAGAGAGAACAGGTTAGAAAATAAACCTGTTCTCTCTTTTTAATTTCCGGGTTTTGGTATTATTTAATCTTTAAATCCCAGAATTCCTGTACGATCAGTATAATATTTTTGAAGGTACTTGGGAAAACTTCTTGCTCAATTTCTGATGTCGTTTTCCAGGCAACCTCGGTAATGCCTTCTTCTATTTGTGGCTTGGAAGTATCCTCTCCGTCAAAGTTCATTTCAAACCAGTGGGTGCATTTTAGGATTTTTTCTCCATTTCTTTCAATATAGATATGGTAGGTGGTATTGATGAAGCTTACAAGTTCAACATCACTCAGTCCGGTTTCCTCTTCTATTTCCCTTACGGCAGACTCTTCTCTGGATTCACCTTTTTCCATCTTTCCCTTTGGAAGATCCCATTTACCAAGTCGTTTAATAAAAAGAATTTTACCTTCAGGATTATTCACAAGACCTCCTGCAGCTTCTATAATTCTGAAAAGCTTTTGGAATTCCTGCCAGATTTCATCCAAATTCTCTCCATATACATTAAGTTCCTGCACAGAAGTATTCTCCAGAAGATCCAAAGCGATCTCTAAAGTTGTATAATTTTCATACCCAAGCTTTTTTTCAAGCTCTTCCGGATGCTTAGATATCAATAATTTTTTTTCGTTGACAAAAACTTTATACATTTGTAATAGTTAAGAATTTAAATACAAAAATAAAAAATGAATTTAGAAGGACGAAAGATTATTGTCAATAAATCATCTAAAGAACTTACCGAGTTGCTGAAATCGCCAGAAAATTACAAAGATTTTATGCCGGATGGTCTTCAAAAATTTGAAACAAGAGATAACGGATTTAAATTTGGATTACAGGGAATGCCAGAAATCGCGTTAAAAATAGATGAAGTAGATGACCAAAAAGCTGTTTTAAGATCTGCAAGTTCAAGTTTGGACTTCACTTTAACGGCAACTTTAAACCCAATCAGTGATAACCAGACTGAAGTTCAGATGTTATTTGAAGGGAAATTCAACCCATTCATCAAAATGATGGTAGAAAAACCATTACAGAACTTTATCAATACGCTTACCGATAAAATCGAAGCCTATAAATAATAAAAAAACCTTCATTTTGAAGGTTTTTTTATTTTGATGTGATGTTTCTTCTTATGCTATGACTCCTGAACAGTGGTCATAGGAGCTTCCTGTAGCAGAAGAAAGGACATTTATTTCATTATTTATTTTTAAAACTCCCATAAAAGCGAAGATCAGAGCTTCCTTATAATCGATGATTTCTTTTTTAGGAATGATCACTTCAGCATGTGTTTTTGATCTTATTTTTTCAATTAAAAATGAATTGTAAGCGCCTCCTCCAGTGATGAGGATGTCCTTTATATTGTTTTTATTGATAATATTGGCAATCTGCTGAGCGGTGTGTTCTGTAAAAGTCGCCAGTGCATCTAAGACTTCAATATTTTTTAGAGCCGGAAATATATGCTCATGACACCATTCTATTCCCAAAGATTTTGGGTGTGAATGCTGATAAAAATCTAAAGCATTAAGATCGTTCAGTAAAGTTTCATTTATTTTTCCCTTTTGAGCAAGCTCTCCGTTTTCATCAAAACTTTTATTGATGTGCTGTGCCAGATGATTCAATACAATATTAACCGGAGCTATATCGAAAGCGATTCTTTTTCCGTCTGACTGTAAAGAAATATTGGAAAATCCACCAAGATTTAAACAGGCGCTGTACTTTGAAAAGAGCAATTCATCACCTATGGGAACCAGCGGAGCTCCATTTCCTTTCATCAGGACATCCTGGCTTCTGAAATCATAGATAACGGGTAATCCGGTTTCAAGTTTGATCGCTCTGCCATCCCCTATCTGAAGGGTAAATTTTCGCTTAGGCTGATGGAAAACTGTATGGCCGTGAGATGCTATCAGGCTTATGTTTTCAAGCTGATGTTTATGAATAAATTCTTTCACCTGCTGACCGAGATAAAAACCATAATCTGAGTGCAGTTCCAGTAAGTCTTCAGCAGAAAGGTGGATAGAGTTTCTAAGTTTGTTTTCCCAATCCTCAGAATAGGGAATTGTCTCAGCTTTCAGGATCTGAAAGGTCCATTGGTCTTGTTTTTCAAATTCAGCAAGACAGATATCCAAACCGTCCAGACTTGTCCCAGACATGAGTCCAATAGCCAGAGCTTTCATTGTTTTTGGATTTATTTTTTATTCTCAGAAATTCTTTTTGAACTGAAATCTCCTGAGTTGTTATAGAAAGTATATTCTGAAAAGTCATCTTTTGCAGTCATCCCATTGGCACCTACCAGAGTAGAGCCGTCTTCCATGGTAACATATACCGTATCTTTAGTATAGATTCTGTTCTTTTTTTGATCCCAATAAATACTCTGCATTGCAAATCTCTGCCCTTCATTGGTCTTTATCCTTACATCACCCTTGGCTTCGTAAAACTTTTTATAGTCATAGAACTTAGCATATTTTGCTTTAATGGTGCCAGGAGTTTTGGGCTTCTTCTTGTCAAAAAACTCAATATCAATTCCTTTTCTAGCTACAGTATAAGGACTGTCAATAAGCTCATATTTTTCTATAATAGGAGCCTTAGCCTTCATCATGATGAACCCGGAATCACGCTGTATAATATTTGCGTTGTTGATGATTTGCGAAGGGAAATTTTTGCTTTTGCTGCCGTTTCTTTTGGTAAGATCCTCTTCACAGGATGTCAATATAAAAAATATAGCACAACTAAAAAGGCATGCTATATTTTTATATGATATTTTTTTTGAAAAATTCATTCTAGTTATAAAGAGTCTTTCTGAACCATTTATCAGCAAAGTTAAAGCCGATTTTCAGGTTGACGAAGTTCTGGTTGATCAGGTTATTTTTAAGAGTTCCTCTTTTACCTACTTCCAGTCCTATTTCAAGACCACTCATTCTTGTGATGCTACTTGTTTTGAATGGAAGCATTACCCCGGCAGAAATACCGAATTTGTTGATGCTTGTCCCTTCCAGTTTCAGATTTCCTCTTTCATAGAAAGCTCCATATCTGTAGATTACTCTTGAGAAATAGTTTCTGAAGTTATTGTAGTTAGGAAGATACCATCCACCGGCAGAAACTCTGTAAGTATCCTGGAAATCGAAAGTTTTACCAAAATAAGCGATGTCTTCTCCTTTTTTATAATCCACCTGTCCTGATAGGAACCAATGGTTTTCACTTCCATATCCAACCCCTACGGATGCCTGGAATGGAAGAAGGTTTTTAGATTTTGTTTCCTGCTGGTCTATGATTGTTTCATATACTTTATTGGTTTCCTGAACATCAGAATATCTGTAAGTACTGTTCACGTACTCAGTCGTCATATTGCTGGTATTACCAAAAGTGGCAGTAGCTCCTAAGGTGAATTTCTTATCAGTACGGGTATTTAAAGTCTGGTAACTTGTACCCAGCGTAAAGTTAAAGTTTCTGACTCTGTTTTTAGTTTGATAACCATTAACATATTCACCTGCATAACTGCCTGTAGCAGTATTATAAGCACGGAATTCATTAAGATCATTAAGGTCTCCAAAATAAAGGTTTGCTCTTGCCCCTACAGAAAGTTCCTGATTAATTTTATAAGAAACAGCAACCTGTGCAGCGTTCAACGTTCCACTTCCTTTAAAGTTATTTTTGTACATAGGAGTTCCGTCTGCAGCCAATTGTTCATTTACGATATCGTAACTTTTAGAACTGTATGGCTGATAAGAGATCCCCATTTTTACTTTTGGAGATAGTGGAAATGCCAACGAAATATTAGAAAGATACGTAGAATGCTTTGTAGATTTCATATCGTTATAGTTCGATTTGAAATAATTGTTTTCATTGGTAGCTTCCAATCTGATACTCGTAAGTTCGAAATTGGCGTTGTTTGCCGGGTTGGCAAAATTGAAACTACTGGTGAAATCACTTATAAAAGCAGTTGATATACCTCCCATAGAAGTAGTCTCGATCGTATTATCATATTTCACATCTCCAATTCCATACGTTGCATAAGGTGAGTTGCTTAGACTCTGTGCATTCAGAAAATATCCAACTGATATGAATGATACTACAAAGATTTTTTTCATTCTTTATTTTTAAAACAATGCGCAAATATCTTAAATATTAATGAATTGTAAAAATTATATGTGGTTAAAGTTTGTTAAGGGGCTTTCTTTAAAAGAAAAATGCAAATTTTCATCAGTTAAAATATCAATTCTGTTATATAAAAAAGGCTGTCCTATATTGAACAGCCTTCGTTTATACTAAGATATTATTTCTAATATTATTTTACCTGTAATACCGAACGGCTGTGGCTAAAGCTTTCAAAGCTGAATTTACCATGATATTTACCCATTCCTGAAGTTCCCACACCTCCAAAAGGCAAATAATGTGAACCTACATGGATAATTGTACTGTTGATTTCAGCATCTCCGCTTGTAGTATGATGTAAAACATAATCTGCAAATTCCTGATTTTCTGTGAAAACATACAATGCCAGTGGTTTCGGACGGTTGTTGATCTCTTCCAAAGCCTCATTAATGTCAGTATAGGTCATAATAGGAAGGATAGGACCGAAGATTTCCTGTTGCATCACCTGATCATCCCAGGTGATATTATCCATTAAAGTAGCTTCAAAATGGCGGGTTTCCAGATCATAGCCGCCTCCATAAATTACTTTTTCAGGAGCTGCGTCCAAATAACCTGCCAGATGTTTGATCTGATTTTGACTTACAATTTTCCCAATTTTCCCTAGTGACTGACCTTCATAAGTAGTATTTAAATGAGCTTTAAACTTCTCAATAAAGGCATCTTTTATAGATTCGTGGATATAAATATAGTCTGGAGCAACACATGTTTGCCCGCAGTTAATCCACTTTCCGTAAGATATCCTTGCTACTGCTTTATCCAAATCTGCATCTTTATGAACAATAGTGGGTGATTTACCTCCAAGCTCCAAAGCCAGAGGAATTAATTGCTCTGCAGCCGCTTTCATCACAATTTTTCCAACATTCGGACTTCCTGTAAAGAAAATATAATCAAAAGGAAGACTTAATAATAAAGTATTCTCTTCAATGGCTCCCTGAATGACTGCTACATAAGATTCATCAAAAGACTCTTTTACAATATCTTCAAGAACTTTAGCAACATGAGGTGTGTTTTCAGATGGCTTTAGAATTGCTGTATTTCCGGCAACCAAAGCACCAATAAGCGGACTGAATGTAAGCTGAACAGGGTAGTTGAAGGGACCAATAATATAAGTGACACCATAAGGTTCATACATTACTTTGCTCACTACTTCTGCTCCGGATGGATGCGGTTTTGATGGGACAGGAGTAGGTTTTGCCCACTCATCAATATTCTCCAGAAAATAATCCAGTTCACTGATGACAATTTGAATTTCCACGTATTCTGCTTCCTTTCTACTTTTCCCCAGATCAATAGATAGGGCTTCACAAAGATCATCCGTATGTTGTAAAAAAACTTCACGGAATTTTCTTAATTGTGTTTTTCTGAATTCAATATCTTTAGTCTGATTGGTTCTGAAAAAGGTTTTCTGCTGTTGAAATATTCCTTTAATTTTTTGTTCCAGGTTTATATCCATTGGTATATGATTTTTTACTATTTGAAAATGATGTGAAATGGTAATGAATTTACAAAAAATTTCACTCAACAAATTTATTGCTTAAAATTAAATTGTGTAAAATTTAATTTTAAGTTTTATTCTAATCTTATTATTGATATTTCCTATAATAGAACAGCATGATACGCATTTGAAATTTGTAATATGTAGTTTTATGCATTTTAAGCAGACTTAATTTTATAAATTGAAATAAGATTTTTTATCTTTGAAACATGAATTGGGAGAACATCGCCGGACAGACGAATCTGAAAAAACTTCTTAGAGAAAGCATTGCCGAAAACAGAGTGAGCCATGCCCAACTTTTTGTAGGAAAAGAGGGATACGGAACACTACCTATGGTTTTGGCTTATGCAAAAGAGATTCTAAATCGTGAAAATGAACATGCTGCAGCGAAAGTAGAACACCTCAATCATCTGGATTTGCATTTCAGCTTTCCTGTTTTTACTGACAATAAAAATTCTTTAAGCAAGAATAAATTTGATGAATTCAGAGAAATGATCATGGCTTCTCCTTATGCAAGTTATGATGACTGGACTGCTTTTTTAGAATCAGAAAACAAACAACTGTTTATTTCAGCAGATGAAGTTGATGACCAGAATCAAAAGTTTTCTTTGAAAAGTTTTGAAGGAGGAACCAAAATTCTCATTGTCTGGAGAGCTGATAAAATGAATATCGCGGCTTCAAACAAATTTTTGAAATTTTTAGAAGAACCCCCTGCAAAAACGGTCATTCTTCTTACCGCAGAAAGCTCCAATGATATTCTTCCTACCATTCTTTCCAGAACGCAGATTGTAGAAATCCCGAGAATACATGATGAAGATATTGAAAACCATCTGAAAAAGAACTTTCCTGTTTCAGAAGAAAAAGTGAGAGAAATTGTTCATGAAGCGCAGGGAAATCTTAATGATGCTATAAAACTGCTGAATTCCGGAGATAAAACCAATGAATTTGAAAAGCTCTTTGTACAGTGGGTGAGAGACGCTTTTATGGTAAAAAAGAAACCAGAATACCTGAGAAGTATTATTGTTTGGGCAAGGGAAATTGCAGGGTGGAACAGAGAAAAACAGAAAAACTTCCTGAACTATTGTTCTGAAATCTTCAGATTAGCATTGCTTCAGAATTATCAATCCGAAAATCTGGTATATAAAAAGATCAATGTGAATGGATTCAACTGGACAGGGTTTTCAAAATTTATCAGTGGGGCCAATATTGAAAATATTTTAGAAGAAATCAATACAGCCGATCTGCATCTGACCCGAAACGGAAATCCTAAAATTGTATGGACCGATCTGGGAATAAAACTATCAAGATATATTCACAAAAGCACATAAAATAAACTCCGGTATCTACCGGAGTTTATTGTTTATATTTTTTCATGATTCACCATTTTTGAAATAACAAATGATTCAATTTTTTTGATTCATTTTCGGATTGTTAAATAAATATCAAAATAATTACGGTTTATTTCCTTATACAAACGATTTCCTATCGTTCTTACAACATATTATAGAAATCGTCTTTTGTTTCTAATACATTAAATCTATATTAAAAAATCAATCAATCGTTTGATTTGAATGAAAACTTGTGTAAATTTGCGCCTTGAAAAATGAACACTAGCATGATTTCAAAAGAAGAAAATATATTATTCGCTGCCGAGAAGCTTTTTGCAGAAAAGGGATTCGAAGGGACTTCCACCCGGGAAATAGCAAAGGAGGCTAATGTAAATATCTCTATGATCTCATATTATTTTGGCTCTAAGGAAAAACTTTATGAGAAATTAGTGGAATACAGGATGACTGAAGGTCAGTTTTTTTCAAAAGATATTTTAGAAAGAACTGATATGAATGAATGGCAGAAGATTGAAAAAGTAATTGATCAGTTTTCTAACAAGATAAGAACTCAAAAATGCTTTTACAGGATTATGCAGAGAGAGCAGGTATATACCAAGAATCCTCAGATTGTAGAATTTTTGAAACAAACCAAAATGGGATTCCTTTCTATGTACTCACAAATATTGGAAAGCGGTCTTAAAAATGGAATTTTCACCAAAAATCCACCTATTTATCTCCTTCATTCCACCGTAAGCGGAACCTTATTTTATGCATTCAATGCTAAAGAAATGTATAAAGAGTTCCTGAATGAAACAGAAGATGAGGAAACTTTTGATGAAAAATACTATACAGAACTTAATAAACATATAAAATATTTACTAAAAGACCTTTTAGGTTATGAAGAGAATAAATAACTCAGTGATTGCATTATCACTATTCGTAGGAATAGCAAATGCAAATGCTCAGGAGAAAAAAACACTTTCTCTTGACGAAGCCGTACAGCTGGGAATCCAGAACAGCAAGAATCTCAAGATCGATGCAGCCAAGATCGAAGAGGCTACAGCTGATCTTTTGGAAGCTAAAAACAGGCAGTTACCAGAATTGAAAGTATCAGGTAGCTATATGTATCTTCCGATAAAACCAAATGTTGATATCAAAATTCCAGGTCTTTCAGGCGGAGCAGGCGGTCCGGAAGTACATCAGGTGCTTTACGGATCCGCTAATCTTAGCGTACCCATCTACAGCGGGGGAAGAATCAAATATGGTATTCAGTCGGCTAAATATTTAGTGGAAGCATCTAAATTAAGCACTGAGAACGATAAAATTGCAATTGCTTATAATGTTGCGCAGGCTTATAACAACTTATTTAAAGCCAATCAGTCTATCAAAGTTTTTGAAGAAAATCTTGCTGCTTCTCAAAAAAGAGATGAAACATTCCTTAAAATGGAAAATAATGGTTTGATCGCAAGAAACGATAGATTAAAAGCAAATCTTCAGACTTCGAATATCGAACTTCAACTGTTGGAAGCGAAGAACAACTACAATATCGCCAATATCAATATGGATCTGTTATTAGGTATTCCTGAAACTACAGAACTAGAAATTGATCAGAACTATATTGAAGAAGGTTCAGACGTGAAGCCGGTTGATTTTTATGTGACTGAAGCCAGAGAAAACCGTAAAGATTTACAGGCTTTAGTACAACAGAGAAAAGCTGCAGAATTAGGTTCAAAAGCTGCAAAAGCAGAAAATCTTCCTTCTATCGCATTTACGGGAGGTTATGTAGCCGCAGATATTCCTAAGTTTCTTACCGTTTACAATGCAATCAATGTAGGAATTGGAGTTTCTTATAACTTATCCAACTTATGGAAAGAAAATTCTTCATTAAGACAGTCGCAGGCGAGAGAAAAACAGCTTGCAGCTACGGATGAATTATTGAATGACAACATTAAACTTGATGTCAACAGAGAATATCAGAATACAGACTATTCAAAAAAGAGAATTGTTGTTTTCGAAAAATCTGCTGAGCAGGCTAATGAAAATTACAGAATTACAAAAAACAAATACGATAACGGTCTTGCAACAATGACAGAATTACTGGATGCAGACGCGGCTCAGATTGCTGCCAACGTTGGGGTGATCAATGCTAAGGCAGATGCTGCACTGGCATACAGAAAACTATTACAGACAACAGGAACTTTAACAATTAAATAATCAGATCGAAACCAAAATGGAAAATAATAATACAGAGGTACTTGAACCTAAAAAGAAAAAAAGTTTAGTTTTTCCTATCATTTTAGCAGCAGTAGTAATCGGAGGAGGAATCTATGGTTACAAAGCCTTCACTTACGGACAGTATCATGAAGAAACTGACGATGCTCAGATCACTTCTAATATGTCACCGGTGATTTCTAAAATCTCAGGATATGTTGCACAGGTAAAAGTAAAAGACAACCAGTTTGTAAAGAAAGGAGATACGTTGGTGATTTTGGATAACAGAGATCAGAAAATGGCCCTTGAACAGGCTCAGGCAGCATTATCTACAGCTAGAAGTAATATTTCAAATGCAGAAGCTACCACAACGGCTACTTCAAAAAATATAGGTTCTTCAGAGGCAGCAGTAGTAACTGCTAATGCTCAGATAGAAGCAGCAAAAGTAAATGTTTGGAAAACTTCTCAGGATTTGAAGAGATATGCCAATCTTGTAAAAGACCATTCTATTACAGAACAGCAATATGAACAGGCTTTAGCAGCAAAACAATCTGCAGACAGACAGTTACAGGTTTTAGTTGATCAGAGAAATCAAATTGCTCAGCAAACCCATATTGCTTCTTCTCAGACGGCTGCAAGTTCACAACAAATAAGTGTTGCCGGATCTGTTGCTAAACAAAGAGAAGTAGATGTAGAAAATGCAAAATTAAACTTATCATATACTGTAATCCTTGCCCCTGAAGACGGCCATGTAGGGAAAGTGTCTACACAGGCAGGTCAGTATCTGCAGGCAGGATCACAGTTGTTTGCTTTGGTAAAAAACGACCAGAAATGGGTGGTGGCCAACTTTAAGGAAACGCAGGTAGATAAAATGGTAGAAGGACAGAAAGTGAAAATCGAGATTGATGCTTTCCCTGATCAGGAGTTTGAAGGAGTGGTAAGCTCATTCTCTCCGGCTACAGGAGCTACATTCTCTATTCTTCCT
Organism: Chryseobacterium sp. BGA-UO-ETr-SB22; assembly: GCF_059567885.1. Lineage (NCBI taxonomy): Bacteria > Pseudomonadati > Bacteroidota > Flavobacteriia > Flavobacteriales > Weeksellaceae > Chryseobacterium > Chryseobacterium sp. BGA-UO-ETr-SB22. Next base: position 2,623,426 of record NZ_JCAQOV010000005.1, on the reverse strand, counting down.
CCGGATAATGCGAGTGGTAACTTCGTAAAAGTAGTTCAGAGACTTCCTATAAAAATCGATTTTGTAAATCTTGACAAAAATATTTCAAAAAGATTAAGAACAGGAATGAACGTGAAAGCAGAAGTTGCTTTGAAATAACATTTAAAATTGTTGAAAGTCAATGAACTTCGTTGTCAATAGTGAATTAGCCTGGTAGTCAGTTTAAAATAGACTGCTTTACAATTCACGATTCACTTGCGAAGCAAAATTTACCATTGATTTTTTACATCATAAAAACTTATGCAAGATTCATTAGTAGAATATGGAGCGCGGAGAGTAATCATTACGATTACGGCTATACTTTGTGCCCTTCTTGAAATTGTAGACTCCACGATTGTCAATGTTGCCTTGAATGAAATGAAGGGGAATCTTGGATCTACACTTTCAGAAGTGGGATGGGTAATTACGGCTTATGCCATTGGTAACGTAATTATAGTACCAATGACGAGCTGGCTTTCCCAGCAGTTTGGACGTAGAAATTACTTTGCGGCATCCATCATTATATTTACCATATTTTCATTTTTATGTGGAAATGCGACCAATATCTGGGAACTCGTGTTCTTCAGATTGATGCAGGGAATCGGTGGGGGAGCCTTATTGGTAACTTCACAAACGATCATTACGGAATCTTATCCGATTGAAAAAAGAAGTATGGCTCAGGCTATTTATGGTCTGGGAGTAATTATCGGCCCTACATTAGGTCCGCCTCTTGGGGGGTATATCGTTGATAACTTCAGCTGGCCATATATTTTCTATATTAATATTCCGATTGGAATTGCTGCAACTTTAATGACGCTGCAGTTTGTAAAAAGTCCGAAATATGCAGAAAAACGTAAAGTTTCGGATGTTGACTGGCTGGGTATTGCTTTATTAGCAGTGACGGTAGGCTCATTACAGTTCATTCTTGAGAGAGGTCATGAAGAAGACTGGTTTGCCAGTGGAATGATTGTAGCATTTACAGTAGCGGGTGTCTTAGGATTTATATTATTCCTCTGGCGGGAACTTACCTTTAAATACCCGATCGTTGAGCTCAGGGTACTTAAAAATAGTAATCTAAGAATCGGGACTATGATGTCATTCGTGCTTGGATTTGGGCTTTACGGTTCCACGTTTATTGTTCCTCTGTATACCCAGAGTATTTTAGGATGGACAGCTCTTCAGTCGGGGGCTTTGATGATTCCGGCAGCTTTAACAACGGCCTTTATGATGCCTATTATTGGTAGATTACTGGCAAAAGGAGCAAAACAGCAGATCCTGGTTTCTTTAGGATTGTTTATCTTCTTTGTCTATAGTTTCTGGGGATATAAAATTCTGACCCCGGATACCAGTAAAGATGCATTCTTCTGGATGCTGATTGTAAGGGGAGCAGGTTTAGGACTATTGTTTATTCCAATTACCTCTTTATCATTAAGTACATTGAAAGGACAGGAAATTGGTCAGGGAGCAGCCTTTACCGGAATGATGAGACAGCTTGGTGGATCTTTCGGGATTGCAGCGATTACAACCTTTATTGCTAATGCCGGTCAGAAATACAGAAATAATCTGATTTCTCACCTGGACGAAAATAGCTTTGAAGTTCAGCAGAGACTAGCTGCTCTTAAAGCAAATTTTGTAGCAAAAGGAATGACTCCGGATGCCGCAATGAATGCCGCTTATAAAATGCTTGATTTATCAGTAACCAAACAGGCCACTGTACTCTCTTATATGGACGTATTTCTTTATCTCGGAATCGTATTCCTTATATGTATTCCGTTTATCTTACTCGTAAAAGAAAGAAAGAGCAAAGAAAAAATAGATTTGAGTGAAGCCATGCACTAAATTTTAATTAAAAACCTTCGATATTTTCGAAGGTTTTTTTTTTGTTATTTCTGCCGTAGAATAATAAAATACAATCACTTCCAGTTTTAATTTTGTTAAACAAAAAACAATATCACTTGTTGGAGAGTTTAATTATTTTTTCTAGCTTTACGCGAACAAATGAAAAAATATGAATAAATTCCCTCATCCCTTAAAACCCTTTTCAAAAAGGGAATTCCCTACTAGAGTACCGAACTTTATCTGAATATCAGTTTTTACTATTACTCACTGAGCGCTGTCTCTTACTTTGTTTTTATATCTAGTAAAGACAATGTTCTTATTTCTGAAAGTTTTTTTTAATACTGCCTTTCGTCTCATTAATTTAACTAAACCATGATCTCAACATACTTACAAAATATTAAATATGAATCAAATACACTTGCCGGAAACCTATCTGGCATTATCAGATTTCAGAAAACAGGATCTCTATCTTCCTGAAATGAATCAGGCTCAGATTATTTCAGATTTCTTTCCCGGAACCTTTACAGAACTTACCCAGCGCTTGTCAGATATTACAGGAGCTTTTTATGGAGGCATGCTCAAACAGATTGGCAGACTTTACGGACCAGACGCTATTGAACAGCTTTCAAGTACTTTTATGTATGATCTCGGATCAAGAATGACACTGAAAAACCTTGAAACAAAACCTAATCTACAGCCTGGTATTCCGGCTGTAGCCAAAATACTGATAGGAGCAATTTTTACATCCAGCCCCGAATATAATTTTGAATTTAAAGAATTAAATGACCACCAATGTGAACTGCTGATCAAAGGAGTAGACCGTTACCATAAAATCACGCAGAGCCTGCAGATCGCCGGTCTGTTGAAATGGCCAGTTATAAAACCTTTTTTACAGGGAGTTTGCGATACTATGGGGCTGGATGTTTTACTGGAAATGAAAGTACTCAAACTTGATCCGGACAGTTCATGCAGCTATCATATCATGGTCTCAGAAAAATAGGATTTTTATAAGCCATTTTACAGATTCTAATGATCTTATTGTAATGAATTTTTATTTCAAAATATTAATAAAAGCGGACTTTAGTCCGCTTTTATCATTATAAATTAAGGATTGGCTTTAGCCAAAACATAAAACCCGCATCCCGAATCCGGGACCTTGAATTTTAATCTATTTAATACTCTCAATCCATTCAATTCCACTGATATCTATGAGTTTCAGTGCATGAATTTCACTTTTCTGAAGAATATCGTCAATATCCAAAGTTATATCAGCCTTTGCTCCCAAGGGAATCACCAAGCTGTGCTTTCCTGGTTTTACTTTGGTAACATAATGATTCTGGATATTTTCTTTAGACAATCCGGAAAGTTGTTGATGATCCAGTGCTTTTAAAATATTTCCGTTTTTGTCCAGAATATGGATGCCTATAAGGAATGAACCATAAACATCAGCCCCTTCCGTTCTGTACACTTCAAACTTTAAATCCGAATTGTTATGAGAAATATTTGAAATTTCCAGTTTCGGTTTTACCGATTTATTATGCAGAGTTCCCCATACCCCTCCATGAAAATACTGATTGGTAAACAGAGTCAAACCAAATATGATAAGCGAGCCTGCCAATACGAAAACTTTTGGTTGTGAGACAGGGAAACTTCCTGAACCCAACCATTGGAACCATTTTTTTTGTGTGAAGCTTTTGTTATTCTTCATGAAATAGTAATCCAGTGAATAAGGACCGCTTCCCGTAAGAAACAAGACAAATCCGCCAGCGACTCCCAAGACTCCTATCTGCCATTCATCAAGACAGGTTGTTCCCAGCCAGCCGGACCCCAATAGGATCCCTAGGGCAAGACTAAAGATGCCGATACTCATGAGTCGGGTGAATAACCCAAGAATAATGAACAATCCCACAATGGCTTCAATAATAGTAAAAATCATCATGGATCGCTGTAAAGCATCAGGATGAGTAACCAGGTATTCTATGATAGGTTTTATTCCGAGTGCATTCGGTAAAAAATGATTGAATTTTTCTCCAATATATCCCTGTTCATCGGGAATAAGTTTATTTTCGAGGATAAGTCTGCGCCAGAAAGCTGAAAAATAAGTCCATCCGATCACCATGCGGAGGGATAAAGTATATAATCCGGCCAGGTCCGAAGACTGGCTGTTTAAGGTATGTTTCATTGAAATTAATATTGTATTGTAAAAAACTGATTTTTTAATTAGGCTTAAAAAATTTTAAACCAGATTAAGCTTCAGTCTTTTAAACAGAATATATTTCGGTGGGCTGTTTCCTGTAGAATGCCCTGAGTATTTATTGAAAAAAATCTTCTTTTCAGCAGTGTTTCCTGCAGTGGAATAAAAGCCGGAAAAAGAATCTTTGTATTGCCCTTGAATTTTAGCTTTTGATATCGAAACTCCTGTAGAAGCGGATGCCGTTTCACAGCTGGAAGAAAGAGAAGAAGTGATCTTTACCTTATTCAGCCCGCTGATGTACTGAATATCAAAAATATCAAGAACATTTCTTTTTACAGAACACGGCGATAATGAAAACACCAATACAAGCATCGTAATGACAGCTTTATAGGTTTTCATATGGAGTCCTGAATGAGGCATGGTTACAAAACTACACTTTATTTTAATGTAAGCTTACTAAATTGTAGAAAATCGTCTTGCTGGTCTACAAATAAGTAATGAGAACAATTGTCAATAAGTTTGAAATTTTTCTTTCCGATGATATTTTTAAGATCATTCAGCTGTTTTTCTGAAAATATTCCGTCGTTCTTACCATACACGGCAAAAATGGGAATTCCTTTTTTTCTGATGTCTTTTAAAACAGAAGTAGTATCCAGGTTGTTCAGCGGTTCATTTTTATAGAATTTAAGAGGTGAATCAGGATTTCTTATATTGTTTTTATAAAATTCACCCGCTTTGTATTCGTTTCTCAGCGTTTCACTTTCGGGAGTAGGATTGGGCATATCGAAGAAGCTTAGTTTACTGGCCATTTCATAACATCTTTTTCTATAGGCTGCAGAATTTTTATTCAAATTTTCTATTTCTGAAATCTCTTTGAGTTGGTCAGGATCGGTTTTAAAATGTTCTTTTGCCTGTTGTAAAATATGATTATAGGTTTCCTGCTGGGTAAATAAAGCTCCGGCAAGAGTAAGAGTATTTACTTTCTCAGGAAACTGGGAAATGAATAAAGTTCCAATAATTCCACCGAAACTATGGGCAATAATATTTGCTTTTTTGATATGATAAGTGGTGTAAATTCCTTTTAAATCCTCAAAGCTTTCTTTAAAAGTCATACTGGCATTTTCATCTTTTGAACGCCCTTCACCGCGTCTGTCGTAAACAATTACATAAAATCCTTTATCAGCCAGTTTTTGAGCCGTTGTACCCTCAAATAAAGTTGCATTTCCACTTGGACCTCCATGAATGAAAATAACAGGAATGTTTTTCGGATTTCCATAGGCTTTAGAATATAAATTCTGTGATTTAAAAAGCATTGAACATATGATGAAAAGAATAGAAAACAGTGATTTCATGACGGTTGTTTTGAGCCCTCTAAACTACTGAATATTCTCTGAGCAGAAGATAGAATGAATGGAATTATGATTAAATGTAAAAATTAAAATCACTACTGACGGACAGTTGTCACGGTCCCGGTTTATCTTTACATTCTAAAAGTTTAATAAAAAACAACAAAATATGGACATTAATAATTTTGATACTATCATAAAACGCTCCTTAGACATCAGAGAAAAATATCATCAGTTGGAAATAAAAGGCAACAGAAAAGAATGGGCTCTGGAAGAAGATGCTCTTGCTTATCTTACCGATGCGGGATTGGTAGGAAGAAATGTAATGTCCCATCAGAAAACATGGCTGAAAAAAGATTCAGCGGAAGAATTAGAACATAAATTAGCAGAAAATATCTGGTGGCTGATTGTTTTGGCAGATCGAACAGGAATTGATATCAAAGAAGCGATGGAAAAATTTTTAACTAAAACAGAAAATATATTTTAATGAGTTATTGTTTAGCAATAGAAGGCATGCAGCCCGAAAGCAGGAAAGAACTGCACAAAAATTACCATGACAACTATTATGGGTTTCCTATTCATGATGATAATGAGCTGTTTGGAAGATTGATTCTGGAGATCAACCAGGCAGGATTAAGCTGGGAAACCGTTCTGAAAAAGGAAGACAGCTTCAGAAAAGCTTATGATCATTTTGATATCCAAAAAATAGCGGCTTATACAGAAGAAGACCGTGAAAGATTACTTGGTGACCCTGGAATTATCAGGAATAAACTCAAAGTGAATGCTGCGATAGAAAATGCTAAAACCATCATTGAGCTGCAGAAGGAATTTGGCTCATTTGAAAAGTGGCTGGAACATCATCATCCTAAAACATTGCAGGAATGGATGAAGTTATTCAAAAAAACATTTAAATTCACAGGCGGAGAAATTGTGAACGAATTTCTCATGAGTACCGGATATCTGAAAGGAGCGCATCATGAAACCTGCCCGATTCACTCAAAAGTATTGGCTCAAAAGCCTTTATGGAAAGAAAATTTGAATAAATAACAAACTGAGATTCTTTAAGCTCATAAGAGGATTATTTACTTCATACTTCTCACGGAAACATCCGGTTTTTCACCCTGCGGAACAATGAAAATAGCATTATCGCTGATGGTATCTCCCGGATCAAAGTAATAGCTGCCGGTTACAGGGATTGTACTGCTAACAAATTTTCCGGATTTATCATAGGCAGAATAAGTAACATTGATCATTTGAGCCTTCATTTTTAACTCTATTTTTTTAGAGGTCAGTCTGGCTCCTGTTGCATTGATGCAGTCTAATTCTACAAGGCCAATATTGCTTACAATTTGAGGAAAAGCAGATAATCTGATATTGTAGGTTTTGTCTGAGGTATTCTTTATTGAGGCAGAAACTTTATAACGGTCGTAGGATTTTCCGCCAGATTCTACGCTTTCTTTATTGAGTATATTAAAAGTAACAGCCATACCGTTAATATCGATGGTCTGTCCGTCAGAAATTTTCTGTGCACTCAGGAGATTTCCTAAAAAAGTGAATGCTGTAAGAGAGAGTAAACAAATAAGACTTTTCATAGGTATTATTTAAAGATTTGGTATGAAATAAATTTACGTAAAAAATAATACTTCGGAAAATTTTTAATCAAAAATGCGCTTCTATTCTTTTTCCATCAATTCTTTATGCTCATTTCCCCATTTTTCAAACTCCAGGATAATGGGTTTCAGTTTATACCCGATTTCCGTAAGTTCATATTCTACCCGTGGAGGAACTTCGGCAAATACTGTTCGGGTGATGATCTTGTCTTCTTCCAGTCTGCGAAGTTGAAGTGTAAGCATTCTTTCAGTAATATTCTGGAGACGTTTTCTTAACTCCCCAAACCTCATTTTTCCATTGATCAGATAACAGCAGATAGCCAGTGCCCATTGTCCTCCGATAATGTTGGAGGCATAGATTTCCGGACACTCATCAGCAAGTGCTTTTTTGTTGGCAAAATTGGTTGAAGTTTCCTTTATTTTAGTCATTACTTACATTTTTTATAGTACCATACAATAGGTAGCTAATGTACGAAATGTAAGTTACGTATTGTAATTTTGTAACAGAAATTTAAACATAATGAAGACCTTAGTAATTGTAACACACCCGGATATTGAAAAATCAGTCATTAATAAAAAATGGATTGACGAATTGAAAAAATATCCTGAAAAATATACAGTTCATCAATTGTATGAAGCTTATCCCGATGGAAAAATTAATGTGACCCAGGAGCAAAAATTGATGGAATCTTATGACAAGATCGTATTTCAGTTTCCTTTTTATTGGTTCAGCAGTCCGCCGCTTTTGAAACAATGGCTGGATGAGGTTGTTTTGTATGGTTGGGCATATGGAAGCAATAGCGGTTTCAAACTGGCTGGAAAGAAAATGTCATTGGCTGTTACGGCAGGAATAGATGAAGAAGGCTACAGTACTTCCGGAGAATATAAATACACCATGAAAGAGCTCTTCAGACCTTATGAACTGACCTTTGATTATATAAAAGCAGACTACAAAGAACCTTTCGTTTATTACGGAATTGAAAGAGATTCTTCCGATGAATGGATCAGCAGAAGTGTTCCCATGTATCTGGAGTTTCTGGATAATTTATAACCATATAAAAATGAAGTTGGACTCTTGAATTACATGAGTTCAACTTTATTTCTGAATATATTCGAAGGGTTCTGGATTCCAGTCCTGCACATATTTCTTTATGGTATTACTATCAATATTAAAGGGAACATCCTGATATTTCCAGCCTTTTGAAGGAACTTTTAAATCTATAAGGTAGTTCTCAATAGAGTAGATGTCAAGTATAGCTGAATTATCAGGCTTTATAGAATCAAAAATAATTAGGAATTTATGTCCTTTCTGATAAGAAACATTAGCTGTTTTAGAATAGGTAATACCATTAACATCATATTTGTAATCTATTCCTACGCCATTATTATTTTTGTGATGCCAATCTGATATAGCTTCTCCAATGGTGTATTTTGGGCTTTTGAGCAGGTGATTAATTCCCAAATTAGCACTAATTAACCAGAATATAATAAATCCTAAAGTGAGTACCAAAAGAATAATATGAAATTTTTCTGACACAAATTTTTTCATATTCAGTGTATATATTTTTATTGATTTTTTTTCAATCTACCAACTATTCCTACTATGGTTAAAAATATTCCCATGATTAAAAAAGGAAGCCATAGGACAAAAGAAATCTCACTTAGTTTGATAATGATTTCAGGATAATCTCCTCTTGCTGTAAATAATCCAACAGATGTAAAAAACATTATAATGGATAGGACAACCATTGATAATCCAGAGAAAATGATGTATTTATAAACTGATTTCATCTATTCTCCATTTAAGACCCTGTTGATTCTATTCTCTGCTTCTTCTTTTGTAATTCCATTATAAAAATCATCTACAAACGGATGATCATAGCTTTCATGAGGAAAAACAAACGGCCGGCCGATAGAATTATTTACCATCACTGTTGTAGGAACGCTTTCCTCAAACTCATAATCCGGAAGATACGTAGAAAGCCATCCGAAATATTCAGCTTCGAATTCTTTATTGTCGTAATTTTCAACATACTCATTAAAGCTTTTTTCACTCAATGAAACCCAGATTCCATAATCCAGATCTCTGCAATCATCTGTGACTTCCTGTACAAGAACAGTACGGATAAATCTGTGTATACCTTCAGAATCTTCAATGACACATAAATCTGAACTGAGTTCAGTATTTTTTAATTCTTCTTCGGATAAGCACGAATAGAAATAGGGTTCGTGCAGGCCAGTCTTCCTTTTCTTCCCCACAGCATTGGCAAATGTATTTCATACGGGTGTTTTATTTGTAATGTTGGTAAAATTTATTATCAAAGACCTCAGAAGGATCATATTTTCTTTTCAGCTCAAAAAAAGATTCTGCCTGCGGATATACCTTTCTCATTTTCTCTCTGTCAATATGAAGACGGTAAGGAAGGTAAAAAGTACCCTCGTTTTTCAGGGTAATATCTACCAGTTTGTTGGTGAGAACTTTCATGGCATCTTCCTGTTTATCTGTTTTCTTCTGGTTAAAAAGTAATACAAATCCGAAAACATTTTCTCTGGCGTAATTCATATAGCTGTCTTCATCCTTATTCACTGCACGGATGGTGATATTCAGTAGATCCAACCCAGAATTTCTCAAAACAGGTTTTATATCTTTAATAAACTGATTAAAATTTCTATCCGGAATAAAATACTCCTGCAGCAAATCTGTAGAATTAGGGTCTTTATTTTCAATGAGTGAAACATGATCGTTAAGGAGCTCATTTCTGGAATAAACAGCATCTTTAGTCATTTTATTCATTCCCGTTTCCAGATCCCATCGCAGCCTTTTTCCGTACTCACTGTTTACGGTACTACGGAAAACAAGACGCTTTGTCTCAGCATTTTTAGCATTTTGAAGGGGGAGCGGTAAAGGCTTTTCATCTGCCTTTTCAAAATAATTGATGGTAGCTTCCTCAAGGAAATGTTTATCAGAAATTCTCAGTCTTCCGAAAACAAGATTAACATTCGGATTTTCAGAAATAAATTTTTTGTAATAATCGGTATAATGATCAGAACTTAAGCGGACATATTGATACTGAAGAGCAATATTATCAACCACTTTTAATTTCACATCAAGAATAATCCCGAAAAGCCCATAACCCCCGATTACCAGCTTGAAAAGCTCCGGGTTTTCTTCCCTGCTGCAATTAAGAATTTTTCCATTCTGATCCATCAGTGTGAAGGAAACAACACTGGAAGAAACAGGAGGGAGGTTTTTCTGCCATCCATGTCCGTTCACACTCATAGATCCACCTACTGAAAAAGAACTAAAAGCCTGCATCACGGCGATAGACTTCCCATGTTTGTCCAGGTATTTGATAGCGTCTTCCCAAAGAGCACCGGAACCGATGGTAAGAATGTTGGTTTTTTCATCCAGTTCCATATGTTTATAAGGGAGCATATTCAGCAGGATGCCGTCAGGGTAGATGGTATGTCCGCCCATACTGTGCTGAGCTCCGGCAATAGAGATTTTTAACTGTTTTTCTTTAGCATATTTCAGGATCTGACGAAGCTGGTTTTCAATTTCATTTTTAGACGTTGGAACTTTGATCAGCGTATCAATTTTTGTTAAATTCAACTGGCTGGCATCATTGGTATATCCTGTGGGGATTTCATTTTTAATATCAGATTCGTTCCATTTTGTTTTAAGAACATGAATAACCGGAATAGAAAGGAAAATGAGAATCATGGCGATCCCAAGTATAAAAAAATGTATCTTTTTCATGGAAATTTAAAAAGCTAAAATACTTAAAAATCCTTATCCCACCGTAGGCGTATCCTCTTCTTTCAGTATTTTCTTCTCTTTCATGGTGAGCATCATTCTTTCATATTTGTACTTTTCCCATTCGAATCCATTAAGAAAATCGAGGGCAGCCTGGAAACCTCTGTTGAAAAGCTCTTCCTTTTCGTCTCTTTTCATAAAGAAATTCAGCCAGCTGCTGGTACCGCAGTTGACACTCTGTATGCTATATAAACGGTAAAAAGTATGTTTGGTAAGGAAGGTTTTGTCATTAAAACCTTTTAATGTACTGATGATATTTCCGGCATAGCTGAAAGGTGTTTTAAGGATTTCTGCACTGGTTTTTCCTCTTTCCGAAAGAATAGCAGAATCACTCGTCAGCTGAACTCCGAAAAGGGGCATTCTCGGATAAAAAACTTCATCAGCATGAAACAGATCGATTGGGAAGTTAGAAATACTGCCTCCATCAATGAAAACTCCGGCAGGGTTGATATCTTCAGGTTGGGTATTCATCCAATATCTCCAGGCATACTTTACGGAACTGTCGTTCTTATTGATTTGTTTCTGAAAAGGTTCAAAGAAAAAAGGAACAGCCATGGATGCTCTTACAAACTCAGCCGGGCTAACGTGTTTCAGTTCCTCTTCGGACCAGTAAAGATTGGCCATCGTAGGAAGTTCCACCTTAATTTTTGCATTGATGTCGGTAGTAATGACAACATATTCAGATTTGAGAAGGTAAAATGGGTTATTCTTATAATAATCATTATTGAGGGCACTTTCATAGAAAATTCTATATCGGGTCTGATCAATATGTTCCTTATTTTTTATTTTAATCTTTTCGATACTTTGAAGAGTCATTGTATAATACTCCTGGCCGTTTCCATATCGGTAGTTGAGATTTAGATCCCGTTCTTTCTGAATAAATTTTTCGTTGAGATGGGCCACTGTTTTTATTCCAAATTGATCCAGGGCATTTTGCATGGTATTCTGAAAAACATTTCCGGGATTGAGACCACTGTTTTCTTTTCTGAAATTATTGTACAGCTTTTGAATGCAGAAAAAAAGGATGACAGCCGGAATCAGAGGAATCAAAAACATCAGTTTGGCATTCAGTATTGTGGTTGAAGAAGCCAAAAAAGGAATACTGATCAGGATTATGAAAAGGATCGCAGCAATAATGGCATTGATCTTAAAAAAATCCTTATTGTTAAGCATTGCATGGAGCGTTGTTTTCACATAGGTTTTCCCATCCATAAAATCAGAAAAATCCCAGCTGAAAAGGATATCTTTGATAAGCTCACTTTTGGGTTCTTCTTTGGTTTTACAGGCCGCAATAAGCATGGTATTAATGGCTCCGGCACTCGTTCCGGCCACTTTCAGAAAACGGATTCCGAAGATTTCCAGGCCGTAAAGATAACCAACCAATGCACTTCCCCAGACACCACCGCCTTCCTGTACAAACTCTATATACTGATTCCCAGATGAATCCAGAAGATCAGAGAATTCTTTGGCGGATAGAGTCTCATGCAGGGCAGCCAGTTTTTCTTTGGAGGCCTGCGAAAGAGAAGAATCTTCCAGAATTTTGTTGAGGTTTTCAGTGGTCATGATATTCTGTTTTGGTGGTGTTTTGGTTAAAGACAAAAAGTAATCAACCAATTTATATTTTATCGAAGATAAAATCTTTGCGCCTTAAAATATTATACTATTGCATATTCTTTGAGTCTTTACGTTGATATAAAAATTAATTACCACTGTTTTCGTCTCACATAAATAAACGTGCTGATCATAATGGTAGCCATGACTCCCAGCGTTATAAAATATCCATATTTATGATGAAGTTCAGGCATGTTATCGAAATTCATCCCATAAACCCCCGCAATAAAGGTAATAGGTAAGAAGTAAATAGAATAGATCGCCAAAACTTTCATCACCTGGTTGGCCTTTTGATCCGAAAGTGCCAGGAACATAGAAATAAGGTTGGTAATCTGAATATTCAAATGATCAAAATCCGCCACTACATCTGTATGTTTATCCTTCAAATCGACAATTTCGGAGTCCTGTAAATTCAATAATTTAAATTTATTAATAGCATCTGTAGAAATCACCAATACCCGTGAATTTAGTCCTGATTTTCGTTTCAGTTTATAAAGACGGCGGATCTGGCTTGTATGATTGGTGTTTTTAAGGAAAATCTCATTCTCTATATTGTCCATAGTCTCGAACAGACTTAAAGATTCATCATCAAAACTTTTCATGATCAATATAGCAATCATCAGTGTGATCTGCTGAGGATTGAGGTCTTCCTGAATCAGGGAAACCTTCTTCTTGGTTTCAGTGATACTTCTGGTTTTCATCCTGTGGATAGTGATAATGGTATTCTCTACCAGGAAAATCCCGATCTTGGTACTGATATCACTGATGGTATTCAGATTTTTCCTTTCCAGTTCTGTACTTTCACGAAGGAGAAAGAATTTTACATTTCCGTCTTCTTCATATTTGGGAAGGTGATTGGCATCCATGGTATCTTCCAGAAGCAGATTGTTGATTTCATATCTTTCATGAAGGAATTTCAGGTCTTCTGCAGTAGGAGCCTCTACGTCTACCCATTCGCACTGGGAGGTTCTGTATATCGTATCAATTGGCATAAAGTAAAAATACTAATATTTTGAAAAACTATGTGTTAAATAAGTTTTATCTTTGCCAAAATTAAAAAACTATATGATTAAAAGTACAATAAAAGGTGTGGGATTTTATGTTCCAGATAACGTTGTTACAAATGATGATTTAGCCAAACTAATGACTACCAATGATGAATGGATTACGGAAAGAACGGGTATCAAGGAACGAAGACATAGAAAAAACAGAAATGATGCTCAGGAAACTACTGCTTATTTAGGGTTTAAAGCCTCAGAAAAAGCCATTCAAAATGCAGGTCTTACCTCAAAAGATATTGATTTTATCGTTTTTGCCACCCTTTCACCGGATTACTATTTTCCTGGAAGTGGGGTATTGCTTCAGGATATGCTGGGATGTGATACTATTGGAGCATTGGACGTAAGAAATCAGTGTTCGGGATTTGTATATTCTATGAGTGTTGCAAATGCATTTATCAAATCCGGTACTTATAAAAATATTCTTGTTGTAGGAGCAGAAGTTCATTCTTTCGGATTAGATTTTTCTGATGAGGGAAGAGGGGTTTCTGTTATTTTCGGAGATGGAGCAGGGGCAGTTGTACTTTCAGCTTCGGAAGATGAAAATTCAGGAGATATTTTAGCAGTAAATATGCATTCTGAAGGGAAATATGCAGACGAACTTTGTACTCAGTTTCCGGGTTCAAAATTCGGATGGAGTGACAGAATGAGAAAAGAGCCTGAAAATGTAACCAACAAAGAAGTATATCCTATCATGAACGGTAACTTCGTGTTCAAGCATGCAGTAACAAGATTTCCTGAAACGATGATGGAAGCATTGAACAAAGCAGGAAAAACAGTTGAAGATCTTGATATGTTCATTCCGCACCAGGCAAACCTTAGAATTGCTCAGTTTGTACAGGGGAAATTCGGATTGCCGAACGAAAAAGTCTTCAATAATATTCAGAAATACGGAAATACAACCGCAGCTTCTATTCCTATTGCTTTAAGTGAAGCAATTGAACAGGGGAAAATCAAAAGAGGAGATCTGGTACTTCTTTCGGCTTTTGGAAGCGGATTTACTTGGGGAAGCGTTTTGTTTGAATACTAAGAGAAGACAATAATTGCTTATTGCATCTTATTACAACAGAAGGGAAGCATTATTTTCACTTATATCACAACTGAAGACGTGAAAATTCCCCTCTTTCGGAGGGGTGGCGAAAGTTCAAAGAATTTTTGACGGGGTGGTTTGCAAGACCCACTCACCAAACAACATAAAAAAAACCGCAGAACTTCAGTTCTGCGGTTTTTATTTTATGTATTCCTAATTAAAGGCTTTTCAATAATTTTTCGGTGTCAGTAGAATCCTGTCCTGTGCTTTTTGCCAGTTCAATAGACTTTTCAGCCCAGGTTTTTGCATTTTTCTTATCACCAATCTTATTGTAAAGATTAGCTAAAGTATCAGTGTTTGCAAAATTCTGGTCTTTCTTTACAGATTCCTGTGCCCAGCCAATTGCTTTTTCCAGAGAAGTCTTGTTGCTTACATTTTCAAAGAAGTTCCATGCAAGAGAATTCAGCTCTTCAGAACCTGCTGCAGAATAGTCTTTGTAAAGGTCAAGAATAAGTTTTTCATACTCAGGAATATCCTTGTTCTTTAAAGCTCTGTTAGCTTTCATTCTTTTTAAGATCTTGTCTGCTTCCTCTTTGCTAAGAAATTTCTGAGTTTCAGACATGAAATAATTATCGTCCCATTTTTTCGTATCTGCATTATATGCTTTTTTGGAAACAGTATTCAGTTTGATATTTTTGTCAAACTTTTCATACTTATCTGCAGGGAAGAATTTAACGATATCTGCTTTTTTATCCTGGAAAATCTTGTACAACGGGCTGTCTGTAGTTTGAACCCCTGAAAGAAGCATTTGAACATCTTCCTGATCTAAATTAGGTTTCTGCTGGAAATAACGGTTAAGTACTTTACCGGCAAACTCAGCATCATTATACATCGTAAGCCCTGCAAGATTCTTCAAAAACTCAGGATCTTTTTCTCCTTTCTCAAACTGCTGCTTCAGAGAAGTCAGTCTTTTGTTCGGATCTTCAGCATCTTTGGCAAACTGGATAAAGTCTTTTTCTTCAACATATCCTAACGTTCTGTGTACCGCTTCACCATTTCCGTCAATAAACAGATAAGTAGGGAATGCCTTTACGTTATATTTTTTTGCCAGTTCAATTCCTTCACCCTTTTCCATATCAATTTTAGCATTGATAAAGTGAGAATTATAGTAGTCACCCACAGATTGAAGTGGGAAAATATTTTTTACCATTAGTTTACAAGGTCCGCACCATGAAGCGTAGGCATCTATAAAGACCAGTTTTTTTTCTTTTTTTGCTTTGGCAAGGATAGAGGCAAAATTGCTGTCTTCAAATTTGATTCCCTGTGCCCATGCAAGAACTCCTATAAATATTGAGGAAAGTACTGCTATTTTTTTCATAAAAACTTTTTATTTCCCTGCAAATGTAATAAATATGATGACACATGAGCCGTCCATATTGAAAATAATTATAAAGGAACCTTAGTTTTAAAACAGACATCGGTTCATATGAAGGATAATCATTTATTGTTTTGGTCTAATTATTAAAATTAATGTAAATCATTATTTTGAGTTAAATGATTAAATTTCAATATAATGTTTTAATAAAAAATAAAATATCACTAGTTTTGTAAAAAACAAAAAGACACCCAGTGAAAATAATGATGAATTATTATAAAATAAAAATAATAATTTGTTTCTGTATGTCTAAGAATCTCCTGAAATTTTTGTTTTTGCTGACAACAGCAGTCTCTATATTCGCTCAGAAAAAAAACAGCTTTGATCTTATCTGTGAAAGAACTTCTTCTGTCACTGCACATAAGGATTTGCCAAAAGCGATCAAAACTGCAGACTCTCTTTATATGCTGGCACAGAAGCCTTCTGAGAAAATACAATGTCTTATTCTCTCTTCAGAACTTTATCATCATGCCGGCGAGCTTAAAAAAGCAATTTGTTATAGTGAAAATGCCCACTCGGTGATCAATCAGATTAATGACCCGGAACGGATGGCTGTTGTTACCAGATTACTTGCCAGGCAATATAGACAGGTAGGGTTATACGAAAGGTCTAAAAAATACATTATAAAAGGACTGGAAGCTTCCGGCAGGATTACCGATTTTCAAAAAAGTAATGAGGCGGCAGGACTCTTAAACCAGGAAATGGCTTTCTGCGAAATGGAGCTTGGTAATTATTCAAATGCGATCCGATTTATAGAATCATCCCTGAAATATTTTGAAAGAATAGACAGTCGTAACGAAAACAGAACAGCAGCAGCCTCCTATCAGTTACTGGGTGATGTTTATTTCAAACTTAATGACTATCCTGTTTCAGAAAATTATTATAGAAAAGCTGAAGGTTTGCTCAAAGTGGGAAGCTGTACACTGGGATTGGTTTATAATGGTCTGGGCGGAATCCGTCTGAAGCAGAAAAACTGGAAAGATGCTGAACTGTATCTTAAAAAAGCTGAAAAAATTGCAGACACCTCCCGAAGTCTTAAGCTGAAAAAAGCTGTATACTCTAATATAAATGATTATTATGAAGGTACCGGAGATAATTTTAAAGCCTCTTTATATGCTGTAAAATATGTGCGTGCCTATGACAGCATTGAAGCCCGTAATCAAAGCTTCACAATGAAAGGAGCAGAGATTGTAAAAGGGAAGACCAGCAAAAAAAGCGGACAGATGAATCTGGTGAAAAATGCGACCATTATTGTCTTATTTACTTTGTTGATTGGTTTACTTGTTTTCTTCAGAACAAAGCAGAAGAAACAGCGTTCAAAGTTCAGAAATATCATAAGAACTCAGTTGAAAATGATCAGCAGCAGAAGTAATCATCCTTTAAAACAATCCGATGATTCTGAGTTTTGCAATATATCTGTGGAGGAAATTGATGAAAAAGATTCTGAAACAGACCGAAGACGAAATGATTCTCTCATGACTTCCGAAACAGAATCAAAGCTGCTTGAACTCCTTGAAGATTTTGAGAAAGGTAATCTCTATAACAATAAAGGAATGTCTCTGTCTTTCCTTGCGGGTGAATTGAATACCAATACAAAATATCTGTCTTATGTAATCAATCAGCATAAGAGTGCTGACTTTAAATCATATGTCAATCGTTTAAGAATCAAATACATCGTGGATAAACTGATCAACGATGAAAAGTACCGACAGTATAAAATAAGCATTCTTGCTGATGAATGCGGCTTCTCTTCACACAGTAAATTTGCTGCAGTTTTCAAAGCGGTCACAGACTATTCTCCATCAGCCTATATCAAATATCTTGATGCTGAAAATCAATCAGATAAAAATGTTCATTTTCCGGAAAATGATTAAAAAGAGATAGGTTTTTAAATTCTATCTTGCCATTTTCGCGAAAATGAACAACCTATTATTTTACAGAAACCCTTTGCTATCCTATCTTTGCGCCAGTTCGAGGGACATGAACACCATTATACTACAGCTTATCTCTTTCAATTTTTGGAGAAATATCTCTTTTTCTGAAATTAAGATACATCGTAAGATCATCATCCCCAGCTGAAAACTAAGCCATGAAAATTAATATATAGAACAAGTGTATATTTCATTATTGAGACATCCACGATTCCCATTTTTATCTTCAAAGGAAATATTCTGCTCAGAATATAAACCATAACTCATAATCGGGGTTGATTGCCCGGTTTTTTTTCAGTCAAGTTTTTTTAAGTGCAAATCCACAGAAGTCTGTGGATTTGTGATTTTATTTAACCTTTGTACTGTCGGGTTTTGTATAAAAGATAAAAGATAAAAGATAAAAGATAAAAGATAAAAGATGTTGTCATTAAAATTCAATAGGGTTTGGTTTTAACCAGCTAACCATAAATCTTATAGCCATTGGCTTTAGCCAAAACCTAAAATAACAGTCCTTTCAAGTCAAAACTTCATTATTATTCCAACATTTCCGGTTATTCAATAAAAAAATCTGCAGAACTTTCATCTGCAGATTTTCCATTTTAAATTGAACGTATATCAATACTATTTGACGGGAGACATTACCGCAGAATCCTTTTTAATCTTGATACTGTCAGGATTGGTCATTTTTGTAGTCATGGTATCAGTGGTTGCAGGTGATGCACTTTTTTGTGCATTATCTACTTTTGCTGAATCACGGTTGCTCGATGACATTGTCGATTCTTTGGTTCCACAGCTCACTGCAAATATTCCTATTCCAACGGCTGTTAGCAATAACTTTTTCATACTATCTTATTTTGGGGTGTATACGTATTAAAAATCAACAATTATTCCTAAGAGGGTAGGGAAACTCGTAAAATATAGGTAAAGTTTGTTAAAAGATGTTAGGTAGGTGGCAGGTAATAGGTTGTAGGGATTAGGAGTTGTAGGAGTTAGGAGTTAGGAGTTAGAGTGTGGGAGAGTATTAGGACATTGAGCATCGGAGGAGTAAAAGTGTATTTCCAGATACCAGTAACTTTAAACTTTGAACTCTCGCAACTCGCATCCCGAAAACTCGTATCCCAAGCCTGCCTCTCACCACAAAAAAGCCCCGAAATCGAAATTCCGAGGCTGTATTTAAAGAACAGACAATAATTACTCATTGCCTATTATTCATTATTTATTAATTACCCTAGGTATGGATATTTGTAGTTTTTTGGAGAAACGAAAGTTTCTTTTACGCTTCTTACAGACGTCCATCTTAGAAGATTCATTTTAGAACCTGCTTTATCATTCGTTCCTGAAGCTCTACCTCCACCGAAAGGCTGTTGGCCTACTACAGCACCCGTTGGCTTATCATTGATATAGAAGTTACCTGAAGCATTTTCCAACGCCTTGTAAGCTTCATTGATCGCGTAACGGTCTTGTGAGAATACAGAACCTGTTAATGAATAAGGAGAAGAAGAATCAACCAGTTTTAGGGTCTCTTTCCAGTCCTGATCTTCATAAACAAATACTGATAAGATTGGTCCGAAAATTTCTTCTACCATACTTTCGTATTGAGGATTTGTAGTTTCAATTACTGTTGGGTGTACAAACCATCCTTTAGAATCATCCACTTTTCCTCCGATTGCTACAGTAGCTTCACCTGAAGCATTGGCTCTGTCGATATATCCTTTACACTTCTCGAAAGAATTTTTGTCGATTACTGCGTTTACGAAGTTAGAAGTATCTTCCGGAGAACCTACTTTGATTGTGCTCATCTGAGCTTCCATTACTTTTTTCACATCAGCCCAAAGAGATTTAGGTACATAAGCTCTTGAAGCAGCAGAACATTTCTGTCCCTGGTATTCGAAAGCACCTCTTACCAATGCAGTTGCTACAGCTTCTACGTTAGCCGATGGGTGAGCAATTACAAAATCTTTACCCCCTGTTTCTCCAACAATTCTTGGATAAGTTCTGTAGTTATGGATATTGTCACCAATCATTTTCCACATTCCCTGGAATACTTTTGTAGACCCTGTGAAGTGAAGACCAGCAAAATCACGGTGTGCCAATACTTTTTCAGCCGTTTCTTTTCCATCCGTAAAGATCATGTTGATAACCCCTGCAGGAAGACCCGCTTCAATCAATACATCCATGATAACTTTTGCAGAATACACCTGCTTGTCAGATGGCTTCCAAACCACTACGTTTCCTAACATTGCCATACAAGTAGGAAGGTTTCCAGAAATTGCTGTAAAGTTGAACGGAGTCACTGCAAAACAGAATCCTTCTAATGGTCTGTACTCAACACGGTTCCAGATTCCATTGTCAGAAACTGGCTGTTCCGAATACATTTCTGTCATGAATTCTACGTTGAATCTTAAGAAGTCGATGAACTCACAAGCAGCATCAATTTCAGCCTGGTGTACATTCTTAGACTGCCCGATCATTGTAGCAGCATTGATTACGTCTCTGTAAGGACCAGCCAAAAGATCAGCTGCCTTTAAGAAAATTGCTGCACGCTGTTCCCAGCCTAGTTCATTCCAATCGTTTTTAGCTGCCAATGCCGCGTTGATAGCGTCATCCACATGCTGCATACCACCTTGGTAGTAGAAACCGAAGTCATGAGCATGATCCTGTGGAGACTGAAGCTGAACTTTTGTATCAGTTTTCACTTCTTTTCCATTGATGATCATTGGAACTTCTACCTTTTCTGCCCACATTTTTTTATAAGTGTCGATAAGGCTCTTAACTTCTGGAGATCCCGGTTCATAAGAATTTACCGGCTCATTTACCGCTAATGGTACTTGCGAAATTGCTTTTGACATATTACGTTTTATTATTTTATTAAATTAAATAAGATCTGTATACAAATTTACGATAATTATAAGGAAAGAAAAAAATACCGCCTGCTTTTATGAAATAAAGCTTGTTCTTAAATAATCAATAATGAATAAAGGTTTTTTAACATATCATATTGAGAATAGTAGATGCATTTTTTCAAACTTTTAAATAGAGAGAAAAGATGGAGTGGATCATCATAATGATAGGAATAAGGACAATAAAATATTTGTCATAGTTCATAAACAATGCTTAAGTCTTATGAATAAGGGATTTATACTGAAATGTTAAATTTATATAAAATTGTATTTGTTGCGATTTTGAACATTTTAAATAATTTTTTTGATAGCCGGGGTTTTAAGATTGTTATAATTTTACACCATTATTAATAGGGTATGAAAAAAAGAGTCATATTTTTCTCTTTTCTGATATTTTTCTCAGCGTTGTGTGCAGGTCTTTTTGCACAGAAAGGGAAAACTCAACCCTATTCTGATATTCTTTCAAAAATTCATCTCCTTCAGCAGAAATCTGATCAGCAGACCCAGCCTGAAATGTATAGTTTTTCAGATGTGCAGGATGTACAGGATTCTAATGACTGGGAGAAAGTAAAATTTGATTACTCAATACTTGCGCAGCAGTGGTTACACTATTTCTTTGCAGGGTATTCTCACAATACACGGGTTGCGGCCGTTCAAAACCGTACTTATATTACAGCACCAAGATACATTCTGTATCATTGCCTGCAGATTGCGGGCTGCTAATCCCTTTTCAAAATTTTTTATGATCCGTTGTGGTTTGTATTCATGTCAATACAGATCCGTAAGAATCATTTCCATTTTACACTTTTGAAAATTTCTATTTGCCTTTACAGAGAGGTGAACGGGATATTGTTTGTCCAATTTTAAAATAAAAATACTATGCACTTAACACCGAGAGAAACGGAGAAGCTTATGCTATTTCTGGCAGGCGAACTCGCTCTAAAAAGAAAGGCAAGAGGCCTAAAATTAAACTATCCGGAATCAATAGCACTGATCAGCCACTTTTTGCTTGAAGGAGCAAGAGATGGTAAAAAAGTAGCTGAACTGATGCAGGAAGGAGCAAACCTTCTTACCAAAGAAGATGTGATGCCTGGCGTTTCAGAAATGATCCACGATGTTCAGATTGAAGCCACTTTCCCGGATGGGACTAAGCTGGTAACCGTACACAACCCAATCCGCTAATACGACTGATTATGATACCAGGAGAAATTTTTGTAAAAGAAGGCACAATTGTCTGCAATGAAGGCAGAGAAACTGTGAAAATAAAAGTAACAAATACAGGAGACCGCCCTATTCAGGTAGGTTCACACTTCCATTTTTTTGAAGTCAATAAAGCCATGAGCTTTGACCGTGAAAAAGCTTTCGGAAAGAGATTGAATATTGTAGCAAGTACTGCAGTACGTTTCGAACCGGGAGAAGAAAAAGAAGTGGAACTCGTAGAAATAGGAGGATCCAAAAAAGCAATGGGCTTCAATAACCTTGTGGACGGACAGATAGATTCTGAAGAACAGAAAAAAACAAGCCTTGCAAAAGTTGAAGAGTTAAACTTTAAAAATCACTAAGATGAGCTTACACGTAGACAGAAAACAGTACGCTAATATATTAGGTCCTACAGCCGGAGACAAAATCAGACTGGGAGACACTGAAATTATTATTGAAATTGAAAAAGATTTTACCCATTACGGAGACGAAGCCGTTTTCGGAGGGGGAAAAACCGTTCGTGACGGGATGGGGCAGAATGTTACGGCTAAAAGAGACGAAGGTGTTCTCGATCTTTGTATCACAGGAGCTGTTATCATTGACCACTGGGGAATTGTAAAAGGAGATATCGGAATCAAAGACGGGAAAATCGTAGGAATCGGAAAAGCAGGAAATCCTGATACGATGGATGGTGTATCTCCTAATATGATCATCGGAGCATCAACTGAAGTTCACGGTGGAAAAGGATATATCGTAACAGCCGGAGGGATTGATACCCACATCCACTATATCTGTCCTCAACAGATCGAAACCTCTTTATACAGTGGAATTACTACTATGATTGGCGGGGGAACAGGTCCAAATGACGGAACCAACGCTACAACAGTAACTCCGGGAAAATTCAACATGCAGAAAATGCTTGAAGCAGCAGAAGAATATCCTATGAACCTTGGTTTCTTCGGAAAAGGAAACTGTTCAGCAGAAGAACCTATCGAAGAACAGGTAGAAGCCGGAGCTTTAGGAGTAAAAATCCATGAAGACTGGGGAGCAACTCCTGCGACGATTGATGCTGCATTGAAAGTGGCTGATAAATATGATGTTCAGGTTGCGATCCACACTGATACTCTGAATGAAGGAGGATTTTTAGAAGATACAATGAGAGCGATCAACGGAAGAGTAATCCACACCTTCCACACAGAAGGAGCTGGTGGAGGGCACGCACCGGACATCATCAAAGCGGCTATGTATCCAAATGTATTACCGGCTTCTACAAACCCTACACGTCCTTACACAGTAAATACAATCGATGAGCACTTAGATATGCTAATGGTTTGTCACCACTTAAGTAAAAATATTCCTGAAGATGTGGCGTTCGCAGATTCTCGTATCCGTCCTGAAACTATTGCGGCAGAAGATATCCTTCATGACATGGGAGTTTTCAGTATCATGAGTTCAGATTCTCAGGCGATGGGAAGACCGGGAGAAGTCATCACAAGAACATGGCAGACGGCAAGCAAAATGAAGGAGCAGAGAGGTGATTTAGCTGAAGATCAGGATAGTGGAAACGACAACTATCGTGCAAAAAGATACGTGGCTAAATATACCATCAATCCGGCAATTGCACACGGTATTTCAGAATATGTAGGATCTCTGGAAGAAGGAAAATTGGCAGATTTAGTGATCTGGAAACCTGCATTATTTGGAGTAAAACCGGAAATGATTGTAAAAGGAGGATTTGTAATTGCTGCTAAAATGGGAGATCCAAATGCATCTATTCCAACGCCTCAGCCAATTATTTACAGAAATATGTTCGGTGCTCACGGAAAAGCTAAGTTTGGTATTTGCGCCAACTTCGTTTCTCAGGTTTCTATCGACAACGGAACTATCGCTTCTTATAAATTGGAGAAAATGATTCTTCCGGTGAAAAACTGTAGAAATATTTCCAAAAAAGACCTTATTCATAACGATAAGACGCCTTTAATTGAAGTGAATCCTGAAAACTATAAAGTAACGGTAGACGGTGAATACATCACGTGCGAACCGGCGGAAAAACTGCCTTTAACACAGTTGTACTTCTTGTTCTAAGATAAACTTAAAGTAGAGTATTTGAAACCAAAATTATTTGGCTTTTGTCATTCTGAACACAGACTGAAGTTCTGCGAACGTAGTGAAGAATCTCGTGGTATTTAAGGAGATTCTTCCTTCGTCAGAATGACATTTTCAGAAACACACTCTCTTTATTCACAGTTGTCTTTAGAATTTTAAAACAATTATAGAACTAAGTTTAAAATGAAATATTTAAATAAAACAGTTTTTTCACTTGCCGTAGCCGGAATATCTATGCTTTCAGGGAATTTAAGTGCTCAGTTTCTGGGCGGACACAGGCTTAAAAGTGATGAAGAAGGACCTAAAGGGCAGTTTATGGTGTATGGTTCATTAGACTATTCTAAAATTACAACACCATCCACCAGCAGCAGTACCGTTTCCAGCGCACCTCTTGGAGTGGGATACTTCATCAATAATAATGATCTTATTGGAGTCAATTATGCGTACTCACAGAATACAGTTGATCACAATGTAGTCTATAAACAAAACGAGGCTGGTATTTGGTATAGCCCATCATTGATGCTTGGAAAATACTTTGTATTGATAGGTCAGGTAGATGCACATTATGTTTGGGGACAACAATTGTCAACGGCTGCTGATGCAATGCAGAACTTTAACGGATTCCGTCTTCGCGCCTATCCTTTGATTGGGATATTACTTGGAGGAGGCTGGGCTCTGAAATTCAAATTTGCAGAACTTTCAATGCTTCAGACTAAAACAAAAGAAGAAGGCTGGACGAAAAGTTATGTGGCAGGAATCAGTGGTTCAACATTCGGGGTAGGAATCTCCAAAAACTTAGACTTTAGAAAAAAATCCAAAAATGATAATTAATCAAATCATAGGCAATCTCTCAGAAAATCCTACAGGGAAAACCATAGATTATCTTGATCTGGAATGGTTTGAAACTACCAAAAGAATCCAGCGTAAAAAAACCAGACAGGGAATTGATGTGGCTATCAAATTTCTCAGAGAAGGGCAGCGTTTGCGTGAAGGAGATATTCTTTTTGAGGATGCAGAAAAAATAATTGCGGTAAATGTTCTGGAAACAGAAGCTATCGTGATGTCACCCACATCATTGTTGGAGATGGGTACCGTATGTTATGAGATCGGAAACAAACATATTCCGCTTTTCATTCAGGAAGATAAAGTCTTGCTTCCTTTTGAAATGCCGATGTTCAGATGGCTGGAAGCAAGCGGATTCAAACCGGAGAAACAATCCGTGAAGCTGCTCAATCTTCTTAAATCTAACGTAGAACCCCACGGACACGGAAGTCTGGGATCAACAATCTTTACAAAAATCTTAAAAATGGCCGCCCCGAAAGATGAATAACAGCAACATAAATTTCCTGTCAGGACTGCTTCATCTTGCAGATCCTACACTTCCCATCGGGGGTTATACCCATTCCAACGGACTTGAAACTTATGTGCAGGAAAGGATCGTACATAATTTAGCTACCGCAAAAGAATTTGTACAGAATATGCTTCAGTACAATCTTAAATTCAATGATGGGGCTTTTGTAAAACTGGCTTATGAAGCAGCTGAAAAAGGAGATCTGCAGGCATTGTTACTTCTTGACAATGAGTGTAACGCTATAAAATGTCCGAAAGAAATCCGTCAGGCCAGTCAGAAATTGGGGATCAGGCTGATCAAAATCTTCAAAAGAAGAGACCATTTCCCTTTTATGGAAGCTTTTGAAAAAGCTGTGCAGAATAAAGAAGCCAATTCCCATTACTGTATTGTGTTTGGAGTGTATGCCTACCTCATGAAAATCCCTTTATACGAAGCTCTTTTAGGATTTTATTACACCTCAGTTGCAGGAATGATTACCAATGCGGTAAAGCTTGTTCCTCTTGGGCAGCTGGACGGCCAGGATATCCTGTTTTCGCTTTATTCTGTAATGGAAAAAACAGTCTGGGAAACCATAGAACTGGACCGAGATATGGTAGGACTTTGTAATACCGCTTTTGACATCAGGTGTATGCAGCACGAAAGATTATACTCAAGACTTTATATGTCATAAGAGATGAAAAAGCAAATAGGTGAATTGCCTTCTGCTGAGTGAAACGCCTTTGCGATCGTAAAATATTCACGGTAAAAAAACTTAGCGCCCATAGCGTTAAACAACAATTAAAATTTTAGAAAAAATGGAAAACAGAAAATATATAAAAGTAGGAGTTGCAGGACCTGTAGGTTCAGGAAAAACTGCATTATTGGAACGTTTAAGCAGAAAATTATTCGGGAAATATGACCTTGGAGTAATCACGAATGATATTTATACCAAAGAAGATGCTGAGTTTATGGCTAAAAACAGCCTTCTTCCCCACGACAGAATTATCGGAGTAGAAACAGGAGGCTGTCCTCACACTGCCATCCGCGAAGATGCAAGTATGAACCTTGAAGCCGTAGATGAATTGGCAGCACGTTTCCCGGAGATCGAATTGGTTCTTATCGAAAGTGGAGGAGATAACCTTTCAGCGACATTCAGCCCGGACCTTGCAGACGTAACTATTTTCATCATCGATGTAGCAGAAGGAGAAAAAATTCCTAGAAAAGGAGGTCCCGGTATTACAAGATCAGACTTATTGATCATCAATAAAATTGACCTTGCCCCTTACGTAGGTGCCAGCCTTGAAGTAATGGAAAATGATGCCAGAAGAATGAGAAAAGGAAATCCTTTCGTATTCACAAACCTTAAAACAGATGAAGGACTGGACAAAGTAATAGGTTGGATTAAAAAATATGCTCTTTTAGAAGAAGTTGAAGAACCGAACTTAGTAAGATAAATGGACAGTCGCTTAAATATTATCGCAGGATTCAAGGGAGGAGAATCCTATGTGAAAGACCTTTATGTCTCACTTCCTTTCAGAGTAGTATCTGTAGGGCAGCGAAAAAGTGACAAAAAGCTCTATCAGATGGTGATGAGCTCCTCTCCGGGAATTCTGGACGGAGACCATTACCATTTGGAAGTTGCCCTTGAAAAAGGGGCTGCCCTTCAGCTGCAGTCACAATCCTATCAGAGGCTTTTCAACATGAAGGATAAGGCACTTCAGGAACTTAATGTTTCTATGGAAGATGAAACTTCTTTTGCCTACGTTCCTCATCCTATAGTTCCCCATGAAGATTCCAATTTTAAGAGTAAAGCGAATATTCATATCGGGAACAACAGTCAGATTATTGTTAGTGAGATCATCACCTGCGGAAGAAAACATTATGGAGAAGTTTTTAAACTGAAACGTTTTCAGAATGTGATGGAAATCTATCACAACAATAAATTGGTAGTGAAAGATAATGTTCTCATTCAGCCTGACATGATCCCGATCAGCAGTATCGGAAACCTGGAACAGTACACTCACCAGGGAACCCTGATCTTCTACAGTACGAAAGAAAATGTAGACAAAAACGGATTGATTGAAGAAATAGTTGAAGCAGCCGCGCAGCATCATGAACAAATGGAAGTAGGGGTTTCTGCAATGGATGACAACGGTTTTGTAGTAAGAGCTTTGGGACATGGAGGTGAACTGATGTACAACTTTTTCCTGCATATTCAGGAAATTCTCTGGTCGTTGGAGTAAAAGGAGAGCCTTGTCAAGGTTCAAAATCTTGACAAGAATTCTAATAATGATTCATCTACAAAATTTGCGAGAAGCATATTCAATAGGAGTGGGCTTTAGTCCGCTTAATAAAAAGAAATCTTCCATTGGCTTTAGCCAAAACTTAATAAAGAATCTGAAATAACAGAATTAATAAAAAATGGATAGTACAGTTTGGGCGCTTCTTTTGAGTGCCGTTTCAATAAGTTTCATACATACCGCTTCAGGGCCGGATCACTACCTGCCGTTCATTGTGATCTCAAAATCCAAGAAGTGGAGCGGTATGAAAACAGCAATATTAACGGTTGTCTGCGGTTTCGGACACGTATTTAGTTCTCTGATTTTAGGCTTTATCGGGGTTTTCCTTGGATGGCAGCTTAATAAAATCTCCTGGTTTCAGGATATCAGAGGGAATTTCTCAGGATGGGCGCTGCTGATCTTTGGGGGAGTTTATCTTGTCTACGGGCTCATTCAGGCAATCAGAAACAAACCACATAAGCATTTTGATGTGATGGGTGATGATGTTTATGTATATGAACATAATCACAGTGAAGTGGTAATGCCTCAAAAAAGAATAAAAGTGACTCCGCTTGTACTTTTCATGATTTTCGTAATGGGACCCAGCGAACCTTTGATTCCTTTATTATTCTATTCAGGAGTAAAACATTCAATGTCTGAAATTGCTGTTCTGGTAACCTCTTTCACTATAACTACCGTCCTGACAATGCTTGGAATGGTTCTTCTGGGACGTTATGGCTATTCAACACTGTTCAATACCGAAAAACTGGAAAGATATATGGGAGTGGTGAGCGGAGCGGTAGTAACCGTTTGCGGAGTCGGAATGGTCTTTCTTGGATGGTAATGAGTTTCGGGGTGCAAGTGGTAGAGTTTGAGGGTAAGAGAGTTTGAGAGTGGAATTGTTTAAAGTTGTTATCCTTTCACTGATAAATTTACCATTCACCATTCACTTGCGAAGCAAAATTGATTCTGCCTCCAATGTCTATCATCTATTCGTCTCTTATCTTAATATCCACAATTATTAATACAATTAAAAAAACTATGAACGAATTTTTCAAAAAACTACCTTTTATAGACCATGTTTTGAAAGGAATCGGACAGATTATGCTCCAGGAAAACAGGTGGACAGGACTTCTGTTTCTTATAGGAATCTTTATGGGAAGCTGGCAGTGCGGGGTGGCGGTATTACTTTCAACGGCAGCCGGAACTTTCACTGCAATGAAACTTAACTATGCCAAATCTGAAATCAATGCCGGACTTTACGGCTTCAGTGCGGCACTTGTAGGAGTAGCGTTGTCCTTTCTATTTGAGACTACATTGTTGATCTGGATTTTAATAGTGCTGGGCGGAGCATTGGCGGCTGTTATTCAGCATTTCTTTATTCAGAAGAAAATTCCGGTCTTTACTTTTCCTTTCATTATCATCACATGGATATTGGTATTTGCCCTCCATCATTTTACCCATATTCCACCATCTGCGATGTTGAGCAGTGAAGTGGTGCCTACAGACTATGATGACTTTCTTGCTTGTACCAATGGTTTTGGTGAAGTAATATTTCAAGGTGGAGTTGTTTCAGGAATGATCTTCTTTCTTGCCGTTTTTATCAGCTCTCCCATAGCCGCTTTATATGGATTGGCAGCCTCTATTTTGGGTGCAGGATTATCACAGTTGAACGGAGAACCTATTAAAGAAATTCACATGGGATTATTTGGTTTTAATGCCGTGCTTTCTGCTATTGCTTTTTCTGGGGTTAAAAAAACAGACGGTTTATGGGTACTTATTTCTGTTCTTTTAACTATTGCTATTGATGATCTTTTAATAGACAATCACTGTCTGGATATTGTAGGTGGAGTATTTACTTTCCCATTCGTAGCCGGAACGTGGATTACGCTTTTAATTCAGAAAGTATTCCTTAAAGCGAAAGCGTAGCTTCTGGGTTGGAGAGTTTGAAGGATTTGAAGGTTGTGGAGCTTTACGTGTGAATGTTCCCAGTCTCTCATCTCTTTGTCTATTCTCTCTCATCACTTATCTAATTTATAATTTAACTAAACAAAAAATGAAAATAACAAAAATAGCAGCCGTATTTCTGGCAATGGCATTCAGTGGAAAAATGATGGCGCAGGAAACAGAAAAACAGTTGCTGATTAAAGATGCAGATGACAAATTTCCCATTGCAGATGCTTTGGTAAAATATGACCACGGGAACAGCCATACTCATACAGCGGCAGATGGTATGTTTGCCATCCCTGTAAAGTCACTTCCTGATACCCTTGTAATCAGCCGTCAGGGATATGATGAGATAAAATGGGTGGTAACCAGCGATGAAGATAAAAATAAAGTTATTTTCTTACAGCATAAGCCGTTTCAGATTTCTGAAGTGGCCATCAATCACAGCTCGTTTTTATCAGCCATTACCAAAGTGGATCTGAATAAATTTCCGGTAAGCTCAGCGCAGGATCTGTTGAGAAAAGTTCCGGGATTGTTTATTGCACAGCATGCCGGAGGCGGAAAGGCTGAACAGCTTTTTTTAAGAGGATTTGATGCCGATCATGGTACGGACGTAAGCGTTAATGTTGACGGAATGCCGGTGAATATTGTTTCTCATGCTCATGGTCAGGGATATTCTGATCTGCACTTTGTGATTCCTGAAACCGTTAATAATATTGATTTCGGAAAAGGAGCTTATTATATGGATCGTGGAGACTTTAATACAGCAGGATATGTAGATTTTCAGACCTACAACGGGTTGAAAAACAGTATGATTAAACTGGAAGGAGGTTCTTTCAACTCAAAAAGAGTCTTGGGAATGTTCAATATTCTGCATGATGATCTGGGAAGAAAAAATGCCTATATAGCAGCAGAATACAACTATACAGACGGGCCTTTTGATGTAAAACAGAATTTCAACAGAGTCAATATTTTCGGGAAATATAACCAGTGGCTTACGGATAAAGATTATTTCAATATTCAGTTCTCAACATTCAATTCTTCATGGAATGCTTCCGGACAGATTCCGGAGCGAGCTGTAGATGAAGGAATTATTGGCAGATGGGGAAGTATTGATCCTACAGAGGGCGGTAAAACTTCCAGAACAAACCTTCAGATGAACTTTAAGCACATCATTTCTCCTTCCGAGCAGATTGATGCCATGGCTTTCTATTCAAAATATAATTTCAATCTGTATTCTGATTTTACCTTTAATTTAAAAGATAAAGACCACGGAGATGAAATTCAACAGACCGACGGAAGGAATATTTATGGTGCAGAAATAAAATATACAAAGACGTATTCCTTTGCAAACAGCTCTTTAAACTGGACTTCAGGAATAGGGTTAAGAAATGATGATATTAATACTTTACAGCTTAATCATGTCTATCACAGAGATATGCTGCTTGACAGATTATCAGATGTGACAGGAACAGAAACCAATCTTCACGCCTACTCAGGATTGGTATGGAAAACAGGAAAATGGACCATCAATCCAGCGTTGAGAGTAGATCATTTTATCTTTAATATGCACAATCTGCTGGATGTAGAACAACTGCCGTCCGGACAGTCAAAAGAAGCAACAAGGCTAAGCCCAAAATTGAACTTCTCCTACGCTCAGAACGACAATGTAATGTGGTTTCTGAAAACAGGGATGGGCTTCCATTC
Source organism: Chryseobacterium sp. BGA-UO-ETr-SB22 (assembly GCF_059567885.1). Taxonomy (NCBI): domain Bacteria; kingdom Pseudomonadati; phylum Bacteroidota; class Flavobacteriia; order Flavobacteriales; family Weeksellaceae; genus Chryseobacterium; species Chryseobacterium sp. BGA-UO-ETr-SB22. Next base: position 2,592,068 of record NZ_JCAQOV010000005.1, on the reverse strand, counting down.
CAATGATCTCAGAGTAGTGGTTCCCAATAAAAACGAAAATACTCTTCCGTATTCTATCGGGGCAGATTTCGGGGTAAGATTACATCCGTTCAAATCTTTGATTATTACTCCGGCATTATGGTATATGGATCTGCAACAGGAGTTTGTGTATGTAGGAGACGATGCTGTAGTAGAACCTTCCGGGAAATCAAGACGCTTCGGTGCCGATCTTGGAGTCCGTTTCCAGCCGTTGGAAAACTTTTATCTGAATGCTGATATCAACTATTCTCATGCAAGATTTACAGAAGAAGAAAAAGGACAGGATTATGTTCCGCTGGCTCCGGTAGTAACCAGTACAGGATCTGTAAACTGGGATTTCCTGCATGGCTTTTCTTTAGGACTCCAGTATCGTTACCTTGGAGTAAGACCAGCTGTAGAGGATAACAGTATCAGAACCAAAGCTTACTTTGTAAACGATCTTATGCTTTCCTATAACCGTCAGAAGTGGGGTGCCAATATTCAGGTCAACAACCTTTTCAATGTACAATGGAATGAAGCCCAGTTTGCCACAGAAACCCAGCTAAAAGGAGAGGCAGAACCTATTACAGATCTTACCTATACACCAGGAAGTCCTTTTGGAGTGAGAGTAGGAGTGTACTATAAATTCTAAATGAATGAGTGAGAAAGTATAAGGTTTGGAAAGTTTTCGGGATACGTGTTTCGGGGGTTTTACCATTTACGCTTTAGCTTTTTCACTCTTTTACTTGCCTCCTTTGCTTTCAAATATTTTGTATAACTTTAAATAATCATAACAAGGATATGGAAGTTCTATCCAATTTTCAATATAAAAAACTTTTTCTTTCCAATATTACGGACAAGATATTAGCTAATAATGCTGATATACAGCTCTATCGGATAGAAAATTACCTTAAAGGCATTCTGATGCCGGTGATTCCGTACCGTACAACGTTTAATTTCATTATTTTCGTTACCAACGGTCATATGAGACAATACCTTGAAAATAAAGAATACTATGCTGAAAAAGGCGGGGTTATCTTTATCAAACAGGGAACAATAACAGCAACCGTAGAATTATCCGATGATATTGAAGGGTTCTTCCTTGCCTATGAAAATAATATCCTGTCTGAACAGGAACTGCCTAAGCATAAAAGCAGTATCTTTTTCATGACTCCCTTCCTGAATCTGGACAGCCTGACCTATGGAACCATTACCCAGCTTCTTCCCATTATGGAGCAGGAATTATGGTTGAATAATCTTAATATCAATGATGTAGTGGTTACGATGCTCCATCTTATTTTGATCAAAATGCTGAGTACAGATTCTGATACCCATCACAAATCTGCGACACGCCCTATGGAATTGTCCCTTCAGTTCCGGGATCTTTTGTTTAAATATCATGTGGGAGAAAAAAGAGTGGCATTTTATGCCGATAAACTGTCTGTAACAGAAAGCTATCTGAATAAATGTGTAAAAGGTGTTACCCAGAAATCCCCAAAACAATGGATTAATGAGATTGACATCAATTACAGTAAAGCATTACTTCACTCCAGTAAAGATATTGCAGAGATTGCTTACGAACTGAACTTTCATACCGCTTCCCATTTTACCCAGCTTTTTAAAAAAATTGCAGGCATTACCCCGAAAGAGTACAGAATCCAGTTTTTAAATAATAATAGGATTTCAGTTTGATGTAAAGAATATAATTTTAATATCAATGGTTAGTTTTTGCTGCGCAGGTGAATAGTCAATAGAATCCATGAAGTATAGTATAAAAATTCACTGCGAAGCAAATTCATCATTCACTATTGACCAAAAAATTCCTACATTCTCTCGTTTTCCAGAATTTTCAGAACAAGCCTTTCTTCTTGTGTCAGATCAGCTTTTCCGTCATTTTCTTCTATGATTTCAAGTTCGTCAAGGTATTTTTTGATGCTGTTGTTTTCGTAAAGATTGATAACCAGAGGATGAACGTAATACTTTTTGCAGACAGCCGAAGTATTTCCTAAATTCTCTGCAACCATCTCCAGGGCTTCTTTTACTTTCTTTTTATACTCAGTATTGTTTTCTGCATACCCTATTTCTTTAAATGCAATCAAAGCACTTACTGTTCCGGACCATGTCCTGAAATCTTTAGCTGTAAAATCTTCCCCGCTTATTTCCTTTATATAGTCATTCACCATCCCAGAATCCACAGAATGGCGGTTTCCTTCATCATCAAAATACTGGAAAAGTTCTTTCCCCGGAATATCCTTACATTTCTGAATAAGTCTTGCCAGCCTTTTACTTCTGAGATCAACGTTATGCATAATGCCTTTCTTGCCTTTAAAAGAAAATGTGATTTTCTGTCCATTTACCTTCACATGCTTGTCCTTTAAGGTAGTTAAACCAAAAGAACCGTACAGCTTTTCATAAATGGTATTACCAATACGAATATTGGTTCTTTGCATAAGACTTACAATTAAGGCAAGAATTTTCCGCTTCTCAAAATTTCTCTGAGCAAGATCCTGTTCTACCTGCAGCCGGATGTCTGGTAATGCATACCCGAACTGAAGCATCCTGTAAAATTTCGTATGATTTCTTAAAGCGCTCCAAAGAGGATGGTAGCGGTATTGTTTTCTTTTTTTGATGTCAAAGCCGGTTGCCTGAAGATGCCCGTTATCAAGGGCGCAGATCCATACATTTTCCCAGGCAGGAGGAAGTACCAGGCTGTTGATTCTTGTAATCTCTTCCTTATCCTTTATTTTTTTACCGTCTTTATAATAGGAATATTTTTTTCCTGTTTTCTTACGGGTAATTCCGGCGGTTTCTGCATCGGTGGTATATACAAGATGTACCGCCTTTGCAGAAGCTTCCGGGTCCTTCATTATTTTAACAATTTTGGAAGGCTTAAGGTGAGAAATCATCTCCAAATCTGTGTTCTTCTCCATAAAGCATGGTTAAGAGTTTTTACCCCTCGAAAAAATCAGTAAAAGAATCCCTACTATTACACAGACTAAGAGAATTCCCCACCACATTCCTGCCTTAAAAATTGTTTCTACTGCTTCACAACTTGTTAGTATCAACAAACTTAATATCGTGATACTGTAAAAGCTCCACTTTTTCATAAGATATATTATGTTGAGGTGTTAGATTCTGAGTCGGTCAGCCCTCCATTTTTTGATAGACCTTTTAATTTCATCTCCTGAGATGTTTTCATGAAGAGCTCTGTATAAAAGCTCCTTGAACTCATCGTCATAGGTAAATCTCAATGCAGCAATCTGATCAAATCTTAGTTTTTCAACAGTTTCATCTGATCTTTTATTGAAAATTTCAAAATACCGCTGCTTAAATTCAAGAATCACCATCCGGTTTTGAAGTCCCAATGCGTAATGCTGCCGTGTCATAAATGCCAGATAAAAAAGCAGAAAAATCACTATAGAAAATAAAATCCAGGTCAGCTGATTTCCAGGGTCATCCCAGATTTTATAAATTCCGAAAATCTCCAATAGGATGAGCAAAGGAAGATAAATAAAATGATGAGGTGGATAAAACTTCCTGTGGTTATTATAGTTCTGCTGTTTCATGGAGTAGAATACAGCAATAATCTTTCCAAAAATTTATTATTTTGATAATGTGGTAGTTTTTTTTAAGTGAAAATGATTTATTTTATCAAATATGTTTAACATTTTAATGAGAATATCAAAAGTGTTTTTGTGACTTTAAGGGGGAAATAATCAACATGATTTAATATAAAAACATAAAAAATCAAATTGCATATTTCCTCAAAAAGAATTCCTGATAAAATAACAGATTATTAAGTAAAATAGCCGTTAGATTTCAGCTCCCGACTTCAAATTTTTCGTAACTTTCGGTGTTTAAAAAAGAAAAGAATGACTTCAAAGGAAAAAGTTGCTGCACTTCGTGAAGAAATGCAGAAAAATAATGTTGATGCATTTATAGTATATTCTGCAGACCCGCATATGAGCGAATATCTACCTGAAGAATGGCAGGAGAGAGCTTGGTTGTCAGGTTTCCTAGGTTCCGCTGGTTTTGTGGTAGTTACCAAAGACAAAGCCGGACTTTGGACAGACGGAAGATACTTTACACAAGCCGCTATCGAGCTGGATGGTTCAGGAATCGATCTTTTCAAAGACGGTATGGAAGGAACTCCTAATTATATTGACTGGATCATTTCAGAAATCCCTTCTGGTGGTAAAGTGGCAGTAAATGCTTTAGCAGCTTCTAATGCCAACTGGGAACTGCTTTCTCAGAAATTTAATTCAAAAAATAGTACGTTAGTAGATTTTCCGCTTTTAAAAGAAGTTTGGAAAGAAAGAGGAACGCCGTCTGCCAACCCAATTTTTGTGCATCCGGTAGAAAGAGCAGGTAAATCTGTTTCTGATAAAATTGCTGCCATCCGCCAGAAAATGGAAGATCAGGAAGCTACCGTACACATCATATCAAGTCTGGATGATGTAGCATGGACAGCCAACCTGAGAGGAAGTGATGTAGAAAGCAACCCTGTATTTTTAGGGTATATTGTAATTACTAAAAATGATGCGGTTCTCTTCACAGGATTAGAAAAAATGGAAGTAGGGGCAAGAAAGCAAATGGATGATTCCTTTGTGAAAATGATGCCTTACGAAGAATTCTACAATTACCTGAAGACTTTCAAAAATGAAAAAGTACTGGTTTCTCCCAACAGCAACCAACAGATTTTTGAAACATTAAAAACAGACAACCAGTTTATTAAAGCTCCGGTTCCTGGTAACCTGATGAAAGCACAGAAAAACGAAACTGAGCTTGAAGGTTTCAGAAAAGTAATGGTAAGAGACGGAGTGGCTATGGTGAAATTCCTTTATTGGTTAACTCACAATGCCGGAAAAGAAGCCATGAATGAATATTCTATCGGACAAAAACTGAGAGGCTTCCGTGCAGAAGGAGAAAACTTTGTGGGAGAAAGCTTTGGTTCAATCGTAGGATATAAAGATAATGGTGCCATCATGCACTATTCTGCCAAAAAAGAAGGAAGTAAAGAAGTTACTAATGAGGAAACCATCCTGGTAGATTCAGGAGGTCAGTACCTTGAAGGAACTACAGATATTACAAGAACTTTCGCCTTAGGAACACCTTCGGAAGAGTTTAAAAGAAATTCAACATTAGTATTACAGGGATTGATCCGTTTATCAATGGTAAAATTCCCGAAAGGTACGAAAGGAGTACACCTTGATGCTATTGCAAGACTTCCGTTATGGATGGAAGGCAAAGATTTCAACCACGGAACAGGACATGGGGTAGGAAGCTTCATGAATGTACACGAAGGACCGCAAAATATCAGAAAAGACCTGAACCCTCAGGAACTTCTTCCGGGTATGGTATGTTCAAACGAACCTGGATATTACCTTGAAGGACATTACGGAATTCGTCACGAAAACCTGATTGCAGTAAAAGAAGCAGAAAAAACAATTCACGGAACGTTCTATGAATTTGAAACATTGACATTCTGCCCGTTCTTCAAAGATACAGTAACGAAAGAAATTCTTTCAGAAAGTGAAATCGCATGGTTGAATGGTTACCATAAAACATGTGAAGAAAAACTTGCTCCTTATTTGGAAGGAGAAGTTAAAGAATGGTTCCTGCAATTGGTAAGTCCTCTTTAATAAAGAAAAGTCAGGGTTTAAAGTAAATGAAATCATTGCTTTATATCTTGATTTTTAAACATCAAACAAAAGAATTGTTAGATAAACCAAAGTCCTGTAAGGTATTTCCTGCAGGGCTTTTCTTTTTATACAACCGTATTTTTACGGATATAATTCTAGGGATTCTACTGATGGATAAAAAACAGTGTTGACCTATCTTTGTTACAACAAAACATCATTCATATCTTCATAAATAACTCAAGTAAATTCAAAACGGTGATCATCTCGTCCTGAGATGATTTTTTTTTTGCTGTTAATTGAAGTTTGTATGGGTTATACATTCGCTTAAAAAGGATCAATGGAATTGATCTTATCTTTGCTCACTTAAAATAAAATCTTAGAAAAAATGAAAACTTTGCGTTTATAAAGCATGTTGCATTCATCTTTTATCTATTTTCGTGTTTCATTAGAATGCACTTAATTTGAAGAATGATGATACGTGATTACTTTCAAAGCTTTAATCTGTTTTCAGAGGATGAAATTGAAGAATTTCTGAAATTTTCCGAGGTAAGACTCGTTAATAAAAATGATTATTTTATACAGGAAGGAGAACTTTGCAGAGAAGTAGGATTGGTGAAATCCGGTATTTTCCGTTCCTTTTATACTTCAGATGAAGGAAAAGACATGACCTATTGCTTTAGGTTTCCCAATCATATGATCGCTGCCTATTCATCATTTATTTCAGGATGTCCCAGTAAAGAAAGTATGCAGGCTATTACCAATGCAGAGCTGATTATTCTTAAAAAAGAAGCAGTAGATGAGCTGGTAAAGAATAGCATTAACTGGACAAAATTTTTAAAGATTATTGCAGAACAGGAATATCTTGAACTTGAAACACGCTTTTTTCAGCTTCAGAGAGACAGCGCAGCGCAGCGGTATGAAACATTATTAAAGAATCATCCTGATTACATTCAGAAAATTCCATTACAGTATTTATCTTCTTACCTGGGAATTACACAAAGGCATTTGAGCCGTATCAGAAAGGAAGTTTCTTTTTAGACATTTGTCCTGTTCATTGCAATCCGAGCGCTATACTTTTGTCAAAAAAAGTTATGGAGCAAAATATTTTAATCATTGGAGGAAATGGATTGGTTGGTAAAACTATTTCCCGCATTCTGAAATCAAGAAACCCTCATCTTACTGTTTATATTGGAGGACGAAAAGGAGGACAAACGGATAAGCACCTGAAAATTGATGTCACAGATCCTTCTACTTTTAAGGTTATTCTGGAAAAAAAAATAAACCTCATTATTCTTTCTGTGAATGATAAAGAAGATTATGTACTTCGTTTTGCCATTGCCAATCATATAGATTATCTGGATATTACAAAACCTACTCCGGCATTGGTAAAAGCTTATGATATTGCAGGAAAAGCAGATGTGAACAGCAGAATTGTCTTCAGTTCAGGATGGATGGGCGGAATCGTACCGGGATTGGTCAATACCCTTTCCAATTCAGATGATATTGAGGAAGTAAAGGTATTTGTGTATTATTCTGTAAAAGATCTGGCGGGAGAGAGCTCAGCCCATTTTATGGCAGAAAATGTAGCCGTTCCTTTTGTGCATTATAAGAATGATAAGCCTGTTTCTATCAGACACTTTTTAAACACAGAATCTTTTAAATTCTCTTTTGGAATAGGAGAGAGAAGCGCTTATAACTTTGATGTGCCGGATCTCTATATTCTTAATAAAGTAGAACGGATTCCCGGAGTAAGTGTAAAAATGACTTATAACTCGAAATTCATTACCTGGCTGCTGGGATCTTTTCAATACCTGAGAATCTTTAATATTTTATCATTAAAAGAAAGAAAAATGATCTTTGGATCTAGCGGAAACGGAGATCAGTCTGTGTTTGAAATTGTGGTAAAAGATAAAGAAGGTCAGAAGAAACTGAGCTTACGAAGCATGAAAGGGCAGGCCGAACTTACCGCTTTATCTGCTGTTCTGCATACCGAAGAACTGCTGAGAAATCCGCATGAAAACAATGTTTATTTCAGCCATCAGCTGCATGAACCTTTAGCATTAATGGCGCAGCTTCATACCTATGAAACCATCAACATTAATGTCACACAATGAAAAAAATAGCAATTATCAACGGACATCCCAATAAAGATTCTTTCAACTTTGGAGTGGCAGAAGCTTACAGGGCAGGAGCCGTAGAAACAGGTGCAGAAGTAAAGGAAATTGTCATAAGAGAGTTGAAATTTAATCCTAATCTGCAGTTTGGCTACCAGAAAAGAATGGAGCTTGAGCCGGATCTGATGAAAGCGTGGGAAATTATTCAGTGGGCTGACCATTTGGTTTGGATACATCCTGTCTGGTGGGGAGGATTTCCAGCCGTGATGAAAGGATTTATAGACCGCCTTTTCTTACCGGGAATGGCCTATAAATTCCGTGAGAATTCTGTGTGGTGGGACAAGCTTTTAAAAGGTAAAACAGCCCATATCATTACTACATTAGATCAGCCAGGTTGGTATTACCGTCTGTTTTTTGGCAGACCCAGCGTCAATCAGCTTAAAAAATCCATATTGGAATACTGTGGCGTAAAACCTGTAAAACTGACTTATATCGGAATCATCCGAAATTCTAAAGATGAGCAGCGGGTTCAATGGTTAAGAAAAGTGAAGGAATTAGGGAAGAAACAGAAATAATTTAAATTTTAGGATGTAGTAATGATAACTTTATCCGTCAATAATTTTCTATTGTCGGATAAAGTTTCATTGTTACAGTGAAAATATCAACTGTTTGCCGTTTCTCACAATCCTTTTTTTCCTTCAATCCAATACGCTTGTGATTTTATACATTTGGGTGAAACTCCTCTGGCTTTAAGAAATTTCCTGATCAGAGACATTCGTTCTCCATTTCCGGTAAGGTAGAAAACAGCATCATCATTATAGATAGCTTCTTTTTCTTCCCTCAGAAAATCATTCAGCGCTTCAATCATTCTCATAGTATTGTTTTTTGGACAATGATAGCCGTATAAATTCAGTTTTTCAAGAGCAGAGCACTCTTCCAGTTCATGAAGACAGATAAATAAAGAATCATTTTCCTCCACAGCTTCTTTGATTGAAAGAGAACTTCCCAGTGAGGTTTCGTCCCCCACAGAAAAATGAATTTTCGCATCGGGAGCAAAAAATTGTTTTCCTCTGGGCATTAAAAGTTTTATGGAATCTCCGGGAGATAGCTGGGTCACAAAATGGCTTCCGGCAGCAGAAGAGTCATGCAGATGAAATAAAACATCAAAAGTTCCTGCTTCCTGGTTGAAGTTGAAGGGAGAATAATTCCGGAAATCACGCCCGTTGATTCTTATCCCAATTGCATAGGCAGGTTCGTAAGAAACATCCTGTAAATCTGTTTTAAAACGTATGAGACGAAGATCATTCGTAATTTTTTCTATATGGATAACGGTGCAGTCTTTAAATTTTGAGGACCAGACATTTTCTACTGTGTCATTGATCCATTTTGGTAAGCTCGGCATAAATGATTTTTATTGCAAAGGACGTTGCAAAATCAGAAAATACCGATAGCTGTTTCGTGGGAATAATTGGACTATTCGTGGTTAATGTTTGTTATGATGTAGGTTCCGGAATTCTGATGGAGATTGGTCTTCCAGTTTGGAAAATAAGCGGCTAAAATAAGTGTGATCGCTATATCCAAGCTCATAAGCAATCTCTTTTACACTTAGGCTAGTAAATACCAACAATCTTTTAGCTTCAATTAAAATTTCCTGGTGAATCCAGTGCTGCGCAGGCTTCCCGGTTGCTTCCCGGACAGCCTCCGTCAAATATCCTCTTGTAATATTTAAAATCTCTGCATATTCGGATGGACTTTTCGAGGTTTTAAAATCCTTCCTAACCAAGCTTCTGAATATTCTGGATAGTTGTAAAGTCCGGTTTTCACTGGAAGCAGGAGATTGATTATTTCGGGAATAGATCAGAGCAAACATTCCCAGGAACGCATTAAGCAATGACTGTACAACCAGAAATCCTTCTTTAGAGGAAAGCATCTCATCTGTATAAGAAGCATGGAGCATACCGGCTGTGGTATTTATTTCTTTAATGAGGCTTTTATCTATCAATAGTGGCTGTATTTCACTCAGAGATTCATCAAAAAAAGAACGCACCGTATCAGGAACAAGCTCTGCTTTTACAGCCACAAACCATCCGCAAACGTCTTTCATCAAAAGCCCCTGATGTACCTGTCCCGGCAATACACAGAAAATACCGGAATCTTTTGATTCAATCATTTTAAAATCTACCATCATTTTTACATGGCCGCTTTCCATACAGGTGAAAATATAATGACTGTCCCGGTGTATTCCTTTATCCAAAAGAATATCCTCAGCATCCTGAGTACGCTCATCCATTCTTTTGACATGGAATTTGTGGTGAGAAATGCCGTTTAAATCATACGTAGGAATTGTCTGCTTCATCTGTAAACCTGTTGTTATGAGGATAAATACGCAACCGTAAAATTACGTATTTTCACGGTTTTACATCCGGTATATTAATCTCAAATTCGCGGTGCATAGTGATGATGCTTTCTTCAGATCAGATTTTATATGAATATACACCGGAATTCGGAACAGAAAGAAACCTGTTCCGGATTCTATTTCGCTTTTGAAAATGCCATTTTTATAGCCAGATAGGTCAAGACACTTGCCATAAACCACTTCTGAACCTTTACCCAGACCGGATTGTTGGAAAAGAATAGCGCAACTCTTGCTGCTGTTAATACAATGATAAAGTTAATACTGAAGCTGATCAATACCTGAATAACTCCAAGTTCAAGGCTCTGTGTGAATACGGAACCATACTCAGGTTTGATAAACTGAGGGAAGAAAGACAGATAAAATACAGCCACTTTCGGATTTAATACATTCGTTAAAAAACCAATGGTGAAAAGCTTTTTAGGGCTGTCATGAGTTCCTGTCTTATCTACATCAAAAATATTCCTGCTCTTTGGTTTAATGGCCTGATAAGCTAAGTATAAAAGATAAACAGTTCCTAAACCTTTAAGAACGGTATAAGCCAATGGAACGGCAAGCAAAACAGCAGTCAGCCCAAAAGATACCATGATAATGTGGAATAAAAAACCGCATACCACTCCGGCTAAGGAGATAAACCCGGACTTTTTTCCCTGTGTTATCGATTTTGAAATCAGGTAAATCATATTTGGACCTGGACTGATCACTAAAATGAGTGCTGCCAGGATGAAAAATATAAGTTCGTGAAATGGAATCATTGGTAGTTGGTATTTAAATGAGAGTATTCCCGGCACAAAGATACAGACTGTACCTGATCTAATTTTATAAAAAATTGAGCAAATATTAATTTTTACTCAATTAAATTTTATTTTCCACTTGAATGTGATTTAAAAATAAATACCAGTCTGTTTTTTTTGTAATTTCAACACATAAAATAATTATCATTCACAAATAAATACTATCATGACTACTGAAAACATCTTTGAAGCCATCAGAAAATGGAAAAATCTTATTGATTCTTATAAAAACGGAATTGATACAAATGGGGCAGAAATTTTGAATTTTTTAAATCAGGGAACTCATTTCAGTGTTTCGGGTGAGAATATTGAACAATGGAAAAATAATCTTGGAACCGAAGAACTCAAGAGAATTCATGCGTATGTAGGCATTGATGGTGGTCATTTGAAATTTTTCCTGATTGATTCTAAAAGTGATAAAGATGCTAATTTTAGTAACATCATTATTAAAGAGTTTTCCCGCAATTTCAGTGAAGAAAAGATGGAAAGCAGAAATGACTTTGAGGTGAATCCTCCGCCCATTACTTCCGAATCAGCCATTAACCGTAATTTCAGATGGAACATGTTTGGTACTGCGTGGCTGCAGGCTCAGAAAACAGAAGATATTTTTCAGCTGATTTCTATTCCATTTTCAGATTATGACAGAATGGGAATTACTGGAGGACAAACCTGTACCAGTTTCTTCGGGCTTACTGATGATCTGGAGAAAAAAGATCCGGAGTTTCCTTATCATATCGAAATTATTACTGTGAAAAGCCTGGCGGTAAATCATATGAGTGAGACTGCAGAAAATTATTCCACGCCAAGACCTCCTTTTACCATTGATACTCTTAATGATTATCAACTTTTGAAGCAAAGCACCAGTGTTTTCGTATAACAGCTTATCCCTGTATTTACAAATTATTATTAACCTGGTCTTATGCACAGGATTGATTGTATTGGTAAAAGAAGGGATAAAAACAAAAATCCCTGTGATTGTGCTTCTTTCAGGTGAGTTTTTGCTGGAGCTCACGGACTTGGCAAACCGGCTGATGAAATTAAATACACTCAACATCTACAATTATACACTGAGCCAGTTTTTTGGTTTGATGATTCTTACCGTGATCTATAGTAACTATTATATCCAGCTTTCCCGTGAGGTAAGATGGGCTATCTACGGCTATGCAGTATTGACATTCATTACTAATATATTGTATGTACAAAACGGCAATCTGATTACTTTTTATTCCAATATTGTGACCAGTGTTATTATTTGTAGTTATGCAGCCTCTTATTTTATGAAGATTATCAAGGAGGGCAGGGCAGAGAAGAATATGTTTATTGTGAACGTTATTGTGTTTCTGTTTTTTTCTATTGAATGTATCATTTCTACTACCTTTAATTTCTTAATCAGTAACCATCTGAATTGGGTCGCTCCTATCTGGCTTTTCAGAGGCTTCTTGTTATTATCTTTTTATATTGCTTTTATTAATCTGGGATGTGGCGTTGGGAAAATCAGGATCAGATAGTTCTATGGATATGGATTGGTATTGCATTGTTTTTTTTAACAACGGTATTCATTACGTTATTGGTTATTAATTATTTAAAAAGTATTAAGAAAAACAAACAGAAAGTCTCTCAGCTTGTCCGGAATACGAAAAAGGAATATTGGGAGAACATGCTGCTTTTACAGGAACAGGACAGAGAGCGACTGGCAGAAGAACTTCATGATAATATTATCTCACAGCTGAACCTCATCCGTTTGAATCTTACGGATAAAAATTCTGAAGAGCTCAATCATGATTTAAAAAGATCCATGCAGCTGATACGGGAATTATCCCATAATCTTACACCGCCGGACCTCGATGAGATTGAACTGGCAGATTTAATTGCAGATTATCTGGAACAGGTTAATAAAAATATAGAGGTCATTTTCCGCCAAATCACCATAAAAACACAGATCAGCAACCCTGTAAAACTGAATCTTTTCAGAATTGTACAGGAACTGATTACCAATATTTTGAAACATGCTGAAGCCACCAGAGTAGATGTATCTTTGAGAATATCCCTAAATTATCTGATGCTGACCATAGAAGATAACGGGCGGGGTTTTATCATGGAAACCCATTCAGGAGGTATTGGGCTGAGAAATATTCAGTCACGAGCACAAAAAATTGAAGCAATCTATAAACTTAAAACACAGCCTGAAAAAGGAACAAAATTCATAGCCTGTATGGCAATACAATAAAAATAAACATGGAACACACAAAAATTAAAATCGGAATTGTAGATGATGATCTGCTGTTTGTACAGCTTTTGAAAAATTATATCGATAATAATGGGGATTATCAGGTTATACTGACCTCAACAGGCGGTTATCAATTTCTAACCGAGGATTCCGGGGCTTTAGATATTCTGATTCTGGATCTGAGAATGACAAACGGTGATGGCCTTGAAGTAATGTCCGAACTGGCTAAAAGGGAAACTGAAACAAAAATCATTGTTCTTTCCAGTTTTTACCGCCGTTCCTTTATGGGACAGATGCTGAAAATGGGAGCCCATGCTTTTTTGCCCAAAGAAATTGAATTGGAAGAATTATTGGCTGTCATCAAAACCGTTCATCACACAGGACATTATTTTTCAAATGATCAGATTGACGTTATGAGAAGCCAGCTTTCCAATAAGCTTCCGGAGTTTCATGCCTTTTCTAAAAATGAGCTTACCGACAGGGAAATTGATGTTCTGCGACTGGTTTGCCAGCAGATGAGTACTAAGGAAATTGCAGATTCTCTTTTTATTTCTCCTAAAACGGTAGAAACCCATAAAACCAATCTGATGATCAAAACAGGAGTGAAAAATATGGCGGGACTTGTTATTTACGCGGTGCAGAATCAGGTGATAGATCCGAACGAAATCGTATTATTTGATAAATAGATTGTATCCAAAAAAGAATCAGGGAGCACATGAATGTACTCCCTGACCACAAGAAATCTAAAAATACACTATAATTTAGGATTCAATACTTTAGCAATAGAAACCGCATCTGCTACAGTGTCCAGGCTATAGATCTGCAGAATACCCTGAGTGGTAGCTGCCTGACCTAAAATGTTTTGCTGGTTTTGTGCATTCACTGCATTTTCAAACATGATTCCTGTAGAATGAGCAGCGGATTGATATACGTTACTTAAAGCCATTGCAGGAGATTCTGCTACTACTTTTACGTTCGATTGCGTTACTGCGTCTGTGATTTGTTCGTTTACTGGCATAATGATTATTGTTTATTTGGGTTAAAGAACAACCAGGTTTTCAGGTTATTCGGATAATGGTATTTAAGCTTTTCGCAAAAATGGATTATGGATTAAGAATTTTGGCCATAGAAACCGCGTCTGCTATAGTATCCAGGCTATAGATCTGTGCAATTCCTTGTGTAGTAGCTGCTTGATTTACAATGTTCTGTTGGTTTTGTGCGCTCACCGCATTTTCAAACATAATTCCCGTAGAATGGGCAGCCGTTTGATATACGTTGCTTAAAGCTACTGCAGGAGATTCTGCAACTACCTTTACGTTCGATTGCGTTACTGCGTCTGTGATTTGTTCGTTTACTGGCATAATGATTATTGTTTATTTGGGTTAAAAACAACCGGATTTTCCGGTTGCTCGGACAATGGTATTTAAGCTGTTCGCAAAAATGAATTACGGATTAAGGATTTTCGCCATAGAAACAGCATCAGCAATGGTATCAAGACTGTAGATCTGAGTGATTCCCTGTGTAGTCGCTGCCTGAGTGACAATGTTTTGTTGGTTTTGTGTATTTACTGCATTTTCAAACATGATTCCTGTAGAATGTGCAGCTGACTGATATACGTTGGCAAGTGCCATTGCTGGAGATTCTGCTACTACTTTTACGTTGGATTGAGTTACTGCGTCTGTGATTTTTTCGTTTACTGGCATAATGATTATTGTTTATTTGGGTTAGAATAACCGGTTCTTCCGGCTTTTAAAAAGTTTTTATTTGCGGTCTGCAAAAATGAATTAAGGTTTAAGGATTTTAGCAATTGAGATGGCATCAGCTATGGTATCTTTACTGTAGATTTGAGTGATCCCTTGTGTAGTAGCTGCTTGCGTTACGATGTTGTGCTGATTTTGAGCAGTCATCGCATTTTCAAACATAATTCCCGTAGAATGGGCAGCAGACTGATACACATTACTCAAAGCCATTGCAGGAGATTCTGCCACTACCTTTACGTTCGATTGGGTTACTGCATCTGTGATTTGTTCGTTAACTGGCATAATGATATTGTTTATTTAGGTTAAAAAACGACCGGGTTTTCCGGCTGAGCATTACTTTTTATCAAAAAAGTCTAAAATTAAGGCTTAAGAACCTTGGCAATAGAAACTGCATCTGCTACCGTATCCAGGCTGTAGATCTGCAGAATACCCTGAGTGGTAGCTGCCTGACCTAAAATGTTCTGTTGGTTTTGTGCATTCACTGCATTTTCAAACATAATTCCTGTAGAATGGGCTGCAGATTGGTACACGTTGGCTAAAGCCATTGCAGGAGATTCTCCTACTACTTTCACGTTCGATTGCGTTACTGCGTCTGTGATTTGTTCATTAACTGGCATAATTGTTTTTGTTTTTGTTGAGATCTGATCTCGGTTAATAATTATTGAGGTAAACTAGTTTTCTATTTTATTTTAAACTCACTACAGATCCTGCAGATGAATACATTTCAAAAGCATTGGTATTGACAGGTTGTAAGTGATTGGATCTGAAGGATGGCTCTGAATACAATGATTGAAACCCTATCTGTAAAATCTGCGTGAGTTTTAAAGCATATATTTTGATAAAAAGGATGCGGTTTTTATTTTTAATATCTGTCTTAAAAATAAATTTCTACTGCAGGTATGCTGGCAATGCTGGATTCCTTTGGGCTAAAGATGGATTCTGAAAAATTGCTTCTGTACACAGACAGCATCTGAAAGGCGGTGTAAGATAAATGTTGACCTGATTGTATATATATGGAGGGCACCGGATTTCATCTTAACAGAGGATATAAACCGCATCCGTGGTTGTGTGGAAACCGGAACTAAAAACGTCCCTTCCTAATGGTCTCCAATTCTTTTATTTTCATATTCTTTGGACTCATTTTTTTTACTCCCATGACATAGCTGCTGATGGCGGTCATGTTATTTCGTTGCTGGTTCAAGGCAGAATTGATCTGCATTGCACCCGTAGAATGTGCACTTACCTGTGTTGAAATAGCGTTAGGTACAGCGGTAGACATTCCCATAACTATGGTATCAATTTCGTTCATACTATTATCTGTTGGTTTTGATGTTTTTATGGACGGATATTACCAAATCTGGCACTCAGCTTATTCATTCTGTCCATTATTTTGAGTTCTTTCTCCTTTACCTTTGCCGTAGATGCCTCCTGAAGTCTTTTCAATTGTTCTTCGTAGTTCATCATGGGAGCATCAGCCTGGGCTGGGGCGGCGGCAGTCTGTACCTGAGGAACTTCTTGCTGTTTCACGGCTTCTTCCAGCTTTTCCAGCAGTGGAGCCAGTGATTTCATCGTTTCTTTGATGGCTTTATCCCTGATATAAGTAATGATCTCATCTTCATGTCTTAAAACAAAAGGCATGATTTCTTTTTCGATGATTTCAGGTTCCGTTACAGGGATCGGAGGTTTGTGAGCGGGGGCCTTCTTGCGGATTCTTCTGCGCATAAGTACTGTTTTATAAAGTTGAAAAATGAGCGTTTACTTTACAGCAGATAATTAATAAATGCCGCCGCAGCCCTCCAGTCGTGGTTAATATCTTTTACTACATTATAACCAGTTATCTCTAAAGCTATACACGCTGAAATAGCAGTAGCTGACAACATTTCTTTTAACTGATTGGGAGGAAGGGTAAGGATATAATCATCCGGAATTACAGGAAGCCTGCCGTTGTTTGGAGGGTTTTCATTCACTACAATACTCAGGATTTCCTGGAAATAATGCGCAATCAGTTTAGAAGCCTGGAATTCCAGTTCTCTTTTTAATTCAATTATTTCTTCCTGGCTTACCAGTTCGGCAATAGCAGCTACATCCACATCATGTACCGAATACTGGGCTTCTCCCGTATCAGATGGCGTAATCGTGATATCAGTTTTAAGAATCCACTTTGCCTTTTCAAGATTAATCGTAAGAAGTTTTGAATCAAGATCTGAAACTGCAATTTCGTTTAAGGTGGTAAAAGGTAAAATTCTCACATTACAATAAAAAGCTTTTGGATCATCCAGTTTCACCATGATGACTGCAATTCCCGTTGATCTATCTATAGGTTCCACTACAAAAGACTGGAAATGATTGTATCTTTTATTTCCTCTGTTGATGCAGTTGACCAGTCTTATAGCAGGCTGAATATTAATGTTTGAGGTCTGAAGATTAAATATAACTCGCTCTGCATTATGTTCTGTCTTTTTCACATCAGCACTTCTCGTGTCAAAATAAGAAATATCACTGCTTCGGGTCAGGTAAAGTCGTTCATTTAAATCATTTAAATTTTCTAGATTTAAAATTTTGGCGGGTTTGGTTGTTGAAGAATAATTCATATTTTATTTATTTTAATTTTTTCAAGGAGTTGGCTTATTATTGTTTTTTTCTTTCGGTTAACTTCAGGTTCTACTGAAGGAATTACTGCTTCCTTAATCTCTGGTTTTACGAGTGGCTGTGTCAGTTTTACTGACTTTAATACTAATTTTCCCCCATGATCAGCCGTGATAAAGCTTTTTCTCATACCTTCCTTTTCTGATGAGATTTCTTCCGGAACCGGATCTACCTGTTTTTTTTTTCGGGATCTTCATTCTCAGGAGAAACTTCCGTAAACGAGGGAGGAGAAGGAAGAGCCACTGGAACCGGAGGCGTGTTGACATTATAAATAGTATTGGAAATCTTAGCCTTCACTTCAGCATATTCACTTACCATTTTGAATAAATCCTTCATCATTTCATTTCCTTTCCCTGCATCCTGGCCTTGCAGATGCTCTGCCATCTGAGTGGAGGTTTCCTTACTGCCCGGTGCCGGCCCGAAAGTCGTTCCATACGTCAGTAGATTATTGGCCAATCTGCTTAATGCAATCAAACCTACCTGCTCAAATCCTTTCAAAAAAGACTGTAAATCCTGAACCATCATTCCTGTAGACTGTTCTATCATTACTTTTGTCACTCCGGTCATTGGGGAAGCCTTAGGCGGGGCCAGTACCTCATTGTTCACAAATACTACAGCTTTCTCCGCCGGAGTGGTAGCATTTGCTGCCTGGGATTGTTGGGTTTCACTGTTGTTTTCACTCATGATCGTAAGGTTTTATATTATCCTTTTAAAATTTTAATGGCATCTGCAACAATCGCAGGGTTGAGCTGGTTCAAGTTCTGCTGATTCGTTACAGAATTCTGAATGGAAATTCCACTGGCATGGGTGGCCATCTGGTAAAGCATACTCATAGCCTGTGCGGGAGACTCACCAAGTACGGTAACATTGGTCTGCGTTACTGCATCTGTAGTCTGGGTGTTTACTGTTTCTGCCATATTCTGGTTTTAATGGGTTATTATTATTTTTATTTTCAAGCCTCTTTTTTCAAAGATTTTCTTTCAACTCAACCTTAATAGTATTTCTTGATTAAGTCTTAACTGTGAGACTGTTGATCTCTTTTGTCTGATACAAATTTCATCAAACGAAATAAATCTTCATTAAGGGAAAAAACTGAATTTTAAAAAATAAGGGAATTCTCCTACGAGTGAAATTTTTAGATAAAACATTGGATTTACTAAATAATAGAATCCGGAAAAATAAACCAGAATCTATAAGTGTATTTAATCATCATGAATGCATGATACACAAATACACTGTCTGCCGATACGGGTAAACCCTGAATTTCTAAAAATGGGTGGATCCCCTCTACTTAGCCGGGAGCTTTACCTTGAAATTTGTTCCCTAACGTAATAATAAACGATATGCCAAGAAATAAGACAAAAAAGAAAGCAGGTGCTTCCAATACCGATGATGCTAATCGCAGGCCAGCACCAAGACCAGAACCACAACGTGACCCTAAGCCTAAAGTTAAAGTACTTACCCAACCCGGTTATGCTACAGGTGATATGTTTGGGATTGCCGCGGCTTTAATTGATGATGAGGAACTTCATGTTGTCATCTCGAAAGGCGACGGTAGTCTTACAGATCATACGGATAAAGCAGATTCTATAAAAAAATTCTATGAAGATTCCGGAATAAGTGAGGACAGGATACATATTGTAAAAGTAAGACAGCTAAGGGGAGCCGGTAATAGAAAATTAGAAAATGAAGCACACAAGTATAAACGAAGAGGATATATTAAAGGGGTAAACTATGGAACAGATTACATTGCCAGAAAATACTCACCGGAATTAAGGGGTAAGCTAAAAGAAAGATGGAAGGTAAATATCAGTAACGATGAAAATGAGGCTATAAAAAGATGGCTGGAACAAAAAGGAATCCCTACCAGTGGAAACAATTTGCTTATTTTATGGTCACGTTTCAGTGGGAAAGGAGGAGATATTCATATAGAACACGATACCAGCTATACAGGAATCAGGCAGATTGTTTATAGAGTAGCAGATATGTATGATGCGATTATTATTACCGGAGACAAAGGCTATGTGAAAGAGAAAGGATCTAAGTTTGATGATATTGTCAATGATGTCAAAAGTACTATTCATCCTTCCAAAGTATTCAATATCACCGAATTCTGGGATGACAAAACACCATCTTTATTAGCATGGGGAGGTGATACGCGTTTTGGACAGTTTAAGCTGTATGAGTACTTTGAGAAAAACTTTACCCATGTAAAGCATCTGGGCTTCAGAAGCGGTAACCTGGAAGTGATGGCGATGTTAGGATACACGGTAAGGTATATGGAAGAAGAGGGAAGTGAGAGTGGTCGCAGAATGCTTGCCTGGAAGAAGGTAAATGGAGGCAAAACCCAAAAAGGAGGAGATGCCACCGGATACGAACGCTTACTGTTGAGTCAACCTCCAACACGATCAGGCAAATTTCTTCAGGAAAGAATAAGGGAAATCAATAAGAAAACTGCAGAAGAAAAGGCTAAGACAAGAGATGAAAAAGAAAAGGAAGCAATAGAGAAAAACGCTGGAAAGGAAAAAAGAGATTATATAGGACCGCATTTTGCTCCACGTAAGAAAGATGGAACAACCCCAACTCCCATATCAAAAGAAGAGAAAAGTAAATATTTGGAAGGATTTAATGATGATGATATGAAGACTATTCTCACATTCTTACGGCCAGAGCGCTGGATCGATAAAGAAATTACTTATAACCCTATCATTCCACAGAAAAGAAAAGATTACACAAAACTGTTGGAAATTGCCAATTAAACAGTAAGCCCGAACTTCACTGATATTTCAAAAAAAACAGTCTTCTACGCAGAAGGCTGTTTTTTTGACTATAATGTTATGCAGAAACAAGAGCATCTTCAGTACCTCTTTCAGGTAATTCTTTTCTTTTCCTCCAAAAGAAATAAGCTACAACAGCAGTTGCAATGGGCAGAGCAATACCAAACTCATCAATATAATAATTGGTGTTTCCCGTATCTACAGTAAGCGGTGTAAAAATAGACTGTATAAAAAGGTTGTGGCTAGCATGTAAAATAGCACCAGTCCATAAACTCCCGGATTTTAATCGCAGCCAGGTGAAAATGAAGCAGGATGCAAATATCATCACTGTAAAACATAAAAGAGCCAGCCACTTGGGCCCGCCCGTGTTGTAATTGGAAAACAGCAGAAGAGGATAATGATAAATAGCCCATATAAGACCCATCCAAAGAGAGGTAGCAGTATAAGAATTGATCTTAGCCAACTGCGGAGTAAGAAGACCCCGCCAGCCTATTTCCTCACCCAATGCTGAGCCCACAGAACGCACCATACCAAAGCTGCTCATCAGAATGACATACAGGATGATGGTCTGACCATCAGAAAGATTCCAGCCCATCCCTTTACCAGCTTCTGCTACAAACTCATGATTATAAAATCCGCCAGCTCCACTGATCCAAATGATGAGATAAGGAACAAAAGCGTAAACAATAGGAATACAGTAAGCTATGATCTGGTATTTCGTAAGTCCCCATTTCCAGCCCAGAGAAGAAACAGGAATTTTTCGG
The DNA here is from genome assembly GCF_059567885.1 of Chryseobacterium sp. BGA-UO-ETr-SB22. Taxonomy (NCBI): domain Bacteria; kingdom Pseudomonadati; phylum Bacteroidota; class Flavobacteriia; order Flavobacteriales; family Weeksellaceae; genus Chryseobacterium; species Chryseobacterium sp. BGA-UO-ETr-SB22. The sequence continues at coordinate 2,570,934 of NZ_JCAQOV010000005.1, read as the reverse complement.
ATACGGCAGGTAAGAAGTGCCGCAATAGCCGGACACCACATTACAATGGTAGCGTAAGATATAATTCCGCCACCCAGCTTGCCGGTACGAATACACATATAATACACTGGAAGACAAAAAAGCAGGGTAAGGCACAGATAAGTGGCAATATTTTTCCTGATTTCGGATTTGGATATTGTATTTTCAATAAACTGATCTGGTGTTGAAGTTTATAAACGGTTGAAAAATAGAAGGTTATTTTTAAATAAAAATACACTTATTTCTTATATGAATAATAATTTTAGCATTGTTCAATTTAAAAAAAGAGGTCTTCTGTTTTTAATAATGGAAAACAGTAAATTAGCCAAAACATTTTTTTTCCGAATTACTAGAACATGTCCAGACTAAAAGCGATAAGAGAACAAAAAAATCTGACTCAGGAAGAGCTGTCAGAAAAATCAAAAATTTCTGTAAGAACCATTCAGCGCATAGAATCCGGAACAGAACCTAAGGGACATACTTTAAGAGCGCTGGCGCAGACTTTGGAAATAGAGGAGTCTTTATTACTGCAGGAAGAAACCATCATTTCCCAGGAAAATGATGAGGTAAAAATAGAAACCGCAGAAGAAGCTGAAACGGTCAATTATTCTTTGGTTAAAATGATCAACCTTTCCTCCTTATTATTTGTGGTAGTACCGCCATTAAATATTCTGGCTCCCTTTCTGCTGATGTTTATCATGAAGCAGAGGAACAGCCTCATTAAACAGATTGTCTCTTTGCAGATGTTTTGGACTGCTATGGCACCCATTGTCTTTATGCTCGGTATCTTTTTAAAGCTCGGAAAACAGTTTACTCTTATCCTTATGATCCTTATTGTGCTGTCTAATGTATTCATGATCCTCCGAAATACCGCAGAGATTGATCGTAAAAAGAGATTATATTTTAAACTGAAATTCAGCATGTTATAATTTATGTCGTGGCTTTGTCGGGTTTTTGTCGGGTTCATTTTTATTTGAAAAACAAAATGAAATTGAATCTTTGTCAAAAAAATAACAATGACAAAATCAGCACGGTTTATCCTTCCTTTTTTTATTCTGTTGATGAATATGTTTTATGCACAGACAGAAAAAACAGATGCTCTTTACAAAACAATTCTATCAAAAGACAGCCTGTTTTTTTCAGAAGGTTACAATACCTGTAACATTGGAAAGATGGAAAGTATGTTAAGCGATGGGTTTGAATTTTATCATGATAAAGGCGGTTTTGAGGACAAAAAGAAATTCATTATTGATTTTAAAAACGGATTGTGCAAGTCTCCGGAAACCTATCAGTTAAAAAGAGTCTTAGTGGATAAAAGTACCGAGATTTATCCCATGTATAAAGAGGGAAAGATCTATGCAGCTATTCAGAATGGAGATCATTTGTTTTATGAAAAGGTAGGAGATCAGGCTGAAAAATTAGTCGGGGAAGCAAAATTTACCCATCTGTGGATCCTGGAAAATGCTGAGTGGAAACTTAAGAATTCATTGAGTTTTGATCACCATCCTAAGCAGACTACCGATAGTGACACAATGTTTGATAACGACCAGTCGATGCAAAGCTGGCTGAAAGAAAATAATATTCCAACTCTTGGATTAGGAATTATCGAAGGAGGAAAGCTACAACAGATAAAAGTTTTCGGAGATACAAAAAAAGGAGTTTTAGCTCCCGTGAATGCTTATTTTAACGTAGCATCCCTTACTAAACCTGTCACTGCAATGGTAGCATTAAGACTGATAGGTCTTGGAAAGTGGAAACTGGATGAACCTCTTGATTCCTATTGGACAGATCCTGATATCTCTAATGACCCGAGACATAAAAAACTGACCACTAGAACAGTTTTAACCCATCAGACAGGCTTCCCAAACTGGAGATGGATGAATACAGACAAAAAACTGAACTTTCAGTTTGATCCCAGTACAAAATACCAATACTCAGGAGAAGGCTTTGAATACCTTCGGAAAGCAATGGAAAAGAAGTTCGGAAAATCACTGGACCAACTTGCGCAAGAATTGATTTTTCAGCCTCTCAAAATGCATAACACCAACTATATCTGGGATCAGAACACAGATGAATCAAGATTTGTGACAGGATATAATGAAAAGGGAAATCCATATCCAATAGAAAAAATTAAAACGGCAAATGCTGCCGATGATCTGCATACTACGATTGAAGATTACGGAAATTTTATGATCAGTGTTATGAAAGGGAAAAATCTGAAGCCGGAAGTCTTTCAGGAAATGACCAAAAAACAGGTCAACGTAAAAGAAGGTAAATATTTCGGATTAGGCTTTGAAATCTATGATCTTGGAAATGGGGAATATGCTTTATCCCACGGTGGAGCAGACCAGGGAACAAGATGTATTGCCATTGTGCTGCCCAATTCTGGAAAGGGGATTGTAATATTTACCAATGTAGATGATGGCTACAAAGTGTATGAAAAACTGGTACTTCATTACCTGGGAGAGCAGGGACAAAAAATTATTAAGATAGAAACTAAATAACTATTTATGCTGTAATAAATCTTTGTATATTCGGGTATTAATCTGAAAACAAATGAAATAACATACTGTTTGTTTTCAGATTGTAATAGATATGAGCAGAAATAAAAAGAAAGTTATGTGGCAATATTATATCATTCTCGGTGCAGGAATAGTGCTGTTTATTTTTGCATTCTTAAGTTTAAGAAGTACTCTTTCATTCTTAAAGAAAGCAGAAAAGGCAACGGCAACCGTTACCTCATTGCGGGAATTTGAATCGGATGGAATAGTATTCAGTCCCCTCTTTACCTTCCGTACCCGGAATAATATTGAATATACCTATGAACTGCCGGAAGGCACCAATCCTTCAGCCTGGTCAGTAGGGGAGACGGAGACTGTTATTTACGATCCGAATGACCCTTCTTCCGTAGAATTATATACGTATTTCAGAATTTTTGCCTTGCCTTTAATCTTGATTTCTATTGCATTGCCATTACTGGTGATAGGAGGAGGTTATTTTATTGCAGACCAGTTTTTGAAATAACCAGCTCCTTCTGTATTTCTACTTTACCTTTTCAAGAAGATACAGTTTAGCTCCGGAAAATGCTAATTTTGGCATCAGGTTTCCTTCCAGAATCATAGTCTTATTATTGGCATCTATGACAGAAATATAATTGTTGGAATTGTATTCAATATAATTTTCCTTTTCTTTTGTTGAAGGATTTTTTCCGAACTCCATAGAATATTTCACCCAGTCTTCATCCTGTGAACTGCAGTGTACCGGTTTGAATTTAGACTTTTTAGCCTTGAAAACAATTTGATCAAAACCTTCCGTACAGTCTGAGGTGAATGAGCCGTCAGGATTCTGATCTTTTGAAAAATCCTCGAAAGAACCACGGTAAACACCTACCACTTTCCAGGTTCCGTCCAGACGGTCTTCATCAATCTTCCCTTTCGCTTTGCTTACCGCCCAGCTGATTCCGTTTACCGTTCCTTTTACGGCTTTATAACTTAAGCTTACAGCTCCCGATACCACTTTTGTAGCCGTTCTTACCACACATGAATTGAGAACAAGGACTGCCGAAGCCAGAAATATTATTTTCTTCATTTTGTCAAATTTTTTCAGGTACGAAGATAATGCTTTTGGAAAAACTGCTTGATGATGAATTGTGTTTTGCACATTTGGATAATACTTTCAGGCATCTTTAGGAATTCTGCTGTCTGGTTTACCGCCCGATAATCAGTATTCACCGTTCAATATGACCTGTTCAAAGTATTTACACTTATTCCTGGCTCTGTTTTACCATAATTTTACCATCACAAAACATCACGATTATGAATACTACATTGAACTTCAGTAAAAAAGTACAGGCCATTTTATCTTTGGTCATTTTTATAGGAATGGGAGTATGGTCTCTTAAAGCACAGACTTATACCACAGGCGGGAAAGATACAGAAAATACAGCTGTAAGATCAGCTTTCCAGAATACAAAGAAAATCAGAGCCGGGCTGCTGGATGTAGGCTATGCAGAAGTAGGGCCCGAAAATGGGAAACCTGTCATTCTTCTTCATGGATGGCCTTATGATATCCACAGTTTTGAACAATCCTCAGCTATCCTTGCTGAAAAAGGCTACCGTGTTTTGGTACCTTATTTAAGAGGTTATGGTACAACGACTTTTGTTTCACCCAATACAAAACGCAACGGCCAGCAGAGTGCTGTTGCATTGGATATCATTGCTTTTATGGATGCCCTGAAAATTGATAAAGCGATCATCGGCGGTTTTGACTGGGGAGCAAGAACTGCAGATATCATGGCAGCATTGTGGCCAGAACGTTGTACAGGCCTGGTTGCCGTAAGCGGATATTTAATTGGAAGCCCAAAGGCCAACGAAAAACCTCTCCCTCCAAATGCTGAACTTTTATGGTGGTACCAGTATTACTTTTCAACTGAAAGAGGGTATAAAGGCTATAAAGCCAATACTACAGCATTTAATAAACTGATCTGGAAAACGGCTTCACCAAAATGGGCTTTTGATGACCAGACCTACGAGCGCTCTGCCGGAGCATTCAATAATCCTGACCATGTTGATATTGTGATCCACAATTACCGCTGGCGTCTGGGATTGGCGAAAGGAGAAAAACAATATGATGCGTTTGAAGCTAAGCTGGCGAAGTCTCCTTCTATTACAGTCCCAACAGTTACGCTGGAAGGTGATGCCAACGGAGCTGCATTTCCTGCCCCGGAAAGTTATGCTTCCAGATATACAGGAAAATATGCCCATCATACCCTAACAGGCGGAATTGGACATAATTTACCACAGGAAGCTCCAAAAGCATTTGCAGATGCGATTGTAGAAGCAGACTCCATGTCACAGTCTAAATAAAATCTGTTGGATTTAAGAGGCTTTATCAAAAGTGTCATTCTGACGAAGGAAGAATCTCATTAATAAAAATTCTTCCTTCGTAAAATGGCAGTCAAATGATTTAATTGATGAGACAGTCTCTTTTTTACCCTAAACTATCCTTCAGAACCTTCTTCAAGCTTCAGTTTATTCACCAAAGGATTTGCATACATTGCAAGGAAATACTCCTTAGAAACGGGATCTGACGGATCTATACGCATTTCAAGCCTTCGGATAAACAACTGTTTCTCCTGTTCAGTATATTGTGAAGCGTAGGTATCTGTATTATGAATCAGATCGTAGGCAATATATTTTGTTGGCCAAAGCTTGTAATTCTTAATGATGGAATTATCAATCACCTGTGCAACAGCCTGCAATTGTTTGTTTTTATTCTCGATCGTAGCGGCAATTTCATCCAGTTCTGTATCAATAACGTCACCGGCATGCAGATGAATTCGTTTCTTTTGCCCTAATATACCGCTGAGCATAGTGGTAAAATCTTCATTTTTACCTTTGATGTATTCCTCATCCCTGTGCTGTGCCAGAAGCTGAGGCATTTTCAAGGAGTCCGTAGGATCATATTCGTAAGAAATAGATACAGGTACAATCTTTAAGGTTTTAAAATACTCTATCAGTGACTGATCTCCTGATGCCATGGCAAGCATTTTCAAAACACCCTGCTGAGTGGCATCATTACCGTTTTTAGTACGGCCTTCACGCTGAGCGATCCATACAGAGCGGTTTTCATGGTGTAATTGATAATCAATGTACTCAGACATGGTTTGTGAACTTTTAAGCTGATCACGAAGCGACAGTCCTCTTTGAACTAAAAAGTTACGGTTCAGTTTAGCCAATACATTCAAGAAGTTTCTTTTGACAAGATTATCCCCAATGGCTGAAGCAGTCATAATGTGGCCGCTTTCCAGAAGTGCAAGGTTAAGCAGTGAAGTATCCAGTACAATATCTCTGTGATTTGAAATGTAAAGGTATGGCGTATTTTTATCCAGCTTATCGAAGCCTGAGGTCGTTAAACCTTCAGAACTTTTTGCAAGGATCTGACGAACGGTATGTGCTACAAAATGATGCTGAAAATCACTTATAGAGTGGATCTCTTTAAACTGTTCCAGCCAGACCTGCTCATCCACACCGGGAAAAGTAAAGTTCATCAGTGCTTTCATCATAGGATCACGGGCTACACTCTGCAATCTTTCATTCACTTCATGATCATGAAAATACCGTATTTCATCAAACTTCGACATGCGATTATTTAAAAATTAAAACTTTTTGCAAAAGAACGAAAATTTATCTGGGGAATGGGTATAATGGGTGTTAAAGTATTATGAAGGGCGTAGGAGCTAATTGAAATAACCGTGTATAACAAAGCGCTCCACATACACACCCACCTTGTCATTCCGTAGGAATCTAAACTTTTATCTCATCATTATTATCCAAAAGCTTTTCTGTGTCTGGATTCCTACGGAATGACAAACAGTGCGGATAGTCTAAGCGAATAGTTTGTATTATTATCTAAAGCAAATAATTATTCATATAATGCATCATACACGCCCACCTTGTCATTCCGCAGGAATCTAAACTCTTTTTTATCATCATTTATTATCAAAAAGCTTTCTGTACCTGGATTCCTGCGGAATGACAAACAGTGTGGATAGTCTAAGCGAATAGTTTTTGTACCAAGGTCTGAAGCAAATAAGTATCCACATACGCATCATACCCGCTCACCTTGTCATTCCGCAGGAATCTAAACCTTTATTTTATCATCATTTATGTGAACATTCCATATCAAAACCAATTTTCAAACAGGTAATTCAAAAATTCTAAATTAGGATTTGTTCTCCTTATAAGTTCAAGCTTCTTAATTCTTGACCAGTTTTTAATTTCCTTTTCTCTTTCAATGGCGTTATGAATCCAATCATATTTCTCGTAATAAATTAGAAATTCAAGATTATATCTTGCTGTGAAGCTACTGGGGTTTAGCTTTGTTTTGTGTTGATGCAATCTCCTGTGGAGGTTTCCTGTAACGCCGGTATAAAGTACTTTTCTATTTTTATTGGTGAGAATATAGATATAGTAGGTATATCTTCCTTTTGAAAACTCAATCATTTGTGTGTTTGTTTTACAAAAGTTACAAAAAATATATTTCTACTAGGTTTTGCAATTGGGTTTAATCAAAAAACAATTGAAAGATGAAATGGTAGTTTCGTTCTCAATTGAGTATGCATACACATCATATACTCACCTTGTCATTCCGTAGGAATCTATGCTCTTTTTTATCATCATTTATTATCAAAAACCTTTCTGTGTCTGGATTCCTACGGAATGACAAACAGTGTGGATAGTCTAAATGAATACTTTGTATTATGGACTGGGGCAAATAATTATCCATATACACATCATACCCTCCCACCTTGTCATTCCGTAGGAATCTAAACTCTTATATTATGATCATTTATTATCAAAAAACCTTTCTGAATCTGGATTCCTACGGAATGACAAACTGTATGGATAGTCTAAACGAATAATTTGTGTTATAATCTAAAGCAAATAATTATCCATATACACATCATACACGCCCACCTTGTCATTCCGTAGGAATCTATGCTCTCATTCTATCATCAATTTATTATCAAATAACTTTCTGTGTCTGGATTCCTACGGAATGACAAACAGTGTGGATAATCTAAGTCAATACTTTGTATTATGGACTGAAGCAAATAAGTATCTATATATGCTTTACTTGTGATTCCGGAAGGAATCTAAACTTTTTATTATAAAATTTATATCCCAATCACTCTTTTAAGATACTTACATTCGAACTGCCTGAGCTAATAAAATTGTCTTTTGCAAATGATACAATATTTTGTTTCCATTGGTTAATCTCTTTGTGAGTGGAGATAAAAGCGATTCCGCAGGTAAGTTTATCCATTATTATATCATTTTCTATGGCTTCATCCTTTTTGTAAAACATCAAAAACTGAGCACCATCGGCATCTACTGCATTTTGCAAAAATTCGTAGACGGGCTGGCCATCCTTTGCCATGTCTAAAAATGATTTTAGCTTATTTTAGACCATTTTGAGTAGCACTGCTGCTATCCGTATCCCCAAAATATAAATCAAACCATCCTTTTGTTTTCGTAAACTCATAGATAAAAAAATACTGCTTATAAAAACAGTATTTGTATGGGTTTAGTCAAAGGTTATATCTTATATTTCCAGATATTTTAATTGGATTCCTACTTCAGTTTTCCATTCTAAGGGCCCACTTGCTGATCTTGCTAATGTAGCAGCAGCAGCTCTTGAGGAGGAAGTAAAAATATAGTCTTTTGTCAATTTATAAAATCCATTTTCTATTTCTATTATTCCCTCAGACAGCATTTTTCTTCTCTCAGATACAATACCATCAGATAGTGATGGCTGTTCGGCCATCATCAAAAGAGAATCTTTATATACAATAAAGCCTTCTGTAGAAGGGCTGCCTTTACCAGATGCACCAGCCCCATTTTTACAGAACAATATCAATTGACTGGTTTCATCCTGTTCTATTGTTTCTTCCAGGGATTCAAATATTTTATGTCCCAGAGCAGCGGTGAGTATTTTAATATTTGATAGAAACTCTTCCAGTTCTGCCTGTTCTGCTTCAGACAGCTCTGGTCGGTTAGGAGTGTTTTGATTGATTGTATATCGTTCTGCATTTAAAGCCAATTCATGTAAGCGATTCTCTAAATATTTAACACCAGCCTTATTTAAATACTGATCTTTACTACCAAAAAACAAGACTTCGTGCCAGAAATCCCTGTTAGTAATATGATGAGCAAGGCGGTCTGCAATTATTTCTGCTTCTCCAATATAGGCAACGTCTTCATTGTTATCTCCTTTACCAATCAGTATATATACGCCTGGCTTTCTAAACTCTGGGCGGGGACTGAATTCTCTTACTTTAATGCGTGGTACTTTTATACCTATTCCTGTCCAGTTACTAAGTTCTGCAGTGGTAAGGCTATGGGGAGTGCCATCTACAAGGAAGAGACGAATCGTTTTTCCAAAGGTGTTCATAAATAATTTAATGCTTTAATTATGGAAAGTTCCATGATTACTTGTTTACAACTAGCAATAATAATAAAAATCTCCAGTTTCTGCTTACGGGAAAACGTAATTTTCTTTAAAGTCACTATAAATATTGCTCAGAAATACCGCTAGCCCCTTCGGAAGTCCCTCTTACCCCTTCAACAAGCCCCTGGAGGGACTTATATAAGGGGATAGAAACCGTTGCTATACTAACTGGAGGGTGTTATTAAAGGGGGGGAAGAGGAGTAAAAGACTATTGTAAGAATCATGAGCACTATCCACCAGGCTTCATCGGTGGCGCAACCACCATTCCTTTGTTCCCTCTAATCATAAATCTTATTAATAAATTCTTTGCGTTTTAAAAATTTCCTACTTCTTCAGATACAATGATATATTATTTGTTTTAAACGCAAGGACGCAAAGTTTTTTAATATTGATCTGTTTTTTAAGGCGCAAGAAAATCAAAGATTTTCAGCAAGTGAGTATTATATTGGGATATAGAAATTTTATCGGAGATAATATCCTAGTGCCTTAAAAACCCTCCTTATAATAAGAAGTTGCGCCTTTGCGATTGCCAACCAAAATATGGTAAACAGATAACCATAAGAATAATGGGGTCTAGACCGCTACTATATATTTTGTTTCAAATATATTTCAGACTATTTGTAATACATTATGGGATTCCGTAAATACAATAGTTATTTCTAATCTGTTCATATAATTATAATAAAACCTTCTAAAAATTAGAAGGTTTTATACTTATTTTTTACAAGAGGATTTGATACTATTAATGAGTAGATTTAAATAAACTACGAATTTAAATCCATAGCAACAACTTTCGCTCTCCTACACATCCACTTCCTCAATCTCCACACCGGCAAATACACAAATACCACAGACAAAATCCCAGCTAAAATACCCACTACCACAGCCATTGCCGTAGCATCCAGCTTATAATCCTTTGAGAAATTATATTGTCCTATAAAGAGGAGGGAGAGTACCAATGAGCCTGTAATCAAGCCGTGTAGGATGCTTAGCTTGGTCATTAACTTTTTAATATTCAACTGTTCGTCTACCGTAAACTCTATGGCTTCCTGGCTGGCGGCATCCGTTACTCTTTTGATGATATCAATGGTAAGGACTACAGGAAGGAAAATGGCCATCGGCAGGGTAAGACGTGCCAGATTTTGGGTTCCTGAGAAAAAATGGGTGTAGCCTAACTCTTTGAAGCTGGCATAGGCAATAATGAAATTAAAAAATACATTCGGGAGGACATAGTAAATCGTACGCTTGATGAGAAAGCGTTTCAGGGTGGTTTTCTTGATGATTTTAGGCTTCGGAGGCTTTATTTTAAATTTCATAGAGAGGTGGTCAATAGCTCAATGGCTTTATCTTTTATCAGATGGGCTTCTTCTTTGGGAAGAAAATTTTCATTGGACATGAAGGTGAAGTCCATTTGATGGTTGTACGTACTGGTCACAAGGGTGGTTGAGTTCAGCCATGGGAAAGCCACGGTAGGACTGAACACGGTTTCCAGGTTGAAATTGGTGTAATCATTCGGGATATTCACCTTTCCCATATTGGATAAGGTCACATCATGCCCGCCTTCGCTTGATTTCAGCATCCTGATCATGCGGCTTACAATAGGGTGCATACGTTCTCCCATCCAAAGCAGTTCACGGGCTTCAAGCTTACTGATTTTCTCAATAAGGTCTCTTTTGATCTGTTTGGCATTGTCCAGAACATCCTTGCTGTCTTTCTTGATGGAAAGCTCCACCGTTGGGGCAAAAGCAAACAAATGATCTTCTTTGATTTCGGGAATGAAATGGCGTACATCTACAGGGCTGATCACCTTACCTTTGGCACGGTCTCCCTGAATATCACGGAAGGCCTGCATCACGGAAGAACACAGTAAAGCATGGACGGAGATTCCATTGGTCTTACATTTTTCAGTAATCAGTTTCGTATCCTCCGGAGTCATTTTCCAGTGGATGGCGTAGTTTTTTCCAAGGTTTCTCTTTTTACTTTTTCGCTGGATAGAAAAGAATATTCTGGCGAACAGCAGATAAAGACTGGCCTTATATTTTTTAATTCCTGTATTAAAATCCGAAGGCAGAAAATCATCTACCGATTCAAAAGCAACATAAGGAATTAATGGCGAATAAGGATTGTCTAGTAAACTCAAAAGTTCACGCATCAAAGTCACTCCAGTAGTTCCGTCTGAAATGCAGTGAGGCATGATCCAGAGGATTTCGGAAGTATCCTGTCCTTTCACCCATACTACTTCGGCCAGAGGCTTTTTGGGTTGGTCAAAGAGTTGGAACCATCCTTTTTCAGATTCTTTGAACCAGTCATCATCTGTCTTTCGTTCTACAATACGGAGTGGAATAGGTTCAATATCTCTCTGTCCCATAAAATAAGGATACCGTCCGATTGTATGATCAACGATAGCCCTCAGCATGGGATGTTTCTGCTGGATTTTGATCAGAGCTGTTTTAAAAGTTTCCTCAGAAATCTGCCCATTGATCTTTGCGGTATAAATGCAGTTTAAAGGTGTTTCAGGATCTACATACATGATCCTTTCCACCATCATTAATGGTCTTTTGATCATGATACTGCTTTCTGTTTAACTTGTGAATAAATTGTCTCTAGAACCTCATCACGGATGGCCGATACTTCAGAATACGGTATATAGCCCTCGCTTCCCATGATAGAAAAATCCATTCTTCCACGATAGGTAGAAACCACAAGGGTAGTGGTATTTCCCAGCGGACCAATGACCGATGGACTGAAGATGGTTTCTACCGAAAACTCTTTATATTCATGCGGAATCTGAAGCGGTCCCAGATTAGAAAACATACAGTCGTTGGATGACTTTCCGTTCTTTAGCAGCCTGGTGAAATTTTTCAGTGCATCATGTCCGGACTCCATGACCATCATGGTGATATACGGATCCAGCTTTGCGGCTTTTTGTTGAACAGATTTCTGCATCGCACGGAGATTCTCTGTAAAGCTTAGCTTTTCATCAGAAGAAATCACGATCATCAGCCCGAAAGCGAAAATGTGGTCTTCTTTAATCTGCTTGGCAAAACGTCTGATGTCTACGGGACAGGAAACTTTGTTGAAGGATTTTTTACCTCTCACTTTTTTAAATGCATGCAATAGCGCTACACTCAAAAATGTATTGACGGTCACTTCCTGAGATTTGCAATAAGCAATGACTTCCTGACTTGTCGTCTCATCCAGTTTTCCATGGATCAGATAGTCAGTCTGTCTTTCAACAGGTTTTTTGTTTACCGGAAGCCATTTGATTGCTGTAGCTGCCAGTCTTCCGATAAATTTAGCTTTCAGTTTCTGTTTTCTGCTGTTCAGAATATGGGCAGGAACTACATCCTGTATTCCCAGTATCGGATTTTCTATTCCTATATCGGCAGCCGGATTGTCTAGGACGATGAGAAATTCTTTTAAAAAGGCCATTGCAGAACCACCATCGCATAAACAATGGTGAAACGCAAACAGCATATCTGAAACTTCTTCCCCTTTGATCCAGATAAACCGGATCAGGGGTAATTTTTCGTAATTAAAAGTGGTGTTCCATTCTTTCCTGGATTCTTCCTGCCACTGATCTTCACTTTGTCTGGTGATGATTCTTACAGGAATGGAAACAGGTTTTTCCGGAACATTGAACCACGGAATATTTTTTTCATCATGGCTGATTAATGCTCGCAGCCAGGGGTGTTTATTTTGAATTTTGGCTAATGCCTGCTGGATCTCTTTTAATGTAAAAGTTCCTCTCAGTCTGAACGGAATGACCGCGTTAAAAGGTTCTGTTCCATCTCCCAGTAACATGCGCTCACCAAATAGCAATCTTCTTTTCATATGCTGATATCTATCTTTTTAAGGTCTTATGAAGCCCCAGGTCTTCATCTGCCTTTGTGTTTACAAATCATTGCGATTCCATAATTATACGGAAGCTAGTGTTGAATGCTCCTGTACAAAATTTTCTAATAACTCTACTGCTTTATCATTACCGCCGGCAAGGGTAAATGTATTTCTGACCTCCTGAGCAGCGGTTCTGTATTTTGGATTTTCCAACAATTCAAAAACAGTTTCACGAAGGGCATCTACACGCAGTCTTTTGTATCGGATGCTGATTCCGCAGCCTGCCTGCTCAATCAGTTTTGCAATATGGAAATGATCGTAAGCGATAGGCGTGATCAACATTGGTAAACCATTACGGAATGTATCGTTTACAGTATTGAAACCACCGTGGCAAATTACCATGTCCATTTGCTGCATCACCGCAGACTGAGGAACAAAGCTGTTCACGATAAAATTGTCCGGCCATTCTTCAAAGATTTCCGGTGGAGTAGCGGCAATCACTGTTACCGGCTGGTCTTTGAACGCAGCGATGATTTTTTCAAAGAAAGCTTTTCTGATATCTACGAGCAGCGTTCCCAATGATACGAAAATCTTTGGAGTGGTAGACGCATTTAATTTATCCCAGTCGAATGGAGCATCGTTAGGACGTCCTTTTACCGGACCTACAAATTTCATATGAGACGGAACGGTTTCAAATCCTGCGAAAGCCTGTGATGTAAACACCATATTCAGTTTGTGAGAATGGATATAAATTCCTTCCTCATGAATTCCTACTTCTTTTTGCAGGTCTTTGATGAGGTTTTGCTGCCATTCCCAGATTTTTGGAGCACTTTTTTCCGTATCTCCCATTACGTCCGGCGGAACAGGAGTTGTTGTTACACAAGGAATATTGTGTTTGTGAGCAAAAAGAGCCCCTCCGAAAGTGATACAGTCATTCACGATAACATCCGGCATCCAGCTTTCTGTCAGTCTGGTTAATCCCGGCATCATCATTTTAGCGAAAGGAACATAGGTTTCTTCCAGTGCCAGTTTCATTACTTCAGGACCTGAACAGGCCGGGCCGTCATCCTGTCTTTTTAAAATACGGGCAATTTCCTCCTGATACGGAATAAGATCTTCTTCAGGATAGAAATAAGAACCTCCTTCCGGAATATGTTTACTGTCTAAAGGCGTAATTCCGAACCATTTTACTTCATGTCCGCGGGCAATTAAACTTGCTCCCACACTTAAAGTAGGACTCACATGTCCGAAAAACGGAGGAATAACGAATAAAAACTTAGACGGTTTTTCAGGTTTTGAAGCCTTTGATATAGCTTGTTCCAACAAATTAGCTGCTGTAGCTGAGCCTCCTGCTTCCACAAAAGATTGTCCCACTTTCTGAGCTGCTTCTTTGTAGCTCGGATTATTTAAAATCTGGTGTACCGCTTCTCTCAGGTGATTGGCTTTAAATCTGTTAAAATTAAGACGTTCTCCTGCTTCTGTACGCACAACACGTCCTGCAACATGTGACTGGTCATAGGCAATCGGGATCACGACCAAAGGAATACCGTGTGATAGTGTTTCAGATACGGTATTGTGACCACCATGGCATACCACACCGTCAAGATGAGGTAACAGATCAAGTTGAGGAACCTGCTGATAGACCATAAAGTTATCCGGCCATTGCTCGAAAAGCTGCGGATCGGAAACCACTACAACGGTTAAATTTTCATCCTTAAAGGCATCAATGACCTTTTGGAAAAATGCTTTTTTATGATCATGATCGAAGGTAGTCCCAATGCTTACCAGTATCTTTTTGTTGTCATTGCTTTTTAATTTCTCCCAGTCAAACTCACATGAGATACGTCTTTCAGTAAGAACGGGACCTGTGAACTGATATTGAGAAGGGAGATCATCCATTTCGCCAAAGAAATAATTGGAGGTCAGAACAAGCGCCAACAGGTCTGAAGTCGCCAGAGAACGTTCTTCCTGGAAACCAAGTTCTTTCTGCAGAGCCACAATCTGATTCACTTCCCATTCATGTACTTTAGGCAGCTCATTCATGATTTTAATGGCCGCCGGAGCGGTAACGGAAGTCGCGTAAGGAATTCCCAGCGTTTTCGCTGCAACAGGAGCGGCAAATAACTGATGGTCTCCGATAATCAAATCAGGTTGGTATGTTTTAAGTAAAGAAACAACTCCATTATAGCAATGTCTGTTCAGCGGGATAAGAACCTCTTCATAAAGGAACTTCACGCTGTCAATTCCATATACTACTTTCTTTGAAATAATATCGAGATATTGTTCGCTTTCTTTTTTTTCTTCGTCGGTCTGATCGTACTGGATCAGTAATAATTTTCCTCCCTCGGGAAGTTTAGCCTCTAAAGTCGGGTCAAGGCTGATCCAGGCTACTTCATGTCCTCTTTCCAACAGAGTAGCACCGATGCTTAAGGTAGGGTTGACATGTCCTGTCAATGGTGGAACTATAAATGCAAATTTAGCCATGGTTTTTCGTTAAGATATTAGATAAAAATTGAACGATCGTTTCTGCAATCAGATTCGGTTCCTGAATAGGAATATTATGATCACCCGGAATTAATTCAAGTTCAGACTGGCTGATTTGAGATTGCAGCCACTCACCGGTAGGTCTGCAGTTCGAATCAGCGCCATAAAGCAATAAAGCAGGAGCCGTCAAACCACTGAATTGAGCTTCATCCAGGAAATGTTTCTCCCTGATCATATCGGCTTTAATGCTGGTCTGATTAAACAGAAATTCATACATACGGTGGTTCTTTTCCATTTGTCTTTTCCCCATCTGTACTTTGGTGGTATCTGTAAAATTGGCTACATAATGCTCAAGGAATTCTTTGCTGTATTCATCAATGATGTTACGGGCTTTTTCGTCCTGAGGATCCGGAGCTTCCATTACTACAAGCTGATTCACGCGGTCCGGGTATTCTAAAGCTGTTTTTAAAGCAATAAGACCTCCGAAGCTATAGCCTACAAGGTGTACTTTTTCCAGTTGTAGATGATCTATTAAACCTATCAGATCGGATGACATATTGTCAAGGTCGTACCCATCCGGAAAGCGTTCACTCATACCGTGGCTTTTCAGATCGTACATCACCACATGGAAATGCTTGGCCAGCACAGGGGCAATATTAAAATAATAAATAGACAGGTTACTGAACATACCGTGGATGAGTACCACGGTTTGTTCGGCTCCTTTATTGAGTTCCTGTATATGAACTTGTCTGTTATTGACAGTGATTATTGGCATTCGTAGATATAATTGATGATCATACTAAGGTCAAGATTGATAAGCTGGTCAAGATCCATAGAAGATAACCAACCTGTAAAGTCGATCTGATCGCCAAAATGCGCTTTGATCTTTTCAGAGAAAGAGACAATCTCGATGCTGTCCATTTCAAGATCTTTGGTGAATGAACTTTCAGGAGTAATGTCCATCTCTTCTACAAATTCAGCACCTATCACTTCAGTAATAAAACCTTTTAATAAAGTAAAAAGTTCTTCGTGGTTCATTTTTAATGTTGCGTTTACAGTGTCCATCCGATAATATAATTTTTATGTTTAATAATTTTGATTTCAATATTGTTGATCCACAGGTGATCGTCTTTTATCATTTCGACTTCGAAGGCTTTAGGATTTCCTTTCAGTCCTGTTCCCAGGAACTTTCCGTAAGCTTCCTTAGCTACCCAGAAACGGGTAGTCCATTCTGCCTGATCTCTGTCTTTTAATAAGGCTAATTCGTTGTCGGTAAATACCATGTCGTAGAATCCGGCGCTGCGTTCTTCCATCAGTTCCATGTCGATTCCTACAGATTTTCCATATCTCGCGATTCCCACGGCTTCTTTGCCTTTGTGAGCTAATGAAATATGAATATCTTCTGTAAAATCACTGATGAGGTAAGGTTTTCCCACTTCATCGGAACGGATCTCAAACGTAATCGGGAAGCAGGCATGATTTTTTTCCTGACGAAGAAGATTTCTCACGGCATCTTTTACAGCCACACGGCTTACCATCCAGTTTTTCTTTTTGTTGGGTAATAATTGCTGGTGATGCTGTTTTTCCGTTTGGTTGAAATATCTTTTCAGGATAAAATCCCATGAAGCCACTCTGGTATAGGCTTGGTGGAAAAAGAATACTTCAGGAGCAATCTCTTCCGAAAGTCTGTTGTGCAGCGGTGACATGGAAACATTCCATAGAGCGGCATCAATTTCCAGTCTTCTGTTCTGCCAGCCCGTAATGGCGCACCATACTTTTCCGTCTCTTTTCAGAATGATATTGGCGATGGCAAATTCATCATTAAGCTCGGTCAGCATACAGGTGCATTCAAAAATACCTTCCTGATCATGCATATCACCGAAGAATTCGATATCTCTGATTTTTACAGGGAATGCAATACGGTCTTTTACCAAAGTAAGCTGTAGCCAAAGCCCGAATAACTGTCCTGCATTGTCCAGCAGAGAACCTTTACCGCCGTTTCCTTTGATTTTTCCGATGATTCCTTTATCTCCAACAGCAGAAATTTCAGTAATTCCCTGATATTTTTCTCCATGGAACATGTGCATGTCATAGATTTCTTCAGGTGTTCTTTCGATGGGTAAAAGATTACCGATGGAAAGATTGAAATTCGGTGTTGGCACAGGAGAGGATTTTAAGATCACTTCTGCGTTGGCGAAGTTTTCAATATCCAGGTAAGCATGGTTGGCCCCACGCCATTCTCCTTTTACGGTTTTATCGAAAGGTTTGGCAACATTCATCCATTGGAATACACTTACGTTCATGATTTTATGAACCAGCGTTCCCTGAATTTCCGCTTCTGCAATTTCTGCAAGCTGCTCAAAGATCATCGTCATCGGAATTACCGGTTCCATATCCGCTACATGAGCCCAACCTTTTGGCTGTCTCAATAAGCTGTGATCGATCAGGTAAGGATGACTTTCCAGGGTGACATACAAGTCTTTGGTGAAAGTTGTACTTCTTGGTGTTTTTGGAGCAACATGTACTGCAGGAGAAGGACGCTGAATCGTAATTTCCGGACGGTTTTGGAATAATGTCAATACTTCTTCCTGCATACGGATCATATCGGCAACATTGTCCTGGAATGCCTGTACCAGCGGATGCCCGGATTTTGTAGCAATAGCTGAAGCCGTTGCGGTATATTGTTTTGGTGCCTCAAATGATTGAGCCAGCGCTTTCACTTCTTTAAAATTACGGATAATAGGAGAGCCTAATTCCAGTTTAATGCCTTTTCCTGATGCTCTTTTCGTGTGATTCTGAATCTCCAAAAAGTCAAGGGCAATTGTTTTACCTTCTACAAATAGTGAAGCGACTACACGCTGTAACTGCGCCAATGCAGAACGGGTAGGAACGCTGGAAGCAATCGTACTGAATGTTTTTCCTTTTAAGGTATCATCAATAAATCCGATCAGCCCTCCGGTACCCACCTGAATGAATACTCTTGCGCCTTCTTCATATAATCTGTCCGTCAGTTCACGGAAACGAACAGGCTGAACCAAATGCTCTGCACTCAGTTTTCTGATCGCTGCCTGATCTGCAGGATAAGGTTCTAATGTGGTAGCAGACCACAATGGGATTTTTGTCTGCTGAAACTGTGCTTTTTCCATTCCTGCAAGGATCACATCCAGTTTATCGGCAATAAAAGGGGAGTGGAATCCTGACTGGAACGGCAATACCTGATGAAAGATCTGCTTTGCTTTTAATAAAGGAACCAATTCATCCAAAGCAGCATTGCTTCCACAAAGAATCACCTGATTAGGGCAGTTGTCATTGGATACATACAGGTTTGAAATTTCATCAATAAAAGGTTTTATTGCTTCAATACCAGCTCCAATAGCAATGAATTTGGAATCTTTTAATTCAAAAGTTTCGGGATTCAGCACATCGATTAAGGCTTTTACAGAATTCGCTTCTGCCAGCTCAGATGAATATCCTGCCAGCCATTCTCCTAAACTGTGTCCGGCATTCATATCTGGAATAATTCCCAGTTTTTTCAGTGAATTGTCAAGGATACTGCAGTTGTTGAAAATGTTTAAAGCATCTGTTAAAAGTCCTTCACCTTCCGTTTCTATAGGTGCCGTTAATCCGAAATAGCGGCTTACGGTATCTATTTCACCTTTGGCCAGGCCGTCTAAGCCCGGAAATACAAAGGCTACCTTACCGCCATCCTTTAATAATGGGGTAGAGGTGTACCATATATCCTGTTTGTTTTTCCAGATGATATTCTTGGAAACAATTTTAATGGCTTTTTCTATTCTTGCAGGCGTTGGATCGAAGATAGCTACTCTGAAATCTCCTTCACCAATGGCTGTTTCGTTATTTTGTAATGCTGAAAGCAGTTCTTCATGGGTAGGTCTGGCCAATATCAACACGTGATCTTTTTTCGGCATATCATAGCCTTCCAAAACAACGTGAGCATTGATTCCTCCAAATCCGAAAGCATTTACTGCTGCTATTTTTGGCAGTCCTGTTTTTGACCAGTTTTTAGCTTCCTGTATCGGTTCAAATCTTGTATTCTGCATCTCTGCAGTAGGATTCTCACAATATAATGTTGGCGGTAAAGTATCATGGTGTAAAGCCAGACAGGTTTTGATCAATCCAGCGATTCCTGCAGCAGGCATTGCATGTCCGATATTGGATTTCACAGATCCGATACCAGCCACCGGAGTTTCTTCTTCTTTACCAAAGAACTGAGCCAAGGTTTGAAGTTCTGTTTTATCTCCAAGCGGTGTTCCTGTGCCATGAGCTTCAAGATATCCGACTTTATTTTTATCTAAATCAGCATTGATCCAGGCTTGTTCCAACGCTTTGAGCTGACCTTTTACGGACGGGCTCATTACGCTGGTTCCGGTACCGTCACTGCTTACACCCACGCCTTTAATAACGGCATAGATTTTATCCTGATCGCGAACAGCGTCTTCTAGTCGTTTTAACACGACGAAACCACAACCTTCACCAATCAGCAATCCGTCAGCATCCATACTGAATGGCTTGATCTGCTGTTGACGAGACATTGCACCCAGTTGGGCAAAAATACTCCAGAAAGCAGCGTTCTGTCCTGTGTGTACACCTCCAGCAATCATAATATCGGAACGACCTCTCTGAAGTTCCTGTACGGCATGATCTACAGCAATAAGTGCAGATGCACAAGCGGCATCTACCGTAAATGCAGCACCACCTAAATTGAAACGGTTGGCTACAAGAGAGGCAACAAGGTTGGGAATTAATCCCATAGCAGTATCGGCTGCAAAACGCCCTTTGCGTTCCTGAAAAGCATGTTTTACTTTTTCAATATCTGCAGAAGAAACCTGAGGCAGCAATTCCTGTAATAATGAGGATATCTGTTCTCCGGTTCTTACAATTTCGATGGCTCGGGTAGCTCCTGGACCGGTATAGTTTCCTTTACCGATGATGATTCCCGCTTTTTCAAGGGAAGTATTCTTTTGAAATACGCCTGCATCTTCCAGTGCTTTCTGTACCAGATCAAGGGTAAGCAAATGGTCAGGTTCCGTTCCTTCAACAGCCAATGGCAAAATACCAAATGCTGTAGGATCGAATGTATAATCAGGGATAAATCCTCCTCGTTGACAATAAAAACGGTCAACGGGACTTGTGGTATCACTGAAATGAACCGGATCTATCCGATCAGCCGGAGCCAGCTCGGTAGAATCGACTTTATTGACAATATTCTGCCAAAAAGTGTTGGCATCCTGTGCCCCGGGAAAGACACAGGATAAGCCAATTACAGCAACATCTGTTTTTTTCATACTTAGTTTATACAGAGATTTACCAATTATTTCCTGACATGATCAGCACCTGGCTTTCAGTTCCGTATTTAATCTCGTTAAGGAAGATTTCTTTTCCTTCGTCCAATGGGATCATAGAAATACCTCTGCGTTCGTATTCAGATTCCAGAGTGGAAGAAACCATTCCGGCTCCTTTCCATGGTCCCCAGTTGATAGAGATTACTTTTCCTTTTAATCTTTTATTTAAAGCATTCGCGTAATCATCCAATACACTGTTGGCAGCCGCATAATCTGTCTGGCCTTTGTTACCGTATACGGAAGCAATACTCGAGAACAGTACTACAAACTGGCAGTCTGTACGAAGTTGTTCAGCCAATACGCGAAGTGGTTTTACTTTGGTATCAAATACACGTCCGAAAGAGCTTGTTGTCTTTTGTTTGAATAATTTATCTTCTAAAAGACCTGCCCCGTGGATCACTCCGTCAAGACGGTCGTATTTTTCATAAATACTGCTGATAAGGTTACTCAAACCTTCTTCGTCACAAAGATCCAATGATTGGTAAATAATGGTATTTCCAAGTTCTTCCATGTCACGGATCGTGCGAAGGATCTGATTGTTTTTGAAAATCTTGGTGGTTTCTTTTTCTATTTCTGCAGGAGAAGTGAATTTTCCGGATCTGATCAGGAAACCTCTGATTTCCTCTTTGGTTTTCATTCCTTCTAATTCTTTTGTAGATGTTTCATTTCTTGGGTCTGCAGATCTTCCTACCAGAATATAAGTACATGGATAAGCCTGTGACATATGTTTTGACAATTCTGCAGTGATTCCCTGCGCGCCGCCAAGTACTAATACCACAGATTTTTGATCTAACTGGATATGAGCTTCACTTAAACTTGTTGACAATGGGGAAGGGATAATGTCTACTTTATGTCTCTGGTCATTTTTGTAAATGATTTCAGCAGGTTTATCATTGGTAAGGATTTCCTTTAAAGTAATTTCAGCAATCTGATCTACTTCCTGAGGAGTGCTCAAACTGATCAGTCTGCAGGTTGTATTGTCAAATTCTCTTGCCAGACTTTTGAAAAGTCCCGGATATCCCTGATGGTGGCGTAATACACTTACATCAGTAATTTCCTGAAGGTGTGCCGGAATATCTGAGATCAGGTATACCCATTTTGCTTTATCAAAATCCAGTTTTTTGATCAGATCTACATGATCGATAATGCTTGGTTTATCAGTTGTTGAGAATAGGTCCAGCATAATTAATCCGTCAACGTTTGAAAGATCTTTTTCTGTATCCACCAATTCTACGATGGCTCCATGTTTTTCCAATGCTTCTTTGATGGCAGAGGTTTGTTTGCTGTCATTCTGAGTAATGGCGAAACGTTTTCCTTGCAACACTTCTGTATTCTGTACTAAAGAAGCATCTGTGGGAGTAATATCAAAACGAAGACGTGATAAAACATTTTGAGCAGGCTCTACAGTATTGTTTTCTTTAACTTCATGAGTGGTTTCGTTTGTTTCACCATTCATTTCGTTGATCCAGCTTGCCAGACCACGAAGGGTTTTAATAGCAGCCAGTTTTTCCATAACATCATCGGCCTGTTCAAGATTTTGACCAAAACCGATTTTAGTTTTAAGATCACCGATGATTTCCATACGTTTAATAGAATCTATGCTCAAATCTGCTTCCAGATCTAAGTCAAGACCTAGCATTTCTTTCGGATATCCTGTTTTGTCACTTACAATATTCAGAATAGCATTTTGAAGATCTTCAAGAGAGAATGAAGGTTGAGCTGGTGATTGTGAAGTGGACGTTCCAGCTGCTGATCCATTTTTTTCAGGGGCTGCAGAAGTTTCTGTTCCTGTATATTCAGTAAGCCATGAAACAAGACCGCTTAAGGTTTTTATTCCTGCTAACTGTTCCATAACGGTATCTTCGTTGGTATTTCCGTTACCCAGAGTACCCAGTTCGTTACGAAGTGTTCCTATGATTTCTACTCTTTTAATAGAATCAATACTTAAATCAGCTTCCAGATCCATTTCCATACCCAGCATTTCCTGAGGATATCCTGTTTTGTCACTTACTACCTGTAGTAATAAGGATTTGATATCTCTTGAAGGGACTTGCTTCACAGCAGCAACGGCTGTTGGTCTTTCCTGCTGAACAGGCTGAACCGGAATAGTAGAGATCGGCTGATGAGCAGGAGTCTGTACTGGTGTATTATATACAGGAGAAGGGAAAGCCTGAGGATTCTGTCCCATAAAGGAAAGCATCACATCGCGCTGTGCCTGTATCATTAATTTCATGCTGTTTAAATATTCCTGCAGCATACGTTCAGCGGTAGATTGCGCTTCGGTAACTTGGGGCTGGTGATTATTGGTAAAATTGTTCATGGGAATTGGATTTAAAATAGGTAATGCACCATTAGCTGGTAGGTTACCTGTAGTTGGGTGGGCTGTTTGCCCGTTTACACGCCAGATAGCAGGGCTTTTCTTGTAAAGCTCAGGTTGGTTAAGATCAATAACCTTAACGCTTCTGCCGTCAAAAAGTTTGTCGATATTGAAGCTTCGGCCGGTTCCTAAATATTGTGCCAGCATACAAAGCAGATGGCTGAATTTATTACGGCTGTTGTCTTCAACATAGAGAGTCAGCTGATCTTTTTCAATACAGGATTTGGTCAATCCGGTAAGAACTTTTCCTGGTCCTACTTCGATGAATATTCTTGCACCGTCGTTGTACATCGCCTGAAGCTGTTCTACAAATCTCACAGGCTGTACCAGATGGTCAGTAAGTCTTTGTTTTATTTCTGTCGGGTTCGCCGGATATATTTCTGCTGTGGTATTGGACCATACAGGAATCTGCATTTCCCCGAAAGGAACATTTTTCAATACCTCAGCATATAAATCCTTGGATTTCGCTAATAACGGACTGTGGAATGCACAGGCAACTTCCAGTTTTTTAGCAGAAATACCTTCTTGTTTAAGAACTTCAAGTAATTTATTAATCGCTTCCGTACTTCCAGCAATAACACATTGGGTAGGAGCGTTGAAATTCACAGGATAACATCCTTCTACTTTTGCAATGATCGGCTGTAAACGTTCCGCTGTAGCACTTGCTGCCAACATTGAACCAGGATCTCCGCCTTCTACTGAATCTAAAATAGACTGAGCTCTCTGAACACTTAAGTCAACCAGTTTATCCTCTCCAAATACCCCTGCAAAGCATAAAGCTGGAATTTCACCGTAGCTATGACCTGCCAGCATGTCCGGAATAATGCCTAATGATTCTAAGAATTTAGCCAATGCAAGGTCTACAATTCCTAAAAGAGGTTGTGCTAAACGGGTATCTTTAATGGTTTCTTTCTGTTGTTTTAAATCAGCTTCATTGAAGGTTTTAGATGGGAAAACCACTTTTTCAAGTTCAGGATACTCATCAATAATCTTACGCATAGCCGGGAAAACTACAAATAAGTCACGAGCCATATTGATTCTTTGGCTGCCTTGTCCCGGGAATGTGAACGCTACTTTACCTTCTTTCTTGTTAACAGTGAAAGTATCTTTTGTCTCAATCCCTAGCAATACGAGTTCAAGCTTCATCATCAGGTCTTCAGCGGTGTCTGCAACAATACTGAACTGGATTGGCTTTTCTGAACTGATGCTTAAACTGTAAGCGATATCTTTTAATGGAATACCATCATTAATTTCTAATAAAGCTTTGACCTGGCTTGACTGGCCTTTCGCTTCTTCGTAAGTGTCTCCACGGAAAACAAACAGTTCTGAAGGCCATGACTGCATGGCAATTGAATTATCCTGTTTAGGATGGTTCGCAATTACCGTATGGAAGTTTGTTCCCCCGAATCCAAAAGCACTGATCCCTGCATATCTATTTTTCTCACCCCATAATCCACTTTCTGCATGGAATGCAAACGGGCTGGTTTCTGCATTATAATAGGAATTAGGCTGCTGAAGGTGAAGAGTAGGTGGCTTTACACCGTGATATACCGCAAGAGAAGCCTTGATTAATCCTGCTAATCCTGCCGCACACTTGGTATGCCCGATCTGTGTTTTCACAGAACCTAAATGAGTCTGCCCAGGCAATGCCCCTGAACGGCTGAATAAATTCGTTAATGCACTTAATTCAGTTTTGTCACCCACTACAGTTCCTGTACCGTGAGCTTCCACTAAACCTACAGAAGCAGCACTGATACCAGCTTGGGAATAAGCACGTTCTAATGCTCTTACCTGACCTATTTGTCTTGGAGCAGTCAATCCCAGTGCTTTACCGTCACTGGATCCGCCAACTCCTTTGATCACCGAATAAATACGGTCACCATCACGTACAGCGTCTTCATATCTTTTTAAAACAATGATAGCGATACCTTCTCCAAGAGCGATACCATCTGCATCACCGTCAAATGTAGCACACCTTCCTTTTCTGGAAAGAGCGTGCGTACTGGAGAACATCAGATAATCATTGATTCCGTTGTGTAAATCTGCTCCACCTGCGAGAACCATATCCGACTTTCCTAATACCAATTCCTGGCATGCCAAATCAATAGCTGCTAAAGAAGAAGCACAAGCTGCATCTACGGTAAAGTTTCTGCCGCCAAGATCCAGTCGGTTCGTAATCCTACCTGCGATCACATTGGCAAGAATACCTGGGAAAGAGTCTTCTGTGGTATGTGGGAAGGCTTCTTTTACTTCTTCATGAAGTTCTCCGAAAACCTGCTTATAATATCCTCTGAAACTATAGCTGTTGGCAAGGTCATTACCACCTTCAGCACCTATAATGACAGAAATGTTTTCTCTGTTGATGTGTTTTTCACCATACCCTGCATCTTCCATTGCACGTTTAGCAACCAATAAGGTTAGTAACTGTGTAGGTTCAATGGCAGCAAGAGACTGTGGCGGAATACCAAATGCCAATGGATCGAAATCAATTTTAGGAATAAATCCTCCCCATTTAGAATGAGAGACATCGGATTCATTGGAATCAGGTTTATAATAAAGGTCTTTATTCCATCTTTCATCCGGTACTTCGGTAACACTGTCTTTTCCTAAAATAATATTTCTCCAGTATTCATCAAGGTTTTTAGCACCCGGGAAAATACATTCCATCCCTACTATAGCAATATCCAATGGCTTTTCTGTAGAAACAGGCTCTTCCGGCAATGCAGCCTTCTGAACATGCTCATTATTGTCAACGATACTTTGGTGAAGAGCTGCCAATGATATCACTCGACTATGCATTGTTGCTATCTGTCCTATCATGTACATTCCTAAGTCTAGTTGGTCATCTTTAGGAATGTTGACAAGTTTATCACCTTGGCGCTCTATGCCTTTAGCCGCAATTCTTAAACGGCCTACGTTTAATTTTTCAAGCTGTTCCCACACCTGTTTTTTGTCCATTCCGGCAGCAAGAAGCTTTGCTTTTTCTGTATTGAAATGGTGGGCAAATGCTGTATTTAAACAACGGGTTTCGTGTCCTGGAGCGGTTTCCAGCAAGACTGTATCTTTTGCCTGCATCGCCTGTGCCTGGAATTCTTCCTGAATAGCTCCGGTTTGTACAGCTTCATGGGTGTAGAGATAAGCGGTTCCCATCAATACTCCAATTTTTACCCCTCTTGCAGCTAATGGCGCAGCCATGATAGAAACAAATGCAGTTGAAAATGCGTTATGAATTCCTCCTGCAAAAAAGACACTGATGTTTTCAGGGTGTTCTTCTTTTAAGATACGCTCAATTTGTTTTTCCCAAAGAACCATACTTGAAAGGGGACCTACGTGGCCTCCGCACTCACGTCCTTCAAAAATAAAATTTCTGGCACCTTCTTTCAGGAAAATATCCAGAAGGGCGGGAGAAGGAACGTGTAAGAATGATTTTATTCCAGCTTTTTCAAATACTTTAGCCTGAGCTGGTCTTCCGCCTGCAATTAAAACGACAGGAGGTTTGGCTTCTAATATATAAGAGGTCTGTTCTTCTCTTAATTCTTGCGGTGCAAATCCAAGGATACCTACACCCCATGTTTTCTCACCAGCCAGTTTTTTGGTATCCATTACCAGAGACTTTGCAGATTCTCCTTTCAATAAGGATAACGCAACAAAAGGTAAAGCTCCGGCATCTGCTACTGCATTGGCAAATAAAGGGACATCACTTACACGGGTCATTGGGCCTTGAGCAATAGGATATCGCAGACCCAGCTCCTGAGCCATTGGATTATCTTTGTTGATTACCTTCAGTGCTTTTGCCTGTTTCAGATGTCCATGCATAGCCTCTTTGAATCCGAAAACCAGTTTTTTCAGGGTTTTGAAATCCTCATACAGGTCTGTTGCCAGCGAAATGTCTTGTCCCATAGGGATATAACATGTGCTAAGGTCAAGACCGGTAAAGTATTTTTTCAGATCTTCAGCGGTTGCATTTTCAGGTAATGCAGGTGAATTGGGTCTTACCAATACACGATGGTTAGCAATCACCTTAGTTTCTGTACCATTCAGTTTTGAGCATACTTCTTTCAGATCCTTAGGAACTGAACTTTCAGGGAACAGAGCCAGCTGGCTGTCCAGTACAACTCCTGTTGCTCCCAATGCTTTTGATGCCGCTGCAGTATGGAGACCTATTCCTCCCTGTACCCACACCGGAATCTTCTGAATTTCTTTGATCACACGCTGAAATAATACAAACGTGGATTCATAGCCTACCCATCCACCTGCTTCATTTCCTTTGATAATGATTCCTTCTGCTCCCAATTGTTCAGCTTGTCTGGCTTCTTCCAAACTGCTTACCTGATAAACAGCTGGCAGATTGAGAGGCTTCGACATTCCGAACGGAAGGATAGCAAACCTTACTTTTTCAGGAATTTGAAGAGCGGTGAAATTGTCGTTAGAAAAATAAATACCATACGATGGTACGTCTATCTGGTCAAGTTGATGTAACGCATCCTGGGCAGTCGATAACTCATTTCCTAAACTTAGAACGGGAAATGCACCCGCCTGGTGTAGTTTAGGTATAAGGTTAACGTCCAGCTTTTCAAAAGGCGTCAGTCCAATAATGGTTAAGTTTTTCATGGCGTGATAATTATTGAATGATAGCAAGAGATTCTTAATAAAATGCGAAGCCTTTCGGTATAAGGCGTTGCTTTCTATTATGATATAATAAAATTGGTTTTTGTTAAATCGTTAACGATTTGTATCGTTTTATGGAAATTATTCAGGGATCTATTGTTTATTAATAGATTGTCTGATATAAGGTTGATGTCCGGCTTTTCAAGGGGCATTAGCCTGATTTTGGTCAAGTTTTTCATAGCATTTACGGTTTTGAAATAGTTGATGATCTCTCATTGCAAAACGCTAATACCATTGGCATAAACTGCGGTTTGCTGTTATGAGGAAATAAAAATAATAAAATTATATTATATCTTTAACCATAAAAGCAATTTGATAATGATTTTTTAATGAAAAAATATCAATTATTCAAATGCTATTAAAGTAGAGTTATTGTTTTCTTATTATTAAAAATGAGGCCGGTACAATCTTAATAACTGTAATTATAAATATTTATAGTTGCAATTATGTTAAGCAAATATAGGAATAAAAAATAAAATATTTCAAAAAAGAGAGATTTGTTTTTGGGTATATTACAAAAAGATAATATACTATGAATAGGGTCTGAAAATGTAAGAATAGCCTTTATCAATCTGATAAAACGGATATACGAATTTATGTAAAATTAATCAATATATTGTGATTTAATTTGAATTATTTATGAACTTTATCTATCTTTTTGATAAATAAACAGATAGGTATTTTAATAAATAATTAAAATATCTTTCCGAAATTCATAAAAAAACAGTAAGTATCTGGTATACTTACTGTTTTTTTATAGGTTGATCGCTAAGATTTTTCTGATAAATAAGCTTTTACAAGCTGTATCGGGTAATATGTTTTTTATTGTTCTATGAACTGTCTGTAAATTAACAGACTGTCAAAATTTAAAATATACTTAATCCGTATTGTTTTGCCAGGTCCAGAATCATATGATATCCTGCCAGTGAATTCCCATGCTGATCCAGTGATGGGCTGAATACACCAATTCCTAGTTTTCCGGGAACACTTACCGTAATTCCACCTCCAACACCGGATTTACTTGGAAGACCCACAGTTCTGGAATACTCACCACTGAATTCATACATTCCGGCAGTCAGCATCTGTGATTCTACGAGTTTTGCCATATCTGCATTCTTATAGGTAGTATCTCCGTCAAATCTTACACATTGGTTGGCAAAGAAGTAACCTATTTTTGCAAGATCTTCAGCGGTAAGTTCAATAGAACATTGCTTGAAATAATTATCCAGCTGGTCTTCATTTCCGGAAATCAATCCGCTGTTTTTCATTATATAGAACATACCGCGGTTACGATGTCCGGTTGCTTTTTCAGATTCGTAAACAGATTTGTTATACTCAATTGTTTGATTTTTGGTAATGTATCTTACCATATCCAGAATCTTAAGGAAGGGCTTCTCACCATCTCCTGAAATTAAAGAAGTGGTAAGGATAGCTCCTGCGTTCATCATAGGATTGAGCGGTTTTCCTGTAGTTTCAAGGTTTGAAAAATGATTGAAAGGTTTGTCGGAGCCAAAATACCCCATTTTATCAAAAATATGGGCTTCACCTTTTTCGTTGACGGCTACCATTAATGATATGATTTTGGAGATGCTCTGCATGGTGAATTTTTTATTTACATCACCTGTGTTGAATACTTTTCCGTTTTTATCTACTACTGAAAAG
Source organism: Chryseobacterium sp. BGA-UO-ETr-SB22 (assembly GCF_059567885.1). Classification (NCBI taxonomy): domain Bacteria; kingdom Pseudomonadati; phylum Bacteroidota; class Flavobacteriia; order Flavobacteriales; family Weeksellaceae; genus Chryseobacterium; species Chryseobacterium sp. BGA-UO-ETr-SB22. Next base: position 2,541,513 of record NZ_JCAQOV010000005.1, on the reverse strand, counting down.
GCAATTGCTTTAGCATCCATTTTTCCCAGTTCAGGAATATAATCTGCTACTTTGCCTTGTGTATAATAAGCTCTGTTTTTTTCCAGAATGGTGTTTAATGTTTTTTCTGAAATTGTTGAAATGTCCGCGGTTTTTTGGGCGTAAACAATTGTGTTTAAGGAAAGAAAAGCTGCGGTGCAAATTCCTTTAGCAGAAAATAAAAAGCTGTTGTTTTTCATAGGGAAGATCTTCAAATAAAATGTTTATGATATGCCTTGAAAAACAAAGATAAAGTATTTTGATCTTGTCGGCAATGCTCCTTTGCGATACCTGTTGATGTTAATGGTATAAAGTAAGGATAATTGAAGTAAAATTTGAAGATTAAAAATGATGCGATCTGTGAGCAATTTCATTTAAAAATAATATTCCTTTTTAATGATTTTTAAAGTGATTAATTTTAATGTAAAGTTTATTTATTTAGTAAAAAATAAACATATTGTGTTTTTTGGTTATTGATTTGGTTTTAAATGTGATGAATATTCAGGATTTTATTTGGTTAAAAACCTTATGAAACCTCAAATATTGGGAGAGGGTAAAATTTTTTCAGATAACTAATATGTAGGTGAAATAACATATAATCATGAATTCATCTATATTGTTGGAATTCAATAGTGAAATAATGTTATTTTTTCACTATTAAATGATTTTTGTATTATTATTTTTATTAATTTGACAAAAAATTAATAACACTTTTTTAATAACTATGAAAAACAACACCTATTTTGGTAGGGAGCACATCTTTAGATGGCTGCTACTATGTTGGCTTTTGGTGCCCTGGGTACTACAAGCACAAGCTCGAATTACATGGACTGAACAGGTCGGATGCCAGGAATTCCGCGGCGAAAAAGAAGACCAGATTCCTGATAACGGAGTCGCTGTTTCCTACATCAATTCTTCCCAATGTCTACGTGTCTGTGAGAAATCAATAGATCCTGTCAAGTATCTTGTTCAGGGACCGAACGTTTCTAATGTACAATGGACTATTTCAGGAGGAACTTTAAACCCTTCAGGACCTGGGAATACCGCAGCGTATGTTACCTGGGGATCTGCAGGTAATGGCTCTTTACAGGCTGTTATTACATATAATGACGGAACTGTTGAAACCCAAACCATCTGTATTGAAAAAATCAACAGACCGATTGCTAAATTTGAATTGTTAAACCTGGATTATACTGTATGTAAAAATACAACGGTATATTTTGATAACCTTTCTGAACAAAACGGAGGATCGGATATTGTCAATTATTTCTGGGAGTTTGGAGATGGAGTTACCTCTACTTCCACGGCTTTTGAACCTTCTCATGTGTACACTAATCCTGGTACCTTTACTGTTAAGCTCACTGTAACCAATAAGTGCGGCTGCCAGAGTATCTATAAAAAGGAGATAAAGGTACTGAAATCTGATCCTGTACAGATCAACTGTGCATCCGTAGTATGTGAAGGCAGTGTTGAAAAATACAGCGCACAGGACGGATGTGGTAAAGGACAATGGAAAGTCATTGGAGGATCTATTGTGAATAATTACGGAAGTGAAATTGAAGTGAAGTGGGATCAGGTAGATCCGCTTGATGGTTTCGGTTATGTAATGTATATGTCTGAATGTGCTTGTCCTGAGTGGACTACTATCAAAATTCCTGTAGTTTTAGCTCATGCAAAAGTGAAAGGACAGGCGGTAGTATGTGCGGGTAAGCAATATACTTATTCAATTCCTCAATGGCCTACAACCAGTGTTCAATGGAATGTAACGGGCCCTGCTGGAGGTCAGTTGAACTATACTCAACAGAGAAACGAAGCTATTTTCTCTGCTACTCAGCCTGGTACTTATCATCTTGTAGCAAACTATCACAATACTTTGCTGCCATGTGAAGGTCAGGCTTCTATTGATATTGTAGTGGAAGCTCCGGTAGCGGTAAGTGGTGGTACAGATGAAATCTGTGCAGGAACAAGCCAGGTGTTTACAGCTACTCCTAATGTACCTGTTATCTGGAAAGTAACTACAGGAGGATCTGTTTTTACATCAGGAGTGACTACAGGGCCATTTACCTATAATTTTACAGCAGCAGGTACTTATACTATTACTGCTACTAAACAAGGTGGAGGTTGTGAAAGTAATGCGAGAATTATTAAGGTATTAGCAATTCCGCAGGCACCTACAGGAACTATCTCCGGAGAAACGAAAGTATGTTCTGGAAGACCTTATGTCTATACCATTAACCCTGTTGATGCTGGAATGGTCCCGGTTTGGAGTGTTACCAACGGAACGATTCAGGGAAGTAATGCTGGATCATCTGTGACGGTTATATTTAACGCTGGTGCTTCATCATATACGGTGTCTGCACAGAATAAATCAATCAGCAGCGCAGGATGTCTTTCGGCTCCAACTTCGTTCAGTGTAACGCCGTTAGATCTTAATACAATTACGATTAATCCTAATCCAGGGCCTTTCTGTCCGAGTAGTACTCAGACTTTCAGTGCCAATCTGAATGGGATTGTTCCGGAATTTATGGAATGGACATTTGGAAGTTCCAACTTCGGAAGTGTAATTGGAGGACAGGGTACAGCAAATATTACTGTAAACTTCAACGAGATCTCTTCTACAAGCAGCACAACTCTGAATTTAAGAATTGTAAAATGCGGGGTAACGAAAATTATCAGCATACCGGTATCTTTAATAACGCTTCCGGTAGTCAACTTTACAAGTGTTGGCGGAGTTTGTTTAGGTTCAAACCTTTCTTTCACTGTGAATCAGGGAACGATTACTTCGGCTACCAATGTGACTTTCACATTTGCTAACGGAACTACTTATACTACAGCATTCAATCCGTCTGGAAATTATAGCTTCCCAAATAGTGGGTATATCTCAAATAATTCAGGAAGCAATATTTCTCAGATCGTTACTGTAACGTATGCAGGAACTAACGGATGTAATTATAAGCCAACAGCAAGTGCCAACTTTACAATTTATCCAGAGACTATTATTACAATTTCTCCGGTATATAATATCACTGTTTGTGATCCGACAACAATGACACCGTATACTCTTACGGCTAACAGTTCTACAGGACTTACAAATATTATTTCATGGCAATGGTATAAAAACAATGGAATCATACCAGGGGCTACTACGAACTCATATACAATATCAGGTGCAGGTGCTTTTGGAACTTATAAAGTACAGGCAGTAGATATTAATAACTGTGTGGTGTATTCTCAGAATGTTAATGTAACCCAGTTATGTCCGAGCAGTGGAGGCTGTACAACAGACCCTCAGATCAATTTTGTTCCACAGTGGACAGGTTGTAATACGATTTCTGTTACCGGTTTATCTTACCTTGGAACTCCTGATCAGATTCAGTGGTTATCTGATAGTGTGCTTACTTTGTCTTCCGGACAGGGAACAGCTACACCAATATATCAGACGACTCTTGCTGGTGCACATATTGTTTTCGTACGTTTAAGATACGGTGCATGCTGGTACAGCAAAGGGGTAGAAGTAAGAAAGAATTACGAGCCTAAGTTCAATGTAAGTACAGTATGTAATGGAGGTGGTTACAATGTAACGCTTTTCAATACATCAACTATCTTTGAAATCAACCCGGCATCTATTACTTATACATTCTCCAGCCCGGGTCAGCCAAATCAAACAGGGCAGACGGCTACTTATAACAATCTGGCGCCAGGTACTTATACCTTTACAATGACAATGTCTGCACCTGGAAAACCAACGTGTACTACTACGCAGACTGTTACATTGGCTCCGGTTCCTAGTACCAACTTCCTTGTTCCGGCATGGATCTGTGTACGTGAGGCGATTACGTTCTCTCCTATATCATATGTTCCAGGGAATATTTATACCTGGATCTTTGATGGTACATCTTATGTAACCGGAGGACCAAATGCTACTATAACGTATAATACGAGCGGAACAAAAACAATACAGCTGAAAATTAAAACTCCTAATGGATGTGAATATACTTCAGCTCCAATTGGTATTAATGTGAAAGAAGCTACTCTTGATGGTAATATGGCGCCTCCGGCTCTTGTTGCCTGTATAGGAAGTGCTCCTAATATCCTGTTTACAAGTACTCTTGGAACTCCAAGTCATTATATCTGGATGAATGGTTCTCAGCCTGTGGCTGGAGCACCAGATGCTCCGGTCTTCACTCCAACTCAATCAGGAAGCTACTGGCCGGTGCTGGTATCTTCAGATGGATGTAGAACAAGCATCATGAGTACGAAAGCAATACCTGTTACACTTAAAAATCCTCCATATGTTAATATATCCGGAAAAGCTAATATCTGTGAAGGATCTTCTACAATCCTTAACGGCCTTGTAACGGATACAACATTGGAATACCAATGGAAGAAAAACGGAGGATTGGCATCACCTCCATGGAGCCCTGGTCCATATCCGATTACTTTCGATACGGGATCATTATCTGCAGGGACATATGTCTTTACGCTGGAAGTAAGAACTCCGGGTGCATCAGGATGTACAAGTTCTAAAAACTTTACCGTTACGGTAAGTCCTCCACCATCACCGGTTACGGTAACCTACAGTTTGGTGAGCTGCCAGCCTTATAAAATTAAGTTAACAGCATCAGGACCATCTGCAGGAGATTACAACTGGAGTAACGGAATGACAGGTCAGTCTATTACTGTAAATGAAGGGGGTGCTTATCAGGTTATTTATACGGCACCAAGCGGCTGTAAAGTAGCAGGTAACACAGAAGTGCCATTAAGCCTTGAGAGTCTGATGTGGGTATTCCCTACAGGATGTTATGATGAATGTCTTAGAAAGAATTATATTCTAGGACCAAAAGGAATCTTTGATCATCATGACTGGCAGTTGTTCGGAAACAGTATTCAAAGTGGAAACAATGCTTTCATTAATCCATTGTATATCGGTGCTCCGGGAACATACCAGTTACAGATCACTCAATTAGGATGCGTATTCACTTCAGGAACAATGAACTACTATCCTGGTAAAGAATGTGGATTTGAAACTGATTGTAAGTTAGAAGCTAGCATTAAAGGAATGAAATGGGTTGGAGATCATTATGCAGTTAATGGTGTCCTTCACAATATGGGAAGCCAGCCGATAAGCCTTACTGTTTCGAGTCTTTATGGATATGGAAGTTATGTTCCGTCTATCATCACTATTCCGGCAGGAGGAGTGTATGATATGAATGCTAATCCATTGGCGTTCTATCCAAACTCAAGCTTCCAGGGTACAGATGAGATCTTATTCTCAAATGAAACTTGTAAGTTTACAACCAAAGCAGTAGATCCGGACTGGATGGGTATGAGAAGTGCAGGAAGAAATGTGATTGCTACATCAGTTTCTTCTCTGAAAATGATACCAAATCCTGCGAAGGAAAAAGTGAAAATCTCGTATAATACGGGCAGTGAAAAATTACTTGCAAAACAGATTACAGTTTTTGATGCCATGGGCAATGTCAAATTCCGTAAAGAACTGAAAGCGGCTTCCGGTGAGGTAGACGTAGAAGTTAGCAGCTGGCTGCAAGGTGTTTACATTGTCATTGTACAAACGGGAGACACATCATTACAAGGAAAACTAATTAAAAATTAGTAGCTTATAAAGCAGTGTTCTCTTCGGAGAGCACTGTTTTTTTATAGTATGTGATAATTAAATGAATTTTTATGATACAATTAAAAAACAAACTGTGGGGACTGCTTCTGATACTGCCGGCATTATCTTTTAGCCAGACTTACCAATGGCAATGGGGTAAGCAGGCCGGAGGAATAACAGGCTCGGCCGATCCTGGGTTTCATTATGTATTTGATGAATCCATAAGGGATATTGTAGTAGATAACAACAACAATACCTATTATCTTGCAACCATGCGTGAGCAGGGACAAAACCTGAATGGTACCTCTGTAAACAATTATGGGCTTAGCGACCTTTTTCTATTCTCTGCCGATTGTGAGGGGAATATAAGATGGTCCAGACCAATAGGAGGTTCAGGAGACGGAGAAAATGCATGGCATATTAAACTGGATAATAATGGAGGGTTATATATGATAGCTACCATTTATAATAATTCTTATATAGGAGATCCTACTGCCGTTCCGGTACATTTTGATGATACCCATACATTACCTCTGTATACCCATTATGATCAAACGATAGATCCTGCCCATAAAGCAGCCTTTCTGTTGAAATATAATACTTCTGACGGTACATTGGCATGGAGCAAACCTTTGCAGGGAGATGTTAATTATTCTTCCCGTATGTGTGACGTTCAGATGATGTACATGGATTCTTCCAAAAACATTCATGCTGTTATGGGATTCCGGGCAGGAACTCATTTGAATGGTTTGATTACAGTACCTTCAACCTTTACTTCAGCCTATCAGTATTATGCAGTTAAGTTCAATTATGATAATGGTAATATGACACCTGCAGCACCTGTATTTCTTCCTATCACAGGAGATGCAGTATATGCAGTAGGAAGAGAGGGAAAAGTAAATCTGGTATACGATGAAAGCTTAAACCGCTATTATCTTGCAGGGAAAAGAATGGATGCCGGGTTTAGTACCTTGCTAGACCTTTCCTATAATAATGTACCATTCACCAAAGCTGCTTATGTTTTGGCTATTGATGGTACTACCGGAGAGGAGGTATGGAGAAAAGAACTTAATAATGGCTCGACGAGTACGGATGATGAAATTCATTCCATTATAAAAGATCCGGCTACTTCGGATATTTATATTTCAGGACGTTATTTCAATGGGATAACAGTGCCTGCAACTTTTGGGAGTTATACTTTTCCTTTAAGACCTTATGTTGAAGCCGTTCCGTTTGTCATGAAGCTTAATGCTCTTGGCTCGGTACAGTGGGCAAGAACTCCTGAAGGAATGTCCGGTCTTCAGTTTGGATACCGTTTTACGAAAGGAACCCTTGCTATTAATGGAAATGAAATCGCTTTTGCCAAAGGAAGCTGGTCTGATATCTGGGGCAGCTATACCATGACAAGACCTGATGGAGACCGATCAGATCCATTGTTGGTTAGGCTCAACAAAGATACGGGAGCTGTTCTGGGAGCAGGAGAAATCCGCAGTAATTTTAATGTGATAGATGAATTTACGGCAGTTGCTGCAGATAAAGATGGTAATTATATTGTGGGAGGTTTTTTCCATGACCAATTGTTTACAGATTCTAATGACAATGTCAATACAATGGCTGTCAATGTAGCAGGAGGAAAATCTCAGTCATTTTTTACAAAATATGCTAAATCAGCATGCAGTCAGATGTCGGTAGAAGAAACAGCTGTTCAGGCAGGAATACAATTATATCCGAATCCTGTTCAGGATGTACTTACAATCAGAAGTAAAGAACCTTTGGTTTCCTATGAAATCTTTGGAGCTGCAGGACAACTGATAAAACAGGGAACTTTGAATTTGATGCAGGAGCAAATAGTATTATCTTCTCTTCAGACAGGAGTGTATTATATTAAACTTAAAACAAAATCTTCTACAGTAACAGAAAAAATATTGAAGAAGTAAAAAACAAAACTGAAAATTAATAACCTTATATATAAAACAGTGTTCTCCAAAAGAGGGCGCTGTTTTTTTATGTTGATCAACTGATGTAATTGAATAACCTATTCCGTATTTTTGCAGAGAATTAAGATGCTAAACTGTTTATTCAAAAATATGAGCAATATATTTTCCGACAATCCTCAAATTGGGTTGGTTTCTTCTTTTTCTGAACTTGTAAATACCAATTTTCAAGGAACTATGAATGCCATTTGCTGGCATAGAAATCTGGGTGGTGATTTTAAAGAAATTATCTCTATGCTTCAGTTAGAAGAGAATATTACAGTAATCTCCTCAGAGGATCTTTTAGCATTGAATCTGTCAGAAGAGGGAAGTATAGCGAGAGAAATTATTTTAAATGATTTGCAGTTATTAACTGACTTTGGAGCATCTCCGGTTCTTAATTTACTTAAACATTATGAGCGGGACGAAGAACTCGGGTTTATTTCTACAGATGTATATTCGTATCATGTGGACCGTTCGCCTATCGGAACAGATACATTTCTATGTACCTATCACGGAACAGCAAGTGATATCATACCCAATGATCAGGTAGAACAGAAAGTTTTAATTCCTGAAATTAGGGAACAGCTCAAAAAATTACACGATGGCCCGGAAGAGGAATTTGAAGACTTCCTGAAAGAATATTTCTTTGATCTTCATTATCAGCCTAAACCCAATGCAGAACCTGTAAATCTGGGGGTAGGTCACCTTTGGCGAATCGCTGTAGATCATCCGGAACAGCAGGCATTGCCATGTGTTCATAGAGCTCCCGTGGAAAATGATGGTGAATATCGGTTGCTGTTGATTTGCTGATAAATTACATACTGAAAATAATAAGCAGAGTGTTCTTTTATTCTTGCCCTATGGCTGTTATTTGCATTAAATAATCCTTACCTTCAATATTCCCAAGTGCAAATTCGTGTTCCAACAGCTTGATCTTTTCCGTTTTGGTATAAGGACGGTTATAGATTTCATTCAAAATATCATTTTCATTAACGTTGGGGTTCAGAAGATGTTTTAGGTCACGGTAAGCATAATAATACCTGATTCCTAATAATCTTTGGGAATGTGCATTAAAATGAATGCCATCAGGATTAGCTGTAAGTCCTTTTGCGGTAACAAAATAACAGTTTTCATGAGAGTGGGCAAAATCTTCAAGTTCTCTGTTGACCAAAGAATAATGCTTAAAATACTGACCAAATATTCCGTTGGGTAAATAGTCTCCCAATCCTCCAATGATGAGAGGAACTTCAGGGATATTGAGTTCCTGGCGTAAAGCATCAATGATTGTAGAGAACTTTTCCTGATATTGGTCTGCCTTTTCAGGAGAACAGTCACTTTCGCCCTGATGCCATAAGATTCCTTTAATCTCACTTGTTCGCTGGGCAAGTCTGGCTTGTGAAACGGTATTCTCAAACAGAGCATTGCCTACGGCCCAGTCATCAAGGCTGGTTCCTCCATCAGCACATGGAATCAAGCCGATTTCATCCTGTTGATGATCTTGCCTCCAGAAAGCGGCAAACGATGAAGCGAGCCCCACACCCGAACTGGGCCGGTCAAAATTAATAGGTTCTGCCATGATCTGCCATAAGCCGTTTCTCAACATTTTAATATGTTCATCAAAAATAAACGGGACTTCTTTTGCATAACCGCGCCCGGCCATATTAGATTGGCCTATCATTAAAAAAGAATGTATCATTTTTGTTTATTTACTACTAAGCCTATACTTCTGCTGAATGAATTCCAGGCTAATTTTTTTATTTCATTAGGCGCAATATCTCCCGATCTGTATGCGGTGATAGTTGCTGTGATAACGTTTGTAAAAAGAATCTTTATCCATGCTAATGGCAGTTCGCTGTCTATCAATTGTTCTTTTTGCAGAGTTTCTATTGCCTTGAATATATTGTTCCTTGTCTTTAAATACTCCTTACTTATTTCAGTTGTATAAGCAGGCTCCACTTCGTTCAGCTTAATTAAAAAGGCATATTTCGTTCCGCTGTCAATACCGGCATATAATAAGTTTTCCAGTTGTACCAAGGGATTGGTAGAGCTATTACAGGCTTTAATAGCTGCTTCTTCCCAGGCCTTCATCATATTTGCATTGCAGGCTTCTAATAATTCGTTTCGGTTTTTAAAGTACCGATGCAATGTCCTGCGGTTAAGATTACAGCGTAGTGCAATCTCTTCAAATGTTGCCGAAAAATCCTCATTGAAAACAGATATCGCTGTATCAATAATTCTTTGTTGAGTATTCATTATTTTTTCAATGCCTCAAATATATAACAAATGTCTCAAAATTGAGACATTTAATTCTAAAAATAGCTGTGGATTGAAAAAGGATGTGAATATTAAATCTACAGTTGTTAAATAAATATAAGCAGATATCAGGAATTCTTTCACACTTATTAATTATCCTTTTACGATCCGGCTCAGAACTTTCAATTTTACATTATTAAAAAAATCAGAATAGATCTGCCATAAAAAAATAACTTAAAATCTAAATAAAATGAAAAAATTTATCCTATTGCTATCTTTTTTGCTGGTCTGCCAAAATCAATTCATGGCACAAATAATTATTGGTCCCGTAGAGACTTACAAAGCTACCTTTACCAGACACGATGATTATGGTCAGGGACATATTGCTTATGCCAATGCTGCTCTTACACTTGAAATAAATACCGGGGTTTCTGCTCCGCAATCTAATTTGTTTCCTCCTAATAATATAACTTCCAAAGACTATGCCTTTCCTTCATTTACTACTTCATCACAGGTTACGTATGTTAAAGCAAAGCTTAATGATTTGGGAGGCGCACAATTAGTTAGTGGATACTATCCGCTATCAACCGTAGTGGGAAGTCATACAACCATTTCAGATCCTAATCTGATTGCATATCAGCCAACCTATTCAGGGTATGGATATGGAGTAGATATTTATTGCGATGCACCAAACCAGTATACCATCAGGGTTACCAAGTTTTTATGCTATACATGTGTCCGCCCTACGGTTTCTAAAAATGGGAATCTTCAAAGTGATAATACAGTATTGGTACCTAATCCAAGCATGGGATTCTCTGAGCTTTACTATACGGCTGCGGATAAAGAAACAATTTCAATCAATGTTGTTGATATCAATGGTAAAGTAGTTAGAGCATATACTACAGATATAGAAGCCGGGCTAAACAAATTACCTATTGATCTCAAAAATTCTTTGGGAGGTACCTATGTTGTTCAGTGGAAATCCAGCATCGGTAAAAGTGGAACTTTAAAACTGATAAAGAATAAATAGTACTATTGCTACTCTATTCTCAACTCCTGCAAAACGCAGGAGTTTTTTGATGTTTTTACGATAATCTTCTGTGTTTTTTATCTTATTTAAAAAAATTCTGTATAAAACTACTGGTTCGATTAGGTCAATAAAGTTTTTTGTGTAAATCTGAACATCCCCAATGATCAGGTGGAACAGAAAATTTTGATTCCTGAGATCCGGGAACAGTTAAAAAAGCTGCATGATGGTCCGGAAGAAAAATTTGAAGATTTCCTCAAAGAATATTTCTATGATCTTCACTATCAGCCTAGACCCAATGCAGAATCAGTAAATTTAGGAGTAGGCCACCTTTGGAGAATTGCTGTAGATCATCCGGAGCAAAAAGGAGTCGCCATTTGTTCATATAGCTCCTGTGAAAAACGAAGGTGAATATCGGTTGCTGTTAATTTGCTAATAGTTCATCATATTCTTGCCTTATTGCTCTTACAAATGGTTGAAAATTGCCAATATTTTTTTAAATTTATTATCGTAAATAAACGGGTGAAACCTCTATTATGCTGCTGTCGTTTTAATAAAAATATTTACGAATTCTATATTCCGGAAATGGAAACATAAAACAAGCAAGTAAAATCGCTTGAAAAAATCGTAAAACCAATAATAAAGGACAGCAGCCAATGAATTTAAAATAAATTGTAGAATGGTATGGGGCATATTATTACTTATCCTTTTAAACCGATAAAAAATCCTAAACAAAACATCCATATAATATCTATTTCCGAAAGAATAGATAAAGGAAAGGATTCGGTACTGGTTCCCCACCGTACAGATTTCTATATTGTACATGTGATAACCGGAGGTAAGTCTTCCCATATGGTGGATTTCAATGAAATAGCCATAGAAAAGGGAGATGTATTGTTTACTGTTCCGGGCCAGGTACATGCTTTTCGGAAGGAAGAAGATTATGATGGCTGGCTGGTTGCCTTCTCAAGAGATTTCTTTTACCAGTCTTCCCAGGATAATTATTTTCTGGATAATGCCAATATTTTTAACAACCTGTATCCCATTACAAGCATCAATTTTAAAGAAGATGAATTGAACGCTATACTTGCTCTGATTCTGAAAATTACCGCAGAGCTGCAGAAAACATCCGATACCTTTCAACGCACTATCCTTCATAACGATCTGTCCAGCTTGCTGCTGCTTTCAGAACGTAAGTTTATGCAGGAAAATCAAGGGAAAACTCAAAACGGTCTTCAGACCCATGACAATAAACTCGTAACTGAATTTAAGAAACTGGTCACTAAATCTTTCCGTAATCAGACTATGGTAAAATATTATGCCGGGGAATTGTTTGTAAGTGAAAGAACACTGCAGAAAGCTACCATGACCGTATTGGGCAAATCACCTAAAGAATTGATCAATGAGCAGATTATTTTAGAAAGTAAACGACTCCTCGTTCATGAGCTCATGACGGTCAAGGAAATCGGTTATGATCTGGGATTTGATGAACCCTCCACTTTCACCAAATTCTTTAAAAAATATACCGGGATCTCACCCTCTAAGTTTAAAATGGACATTAGCTAGCCGGTCAAACAAAACATAGAAAAAAACAATAGAAAAGCCTGTCATTCATTGGATGACAGGCTTTTCTATTATGTATTGTCTGATTTTCAGTTCGCATTCTGCCACTTTTATTTCTGTTTTTAACCTTTATCACGATTCTTTTACGTCGTTAATTTGTACTACAAAATAATTAAATCATATCTGATGAATATAAAATCGAAGTTATACCTCCTTGGAACAGGGATTATAATTTTTTTTACACACAATGCAAATGCACAGAACATAAAAAAAATGGAAACAAAACACATTATTATACCTACAGAAACTGAATATGACTATATCATCGTAGGTGCAGGATCTGCGGGTGCGGTGTTGGGTAACAGGCTTTCCGAAGATGTTACAAAAAAAGTACTCGTACTGGAAGCAGGTCCCATATTTGATAAAAAAGGCTATCCGAATATACTGGCAAGCAGTGATGTTTTGGGAGCCAAGGGAGACAAAAGATATGAATGGGGATACCAGTCTACTCCAGGTTATATTGGTAAATCACTGAATGTGCCCAGAGGAAAAGTGCTGGGCGGAAGCTCATCAATAAACGGATCAGTTGCAGTAAGGGCTTTACCGGCAGACTTTGAAAGATGGACAAAGAAATATCATTTACAGCATTGGAATTGGGATGACGTTCTGCCATACTACAAAAAAATGGAAACATCAGAGATCAAAGATCAAAAATGGCACGGTGACCATGGGCCTTTTCTTATCCATCAGATGTCAAAAACAGAGGTAAGCCCTGCTCAGCTGGCATTCTTAGAAGCATCGAAAGCATACGGTTATGATGAAATCACAGATTTCAATGCGGATAAACAACATGGTGTAGGTCCATATCCAATGAATATTTTTAATGGTGTAAGATACAATACGGGAATGGCTTATCTGAATGAAGAGGTACGCAGCCGGCCAAACCTTACAGTCGTTGGAAATGCTCTTACAGACAGGGTGCTCTTTGAAGGGCAAAAGGCAAAGGCTGTCATTACTGATGACGGACGTGTTTTCAAAGCTAAAGAGATTATACTTTCCGCAGGAACATATGGGAGTGCTTCCATACTGCTTCGTTCAGGTATCGGACCAAAAGAAGAACTGGAGAAAAATAAAATTCCGGTTATTGCAGAACTTCCGGTAGGGAAAAAGCTTTATGACCATCCTTTTTATTACAACGCATATGCTTTAGACCCACAAAAAACAGGAAGACAGGTTCCTGTGATTGGAGTTAAACTCTGGACAAAATCATCCTATGCAAAACAAGGAGAACTGGACATCCATATCACGGCAACGCACCTCTTTCCACACGAACAGAGCCCTACAAAATTAGGATTTGTTTTAGCAGTAGCATTAACCAATCCTAAGTCAACAGGAAGTCTTAAGCTCTCAAGTAAAAACCCTAAAGATGCCCCTGTTATCGATCTGAATTTTTTAGGTGAAGAAGAGGACCGTAAACGATTATTAGAAGGAATCAAGCTTGCCCGTAAAATAGGAAATACCCAGCCTTTGAAAAATATTTTTGTACAGGAGCTGAACCCGGGTGCAGATGCTGTAAGTGACGAAGATATTCTTAAAAGCATAAAAGCCACGCTGGATACCTACCATCATCCTTTTTCAACAGTTCCAATGGGAGAAGAAAACGATAAAAGTGCAGTCGTAGATTTTTCCGGAAAAGTATACAAAACACAAGGATTGAGAGTAGTGGATGCTTCTATATTTCCTGATGCCGTTTCAGCAGCCCCCAACCCAACGGTCATAATGCTTGCAGAAAAGATAGCGGATGATATAAAAAAACACAAATAATATATATAACCAACTAAAAATAGTAATATGAAATTAGGAATAATAGGGGCTGGACATATAGGTCAGTCATTTGCCGGACATGCCTTGAAAGCAGGATACGAAGTAATACTGAGTGCTCAGGATATCAATAAAGTAAAAGACCTGGCACTACAATTAGGCAAGGGTGCTTCCGCAGGATCAGTTTCTGATGCAGCCAATGCTGACATTGTATTTTTAAGTATTCCTTTCTCCAGTGTAGAACAGGCCACCGCAGATATCGACTGGAAGAATAAAACCGTAATTGATGCTACAAATGCAGTAACCATGCCTGATATCAAATTGATAGACACAGGTGGGAAAAATTCCACAGAAATTGTGCAGGGTTATTTAAAAGGTGCAAAAGTAGTAAAAGCATTCAATACATTACCGGCTGCCTTGATGGGGGCGGATCCTAAAGTAAATGAAGGAGAACGTGTGCTGTTCTATTCCGGAGATGATGAAGAGGCCAATAAGAAAGTCAGTGAAATTATAGAAAGCTTTGGTTTTTCCGGTATTTATCTTGGGAAAATAGCTGAAGGCGGTTTGTTGCAGCAACTGATCATTGGCTCCCTAAGCCTTAACAATTTAGTAAAATATCCATTATAAAAGTATTAATGAATAACAAAATTCAGTCATGAAAAAAAAGATCGTATTAGAAGAACATTTGAGTACCAGCCTCAATAATAGTTTATGGGACGCATCAGGTGAAGCCGCCAGAAACGGAAAGAAATACATGGAAAATGTTGATCAGAAACTTTTGGATACTTCACAGAGACTAGCAGAAATGGACGAAAACGGAATTGATATTTCTATCCTGTCCTTAACTTCTCCCGGAGCTCAGTCAATTCTGGATATTCCTAAAGCCGTAGATTTTGCAAAGAAGACCAATGATGAGATCTATGATAAATTTACCTCAAAAAATCAGGACCGCCTGTCTGCCTTTGCCACAGTGGCCTTGCAGTCTCCCAAGGATGCTGCTGCTGAGATGGAACGTGCAGTAAAGGAATTAGGATTTAAAGGAGTATTAATCAATGGCTATACAAATATTGGTGATGAAAATACGGCCCAATATCTGGATGAAGAGCCTGTCTGGGAATTTTGGGATAAAGTAGCAGAACTGAATGTTCCCGTATACTTACATCCAAGAGAATCACTTCCAACACAACGCCGGATTTATGAAGGATATTCCTCTCTTGTCGGTTCCGCATGGGGTTTTGCCCATGAAACGGCAACCCATGCTATCCGTTTAATGCTTAGCGGTCTCTTTGATAAATACCCGAATATCAATATCATTCTTGGACATTTAGGTGAAGGTCTTCCGCTCATGCTGCCAAGATTGGAGCACAGATTAGAGATGCAAAGAGAAGGCGAAGGGTTAGGAAAAGCAAAGCAAAAGGTCAGCGAATACTTTAACAGCAACTTTTATGTTACTACCAGTGGACATTTCCATACCAAAGGTCTGTTGAATACCATTAGTGAAATTGGAGTAGACCGTGTTATGTTTTCGGCAGATTATCCTTATGAAAGCATGAAAACAGCAAGTGAATGGTTTGACAAGGCTTTAATCAGTGAAAATGACCGGATGAAAATAGGAAGAACCAATGCAATGAGATTATTTAATTTTTAAAATCAACTTAATTTAATTTACAAAAAATGAAAAACACAGTATTGAATTGGATTGGCGGAGAATGGGTAGATAGTGGTAACCATAAAGACAGTATTAACCCGGCAAACGGTGAGAAAATAGGAGTTTTCGCAGATGGAGGTCTGGAGGAAGCTGTACAGGGAATAGCTGCTGCAAAAAAAGCATTTAAGGAGACAGACTGGAAAGTAAACCGCCATTTGAGATATAAAGTTCTGAATGAGCTGGCAGACCAGTTTGAAGCATATCATGAAAAATTGGTTGAAATACTTGCACTGGAAAATGGGAAAGTACGTGGAGAAGCAGAATTTGAATTTAGTCTTGTCGCCCCGAAACTTCGATATTTTGCAGCTCAGGCTCTTGCTCAGGCCGGACGTGCCCTTGAAACCACACCTGGCTCACTGAGCGTTGTTCTTACAGAAGCTGTAGGAGTGGCAGGAATTATCGCTCCGTGGAATTCTCCTATCATCCTGATGATACGTTCTCTGGCCCCCGCACTTGCAGCCGGCTGTACCGCTGTAATTAAAATGCCCGCACAGACCGCACAGATCAATGCCTTGATTAACGAGGTTTTTGCCTCCGTAAAAAGTCTTCCGAAAGGAGTTATCAATCAGTTTACGGAAAGCGGAAGTGATGGAGCAGCTCTAATAGTGGAATCTCCGGATATCCCTACCGTTTCTTATACAGGAAGTACCCATACCGGTAAAATATTGATGCGTAATGGTGCTCCGCAGCTGAAGAAATTTGGTTTTGAATTGGGTGGTAAAACCCCGATGCTTGTATTTGATGATGCCAGTCTGGATAGAACAGTACCAGCGCTGGAAAAGGCAATCACTGTATTTGCAGGACAGTTTTGTATGACAGGAAGCCGTATCCTGGTACAAAAAGGAATTGCTGATGAATTGATAGAAAAACTGTCTAAGCGACTGGAAAATGTAAAAGTAGGACCTGCCGCTGATTCTCAAAGCGAGATGGGACCCATGATAGACAAGGCGAATGCAGAAAGGGTTGATAAGGCAGTAGATAAAGCGATCTCCGAAGGGGCTAAAGTACTTGTCCGAGGTGGAAGAGTAACCGAGGGTCCATTGGCTTCAGGTGCTTTTTACCGCCCTACATTACTTCAGGTAACCAATAATAAACTGGACATTGTACAGGAAGAAACATTTGGACCTGTAGCCACAGTACAGATTTTTGAAACCGCAGAAGAAGCTATTGAACTGGCTAATGATAATGTATATGGTTTAGCCGCTTCTGTATGGAGCCAGGATGTTGATTTACCTTTAAAAATAGTGAGAGAGCTTGAAGCAGGAACTGTATGGATCAATGCTTGGGCTGAAGTGAGAGATGAATTTGAAGAAGGAGGATATAAACTGAGTGGTCTGGGAAGACTGAATGGTCTGGCTTCTTTAGAAGATTTTCTGGAACACAAACACATTGTTCACCAGCACGGTACCTTATAAATTTTTATAACTGTCTGCTGTTGTCCCCAGGGAATAGTGGCAGGCAGTTTTAATAAAAAAACTATGGAAGACATTAATTTTGATTCAATAGAATTCGCAACCAATCCGGATAACATCCTGGCGGGACTGCGTAAGAAAGAAGGGCTTTATCCTTATCAGATTCCGGACGGTCCCAAAGTATGGCTTGTAACCCGTAGAAAAGAGGTTGAAGAAGTTCTTACATCAGGTAAAGTGTTTCAGGTAAGCCCGGCTACAGATGAGCAGACTTATTCCAATAATCCTTTTTCAGAGGCTATTCCAAAACCTCTACACCTGCTGGCTGCAGATGGAAATCAGCATAAAAGATTAAGAGAACCGCTTGAAAAGTTTTTTACCAGAGACGTGTTGGAAGGTTACCGTTATTACATTACAGAAAAAGTAAAAGAGATCCTTTCCGGATGGAAGAAAGGGGAAACCGTGGATCTCGCGAAAACTTTTTCATACCCTGTTCCTGTTAATATCATTTCGAAAATGCTGGGACTTGAATGGAATGAAGATTTTCCTCAGTATGCAATTTCTCTGCAGATGGTAAAAGCCTATCCGGAAGACCACTTGAAAAATGTAGTAGAATTTCATCATATTCTAAAAAGAACCATTGGACAGAAAAAGAAATCTACTGATGTTTCTGATATCATTTCAGTATTGCTGAATGCAGGGCTTTCTGATGATGAAGTTTTAAGTATCAGCCTTTTGTTGTTTATTGCAGGGTCTGGCACTACAGCGAGCCTGATTATTCAGGGATTGCGAAAGATTATCACCAGCGGACATGCACCGGAAAACAGATTGGTAGATGAAATATTATTTCGTACCTCTCCGGCCAACAGTGCTTTTCCCAGATATGTTCATGAAGAATATGAGCTCTCGGGTACAAAGTTATATAAAGGTGATTTGCTGATTGCCATATTAGCATCAGCTAATTATGATATTAAAGAAGGAGAAGATCCTTTGGCGGATTATTTTTCATTCAGTAAAGGAATTCATCATTGTATAGGATGGTACGTGGCAAAAATGGAGGCTGAGATTGCATTTGAACAATTCTATGAGTTTTTTCCGGATTCGAAGATTCTTTCTGAAGAATGGTTCAGTAATGTGATATCAAGAGATATTATTTCCCTGGAAGTGCAATTGGGATAGTCTCATCAACTTTAATTATTCAAAATAAGGAAATGCTGTATCGTGTTCAATATCAGGTAGTTATTAGTGTAGTGTTCTGAGAATAAGCACTGAGATATTCATTCACTTAAGAGAAAATTACTTAAGCTGAAACTGAATTTGTAATAACAATTCTTTTACTCTTTAATGTTCAATGAAAATAAGCAATAAAAAAAGAGCAATAAAGCATATAATTTTTCAGATAATGATTATTCTGTTACTCCTGGGAGCAATTATTCTTTTTAGGAATATTGATTATCATTTACTTTCTATGCTGTCTGTTGTTGCCAGTCTTTTGGTATTGCTGTATGGGAAAATAAAAAACAGGTTTATCTTCGAATATGAAAACTCAGATGAGATCATTTTCATAAAAAGTTATCAGTGGCCTTCACTTGGCAAAAATCCCCGTTTTGAAATCCCTCACGGGAAAATATTAAATATTGAAATAAAAAAAGAGTTTCTTCAGAAATACCTGATCATTCTATTTTCAGGTTATTCCGGAAATGTAGTAAGGGTGGATATTAATATCACTTTTTGCAGTGAAATTCAGGTGCATTTACTTTTTCGGGATATCATAAAAAATATGAAGATGCAAGACGATGAATATATTTCTACAAAGAAGCAGCCTTATTGCGAATAGTAAATACATACGTATAGAATGGAAAATTTAAAAGATATTCATATTGGAAATCTGCTGTATAAAGGAGTGATTGAAAAAGAATTGGAGATATATAGAATCTGTAAATTTCTACAGAAAACAGAAAGTGAAATCATAGAAATGTATTCTCAAAAATCTGCAGATACAGATGTACTTTTAAAATGGTCAAAACTTCTGGAGTATGATTTTTTCCGGCTGTACTCCAATCATCTGATCTTATATGCTCCAGCTCCCAATCCCCATAAAAAGAATAAAGAGTCTCAGATGCCTCAATTCAGGAAAGGATTATACACCAGAGAAATTATAGATTTTATACTGGAGCTTTTGGAAAATAACCAGATGAGCTCTTTAGAAATCAGAAATCGATACAGAATTCCAAAATCGACATTAAATAAATGGATAAGAAAATACGGGCGACCCATATAGGTCCCAATTACAAACAGATTTATTATGACTTTATCGCATCCAAATGTCCTGATAAAACAGAAATTGTTAAACATTTTCTGGCTAAGGATGAACTGTCCATTTCTGATGTATTGAAAATTAATAACATTTTATTTAGTGATACACTGTCTTCAAATCAAAAATTTAAATCCTATGATAAAGAAGCCGTTTTTGAAATCCTCAACTATCAGAAAAAACACAAATTAAACAATAGCCAATTGGGCAAATATTTTAAATTGAGTAGAAACACAATAGCCAAATGGAAAAATCTCAATCTTGATGAATGAGCGCGTAAACATCATTATTATTCTGAATTAATGTGTCAAGCTACAATCTTTGAATAGCAAATATTTTAAATGATCCGCTATAATTTTATTCATTTTTATCGTATTGGTAAAAGCGGATTTTAAAACTCATTAAGAATAAATAGTTATTATTACTGCCTCATTCTCTACTCCTGCACTTTGCAGGAGTTTTTTTATGTTCCTACTACGATAACCTTCTTTGTGTATTTTATTTTAAAAACTCTATATAAAAACGACTGGTTCGATTGGGGTCAATAAAGTTTTTTGTGAAAATCTGAACAAATAGGTGAAAATAATTAGCCATCACGGTAGGGAATTGGCTCTTGAATGCCTATGTTTAAAGACTTTTTGCTAATTTGCAGCCGTAAAATAAATTTATGTTTCAAAATATCATTAAAAACATTTCGCGGTTCGTTAGCTTAACACCTGAAGAGGAAAAAATTTATGAGGATTTGCTGACGCTTCAGAAGTTTCCGAAGAAAACACATCTTTTGCGCGAAGGAGAGATTTGCCAGTTTGAGGGTTTTATAAAAGAGGGATGTGTGCGAACGTATTATCTTGATGAAAATGGTTTTGAAGTGACGCTTCTATTCGCCGTTGAAGATTGGTGGATTACCGATATTGATTCGTTTAACAGTAAAACGCCCTCAAAGATTTTTATTGAAACTTTGGAAGATACCGAAATTTATATGCTGAATCCGGAAACGAAGGAAGAGTTATTACAGAAAGTTCCAAAGTTTGAAAGAGCTTTCCGACTAATGATGCAGCGGTATGTGGTGACCCTGCAAAACCGCTTGGTTAATACTATTTCTCAACCTGCAACAGATCGTTATCTGGAATTTATAAGAGTTTATCCAACGATTCCGCAGCGTGTGGCGCAGTATTATATTGCATCCTATCTTGGCGTTTCAAAAGAGTTTGTAAGTACCATCAGGAAACGTTTAGCGAATAAGCAGAAATAAACAATACATTTAAAATTATAAAATGTCGGATATAAAAATATTCGGCATTTTTTTATTGGAAACGTTTTTATTAAACTAGTTAAATTTTTAAGACTTCTATCTGTTCTACATTTGCCTTATTAATTTAAAATATAAAAAATGTCACAGGAAAATAAAACAGCAGAAGGCTTTGGAATGCCTTGGGAAGATATTTACGGATACGCACAAGCGGTAAAAAAAGGTAATACCGTTTGGATTTCCGGTCAATTGGGTCACAACGATAAAGGTGAATTAGCAGAAGGGATGGAAGCGCAGATGAAGCAAACCTATGCGAATATCAAAGAATTATTGTCAAGATATGATATGACCATGGAAAATGTAGTAGAAGAAGTGATTTATGCAATGGATATGGCGACTGCATTTGAGGCAAGAAAAAATTTCAAAACAGAATTTTATGATAATCCTAAAACCGTAGCCAGTACAATGGTTGGAGTAAGCGGACTTGCATTGCCAGGACAGCTTGTCGAAATTAAAATTATGGCAACGGTATAAGGCTACCATTGAATTTTCCAAAAATAGTCATTGATTAAGCAAGTTCAATGCATTTAAAATATTAGGCTTAGATTATGGAATCTAAGCCTTTTTTCTAAAAATGAGTTTTACTTTCCGATACAAAACTTAGAAAAAATATTCCCAAGCACTTCATCATTTGTAACCTCTCCGGAAATTTCTCCAAGATGTTCCAGGGCGTTTCTCAGTTCGTAAGCAAGCAATTCTGTAGAAATCTGGAAAACGATGGCTTCTTTTACTTTGTGAACAGCATCCAGAGATTTTCGCAGTGCTTCAAAGTGACGTTGGTTGGTAATCACAACGTTGTTTTCTTCAGATTTTAAATGCTCAACATAGGATGAAAGTTCATTTTTCAGATCCTGAATATTTTGATTTTCAACAGCTGATATTTTAATGAAATCAAATTCGTGAGAAAGGGCATTTCTGAAGATGTTTTCTACTGTTTCGTATTTGGTAGGAGTCACTTCATCAATTTTTGTTGCGCAGATAATCAGTTTCAGATCTTCTCTCAGTAGCGACTGAATCATTTCAATATCCTCCGAAAAATCTTCAGTAGCAGCATCAGCCAGATATACAAGGATATTAGCATTTTCTACCTTTTCTTTTGCTTTTTTTACCCCGATAGCTTCAATTTCATCCATCGTTTCGCGAAGTCCTGCCGTATCAATCAGTCGGAAGGCGTGTCCTTTAATATGAAGAATTTCCTCAATCGTATCTCTGGTGGTTCCCGCAATATTACTTACAATCGCTCTTTCTTCTTTTAAAAGAGAGTTCAGCAGCGTGGACTTTCCAGCATTGGGCTTTCCGATGATAGCAACAGCAGTTCCGTTTTTAATGGCATTTCCGTATTGGAAACTTTCAATAAGAGAATTTAATTTTAATTCAATTTTATCCAATAATCCGTTCAAAGCGCTTCGGTCTGCAAATTCTACATCTTCTTCAGCAAAATCCAGTTCCAGCTCGATCAGGGAAACAAAATTCAGAAGATCCGTTCTTAAAAGAGAGATTTCATTCGTGATTCCTCCCTTCAGTTGATTGATCGCTACTTTTCTGGAAGCTTCGTTTTCAGATGCAATCACATCAGCAATAGCTTCCGCCTGGGAAAGGTCAATTCTGCCGTTGATGAAAGCACGGAGTGTAAATTCTCCTGCTTTGGCCATTCTCGCCCCGTTTTTGATCAAAGTTTCAAGAATACGTTTTCCGATATGCGGAGAGCCGTGAAAAGCAATCTCCACAGAATTTTCAGTGGTGAAACTTTTCGGAGCAAGGAAGATAGAAAGTATTACTTCATCAATAGCTTCCTCCTCATCCATAAAATAACCGTAATGAATGGTGTGGGATTTTTGTTTTTCCAGATTTTTGGCCGGAAAACTTTTCTGAACTACAGATAAAGCCTCATTTCCTGAAACTCGGATGATGCCTAAAGCACCTATTCCATTGGCAGTAGCCAGTGCACATATCGTATCGTTATTCATGCTGCAAATTTACGGTTTTTAATGTGAATTTGCATGGAGGTCCGTCATTCAGATTATCTATTGTCTTATTTAGTTTAAAATACGGATGATTTGAAATTTGTAATGTTTTGAATGTGGTTTGCATCATAAATGGACATGTTGTATTAAAAATAAAGAATTCTTCTTGTTAAACATCCCCGGAAAACATCATTTTAAATTGAAAATAGATGAAATAATTCTGTTGAATTTGAACGGCATTTAAAGAGTGTAATTTGTTGTGGTGTACTATTTATAGAAGTTTTTTAACAGTGTTGAAGATGATGTGTTCGGGTCAAATATCATATAAATATTAAAAAATTAAACAAGCGTTTGGTATATTAATTGTTGTTAGTGGGGATGATGATGTTGAAAATTTAAATATTTTTTATTTAAATAATAATAATTTGTTAAAGTATTATAAATGTATATGAATAACCTATTTTTTTTAAATATTAATAAAAAATTATCTTTTTTATTAATGCTTTTTTTTAGTGCAATGACTTATGCTCAGTGTATTCCTTATACCGGACAGACGATCACAAGCGGAAATACCTATTGTCTCAACGGAAATCTTAGTGTAAGTACAAACATCAGCATTCCAAACGGAGCAACACTGATCATTCAATCCGGACAATTGCAGTCTAACAGTATTCAGGTTGATGGAGTGCTGGAAATTGGTAATGGAGCAAGTGTTAAGTCAACAGGAACAGTGAAAGTAGGGACTTTCGGATCTCAGAAAAATTCAAAAATTAAATTAGGAAGTAAATCTTTCTTATCTCTTGTAGGATCAGTTATTCAGGAAGATCCAACCTTTGGAGGTTTTTATCCGGGAACAACTTCTGTTATTGAAATGGGAACAAGTAGTGTTGTAGAAATTTGTGGAACATTTACCCAGCAGTCTACAACATATCCTTCTGTTGAATACGTAGGTATTTCTACTGGAAGAGCTTATTGTATTGCAAAAGCAGATGTAAGCGGAGGTGGAGGAGCTTCCATCATCAGTGATGATAACCAGATAGTAGCCATTGTTATGGGATCTGTAACAGGATTAGGAATGGGGAATTCAAGTTTCTGCGGACCGAATGCAACAAAAGCGATGTGTCCAACCTTATGGCCAGAAGGATTATCCGAAGATAAATCAAGTTGCGGAAATGCTCCTCTTATTATTGATGAGATTGATGGATTCTGTACAAAACCCGGAATTTCAGGTACACCTGACACATATACAAAATTCGGAATTACTGTACAGCAGAAAAACAATTCTTGGCCGGAAAGTATTCCTAATGGATTCATAACGCTGGAATCAAAAAATAAAGGGTTTGTCATGACGAGAGTTCAGCATGTAAGCCAGACTCCACAGCCTGGAGATGCCATTGCAGAGCCCAAAGAAGGAATGCTTCTATACGATATTCAGGATAAATGTGTAAAGCTTTATAATGGCACTGAATGGAAATGTGTACAAAGAAGCTGTAATGATTAATCTAACCGATAGATAATATGAAAAATATAAGAAATATAAGTATAGCAGCTGCCTTAGTGGTTTTTAATACATTTTTTGCTCAGGTTGCGATTGGTAAACAGTCGATAGACGGAAATAGTACCGTATTGGATTTTGATAATGTATCAGGAAATACAAAAGGTTTAATTCTTCCCGCTACATCCGGATTTCCCACAGGATCTTTAGTGAACGGAACATTCATTTTTGATGTGACAGATAGCAAAGTAAAAATGTATGAAAATGATGCCTGGAAACCCTTATCAGATGCCGGAAACTCAAGTGCGATTCTAGTCAACAGTTCTGCAGAAACAGGCAAAGGAGTTATAATGGGGGAAGCAGCCAGTGCAGCCGATGGTGTATTAGTTCTGGAATCCCCGAATAAAGCAATGATTCTTCCCAAAGTGGCAACACCGCATCTTAACGTAAAAAATCCTTATCCCGGTATGATCTGTTATGATACAACCAGCAAAACACTGGCAATATTTGATGGCTCAGTCTGGAATTACTGGAAATAAATAACAACAGAATAATTTAGAAAATTCTGGTTTAAAATGAAAAAGCGGCTGTATGTTTTATATAGCTGCTTTTTTTTAGCTTAAACAATCTGAGCACTTTCCTTGATACTATTCATCACAAAAATACTCTTGGTTTGTCCAATTCCCTCGATTTCTGATAATTTATTGACAAAAAATTCGTGAAATTCGTCCATATTGGGAGCAAGGATCTTCAGCATAAAATCAAAATCCCCACTGATATTATAAAATTCTACAACTTCTTTCAGTTTACCAACTTCCTCAATGAATTTTCCAGCTGTTTTCTTATTGTGAACATTTAAGGCAATCATACAGATCACCATCATTCCCTTATTGACCTTTTTACGGTCTACCACAGCCGTATATTCTTTAATGATTCCCTGTTTTTCCATACGTTTGATACGTTCGTGAGTAGGAGTGGGACTCAGGTTGATTCTTGCCGAAATATCACGGACACTCATCTTTGCATCTTTCTGAAGAAGGCGGAGGATAGACAAGTCTTTTTCATCAGGAATATAATTTTCAGTTGCCATTTTGTTCTGTTTTTATAGATTTTTTTTAATGTATCAGGTATTTTGTTCTTTTAAGAATTTGTTATTTTTAATATTGTTCCAAATTTAAGGTTAAATTTTCATATACGTTCTGTTAATTTTAATTTTGCAGGAAATTTGAAACATGGATACAAGGAAGAATTTAATATTAATATTAGCATCGGTAGGAACATTTGTAGAGGCGTTGGATATTGCCATTATTAATTTAACAATTCCTTCTATTCAGCAGCAGTTTCAAATCGGAGCAGAAACTGTTCAGTGGTTACAGACTCTTTATGTACTGTTTTTTGGAGGATTTCTGATCATTGGAGGAAAACTTTCAGACCAGATCGGGAGAAAGAAAATATTTTTATGGGGAGCGCTGATTTTTATGCTGACTTCATTAGGAGCAGGACTATCCCAAAACTTTGAGGTGCTGGCAATATTCCGTGCTTTGCAGGGATTGGGAGCTGCGCTGGTGATGCCTTCAGCATTATCCATTGTAACCAATACCTTCAGAGGAGAGCAGGAGAGGAACCGAGCCATCGGAATTTTCAGCTCATTTGCTGCCATTGGTTCGGGAAGTGGTCTTTCCGTAGGAGGAATTATCAGTACTTATCTGAGCTGGCATTGGGTTTTCCTGATCAATGTTCCTATTCTTTTAATAACACTTGTACTGTCTTATTATTATCTGCCCACAGATGAAAAAAATGAAACCACTCAGAAAACAGATATGGTTTCAGGAATATTGATGGTACTTGGATTGTTAAGCCTGACTTACGGAACCCACGAATTAGTCCATATTAAAGAACAGCCTTTCCTGGTTATAGGTTCTTTAGTTCTGGCAGTTTTACTTCTGGTTATGGTGTATTACCGATTGAAATCTGTTGCTGAGCCTCTGGTTGATTTAAAATTATTCAAACATAAATCTTTAGTGATTTCCAATGCCGTATTCTTTATGTTGGGTGCATTTTTTATCGGGTTTTTATTCCTGATTTCACTGATGCTTCAGAAAGATATGGGCTACAGCGCTGCTTCTGCAGGATTAATGCTTGTACCGTTCAGTATCATATCAGCTCTGACAGCTAAATTTATTTTGCCTCATATATCAAAACGCCTGAGCTCTTCTCAAATGGGAGTTTTAGGATGGCTATTTATGCTGATGGGAGGATTGTCACTGTTGATCTCCGTTTACACTGGACATCCGTTAGCTGTAGTTTTATTGGGAGCAGCATGCATTTCAGGAGTAGGAATGACATTCTGTTTTACTGCGCTTTCAGTAATGGGAATCCAGGATGTTGAACCTTCCCATTACGGATTGGCATCAAGTTTGAGCTCTACAAGTTACTTTTTGGGTGCTGGGATCGGATTGTCATTCATGACTTTAATGAGCCAGATTTTTCCTTCGGAGTTTTCAGTAGGAAGTCTGAATCTGATTATTTTAATCGGTTATGCTCTTTTGGCGCTTGGAATGTTGTTTTATTTTATATTGAAAAGCATAAAAGTAAAACAGGCAGAAGTAGCCGTTTCATAATAAGGATTTAAAAATACACAAACTATATGACGAAGAATCGGTGCTTAGGTATCGGTTCTTTTTTTGTCTTTACGCTTCACTTCATTACCTTTGTTTTTTTATAATACATCATGAAAATACAGGTCATCAGCGATCTTCACCGGGAATTTGGGAGTACGGAATTATGTTTTGATCATTCTGATATTGTTATTTTGGCAGGTGATGTCAATTTGGGAACCAAAGGAATTGAATGGATTAAAAAAGCAATTCCCGATAAACCTGTAATTTATGTTTTGGGCAATCATGAATACTATAAAGGTTCCTATCCGAAAACACTCAATAAGATCAGGGAAGTTGCTTTAAATTCTAATGTTCATGTGTTGGAAAATTCATTTGTAGATATTGACGGCATTCGCTTTCATGGTACCACTTTATGGACGGATTTTTCCATCTTTGGGAATCCTGTTCAGTACGGAATGCTTTGCCAGTCTAAAATGAATGATTATAAAATGATCAGGAGAGATCCTTCCTATTCCAGAATGAGAACACTGGATACCTTCAAAATCCATCAGTTTTCAAAGGAATGGTTAAAAGAAAGTCTTGAAAATTCAAAAGGACTTAAAAATATAGTCGTTACCCATCATGCACCCAGTCTCCAATCTGTTCCGGAACATTATAAAGAAGATCCTTTAACAGCGGCCTATGTTTCTGATCTGGAAGATCTCATTACACAATATCAGCCGTTATACTGGATTCACGGACATATTCATACCCCATGCAGATATAAAATTGAAGAGACGGAAATCATCTGTAATCCTCACGGTTATATAGATGAAAAATACAATGGATATGATAAAGAG
This sequence comes from Chryseobacterium sp. BGA-UO-ETr-SB22, assembly GCF_059567885.1. Classification (NCBI taxonomy): domain Bacteria; kingdom Pseudomonadati; phylum Bacteroidota; class Flavobacteriia; order Flavobacteriales; family Weeksellaceae; genus Chryseobacterium; species Chryseobacterium sp. BGA-UO-ETr-SB22. The sequence goes on along the minus strand of NZ_JCAQOV010000005.1, from coordinate 2,513,582 downwards.
TTGATCGTTATTGTTTAACAAAAGAATTATTCACTTATTGGTATTTTTAATTTTTTGACCTTAATTACTATCTTCGTGTTTAATTTTCTTTCCAATGTCTAAAAAATCCCAGCCAAAATCTGATTTTGTTTCGCAGTTAGCCTTTGATGAAGTGTTGCAGCAGGTGGAATTTGATCTTAGAATCAAGGAATTTGTGGTGATGGAAATCGGCAAAGCTGATTATATAATACAACCGAATACTCCCTACCGTTCAGATTATTTCTGCATTTTTATGATACAGAAGGGAGGTGTGACATTCAGATTAGATGATAAAAGTTATCAGGTGTCCAAAGGTGATATCGTGTTTTGTCCGATGTTGGAAACTTTTTGGCTGGATGAAATTACGGAAGATTACAATGCTAAATATATTTTCTTTTCCTTGAATTTTATTTCTGATGCAGGTTTTAATTATAAGTCAAATAATGTTCTGAAGAGCCTTTCATCAGATCCTACCCATATTATCAGGAATGAACCGGATGTATACAGGAAGCTGAATTTCCATCTCGATGAACTTAAGGTGTTGAATGATAAGGAAAAAGACAATTATTATTTCAATGAAATGATATGGCATCACTTCTCGCTGGTGATCTATGAAATTGATAATTATTTCAAGAAAACAGAAAAACCTCATCAGGTGACCAATAGAGAAGATGAGTTGACGACAAGTTTTTTTACGCTGGTTCAGAGCCATTTTAAAGAAGAACACAACGTTCAGTTCTATGCCGATAAGCTTTTTATCAGTCGAAAATACCTTACGAAGGTCATTAATAAAACGGTGTTCAAATCCCCCAGAGATATTATTCATCAGGTTTTAGCAGTAGAAGCCAGATTGCTGCTAAGAAATCCTAACCTGAATATTGCTGATGTAGCATCACAACTGAAGTTTTCAGATCATGCGTCTTTCAGTAAATTTTTCAAAAAACATGTGGGTAGATCTCCTTTGGAATACAGAAAGGATGATTTGTATTGATAATGAGTGATTTATAATTTTAAGACGTCTTTTAACCAAATTTCAACTATAATTTCGATTAAAAATAACAAATAGATTCATTTATATTGTCTATGAATGATATTTCTCATGTTTTTAAAAATAAGGAGTCTTTTTGACAAAACAAGGAGTTTTTTGAATAATCCTATTCAACTTTTTTCGTTCGATTTTTGTCCGGAAAATTTAAAAGGACTATTGTTATGCAAAGATTTTTTATTCAAAAATCAACCCTTCTTTTCCTCTCACTGATCGTTTTGACGGGGTGTGGAAAAGGCAATCAAAACCAAGGCTATCAGCAGCAGGCACCGGAATTGCCTGTTGCAAAAGTGACTCAGGGAGACGCTTCTGTTTCCAGAGAATATGCAGCATCTATCGAAGGGGTTTCCAATGTGGAAATCAGACCTCAGGTAACAGGATATTTAAGCAAAATTTATGTGGATGAAGGAGACTTTGTGAGAGCAGGGCAGCCTTTGTTTAAAATCGAAGATCAGGTTTTCCGCGAGCAGCTGAAAAGTGCTCAGGCTGCTTTGATCACCGCTCAGGCTACTCTTTCAACCTCTAAAATTGATCTGGACAGGAAAAAAGAACTGTTCAGAAACAAAATGGTTTCAGAAATTCAGGTGAAAGAGGCTGAAGCTGCTTACAATGGAGCAAGAGGAGCTGTAAGCCAATCTACATCCACTATTGAATCTGCGAAAATCAATCTTAATTTCTCTACCATCAAAGCTCCTGTAAGCGGATTTATCGGGAGATTCAACTATCGTTTGGGAAGTTTGATGACGCCGGGGAATCAGAACCCAATTACGTTATTGTCAGATATTCATCAGGTATATACGTATTTCAGTTTGAGCGAAAATGATTTTAATAATTTCCAGAAACAATACACCGGAAGCAGTATTGATGAGGTGATCAAAAATACTCCGGCAGTATCATTATTACTTTCCGGCGGTGAGCAATATGCTGAAAAAGGAAAGATTGATGCCGTAGAAGGACAGTTTAATAAAACAACCGGATCTATTACATTAAGAGCAAAATTCAACAATCCAAACCAGCTTTTGAGGAGCGGAAATACCGGGAAAATTGTACTGGATCAGTTCTATAGCAATGTTATTTTACTTCCTATTGCTTCTACCAGAACCATTCAGGATAAAGTGTTTGTGTTTACCATTCAAGGTGGGAAAGCAGCAATGCTTCCTATTGAAGTGAACGGAAAAGCCGGAGATAATTTCATTGTAGCCAAAGGTATTAAAGCGGGAGATGAATATATCACCAGCGGTTTTGACCGATTACAGCCGGGAACTCCTGTCGTGGCACAAAAGAAAAATGCTCAACAGAAAAAATCGTAAGAAGAAATCATGTTAAAGAAAATTATAAAAAGACCCGTACTGGCAACGGTTATTTCCGTATTGCTTGTGATACTGGGGATTGTCGGGATGGTAAGCCTTCCGATTACCAAATTTCCGGACATTGCACCTCCTACCGTTATGGTAACGGCTGCTTATCCGGGAGCCAATGCTGAAACAATCGCGAGGTCTGTAGCACCTCCGTTAGAAAACGCAATCAACGGAGTGGAAAATATGGACTATATTACTTCTACAGCGAGTAATGACGGTACATTGAGCATTACTGTTATTTTTAAACTGGGAACGGATCCCGATCAGGCAGCGATTAACGTGCAGAACAGGGTAGCTCAGGTTACCAATCAGCTTCCTGCAGAGGTTATTCAGGCGGGAATCACCACGGTGAAAAGACAGAACAGTATGATTGCAATGGTTTCCCTGACCAGTAAAGATGGAAAGATGAACGATCTTTTCCTTGAAAACTATGCAAAAATCAACATTGTTCCGGAGCTGAAAAGAGTAAAAGGAGTAGGAGATGCCATGGTATACGGAAATAAAGATTACTCTATGCGTATCTGGCTTGATCCGAATAAACTGACTTCATACAACCTTACGCCATCCGATGTTTCCCGTGCCATTCAGACCCAAAACCTGGAAGCAGCACCCGGAAGATTAGGAGAAAGAAGTAAAGAGGTCATGGAATATGTTCTTCGGTACAAAGGAAAATTTACAGAACCAGAACAATATGAAAATATCACCATCAAAGCGTTGAATGACGGTTCTGTTTTAAAGCTAAAAGATATTGCTAAGGTAGAATTTGGAGCTTACAGTTATACGGTTTCTTCCAATTATAATAAAAAAGCTTCGGTAACGATGGCGATCTTCCAGATGGCAGGATCTAATGCGAATGAAGTACAGATCGCTCTTCAGGAGAGAATGAAAGAATTGGAAAAGTCTTTCCCTGAAGGAATGGATTATGAAATTCCATACGCTACAAAAGAAGCGCTGGATCAATCCATAGAACAGGTTATTCATACTTTGATAGAGGCATTTATTCTGGTATTCATTGTGGTATATATCTTCCTTCAGGATTTCCGCTCCACTTTGATTCCGGCTATTGCAGTTCCGGTATCCATTGTAGGAACGTTCTTCTTTATGAAGGTTTTCGGATTCTCTATTAATATTCTGACGTTGTTTGCTTTGGTATTGGCGATTGGTATTGTAGTGGATGATGCTATTGTGGTTGTAGAGGCTGTGCATGCCAAGATGGAGCATAAAAAACTGAACCCAAGAGCAGCTACGATGTCGGCAATGAGTGAGATCACAGGAGCTATTGTTTCTATCACCCTGGTCATGTCTGCGGTATTCGTTCCGGTGGCTTTTATGAGTGGTTCTACGGGATTATTTTATCAGCAGTTTGCACTCACATTGGCAATTGCAATTGTGATTTCAGCGATCAATGCATTAACATTGAGCCCGGCTTTATGTGCTTTATTCTTAAAACAACACCATCCGGGAACGCATGAAAAAATGAATTTCAAAGACCGTTTCTTTGCAGGATTCAATGCCAGCTTTAATAAATTGACATTCCGTTACGGGAAAGCTGTTTTATTCCTTTTAAAAAGAAAATGGGTGGCTCTGATCATTATTGTAGCTTTCGGAGGATTGTTTGCATGGATGTCTATGACAACACCTAAAGGATTTATTCCGGATGAAGACCAGAGTTTCATTATTGTAACGGCAAACCTTGCTCCGGGAGCATCAAAGGACAGAACTTCAAAAGTAGTTTCCGATACAGAAGATTTGTTGATGAAAAATCCTGCCGTGGACAAAGTAATTTCAGTAGACGGATTAAACCTGTTCAGTGGTTCCATGTCATCTTCTGCCGCTTCTATTTTCGTTAAATTAAAAAAAGGAGGCGAAAGAGGGGCTGTTAATAACATCAATGATATCATCGGACAGACTCAGGGAATGCTTTCTCAAGACAAAAGAGCCAATTTCCTTGTCATCAATACGCCAACGGTAGACGGTTTCGGAAATACCAGTGGGATGGAGCTTGTGCTTCAGGACCGTACCAACGGAGAACTTCAGAATTTAGGAAATATCTCCTACGGAATGATGGGAGCTTTGATGCAGAGACCGGAAGTAGCGGTAGCGTTTACCACTTTCGATGTTACCTATCCTCAGTTTGAAGTACTTGTAGATGAAGTGAAATCTGCACAGTTGGGAGTGAATGTTTCTGATGTACTGGGAGTAATGCAGGGATATTACGGAAGTATTCAGGCTTCGGATTTCAACAGATTCGGGAAATATTACAGAGTTTTGGTACAGTCTACTCCGGAAACAAGACAGGATAAAGAATCCCTGAACGGAATTTTCGTTAAAAATAATTTAGGACAAATGGTTCCTATCAACACGCTGGTAAGCCTGAAGCAGGTAACGGGAGCTGAAGTGGTAGACCGTTTCAACTTGTTTAATTCATCTAACTTAACGGTAATGGCGGCTCCGGGATATAGCACAGGACAGGCGATGGCTGCAATTGAGGAAGTGAGTAAGCAGGTACTTCCTCCGGGATATACCTACGATTACAAAGGAATGAGCCGTGAAGAAGCAGGTTCCAGTTCACAGTCAGTAATGATTTTCGGATTGTGTATTGTATTTGTATTCTTCCTTTTATCTGCACAATATGAAAGTTATATCCTTCCATTAGCGGTATTGATCGCGATTCCGGTAGGTTTATCAGGAGTGTTTGTGGGAATTACATTCGCAGAATTATCCAATAATATTTACGTACAGATTGCTTTGGTGATGCTGATCGGATTGTTGGCGAAGAATGGTATTCTTATCGTGGAATTTGCCATCCAAAGACGTAGAGCAGGGAAGAGTCTTATTGCATCCGCTGTAGAAGGGGCAAAAGCCCGTTTACGTCCTATTTTGATGACCTCTCTGGCATTTATTACAGGATTGCTGCCATTAATCTTTGTGGTAGGACCTTCAGCAATGGGTAACCATTCTATCGGGTATGCGGCCATTTCAGGGATGCTTTTCGGAACGATCTTAGGAATTTTTGTGGTTCCGGTTCTTTTTGTGGTATTCCAGGCTTTGCATGAGAGAATCAACGGAAAGGTAGTTACAGATGCGGATTGGGAATATTAATTCAAATGATTTTAAAAATGAAAATTAAAAATATAGCATATATCGCATTGGTCTCAGGGACAGCAATTTCATGTAAAGTTCAGAAATATGAACAGCCTGAAATAAAAATGCCTGAAGCTTTCAGAAGTGATAGCATTGTTGCGGGACAAGAGGAGAATATTGCTAAGATCAGTTATAAAGACTTTTTCAAAGATCCGGTTCTTATAGGCTTAATAGATAAAGCGATGGTGCAGAATAATGATCTTCAGGTAGCTTTAAAGCAGATAGAATTTGCATCATTGGCTTATACTCAAAGTAAATGGGCTAATATTCCGACAATCAGTGCTTCTGCCAATGCTAATATCAACCGCCCTTCAGACAATAGTATGAACGGGATGATGGCCGGACAGTTCATGGGAAAAAGGTATATGGAAGATTATACAACTTCGCTTAGTTTTTCATGGGAAGCAGATATCTGGGGTAAGATCAGAGGAAGAAAAGAACAGGCATTAGCAGAATATCTGAAAACGCAGGAAGCAGCAAAGGCGGTAAAAACACAAGTGGTGTCTGCTGTAGTGCAGGGATATTATAACCTGCTGATGCTGGATACGCAGCTTGAGATTACAAAATCTAATCTGGCATATGCTGATAATACATTGAAGTTTCTGACGAAACAGCAGGAATTGGGATTAACAACAGCTTTGGCTGTACAGCAGCAGGAAATTGTGAAAGATCAGATCTTGAAATCAATTCCTGCGATTGAAAGCTCTGTGACAACCCAGGAAAATGCTTTGAGCCTGCTGACGGGTTCAATGCCCGGGAAAATTGAAAGAAGTGCAAGCCTGAACAATGTAAAGTCTCCGGATCATCTGGCGGCAGGAGTTCCTTCAGAATTATTAAGCTACAGACCAGATATTAAAACGGCCGAACTTGAGGTAAGAAAGAGTGCTGCAGCAATTCATGTTGCCAAAATGAGTATGTATCCTTCATTGAATATTACAGCGCAGGGCGGTGTAAATGCTTTTCAGATCAGTAAATGGTTCAGTGTTCCGGGATCACTTTTCGGAATGGTGGCAGGAGCTGTAGCTCAGCCAATTTTAAATGGAAAACAGTTGAAAACACAGTATGAGCAGTCTAAAGTAGTGGCTGATCAGGCGGAACTCAACTTTAAACAATCTGTTTTAAAAGCGGTAGCCGAAGTTTCAGATGCACTTATTCAGATCCAGAAACTGGAAGAACAGCAGAAAATTGCAGAAGGGCTGGCCTTGAAATCAGGTGAAGCAGTGAAGAAAGCTGATCTGTTATTTAAATATAATTCAGCAACTTATGTAGAGGTGATCATTGCACAATCTAATAAACTTCAGGCAGAATTGGAACTGGCTTCTCTGAAAACTCAGAGACTGAATGCTATAACAGCGCTTTACCGTTCTGTAGGAGGCGGGTGGCAATAAAGTAAAATTGAATCTGCTTCGTCTGTAATGATGAAGCAGGTTTTTAATCCATATCATTATGAAGACAAATATACAGGAGGGGATCATTTTAATTCCGGATTTCAGCGGATTTACCGAATTTGTGTTCAATACAAAATTGTATACAGGTGAGTATATTGTAAGACAGTTACTGTCTACACTGATTGATGTGAACGATCAGTATTTTGAAATTTCAGAGATTGAGGGTGATGCCATTTTATTTTACCGTTATGATGAAAATCCGTCTTACCAGAGTATTTCAAAAATGCTGTGGAAGATGAGAAGTGCGTTCAACAGGAAAATTGAAGAGCTGAGTAAGAGCTTGAGTACCAATATTGATCTGGCTCTCAAGTTTATTGTTCATTACGGCTCTTTTTCACAGTATAATATTGGAAACTTCAGAAAGCTATATGGGAAAACCATTGTGGAAGCCCATCAGCTTTTTAAAAACGGACTGGCAGAACAGCCTTCTTACGCTCTTTTCAGCAATTCTTTTCTGGAAAATAGCAAAAATCAGGAGTCTGATTTTAATAAGGATCCGCGTCGTCTGCCTGAAGTAGGGGTTATCCATTATTTTGAAAATTTAAACTAGCATATATTTTTTAATATTATTCCTTGTAAATTTGCTATTGCTAGCGGCCCGGGTGAGATCCGGGCTTTTTTATTGATAAGAATTTTGAAACTTGAATCATGAACTACTTATTTTCACAATAAAAGATTCACGCATTCATGACAAATTGTAAAGTTTTTTTAATAAAATTTAATTTACAGATAAAATATATTTTTAAGAATATTTATTATGGATGTGATTTTTATTACACTGATTTATTGAAAATTTTTCACTGTTTTTAAATTTATGGTTGGGTTTGTAATTTATATCTTATTGGGAATTAAGTATTTATTTTATTTTTTTTTACTTTTTGATGTAACAAACTTGTGAAGATAATGGTCTTATAGAAAAACTATAATTTCACATGAAAGTAATATTATTTCCAATAGCAATACTAGCAGGTTCATTTGCAATGGCTCAGCAGGCTCAGACCCCGGCCGTAAAGGATACTGTAAAAGGAAATACAAAAGAAATAGAAGCGGTTACTCTGGTTGCCAGAAAACCGACCGTAGAATCTAAGGTAGACAGAACTGTATTTAATGTAGCTAACAGTGCAATTCTGGCAGGAAATACAACATGGGATGTTCTTAGAATGACCCCTTTGGTAAGCATAGACAATAATGATGATGTAAAAGCTGAAGGACAGATGGTTACGGTATACATCAATGATAGGAAATCTGTTTTTACAGGAAAGGAATTAAAAGAATACCTTAAAACCATTCCTGCTGATAACCTGATGAAGATTGAAGTGATTACCAGTCCTTCATCAAGATATGAAACTTCAGGTTCCGTCATCAATATTGTTCTGAAAAAGAGAGATGATGAAGGATTGAAAGGAAGCATCTCCCTGAACAACAGACAAAGTACCAAGAATTCACAATACACAAATTTTAACCTGAATTACCATAAGAAAAAGTTTACCCAAACCTTTATAGGAAGTTACAACAGCGGAAATTATGTGCAGAAAACACAGACCTGGGATAACCGGTTTGAAGGCAATAAGCTCACCCAGTTCAATCTTGAAAACCTAATGAGAAATGAAAGCCCTTCTCTTTCCTCTACTTCAGAATTTGAAATCAATGATAAAAATAATTTCGGATTTGTGCTGGAATATTCACAGAACAGAAATTTACTTTCAGCAGAATCCGATGGGATGACGACAAAAGACGGAGATCCCGGTGAATCTTTTCGCCAGAGCCAGAATAACTGGGGATTCAGCCGAAATTTAGGAACTAATGCCTTCTACAAATACTATGATAAAGAAAAGAACAGGATTTTAGATGTTAATTTGGGAACCAATTATTCAGGCGATAACAATGATAATTTGATTGACAAACAAATTAATAAGCAGGGGGTGATTACCAACCAGCAGCTGGGAGTTATCAGTAGCAACCAAATGCGTAATTATTATCTGAAAATTGATTATACTCATCCTTTTGGTAAAACAGGAGGTACCATGGAAGTAGGAGGGAAAACTGAATTGAACAACCATGTTATTCCTAATAGGCTCTATGGATTCAGTATTGATAATGGTACACCAGAATACGCCAATCTATCCAAGAATGACAGATTCCATTATGAAGATCATTTAAGCTCTTTATATGCAAATTACAGCAAAACATTTTTTGAAAAACTGGAAACCAGAGTCGGAATCCGATATGAATATATTGATTATAAAGTAACACAGGATGTAGCAGGTACAGAGAGAAAAGATTCTTATGGAACTTTTCTTCCCAATCTATTGCTGAAGTATAGTTTTTCTGAGAAGTTTGATTTAAGTCTTACCTATAACCGAAGCATCTGGAGACCTTGGTATTCTGAGTTTAATCCTTTCGTGATGCCTGAAATTAACGGTACCTATTCCAGAGGAAATCTTAATCTGAACCCCAATCCTAATGACAGGCTTTATCTGAAATTCGGAATTCTGAAAAAGTATTTTATTTCTGCAAGGTATATGCATACCAATCAGGATTACTGGACGACTTATGTAACGGAAAATGGGAGAACAGTTTCGCTGCCAGGGAACTTTGATGGAAAAGTTGAAAAATATTACCTTTTTGCCAATACCAATCAGAACTTCCTGAAAAATAAGCTGAACGTCAATGCAGGATTTGGATGGTACTATATTAATAATAAAGATTTTAATGAAAAAAACAAGTTAGGAGCTAAAGATTACATCAGCTATTGGGGAGCTTCTGCGAATGTTTCTTATACCAATCTGTTCAATAAAAACATTAACCTGAGTGCGTGGGTGGAACTTGCCAATCAGAACAACGGAAATTCATATGCGAACAATACCAATGTTTTCCACAATATTTCAGTCACTAAAATATTCCCAAAAACCCAAATGGAGCTGAGTATGCAGCTGATGAATATTTTTAAAAGACCTTATGGAGATAACACAACTTATAGCCAGGATGGAACTTTCAGAGAATATTCAAAATGGGACTGGTACGGAGTTTCTCTTACGTTTGTGAAGCGTTTCGGAAACCAGAAGGTAAAAGAAAATACCAAAACCGATGTAGAGAAAAACGGCGGTGGCGGAAAATAATTTAAAATTTATCAGATAAAAATAAAAGCAGGTTTCAATTTGGAATCTGCTTTTTTATGAACCATATAAACACATGGTTTATCAGAAGGCGCACATAAAGTGTAGAAGATTAGTTGCTGTATTAACGCAATGCTCGCAAAGTTGAATTACATTATATACTTTTTCGGTCGCAGCGGCACTTCGTTTAGCAACTGGGTATTTGTCTCAGCTGAGTGTAGCGCCTTTGCGAACTTTTTTTCATAAAATTATTTCCAAAAGAATTGCGTTCTTTTTGCGTTAAAAAAATAACAACTTACAGATTTCGTAATTTGAGCATAGAGAAAATGGAGTGGTCTGGGGTAATAAAAAACAGATTCCAATTTGGAATCTGTTTGCATTCTATCAAATAATTATTAAATAGAGTTTATACTCTTAACTCTCAGTTTATTTAAGTGTAAATTTCACTTTTGTTTTAATGGCATCCGAAGAATTTCCAATAAGTGCTTCAAAATCTCCCGGTTCAGCTACCCAGTCATGTTTTTGAGCATCAAAGAAACTTAAAGCCGTTTTATCAATGGTAAAAGTAACTTCTTTCTGTTCTCCAGGATTCAGATATACTTTTTCAAAACCTTTCAATTCTTTTGCGGGACGTGGAACTGATGATTTTAAATCACTGATATACAGTTGGACGACTTCAGCACCTGCCTTTTTACCCGTATTCTTCACCGTTACTGTAAACGTAATTTTACCATCTTGTGAAATGGTGGTCTGATCTGCTTTAGCTTTTCCGAATTCAAAAGTTGTATAGCTCAGCCCATGTCCGAAACTGAACAGAGGTTTTATATTTTTAGTATCATGCCAGCGGTAGCCTACAAAAACACCTTCGTTGTAAGTAATGTTGATAGGATTTTTCTGATCTTTACCTTTTCCTGCTGCCAATTCATCTTTCTGTCCCGGATATTCTCCAAGTTGATGGGCTGAGTTGTCTTCAAGTTTTACAGGAAATGTAAACGGAAGTTTTCCTGACGGATTTGCATCACCTGCCAGAATAGAGGCGATAGAATTTCCCGCTTCAGAACCCAGATACCACGACTGTAAAACGGTGGGAACTTCTTTAATCCATGGCATAGCTACAGCATTTCCGGAAACCAAAACAACAGCAAGATTTTTATTCGCTTTTGCCAGAGCAGAGATCACATGATCCTGATTATAAGGAAGTCCGTAGCTTTTTCTGTCGTTTCCTTCACTGTCCTGGAAGTCGGCTTTATTCAATCCGCCTACAAAAATGACATAATCTGATTTTTTTGCTAATTCTACAGCTTCATTCAGTAATTCGGCCTCAGAACGGGTATCTTTTAAATCCTGCCCGGATTTTACCCCATTATATTCACCTCCGATATCTCCTACATAACCCCTCGCATATTGTACGTCGGCCTGTTTTCCAAACCTGTTTTTTATTCCATCCAGAGGAAGAGCTTCGTATTTCACCTTTAATGATGAAGAACCTCCACCCACAGTCATTATTTTAATGGCATTTTCTCCAATAACCGCTATTTTTTTAGCTTTATTAAGGTCAATAGGAAGAATATTTCCTTGGTTTTTTAAGAGAACGATTCCTTCTTCACCAATTTCTTTTGCAACCGCTTTATGTTCTTCAGAAGCAATATTTCCAAAAGGTTTGTTACGGTTCATCGTAGTTTTATAGGCAAGACGAAGCAATCTTGTTACTTTATCATCAAGTTCTGCAGTGCCTACTTTTCCAGCTTTAATCAGGTCAAGATAAGGCTTTGCCAGATAGTAGTTGTCGTAGGCATTTTTAGTTCCGGCAGAAAGCCCGTTGGTCCATGAACCGAATTCCAGATCAAGACCGTTGTGAATCGCCTGTTCCGTGTTGTTTACAGCGCCCCAGTCGGAGACTACAACCCCTTTATAATTCCATTCTTTCTTTAAAATATCATTTAACAGATATTTATTCTGGCTGGCATACTGACCTTTGTACATATCGTAAGCCCCCATGATTGTCCATGAATCACCTTCCGTCACCGCAGCTTTGAAGGGAGGAAGATAAATTTCGTAAAGCGCTCTGTCATCTACATTCACATTGCTCGTATGACGGAACATCTCCTGATTGTTCAGAGCATAATGTTTCACAGAAGTTGCTACTCCATTAGACTGCACCCCTTTAATATAAGGAACCACCATTTTTGAAGTCAGATAAGGATCTTCACCCATGTATTCAAAATTTCTTCCGTTCAGCGGAGTTCTGTAAATATTCACTCCAGGTCCCAGAAGAATATCTTTTTTTCTGTAGCGGGCTTCTTCACCCAAAGCTTTACCATAATTCCATGACATTTTTTTATTCCATGTTGCGGATAAAGCAGTCAGGGCAGGGTAGGCGATGATAGAGTCATTGGTCCATCCGGCCTGATCCCATTCGTCCCACATTACTTCCGGACGTACACCGTGAGGACCGTCAGTGGTCCAGAATTCCGGAATTCCCAATCTTGGAACGCCTGGTGAACTGAATTTTGACTGTGCATGAAGCATTGCCACTTTCTCTTCCAAAGTCATTCTTGATAATACATCCTGAATACGCTGTTCTACAGGTTTGGATTCATCTAAATAAACGGGAAGGGTATTATTAGTCTGAGCCATATAAGAAGCAGAAATAAAGGTGAATAAACTTATAATGACGGTTTTCTTTAACATGATGCCTTTCTATTTGATTAAAAACAAAAGTAAAGAAAATTTTTATTATCTCAAATTGAGAAAATAAATTTTAATGAATAAAAAAACTGTCCACATATTTGCAGACAGCTTATTGTTGAATATTTTTATTTGTAAAGAATGAAAAAGTGAAGAGAAGCATACAAGGCAAAAAAACTATCCTTACACACTCTCAAACCCTAAACCCCTCAAATTCTCCAACTCGTATCCCGAATCTCGAAACCCTCTCACTCATTAATCCCATCCTTTCACGGCTCCACCCTTGAAAATTTCTTTGGCTTTCTTTTCCACTTCAGGAGATTGGTAGGCTTTTACAAAGTTTTTTACTTTCTGACTGTTTTTATTATCCTGTCTGGCCACTACCAGATTTACATACGGAGAGTCTTTATCTTCCACAAGAATTCCCTGTTTTTCGGAATCTAATCCTGCCTGAGCGGCAAAATTGTTATTGATAATCCCTACAACAACATCTCTGTCATCTAAAACCCTTGGGATCTGTGCACCCTCAATCTCCATGATTTTCAGCTGCTTTGGATTTTCTGTGATATCTGTTACTTTTGGCAGAAGTCCTACACCTTCTTTTAATTTCAGCAGACCGCCTTTCTGTAGAAGAAGCAGAGAACGTCCTCCATTAGTTGGGTCATTGGGAATAACAACCGTATTGCCTTCCTGCAGCTGACTGATATTTTTAATCTTTTTTGAATACGCTATAATAGGATAGACAAATGTATTTCCAACAGGTACTAGGTTGTATCCTCTCTGCTTGGACTGTTCTGTCAAATAAGGAAGATGCTGAAAAGCATTGACATCAATATCTCCATTTGTCAGGGCTTCATTGGGAACTACATAATCATTAAAAGGAATAAGTTCCACTTCAAGATTATATTTATCCTTCGCTACTTTTTTGGCAACCTCCGCAATTTCCTGTTCAGGACCATAAGTGATCCCAACACGAATAAAGTTCGGATCATCTTTTCTTCCCGAACAAGCACTGAACAGTAGTATTCCAGCAGCTAATACACCAAAAATCTTTATTTTTTTCATTCTAATTTTTTATTTAAAATGGATGAAGACAGAGAACGAAAATAACTAGATTAATAACTTTCTATATTCTCAAACCCTCAAACTTAACTATCTGTGGTCAAAACTTTTTGATAAACGATCTCCCGCAAATTGTATAATGAAGACCAGCAAAACAAGCAGAATCAATACCGTATTCATAATGACAATATCATAACCGATATAACCATATTGATAACCAACCTGTCCAAGTCCGCCTGCACCTACAGCACCACCCATTGCAGAATATCCTACAAGCGTAATCAAAGTGATCGTTGCATTATTGATTAAGGAAGGAAGCGCTTCGGGAAGCAATACTTTTCTAATGATCTGTAAAGGAGAAGCTCCCAAGGCTCTTGCCGTTTCTATAAGACCATGAGGAACCTCAATAAGACTATTCTCAACAAGTCTCGCGATAAACGGGGCTGCACCCACACTTAGCGGAACCAAAGCTGCATTTACTCCAATAGAAGTTCCAGCCAGAATTCTGGTAAAAGGAATCATCCACACAATCAGAATAATAAAAGGAATAGCACGAAAAATATTAACCAGAATAGATAGTCCTCTGTGATAGACCACATTTTCCAGCAGTTGTCCTTTTCTGGTTAAAAATAACATGATTCCTACCGGAAGACCCAGCACAAATCCAAAAAATCCGGATAAAAATGTCATATAAACCGTTTCCCAGGTTCCTTTTGCCAAAAGGGCAATTACCGTATCACTAAGCATATCCTTTTACTGTATTTTGAATTTTATTTTGGTTGAAATAATAGATCGCCTGTTGGTTTTCTTCCTCTTCACCCTGAAGTTGCAGCAGAAGTTTTCCAAAATTGGAATTTCCGAAATATTCTACGTCAGCCTTTAAAAGTTTATAAGGGATTTTATATTGATTGTATAGCGTTGAAAGAATCTGTTCAACAGTGATGTTTTCGTTAAGTTCTATTTCGACCAGCGGAAATAAACCTTCTTTGGGTTCTTTCTGTAGTCTGTTGTTGAGTTCCTGTGGCAGGGTCATGATGTCTGAATTTATAAATTGCCGGATTATCGGGTTCTCTTTGTCCGAAATAATCTCGCTTAAAGTTCCTTTTGTTAATAATTTTCCTTGGTCTATCACTGCAACGTGGTTGCAGACCGCTTTGATAACTTCCATTTCGTGGGTAATTAAAAGGATGGTAATTCCCAGTCTCTGATTGATATCTCTTAAAAGCTGTAAGATAGATTGCGTTGTAGCCGGATCCAGTGCGCTGGTTGCTTCATCGCAAAGCAGAAGGTGAGGATCATTGGCCAGGGCCCTTGCAATGGCTACCCTTTGTTTTTGCCCTCCTGAAAGACTTCTTGGATAATCATTGGCTTTATCTTCAAGCCCTACGACCTTCAGTAATTCATTGACTTTTCTTTTGATTTCATCCTTACTGCTATGATCCAGTTCCAGAGGTAGCGCTATATTATCAAAAACAGTTCTCGAAGAAAGAAGGTTAAAATGCTGGAAGATCATCCCGATTTTTTTACGTTCCTCAGCCAGTTGCTTAGAATTGAGCTGGGTAAAATCTTTTCCATTAATAATAATCTGCCCTTCATCCGGTCTTTCCAGTAAATTGACTGTACGGATCAGGGTACTTTTTCCTGCGCCCGAAAAACCGATGATTCCTACAATATCTCCTTTCTCTATATTTAAACTCACCTTATCCAGTGCCTTAAAGGACTGTTTTTTCTGGTGAAATGTTTTCGATATGTTTCTGATCTCTATCATTCTGATTTTGTATACTGTTTAAATAGGCTGATATGGTCTGCCTGCTCTGTTAAAAAATCTTCTTACTCTTCTGATTTTTACCTTTGACCGTTTTGAAAGTCTGAAATACTTGGTGACATTCGTTAGAAGTACTCCCAGCAATATGATGAATAAACCATACAGCTGACCTCCATTGATGCTTTGGCTGGCAACAATCCAACCTGCAATCACTGTTACAATAGGATTGATATAGGTGTGGGTGCTTACCAAGGCAGCGGGTTTTACGGACAGAAGCCAAATGTACGACAAATAAGCGACTATCGATCCAAAGAAGATCAAAAACAGAACTCCAAACCATGCCGATAATGGAACAGCAGCAACTGAAAAATCAGTCCATTCTTTTCTTAGAAAAGAAATTAAAAAAGAAGCTAATCCCGCTACTATAAGCTGTTGAGCAATATTCATAAAGGTAGATTGGGAAGCTGGATTTTTCTTTGAATATAGAGAACCAAGTACCCATGCGATGGAACTTAATCCCAATACTATGAATGCGGTGATACGAAGGTTTCCGTCAGCAATAGCATGAGCTGCATTCGAATGTACGCTGCCTTTTAGAAACATAATTAATCCTGCAAATCCAATGGCCAATCCGATCGGAATAAATTTATCTGAGAAATAATATTTCCAGTTTTTTCTGTCGATTGCAATAAACCAAAATGGTCCGGTTGCAATAGAAATTGCTGCCTCAGGAGCCGTTACATATTGTTCTCCCCAGGCTACCAGCCCTGTTCCTCCGGTAAGAATTAGAATACCGGTAATTGCATTTTTCTTCCAGTTGATCAGAGAGTTTGCTTTTTCTCCTTTAGAAAGAAGATATCCTATCATCAGAATTCCGGCAACCAGAAATCTTAATCCTGAAAGAATAAATGGCGGAAAACCTTTTAAGCCAAATGAAATAGCTAAAAACGTAATTCCCCATATCACATAGATGTTTGTAAAAGCCAATGGAATCAACCATTTGTTTTTAGAATTGTTCATTTTTATTTTTTTGATGTTGTTGTGTTCAATGAAAAAGGCTCTACACCGTGGTAGAGCCTTTAAAATATATTTAAATAAAAGTAAGGTCAACCACAGTATTCTTGATGCATAGGCATACAGATATCCTTCATCATATTTTTGATGGTATGTTTACTTGTTGAATTATTCTTTAGTTCTGTGCTCATTTTGTTTTATTTCCTGAATACGTTTGCAAATATATAATATAATTTTTATTAGTCCACTAAAAAAGTAGGCTTTTTGAATATTAATTTATTGTTAATGAATTAAGTCGTTAATAATGAATTGATTGCGTATTTTGTTTTTTAATTGATTCTAAAAATAATATAATCGTTTTATATTTTTTAATTCAAGTAATACTGAAATTACATCTTAATTGATGTTGTGGAAAAGATAAAATAAGCTGATATTTTTAAGAATTGTGTAAAGGCGGTTTTGTGTTCTTATTTAAACGTATGATAAAACGATGTTGGCCGAAATGAAGCATTTGCATTTATTAAACTAGTTAAATGCACAGGATTTCAGTTCACTGTAATTTAGCATCAAAATTAAAAGACATGGACAATAGAATATTAGGTCTGCATCATATTACTGCAATAGCAGACAATGCCAAAAGAAATTTAGATTTTTATACTCAGGTTTTAGGAGTAAGACTGGTGAAAAAAACAGTGAATTTTGACGATCCGGGAACGTACCATTTCTATTTTGGAAATGAAAACGGAACACCGGGAACCATTCTTACGTTCTTTCCATGGGAAGGAATCGGTAAAGGAAACAACGGAAGCGGAATGGCGACCCACATTGGATATTCAGTGCCTAAAGGAAGCCTTGAATTCTGGAAAAACCGTTTACAAAACTTTAATGTAAACGTAGAAGAAGGGGAAGTGTTTGGAGAAAAAATGATTTCTTTCAAAGATCCGGACGGCCTTCAGTTACAGTTTATAGAACCATCTGGTGATGACAGCAGAAAAGTATGGACAACTGATGATATCAAGGATGAATATGCATTGAAAGGGTTTCATAATGTCACTTTAACCTTACAAAAAGCAGATCCTACGATCAAAGTTCTAACTGATGTTTTAGGTTACGATTTGCAGAAACAGGAAGGTGAAAGATACAGGTTCTCCACTGATGCCATTGATACAGCTAATCTTATAGATATTATTGAAAATGGTACAATTCCTGCCGGAAGAAATGCTGCCGGGACCAATCACCATATTGCTTTCAGGGTAAAAGATGACAATGTTCTGATGGAATATCGTGAGAAAGTATTATCTGCAGGACTGAGCATTACTCCGAAGATCAACAGAGACTATTTCTACTCCTTATATTTCCGTGAGCCGGGTGGTGTTCTATTTGAAATTGCAACCGACAATCCGGGATTTACTGTGGATGAACCTTTGAATGAGTTGGGAACAAATCTTAAGCTTCCTGCGCAGTATGAAGGAATGCGTGATAAAATAGAAAAAGCACTTCCGAACTTATCATAGATCATCGGCCAATACTGATAAAGATGCTAATTTTGAATCAAGAATTAAAAACAAAAAAATGGAAAGAACAGAAATAGTTTTAGAAGGAAGAAAAGGAGAAATCCAGCTTTTCTCAGACGATAACAAAGCAGGTAAAATGGATATTTCAGTTATTGGAAAAAAACTGACGGTCTATCATACTGAAGTGAATACTGAATATGAAGGAAAAGGCTTCGCTAAAATTTTATTAGAAAGATTGGTTTCCTATGCAAGAGAAAACGATTTGAAAATTGCACCATTGTGTCCGTATGTTCACGCACAGTTCAAACGTCATCCGGAAGAGTACAATGATGTGTGGATGAAGGAAGAACTCTAAAGAAATAGAAGTTTGAATATCAGAAAGTGGAAGTGTTTGAGAGTGTAAAGGCAAATAAGCTTATTGTAAATTTGTCTTTACTTCTTTTTACGATTTCCTCTTTACTTTCTCCATCTTTTTAACTTATCACAACAATTTTATTAACAACAATCAACACAATGAAACTTATCACAGGACTGCACCATGTTACGGCAATTACCGGAAATGCACAGGAAAATATAGACTTTTATACCGGAGTTTTAGGACTTCGATTGGTCAAAAAAACGGTCAATTTTGATTACTCAGATGTTTATCATTTTTATTTCGGAGACGAATATGGAACACCGGGAACAATCATGACTACTTTTCCGTATGGTAAGGATCTGATCAATGGCAGACATGGTAAAGGAATGCTCAACACCACTGCATTTTCAGTTTCTATAGATGCACTGGATTATTGGACGAACCGCCTGGAACAGTTTAATATTCCTTTCAAACAGCCGCAGCAAAGATTTTCTGAGGAAGTTTTTATTTATCTTGAAGATTTTGACGGGTTGGGTCTGGAGTTGGTTTTTAATGATAAGGACGAAAGAAAAGGATATTACAATGGCTATATTCCTAAAGATTATGCCATAAAAGGAATTCATCACGTAGAAATCTGGCAGGATGCTTATGAAAGAACAGCGGCTCTTCTGACGACTCAGATGGATCATAAAGTGATTAAGGAAACTCCTGACAGACTGAGATTGGGAACAGAGAATATGCCGGGGAAATATGTAGATCTGCTTTCTACGCCTAGTGCATTGAAAGGATTGGCAGGAAGAGGTACCGTTCATCATGTGGCTTTTGCTACTCCGGATGCTGCATCTCAGCTTGAAATGGTAAAGCGGTTAAATGCCTATGGATTGGAACATACTGAAGTAAAGGACAGAAAATATTTTACCTCAGTCTATTTTAAAGAGCCAGGTGGAGTTTTGTTTGAAATTGCCACTTCCGGTCCTGGGTTCGATGTAGATGAAGAAGCTGCATTTTTAGGAGAAGATTTGCAGTTGCCGCCGCAGTTTGAAAAAAGGAGAGAACGATTGATAGAAGTTCTTCCCGTAATTAATTATCCAACAGAAAAATACAGATAGAAATAATGAGTCATATTTTAAATATAAAAACAGCAGGAATACCATTAAAACAAGCAGAGAAAGCTTTGATAATGATTCATGGACGTGGAGGAAGCGCTCAGGATATTCTGAGTTTATCTCAACATTTGAATGTAAAAGATTATGCTTTATTAGCACCACAGGCTTTGAATCATACCTGGTATCCTTTTTCATTTATAGCACCAGTAGAACAAAATGAGCCATGGTTGTCATCAGCCATTGAAATGGTTGAAGAAACAGTAAAAGCCGCTGTAGATGCAGGAATTAAACCAGAAAATATATACTTTTTTGGATTTTCACAAGGTGCTTGTCTTACTCTGGAATTTTTGGCCCGTAATGCGCAAAAATTCGGTGGAGCAGCTGCCATTATTGGCGGGGTAATAGGAGATAAGATCAATCGTGAAAACTATAAAGGAGACTTTGCCGGAACCCCTGTTTTTCTGGGAACCAGCAATCCTGATCTTCATGTTCCTATAGAAAGAGTATATGCTACAGCCAATATTTTAAGAGAAATGAATGCTGAGGTAACAGAAAAAGTGTACGCCAATTTCGGACACTCTATTAATGAAGAAGAAATGGAATTGGCCAACTCAATACTATTTAAATAAGTACTTTTACATTGAATTATTTTTAAAGATCCTTTAAGTGTTTAAGTAATGGTGAGATCCCTACGGAATGACAAATATTGCGCTTTATCTATCCGTACACTTTGTCATTCCGTAGGAATCTAATCAAGAATCAAGAATCATTCAGTAAAGGTAGGCTTCAGCCCGCCTTACAATAAATAATTAAACCATGGGCTTTAGCCAAAACCTATATAATCCAGAATCTAAATTCTAACTTAAAAAACTATGCACGAACAACTACTTTTAATACTGGGACTTTTATTACTCGTTATGATGCTGGTCATGCTGGCACAACGGATTAAGATTGCTTATCCTATCTTTCTGGTGCTTGCCGGATTAGGAATTAGCTTTATTCCGGGAGTTCCTGTTTTAAAGCTGGATCCTGAAATTATATTTTTAATCTTTTTACCTCCTCTTTTATATGAAGCAGCGTGGTATACTTCATGGAATGATTTCTGGAAATGGAAACGTCCCATCAGTCTGCTGGCTTTTGGGTTGGTATTTTTGACCTCGCTGGTAGTTGCTTATACTTCACAGATGCTGATTCCGGGGTTTACTTTGGCATTGGGCTTTTTATTGGGAGGAATAGTTTCACCACCGGATGCAGTTGCTGCCACGACAGTTTTAAAAGGATTAAAAGTTCCAAAACGTACTCTTGCTATACTGGAAGGGGAAAGCCTGATCAATGATGCTTCTTCACTGATTGTTTTCAGATTTGCGCTGGCTGCAGTAATGACAGGAGCTTTCTCAATGCATGAAGCAACCGGGCAGTTTTTTCTGGTAGCAGGAATGGGAGTTGTTGTTGGAATTATCGGAGCTCATATTTTTTATGCAATTCACCGTTTTTTACCCACTACACCCGCCATTGATGCTGCAATTACAGTAATTACGCCTTATATTCTGTTTCTTTCTGCAGAACATTTTCATTTTTCGGGAGTCATGGCTGTAGTGAGTGGAGGTTTATTTATGTCTTTCCGTGCTCATGAAATTTTTAAAACAGGAACTACAAGAATCAATATGACAGGAGTCTGGAATACCCTGATCTTTGTAATGAACGCTTTGGTTTTTGTATTAATTGGTCTTGAACTTCCGGATATTATCAATGGATTGGGCGAAGTTTCATTAATGGAAGGAATAAAATATGGTTTAATTATAAGTTTAATCGTTATTGCAGTACGTATGTTATGGATTTATCCTGTGGCTCATATTCCAAGATGGCTTAGTAAAAAAGCCCGCCGTGATCCGAGTCCGGGATGGAAAAACCCATTAATTATAGGATGGGCAGGAATGAGAGGTGTAGTTTCTTTGGCCACAGCGCTGTCTATTCCGGTAATGATGAATACTCAGGCCGAATTTCCCATGAGAAACCTGATCATTTTTATCACATTTGTAGTCATTTTTGTGACATTGGTATTTCAGGGATTGACGCTGCCTCTTATTATTAAGCTTACTAAAATAGAAGAGATTGATCCTATTTTGCCATCCCATGAACAGCAGGCAGGTATCCAGATCAGACTAGATAATCTGGCGGTAAACAGATTAAATGAAAAATACGAATCTAGTTTACAATCCAACAGTCTGGTGGAAAACTTTAAAAATACGATTGAAAATGATATCTCTCTTCATCAGAGTCATTTAAGTTCTTTAGAAATGTGCTCCAACAGGCAGAATGATCTTAAAGAATATCATCAGATTATACTCGATATTTTTGCATTACAGAGAAAGGAATTATTTAAAATGAAACGTGAAAAATTATTCAGTGATGATGAGATTAGAAAAGCAGAATCTCAGCTGGATTTGAATGAACTGAAAATAACAGGGAATAAACATTTGTAGGATGGATGCGGGTTTCGGGATACGAAATTCGGGTTAGAGAGGGTATGAGCTGTGACAGATTGTATAAGATATGTGTTTTTTACTCAACCGTTTCTTACCTTAATCACAACATAAATATTGAATAAAATGAAAACATTACATTTTTTAGTCATAGGAAAGAATCAGGAAATTCTCGATACTTTAAAAAGAATTATAGAAAATAACGAAGGTTGGACTGCCGAAATACAAAGTGATGAAAATTTCTGCTACGAATATATAAAAGAGAATACAGTAGATATTGTGCTTTTAAGCTCCGGACTGGAGGAGGATTTTGAAAAAGATATTAAAATATTTTGTGCCGGATTAGATAAAGATGTTAAAGTAATTGATCATTATGGAGGAGGAAGCGGACTTTTAAAGAACGAAGTTTACAGTCTTTTTCCTAATTTGCAGGGATAAACCTGACATTATGTTTGAAAATATCATCAAAAATATTACACGATTTATCTCAACCACTCCCGAAGAACAAAAAATATTTACAGATTTGCTGGTATGCCAGTCATTTCCTAAGAAGACCGTTTTACTGAGAGAAGGAGAGATATGCCAGTTTGAAGGTTATATTCACAAAGGATGTATAAGGATGTATTGTTTGGATGATGCTGGTACTGAAGTTACGCTGCTGTTTGCCATTGAAGACTGGTGGATCAGTGATATTGCCTCATTTCAGGAGCAGAAACCTTCAAAAGTTTATATTGAAACCCTGGAAGATTCAGAAATCTATATGCTGAATCCTGCAACCAAAGAAAAACTGCTGCAGGAAATTCCGAAACTCGAAAGAGTTTTCAGAATGCTGGTTCAGAGAAATCTGGCAACACTGCAGAGCCGTTTGGTAAATACCATTTCCAAGACCGCATCAGACAGATACCTTGAATTTATCAAAGTATATCCTTCAATCCCGCAAAGAGTAGCACAGTATTACATTGCTTCCTATCTTGGGGTTTCAAAAGAGTTTGTAAGCACCATCAGAAATCGTCTTGCTTCAAAGGAGAAATAAAGCTTTCAAAAAAGGAGAAATAAAGCTTTCAAATTTAAAGAACCCTTTCCTTTATTTTATCAACTCAATAATCAATACTGATAAGAAATAGCGAGATTCCTACGGAATGACAAACTGTATGGAGAGAGAAAGCGTACTATTTGTCATTCCGTAGGAATCTAAACATATATATTCTTTACATACTCTAGTTTATTGGTAAAACTATACAAGACAAGAAAGAACAGGCTACTTATATCTCATTTATTTATAATCATACTGCCGGATACAAAACGTATCCGGCATTTTTTTTTTGCTGTAAACTCATTTATTAAACTAGTTAAATGTGCAGGGTTTCCGGTCTCTCTACATTTGTCCTATCAAACAAGAACAAATAACAATCTGATATGGACAGAAAAGATTTTTTAAAGAAAGGATTATTGGGAACAGGAATGTTTGTAGCATCAGCTTCTCTGGCGAATACTATGAAAAATGAGATTGATGAGATCGAACCATTAGAACCAATTGGATACAATCATCTTCCCAATACAGAATCAAAAATAAAAGAAAACTCTGTCATCCACAGAGCAGATTCAAGAGGAAAAGCAGACCACGGATGGCTGTTGAGCCAGCACACTTTCAGTTTTGCAAACTATTTCAACCCTGAAAGAATGCACTTCGGAGTATTAAGAGTCCTGAATGATGATAAAGTGGAAGCAGGAAGAGGTTTCGGAACCCATCCTCACGACAATATGGAGATCATCAGTATTCCTTTGGAAGGCGATCTTGAACACAAGGACAGTATGGGAAATACAGCCATTATCAAAAGCGGTGACATTCAGGTGATGAGCGCAGGAACAGGAATCATGCACAGCGAATTCAATAAAAACAGTGATCAGCTTGTAAAATTCCTTCAAATCTGGATCTATCCGAAAAAGAGAAATGTTACGCCAAGATATGATCAGATCACTTTAGACAAAACGAAAGGACACAATCAATTTCAACAGATCCTTTCTCCTAATGCAGATGACGAAGGAGTGTGGATTCATCAGGATGCCTGGTTTCATCTGGGAACTTTTGATCAGAATACGGAAGCACCTTATCAAATCAGAAAAAAAGGAAACGGAATTTATGTTTTCATTTTGAAAGGAAGCGCAGAAATAGGCGGAGAGACTTTGGAAGAACGTGATGGATTCGGAGTCTGGGACATTCAGAATATCAATATCAAAGCACTAAAAGAAGGTACAGAAATCCTTGTAATGGACGTACCAATGACACTATAATAAAAATTAAACAGAAAATAACAACCCTTAAATTAAATCATTATGAAAAAATTAATCCTATCATTTGCAGCTGGCTTATTATCCTTAACTGCATCAGCTCAAAACCCTGGAAAATCATTATTAAATCCTACCAATCATGCGGTAATACTTGTAGACCATGAAGGACAGATGGCTTTTGCAACAAAAAGCATCAGCATGGAAGAATTAAGAAACAATGTGGCACTTGTAGCAGGAGGATCAAAGATTTTTAATGTTCCTACAGTGGTAACAACGGTGGCAGAAAAATCATTCAGCGGGCCTGTTTTTCCTGAAATTTTAGAAGTATATCCTCAAGCAACAAGCGGATATGTGGACAGAACAACGATGAATACATGGGAAGATGTTAATGCTCACAAAGCCATTACAGGGAAAAATAAAAAGAAACTGGTTTTTGCAGGATTATGGACAAGCGTATGTATCGTAGGGCCTGTATTATCAGCAATTGATGAAGGGTATGATGTATATGTGGTAACAGATGCTTCAGGTGATATTTCTAAAGAAGCTCATGATCAGTCAATCACCCGTATGGTTCAGGCTGGGGCACATCCTATTACTTCTGTTCAGTATGTATTGGAACTTCAGAGAGACTGGGCAAGAAAAGAAACTTACAAACCTGTGAATGATCTGATGAAAAAACACGGTGGAGCTTACGGTATCGGAATTCAGTACGCTCAGGAAATGTTAAAACACTAATGGTCTGTTTCGGCAGGCTGAAAGCCTGCCGAAACCTTCAAACTAAAATATTGAAATAATGAAATTACTGAATACACTTATCTTTTCTGCGGTTTTAGGAACGGGAATACTACATGCTCAGAAAGCAGACATGATCATTACTAATGGGAAGATCACCACAATGGATGATAAGAATCCCGAAGTACAGGCTGTCGCTATAAAAGACCATAAAATCTTACAAACCGGAACGAACGCTCAGATTTTAAAACTAAAAAACAGCAATACCAAAGTCATTGATGCCAAAGGAAACAGAGTGATTCCTGGATTGTTTGACAGCCATTTGCATGTAATTCGTGGAGGTAGATTTTACAATACGGAACTTCGCTGGGATGGAGTAAAATCCTTAAAAAGAGCCCTTGAAATGCTGAAAGAACAGGCAGAGAGAACCCCAAAAGGACAATGGGTAAGAGTAATAGGAGGCTGGAATGAATATCAGTTTGAAGAAAAGCGACTTCCTACACTGACTGAAATTAATGAAGCAACAGGAAATGTACCCACTTTCGTCATGTATCTTTATGGAAAAGCATGGTTGAACAAAGCCGGATTACAGGAACTGAATATCAACGGAGATACTCCAAACCCAGCACAAGGATTGATAGAGAAAGACAACAACGGAAATCCTACAGGTTTACTGGTGGCAGAACCCAATGCTTTCATCCTTTATTCAACATTGGCAAAATTGCCGGAGTTGAAAGAAGAAGAAAAAGTAAATTCTACCCTTCAGTATATGACCGAACTGAACAGATTGGGAGTAACCGCTGTAATGGATGCAGGAGGAGGATTCCAGAATTTTCCTGATGACTATGGAACAACAGATAAGTTGAACAAAGAAGGGAAAATTACCGTTCGTTTACCTTACTATTTATTTGCCCAGAAGAAAGGCTCTGAGCTTGCAGATTACACTAAATGGATCGGGATGGTAGAGATTGACGATCATGGCCACAACGATTTCAACGAAATAGATTATCATGTCAACGGAGGAGGAGAAAACCTGGTATCTGATGGAGCGGATTTTGAAAACTTCCTTTTCCCAAGACCGGAACTTCCTGCAACCATGGAAAAAAATATGAAAGAAGTAGTAAGTCTTTTGGTTAAAAATAAATGGCCTTTCAGAATTCACGCAACCTATAACGAAAGTATCACAAGATTTTTAAATGTCATTGAAGAAGTGAACAAAGAAACTCCTTTGAACGGATTAGTCTGGTTTATTGATCATGCCGAAACCGTTACCGAAGACAATATGAAAAGAATCAAAGCAATGGGCGGCGGAATTGCCATACAGCACAGAATGGCTTATCAGGGTGAGAGTTTCATCCACAGATATGGTAAAAAACCAGCTTTAGCTTCTCCACCGGTGAAAAAAATGCTCGAAATGGGAATTCCCGTAGGATTGGGAACAGACGGAACCAGAGTAGCCAGCTACAACCCATGGGTTGCTTTATATTGGATTACTACAGGAAAAACAATCGGAGGAAATCAGGTAATGGGCAAAGAAAATACATTGGACAGGAAAATAGCCTTATCACTTTCTACCTATGGCGGATATGAATTAATAAAAGACTATCAGAAAGGAAAAATACAAAAAGGATATTTTGCAGACCTTACCATTTTAGACAAAGATTATTTCACAGTCAATGACGAAGAAATCAAGAACATTACTTCAAAACTGACGATTGTAGACGGAAAAGTAGTGTATGGAGACGACACTTACAAAACCGATGCTCCGGCACCTCTTCCTGTTATCCCGGGCTGGTCACCGGTAAAATATTACGGAGGCTATCAAACCAAATAATGTAAACCACAAAAGCCACAAATATTTCAACTGAAAGAGCAAAAATTACCCTCCTCCGGAGAGGTGGCAAAAATTCAAAGAATTTTTGACGGGGTGGCCCTACACGCAAAACCATCAGTAGTATAAAATATTCACAATCATCTGTGCCCATCCGTGTAATCTGCGGTTAAACAAAATTTTCTCAATCAAACTCACTCTTAAAAATTCCATTTAGATCATGAAAAAGCTAATCCACATCATAACCAATACCAATCCGTCAGGAAAATTAACAGACATGGCACTTTTAGTTTTCAGAGTCTTACTTTCTGCAGAATTAATCGTAGCTCACGGATTAAAAAAATTAGGAGTAGGTGTTTCAGAAGCAGAGCAGGTTCCAAACCCATTGCATCTTCCGGAAGCCTTCAACAGTCTTTTTGCAGATGCTGCCAACCTGGTATTTCCGGTGTTTGTGATCTTTGGATTTTTCACAAGAATTGCAGTATTGCCTATTTTGGCGGTGACCCTTACGGGATACTTTATCCTGCATTGGAATGATGCATTACTGGTGAAAGACACTCCTTTTATGTACAGCTTATGTTACCTGTTTTTACTGTTTATGGGGGCTGGGAAATACTCAGTGGATAATTTTTTAACCAAGAAATGATCATGAAAAAACTGATTGCCATTGCACTTTTGCTGCAAATTTTCATTCCAGCTCAGCTTTCTGCACAGTTCAAACTGATGAGGTTTGATGAGGATTATTCCACGTATAAAGACTCTGCAAAGACTTTTTATAATTCCATAAAATATATCCCTATTACGGAAAATAATAAGAACTATTTGTCGGTAGGGGGAGAAGCAAGACTGGAATTTGTAGATTTTAACAATGAAGATTGGGGAAGATCAGGAATTGGAAGCAATCCTTTTCTCATTCAAAGGTATAATATGCATGCAGATTTGCATTTAGGTTCACGGGTAAGAATTTTCGGACAGGTGAGAAGTGCTTGGGAAAACGGAAGGAAGAACGGACCGAGACCTATTGATGAAGACCATTTGAATATTCAGAATCTTTTCATTGATGTAGATATCCTGAAAAATGAGAAAGAAAAACTAACGGTGCGTGCCGGAAGACAGGAACTGGATTATGGAAGCGGAAGACTGATCTCCGTGAGAGAAGGTCCGAATTTAAGACTCTATTTTGACGGATTAAAATTCATGTACAAAAGAGAAAATTTCAGATCCGATGCCTTTATGATGGCCGCCAGTGAAATCAGTCCCGGAGCATTCGATAATAAATCTTCAAAATCAATTAACCTTTGGGGAAGTTACAACACGCTGATTATTCCAAGAAGTGGAAATCTAGAGTTGTATTATTTAGGAATTCACAGGAAAGATGTACGTTTTGAAGATGGAGTTTCAGATGAAAACAGACACACTTTAGGAGGGAGATTCTGGAGATATGGTGGTGGTTTTATCTACAATTTTGAAGCAGCCTATCAGTTTGGAAACTTCAATAAAGGGAATATCAGCGCATGGACGGCTTCTGCAGACATCGGATATATGTTCGAAAATGTAAAGGGAAAACCAACCATCAACCTTAGAAACGATTATATCTCAGGAGACAGCAATAAAGGAGACGGAAAGCTGGGAACATTCAACCCTTTGTATCCGAAAGGAGGATATTTTGGATTTAATCCTCAGATCGGACCTGTGAATCTGATTGATATTCATCCCTATGCAACTGTAGATTTGAGTGAAAAAATAACTGTTCAGGCAGATGTCGTTTTCAACTGGAGATATTCTACCCAGGACGGAATTTACAGACCCAGTGGAACATTGAACCTGCCATCTTCCAACTCAACAAAGAGATATATCGGAACCGCTTTCTTAGGAAGCTTTAATTATAAAATCAATAAATTCTTAACCTTTAATACAGGAATACAATATTTCAACACAGGCGCTTTCATCAACGATGTGATCGACAACCACAAAGATGGACTCTTTATCAACTCCAGAATTGTATTTAAATTTTAACAGATAAATTTTATAAAGATCAAAACCCGTAACCCGTATCCTGAACCCCGAAAACTCGCATCCCGAACCCCGCAACAAAAATTACCCCACATCAATGCACCTATCCATCACAGAAACTACCTTTGAAAAAACAAGAAATAGCCGGAGCAACGCGACTTGCGCCTTACAAAATAAAGTATGTAAAAACCTTGCGCCTTTGCGTTACCCAACAAACAACATTTACAACTCGCATCCCGAAACTCATAACAAATAACAAAAAATAAATCTCATGAAAAATACACTAAAAAATAGCTTAAGACACTCATTAGTAATCACAGCTTTAGCTTTCTCTACGCTAAGTTTTGCACAAACCACTACTACAGCATCTGCAAAGACAACTGCCATCGGAACCTCTAAAACATGGGGAACTGTAGACGGAATTTCCATGGTAGGATTGGTACAGGGACCTTCCTCCGCTGATGCCCAGCTTCAGGTAGCCTGTGTTTTTGAATATACAGAAGGAGACATCTTCAATGCTCAGGCTTTACCCGCAAAACTGAATGGCTTGGTTCATTTAGATGAGGCGTTAAAGGGTGAACTGACCAATATCAGAAAAGCAGGACAGTTTCAGGGACATTCTTTAGAAACCATTTTAATTACACCACCTGCCGGATCTATGTCTGCAAAGAAATTATTGTTAATCGGTTTGGGCGACCGTAACAAATTTACCCCTGACTTAATGACTTCCGTAGGAGAAGTGGCTGCCCGCGAAGCGATGAGATTAGGCGTTACCAATTTTGCCTTCGCCAGTGATCTGAAAGATGCAGGTATAGATTCTCCAACCGCTTTGATAGCAGGAAACGTGGTAAGAGGAATTGTACACGCCAACCGTTCTGAAAATTACCTGAAAGAACACAAACTATCCACCACAAAAAAATTAGAAAAAGTATATCTTCTGGCTGGTCCTGCCTTCTTTGAAACCGCAGGCGGCGGAATTGCCGATGCCATTTCAGAAGTCCAAAAGAAATAATGAACCTAGTTTCATTACTATTGTTGATTCGGCCTCCTTTTTTAAGGGGGCTTTTTGTTATATTTACTTTTAAGAAAATAATATGGGATTAGGACTTGAAATAAGTTTTGTGTTTGATAAAGAGGAACCTTTATGGCAATATCTGAACCTGAGAGATCAATACCGTTTTGATGGAAGAGACGGTTTAAATCTGGTTATGACCGGTGATGGCCTGGAAGATGATGACAGATTATTGTGTCAAATAGAAAGAGTCTTGCATATAGACTTGAAAATATTGGATTTCTGGAATTTTTATGAAGAATATATTGATATGGAGATTTTAAAATCTAATCTGATACAACTGAATGATGCATTGAAAAACCAACCCGATTTTTATAAAAAGATAGCGTATGGACATGATATTGAAGACGGTTACCTGAGGAAGAAGTTTGCTGAAGATGTAAATTTTCTTATTGAAAGGCTGGATTTGAATATAATAAATGGGGCAGAAAAAGTAATGTTTGTCAGCTCGTAATTATTAATATTGCTGGTAGGTTTAGAATACTCGTGTCTATAAATTATCAAAGATCAACACCGAACTAAATTAGCAAAATCCAAAAAAAATCCCGATTTTTGCCCTCTTCAATAAACCCCCGAGTTCATGAAATTATGTATTGCCGAGAAACCCAGTGTTGCCAGAGATATCGCCAAAGTATTGGGCGCTACCATGCCTAAACAGGGCTATATGGAAGGGAACGGCTATTGCGTGACATGGACGTTCGGACACCTTTGTACCCTGAAAGAACCTCACGACTACGGTCCACAGTTCAAATCCTGGAATCTTTTTTCACTGCCCATTATTCCCAACAGTTTTGGAATCAAGCTGATCCCGAATAAAGGCGTTGAAAATCAGTTTAAAGTGATTGAAAGATTAGTCGAAGAATGTGATGAGGTCATCAACTGTGGGGATGCCGGGCAGGAGGGAGAACTCATTCAGCGTTGGGTATTGCAGAAAGCAAAATGTAATAAACCTATCCAGCGTTTATGGATTTCTTCATTGACGGAAGATGCTATTAAAGAAGGTTTTGCAAGTTTAAAACCTGCAGAAGATTATAAAAACCTATATCTGGCGGGAAATGCCAGAGCGATAGGAGACTGGTTATTGGGAATCAATGCGACCAGACTTTTCACCAAAAAATTTGGTGGCAATAAGGCCGTTCTTTCCATTGGAAGAGTGCAGACTCCTACATTGGCCATGCTGGTGCAGCGTCAGAAAGAAATTGATGCCTTTACTACAGAAGAATATTGGGAGCTGAAAACCAAATACCGTGACGTTATTTTCAATGCAGCGATTGATCGTTTAAAAACATTGGAACGTGCAGAAAAAGGACTGGAATATCTTAAAGTCAATCCATTTGAGATCGTTTCTTTCGAAATTAAAGAAGGAAAAGAAAAAAATCCACGACTTTTTGATTTGACCGGACTTCAGGTGGAAGCCAACAAAAAATACGGATATTCAGCAGAAAATACGTTGAACTATATCCAAAGCCTTTATGAAAAAAAGCATGTAACCTATCCGCGTGTTGATACCACCTATCTATCCGAAAGTTTATATCCGAAAATAACAGGGATTCTTCAGAAAATGTATCCATATCAGGATCTGATTGCTCCGTTACTGGAAGCTCCGATTCCAAAATCAAAAACCGTTTTCGACGATACCAAAGTAACCGATCACCATGCGATCATTCCTACGGAAATTCCACCTTCTCAAAATTTGAGCAGGGAAGAAAAACTGATCTATGATCTGATTGCAAAGCGTTTTATAGCGGTATTCTATCCTGAATGTAAAATCTCCAATACGTTGGTAGAAGGGAAAGTAGGAACCATTCCATTCAAAACCAGCGGAAGACAGGTGCTTGAAGCAGGATGGAGAGCGGTTTATGCTAAAGAACCTAAAGAAGAAACCACAGATAAGGACAAAGAAAAAGAGGAAGAACAAACCATTCCTGAATTTATTGTAGGAGAAACCGGACCTCACGATCCAAAGATTCACCAGGGGAAAACTACGCCTCCAAAACCTTACACGGAAGCAACCTTGCTGAGAGCGATGGAAACGGCCGGAAAACAGGTGGAAGATGAAGAATTGCGTGAAATGCTGAAGAACAACGGGATCGGAAGACCATCCACCCGTGCCAACATCATTGAAACCCTTTTCAAAAGAAAATACATCGAGAAAAAAAGGAAAAACCTCATCGCTACCCAAACCGGAATTCAGTTGATCGACACCATCGAAGACGAACTTTTAAAAAGTCCGGAACTGACTGGTGAATGGGAATCAAAACTTCGTAGAATAGAAAAAGGTGAGTATGAAGCTAATCTTTTCAAAGAAGAACTGATCCAAATGGTGACAGAGCTTACCGAAAAAGTAGTGTACGGAAAAGGAAAAGTGATTACCCTGCAGGAAGAGGAAAAAGAAGAAGTAAAGGAGAAGAAAAAAAGAGAACCTGCACAGAAAAAAGAACTTCAGTCCTGGGAAGAAACAAAATGTCCGAAATGTAAAGAACACAACCTGATCAAAGGAAAAACAGCGGTAGGATGTTCCGATTTCAAAAACTGCGGTTTTAAAATTACCTTTGAAATTTTCGGTAAAAAATTATCAGATAAACAGCTTTTAGACCTTGTTTTAAAAGGGAAGACTTCAAAATTAAAAGGCTTTACCACTCATCCGGAAGCTATAGCAGAAGGTGTTTTGACTTTGAGCGATGACTTTCAGACACAACTTAGCTAGTTAAATATCATCATTGAGTGGAGAATACGGGATTCGAACCCGTGACCTTTTGACTGCCAGTCAAACGCGGTAGCATTCAATGTACGCTATATGAACATTGTTCTTCAAAGAAATAAAATAACGGCTGAAACTTTATACAGACAGCCGATACAATTTTAGATAGTATTGAATCTGGATCTTCGAATAATTTTAAATTTTATCGGATATAAAATCTTTGCGCCTTAAAAACAGACAACTTGGGAACAACTTGCGCCTTTGCGTTTTCCAACAATCTTCCGGTTTTTCATTTATACCGAGATTCTACGGAATAACAATTACAACGCTTAGTTTGTCCATACAGTTTGTCATTCCGTAGGAATCCACCCTTATTTTACAGACCTTCACAATCTTCATCATAATACAAATGCCTCAGCTGAAGCACAAAAATTCCCCTCTTTTGGAGGGGGGGCGAAAATTCAGAGAATTTTTAACGGCGTGGGTTTACTGTTTTTCTAAATACACTATCATCCTGAAATTTCCACATTCTCTTTTTTCTGCTTCATAAACTGAAAGATTGATCCAGCTACAAAAAGCAGGAAAATAACAAGCAGGGTCTGACCAATGATGGGATCATTGATGTCTTTAGCTAAAGGATGTCCGATGGGAACCCTTGTAAAAGTCTCATTAATTGTTGGAACAAGAGACAGAAAAAAGCTGAATGACAGCAAAAAATTCTCAAAATATCTGGCTTTCCTGTTTTCCTTTTTGCTCGAGAAAAGAAAGTAAGCAACAGAGATCAAAACGACTATAAACAGAGAGAAGACATGCCCGGCATTGAAACCTCCTGCTTTTGAGATTCCCAAGGCTGAAAGTGACGTAATGAGCGTAGCGTAAAAGTAGACCTTTCCGGATAGATGAGCTAGGTTAATCTTACCATATTTGATAAATCCGATTATTGCGCCGGCAAGGGCACTGATACCAATAATGGTATGGAAAATTCCTAAAATTGATAGATGCATATTGATAGTATTTTAAATTTATACTCATTCAGTTTCTTATTCTTTTTTGCTTTTCACGGCATCTGAAGAGGAAAGTTATTCCCTGAAACTGTTGGTACAAATTTGCGATAGAAACATAGAAATAGTTTTGTGATTTCGTTCAATAATTTGATATTTTGGTTCAAAAAAAGCACTTCTTATTGAAATAAGAAATGCAGGTGTAATTTGTATAAAATAGTTTTCCAATTATCTTTCTTTCCGTTCCTGACGATAGCCTGAAGGGGAAATATGAAATTTGTCGCTGAAATTTTTTGTAAAAGTCGCCAGATCATTAAATCCGCAGTCAAAAGCGATATCAGTAATCCGTTCATCTGATATTAAAAGCAGTTCGGCGGCCTTTTCCAGTTTTTTGTTTCTTATATAATTGGCGGGAGTATCATTATAGAGTTTTGCGAATTCTCTTTTGAAGGATGATATACTCAGATTACTTTGTTCTGCAAGCTGTTCAATGGTAAGCTGCGAAAATAAGTTGGCTTCAATAATTTGCTTAAAAGTATAGGTGGTAGGAGAGAAAAGTTGTGACAAAATCAATTGAATGGTATTCGCATTCTGTGATTGAGCCAGCAATAACATGATCTCTTTTAGCTTAAGAATTAATATATCTTCATTAATGAGAGAAGGATTTTCAAAGTAAAAAAGAAGCCCTTCTACATATTTTTGAATCAGAAAATCATTACTTATTTTCTCACTGGATTGATTTGAAACCATGTTTACAGGCCTTTGCAGTAAGGAAGGTAATTCTCTGTCGTAAATTCTTTTCAGGATATCGGGGTAGAAGGTCACAATGACGACCTGGCAGTTACTTTCTACATTTGAATTCTGAATATGCTTTCCAGAACTGATACAGTTCAGAAACAGGGAATAGTGGGCAGGAACATCAAATTCATGTTCATCTGTTTTATATTGAAACTCTCCTTTGATTACATACAGAAAACAGGCTTGCTCCGAAACCGGAAAATCATATCTGAATGGCCCTGTCATATCAATTTTTTGGATCAGAGTCTTTCCAAACAATTCGTGTTTTTTGTAATCATTCAGCATAATAGAAGAGATTTGTTTTGAAATGAATCACGGGAAATTTAAATAATTTTTTCTTTACAATAGCAAACTGTATTCTATTTTATGTTGGATGAAACATCTACACTTCTGCATTCTTCTTTCTCATTCATATTTTTAATGAATAAAAGTATACCGTTCCGCATATCCGCATACTTTGTCATTCCGTAGGAATCCAGCCATATACTTTTCATACCTTTTATTCTAATAAAAATATCTCAACTGAAGACGTGAAAATTCTCTTCCTCCGGACGGGGTGGTTTACCGGAACAATTTCTCATACCAGCCACCTACATCATTTTTAATCTCCTCATGATGCTGGTATAGAATTACTGCCAGTTCCAGTTCAGACCTTTCAGATTGATAAGGATTTACCGTAAAAAAGCCAAAGAAGTTTCCATCCTGATCAACGATTTTCAGAGGATAAGCCCCATACGCATTCCATGGAGAGTAGGTGCTGTGGGTACTTCCATAATTTCCATACCTATTCCAGATAGATTTTGAACTGAATGCATTTCCGTAATCACTAAACTTATTCCATATCGAAGTCTTATCAAAATTATCGCAGTTTAAGCATCCCAGATATTGATTCTGATCTGCACCGCCATACAAATGCAGAGTCTGCGCCTGAAAACTGAAGCCTGCAACTAAACCTAAAAATTGGAAAAAACTTTTTAAACCCATGATAAAGCTTTCCTGCAAAGCTAATCTTTTGAACTGAAAAATTTTAATTATTGCTGAACAAACCACACACCAAGCCTTACAGGTTTCCAATACCTATAAGGTTTAAATATTCACATAGAGATCAAGTAGCAGCATAAGTTGATATCAGTATCCTCAAAGCTACCTGCGGCTGGAAATTTTTAATCTTTAAATTCTTTAATCTTTAAATCAATTTCTACCTTTACATGCAAATTCAAAAAATAATGACACCAGAGAAAAAGAAACTCATTACAGACAGCTTCGGCCGCTCGGAAACACTACAGTTTTATAAAGCAGAACTGTTGGAAGTAGAAACCGATTTTATATCCATGAAGATTCCTAAAATGGAAATGATGACCAGAAAAGCAGGAATGTTCAACGGAGCTATGATTGCGTCTCTGGTAGATGTTTCTTCTGGATATGCAGCAGTAAGTCATTACCCAGAAGACTGTTATGTGGTAACAGTTGAATTGAAAGTAAATTATCTTCGTCCTGCCATGGGTGATGCGTTGGTTTCCAAATCCTATGTAATCAAAGGCGGAGGGAAAATCATTGTGGTGAGAACGGAAATTTATGTTCGGAATGAAGGTTCCGACTCAGAAAGTCACGTGGCCACCTCATTGGTCACCATGATGAAAATAAAATAACCGACTAAGGGAAATAAGAGACAAAATATTCTTTAAATAAAGGGTTTCACGGAATTCTTTTTTTCGAAATGGAATGGCTTTTGCTCCATACACCCCATAAACATTAAAAAATAACTCAATGAACTTAATTATCCGATTACTTGTAACAGCGATAGTAGCCTATCTTTTGACCAAAATCTTACCGGGAGTACATTTTGAAACGTTTTCTTCAGCCATTATCTTTGCTATTGTGCTTGGGGTTCTCAACATATTTGTAAAGCCGATTTTAAGCCTGTTTGGTCTGCCGTTAACGATCCTTACGTTAGGATTCTTTGCATTGGTAATCAACGCCGGAATTATCCTGATTGCAGACTATTTCATAGATAGTATGATGGTAGAAGGCTTCTGGTGGGCATTTATCTTCAGTATCCTGCTGTCAATAGTGACATCTCTGGCAAATTCAATGTTCTCAGATGGAGATTAATTAAAATAATAGATCACAATAAAAAATATCCGCTCAATTTTGAGCGGATTTTTTTATTTCTTAATGAATTTTACTACAACTAAATCACCTTGCTGGTCTTTCATTCTTAGAAAATAATTCCCTGAAATAAGATGGCTGATTGTAATTTCTTTGGTGAATTGATCCTGTAAAAGTACTTTACCACTTGAATCTATAATCTCATACTGCTGGAATTGTCGATCTGTATTTATTTTTAAAATATCTGAAACCGGATTCGGATATACCTTGATCAAAACAGTCTTATTCTTTGACATGGTTTCATGGCTTGTCAAAAATAAACATGAAGGTGGAGTTGTGATAATACCATTTGTAAAGTCATAGTATAATGTACTTCCTGCCGGAATAAGATTCGAACTTATGGTTTGAGGAATATTTTCAAAAAGAGTGCAGTTATTAAAACGAAGGTTGGCATTTTCAAACTCTCCGGTAGTCTTGTACCATGATTCGCAGCCTGCAGCCTGCATTGTTATTCCCGGCCAGAATGTATCCATAGCAAATCCGTTGACTGCATTAGGGTTAACCCTATCCACCATTACACAGCTTCCTCCCGTCCATGTAGAAGGCGCTTTAAAATAAATAACAGCAGAAGGAATAGTTCCGGTGTAATATTTTTTACTGATAACAACAGAAGGATTTCCCTGCCCGTTCACCAAAAATGCTTTGATTTCTTTATTATGATCAATAAGAATTTGCACACTGCTGGCAGCTGAGCTTGAACTTAGTGTCGGGGTGCTTCCATCAGTTGTGTAATAAATAGTTCCGATTCCGTTAATAGTGACCTGATAAGGATTATCATAATGACTTGCAAAAGGGCTCATCGTTAGCTGAGAAAAAAAGAATGATGATACAAGAAATGACGAAATAAGTAGAAACTTTTTCATGGAAGATGGATATTAGTTTGTTTTTTATAAAATTAATACAATTTACCTATTAATAAATAACTTACTTTAAACTTTAGAAAACTTAAATGTTAATTCTTTCGTTCATCTTTATTTTAAATATTAACTTTGGCAATCTTTGAGTTTAATAAAAGGAGGGTACGAAATCGGCAGGATTCTGTACATCCGTTAAAAATGAATATCGATATATGAAACTTAAGTACAGTCTGCTGGCCTTGGCAGCTCCGCTTTTAATGAATGCACAACAAGTAATGACACCTGAAATTCTTTGGACTTTGAAAAAAGTTGGAGTACAGGCTGTTTCACCGGATCAGGGTTCTCTTATCTATAAAGTAGGACAGGTAGATCTGAAAACAGAGAAAACAAAAAACGAGAACTATTTTCTGAATGTTCTTAATAATCAGTCTTCCAAAATTGATCTCGGTAAAAAAGCCCTTATTCAATGGGATAAAAACGGGATCTATGCTCAGGAAGGCGATAAAATCTATCTTTCTAAAGATGCAGGGAAAATCTGGACAGAATTTTATACCATCGGTGAAGTTGATAATGTTGTCATTTCTCCGGACGGGAAGAAAATTGCTTTCAGCAAGCAGGTATTGGTAGAAAAAGTAATGGGGAAAGATAAATTCGCTGATACTCCTAAAACTACGGCTCAGGTGTACACAGATCTGAACCACAGACACTGGGATTATTTCAATGAAGGAAAATACAACCATGTATTTGTAGTAAATACTTCTGATAAAGCAGAATCAGCTAAAGACCTGCTGGAAGGGAAAATGTGGGATTCTCCTCAGAGACCTTTCGGGGGTGCTGAAGACTTTATCTGGAGTTCAGATTCTGCACAGCTTTTATATGTTACAAAACCTAAAAGTGGAAAAGACTATTCTACAAGTACCAATACAGATATTTTTGCTTACGATTTAGCATCAGGTACAACCAAAAACCTTACGGAATCCAACAAAGGATATGATGTAAATCCTAAATTCAGTCCGGATGGAAAATCTCTGATCTGGCAGAGTATGGCCAGAGACGGGTATGAAGCAGATAAGAATGATGTGAAAATCATGGATTGGAAGTCTGGGAAGACAACTAATCTGACTTCAGGCTGGGACGAAAGTGTTTCTGGAGATGTACTTTGGGGAGCAGATTCAAAAACAATCTACTTTACAGCAGCATTCAGAGGAACGAAACAGCTTTTTGCCCTTGATTCAAAATCAGCAAAAGTACAGCAGATTACAAAAGGAGATTTTGACGTCAACGAAATCTTTACAGACAATAAAACTTCACTTTTAGTAGGAAGAACAGACGTAAACCACGCAACAGAACTTTTCTCTGTAAACGTTAAAAACGGAGAAATGAAGCAGGTGACTGAAGCCAACAAAGAAACTTATGCTAAGCTGGCTCAGGGGAAATCTGAACTTAAAATGGTAAAAACTTCAGACGGTAAAGAAATGGGCGTGTGGTTTCATTACCCACCAAACTTTGACCCGAACAAAAAATATCCTACTTTGGTATACTGTCAGGGTGGTCCGCAGTCTGCGCTTACTCAGTTTTTTAGTGTAAGATGGAACTTTGCCCTGATGACAGCCAACGATTATATTGTGGTAGCACCAAACAGAAGAGGTATGCCGGGCTGGGGAACAAAATGGAATGAAGAAATTTCAAGAGACTGGGGCGGACAGCCGATGAGAGATTATCTGGCAGCAACAGATTTTGCAAAAACGTTACCATACGTAGACGGTGACAGAGTAGCAGCTGTAGGAGCGAGCTACGGAGGATACAGCGTATTTATGTTGGCCGGAATTCATGAAAACAGATTCAAAACGTTCATCGCTCATGATGGATTATTTGATATGAAATCTTGGTATCTGACAACAGAAGAACTTTGGTTTGCAAACTGGGATCTTGGTTCACCATGGGAAAAGCCACAACCAAAAGCATATACAGAATTCAACCCAAGCAATTTTGTAGATAAATGGAACAAACCAATTATGATCGTTCAGGGAGGAATTGATTTCCGTGTTCCTTACGAGCAGGGTCAGGAAGCGTTCCAGGCTGCAAAATTAAGAGGATTAAAATCTAAACTGGTTTACTTCCCGAACGAAAACCACTGGGTACTTCATCCACAAAACGGATTGGTATGGCAGAGAGAATTTTTCGATTGGCTGAAGGAAACTTTATAAGATCAATAAGAATAAAATATCAATAGGAGCGGGCTTTAGCCCGCTTTTTTTATAAAAAAAATACAATGGCTTTAGCCAAAATATAAATAAGATTGTGTTTTTTAATCTGCATAATCCGTGAAATAAAATCTTTATATTTGAATATGCAAAACCGTATTTCTTCATTTTCACCGCTTATTGATGCTCAGTCTGAAATTATCATTTTAGGATCAATTCCAGGGGTGAAATCATTAGAAAAACAGCAGTATTATGCCCATCCTCAGAACAAATTCTGGAAAATTATTTTCGAATTACTGAACGAAGAATTTACTGAAGAGTATACTCAAAGAATTGAGATCGTAAAGAAACATCATATTGCCCTGTGGGATGTCATTGATTCCTGTGAGCGGAAAGGAAGCCTTGATTCTGAAATCAGAAACGAAGAAGCCAATCAGATTGCTGAATTGCTGGAAGAGCATCCAAATGTGAAAGCCATTTTCTGCAACGGAGGAAAATCCTATAAAAACTTACAGAAGCTGCTAGGAAAAAGCTATAAACTACCTGTTATTTTATTACCTTCCACAAGCCCGCTTCATACAGTTTCCTTTGAGAAGAAATTGGAAGAGTGGAAAGTGATTGTAGAGTTTTTGAGTTGAGAATGGGTTACGGGATTCGAGATTCAGTGTGTTGATTGAATGGTTTTTGGGGTTTGAGAGTGGGAGAGTTGGTGAGTAAGAGCGTTGAGATGATAAGAGTATAGATTCCTACGGAATGACAAAGTGTACGGATAAGTAAAGCGTTTTGTTTGTCATTCCGTAGAAATCTAGATATTGTATGTAATTCTTAGAATTATAATAACTTAGATCATTCACTTCCCAAATATGCTCTCAATCCTTTCAACAGCTCCAGTTGGTTTTTGGTTCGGTCTAAATTATGCTCAGGATATTTTGTAGAATAATAAACACTTCCGTTCAGGTAATCCGTTAAAAAGCGAAGCTCCTGGATATAAATGGTGACCTGTGCGGCATAGTCAAGATTATCAGATTCTTCCGGGGTTAGTTTTTCCTTCAGATAAAATAGAAATCCTTCTTTTACAGCTTTATACATTTCAGGGTTGAAATTGTCTCTGGCCTTTCCATCATCTTCATGGGTGGTATTGGTATAGGACTGGATCATTGTTCCAAAATCATACAGAATAGTAGAAATCATCATGGTGTCGAGATCAATTACTGCTAACGGATGATGATTTTGATCGAAAAGGATATTGCTGATTTTTACATCTGCATGGATAATTCTTTTCGGAATCTGATTGCTTTTCTCCATTTCTATCCATTGATCAGGCAAAGACAGAAGCTGGTTGGTGATTTCTATTTCAGTTTTTGCATTTTCTTTTAAATGGGGAGCTGCATTCTTTAATGAGTGTTTATAATCTGCAACCCTTTTCTCAAAATTTAAGAAATTGGGAAGTGTATCTTCAATAGCAGGTAGTTTTTCAGTATTTATGGTAGTCAGAAAATAACTGAAAGTTTTAGCTGCTTCAAAAGCCGTTTGTAAAGATGGAGCGGTAAGAAAGGTAGTGCTGTTTTCTACGAAGCTCAGCATGCGCCATGGATCATTATTAGCATCTTTTACCAGAAGTTTATCAGTAAGAGATGGGATAGGCTCTATGATTTGAAACTGATAGTTATTTGACCTTAGAAGTTCATTAATCATTAAATGATTGTTGACGATAACTTCCGGCTGTTTAAAAACATGATGATTGATCTTTTGCAGGATAAACTTTTTCCCCTGATCTTTATCTTTCAAAAGGTAGGTGGTATTGATCAGTCCGTCAGTAATAGGAGTAAGATCATAA
The DNA here is from genome assembly GCF_059567885.1 of Chryseobacterium sp. BGA-UO-ETr-SB22. Lineage (NCBI taxonomy): Bacteria > Pseudomonadati > Bacteroidota > Flavobacteriia > Flavobacteriales > Weeksellaceae > Chryseobacterium > Chryseobacterium sp. BGA-UO-ETr-SB22. The sequence goes on along the minus strand of NZ_JCAQOV010000005.1, from coordinate 2,471,959 downwards.
TTATCTGTGCCAATAAATTGAATGACAATATCATTTACCTCCATAAATCTTCCGGGTATCTGTTGTTTTTAATTTCTGAAGTCAGAAAACCTTTAATTTCCTTCTTATCATCAGCATAAGTGACACCCATCCATTGAGAAGGAGAGGCTTTTACCTGTACTTTTACTCTGTTTTCATCCATCATTCTCTGTACAGCAGAAGGAATATAAAACTCTTGGATTGGTAGTGGGTCAGATTCTATAAAATCATAAAAATAAGCCTCCAGATAGCAGAAAATATGAGGATGAAATATAAAAAAGTTCATAGATACCAATGTGTCAGGGTCTAATTTTACATTTTCTCCATTTTTAATATAAATGATAGAATTATTTATTCTTTGAATGGAAGTTTGTTCTTCAACCTTGATCAGATCATTTTCCGGATCCAGCGTGCATATTCCTCTGGCTACAGCTCCGTTACCGCTCAATGTAGTTCCTACAGGATAAGCAATCATTCCCAATTGTAAATCTGAAATATGGTGATGGTTGATTTCATGTGCAGCCAATTGATACGCTTCTTTTCCATAAAAATCGTCCGCATTGATCATCACAAACGGTTCCTGTATCGAATATTTGGCACAAAGTACAGCATGAGCAGTTCCCCATGGTTTTTCACGGTCAGGATAGTCAAAACCCTCCAACGAAAAAGGAATACTGTCTATTTCCTGATACACCCAATGCAGGTCAAAGTTTTTAGTCCTTGAAATGGTATTGAGCCTTTCAATATAACTTTGAGGAATCAGCTTATTGACAATAATGACCACTTTTTGGAAGCCGGCTTCCAATGCATCAAAGATAGAATACTCAAGAATCGGCGAACCATTATCAAGTATTCCATCCACCTGCTTGAGCCCTTTATATCTGCTGCCTAATCCGCCTGCTAATATGAGTAATGTCTTTTTAGAACTCATCGGTCATTCCAAATACAGGTTTACGGGTCTTCCATTTTCCATTGGTAAAATCAGGAATGTCAACTACCTGACCGCCTTTGGCAATAGACTCTTCACTCAATGGTGTAATAGAATACCACAACGCAAGATCATATACATCCATCGGGAATTCTATATTTCGTTTGATACATTCAATAAAAGTATTCATTACAAAGAAATCCATTCCGCCATGTCCTGCTCCTGCAGCCGAACTTTCAAACTTCTTCCACATTGGATGATCGTATTCTGTCATCCATTTTTCAGTATTATCCCAACGGTGGGTATGGTTCATTGTTTTCTCAAAATAAATATGCCCCTGGTTGAAATCTCCCCATCCGAAATCCTGCCACAATCCTTCAGTTCCCTGAACCCTGAAGCCAAGATCATAAGGTCTCTGTAAACTTGTATCATGAGTAAGAAGAATGGTTTCACCATTGGCGCAGGCAATTTGTGTTGTTACCACATCTCCCTGGTTGAATTTTACTTTCGCGCTAGGGTGGTTTTCTCCCCCTTTTGGGTGTTCTAGGATATATTTATGAAGTCCCACAGCTTTTGAAGAGAATGAAGAGAGCCTTGTTAAACGGTTTCCTCTGTTGATATCCATCATCATCGCTACCGGGCCTAATCCATGAGTAGGATAAAGTTCTCCGTTGCGCTTTACGTAATGTTCGGTTCTCCATTTTGCCTCACTGAATCCTTTCTCTCCAAATTCAGCACCGGAATTGTAAGGATTGATTCCGTCATTGAAAAGTACACCTCTCAGATCATGCTGATAGCCGCCTCTTCCATGTACCAGTTCACCAAACATACCTTTGCGGACCATATTCAGAATGGCCATGATATCTCTTCGGTAACATACATTCTCCATCATGAAGATAGGAACTTTTGTTTCTTCATATACCTTTACAAATTCCCAGCAGTCTTGAAGCTTTATCGCTCCTGAAACTTCCATGCCCACAATTTTTTTGGCACGCATTGCTTCCACCCCTTGCGTAAGATGCCATTCCCATGGAGTAGCAATCACAACAGCGTCTATTGTTTTTAATTTTAAAAGATTTCGATAGTCATATTCACCGTTGGAAAACTCCTGAGCAGCCGATTTATTATTGTCTTTCAATATTTTTTGTGAAGCTGCAAGCATTCTTTTCTCCGGATCTGCAAACGCTACAATCTCTACATCATTACGTTTTGCCAGTAATTTTACATGTTCTTGCCCACGAAGACCGACACCGATGAAACCGACACGGACTTTTTTATCTGTTTTAAAATCATTGGAATAGGCAAATAATGAATTGGGTAAAACCAATGCCCCAAAGCTTGCCAGAGCTGCCGTCTTAAGAAAGTTTCTGCGCGAATTGCTATTGTCCATCTATTTTTTTCTTAAATATATTAAAACTTTTGTAAATCCCGATGAGGTGATGGATAATAAGGAGGTGAGATTTGGAATACGAGGTGTAGGTGTTTGAGGGTGAGAGAGTGAGAAGGGTTTTAGAGTAAGAGCGTTGAAATTGTAAGAGTATAGATTCCTACGGAATGGACAACCTAAGCACTTTATGTATCCGCTCACTTTGTCCATTCAGTAGGAATCTAGATTATATATTTATTGCTTGGAAAAGAATTTTAGAGTTGTTGGGATGAAAAGGTTTGAGAGTAGGAGAGTATCTTCATTTATCTTTTGCCTCTTTGCCATTTTATCTAAGAATCTATTGATCGATCCAGGCTTTTCTGAGAGCCAATTGTTTTGAATCCGGGTTAGGGAAAGAGGTTACTTTTCCGGTGGCTTCATCATAGTTAAAACCTGCTTTTTCCAGATATTCTTTCAAAGGAATAGGCTGGGTACCTTCTACAAAATCTCTGAAAAAAATACGTATTTCCGGATAGGTTATTTTTGTAATTTCATCAAACAGATCATCATCATTGAAATATTTCCCTTCACCATATTTTTTCATAAGAAGCTGCATCAGATCCTGAGTTCCCATTTTACCGCCGGAGAGCTCTCTTAATCTAATATCAAGACATAACCCTACTAATGCTCCTTTCTGATAAAAATTCATATACTGATCCTGTCTTTCCATGGAGTTTTTACTCAGTTCCGTAAGAGAAGATTTGTTGTCAAACTCTTTCATACCGTGTATCTTTTCTTCCAGGCTTTTTTCAAAATCTTCCAGACTGATCATTTTTTGTTTGATAGGCATATGTATGGTCGCATATTCGGTCATTCCTTCATACAGCCAAAGGTGTTTAGACATAACAGGATTCAGGAAATCATAATGTTGAATTTCTCCTGAATGAATGTTGAGAGGAGTAACAATATGGAAAAACTCATGGGATGCCACCCTGTTTAAAGCATTCGGAAGAAACTTCATACTTCCCGAACGGTACAGACAGACTGTAGAATGGGAATGTTCCAGGCCATCTCCAAGAAATCCGCTCTCGTTTGAAGATTCATAGTAGATCAGAAAAGCATATTTATTTACTGGTAATGTTCCTCCCAGATATGCTTGTTGGTTTTTCAGAATATTTTCTATTTCACGGGCGATTGTTTTTGAATAATGCCGCTCTTTATTGTTATAGAATGAGACAAGAACTTCGGTATGGCCTATTTTCAGCCATGTAGTATCAGGAACACAATATAAGACAGGGGAGTCTACCAATTGTCTGTAATCTTTAGCCCAGACAACATCAGTATTTTTATCTTTCTGTTTATAATCCAGGGCAGAAGAAGCGTAAAAATCTTTGTTTTTTGTAATATTAATCTGATAAGGAATTTCTTTCATTTCTTCAAAATATCCTACTAAAGAATTATAATTGATCACGAAAACACTGTCTTTTACAAACATGCTGCCTGGAGATTTGGCTTCCTGAGTATCATTTTTTAAAGAGTCCCAGCCGTCAGCTATCTGATATGATATTTTGTGTACATGCTTAAGGTCGTGTACCAGCCAGCTGTTTTTATCCAAACGCTCAGTTGGTATTTTTTTTCCGCTTTTGTCGGTGGCTGTAAAATTCGAAACATATTGTCCGAAATTCATAGCCTGATAAAATCCGGGAACCAGCTTAGGAATAATAAACTTACCCTGTTTAAGATTGTTCCTTGGGGGAGCAAAAGAAACCCGGACTTCATCATTGGACATATGAAGAAGATCTATATTGTATTCATAATTATTCTTTGATTTTTGGGCTATAATTGTATTAGGAATTATAACGATCAGAAAAAATAGCTTTATAATAGTATTCATTGCTATTGCTTTAAGTACTACGAAAATACAAAATTACGTCTAAGGTTTGCGGACTTTATTTTTCCATATAATAAACTTCTTCATAAGGTTGAATCAGTACCCATCCGTGGCCAGAGAACTTCATCTGAAATTCTTCACCACTTCCTCTTCCGATAAGGCTTTTGAAAGAAACATTGGTTTTAAGTTCCGGGCTCAGATTTCCGGACCATGCAACAGTAGCATTGGGATCTGTGAACACAGGCGTATCAGGAGTTACCAGTAAAGTCAATGGATCTCCGTGAGTGGTAATTGCAATATGTCCCGTTCCTGAAAGTTTCACCTGGAAAAGTCCACCAGACATCATTCCTGCAATACTTTTAAGCATGGTAATATCACTTTTTACGCTTTGCTCATGGGCAAGAACATCATTTCCGTTCACACATACGGATTCATTATTCAGATAAAGAATACGGACTTTCTTTCCGGAATCTGCTACATACAATTTTCCGGTTCCTTCCGCTTTCATAAGCTTACTTCCTTCACCGCTGATCGCTTTTTTAAGGAGATTTCCAATTCCGCCAGCCAGCATTCCCTGTCTTTCAAAATTGACATTTCCCACGTAGCTTACCATACTTCCTTTTTTAGTCCATACCGCCTGGTTATTAAGATTGATTTCCAGAAGATGTTTGGTTTCCAGTTCAAAATAATCTCTTTGCTGTGGATTCTCTTTTGTTTCGTTGATAAATGCTTCAATTGAATATTTACTCATAATGATAATTTTTTTGATTGATTGTTTTATGCGGTTATCGATTTGATTTGTATTCTCTTTTATTCCTTTAATTTCCCAATAGATTTGGAATCTCAGGTGGGCAGTTCTTCACTTTCTTTTTCAGTATTTGCATATTAATTTTCAGTTTTTAAATGAAATTCAAACCCTATAAACTGATCCTTATCAATCCGACTACTCCAGATGGATGTACTTATTTTATGACCACTAGGATACGGATTATTAAGGGAGTAGATTTTGCTTACTGGCTCCATGGTGAATTTTAATTTTCCCAAAAATAAACTTTTTAAGCTTCAAAACTCCCCGTAAAATCACGGTTTTATATTTGATTGTAAATAATACTTGACAAAGGGGTATTCAATGTCGTATATTTGCACTCCGAAAATTACACCTTGTAATTTCAATAATTTTTAAACCGTAATTTAAAAAATGAAAACATCAGATTTTAATTTTGATCTTCCTGAGGAATTATTAGCAGAACACCCATCAGAGCACAGAGATGAAGCTAGATTAATGGTTCTTGATAGAAAAACACAAACTATCGAGCACAAATTATTCAAGGATGTAGTGGATTATTTTGATGAAAATGATTTATTTATTTTCAACAATACTAAGGTTTTCCCTGCTCGTCTTTACGGAAATAAAGAAAAAACAGGTGCTAAAATTGAAGTTTTCTTATTAAGAGAACTTGATAAAGAAACCAGAGTTTGGGACGTTTTGGTAGATCCAGCAAGAAAAATCAGAATTGGTAACAAATTATTCTTCACTGAAGATGAATCCTTAGTAGCGGAAGTTATCGATAACACCACTTCAAGAGGAAGAACGTTAAGATTCTTATTCGACGGTTCTTACGACGAATTCAGAACGAAATTAAAAGAATTGGGAGAAACTCCACTTCCAAAATATATCAAAAGAGCAGTAGAGCCGGAAGATGCAGAAAGATATCAGACCATCTATGCTAAAATAGAAGGAGCTGTTGCTGCACCTACTGCAGGTCTTCACTTCTCTAGACATTTGATGAAGAGATTAGAGATCAAAGGAATCAATTTTGCTGAGGTAACACTTCACGTAGGATTGGGAACATTCAACCCAATTGAGGTAGAAGATCTTTCTAAGCACAAAATGGAATCTGAAGAGATCATCATCGACGAGAAAAATGCGGACCTTATCAACAGAGCTGTAGAATCTCACAGAAGAGTTTGTGCTGTAGGTACTACAACGATGAGAGCATTGGAAACTTCTGTTTCTTCAAATAAAAAGATCTCTGCTTTCAACGGATGGACAAATAAATTTATTTATCCACCTCACGATTTCGGAGTTGCTACTTCAATGATCACCAACTTCCATACACCGAAGTCTACTCTGCTTATGATGATTGCTGCATTTGCCGGAAAAGATTTCATAATGCAGGCATATGAAGAAGCTGTAAGAGAAAAGTATAAATTCTATTCTTACGGTGATGCAATGTTAATTCTATAAAAAAGATAATAGGTAAAAGGTGGCAGGTAGTAGTTATCCGCCACCTGCTGCCTATAATCTACAACCTTACAATGAAAGATATCCGTATATTATCACTAGACCAGCTTAAAGATTACTTTGAATCTTTAGGAGAAAAACCGTTTCGTGCGAAACAGGTCTATGACTGGCTATGGAGCAAAAACCTCCATTCGATAGATGAAATGACGAATCTTTCGAAATCTCTTCGTGAAAAAATTTCCGAAGAATACACAATCAACCCTGTTTCCGTAGATCTTCTTCAAAAGAGTTCTGACGGAACCATCAAAAACGGTGTGAAACTTCATGACGGATTGATGGTGGAATCTGTTCTTATTCCTACAGAAACAAGAACTACAGCCTGTGTATCTTCGCAGGTAGGATGCTCATTAAACTGCGAATTCTGTGCTACGGCAAAACTGAAAAGGATGAGAAACCTTGAAGTAGCTGAAATTGTAGATCAGGTAGCCCTGATTGACAGCCAGAGTAGAATGTACTTCGAGAGACCGCTTTCCAATATCGTATTTATGGGAATGGGAGAGCCGATGATGAATTACAAAAACGTAGTGGAAGCCATCAAAAAAATTACCCAGCCGGAAGGATTGGGAATGTCTCCAAGAAGAATTACCGTTTCTACATCCGGTATTCCAAAGATGATTAAAATGCTTGCAGATGATGAACTGCGTGTGAAACTGGCTTTATCCCTTCACTCAGCTATCGAATCTAAGCGTAACGAGATCATGCCATTCTCTGATAAATTTCCGTTGACAGATATTATGGAGTCTCTTCAGTACTGGTATCAGAAGACAGGATCTATCATTACTTTTGAATACTGTGTATGGAAAGGAATCAATGATGGAGATGAAGATATTAAAGCTTTAATCAGATACTGCAAACAGGTTCCTTCAAAAGTAAACCTTATCCAGTACAACCCAATTGGTGATGGAAAATATGATCAATGTAACAAACAGGCGGAAGAAAACTATATCCGTCAGCTTGAAAATGCAGGCGTTACTGTAATGGTCAGAAGAAGCCGTGGGGGTGATATTGATGCTGCCTGTGGGCAATTAGCAAACAAAGCAACAGATTAAAATTTCCTTAAAAAAAATATAAGGCTTTCTTAAAGCATAGGCCAAACCCTACCTTTGCACAAATTATTTTGTGATGATGGATTTTCTTATGAATAAGGATGGGCTTGAAAATGTCTATGCATGGTCTATACCACTGCATGCGACGATTATTTTAGCTGAAATGATTTACAGCCACGTTTCAGAAGCTAAGCTGTATAGTGGGAAAGACCTTGCTACCAATGTTTATCTGGCATTGATGAACTTTGGTTTAGACCTTATCATGAAGGCTTTTGCCATGGGCGTTATGTTTTTCTTCTACAATCACAGACTTTTTTCATGGGATCTTGGTGTATGGTATCTGCTGGCTTGTTTTATCATCACAGATTTTGCCTATTATGTCCTGCATTATGTTGACCATCGTTCCAGAGCATTCTGGGCAGTTCATATTACACACCACAGTTCAGAATATTTTAATCTTACAACAGGATTCAGAAGTCCTGTACTACAGCCGCTTTACAGATATTTATATTTCTCACCGCTTGCATTTTTAGGTTTCAATCCATGGCTTATTATGGTGGCCTATGCGGTTGGCCAGGTATATGGAACCTGGGTTCATACCCAGACTGTGAAGAGAATGGGATTCTTAGAATACATTCTTGTTACTCCTTCCCACCACCGTGTTCACCATGCATGCAATGTAAAATACCTGGATAAGAACATGGGAATGTGTCTGATCATCTGGGATAAAATATTTGGAACCTTTCAAAAAGAAGATCCTAATATTCCCGTAAAATTCGGAATCTATCCTAAAATGCCGGACAACAGACCAGATACGGTTCTTTTTTATGAATGGCGGAAAATCTGGAAAGATCTTAAACAACCTGGATTAAAATTCACAGACAGGATCAATTATATTTTCAATTCACCAGGATGGAGACATGACGGAACCGGAAAAACGGTAAGGCAATACCAAAAAGAATACTTTGCAAAACAGGAAAAAAAGAAAGAACAACAGCAAACTCAGAAAGAGCAGAAAACTGCTTAACTTCTGTTTTTAAAATCAATAGAAATCTAAGGGAAAATGGGCTATTTTAGCCCGTTTTCCTGTTTTAGGAAGATGATGGTGAAAGTTGAAAGTGAAAAGCAAAAAGAGCCAAACAATTTGGAAAAAATATCTTTAACTCTCAAACTCTCTCAGACTTTCAAGCCTCCAAAATTAGAATTCTTTTTAAAGGACTACATACAATATTTAGATTCCTGCGGAATGACAAGGGGTGTGGAGTAATAAAACGATTAGTTTGTCCATTCCGTAGGAATCTATACTCATATAGTTTCAACATCCCAACTCACCAACTCAGAATAAAATCCTACTTTTGTTGTATGAAAAAAATCCTTCTGATTGTTGCTCTCATCATTGCTCAATCTGCATTTTCCCAACAGACCAACTTTCTGAAAATAAAAAAATACAGGGTTAATTATTTGAATGATAAGATTGAAGAAAATTCAGGACTTGATATTTTAAACGGAAAATTATACACTTTCAACGATAGTGGAAATCCAGCCGAGCTTTTTGAAATTGATAAAAATAATGGCGAAATTATTCGAACACTGAAAACCAATCTGATTAATAATGATTGGGAAGCTTTGGCTAATGACGGTGAGAATTTTTATATCGGAGATTTTGGAAATAATGCAGGAACAAGGAAAGATCTGATGATCTATAAAGTTCCTTACGAACGTCTTGATACTTCTATTAACATTAAAATTCCTGGCTCGGAAAGAGCTTTAGATGGAACGACAATTCTTTTTTATTATCCTGAACAAACTGAATTTACTTCCAAAAATGCCAGAAATGATTTCGATGCAGAAGCCATGATCTATTTGAATGGGAAACTGCATATCTTTACTAAAGAATGGGCTGCAAAAGCAAGCTCTCATTATATTATAGATCCCAATATTTCCGAACTGCAAAAAGCAGAAAAGGTAGAAGCTTATAAAACAGGTTTTGTGGTTACAGATGCTTCCTACTTTGATAAAAAGCTTTATCTGGTGGGATATACCAAGAAAACGGAAGTCTTTTTAGATATCTTTACGGAAACAGAGCCCGGAATATTTTTCAAACAAAAACCAAAGCACTACTATCTGGGAACAGCTCTTTCACTAGCTCAGATTGAAGGGATAAGTGTAGATGAAAAAGGAATTTATATCTCCGGGGAAAAATTCAAATCTCCATTGGGAACTACAAAACCCTCTTTTTATTTTATCCCGAAAGATGAACTCAAAGATTAATTTGTCTTAAAATTGAGCGAAAAAAATTATCTTTGTGATAATTAATAATTATTCACCCAGCATCGCAGATTTTGGCAAATATTGTAGAAGAGATTAAACGACCGATCAATGATGAAATGAAACTTTTTGAACAGAAGTTTTATGAATCAATGCAGAGTAAAGTGGCTTTATTAGATAAAGTAACCCGTTTTATTGTTACCACCAAAGGAAAGCAGATGCGTCCAATGTTTGTGTTTCTTTGTGCCAAACTGGTAGGTGAGGTGACTGAAAAAACCTACCGTGGTGCGTCCATGATCGAGCTGATTCACACTGCTACTCTTGTACATGATGATGTAGTGGATGAAAGCTTCAAACGCCGTAATTTCTTTTCAATCAATGCTTTGTGGAAGAATAAAATTGCGGTTTTGGTAGGCGATTATCTTTTGTCAAAATCCGTATTATTATCCACAGACCATAAAGATTATGATTTGCTTGGAGTAATTTCCAGAACGATCCGCGAAATGTCAGAAGGAGAGCTTCTTCAGCTGGAAAAAGCGAGAAAACTGGATATCACAGAAGATGTTTATTACGAAATTATCCGCCAGAAAACAGCGACTCTGATTGCTGCGTGCTGTGAAATAGGAGTTCTGTCCAACAATGCAGATGAAGCTCTTGCTAAGAAAATGATGGATTTCGGAACCTTTACAGGAATGGCATTCCAGATCAAAGATGACCTTTTCGATTATTTAAGTTCAAATGTGATCGGGAAGCCTGTAGGAATTGATATTAAAGAACAGAAAATGACCCTGCCTTTAATTCATACCTTGAAAATGGCTGATGAGAAGGATAGAAAGTATTATTTCGATACCATAAAACGTTATAATAACAATCCCAAGCGTGTAAAAGAACTTATAGAATTTGTTAAAAGCTCCGGTGGATTGGAATATTCCATTAAGGTGATGAAAGATTTTCAACAGAAAGCGAAAGATCTCCTGAATGAGTTTCCAGATTCTGAAGCAAGAAAATCATTACATAGTATGCTGGATTATGTAATTGAGCGAAAATTTTAAAAAATATTGATAAATATAAAGGCTTCGGCGCACCAAAGGTGCGCCGAAGCCTTTATATTTATGATTTTCCTGCTTATATTTTCTGTACCGTTACATTCGTTACATTTCCATTTCCTGTAGGCCCCATCTCTGTTGATAAGATAGTGCTTGCCTGGTTGGGAGCTGCCGTAAAACGAATCTGATAACCTGTTGTAGGCACTACAATTACTGTCGTGTAATTCATTAGTTCACCAATTCTTGTTGAAGCAGTCAGCGTAGGAGTTGAAGCTCCGGCATAGTGGCTTCCCCTTCCCAGATAATTGCTATCTGGAACAGGTCTGATTCCTAGAAGTAATTGCGCTCCTGCAGAAATATTGGCAAAACTTGCCTGCAAAGTTACAAGGTAATTGCCCGCCTGATTAAATGTCAGAACACCTGAAGAGGTATTGTAAGAATAAAATGGTGAGGTAGCAACTGGACTGGCAAACATGAGTGTCACAATTGAAGCAGCACTGCCAATGTTCTGATCAGCAGCCAAACGCGCATGGAATAATGAATAGGCTGTAAAGTCTATAGTTTTCAAGATACCTGTGGCATCTGCAACAACAACCCTATCTGTTCCTCCAATTCCGATATTGGAATTAATATTTCGAACACGTACATTTCCTGAACTTACATCCAGTTTTTCTGTTGGAATAGTTGTGCCTATTCCTACTTGAGCTGAATTAGTTACTGTAAAATCATTAGTTTGCTGTACTGCTGAAGGAGCTCCGGATGTTGAGTTGTCTTTGGCTCCATCAATATGAAAGGTCGTTTGAGGATTTGGTGTGTTTATTCCTACCTGTGCGAAGTAAAGTGTAGAAAAGGCAAAAACCTTAACTACGGTCAGTAATTTTCTTGTCATCTTATAGTGTTTTTAAAATAATTGTTAACACTAATTTCAAATAATATACCAGAAAACTGAAAATAAACAGTTTTCGATAAATATCTATGACTTATAGTCCGATAATGATAATTGAACTTGTGTTTTGGAATTAAATCATTTTTAGGCTTACAATAATAACGGCTAGAAGTATACAAAATAAAGCGATTAAAAATAAATAATCCGCAATACTCTCAAAGGTGTATTCCCGCTTTTCCGTTTTTGTTCTGATAGCCAGGAATGAAAAGAAACAGCTGCATGCAAAAAAGATGCTGGCAATGCCTGCAAATTCGTCCAAATACGTACTCTGGCTCATTTTAGTGATTTTAAGGGACGTCATTATAATCAATGAAAATCCTAAAAGATTGCTAGAAGCATTCAAAATGTGAGGTGATTTTTTTTCCATCTTTACAATTTTTATCAAAATAAAGCACAATTTTTTTTATTATCAAATTTTTAAAAAAGATTATTAAAAATTAAAATTAATTTAAAAAGTGTATATTAGCAAAATACTTGAAGATTAAAAAACTTTTTTACTTAGCTATGCAAACAACCTATATTGAAACACAGCAAATATCCTTTCAAGATTTTAAAAATCAGATACTTGAAGACTACAGGTTAGGAAGGATCTCTCGTGAAATGTCTTATCTCGGAAGGAGAGAAGTACTCACTGGAAAAGCTAAATTCGGAATTTTTGGGGATGGAAAAGAACTTCCTCAGCTTGCAATGGCGAAAGTTTTCAGAAATGGAGACTTCCGTTCAGGATACTACAGGGATCAGACTTTTGCATTAGCAATAGATGCCTTAATGGTAGAAAGTTTCTTTGCACAGATGTATGCAGATACAAGTGTTGAAAGAGAACCTGCTTCAGCTGGAAGACAGATGAACGGGCATTTCGCAACAAGAAGTTTAAATGAAGACGGAAGCTGGAAAGATTTGACAGCTCAGAAAAATATCTCTTCTGATATTTCTCCTACAGCAGGACAAATGCCAAGATTATTAGGATTGGCTCAGGCTTCTACAATTTATAAAAGTGTAAAATTTGACGGTTCAGAAAAATTCTCAAGAGAAGGGAACGAAATTGCTTTTGGGACCATTGGAGATGCTTCTACAGCAGAAGGTCATTTCTGGGAAACTCTGAATGCAGCATGTGCGCTTCAGGTTCCTATGATCGTTTCTATCTGGGATGATGGATACGGAATTTCTGTTCCTACTAAAAACCAAAGAGCAAAAGCGGATATCAGTGAAATGCTAAGCGGTTTCCAGAGAAAAGAAGGTGAGAACCAGGGATGTGAAATCATTCAGGTGAAAGCTTGGGATTATCCTGCATTATTGGATGCATATGCTAAGGCTGAACATTTTGCAAGAACAGAAAGTGTACCGGTAGTGGTTCATGTAATTGATGTTACTCAGCCTCAGGGACACTCTACATCCGGATCTCACGAAAGATATAAAAATGAAGAACGTCTGGCTTGGGAAGCTGAGTTTGATGGCTTGGCAAAATTCAAAGAATGGATTCTGAACTATTCTATTGAGATTGATGGAAATGAAGAGGTGATTGCTACTGCTGAAGAGCTTGAAGCTATTGATGAAGAAGCAAAAAAGATTGCAAAAGCAGGACAGAAAACGGCTTGGGAAAACTATCAGAAAGCAGTTTCAGAACTTATTCAGTCTATCTTACCTTTAGTAGAAAACCTTAAAGGACAGAATGCTGAAGTTGAAACATACATTTCTCAATTCAATAAGCTTGTTTCAAAAGCTAAAAAGGATATTTTCCATTTAGTAAGAAAAGCTTTACTGACAACAAGAGGTACCAACTCTGCAGAAAGAAATCAGCTGATGCAGAAATACAATGAAGTTGCTGCAGTTGAAAAAGACAACTATTCATCTCACTTATACTCACAGTCTGAGTGGAAGTCTGGAAACATTCAGGAGATCAAGCCTGTATATTCTGACAGCTCTGAGGATGTTGATGGAAGAGTAGTGATCAGAAATAACTTTGACAAAATTTTTGAAAAATATCCTGAAACTTTAATCTTTGGTGAAGATACCGGAAACATCGGTGACGTAAACCAGGGATTGGAAGGAATGCAGGAAAAATACGGTGCTTTACGTATCGCTGATACAGGAATTCGTGAAGCAACCATTCTTGGACAGGGAATTGGTATGGCAATGAGAGGTTTGAGACCAATCGCTGAAATCCAGTACTTAGACTATGTTCTTTACTGTTTACAGGGAATGAGTGATGATTTGGCAACCGTACATTACAGAACCAAAGGAGGTCAGAAAGCGCCGCTGATCATCAGAACAAGAGGTCACAGATTAGAAGGAATCTGGCATTCAGGTTCTCCAATGGCAGGTATTCTTAACCTTTCAAAAGGAATTCTGGTATTGGTACCTAGAAACCTTACTAAAGCAGCAGGATTCTATAATACGATGCTTCAGGCTGACGAACCTGCAATTATTGTAGAATGTCTGAACGGATACAGATTAAAAGAAAAACAACCGGATAACTTAGGAGAATTCACAGTTCCTGTAGGGAAAATTGAAGTAACCAAAGAAGGAAAAGACGTTACTTTGGTGACTTACGGTTCTACATGGAGAATTGTAACAGAAGCTGCTAACGAATTGGAAAAACTGGGAATTTCTGCAGAAGTAATTGATATTCAGTCGTTAATTCCTTTCGATTTGTCACACGAAATTGCTGAAAGTGTTAAGAAAACAAACAGATTAGTGGTGATTGACGAAGATGTGGAAGGTGGAACTACAGGATTTATCTTACAGCAGATCCTTGAAAAGCAGAAAGCATTCAGATATCTGGATTCAGATCCGTTGACGATCTCTGCAAATGATCACAGACCTGCTTACGCAAGTGATGGAGACTATTTCAGCAAGCCGTCTACAGACGATATGGTAGAAAAAATCTACGCAATGTTTAATGAAACAAATCCTCAGAAATATCCTGCGATATTCTAATTGGGATTTTAGATAAATTTTAAAACCGCTTCCTTTTGGGAGCGGTTTTATTATTTACAGTTACGGTAATCCGTAAATTATTTATAAGTAGAAATTTGTAAATTTGATTTTATATAAATTTTTATAATAACTAATGAACATTGAATCTTTATTAAGCAAGGTAAATCTTTTTGAATCTTTAGTAGTAACTTCTGGATTTAAAAGGGATATTGTAGATTATTTTAAATCTATTCAACAATCACAAAATCAGAATTTGGTTTATATGAAGGATTTATCTCTACGGATAAAAAAATCTTTTCAAAATTTTGATAATAATTTACTTAACGAGGAATTATTTTATTTGTTAAAAAATACAATTCCTTTTACACAATTAAATATTACTTCCAAACTCGATGAACTTGACGAAGATAGTTCACTAGATGCAAATGACTATTATTCAAATTTTTATCATATATTAAATACTTTAATTGATTCAATTACTGAAAATGAAGATGAGGTTAAAAAGTTAAAAGATATATTATATAAATATTCTGTAACAGAAGTTGAGCAACTTGCATCCGAAGGAAATGCTTTGATTTCAATTATTTTTAAAGATTTGAAATCTACAGGCACAATTAAAGAATTTACAAAAAGTCTTAATAAATGGAATAGGGCTTTACTTATGTATTATACTTTGCTTAAGTCGGATTCTCCTGAAGAGATTGATTTAGTTGAGATTCAAAATGGATCTATTGATGTTATATGTAATATTGATTTCGATGTTTCTTTAGACTTGACAAAAGTTGTTATGAGGGGATTGGAAGTTTATGGGGCATATTTATTATACAAATCCAAAACTGCAAAAGAGATAATATCTTCTTACATGGGAAATAAAAAGTTGATTGAAATGGAGAAAGAAAGAGAAAAGCTTATGCTTTCAAATATTAATGAGACATTAAGAGAGACTATCATTCAACAGCACAAAGAAAGCTTAAAAAAAGATAAAAAAATCAGTAAAGAAGGTGCTGATAAAAAGATTGAAGAAGTTAGTAAGATAATTGCGGAACATATTATTAAGGGAAATGAAGTTAAATTGTTAACTCATGAACCTCAGGTTGAAAAAGATATAGAAGAAAATGAATCATATGAAAGTAGTAAAAAACTGGCTGAAAGATTAAGGGAGGCCACTTCGATAGTCCGTGAACGATTTAATTATTTGGAAGAGCAAGATAAATTATTATTGTTAGAAGCTTATATCATAAAAGAAGATGACGAAATAAAAGAATAAATAATAAAAAGGCTGCTGAATATTAGCAGCCTTCTATTTTTTACTCCTCCTTAGCCAAAGTAATCCTCAGTTTATTCAAAGTATTCATCAGAGTTATACTTGCAGTAAGCTCTACAATCTCTCGTTCTGTAAATTGATCTATCAGCTTTGCTTTTATTTGTTGCCAATTATCTTTACTGTAAATAACAGCCTCTGCCCATTCTAAAACAAGCTTTTGCTGATCATTGAAGGCATTGGTATGTTTCCAGCCCGGGAGCCTGTTGATGACATCCTGTTCAAAGCCAAAATCAGAGAGTTCTTTAGCATGATAGCTGCAGCAATACGCGCAACCATTGATTTGAGAAACACGCAGCTCCACCAAAGCGATCAGTTTTTCATCAATACCGGATTTTCTAATGCTGTGGTGGGCTCTATACAGGTTTCCAATGGTTTCTTTTGCAATTTCTTTGTAATTCATAATGAATATTTTTCTGCAAATTTGCATCAGAAATGCTTTTGAACCTATATACTTACCTTTTCGTTCTATACTTACCTTTTTGAAAGTGCAATCCAAAATGAAAGGCTATCAAACATTGACAGCCTTTATATTTTTTACATCCTCATTTAAAAAAGTACAATCTTTATCTTCATGCTGCCCTTTTACCTGATATTTCGCTTCCCATTCCTCCAGTAAATATAAAATCGGTAGCAAAGCCAATCCTTTTTCTGTAAGTGAATATTCCACGCGTGGAGGAAGTTCCTTAAACTCTTCACGGATAACAAGTCCGTCTGTTTCCATCTCCCTCAGCTGATCAGTGAGTACTTTTCTGGAGATAACTTTGATTCGTACTGCAAGCTCTCCAAAACGTAACTTCCTGTCTTTAATAACCAGAACAATAATGGGCTTCCATTTGCTTCCCAAAGCGGCCATTGCCTTACCCAGAGGACAGCTGTATTGCATTAATTCATTCTTTTTCATAAGGAAATCTTTATTTTTAATATCATATGGAACCGAAGTTATATACGTTACTTTGATGTTACTAATGTAAGTTACTGCGAAGTTACCACTATTTTTTTAATAAAAGATACAAAAGTGAACTATTATTAGTTACTTTGTGTAACAATTATAAAATACAAATTTAAATATGAGCACATCATCATTATTTAAACCGTTTCAATACAAAAATTTACAGCTTAAAAATAGAATCGTAATGGCTCCTATGACCAGAGCACAGTCTGATAATGGAGTTCCTACACAAAGTATAGCAGACTATTACGGAAGAAGAGCCGCTTCAGAAGTAGGATTGATTCTTTCTGAAGGAACAGTGATCAACAGACCAGGATCAAAGAACTTACAGAATATTCCTGATTTCTACGGAAACGAAGCTTTAAACGGCTGGAAAAACGTAATTGATACTGTACATCAGAATGGAGGTAAAATGGGTCCTCAAATCTGGCACGTGGGAGATACAAGAATGGCAGAAGACTATCCGTTAGTTCAAATGGAAAAGGCTTCTACGATGACGATTGAAGATATTCAGGATACTATCGCACAGTTTGCAGCCTCTGCAAAATCGGCAAAAGACCTTGGGTTCGACTGTCTTGAAATTCATGGTGCTCACGGGTATCTTATCGACCAATTCTTCTGGGAAGTAACCAACACAAGAACAGATGAATATGGTGGTAAAACGTTAAAAGAAAGAAGCAGATTTGCTGTTGAAGTGGTGAAAGCCATCAGAGCAGCGGTAGGAGAGGATTTTACCATTATCATACGTCTTTCACAATGGAAACAGCAGGATTATAAAACCAGATTGGCATTTACTCCTAATGAAATGGAAGATTGGTTATTACCAATGAAAGAAGCTGGGGTAGATATTTTCCACTGTTCACAGCGTCGTTTCTGGGAACCTGAATTTGAAGGTTCTGATCTGAACTTTGCAGGATGGGCTAAAAAAATTACAGGACAACCAACCATTACAGTAGGTTCTGTAGGCTTAAACGGAGATTTCCTTAATGCTTTTGCAGGACAGGGAACAGAAAAAACAGATCTTACAGAACTGATCAGAAGATTGGATAATGAAGAATTTGATCTTGTTGCTGTAGGAAGAGCTATTCTTCAGGATCATCAGTGGGTACAGAAGATCAAAGACGGAAATACCGAAGCTCTTCTGGACTTTTCAGCAGAAAGTATGAGCGTTTTATTTTAATATCAATCAAGAATTGTGAATTCGCTTCGCTGTCGATTTTTTTAACAGCATAATTTATTCACTTGCGAAGCAAAATTGACGATTCAATCTGGTATTAAATCAGCATAATTCACTTTATTTTATATTTAATTTTCACCTATTTATTAAAGAATCGGCTTTCAGGATTTCCTGAAAGCCGATTTATAAGTTTACGGACACCCGATTGAATCTGGAACACATCTCCAACGGGGAGGGATCCCATTATTGCCGGGAATATAGCATGCTGTACTTCCTTCAGGGCACTCTGGAGCATTTCCTCCTATAATGTTCTTTAATGTCGATTTTGTTAATTTTCTTAGATTTTTCATATATAATAATTTGTTGATTTATACAAATATAATATATTTTGAAAGCCAAACAACAGTTTGCATTAATATATGAATATATTCTTTCAAAGATGGTATAGAATAAACCCGCTTCCGAAATCTTCGGAAGCGGGTTTTAACAGATTTAAATATCTAAAACTGCCCTTTAAAGGACAGAAATGATTTCTTACAAACCAATATTCTTGGTTGGTTTTAATTGCTTTAAGATGCTTTTTGGGATTGCATTTTTGTGAACAAGGATTGCTGTTGATTTGTATTCAACGTAAGGTCTTGTTACATAAATATATCCGGCGAAATCATTGGTTACTCCCCATGAATTTTTCACCATATAATACTCTTTACCAGTCTGATCTTTTGCCAAACCTACGATATGCATACCGTGATCATCCGTTGTAGAAAGATTGTTAAGTGCTTTCTGACGGATATCTTCAGTGATTGTTTTATCTTTTTTAGGCTCCGTAAACAAAGTCTGCTTGTTCTCTGCTGTGATCTGATCAAGATCCATATCAGGAACATAAGCCACACCGTTTTTGTAAGAGAAATAAGGCTCGGAAACGTCAGTTGCCCAACCTACAGAATATCCTTTAGTTACTGCATTGTCAATGATTGATGTAAGATCTTTCATCGGTACGTTCCAGTCAGAATCGTGGCTCCAGTTGTCAGGAATCGGAACTACAAATTTCTGATAATAAGCATAGTCTTTGTAAGAAGATAGCTCTACATAATCTTCAGCATCAATTCCTACCACTTCCTTTGCAAATGTTTTTGGAGTGTAGTTTTTTCCTTCATACGTAAAGTTAGCAGGTACTTTTCCTAAATACTCATCAAGAATAGCATCTACAGAATCCATCCAGTTATCTGTAAGTTTCCCTTTAGAAGAAGCTTGAACAAGACTGTCAAGAACCGGCTTCAGCTTCCCTTGCATTTCCTTGAAGTTGTTTGTAGTTTGTCCGGCTTTTAATCCTGAATAGACATCCTGAGGAACAGCGCCATACTTCTTGTACATATTGATTACGTCATGAAGTTCTCCTCCATCACCCCAACTGATTGCTCCATTATTTAAAACATATAATTTCGCCTTATCATGATAAGAGTTTCTTGCTGTAAAAATTTCGGCAAGATCTACAGGTTTTTTGCCCATTCTCTGCATTTCAGATTCAAGGAATGAATTTCCTGAGTAGCTCCAGCAGGTTCCTGATGAACCCTGGTTCTTTACAGAAGTTGCGCCAACGTCTTTTAACGTTGTGAACTGAAAATTAGCATTTTGTGATTGGTTGTTTTTTAACTTATTGATTAAGTCATCTTGGGCAAACATCATACTTCCTGCAGACAAAACAAAAAGTAATGATGCAATTTTGGCATTTTTCATTACTATAAAAAGATTATTTATATTAAGAGTCGTTGATAATAGAGATTTGTTACAGAAGTAAAAGTTAAATTTGAAATGCAAAAAAAATGTTTTTTTTACTATTTTTCTAAAAAGTTGACCATGTTTCCAACCCCAGCAAAAGTTTCTGCATCTATAATGATATAACTCCTGACTATGGAACACAAATTATTACTAGAATGCCAGCGTAGCGACCGCAATGCACAGCGGAAGGTTTACGAGAAAATGGCGGGTAGGCTTTACGCAGTCTGCAGACGCTATTTGAAAAACGACGAAGATATAGAAGAAGTATTGGCCGATACATTCTATAAAATCTTCACAAAAATCACTCAGCTTCAGAATCCTGAAACCTTTGAAGCATGGGCGAGAAAAATTGCAGTGAACGAATGCCTGCAGAAATTAAGATCTAATAAAGGATTGTTGATTTCTCTGGAAGAGAATTTCATAGATCATTCTGAAGGGACAACGGACAACCTTTCTTTGGAAAAAGATATTCTGAGTTTACTGAATTTTCTCCCAGAGGGCTGCCGAGCAATCTTTAATCTTTTCGCTATTGAAGGATATCCTCATAAAGAAATAGCAACTATGCTTTCCATTAGTGAAGGGACTTCAAAATCACAGCTCAATTTTGCAAGGAAAAAGCTGCAGGAACTTTTAGTGAATCAAAACATTTAAACTTTTACAACAATGGAAAATAATCATATAGATCAACAATTCAATGAAGCTTCCAAGCTTTCAGAAGAGCCAACTGTTTTTCCTGGTTTTGAAAAAGTATGGGGGAAAATTGAAGAAAAATTAGATAAAAAAGAAGAAAAAAAGAGAGCCGTTCCTATTTGGCTGCCGTATGGTATCGCCGCAAGTCTGGTCATTGGTTTAGGAGCTTTTTACTTTATCAATAAAAAAGAAACTGTAGAACCTTTACAACCTGTAATTGTAAAAAATACAACTTCAAGAGGACCAATTAACAAAACAGATATTGCAAAAATAGATAGTATAACAAAGGATAATCTCCAAAAAGAAAAGAAGATTGTTAAACCTGTAGAAAATCTGGCTATCAATCCGGATCCTATCAAATACTCTGTGACAGTTCCTCCACCTCCGGCTTTACCAATTCCTGTACCTTCAGATCATGTGTATCAACCGGTAATCTCTGAGTATTATACTGAAAGAGAAACCAATGCTGATAAAAAAGCAACTTATATTTCTTCCGGTCAGAGAAAAGATACCAATCAGGTTAAAAGTATTGAAGAGGTTGTAGTAATGGGATATTCAAAGACAGTTAAAAGAAATTATGTAACTGCATCCAATGCAATAGCAAGTACTTCTGTCAGTAATCAACCACAGCCTGCCACTTATTCATCATTACAGGGAAGTGCCCCAGGAATAAAGGTAAGTACTTCTTCAAGAAATAAAAGTACAGTTAACAGTATTAATCAAGGATTTCTTAGTAACAATAGCCCGATCCTGATCAGAGGAGTTGCTTCTGTTTCACCAGGAAATACCCCTTTATATGTAATTAACGGAATATTGACAAAAGCTGATGACTTCAAAAATTTAGATCCTAACAGAATTGAAAGTATGAATGTCTTAAAAGGAGGCTCTGCTACAGCGATCTATGGAAGTAAGGCAGCAAATGGAGTAGTTGTGGTAACTACCAAAGATCTTTCAAGAAGGGAAAGAAAAAGAATGAAAAAACTTCAGGAAGCAATTAATAAGCAACAGCAGGTTTCGCCAGTGACTCAGAATGATGAAAGCTATGATGCCTTTGTTGAGAATCCTTTTGAACTTACACGAAGCCAGCCGTTGTCTACTTTTTCTATTGATGTTGATAACGCATCTTATTCCAATGTAAGAAGAATGATCAATAACGGACAGGCAGTTGATAAAAATGCTGTGAGAATCGAAGAAATGGTCAATTATTTTAAATATGAGTATCCACAACCTCAAAATGGAGACCCTTTTTCAATTAATACCGAATACAGTGAATCTCCATGGAATCCGAAACATAAATTACTTAAAATAGGGCTTCAGGGAAAAAAGATACCAATGGACAGGCTGCCTGCATCTAATTTTGTTTTCCTTATTGATGTTTCCGGTTCAATGAATGAAGAAAATAAGCTTCCGCTATTGAAATCTTCCTTTAAAGTTTTGCTGAACCAGCTCAGACCTAAAGATAAAGTAGGAATTGTAGTATATGCAGGGAGTGCAGGGATGGTTTTACCACCTACCTCAGCAGGAGAAAAAGATAAGATTATTGAAGCATTGGATCATCTACAGGCAGGTGGAAGTACAGCTGGTGGAGCAGGAATTGAATTGGCCTATAAACTGGCCCAGGAAAATTTTGTAAAGGATGGTAATAACCGTGTCATTATCGCAACAGACGGAGATTTCAATGTTGGAATGTCTTCAACCTCAGATCTTCAAACGCTGATTGAAGATAAAAGAAAATCAGGAGTTTTCCTTACCTGTCTTGGTTTTGGAATGGGTAATTACAAAGATAATACCCTGGAAACCCTTGCAGATAAAGGAAACGGAAATTATGCCTATATTGATAATATGCAGGAAGCGAATAAGTTTTTAGGAAAAGAATTTGCAGGAAGTATGTATGCCATAGCCAAGGATGTCAAGATTCAGATTGAATTTAATCCTGAATATGTAAAATCATATCGTCTTATCGGTTATGAGAACCGAAAACTGAAAAACGAAGACTTTGTCAATGATAAAATTGATGCCGGGGAACTTGGAAGCGGACATACCGTTACAGCTTTATATGAAGTGATTCCTGTAGAGGTAAAATCAGATTTTGTTCCCAAAGACAGCGATTTGAAATATACTCAGAATACCTCACCAAAAGAATTTGGAGATGAATTGGCAACCATAAAATTCAGATATAAAAAACCGGATGGAGATACCAGTTGCGAGATCAGTAAGATTGTTAAAAATGATGACAGCAGGATATCTTCAGCGAGTCCGGATTTTAAATTTGCTTCATCCGTAGCATGGTTCGGTTTGGTACTCAGAAATTCGGAACTGATTACAAAAAAAGATCTTTCTGATATTGAGAAGCTGGCTAAAGAAGGCAAAAATAAAGATGAAGAAGGCTACCGATCAGAATTTTTAAGGTTGATAGAGAGTTATAAAACAGTTCAAAAGTAATTTTAGGAAGAGAGATTTCTTTGGAAATTTCTCTTCTTTATTTAGAAAAAATCGGTTTATCAAATATTTATTGATCAGTTTAAATTTATTTTAATAATTTCCTCCCGAAATTTGAAAAGATGAGAAAAATTCTAATAACCATGCTAGGGCTTGTTGCATTGACAAGCTGTAAAACTCAAAAAAACATCGAAACAGACAAAGGACCAAAGACTTACAGTGTCAGAAAAGATAAAGATCAGGACGGAATTCCTAATAAACTGGATAAATGTCCTGATATTGCCGGTCCGGTAGAAAATGAAGGATGTCCGTGGGTAGAATCGGATGGAGACGGTGTTATTGATAAAGATGATGCGTGCCCTACGGTGCCAGGACCTCCTGAAAATAATGGCTGCCCATGGCCGGATACAGATGGTGACGGTATTTTTGATAAAGATGATGCCTGCCCTACAGTTCCGGGAATGCCGGAATATAATGGCTGCCCGAAACCAAAATCAGTTACTGCAATGGAAGTAGAAAGTTCCAGATCATTCCATGAATCAGGAAGGGTTTATAACAATCAGGTTGGGGACAAAAAAGAGGTTCAAAAGCCAATAAAAACCGATGAAAATATTGATTATAATAATGAGGAATATGCCGGATTGATAGAGAATGCATTTGAGCTTACCAGCCGTCAGCCCCTTTCTACTTTCTCTATTGATGTAGATAATGCTTCCTATTCCAATATCAGAAGAATGATCAAGTATGGAGATAGAGTTGATAAAAATGCAGTGAGAGTCGAGGAGATGGTCAATTATTTTAAATATGATTATCCACAGCCTGCAAACGGATACCCTTTTTCAATTAGTACCGAATATGGCAACTCTCCATGGAATCCAAAACACAAGCTGCTGAAAATAGGTCTTCAGGGGAAAAATATTCCGATGGATGGTCTGCCTGCATCCAATATTGTTTTTCTTATTGATGTTTCAGGTTCAATGAGTGAGGAAAACAAACTGCCATTGTTGAAGTCCTCTCTTAAAGTTTTACTGAAACAGCTCAGACCAAAAGACAAAGTAGGAATTGTAGTGTACGCAGGTAATGCAGGAGTGGTTCTGCCTCCAACTTCAGCAGGAGAAAAAGAAAAAATTATTAAAGCGTTGGATAATCTTCAGGCAGGAGGAAGCACAGCAGGAGGAGCAGGAATTGAATTGGCCTATAAACTGGCGAAGGAAAATTTTATCAAAGGAGGAAACAACAGAGTGGTTCTGGCAACAGATGGTGACTTTAATGTGGGCGCTACATCCAATACTGATATTGAAACCTTAATTACACAAAAAAGAAAAACAGGAATCTTCCTTACCTGTCTTGGCTATGGGATGGGCAACTATAAAGACAACACAATGGAAACCCTTGCAGATAAAGGTAACGGAAACTATGCCTATATCGATAACATGCAGGAAGCGAATAAGTTTTTAGGAAAAGAATTTGCAGGAAGCATGTATGCTATTGCTAAAGATGTCAAAATTCAGATTGAATTCAACCCTAAATTTGTAAAATCTTATCGTTTAATAGGCTATGAAAACAGGAAGCTGAGAAATGAAGACTTTGTCAATGATAAAATTGATGCAGGAGAATTGGGAAGCGGACATACGGTTACTGCACTATATGAGATTATTCCTGCAAATGTAGAATCAGAATTTATTCCTAAAGAAACGAAATTGAAATACTCTGAAACATCAGATACAAGGAAATTTGGAGATGAGCTGGCAACGGTAAAATTCAGATATAAAAAGCCTGATGGTACTAAAAGCATGGAGATCAGTAAAGTGATTAAAAAAGAAAATCCATCTGCCTCAATAAGTCCGGATTTTAAATTTGCTTCTTCCGTAGCATGGTTTGGTTTGGTACTCAGAAATTCGGAACTGATTACGAAAAAAGATCTTTCTGATATTGAAAATTTGGCCAAACAGAGTAAAAATAAGGATGAGGAAGGCTACCGCTCAGAATTTATAAGGCTGGTAGAGAGTTATAAAACAATTCAAAAATAATTAATAAAAAAGAAATTTCCACGGAAGTTTCTTTTTTTATATTTTTAAGCATACTAATCACCGATGAAAAAGAATTATCTGCTGTTGCTGCCGTTTACCATTACCTTATTACAGGCACAAAACTCACAATTATATTACTCTGGAAAATTTTTAACAACTAAAGATAAAGCACAGAACTTTTTAAAGGTTTCTAATAAAAACAGTGGAGTTTATGAACTGACTGATGAGGAAGGATTTGCAATTATTGCTGCCAAACCTTATGATACCATCGCATGGAACCAGGGAAAAAATACGCATGTTATTTCTACCTATGAGCTCAGGGAATTAAAAACTATTCTGGAAAATCAGACAAGCAATAAAAATGTAGAAAATATCTACAGTAAAACATATGACAGTCTGGTTTCAAAAGAAACAAAGGATGATTTCAGTATTGAAAAAACGAAGACCAGCTTAAGTAAAAGATCTCATTCGTATTTTGATCAGATAAGAAAAGTAAAACAAAAGAATGACAGTATTTATATTGTAAAAAGACTCGATCAGAAAACATTACTTTTTAATGGAAGCTTTACCACATCCTTAGATATTAAAAACAGGAATGCTATTCCCGGAACTCAAAGCAAATATGTACAGGGAAGATCAGAAAACGGGAATCTTGTCTGGAAAGCCCCTGAAACCAATGAAATGTTCAGTTTTGGACCGGATATTTCTACATTAGGATTTGACGGGCTGGCTTATGAATACGACCGGAACGGAAGACTAATTCCGTGGGTTGATGGACTTCAACGTGCCCGAAAATATGATAACAGTCTTTTTAAAACAACAGTAGGATACAATAATCAGTTGAATGTAAATGCTTTTATAAAAGAAGGTAACAAAGAAAAAATCCGATTGTCTTTGAATCTTGGGCAGCAGAAGAACCAGATGTATTTTATAGATCAGTTTGATATTGCCAATACTTTTAAAGCCAAACTGAATACAGAACTAAGCGGATATTCCATTAATTTTGCTTTTAATTACGAAGAAGATAAAGCCACCAATACCAATAGAATAGGGCTGTTTAACAGAGCGTATCAGAATTCCTTGTTAACACCCGTTTCTTTTTCAAATGGACAAAATTCCCTTCTGAATAATGGCTCACAAAGAAGTTACAGCAAAGAAGCTGACAATCCTTCATTTCTTTTTGAGCAGGACAGCAAATACCGCTATCAGAACCGTGAAAGACAGTTTAGTTTTAATGTTGTTAAAAATTGGGATAAATTTAAACTGAATGTCAGCCAGTCTTATGAAAATAACAGCATCTGGAACAAAGATCAGTATAAGCCTTCTACTTCTGGTTTCAGCAACGGATTACTCAATGAAAGGATTCAAGAGAACAGCTTGTATCATTCCAACATATTAGGTTCCTATGCATTAGGGAATTATGATTTTAAAAATACGTTCAGCCTGAATTTTATTTTAAACGATAGAAAATCGGATGTTTATAACAGTCTGATCCATCAGCAATACCTTTATCAGAGAACTTCACAGGATCATATCTTTAATTACAATATGGATATTCGTGATTATGATTTTGAAGCAGGTCTTAATCTTGGAAATTCTTTTTACATCTCAAATACATCCCTGAAAAATAACTATTGGCTTCCCACAGCTAATTTCTATGTGAAATTTAATGACATTTTCAATTGGAATAATTACAGTTTTAAATTACTGGGAAGTTACACACAGTTGAGCTCAGAGCCGGAAATTACAAGATCATACGCTTCTTATGCCACAACTTTACTGAATGCCCAAAATTACAATCAATATTTCCCTATACAGGAAGCGGAAAGCTTCAGAGGTTTATCCAATATCAATACCAGGGAATTGAAAGTTGGTGCCAGACTTAACGTTGGCTATAATGTAAGCTTTGAAGGAGAATATTTCAATAGAAAAAATACAGATGATATATTTCCTGTTTTCGAAAACAATCAGCTGAGATTAAAAAATATAGCGGATCATACCTACAGCGGGTATGAATTCAATTTCGCCTATGACCGTTTGCGCTTGGGATACAACTTTTACAGCACCCATAAAGTTTCATTGTTTAAATATAAAGACATTGTAAACCGTATTGCTTCCGGCTATCAGAACCTGGCTGTTTCCGGATTTAAGGATATTTATAAAACATTGTCGGAGGGACAGGTTTTGGGAGCTGTCATGGGAAGCTACTTTGAAAGAAATGCTACCGGACAATTGATTATTGATGAGTTTGGATTCCCCAAAAAAGCAGACGGAATGAAAATTATAGCAGACCCCACTCCGGATTTTGTGATGAAATTCAACCATAATTTTGCCTATAAAAACTTCTCTTTAGATATCAATTGGGAATGGAAAAAAGGCGGCCAGCTCTGGAAAGGGACACAGGCAGTTCTCGATTATTACGGACGTTCTTTCGAGTCGGGAGAAGACAGAAATATCAAAAACTATGTTTTTCAGGGTGTACATGCTAATGGAACGATAAACCAGATTCCTGTAGATTTCTATGATCCCAACCTGAATGTTCAGGAAAACCGATGGTCCAGATATGGTTACCTTGGTGTGGCAGAAAACTATATTCAAAAGGCAGATTACATAAGAATCAGCAATATTTCACTGTCTTCCAGTTTTCCGGTCAACTATGGAAAACAGAATCTTAAACTTACTTTTTATGTGAATAATCTAATGCTTTGGCAGGCCAATAAAGGAGCAGACCCCAATCAGAATTTTTATGATGCGGATAACGGAAGAGGACTTGATTTTTTCAACCTTCCGTCATTTAAAACATTTGGATGTATTGTTTCACTCAAATTTTAACCCATGAATTTCAAGTTTATATCACCCTATATCATCTTGCTGAGCTTAGTATTATCAACGGTTTTTCTAAAAGCACAGCAGCCTTTTCAGAACTTTGAAAAGGAAAAGACCTACGTTCAGACCAACCATGTTTTTTATAAACCTGGTGAAGGAATGTACTTTAAAATATACGTTGTAAAAGGAAAAAATAACCTTCCGGTGGAAGACAGCAGAATCGTTAATTTTGAAATTATTGATCCCGCAGGAAGTGTTTTGAAAAAAATGAAATATGAAATTACCAATGGATATGCCCAGGGTTATTTCTATTTTGATGAAGAAATGAAAGGCGGAATTTATAAGATCAGAGCCTTTACCAACTGGATGCAGAATGAAGAAGGGAAAAATACCTTCGAGAAAGAAATTACCCTCCAGAAAATAGTATCTCCAAGAATATTAATGAAGCTGGATTTTCCTAAAAAAGGATACGGTCCGGGAGATGAGGTGACTGCTGACTTTTCGATGAGAAGTCTTAGTAACCTTCCCATTCCTTTTTATGAAGCGGATTATACAGTAATGATCAATGGAGAAACCGTTTCTGAAGGGAAACTTATCACCAATAAAGAAGGTAAAAATCAATTGATTTTCAAACTTCCTGAAATATTGAAATCCTCTGATGCACTTTTGAATATTAAAGTGAATTTTGATGGATTTACAGAATCTATTTCAAGAAATATTCCCATTGTTCTGAACAATCTGGATGTAAAATTCTTGCCTGAAGGTGGAACTTTTATCAATGGAATAGAACAAAATATTGCCTTTAAAATTCTGGATGAATTTGAAAAACCTGTAGATGCTGTTCTGGCTGTTTACAATCAGAATCATGAAAAGATAAAAGAAATTTCAGCCTATAATTTCGGGATGGGAAGCTTTCGTTTTACCGCTAAAAATGGAGAAACCTATTATGCAAAAGTAATAAAGCCCGAAAATAGTACCCAGACTTTTAATTTCCCGGCAGCAAAAGATGAAGGGTTGGTTTTAAATATTCAGAATGACAACAAAAAGCTGATTTTTGCCATCATTTCAACCCAGGAAAAAATGATTACCCTGCAAGGAAGTTTCCGTGGAAAAGCAATGTATACCAAAGATCTTCTGTTAAAAAAAGGCAGCAACGCATTGGAAATTGATGAAAAAGACTTCCCGATTGGAATCTGCAGATTTACCGCTCTGGAAAACAATATTCCTCTTGCAGAGCGTGTAGTTTTTACCAATAAAGAAAATCGGTTGAATATAAAAGTTAAACCTGTAAAACAGCATTATCTGCCAAGGGAAAAAGTAATGCTGAATATAGAAACTACCGATGAAAATGACAAACCTATTCCTGCCAATCTTGGGCTGAGTGTGGTGGATGATAAACTATGGACGTATGCTGACGATAAGCAGAATCATATCATTTCCTGGCTTCTGATGGACTCCGAGCTGAAAGGGAAAATTGAAAAGCCACAGTTTTATTTCGATAAAAAAGAAGAAAAAGCCAATAAAAGCTTAGACCTTGTTATGCTGACAAACGGTTACAGATACTTCGAATTGATCCCTGAAGTAGTAAAGACTAATAAGTACAAGTATCTTCCTGAAAAGAAAAATACAATCTACGGAATTGTGGAAGATGAAAACAAAAAACCGGTGAAAGCAGATGTTTTCCTTTTGGATACAGATAACAAAAAAATCCTCAAACAGACTGTTGCTGAAAACGGGAAGTTTTATTTTTCAGACCTGAATGCAGAATATTCATATAAAATGATAGCCAGATCTTCTCAGCCTAAACATCAATTGAAAATCAGGATTCTGTCTTATAATTTGGATATTAACCCTTTAGTGAAGCAGAAGCTTTCCAATATTGATGTAGAAGAAATTGTAAAAGAGGCGGAAAGAAAAGAAGAGATAAAGACAGAAAACAGAAATAATACCGAAACATTGAATAAACCCGGTCGATCAAGGAAAGATACTGTTCAAGATAAAAGGATTGAAGAAGTTGTTGTTTTGGGATACAGTTCGAAAAGAGAGAAAGCTGCAGTTAGTTCCACAACAATAACTTCTTCCTTGGAAATTCAAAACCCCAATGTAACTTCATTGCTAAACGGAAAAGTCGCTGGATTAACAATTGCACCAGCAGGGCAGTCTGCAGCTAGTGTACAGATAAGAATAAGAGGAGAAGCATCCATCACCAATAAAAATCCATTATTCATTGTAGATGGTACTCCTGTAGAAAGTTTCAATACCATCATAAACCCGAATGATATCAGTAGTATTACCGTTCTCAAAGATGCTGCCGCTGCCGCTGTTTATGGAAGCAGAGCCGCAAACGGAGTTGTGATTATTAATTCATATAAAAACAACAGCTCAAATATCAGTTTTGATATTACCCCGAAATCTTTTATTGCTGTTGAAGCAATACCTTATGGAAGGCTTATATCATATGCCAGATCAAGAGAATTTGCCTATCCGGAATATAAAACGACCAATACATCCTACCGTTTCGATTACCGAGAAGCATTGTATTGGAACCCTGTGGTGGAAACCGATAAAAACGGGAAAGCAAAAGTGGAATTTTATAATTCTGATGCCAATTCCACCTTTAGAATTATGACAGAGGGAATTGCTGCATCAGGACTTGTAGGAAATGATGAAACTACCTATGCTGCACAGAGCCTTATCTCAATAGATGCTAAAATTCCCCAGTATCTCACAAGAACAGATCAGATGACGATTCCTGTTGTGATTAAAAATAATTCTCCTGAAACACGGAAAATGACAATGAATGTTATTGTTCCCAATCATGTAAAACTGATCAATTCCGATAGCCTTATTACTCTGAAACCATTAGAATCAGGAAGATTATTTGTTAAAATACAAACAGACGAGATCGTAGATTCCAATATTCAATTTACCATAAGATCCGGGGACTTCAGGGAAACGATGATTCTTCCGTTTAAAGTAGAAGAGAAAGGATTTCCGCATCAATTTTCGATCATCAATAACAAAACGGAAGATATTAAAATCAATATTCCGGAGTATATCAATGGAAGTCTGTACTCCTCATATTATGTATTTGAGAACACTGCTTTACAGATGTTTGCAGATATTGAACAGCTGAAGAAAGAGCCTTACGGATGCTTTGAACAGCTTTCCTCAACGGTATATCCTAATATTTTTATTCTGGATTATTTAAAATCAAGTAAAAAAATAGATACAGCAACAGAGAATTTGGTCATTAAAAACATGAAAAAAGGATTCCAGAAAATGCTGAGCTATAAAAATAAAGACGGAGGTTTCGGATATTTCAGCAGCGAAGAATCAGATGTGTCACTTTCTGCATTTGCATTATTGGAATTTACAGATTTAAAAAAGTATGTAAACCCTGATGTTAAGCTTATGCAGGGGCTTTCCTCATTCATTTTATCCAAAAAGAATGCAAACGGATTATTTGAAGTAAGAAGAGGGTCTGAATTAAAGGAAAAATATTCAGAATATTCCTGGTCGAGAAATATGTATATCGTATATGCTTTATCCAAACTAGGCTTTAAAAATGAAATAGAAGATTCCTTTACAGTAATGATGAAAAGAGCTTTGGCTACAAAAGATACCTATCAGCTGGCTTTACTTGCTAATACTGCGGCTTATCTCGGAAAACAAAGAGAATATGATGATCTGATGAAGCTGCTGGACAAGCAGTATGAAATGAAGAATGTAAAATCTAACATCACTTTTACAGGCTCATGGGGAAGGTCTGCGGATTCAGAAACCCTTTCGTTATACATTATGGCACTTCAGAAAGAGGAGAAACTGAATCAGTTGAAAATCGCAGAAGCTGCTGATCAGCTTATTAATTTAAACGGATATTATGGGTTCGGTTCTACACAGGCAACAACGCTGGCAATACAGGCATTGTCTGATTTTTACTCCAAAAATCAAAAGCTTTACGGTAATGAAAGACCGGTTATCACCATCAATAAAGCAAATACTTATCCCAATATCAGCCTTTCATCAGCGTATAAAGCTGGAGAAAACAAGATCAATATTCATTATCCAGCCAAAAATGGACTGCCTTATAAACTGGAATATCAGTATTATGCATTGCAGGCTCCGGAAAGCAAAGATATTCCTCTTACCCTGGAAACAAAACTGAAATCTGCGGTGTCCAGAGTAGGAGAAACCAACAGAATGACAATGACCGTTAAAAATAAAATCAACGGTCAGCTTCCAATGACTATTGCGAAGATTGGTATTCCTGCAGGTTTGACCTTGCAAAATGCCTTACTAAAAGATCTGATTGATAAAAAGCAGATTTCCTACTATGAAATATTTGGTAATTATCTGGTGCTTTACTGGGAACATTTCAATGCAGAGGAAACAAAAACAATCAATCTGGATCTCAAAGTAGAATTTGCAGGAGCGTATACTGGTAAATCAAGTAATGTGTATCTCTATTATATGCCTGAAGCCAAATACTGGAATCAGGGAATAAAGACGAATATTGAACCTTAATTTTAATTTTTGATCAACCGAAACAGGCATTCTCAAGGGTGTCTGTTTTATTTTAAAAATTAATTTTCAATAATTATTGAAAATTCAAAAAATATAATTACATTTGTAATAGAAATCTAAAAGAAAACAAAATGCAACTTTCAGAAGCAAAAGAAAAATACATTCAGACCTGGGGAACCTTTGCTACCAATTGGGGGATCAACCGTACAATGGCACAGGTGCATGCACTGCTTTTGGCAAGTGGAAGAGCGCTTTCTACCGATGAAGTAATGGAACAGCTGGAGATTTCAAGAGGCAATGCCAATATGAATCTTCGTGCCCTGATAGACTGGGGAATTGTGAAAAAAGAATTTGTGAAAGGAGACCGTAAAGAATATTTTGTTGCAGAAAAAGATGTATGGTATCTCTTCAAACAGATTACCAAAGAACGCAGAAAAAGAGAAATAGAACCTGTAATTTCTTTTCTTGAAGAATTAAAGAATATTGAGGATAAAGACTCAGAAGAAGCTCAGGAATTTATCAAACTGATGAACGACTTCAGTTCGGTAACCGGAAAGATCAACAATATTATGGATCTGGCGATTAAAAGTGATGATCACTGGCTGGTAGGAAAGATTACCAATCTGTTGAAATAAAGAAATTGAAAGAGGATGAAAATCCTTTTTTATTTCGAATTAATTTTCAATAATTACTGAAAATATAAAATTTATAAAATGTTCAATATTGTTTCTTATATAATTTTCCTAAGTATCAGTTCATATATCACAATTGATGTAGGAAGAAGATGTTACCATGAAGGAAAAGCCTATTTGAAATACTTACTCCATGATGAAGGTCTTTGTCTGACAATTAACAGGATACTTCTTGGTTGTTATTATCTCTTGAATCTCGGTTTCATTGCAATTAATCTTACAATATGGAACAAAATAAACAGTCTGGAAGAAATGATAACCATTACTGCAACAAGAGTTGGAAGTATCATTTTAATCCTTTGTATACTGCATTATATGAACATTTTCATCCTTTACTTTTTGAGAAATAAATTAACATTAAAATAATACTATTATGGCAACTACAGTTTTAACCGCAACGTATAACTTTTCAGCGTACATGATTTATCTACCTATTGTAATTACTCTTACAGTATTGGTTTCTCAGTTTTTATTTAAAAATTCAAAAACTTTTATGATTGATATTTTTCATCAGAAAAAGGATATTGCTATGGCAACAAATTCCCTTTTTAAAATAGGGTTTTATCTTTTAAATATTGGTTTTGCCTTATGTATTATTGAGTTTTTTCAAATTGAAACAATGGAAAGATTAGTTGTTGCTCTAAGTAAGAAGATTGGAGGCTTTTCAATTTATCTTGGAGTAATGATGCTATTGAACTTACTATTATTCCTGAAAGGGCGTAAACATGCAATCAGAAAAGAAAAAATGTCTGCCGAAGAAAAGTAGTTTTTATTTGAAATTATTTTTCAAAAATTTCTGAAAATATAAAATAAATAATAATTATGAAAAATTTAATCATTCACTTATTCCTGATTATTTATTTCAGAAGAAAAGGCTCACTTTAAACCTTAATTACCATGAAAACATTTGCTAAATATGATTATTACATTCAGTTGTTCTTTATAATAATCGGACCTATGACTTTTATATTTGGTGGTTTGTCGGGATTGATTCTTTTTTATTTTATTGTAGGAATCCCACAATTGATAAGCTTCCTGATCAAACTATTTCTTGGAACAAAAAAGTCACTGTTATATATCGCCTATAGTATTGTGATAATACCAGTTTGGATCATTGTAACAATGTTATATATGGAAAAACATATCAATGATTTTTTTGGATATATTTTAATGGCATCTCTTCTCTATAGTCCTGTGATGGCAGCAGCATATGTGTATGATTGCTACAACACTTATGAATCTTACAAATGATCATTATGAAAACACTAAAAAACCACACCCTGATCTACGACAATGAATGTCCTATGTGTAATCTCTATTCCAAAGGTTTTACCCAATGTGGAATGCTGGATGAAGAAGGTAGAGAAGCATTTACAGAACTCTCTATTAGAAATAAAAGCCTAATCGATTTCAACAGGGCGAAAAATGAAATTGCCCTGGTAGATCATAACAAAAATGAAGTCATTTACGGATTAGACAGTCTGCTTCTCATTATTGGAAATTCTTTTCCTTTGTTGGCCAAAATCGCTCGGATAAAACCTCTGTATTGGTTTTTTCAAAAGCTATATTCCTTCGTTTCATATAACAGAAAACAGATCATCCCTTCCTCAAAAGACTATACAGAACAATCTTGTGTTCCGGATTTTAACCTGAAATACAGAATGGCATACATCAGCTTTGTTGTTATTTTTTCAGCCTATATCTTAAGTGAATTTTCAGCAAAGCTGGATGTTAATTTAGAAAGGAATTTCCTGAGAGAATTTGCTGTTTGTCTCGGCCAGATCCTTTGGCAGACCCTCTTTTTAAAAGCCTATCTCAAAGATAAAATCTGGGATTATCTTGGAAATATGATGACGGTTTCCTTAATAGGGACTTTACTGCTAATTCCTGCGCTGATGACCAATTTTACACCTGTTTTTTACATAATATACTTTGGAATAGTAGTATTGATCATGTTTCTGGAACATATAAGAAGATGCAGAATCTTAAAACTGAACTTTCTTCCTACCATTTCATGGATATTATTCAGGCTCACAGCACTGACCATCATTATTCTGACAATCATTTAAACTACAATTTGTATAATCATAAAACCTCTAAAATGTCAAGAATCTATTTAAATACCGTAATCAATGCAGATATTCACTATGTTTTTGATCTGGCAAGAAATATTGATCTGCATCAGCAGTCAACCTCAACATCTCATGAAAAAGCAATTGCAGGACGTACTTCAGGACTGATTGAAGAAAATGAAACAGTAACCTGGAGAGCAAAACATCTGGGAGTATACCAAAATCTCACCACCAAAATTGTCAGCATGGAAAAACCGGTTCAGTTCATTGATGTGATGCAAAAAGGAGCTTTCAAATCTATGCGTCATCGACATATTTTTAAAACGGTAAACGGAAAAACACTGATGACCGATGTTTTTGAATTCGAATCTCCGCTGTGGATCATAGGAAAAGTATTTAATGCCATTTTTCTTACCGGATATCTCAAAAATTTCCTGCTCAAAAGAAACGAAATGATCAAAACCATTGCAGAATCTGCTACCCGAGACGGAATAGCCATTTTTTAACCTCAAAAACACACCGTTATGAATTTTCTAAAAGCAGAATGGCGAAAACTGGCCATCATCAATTACGAAATTGATCCTGAAATCTTATTGCCTTATTTACCTACAGGTACAGAACTTGATTTTTACAACGGTAAATGCTATGTAAGCTTAGTAGGATTCATGTTTTTAAATACAAAACTGCTGGGATTGCCCATTCCTTTTCACCGGAATTTTGAAGAAGTAAACCTGAGATTTTATGTAAAGAAAAAACAAACCGGAGTCTGGAAAAGAGGCGTGGTATTTATTAAAGAAATAGTTCCCAAACCTGCATTGAGTTTCGTCGCCAATACCATTTACAAAGAAAATTATCATACAATGCCAATGAAAAACCAGATTCATGAAAAAGAAGGTGAACTGCTGATCCGGTATTCATGGAAAGATAAAAGCTGGCATTCTATTCAGATTATGGCTGACAGTATACCAAAACCTATGGAAGAAAACTCAGAATTTGAATTTATCACAGAACATTATTTTGGTTTTACAAAAAAAGAGAATACAACTTCAGAATACGAAGTATGTCACCCAAAATGGGATTGCTACACCATAAAAGACCACTGTTTGGAAATTGATTTTCAAAAAATTTACGGAGATGACTTTGAATGTCTGAATCATCAGGAACCTGTTTCAGTAATGCTTGCTGAAGGCTCAGAAATTGAAGTGAAAACAAAGAAATACATCAACTGAAAAGAACAAAAACACAAACCTCTGTACAAATCTGCAGCTGAACCTTAAACATTGAACCCAAAACCTTAAATTGTAAAACAATGAAAATAATTATAGCCGGAGGCACTGGATTTCTTGGTGAAAACCTTGAAAAATATTTTACCGAAAAGGGAAACCAAGTGTATATCCTGACCCGTAAACCTCAACGTAAAAACGAAATTTTCTGGGATGCCGGAACAATGGGTGAATGGAAAAGCAGTTTGGAAAAAGCAGATGTTCTGATCAATCTTACGGGAAAATCTGTGGACTGCCGGTATCACGAGAAAAATAAGCAGGA
Organism: Chryseobacterium sp. BGA-UO-ETr-SB22; assembly: GCF_059567885.1. Classification (NCBI taxonomy): domain Bacteria; kingdom Pseudomonadati; phylum Bacteroidota; class Flavobacteriia; order Flavobacteriales; family Weeksellaceae; genus Chryseobacterium; species Chryseobacterium sp. BGA-UO-ETr-SB22. Next base: position 2,435,158 of record NZ_JCAQOV010000005.1, on the reverse strand, counting down.
AATTTATGCTTCAAGAATTAACAGCACAAAAATATTACAGGAAGCGGTAGATCAATGTTCTGAAAAACCGAAAATTTGGCTGAATGCAAGTTCTGCAACCATTTATGTTCATTCCGAGCAACATCTGAATACAGAAGAAAACGGAATTATCGGAGATGATTTTTCAATGAATATTTGTAAAAGCTGGGAGAAAGAATTCTTTGCAGTAAAAAATGAAGGGATACGGAAAGCAGCTCTCCGAACATCCATTGTTCTGGGTAATAATGGCGGAGCTTTTCCAAAACTAAAAATGGTTACAAAGATAGGCTTAGGAGGGAAACAGGGACGGGGAAATCAAATGGTAAGCTGGATTCATATCGATGACTTTTGTAAAGCTGTAGATTGGATTATTGAACATGAGAATATGTCAGGAACCATCAATATAACCGCTCCGGCACCTGTTTCCAATGAAAATATGATGAAAAAATTAAGAAAAGAATTAAAAGCACCCTTCGGGCTCAATGCTCAGGTGTGGCAGTTGGAAATTGCTTCTTTATTTCTGAAAACAGAAACCGAATTACTTTTAAAAAGCCGCAATGTATATCCTGAAAGACTAATGAAAAGTGAATTTGAGTTTTCATTTCCAGAGTTTGATGAAGCTATTCTTAATCTCTTGGAATCCTAATGTTTGTGGATTTCGCAAAGGATAATTAAATTAGCGGAAAACTATTCCATATGCTGGTTATATCCAAAATAAAACCTTTTTTTCTTTCATCTTTTTTAATAAGTTCAGTAGTATTTTCACAGGCTCATAATGTATCTGACGGATATCAGAAACCCACAGACCCTCTTGTTGTTCAGAATCTGGACCAATGGCAGGACATGAAATTCGGGCTGTTTATGCATTGGGGAACCTACAGCCAGTGGGGAATTGTTGAAAGCTGGAGCTTATGCCCCGAAGACGAATCATGGACTCAGAGAAAACCCGAACACGGAAAATCTTACTACGAATATGTAAAGAATTATGAAAATCTTCAGACCACTTTCAACCCAACGCAGTTTAATCCTCAAAAATGGGCTGATGCCGTAAAAAAAGCAGGAATGAAATATGTGGTTTTTACGACTAAGCATCACGATGGTTTCGCAATGTTTGATACCCAGCAGTCGGATTATAAAATCACTTCTTCTAAAACTCCCTTTTCAAAAAATCCAAAATCAGATGTGACCAAAGAAATCTTCAATACCTTCAGAAAAGAAGGATTTAAAATTGGAGCTTATTTTTCAAAACCTGACTGGCATTCCGATGATTACTGGTGGTCTTACTTCCCCCCAAAAGACAGGAATGTTAACTATGATCCTAAGAAATATCCGGAAAGATGGGAGAATTTTAAAAAATTCACCTTCAATCAGCTGAACGAGATCACTTCCAATTATGGCAAAATTGACATTCTTTGGCTGGATGGAGGCTGGGTACGTCCTTTTCATACCATTGATCCAAAAGTTGAATGGCAGCGCACCATCAAAGTAGAGCAGGATATTGATATGGATAAAATAGGAACAATGGCCAGGAAAAATCAACCGGGAATTATTATTGTAGACCGTACCGTTCCCGGGAAATGGGAAAACTATGTCACCCCGGAACAGGCAGTTCCTGAACATGCTCTTACCATCCCTTGGGAAAGCTGTATCACAATGGGAGACTCCTTTTCCTACGTTCCGAATGACAACTATAAAACACCCCAAAAGATCATTGAAACATTGGTTAAAATCATCTCAAGAGGAGGAAACTACCTGATGAATATCGCTCCCGGACCTAATGGTGATTATGATCCCATAGTGTATGAAAGACTGCAGCAAATTTCCGGCTGGATGGACAAAAATCAGTCTGCTGTTTTTGCTACAAGAAGCATTGCTCCCAATCACGAAGGAAATTATTACTATACCCAAAGCAAGGATGGAAAAACAGTGAATATTTTTCACCTGGATGAAAAAACAAATTATGAGTCTCCATCAACATTAAGTTTTACAATTCCTGATAATTTTAAACCAAAATCTTTGAAAGTTTTAGGGTTATCAAACAAAATTCAATGGAAAAAATCAGGGAATTCAATTGAAATTAATTTGCCTGAAGAAAGGAAAAACCTGAAGTATGCAACCGTAATTCAAATAACAGAATAATGAGATTATTTCGTTTTAAACTTACGGGAGCCGTATTATTGCTCAATATTGTTATCATCTCTGCTCAAAAACCTTTATATAAAGACCCCAAACAGCCCATTGACACCAGAGTTCAGGATCTGTTGCAGAGAATGACTCCCGAGGAAAAATTCTGGCAGTGTTTTATGATACCCGGAGATCTGGATCATGTTCCGAAAGGGCAGTATTCCCATGGGATTTTTGGACTGCAGGTAAGTGCAGGAAACCAAGGAGGCGGTGCAGCAGGACAGTTACTGAAATATAACGCCAATGAAGATGCCGAGAGACTGGTGAAAAAAATCAATGCCATTCAGAAATACTTCGTTGAAGAATCAAGATTAGGAATTCCCATTATTCCCTTTGATGAAGCTTTACACGGATTGGTAAGAGAAGGAGCTACAGCTTTTCCACAGGCCATAGGTTTGGCAGCCACTTTCAACCCGGAATTAATGAATAAAGTCTCAACTGCGATTGCAAAAGAATCAAAATTGAGAGGAATCCGTCAGATTCTGACTCCGGTAGTGAACCTGGCGAGTGATGTGCGATGGGGCAGAACAGAGGAAACTTATGGTGAAGATCCTTTTTTGACCTCCGTAATGGGAATCAGTTTTGTCAGTTCATTTGAAAATATGGGAATCATCACGACTCCTAAACATTTTCTGGCCAATGTAGGAGAAGGCGGAAGAGATTCTTACCCTATTCATTGGAGCAAAAGATATCTTGAGGAGACCCATTTGATTCCTTTTAGTAACGCTTTTACAAAAGGAAAAAGCAGGTCGGTGATGACCTCTTATAACCTACTTGATGGAAGACCTTCAACAGCTAATCATTGGTTGTTGACGGAAAAACTCAAAAAAGACTGGAATTTCAAAGGCTTCGTCATCAGTGATGCCAGTGCTGTAGGAGGAGCAAATGTACTGCATTTTACAGCAAAGGATTATGACGATGCTTCCGCACAGGCAATCAATGCAGGGCTGGATGTGATTTTTCAGACCGAATATAAACATTATGAACTCTTTATTCCTCCCTTTCTGGATGGAAGAATTTCAAAAGAAAGAATTGATGATGCCGTTTCAAGAGTGTTGAGAGCGAAGTTTGAGCTTGGATTATTTGAAAACCCTTACGTTTCACTCAAAGAAATTGAAGAATTAAAAAAACTGAATCATAAGCCTCTGGCAGAAAAAACGGCTTCGGAATCTTTTGTTTTGCTTCAGAACAATAACCAGACGCTTCCCATTCCCGGAAATATTAAAAAAATTCTAGTGGTTGGAACAGATGCTGCTGATGCCAGATTAGGTGGTTATTCAGGGCCTGGAAACAAAAAAGTAAATATCGTAGACGGGATTAAAAATTATGTCAAAGATAAAAATATTGAAGTCGTTTATGCAAAAGGGATTGATTGGAATATAAAAGATTTTACCACGATTTCCAATGAATATTTATCCTCCGAAAACAAAAAAGGATTAAAAGGAATTTATTTCTCTAATACCGATTTAAAAGGAAACCCTGCTTTTGAAAAACAGGACGAACAGCTCAATTTCAAATGGACTCTCTATTCACCCGATCCTGAAAAACTTCAACCGGATCATTACAGTATCCGGTGGACAGGAAAACTGGAAGCTCCGGACTCAGGAAAATATCAATTGGGATTGCGGGGAAATGATGGTTTCAGATTATACCTTGATGGAAAATTAGCCATTGATCAATGGGAAAAATTAAGCTATTCCACCAAAACGATTGATATAGATTTTGTAAAAGGAAAAAAATATGATATTACGATTGAATTTCATGAAAACCGCGGTGAAGCCAACCTTGAGCTCATCTGGAACTATGGACTTCAGAATTACCGGAAAGACTATCAGGAAGCTTTAGATATCGCTCATAATGCAGATTATATTATTGTAGCTGCCGGCATCCATGAAGGAGAATTTCAGGACCGTTCCTCATTGAGTCTGCCAGGAAATCAGGAAGCATTTATTCAGGAAATTTCAACATTGAAAAAGCCCGTAACAGTAGTGTTGGTAGGAGGATCTGCGATAAAAACAACCACCTGGAAAGATAAAGTAGGAGCCATTTTAGACATTTGGTATCCGGGAGAAGAAGGAGGTAATACGGTGGCAAAAACACTTTTCGGTGCAGAAAACCCGTCTGGAAAATTACCAATAACCTTTCCAACTGAGGAAGGGCAGCTGCCTTTGACCTATAATCATCATCCAACAGGAAGAGGAAATGACTATTATGACCTGAGCGGTGAGCCGTTGTATCCGTTTGGCTTTGGTTTAAGTTATACCACTTTTGAAATCTCTGGTTTACAGCTGAACAAAGCGGAATATTCAGAAAATGAAACGATTATTGCTAAGGTCAACGTAAAAAATACAGGTTCAAAAGCAGGAAGTGAAGTCGTTCAGCTGTATGTGAAAGACTTATTAGCTTCAGTTTCAAGACCGGTTCTTGAGCTCAAAGGATTTCAGAAAATAGAATTGCAGCCTGGAGAATCAAAATCTGTCACCATTGAAGTTCCCATAAAGCAGTTACAGTTTCTGAATGAAAAAATGGAATGGGTTGTAGAAAAAGGAACTTACAGAATTATGGTGGGCAATTCATCCAAGAACCTTCCTTTAAAACAAAATATTGAAATTTTATAAAACAAAAAAGAGCAGAAATTTCTGCTCTTTTTAAATATATATTTTAAATGGATTAGTATTTTCTGGCCAATAGAACGTTCAGTAAGAATGTTCCCGTCCAGTTACTGTTATTGGATCCGTTATTTCCAATGAAATCTATACGGGCCACAGATACAGTAAGTCTTGTTCTTCCTGCAGTGCCATTATTGGCAAGGCTTACAAAAGATGCTGTAAATACATCCGGGAAACTTGAATTATTTCCTGCAGTAAGAATTGGGTACATATTGGTAACGTTGAACGGAGTACCCTGATATTCATATACCAAGGTCATTCTGCTGGCATTGGAATAGAGTGCCGTATGGGCATTATCTATTGATGTTTTACTAATAATCCACCATCTGTCGTTTGCTGCTCCTGTATCATAACCTGGATTACCATGATTGGTCCAGTCGGCCACAGGTGCAGTTCCTAGTCTGTGAGGTGGAATGAAAACCTGTGTTCCATAGATTTCCACGTTGCTCGGTTTAGGAAGCACAGTAAAGGACAAATCCCATGTTCCTCCGGTTGTATTACCGTTGTTTACGACTTCTGCATAAGCTCCTGTAGGAATCACAAAAGAAGCAACAGGAGTATTGTCAATTCTTAATGTATTACCGCTGGAAGCCTGGAGAGTGATATTATTCGGCGAAATGTTTTTGATCTTATAAATTCTTCCCGTGAAACTCGTTGTTCCAGTTCCGATGACAGGAAGGGTAAATGTGGCATCGGCTGTACCATTATAAGTAATGTAATGGTCAGTAGTCAGAATATTATAAGCTGTGGACGTGACTTCGCTATAGCCAGCCCGTAAGGAACCATTGACGGCAAGTGTACTGTTAGGGGTTGTTGTATTAATACCTACTTGTGCAGTTAAAGGAAGAGTTCCAAGTAAAAGGATCAAAATGTATTTTTTCATGTTTGAGAAATTTGGGTTCTATCAAATATATTAAAAAAATAAATAAAACTTAAATGAAAATTAATAAATTATCTATATTTAATTAAATCATTATCTAATATTGTAATAGATTTTGAAAATTATTAAATCAATCTGCACGGAACTTCCAAATCTTCGGTAAGATAATAACTGCAGCAGAGGCGGTGGTAGCCATCTGCAATAATCAGTTCATTTTCACCTCTTACCAGAAGTATAGGTGAAAGTTTTTTATTTTTTTCTACTTTTTTCAGGTTTTCTTTTACATGAATATTGGTCTCAGGAAGCAGGGAAAGCTTGCTTGCTCTTAAAATATCTTTCGATTTTTTTGTAATCGTAGGAACTGTCTTTAATTTTTCAACCAATTTTCTGGCTTTATCCGGCTCAAAAAGAAGTTCCAGATAATCCTGTGCTGCAGGAAAATCATGATCTTCAGGTTCTTTCATCCAGATACTGTCTTTGGTCAGATTACGATTTTTTACAGACGTTTTCATAAGTGTTTATTACAATATAAATGTATGAAAAATAGATCATTATTAACATTCATTATTTCAAATGTTCCAATGATTTGACAATAGTAAATTTTAGTTTTGCTAAAAATATTGGTATGATATATGCAAGATTCATGATGAACCGGAATGAATTTAATTAAGACTATTGAATTGATTGAAATCATTCAAAAAATAAGAACATTATGAAAAAGTTATTAATCTCAATGGTATTGTTACTAGGTTTATCAATGACTGTTTCTGCTCAGAAGCGTCCGCCAGCTCCTCCACATCCATCAAAAACGGAATTGGTTAATATTAAAATGCAAGAGCTTACTAAAAAATACAATACTGAGAAAAAACTCATCCTTAATCACCCTCTTGCCACCAAGCAGATGAAGAGAGATCAGATGAAAGCCTTAAATGACAGATATGCGGCTGAAAAACGATTGCTTAAACAGATGAAATAACGCTTGTTTTTTGCAGTTATTCAAATTGAAAAAACCGGGTTTTATATTTTGATTTTTGATAAATTTTCAATGTAAAGTAAAAAATATTGAAAGAGAATGCGTTTTGCGTTCTCTTTTTTGTGTAAAATTGAATAAAAACAGCCTTGTTGATGCATTTTAAGATCAGTTTTCAGAAACATAAAACATCCAATATTTTTCCTTAAATTCGCATAAAAATTTTTAAAGTAATGAATTACGATATTATTGTCATTGGAAGTGGTCCTGGTGGATATGTTACTGCGATCAGAGCAGCGCAATTAGGTTTCAAAACCGCAATTATCGAGAAAGAAAATTTAGGAGGAATCTGCCTTAACTGGGGATGTATTCCAACTAAAGCTTTATTGAAATCTGCTCAGGTTTTTCATTATATCAACCATGCTGAAGATTATGGTTTAAATAAAGTGGAGGCTAGCTTTGAATTCCCGAATGTAATTCAGAGAAGCCGTGGTGTTGCCAGCAAAATGAGCAAAGGAATCGAATTCTTGATGAAAAAGAATAAGATTGACGTAATTCTTGGTACTGCAAAAGTACAGAAAGGTAAGAAAGTTTCTGTGACAGATAAAGAAGGTAAAGTAACTGAATACTCTGCCAATAACATTATCATCGCTACAGGAGCTCGTTCAAGAGAATTACCAAACTTACCACAGGATGGTAAAAAAGTAATCGGATACAGACAGGCATTATCTCTTCCTGAGCAGCCAAAATCTATGATTGTAGTAGGTTCTGGAGCAATCGGGGTAGAATTTGCTGACTTCTATAACACAATGGGAACAAAAGTGACTGTTGTTGAATTTATGCCAAACATCGTCCCTGTAGAAGACGAAGAAATCTCTAAACACTTAGAGAAATCTCTGAAGAAAACAGGAATCGAGATTATGACAAATGCTTCTGTGGAAAGTGTTGATACAAGCGGAGAAGGAGTAAAAGCTACTGTAAAAACAGCTAACGGAAATATCACTCTTGAAGCTGATATCTTATTATCTGCTGTAGGTATTGCTGCTAATATCGAGAACATCGGATTAGAAGAAGTAGGAATCCAGACAGATAAAGGAAGAGTATTGGTAAACGAATGGTATGAAACTTCAGTACCTGGTTACTATGCAATTGGAGATATCATCCCCACTCAGGCTTTGGCTCACGTTGCTTCTGCTGAAGGAATCACTTGTGTAGAAAAAATCAAAGGAATGCACGTTGAAAAAATCGACTATGGCAATATTCCTGGATGTACATACTGTCACCCTGAAGTAGCTTCTGTAGGTCTTACTGAAAAGCAGGCTAAAGAAAAAGGATACGAAATCAAAGTTGGTAAATTCCCTCTTTCTGCAAGTGGTAAAGCTACTGCTAACGGAAACACAGACGGATTTATCAAAGTAATCTTTGATGCTAAATATGGTGAGTGGTTAGGATGCCACATGATTGGTGAAGGAGTAACTGATATGGTTGCTGAAGCTGTTGTTGCTAGAAAATTAGAAACTACAGGTCACGAGATCATTAAATCTATTCACCCGCACCCAACAGTTTCTGAAGCAATTATGGAAGCTGCTGCTGCTGCTTATGGTGAAGTGATTCACATCTAATTAGAAAATAAACCTAATTATATAATGAAAACCCGGAATTCTCCGGGTTTTTTTATTGAAAATGAATGTGTTAAATCTTACAGATGTTTTTAAACCTGTGAGGTTGAGTTATGAGAAAGCATTTTATTAGGTAGAAAAACCAGGCAGCTGATTGAATTTTTGATAGGGTTACAGTGAATTTTCTTAAAATAATTTTAAAATTAGCAGATTTATAAAAATTAACTTAATTATTTCAGGCTGTTTTCATACATTTATTCAATGAATTTCGAGAGAGTAGGACTTGTTTTATCAGGAGGCGGTACCAAAGGAATCGCTCATGCAGGAGTATTAAAATTCTTACAGGAAAAAGGTATTGAAATTGATATCCTTTCCTGCTGCAGCGCCGGATCTATTGTAGGCTGCCTTCATGCCATAGGAAAAACTCCGGAAGAAATTCTGGAATTTTTTAATTCCATTTATTTTTTCAACTGGAAACACTTTACATTCAATCAGCCGGGACTTGTTTCTTCGGTAATCTTCAGGAACTATCTGAAACCTATTTTTCATGAAATGAAATTAGGCGATCTTGATATAGAAGTGAAAATTGTAGCCACAGAACTTGTTGCCGGAACCCAGAAGATTTTTGATAAAGATTTTGAAATTGTGGATGCCATTATTGCATCATGCTCCATTCCCGGAATAACGACTCCTTACATCATTGGTGATGAAATGTACTGTGATGGAGGCGTACTGAACAACTTTCCGGCAGATATTATCAGAGACGATTGTGATAAGCTGATCGGTGTATTTGTATCTCCGCCCAATGAAGCAAAAATTAAAGATCTGAACTCCATTAAAGCCATTGTTTCACGATCTTACGATCTTCTTTCCTATAGGATTGAAAAAATAAAATTTGATTACTGTGACTGGTTCATTTCTTCCCAAAAACTATCTTCTTACGGAACTTTTGAACGTGGAAAAGACAGGCTGGAACAGATTTTTAATATCGGTTATAAAGCCGCTAAAGAAAGCTACGAAGCCAGTAGTTTTTTTGAAGAATTAAAAAAATCCGGAACATAAAAATATCCTGCATCAATGCAGGATATTATTTTATAAGAAAGGAAGATTCTTCCAGTTTTATATTCTTCTAATTTTTGACTACATAGCCGTCCTGGCGTACAATCTCAGTATCATTAGCATCATTTACAACCAGTGTATAAGGAGCTTTTTTCGGAGAATCAGTAAGGTAATTTCTCCAGATCTGATAGCTGTGTCCTTGATTACTGAATTCTATATAATAATTTCCTCCGGTACCGTCAGGAATCATTTCTCCATTGCTGATGATCATACTTGGTTTTGCGGTGATCTTCGCATTGGCATTCCACGACTGGTAAAGATACTTTCCGTTTGGCTGTTTATCGATTCTGATCTTGAATTTTTTTGTTTTAATAATGACTGTTTTGGGTACCTGCTGAAGAGCAGAAGAAGTTACAGAAATATCTGTTTTCGGAGTTGGGACTTCTTTGGCATATGCGAAAGAAAACTGAGCTAAACAGAAAGTCCCAAATAAAAGTTTTTTAATCATTTTCTTATATTTTGTTGTGATGTTTAAGCCTCATCAAATTTAGAGCCATTTTTCAATATTTAAGAAGAATAAATGGTGTTGCAGAAGAAATTTTCAGCTCCTTGAAGAGTTGTTATGTAAAATAATTATATTGATTTTCAATTGATTGTGTTTTTGTTTGAGAAATATTGCCAGCTTCTGCAACAACTGAATACTTTTCTTCTGTACATTTGTACCATCAAAGGATCTCGTTCCTTTATTATCAAAATGAAACTAATTAACTTTAAGTTTTTTCTATTAAAAGTATCAGAAATCATCTTCACGATTTTTAATACTTCCCCTCCTGTAATTTCTTAATTTTTTCGAAAGAATTATCATATAATTCGTACTCTGTTTTTTCAAATACCGAAAAATAGAGCACAATCCCTGTTTTCAAATATAATCAAAAACAAAAAAAACAAAACTATGGAATTAGCTTTTCATGGCTGGATGATTCCGGCCGTAATTGCACTTTTGTGCGTACTTTTTTATAAATTCATACTAAGAATTTTCTTTGGATTAATCATTGTTCCTCAGGACAAAATCGGGTTGGTAACCAAAAAATTCGTCTTGGTCGGTAAGCAGGAACTTCCGGAAGGAAGAATTATTGCGACCAACGGAGAAGCGGGTTTTCAGGCTCAGACATTAGCTCCGGGAGTGTATTTCCGAAAATGGATATGGCAGTATTCTATCGATTTTCAATCTTTTATAGTGATTCCGACCGGTAAAATAGGATTATTACTGGCTAAAGATGGTGCAGAATTAGAAACAGGAAGGATTTTAGCTAGAAAAGTCGACTGTGATTCTTTTCAGGATGCTGAAGCTTTCTTAAAAAATGGAGGGCGAAAAGGCCGCCAAACTGCAATTATTGCACCCGGATCCTATAGAATCAATACGTTGTTGTTTGAAATAGAATTAACGGATATGACTCAGATTCCTGATAATGCAGTAGGAGTTATTACGACAATGGAAGGAAGTCCTTTAGAAGAAGGTCAGATTGCAGGTAAAATTATCAATGACCATAATAAGTTTCAGGATGTTGATACTTTTTTAAATAATGGCGGCTACAAAGGTCTTCAGGAACAGGTGATCCTGGCGGGTTCTTACTTCTTAAATCCATGGTTTACAAAAGTTGAAATGGTGAAAATGACGGAAATTCCGATTGGTCATGTTGGAGTAATTATCAGCTATGTGGGAGAAGAAGGAAAAGATTTGAGTGGAGTTGATTTTAAGCATGGAAATATTGTTGAAAAAGGGCGTAAAGGCGTTTGGGCCGAACCTATTGGTCCCGGGAAATATCCAATTAATCCTTATATTATGAAGGTTGAACTTGTTCCTACCACCAATTTAGTATTGAACTGGGCTTTTGAAAGAATAGAATCTCACCAGCTCGATAAAAATCTTTCCACCATTACGGTACGAAGTAAAGACGGATTTCCTTTCAATCTTGATGTTTCGCAAATTATTCATATTCCTACCTATGAAGCTCCAAAAGTGATTGCTCGTTTTGGAAATATGATCAATCTTGTCAGTCAGGTTTTAGAACCAACCATTGGAAATTATTTCAGAAACTCTGCACAGGATAGTGACGTAATTGCGTTTCTGGGAACACGAAAAGAAAGACAGCAGTCGGCAAAAGATCACATCAGCAGTGTTTTGGAGCAATATAATGTCAATGCAGTTGATACTTTGATAGGGGCAATTGTTCCTCCGGAAAGTCTGATGAAAACTTTGACAGATAGAAAATTGGCAGAAGAACAGAAAATTACGTACGAAACTGAAATGCTGGCGCAGGAAACGCGTCAGGCTCTGGAAAAAGAAACGGCTGTTGCTGATATGCAGAAAGAAATTGTAAAAGCAGATCAGGGAGTTTTAATCGCTGAAAGAATTGCTGATGCATCAGTGAAAAAAGCAACCGGAGATGCCAATTCTGTAAGACTACAAGCGAATGCGGAAGGAGACAGATTGAAGTTGCTGGCAACAGGTGAAGCAGAAAAAACAAGACTTCTTGCCAAAGCTGAAGCCGAAAAGATAGAATTGCTGGCAAAAGCAAATGCAGAACAAATTTCATTAACAGGTAACGCAGAAGCAGAAAAAATTCTGGCCATTGGTAAATCTAATGCAGAATCCTACAAATTATCTGTAGAAGCAATGGGCGGAAACAACTTTACCCAATTGAAAATCATGGAGAATATAGCCAACCAGAATGTAAGAATAATGCCTGATGTTCTTATTGGGGGAAGCGGAGATTCAGCGAATGGAGGAATCAGTGGGCTTTTAGGACTTCAGCTTTTGGAGCAGGTGCAAAAGAAAAATGCTGAAACTGTTACTGTAATTGAAGAGAAACCGGATAATAACTCTTAAGTCTAAAAATAAAAGCTCTAACTTTTAAAAGCCAGAGCTTTTATTTTAAATTGTGGTTATTTGGATTAAGAAAATAATGTGAAGTAATTATTTAAATATTTCTTTGAACTCATCAATATAAGATAACTTTTCATAGCCTAGATACTTGAAATTTCCTTGAATGTAATTTTTTATATTAAAATAATTTTTATGATAGAATTGCGATATTTTTACAACTTTATTTCCAGCTGTGTATAAATAAAGATATTCGTAAGTTGCTCCTTTACCTGTTAAATGAGTATATTTCCAACCTTCAATTTCAGAAGTTTTATAAGTTTTAGTTAAAATTCCAAAAAATCTTTTTACAACAATTTCATTTTTGTTGATCGTTACATAGATACATTTTGTTCTTAGTTCTCCAAATAGTATAAGAAATGAGAAAATAAGTATACTTGGAATAAATATTCTTGGAAATAATGGTGTGTTATAATTTTCTGTAATAAAGATCCCGGGGATAACTGATATAATAAGATATAAAAAAGGAATTAACAATAAAGGTGGCAAAAATGCTTTAAAAGTAAATTTGGTCTTCAATATTCCTAATTTAATTTTCGAATTTAATCTCAAAATTCTGCGTATAACTTGCAAATGCCTCTTCCAGGCTTTCAAACTTACCTTTAAACTCATCAATAGGGCAGTCCTGAAGGATATTCCCTTTATGAATAAGAATTACTCTTGAACAAAGTGCTTCCACTTCCTGCATAATGTGGGTAGAAAGTAAAACGGTTTTCTGCTGGCCGATTTGTTTTACCACATTACGGATTTCAATGATTTGATTAGGATCCAGACCATTGGTAGGCTCATCCAGAATCAATAAATCCGGCTGATGAATAATAGCCTGTGCCAATCCTACACGTTGTTTGTATCCTTTTGAAAGCTGCCCAATCTTTTTGGATTTTTCAGGGGTGATTCCTACCAGTTCTATTACCTCATCTACTCTGGATTCAGGAATTTTGTGGATATTAGCAACAAACTGAAGGTATTCTTTTACATACATCTCCAGATAAAGCGGATTATTTTCAGGAAGAAAGCCTATTTTCTTTTTACTTTCAATCTCATGGTCTGAGATATTCATACCATTGAAAATGATTTCTCCCTGGTCAATTTTCAGTGCTCCGACAATAGATTTCATCAGGGTAGATTTTCCAGCACCGTTGGGGCCAAGAAGACCGATGATCTCGTTTTTATCAATTGAAATGTTGATATTGTCAAGGGCAGTCTGCTCACCAAATTTTTTGGTTAAATTGATTATCTGAAGCGGCATAAGTTTTACTATCTTTTTGCAAAAATAAAATAAAAAAACTCATCCGATAGAATGAGTTTCACAATATTTATAAAATATAATTATTTTCTTGATTTTTTCTTAGCTCCGCCCGTTGTGGGAGCAGCAGTAGAAGCGGTGTTGACAGCCCCTTTATTAGCCGTTGGGTTTACAGTTGCAGGCTTTTCATACATTGCATACTTTCCATTGGTTCTTCCAAAAATTTTCTCCACCTGTTTTTGAGTTAAAAACTGTGTTTTTCCTATATATTTTCGGTTCTTGTTGATCACCTGGATAAACTGTACGGTCGGCTGGCCGTAGTTCTTTTCATAATGAAGTTCGATAATATCATTAGGCAGTTCCAGGATAATATTCTCACCTGGAGCAGAGATAAACCCATCCATAATAAGTTTAAATAATCCGGTAACATCACCATTAAGGTTCTGAAATGAAAAAGATCGGATTGTATTCAGGTTGCTGGTGTTCAGATCCTGGTAGTTGACTGTAAATTTATCTTCCTTTTTATAGAGACCAACGGAATTATCTTTACCAATTTCCACCAAACTTTCATTCTTCAACACTTTAATTTGTGAGAAAACTGAAATACCGAACATACATGTAATAAGTAGAATTATTTTTCTCATGAATTGAATTTTAATGTTTTATAAAATTGGTGCACATAAATTTACTAATAAAAAGGCTAAAAAGCAATTTTATTTATTACAGCAAAAATAACAATTTTTTTTAATATTTCTATGGGATCATCCGCTGATGCTATGGATTTCATTGTTTACGTAAGTGTTTGTTAATTAGTTTTTTGGTTCTTTTCTGAGAAAGTGAAGCCCATTGGGTTTACGATTGATTGACAATTATCAATGTGATGTAATGTGTTGAAAAACAGATTGAAAATTACTGAAGTAAGGTTGGGAGAAAAGCTAATTTAAAATAAATGTTAAAAAATGCCTGTATAGATTAATTTCTAAAAGAGGAGCCGAAACAGAACAATGAAATGTTCGGAAACAGGTTTATAACAGTTTATTTCTGGAAACAGAAGAGATTAAGACATCAAATTCCTGCTTATAACTTCTTCCTACAGGAATCTTATGGTTGTTGACAACAATTTCATTATTATTGAATGCCGTCACAAAAGCAGAATTAATGATAAAAGACCTGTGAATTCTTACAAAACCTTTATCTGATAACGTCTGTTCAAGGTCTGTAATCTTACTTTTTGAAATAAAACTTTCATTGGTAATGAGTACTATTTTGATATCATTTCCCTGACTTTCAAAATAAACGATCTCTGAAAGCATTAATTTCTGGTGCATTCCTTCAGTTTTGATGAGGATAAAATCTTCTGTATGACCAGTAGTAGTTCTCAGGATACGTTCCACAGATTTGAAAAAACGTTCAAAAGTAATAGGCTTCAGGAGATAATCTACTGCTTCCAGTTCAAAACCTTCAATGGCAAAATCACGGTAAGCGGTGGTAAAAATGGTTTTAGGCTTTTGAGGAAGTGACTTCAGGAAATCAATTCCATTGAGGTGAGGCATCTGAATATCCAGAAACATCAGGTCCACAGTCTGATTTTGCAGTATTTTATAAGCCTGCATTGCATTTTGGGCTTTCCCGGTCATTTTTAAATCGTCGATCTTAGAAATATGGTTTTCCAGTAGTGACATGGCCAGAGGTTCGTCATCTACAATAATACAGTTAATCATCGTGTGAAGGAGTGGTTATTTCAACTTTAAAAATATTGTTTTCTCGTGAGATACTGAAGGTAAAATGTTTCTGATAATGATATTGCAATTGTCTTTGGATATTCTGCAGTCCGATTCCTTTTTCATTAGCCGTTTGGTGATCTGAGAAGGTATTTTCAATTGTAAAAACAGAATGATGGCCATCAGTTTCCATATCAATCTTTATTTCTGTGGTTTCCGAACTTTTTCCTACTCCATGTTTAAAAGCATTTTCTACCAACGTTAGATAGAGCAGGGGCGGAATGGTATTCTGGGAGTTTAATCTGATATTTTTCTGAATTTTTAATCTTTCATCATGATACCGCAGGCTTTCCAGTGCAATGTAATGCTCAATAATATCCAGTTCATCAGAAACTGAAACCCATTTTTTCTGTCCTTTGTATAAAATATAATCAAGAATATCCGAAAGCTGGCTGATGGATTGGGAAGTCTTATCAGAATGACTGATCGACAGAGAATAAATATTATTCAAAGTGTTAAAAAGAAAATGAGGGTTGAGCTGAGATTTGAGAGACTGCAACTCCAGTTCTGTCTTTTCCTTTTGCAGTTTGATAGTACGTTCCTTTTCATCCCTGTATCGTATGAAAAACATGATGGAAATAAAGATAAATGCCCCACTGATAATTGTGAATGTATAATGAAGCAAAAGATAGGGGATATCTGTAAAAATACTATAAACACTGTCTTTGACTTCATTGGTAAAAAGAGGTTCTGCAATATAAACAAGGAAAAACCTGTTGATAATAGAAATAAGATAAAGACTGATGATGAGATACAGCGAAAACTCAACATATCTTTTCTGGTCAAAAAAATGTAGGATCAGTATAAAATAAATAAAATTGGCTCCTGTAATCTGGAAAATCCAGTGGCAAAAGTTGTAAATCATCAATTCTTTAAAAGCTCCACTTTCATATTCTCCATACATTCTTGCCGTTCCGAATAAAAATAAAGCAGTCCAGAAGAACAGCTGGAAGTATAGAGTTTGTCTGATCTGATTTCCTGATGGAGTTTTCATCATCTTCAAAAATATAAAAACTTAAGCTACGCCAGAGAAATGTTTTGTGAAAGACCTTAAAATAATGTCAGATAACATCATTTATGCCATAAACTGCCTGTTTTGCTATTGGTAGTGAATAACCTGTTATCCGGATTCTATGTCGGAAAGTAGTTTGAAATTGGTCAATATTTGCATAAAAAAATAATGAATGAACGTTCTGAAAGGCTTTATGGATTAGATCATCTGAGGGCTGCTGCTATTGTACTCGTGTTATTGTATCACTACAGGGCCTTTAAACATCCCGGCTGGATAGACAGTATTGGAAGATTTGGATGGACGGGAGTAGATCTGTTCTTTGTTTTAAGCGGTTTTTTGATCTCAGGGCAGCTGTTCAGAGAAATAGAAAACAAGGGAGATATCAGTCTGAAAACATTTTATATAAAACGGTTTTTCAGAATTATTCCGGCTTATTTTTTCACCCTTTTTCTCTATTTTACATTTCCTTTTTTCAGGGAAAGGGAAGCGTTATCCCCTTTATGGAAGTTTGCTACCTTCACTCAAAACTATGGGCTGGATGTTATCAGTCGGGGAACATTTTCCCATGCATGGTCATTGTGTATCGAAGAACAATTTTATCTCATTCTCCCTTTGTTCCTTTTGATCCTGATGCCGACAAAACTGTTCAAATATATGGTGGGTCTGATGATTGCTGTCATTGGATTTTCTATTGCCGCAAGGCTGATGGCATGGAATGAATTTATTGCGATGGCAGATAATTCTTCCACAGATTTCTGGAAATTATGGTATATGAAAATATATTATCCTACCCACACAAGATTAGATGCCCTGGGAATGGGTGTTTTGATCGGGTATCTCATGCAGTATTCTTCAATATTTAAAAGAATGGTTGATAGCAATGGAAATAAGCTTTTCTTTCTTGGAATACTGCTGTTGGGTGTTTCCTTCTGGGTTTGCAACGAACAGGCGTCAGAAACTGCTTCTGTATTTGGTTTTACAATGGTGGCTGTAAGCTATGGAATTATTCTGATGGCTGCAGTTTCTCAATCGTCTTTCCTGCATCGTTCGAAGTCCTATATTACCACGCAGCTGGCTGCTCTGTCATATGCTGTTTACCTTTCACATAAAGGTATTATTCATATGGCGCAGGAAGTCCTTGGTTATTTTAAATTTGAAACCTCAGATACTATCACTCTTCTTATTTGTCTGCTGGCTTGTATTTTGGGTGGTTTGTTCTACCGATTTGCTATTGAAAAACCTTTCTCAGTCATTAAATCCAGAGTTTTGAAAAAATCTGCATAGGCTTCTGAATCTGCGATAATCAATACCAGATATTTATTCTTTTTAAACGCAAAGTTTTATTTTCCAATCTTAATATATAAGGGAGCAAAGCTGGAATCAATTTTAATGATTCTTATTAAGCGAACGATAATCATGCAGCTTCAAAGCGGCTTTGTTGCTGTTTCTTTGCTTTCTTTAATTGCTCTGTTTAAATTATTAAAATTTTCATTTAAGAATTTATGTCAAAGGTTTTAAAATTATTTGGATGTTATCGCCTTCAACACTGCATTCTTTATCGAAGTCTCTTTAAAACTCCAGTATTCACTTTTTTCAGGCATTTGATTTTCTAAAATGACCAAAGTAGTATCTGTAGAAGGAAAGTAGACATTAAGGCAGGTGAATCCATCACCAAGTCCTGTCACTGCAAAATAATCAAGACCTGCTTCTTTGATAAATCTTATGTTATATCCAAATCCCATGCTTTCTTTTCCAAAGACATTGTGCTGGGAGCTTGTGGAAGGGGTCAGGATCTGCTTTTGAAATTCCGGAGAGAGAAGCTTTCCTTTAAATAATGCATCGTCCCATTTTGCAAGATTCTGCACCGTAGAAATAACACCCGCAGCAGAAACAATATCATCATTCAGGAATGACTGTTTCACCTTTTCAAACTGATTGTTTTCGTTCATATAGCCAGGAACAACGGGTTGATTGTTCTTTGCATTGTACACCAGTGTTTTATCCATTTTCAGTTTTTTGAAAAGAGAAGTGGCAAGCTCTGTGAAATTTTTTCCTGTAGTATTTTTAAGGATTTCCCCTAGCAGCATATAGGATAAATTACCATATTTGAACTGGGAACCGGCTTTGAAAGCTGTTGGCTTATTGATATCTGTAATACCATGAGTATGATTCAGAAGATGATGAATGGTAACTGTATCTACCCAGCTTTGGGTAAGAGAGGGAAGATACTTTCTGATATGTATATGAAGATTCAGTTTCCCCTGTTCGGCAGCCTGTAAAATCAAAACGGCGGTAACCTGCTTTGAATTGGACATGATTTCAAACTGGTCATCTGTTTTCAAAGGGATTTTCTTTTCGAAATCTTTGTAGCCATTGGATTTCAGATATTGGATTTTTCCTTTTTGAGCAACCAAGACAACGCCATTGAATGCTATCGGACTGGAAGCTGTTATAATACTGTCAATTTTATGAGTATAAGTCTCTTTTTTCTGAGCGGCTGAGGGAATAGATAGAAGGGCTGCAAATGCGCCAGTGAAGAATAGTTTTTTTGTGATCATTATTTTTTTTGGTAAAATTCATACATTGCTTTCGAGATGTCTGCAATAATTGCTTCTGCATTTTCAAACTTTTCATAGGTATCATGAACAAAAACAGCAATGTATATCTTTTTTTTGTCTGAAAGCTCAATAATTCCAAAATCATTGATAGCGCCTGTCATTCCTTCTTTATTCGTAAAAGACGTTCCTGTTCTGTGCGCTACTTTTACATGTGACGGGAGATTGCCCTTAAGCCTTTTTGGTCCGGCAGTGTTATTGAGCATCGTGTTATAAAGCCACAGAGTATGTTCTTTGTTCAGTATTTTTCTATTGTTGAATGCTTCAAGAAGACGGATCGCTTCGTTGGGTGTTATTTTGTTTACAAACTGAGATTCCCAGTCTTTATGCATATCCTCTTCATTGTTTTGAATGATACAGTCTTTACTGTTGACCAGCTGCTGGATAGGCTCCGGCCCACCAACCAGCCTCATCAGGATATCACTGATATTGTTGTCACTGTATGAAACGATCCATCTCAGAGCTTCTTCCACACTGATTTCTATATTACCTTCAGGATGTTCTTTTTTGAACGGGCTCCAGGTATCTTCAAGAAGTTCTTCTTTTTTAATGAATAGTTTCTGCTGTAAAGAAAGTTCACCCTTTTCTACTTTCTTCAACACTGTTAAAGCAATAGGAAACTTTACCGTACTGAGCATAGGATACAGCTTATTACCATTAATCTGCATTGTTTCTTTCGGATAAGGTCCAATGATTGAAACACCTACATCAGCCTTCTTATTGGAGATAATGGATTCAATGGTTTTCTTAAGATCCGGAAGCTTTGTGTTCTGCGAAAAAAGAGGTAGACTGACCAGGAGAGCGAATAACGCAAAAATAATTTCTTTCTTCATTTGAGTCTGGCTTTAAAGTTTTTTTGATTTCCAAATATATGTATTTCCGCTCCTTCTTTTATTGTAAATATTTTAATAATTTAGTTTTATGAAAATTAAAATTATTAGCCTTATCATCATTCTTTTCTCTGTTATTTCCTGTAAAAAAGATAAAGAATATCCGAAATATGTTGAGCTGCAATCCGGTGGTGGAGAATATTCACTTTATATAAAAAACGGAACCTTTGAATTTTTGAAAACAGAACTTATAAGTTATGATCAGATCATAACAGCTCCATTTTCAGAAGGGAAATATGAAATATCAGGAGATGAACTGATTTTAAAAAGTGGTAAAGGGAAAAAATATACTTTCAAAATAGGAAATGAAGCAGAACTGATTCCTGAAAAAATGGATTCTTTAAAAGAGCTGAAAGGTTTGTATCCGATTCAGATTCTTCACGATAATAAAATGCCGAAAGAAATGGGGCGACTGGATTCTTTAGGCAGAAAAAATGCACTGTGGCTTTATTTCAATGAAAAAGGGAAGGTCATCAACCAACGGTTGTATAAAAATGGTGAACTGGTGAAGGACAATTATAAGTCTGATATTATTGTGAAATAGATAGATATTTGACACAAAGTTTATTTCTTACCTATACAATTTTTGAGGAAGCAAAGGTGGGATCAATTATATTGATTCTGTTTAAGCAGATATATTATCATACAACTTTACAATTAATAACAAAGGCACCATTTACTTGTAAATGATGCCTTGTCACTGAATATATTTGAATGTAAAATTGTTTTAGGTTTATCTATTCATTCTGTTTGATTTGTGGGTTATTATTAATCTCTTTATTAGGAATCTGGAATCTGAATTTATCAGGAGTAAGATTGAACCTTCCAAAAGTATGATTCGTTCCGGTGTATACTCTTTCTAAAGGAGCATTTAATCTTTTCATATCAAACCACGCGTAGCCTTCACCCCAAAGTTCTATCCTCTTCTGAAGAACGATCTCATTGATAAGCGCACTGCCTGACTTTGTAGAGAGTGTATAAGCCTTATCTCTTTTCGAAGTAATGTCAAATAATATTTGTCTTGCTTCCGCTTCTCTTCCCTGTTTGGCAAGGGCTTCAGCCTGTACATAATATAATGAGGAAGCTCTGATGTAAATATAATCTCCCTCAAAAAGAGTAGGATCTTTAAACTTCCAGCTTACATAAGGCGGATAATTTTTCGTTTTTCCGTTAAAAGTATAGGTTGCAGGCTGACTGCCATTGAACACTTTTTTACGGTAATCTGTTTCCAGAATTGCTTCATAAAGACGTTTGTCGATCAGTTTACGGATCTGTGCAGCTCCCGCATATCCTTCATTGGTATTATCAAACATCGAGAAGAATGAGGCATAATAATTTCCGATACTCATAGTAGAAATTGTATTATGAAAACCCCATATTACCTCAGGATTATTGATGTTGGAAAATCCGGTAGTAGTATAATCATCCTCTGTCATAAGACCAATTCCCTGTTTACTTTCTTCAGCATATTGAGCTGCTTTGATGTAATCTCCTGTTTCCAGGAATACTTCAGCGGCAATTGCCTTGGCGGTTCTTCTATCGATCTGGGCTCTGGACGGACGGGCATAAGTGTCCAAAAGTGTAATAGATTCCTCAATATCATTCTTGATTTGCCCATACACCTCAGCAACAGTTGATCTTGGAAGTCCCTGGCTTGGATTTTTTGCGGTAAGCACCAATGGAAGTCCCGGTTCAGACTGATGACCGTTATAATCATTGGCATAAAAACGGACCAAATAAAAGTAAGAATACGCTCTCAAAGCCAGTAACTGTCCTGCAATCGCTCTGTTTTTCGCATTTGCATTTTTATCTAAATCATCAAGAAGCTTATTGATCACAAATATTCTTGCATAAAAAGTGGTCCATACAATTTCAGAAGCAATATTACTGGCATTGGTAGCTTCATAATTATAAAACATTCCCAGATGCTGGTTTGTAGACTGGATGACGTCATTTGACATCAGGTCAGCACCTGCTTTGATGCCCATAATTCCAAAATCTGAGTGAACGGTAGTACCACCGGCGCCATTGCTTCGAAGATCAAGATAAATTCCTCCGAGGATTTTTTCCGGACTGGAAGAGTCGTTATTCAGCTGTTCACCGGAAATATCACCTTCCGGTAAGGTATTAAGGTCATTAGCACAGCTGTTAGTTATCAAACTAATTGTTACAGCTGTTATAAAGTATTTTATTTTGTTCATTCCTGTTCTTTTAAAAATTAAGTTTAAAGCCTAAAGAGACACTTGACAGCAGAGAATATCGGTAGGCATCAGAAACTCCTGTCAATGAAGCTCTTGGATCATATCCTTTTCTCTTAGACCACAGGTACAGATTGTTTCCTGTTACATAGATCTTCAGACCTGATAAACCTGCCTGCTGTGCAAAACCATCAGGAAGCTGATAGGAGAGTGTTACATCCTGAAGGCTGATATAATCCGACTTAATCAGATAAAGCGTTGAATTTCCGTTCTGGTTTGTAGCGGTAAGATCTACTCTCGGCATCGTTGCAGTCGGATTTTCTGGAGTCCATGTTTTATCCAGATCCGTTGAATAGTTAGATCCATAACTGTCAGAATGAAATAAACTTCTGTAAATATCATCATATCCATATCCTCCGAATTGATACGCAAAATTCACTGCCAGGTTGAATCTCTTATAGCTAAAATCTGTTCCGAATCCACCATACACCTTTGGAATGGCTGATTTACCAGTGTTATAATCCGTAGCTTCCTTATAATTGTTGGTGACCGTTCTTTCTTCCTGGTGAGTGACAGGGTTTAATGCAGTACGATACCATAAAGCGTCACCGTTTTCAGGATTTACCCCTGCAAATTCTTTAAGGAAATAGGTATAGCGGTCTCCACCTTCAGTAAGGATAAACAATCCGGAAACCAAACCTGTATTCCTTTGCTCAGCCGGTAATTTTGTAATCTTATTTTTATAATGAGTAGCATTGGCGTAAAAGGTCCACTGGAATTCATCACTACGGAGAATATCCATACTTAAATTGACCTGAACCCCTCTGTTGGTCATATCCCCGATATTTCCATATTTCACATAAGAGCCCGCATTGGACGGGGGAAGAGGAAGCGTATAGATCATATCCGATACTTTCCTTTCAAAATAATCAGCATTCAGGGTTATTCTGTTTTTGAAAAGTGACAATTCAAAACCGGCATTGAGGTTTTTGGAAGTTTCCCATTTTAAATCCTTATTACCTTGTTTTTTAAGCGAAAGAACAGGCTTGTCGTCCCCGAAATTATTAATTCCGTAGATATCCTGATACGCATAATAATCTCTGTTGGAACCTCCTAAAAGAATGTTGTCATTTCCCTGCTGGCCGTAAGAAGCCTTCAATTTTAAAGAATTGATCACGCTGTTATCCTTAAGGAAATCTTCTTTAGCAATATTCCAGGCCAGGCCCAATCCATAGAAATTTCCCCATCTGCTTTCCGGAGAAAAGACCGAAGAACCGTCTCTACGGATATTGGC
This sequence comes from Chryseobacterium sp. BGA-UO-ETr-SB22, assembly GCF_059567885.1. Taxonomy (NCBI): domain Bacteria; kingdom Pseudomonadati; phylum Bacteroidota; class Flavobacteriia; order Flavobacteriales; family Weeksellaceae; genus Chryseobacterium; species Chryseobacterium sp. BGA-UO-ETr-SB22. Next base: position 2,411,779 of record NZ_JCAQOV010000005.1, on the reverse strand, counting down.
ATTGAAGAAATACTTCCCGTCATAATTATATAGTAACCTTGTGAAATATCCTTCCACAGCATATTCATAGCCGCTTCCTGATAAATCTGTAATTTTCACGGCATTGTCAAAAGACTGAGAGTCAGGTAATAAAAGCTGTTGTTTTGATCCTGAAAAACCATCATCTTTTATCTTGTTCAGTTCATGCCCTACAAGAAGATTAAAACTATGATTTCCCAATTTTTTCTGATAGGTAAGCAATTGCTGGTGGTTCAGGGTATATTTAAAATTTGAACCTTGTGAAATAGTTCCCCCTACAGAAGATGAAGTTCCTCCTTCCGTATTTCCGAACTGAAGGTTTCTGGTATTCTCAAGATAGGCTCCGAAGTTGTATGTGAAATCAAGTCCTTTGATGATTTCATAATTTAAACCAAGGTTAAGATTAGTGATATTGCTGACGATCTGAGACTTATCTTTCTGAAGATTACCGACAGGATTTTCAAAAACGGCATAAGATCTTGTTGCTCCGTTGGGCCCTTGTCCGTCTCCATAGTCGTATAAGGCATTTCCATTGTTGTCATACAATCTCTGGTAATTGTTATCTCTAAGGAAAACAGGATAGAAAGGAGCAATATTTCTGGCAAACTGGAAAGGGTTGGAAAAACCTCCTGTTTCCCCAAAATCCTGCTTACTGTAGGTATAAGACAACGCACTGGTCAACTTCAGTTTTGATGTAATGGAATAATCTACATTCGATCTTATCCCGAATCTTTCAAAACCTGAAGAAATTAAATACCCTTTATCATCCAGATAGTTAAGGGAAGTGTATGATTTTACCTGATCACTATTGGCATTGATACCAACGGTTGCCTCTCTTCGCAAAGAAGGTCTGAAAAGCAGTTTCTTCCAGTTGTCCTGATACAATAGCTGTGCATCCGGATTGAAAGAACCATCCTTTGAAATCAGTTGATTAAATGCTGTATTATAAACATTATATCCTAATTTGTTCAGTGCTGCAAGTCCCACATCATGCGGGCTAGTGCCGGAAGGAACCGCTCCGGGTTGTTTCAGTCTTGCGATTTCGCCAATTCTGGCTCTGTTATAATAAGCCGTATAATAATCCTGAGGAGAAGTATAAACGGAGTAATCCTCAATAGATCTGAAATTGACACCAGTTCTGACATCGGCTTCAATACTCAGCCCTTTACTCTTTCCTCTTTTTGTATTCACAATAATCACTCCATTGGCTCCTCTGGAACCATATAAAGCATTAGAAGAAGCATCTTCCAGAAAAGAAATACTTTCAATATCTGATGCTGCTATGCTGTTCAGGTTTCCGCTGTAAGGGATACCATCCAATACAATCAGCGGGTCGCTGGAAGCGTTGATGGAACCTATTCCTCTCATTCTGATGGTAGGCTGAGAACCCGGCTGGCCGGAAGAGATTACCTGTACCCCCGCTACTTTTCCTCCAATTCCCTGAAGGATATTTCCATTCTGAAGATTAGACAGGTCTTTTGCCTTTAATGACTGCACAGATCCTGTGATTTCTTCTTTTTTCTGCTTCCCGAAGGCTATCACCACCACTTCCTTTATTGAAGTTTCCTGGGAAAGGCTGTCTTTAGTTTGGGCAAAGCCATATTCCGCGAATAGGAGTAAGGCCAATACACCAAGTTTACATTGTTTCTTTTTCATTATATTAATCTAGGTTTAAAATTGAACTGTGTATTACTGCTGATCTCTCTGTACTCCATAATAATTTCCTTGCCTCCTTTTTCAGGGAGGATATAAGAAATAGATTGTAAAATTTACAGGAGACGTGCCCGGATTAAAGAAGCCTTGAACTCATGGCTTTCATTCCTACAGTAATGAATGTATCTCTTAGAAAGTTATGACATCATCATTTTGCACATCATATCAAAGCACATGTCTTGAGAAATACAGGTGTGCTGTGAAAGGCGGGACTCTGCAGAACACTTATGGTGTGTAGGAGCTGTTGCCGAGATGGTGCATACGTAAGAATCAAAGTGGTTCTTATTCATGAGAATAAAGTTTATATTTTTTTAACTGGGTCAAAATTATTTAATAAATGGTGAACCCCGGTAAAAGGAACATATGAGATAAATCATATTAACCTACTAAATTAGTAGACTAATTGAAGGTTGCAAAATATAATTATTGTATTTATTTGTAAATCAATCAATTAATTTATTATTTAAAATGTTAAAAAATTATAAAAAAATGATATTTATGGGAGTGAATTAAAGTTAACACAATAAGTCTATTGTTTTTATAGACTTTTATTTATTTTATAGCATTGTTAGCCATGAGAAAATGCATTAGGAGCTTTATCCTGTTATCCGCTCATACTCCTCGCACCTGGCTGAATCCATTGCCTGCTGTGGGGTAACCGCTGCTATCAGGGCTAGGGATGGTTTGAATTATAAATTATAAATTATAAATTATGAGTTATGAATTGTGATGGGAGAAAATCTGCTTTAGCCAAAGCCTATAAAAAAGAAGCCTACCTTTCGATAGACTTCTTATGAAAACAAGATTAAAATATGGATTTATTCTTTCTTAATATCCGGAACTGCCAAAGGAGCCTGATCCCAGCCACCGCCTAAAGCTCTGTATACTGCAACACTCGCTTTAAGCTGATTTACTTTCTTTTCCACCAGCTCAAACTTTGATTCCAATGCATCACGCTGAGTCAGCAAAACTTCCATATAATCAGCACGGGCATATTTGAACAGGTCGTTGGAAATATCAATCGACTTGGTTAAAGCATCCACTTCCTTCGATTTGATGTTCACACTACTTTCCAGATTATGGATTTTGGACAGCTGATTCGCAACTTCAATATAAGCTCCCAAAACTGTCTGCTCATAATGATACACCGCCTGAATCTGCTTCGCATTGGCATTGTAATAAGCAGCTTTAATCGCCCTCCTGTTAATCAATGGAGCAGTAAGTTCTCCCGCAAGAGAAAACAAAAACGACTGAGGCTTGATAATATACAAAGGATTGAAAGCCTGTAACCCAACTCCTGCAGAAAGATCAAGAGAAGGGTAGAACCTTGCTTTAGCTGCTTTGATGTCAAGTTTAGCTGCTGCAAGTTCATACTCAGCCTGTTTAATATCCGGACGGTTTTCCAGAAGTTCAGACGGAATGCCGCCATATACAGCCTGAGGAACTACAGAATCAAATGAATTCTGACTTCTTTCTACATGCTGAGGAAATCTTCCTACAAGAAAATTGATTCTGTTTTCCGTTTCAACAATTTTTTGCTGAATATCATACTGCATTCCCTGGGTTTTCAAAACCTGAGCTTCAAATCTCTGTACAGCCAGTTCATTGGAACGGGCATTCTTTTTTAAATCCCTGATAATTTCCAATGCATCATTCTGAATTTTAATATTTTGATTTAAAATAACAAGTTCATTATCCATGGCCAGTAATTCATAATAAGAATCGGCAATTTCTGAGATCAGATGGGTGGTCATGAAATTTTTTCCTTCAATGCTGGCAAGATATCGCTGTACCTGTGCTCTGGTTGCATTATGAAGTTTCCCCCAGATATCTGTTTCCCATTTCGCCTGGGCACCCACACCAAAGTCAAACAAAGGCTCAGGCATTTCGCTGCCCGGTTCTATTTCCGTATTGGCTTCCATAGCACCCATATTGGTATAACGGCTTACTTTATCTACTCCTGCCCCGGCTTTTAAACCAACGGATGGAAGATATTCACCTTTTCGGGCTTTAATTTCATTTTTAGACATTTCAATTTCCTGAAGAACAATATTCAGTTCCTGATTGTTCTGAAGGGCCTGGCTGATCAATTCCTGAAGTTGAGGGTCGCTGAAATATTCATTCCATTTCAGTTTTCCGGTATTGATAGTATCATTTTCTGCTGAACCATATTTTTCAGGAATAGTTTTATTCTCAGTTCGTTGTGCTATTTCTATAGGTTTACAGGCAGTAAGACTTAATAAGAAGACTGCCAGACCTGCATATTGATATATTTTTCTTTTATTCATAATGGATCATGTCTTCGCTTAATGGAGATTCATCTTCGTCTTTGATCATTTTTTTACCGTCAGACCATTTGGCAAATATGTAGTAAAGCCCCGGGATCACAATAACTCCGAATAGAGTTCCTATCAGCATTCCCCCCAATGAGGAAGCTCCGATGGTATGATTTCCGATGGCTCCGGCACCTCTTGCAAAAACAAGCGGAACCAAACCTGCAATAAAGGCAAATGAAGTCATCAGGATCGGTCTGAAACGGGCTTTGGCTCCTTCCACCGCTGCTTCCAGAATAGAATCACCTGCCTGGCGTCTTTTCACCGCAAATTCTACAATAAGAACTGCGTTTTTCCCTAATAATCCGATAATCATAATCAGTCCTACCTGTGCATAGATGTCATTTTCCAGTCCCATTGCTTTTAATAATAAGAAAGATCCGAAAACTCCCACCGGAAGTGAACAAAGTACAGCAAACGGAATAAGGAAACTTTCATACTGAGCCGCCAGAACCAGATACACAAACACAAGAACGACAAGGAATACATAAATGGCCTCATTACCACGCTGAGCTTCATCATAAGACAATCCTTCCCACGCTACTTTATATCCGTGAGGAAGTGTTTTTGCAGCAGTTTCATTGATTGCCTGAATGGCATCTGCTGTAGTATATCCTGCAGCAGGAAGACCTCGGATGGCAGCAGAGTTGTACATATTATAGCGGGTAATTTCGTTAGGTCCCTGAGTCTTTTTCATGGTCATAAATGCAGAATAAGGAACCATTTCATCACGGTCATTTTTCACATACAGATTCATAATATCTGTTGGAAGTCTTCTGAACTCAGGAGATGACTGTACATATACTTTAAAGAACTGTCCGAAACGGATAAAACCCTGCTCATAGGTACTACCGATCAGAATGTTGAGGTTGTCCATTGCTTTTCCGATGGAAACTCCTTTCTGCATCGCAGCATTATTGTCAAATACCAGTTCATACTGAGGATAATTGGCGGCAAAGAAGGTAAATGTTCCCGAAAGTTCTTTACGTTTTTTAAGCTGTGCGATAAAGTCTTTATTGGCCTTATCAAATTCCTGATAATCGGTCGTTCTGTTCATATCCAGCAATCTCATAGAGAAACCTCCCGAAGATCCGAATCCCGGTACAGCGGGTGGTTCAAAGAATTCAATAGTTGCTCCCAGATCCTTTGACTTTTCTTCAAGCTCCTTCATGATTTCTTTTACCGAATGCTCACGGTCATTCCAGCTTTTAAGATTAATCAGACAGGTACCGGCATTAGATCCGCGTCCTTCCGTCATAATTTCATATCCTGCCAGTGATGATACAGATTCTACACCGTCTACACCCATACAGATTTTCTGCAAGGTTCGGGAAACTTTATTGGTCTGTTCCAGAGTAGAGCCCGGAGGTGTCTGAATAATAGCATAGATGGTTCCCTGATCTTCATTCGGAATAAATCCACCTGGAAGAACTTTATTGATGATAAAAATTCCGGCACAGAAAACAATCAGAATTCCCCATGTCACCACTTTTCGGTTCACAATCTTTCTAAGGAATGAAGCGTATTTGCCTGTCACTTTATCAAAACCGCTGTTGAAAGCATCTAAAGATTTTGTGAAGATATTAGATTTTTTAGGCTTGCCGTGGTTGTTCTTTAAAAGCATTGCTGCTAAAACAGGAGTAAGTGTAAGTGCTACCACAGCTGAAATAACAATAGAACTGGCCATGGTAATAGAAAACTGACGATAGAAAGTACCTACAGGCCCTGTCATAAACGAAATCGGAATAAATACGGCTACCATTACGGCAGTAATCGCAATAATAGCGCCGGCAATTTCACCCATTACTTCTTTTACCGCTTTATAAGGCGAGATGTCACTTTCCTCCATTTTGGCGTGAACGGCTTCAATAACAACAATAGCGTTGTCAACAACAATTCCGATTGCCAGTACCAATGCAAAAAGGGTAACAAGATTAATCGTTAATCCGAAAAACTGAATGACAAAGAAAGTCCCGATCAAAGAAACCGGTACAGCAATAATTGGAATCAGGGTAGAACGCCAGTCGCCAAGGAAAATAAAAACTACAATGGCAACCAGGATAAATGCATCCCTCAACGTATGCATTACCTGCTCAATAGAAGCATCAAGGAACTGCGAAACGTCATAACTGATCTTATAATCAACACCGGGAGGGAAATTTCCTTTCATTTCTGCCAGCTTTGATTTCACATCTCTGATCACGTCATTGGCATTACTTCCGTAGTTTTGTTTCAATACGATAGAGGCTGAAGGATGGCCGTCAAGATTGGAATAAATATCAAAAAATTCACTTCCCAGCTCTACTTTGGCAATATCTTTCAGTTTTACATTTTCTCCTTCAGCATTAGAACGTACAATGATATTTTCATATTCTTCCGGCTTATTGTACTGTCCTTTGTAAGTCAGTACATATTCCAGTGACTGGGCTGCAATACCGGAACTTTGCCCGATTCTTCCCGGACGTCCGATAATACTTTGCTCGCCAATGGCTTTCATCACCTCATCTACAGAAATAGAATAGGCACGCATACGGTCAGGATTCAGCCAGATACGCATTGCATATCTTCGGCTTCCCAGAATCTGAGATTTGGCAATTCCATGAATACGGTTAATTTCCGGAATGATATTCACCATAGAGTAGTTATACAGGAACTTTTCATCCATGCTTTTATTGGTACTGTAAAGATTCACGTACATCAGCATACTCGGCTGAATCGGGTTGACTACAACTCCCTCTTTCTGTACAAGTTCCGGCAGTAAAGGCATTACCTGATCCACTCTCGTTTTTACCAGAACTACTGCTTCGTTCGGATCGGTTCCGGGATCAAAGACTACGTTTACGGTAGCTTCTCCGGCACTTGTAGCGTCGGTAGTGATATAACGCATTCCCTGAACACCATTGATGGCATTTTCAATCGTAATCAAAGACGATTTTACCAGTACGTCTGCACTAGCACCCGGATAGGCGATAGACACAGCTACAGTGGTAGGAGCAATTTTAGGAAACTGCTCAGTAGGAAGTTGTTTCATAGCGATACCTCCCATAAACAGAATAACAACCGATATTACGATAGCGAAAACCGGTCGGTGTATTACTTTTTTAAACATAATGCTGTTTTTGGGTTATTCGGCGTACAGATCCAGGTTCGACATCACTTTATCAGGCTTTTGGTATTTTGATCCTATCTTTTGGTTTTCCTGTACCATTCTAAGACCTTCCAGAAGAATTCTGTCATCCTTGGCAAGCCCGGAAGCAACTACATAAATATGTGGTAATTCAGCAGCTACTTTTATTTCTCTTGCATGTACCTTGCTGTCTTTGCCAATCACATAGACATATTTCTTTTCCAGCTCTTCGAAAGTAGCTTTCTGAGGAATCATCATTGCATTGGCATATGGGGAAGTAATGACGATGTTTCCAGTTTCCCCGTATCTCAACAGTCCTTTAGGGTTGGGAAATGTTGCTCTGTAGGCAATATTTCCTGTTTCATTGTCAAAATCAGATTCTATAGTTTGTACAATACCGTCTTGTGTGAATTCTTTGCCATTGGCCATTCTCAGGCGGACGTGCATGGGATTACTATCTTTTTTTGCATCCATTTGATTAAGGTATTCAGCTTCCGGAACATTGAAATAAACCCACATTTTGCTGTTGTCGGAAAGCTCAGTTACCAGTTCTCCTTCATCCACAAGGCTTCCTTTTCTAACGTGTAATTTTCCTACAATTCCGGTAAAAGGAGCACGGATTTCTGTGAATTTTAAATGCGTATTCATTGAAGCAAGTTCTGCCTGGGCTTTTTCATACTTCGCTTTAGCCATTGCCATTTCCTGTGGAGCAACAATGTTTTTGTCGGAAAGGTTTTTGGTATTCTGATATTCTATCTGTGCATATTTGGATTCTGCTTTTGCGCGGTTTACATCAGATTCATAAAGATTAGGCATGATTTTGAACAGCAGCTGTCCTTTCTGAACGAATTGTCCTTCATCCACATAAATAGACTGAATGTATCCTCTTTCCTGGGCACGAAGCTCAATATGATTGATAGAACGGATTTGTGCAACATAATCTTTGTTGACTAAAGTATCTTTTATAAGTGGGCTTGTAACGTTGAATGACGCTGCTTCTGTTTTTTCTGTTTTTTCAGATTGGCAGCCTGCAAACAAGAAAATAAGGCACAGGTTGATATACATGAGACTTTTCTTGACCATGATAATATATTGTTTTATAATAATTTATAATTGAAAAAATAGAGTTACCTGCTCTCAAACAAAATTTGAAAGCATATAAGAATTTTCGAAAAAAATATTATAAAATCACAGTCTGATGACCCTGTATTGGATATACAGATCATCATATAAAGGCTTTAAATGCTCTGATTGAGCGAGTGAAACAGCAATTTGTCTGTCGTGAAATGTAGTGACGAAGCCGGAGATCAGATGCCAGAAGCCATCTTTAAAAAGTGCCAGAAGTTCTGTAGAGCCTGATGTTTCTACATTTTCGTCATTCTCGTTTTCGTTTTCAGAAAGATTAGCTCTGATTTTGTTGTAGCGGGGATGGCTGATATGATAAGCATCATTGGCTTCCTGGTTTGTAAGAAACGCAAAAGATTCTTCGATGCTTTTTTTCTGGTGAACCAGAAGGTCAGCGGTAAAATGAAGGTCGGAAAGAGTATTAGTTGAGATATACTGTTGAATTTGCCCGTAATACCAACCTAAAACGGTAAGTAAAGCAAATAACAAGCTGTACAAATATTGATGAAATCTTTTCCGCATCCCAGAGGCAAAGGTAGGTAAACTTCAAAATAAGTGCAACCGTTCTGGATTAAAAAAGTGTTAAAAAGAGCTTGTTTATTGAAAAAAATACATCTATTTCACAAATTGTCTTTTTTGGCTAAGAAGAAGATAGATCCGGTGAAGTCTTCTTTAGATGCATTTCGGAATTTTACACCAACAAAAAATTAAAGAAATGAATATTGTTTTAACAGGTTCCATCGGGAACATCGGGAACCCGCTTACAAAAGAATTGGTACAAAAAGGACACTCAGTAACAGTGATCAGCAGTAATGGGGACAGAAGGGCCGCTATTGAAGTGCTGGGAGCAAAAGCTGCTATAGGAAGTATGTTTGATGTAGACTTTCTCACCGAAACATTTACAGGTGCAGACATTGTTTATTTAATGGAAACAATGGAAGCGGCAGGAGATATGTTTGATAAAAGCATTGATTTTATCGGAAAGATCAGTGAAATCGGCCGCCATTACAAAACTGCCGTGGAACGCTCAGGAGTAAAAAAGATTGTCCATCTCAGCAGTATTGGTGCCCATACAAATAAAGGGATGGGTATTATTGTATTTCATCATCATGTAGAACAGATTCTGAAGGAGCTTCCGGATGATATTGCGATTAAATTCATTCGTCCTGTCGGGATTTACTTCAATATGTTTTCGTTCATCCCTACCATAAAAAATAAAGGTGCTATTATTTCCAACTGGGGTGGCGATCAGAAAGAACCTTGGGTTTCTCCGCTGGATATTGCAGACGCTGTAGCTGAGGAAATTGAAAAGCCATTTGATGGGAGAACGATACGGTACGTGGCCAGTGATGAGGTTTCTCCTAATGAAATTGCAAAAGCTTTGGGAGAGTCAATTGGTAAGGTAGATCTGGAGTGGAAAGTAATTTCAGATCAAGAATTATTGGAAAACTGGCTTCACATTGGTTTCAATGAGCAGGTGGCCAAAGGTTTTGTAGAAACACAGGCAAGTCAGGGAAGCGGAATTTTGTATGAAGATTACTATCAGCATCAGCCTGTCTTGGGGGAAGTGAAACTGGAAGATTTTGCAAAGGAATTTGCTGCTGCTTATCAAAATGAAGAGGTGTAAAATAGTGAACCACAAAAGTCACAAAGTTTTTAAACACTTTATTAGCTCTAGAGAATATTCTTGCGTAGAGTAAGCACACATAAGCTTTTTAAAATCTTTGATTTTTTATAGGGCGCTATATTAACCGCAAACATCTGTGGAAATCTGTGAGATCTGTGGGAAATAAAACCACAAAAGTCACAAAGTTTTAAACACTTTAGTAGCTTTAGAGAATATTCTTGCACAGAGTAAGTTCACATAAGTTTAAAAAAAAATGTAAAATATTAACCACACCATCTGTAAAAATCTGTGCTCCTTGTGGTTTAATAACTTGTAAAACAATTTGTAAATTTATAGTATGGAACAACGGGTCACAAAAAGAATAAAAACCATCACAGAATTTCACCGCTCAAGAGGATTACCACCTCCTGAACACCCGCTCATCAGTGTAATTGACTACAAAGATGTTAAACGGCCAGCGGATATCGGAGAAGTTAATTGGATGCTGGATTTTTACCAGATTTCTTTAAAAATAGGAATGAATGGCAAGCTGAAATATGGCCAGCAGGAATATGATTTTGACGAAGGAACTCTGTTTTTTATTTCTCCGAATCAGGTTTTCAGAATTGAGGCAAATGCAACTCTGCAGGAGAAACAATCCGGTTGGATGCTGTTGATTCACCCTGATTTTCTGTGGTATACTTCATTGGCGAAAATCATAAAACAATATGACTTTTTCGACTATTCAGTGAATGAAGCGTTGTTTCTTTCAAAAAAAGAAGAGCTTATCATCAATGGAATTATAGAAAATATTGAACAGGAATATCATGCGGCGATTGATAAATTCAGTCAGAATATTATCATCTCCCATATTGAAACACTGCTCAATTACTCCGAAAGGTTTTACGAAAGGCAGTTTATCACCAGGAAAATAGCCAATCATACTATTCTGAACCGGTTAGAAACTTTATTATCTGATTATTTCAATGATAATGATTTGATTTCAAAAGGATTGCCCACGGTACAGTTTACGGCCAAAGAGCTTGGGATCTCACCCAATTACCTTAGCCGCTTGTTGACGACTCTTACCGGACAAAGCACTCAGCAGTTTATTCATGATAAATTGATTGAAAAAGCGAAACAAAAACTCTCTACAACAGATCTTTCAGTAAGTGAAATTGCTTATGAACTGGGCTTTGAGCATCCGCAATCTTTTACAAAATTGTTTAAAAATAAAACCCGGCTTTCTCCGCTGGAGTTTAGAACTTCTTTTCAGTAGAATAGAAAAATAAGATTCAGACAGCATTATTATAATCAATAATGCTGTTTGGATTTACTACCTGTTTTATTGTATTTGTTCCGGTATTCAATAGGGGATAACCCCGTAATTCTGCGGAATATTTCACGAAAGGCTTTTACATCAGAATATCCAGCTTCATACATGACTTCATTGATGGTTTTCCTGGAGACTTCCAGTTCTTTTTTAGCAGATTCTATCTTTACCCTTTGCTGATATTCAAGAGGGGTATTACCGGTTGCTTTTATAAATCTGCGGTCAAAACTACGTCTTCCGACCGTCAATTTTCTGGAAAGCTCTTCCATGGATATTTTCTCAGAGAAATTCTTTTCAATGTATTCCTGAGCCTGGATAATCATTTCATCACCATGCGATTTCTGCCCGTTAAAGATGATGAAATCCGACTGCGTTTCTCTGTCGATATCAATTTGAAATATCTTGGAACAATAAATAGCCGTTTGCCTGTCATAATATTTTTCAACCAGATAAAGAAGAAGGTTTAAGAAAGAATAGCCTCCGCCATTCGTATAAATACCGTGTTCATCCGTAATGATTTTTTCTGCCCTTACATTCACTTTGGGAAACAGCTTTTTAAAATTAGCAACCGTATTCCAGTGGATGGAACAGCTTTTTGAATCCAGAAGCCCTGTAGAAGCCAATATATAAGCTCCTGTACACATGCTGGCTACATCCGCTCCCTTTTTGTATTGGTCTGATATCCAATGGACAAGTGCTGTATTTTGGTCTTCTATTTTTGTGAAATTCGGAGCAATGGCAGGGATGACAATCAGATCGGTTTTCCGGATGGCTGCAATATTTTTTTGCGGGATCACCGTAAGTAAGCCATTTACAAAATCAGAATGCTCAGAAACTCCTGCAAGTTCGATGGTGAAAACCGTATCTTTATTATTGTGGTTGTAATACCTGTTGGCTTCCGTAAAAATATGGTAGGTTCCTATAATGCAGGATAATGTATTGGGTGCTGTCTGCGCATCGGGAACTAATATGGTTAAATGTTTCATATCGCAAAATTTAATGGTGGAATAAACTGTGCTGGTTGTAACCTCATCTGTATCATACAAATATAAAAAAATAAGATGTCCGGATCAACCTCTTATAATGTCTATTTTACACCCCTTACAGGTATTTCTATGTCCTTACCTTTGAAATAAGATATTACAATCCGAAAGGATTATCGAAAAGTAATAATTAACACTAATAACAAATAAAATTATGAAATCACAGGATTTTACAACAAGTATTACCGTTGATGCCATGCCACAACAGATATTTGATGCCGTTAATAATGTCCGGGGCTGGTGGTCTGAAAATATTGAAGGATCTACCTCTATACTGAACAGCGAATTTTTCTATCATTACCGGGATGTGCATCGCTGTAAGATAAAAATTACAGAACTACAGCCCAATACCAGAGTGGTGTGGCATGTTCTGGATAATGATTTTAACTTTATTGAAGATAAAACAGAGTGGGTAAACACTCATATCATCTTTGATATCCATGAAAAAGAGGGGAAAACAGAATTGATATTTACGCATCAGGGGCTGGTTCCTGAAGGCGAATGTTATGAAGTCTGTCATGACGCCTGGACTCATTATATTCAGGACAGTTTGAAATCTCTTATCACAACAGGGCAGGGTAAGGCAACTCCCAAAGAAGATTTTACAGCACCTGATCATCAGGAAATAAATACAGATACTAAAAGCATTTATCATAGATTGCTCATTACCGTACCAGTGGAAAAAGTATATGAAGCCATCACTACCCAGGAAGGATTAGCCGGATGGTGGACTCCAGATACGGAAGCCAAAGCTGAGATTGGGAGTATATTAAGGTTTGGTTTTGGTCCTGATTATTTTAAAAATATGGAAGTTGTCGATCTGAAGCCTTATAGTCTGGTGAAATGGCGTTGCGTCAAAGGATTTGAAGATTGGATTGGTACAACTCTTACTTTTGAATTGGAACCGCATAAGAAAGGTTGTATTTTATTATTCCATCATGATGGCTGGAAATCGTACAATTCAGAATTTGCATCCTGCAGCTTTGATTGGGCCTTATTTTTCAGAAGTCTAAAATCTCTCTGCGAAACCGGAAAGGGCTTTCCTTATCCGGATTTTGATAAAATAAATTAATGATGTACTCAATAATTATCTTATTCCCGATTGTCAGGATGTCTAAAAATAGATGATTCTTATCGTTTTGATAAAAAAATAATAAAATAGGGCTGTCTTTCAGGTAAGGCAGCCTTTTAAGTAAGATTGTTTTTGTAACTCAGTGAATTGCATTGGCTGCGGACTTTGAAAAACTGTTTCTGAAATTTAAAAAATTGATAATTCTCATCATTCTTAATGAAATTGGTGTTCTTTTACAGAAAAATTAATTATATTTTTGGTAATTATTTTATCTGCACAATTCTTTATCAAGGGCGATAAAGGATAACAATTGTAGAAAACCACACCAATAGTATGATGAAAAAATACCTTACTTATATAGCACTTTTGGGAGCACCTTTATTTTGGGGACAAAATAAAGTGACCGAAATATCTGCTTACCAGCAGAATTGGAAATCGTCAGAGAAAGAAAATCAGGATATGGCATTTGATGCTGATATAAAACTGTCTGATGCTGAAACAGCTTTGGATAAAAAGATATTTCAGGTGCGCAAGCAGTTTCTGAGTAAAACAGAATCCAAAAAAATATCTTTATACAACAGTTCTTTTTATGAAATAAAACCATTAATAGAAGGCAGTAAGCTGTATGAAGTCTTACAGAACATGCCGAAAGGAGGATTGCTGCATACCCACAGCGGAGGGATAACGGAAGTGAAATGGATCATTTCGGCTGCGAGAAAATACCAGGAATGCTACGTTTACGATCAGAAAGATAATGATCAGTTCATTTTCGGACAGCTGGCTTTTTTTGAAAAAGGAAAAGTGCCGAACGGATTTGTCAGTCTTGATAAAAAACTGAGTTCAAACCCGGATTTTGAAAAAGAACTGCAAGATCTTCTTACTCTGAAACGTGATAACTTATGTTCTTACACAGATTATTGGATTGAATTTGAAAAACGTTTTAAGCGTATCAATCTGCTGCTTCCTTATCGTCCTTTCTTTAAAGAATATTATTTGAAAGGATTCCAGGATTTGATCAAAGATAAAGTACAGCATGTAGAAATCAGATATATTTTTGACGAGCTTTATGATTTCCAGCATGGGAAATACCCGTTGAATACCTCCATCACAGATCTGCAGGATATTCTTAAAGAAGTACACAAGTCTGATCCGCAGTTCACTCTGAAACTCATCTATTCAAGCTTTAAATTCCTGGATAATGAAAGTATTGGAAAACAGTTGGAAACAGCATTTCAGATGAAGAAAGAATTTCCGGATATGATCTCAGGTTTTGACCTTGTAGCAGATGAAGCTGCAGGACATAACATCAGTTTTTTTGAGAAGAACTGGGCAAAACTGAACGAGCTTAATAAAAAGTACGGCGTGGAACTTCCTCTTTTTCTTCATGCCGGAGAAAGTAACTCTGCTCTGAATAAAAATGTTCTGGATGTTGCTTTACTAAACAACAAAAGAATTGGTCACGGACTGAATCTTATTTATTTTCCAAAAACAATGGAGCAGATCAGAAAGCAGAATAAACTGGTTGAAGTAAGTCCCATCAGTAATCAGGTCCTGGGGTATGTAAGTGACTTTAGAAACCATCCTGCCAGAGTATTAATGAGCAATGGAATACAGTGTTCCATCAGCAGTGATGATCCATCAGTATACGGATATACAGGTCTTAGCTACGATTTTTGGGTAGCGCTGGTGTATTGGGAACTGGACGTAAAAGCGTTGAAAAAATTGGTTTTCAATTCTATTAATTATTCTTCTCTGAATGAAAATGAGAAAAAGAAATCACTAATCTATCTGAATCAGCAATGGAATGATTTTGTCCAGAAAACAAATCAGAAGTTAAACTAATCGGGAGCATCCTGATAAAAATAAAATCGCATTATTAAGCCAATAATGCGATTTGTCTTTTAATAGAAGAATATATAATCAAAGGAAGCTATTTTTTAAACTTTAATCTGGATAATTCCTTTTTGACCATAGAACCTAATTTTGGCGGACTTACTTTGGTCAGCATTAGCGATTCACAGCCGTTAAAGACAGCAAAACGTTTTACGGTTTCTACAAAGGGTGTAAACCATATTTCAGGAGCTATAGTATGGTTTTCAATATGCAAATGGATAAGCTCAAACTTTTTTTCCTTTCTGTGCGCTTTACAGTCAACCCTTCCGATAAACTGATCACCGAAAAGGATCGGCAGACAGAAATAGCCATACTGTCTTTTTTCCTTTGGAGTATAGCATTCCAGCCGGAAATCAAAATCAAAAATCTGCTTGATCCGGTCACGGTGAATAATAGAATTATCAAACGGTGACAGCAGCCATACATTGGAGTCTGTCTGATCAAAGGTTTTTTCCAGCAGATCATTTTGAACAAAAACAAAATTTCCTCCATCAACCTTGACTTTCGAAATTCTCTCTTCTTCCAACATATTCTGCAATACTTCATTGACATTCTTTTTCAAATCATTTCCTTTACGAAGATGGGTAATTTGTTTTACCGTAGTAAATCCATAAGCGCGCAGGTTGGTTGTTACCAGATATTCCGCCAGCTCAAATGGAGTAGGTTCCGTAGTATCAATGGAAGATGGCAAGACTCTTTCAGCCAGATCATATGTTTTCTGCATCCCGGAACGTCCGCTGATCATCAGGTATCCCTGCATGAAAAGTCTTTCAAGAGCTAGTTTTGCAGGCTTCCAGTTCCACCAGGTTCCTGTTTTATGGCTTTCATTTTCGAAATCTCTTGCCCGTTTAGGACCTTCATTGCGGATGGTGTCTGTGACATATTCCATTACTTTCGGGTCTGCATTGTAGTAACGGGATTCTCCACGTTTGATGCTCAGCATTTGGGGCAAAACATACCTGAAATCCTGCATAGGAAGATAGGATGCAGCATGAAACCAATATTCAAATACCTGACGTTCTTCTACCAGTTCTTCCAGATAATTTGCCTGAAAGTCCGGGATTCTCGTCCAAAGCGTATGATGATGGGCGCGTTCCACCATAGAAAGTGTATCAATCTGTAGGTATCCGAGATGCTTCAATGCATTCAGAACCGCTTCTTTTCCGGTTCCGAACGGTGTGTTTTGTGTTAATCCCTGACGATCTAATGTTGTAAGCTTTAAGTGCTTCAATGACAACTTCTTTTCCATATGTTAAATTCAAAGCAAACAGGTTTGAGGATTTTTTTTCAAATATAATGATTTGACCAAATAGCAGTAAGGTGAAGAATCAGTTGTTCTGGTCGTTGTCCCTTTTCAATTCCCTTTCAATTTCATCCACATAAGGTAAAGGAAGATGAAAACTTTCTTCAATGTATTTCCTGATATTTTCATCAGTTTTGCCGTTTACCTTTCTGATAAAAAGTTGATTTCCGGATTTTAAGGATTCAATATAATTGAAGGTAGCCTGTGTATTTTGAAAAATTGATTTCTCAAGTACCGCTCTTTTATCATCATTGATGATGATATCATTAAATGAGGTATTCATAAGAACAGTCTGAAAAAATGATTCTGCTGGTAAAAAAGTATGAAGATAATAATCTTCAAAATCCAGTACAGTGGTATTATTGGTTAAAAATACGCAGGTTTCTCTTGTGAAAATAAACCATTTTCCGCCGATAAAAGGGATCACATCATTCATGAATGCTCTTTTGTGAATGAAAGAGGAGATCACATGGGCCAGTTCTGTGAAATAATTTTGTATTCTTTGCAGAGTATCCGGTCTGTAAAATTTCTGGTCGTAATAAAAAAGATAATTTCTGTCTTTATTGACGGAAAGAAATTGACGGATGATATTTTGTGATTTCAGAGGATAATCTTCGCCGCTTAGATTAATAAAATAATCCCATTCTTTACTTACATTTAAAAGGAATTCCATAGCATTCAACTCTGCCTGTACCATATTGAAGCCTCCCGAAACAATATTCAGGCTGTCCAGAATATAGACATTGGGAAACTGAACTATATAGAGCTGTATTTTTTCAATGAAATCGGGCTTAGCTTTTCTGTCGATATGGATAAGGTAAAACTGATCCCTTGTATAAATCTTCTGAAACATTTCCTTAAATACTTCAGGTTTATGATGTAGCATAATGAAATAAGCTATCCTTACATGCGGGCCTGTATGTGATTCTAGCGTTTTGGGGTAAGGTTTTGCTGTAGGAGCAGAGGTTTGCATGATTAGGAGTTTAAAATCATCAGCGCTGGCAAACAATTTGTTAATTGCTAGAAGGTAAGAATAATTTTTTGATAATCAATCAATTAAATAGAATTGTGTTTGTTTTTTTTATTGTATTTTTGCAGAACATTTATAAAACAGGTCACTGCCTTTGCTATTCTGTAATAGTTTAAAATCACATTTTTTTCTTTCAGTTTTGCTTTTTCAGCTACCAATTTATAGTCTTTGTTTCCTAGGCAGAAATCTGAGATTATAAAGTTCTATTGTAGAGGAGCGATGCGTCATGGCTGAATAATCCGTAATATGTTAAAGGATTATTGTTGCCAAAACAAGAAAAAGATGAGCAGAAAAGAATATTCTTTATTTGTTTATCCTTACCATATAAGAACTCAAATTCTGGTTAACAGATTTGCTTACAAAATACCGGAAAACCGGAATTTATAATGAATTTTAAAAATTTAAATTTAATTAATCCTATTATCCGTGCAGTGACAGAAAGCGGATATTCCAAACCTACTGAAATACAGTGTAACGCTGTTCCTCCTATTTTAGAAGGAAGAGACGTTGTAGGATCTGCTCAGTCTGGTACAGGAAAAACAGCAGCATTTGTGATGCCTATTTTGCAACTGCTGAAAAGACATACTCCGGAACATAAAGAAATACGAATTCTAATACTTACACCAACATCGGAATTGGCTATACAGCTAGAAGAAAATCTTGGTATTTACAGTAAATACTTACCTTTGTCTCAACTTTCCGTTTATGAAGGTATTCCCATTGGAAGCCAGCTTGCAGCGCTGAGAAAAAGAGTAGATATTCTTGTGGCAACACCAGGAAGACTGCTTGATTTGCAGAATCAGAGACATATTGATCTTTCCAAAATTGAGATATTTGTATTAGATAAAGCAGATAAAATGCTTAATATGGGATTCATTAATGATGTGAAAAATGTGGTAAAACTGCTTCCCCAGAAAAGACAGAATCTGTTTTTTTCTACAACAATGCCGGGAAGTGTAAGACATTTTGCCGGAACAATACTGAACAATCCTGTGGAGGTTATTGTCAATCCGGTTTCTTCAACAGGGCAGGCGGCTAAGCAGCCGGTTTGTTTTGTAGAAAAAGAAAAGAAAACAGATGTGCAGGCTGATGCACTGCAGAAAAAAAATATAAGATCATTGGTTTTTACACGTACTAAACATGTAGCCAATAAACTGGTTCAGCAGCCGTAGAACTTCCGGACATTTCAGAAAATCCGGAATAGAAAGAAATGCTATTTTTATAAATAGAATCTGTAACGTTTACAGACTATAATATACAATTTTTTAATAATAATTACAATGCAAGAAGGCACCGTAAAATTTTTCAATGAAGCAAAAGGCTTCGGTTTTATTACTCCAGCAGATGGAAGTAAAGATATATTTGTACATTCTTCAGGATTAACTACAAGATCAATCCGTGAAAATGATAAAGTAGTTTTTGATGTACAAAAAAGTGATAAAGGCTTAAATGCTGTTAACGTAAAGTTAGCATAATTAAAGTCTTGCTTGCAGGAATATTACAATAACATTCCTTCCCATATTAAGTCTCATATTTTTTATGCACATTCAAAACCCATGGAACCTGGTATCAGGATCTGTTGTTTGAAAAGTATAAGAAATATGCAGACTTAATTTACAATTATTACAGTGTGGTGATGTCAGCTGTAAATATTTTAATCCCTCAAAAGGTTCAGAAAATAATATGATTGTTATCAATAATTTTGATGAGTATAAGTCTCTTGAAGGACAGGTGATAGGAGATTCTGCCTGGCATACAATAGATCAGGATCAGATCAACAGATTTGCAGATGCTACTTTAGACAATCAGTGGATTCATACAGATAAAGAAAGGGCAGAAAAAGAAGGTCCTTTTAAATCAACCATTGCTCATGGTTATTTGACATTATCATTGATTCCTTATCTCTGGAAACAGATTGCAGATGTCCGGAATGTAAAAATGGAAATCAATTACGGAATTGAGAATCTTAAATTCGGAGATGCTGTTCCGGTAGATAGTGAAGTAAAGCTTCAGGCAACGGTAAAATCTGTAATCAATCTCAAAGGAACTGTAAAGGCAGTAGTTGAAGCCAAACTGCTCATTAAAGATCATATAAAACCTGCTTATACAGGTGATGTGGTTTTCCTTTATCACTTTTCCTGATCCTCAATTTTTAAATTGTTAATGCTTTATCAATAAAAAAGCATCATTGATTTCAATGATACTTTTAAATTTTTTGAGCTATTCATGCATCTTTATAATGATAGCACTATTTTACCTAATAGAGGTCTGTCCCGTTTAGAATCCTCCATTCTCTGATGGGCTTTTTGAATCTCTTCAAGAGGGTAGATGCTGTCTATAACTGGTTGTATCTGTCCGGTTTCTATTAATTGGGTAATATGATGAAGTTCATCCCTGCTTTGTCGGGTAAAAACAAAATGATAGGTAGCATTTTTTTCCCAGGCGTGGATAAGGTTTTGTGGCTGGGCAATATCAACCAACGTTACAACAGTTCCATAATCAGCTAAAGCAAGCGGACTGTCTGAAAGCGTACTTCCTCCAACTGTATCAATAATCACATCAACACCTTTTCCGTGGGTATAAGACTGTATTTTTTCAACCCAGTTGTCTTTGTGATGGTCAATAATTACATCCGCTCCCAGATGCTGAAGTTTTTCATGTAAACTGCTTTGTCCGGTCGTGTATACATAAGCACCTAATGAATGAGCGACCTGTATGGCGAGTGAGCCTACACCTCCTGCACCTCCAAGGATGAGAATGCGGTCTCCTTTTTTTAAATGAGCCCTTACTACGATCATTTCCCATACTGTTCCTCCAATAAGCGGAATGGCTGCTGCTTCCTCATAGCTAAGAGTAGCAGGCATTCTTGATAATGAGGATTCGTCGGTAACATGGTATTCAGAATAGCTGCCCGGACCACCAAAACGAGGGGAGTAATAGACTTTATCACCAGGTTTCCACTTTTTCACGGCTTCACCTACTGCGATAACATCACCGGCAATATCGTGACCGGTTGTGAGAGGCAATTCAAAGTGTGATGCATAGTCTCCGCGTCTTACCTGATAATCCAGAGGGTTTACCGAAGTGGCTCTCACTTTCACCAATACCTGTGAAGGCTCCGTTATAAAAGGAGTGGGGCTTTCCGTTACCTCCAGAACTTCCGGCCCGCCGTAGTTTTTAATGACAATTGTTTTCATGCAATAATTTTGTTTACTTTTTGAATAGTTTAAACCTACATTGACTATTGAGGCAGTGTTCCCATAAATTCAAATATTTCAACTCCTATTTCCTCAGCGTTTGTTTCCAGAGCGAAATGTCCGGTATCATAAAATTTTAATTTTGCATCCGGCAGATCCTTTTTATAAGCTTCAGCTCCTGCAGGAAGAAAATAAGGATCTTTATTTCCCCATACCAATAATACTTTCGGTTGGTGTTTTCTGAAATATTCATGGAATTTTGGATACAAAGCAACATTGGTTCTATAATCTTTTACCAGATCCAATTGAATTTCTACATTTCCCGGTCTGTCAAGAAATTTCTGATCAAGGGTATAGGCTTCCGGTGCAATTAAAGAAAGATCAGAAACTCCATGTTGATATTGAAACAGCGTAACTTCTTTAGAAACAAAACCTTTTAAAGCAAGGCGGTTTGCCTGTGATGGGTCTTTCCAGTATTTCTGTATAGGATTCCATTCTTTGCTTAGTCCTTCTTCATAGGCATTTCCGTTTTGAGAAACGATACCGGTAATTTTCTCAGGATTATTCATGGCGAGACGTAAACCTACAGGAGCGCCATAATCAAAGATATAAACTGCAAAACGTTTCATACCAAGTTGATCTACAAATGCCTGCATTGTTGCTGCAAGATTGTCAAATGTATAAGAGAACTGCTGATGATCCGGAGCATCAGAATAACCGAATCCGGGAAGATCCGGAGCAATGACATGATACTTTTTGCTTAAAATCGGAATCAGATTTCTAAACATATGAGATGAGGTAGGATATCCGTGTAGAAGAAGTATTGTAGGAGCATTCGCTGGTCCTGCTTCTCTGTAAAACAGATTTAAATCATTGACCTTGATGTTGCGGTAGTGAGTGGGATGGTTTTCCATAATGTGATTATTTAGATTTAAGTTTTGATGAGATTGAGCCATTGTCATATTGCTTGTGAATAGGGCAACCGACAGGCCTGCAATGAATGGTTTGGAAATTATTTTCATTTAATTTTTTTGATAGTTCAAAATTAATACAGATATTTGATTACTGAAAACGATTAATTATAATCAATGTGATCACTTTTAATGATTAATAGGTATGAATATAAATGATTTAAAAATATTTGAAGCCGTGGCAGAAAGTGGCAGTTTTACTAAAGCTGCTTCCATGATGTTTACGGTTCAGTCGAATGTTACCGCAAGAATAAAAAGTCTTGAAGATGAGTTGGATGCTAAACTTTTCTCACGTACCTCCCGAAAGGTAGAACTTACTTCCGAAGGCATGATCCTGATGCAGTATTCTAAGCAGATTCAGCATTTGGTGGAAGAAGCAAAAAATAATATCCGGAGCGGAGAAAATATCAGAGGATGTCTGAAAATAGGCTGTATAGAAACCACGATGGCATTGAAAGTACCTGAAATTCTCAATACCTTCGATGAAAAATATCCCGGCATTGAGCTGGAGTTTAAATCAGATACAAGAGATTCAGTGCTTTCCGGAGTTCTGGATTACAGGCTGGATGCAGCTTTTGTTTCCGCTCCGGTGAATGCCAAAGGACTGGAGAAGATCTGTATTAAAGAAGAACAGCTTGTCATTCTTGCCTCATCAAAAGGCCCGAATCTGCAGACACTCATTGCGAATGAACCGTTGAAGATTGTCGTATTTGATGAAGGCTGTATTTTCAGGGAAAGATTAGAATCCTGGTTAAGCCATAAGGGAATTCTGAACTATAAAAGTACCACCCTGAATTCTATTGAGGGAGTGATCAACTTCGTGGAAGCAGGGTTGGGAATCAGTATTCTGCCGGAAGAAATTATTTCCAAATATTACGCAGGAAGAGACATTAAGACTTATGGACTGAATAAACAGCTGGGAACCATGAATACCATTCTTGTTTTCAGAAAAGACGGTCCCCAGTCCAGGGCTTTACAGTGCTTTATTGAGATGCATGCGCAACTATTATAATCTGTTACAATTTGTTTTTGACTTCAGGAAGTGTAATTTCTTTGTTATAAAGCAGATTAACCACATTTTTTATGAAATCTTCCTTTTTAAGCCGTTCACCATTGGTATCATAAGCGATGGAGAGATCTGCCTCTTTATTATAGATGAGAATGGCGTGTGATCCTAAGGTATCGCCGCCATGACCGTAAAATGTAATGCCGTCAAAATCCCAGATTGCCATTCCTCTTCCCCAGTTTTCTTTTCCCAATACAGGTTCCATCAGTTTCAGCGTTTCTTTTTTCAGAATGACATTATGGAATAAGCTGTTGATGAAAATATTCAGATCATATGGTGTTGAAGAGATATCACCCACGCCAATTACATTGAGAAAGTCTATTTCCTTTTTCAACATACTCCAGGAATTGTTTTCATAACGATAAGGCAGGAATATATTTTTTTGATGGGCTTTGAAAGGTGTGAAATTTTTTAATTGGAGAGGTTTTATAATCTCTGATTGAACGATTTTGTAAAAAGACTTTTCATATTTTCTTTCGAGAATTTTCGTTAAAAGATAATAAGCAGAGTTAGAATATGCCACCTTTTCACCGGGCTCAAAACTCTTCCCCTGTTTGATGATCAGATCCATTATCTCTTTGTCACTTACTTTTCTGGTAACCCATACTTCTCCATCTTTCACCACATAGCTTCCTAGCCCGCTGGTATGTTCCAATAGATTTTTAATAGTAATTTTATCAGCATTGGGAATCTCAGGATAAAACTCAGAAAGTTGAGTATTGAGATTCAGTTTATTCTCTTCAATTAACTTGAAAATTAAAACGGCTGTAATCATTTTGGTCACAGAGCCTACCTGATATTTAGTATCTTTATTATAAGTGAATTCCGGGATGTTTTTTTGTCCGAAATTTTTAGAATAAACCTCTTTACCATTTTTAAAAATCGACAAACTGCCCACTCCCAGATTATTCTTTTCAATATAACTGAAGTATTGATCTAGTTTTTCCGGGTTGATGGTTTGGGAAAAAAAATAATTGGAAATAAGAAGAAGTAGTAATGCAATTTTAAAGTTCATGATGCGTCTTTGTGGGTCTAGTCATTTATAAAACAACCGGATGGGTAAGAATATTACATCGTATGATACTTTTGTCTTCCAATATACCTTGTGAAAGGGCTTTTAATTGTATCGCAATTATTTCTGTTGAGAGAGATAGTCTGCAAACTGTTTATTCAGTGCTTCACATTCATGCTGTAATATTCCTGTTTCTATTTCAGGTTTGTTTCCCCATTTGGGAATGGTTTCTGTTTCAAGGATTTTAAATTCCGAAGACTGTCCGCCCACCAAAGGAACGGAAACTCCAAACACAATTTTTGCAATTTTGTGATGTCTGATGAGGTAGGAGCACATGATGCAGGGCTCGTGTGTAGAGAACATCACAGACTTATCCAGCATATCTCTGTAGCCATTTTCCAGCGCATCTTTTACCGCCAGAATTTCAGCATGCTGTGTAATATCGCCGCTTGATTTTCCGGATTCAATGCCTCTGCCTATAATCTTGTCATTATAAACTAATAAAGAGCCTACCGGAGGGTTTCCCTTTTCCAATGCCTGCTTAGCGAGTTCAATGCATTGAAGCATATATTCATTGTAATTGTTCATTGTTATTTCTGATTAAGATTCGCAGCCTCTGTTGAACCCGATGGTATTTCTGTACATCTGAGGTGAGATATCTGTTTTATTTTTAAAAAGCCTGCTGAAATAATATTCATCCTCATAGCCCAGTTCATACGCTATTTCTTTGATCGTTTTGTCCGTAAGATACAATTCTCTCTTGGCTTCAATGATGATTCGCTCCATGATCAGATCAGAAAGGGTTTTATTAAAATGATTTTTTGTAATCCTTGCGAGTGAAGCAGGGGTCTGATTCAATAAATCTGCATAATCACTGGCAGAATGTTTCGTCCGGAAATGATCTTCTATCGCATTTTTAAGATTCTGAATAAGAAACTGCTGCTTGATATGAGCCGTTCCCGAATCCTGAACCGTCTGCTGTTCCAGTTTTATCCTTGTAGCGGTTACCAGCAGGATTTTAAGATAAGAAACCAAAACCTCATCTTTCCTGAAAGCATCTGCTTTTAACTCATTGGCAATTCCGCTGATCAGATTCAAAACAGAACTTTTACTGAATTCATCCAGGCAGATAAAAGGCTGCTGATAGACATTGTTAAATAAAATACCGTTAGCTGCAATTTCTTTATGATGTCTGTAAATACAGAAAAAATCATGGTGAAACTGGATCGCAATTCCCATAATCGGTTCTACGGAATGCAGCATAAAAGGCTGGTAAGGATACAATGCAAACAACGTATTTTCTTTGAATGAATAATCCGAAAGATCTACGGTAGCAACCCCTTCCCCTGAAGTAATCAGTATCAGCGTAAAATAATTATTGCGCTGGATATGATCAAAATAACTGTTGTTATCAAACTCAAATAGTTTGAACGCCAGATTTCCATTCTGCTGATTGATGAGCGTATATACAGACTGTGATAACATGATCTATGCAATTTAATTAATATTTTTAACAAAGGAAGAAGAAAGTTCTTGACATAGCAATCCGTTCTTTACTGGAAAAAATCCTTGTCAAGGTTCTAAACCTTGACAAGGATACATACATGACAATTGAAAAGCTGTTAGAAAATCAAAATATCATATCCGTCATTTCTGAGACTTAGGAAACTTGGCAGTCCCGGAGTTCCCTGTACTTCATTTTCGTTGAGTAATTCATATCCCGAAACCTCAGTTCCAAATACGGCAACGCAGCCTTTTGAAAGACCGTGAACATAGTCTTTTACTTCACTGTAAAGTCCATGTATAGGGTGATCTGCTTTTTCAAGCTGTTCCGGCCATCTGATCCCCGTACCCTGGAAAATAATCTTTACCTCTTCACCTGCATGTTTGAACTCGTATGCTGATGCCAAAGCATTAAACACTCTTCCCATAGCTTCTTCTGAACCAGCTTTAGGATCAGAAAGAATAATAATTGCTGTTTTTTTCATTTTGAAAATTTTATTTACTCTGCAAAGATGTGGGAATAACGGGCGCTAAAGAATGGATGATTTTTACTTTGTAATGGAGATTTTTGCAAGCTTAAAACCATTGTCTGCTCCAGGTGATTTCCGGTCTGCATAGGCTTATTGAAAAAATATAGCGAACCTTCATATGAAAGTTCGCTTTACAGGAATCAGCAGGAAAAAGACAGATTAGGATCCCGGTTTTACAAAGGTCTGCCAGCCTCTCATGGTTTCAATGAAGCGTTCACTGAGACCGCCTTCACGAAGATAATCTGCGGTTACAGGAAGCTGTGGGCTGTCATACAATGGGTTGGCTTTTACCTGAAGCGGGAAATCCCGTTGCAGAATTCCGGCTCTCGCAATCAGGACAAAATCACAGCCTTCATCCAGTAGTTCTCCTGCACGCTGTGCGCTCATTATTTTTCCGGCTGCTCCCAAACGGACTCCTTTACGCGGAAGTTCTGTGAAAACACTGAGCATCGTTTTCCCCTGAAATGTCCCTTCCCGTACCAGCTGTGCAGAATCCCAAAGTGCCAGATCAAGATAATCAATCAGTTCTTTGTCAAAAATTTCAGCGGTGATTTCCCGTAGTTCTTCCAAACGCAGTCCATACCGCTCAATAGACAAACGCCAGCCAATCTGAAAATCTGGACCACAGGCTTTGCGAATTCCTTCAATAACTTCAAGGGTGAAACGGGCACGGTTTTCTATACTGCCTCCATATTGATCCGCCCGGTCGTTGAGATTAGGAGACAGAAACTCCGAAAGAATCCATCCGAAAGCACCATGAACAGATACTCCGTCAAATCCTGAAAGCTGAGCCCTCCTGGCAGCTTCAATAAAACTGTCGCGGATTCGGCCCACTTCCTCGGTAGTGATAGCTCTGATATTAGGGACTGTTTTACTGGATGCAGGAGCAGGTATTCCTCCTACAGACGGTTTTGCCCTGTGTCCGGCGTGGTGCAGCTGTACAGCAGATAATGTACCTCCTTCACGGATTGCTGTGGCCATTTGCGTTAAACCCGGCAGGTGTTTGTCACTGTGAATTCCCAGCTGGCGTTCAAAGGCGATGGCTCCTGCTTCTACAGTAGAGGCACTGGTTTGTATCAGTCCGTAACCGCCCTGTGCAAGCTGTTCCATCCAGAGTTGGTCGTATAGGGATGCTGTACCATCATAATCACTTTGCTGACTCGTTAAAGGGGCCAGCATAAAACGGTTTCTCATGGCTGGACCATGGAGAAAGGTAAGGGGTTTGAATAAATCTGAAACAGACATTTTGTTTACATTTTAAGGTTGTACTTCTCTATTTTGTCTGTTGCAAAGTTGCATTTATTACCTACCGCTGGAAATGGATGATTTTAATGATATGATGGATGTTTTTTCAGCTTTCTATCTGGCTGTCTAATCTTTAAAATCATCTGAAAAATCGAAAATTTTTAAAAACTGATGTGAACTTATTCTGCATAAGGATATCCTCTAAAAACTACTAAAGTGTTTAAGGCTTTTGTGACTTTTGTGGTTTTGTTTTTAACCACAGATTGCACAGATGTTCACGATAAAGATTGTATACTTATAAAAAATCAAAGATTTTTAAAAACTTATCTGTCCTTACTCTGCGTAAGAATATCCTCCAAAGCTCGTTTAAGTGTTTAAAATTCTTGTGGTTTTGTTTCAACTTAAAGATCCTCAATTCGCCTACAAAGGTCTGCGATTAGCCTACAATTTGAGGAGACAGGCTTTATAATTTTGCTTTATCAAAAAAACATTTTAAAATTATGATACAGCAAAATAGAATCTGGTTCATTACCGGAGCATCAAGAGGTTTCGGACGCATCTGGACAGAAGCAGCGCTGGAACGTGGTGACAAAGTGGTAGCCACCACAAGAAAACTGGAAAGTATTGCCGATTTTAAAGAAAAATATGGTGATAATGTACTGACTTTAGCATTGGATGTTACCCAGCCTGAGCAGGTAAAAGAAGCCGTACATAAAGCGCATCAGCATTTCGGGAAACTGGATATCGTACTGAACAACGCAGGATATTCGCTGGTAGGAACCATAGAAGAGGCAGGTGCAGATGAAATCCGTGCTTTATATGAAACCAATATTCTTGGTCCTGTAAGTGTCATTCAGGCGGTACTGCCGATATTAAGAGAGCAGGGATATGGGCATATTCTGGGGACTTCAAGTAATCTGGGACACGTTACATTGCCAGTCATTGGATATTACAGTTCTTCCAAATGGGCTTTTGAAGCCATCCATGAGAGTCTTGCGGAAGAGATCAAGCAATTCGGGATTAAAGTAACCGTCATAGAGCCGGGAGCGTATGCTACAGAATTTGGAAGTCAGGACTCACTGAAGTTTTCTCAGAACATGGAGGTGTACAATGACTTTAAGACAGAATTTATAAAGACCATTCAGTCTTATGAACGGGGAAATCCTAAGGCGACACCAGAAGCGCTCTTCAAAATGGTAGATGCTGAAAATCCACCGTTGCGCTTTCATTTGGGAAGCCATAATCTTCCTTTGGTGAAGTCTGTGTATGCAGAAAGAATCAATCTTTGGGAAGCCTGGGATGAAGTTTCCAGCGCAGCGCAGGGATCATAACAAACAGTAACAGCCGGTTATAAAATTATAGCCGGTTTTTCGTACCTTTAAAATACCATTTATGAAAAAGACAGATCAAACTCCGTTCAAATTTGAATCGTTATCAGAGGCCAGTCGGTTTTTCGGACTGCCAACACCCAAGCATCCTCTCATTAGCTTAATGAATGGGGCGCATAATCTGGTGGCAACCGATAAATTGTCTCAAAAACATGTGCTGAGTTTCTATAAAATATCCTATAAACCCAAACTGGACGGCAGAATAGAATACGGACAAGGCTACTACGATTTTAATGAAGGCGGACTGCTCTTTGCAGCACCCGGCCAGGTGATAGGAGGGAACGGAAACAGTGATACGGTCTGTTCACAATATTCTCTGCTCATTCATCCTGACTTCTTTCTGGGATATCCCATCGCGAGAAAAATCAGACAATATGGTTTTTTCTCCTATTCTACGAAAGAAACCCTGCATCTTTCTGAAGAAGAGAAAAATACGGTACTTTCTATCTTTAATTTTATTGAATCTGAACTCAACAGCCGTATTGATGATTTCAGCCATGATGTGATGATTTCTCAGATAGAGCTGCTTCTTAACTATGCCAATCGTTTTTATAAACGCCAGTTCATTACCCGTAAAGCAACAAGCAGCACCCTTTTACAAAAATTTGAAGACCTGCTGGATGCTTATTTTAAAGATGAAATGTCCCTTAGCAAAGGAATACCCACTGTGAGTTATTTTGCGGAAAATCTCCATCTTTCACCCAGTTATTTAAGTGATATGCTGCGTTCCTTAACGGGGCAGAGTACCCAGCAGCATATTCATGACAAACTGATCAGCCAGGCCAAAGAAATGCTTTCTACCACCAGCCTGTCTGTAAGTGAAGTGGCGTATGCACTGGGGTTTGAGCATTCCCAGTCGTTCAGTAATTTATTTAAAACAAAAACCAAGCTTTCCCCTTTAGAATTCAGGAAATCTTTCAATTAATCTTTGCTGTAGATAGCTGTATTAACGGTCGAGTCTGTAAATAAATTCCTCAATCTCGGTTTGTCTGGCATTGGCGAAGCCTTTATCTGTACCGATTTTAACAAATCCACAGTTTTCCAATACCTTTTGTGAACCCAGATTGTCAAAAGCAACACGTCCAAAAATAGGTCTTGTGGTTTCAAGGGTGAGAAAGTCTTTCAATGCTGTTGTGGCAACTCCTTTTCCCCAGAAAGGTTTATCAATCCAATAGGTGATTTCTGCATTGCCTTCCATGATAAACTTGGCAATACTTCCGGCAATTACAGTATCAGCCATAATGGTCTGGTTGTTGACGGTGGGATCATCCAGCAATTTTGTGAATTTGGCCAGATAGGCTTCTTTATTGGTGGAATCCTTTGAAATAAAAGCTGCCAGATAATTGGCTTCAGGATCAAGCTGAAATTCGAAAAGAGTATCCAGATCAGCTACTACAGTCGGTCTGAGTTGTATTTCATAGGTATTATTTTTCATTTGGATTGGTGTGTTGGTTGATCTTCAAATATAGAACTTATTTAAGCTTTCTCCATTGAACTCTAATCTTTAAAGTGTTTAAAAACGGATGTGCCTTTTGTGGTTTTATTTCCCACAGATTTCACAGATTTTCACAGATGTTTGTGGTTAATGGAGCAGGCCTGTAAAAAATCAAAGATTTTTTTTAACCTTATGTGAACTTACTCTACGCAAGGATATCCTCTAAAACTACTAAAGTGTTTGAAAGCTTTTGTGCCTTTTGTGGTTTTATTTCCCGCAGATCTCGCAGATTTTCACAGATGTTTGTGAATATTTTATACTGTTGATGGTTTTGCGTGTAGGACCACCCCGTCAAAAATTTTTTTGAATTTTTGCCACCCCTCCGGAGGAGGGGAATGTTTGCCCCTTCAGTTGAAGTATTTGTGGCTTTTGTAGTTCATTTTAACCGCAGATATTTTTTACACCAACGCGGTCATGAAATTTTATGAATAAAAATATTAGCGGACAATAAGATAGATTCCGACACCAATTGCAGCATACGCTGTCACTGTAAGAATATCAGCGATGGGTTGTGAAAAGCGTTTCTCCGCAATTTTCTCACTATTGATCTGGTTCTTATGGAATTTCAGCGTTTGTTTAGCATTACGAACCGGATGTGCCACAAGGCTGTCGCTTTCCCATCGGTCAACGATTACTTTATAACTCTTGCCATTCACTTCAATTTTAACATTTTTGCCAGAGGCAAGTTTCTCCTGAATATTGATGGGAGCAGGAGCTTGTGC
Source organism: Chryseobacterium sp. BGA-UO-ETr-SB22 (assembly GCF_059567885.1). Taxonomy (NCBI): domain Bacteria; kingdom Pseudomonadati; phylum Bacteroidota; class Flavobacteriia; order Flavobacteriales; family Weeksellaceae; genus Chryseobacterium; species Chryseobacterium sp. BGA-UO-ETr-SB22. The sequence goes on along the minus strand of NZ_JCAQOV010000005.1, from coordinate 2,381,054 downwards.
TGCGTTCAGGCTTGGAGATGCGGCGGCTGTACTATTCATTTGCGGAGAAGTAGTATTAGCAATAGCTGTATTTTTTTTAGAGTCTTGCTTATTGTCGGGCGCTGTATCCACTTGCTTTTTTACCTGGTAGGTATAGCAGCTGCTAAGAGAAAATAAGAGGATGATGAGATAAAGATTCTTTCGCATGAGCCAAATTTAAGAATTAAACGCAATATTTAGCATTTTCTTTTGAAAGATCCTGCTTTTTTTACTATCCCGATGCGAAAAGTCTTCTGACGCTGAGCCAATCAAATAATTTTGCTATGCTCCAAAGTTGGTTGACTTCGGAGGGTGAGTAGTGGTATAGAAAGCCTATTTTAGCCTTTTACCCCCTTAAGAAGTCCCTCCAGCCACTATGATAAGGGTCTCGAACCCCTTATGTAACCCCCTTTACCCCCTTATACAACCCCCTATACCCCCTTACCCAAGGGGGTAGATCCCCTTACTTAATAGGGTAGAGGCTGTTCCGAAGTCCCTGGAGAGGGTATGATAAGTGGGTAAAGCCCCTTAGATAACGGTCTGGAGGTGGTTTATAACTTTCAGGACACACTTGTATGATTGTCAATATACACTTATCTAAGTGTCTGCAGACAGTTTTTTAAGTGGTGAGAGCGACCAGGGAAGAAGCTGAAGATATTTCTGTAAGTGGTTCCGGACACTTGGGTAAGTGTTGCAGATTATTTTTGAAGATGTCGCAGACAGTTTGGAAAATCCTTCCGGATACTTGTGGAAATGTCCGGAGGCTCTTTGAAAGTGCCTTCAGCCTTTGTATTGAATTCTATGTTTTTTATGAAAGCGCTGAACCAGCGTGGTTAATAATATTCAAATACTCTTTCTGTTTTTTGTTGTATTGCTCCCTGATCATCTACTAATTCTTCATAAATGGAGTTGGCCTGCGGATCAAGTTTTATATTCTTATAAATGAGCTTAGATTTTTTTTGCTTAGTGGCATCTTCTAGAATGGTTTCACTTCTCATTTCATTGATGTAGGTGTAGAAAATAGTGCTGTTAACTAAGGTTTCAAAGAAATTTCCGGTTTCTTCTGTTTTTATAAGACGGTTATTTTTGTCAAAATAAAACAATTTGCTAAGAGATATATTGTGAGCAGAATCATTTGAAATTCTTTTGTACAGAGAATCCGAAACTTTTTCAAAATAACCTGTAGTTTCTATCTTCTTATTTCCAGGATTAAAGGCTTCAAAATAGCGTTTGGCTTTGTCCTTTGAATTATAAGTGATGATCTTATTGATAGATTTTTCATGAGAAGGTCTGCTTCCGATCGCATTGTAATATTCTATTTTTGTCAGAAACCCCTCTTTGTCATAATAGGAAATATTTTTATAAATGTTCTCCGGTGAATAAGTGGTGATCTCTGTTATGGTTTTGGGATGCCCGAAATAGTTAGAAAACTGCAGGTCATTAATGGTAGATTTTTCCTGGCCACTTACAAGAGCATATAACAGAATAAACAGATAGCTAAGTGTTGTTTTCATATGGTAAGTGTAGAGGTGTTCTAGAATTTCCGCTGAGTTTCAAATATAAGTAACTTTCATGCGGGAACATGGGCAATGAAAGTAAAGAAATCAGGCTGTAATTAATATGTGTCTATCTCCAACTAATTTCAAATTTTTTTTCAAGAAGTATAATTGATCAGCCAAAATAAACCGCTCCTTTTTCTTTTTTCTATTTGCTAAATGATGTGCAATCCTTTGATTAGCAAAAAAATGTAATAGATTAAGTAATTGATCAAAATTATAAGAATTGTGAATAGCAATTAACAATGATTTTTTTAATATATAATTGAGTTCGGATTTCATTTGTGCTACTAAATATTTTGAAGGAAAATTTGTCTTCTCTTGAATAAATTCTTCTTTAGAAGTGGGTAAATTCCCAAAGCCAATAAATGCCTTTGCACCATCTTTTATAACTTTTTGACTTAAATCACGTGAATTACAAGCTAAGCAAAAAAATAATTTGCCTTCAAATACATTAAAGTTAGACTCATTAAAAAATTCAGTTTTATAATAATTAATATAAAATTGATTCTCACGCATTGCTTCATCACTAGTGAATTCATACATTTCATAATCATCACTTTTACTTCCGCATAACACATCTTTTGTTCCATGTCCCATAAAAATAATTAAGCTATCTTCAGGCATAGATTTAATTAATTTTATACAATTTGCGTGTGAATTATCATTTGGCTTTACATTATAGTAATGAATTAAATTAGAAGAATTATTTACTAGGCAATTTTTTATTCTTTTTAAAAATTTAGTGCTTTTATCGTGTGGGTGAATAAGTAAAATTTTTTTCATTAGCTATAAGATGTAGTTAAATAAGCAATAACTTGCTCAATAATCTCTTTTTTAAATTCATTTCTCAATCTATCATTATTGCATATAAGTACATTTACCTCTTTAAAAGATTTTCCATTGAAACTGTCACTTACGAATCGATTTTTAAAAATCATTTCAGGAAACTTTTCTAATTCCTTTTCAATTAAAAAATCCAGTGAATCTTCTTCTTTCAAAATAGTTGAAATGATTTCTTGTTCATAACCATCTCTTTCAACAAAATCCTTAATATCTATTTTTATTAAAGCTTTTATCCGTTTTAGCAAACCATCTTTTTTTATTTGATTTTTTTTAAAAGCGTCAAGCTGACCGGATATTTTATCTTCAAGTAATCCAGAATATAATATTTTAGGAGTTTTTAACATTATTTTATCAGCATTTAATAATCTTATAAGTTCAACTCCATCAATTTTATCATCTCCTAAGTCCCAATCAAATGCAGCAATGTGAAAATTTGCTCCTCTACTAAATTTTTTTTTGAATTCGGTAATAACTTTAGAAATATCAATCTTACCGCTAGTTAGAAACTCGGTTTTTTCGGTACTACCAACATTAAATTGTTCACATGTTAATGTTATTCCATATCTTAACTTTGCATCCCTTTCTAATTTTTCTATTTCTTCAGATTGATCTTCATTATCAAATATTATACAATTTTTTTGCATGGTTAATTATTAATTAATATTTCAAACGTTGCTCCTTTTTCAAATAAATTATTTCCTAGAAAAGTTATTTTTCCTTGAATAGACTTTAAAGCTGTCCTAACTGAATTAAGGCCTATTCCTGAGCCATCTGTAGTAGTTACTCCTAATTCAAAAATTCTTTCAGGATTATCCAAAAAAATATCATTTACTCCATTGCCATTATCATTAAAAATAATCTTGAGGTTACTATTGTCTATATTTGAGATATTAATTAATATTTTATTTGCCCCAGCTTTTTCAGCATTAGATATTAAATCATCAAGAATTATAGATATATCAAGCAAGCTAACTTTTTTTACAAGCTCAGCATTATTACTATTGATTTTGAATGACATTTGAGTCTTCTCATAAAGATCTGAATAAATTTCAATATATTGTTCGATATATTTAACAATATCAACGATCTGTTCATTCTTATCTGTCTTAAAATTCGATCGGGTAATAATCTTACTTATTTTCAATGCCTTTTCAGCTTGAAATTTTATATTTCCTAATGATTTTAATATATCATTTTTTTTATATGTTTCTTCACTGATTTTATAATACAAATTATCAACAGTAGTGCTGATTTTTTTTGATGTTATTTTAATGTTATGGATGAGTCCTTTAGCATCTTCACTTAAAGATCTAGAAGAAGTCCTTAAATAAGTATTTTTATCTTTCTCTATTTCTAGCTCTTTTTGGAGTCTTATAGTTTCATCTTCTAGCTCTTTCCTTTTTTTGTATCCAGATTCTAACTGAGTCTTTAAATTTTGGACTTCGTTGAATAGATTTTCAAGTTCAAAATTTTCTGAAGGAAAATTTTTTAAATTAGCACTTGTTTTACTTATTTTTCCTATCAAATCATTTAACTGGGATGAGGTTAAATCCTTTCCTTTCAATTCATTAATGATAAAGTTGATTTGTTCGTGTGCTCTTTGGGCTTGCTCATGGGCTAATTCTTCAACAAATTTCTTATTTATAGATAACGATATAACATCATCGCCCCTTACATTTATAATTTTTTCTATATTAGAGATGATACGTTTATTCCTTTCCAAAGAATCCTCAATATATTTTTCATCTGATTCACTCCAGTTTTTATCATTTAAAACTTTTTTTTCTATCTCATTCTCTTTTATTAAAGAACTATCCCATTTAATCCCCTCTACTACAAACCTTTCTAGCCTTCGGAAAATTTTAAAATAGTAGCCATATGGTGAATCATTTTTAGTCAATTGTTCAAAATGCTTATTACTATCAACACCTGATCTGTTGGAAATAATAAAGAAGTCATCTCTTTCATCATCAAAATTAACTCCATTAATTTCAATTCTTCCTATCACTTCACGAGTTCCAAGAAATCTATTATATCCTTGACCCTTTCTTCTTTCCATGCCTAACCAATCATTACCTTGATCACCATATGGTGGTATTCTGAAACCATTAATAAATAAAAAAATAGAACCGAAGTCGACAGATCTAATACCTGTTTGTCTTCTAAAATATGCTTTTGAATAAGGATTTAAATAATAAATATTAATTTCTATATTTTTTAATAAAGTATATAAATTATGCTCAACTAAGGTGAAAATTTTCTTACCCCGATCAATTAATTCTGTTGTAATTAGCTTTCCATCCTCAGAAATGATAGAATTAATATAAGTAGCTTTAAAATTTAATTCACTAAAAATCCTATTTTTAATTATACCATTAATTTTTTCTACTTCTGGAATATTTAATTCATAATTTATAAATTCATTTGCTTCAATATTAATATCAAAAGATTCAGATTCAAAGTTTTGATTCGGATTTATAAAACGTTCAAGCTGTCTCTTGAGAGACTTTATTTTATCAAAATCCCAAATATCCCTTAAATTACTTATAAATAAAGTTGTACCATTATCAAAGACTTCAAGACCTGTTTCTTGAATATATTTAGTTGGAGAGATTTCAACTAAATCAAAATCAATATCTTGAATGTTTTTTTTAATATCATCTATTTTTTCAAATTTTGTCCAGTCAATTGATAGTCTTAGTAAAGGTTTATTTATTTTTTTAGTATATATAACGAGCGATTTTCCAAGTCTATCACATGAAAATCTGCCAACTCCTTTATTACCAGCTAAATTTCTGTTAAATTCTTGTTTTTTAGATTTTTTATCAGAATAAGCAATATTTAACCATTTGTTTATTAAATCGTATTCTGACATCCCAGAACCATTATCACGAAGTATAAATTTTGACTTGTTTGTTTTTTTATATTCTTCGGGTGTTTGATTAGTAATAACGTCTCTAAATATAATATTCGCATTATTAGAACCAGCATCAAATGAGTTTTTAACTAATTCTAATACTGCAACATTATCATCAGTAATTAAATCTTTGCCAATAATATTTTTTAATAATACATTGGTTCTAAAATTTACTTTTGCCATTATACTATGAGTTTTTGAAGTATTATACCTGCTTGTTCTGCAAAAAGAGGTGGAATAGCATTACCAATTTGAGTATAACGAGGAACCTCTTGAGTTCTTCTTTTTCCTCCGGTTGTATATTTGCCCTGAAATTCATACCAATCTGGAAAAGACTGTATACGTGCATATTCTCTAACGGTGAGTATACGAGGTTCAGAGTAATGTATGTAATCATCTGGAAGAGTTGTAATAGTAGGGCTTTTACTTGCTCCACATAACGGTATTATAGTATGCTTTTTTAAATTATATCTTTCACGAACATCTTTACTTAAATCAAGATTCCTGCGGTTAATTGATAACTCAAGTATTATTTTAAACCTTTCTAAAGTTATTGATGTATGTTTTGAAAATCTATGACTATCCGCAACTTCACGACGGATCCTTTTTCGCATGTATCTTTGATATGAAGATTGTTGTTGACCATATTTTCCTGCTTGAAAGCTCTTTGTATCTGGTGATTCTTCTGTTCCATTTGATTTAAGAAGATCAGAAATAGCATCTTGTAAGTTAGTATCTTTAGACAATCCTCTTTTTTGTAGAAAACTAAAAGATTTATATTGAAGAGACAAGAAAAAGTCATCAACTAATTCTTGAGATGAATTTTGAAGATCATTTCTAATACCAATAAGTATGAATCTAGTTCGTTTCTGTGGAACTCCATATTCTCCAAAATTTACTAGTTTCCCTTTTACATAATATCCAAGGCTTTGCAATTTTTGTGTTACAACTGAAGAGTAAGCAATCCCTTTCTCTTTATTTTTTTTGAATTCCATAGTAAAACCCCTAACATTTTCAAAAAAAATGATTTTTGGCTTAACATATTCTACAAATTTAATATATGAGTTTATTAGGTCATTACGTTCGTCAGTTTCATTACGTCTACCTGCCATTGAAAACCCCTGGCAAGGTGGACCTCCAGCAATAAGTGATACCGTTCCTCTCAAGGATTTTAAGTTTTTTTCATGAGTTTTGAGAACAGAGTTAATATCATGATTTTGTTTAGGTAACCATTCAGGCCAATCAAAATGATTTTTCTTATTCATTAAATTGTGTTCTAATGTTTTAAAAGCATCTGGGCTTTTCTCTATAGCGAATAAACCATTCCAACCTGCATTATGTAGTCCTAAAGAAAGGCCACCACAGCCAGCAAATAAATCGATGTATAGGTTGTCAGTTTTCATTTTGTAAAAATCGTTTAATATACAAAAGTATTTAATAACTATATAAGGTGAAAGAATTTTTTGAGAGAATAAAAATATTAGCTAATAAATGTTATTATTTAGTGTCGCCAAAAATATAAAACATTTCTTTTTATGCATTACGGCTTTCCGTAAACAGCAAAAATAAAAAACACGTTAAAATTTTGATTCAGTATTTTCACGGAAATTTTAAAGATTTCAACGAAAAATATCTTCAAAGCTTAGGCATAAAAAAATTCCAGTAATAATGGGATTTTTATTTGTCAATATCGAAATCAAATAATTCTTTTGTTGATATATCTAGCCCCTTTGCTAATTCTAAAACAGTAGACATTTGAATATTTCTTAATCCTTTTTCAATCTTACTAATATCACTATAGTCAATGTCGCAGTTTTGTGATAATTGTCTGAGGCTTAAGTTTTTTTCGGTTCTCAATGCTTCAATTCTCTTTCCGAAGCTTTTTAAGAATGCTATTTTTTCTGGTGTTACAGACATATTAAATTAAATAAAAAGCAAGTTCAATAGAAACAGATAAAAACTTGTGGGTAATTATTCCCACGTTTGATTTTTTTTATTACATTTATAAAAAAATACAAACATGAAAAAGACAAGCACGCATTTTGAACCTCAGCTTTGGAAAGGCGGTAAGAAGCGTTCCGGGTTACAGCTGATGGAGAACTTTTTCCAGTTCAATGACCTGGCAGCCTCTAAAGAGAAGTTAAACAGCATTATGAGTTACGCCATAAAGCGAAACAGCTGGATCAATGAAGATCCGTCAGTAGTTTTTCAGTTTCATCAGGCGGTGCGGTCGTTTGTACGTGCGTGCTACCTCATCCATTTGGAAGGAAGGAAATGGGTTGCTGATCCTCCGTTGGAAAATCCTTCTCCATGGGTTCTCGGCTTGCTTTCGGAGAAAGAATACCAAAATCCAGTGTTGGTTTTTAAAAAAGCATTCAAAGAATACAGTGTCAAAGAGTTTGATTATTTTATGTCCGGAATTGTCTATTTCTCAATGGGCATGTATGAAAATCTGCCGGAAAGAAATATCGTCAATCCCTATATTCATCTGATAAAAATGCTGGATGCGGGGCATCTTATGCTGGAAAGGAGAGGGAGGTAGAAGCTGGAAGAAGTGAGGTTGTCTCAGTCGTAATGAAGGGTAGCTCGTGTAGAAACATCTGAATTTCAACGCTGTCATTCTGAATGAAATGGAATGTAGTGAAGAATCTCATCTATTTCAGAGAGATTCTTCCTTCGTCAGAATGACAGTGTTAAGCTAAGGATTTAACGCAAAGGTTTACTATTATCATTATCCTATTACAAGGGAGCAAAGGTGGAATCAATTTCATTGATTTTTCTAAGCGGACACATAGCCATATGGCTTCATCCGCGACTTTGTCGCACTCTTAGCTCCCTTAAAGATAAAACGGTTTGAACTTGATCTTTGCGTTTTAAAGAAATAAAAGGCCTCCTTCATTCAATTGAGAAAAAAATTAGTCAGTGTCAATCTAATTTTTATATTTGCACATCTTGGGGGATAACCCAAATATGGGAAAACCTTCAATAAAAAAGACTAAAAATAAAATAACCAAAAACAAAGAAGAATAAAGAATGGATAAAAGTAACTTATTAATTATTGTAGGTGTGGTTTCCTTGTTCATTTCAGTGCTTCTTGCTATTTTCCTCGTTACAGTTAATACAAAACACAAACTAAGTAATTGCTTGTTTGCTGCTTTTCTAATGATCAACGCTGTAGATATTAGCGAACCCTTGTTTAATGTGATGGTTGATGGCCCATCTAACCTTGGAATGTTTAGAAATACGTTTGCTTTCCTGCAAGTTCCGGTTTTTTATCTCTACGTTTTATCTGTCTGTTATTCAGATTTCAGGCTTCAATCCAAACATATACTGCATGTAATTCCGTTTTTAATTGCCAATTTGGCTTTGTTTCCGCGTTTTTATGCTGTAGATCTTGCATCAAAAATGAGCTTTATCGAAAACCGACAAAGCATGATAGAGCTGCAGTTTACTCATATTCTGATTCATGTTCAGATGGTTATCTATTTCGTTGCCGTTTTCAGGGTATTAAGAAAAACAAAGAAGCTCTATCTTGAAAATTATGCAGGAAAAAATATCAATTCCTATAACTGGCTATTCCAGTTTACTGTGGTGTGGACTGTTTTGTATGCGATAGCTTTTATAAAAAATATTCTTAAATTTTCAGATTATCCCCACATTTCGGAAGGGATAAAGATTGGGCTTTTACTGTCTTCTCCTTTTATTATCTGCTGGTATCTTTTCAAAGCATTAAATAATCCGGGTCTTTTCAGAAACGTAGATTCAAAACTAAAGCTTGTATCTGAGATGATTTCGGAAGAGAAAAATAATGTAGAATCAGAGGTCAGTAATAAGGAGTATAATGAAGAGCTTTTGAGATTAAAAAATTATATGATTGAGAAAAAACCTTTTCTTAACTCTTCTCTCACCATTCAGGAAGTTTCCAGTGAAATTGAAATTCCTGTCCGGGATTTATCACTTTTGATCAATCACCAATTAGGCCAGCATTTCTATGATTTTATAAATACCTATCGTATAGAAAATGCCATGAATATCTTAAAAGATGTTACAAAAAGCAAGGTGACGATTCTTGAAATTCTGTATGAAGTGGGTTTTAATTCAAAATCATCCTTTAATACTGCCTTTAAAAAGCATACTGGTAATACACCAACTTACTATCGTAAAAACTTAGAAAACAGCACTTTGTAATTACTCGTACTCTTTTCATTAAAGATTCGTACTTATTTTTCCTGATTATTGGGATCGATTACTTTTATTCGGTCGCATAGCTTCAGCGTCTTTCACATCTTTGTATCGAAATAAATTTTTAACATTTAAAAAACGATACAATGAAAACTTCATTCTCACTTTTAGCACTATTCTTATTCATCAGCAGCTTTTCTTTTGGACAAAATACTTCCACAAAGATTGATTCTATTATACAGGATAATTATAAAAAAAATCCTAATGTTGGGATCAGTGTTGGCTTCATCAGTAACAACGAAGAGTATTATACTTCCTATGGTAATCTGAATGCGGAAAGCCAGACTAAAATTGACAAAAACTCTCTATTCGAAATTGCGTCCATCACTAAAATTTTAACTTCCAATTTAATTGCCCAGGCAGTTATTGATCATAAAATAAAATTAGATGATTATATAGACGGTTATCTTCCGAAGGAATATGTATTGAACCAGAATCTTAAAAACAAGATTAGAGTTTTAGATCTGGCATCCCATCAATCTGGTTTACCTGATATAGATTTTGCAAAACTGATTGAGCAGAATCCACAGCAGCCAGTAAGCGGTGTTACTCAAAATACACTGACCTCCATTATCAATAATTGCAGTGAGCTGAAAGATTATGGTAAATACAGATATTCTACCATGGGCTATACTTTGCTGGGGCAGATCCTGGAAAGAATCTATGGTAAGAGCTATGATATCATTATCAGAGACCAACTTATTCAGCCGTTGAAAATGACCACTACATTCACGAAAGATTTTAATGTAAAAAACAGAACAACTGCCCACAATCCGGAAGGAGGAATTCAGGAATTCTTCAACTGGAATATTACAGCACCCGCGGGATTAGTGAAATCTAATGCTGTTGATATGGTCAAGTTTCTAAAAGCTGTATTAAATAATAAAACGAGAATAGGGCAGGCGGCTACCATTGAGGAAAAAATCTTTTATAAAGATGAAAAAAGAGAAATGGGATTAGGTTTAGGGATCTTAACAGATGATAAAAATACAATTTATTTTAAATCAGGAGATTCTATGGGTCAGTCTTCCATTATATGTTACAACAGAGCAAAAAAATGGGGTTTCATTATCCTTCTTGATCAGAGAAACTCAAAAATGAGACAGGATCTGATGAACAAAATTTATGATACCGTTCTGAAATAAGTATAATCCAATATCGCCATTTTAACACAAAAAATCACACCATGAAAAGCTTTATCTACCTACTGATTCTTATCATAGTAATGACGGGATGCAATGCAGGTCACACAGCAATGTCTCAAAAAAAAGACTATAGTTTTATTACAGACAGTTTACATGCTGAAAAACAATTGGAGAAATATAAACTTCCGGGATTTAGTCTTGTTGTTTTTGAAAACTATAAGATTGTCTACTCGAATCAGGTTGGAGTAAAATCAATGAATTCTAAAGAAAAGCTTGATGAAAATACTGCTTTTTCCACAGCTTCTATTACAAAACCCATAACGGCACTTCTTTGCCATATCCTTGAAGAGAAAGGGTTGATTAATCTGAATGACCCTATAGATAAGTATTTAAAACGCTGGCATCTGCCAAAAAGCAAGTTTACTGAAAATAACAGCCCAACCTGGAAACAGTTTTTTAACCATACTTCAGGGACAAGTCAAGGTGGATTTTCAGATTATTACGTAGGAGATAAAATTCCCAATATAAAAGAAAGTCTTCTAGGGCAGATCCCGGGATATGGTAAGGAAATTGAATTTCTATTCACATCAGGAACTGATTTTGCATATAGCGGAGGCGGCTATGTAATTGTTCAAATGGCGTTAGAAGATACTTTGAATAAATCTATTGCAGAACTTGCTCAGGAATATATCTTTTCACCCCTTGGTATGAAGAATACTACCATGATACAGCCTAATGAAAAGGGATTTCCAACGAATGTTGCTTCTGTTCATGATAAAGACGCAAAAGTTATTAAAACAGGCTTGCCAATTACCCCACAGGTTGGAGCATCAGGAGTATGGTCTACCCCTACAGATCTGGCTAAGCTTTCTATTGAGATACAAAATGCTTTACGCAATAAAAATAACAAAGTGATTTCTCATCAGGTTGCCAAAAAAGTAGCAGAAGTAACGGCTTTGAAAAATGCTGTCGGCGGATGGGGTAATGGGTGGCAGAGATCTGTAGCTTATAACAACTATGACTGGTTGATGTGCAGTGGTTCTAATACCGGAGTTGGAGGAAGTATTTTTGCGACTATGAAAGATGGTAATGGCTTTGTAGTTCTTGCAAATGGTGAAAAACCTAACCGTATCCCGGTAATAAACCAGACAAGGATAAAAATTCTGGAATTAATGGATTGGAATAATAAGCGGGCAGATCAAAAGGCACAGGAGATTCCGGTAAGCGTAAAAAAACAACTCATCGGTACATACAACGACTTTCTTTATGGGCAAGGAGCGGATACAAAAATTGTAGAAAGAAACAATCGTCTGTATGTTGAAAATCAGTTTTTAGACTATTTTAAAGGAAAAAATGACAATGAATTGATATATCTGGAAAATGGACTTTTTGCCATTGTAGATTATCCGAATCTATTAAAATTCGATTTCAGCAATGGAAAGCTAAGCACTGTTATCTTAACCAGAGATGCGCTGGAGACAAAGATTGATATCACCAGCAAAAATAAATAAATACCCGTTTCACATGAAAAAATTACTGACCGGAATCGTTCTTTTTCATTCCCTGTTATCGTACGCACAGAAGGATGATAAAACAATCGTTCTTTCTGAAATTACAGAAAAAGTGAAGCGTTATTATATTGATCAGGAAGCTTATAAAAAAGTAGATTCTTCATTTCAAAGTGACCTTAAAAAAGGAACATTTAATAAGCTGAATAAAAATGATTTTGCAGCGCTTCTCGCTCAGAAGCTGAGATCGGATATCAAAGACTACCATTTTTCTTTTAGATATCTGGAAAACTATAGCCCCGAAAAGGTGGTTGATGAGAAAGAAAAGGAAAAACTGCATGATTTTCACAACAGTCTTGAGAATTTTGGTTTTGAAAGTGTTCAGCGATTGAAGGGAAATATAGGGTATATTAATTATAAAGGGTTTGCTTCCTCAAAGTCCAGTGCGCCTACCTTGGCTGCTGCCATGAATTTTGTTGCCAATACCAACTCCCTGATTATTGATCTCAGAGAAAATGAAGGTGGAGATAATGAAATGCTTCTCCTGTTCTGCAGTTATTTTTTTGATAAAAAAACAGACCTTTATACAACCTATTTCAGACATGAGGATAAAACCGTGGTGAACAGCACACAACCCGATGTTTTGGGGGCAAAATATCTCCATAAAAAAATCTATATCCTTACCAGTGAAAGTACTTTTTCTGCAGCAGAAGCGCTTGCTTACTTTTTGCAGCAACATAAACTGGCTGAAGTAATAGGCGAGAAAACACCGGGAGCAGCCAATCCGGTAGATCATTTTGTCATACAAAATCAATATTTATTGCTCGTTCCAACAGGAAAAGTAAGCTCTTTAATAGATCATAAAAACTGGGAACATATTGGTGTCGCTCCTGATCAGAAGGTAAAAGCTAAAGATGCTTTAAAAGCCGCTCACCTTACAATTTTAAAAAATATTTTAAAAACAGAAACAAAAACAGAGCTAAGCTCATCCGAAATAAAAAATCTTGTTTATAAACTAGAACAATAAATCAATAGAAGTTAGTTTTAATACGTTGTTATTATTTGAAAACTTATATTGTGTGTGTTTTTTAATGTGTTAATAAAAGGGACAGGTCTGTTTTCAGGCCTGTCCCGATATTATGATCTCTGGAATCTTTTTGGATGACTATTTTAAAATCTGCTGATCAAAAAGAAGATGGTCGTCTTCATCAAAGCTTATAATCAGTACTTTATATTGTTTTGCGCTGTCATTATTGAAGAATTTAATTCTTGGAGGAACGTAATCACTGTCAAATAAATTCGGGTTCCAGTACAGCGTTTCCCGGGTGTCATTTTCAATTTTTGCAGGAGCATCATCATCTATCATTTCCACAAGAAACTCCGAAGGCTTATCATATCCTTTGATGATAGCAGAATTGTTCTTTAGCGTTTCTTTTACATTGGTCTTAGATTTCATATTGCCTTTCATGGTGTAGATGGCTACGGCATCGCCTATTAACCCTGATCCTTTAATAATTTTTACCATCGCAATATTACTTACAGGAAGAGACGAAATCATCGAACCATCAGTGAGTACCTCATCTAAATACAGCTTAGCCTGCTGACCACGAATATAAGGTACGTTTACTCCTGAATTATTTCTTTGAAGTGTTAAACCTGCTGCTTTTCCTTGCAGCCAGTCTAATATATTGGTAGATCCTGAAGCATGCTGATCTTCATTCACAAAGTCAAACACAGTAGAATTTTCAGAACTGAACATTCCGCTGGATAGTTGTTTGTCTAATTCTTCTTTCGGGTCTTTCTTTTTTCCTACCAATGCTACTTCCTGAATTTGTATATCATTACTCTCTGTTTTTTTATAATTTTTTTGAGTGTTGATGGCTCTGGAAATGGCTGGAGGAAGGGTTTTGCTTTTATTGCCTTTTACCAATGTATATTTTGTACTCGGGAAATTACCTTTAAATTCTGAGGGATTTACCAACGGTTCTACAGTAACGAATAAATTATCAGTATTCGATTCTTTATTTTCTGAATTGACGAATAATGAAACATTCACAGGTTCATCATTGTTAAGATTATTTAAATAAACATACCCGTTTTGATCTGTTTTAAATTGATTAAAGGCAGGTTGATTTTTACCTAGCTGCAATACTAAATTTACGTCAGAATTGATCAGTAGAGCATTGTTTTTAATAGGTTTTACTCTGTAAGAAAGATATTGTTGAGATTTGGTTTTAATGGTAGGAGCAGTGCCGCTGAGTACGGAATTCCAGTCGAATCTTTTCCAGTTTTCAGAAATAAGCAGAGCATCCAGCGCTTCACTATTGGCATTTTTAGAAAAATACTGTGCAGGGCTGTCTATTCTTGTCGTAAAATCTCCCGTTAACCAAAGTCCGCTCAGAATGTTTTCTTCTTCCGGAGTTTGGGTACCGTCATTATCACTCACCACAACAGTATAGTTTTTGAAATAAGATTCCGGAGAGAGATCTATGCTGTTGAAAGCTCTTGGAGTTGGTTTTAAACTCTGACCTACTATTTCTGCTTTTTCAATCTTTAAATCCCCCGGTTTTATAAAGCAAAGTCTTTGGGCTACAAGGTTGTCCTGCTCATCAAAAACTGCTAATTGTAAAACACCGTTGGCTCCATTGCTGATCTTTGTAGGAATAAGACTTGAAGCTTCATTGGTTAAATGATTGATATTCGCTCTGTAAGCAAGATGGTTATTGATAAGTCCGACAATTTTATACCCCTGAAGCTGCTGTTTTAGATTAACGCCTTTTAAGGTATATTTGATTCCTTCTTTAGAACTGAAAATTTCTACATTCAGACCGCTGTCTGCAGCCTGTGGAAGATCTATTGTCTGGCTTTTCCCGGTATTATCCTGGATGACAGCCTGGTATTTTTTTCCTGATGCGGGAGTTATTGTAAAAGAAGCAACATTTTTATCAAAAGATTTGAATGTAGTGACGGGAGTTTTTGGATTTTGTACATCGATTATTTTTCCGGTCCAGCTTTCAGGCAAAGAAGAATTGGCAGATAGTCTTACGGCGAATTTGGTTGGCATCCCGTTGATGAAAGTCCCGCCTTCCGGAAAGGCTTTTGCAGACCAATCTGAATTTTTAGAAATTACTAATGATTCTGTGGAGTTGGGGTTGTATACCGGAAGTGTTTTAACGATTTGAAAATCTTCATTAAAATTGGTCATGTAAGGCGTATAAGCTCTCACAAAATAAACCTGCTCAGGAAGGTCTTCTTTCAGTTGAAAATCTCCGCTGCCTTCACCATTCGTAAGAAGTACCGTTTTCCAGTCTATTAATTTTTTGTCAGCATTGTACAATTCTACAAATAGGGTAGTGGATAACGCAGAACGGTTATATCCGTCAAATACAAAGCTTTTGAACCATATTTTGTCACCGGCAGCATATTGTGATTTGTCAGTAAGCAAGTATACTTTCTCCTGTTCATAATTATCCTCAAGATTGGTAATTGCTTTTTCTAATTTGGTTTGTGCCAGTACAGGCTGTGCCATTGAAATAAGCAAGACATAGAATATATTTTTCATAGAAATCTCAGCGCATTTTAATTCTGGGCTAATTTAATCATTTAAAGACTTCGGAAAAGGTTAAAAACTTATAATTATCCAATTTCAAGAGTATTTCTTTCAGATTTTGAAGCGAGGTTTTTTAACAGTAAAATCTGGCGGTTATTTTTTTCAAAAAAGACGCTGATAAAACAGTTTGATCCAGAGAAAATAGTCCGGAGCAGGGTAGTGCTTCATTAATAAAATAAGATGTGGTACGTTAAAATCGTAAATAAAACCTATCTTTAATTAAGTGAATTGGAGAAGCTTATAGGGACGTGGAAAGTAATTCCGGTGTCGGCAAGATAGTTGTACTCAATGAACAACCAAACCAAAATATAAACTATGAATGTACAGTTAAAACAGGATTGTCATTTAAAAAATGACGGTACCGATAATTTCGGTTCGGACGTTTTAAAAGGCTTGTCCGCTCATCCGAAAAAATTATCTTCAAAATATTTTTACGACAAAAATGGCGACCGGCTTTTCCAGCAGATTATGGCTATGCCAGAATATTATCTTACCAATTGTGAACTGGATATATTCCAGAATAAAACAGAAGAACTCGCAAAAGCAATATCCAATATCAATGAATCTTTTGACCTTATAGAATTGGGGGCAGGCGATGCGATGAAATCATCTTACCTTCTCAAAAACTTGGTGGAGAAAGGAACTGATTTTACTTATATGCCTATTGATATCTCAGGAAATATTCTTTCTGTATTGCAGGAAAACCTGAAGAAAAACCTGCCTGAACTGGAAATCTTACCATTGGAAGGAGAGTATTTTGATATGCTTGATAAAGCCACCAGTATTTCGAAAAGAAAAAAAGTGGTTCTTTTCTTAGGCGGAAATATAGGGAATATGGAAAGCGAGGAAGCCAGACATTTCTGTAATGAAGTGAAAAGAAAACTGAATGCCGGAGACTTGTTTCTCGTAGGTTTTGACCTTAAGAAAAACCCAAATACCATTCTTGCTGCTTACAATGATCCTGCGGGAATTACCGCTTCGTTCAATCTTAATCTTTTGACAAGGATCAACCGGGAGCTGAAAGCTGATTTCAAAGTGGAAAATTTTCAGCATTATCAAAATTACGATCCTATTTCAGGTGCCTGCAGAAGTTTTCTGGTAAGTCTTTGCGATCAGGAAGTTTATATAGGAAATCATTTGTTTCACTTTAAAAAAGATGAGCTGATTGATATGGAAATTTCTCAGAAATTTTCCGAACAGGATATCAAAAAACTGGCAGGAAATTCAGGGTTTCATATTCTTGTTGAGATAAAAGATACTAAAAACTGGTTTGTAGATTCTATCTGGGTGGTATAATTTAAAATGATTTTTATGAAAAAAGAAGCATTACTTGTAAAAGCAAATCCTCATAAAAACTGGATAAAAAGTTACTCTGAAATCAGAAATCATTCCGTTGAGATTTGTAGTCCTTTGGAAATTGAAGACTATGTGGTTCAGCCTATCGTGGATGTGAGTCCTCCGAAATGGCATTTGGGCCACACAACCTGGTTTTTTGAAACCTTTATTTTACAGCCCAATTTTCCGGGGTACGAAGTTTTTGATCCTCAGTATAATTTTGTGTTCAACAGTTATTACGAAACCATCGGTGCCCGTGTTATCCGTACCGACAGGGGAAATCTGAGCCGTCCATCTGTTTCAGATGTTTTTAAATACCGGGAATATGTAGATCAGAAGATGGATGAATTTCTTCAGAACGGATATCTTACAGAATCGTTGGAATCACTGTTGGAATTAGGCTTAAACCACGAACAGCAACACCAGGAACTGTTACTCACAGATATCAAATACATTTTAGGGCACAATCCATTATTTCCTGCTTACAAAAAAGAAAATATTGTAAATAAAGAAGCGGCCAGAACCCCGGAAATGATCAGTTTTTCAGAAGGAGTTTATGAAATCGGTTTTAAAAGTGAAGGGTTCTGTTTTGATAATGAACTCGGAAGGCACAAAGTCTATCTGAATGATTTTAAAATCTGCGGTCAGTTAGTGACCAATAAAGAATATTTAGAATTTATTGAAGCCGGAGGCTATGAGGATTTCAGACATTGGCATGCCGAAGGCTGGGATTGGGTGAAGCAGAATAATGCAAAATCTCCTTTATACTGGCATTTTATTGATGGGAAATGGATGAATTATACTTTGAACGGTTTACAGGAAATCGACCTTGATGAAGCAGTCTGCCATGTCAGTTTTTTCGAAGCTTCCGCATTGGCATCATGGAAAGGAAAACGCCTGCCCACCGAAGCTGAATGGGAAGCTGCATCAGAATATTTTGACTGGGGAAAGCGCTGGGAGTGGACCAATTCTGCCTATCTTCCGTATCCGGGATATAAAAAGGAAGCAGGAGCTGTAGGGGAATATAACGGAAAATTTATGGTGAATCAAATGGTGCTTCGTGGTGCTTCGGTGGCCACTCCGCCCGGACACAGCAGAAATACGTACCGTAATTTTTTCCAGACCCATTTACAGTGGCAGTTTACCGGAATCAGACTTGCACAATAATTTTGCCTATGATTACAGTAGAATCGGTTTCAAAAAGTTTTAACGAAAAAAAAGCGGTTGATGCTATTTCTTTTCAGGCCAATGATAAAGAAATTTTAGTGCTTTTGGGAACAAGCGGCTGCGGAAAAACAACCATGTTGAAAATGATCAACCGCCTCATCGAGGTAGATTCCGGAGTTATTTTTATTGACGGTAAAAATATTCAGTCACAAAAAGTGGAAGAAGTACGCATGGGAATTGGATTTGTCATGCAGCATTCTGGATTATTTCCCCATTATACCATACAACAGAACATAGCCGTCATTCCCGATTTGCTGAAATGGGATAAAAAAAAGACCCTTGAAAGAACTCTTGAGTTATTGCATAAGCTTCATCTTTCAAAAGAGGTGCTGACACGGTTTCCAAACGAATTAAGCGGCGGACAGCAGCAAAGAGTGGGAATTGCCCGGGCTTTGATTGCAGATTCACCTGTTTTGTTGATGGACGAACCGTTCGGAGCGCTGGATAATATTACCAAAACTGATATTCATTCAGAATTTAAATCACTGGAAGAGCTTAAAAATAAAACGATTATTCTGGTTACCCACGATGTTCAGGAAGCATTCGATTTGGGTCATAAAATCTGCCTGATGGATCAGGGGAAAATTATTCAGACCGGAAGTCCAAAAGAAATGCTGTATCAACCCAACAATGATTTTGTTAAAAATTTCTTTGCTAAAAACCGATTATTACTGGAATATAAAGTGGCCAGATTGAAAGATATGACAACTCTGATTGATGGCAGTCGTTTCTATGAAAAACTTCAGTTTTCAGAGAATACAAGTGTATGGGATGCATTGCAAAAGTTGAGTGCAGATACTTCGCTTTCCGAAGATTATGAAAATCTGGTTAAGGCTTTTAATGAATACCGAAAATTCCAGACTGTATGAGTGAACAAAGTTTTTGGCAGTTTATAACAGAGCAGCATGAGAAACTGCTTACTCAGATTGTGCAGCATCTGGGACTTACTTTTTTGTCTCTGTTTCTGGCAATTATTATTGGAGTGCCTTTAGGGATTCTTATTGCCCGAAAAAGAAAATTATCAGGTTCTGTTTTGGGAATTGCAGGAATTTTACAAACGATTCCCAGTATTGCTTTGCTCGGTTTTATGATTCCTGCTTTCGGGATTGGGGCAACTCCAGCCATTGTTGCATTGCTGATCTACGCACTTTTACCCATCATCAGGAATACGTATACCGGAATAACGGAAGTAGATCCGGCGGTAGCTGAAGCTGCAAAAGCAATGGGGATGAATAGAAGACAGTTGCTTTTCAAAGTTCAGCTTCCTTTGGCGATGCCAGTCATTATTGCGGGAATCAGAACAGCGGCAGTCATTAATGTTGGGGTGGCCACTTTAGCTTCATTTGTGGCGGCAGGAGGTTTGGGTGAATTTATTTTTGGCGGAATTTCCCTAAATAATACCAATATGATTCTGGCTGGTGCAATTCCGGCAGCGTTATTGGCTGTTCTTTTAGATCAAACTATCGCAGTTTTACAGAAATTAAGCTACCAGTCTGTAAAGAAATTAAAATATATTGTTCCGGTTGTATTGGCAATTCTTGGGGTCATTTATTTTTTGGCTTCCGCTTCAAACCATAAGCTTAAGGCAGGCTTTACACCTGAATTCATGGGACGGCAGGACGGTGATCTGGGACTTCGTTCGGTATATGGGCTTGATGCACATCCTCTGGTGGTAAGTGATGCCATTATGTACAAAGCAGCCTATGAAAAAGAATTGGACCTCATCAGCGGATATTCGACAGACGGGCGAATCAAGGCTTTTGATTTGTATGTTCTGGAAGATGACAAGAAGATTTTTCCTCCTTATTTTGCAGCTCCGGTGATCAAAACAAAAACACTTGAAAAATTTCCTGAACTGGAAAAAATACTAAATCTTTTAGCAGGGAAATTCAATGATTCAATCATGACAGATTTGAATTATAAGGCCGATTATCTTAAACAGACTCCTGAGAAAATTGCTAAAGATTTTTTAGTAAGAACAAATCTATATAAAAATCCACGCAAAGGAAATTCCCAAACTATAAAAATCGGATCAAAAATTTTTGGTGAACAGTATATTCTTGCCGAAATTTACAAAATGCTCATCGAAGGCTATACCGATTATAAAGTGGAAACAAAAACAGGGCTTGGCGGAACAAAAATTTGTTTCGATGCTTTAATGAATGATGCCATCGACTTTTATCCTGAATATACCGGAACCGGACTTTTAGTTTTGCTAAAACCATCCGCAAAAACAATAGAAGAAGTCTCTAAGAGCCCTGAAAAGACATTGGATTATGTCAATCTGGAATTCCGGAAACAATACGGGATTGAATGGCTGAAACCACTCGGTTTTAATAATGCGTATGCTTTGATGATGCGAAGGAAACAGGCGAATGAACTTAACATTAAAAATATTTCAGACCTGAAAAATTATCTGGATTCAAATTAATGATCTTAAAAATGAAATATAATTTCGACGAAATCATAGAAAGAAGAGGAAGTCATTCCGTAAAATGGGATTGGGCAAAGGCAGATATCTTACCAATGTGGGTTGCTGATATGGATTTTAAAACCGCTCCGGAAGTGATTCAGGCTATCTCTGAAAAGGTTTCTCATGGTGTTTTCGGATATGGTACTGTTCCTAAAAACTTTCATCAGTCCGTCATCGATTGGTGGGAAACAAATCATCATTTTACGATAGAAAAAGACTGGCTTCTGCCGGCAACGGGGATTCTTCCGTCACTTTCGGCGATCGTTCGTACTTTTGTGAAGCCTGATGAAAATATTATTTTGCAGACTCCTGTTTACAATCATTTTTTTACCATTTTAGAAAATTATGGATGCCATATTGTTTGCAATGATCTGAAATATGAAGCCGGAAATTACACCATCGATTTTGATGATCTTGAAAAGAAAGCTTCTGATCCGAAAACTAAACTTTTGTTGTTCTGCAATCCACATAATCCGGTGGGGAAAGTCTGGACGAGAGAAGATTTGGAGAAAGTAGCTGACATTTGTTCGCGGAACAATGTGATGGTAATTTCTGATGAGATTCATTCCGATTTGATTTTTAATAACCGTAAGCACATTCCTTTTGTTTCGGTCGCTCAGCATTATGAGCTTCAGTCGGTGACCTGTGGTTCTCCATGTAAGACTTTTAATTTTTCAGGGTTGCCGATATCGTATCTGATCTCCCAGGATAAAAATATATTGGAACAGACTCGTAAGACTTTAGAGCTTCAGGAAAATAGCTATCCTAATCCAATTGCCATGGAAGCCTTGATTGCTGCCTATACAAAAGGATATGAATGGAGGAATGAACTTAAAGAATACTTATATCAGAATTTTATATTTCTGAGAAACTTTTGCAGTGAACATCTGCCTGAAATTAAAGTGACTCCTTTGGAAGCAACCTATCTGGTTTGGCTGGATTGCCGTTCATTTGGTAAAACTTCTGATGAACTGTCGAAAATTCTTTTGATGGATGGTAAGGTTTGGCTTAATTCGGGGACGATGTATGGTGAAAATGGGGAAGGTTTCTTGAGAATTAACATCGGTTGTCCAAGGCGACTTTTGACAGAAGGTCTGGAACGATTGAAAAAAGCTTTGAAAGAATAAAACGTAAAACCATGAAAATGGTAACCGCAATGAATAATATAAAAAGTAAGCGCCAATTTTTTTACAAGTTGGCGCTTATTGTATTTGGATCATCTGGTATCGGCTTAACTGTATTTCATAGGTTGTTAGAATATGAAGATTTTAAGCATCAGCGCATCATGAAGTATTGAAAAATACATACAGTAAGTGTGAATTAAGTGAGAATGTACTGAAAATTAAAATTTTAGACAGAAAGAAATAATCAATATTGAGTGAAAAAAGTTTGTGGAAAGAATATTTTTATTATTTTTATAAAATAAACTAATACATATAAATAAATGAAAATTATTTATACATAAATATTTATTTGAATATAATATCTTAAAAAATACCCTGTTTTATTTTAATAATATAATAAATCTTGTCCATTGATAAGGTTGTCTTTTTATGGATTAAAAATAATGTATCATTAAAATAGATATGGATATAATTAAACTTTAACCATACACTTAAAACCAAATTATTCTCATGGAAAAACAACACAATCACACGCATGGCTGCACACATTGCTCTTGCCACAATCCTGTTTTGGATGTTCTTAAAGAAGACCTTTTCAGTGCAGAAAATCTAACGAAGATCAATCCGGGTTCCGGAAAAGCGACCCACGAAAAACCTCAAACGCTGATGGTAAGCGGAGGTACTATTCTGCCAATGATTGGTGGATCCACTAGTACCATTGAAGCCATTGGATTTGCAGATGGAAAAGTTGTTGTAACAGGGACAGCAGATCAGGTAGAAAGCTATATGAATGACAAGCATTCAGGATTTCAAAGAAAAGAATTAACGGGTACTCAAACCTTACTTCCTGGTCTGATAGAGCCCCATGTTCATATGATTCCTACGGCAATGATGACTGGCTGGCTGGATTTGAGTCCTTTTGACGGGCAGAATTTAAAAGCGATATACGATTTGACTTCTGTTGGAGCCATTATCAACGGACATATTCCTAAAATTCCGGGAGCAGTTATTTTAGGAAGAGGATTGGATCCGTCATTGATGCCTTTTAAGGAAACTGATGGGAAAAAGGAATTAATAACGATTGATAATGTCATCCTTGATACGATTAATCATGATACTCCTATGATGCTGTTAAGTGCTTCTATGCATACCCTTTATCTGAATACTAAGGCATTAGAGTATGTATTTGATCACAATCCGGATATAAAGAACGAGTATAAAACTGTTGACAAGTATATCAGTGAAACGAAAGGTCAGCTGCAGGAAGGTTTGCAGATGACTCCTGCATTGAAGACCATAAAATTGCAGATCATTGCGATGAGCATAGAGATCAACCGTTATCTCACGGAGCTTTTTCACACGGCCAATTCAAGAGGAGTTACTTTTATGTATGATGCGGGGCTTAATAAAGGTTCGGTAACACTTTTAACCAAATATTTTGAGACTCATCCTGAAGTGGTAAGAACGGGTGGGGCACATCTTTGCTCCAATCAGGAAGATGTAGATAAACTGGATCATTATAAAGAACCAGAACACTATAAACCTGTATATTATGGACATATCAAAGTGGTTTCTGATGGTTCAAACCAGGGATTAACCGGATATCAGAGTGCTCCATACCTGTGCAATCCTGCCAATAATACAGGGGTATTTAATTTTCCGCAGACAGGGATTCCTGCCAATACAATTCCGCCAAGTTATAATACATTAATCAATTCTGTGGTAGCGGTAAAAGGCTGGCCGTTGATGGTTCATGCTAATGGCGATCAGGCAGTAACATTTGCTATCAATGCGTATCAGCGTACTCTGGCTCAATATAAAGGCCCTGAACTTCGTAACCGTATAGAACATTGCTCTCTTCTTACAGCAGATCAGATTACCAATATGCTCCAGATGGGAGTTTCGCCAAGCTTCCTTATCGGGCACGTAGGTTATTGGGGATATGCTTTTAAGGAAGTAATATTCGGTGAAAAGGCACAAATGCTTGATCTTTGCGGTTCGACGCTTGCTGCCGGTATGAGAATTACCCTTCACAGTGATAATGAGGTGAGCCCATTAGGTCCTTTGAGAATGATGGAACAGTCGATTACCAGAATCATGGAGAAGAATCCAAAGGATATTGAAGTTTTAAACGGTGCGGAACGTATCACCCCCGAACAGGCTTTGATTGCAGTTACTTATGATGCTGCATGGCAATGTTACGCAGACAAGTGGGTGGGATCGTTAGACAATGGGTACTTTGCTGATTTTGTTATACTGGAACAAAACCCTCTTTCGTTAAATACTCCTTCATTACAATATATGAAAATGCGGGACATTCCGGTATTGGAAACCTGGGTAGGCGGTGTTTGTGTATATACCTATGATCAGAACAGAAAGACAGAGACCGAAAAAGATATGATTTTTTCAGGCAAAGAATAATAAGTTCTGAAAGAAATTAAATAGTTGCTAATCAATATCAATCAGAGTAGATCATTTCTGCTCTGATTTTATTTTTATTAATTCATATTGAAGTTTGTCTGATTCCGTATTGAAAATTGTGTGTCCTGATTTTTTAAACCAATATAAATTTTTATGTTTTGCTTTTAATTCTTTATAATATTTCTCTGCTAAAGTATAGTAGCTTTGATTATCAGCAGCGCCAATAAAAAAATATATAGGGCAGTCAATTTTCGGATAGGAGGCAGGGAGATTTGTTTTGGCATTTTCTTTCCAGATGGGAAACCAGTCATTCATCCAATTGTAGTAAGCCGTTTTAAATTCATCTTTTTCAACTCCGGGAACACCATTGTGAATGAATAACCATTTTTGAGCATAGAAAAAATCATCTTGATTTTGAAAAGGAAGTTTAATGTTTTCCAATTCTTGAGATGCTGCTTGATTATTAGTTTTTGCTGCCCAGATTTTCAAATCTTTTACAAAAAGAGAAGCACTTTCATTGGCGTCTACAACAGGGCTTACTGCAATATAGCCAAGAAATAATTCAGGGTGTTTTGAAGCGAGTTCAAATCCCATAACAGATCCCCAGGAATGAGAAAGCAGATAGATTTTCTTCTGATTATATCTGGAAGTTAAATATTGAACGATTTCAAGGGCATCAGATTTTAAAAGGTCAACCGATACATGCGCTTTAGATTGATTCAGACTCAGTGTTTCTCCGGTATTTCTCTGATCCCAATTGACTACTGTAAAATCATTTAATAATTTATCCGTAAAACCTGGAGCGAAGGGAATTAAAGATTTACCGGGACCACCATGCAAAATGAGAAGTAAAGGATTTTCCCATTTATTTCCTTTTATACTGATAAATTGCTTTATTCCTCCTATCTGAACAACTTCAGTGGTATCGATTTTAACGGTTTTATTTTCTTTTATCTGTGACCAGCATATTACAGGTATCAAAAACAGGGTCAGAAAAAGGTATGGTTTTATGATCATTTTTAGATTTTCAGTTTTATTCCAATCTTTTACTCTTTGAATTTCCTTAACTGTATTTCTTACAATCTGTATCTTTCCAATATCCGCTGTATCTGCTTCTCTAATACTCATAATGATGGTTATTCAGTTTCTTTGGTCTAATATACATTTTTTGCAAATGAAATAGATTGACTAAGCAGTTATTTTAAATAATCAAAATCAATAGCCTAATGGAAGATACATGCATAGGTGGTATAATAAAAACCACAACTTATTGTGTTGTGGTTTTATTGTTATTTGCGTTAAGGAATGTAATGATAAATGCCTTCAAAAAATAAGATATACCTTCCGGGCTGAAATTCTCCATATGAAAACAGATAGATTATATCATCTTTTTTAAGATAATGAATTTCTAATCCCTCTTCAGATACATATTTTTCAATGAAACTGTTTCTTACATTAAATTCACTTTCTCTGACGATGGTATCAAAACTTTCCCCATCTATTTCTTTTTTTAAATCTCTTAATGGACTGTTGTAAAAATCAATCAATTTTATTTTTTGATTTTCAATTTCAAAAATTTCTTTTAGGCATTCTTGTTCATCGCCATCAAATAATTTTTGTCTGGCTATTTCGTTTTTTTTGATCATGCGAATTTATCGTTGTATAATCATCTTTGTCTAAGGATTCTTCAAAATTGAGTGTTTTAGTCAATATTGAAAGGCGCCATATTTGATTTTTCACCCAGATATTCTATTTGAAAATAGTAGGTTTCATTTTGTTTGACATTAAAATTGGCTCCTTTAAAATCGAGAAAAAGGTCATTCTCTATTTCTTCAAGTTTCGCTTTTAATATAAACTGAGCAGATTCTCCTGTTTCAATTGAAGTTAGATTGGTAAAATCATCTACAGGGATCATATAGCTTACTCCTTTATGTAATTGATCCTTGTTTTTATCATATAAATGAACTGTTTCTCTTACAAGCCCACCTGTATTATTAGACTGGTTTAGCTTTAATGTCTCTTCAGATATATTGGAAATATTTACGTAGAACAAGAAAGATTCTCCATCCTTTTCTATCTCTGCGTTTATTTTAATCATATTCATTTTTAATCTAAGTTAATTAAAGATAACTTTTATATCTTACTTAAGTAAGACAATTAAATATAAAACCACAACTTCATGTGTTGTGGTTTTATACGAGATTATGTTTTGTTAAAGTTGATATGATATTCTTATCTCCATGAATTCATTTTGTAATTTGAAAAGTTAATTTTCATATCTTCTATCCTATCTTCAAGAGCTTTAATCCCTGAATGTAAATACATTTCTTTTTCAGATTCATTCAGAATATAAATAATATCAAATCCTGGGCTGGGATTGGGAATCGGAACAGATAATTCAATATTGCTGTCTTCTTCAAAAACATAATATTCCCAATCTTTCTTTTCTAATAGTTTCTTTTTCTCCATTTTAATTTTTTTTACATATAAAATGAGGCTATCTCATTGTAAAGATAGCCTCGTTAGAACTTACTTATAAAGTATTATTCATTCTTTTCCCTTGGAACAGGATCACCTGTTTTTGGATCGATAGTATATTTTTTTTGAAAACTTTCAATAGTTTCGGGTTCTCGGGTTAAAGGATTTACACCGTATTTTATGATATAGCTTGTAACCGTATCAGGTTCGCCTACATTGCCCATAAAACGAGGTGTTGGATCAGCTTCATACTTATCCCACCATTCTTTTTCTTTTCTTTTTTCCTCGTCAGACATTAAAGCTCGCCTTTTGGCTTCTTCTTCCTCTCGTACTTTGTATTCAAATCGGGCAATTTGCCCTTTATGGTCTTCTGATAACGAGTCATATATGGCTCCTCCTATTTCTCCTTCTTTTTGATACAGAATGACTTTTTGTAATAAGGCATTGTCAAAGATTTCTGGTAAATTGTTAAAATCTACATAAGGTAATTTAGCATTTCTTTCTTTTCTGTACTTTTGGGCCTCTTCAGACTCTTTAAAAGTGATATATTCTTCTTGCTGATGAGGCTTAAGGATATTAAACACTTCATTAAAAATAGAATTGTTTAAATCTTCTATATTTAAAAGTAATTTTAAATTAAACTCAGGCAGTTCATTTGGGATATAATTAAAGTAATCTGTTGCGAAAATCATATTCTTTTTATTTTAATGGTTTTAGTAATTCTAGGTACTCTATTTCATAATAGTCTATGTCCTTGATAGTTTTTATATATTTAGGGTCAGATGTTTGACGAAAATAACCTTCATTCATAAGTACTTCTTCCTGTATTATTGTAGAAGGTGGGTCTGCATCAAAGTGTCTTATAGGTCCAAGATTTTTACCCCAATCAGACAAATCATCAATATAGACACCTCCTCGTGATGTGATTTTTCTAATAATTGCAACTTTTTCTCCTGCTTTTACATTCCTAGCTGAAAGTTGAATAAATCCTTCAGCTACTTTATCATCTAATGTAGCAGAGACCATCCCTTTGAAAGCAACCTCATTTCCTTTTCCATTTTTCAAAGTTGAGTTAAAATAATCTAAACCTTCCATACGCCCACTAAGAACTGTTTTTCCACTCATATTTCGTTCTTTAACTTTTCTTAGTTTTTCTAAAGCCGTATTTAAATCTTTATAAACCTGACTGTTATATTTACCCCACCAGGAAGGTTCAAATCGTGCCGGAGTGTTCACTATTCCTCCATCTACTGTGAAAACCTGAATAGAGGTAAGTTCAGTATGAGTGGCATCACCGGTAGGTAATAATTTATTTTTATTTTTTAACCAATCAATAGTTTTTGATGATTTTTCAAAATCGGGCATCTTTTCCCAAAATTTATACCATCCATAATCTCCAAAGAAACTCTCAAAGTTTTTTACAGTTTGTGTGAAAGCTATAGGGTTATCTTTATAACTTTTAACAAAGTTAATCAATTTGTCTTGATTATTTATTTCATTTAAAACTTTAGGATCTGCTGATTCCAAAGCTTTATTGAAATTTATTAGTTCATTTTCTGCTAGATAATGTCTGAGTTGTGCTATTGCAAGTTGTTGCTTGAATCCAGTCAATTTTGGAGATATACCACCTGTTAAATTCTCAGGCGTATCAATAAATTCACTATGCTGCTCCGGATTGTAAGGTTTTTTTGATGTTTGCTTAGATGTTTGTCTTTTTACTTTTGGCAGCTTCTCTAATTCTCCTCCTTTTAAATTTTTACTGCTTAGCATCAACAATCCTGCAGTTAATGTCAACTGCCCTAAAATTTTAACGATAGCATCTATCTTTTCTCCTGTAGTCAGGTTTTTATTATCATGAATATCTTGTATGCTCTCTAAACCTTCAGAGGTAATCATTACTGCTGCAGTGCCATTAAGAGCAAAATCAGTTAGAATGATATAACGCATCCCTGTTGATGATATTTTGATAACAGAAGATACCTTAGCGATGCTGGATAATGAGCCTGCCATTCCCAAAAAGCTGGAGGCAATCATAATAACATCTAAAGCCAGCGTTTCGTTGGTAAGTGTTCCTTTTTCTACCTTATCAATAATGCCGGCTGCTCCGGAAGTGGCACCCGTAGCACCTGCAGCTATAAATAAGTAAGGAGCAATAGGAGCTGCCGGCGTAAATGTGGCTACCAATCCGGCTACTGCCAATCCTAAGGAAGCCCAGCCTGCTCCGGTAGAAAGTGATTCCATGAACGATGCTCCGTCAGTAGTGAAATTCCCTTTTAGAGTAGGATAGCCCAATGTATTGGCCGGAATTTGATATGCAAGAATACCATCCGGATACGTGTTTTTACTGTCAAATTCTTCAAATAAATCTTTTAAATTATTTCCTTCATAAGTACGCTGATGCTGTACACCCGGAGTAAGGTCTGTCAGTACATAATTAGCTGGATTTTTTTTGCTTTTTCCTATAAATAAATTGAGTGAAAGGGTTTCTGTAGTTTCCTCATTGATGGCTACAGCATTAATCGCTAATGCTGTTTTGGGAGCAATGGTATTAAAGCTGTTGTCAATTTTTTTCTTATATTCTTGTATATTTTTAAGAGCCTGATAATCATCCTTTGGTAAGATAACCTGTCGATAAGATGCTTCCTGTCCTGTCAGGTTATTATTTTTGTCTAATACCAGACAATGAATAGTATAAACTCCTGTAAGTGATCCTAAAAAAGCAGCGGTTGTCTGGGAAGAATTCATATTCCAGCCATCTTTACCGAAATATTCACCTCTTTTATACCCATGTACGTTGGCATTTTTAGCATATTCTACACCTAATAATGCACTTGCTCCATCAAACATTTCTTTAGGCGTATTGATTTCTGCAAACCAAAAATAATGATGATCTTTAGGGATTGGCTTCCCTTTGATTGAATAGTATGACTGCGGAATGTGATTAATATCTGCAGCACTCACTCTTGCAGGATTTTCACTATATGTTGCAGATTCAATATAGAAATTCGGATTGCTTTTCTGTTCTTTGGATGCTCCTTTTGAAAGATTGAACTCAATAAAGGCTACCTGCTGTCTGAAATCTGAATAATTTTGAATTTTATTCTTTTTTAAATCACCGGCTGCTGCCTCTTCAAGGGTTTTAACCTGATATTCTTTGGTGTAAGCTCTGAATTCTTTTGTTATGGTATTTTCTATGATAAATACAAAAGTATAGTTCCCCGGCTTATGCGTATTAATAGAAAATTGGCTGATGACTGTTCCATCTTGTCTGAATGTTTTAGTATCCTTTCTAAAAGGGTATTCAAACAGGTTGTACACTTTGTCATCATTCTGGATCAATACTTTTCGGACAACTTCCGGAACTTTAGGTTTGCTTCCCTCAGCATACATAACAGGGGTTTCATATTGATAGGTACAATCAAATTCTATAGGCTGTCCTTCTATTGCGTATTTTGTTTTAGGCTTAATCCATGAGCCTTTACCCATTACAATAACTTCCTGCAGCAGCTCACCTTCGGGGTGTGCCGGCTCTAGCTCCAGTGCTGGTTGTGGTTCTTCATAGTTTGCATATAATAACCGTATAGCTTTAAATAAGTCTTTATTGCCCAATTCTTCATATAAATCCTGTACTAAGCCTACTTTCCTTTTCGGTTTGTATGTTGTGTCATAATATTGAATAAGCTCGTATCTATCTTCATAAGAAAGTTTTTCTAAAGCTGTAAAAACTTTGTCTTCATCAGTTCCGGCAAAAATTCCTAGTGTTCTATGTTCAAAGGCATCATATAGCATTCTCGCACGCTCAGAAACAGGAAGCCCAACTTCTTTCTGACTGTTTAAGAATTGCAATGCTTCATTCATTTTCAGCAAGGTTTCCCTGTTAACAGCGCCGGAAGCATTAATATTATTCTTGCGTTGAAAATTGATGATCCCTGTCTTTGTTTCATTCCAGAAAAGATTCTTATTTTCAGGTGTTTTATATCCTAATTTATTAAGCGCGTTATGAAGTGTTGAAACATGCTGCCCTTTATCAAATAATTGAATGACAGATGCATTTTTTTCTACTTTTTTAAACGCTCTGTTTTTAAAAGGATCGTATGTTATTTGGGTAACTTCTGTTTTTGCGAGGGATATTTTGCTGTCCTGATCGGTGATCTGCTCAGACTTTTCTTTATCCTCTTTATTATTGGTTTTTTGCTTATCGGACCTACCGGCCCTGGGCGCAAATGTTTTTTTGTGTCTGCTCATGGTATTGGTTATTAGATGAGTTTTTATTGTGCTGTGCTAAGGATTTTGTACAAACGGGCTGAGGCGGGATTGATTTTTTCCAAAAGCCTTTTCGTTTTCTATCATTAAATAAGTGCTTATTAATGAGTAAGTAATATGAGTTTCATTACGGTCATGTAATGCCATCGCTGTATTTTTCATAATGTTTCGGATATTAGCACCAGTATAAGCGTACTCTTTGGTTAAATGTTTTAAAAGCTCGTCGCTTTCAAAAGTTATATTTTGAGGTAGATAATGCTCCCAAAGGGCTTTTCTTGTTGTTTCTGTCGGTCGTATTACATTGACAGAAACATCGATACGGCGCTTGAAAGCATCATCCATATTGTTTTCAAAATTGGAAGCGAGAATTGTTAATCCGTCAAATTTTTCTATTCGTTGCAATAAATACGAAACTTCCTGGTTGGCGTAGCGGTCATGAGCATCTTTTACATCAGAACGTTTTCCAAACAAAGCGTCAGCTTCGTCAAAAAACAACATACAATTTTTCCCTTGCAGCCTGTTGAATAACACTTCAAGATTTTTTTCAGTTTCGCCAATGTACTTGCTCACTACCTGTGAGAGATCTACGTGATACATATCAATACCATATGCATTGGCAAGAATACCGGCTAGCATCGTTTTTCCCGTTCCCGGTGTCCCGTAGAATAAAGCTATGAAGCCGGGTTTAAAGCTATGTTCATTGGTTTTGAAAAAGCCGTTTTCCAATGCTTTGATATAATGTCCGATGGGTTTGATCTGTTCCCTCACATTATCTTCTAAAATAATATCGTCCATGGTGAGATCAGACTTGTAAAGCCTGCCCGGAAAGTAAGAACCATGATCCAGTTGTGGCTTTTGACCGGATAAAAAATAATTGAGATAAGCGGTATCCAATTCAATTTTTCCATGAATAAATTCCGTTGAAGAACGGTTGTAAATAATATCATTTTTCAACAGGACACTGCCATTGATGAGCTGTGCACCATACTGTGACCACAGTGATAAATCCTTACCTGCCAGCAAAAAAAGTGCGGTTTGGAAAGTTGGTTTAAAGCTGCGGCTGATTTTATCATACTCACCACCCGCTTCAATAGCAAATGCATTGCTGCTTTCTTCTATCTGCACAAAGGTTTTCAGGACAGACGGATAATGAGCCGAAGCAATCCCAAGCGCTAAGATTATTCTGTCCACAACAGTAAGCTGATGGATGTTTACCGTAACCGAATAAGGAGATGGATCGTTTGGTTTTGGAGGTTCAGGTATTTCATAACCAATATTCAATTCTGTCTCATCTTCCAGAAACAATTCTTTGCATCGCTTTTCAATAAGGGATTGTAACCATTTCATTTCTTCATTTAATGAATGATGATTTACAGTATTGATTTGGGATAAAGGATTGACTATTTCTGTTTTTTCATTAACTTTTGTTTTTATTAATGAAGGGTCTTCATGAGTAATAGGAGATTTCATAATCTTATTTTGAATTAATAGGGTTGCAATGGGAGGATTGCTGATATAAAATCAGCAACTTTAGAGATTGGGAAAGTTTCAGAATATTAGAAAATATAACCTGTTATTACCAGTTTACAAATATGAATTTTTTCTGCCACGGGAGCTTGACAAGACCAATTCCCCATGAAAGCTTTTCAAGAAGAATATCTTGCGTTTTTCGTTCTACGGTAAGTGTGTAATCAGCGTCAGTAATAACTAATTTCCCCGGCCGTTGGAAAAACTCGTTCTGCAATAATGCAGCAGATGATTTTTTCATGGGAGCCCAGTTGTGCTGTACACTTTCTATTACATTTTTAGCTTGTGTTTTATGCTTACGTGAAAGTTTAATATGCCTGTTAATCGTTTGATGCATCGGAATATTACACAGGAATTTTTCAAAAATCATGTCGTACTCAGGAGCATTCGTTTTTCCGGTAGCGATAAAATGCAATAGATGGGCACACAATTCCGGATCCGTGAGTTGTTGAGTTTTGGGATCAATAAGTTCACAATGTTCAAACAGAGTCTTGAGAAATGGATGGATTAAAATAAGCCCTGCATTCTGAATATATTGCCCGCTGTCCTGGAGTACACTTTCCTGAATTATTTCATTTTTTTCCTGAATGGTTTCTATTACAGTTTTCGCATTTTCAGGTTGATCTGCTGTATTCGTTTTTAGGCTTTCTGAAATTTCGTTTTCTGTAATAAAAGGGAATATCTTGACTAGTGTTTTCCTGTTTTGATGATTGCTTTTTGTTGTTGATAAGCCAATCTGTTTTTTTGTTGAAATTTCTTGTAAAAGATACTCCCTGAGATGATTATTAGATGTATTTAAATGCTCCGATATCACATTAAAGACCAAACGCCATATCGCAATTCTATCTGTATGGTTCAGTTTCGATAGATGATGTATGGTATCGGTTTCCAGGTTGATGTTCAACTCCTTATTTTTCAAAATTGCCAGGCATAATTGTGCAATTTGTTCATTGGAAAGCTGATTGATAATCCGGTTTCGGACATTTTCTTTTGACAAAGCAGGTATAATACTTTTTTGAAAGTTTCCAACCGAAATTAGGCGGTCAAAAACCGTTGATTCCAAAATTGCCATACTATTGCTTTCCGAATTCCACCAAGGCATGGTTCCTTTTTCTAAAAAATAGATAAAAGCCCTGATCATTTTTTCCTGATCATCTACCAGATAGGTTTTAGTATCATTTTCTGTTTCCTGGCGGGAAGTTTCTATAAGCTTAGTCATTTCTGACAGTTCTTCTTTAAAAAGTTCAGCTATTTTATCTTTTAACTCAGTATTTAATGCACTGCTTTTGACATCCACATTTAATTCTAAACGAGGAATCTGTAGGGTATGACCGGCTAACTTATGTTCTAAAGTCTTGATTTGCTTTTCTATTTCCGGAAAAACATCAATAGACAAAAAGCTGTTAATATCATCTTTTATACTCAATGCTTTTTCTTTGTTGTTGACGGTGATTTCAACAAAAACTTTTTGAATGATATGATCTTGCTTCACATTAAATAGGTTTACATTATAGAATATCGGGAGTTGTCAGATGGTTTACTTTCGGTCGAACTCTCCACCCCAAAAACCGGCAGGGCAAAGACTTAATTTTGATCTCTGTTTGGCGCTCAATCTGCAGCCGCAGCCTCTGATAAATCCATCTTTTGGACCATCAACCACTTCCAGTGTATCCGGATTGAGCCATTTCATTGCGTTGCAGTTGTTGCCGTTTTTTAAAGGACACGCATTACAAATTTCTTCCCTTAAAGAGAAAATAGCTTCTTCGTTTTGATTGGCTGCACCCAGTTTTGAGCGTAATTCGTTAAAATGACCACCAATGATTTCATTGCGTTTGCTGAAAAGATTTTTAATATTCATATGATTAAAGTTTTTAAAATTATTGGGTCAAAATTAGAAAGAAGAAAAGCCATTTTGCGAATTATGAGGCTGCTCTATTCTGTCTTTGCAGTAAAAGACAAAATCATTTCCTGGTGATGCAGGGTTACAATTTTCAGAAATTGTTGGGTACAAAAAAATCTGATACTCTTAATCAGGAAAGCATATTGTTTTTTTGGAGAATTAATACTTCGGACAATCAATTTTAGTATTTGATTATTTACAATTCAGAAAATACAGGAGCAATAAAAATGACCATTTAATGAATGGACAATCTTATGTTGAAATACGATGCTTTTTAAAAGCAGAATAGCACTCAATTACCAGACTGAAATTTGGCCATAATTAGACAAGGGAAATCTATAGGCTAAAATTTAATTTTTCAATATTGTTTTTAATGTGCTTGTTTTCAGTGTTTTATTGGTGTTGTTTTCAGTTTTTTTTTATAAGAATGAAAATCCTATTTACTGCAAAGACTGTATTGAGACCCCAAAATATTTGTCTTTTGAGGGGGCGTGATTGTATGTTTGCACCATAATAATTAAGAACAGAAATTATGATTAATAAAGTATTAACAGTTTTAAAAAATCAGCTAAATGCTCCGGATGGTTTATGGGATCCTAATGTTCCTGGCGAAATTGAAATTGCTGTTGTTGATGACATCGCAAAACAGGATGAGAACGCTGAAGGAATTATTAACAAAGTAGTAATCAGTCTGCTCAATATTGAGGAAGAATCGACATTGAAAAACAGATCAAGGTATCAGCAAGTTGTGGTAGACAATAATCCAGTCCGATACGATAAAGAAAGTACTCCAGCTTATTTAAACTTATATGTAATGATTGCTGCCAACAGAAGTACATACAGCAAATCTTTATTAAGTATTTCAAAAGTTATTGAGGTATTTCAGGCAAAGAATGTTTTGGAGTACGTGGATCTGAAACCGGAAAATAACTTCAGTTTCAGAATTGAACTGCATTCCATTCCCTTTGAACAGCTAAGCTACGTCTGGGGATTATTAGGCGGAAAAGTAATGCCTTCTGCTTTATATAAAATCAGTGTGATAAAAATCGCCGCTAAGGATGTGCTCCCTGTTAAATTAATTAATGATGTTAATATACAAAGTATTAAAATTGATTAATCATAAAAGCAAAAACTAAAAACTAATAACCCTTTAAATTTTTAAACATGTTAAATCCAGCAACACCAGGTGTTTCTGTTGAAGAAATTACAAAACTTCCATACTCAGTTGCCTACATAGAAACAGCTATGCCAGCGTTTATTGGGTATACCGAATTACTCCCTGCAGGGTATAATGAGCCCTTCAGAATCAGTTCTCTTTTAGAATATGAACAGTATTTTGGAGCGGCAAAAGAGGAAAATATCCAGCTAAAAGATGTAGAAGGCCAGGGAGCAACTATTGTAGTACCTCAGGTACAGTTTTTAATGTACTACTCGCTGCAAATGTATTTTGCCAATGGCGGCGGACCGTGTTATATCATCTCCGTAGGGGATTATACCTCACCAGAAGTACAATTATCCTCATTGGAAGCAGGACTCAATAAAATTGATCATAAGAATATTAAAGAACCGATTCTTATTATTTTCCCTGATGCTGTTTCGTTAACCAATGAATCTGAGTTTTATAATATTTATAATCAGGCTATTGATAAAGCAAAAGATGAGACGAAGAACAGATTTGTTATACTGGATACTTATTATGGTAATTCTGTGACGAAATCAAACAATCTTACCACTATTGAAGCTTTTAGAAATAATATAAGCACAACCAATCATGGAGCAGCTTACTTCCCGCACTTAAAAACCATTTTGAACTATACTTTTGATGAAACTAAAACCCCTATAATACATACCGGTTTACAAAAGGCAGGACAAGACAGTACTCTTTTTTATGCAGGTGAGACCGCTGCGTTAGATGAATTAAAAAGTTTGGCAAGTGCTGAAATCTCAACCGGGTCTGCTGATGCTTACGTACTTGCTGATTTATTGGATCAGGCTATTGCGATAGCAGAAGAAGTGAATGACAATGCTGATGCAGGTGACAAAAAGAATGCTTTAACAGTTGCAGTTTCTGAAGCAAAGGTTGTTTTGGAAGCCATTTATGACGGAACAATAGATGATTTTATGATCCCTGATGATTCGGATGAAAACGCCCCTGATTTCACTGGAGAATTTACAGCATTAAAAACTGCAATTCTCGAGGTAGAAGATGAAAAAGGAGACGCAGACGGAATTACGCTTAAAAATTTAGAATCATCTAATTCTGCACTATATAATCAGGTAAAAAAAGAAATACAGTCATTAAAAGTTGTTTTACCACCATCATCAGCAATAGCAGGAGCATATGGTAGAATAGACAGTACAAGAGGGGTGTGGAAAGCTCCGGCAAATATCAATATC
Organism: Chryseobacterium sp. BGA-UO-ETr-SB22; assembly: GCF_059567885.1. NCBI lineage: Bacteria > Pseudomonadati > Bacteroidota > Flavobacteriia > Flavobacteriales > Weeksellaceae > Chryseobacterium > Chryseobacterium sp. BGA-UO-ETr-SB22. The sequence goes on along the minus strand of NZ_JCAQOV010000005.1, from coordinate 2,344,067 downwards.
AGCCATGTTATTACTCCGACAGAGAAAATTTCCGATCAGGAACAGAATGCTTTAAACATAGATACTTTCGGAAAATCAATCAATGCAATCAGAATTTTTACAGGAAAAGGAACCTTAATCTGGGGAGCCAGAACCCTTGAAGGAAAAGATAAAAATAGTGAAGGGAAAGATAACGAATGGAAGTATGTACATGTACGTCGCTATCATAATATGATCAGACAAGCGATAACAGAAGCACTCGACAGGTTTATGAATGAGCCTAATATTCCCCACACATGGCTACGGGCAAAAACAATGTTGGAAAACTTTCTTAACCAGCAATGGATGGAAGGTGCATTGGCAGGTAGCACTCCGAAAGAAGCTTACGAAGTAACAGTTAAGGGAGTAGAAGGCACTACTATTATGAATGTAGATCTTAAAATAGCATTAGTGCGTCCTGCAGAGTTTATTGTGCTCAAGTTCTCACACAAATTGCAACAATTCTAAACCATAAAATCAATAAATCAATCACGAATAAATACCCGAAGTTCTTCTTCGGGGAATAATTAATATTAACGTAAAATTTTTTAAAAATGAATTACAAAACCCCTGGAGTTTACGTGGAGGAACAAGGAAAATTTCCGCCTTCCGTAGCGCAAGTTGAAACGGCTATCCCTGCTTTTATTGGATATACAGCGGATGGACCGAAAAATAAACCAACGAGAATTGCTTCGATGTTGGAGTATGAACAACTTTTTGGAAAAGCAAATCCGGAAATCTTCGCTGTAGCTTTCAAGGACGGTGTTGCCACAGCAATACAACCTAAAATAAGCGATTTTAAAATGTATTATGCTATGCAAATGTATTTTGCGAATGGCGGTGGGGCTTGTTATATTGTTTCGGTAGGAGGTTACAATGATGAGGTAACTGCTGGAACTTCTACAACAGAAGCCGGAACTTTATTATATGGTCTTGAATTACTAAAAAAAGAAGACGAACCGACTCTTATCGTTTTCCCGGATCTTCAAGGTTTGGTTGCCACTGCTGCTGAAGTTATTGCGGCAGATGATGCTTTTCAAGTTTCCATGGATAATAGGAATGTAGCTGTTGCTGCTGAAGCTGCTGCTAAAGCCGTTTCAAACGCTGTTGACGGTGCTAATGTAACTGCTGCTGTAGCTGCTGCCGTTGCTAAAGCTGCAGATTATGAAGTTACCAATCCTGGAAATCTTAGCGAAGTTGCTGCTGTTAAGGCTGCTCAGGATGTTGTAGCCGCTGTTAAGGTAGCCGCTGCTATTGCCAATGCTACTGTTGCTACTGTTAAAGCTGCTGCTAAAGTTGTTGCAGATGCTTATACTGAAGATCTTGCTACTATTAACATTATTTCTGGCTTTGCTTCTGAAAATGCCGATAATGTTTCTGATGCTAATATAGATTCTTTTATTACTGAGGCCTATTCTGTTTACAATAGTGCTTTGAATCAAGCAGAATCTATGAAAGACAGATTCGTTATCATGGATGTTCTTGGAAATGATACTATTTTCAGGAAAGAAGTAAAAGCTAAAGGTTTAAATTATGGAGCGGCTTACCATCCAAAATTAAAAACGGTTTTGAGCTATAATTTTAATGAAGCTAATGTTTTAGTTACAGGAGCAGCTGGTATTAAAAATTTAGTAGAATTGAAATTAAAAAATTCAGAATTATATAACCAGGCTAAAAAAGCAATCGAGTCTAAACAAGTGGTACTGGCTCCATCATCAGCAATTGCCGGAGTGTACGCCAAAGTAGACAGTACTGCCGGAGTATGGAAATCTCCAGCTAATTTAGGGCTTAGTCTGGTAGATGTACCTGCAGTAAAAATTTCCAATAAAGAACAGGATCTGCTTAATGTAGATGCTACATCAGGAAAATCAATCAATGCGATCAGAACTTTTGCCGGAAAAGGGACATTGGTTTGGGGCGCAAGAACATTGGACGGAAACAGTAACGAATGGAGATATGTATCTGTACGTAGATTCTTTAACATGGTAGAAGAATCTGTGAAGAAAGCTACAGAACGTTTTGTTTTTGAACCGAATACTGCCAATACTTGGACTCGTGTACAGGCAATGATCGAAAATTATCTTGACCAGCAGTGGAGAGACGGTGCATTGGCAGGAAGCAAGCCTGAAGAAGCTTATTACGTAAGCGTTGGTTTGCACAAAACAATGTCAGCTCAGGATATTTTAGAAGGAAGAATGAACATCGAGATCGGTATGGCAGCAGTACGTCCTGCTGAATTTATCGTACTCAATTTTTCACACAAATTACAGGAAGCATAAAATCAATTAAATAACAATAAAATTAAAAATAAATTATGAGTACATATCCATTAGTAAAGTTTGCCTTTGAAGTAGATTGGGGTGGAACAAAAGTAGGTTTTCAGGAAGTCAGCGGTTTAAATGTTGAAGCAGCTTTAATTGAATACAGACACGGTGCAAGTCCTGATTTCAGTAAGATTAAAATGCCTGGGATGAAAAGTTTCAGTAACATCACTTTAAAAAGAGGAACTTTCAAAACAGATAACGAATATTTCGACTGGTTCCAGAGTATTCAGCTAAGTACAGTAGAGCGCAGATCTATTACGATCTCTCTTTTAGATGAAACAGGAGCACCTGCAGTAACCTGGAAAGTGAAAAATGCATTCCCGCTTAAATTACAGTCAACAGATCTGAAAGCTGAAGGTAATGAGGTGGCTATCGAAACCTTAGAAATTGCACACGAAGGATTAACTATTGAAAATAACTAACATTAACTTTAAAATTTAAAAAAATGAATTACAAAACACCTGGAGTTTACGTAGAGGAAATTGCGAAATTCCCACCATCTGTAGCGCAAGTAGAAACAGCTATTCCTGCTTTCATCGGGCATACGGATAAAGGACCAAGAAATGAACCGACAAGAATCTCTTCTATGTTGGAGTACGAAACAATTTTCGGAGGAGCAAAAGATGAAAAAACAGCGTTTTCTGTTACGATTGAAGATACTGTTGTAACTGCAAAAGTAGACAACGCCAAATTAAGTCCTTACAAAATGTCTTATGCTATGCAAATGTATTTTGCTAATGGCGGCGGACCATGTTATATTGTTTCAGTAGCTGACTATGATAAATCTCCTGTATTAGGAACAGAAACAGTTGCTGGCGGTCTATGGTTCGGATTAAAATCATTGGAAAAAGAAGATGAGCCAACACTTATTGTTTTCCCGGATGCAGAAGTTTTAGGAGCAGATGCTTACAAATTATACAATAAAGCTTTGGATCAGGCAGAAGATTTGAAAGATAGATTCGTTATCATGGATGTTTTTGCTGATGCTGCTGCTTTCAGAGCCGGAGTAGATGCTGCAGGATTAAAATATGGAGCTGCCTATTATCCAAAATTAGAAACAGTGTTAAGCTATAGCTTTGATGATAAAGATGTTAAAATCGATAGCTATAAAGAAAAAAATATTTCTGGAGAACTTGTAGTTGTTTCAATGCCTGAAAATGGAAATAATCTAGCATGGCTGAAATCAAAAAGTTCAGCGCTGTATAACCAGGCGAAAAAGGAAATTGAATCTAAAAGAGTAGTATTGACTCCATCATCATCAATTGCCGGAATTTATGCCAAAGTAGACAGTACTTCAGGAGTATGGAAAGCACCAGCCAACTTAGCAATCAGCAACGTACTGGCACCTGTTGTAAAAATTTCCAATGAAGTGCAGGACGGTCTTAACGTAGATGCAGTAGCAGGAAAATCAATCAACGCGATCAGAACTTTTACAGGAAAAGGAACGTTAGTTTGGGGAGCAAGAACATTAGACGGAAACAGTAATGAATGGAGATATGTACCTGTACGTCGTTTCTTCAACATGGTAGAAGAATCTGTGAAGAAAGCGACAGAACGTTTCGTTTTTGAACCAAATACAGCCAATACATGGGTTCGTGTACAGGCAATGATCGAAAATTTCCTTGATCAGCAGTGGAGAGACGGTGCATTAGCCGGAAGCAAGCCTGAAGAAGCTTATTACGTAAGCGTAGGTTTACACAAAACAATGTCAGCTCAGGATATCTTAGAAGGAAGAATGATTATTGAAGTCGGTATGGCTGCAGTACGTCCGGCTGAATTTATCGTACTACGTTTTTCACACAAATTACAGGAAGCATAAGCTAAATTAAATAACAACTAAAAATAAATACATTATGAGTACATATCCATTAGTAAAGTTTGCCTTTGAAGTAGATTGGGGCGGAACAAAAGTAGGTTTTCAGGAAGTTAGCGGATTAAATGTTGAGGCAGCTTTAATTGAATACAGACATGGTGCAAGCCCTGATTTCAGTAAGATTAAAATGCCTGGGATGAAAAGTTTCAGTAACATCACTTTAAAAAGAGGAACTTTCAAAACAGATAACGAATATTTCGACTGGTTCCAGAGTATTCAGCTAAGTACAGTAGAGCGCAGATCTATTACGATCTCTCTTTTAGATGAAACAGGAGCACCTGCAGTAACCTGGAAAGTGAAAAATGCATTCCCGCTTAAATTACAATCAACAGACTTAAAAGCTGAAGGTAATGAGGTGGCTATTGAAACGCTGGAAATTGCACACGAAGGATTAACTATTGAAAATAACTAATCATGGCTCTTTTATATCCTCCAACCAGTTTCTCTTTTATTGTTAATGGGATCTCAACAACAGAGGGTATTGACTCCAGATTTCAATCTATATCCGGTTTATCAACAGAAATTGGGACTGAAGAATATGCTGAAGGTGGCGAAAATAGGTTTACCCATCAGCTTCCTTTGAGACCGAAATATCCTAATTTAGTTCTTAAGCGTGGGTTAATCGTAAGTTCCGGATTGATAAGCTGGTGCAGAAATGCGATGGAAAACTTCCAGTTTGAACCCAGAGACCTGATCATTACTCTTTCAGGAGGAATTCAGTCTACAGCACCTTTAATGGTTTGGAATGTAGTTGGAGCATACCCCGTAAGATGGGAAGTGTCAGAATTCAACGCAGAAGAAAGCAAACTTGCTATTGAAACAATAGAACTGAAATATAGATATTTCACAATACCCTCATCGTTAGCAAGCTTAGGCTTGTAATTTCTAAATCAAATCTAAGCACCTGAACGTGTGTTAGTTTAAAGATAAATTTTACCCAAATCTTTTTTCATAAAAAATAACAGATTGGTCTATAACAGAGACTGAACACACCCTTCATGTGCTTTGATTTTTAAAAATAAACATGTTAAATCATTGGTTATTAGTGTTTTGAATATTAATGATCGATTAAAAAACAAACGAAATGCCAATAGAAATAAAAGAGCTTCACATTAAAATAAATGTGGACGAAAAAGCAGCAGCTACAACAACTGCCGTATCGGTAGATGAAGCATTGCTCATGCGTGCCATCAGTGAAAGTGTAGAGCAGGCAGCAAAGATAGAACAACGTAAAAAAGAAAGATAATGAGAGGAGCAATTCAAAAACTGACTATCGGAACATACGAAAATTCTGATTATGACAAAAGAGTTCAGAGCGGTGCTTTTAAAGCTTTTATCAATCCCACAGGTTTTTCAATGACCTATAAAACGAAATATAATGCAGACCAGGCAGATGGTAATTCTAAACCTAATTTAGGATATACCTCATCAGCATCACCTGATTTACAATTAGAATTTCTATTTGATGGGACAGGAGTTACAGAAGCGAATTCCGGTATTAAACTGATCAATAAAATTAAAGGAAAATCATTTGCGAAAACAGCGGTAACAAAACAGATTAAAGATTTTTATAAGGCGACAGGTGAGCTCGAAGGCTCTATTCATAAACCCTATAATGTTATCCTTAATTGGGGAAGTTTTGAATTTAAAGGAGTGCTTTCTGAACTAACGATAGAATATAAGTTATTTGACAACGAAGGCCAGCCATTAAGAGCTATAGGAAAGGCAATATTCAGTGAATCAACAAGTCCGAAGCTTGCCAGTAAAATCGAAAAACTGGAATCACCGGATCTTACCCATAAAAGAACAGTACAAGCCGGCGATACACTGCCATTAATGACCGAAAGAATTTATGGAGATTCCAAATACTATCTGGAGGTAGCTAAAGTGAATAACCTTGTTAATTTCAGACAGTTAAAACCAGGTCAGGAATTATTCTTTCCGCCATTAGAAAAAGTTTCATAATATGAATAATAGCGGATACATACAAACAGCAAAAAATCCAGATTTAGTCACCCATAAGGTGATGTCTGGAGGAACAGAACTGCCGGGGAAATACGGGGTGAAAAGCATTGTCGTGGAAAAAGAAGTCAACAGAATTCCTTATGCACGCATTGTTATTTTAGACGGAAGTGTGCCGGAGCAGGATTTCAAGCTCAGTAATGAAGATCTGTTAATTCCTGGAAAAGAAATCGAGATTACCGCCGGATACCATTCCGAAGAAGAAACCATCTTTAAAGGAGTTGTGGTAAAGCACAACATAAAAATCAGAAACGGCTCTTCTTACCTCATCATAGAATGCAGAGATAAGGCTGTAAAAATGACCTTAGGAAGAAAAAGTAAGTACTTCTACGAAAGCACAGACAGTGATGTCATGGAAGAACTTATTAGTAATAACGGGCTTACGGCCGATGTGGAAGCTACTTCAAATTCACACAAGGAATTGGTGCAGTATCAGGCTTCTGATTGGGATTTTATGTTAACCAGAGCGCAGGCAAACGGCAAACTTTGTTTCGTTGAAGATGGAACTATTAAAATTACTAAACCTGATTTTAGCGCTGAAACTGTAGAAACAGTGGTTTACGGATCATCCGTCCATGAATTTGATGGAGAAATTGATGCCAGAGACCAATTCAGCAAAATTACCGCCAAAACATGGAGCTATACCGATCAGGAACTGACAGAAGTGGAAGCTCAGGATCCAGCAATAAAACTCAATGGAAACCTTTCATCAGGTGATTTGGCAGATGTCTTCGGAATTGAAGACCTGCAACTGAAGCATGGTGGAAATCTTACTCAAAGTGAGCTGCAGGAATGGAGTGATGCCAAAGCAACTTTCCAGCAACTAGCCAAAACAAGAGGAAGAGTACAATTCCAGGGAATCCCGGCTGTCAAACCAGGAGTTTCGTTAACCCTGCAAGGAGTAGGAAACCGATTCAACGGGAAAATATACGTAACCGGTGTCCGTCATGAAATCGCCGAAGGAAATTGGCTGGTAGATGCTCAATTCGGACTTTCTCCAACATGGTTCTCCGAAACTTATGATGTAAGTGAGAAGCCAGGTTCAGGAATTATGCCCGCCATAAGCGGATTGCATGTGGGAGTAGTATCACAACTGGAATCAGATCCGGACGGAGAAGACAGAATTCTGGTACAGATTCCCATCATTAATAATGAGGAAGAAGGAATCTGGGCACGTATTGCCACCCTTGATGCCGGTGAAAACAGAGGATCGTTCTTCAGACCTGAAATCGGAGATGAGGTTATCATCGGATTTATTAATGATGATCCCAATGATGCCGTTGTACTTGGAATGCTGAACAGCAGTGCCAAACCAGCGCCTATTGTAGCTTCTGACGATAATCACGAAAAAGGATTTGTTACCCGAAGCGAAATGAAAATGATCTTTAATGACGACAAAATTTCGTACACACTGGAAACACCAAAAGGTAAAAAAGTGATTGTAGACGAAGATGCAGATGTCATTACAATAAAAGATGAGCATTCTAATACACTTACCCTTAATAAAGACGGTATCAGTATGGAAAGCGGAAAAGATATCAAGATCAAAGCAAAAGGAGACATTAATATGGAAGGAACCAATATCAATGTAAAAGCAAGTGCTCAATTCAAAGCAGAAGGAAGTTCCGGTTCAGAGCTTAAATCAGGAGCCGTAACAGTAGTAAAAGGATCTCAAGTTAAAATTAATTAATAATCATGAAACCGGCAGCAAGAATTACAGATATGCATACCTGTCCTATGGTAACGGGAACTGTTCCCCATGTAGGAGGCCCTATAATTCCGGCAGGAGAACCCACGGTGCTTATCGGCGGAATGCCTGCAGCAAGACAAGGAGACAAAGCAGTATGTACCGGACCACCGGACACCATTGCATCAGGATCTTCAAGTGTTTTAATAGGTGGGAAACCTGCTGCAAGAATGGGTGATTCTACCGCTCATGGAGGAGTGATAACCGCGGGTGAAGCTACTGTTTTAATTGGCGGATAATATTGAAGGCTGCTTTTAATACAATCATAAGCTACCCTATAAATAAGATCTGGCTAAAAATAAAAAAGTAAAACATCAATAACAAAGCGGTTAGAATAACCAAAACTCTATGCTACAGATGCAGGATGTGAACATTCAATATAACAAATTAACGTATGAAAATAAATACAGATTTTTTAGGAACAGGCTGGAGTTTTCCGCCTGAGTTTAACGAAACTGAAGGAAAACTGGCCATGACCACAGATGTGGAAGACATCAATAACAGCCTTAAGATTTTATTGTCAACACGCCCTGGCGAACGTGTCATGTTCCCAAATTACGGGTGTGACTTGCAGGATATGCTCTTTAAACCTCTGGACTTAACGCTGATTACCCAAATGAAAGGAATCGTTGAACGTGCTATTTTATATCATGAACCCAGAATCAACATTCTAAGTATTGAAATTGATACCCAGGAAGAGCTTGAGGGAGAAGTTTTGATACAAGTTGACTACGAAGTAAGAAATACTAATACAAGAAGCAATATGGTTTTCCCTTTTTACAAAGGAGAAGCTACCGAAATATAATGAATTACGGGATGTCTGTAGCCATTTTGAATACTACCAAACACTACAATAAGTATTGCATCTGACCATAGAAAGATAAATATAAACAAATGAAAAAAACAGATACATTTTCACATTATCGTGAAGGAAAATCACAAATGCAGCGCTTTTTAGCAGAATTAGATCCTGGGAATCTTGAGTTACACGATTTCGATTTGTTTGACTGGCTATTATTCGCAAACAATTTTGCAAGTCATGTAAACTATTTTGACAAAGATGATAATACAGCACCAAAAGGAAAATGGGGGAACTTCTTCCTGGGTGATGATGGCAAGGCTATCCCACGTAGAGAAAGCGTTGAGTATAAAAGTATGAAAAAACAGGTTACAGATCTTATATCCCAGTTTGAACAGGATAGCAGCCTGACTCCCCACCTGACATTATTTGTCTGCTTTTTAAAATTATTAGATTTCTCAAAAAAAGCCTTCAATAATCTGACGAAAAGACATTTGGATTTCTACTACAACGAAATTCTTCAAATTGAGAAAAGTGAAGCCAAATCAGACAAAGTCTATGTCATTTTTGAACTTGCCAAAAAAGCGATTCAGGAAAAAATTCCAGCCGGTACATTACTGGATGGGAATAAAGATGCTGACGGAAAAAAACGAATCTACAAAACAGGTGATGAAATTATTGCCAATCAGGCAAAAGTAGTTGAGATCAAAAGCTTCTTAAATGACGTTGAAAAGAGAGAACTGAAAATGGCTCCCGTGGCCAACTCTGCCGACGGTTTGGGAGATAAATTACCGGACGAAAGCAACTATTGGTGGCCGTTTGGATATAATTCTGATGAAACCGATTCAAATAAATCTATCTATAAGGAACTTCCAAAAGCCAAACTGGGCTTTTCAATTGCCTCTTCATTATTAGATTTAAAAGAAGGAGAACGTACAATCACCCTTAAGATTGATTTTAATAAAAATTCAACCCAGAAATTACAAAATCTTTCAAAAACAGATATTAAAAATAATATCAAAGTGCTTTGCAGCGGGGAGAAAGAATGGTTGTCAGGTGCTGTTTTAACATGTATTAAAAACGAAGAAGAAAGATTAGAGCTTTCTATTACATTACCTAAAGAGTTCCCGGCAGTTGTAAAATACAATAAAGAAGTGCTGGCAGAAACATTTCAAACCAGTTTCCCTGTTGTAAGGTTGATGATTGAAGGAGGAAAGTACTACGATATGTACGAAGCTCTTTCAGAAAAACTGATAAAAAATATAGAAATAGCAGTTGATGTAAAAGGAGTAAAATCAATTCAGATAGAAAATGATAATGGGACATTAAATTCAGAAAAGCCTTACTATCCTTTCACCGCGCAACCTGTTAAAGGATCTAATTTTTATATCAAATGTCCTGAAATGTTTTCCAAAAAATGGCAAAATGCAGACATTACGATCAACTGGAAGAATGCCCCGGACTCTATAAAAGATTTATACGGCGGATATGTTATTCAACCTAATCAAAACATAAGTTTAACCGATTTTGAAGGCTTAAAAAACTCATCAATCGTAGGTTCTGATGGTTACTTTAAAGCTGATGTTGCATTGCTGGATAATGAAATCTGGTACGAAAAGGCCAATGATATTGATGTTTTCAGTAAAGAAAAAGATGCTTATAAAATCCGGTTTTCTGTAAATAATGCAAGTAATAAGGCCGGAACAAGTGAAACGATCAAGGTAACACTTAATCAGTCATCATTACAGGATGTGTATCCTAAACTGTATACATTGGCATTATCAAGTAATCCGACTTTTAAAAAGCTTATTCCCAACGAGCCATATATTCCTTTTGCTGAAGACATAGAGCTGAATTACAGTGCAAAAGAAAATGTGTATTCGTACTTAGAAAGAAAATCTGCCGGAGAGGCTTCAAAAAATAAAGAAGTACAACTGTATCATGAAGATGTATTCGGGCAGTATGAAAAAGAAATTGAAACCAACAGCATTGTACCCGTGCACCAAAATGGAGGTGAACTGTACATCGGTTTGGAAGCAATGCCTCAGACCACAGTTTCACTATTAATTCAAATGCTGGAAGGAAGTGAAAATCCTTTAGTGGATACTTTCCTGGAAAAAGAATTTATAGAATGGCATATCCTTTCAAACAATACATGGATGAGTTTATCGGATTATATGCTGCAGAATGAGACCAGAAAGTTCCTGGAATCAGGGATTGTCAAGTTCAAAGTACCTAAGGATGCTGACAAAAGCCATACAAGATTTACCGACGGATTAGTCTGGATCAGAGCAAAATCACAAAGAAGCTATGATGCAGTATGTAAAATTCAGGGAATCTATACTCAGGCTGTTTTAGCAACATTCCAGAATCAGAACAATGATCTGTCTCATCTTAATAACGGATTGGAAGCAAAAACCATTGCTAAGCTGATCTCCAGAGTTCCTCAGGTAAAATCAGTCAGCCAGCCTTATAACTCGTTTGACGGTAAATACAAAGAAACAGATACGGAGTTTTACAGACGTGTGAGTGAGCGACTAAGACACAAGCACAGAGCCATTACACAATGGGATTACGAACATTTGGTATTACAGGAATTCCCGGAAGTTTTTAAGGTGAAATGTTTAAATCATACTTCTGAAAAATCCTATATGGCTCCGGGCCATGTAACCCTGATGGTGGTTCCGAATATTAAAAATAAAAATGCTTTTGACGTGTATCAGCCCAGAGTAAGCAGAGCTTCGTTGAATAAAATTCAAAATTATGTAAATGAATTAAATACAATGCATGTGACCGCTCAGGTGATTAATCCCAATTATAAAGAAGCAAAAGTAGAAACAAAGGTCAAGTTCTTTGAGCAGTATGACGAAACATTTTACACCAAACAGCTGGACGAAGATATTAAAAAATACATATCGCCCTGGGCATTTACAGACTCTGAAAATATTGATTTTAATGTAGAGCTGAATGTTAATCAGTTGGTTAACTATCTGGAGCAGCTGCATTATGTAGACTACATTGATGATATTAAAATATTGGTGAACAATGTACCGCAAAGGAAATCTTTAATCGAAGTAGATCCCAAATCAATTCTGGTATCTGCCAAGCAGCACAATGTCACTATTACAGAGCAGGTATGTATTTAATAATAAATAAGAAGAAACATAATCATGTCAGAAAATAAACATATTAGTATATCAAAAAATATAGAAACCGGGGATCAGACAGATTTTCATTTTCTACGCAAAACAGGAATTGAATACATAGAACAGTTAGGAGGAAAACTCTGGACCGATTATAACTCTCATGATCCTGGGATCACCACTTTGGAAGTTTTAAGTTATGCCATAACGGATCTTGGCATGAGGATGAACCTGAATATGGAAGATATCTTAACATCTGATGATGTAAAAACAGACATTCATACCCAGTTTTTAAAGGCTGCAGAAATTTTACCTTCAAGACCTTTAAACGAACTGGACTACAGAAAGCTGTTTATAGATATTAACATGGCAGGAAGTCTTACAAGACCGATCCGTAACTGTTGGTTAGTTCCTAAAAATGAAAAATTATACGTTGACTGCAAAACCGGGGATTTAGACTTTAAACCTATTGGAGACAAGACAGAAAGCTTTACCGTAAAAGGATTGTATGACCTGTATGTAGACTATGCTGAAGATATTGATACAGATGGTATCGGATGCGAAAAATCTAACGTTAATATCAAAATATTAGACAGTTACCACGCCAATAGAAGCCTGTGCGAAGATCTGGCAGAAATTAAAGAAGTTGAAATCCAGAAAGTGGCAGTATGCGCCCGTCTTGGACTTGTCAGCAAAGCAGATGAAGAACTGGTACATGCTAAAGTACTCAGGGCCATCAATAATTATCTGTCTCCGGATGTTCATTTTTATTCACTGAAACAAATGCTCGATAAAGGTCTTACTACAGATCAGATCTTTGAGGGACCTCTTTTGGATAATGGCTTTATTGATACTGAAGAACTTAAAAACAGTCAGTTAAGAACAGAAGTTCGTCTTTCCGATATCATTAGTGAGATCATGAAGATTGAAGGGGTTAAAGAAATTCATGACGTTTCTATTGCAGGTTGTGATAACATCATCAAACAGAATAACGATTGGCTGATCTGTATTGAAAAAGGCAGAAAACCGGAACTGTGCGAGCTGAGTTCATTCAGTTATAGTAAAGGATCTCTTCCGTTAAATATCAATGACAAAAAAGTTCAGGATTACTTAGAAACTCTTAAAAGAGAAGAAGAAGTACTGAGAGAGGATGCAAGACAGAATAAAGAATTGGCTTTACCACAGGGAACGTCATATGATATAGCGAACTATGCTACTATTCTGAATGAATTTCCGGATACCTATGGAGTAGGAGAGTCAGGTATTATTGGGAATCAATCCCCGGAAAGAGAAGCCCTGGCCAAACAAATGAAAGGGTATTTACTGTTTTTTGATCAGATCCTTGCCGGATATTTCAAACACCTTGAAAAAGTAAAAGAAGTATTAAGCATCAATGGTAAGTTAAAAAGAACCTTTTTCACACAGGCTATTAAGAATATTAAAGGTTTTGATGAACTGGTTTCTGAATATGATACTGAGAGTGATGATCAGCTTACAGATTCGTTGTATGAAGAGTTGGATAATAGTGTGGAACGCCGAAATGAAGTGTTGGACCATCTGATCTCCCGTTTTGCCGAAACATTCAGCGATTATACTTTCCTAATGAAATCATTGTATGGGAAATCTACCGATGAAATTGTTTTGAGCAACAAAGAAAACTTCCTGAAAGAGTATTCATCATTAAGTAAAGACAGAGGATTAGGGTGTAATTACACGTTAATTGGTGATTTAGATATTTGGAATACCAGTAATATTTCCGGTGTTCAGAAAAGAATAGCCCGTTTGCTGGGAATTAAAAATTACAACCAGAGAAACTTATCCCAATCGCCGGTCTCCATCATTGAAACAATAGACAATGCAGGTAAAAAAACATATACCTGGAAAATAAAAGATGCCGGTAACAATATTGTCTTATCCTCTGTAAATAGTTATACAACTGAGCATATTGCTATCAAAAACCTGAATGATGCGATTTATCAGACCATTCAGATTGATGAAGAAGACCTTGAAAATGCATTGAAAGAACCCATTGAGCATAACCGTTTAATTGGAAATATAATCATTCGTTTTTCACAGGGAGGTAATTATTATTTCGAGATTGTAGATGATCCTGTTAAGCAAAATGTAATTGCTACACACAAAAAAACAAATCCTTATTCAAAGCCGGAAGATTTGATAGAAGGAATTAGAACTACGGTGAAGTATTTCAAATATGAATTTACAGAAGAAGGTATTTTCCTTGTAGAGCATTTATTATTAAAGCCAACCACTAAAGATTATAAACTCATGGGAGGTATTGGCTGTATGTCTATCGGGAGTACTTTTAAAGTGATGTATGATCTTGATGAAAAAGATCTTCCAACAGGTCCGATAAAATATTCAGAAGCGTTAATGTCTTCTTGTGAAGAAGGTTGTGAAACAGATGTGTTTGACCCTTATTCTTACAGAGTAAGTGTTGTCCTTCCGGGGTTTGCTTATCGTTTTCAGGATCCTGATTTCAGACGCTACGCAGAAACCGTTATCAGACAGGAAATTCCGGCTCATGTTTTAGCGAAAATTTGCTGGGTGGGAGATCGTTTGAGTGAAAAACAAACCGCTCAAAACGATTTGGCAGAGTTTGAAGTGGCTTTTAAAAAATACCTTTCAGATAAGTCAAGAAACAATATTGTGAATCTCGGAAACAGCATTACAGATTTACTGACTGCTCTTAGCCATTTGAACAATATTTATCGACCTGGAAGACTCCTGGATTGTGACGCCAATGATAGTGACATTCTGGACGGAAAAATCATATTAGGACAATCCAACTTATCAAAAAAAATTGAAAAATAATGAATACTAAATTAGACAATGTAACAACCCAATATAGAAAGTTCAACGACAATCAGGCGTTAACAGAAGGGCAATTAAACGAATTTATAGATTATTTCGAAGATCAGGACAGACTATCAAGAACCCGTTTAAGTGGAGTGGGGGTAGTGTGTGGTTTTCAATCGAATTATGTGGAACTTGAAATCTCACCTACTTTAACAGAAAAGGCTTCCAGACCCGGAGATAGAGATCTTGAGATTCCCTTTGATACGATTGCAATTACACAAGGAGCCGGGGTGACTACGGATGGAGACTTAATAACACTGCGTCAGGCAGAAAGTAAAAGATCAGAGGCCATTATTGACTTTCAGGTAAAAAATTACAGATATTATAGAAATTATATTGATGTCGTTGGATATGAGCATTTTCGTATCGGAGGACAGCAAATCCCTCTTTTAGAATTGTTTACAGTACAAGAGTATAGACAGTTGGTGAACGAAGGGGCTAATGCCGGTGATTTTAAACAGGTAATAGATATTCGTAACTCATTGAATGATAAAATTGTAATTCTGTATTTAGAAAGTTATTCCAATGATGAGAATCCTTGCCAGGATGCTGATTGTGACAATAACGGAGCTGAGCAGGTTTCTAATCTTAAAGTGCTTCTTGCAGATTCAGCATCTGTTTCAGAGCTTATTACCAAAGGAGATGCAAAAGACACAATTTATAAACTTCATAATACGTTTGAAAAACTTTTTGACAGTTTACCTAACATTGAAGCCAAAAGAGTTATTCTGGATACGCTTGTTAAAACAGCTCCACAACTAAAAACAAAATTCAACGGTGCCATCAGTACTGTTGCAGAATTAAGTGATGGATTTACTTCTATTGCGGGAGTTTTTAATGTAAATATGAATCTGGGCGGGCAGACGCTCTTTGATAAATTAAATCCTTTACTGTCAAACACTTCTCCAGGCTTGGAAGACTATCAATACCGATATGATTTACTAAAAGACTTGATTGATACCTACAATGAAATAAAAGGTTTGATTCTGCATCTGAATGCTGAATGCTGTCCGGAAATTACTTCATTTCCTAAACATCTTATGTTAGGACATGTTGGAGCAAAACAGGAACTAGGAGGATATACCCCTTTACGTCACGGTTTTTATAATTCACCAGTCACTACCAATGATGACGAGAATTATGAAAGAGTTGTCATGTTGGCCAATCGTTTTGTGCAGAAAGTCAATGGGTTTCAATCCTATATCGGACGTATCAAAATTACACCTTCAAATCTGAATGTAAGATTGGGGAATAAAGCAATCCCATATTACTATAATGTAGATAAATCCTTATTGGCTCAATGGAACTTTGAAAAAGCAAAAACCGATAGGGCCGCTTACAATCTAAGCTATCATACAGCCAATTTAGCAGGAGAAGACTTTATTCAGAATCCGCTGAATTATAACATTGACAATAATGACTTCTATAGAATTGAAGGTCATCTGGGAATGCCTTATAAAACAGCATTGCAAAATATCAATGATCTTAAAACACAATACGGATTAGCTTTTGATGTCATTGCATTGGTCCTGAATAAAGGTGAAAAACCTGGTGGTGAGCCGCCAATCAGAGAAAAAACAGTATCCATAGAAGAGTTGAGAAAACAATTGATATCCATTTCCAGTGATGTCAGCAACAGGACACTCAATTCACAGAATACTTTGCTGAACATTTCTAAGCTGGACGAACAGTTAAGGTTGCTGAACCAGGCTGAATTCTCAAAAGAAGGATCATCCGAAGGAATTACCGTTGTAAAACAAGATCCTAAAAAAGATGTTGTCAGTGAACTTTTAAGCGAATTTTTAGAGCGAAAACCAGGTCTTGAACATGTAGCTGGTGTAGAGCCGGGTGGAACTTTTGCTTTGATTTATAATTCGGAAACTGATAACCAGGTTCTTGCAGACTTTTCATTACCGTACTTATGTTGTTCTAAAAAGGATCCTGTATTTTTGGTATTACCGGCAAACAAGTTATGTCAAAGAGATCCTGCGGTAGAGATGACACTCGTTCCGTTAGACGCTCAGGTGAAAGCATTTGTAAATGGGACTCAGATTCCTGCAGTGACACAATCCGGAGGACAGAAACTCTTTGATCCAGGGTTGGTTAACTCAACTTATTTTGGACAGACGATCACCTTTACCGTTAATGATGAGCCTGTGGAATCTACCATGGTAGTTTATGCAGAACCTGTAATTAACGTTACTGTTGGAGAAGTGGTCTATGGTGAAGATGTCAATGATCCAAAAGCAACAGTTACATTTAATGTTAGCGGTCATCAAGCTGGATACACTTATAACTGGAATTTTGGTGATAATTCATCAGGCAGCCAGGTGCCGAATAATGGTACAGTGACTCATGTGTACTCATTAGGAGTAGCGGGTCAGGAAGATGTTTTCAGACCTACTTTAACGGTTAAAAATCAGAATGGATGCAGTACAACATTTACGATTACTCCTATTACATTAAAATTGGTTATTAACAAAAATACCAGAATATTCATTTATTTCGATTCTTCCGGTTCTATGAACTCAACTTTAAGACCATTGGAAACGATGAAAGCCACCTTACTTAAAAACAGATTATTGCCTTTATATGGAAATGATTCTGTAGCCTATGATGAGAAAGTACAGGTAGTCTCCAGAGGTTCAGAAAGAACATTTGATTTTTTAAATATGGAAAATCAAACAGCGGCAGAAGGTAATGTAATTGTGATGGTTTTCCAGGATGAGGCAGACTCAATCTACCATAGTTATCAGTCAATTACTCCTAGAACAAATGGTTTCTCAAATGATATTCAGGCTTTAAAAACCAGAATTGCGAACAATTTTGGGACAAATAATCCTAATTATTACCGAGGAATAGTGTTCCAGGTAGATGGGGATGCCAGATTCCAGGAGCTTATGAAGGCCGTAGAAAACGGTTCTAATGCTTCTTATCCTTCGCAGTTCAACCTTCAATCCGAAGTGGCAGCAGGAAAAGTAAAATTCAAATATAATGTTCCTGATGGAGATACTCCTGAAAACTACTTGAGTAAAGTTGTTGGTGCGCTTCAAGAGCTGGGTTATAACATTCCTTAATAATAACAATAACTTCTTAGGCAGGTTTCTGTCTGAGAAGTTATTACACCAGCTTAATACAATCATAAAAAATGAATTACAATGAAGAATCAATTAAGTAATATATCAGTTCAATATCGAAAATTCAGTAAAGGACAGTATATAGAAGATCCGGATCAGTTCAATGAGTTTCTGGACTTTTTCGAAGATCAGGACCGTTTGTCCAGAGTACTGCTGCAGGGAGTAGGTATTGTATGCGGTCTCAAACCAACACTTATTTATAAAAACAGGCTGCTGAGCAGCATACAGCTTTCACAGGGAGCGGCAATTACCACCGACGGAGATTTACTCACCCTGAATACTACCAGCAAGACGAGTGAAGACTTGTACATGAGTGATCTGAAAACCGTGGATCTGGAAAATAAAAGCTTTACCCACTTTAAAGGATACGATAATTTTAAAGTAAAATATCCGGCATTTTACGAAGGAAGTGAGCAGATTGAACTATGGGAACTGGCCACAGCTCAGGAAGCCAAGACTGATTTTCAAACGATTAATAATCTTACCAATTTAGAAGGCAAGTACTTGCTGCTGTATTTGGAGGATTATGAAAAAGAAGTTAAACCTTGTAGAGGTGTTGACTGTGATAATCATGGAATACAGCAGATAAGAAACCTTAAAGTATTAGTTACTACAGCAAGTGGTATCACTCATATTCTTGGAGAAGAAGGTTTTTCTCTGCCTGACCCCGTAACAGGTGTAGTTAAACCTAAAAGACAAGATCGTCTTCAGCCTCATCCTTTGTTTATAGAAGATATCATGGAGCCTGTAAAACAAAACCGTATTATTTTAGAACGGTTTGTTACAAAAAACAAGGTGGAAGTCTCTGATTTAAAAAAGATGTATATCAAGGCGATAGATAAAGCTGATTATGGGAAGAGTATTTTTGAAAAAATCGCAGCAATCGCTAAAATTTTAAGAATTCCAGGTGCCAGCTATGAATCTTTCAAAGTATCACTAGACAGAGTTATTAATCAGGAAACAGGTTTTCAGTATACTTATGATGTGATAAAGGATTTGATGGATACCTATTCTGAAATTATAGAATTACTTCCTAAAGCATTTACTAACTGTTTTCCGGATTTTGCATCTTTTCCTAAACACATCATGCTTGGGAAAATAATATCAGATGTTCAGTTGGATTTCTCAAGACATCAGTTTTATAATTCACCTGCTTTAGACGATGAAAAAGCGACCCAAAAAGTTAAAACCTTAATCAATCGTTTTAATCAGCAAGTGGGACGTTTTGATCCTGATACTATTATTAAAAATAAAGAACGGGTTAAAATTACTCCATCACAAAAATTAAATCCCCTGGGCAATAAGGCAATTCCTTTTTACTACCAGGCTACAGAAGAATTTTTAAAAAAATGGAATTTTGATAAAACAAGCAATCGGTCATCTGGAAATAATTTAACATTTGATACGGAGTGGGTATCGATAGGTCTGTTTGAAAAAGAAAAACCTTTAAATCTCAATATAGATAACAATTCGTTTTATAATATAGAAGGTCATCAGGGGATGGACCACCGAATAGCTTTTGAGCAGATAAAGGAAATCAGGGATAAGCAGCAACTGGGATTTGATATCATGCTTTTATCTTTAGAAGAATTGGTAGGCAATAAAGATCTGTCAAAAGCTTATTTCAATGAATATGTAGAAAAGAACTCAGGATTAGAGCATAAACGAGGCGTTGAAAGGCGAGGTACTTTTATCATGGTGTATGATTCTATAAGAAATCCAAAAGTGATTGCGGATTTTTCACTTCCATACATATGCTGTACCCCAAAAGCTATTGTTAAATTAAGTTTGCCGGAGTCTGTTATTTGTGCTGAATCCAAGCCTATACCTTTTACGGTGTCTCCTATAAATGGGATTGTAAAAGCAAGTGTTGGTAGCGGCGTGAAATTGATTAATGGACAATATTTCTTTGATCCGAAGGCTGTGGAAGAGCAGTACCGTGGTCAGGAAATTACTTTTACCGTAAACGGAAAACCTACTGATTGCAGTATCAAAGTTGTTTCACAACCGGAAATAAAGATAGAGGTTGTTGACGTATTTTATCCGGAAGGTGAGTCGATAATAACGGAACTGCATCTTAAAGTTTCCGGAGAAGGTTTTGAAAACTATACTTACAGTTGGGATTTCCTGAATAATGGACATGTCATTAACAAGCAACCGGATGAAAAAGGAAACGTCAGCTATGAGTTCTATAATCTGGATCCAAAAAACATTCCACTGATAAAGGTGAGTGTGAGTGGTCACGGATGTACTCAGGACATTATTATAAGAGGTTGGTACGATGCTCCGGTTCGATTGAGCTTGCCAACAAGTGTTATTTGTTCTGCAGCAGATCCTTTACCTTTTGACGTATTCCCTGAGAATGGAGTTGTGGCCGCCAGTATTGGCGCTGAAGCTAGTGTTATATCCAGCGGTGGGAGCTATTCCTTTGCTCCGAATTTAGTGAATCCTACTTTGTATGGGCAGGAAATTACCTTTACTGTAAACGGACAATCTACTAATTGTAAGATCAAGGTTATTCCGCCGCCTAAAGTTAATTTTGCGTATACTGTTAATTACCCAAGTGGTGGTTCAACAGAAACAACAATAAACATTGAAGTTTCCGGACCATACTTTGCAGAATATAATTACAGCTGGGATTTCCTGGGTCAGGGACAGTTTATCGCACAAAATCCAGTAAATGGTAAGATCAGTTACAAATACACCAATCTGGATTTGAAAAATATTCCTGTTATAGGGGTGAAAGTAACAGGTGGAGGATGTAATCAAAGTACAGCAATAAGAGATTGGTATGACGTTCCGGTTCGGGTAAGTTTAGCAACTGATATTATTTGTTCTGCAGCCGACTCTATACCTTTTATTGACCTATTCCCTGCGAATGGGGTTGTAAAAGCCAGTCTTGGTGCTGAGTCTAGTGTTGTTGGATCCGGAAATGGAAACTATTCCTTTGCTCCGAATTTAGTAAACCCTAGCTTATATGGTCAATATATTACATTTACTGTAAATGATAAAGCAACTAACTGCCGTATTAAGGTTATTCCACCACCTAAAGTGAACGTTAATTATACAGTTGATTATCCGGCTAACGGTTCAACAGAAACAACAATAAACATTGAAGTTTCCGGACCTTACTTTACAGAATATACTTACGGTTGGGATTTTCTGGGGACTGGAAATTTTACTCCCCAGCCTCTTGTAAATGGTAAGATCAGTTACAAATACTCTAATATTAATCCAAATAATATTCCGGTGATAGGAGTGGAAGTGACCGGTGGCGGATGCTATCAAAGGTTGTCCATAAGAGATTGGTACAGACCTACATCTGTTGTAATAAACAATATCGACTTCTCAGAAGGAGTGCAGTGCTGTGAGGGTGTTAAGCCTGTTGTTACGGCTGTAGCAGAAACTGGATTTAAATTCCATCAGCGTGACCTGTCTTTTATATTAAAAGGAACAGGTGCATTAAATGGAGAGCCTGATGATAGTGATCCTGCAAAACTTATTTATTCATGGCTTCAAACAAGCGGACCAGCTGGAGCGGTACTTATAGATGCTGATACACGAGCTGTGACAGTTACCAATTTGAATTATGGGACCTATGTATTCCGATTTATGGTTTTTGATCCTGATAGTGATGCGTTTGATTTTAAGGATGTGAGTGCTGTTGTACAAGAATAATCACAATCCTGTATCTGCACATAAATGAAGATGAACTTAGGGACAGATTCTGTGTATGATACTGTAAAAGGGGTGATCAGGTAATTCTATGAGTTCAAATCATCCCCTTACATATTAATGAAAAACATAATAATAACAATAAAAACATAATATAATGGCAGAAGCACAATGCAAGATTTCATTTAAGATAGATTATATATCTTCTTCCCCAATAGAAAAGGCAACTGCATACTACGGGATCACAGGACATTCACCTGAGGAATATCAGATACCAGACCCTGAGAGTAATAAATTAGTAGAACTTCCTATCATTCAAGCTCCGGGCAATTACGATTTGACGGTAAAATTAGATTTAGGAAATGTGAGTGCCCAGGATACAAGTTCCTTTAAAATTGGTAAGTGTATTCCTTCATCTTGTAAAGTTCCGTCTATTGAAAGAGTCTTGGTAGATAAATTTGGTCAGGTAGAAGTATATTTTTCAGGAGACGATACAGACCTTGCTACACTGGAATATCAAATAGCGTTAGATCCCGAATTTAAAAATATTATTTATTCAAAGGTGGGCCTTACTTATGCCTGGCCTGAATATGTTGATATGAATACTGGAAAGATTGATAATAACACTCTTTTATACATAAGGGCAAGGAAATATTGCCTATCTAACGGAGTTTCAGACTGGTCAGGTCCAATTGAGTTTCAATCCGGGGAATGGAAAATTCAGAAAGCACCTTATTCCGTTAAAAATGCCTGTTGTGTATCAGCGGGTTTTAAGGACCCAACAAATCCTAGTGATGTAGGAGAAAGTATTTGCCAGTCCGTAAGCCGATGGACTAAGAGCTTGAATCTGACAACACCTTTTCCGCAGGTAGGAAGTTTTATTTATCTTGAGGATGGTAGAACCCCTGCAATACCAGGAAATCTGTCAGAGTTTGATAAAAATGGTGCAAGTGGATTTAATGAAAAGGGAATCCTATGGGTAAGGTTTCCAAGTTACAGTAACAGTAAAGTTTATGATGTAAACCAAGATACAGGTGAAATAATCAGAGAAACACCTAGATATATTTGTTAGACTCTCTTACGTTATCTGAAAGGCCCCGATAAAATCCTCAAGAAATTGAGGATTTTATTCACTCAGGCAATTATCTTCTGTTGTTTTTACGTCTTGTACTTATAATATTGAAAAGCTTTGCAACATCCTTCAGATGGATCTCGAAATCCTCATAATATTCATTTAGAGAATGAAGGGTGATAAGGCCTTTCTCAACATCATGGTTAACAATTCGTTTTACTAAAATTCCTTTCTCTTTGTGAACGATTACAAAATCCCACTTATCATAATGCAGCTTACTCATCCAGTAATCCTGTCTGATGTTTCTGCATAAGATAATGTCACCTTCCAGATAACTTTCATACGATCCGTTATCCATGCTGTCTCCTTTCACTTCAAAACACATGTATTCACCTCTGTGTTCTACATCGTCCGTAAAAGGAATAGTCGGTAAGCTTTCTATATATTCTTCATCAGCAAAATTACTCAGATAACCGGCTTGTGCATATTGATTCGCCAATGGAACATGCATGATCTTTAAATCTGAAAAAACAACCGGAGATGCACTGTCATCATTGAGTTCCTGTTGTTTTACCAGTAAATTGGTTACAAAGTAAGCCGTTGTTTCCGGTATTTTTCGTTCGCCTTTTTCCCAATACTGCACGGCTCTGGTGCCTACTCCTATAGATTTTGCTATATCAGCCTGCTTCATGTTTAGTTTCTTCCTGATTTCTTTGAATTCTAAATAGTTCATTTTGATATGTTTATAAGTTATTTATAAAAAAAAACGAATAAATTGTTCGTTTTTATTTTGAAAAACGAACAATGTTCGTATATTTGTTTCGTCGTTAAGATGGAACAGTACAAATGTACAAAATTATATTTAAAATTTAATATTTTTTTAATATTTTAAAATGTTACTTTTTGTTTGTAATTATATGTAATTAAGTGAGTTGAAGATTTATTTTGCTTGTGTTATACTTGAAACATAGATATTTTCCTTTTTTGCTTTATCCGGCGCTAATTGAAATAAGGGAAGTTTGTAATAATATATAATATGTAAAAAATGCGTTTTTAATATTGCTTAATTTGGTTTTTGTTCGTTTTTGTATTGTTTGATTAATGATAAAAATGCGTTTATTTTTTTGATGATATCTGAATAAAGCAATCATTTTGCTCTTTGTTTTTTCCTGAAAATAAAAGACAAGCCCAAAATGTAAAATAACACTACTGTTCAACATATAAAATATCGATTAATTATAGTTGTCAGTAAAGTTGCTAATACATACTGAAAGGGCAAATGAAATTTAAAATAAAGAAGTCAGGGTAAGATTTTTATTGGGAAATACCTGGTACCGGCTTCTAAAAAAACAAAATTAATTGAATTAGACATCTTTTTAAAAGGCGGAATATTCGTCTTTAGGGATTCTTATGACTTTATGAGACGGTCAACAGGTAAGAGAATGAAGCCTGTCTGATTCGGAAAAAAAACTTTTAAACCAAAAAACTTTTAACCATAGAATATGAAACGTAGTAAAGAATTAGTCGAAAAAAGAAAAGATTTTGTCATTGATTATGTAAAACGTAATCAGGATAAACAGATGAAAGTGATTGTCAATGAGCTGATGGAAATGTTGTTTTTGTCTGAAAGAACAATATATAATATCATTCTTCAGCCATAGTGTGTAGGTTGTGAAAGAATGTTCAGTCTTTACCACTCAATATAATGTTATAAAGTGAATGTCAGTAAGATAATGTTTGTAGATAATGTGTACCCATCATTCATATCTTGAAATTATTCATTCTAAAAAGATAGAAAAGGATTCAAAGTTATTGCTCCTTCCTCAATAGCCCCTGACATAAGATAAAAAGGGCTGTTCTGATATCTTTCTCAAATTTAAATTATAGGTAAAATATTAAGGTGAAAAACGGTTTTTGCTTTTTAGTTCTATTGTTTTAAATGAAACATGAATTGTAAAAGGAACCGTTTGGCCTTAGTGGATTGGAAGAGAAATCAAATTAAAAAAACTAAAAAATCAAATTAATAAATTCTAGAAGCCATGAAAAAAAAAGAAAAGAAAAAAAAGAAAAAAGATAAGGAAAAACTAAAGAAACCTGGTAGAGATATCAGTGATATTATTGATGAGCTGGCTTATGCAGATGAGAGTGAAAATATCCGGAAAATCAGAAAATTTTTAGATGATATGTACATCCTTTCTCAGGAATAAGTAAGCATCTGAAAGTTGTTGAAAAATTAAAATTTTAATAAATAATATAATAGAAAAGAATGACTTTGGATAGTATAAAAGCCCTTTTGATCGGAACTGCAATAGCATTTTCAGGAGGATTATTAAGGGTACTGGTCTCCATACAAAATAAAGAGAAAAAACAGCCGTGGGAGCACTTTATCACATTGGTGATAGTGGTGATTGTAGGTTTTACAATGAGCTATTTAATGAACAGAGCTGAGTTGCATGACAAATGGTATTCAACAGGGATATTATTCGTGCTTGGCTACGGTTATGATAAATTCTTGAAGATGATCACTACAAATCTCCCTAACTGGATTGATAAAGCAGTGAATCTTTTTATTGAGAACCGATATGGAGTGAAGACAGACAGACAGTCTGGTGAAGAAGAAGAAAAGAAAAGTGATATGAATTAAACTTATATCTATAAATGGACTTGCAGGTATGCATAAATAATTGCAATAGAAAAGATGGTAAAAAAACTCTACCTGCCATTACAGAACTGATCACCCAAGAGAGTGATTTTTAAGAACTTGAAAACCTGAAAATTCAAAAAACAAGAGAACAAACAAGGAAATGGTTCAGTGTTGCCTGTTTCTCATCCATAAAGTCGAATGCCATTTCCATTTACTGACATTCTTAAAGAATCTACCCACACGGTACGATTTTTCAAACCCGGCAGGCATCCTATAAAGCATAACAGTGTAGTTGTGCTTTATAGGTCTTTTAAAACAATATGAAATTAAAAAAACTAAGTCAATGAAAGCAGCAAAACCTGTAGAAATAGACAATAAAGCCCATAAAGCCCAGAGTAAAAAGCAGAAGCCGAAAGATCGGGTGGTTGTACCTCTGTCTGAGGTGCAAGTGGCAAATATACAGACACAAAAGGCCGGAGATTCATCCGCTAAAACTGGATTAGCAAATCCTGATAGTAACAGATTCGGTTTAAATGGTACTATTGCAGCCGTTCATGGCTCACAAACCGTTTACGACCAAGGCGCGGAAATAATGCATGAAAGATTTCAGGAGAGTTTAGCCAAAACCGGTGATATCAACCATCCTGATACTCAAAAGATGGAGAAAGGATATATGGCAACCTTGAATACCGGCCAATCACAGAATTATAATGATGTTAAATCCGGAACTCCTTCAAAAACTTTGGAAGAGCAGGCTATGGTTCATCAGCAAAGTAAAAAAATTGATGAAATAAATCCGGCAGTAAAACCTTTAGAGAAAAAAGGGATACCAAATAAGGCAAATGTTGCCAGTGCAGATCAGTCTCAAGAAGTAAATCCTGACAAAGCAGAAGTGATTGATACCGAGGCTGTCATGCCAGTAAATGCTAACAGTAATCCTGCATTTACAGCATTGAGCGGAAAAATAAATAATACAGCTAAGCAGCAGAAACAACACGAACAATCAAGCAAATCGACAAATGATGCGCAAGCTGCTGCACCATCACCTGCCAACGAACGTCAGAGTATGGCGCAAGCAAGTCAAGTGAACACCATGGATGAGCAGAAACCAGGGCTGTTCAAGAAAGAAGATTTCAAAGCTTTGCTAAGTGAAAAAATACACAGCATCAAGCTTCCGAAAAATGAAGAACAGGCAGATGAGTTTGAGAAACACAACAATATACAGGAAGTCAATCAAAAGGCAGTAGGCGATGTTAAAAAAGAGAAGAATGTAGCATCTAATGATATTGCTTCTGCAACCGCTGCACAACCTAATACCTCTGCACAGCCTGTTCGTGCCGTTGCCAAAATGCCGGCACAAAATGTAGGTAATGCTCCGGGAACACCAAATGTAGCGAATGCGATGCCTGTGAAAAGAAATACAGCAAGCGTAGAGCAACCTATTAAGGAACAAACAGCAAGCATCGACAGTGAAATGAAAGCTAATGGAGTCACCGATGCAATGTTGGCAAAATCTAACGAGCCCAAGTTTAAGGATGCTTTGGCACAAAAGAATGAAGCCAAAACCCAAAGCGTTGCAGCAACTCAACAGTTCAGAACCAACGAAAATAAGGAACTGTCCAAAACCCGTAATGAAGCACAAACACAAGCGGCACATCACATTAGCGGTATGCATGGTGCAAGAAAAGGCGGACTAGGCAATGTACATAGTGAACAAAAGCAAACCTCAGGCAAAGACAGCCAAAAACGAAAAGAAATAGCCGATCACATTAATGGTATTTATTTTACCTCCAAAACCGATGTCGACGGTATTTTAAATAATCTGGATAAGTCGGTGGCAGAAAAATTTGATAATGGCAGCAGAGAAGCTAAAAAAGCATTTGAAGCCCATGTCGATAAAGAAATGAAGGCTTATAAAAAGAAGCGTTATGGGGATGCGTATGCAAAATACGGAGCTTTAGTGGCAGCTGGGAAATGGTTCTGGGACAAAGCTACAGGCTTACCTGAAGAGGTCAACAAATTTTTTGACAGTGGTAAGGACTTGTACATTAAAGTCATGGATAAATTTATTGACCAGATCGCAACCCATGTTACCACTCAGCTTAATGCAGCCAAAACCAGAATTGCCAAAGGCAAAAAAGAGGTACAGACTTATGTCAACAGTTTATCACCAAGTTTAAGAAAAATAGGAAAAGAGGCCATTGCTGAGATCCAAAGCAAATTCAATGCATTGGAAGAAAGTGTAAACAGTAAAAAGGATGCATTAATTGACGTATTGGCTAAAAAATATGCAGATAATATAACAAGCATTGATGCCAGAATTGCAGACTTAAAAACACAAAATAGCGGATGGGTTAATCAGGCTCTTGATGCGCTTAAAACCAGTGTGTTTGCTATTATTATTGAAATTAAAAATACACTTACCAATTTATTATCCGGGGTTATCAGTGCTATTCAGGCTATCATCATGGATCCGATAGGATTCTTTAAAAATCTTATTGCCGGAGTTTCACAAGGATTTACTAACTTCGGAACCAACATCTGGAATCACCTTAAAACTGGTTTCTTCGGATGGCTGACCGGAGCAATGAAAGGGATTTCTCTAACGATGCCGGAAGATGTATTCTCTCTGAAAGGAGTTTTCTCCATTACCACGCAGGTGCTTGGTTTAACGTGGAGCGGAATCAGAGCGATTGGATCCAGAGTAATAGGTGAACCTGTAATGAAAGTCCTTGAGACAGCTTCTGAAAAAGGTCTTGAAATAATACAGGTTGTCCGTAAAGAAGGTGCTGCTGGACTTTGGGGATATCTTAAAGATCAGTTTGCTGACCTTAAAGCTACGGTGATGGATGCCATAATGGATATTATCCAGTCACAGGTAATCCAGGCAGGTATTAAATGGGTGATGGGATTGCTTACTCCGGTAGGAGCATTTATAAAAGCCGCAATGGCCATTATAGATGTAGTGAAATTTTTCGTTCAGCGGGCAGCGCAAATTATGGAACTGGTAAAAGCCTTTACCGATAGTATAAAAGCAATTGCCAGCGGAAATGTAGGTGCCGTAGCCAAATCGATAGAAAATGCATTAGGCAGAGCTGTTCCTGTACTGATTGGCTTTTTAGCTTCATTATTGGGAATTGGTGGATTGGCAGATAAAGTATTGGGTGTTATCCGAAAAATACGCCAGCGTATTGAGAATGCGATTGTCAAGTTCTGGAACTTTGTAAAAGGGAAGGCTTTAAAATTGTTGAGTAAATTGGGTGTTGATAAGAAAGGGGCGCAGAAAAATACAGAGAAGAAAGATGGAAAGACTGGTGAGAAGCTTGAAGATAGTGAAGTAGGAAAAGTAGTGCGTTTTTCTGCCGAAGGAGAATTACATACACTTTGGATTGCTAAAAAAGGGAATAATATTGAGGTAATGGTGGCCAGTACTCCTATGAGTATAGGCAAGAGGCTAAAAGAATGGCGAGATAAAATAGATGCTTTACCAGCAGAGAACCAAAAGAGGGCAAAAGCTTTATTAGATCAAGCTGAGGCTTTATATATTGAAACTCATCAGGGTGCAAAAGAAACAGATAAGGCCTTAGATAAAGCTAATAAGCAAAATGCAACTAATGATGAAGTTAAAAAAGCGAAGACTTTAGACAATGAGGTAGAAAATAAAGAAGAAAGGCTTTCAGTATTATTGGAGCTATTATTTAGTTTATATAATCCAATAGACTGGAAAGTAGATGAAACTACTCAATTATCAAAAGATGAAATAGATAAATTAAAGTCTATAAAAGGAGGAGATAATGTAATCAATTCATTAGCTGAACTATTTACACATCCGAATAAAACCAACTATATAAGTCTTATAAAAGAAGTACGGGTAATGATGAAGCTACAGAGTAATGCTTTGTTTTTGGGAGTTAGTATTTCTAAAGATCGAACGAAAGCAATATCATTTAACAAGAATAATGAAGGTAAAAACGAATTGACTGAAATAGATATAATAACAGATAAAGAATTAATTGAAGTGAAATCTAATACTTGGGGGCTAGCAGATAGGTCAAGCAAGGATTATGATAAGCTTGTAATACAAAAAGATTTAATAAATGGAAAACCACCTATTATAGATGAGTATAACCAAAAGATCGATTTATCGGGCAGAATATTTGTCTTACAGATAGAATCGAATAAAATAAATGCAAAGGTATTGGCCGCTCTTAGAAAAGATAATGCAGTTGATAAGCTTAGGTTTGGAAATGGTAATTTTATAATTATAAATGATTTAAAAGAGATAAAGCCAACAAAGCTTAAAAATGCACCATTTGTTTCATCCACTGAAGATTTTAATAAATTAATTTAAATAATTATGGGAAATTATACAACTGATACAGTTTTTGTAATAGAAAAGACACCTACAAAAGATATTGTGAATATAGTAGATAAAATTATGTTAGAAAATAATTTTACTATTGCTTATGGTTATAGCCGTTTTTATTTTGAAGATACTAACCCCGATAGTGATTTTGATGATTCAAAAAGAATAGAGGCAGAAACTATAGAAGATGCCTTAAAAACCTTAGAAGAATTTAAGAAAAACCCTACAGGAGGCAGCTATCAATATAGTATGTTTTGGGGATATGATGAAAATGGCGACGAACTTGGTTACAATTTATCGGTAGATTTTCGATCGATTGATAATAAAAATATAGAAGCTGTCATTTTTTATGTAAAGGAAAATATTTTTGAAATAGCACACGAAAAAGAATTAAAAAAGGTGTTTGCAGAAATAAACAAACAAGCTAAAGTAATAGCCGCTACACAAAAAACAGACTATTATACAGATGATTACCATGAACTTGATGTAATAGAAGAAATTCTGTCTGGAAATGTTCATACAAAATATGAATATAAGTTTCTTTAAAATGCTCATACTTACGCATAAGTAGATATTGAAACAATTAATGTAGTACCTGACAAAGCTCTAAGTAAGGCTCCGTAAAGTTGAAAGATGCATGCGGAGTCTTTTTAATTTAGAAAAATTTCTATAATTCTTTGCTACTATATCATTCCCTTAGTATGATTTGTGTGTCAGTAAGGAAGAAATGAATTAATGAGGCTTTAGGAGATTAATTAGAATTTTATAATCATTAATAAAACAAATTTTAGCAATTTCGTTTTTCCTTTAAGACTCTATATTTAAAAAAAGAGTTCAGATTTAATTGTATAACATCCAACATAAAAGAATAATCAATACTTTTGAATATATCAAATAACCAAAGTTAACAACTCATTAAAATATTGAATATGAAAAAAACACTATTCATTTGTTCCCTTCTGTTCGGTCTTTCCGCTCTAAGCGCTCAAACCATAGAATCCGGAAGCCATAGTACCACTGGTTATATCAAAAGTGATGGAACCATAGAAAATAGCAGCCGCTCCACCGTGGGATACATCAAAGATGATGGGACTATCGAAAATAAAAGCCGAAGCACTATTGGTTACATCAAAAGCGATGGAACTATAGAAAACAAAAGCCATTCTACAGTAGGTTACGTAAAAAGTAATGGAACAGTAGAAAATAGCAGTCATTCCACCATTGGCTACATCAAAGATGATGGGACGGTTGAAAACAGCAGCCACAGCACTATCGGATATGCAAAAGGAGTCAAAAAAGAATGGGCTGCAGTAATGTATTTCTTCTTTAAGCTGGATTGAGCATCATTTCTGCGGAAATAAACAAACTTTAGGCATATAAATTAAAAAAGGCTTGGATTTTATAATCTGAGTCTTTTTTATTATAGATACAGACCCGGTTTTATTCAGATAGCCTTATTAATTATCCGGAAAAAAGGAGGTACTGCAACTACAGAATAGAGAGGCAAAAAAACTTTCATAGGAAGAAAAAAAATATCAATTTTGAGCATTGAAACTTAAGAAATCATCCATACTATTTCTTAAAACTAAATGGTACTGCAACTACACAGTAACAAGGTCAATATCTTTTTCCAGGGATAAAAAAGGATGAGCTCCGAACTTTAAAATATAACATAAAAAATCATTTAGACTAAAAAAGTAATTGTGCTGACAAGCATGCATTTTAAATAATAGTAAAGTATTATGGAAGAAAATAAATTAACTACAAGAGACCAATTAAAAACCTATTTTGAAACTGCTAAATATCCCACTCAAAATCAATTTTCTAACTTAATAGATTCATTTTGGCATAAAGAAGAGGTGATGGATTTGGAAGCTATAAACGGCTTAAAAGCTTCTTTAGATAATAAATTGGATAAAGAAGTTGAAAAAACTCTTTTAAAAGCCGTAAATGATGCAGTAGCCAGTACAAAATCAATTATCAAAGGAGAAGCATTTCCAAATAGTTCACCAACGATATGGAATCTAGGTGATCCGAATCTTTATGAAAAGTGGGAAGTCAGGACAGTTGGAGTTTATACTAATTTTAAAAATTCTTCCGGTGTACCTATTGAAATTATAGCTGCCGATTTGGATGAACAATTAGTATTTCTAAATGTAAGTAATGGAGTGACGAAAAAAGACTTTGTGGTTGTTCCAGGAGTAAATATAGCATTAGAGTTTGATTCTGATAATAATACAGATGCTCAAGGTGGCAAGCAAATTAATAGCTGGCTGGTAAATAAAGTAAAAGGAGGAGAATCCGACGAGATAAGAAAATCAATAATAGAGGTAGGTGATTTCTATAAAAAAATTGGAGTTGAATTGGCGGGAACTTCCTCTGATGGGATACAGGCTGGTTTATATAATGTTATATCAAATACAACAGCTGTTTCAGATTCAAATAAATTTTTAACAAAAGCAAATATAAGACTTTCGGTAGCAGGTAATTTTAAATTTTGTATAGGATACTATGATGGTACAAAATTTATTATCCGTTGGGACAGTGAAGAAAAAGTGGGTGTTGTTGGTTGGAACAATTTTGATTTTACAAATCAAAAAATAAAAATCAATACTGGAGAAATGGCTGCTGTTTTTTGTTTACCAACGTCAACAGCTAAAATATTTTATGGAAGCTCGGGAGCTCCTGAAAACAGATTTGTTCAGTATAGTACCATTTCAGGAGGAGTACAGGCAAATTTAGGAAGTTATTACACCCTTTGGTTTGAACTTTCAGATATTAATGAGTTTAATATACAAAGTGAATCGGTTTTCAATCTTTCTAAATCAGTTAGTAAAATTGTAGAAGATTATTCTCAGAATGGATATACAGGTATTGAGATTGAAAAAGGAAGCTCTAGCGTTTCAGCAGATTCTGATGGTATAGAAGGATATGCGATTAATAAATTGGAGCTTGAAAATTCCCATAAATTAGAAAAAATTGAAATTAGAACAGTTACTGCTGGAACTTATCAAATAGTAACTGGATTTTTGGAACAATCAGGGAAATTTATTGAAACAAATGTAATAACAAAGGCTTTAACAGCCGGATTAAATGTTGTCACAATTGAGCCAATAATACTTGCAAAAGGAGATTATGTAGGGCTAAAATTTCCTTCAAAATTTCCTGTAAATAGCACACCTGCAATAGCGAATCTATGGGCAAGTAACAATTATACTGGAGCGCTAGAACAAATATCGGGGAAATCCCTTCCGATTAAGTTATATCTTAAAGAATATATTGAAAGTCCTGTATCTACAAAATCAGATTTATCTTTGATTAATTCATCAATTGCAGGACTACAACAGAATTTTATCTATAATGGGAAAAAAGTAACCTTATCATTTAATACAGATGGCTCCGTAACATGGGATTATTTAGTGGGATATTCTAACATACTTCATTTAGGAAATTCGATTGCCAAGCATCAGGTGCTTTCTTATTGGTGGGGAAATTGGGGAATGGCGGCATCCGAGAAGAGTAAGGATTATGTAAATCGTTTTTTAGAAAAAATGAAAGTTTTTAAACCTGCCGCAACTACTGATGTATTAAATATTGCCGGATGGGAAACTTCTCCTTCTACCTGGGATAAATCTCAATTAGATACCTATTTATCAGGAAAAGATCTGATTTGTGTAAGACTTGGTGAAAATACAATTTTTTCTGGAACATTTAAATCAGAGTATTCAGCATTGATTAATTATATAAAAATAAAAAATCCATCAGCTAAAATAATTATTGGAGGTGTATTCTGGGCAGACGTTAATAAAGATATAGCTATGTCCCAAGTCGCTACAGAGAATAACTTAACCTTTGTTAAAATATCTCACCTTGATATTCCTGCAAATAGATCATATATGGGAGCACAAGTCAAAGGTGATGATGGCCAGTGGCATACCGTTAATAATTCGGGTGTAGCTGTTCATCCAGGTGATTTAGGAATGAATGCTATTGCATCCGAAATGTTTAACGCTCTAGGTCTATAAATAGAAACAGAAAAAAGATAAATTTCAGCTTTGAAATCAAGTAATCCATTATCTGATGCCTCAAAAAATAATCATAGTAATAATATATAAATAGTAAAGAATAGTGAAATATTATGGAAAAAAATGAATTAACTCCAAGGAAAGAATTAAAAACCTATTTTGAAACAGGTAACCACCCAACGCAAGGCCAATTTTCGGAACTGATAGATTCTTTAAGACATAAGGAGGATGTCCTGACCAATAAAGAAAAAGCAATCCTTGCCAATAGTCTGGCACTTATAGATAATGGATTCATTTACTATTCTACAAATGACGTTGGAAATTTAAAATTTCGGATTGGTGTTAGCTCACAGGATGAAGCAGATCAGGTGGTCACCGTAAGACAAACTGACAACGCTGTGGAAAAGCAATTCTTATTAGGTAATGCTCCTTACACCTTTAAAGTAAAAGAAATAGCAGAAGAAACATTAAAAGGAACTGAATATTATCTTTTGAGATATGAAATAAGCCCAAATTATACGATTTTTAGAATGTTTGGAAATGGACTGAACACAATTCCTGAAGGTTTCGATTTAGGATCAGTGGAGGGGAAAAGGTTGCCCATACAAATTTATAAACAAGATTTGGGAAGAAAGATAAGCATTGTAAATACAAATATTAAGTTTGTTAATAAAACTGAAGTGCCTATACAATACAGAGTAAGTGGAAGTAACTGGAGTGAGAGGTTCAGAGCTGAAGACACTGTTACTGATCATTATGATTTAGCTGATCATTTAAGCTTTAATTATAAGGCGGACCTTACGAAATCCAATCAATCCATACAATGCGATATTTTTGATGAAGATACGAATAATCTTTTAGCTACAGGTCACTTATATGCCGGACAAAGCCAGGATGCTTGGTATGGTGGTGATATAAATGAAATCAGAAATATAAGAATCGAATGTAATTATTCCATCAATGAAAAATAGCCAGACCAGAATATCTGAGCAGCAATCAATATTACAAAATACTTATACTCCTGAAATAATGATATTGGTATAATCACATTTGCCAAAATAGATTTAAGTATAAAGAAATGTGAATTTTAAAATCAAGTAATCCATCCTCCGACTCTAAAAACTAAAGTTTACTGCAATTGCAGAAGAGAGTAATCAAAAACTTTTACAGGAATTATAAAAGGATGCATCCCAAACTTTAAAAACATAACAAAAATAACCACTGAAACCCAAAGGTAATTATGCTAAGCATAAGCCGTAAAAGAATAGTAGTACTATGGAAGAAAATAAACTAATCCCAAGAAACCAATTAAAAACCTATTTTGAAACAGGTAAACATCCAACGCAAAACCAATTCTCGGATCTGATTGATTCTTTAAGACATAAGGAAGATGTCCAGACAAAGAGAGAAATGGTCATTTTTCTTAACCAAATGGCATATATTGATAATACATTTATATATTATTATTTAAATAACGTTGGAGATTTGGAAATCCAGATTGTTGTCACTTCATCAGATGAAGAAGATCAGATAATCACAATGAGAGATTCCACCAAAGTAGGTACAATAAGACAGTTCTTATTGGGCAGTGCACCTTATACTATTACAATAGAAAAAACAAAAGGAGGTGGTGATTTAAAAGGAACCGAATATTATAGTCTTGGTTATCAGTTAAGTCCGAGCTATTATATTCGTAGATTATTTGGAAACAATCTGCCTGCAATTCCTGATGGTTATGAATTTGGAGATCTGCAGAATTATAATGTACCCATAGATATTCATAAAGAAGATATTCAACAAAAAATAAGTGTTGTCAATACAAATATTAAGTTTATTAATAAAACTGAAATACCTATCCAATATAGGGCGTACTCACAATATTGGGGGGATAAATATAAAACTGAAGATTCTGTTACCGACCATTATGATGTATGGGACTTCCTGTATCTCTATTATAATGCAGATCTTCAGGAAATCAATCAATCCATACAATGTAATGTGTATGATGCAGATCTTGACACGCTTTTAACGACCGGGGTTTTAAATGCCGGGCAAAGCCAGGAGACCTGGTGGGGCGGTCAGGTAGAAAAAGTAAGAAATATAAGAATCGAATGTAATTATGTCATCAATGAAAACTAATCAGACCAGAATATCTGAGCAGCAATCAATATTACAAAATATATATACTCCTCAAATAATGATATTGGTGTAAACCATCATTGGATTCCAAAAAATTATGAGTTACTGCAACTACAGTACAGATAGGGCAAAAAACTTTTATAAGAACAATAAAGTGATTAATTTTGAACTGTCATCATAACATCAATAGTAATTACTATTAGGTAACAAAAACAAGCCATATCCTGTCAATATAAAAGATCTTGAGATCACCAGACGGCAGAAAAGTAATCCATTACATTCTCATTACTAAAAATACAACCTTAATTGGATAAGATACTCTGCGATGGAATCTTTTCCATTAGAATTTATCCGCAAAGCGAAATGAGGTTGCCACATCTATTTTTTTGAAAGCAAATCATAAATTCTGTGGAAACAGAAGGAGGAAATGTATTGAAGAAGATAAAGAAATATGAGTCGTTAACTATAGGTGTAATAATTTGTTTATTAGTGATGTATAAGTTACTGCAACTACAGGATGGAGAGCCCCAAAAACTTTTATAAGAACAAAAAAAGAATCAATTTTGAACTGTAATATCACAACTGATAATCAGCTCCGGAAAGCAGTTAGACTAAGAAAAGGAGCAAATAAAGAAGACTAATATCATGGAAGAAAACAATACATTAACCCCAAGAGAGGATCTGAAAACCTATTTTGAAACGGGTAAATATCCTACAGAAAACCAGTTTGGCCGGTTCATAGATAATTATGTCCATCTAAATGAGCTTAATTTCGGACTGGATGTGAGGGCCTCAGCAGATTGGACTGCGAAATACTATCATTTCTATCGGGCTGGCAACATTGAAAAATCAGGGCTTGGACATATCAATCTGGAAGCTGAATATGAAAGCCAACCGCCACAGATAGAGAATTATGTACATGCTTTCAGCAGAAGTGTAAGCTATAAATATATAAAGGTAAAATTATCAAACGAATTGGATATTGATAAATACAAACCTAAAATTATCATAAAGCGTTACAAACAGAAAAAAAAGATCAAGCATGGATTCAAAGATGCAGGCTTTTACAAAGAACAGCTGCTCGATGCACAATCCTTAGGCAGAATGTCCGAATATCCTGTAACGTCTAAAGAAATGATTCTGGATATCAATCCTATTCATTATTTTAAACCTGGATCAGCGTTCAATGAATTCTATCCATCGGGGACACTTACCAGACCTGGCTCATTCAGACATACGGTTCATCATAGAAAACCATTTGCTCTTATTCAGATGCTTTTGGAAATCGAGATCAACGGAAGAAAATATACATCGCATCCCGTTAATATAAAAATTATTATGGGGCGGGACATGACTGATTTGGTTAATTACATTATTGATTAATCACAAACATACCTCAATCGGAGAGATTCTCATTGGCAGGACACCTCTTAGCGCCTGGAATCCCGGAATTTTCTGATGTATAACCATTAGAATCTCCTCCTGGAAGCAGGGTAATAGATCTTCGGATCTGCTGTTCTCTTTCAGACGTAGATTCTTTAAAAAAGTAGGACTTCAATGATGGAGCAACTTTCCAAGGGCAGCTGCTTTGGCAGTTGTGGAGAGATACTCGAATGTGAGCAACTTTCCGGTTGAGGTTTCTTTAAACAAACTACCAAATACAATGTAACCATCCTTAAGATGTGTTGCACACCATTTAAAAACATAAAACATATACCTCAATCGGAGAGATTCTCATTAGCAGGACACCTCTTAGCGTCTGGAATCCCGGAATTTTCTGATGTATAACCATTAGAATCTCCTCCTGGAAGCAGAGTGATGGGTCTTCAGACCTGATGTTCTCATTCAGACGTAGATTCTTTAAAAAAGCAGGACTCCCATGATGGAGCGACTTTCCAAAAGCAGCTGCTTGGCAGTTGTGGAGAGACACTCGAATGTGAGCTACTTTCCGGTTGAGTTTTCTTTAAGCAAACACCAAATAATGTAACCATCCTTGAGATGTGTTGCACACTATTAAAAAAAATACAAAACATAAAATATACCTCAATCGGAGAGATTCTCATTGGCAGGACACCTCTTAGCGTCTGGAATCCCGGAATTTTTTGATGTGTAAACATTAGAATCTCCTCCTGGAAGCAGAGTGATAGGTCTTCGGATCTGTTATTCTCTTTCAAGCGTAGATTAATTCTTTAAAAAAGCAGGACTCCAATGATGGAGCGACTTTCCAAGGGCAGCTGCTTTTGCAGTTGTGGAGAGACACTCGAATGTGAGCTACTTTCCGGTTGAGGTTTCTTGAAATCAACACAAGATAGGTGGAAGCATCTTAAAAGTAAAAGACAAGCAGTACACCAGATCTTAAAAAGCATAAAAACCAATGGAGTCAGAACAATTACAAAAATTATTTACTCATTTAGAAAAGGTTATTACATGGCGTATAAACAATCCATCAGAGGATTTTAATGTAGGAGCCCCTGAATTTAATACCAGTAACCATGAAAACTTTCAATTAGGAGATTATATTTCAGGGAAAGAGCTTGCCCATCAGGAAGTTGTAATTCTTTTACTGGCGTTATTACCACGATTGGATCCATCATTGCTGAAACGCATTTATTTGGATTTCCCGGGTAGTGCGCTGTTTGACTTTTGCTCAACCAATGATAACGGCAGGCTCTTTTATCCTACAATTCACGCGGCTCAATATATTTTAGGAGGAGATAATATCTCAGAACGACTAAAATCACTGGATTATTTCGGCCCGAAGTCGGTTTTGAATAAAGAAGAACTTATCGCTTTTTCAGGTTCAGATCAGGAATATGCATCAATGAACAGCCAGATAAGTGTACATGAAGAAGCCTTTAATAAGATCATTTTTGGCCTGGAATTATTACCGAAAATGAGCAATGATTTTCCGGCAGAACGAATACACACCCATCGATCATGGGCAGATTTAATACTTCCTCAAACCACACTGCAAGAACTTAAGTGTATTGAGGACTGGTACAACAGCAGCCGGATTCTTATGGAAGATTGGGATATGCAGACAAAACTTAAACCAGGGTTCAGGGTGTTGTTTTTTGGAGAGCCGGGAACAGGAAAAACTCTTGCCGCCAGTCTTTTAGGGAAATATACCAATCGCCCTGTTTTCAGAGTAGATGTTTCTATGCTGGTTTCAAAGTACATCGGAGAGACAGAAAAACAATTAGCGAAACTGTTCGACAAAGCGGAAAATAAAAACTGGATTTTATTTTTTGATGAAGCAGATGCTATTTTCGGAAAACGAACCTCTGTAAAAGATGCTCATGACAAATATGCCAATCAGGAAGTTTCTTATTTGCTGCAAAAGATAGAAACATTTTCAGGACTTATCATTCTGGCCTCCAACTTTAAAAATAATATGGATAAAGCCTTTACGCGACGCTTTCATAGCTGCATACAATTCAATAATCCAAAGCATGAAGAGCGTCTGCGTATCTGGCAGCAAAACGTACCTGAACAATTACAACTTGAAGATATTGATTTGGAACAAATTGCCCAACACTATGAATTAACCGGTTCTAATATTATGAATATCATACAGGATGTAAGTTTAAAAACAATTGCATTAGATGAACCTGGTTACAAAGTAAGTGTAGACATGTTATTAGACAGCATCAAAAAAGAATACGTAAAAGAAGATAAAATATTTATGTAAGAACTTGAAATTCAATCCAATTTCCTGGAATTGAAATCAAAATTATAAACCTGTTCAATTTTTAAAAACTAAAACTAATGAAAGCAAAGATTCTGCTATTGATCATATTGAGCAGCTTTATGCTGGGCTGCCGAAGCAAACACAAAATCACAACCACTTATAAAGAAAATACAAAAGAAACAGAAAAAGTGAAAGTTGATTCTTCAAGCTTACACAGCTCACAATCAACTCAAAGCAAATCCGCTGATGTGAAACTGGAGGAAAAGACCAATGAAATATCCGGAGATTTATTAATTAAAGGGAAATCAGATACATCTAATCCCTTTGTTTTCCATAATGTGATAGGACGTGATACCGTTCAGAGTATTTCCATCATGGGAAATGCAGAATACTCCATCAGCAACCATTATGCAAAGAGCAACCATGAAAAAGCAGAGGTTAGGAAAGAAGAATCTATCCAAGCTATTCACGATTTAACCCAGAAAGTGAGTTCAAAAGAAACCATCAGAGAAGTGGCTTCAAAAGTCTCGGAAGAAACAAAAAAAATTCAGTCAAATGGATTTGAAATCGCAGCCTGGATTTTCATTACAATCGTTGGAATCACTTTAATACTCATCTTTTTCACCTATAAATATTTTAAGCCATGAAAACATCACAAAAAGGAATCAACCTGATTGTATCATTTGAAGGATTCAGTTCAAAACCTTATCTGGATTCGGCAGGAATTCCAACAATTGGGTATGGGAACACCTACTATCCCGGAGGAAAAAAAGTAACCATGAAAGATCCTGCAATCAGCAAAGAAAAAGGAATAGAGTTATTTTCAGCAGTTTTACCGACTTATGAAAAAATCGTCAACAGTAAAATTAAAGTAATCCTTTCTCAAAATCAATTTGATGCTCTCGTATCACACACGTACAATACAGGAGGATCAGATGGACTATTTTCTCTGATTAATAAAAAAGCAGAAGAGCAGGCAATCAGAAATTGGTTTACCACGAAATATATTACCGCCGCCGGAAAAACATTAAACGGACTCATCCGCAGAAGAAAGGCTGAAGCTGATTTATTCTTCTCTAAATAAACAATTCCCACTTAATAGTTGGGGGACATTAAACCAGATATTATCATTGGAAATTAATCTCCAAAGTCACGCTGTTTCAGAGAGTGGCCTTTGTCGGCTTCAAACTGTTCATACAGCTTAAATTTCACGCAAAGATTTTAGAGCATCATTGTAATATGGGGATCAGTTTCATTGATTCTTTCTAGTGAATGTATAGCCAAACAACTTCATCAGCAACGATATTGCTTTCTGTGGCCTACTTTAAAATACCATGCAGCAGACATAACCTTTAGACCTTCCCCAATTATCAATTTATCAAAACTAATTAT
The DNA here is from genome assembly GCF_059567885.1 of Chryseobacterium sp. BGA-UO-ETr-SB22. Lineage (NCBI taxonomy): Bacteria > Pseudomonadati > Bacteroidota > Flavobacteriia > Flavobacteriales > Weeksellaceae > Chryseobacterium > Chryseobacterium sp. BGA-UO-ETr-SB22. The sequence goes on along the minus strand of NZ_JCAQOV010000005.1, from coordinate 2,303,123 downwards.
CAAATGAGTACACCATTACATACAATTTTCAGTTGGTTTGAAACTGGAGATTTCCCCACAGAAGCGGAGTTTAAAGAAACGTTTTTATCTTTTTATCATAAAGATGACCCAATCCCTATGAAAAGTATTGAAGGATTTGAAGAAATCTTTCAATTATTTGCCAGTGCAGAAGCATTTCAAAAACATTTAACAGATCCAGCAGCTCATTCAGAATATTTGGCTTTACTAAATGCCGGTAATCTAACCCCAACTCATGTTGAAAGCTGGAAAAATAAGCTTGGAATTAAAAATGCTGCTACGGTTGACAGTTATGATCAGCTAGGGAATGTATATACTAAAATACAGGTAGACGGCTTTGTGGATGAATTGAAAGATGCAGATAAAGACTTAGCATCTGATATAGAAAAGATTAAAAAGATATTGTTGTCTAATGACCTTTCTTTGGATGAACTCCAGGAAATAATCGATTTCATTAAAAAAAGTCGTGAGGATATTGAAGTATTAAAAGCTGTTTCAGGGCAGACTAGTGAAGATAAAGTAAAGCTGTTACTTGACTACAATGCATTAGGCAGCCCGAAAAATCAACAAGACTTTAATAAGCAGATCTATGATAAGGTTTTGCTCATATCAGAGACCCCTACAAGTGCAGTGGTACAAGTGGCAGGAAATGCAGTATTCCCTAATACCCTTGAAACGGAAAATGTGATCATTCAGGCCCGGGATAGTGTCACTGGTAAAAAAATAAATGTTGACGATTATGCCACCAATCAAACCATAGAGGTTAAGATGATAGGTGTCCTCGTTAATCCCATTAATATTCTCATTTTAAAAGTTAAACCATAAAAAATAAAAAACTATGAATAATAACGCAATAATAAGTAATAACGCACATCAGGATAATTTTTTTGGTGAGCTGCAACGTACCCGATTTCATTACCATACTTCATTTCCTGATACAACTGGAGTTCCTGCTGGTTGGATCATTGATTATAAGGGACAGTTGCATCAATGGAACGGAGCAGAATGGATTAACCTGGCTCAGAATTACGTACATCCTGAGTATCCGCTGACCAATAATCCGTTTCAGACAGATCAAACAAGCGGGCTTCTATTGCTAAGTCAGATCCTGACCAATAGTTCAGGACATGTTATTAAAGTAGCAGGCCGAAATCTTACCAATGCAGATATCGTTTCTATTTTTCTGAATGACGCGACTCAGTCAGGTACCTATACATGGTCATCCAATAAGATTAAAACTTATATTGAAAACTTAATAGGACAAAGTCTTACAGGAGCATTGATTTATCAGCCTGGAGGCTATATTCCTTCTACAGCTGAAGGTTCAATGACGACTCCGTTACCCGTGACATCAGCTACCATTAAAACAGGTATGGTGTGGGTGATTACAGCAAATGGCTGGGTAGGTAATGAGCCCGTTTCTGTTGGTGACCATCTTATTGCTAATACTGATAATGCTTCCAATGCGCCTAAAAATTATCAGATCATAGAAAAAGGTATTCCTGACATTGTAGATGCTACAGATTCGGTGAAAGGACTGATTCAAATCGCCACAGATGTTGAAGCTATTGCAGGATTCGATCCTACTAAAGCAATGACTCCAAAATCTACGAAAGCTGTTTTGGATGCAAAAATTAAATCCAAAACATGGCAAATCGGAGATGGCTCTTCCGTTACTTTTCCCATTACCCATGGCTGGAATACCCTGAATGTTGATTACATCTGTTATCGTAATACTGATAATAGAAAAATAAATGTAAGCTGTGTGGCTACATCGGCAAATGATGTAGAAATAGATGTGTTGGCACCTCTTACCCCGAATGAATATAGAATTACTTTAACTGCAAGATTAGACTAATGATTGCTCCTGAATATTTTAACAATCACATCGCTGTAGAAGGCGAAATAATTGTGAAAAGTGTTCCAAACGATGCAGGTTCTGTAATGGTTTGGAATTCTGTGACGAAAAAAATCAGCACAAGAACCCATGCGGAAATAGTTGCTGATTTAAACTTAGTGACAACTAATACCTATCAAGAGATACCAGTAAGAAAAACATTCTCAGGAGCTACAGGCAATGCTTACGATTCAGTTGCTTTAGAATTAAGAGGTAATGGCACATCTGATACAGTTTACCCCGCAATTTCTTTTCATCAGCCGGGGCTTTATGCTGCTACACTGCAGTATCGGTCAAATGGTTATCACTTTATGAATCTCAATGGTAATGCTTTTGATTACGTTAGGGCGGCTGGGTATTATAAAGACGGGTCAAATAATGAAAGATTTCTTACAGGTGGCGGCGGAGATTACGATTCCCGAAGAAAAGAAGACTCCTGGTATCATTCAGGAAGAAACTTTCCACAGGGAACATTCATTGAAACTGATGTAGACTATTCTGTAGACTATGGAGATCAATTCCTTTTAGAGATTAAAGGTAATATGTACGGAAGTGATCAGCCTTTAGATTGTAAGATCCAGGGTTATATCTATAACGGGACTATTATTTCTCATAGCGGCTATTCTACATTATATTACTGGAATGGGATTACAGCCTTAAATTTAAATGGTAAGCTTTGTTTTTGGTTTACTCAATTGTCATATTGGCAGGGATTTGATGTGAAATTAACTGTTGGGTATGGAGGTTTAGACCAGGGGAGAAACCGGGTTATTTCAGTTTCGGATCATCCGGACCCGGGAGGTACCAAAAGAGTTCAGATCAATCTTAAACATTTACTTACGAAAGAGGAGTTAGCTTCTGATGGTACATTTTGGGAGAAAAAAAATGTGGGAGGTTTTTGGGCATTAGATTCGGATAGGCCTATAGCTGGGCTCAATGGAAATGGAGCACAAGTAATGTTGTCCGGAGGATTGTTAGCATCAGATTCTTATACAGATAAAGATTATATCCCGGTTAACGGCCTTCATTCAAAAGGTTTTGTACAAACTGATGAAGGATTTCAAAACAGGTTCTACAAAGCAGATGAAAGAAATAGAATCTGGTCATTTGCAAACGCAGATACTTATGGTCTTTCCTATTATCAAGGAAGTGCCAATAGCTTGAATGAAGGTATAGGTTTCCATTTTGGAGATCCGGATCATCCTACCCATTTTCTCGGGCGGTCTGGTCAGATTTATTCTAAACAAGGTATTTATTCTACTTCATTTAATACAGGAAATAACCAGGTTTTAAATTATACTAGTCCATCTACACTCTATATAGGAAATCCTACTATTAATACTATTGTAGAATCTAATAACAGTGATATAATACATCATAAAAATGGAGTCAATGGTGTGGTTTGGGATGCTCATAATTTAGATCCGGCAACTTTTGTTAATGCATCAGCTTTAAATAATTATGTTCCCTACAATGGCGCAGCACAGGATGTTAATCTTGGGGCAAAGGATTTGGAATTTGAAGGAGGAGGATCTATAAATAAACACCAAAATAATGTAAGAATATTTAATAAAGTTTATCAGGGTAATTACGGTGATGGAGGACATACAGGTATTTTAGCCATTAAAATGCCTCAAGCTTCATCAGAGCATGCTATGTTTAGTATTGATATTAACATTTATGGATATGAAAGTCAGTACTTAGGTAAAGTGAATGTAGCTTTCTATAAATATGTATCAGGAACTATGGTTACTAATGGTTCAAAAGCGATATGGGAAGTAACTGATAATTTCCCTACCACTACCGCAAGAATCGGAATTGGAACTGATGGATACGTTAGTATTTTATTAGGAGAATCAAATACATTCTGGAATGGGTACTTTTCATTTGAAGTAGCTAAAGTGGAAGTTAAATACGGAAACTATAATCTGGATTGGAATGTAGGATGGTCTCATGCAATAGAATCTAACTTTGACTTATATCCTGCCAATATCATTGTTTTACCTTCTGATGTAGTCGCTACAAGAAGTTGGTTAACTAATTTTGCAGACAGCAGTTATATTCCTAAAGCAGTTCAACTGAATGATAACTTCAATAGCCTTGGAGGTCATTCCAATTCTGGAGTTTATAGAGCAAACAGTAACGCAGGAGGGGTTCAGCATTTATATAGTCCTATGTTGCACATGGGAGCTGAAGATACCACATCACAGTTGCAGATAAAATATAATGATGGTAATGCAGACGCAGGAGAATTAGCTTATAGAAGTGGGCACAATGGAAACTGGACACAATGGAGAAGAGCCTGGGATAATGTAAATTTCAAACCAGGTGATTACCAGACCAGAAATACGGATGAAATTATATCAGCAGCAAAATCCTATTATAACAGAATACCTTTCAAACTAAAGAATAGTTCATATAAATCCTGGTCAATACAGAAACCTACCAATAACAATTTAATATTGGCTCCTTCTGTTACAAAGAATGCGGAAGATTGGGATGTAAGTAATGGTATAGAATTCACGGATGCTGGCCAGGTTTTATCAAAAGGTTTTAATAAAGTTGGGTATAATGATAACTATATCTTAACAGCAGGCGGTGGCCAGAGATTGGCCTCAGATTTTGTATCATCTACAGACTTAGGAAACTATCTCAGAAAAGATGGCGGTACTATGACAGGTGCTTTTAATATAGAGTCTTCGGCTATGTTAGGTAAGTGGAAAAGTACAGCACAAACAGGGAATTATCTGACCTGGCAAAAATATGATGGGGCTAAAGATATAGCTTATATTGGAGCTGATGGAGGTGCTGCCACATGGGGTGGGACCGGAGAAAATTTTGTAGTTAGAGCTGTAAATGATGGTGATTTATTATTAAATTCGGATAATGGTGCTGTTAAAATTCAAGGAGGTATTCCCTGGACTACAAACAATTTTAATCCCGGAGAATACTTAGCGAAAAGAGGTAATCATCAGGATGCAACTGCAGTAAAAACAGATTTTCCTTTAAGTGTTACAGATTGGGCCACAGGTACCGGATTCCCTTCTACTTATGGTAACTCCTTACACATTGCAGGAAATAATAGTTGGTATCATAGAATAGATTTTCCTTTATTCAGCAATCATTTAGAGTATTGGCAGGCTGTAAATACAACAACCATGACGAAAAAAGGAAATATTCCTTTGCTGTCAGATGGAGAAGCGCTTTGGACTAATAATAATTTCAATCCTGATGCTAAGGTTAATTCCGCAGAAAATGCTCAGACACTAGGATTCTCAAGTGGTTTATCAGCAGGTGCCCCTTATATATACCATAAGACAGATGGTTATGTATTTCTGGCTACTCAATCTTGGGTGTCATCTAATTTTACGAGCCAGACTTTGTCAATTCAACCTGAGGAGGAAGGCGGTCAATGGATAAATCTAACCAATTCAAACGGAGTCTTTGCTACAAATTACTTTGTTACTTCAAGAGATGGTTCAAGAAACCCGGATACAGTTGTTACACCTAATGGAAATAGTCGTAGGGTTAGATTTGATTTTATTCAGGCCGGACATGTTGGAGGAACTGGAAATTATGCAGGTGTAATGACTTATGCTCCTTGGGATGGTACTTCTGCATCAACGGGGGATTCTTCATACCAATTAGCTTTTGCCAATCAAACTGAGGTCAATGGAGAAGGAATACCTATGCTTAAAATAAGAAAGGGGATTGATGATAAATGGTCTGGTAAGTGGTTTAAACTGTGGAGTGACGCAGATTTCTCACAAAGTAATATTGACAGCTGGAATTATATGTACAACAATGGTATTATTGTTAACAAACAATTTACTAATCAGACAGGTAACGGATTAATGGTTGTTGATAATTATAATGGTGGAGAATCCGGTATATATAATGAAAAGGATAAATACTATTTAGCGGTATTAAAAGATGAATATTATAAATATTCAAGCAGCTTTAAGGGTTGGGAAGGTATTAATTTCAATAGAGGAAATAAAAATATTGGTATAGGTACAGAAGCTAATGATGCAGATAAACTAAATGTTTCAGGATCGGTAAAAGCTACTGAAAACTTTAAATCAAAGGATGAAAAACCTAACACTTTATTTATTCCGGACGGAAGTTTATCACGTCTTGATGATGAGATTACCAATGAAAAATCCAGAATGAGATTATCCCATGGGATGATTGAGCAGCAGTCAGGAGTTCAATATTATGATTCTGACAATAGAATGTTGGTAATCAGATGTATATATGGTGAGCATTTTGTATTAGGAAAATGTTTCCGCGGTCAAAGAATATTGGTGTTAAATGCTAGTGATAATTGGCAGGGATTCGACATAGAAAGTGCAGGGTATTCATATAAAATACCACCATATAGCTCTATCCAATTGTTTGTCTGGGATGAAAAAACAGTTTATAAATATGCAGAAAATAAGATGTATTAAAACTGGAAATTCAAAAACAAAAGAATCTATATTCAAAGATGTGAAATACATCATTTGCTAACTTTTTCAATGCAGACTTTTTAGGCATAAATAATTCGAATAATTCAATGTTTTCTGGCAGATCTTGAAATGAATTGTATTGTACTGAAAACTTTCTCATGCATTTAGATTAATGTGTTTACAATGACTGGTCATAACTAATATAAATGACGTCACTTGCATTAGAGTGGCGTCATTTGGATGCTTGTGGTCAGGACGCATTATCTTCAAACACTTTGATTGATGATTAGATTTGTTTGAGCTTGTTGAATGGGAAGTTTACTGCAACTACAGAATGGAGAGACCAAAAAACTTTCACAGAAGCTTTAAAAACAAGAATTTTGAACATTGTAATTGCAGAACAATATCATTCCGTTTCACAAAAACAAGTCTACTGCAACTACAGAATGGAAAGGTCAAAAAACTTTTATAAGAGCAAAAGAAAAATGAAATTTGAGCTCTGAAGAATATGAATAATCATTGAATTCAAAAAATACTATACTAAGAGAGTGATCAGGAAGTATTGTAGAAAAAATGTAGTGATGCTGTTGATGTCAAATAAAGTTATAAGCATTGACAAAACGTATGGTTTTCTTGATGATGCATAAATAATTCACTAATTGACGGGGTGATAAAAGAAGAGCAAAACCAAAAATCACTCAAAAATATAGAATTCCATTCAAAATGATCAGCCTGTGAATAAAATAGGTTTCCGAATGATCAACTGTATCAAAAACTAATTTTCAATAATCAAAATGAGTATACCATTAAATATAATTTTCAGTTGGTTTGAAAAAGGTGATATTCCTACAGAGTATCAATTTAAGCAGACCTTTTCTTCATTCCGCCATTTAGATGAAAAAATCAAAATGGATGAGGTGGCAGGCTTATATGAAGCTTTTCAAAAAACACTGCCTGTCCTTACTTTTACTAATCATCTTGAAGATGAAAACGCACATATTTCAGTGCTGGCAAAACGTAATGCATCTAATCTTACGGATGCCAATGTAGAGGAATGGAAAGAAAAATTAAAAATCAGATTAGCCGCTACTATCGATGGTAGTGAAGAGACTGGGAATGTCTTTACAAAAGAGCAGATCAGAGAAATAGTCAATGTATTTCAGGCAAAAGATGATGAAATGCTTGAATATATTAGGAGAATTAATGAAATATTAGCTTCTGATGATGCCAATCTTGATGAACTTCAGGAAATCGTAGACTATATCAAAGACAACAGGGAACAGATAGAATTGCTTAAAGAGGCTGTTGCCAGAAGCATTTCAGATGATAAAATCAACCTTGTCGGGATTTATTCAAACTGGGGTGCTGTTACTTATCAAAATCAGTTTAATGATTTAGTCTACAGTAAAATTAAAAATATCGAAGACGCGGCCAGCGCCGAAAAAATTAAACATGAAGAGAGAGTTAGAGGAGACTCCAGGATAAAACATGATCTTGATACCCTAAGTTTTGTAATTGATGCTTACGACACTGTTACAATGTTTACAATACCCATTAAGGTAAGAAGAATAGACACCAATACTATAGAAGTGCTATTTGACTCATTACCACCCAATATAATTCAGTTAACAATTAAAAAAATATAATTATGGACATTAAATACGCTTATTATCGAAGCTCTGTTGGATATAAAATAGAGGGGAAAACAGACAATGATATTTTAACCGCTGGAGGCGGAACAAGAGGAATCAATTCTTTTTGGCATGATGGAAACTTAAATCCGTTAGATTACGTACCAAAAACGCGAACTTTAACAATTAACGGTACAGCCTATGATTTGTCAGCAAACAGATCATTTACAACACCAGATACCATTACCCGTCTGAAAGGGGGTACATCCGGTACATTGGTTTCCGGAGATGTTACCCTTGCAGCAGGTGCTAATATGGCCGTTAACCAGACCGGAAATACAATCACATTAGTCTCTACGGACACAACCTACAGCGCAGGGAATGGTTTGACATTGTCAGGAACTTCATTTTCCTTACCGGTTACTACTTCAGGTACAGGAAATGTGGTTACGGGAATTACCCAGACAACCAATGGATTAACGGTGAATCTGGGTTCTATGCCTACTTCATCAGATTTGGCTAATTATATTCCGGTATCACAAAAAGGAGCCGCAAATGGGGTTGCTGCACTGGATGCTTCAGGACTGGTACCTGCATCTCAATTGCCATCTTATGTAGATGATGTTTTGGAGGGATATTATAAAGCTGCTGACGGAAAATTTTACAAAGAAGCGGGTTATACTACCCTTATTGCTGGTGAGACAGGTAAAATTTATGTATCTCTTGATACCAACAAAACGTACCGATGGACTGGAACAACGTTCGTTTATATCACCTCTGGGGCTGTAGATTCTGTAAATGGATTAACGGGTGTTGTAGTCTTAAACAAATCTCATGTAGGCTTAGGGAATGTTGATAACACGGCAGATGCAGCGAAAAATGTTCTTTCCGCTACAAAATGGGCTACAGTACGAACGATTACACTTTCAGGTGTTACCGCCACGGCACAAAACATTGATGGTTCCGGAAATGTAACGGTACCTATTACGGCTGTTCCTGCGACATTATTAACTGGAACTGCAGCAGTCAATACAACCGGATCAGCTGCAAAATTAACAACACCAAGAACAATTTCTGCTTCAGGTGACGCTACATGGACAGCAACTTTTGATGGTTCAGCAAATGCTACTTCAGCGTTGACATTAGCTGCAACAGGAGTAACTGCCGGAACTTATGATGAGGTGACTGTTGACTCTAAAGGTAGAGTAACCGCTGGAAGTAATAATGTAAAATCATATACAACTGCTATTTCCGGAACAGCAGGTGTGGTACACAATTTAGGGACTAGAAATGTAGATGTTGCCATGTATGATACGGTAACCTTTTACAAAATAGATGGTAGAATAAAATTAACCGATCCGAATAAAATAGATGTTGAATTTGATTCTGCTTTACCTAATGCTGTATCCATAACAGTAACGCGTAAAGATATTTAACATGGATGTAAAATACGCATATTATAACACTTCTAAAGGCTATAAAGTAACGGGCGGCACAGCTGCCCAGTTTTTAAAGGCAGATGGTTCTCTGGATAACAACTCTTATGTTAATAAATCAGGAGACACGATGAGTGGCACGCTCACATTAAATCAGGCCGTAAGCAGTACAATAAGAAAAGATTTATCTTCGATAACGGCAGCATCAGGGTTTACCAGAGATATTTTACAGTTAGCAGGTTCTAATGGCGTAGTGGATACTGTTGCGTGGTTTGGCGCAGTAGAAGCAGATGGAACTGTAAAGATGTCGTATGGTTATTTCGGTGCAACAACTTACAATGCTACTAAGGCGCTCCTCTGGACATCAGATCAGAGAGTAGGAATTGGATTAAGTGGATCATCATTACCGCTGGATGGATATAGGCTGCATGTTTCCGGGAATAGTTATACATCCGGTAATATAGGAGTAGCAGGAATAATTAACAGTACAGCGGGTGAACTTCAGGTTCAAAGGCAGGGAGTAAACAGAATTAGAACAGGTTCTGCATTTACATTAATTTCAGGAGATGGAGCTTCGGGAATCGTTTATTTAAGACCTCAGGGAGATTCAACAAGTGCAGGTCAGGTAGTGATCAATGCTAATAACACTCAGTTTGTAGATGCTTATAATTTGTTATTTGGCAGTCAAACGGCTGCAGGATCTTCTATTTTCCATACTAATATGGCTAATTCTACCCATGGTTATGGGATGTGGTTAGCCCATAATTTACAATTTGATGGTACTGATTTTATCCAGCCAAGAGGATCATTAAATTCATTGGGACTTACAGTGAATAACCATAAAACTTTTTCATTTAATTATGGGAGCGCCACTGGTACCAATGGTAGTGTTCCTGCATTAACTGAGGTCGTGAAAATTAGTAATACCGGTAAAATTACAACGTTAAATGACGGAACTTCTTCTGATTGGATATCAGCATATAATACAGGTCTTGTTTACAGAGGTGTTTTAGGTCCTACCGTAGATTTAAACAGTATTACTTCTACAGGATGGTGGGTTCAGACAGGAAATGCAAATGCTACTTCTGCAAATAATTATCCTGCAGGTTTAGCAGGTCAATTAAGAGTTTACTATACTTCAACACATATCGTTCAGGAATATACTACTTATGCTAATAATAATGATGTGTACAGGAGGTACTACTTTAGTGGAACCTGGTATCCCTGGACAAAAGATTGGGATTCAAATGATTTTTCTGCAGCCAATATAAACAACTGGAATACCGCATTTAATTGGGGAAATCACGCTAATGCAGGATATCTTTCCAATGCTGTATTATCTAATTACTACACAAAAAGTGAGTCTTTAAATACATTCGTTGGGAAAAATGGAGTAGAAACAATAAGCGATACCAAGACATTTACCCATAGCCCTGTTATTCCGGCAGGAACTTTAGAGACTCATGCAGTCAACATAAAACAGCTAAATACAAAAGCTAATGGTCAGGAAAATGCTATGGCTGTGGGATTTTCGTCCGGAAATGTACCTACTTCAGATGGAAATGCATTTCCGTATATGTATCATAGCTCGGGATTATATGTAGCATTGGCAACACAGTCTTATGTACAAACAAACTTTTTAAGTACCCCGAATGGTACATCCGTTGTTATTTCAGGTTCAAATCTGAATAATTACCTTAAAACAGGCTTTTACAGGGGAGTGGGATTAGCCAATGCGCCTTTAAATAATAACGGCTGGTGGTATGTGGCCATTGAAACCCACGATGGTACCTGGGTAAAGCAGACTGCAACTTCATTTGGGTCAAGTAATACGGGGAATATAACCTACCAAAGGACTATGAGCGGAGGCAGCTGGTCTAATTGGGCGCAAATCTGGACTACTCAGGATTTTAGCATAGGAAGTATTCAGCAATGGAATTATATGGCTCAGTACGGATTACAGCTCAATTCGGACTTTACAGTAAATACCGGATCAGGTTTAGCAATTTCAGATAACCATATGAATACTGGTGAGTCAGGTATTGTAGATATTCATCAGAAAAGATTTTTAGCAACCAAACGAAATGAATATTATTTTTATGGTTCTGAGTATAATGGATTTGGAGGGTTGAATTTTCATACGGAGTCAAGTAGCTTCGGAATGGGAAGAGAGGCTAATAAGGATGATAAGTTAACAGTAGAAGGCACCATAAAAGCCAGTAAGAATTTTAAATCTGAGGATGAAAACCCGGATACAATGTTTATTCCTAATGGCAGAACAGCGAGTCTCAAAGATGAAATTATTAATGATCAGTCTGATCCTAAGAACTATGCCGTTAGATTAGATCCACATGAATATGAGTTCTCTTCCAGCAATCTTAGCATAGATGATAGAAACAGGCTTATCCATGTTATTGGAGAACAGATTAAAATGGTGGTTAATTTCAAAGAAATTTATCCCAAACAGCAGATCGTTATTTATAACTTTGACAGTGGAGGTACCATGGGAGTTGATGTATATGGCAAAAGAATATATAATATTAGCCCAAACTGTTTCCTTAGATTGTATGTAACAAAATCACGAAGAATAATTGCAGAACAGGAACAGGTCTGTAAGTTTATCTGGTAAGAAATAGAATAGTTATTCTACGGAATACAGATTAAAAACTTCTTACAATACTGTAAGATAAAACCCACAGTCAGAAGATGAAAGTCTTCAGATTGTGGGTTTTTGTGTTGTATTACATGAGAGCGGCAAATATAAAATGAGTGTTTTCTACTAGGGAATAAATTGCTTGAATAAGATTTTTTTGTCTCCCAAATTGAAGCACATAAAGAGCTATTAACGAATATAAAAAAATCACCACTTTAAATAAGTGGCGATTGTATTGTGTGCGGCCTCGGTGGGCTATCTTATACCTTATCTCTTTGTTTTTATTTTAGATCCTCAAATTCCAGATAGAGTATTTCAGGATTGCTAAAATTGATGTTTTTATATTCTTTAGTACCCGTACATTTTTCTGATAAAGATTGAGTTTCTTTAGCTTTACTGGTAACCATTGCTATTTCACCATTCTGTAATAAAGTTGCTACAGCCTTATTTTTGATATCTATTTTTGAAAGTTCATCAAAGTCCGGACGATTTAAGATCTGATGCGCTAAAAACTGCTGCTTTTGATCTCCAAATAAAATATAGTGGCAAGGTTGGCCTTCGCTTTTGTCTTTATTTAATTGATGGAAATACAGTACTTTGGTAATTTCCACTTGCGCATCCTTGATGATCAGCTCTCCGCCCCGTTCAAAATGACCACGGTAAATATTAGCTTTAAATGTTTTTATATCATTCATAATACCTGGAAGAACAAATTTTTCAGGTTCTATGGTATACAGTTTAACCTCAGGATGGGTCAGCTGATCTTTTTTATAACTTAAGGTAGAAGTCTGATCCAACTGAATTTTCAGAATGACCTGATAATCATGGGGAGCATAAAAAAGCGGAAGATGAGATGCATATTGAGTATCGTTTCCCAGTAAAACCATACCGTGAATTCCCGGATGGTCTTTCATATCATGTTGTTGAGAAAAAAGAGCCACTGAGCTGTTCAGCAGAAACATAAGGATAATGCGGGATAAAATAGGGTAACTATTCATTTCTTGTTTACAATATTTTTGCAAAGATACATTCGAAACCCCTATTAGAATCTCACTAAAAGAGTATGTTTTTATGATATTTCCCCAGAAAGAACATACAGCAGCCAAAGACCCCCTGGGATAAAAATGATCACAAGAGCCGAAGGATATGTTTGAAATTATTTTTTGAGTAAAAAGATTAGCCCAAAGTATAGGAATAATTCTGCTTTATTTTAAGTGATCAAAGTGATGAGGCTGTCCCAAGAGTGTCATTCTGAACACTGGTTGAAAATCTGCGAACGTAGTTCAGAAATGCAGTGAAGAATCTCATGTGTTTGGTTATCAATAAGATTCTTCCTTCGTTAGAAATCGAAGATTCGACGTAGTCAATGACAAAGCCAAATTATTTAACTTTTGAGACAGCCTCTAATGAAGCTTTATGATTATCCATACGCTTCAACGAATCAACATAGTTGATTCTATCCTTAGCTCCCTGAAGATATGCAAAATAAAGCTAAAACTTTGCGTTAGAAAAACACGTCACCAGTACATTATATTTTGAATCAAAAAATCCTTAAAGAATGTCATTTTAGATAAAGATTTGCAAAAGAAGCAGAATTAACATTTTTATAAAATAGAATCAGGCACATCCAGGTATTTCATGTTGTATTTTTTTCTATATTTAAAAAAAGTAAGTATCTATTTTACTAATGTTTAGAAAAATGGCCTGTGTTTGTATTCTGCATTCTAAAACATGCCTGTAAATATAATTTAAAAGAAAACAATGCCGATAAACTCATTACCTCCGGACGGAGGCCTGTTATATAAAGAAACAGATATGGCTCACTTTTTCCCTGAGCCCTTAAACGCAATAACAGCTGTATTTTTTTTAGCCATAGCCATTTTCTGGACCCTTAAACTGAAGGGTAATTTCAAAAAATATCCTTTTTTAACCTATTGCCTGGTATTATTATATATTGGTGCCATAGGAGGAACGGTTTACCATTCATTCAGACAGTGGCCGGTATTTATTATGATGGATTGGCTGCCCATTATGGTATTATGTCTGTCTGCCGGGTTTTATTTTATAGCGCAGAGTACCAGATGGTATTATGCTGCTGTAATGGTTCTGGGGTATGCACTCCTTATGTTCGCTTTAAGAAACTGGATTTTGGCAGATAACCCTTCTCTTTTTATCAATGTCAATTATGCAATTATGGCTTCTTTTGTAGTTTTCTCGGTACTACGATATTTGATCTATACCCAATGGAAAGCTGGCCAATGGGTGGGCTTTGCTGTTTTGTCGTTTGTTTTTGCATTAACCTTCCGTATCGCTGATAAATGGGAATGGTTCAGTTTTGGAACCCACTTTTTATGGCATACTTTCGGGGCAATAGCGACGTTTTGTATGTTTAATTATATCAGTCTTACGCAGAATGTAATGAGAAAAATATAGGTGGGTTTCCTATGTTGTGTTAAGTTTCCCGACTTTGGAGCAAGGGATATTGAAAAAAGTTAGAGATGATTAAAAAAGATGAATTTTAATCAGTATTTTTTTTAATGATCTTTTCTAAATCATATCTAAGCAATTTATAAACCCAATTTCTAACAATACAAAAATCATCTGCTTTTGGGATTTTTATACCAGGTATCAAGTTAACCTTATCTCGGTTTTCATTTACCAAAATGATATCAAGTGAAAAAGGTCTTAAAAAAGAAATTTCGTCTTCTTCAAATGCTTTTTCAAGTGACTTATTATCAGTGTAATGAAAGTCAATTACCCCATTCTTAGAGGGACGATAGCTGAACATACCCCATTTAATAATATCAGAATCTTGCATATAGAAAAAGTATTCATGTGGTATATTTTTATAAAACAAAAATTTTTCTTTAAAAGTTGGGAAAAAATCTTCAACGAATTTTTGATAAGCAAATTCTAAATGTTTAAAAAAAGTCTCTATATATAATTTTGCCTGATCTTCACTGTATTGAAAAACTCTTACTTTATTAAAATTTTGGCCTTTAATTTCTTCACAATATTCTTTTGTTTGAATAATTGTTTTGTCGGGATATGGCAAATGATGATTTTCGACTTTATCATATCCTCTTTCAAGTAAAATGTTTACGATTTTAAACATTTTTTCAAAAATCCCAATTTCGCCTCCAAAAAATAGTTCAGGAATATCAATATTTGTTCTAAAGGCTTCTTCAATTTTTTGTTCAAGTTGAGGTGTAGCTAACCCTTTCCTATATGCATAATGAGAATATATTCTAAGTTTATATAGTTTATCCCTTAAATCTTTCAAATCTATGGGATATATTAAATTAAACCTTGGAATAAAGTAGTCATTTAATTTAAAATCATATCCTAATTTTTTATGGTAATAATATAGTATTAATGATACCTTTTCTAAAAGTAAAATATCGGAATCATATGTAATTAATTTATCACTTTGGACAATAATTTCTTTTAATTGCTTAAAAATATTTCTTTTTATAAGCTTGTCTTGATCTGAAATTAAAAAAGAGTTGATACTTCCGTGTACAGTATTAATTCCTAATTTTAAAAAACCATCATTATTCAAATCTAAGAAAAGATTTCTTAAATTTTCAAATCTAATTTTTTGTAATGAATCGGATTTTAAATGGAATAGGGCGTAACCTTCGCCTTTCAAAAGATCTTTAGGAAGGACAATCCCAATATTACCATCTGTTTTTGGATCAAATAATTTTTTGAATTTTTTGAATTTTTTTTCTAAGTAGGAATTATAGCCACTTACATATTTAAAAGCCTTATCCTCTTTAAATTTTATCAAAGTATACCTATGGGAAGTTTTAGCATTTTCGATATAAAAATTGATGGCGCTCTGACCAATGTAATTTTCATGAAACTCTTCAAGGATATTATAAAACTGAGCATCATTTAATAGGTCAAGTTTGTAAGTGTGGAAGCAAATAATATAATCTCGAACTTTAGAATAATAAAAATTTACATTATAAGACTCCTCTTTATTAGACCTAATAAGTATGTTTCTTGAAAAGAACTCTTCTGGTAAGTTATCATCAATCGCAAAATTTAATTTTTCTAAGAGATTATTGACATCCAATCCGTCATCTTTATACTTTTCTAATGAAGTATTATGATTCATTAGTATTCTTCCAACTTTTGCAAGAATTCTTATACCAGATTGAAAACGTAATTCTGTTTTTTCAAGAGACTCCTTGATATAGTTTTTGATTAATTCTTTGTCGTCTATTTTATCAGGGATTTGTTTATGATTATAAACTTCACTGAATATTCTTAAGAAAAATCCATTTCTTAATTCATTTGATAGGAGTTTAGAAATATCTCCTTTTAAATTGAAGCTATTTTTATATAGTAGAGTGATATCTTTAAGTTCATCGTCATTAAATTCTTTCAATAAGAATCCAGGATTATTATTTACATCACTTATTCTCTGATGGAATTTACACAGTTCTTCAAAAAGATGGGTATTTGTTCCTTTTATCTTTAAAATGCCATCCCAAATGTTTGATTTACAACTTATACAAATCTTAACTTGACTTAAGTTTCTACAGATAAGAGCTATTTCACTTAATTCTAATGAAAGATTTGGGTTAGTACTTTCATCTATTGCATCAATGAATATTAAAATTTTTTTATTTAAAAACCTTCCTAATTCATCAAGCTTTTTTAAAATTAGGCTACTGTCGCTTTTACTCGAAAAAACTCCATTTAAATCTTGAGCAATATGTTCTAGTGGTGATTTATTAATTATAGCAGCATTGTAAAAGAATACAAATTTATCTTCTAAATTTTGGATAGCTAATGAACACATTACATTTGTTTTGCCAACACCTGCATGCCCTACTATTCCAAAAAAAATTGCATCCGAGCTAATAAATTTATTAAAGACTGTTAATAATTCCTGTCTTTGATGGTAAAGTTCTTTCACAAATTTAGAAGACGGAGTATTAATATCTCCAACAATCGGTCCCATTCTATCTTGAATTTGATTCTTACAAAAGAATTTCAGATTTTCAGAAGAGAATGAAACAAACTTTTTAAGTGCCTCATATCTTATTCTTAGCTCCTCATCACTTGAAAGTGTATAATCATTTTTCCAAAAAGCTGATTCTTCTGAAATTTTTTTACCGGTTAATTCAGATCTGGATACAGAATCAAAAATTTTTGTTAGTTTTCCATTAGTAATTATAGTGAAAGGTGCTATATCGTCCAAAAGAGATCTTGCATATGAGATACCTTGATCTATATCATTTTGAGTTATAGAAATAGAGTCATTTTTTAATTCAATGATAAATAGATTTCTACCATTTCTCTTACATAAAATATCTGATCTTCCTTTAATAGTTTGTTGAGTTTTGCCAAGTCTTATGGTAAATGATTTTTCCAACGAAATCTCAGACTGGTCAAAACCCAAGTCATTCAAAAATGGTAAAAGTAATTTTCCTCTAATCTCTTCTTCGTTCATTAGTCTATTTTTAAATCATCTTAATAACTATGGGAATTAAGATAATATTCAAATATACAAATACATAAATGTTGTTGCAATAAATATTTATTTGATCATTGGATAAGTAATTAATGTATAATTAGAAGATTCTCTAAGAAAAAAAATCCCAACTTTCGTCAGGATTATTCATTTATAAGTTTAAAGAAATCAGATAAACTAATTTTTCTTGCTTCACATATTTTAAAAAGTGTTTCAACAGGTATTCTGTAAGTTTCTTCACTTTTAATTTTTCTAATAGTGCTTTCTTCTACACCATGATTTTTAGCAAAGGAATTTTGTGACTTGCCTTCTTGAAGCCAAGGTATTAACCATTTTTTTGTAATGTATGAACAAATTTTTTCGTTTATATCTGTCATAGAACAAATGAAATAATTAAATAATAAAAAATTACGGTCGATCGACCGTAATTAAATTTCTTTTCTTACATTTATAAAAAAATAACCCATTAAGGAAATTGAAGAAAGATAAAGCACTTCGCTTGAAAATAGCTTCAGCTATGATCTTAATGTGTCTTAATCGCTTAAAAATCTTAATGGTTAAGAAAAATTTCAACAATAAAAAATACAACACATGAAAAAAAGCAGAACAAATTTTGATCCTCAGTTTCGGGCAGAAAAGAAGAACTCCGGGTTGCAGCTGATGGAAACTTTCTTTCAGTTCAATGAGCTGGATGTTTCCAAAGAAAGACTCAGCAACATTATGAATTATGCAGTAAAGAGAAATAGCTGGATCAATGAAGATCCGGCGGTGATCTTTGAGTTTTACCAGTCGATGAGGTCGTTGATCCGGGCAGGATATCTCATGATGCTAAAGGACAGAAAATGGACGGTTGATACTCAGCCGGAGAAGATTTCCCCATTGGTTCTTGGCTTGCTTTCGGAGAAGGAATACCGGAATCCTCTGTTGGTTTTCAAAACAGCATTTAGGGAATACACCATCAAAGAATTTGATTACTTTATGTCCGGAATTGTCTATTTCTCAATGGGTGTCTATGAAAATCTACCGGAAAGGAATATCGTGATGCCCTACATTCATACCGTTAAAATACTGGATGCCTCACACCTTATTCTTCAAAGGAAGAGAGAAAAGAAGATGGCTGACACTACTTTAGAATAGGGGCAAATGCAAAACTTAGGAAATAGCATTACTTGTAGTATTTAAACCATTAAGAAAAATGAAGAGGATAAGATAAGTTAAGATTCATCTTTGATGAATGAAGAAGACAGCTTTATCAATAGCTTTAGCTATATTCTTAACTTTTCTTAACGGCTTAAAAAATCTTAATGCTTCAAATATATTCAATCATTTTTGAAACTGTTGATTCGTCGAAGCGTATGGATAAGGATATCACTTCATCAGCGATAAAGTCGCCTCGCTTTGCCTCCTTACAATAAAGCAGAATTAGTAATGAAACTTTGCGTTTCATCTTTGTAATCAATCAAAAACAGCTGAGAATAGTTTAAATCTTTATTGCCATATAACCTCAATCAAAAGGATATCCATTAATGCAAAAATCAAATCAAATAATCAAAAAATAGCATTTTTTCGCATTATTCAACTCGCTAATTTTGCTGCAATAAATTGATTGAGTTGAGTTGCGCCTTGGAACGATGCTGGACAAAGATTCTATCATCGTCTTGGGGCAAAAGAAAATAAGGATGGGTTGAATTACGAATGGAATGTATAAAGAAATGGAAATTAGCATAACAAAAATTAAGGAAAACGAAATAGCAGTATTACAGGAGATTGGCAAAAAAACGTTCTCTGAAACCTTCGCTGAGAATAATACAGAAGAAAGTATGACGCAATATCTTGAAACAAGTTTTGCAACGGAAAAGCTTAGTGCTGAGGTGAGCGATAAAAACTCTGAATTCTACCTGGCGAGGGTAGATGATAAGGTTATCGGATACTTAAAGCTCAACACCGGATCTTCACAAACAGAAAGTAAAGGTGATAATGCACTTGAAATTGAAAGGATATATGTTTCTAAAGATTTTCACGGAAAGAAAGTGGGGCAGGCCCTTTATGACAAAGCGATAGCTATTGCTAAGGAAAAAAATGTAGATTATGTTTGGTTGGGCGTTTGGGAAAACAATGTACGGGCGATTGGATTTTATGAGAAAAATGGATTTAAAGAATTTGACAAACATATTTTCAGACTTGGAAATGAAGAGCAGACCGATATTATGATGAAACTGGATTTGAAAACCAACGCATCGAAAATTAAATTTTTTGTAAAATCATTCGAAGAATTATCCACTATTGAACTCTACAAAATATTAAAATTAAGAAGCGAAATATTTATTATAGAACAAAACTGTGTGTATCAGGATATTGATGATAAAGATTTAAAATGCCATCATTTGATGGGTATGGTGGATGGAAATCTGGCAGGATATACCAGAATTGTTCCTCCCGGTTTAACGTATGAAGACGCTTCAATTGGCCGTGTGGTGATCGGTTCGGAGTATAGAGGGTTGGGACTGGGAAAACAGCTGATGGAACATTCTATCCAAGGCTGTAAAGATATTCTTAAGGAATCAACCATTCGAATCAGTGCGCAATTGTACCTGTTGAAATTTTACAATTTTCTTGGCTTCAAAGAAGTAGGAGAGTCTTATGATGAAGACGGAATTCCGCACATAGAAATGGTTTTACACTAATTCCAGAATGTTTTTTAGAATTGGATTAGGGTCGTCTTTTCGCCATTGAATGTACAAATCAGTAACAAAGGGAAGCGGTATAAATCGGATTCCGGTATTTTGATGAAGATGATAAGAATGCGGCAGAATTGAAATGCCTAATCCATTTTTAATCAGTGAAATAATCGTAGATCCAAACTCACAGCGAATATAGGATCCAAGATTGATTTTATAAAAATTGAGAACTTCCTGAACCAGTACATCGTAGCTGCTGCCGTCATCGCCTGTTGTTAAAAGAAATTTTTGCCCTTTCAATGTTTCTTCAGAAATATCAGCAAGGGTTTTAAAATGATGATTTTCGGGAACAACGAAAGATAGATTTTCATGGCATAATTTCTTTTCATTAATCGCTGAATACGTATTGACATCCCGTGAAAATGCCAGATCTATCTTGTAATTTTTAAGATAATCTTCCTGGATGTCATTCGTCAGCTGAAACAATTCCAGATTAAGATTGGGAAAAGCTACGGAAACTTTTTTTATAAAATCAGGCAGCACCGAAGAAGAAATAGAGTCGGGATGCGCAATTCTTATCGTTCCGGATTCACCTAAATGAATCTGTCTGGCCAACTGATGAAAAGATTCCATCTGGCTCAGTTCTTCACCCCATTTTTCCTGCAAAAACTTTCCTGCAGGAGTAAGTTTCACATTTCGCTTATCGCGGTAAAACAACTGAACACCCAGTTCACTCTCTAAAGACTGAATGTGTCGGCTCAGAGCAGATTGTGTAATATTCATTTTCGCGGACGTATTCCAGAAATGAAGCTCTTTTGCCAATGCCAGAAAATATTTAAGCTGTTGTATGTTCATTAATGCAAATTAATCATTAGTTGAGCAAATTTAACAAGTAAATTGAATTAAAAACCAGTCAAGCAAAAATTTTCTTATTGATAAGACTTCTTGCCATTTAACTTTAGGCATTAAAAACAATCGAAGTTGACATAGCAAAAAGAGTGTTGCTTTTTCTTTTAAAGTTGAAAGAGAAACGATTTACTTATATTTACCCCGCAAAGCAAATTCATATGTTCAAAAGAGTAATTACTGTATGTGTCCTTAGCTTTTATACGGTTTTTTGTTCGGCCCAGCAGGTTCGGCCTTCAAAATCATCTGAAATTTACCGTGAAATCAAAACCCTTAAACACCTTCCTAAAGTTTTATACCTTGCGGCTCACCCCGATGATGAAAATACAGGATTACTTTCCTGGTTAATCAACGACCAGAATGTAGAAACGGGTTATCTGTCTTTAACCAGAGGGGATGGCGGTCAGAATTTATTGGGTACAGAGCAAGGTGCTGCATTGGGATTAATCAGAACGCATGAGCTTTTGGAGGCAAGAAAGTTAGACGGCGCCCAACAGTTTTTTACCCGAGCGATTGATTTCGGGTTTTCTAAAAATACGACTGATACCTTTAAACAATGGGATGCAGACAGTATTACAGCGGATGTGGTTTGGGTTATCCGTCAATTCCGTCCGGATGTGATCATTTGTCGTTTTCCTCCTACTGCTGCGGCAGGTCACGGACAGCATGCGGCTTCGGCTGTGGTGGCAGAAAAAGCTTTTAAGCTGGCAGGTGATAAAAATGCTTTCCCGGATCAACTAAAATATGTGAATGTATGGCAGCCAAAACGCGTATTGTGGAATACTTTCCGATTTGGCGGGGTCAATACAACTGCTGAAAATCAACTGAAAGTTACCGTTGGGCAATATGATGCGCAATTGGGAATGGGTTACGGTGAACTGGCAGGATTAAGCAGAAGTTTACATAAAAGCCAGGGTGCGGGAACACAGTCTGTAGCCGGGATCAGAACCGAATATTTTTCACACGTTATCGGCGATCCTGCAAAAACAACCCTTTTTGATGGAGTAACTAAAACCTGGACTTTACAAGGAAATGCTGATATTGACCAGTCATTGGATAAAATTATTTCCGATTTCAATTTCAATAAGCCGGACCAGAGCTTGCCTGCGTTGCTTGCTTTGCGAAAAAAGGTCATGGCGATCAATGATTCAGACCTGAAAAAGGATAAAATTAAATCCCTTGACAATATTATTTTAAGCTGTGCCGGGTTTATGGGCGAGGTCGTTACCAATCAGGCTGAAGCTGTTGCCGGGGATAAACACAATTTTAGGCTGAATTTGATTTCAAGAGCTGTCAATCCTGTCGTTCTGGAAAATGTAAAATGGTTAAGCCAATCTGAAAGCTTTAACAGAGCACTATCAAAAGATTCTTTAATTACTATTCAGCATGACATCCAGATTCCTGCAGATGCAGCGCTCACAGAACCTTATTGGTTAGCAAAACCAGCCAAGGATGCAGCTACTTTTTCAGTGCCGAATGATACTTTAATCGGTTTGCCAGAGGCAGAATCCCCACTCAATGTTTTGCTTGGTTTAAAAATCGGTTCGGAAAAGTTTCAGGTTAAACTTCCTTTATCTTTCAAGAAATTAGATCCGGTGCGAGGTGATGTGGTAGAAGCCTTGCGTATTGTTCCTGCATTGGAACTGAAATTTACACAACCCCTTTATCTGGTCAAAGAAAACGAAGATTTACATTTGAGCTTAAATGTTAAGGTTAATTCCACCAAACAGTTCAACAATGGTAAAGTAAACCTGATGTATAACGGAGAGCGATTAGGCGGCGGTGATTTAAAATCGATCAATGGGAAAGATTTTACCGTTGATTATGTTATTCCAAAAAATAAATTAGCCTCAATAAACTCATCTCGTTTACAATTGGATGCCAATTTTGTTGCAGATGGAGTTACTTATAATAAAAAACAAATATTAATTCAGTATCCGCATTTGCCTTCCTTACAATATTTTGCACCTGCTGCTGTAACCGTAATGAAAGGTGATATTCAGACGAAAGTTAAAAAAGTGGGTTATATAGAAGGTGCCGGAGATTTTATTCCTGATTTTCTGCGCATTGCAGGTATTCAGGTAGATGTCCTTAAAGACGAAGATTTTTATGGCAGCACAGATGAATCCGGCGGAAATGGCAGTCAAAACAAGCTGTCTCAATATGATGCCATCGTATTGGGTATTCGTGCCAATAACACGGAAAAAAAGCTGGGTCGCTGGATGCCGTTTTTATGGTCTTATGCAAAAGCCGGAGGGAATTTGGTGATGCAGTATAATACCAACCAGGATACAACCGTTGACAAATTGGGAATGTACAATTTCAGTATTGCCAATAAGCGTGTTACCGAAGAAAATGCTGAGGTTACGTTTTTAAATCCAAATCATAAATTACTGAACTTCCCAAACAAAATTACTGCAGATGATTTTAAAGGCTGGGTACAGGAGCGTGGCGCCTATTTCCCTGCTCAATGGGATGCTGCATATGAACCGCTTTTTGAAATGCATGATACCGATGAAGAGCCTCTGCAGGGATCAACTTTATATGCAAAATACGGGAAGGGGAATTTTATTTATACACCGTTGGCATTTTTCAGACAGTTACCTGCTGGAAATGTTGGGGCGGCACGTCTATTTTTAAACTTTTTATCTGCACAGAAAAACTGATGAATAAGAAACTTAAAAATTGGAATACCTGGTATATACTATTGGCAGCTGCATTAGTATTACAGATCGCATTTTATTATTGGTTTACTAAATTCTGGGCATGAGTACTATAGATTGGACAGTTCTTATTTTTACACTCGTTGTAGTGGTGGTGTATGGCGTATTCATCGGCCGTGGCCAAAAAAGCAATGAATCCTACCTGAAAGCAGATAACAAAATGCCCTGGTATATTGTGCTTATTGGTATTATGGCGACGCAGGCAAGTGCTATTACATTTCTTTCAGCGCCGGGCCAGGCTTATACGGACGGGATGCGTTTCGTTCAGTATTACTTTGGGCTGCCTTTGGCGATGATTGTGATCTGTATTACTTTCATACCGATTTTTCAGCGCTTGAATGTTTATACGGCTTATGAATATTTAGAAAACCGTTTTGATAAAAAAACAAGAGTACTTACTTCACTGCTTTTTCTTTTTTCCAGAGGCTTATCAACGGGAATCAGTATTTACGCTCCAAGTATCATCTTATCAAGCGTTTTAAACTGGAATATTTATTTAACCAATGTTTTAACAGGGGGAATTCTGTTGATTTATACCTATGTTGGCGGTGCCAAAGCAATCGCTCACACCCAAAAATTACAGTTTCTTATTATTCTGGGAACAATGGCTTTTGCAGGTTTTCTGCTCATTCAGAATATGCCTAACGGAATTGGGTTTAAGGATGCGCTTTATCTGGCGGGGAAATCCGGGAAGCTTAATGTAATTACTACAGAATTTGATTGGAAAGATAAATACAATATCTGGAGTGGCTTAATTGGTGGTTTTTTTCTGGCACTTTCTTACTTTGGGACGGACCAGAGTCAGGTGGGCAGGTATATTACTGCGAAAGATAATACCAACGCCAAAATGGGCTTGCTGTTGAACGGATTGGTTAAAATTCCGATGCAGTTTGCTATTCTTCTGATTGGTGCTTTGCTTTTCGCATTCTTTTCTCTGAAACCGGCTCCGATTTATTTTAACGAACGCTCTTATCAATATTTAAAGGAAACAAAACCAGAACAGGCTGCCGTTTTTGAAAAAGAACATCAGGATTTGCAACTAAAATTTAATGCAGAATCGAAAGAAATTCTAAAGCTGAAAGAAACTCATTCTCCCCAACTTAATAAAACAATTCAGGATTTTAAAAACACACAAACCCAGGTGAAAGCACTTCACGGCAGGGTAGAAGAAGCTATTAATCATTCAAACTATAATGCGGAGAAAACGGATACGAATTACATTTTCCTGTATTTTGTGAAAAATACCTTGCCTGTAGGAATGATCGGATTACTGTTTGCCGTCATTTTTCTGGCCAGCTGGGGTTCCATTTCGGCAGCACTGAATTCTCTTGCCGCCTGCTCATTGAAGGATGTACATTTGATATTCAGAAAAGAAATGCCTAATGATGCAACCGAATTGAAGTACAGCCGTCTGCACACGCTGGCTTGGGGGATTTTCTCAATTGGTGTAGCCATGTTTGCCACGCAGATGGGTTCCCTTATCGAAGCGGTGAATGTATTAGGTTCTCTTTTCTACGGCCCGATATTGGGGATTTTTCTGGTTGCATTTTACTATAAAAAAATCACAGGCTCAAACGTATTTATTGCTGCAATTTTATCAGAAATTACGGTTATTGCCGTATATCAGTTTGATATCGTTTCTTTCCTTTGGCTTAATGTAATTGGGGCGGCAGCGGTCATTGTATTTTCTGCAATAGGGTTGCTGTTTTATAAGCAGAAAACAGTAAATTCGTAAACAAATAATAACAAAAACAAACAAATAAAAATATTATGAAAACGATTATTAAATCTGCTACTGTACTTTTTGCTGTAATGGCACTTTCAGTGAATGCGTTTGCACAGGATACTAAAAAACCTGCCAGCCCTCCGGCTACTGCTACAGGAAAAATTAAAGATGCAAACATTACCATAGCCTATAGCAGTCCTTCTGTTAAGGGGCGTACAATCTGGGGTGGTTTAGAAGCTTATAATAAAGTGTGGCGTGCAGGTGCTAATGAAGCAACTACTTTCGAAACGGATAAAGACGTTACCGTTCAGGGTAAAAAACTTCCTGCAGGTAAATACAGCTTTTTCTTAATCCCTAAAGAATCCGGAACCTGGACTGCAATTTTTAACAAAGAGCCAAAACAATGGGGTGCTTATAAATATGAAGAATCCAAAGATGCTTTGCGTGTTGATGTAAAAACAAAGGCTTTACCAGCAACACAGGAAACTTTAGTGTATAAAATAAACAATAATGGATTCACAATGGATTGGGATAAAATCTCAGTTCCTGTAGAAGTAAAATAAATGTAAATACAAGAAATTAAAATCCCGTTAATCCGGGATTTTTTTTGTTTGAAATTTTGATATGGTATCAAAGATTATCATTGTAATTTCAGTGATATTGACTGTCCTGTCTTACTTTGTAAACTGTATGTCATTTTAATTGATACATCATAATCTTATCAGGTAACTTATAGATGAAAAGTAGTATTGGGAGATTCGCCCTCCTTATTATTGATTAAGCTAATCAATTTTATTGTCGCAGAAGATCCCATTTCATATCCGTTATTAATTTGATATTCGTAGGTTTCATCAAGATATTTAGGAAGAGTTCCTTCGCTTATTGCGACTACTTTTTTATTGGTATTGTTGAGATTCCTTTTAATTAGTGAACTGTGAAGCCCCATTAATGTTTCATCACTCATTGCAAAAAAGCCATCAAACAATTCAATGTCTGATAATAAATCTAATTTCTGCTTGACGATGTCAGCTGACTTACCAAACACAATTTGTAATGAAATCTCCGTTTCTTGCTGGATTACTGCTCTGAAAGATTTTAATCTGCTTTGGGTTATTTCAAGATTTTCGTCACCAAAAATAGCCAATACATTTTTACAGCCATGATTGATCAGTTTCTTGGCAGATTGCTGAGAATTTTTCACATTGTCAAAAATTACTGTTTGAAAGAGATCCTGGGGAACGGTTTTATCAAAAATTACAACCGGAATATCCATATCTTTCACTTTTCTTAGATGTTCGCAATCTTTAGTTTCATTGGTTAAAGAAATTAAAATGCCATCTACTCTGGAATTAATGCAGGTTTCGATATGACCTTTTTCAGTCTCAAATGAATCGTTGGATGACAATATAAAAAATCTGTATCCCTCACCGTTTAATACCTGTGATATGCCATTTATAATTGATGGTACAAAAAACATGGTTATTTCTGGAACAATAAGACCAATTATTTTGGATGATTTCTTTCTGAAATTGATGGCAAAATCATTGGGAACATAATTAAATGTCTCTGCTGCTTCTCGTACTTTGATTTTCACAGAACTACTGATATCAGGATGATCCTTCAATGCTCTCGAAACAGTGGAGGTACTAATATTAAGCATTTCAGCAAGGTCTTTTATAGTCGTTCTTTTCATTTTGATTGTTCATCTCAATTATCGGGAGAAATTAGGAATAATTAATCATTAGTATTTTGTTAATATCTGTTAAATTAAAGCGATTAATTTCTTAATTAAATGTTAATGTGTTTAAAAGTTATCAACCGCAACCGTTTGCGCAACCGTTTGAAATTAATAGACCGTTAACAGTCTGTTTAAAATGATTTTTTGATACCCTAAAAAAAATACTTTTGAGACATAACAAAAAGCTCAGATAATTATGGAATCAAAGATAATAAAGAAATTACTGATTTTAGGGACGATGAATGTGGCAGCATTTATGTTTTCTCAGACTGCGGTAACGGATACGGTATCTACCAGAAACAAGACTATAGATGAAGTAGTCATAACGGGTAATTCTAATCCTAAAGCTTCAATCAAAACCAGTACTTCAATTTCTACTTTAAAGCAGGCAGATATTATCAATGCTGCACCAAGAACCACTGCCGAAATTTTCAGAACAATTCCCGGAATACGTGCTGAATCTTCGGGAGGTGAGGGAAATTCCAATATCACGGTAAGAGGTGTTCCTGTTTCTGCAGGAGGTTCGAGGTATCTTTTGATTCAGGAAGATGGTCTTCCGGTGATGCAATTCGGGGATATTGCTTTTGGAACTCAGGATCAGTTTACAAGATTTGATTCTTTTGTATCCCGTGTTGAAGCCTTGAGAGGAGGTTCTGCCTCTGTTTTTGCATCCAATTCACCGGCTGGGATCATCAATTTTATTACAAAAACCGGTGAAAAAGAAGGTGGAAGCATTACGCAGCAGGTGGGATTGAATTATCAAAACTTTAGAACAGATATAGACTATGGAAGACCTCTCGGTAAAGATTTTTACATAGGAGTGGGAGGCTTCTACAGAGCTGGTGACGGCCCCAGAAAAACAGGATACACTTCCAATAACGGGGGACAGTTCAGGTTATCTTTATTAAAGAAATTTGAAAAAGGAAGCATCAGAATTTACGGTAAATATCTCGATGATCGTACAGCCGCTTATATGCCTATGCCTGTAGCTGTTTCCGGCTCAGATTCTAATCCGGATTACAGTTCTCTCAGCAATTATAATATTCTGACAGGTGCTCTGCAGTCATCCAATTTCAAAAATGATGTTACTTTTGGCGGAAACGGACAGATATTGAAAAGCGATATCCGTGACGGAATGCATTCAGTATCCAAAACGATTGGACTGGAATTTAATTATGATCTGGGATCCAGCTGGAAAATAGAGGCCAAGGCAAGATATGCAGCAAATGATGGTCAGTTTTTAGCTCCTTTTCCGGCATCGGTGGGAAGTAAGTCAGAAATTTTAGAATCTGTGCCGGGATATGGCAGCGCAGTATATGCGGGAACCAATACGGCAGTTGATAGTAATGCAAAATATATGAAGACTGTATTATTCAACACAAAACTGAATAATCTGAACAACTTTTTCAGTGATGTGAATATCAGCAAAAGATGGAAAAAGATAAAGTTGAATACAGGAGTTTACAACAGTACACAAAACATAAATCTTTCATGGAATTGGAATACCTATCTGATGGAAGTTTCTGATAATAACGCTCGTTTAGTAGATGTTGTAAGCAACACAGGAACTAAAATAACAGACAATGGACTTCTTAACTATGGTGTACCTGCTTTTGGTGGTGTAAACAGAAATTATGATACCAAATACTCAGTGGTTGCTCCGCACGTTCAGGTGGAAATAAATCCAATTGAAAATCTGACTTTGGACCTTGGAGCAAGATATGATTTCGGAAATGTTTCAGGGAGCTTTTCAGGGACACAAAATATAAAGAGAGCAATAGATATTAATCAGAACGGTACTTTGGAAACTCCGGAATTACAGGTAGAAGTTGTTAACGGAACTGTTCCTGTTGATTATAAATATGGTATTTTCGGATACTCATTTGGAGCTAACTATTCTTTAAATTCTCATAATGCAGTTTTTGCAAGGGTAAGCAGAGGGGGAAGTGCTTCGGCAGACAGAATTCTTTTTGCAGGCTATAACTATACAAATAATAATGATCCTGCTTTAGATGCTGTAAAAGTGAATAAACTGAATCAGATTGAAGTAGGGTACAAATTAAGAGGCTCAAACTATTTCTTAAACACAACCTTATTTCAGGCAAGAACGATTGAAGCAAATTACGAAGCTACAACGCAGCTCAGAACAGAAAATAAGTATGAATCATTTGGAATAGAGCTGGATGGATTTTATAAAATCAATAAGAATTTTGATATCAAAGCCGGATTAACCTATACTCATGCTGAAATTAAAAATGCGATTGATAGAACCATCATAGGAAATATGCCGAGAAGGACTCCGAAATTTATGTATTCATTCAATCCCAATGTGAATATTGAAAAATTAAGTTTCGGTTTCTTTGCCGTCGGATCTACAAAAGCTTTTACTCAGGACAGCAATAAGCTTATTATGCCGGGTTATGTGATCATAAATCCTTACATCTCGTACAGATTACTGAAAAATGTAACGCTTAATGTCAATGCTAATAATGTATTCAATGCACTGGCTATCACAGAGGCCGAAGAAGGAACTTTACAGGGAACCAACGGAATCATCAGAGCGAGAACATTACCAGGCAGAACTTTCGGGGGAAGCATAAAATTTGATTTCTAATTAATTGAAACGCTTCATTACAAATTATTTTCATTTTATAATAAGATTACATGTTTACACAACAAGCCTTACAAGTCATAGAACAAGCTATTTCAGAACAAGGGATTCTTGCATCTTCCGAGAAGAAAGATAACTATGCAAGAATCTGGTCCAGAGATTCTATGATGACGGGAATTACGGGGATTTTAATTAAAAACCAAATGATCATTGATGGTTTGGAGAAATCAATAAAAACACTTGCAGATCATCAGGCACAAAACGGACAGATTCCTTCCAATGTTTATGGGGAACAGAGAAGTTATGGTACTCTTGTCGGCAGAACAGATGCAACAATCTGGTGGATTATCGGAACCTGCGAATACATCATGTATTCTAAAGATGAAAATCTTAAAGAAACTCTAAAGGAAAAAATATACAAAGCTTTTTCATGTCTGAAATCGTGGGAATTTAATCAGAGAGGCCTTTTGTATAGTCCGTTAGGTGGAAACTGGGCAGACGAATATGTTACATCAGGGTATGTTTTGTATGATAATGTTCTTCGGTATTGGGCCCTGAAAGTTGCATCGGAAGTATTTGAAGATGACCATCTGAAGTCTCTTGCCGTGACAACCAAAAAACTGATCGAAAATAATTTCACGAAAAATAACTTTAAAGACCCTAAATACCATGAAACAGCCTATCAAAAAGCCAAAGCAAAACCTTATTTATGGGCATCTTTAAATGCCAATGGTTATGATGAACGTTTTGATCTTGCAGGAAATGCTTTAGCAATTCTTTTAGGATTTGATTTAGAGCTGGATGGTTTCAATGAATTTTTAAATCAGTTAAATCAAGAGTTTGATCACTGGATGCTTCCTGTATTTTACCCGATTATCTTTCCAAAAGCCCCTGACTGGCGTTTGCTGGAAAACAATTACAGCTATGAATTCAAAAATCAACCCTATCAATTCCATAACGGAGGTTCTTGGCCCATTTATCTTGGGTGGCTTTGTCTGGGATTAAGGAAAAGAGGGTATAACGAAATTCCTGACAAAATTATTAATCAATACGAAACACTTCTCAGTGAGAAGGGCTCAAGTTTCAGAGAGTATTATTCGACGGATCAATTGATTCCATTAGGAACAAATCAATTATGTTTTTCAGCTTCAGGGTATCTTCTGATGAAGATTTAATGCTAGAAATTAATCAATTGTAATAGAAAACTATTTATTTTTAAAACAGATTAAGAGATGATTGGAGATGTAATTAATTTGGAGCAGAAGCATTTGGATACTGCGGGAAATATCTACAGAATTATAAAGCAAAATGATAACCACACTGAAAAATATGTGATAGGAATTTGCGGAGAAAGCGGCAGTGGGAAATCGGTCACCGCCTTCGCTTTGAAAAAAGTTTTGGAAGAAAACGGGATTAAAACTTTCGTGATTCAGATGGATGACTATTTTAAACTTCCTCCTAAAACCAACCATGAGAACCGGCAGAAAAGTCTGGATCATGTGGGAATACATGAAGTTCATTTAGATGTAATTCAGGAAAATATAAAAGCATTTAAAAAAAGAAAATCTATTATTGAAAAACCTTTGATTCATTATCAGAATAATTCTGTTTCTAAAGAAATTATCAATACAGAAGATGTAAAGGTTCTTATTATTGAAGGTACCTATATATTGAGTATTGATGAATTTGATTTTAAAATTTTTATCGATCGGAATTATAAAGATACCTATAAAAACCGAATGGAAAGAAACCGTGATGAACAGAGTGATTTTGTAGAAAAAGTATTAGATATTGAGCATAATATTATCCGTAAGTTCAAAGAAAAGGCAGATATTGTTCTTGGAAATAATTATCAAATTGTAAAGCCGTAAATTATGAATAAGAAAATAATTCCTAAGCTTAGTTTTTGGCAAATCTGGAATATGAATGTCGGTTTTTTCGGTATTCAATACAGTTTTGGACTTCAGCAGACCGCTGTAAATCCGCTGTATTCTTTTTTGGGTGCTCATGCAGATCAGCTTCCAATTCTCAATCTGGCGGGACCGGTTACGGGATTATTAATTCAGCCGCTTATAGGAGCTATAAGTGATAAAACCTGGAGCGTGAAATGGGGGCGTAGAAAACCTTTCTTTTTGCTTGGAGCTATTTTTTGCAGTTTAGCTTTGTTTGTCTTTCCATTTAGTTCCTCAATTTGGATGGCAGTAGGGCTATTATGGATTTTGGATGCCGCTAATAATACCGCAATGGAACCGTACAGAGCTTTTATTGGAGATAAGCTTCCGGAAGCGCAGCAAACTTATGGCTTTCAGATGCAGAGTCTTTTCGTAGGGGGTGGAATTACCCTGGCCAATCTGTCATTATTTGTTTTTCAGAAATATTTTGGAGCAAGTTCAGAAGCTGGAGGCATTCCTGCATGGGTTTATTATTCGTTTTTTTTAGGATCGTTTTGTTCCATAGCTTCTGTGGTGTGGTCGGTTTATAAAACTCCTGAGATACCACCAACCAAAGAAGAGCTTATACAGTTGAAAGCCGAAAAAGAAAATGATACGGTTTTCACACCGTTTACGGATATTTTTAAAGCTATTGTCCATATGCCAAAAATACTTTGGCAGCTGGCTTTAGTCTATCTTTTTCAATGGTATGCACTATTTTGTTATTGGCAGTTTGTGACTCCAATGATTAAACAAACCTTATATCACGTTTCTGAAACTGATGAACAAAAAGCCGGTCATTTTATTGAGCTTTCAAAAAAAGGACTTTCTGTGGCTCAGAGTGATGTATCCTGGGCAAAAAACATCCTGCATCTGGTAGAAACAGCTGTTGGTCAGACGGGACTGATGAACGGCTTTTATAATTTTATCACCATGATCTCAGCATTGCTGCTGATTCCGTTGGCATTTAAATATTCAACCAAAAATGTATATGCTTTTTGTCTCCTAGCAACGGGAATTTCACTGTTGATTTTACCCTTTATTCATAATGAGTATCTAATTTTATTACCAATGGTTCTATTTGGAGTAGGCTGGGCTGCGATGATGGGATTGCCTTATTCTATGGTTTCTCCTTCCATACCTTCAGAAAAAAGAGGGGTGTACATGGGGGTTATCAATATGATGATTGTTATTCCTATGCTGATCCAGACGGTGTCATTTGGGTTTATCTATAAAAATTTTCTGGGTAATAATCCTTCAAATGCTATTATCATGGCTGGTATTTTATTCTTATTGGCATCTTTATCTTTAACCCTGATTAAGATAAAGAAAAGACCTCTTGTTTAATTAGTAAAACTTCTACTTTATAAAAAACGAAACTCTTAATAAAAAATGGCGCTACTTTTCTTAAAGTGGCGCCATTTGGCTGTTTAAATCTAGAAAGACATGGGTGAGAATAGGCATTCTTGTCAATCGTGTCTTTTTTTTAATACAAAATGTGTCTTTATTTTATTATATCGACGTCTTAATCTTCATACAAGCTGAATTCTTAGAAAAAAGCAATTAATAAATATCTTTGACCAGTTGAAACAATGCTGTTGAAAAAAGATTTATTCCCTTATGTTGCTTGTAGGATTTGCATTTATTTAACTGTTCCCATAGATATAATAGATGCAAAGCCTGCGCAACAATTATAATTATTGAGACTGAATTCGGGATAATTCTGACCATATATTTTATACTATGAAATCTGAAACGGATAATCAATTTCAAGACAAAACAACTTGTCTTAAAGGGTATTAAATCAATTTATTAAAATAATAACACGAACTTAAATGAAAAAAAATGTTTACTTTCTATTAACAGCCATTATTTTTGGTTGTAATATTCATGCACAAATAGGTATCAATATCAGTAACCCCAATGCAACTCTTGATGTGGTTGCCAAGACAACAGACGGAAGCAAAGCTGAAGGAATTCTTACTCCGAGACTGACAGGAGATCAAATACAATCAGCTGATAGTCAATATACCATATCCCAAAAAGGAATGTTGATATATGCTACTGTACCGGTCACTTCCGCAAGTCCTAAAACGGTTAATATTACCTCCGATGGATATTACTATTTCGATGGAAATATTTGGCAAAAAATGACGGGAGGAGGATCAGCCGGTACCAACCCCTGGGATTTAGAAAACACAATAACAACAGCGACACTGAACAATCAGAATATTTATCAAAGCGGCAATGTTGGAATAGGTAATTTCTCTTCGGCTAAGCCCATTGCAAAATTAGATGTGCGTGGTGCTGTACGAGGCGGGGCACCACATGCAGATGAATTAAGTGGTACTTCGCTAATCGGTACAAACTCTGTTGCATTAGGTTTTGAAAATAAAGCTTCCGGTCCAACTTCATCTACAATTGGCTGGAAAAATATTGCTAGTGGAGACAGGTCTCATGCAATAGGAACTTTAAGTATAGCGAGCGGCGATTATTCTTTCGCTGCAGGACCCCAAAGTTCAGAAGCCAGCGGATATGTATCAACGGCAATTGGGTTTTTTGCGAAAGCTAGCGGCTATGGTTCAACAGCAATTGGTATACAGCCTGAAGCAAATAATATTTACAGTGTTGCTATTGGTTTGAATGCCAAAGCTAGTGGTACTTATGCGATGGCTTTAAGTACGCACACTGCAACTGCAAGTGGAGGGCAATCGATAGCAATTGGTGGAGACACAACGGCCAGCGGAGAATTTGCAACAGCGATGGGGCGAATGACCACTTCCAGTTCTTTGAATGAAACGGTTATGGGTACAAGAAATGCTATTGCTACAGGAACGGCAGGCAGCCCGGTGCTTACAGATGCTTTGTTTCAGCTTGGTAATGGTGCTCTAGGTTCTTTTCCGACATTTAATAATGCACTTACCATACTTAAAAATGCACATACTGCAATAGGTGTAAATGGTGCAGAAGATACAGCAAAACCAACCGAATTGTTAGATCTCGGTGGTAATGCAACATCTGGTAATGGAGGTTTAAGAATTAGAAATATTAATTCTGTCGCTTATACAGGAACCTCGACAGACAGAATCGTGGTAGCAAATGCAACTGGTGTATTAAAAACAGTGGCAACAGCTTCACTTTCTGCAGCCGATTTTAGTTTTAGCTCGCTTCCTACTTATGCTAATGACTCTTCAGCCGGAGCTGGTGGCCTAGAAGCAGGTAAGTTATATAAAACTGCCAGCGGAGAGATCAGAATTAAATTATAGTGAGATATTCTACTTTTCTGACCTTTTAGAAAATTATACTATTTAAAAACTCAGTAGTTTGTCTTTCGTTTAGCCAAATGTTTTGACAAAGATAAGCTGCTGGGTAAGTACAGTTTACTTTCTTTTTATGTGGATAAAGCTTTCTACAGAATCAGTTTTCATATAGCAGATGAGGCAGTCTTGGTTTTGGTGTATTGGGATATGTTTTTGTATAGCTTCAAAGATAATTCTGCTTTTATCTCATGTTTATCCAATATTACAATCATCAATTAAATACATCAGTAAGCCATGGGGATATAAGTTCTTTTAAATCTCACATAATATCTTATATGGTAGGCTATGGAGAAACTGCAATGTCTATAAATATCCAGCTGGCAACATTAAATACTAATTTCTTTGTTTATTTAGGACACTAAAATAATTTAATGTACAATCAGTATCAACTCGAAGTTAATGTAAAAGCTGTTAAGTTCAAACTGTTCCATTTATCTTTTCTTGTATAGAAACCATATTCCAACTTGTTGGTAATAACTTGTACTGCACTGCTTAAACAAGCACTCGCAGGTGATTTTAACAACACTGTATTGGTGGGAATCTAGATTATTCAAGATTTAACATTGTAAAAAAATAAAAATAAGAAGAATGAACTTTAAAAAGATCCACATTGGTTCAATCATCTACAAAAGAGTCACAGAGTCCGGAATAGAAACAGACCGTATTTGCAATTTTTTCAAATGCTCAGACGATCAACTTACAAAAATGTACAAAGCTGAGACTCTAGATAGCGGATTTATTTTAAAATGGAGCAAGCTCCTGGAATATGATTTTTTTAGAATATACACACAACATCTGATATTATATGCACCCCATGGCCATACTTTCTATAATAATGTTGATCAGAACAAAACACAGGATCTTCCCATTTTTAGAAAAAACATCTATACTAAAGAACTAATAGATTTTATTTTGGAACTTATCTCAACTGGTGAAAAAACTAAACAACAAATTATGTCAGAATACAGAATTCCTAAAACAACACTTTATAAATGGCTGAGTAAATATAAAGAATATTAAAAATTGATCAACAAACAACATATATGAAAAAACGAGCTGTCTTTTTGTCTCTCTAATGATAAGCAGTATGACCTTTTACAAAGTTAGCAATGTATCATTTGGATATCTTATCATAATAATTTCAATAGGGCTGTATAGCTAAATATAATCTATAAAAATACCCAATGGAAGATATTACTCCAGATTACAAACGTATCTACCAAGATCTCCTTGATAAAAAATACCCGGATAAAAAACAACAATGCAATAATTTGCTGGATAAAGAAAAACTTACTTCCTTAGATATTATCGAATTAAATAGAAGAATTTTTGGAGTAGTAAATCAATCGGCTGAAATGTTTAATCAAAGACATCGCTCCTACACCCAATCAGATATATTAAAAATATTGGATTATCAAAAGAAGAAAAATATAAATAATTCTCAGTTAGCACAACATTTCAAGCTCAGCAGAAATACGATAGCCAAATGGAAGAAACTTTTTTCAATATAGTATTATTTGATGTTC
Source organism: Chryseobacterium sp. BGA-UO-ETr-SB22 (assembly GCF_059567885.1). Lineage (NCBI taxonomy): Bacteria > Pseudomonadati > Bacteroidota > Flavobacteriia > Flavobacteriales > Weeksellaceae > Chryseobacterium > Chryseobacterium sp. BGA-UO-ETr-SB22. The sequence goes on along the minus strand of NZ_JCAQOV010000005.1, from coordinate 2,266,387 downwards.
TTACTGTAGTTAAATCAATACTGGCTACAACGGATACTCTGGTATTTGATAAGTTTATTCCTGCTGAGTAAATAGATGTAGTAAAGTAACAGATTGCGGAAGTAGTACCGGCTGGTAGGATTGGGAGAGTTGCCGTATTTCTAGCTTCAAAAGGCTCTTCATTTTATGCTTGGTGCTGAACTACTTGTCGATGTAGGTATGACTTATTTGGTAAAATAATATTCATTAAGTCATTTGCCCGAGATGATTGAGTTCCGGTAATTCGCAAAATGCTATTTCAAATATCAAAAAATGCCGAATAACGATAAAGTTATTTGGCATTTTTTATTTAAACAAGCAAAATCCAAATTGGGAGTAAAAAGCTTTATTGATCTTTTTAAAATCTACAAAAATAGGGGATGAGAATAGATATTCTTGTCAATCGTGTCTTTTTTTTAATACAAAATATGTCTTTATTTTATTACAGTAATGTCTTAATCTTCGTACAATCTAGATTCTTAGAAAAAGCAATTAGTCAATACCTTTGACCAGGTTAAAACATGTTACTGAGAAAAAAATTATTGCCTTGTGTTGCTTGTAGGATTTGCATTTATTTAACTGTTCCCATAGATATAATAGATGCAAAGCCTGCACAACAATTATAGTTATTGAGCCTGAATTCGGGATGATTTTAATGATACATTTTATACTATGAAATCTAAAATGGATAATGAATTTTAAGACAAAATCACTTGTTTTAAAGGTTTTTAAATCACTTGATTAAAATAATAACACGAGCTAATACAGGACATTTATCCTTATCTAACGATCAAGTTAATGAAAATAATTTCTATTAAATATTTCAAATTCCGTATTATGAAAAAAACAATATTTCTTATCTGTGCCTTGGCTACAAAAATTTTGTTTTCGCAAATAGGTATCAATACCAGTACCCCCAATGCAACTCTTGATGTGGTCGCCAATACAACAGACGGAAGTAAAGCTGAAGGAATTCTTGCCCCAAGACTTACAGGGGATCAAATACAATCGGCTGATATTCAGTATACCATATCTCAAAGAGGAGTGTTGGTATATGCTACCGCACCGGTCACTTCTTCAAGCCCGAAAACGGTTAATATGACCTCCGATGGATATTATTATTTCGATGGGAATATTTGGCAAAAAGTACTGAATCAAAATACAAATATCTATACTTCCAATGGGACTCTTGAAGCCAATCGTACGTTGGCAATGGCAGATAAAACCTTGGCTTTTACTTCTACGGCTACTGCCGGAACAAGTCACTTTCAGGTTGATGGAAATACGTTAAATATTGATGCCGTTGCTCATAGAGTAGGACTGGGCGTTGCAGCGCCTACAACAAAATTACATATCGATAACGGAACAACTCCCGGAGCCATCAGAATTGTTGACGGGACACAAGGTGAAGGGAAAATTCTGGTATCAGATGTAAATGGAGTAGGAACGTGGCGTGAAAGCAGTGGATCAGCAACAGTTATTCAATCAAATTCTGGGTCGGTTACAAGTCTTTTGCCAGCAGGAACTTTAATATATACAGGAGCTAATGCAGTTGTTACTATTCCCGGATATTATATGATTTCAAGCCGTCTTATCACAGATAAAGCGCCTATAGGATGCGGAGGTTTTTTAGCTTTTAATTTAAGCCAAAGCCCGACAGCAGCAGTTAATAATGCTTTTCCTGTTCAGGATGTGCATGTAACTGGTTCTTTTGCTAACGACTTTATTTATACATCCAATATCGCTCTTCTTCAGGCGGGAACTTACTATATGCGGGTACGTACTGCGGGTGGTTGTACATCAAATAGCACAAGAGGTACTTTAGCGCAAAACGGCTTTACGCTTACTTTATTGAAATAACTATATCATCAGTACATCAATACAATGTCTTCTTATAAAATTCTTTTGAAGAATTATTTCTTGTACCTAATATTAAATTAAGATTATGCAAAAAATCATATTATTAATAAGTATTGTAAGCTCTCAAATCTTTTTTTCACAAATAGGTTTTAATAATACTGCTCCAAAGTCAACTTTAGATATTACATCAAAAACATCAGATGGCAGCAGGCCTGAGGGGCTTATTGCACCCCGTCTCACCGGAGATCAGATAAAAATAGCTGATAATCAATATAATGCAGTTCATACTGGAACATTGATATATGCTACGGCAGCTCCCACTACTTCAAGTATAAAAACAGCCAATATAACTTCGCAGGGTTACTATTATTTTGATGGAAACATCTGGCAAAAAATAGTTAATCAATCTGACAATCTGTATAATTCTAATGGAATTCTTCAATCTGACCGTACCGTAACAATGGCTGATAAAACTTTGAATTTCGTCTCTAATGCAACTGCCGGAACCAGTCATTTTCAGGTAGATGGCAATACATTAAATATAGATGCTGTCAACAATAGATTGGGATTAGGAACTGGAAGTCCTACCACAAAATTGAATATTAATAATGGTACAACTCCCGGAGCAGCCAGAATTGTAGATGGTACACAGGCAGAAGGAAGAATTATGGTTTCGGATGCAAATGGAACGGGAACCTGGCGTGAAAGTACAGGATCAGGGGCATCGGTAGTCATCAATTCAAACGTAGGTCCTGTTACTCCCATTCCTCCATCAGGTGCTATGCAGTATGTAGGAACCAATGCTGCCATTACCATACCGGGATATTATATTGTTACTACACGCTTGATTACGGATAAAGCACCTGCTGATTGTGGCTTTTTTATAGCTTTTAATTTAAGCCAGAGCCCAACAGCATCTGTAAATATTGCATTTCCAAATCAGGACATCCATCTGGCATCGGGATATACTGGTTTTGATTTTATATATACTTCTCAGATCGCTTATCTGCAGGCTGGAACTTATTATATGCGTGTCCGTAGTGGCGGTGGGTGTACATCCAATGTAGTAAGATCTAATTTCGGAGAAAATAGTTTTACTTTAACTTTATTAAAATAAATTCAAAAGATCATAAAAGAAACACCGCAAGAAAATTTTGCGGTGTTTTTTTTATGATTTGTGTTCCAGAATCATAATTTTAGTCTAAGCTTTTGTAAATCTTAAAAAGATCAATGAGATTATTTATTCCTAGTTTACTATAGATTCTTTTTTTATAAGTACTCATTGTGCCGGCTTGGATTTTAAGTTCATTAGCAATTTCCAGATTGCCGTTTCCCTCACCTAAAAGCTTGAAAACTTGAAATTCTCTTTCTGATAATACTTCTTTAATATCTTTTTTTTGTGGTTCGTTTGAAAGAAGCTTCACAATTTGAAAAGGATAATAATAACCTTCTTCGAAAATTGATTGCGTTGCTTTGATTATAGTTTCATCATTGCTCAACTTATTTAAATATCCTTGTGCTCCTTCCTGAACATATTCCAGGGCAATATTTTCTTTAGATGATGAAAAAATCATAATTTTAATATCATCCTGAATTTTTTTTAATTCTTTGATCATATGTTTAAATATACTGCCCTCCATTTCAATGTCCAGCATGATCAGATCAAACCTCTCTGCGATAAGTTTTTCTTTTGTTTCGTGGTAATTTTCAGCAAAATCAATGAAAATATTAGGGAATTTGGATTCTAAAGCCATTTTGGTTCCCAATCTTACGACATAATGATCGTCGGCAATTAGTATTTTTTTATTCATAATCAATCAATTTTTAAGAAAATTTTTACGATAGTTCCTTTAGGGATATTGTTTTGGAAACGGATCCCTGCATTTATTTTTTTGATGAGTTGAAGGACCATGTGTAATCCTAATCCATAATTTTTAAAAACAAAACCTTCTGTTTTTGTACTTTCAAAGATTTGAGAGTAATATTTTATCTGACTTTCGGACATTCCTGTACCTGTATCTAAAATAGCAATTTCAACGGTGTCATTTTGTACAATTGAGGTTATACGAATTTCACCGTTTTTTGTGTTTTTTACAGCATTATCTATTAGATTATGTATAATAGCTGAGAGTATATTTCTATTGGTTTTGATTTCGAGATTGGGATCACAAAGGTTACTGATAATTGTATTAGTACCTAAAGCAACTTGTTCAAAAAGAAGTTTTTTATCTTGGATAAGATCATACAGCGAATGTTCCTCATCTAAAACGTTTTCTTCTTTATACAATTCATTGTATTCTTTTAATTGTGATGTGAATCTGAACAATTGCTCAGAAGTTTTATATATCCCATCAAAATATTGCTTCTGAATTGTTGTATCATCCGTATCACGAAGTCTTTGAGATATTGAAGCCAGGAATCTTATTGGGGTTGCAATATCATGGCTGATGCTCTCCACAATTTTTTGCTGATATTCTGATTCATTCTTAAGCTTATCAGTCGTGATTTTTAATTCCTCATCTCTGCTTTCTAAATTATGTTTTAATGTCCTGACCATTCTTTTTAGAAAGTTTGTCTGTATCTGAATCAGGATAATTAACGCAACTCCTAAGATGATCAGTAAAGCTTTAAACCATATTGTTTGATAAAAGAAAGGTTTAATTTCTATAATAATTTTTTTATAGGCAAATTTTCCATTTTTAGAGATTAAAAACCTGATATTTAAAGTATAATTTCCCGGAGGAATATTGCCTAAGATAAATTTTCTGTCAGTTTTTATTTCTTCCCATTTGCTGTTTTGGCTATTTTCAAGCTTAGATTCTATGTAAAGATTTTTAATATTTTGATAATAAGGGAAATCCAAAAAAATATCAGCACTTGTGTAATCACTTTTCAAACGCAGTGTGTCCTTAAAATGAATTTTTTCTTTCCCAACCTTAGCTCTTTCTATAAAAAGCTGATTGTTTTTCGGATAATAGGTTTTAATTTTATCAGGATTAAAAAACACAAAGCCCACCATTGAAGGCAATACAAATTCTCCATTTTTCAAGATATTTCCGCTTGGGTTGGCGCTTCCGTTGAATTCGTTATTCAGTAGACCATCTTCTTTGGTGTAACGATAATACGTTACTTTTGAGTTTTTATTTTGGGCATAATTTAAAAGTGCTTTCTCGGAAACTTTAAATAAACCATTATTTGAAGAAATCCAGAAAAAGCCGTAGCGATCTTCCAGTATATGATGGGCACTGGAAATATATCCGTCTTTATCATCAGGCATTCTGATGGCATTTCCGTTTTTAATAAGATAAAATCCTTTATTGTGAGTAGTAAACCAAAAGTTTCCATTTTTCGTCTGTTGAATTTCCTTTATCGGTAAATCTTTAGCAAAATACTTTAGAATCTTATTGTTAGAAATAGAAAGAAGATAAATTCCCTGAGTTGTTCCTACATAAATAGAATCTTTATTCAATTCTTTAACAAAGTTAATATTGGCTTTAAATCTAAAAATATTTCTTGCTTTTTTGAATTGGTCATTGGCAAATATGTTGAGGTAATAATATTCATATTGACTATCCGCCATGTTTACTGCAAAATTGCTGTTTATTTTAAAAATTCCTTCAACATTTCTTCTGGGAAAGACTATAGAATCGTGTGTTTGGTAGTGTGAAGATTTGTATCTCCGGTGTATTTTATTAAACTCTACATACAGCAGATTATGTGAGTTATCATACAAAAGATAACGTCTGTCATAGTTGAAATCCGCAGCATAGATTTTATTTACTTTGTCTTTATAATATTCGAATCCTTGTTTTGAAATAATTGAATGAGGGGTAAAAGGCAAAGCTTCATAAACAAACTCACCAGAAAATGGGACATTTTTCTGTGGAGTATAAAAATCTGATAGGGTTATGATTTTCAGGCCTTTCAAAACATTTCCAAGATAAAGCTTATTGGATTCTTCGTCATAAAACATACAATATAAAAGCTCTTTTTCAATTTTTTTATACTGCATAAGAAATGTAAGGGTAAGTATACCATTAGATATTTTACTTCGATAAATATTACCGTTATTGATGACAAAAACCTGCCCTGTACCCTGATGCCAATATATTTTAGATTCAGGATCATTGTATAATGAGGGTTGGTTATCATACGAAACAATTCCGTTTTTTAATATAATCGTTTTTCGGTTTTTTTGATCTGGCAGGAAAATGGTATTTTCATGTTTAAAAGCATTTCTAAGCTCTTTCATGAGAAAAGGGAACAGAATTTTTTTTTCCGGTTTATTTTCTTTCTTATAAATAATGTTGTGATTATTAAAAAAATATGTTCCTGAATTTGAGATGATATAATAACAATTGGTCTCCGGGAAAAAATTATTAATAAAGCTACTTTTATAATATCTTTTATACTGTACATTATTACCCATTGAGTACGTTTTGGAAATCTTTCCAGTAGGCAGCATTTTTACAGTTCTGTCTGATATTAATACACAATTCTCATCATTATTATTAAAACAAATTAAATCTCTGCTTTTAGTACCAAGAAAGCTTCCGAAACTGAGATTACTTGTTTTAAAGTTATTATACAATAAAAAATTGTTTCCATCATATCTCAATATACCACCATCAGTTGATAACCATATAAAACCATATTTATCTTTTGCAATATCCTTTATACTGTTTTGAGGGAGTCCCTGATCCATACCAAATGATTGGAAAGTATATCCTTGTGCTGAAAAAAAAGTGTTAAAAAAAATAAGGATAATGCAGGCTAGCTTCACTAACGGTAGGTTTAAATTATGCAACAAATATATTATAAGTTTTTGTTATTTGTCATTATTATTGCGTCATATAGAGGCTTATCATAATTATGAAAGGTTTACCTTAGACAGCTTGCTTAAAAACTGTAAATGTTCAAATCTCATTTCGTAAGCAATTGTTATGTGCTGTTTATTTTACCCTTATATCGTCATACAAGTTATCAACTACTTTTTCTAAAACTTCTCCTGTTTCATTAAAGCTGGTGTTTGTCAATATGGCTATCCCTATATTTTGTTTGGGATAGATCATAAACCAATTTTGCATTCCATAGATACCTCCGTGATGTCTGTAAATTAATTCATTACCATTTTCTATGATATACCAATGATAGCCTTCCCAAAAATCAGAACTTTCTTTATATAATTTTTTATGAGATTCATTGACAATAAGATTTGACTTGTCGAGTTGCAATTTCATATATTTCACCAGATCTGTAGTCGTAGAGTGCAATCCTGAAATTCCACCCCATAAAGTTCTATTGAAGTTAGGCATTATCTCATTTTTATCATTATAACCTTTTACCAATCTTCCTCTATCATTTTCATTGAGTATAAACTTAGTTTGGCTCATTTTATTTGGTTTCAAAACAAATTCAATTACTAATTCCTCAAAAGATTTTTGATACACTTTTTCAAGTATATAGGCTGTTAACTCTGGAGCTGTGTTAGAATAAGAATATGTTTCTCCGGGTTTCGTTTCAATTTTGATTAGTTTTAATCCCTCAAAAAAAGCCTCTTTATTTTCACTTTTTATGGGGAAATTAGGAAATCCACTGGTATGGGTGATGAGGTGCTTGATTCTTATAGGTTCATCTTTAAATTCTAAATTGGGATAAGGCCCATTAAGATAGATTCTAATGTCATCATCTAAATTTATTTTTTTATCAAGTACGGCTTTAGCAGCCATGTAACCTGTAAAGGTTTTGGTTACAGAAGCCAATTCATAAAGTGTAGAATTGTTGGGTTTGTTTCCTTTTCCAATAGTTAATTCTCCAAAATGTTTTATTGTGGATTTTCCATCTTTAAGCACTGCAATGGAAACAGAATGAAATCTTTTATCCTTTAATAACTGAAGAGCATTTTTTGTAATCGCATTTTCAACATTCCGCTTATTAATAAGTGAATTACTTTTACAGCCCAATAAGGCAAAAAATAAAATAGGGGTTAAATATTTCATATTTTCTAAGTTTTAATTTAACATTCATAATCTGATGCAAATGTGCTGTAGAGAATCATGAAAAAAGTCCGTATAAAAAAGTAGAACTCATTTTAATGAATAAAATGAGTCCGATTATCTGCAATCCAGAGTTCGAGTATTTACAATCGTTTAATTGTCAATTGTTTCTGTATGCTGTTGGGGTTTGGTTTGTATATTTTTTAAAAGAGGTATGAAAAGAAGATTTTGAATTGAAACCCACTTCATATAAAATTTCTAACACCGTATATTCTTTTTTCATGGGATCTTTCAGAATGGTCATTGCTTTTTTAACACGGTATTCATTCACAAAATCAAAAAAATGCTGATTGATATGATGGTTAATTAAAACAGACAGCTCACGAACAGGAATGTTCACCTGATTTGCCAGTTCCTGAATCGTTAATGAAGGCTCTAAGAAGGGTTCTTTTTCAACCATGAATTTTTTAAGCTGTTCGATCTGAAAACTTTTTGTTTCGTCGGTTTTATTTTCTGCTTCCAGGGTTTCCGCAAAATTATTTGTCGGTTGTAAAGTAGAATCAATTCTTCGGAAAAGCTCAGGATAATTTAATGCCTTTAATATAAACCAGCACGCAGCCAATAAGAAGGAAGTTCCCGCCACAATATGTATCCAAATAAATAGATCGTTATATGTTGTATATCGTATGGTGTTTTTAAAAATAATACATATATGGATGAAGAGTAAAATCATTGTAAACTGAAACAGCCATTTATATAATAAGGTGTTTGGATTAGTATAATTTTCAAGATAAATCTTCCTGTATTTTTTAAGGACAAGAAATACACCGACGATATAAAAGAAATACTGCAGTTCTCCGATGAGTTGATAAAAAAACATTTCAGGAGAGTGCCACATACCTTTAAAAAAAACTTCTTTAGCAGAACCTTCTGCAAGATAAAGTCTTGGAACTAAAATTAAATTGGCAACAATGAAAGGGATTAAATGCAGTAAATGCTTTCTTTTTAAAGTGAAATCAGTGTAGCAAACTGCATTAACGTACAGATAGAAAAGAGGCATTACCAATAAGTAAGCAGATATTTTGAAGGTTTTCAGATTATAACTATCAACAAAAAGGTGCATGAAAATTCCGCTGATGTCAATGGCATTAATGATAAGGAATGCTGCAAATAATCTGTTTTCTAGTTTTCTTTCTGTTTTTACCGTTAACAAAAATACGGCAAGCAGCAGCGATACAAAAACGGCAATCGCAGCAATAACTTCCAGAAAACTTAATTTGTCCATTTAATCTTTTTTGTAAAAATAGGATATAAGTAACAAAAAGAAATGATTGTCCATCATCATTTCTCAAGTATTGTATTTTGATTATGTTTTCATCACCTAAAAACAAGTATTCTCTTAGATAAAAAAGGCGCCAACGATATTGATTTGGCGCCATTTGGTTGTGGTGACAAAGACGAGCGTATCTTCAAAGACTTTTATCAATGATTTGGTTCAATTGCTTTATCCTCGCACGAATATTTTACGAATAATATGATTTAATTTGTATCAAGGTAATAGGATCTTTGTGGAAAATAAAAGTCTCGTGATACTTAGACGTATTTGATTTTAAAATCGGTAACCAATACTCAGTCCCAGCTTTAAAACCTGATCGTGATCTGTTTTATTTGCATTGAAAATAAGTCTTCCGTAGGCTGTATTGGCTTCAAAAACAAATCCTTTCTTTGTAATCAGTTTCCATCCAAGACCCGCACCTAATGCAAGATCATAAACATCTTTACCTTCGGTGAAAGTCACGTTGTCTGCGGCATATATTTTTTTTCCATCAATTGAAGTAAGCATTCCAAATCCTTCGACAAAGAAACCGGATGCATATTTTTTTCCAAAATAATACCTGTAGTAGGGGGAGATATAGTAATTCATATCATCATTTGTTGAATACCCATATACCTTGAATGCAGAAATTCCTAATGATGAATTTTTGTTGAGAAACCGTTCATAACCAACTTCGAAGGCACCGGATAAGGGCGCGAGTAAATTTAATTTAATTTCATTGTTTTTCTGATAAGGATTTGCATCAGCTTCACTTTGAGCATTGACAGAATAAAAAGCAAACAAAATAATGAGCTGTAAAAGTTTTTTTTTCATAAAAAAGTTATTTGAATTATTTCGATGCAAAACTCAAATAATAAAAATTAGAACGGGTTTCAAAAGCTTAAAAATGTACAAAATGGTACTTATTTGATGGTATTTTTATATTCATTAGGTGTCTGACCGGTAACTTTTTTAAATGCTTTAAAGAAAGTTGTTTTTGAAGTAAAGCCGGCTTCCAATCCCATTGTCAGCAGATTATAGTTTTCATATTCCGGATTTGATATCATTTCCTTCACGGCTTCCACCCGATATTGATTGATATAATGAGCAAAGTTATCTCCTGTTACTGTGTTTACAATTTGTGAAACATATCCAGGGCTGATCCCTAGTTTTTCAGCTACTTTTTCTCTGTTTAAAGTACTGTCGGTATAAATGTGCTCGTCTTTACAAAGAAGTTCCAGTTTTTGAAAATAAAGATTGTCAGCCGTTATAGATTCTCTGGATTCTTCTGCCGTGTTATGTTCTTGCGTTATACTATTTTCTGCAACTTGCAGATCGGGATGTATAATAACCAAATCGTTGTTTAGAAAATGGTAGACAGCATCTTTGTTTTTGGCAAGCTTGTATTTATAAATGCCTATATAGGCTGTCCAGTGCATGATAAATGTTGCTGATAAAGCTAGCCCACTCATGGTAGAGGAAATGTCTATTCCAAAAAAGAAGCCAGTCATATACGTTATGAGCCAGGTAGATAATAATAAATAGAGAGTAGTTAATAAGGTAAGTACCCATTTTTTCTCTTGTGGGTCTTTTAAGTGCCTTATCATAAAATAAGAGTAAAAAGGTGGAAACAGGATGATGATAAAGGCAAATAAAAGCTGAATTACTCTAAGTATATTCATTATGAAAAAGCCTGAATCTGCGATTTTATAAATTCCTAGAATATCATTAAGATGGTATATAATAGTAAAAGTAGAGGAGTAGGCAAACGGAATGTAATACAAATAAGTTTTTTGTCTGTTCTTTACAGTATCATCAATTCGGTTTATTATAAAAAGGAAGATGAAAACAGGTAGTAAAAATATCCACTCAATATAGTCCAGAAAACATAGCAAAGGATAGGACTTAAATGCTCCTTCAATTTCAAAAACATAATTCAGTAAAACAATGGACAGTGTAAATAGTAAGCAGGCTAAATATTTATTTGAATTACTATTGAATAGAGAGGACTTTAAAATGACTACGCCTAAGACTATTCCCTGAAAAATAGCAATATTTAAAAGTGTTGTATAAATCAATTTTTTATAAAAGTTGTTTTAAAGATTTTGTTTGGCATACCATGGTTAAATATAGCTCTTTCGTACGAATTGATAAAAAAGAATTTTTTATGATGCGGATAGCTTTTGTTCTGGTGAATAAAAAAAAGCACCACCTTTATTAAAGTGGCGCCATTTGGCTTTTGGTGACCAATACGAGCGTATAGTCAAACACTTTTATTGATGATTTGGTTCGTTTGAGCCAAATTAAAAAAGAATTAGCTATCTCCAATCTAGTATTTAACTTCTTGTAGCTATATATTCTATTTCATTTTTTTCTTTAAGTGAAACCTAGTAATAAGGGGTTAAAAACACTTATTTACTATTGTCTTTTTTTATTTCTAATCTTAATGAATTTCTTTTACAAAATTTCTTTTAGTGAATTCCTGATTACTTTTCTTTTAATCTATACTTTTGATCAAATCATTAAATTCTTTTAGTTTAATAGGTTTGAACAGTAGAAGAGAATCATTGAAATAAATTGTTCCATCCATGTAATAAGGTATTGACATGTAGGAGGCAGGATCTCCGTTTCCTAATTTCAAATCTTTTCCAACCACTAAAAATGCTATAGGGTCGACAGTCTTTATATTATGCCTTGATATATAAGTATATCGACCTTTTAACGTATCTCCAAATATTGATCCAGTTATAGTGCCACTATCTTTGGTGTTATCGTGATGTTTAACTTGATATTTTCCGTAAAAAGAACTTTTTTCAATATTTACATTTAGTACAGCTGTATCTTTTTTATTTTTAGAGATAGATTTGTAATAATTATCTTGTTTCTCATTTTTACAACTAACGAGAGTAATTGCAAGTAAGATATAAATTAACCTCATAATTAGAATTTTTAATTAATAGATTTAAGGTGATTATAACTGTCAGATTAAGTATTGACTAATTCAATTTATTTCCGCTGAACATCCCCGTATTACTGTATTTGGCTTCTTTTTTTATCTGAAATAAAACCAAGTCACTTTCTTTAATGGCTTCAAGAAACAAATTTTCTTCCAGAATTACACTGTCTCCTTTTGCAATGATTTCATTTCCGATTTTAATTTCGCCGTTAAAGCAATAAATAAAATTGATGACTTTCTCATTCCCTTCAGGAACTTCCACTATTTTATCCTTTTGCAGCCTGATGTCAAAAATATTAGTTTCCACTCTTAATTTCAAAGAAGAATCAGCTCTGTTTCCGGCAACCAGCCTCCAGATGTTTTCACTGAAAATACTTTCAAATTGATGAAATTGAACTTGCGGTGGTAAATCATTTTCAGAAGGTCGCATAAAGATTTGAAGCATTTCAACATCTTCTTCGGCACTTTCTTCGTGTGACACTCCACTTCCGGCATTCATGAGCATCATATAAGAATTGTTCAGATGTTCTTTTTTATCCGTGCTGTCAAGATGAACCATCTTGCCGGAACGGATATAAGAAAAGATCTCATCATTCTGATGTGGATGCATTGGAACTAAACCGGGAGGTTTAAATAAAGCATGATCAATTCTTCCAATGGTTAAAAATCCAGTATCGTTTTTTCCGAGATTGGTTCCCGGATACAATATTTCAACGTGAAATGTCTGGTTGCCGTGTGTATGTTTTTCTGAAGCTCTAATGATTTTCATAAGATAAGTTTTAATTTTAAAAACAAAGAAACACCGCTTTTATATTTTGAAACGATGTTTCTTTTTGTAAATCAAATTTTATTGATAGTTTAAAATTCCAATTAGTTTTCCTCCGTTCAGGCTTGTCCAGTCAATTGCCAGCTCCGAAATAATCTGGTCAACAGTAGTGATAATTGCTCCCGCCTGTCTCATTCTTTCCAAAGCTAAATTATCTCCATATTGGGTGTAAGAAGCCGATGCATCTGCAGAAACCTGTACTTCATAACCTTCATCCAACATCTGTAGAACTGGGAAAGTCACACAAATTTCTGTCGTAACACCTGCTACGAAAAGTTTTTTTCTACCTAGGGCCTTTACAGCTTCATTGAAACCTTCGTGATGCATTGCATTTACTATTCCCGGACGTTTGATTCGGGCGTCATACGCTTCAGGTAATATTTCCTGTAATTCAGGAATCAAAGGCCCCTGAGCGTGGTCTTCCATACTTGATGTCAAAATAACAGGAAGATTTAAGGCTTTTGCAATTTTTGCCAGTTTAATGGCATTTTGCTTTACCAAATTAATGTCGTGAGAATGTGTCCACGCCATTGTTCCTACTTGATGATCGATAAGAAGTATCGCTGCGTTTTCTGGGTTGAATGCTTTTGTGTGCATAGTAAATGTATTTAAATTAATATAATTTTATTCTGTACTTCAGCAGCATAAGTGCTTATTGTACAGGACAAAATTAGGCTGAGTTGATTCCTGAAAACGATGATATTTGATACAAAAAACCTGTGACAAATGTCAATGGGTTTTATTAAAGTTTTGATTTTTAAATATTTAATGGGGTTGTATGCTATTGGAAGTTGGTTTTAAAAAAAAAGAATAGAAAAATCATTTGAAATAAAAATTGCCAACTCTTTGAGAAATGCTGCCTAACTGTTGCTTTGTTCCAAGCTGCAACTTTCTACCGTGAATAATGACAAACAATTTTAAAACATATTATTATGGCAGGTATTAAAGCATTAAATCCGGGAAACTATCGGAAAAACAAAAAAACTTTTCCGAAATTGGTGTTTATTTCTAAAAATTAATCATATTTAGATTAGAAATTTAATTCTGAATAAAAATCGCCCTGAAAATCGAATAGGGTGATTTTTTAGTTTTTGTATTTTCAGATTAAATATAATTGATGACAATAAAACGAAATTTTTTAAATTTGGTAAATAATGATTTTCTTAATCGCCCCAAGAAACTAAAATGCACGAACCACTTTTTGATTATATAGAGCGCTACAGCAATTCAAGTCTTTCCTCAGAGGAAAAAGAAAATATCCAGTCGCTGTTGTTGCCCAAAAAATTAAGAAAAAAACAATATTTTCTTGAAGAAGGAAATGTTTGTCAATATACAGGTTTTATCCTAAAAGGTGCAACGAGACAATTTAGCGTAGACAGTCACGGGATTGAGTACATTCTGCAATTGGCGGTAGAGAACTGGTGGATTGTTGACCGACAAAGCTTTATGAATCTGACACCTTCCAAATATTATATCGAAGCTTGGGAAAACACTGAATTATTGATTTTACCAAGACCTAATCTTGATGCTTTTCTGGAGATTCCGTCAGTGAGAGATATGTTCTGGAAAATGAGCGAAAATAACCATATTGCTTCCCAAAAACGTATGGATGATGCGATAAGCCTCAATGCTTTGGAACGCTATGAAAGTTTTGTTCAGCTTCATCCCGATATGATTCAGAGATTTCCTTTGCATCAGATTGCTTCTTATTTAGGAATTTCCCGTGAAACGCTCAGCAGAATCAGAAAGCAGAGTCTTCGATAATTGAGTTCTGTCCCATTGATTGTGGCAAATTTTAATAATTGGATTATTTCTCTTTCGATTTTTCCGAACCCATTTCAGCTTTCACCTTTTCCCGATGCTGAATTCCCCATCGTGTCATTGCACCAACCAATTCTTCTAAAGTCTGACTGTAGGGTAGGAGCTCATATTCAATCGTTACAGGATAACCGTTTTCAACTTTTTTGACAATAAATCCATTCAGTTCCAGGTCTTTCAATTCGCTGGAAAGTACACGTGCCGAGATTCCGATGACTTGCTTCTGAATTTCTGTAAATCGCTTGTTTCCTCGCGCCATTGCGATAATTATCATCAACTTCCATTTTCCGCCGATAACATATAAAGCATCCGAAACTGCTGTTAAAACGGTATGGCATTCTTCCGTGAATGCCTTGTTATCTATTTGATTTTCTGTTGGTTTTTTCATTATTTCTGCAATTGTTAGTTGGTAACCTTTAGGTAACAACTAATAAAATGTAACCAAATATAATATAATTTTGTACAAGAATAATTACAGAAAGTAATTTTAAAATTTAATTTTAAACAACAAAATTATGACATTAGAAGTTTTAAAAACCAAGCAGGATTTAAGAGACTTAATTGACAATTATGCTTACCTGGGTGATGAGTGGAAAATCTCAGAAGTTATGGATTTATTTACTCCGGACGTTATTTATAAAGTTTATATGAATGGGGCTTTGGTTGCAAACGTTTCGGGTAGAGAAAGTATGGAGAGTGATTTTAATCTGCACGCTTCACAAGTAAAAACCTATTTCACATTAAACGGTCAGCATTCTACAAAAATCGACGGTGAAATTGCAATGGGAATTTCATTTTCTCAGATTAAAATGATTCGGGAAAATGAAGGTAAGGATGTTTTAACAGATTATAGCGTGAAATATGAAGACATATATGTTTTCCAAAATGAGAAATGGCTGATTAAAGAAAGAACCGGGTATTTCGTAATGATCGAATCGAGAACTATTTCATAATACGAAATTGTAAAGTATTAAGTCTTTTCAAGATTTTTTTTAAGCGATAGAATTTTTTGTTTCGACAGAGAATTCTATTGGCGTTTTACTTCTATAATTATTTTAAAACTGATTAGTTTGATTTTCTTAACTTTGAAAAATGAAAGAAAAGGTAGAAAGAGTTGTTTCGGAGTTTAATACTGAATTAAAACTAAAAGGTTTCCGTGCATTCCAGATTGAGCAGGACGGAAGCGAAACCCGTGTCTACAGCAGAAAAGAATTCTATAAAATCTGCC
Source organism: Chryseobacterium sp. BGA-UO-ETr-SB22 (assembly GCF_059567885.1). NCBI lineage: Bacteria > Pseudomonadati > Bacteroidota > Flavobacteriia > Flavobacteriales > Weeksellaceae > Chryseobacterium > Chryseobacterium sp. BGA-UO-ETr-SB22. Next base: position 2,250,370 of record NZ_JCAQOV010000005.1, on the reverse strand, counting down.
TTACGACTGGGAAAAGTAAGATTCATTATTCTGATAAAAGTTTTGAGCAGGAAGGAACGGTGCTTTTTTTCGGAAACCCGCATATTCCATATTCATGGGAAACCATTTCAACAACTTATAAAGGCTATACCATTCTTTTTTCGGAGGAATTTTTTAAAAATTCTGAACGCTCCGAAAGTTTACAACAGTCTTCTTTCTTTAAGATCGGGGGAACTCCCGTTCTGAAAATTACGGAAGAGCAGAGACTCTTTCTCAATACCATTTTTCAGAAGATGATTGCAGAGCAGGAAAGTGATTATGTATACAAGGATGAATTGATACGCAATTACATAAGTCTTATCATTCACGAATCTCTGAAGCTGGAACCTGCAGAAGATTTTGAGCAGAATAAGAATGCGGCATCAAGATTATCATCCGTTTTTCTGGAGCTGTTGGAAAGACAATTCCCCATAGAAACTACAGACCAATCTCTGTCACTGAAATCAGCTCAGGATTTTGCAAAAAACCTGAATGTTCATGTCAATTATCTCAATCGTGCGGTAAAAGAGGTTACCGGAAAATCCACAACGGCACATATCACGGAACGCATTCTCACAGAAGCAAAAGCATTGCTGCAACATACGGATTGGAATGTGTCAGAAATAGCTTTCGCTCTTGGATTCGATTATCCGACTTATTTTAATAATTTCTTTAAAAAACAGACCGGAACTAATCCAAAAGCATTTCGTTTGACGGAAGTTTGAATTTCTTAATTTTTGGTTTGATAATCGTTATCCTCTGAAAGCAATCCGAAAGTAACTTTGCTCTATCATAATGAGAAGTTATATGGAAAGTAAAAATAGCGGGATTGGGATCAAAAAAATAGCTTACGCAGGTTGTCTGGGTGCGGTCAGTATCATAAGTACCGAGTTTGGGATCATTGGTATTTTACCACAAGTGGCCTCACATTACAAGATCGGAATTGACACCGCTGGTTTATTGCTCAGTGCGTTTGCCTTGACAATCTTTCTTATCGGACCCTTTCTGGTTCTTCTAACGTCTGGTATTGATAGAAAAAAGATGATGCTTTGGGCCATTTCTCTTTTTCTAATATCCAATATTATTTCAGCATTTGCACCACCTTTTTGGCTTTTGGTTGTGTTGCGAATCTTTCCTGCAATTTTGCAACCTGTCTTTTTTTCGGCGGCAGTTGGAACTGTTATCCGTTCTTCATCAAAACAAGAACAGCATAAATTGATGGGAATTGTAATTGGCGGAATTGCTTTAGCGCAGGTAACCGTTATTCCATTGAGTACCTATGTGTCGAGTCTTTACGGATGGCAAATCAGTTTTGTTATTCAGGGAATTATTTCACTCATTGCTTTAGCAGGCATTTTTACCTTCATTCCATCAATGCCTGTAAAAGAGAAACTATCCTATGGAAGCCAGTTACTAATCTTAAAAAAACCAAAATTTATTATCAGTATTGTATTCAATGTACTGTTGATTTCGGCTTGGTTCTCAACGTATAGCTATTTCGCCGACTATTTAGGAAAAGTAAAAATGATGAATGGTCAACAAGTAAGTTATATGCTTTTGCTTTTCGGTATAGCTGGAGTAATTGCCAATTGGTTATCAGGAAAATTACTGTCAAAGAATATTGTTCGAACAACCGCATTTTTCTTATTAGGAACCATAGTATTACCTGTGATTTTGCAGTTTTCAGGGGAGAATTTTTATGTACAACTTGTTGTGGTTGCAATTTGGGGAATTATGTACGGTCCAGCTTTCTTAACTGCAATTTCTTATATGATTGATGCCGCGCCAGAAGCGCCGGAATTCGCAAATAGTCTCCAGTCTTCTTTTGGAAATCTGGGGGTTTCCACTGGAACAATTGTTGGCGGATGGTTTATTGCCAATGTGGGAATTTTTTCTATTCCGTGGGTGGGAGCAGGCTTTGGAATATTAGCCATTTTAACTATGGTAGTCCGAGAAATATTCGATAAGCAAACAGAGATAAAACTAAAATCTGCGACTTCATAAAGCTTACCTAAAAAATTAACAAAAATAAAAATGAAAAAAACAATTCTATTCACCGTGCTTTTTTTGGCAATCGTCGGGAAATCTTTCGCACAAAATAAAAAATCAGATTCAAAGAAAATGGAAACAACAGAACATTATACATTCAAACTAAGCGATAAGGTAACAAGAACCGCTGTAACTTTCAAGAATCGCTACGGAATAACACTTTCCGGAGATTTATACCTTCCAAAAAATGCTGGAAACGAAAAATTGGCAGCATTGGCAATCAGCGGACCGTTTGGTGCGGTGAAAGAGCAATCTTCCGGTTTGTATGCCAATCAAATGGCGGAGAGAGGTTTTGTAGTGATTGCTTTTGACCCTTCTTACACAGGTGAAAGTAGTGGTGAACCAAGAAATATAGCTTCGCCAGATATAAATACCGAAGATTTCAGTGCGGCAGTTGATTTCTTAGGACTTCAAAATAATGTCGACCGAAATAAAATCGGAATCATCGGCATTTGTGGGTTTGGAGGAATGGCGCTGAATGCTACTGCGATAGACAAACGAATAAAAGCCGTTGCGACTACAAGTATGTACGATATGACGAGAGTGATTTCAAAAGGATATAACGACATTGTCACACTAGAACAAAGAACAAAAACGCTTGAAGATCTGAGCCAACAAAGATGGAAAGATGCAGAAACTGGCGAACCTGAATATCCGAAAAGTCATTTACCTGAAAAATTAAGCGGCGATGAACCTCAGTTTGTAAAAGAATATTATGATTATTACAAAACGCCAAGAGGATTTCACGAGCGTTCGGTAAATTCAACAAAAGGGTGGAGGTTAACAAGCGCTATTTCCTTTATGAATATGCCGTTGTTAAGCTATATTAAGGAGATTTCACCAAGACCAATGTTGCTTATTGCAGGTGAAAATGCACACTCAAAATATTTTTCTGAAGATATTTATAAAATGGCTGCGGAACCAAAAGAATTGATGATTATTCCGAGTGCAGTGCACGTCGATTTATATGATAAAATGGATGTGATTCCTTTTGATAAGTTGGATACTTTCTTTAAAACAAATTTGAAATAGTTTATCAGTTCAGACTACGATACTCAATAGGCGATAGTCCGGTACTTTTCTTAAAAGCCCTTGTAAAATGTGCCGGATATTTAAAGCCCAAATCGTAAGCAATTTCGTTGATTGTCTTTTGGTTTTCAATAATTTTCTGCTTTGCCAAAGCCATTACTTTCAGGTGGATGTATTCTAAAGCCGTTTTGCCAGTGTCTTTTTTAATTAAATCGCCAAAGTAATTGGTAGAAAGATTGAATTCATTGGCAAAATGAGCCACAGATGGAAGTCCGATTACTTGAGGTTTATCAGATTGAAAATAGTCGTTCAGTAGCTTTTCAAAACGCACAACGACATCATTATTGACTTCAGTTCGGGTGATGAATTGCCTGTCGTAAAATCGGACACAATAATTTAAAAAAAGTTCAATATTATCGACTAAAAGCTTTTTGCTGTGTCGGTCAACGCCTTGTTCCAGTTCGTAAGTGATTTTCTCAAAACAGTCCAGTACAATTTTTCGCTCTTTTTCAGACAAATGCAAAGCTTCGTTTGATTGGTAGGAAAAGAAGGCGTAATCATCTATATGACTGCCCAAAGAAGTACCTCTTATCAAATCGGGATGAAAAAGTAATGCATAGCCTTGAGGTTTATAGTCGGTATTGATGTCCACATTAATGACCTGACCTGGAGCAACAAACACCAACGTTTTATCCTGATAATCATAGGTGTGTTTACCATATTTTAAATCACCGCAAACAATGTCTTTTAAATAAATGGTGTAAAAACCAAAATTCATTCTGGATGCATAGATTTCCGGCACACGTCCGTCAAAATCCATAATACTGACCTGCGGATGCAGATTTTGTTTATGATAAAAAGCATCGTGTTCACTTACGGTATCAAGTCTTAGTATTTCGTCCATTTTTTATAATTAAACAGTACAAATTTATCAAAATATCCCTTCCTTGAGTTGCAATCAGTAAAAGTGGTAGCACAATCCGTGGAATGTGTAAGTGCTGTAAACTAATAACATAGGAAATTTGCATTATAGTTTTTAATAACAACATTAAATATGGATTTTATGAAATCAATGGAAGGTAAAGTTGCCCTTGTAACAGGTGCAGCACAAGGAATAGGATTTGCAGCGGCAAGAGCTTATGCAGAGGCAGGAGCATCAGTTGCGTTGGCTGATTTGAGTGAAGAGCTTTTGAATAAAGCAACAGAGCAATTAAAATCAGAAGGTTATGATGTGATTGCAATCGTGTGTAATGTTTCTGATGATGCACAAGTTGAAGCAATGGTCAATAAAACGGTGGAAACCTTCGGAAGATTGGATGCGGCATTCAACAATGCGGGAATTCAAAATGAATTGGCAGGAGCAGCTGACCAGACAAGAGAAGATTTTGACAGAGTAACAGGTGTAAATCTTGGTGGTGTTTGGAGCAGTATGAAATATGAATTGCAGCAGATGAGAAAGCAAGGCTCAGGTGCTATTGTAAACTGTTCGTCAATTGGGGGAATTCTAGGCGGTAACCAAAGAGGTACTTATCACGCAGCAAAACACGGTGTAATTGGATTGACTAAAAGTGCGGCGATTGAATATGCTAAACAAGGAATTCGCATCAATACCCTTTGTCCCGGAATTATCCACACGCCAATGTTGGACGGAATGATCAACGGTGGCCAACAGGATGTACTTGATGCTATGTTGGAAACTGTTCCCAGCGGTCGTTTGGGTCGTCCCGAAGAAATTGCCAATGCAGTAGTTTGGTTGAGCAGTGATGCGGCTAGTTTCGTGGTGGGTCACACAATGGTTGTTGACGGTGGTTTCAGCATTCAGTAATTTAAATCAATATAGAAATGGAAAAGGATAATAAAAGTTCAAGAAGAAAATTTATTCAGCAGACTGCGTTAGCAAGTGCAGGTTTGATGCTGATAAATCCGCTCGACATTTTAGCACAAAATAATCCATCAAAAAGTATGAGTAAAAATATAAAATCCAGAGGCTACGCAGGAAAAGACGAAAACGGAAAACTTGAAAGTTGGAATTTTGAACGCAGGTCTGTTGGTGACAATGATATTTTAATAGAAATCAAATATTCAGGAATCTGCCATTCGGATATTCATACGATTAAAGGTCATTGGGGAAAACAAGCCTATCCGCAAGTTCCGGGTCATGAAATTGCAGGATTTGTGACGGCTGTCGGGAAAAACGTAACCAAATTTAAAGTCGGTGACAAAGCAGGCGTTGGCTGTATGGTCGATAGCTGTATGAAATGTGAAAGCTGTAAAAATGGCGAAGAACATCACTGTGAAACTACAGGCATGATAGGAACGTACGGCGCACCGGATAAAACATCGCCTTCCAGAATTACGCAAGGTGGGTATGCCAACAACATTGTTGTAACAGAACATTTTGCTATTAAAATTCCAGAAAGTATGGATCTGAAATATGCTGCACCATTGCTTTGCGCGGGGATCACAACGTATTCGCCAATGATGAAAATCAATTTCAAAAAAGGCGACAAAATTGGTGTAATTGGCATTGGTGGTTTGGGACATCTTGCTGTGAAATTGGCGGTTTCAAAAGGTGCTGAAGTGTACGCTTTTACCACTTCACCTTCAAAAGTACACGACATCAAAAGTTTTGGTGCGAAAGAAGTGATTGTTGTGAAATCGGCGGAAGATTTAAAAGCTTACAATGGCAAGTTAGATTTTATGATTTCCACGGTTCCGTATGCTTATGATATGTCGCCTTACATCGATTGTGTGAAAAAATACGGCTATTTTACACAGGTCGGACAACCGATAAACGGAGAATTAACGATTAATAATTTTAATATGATTTTCAATCGTGTCAACTTTAACGGTTCTCTGATTGGTGGCATTCCGGAAACGCAAGAAGTAATGGATTACTGTGCAGAAAACAAAATCTATCCTCAAATACAAGTTATTAAAGCCAGTGAAATCAACGATGCATGGAACAAAGTTGTGAATAAAGAAGCACGTTACCGATATGTGATTGATGCGACAACTTTCTAAGTTTAAATGAAATATAAATTACAAAATCAAAAATAAAATGGAAAACCAAGTAATATTCATAACTGGTGGCGCAATCGGAATGGGACAAGCAGTTGCTGTTATGGCAGCTGAAAGAGGTGCAAAAGTAGTGGTTGCAGATATTAATGAAGATGCGGCACAAAAAACAGTCGAAAAAATAAAAGCTTTTGGAGGCGAAGCTTCCGCGGTGAAATGTGATGTTTCATCCGCCAAAGATGTAGAATTTGCCATTAATTTTGTGGTAGAAAAATACGGAAGACTGGATGCTGCATTCAATAATGCAGGAATTCAGCCGCGTCCTTCTAAACTTGCAGACTTACCAGAAGATGAATACGACAGAGTAATGAGCATTAATCTAAAAGGTACTTTTCTAACGATGAAATATGAGCTTTTGCAAATGCAGAAACAGGGAAGTGGTGCTATTGTCAACAATTCTTCTATCGGCGGATTGGTTGCAGGAGCGGGAAGAGCAGCTTATCACGCCACAAAACACGGTGTTTTGGGATTGACGAAAAGTGCAGCCGTAGAATATGCGCCAGAAGGAATCAGAATCAATGCGGTTTGTCCCGGAACAATTGAAACGCCAATGGTCGAAGAAATGTTTGCGTTGGGCGACCTTGACGAAAGTGCTTCTAAAGATTGGGCGCCCATTAAAAGATTAGGCAAAGCAAGTGAAGTGGCAGAAACAGTGCTTTGGTTGTTCAGTCCGGCTTCCAGCTATATTATCGGTCAGCCGATTTCTGTTGATGGCGGAATCAGCATTACATAAAATTAGAAGGGTTTGTTTCGGCAAGCCCTTATCTGTTTATCCACTCAAATCAGTAAAAATGGTAAGCAATTCCGTAATCAATATAACTAAAAATGATTGTATTGTCGGAACTTTGTCATACGGCTGATTTTGAGTAAATTATATTCGAAATAATGAAATATTTAACCATCATTCTTTTAGCGCTCAGTCCAACTGTAATCGCACAAAATAAAGTAAATTCAAACAAAATAAAACTTAACAAAATGAGTTCAAACATTCCTACAATAAGTGATTTTCCGACAGGTGAAGAAAACACTGGTTTTGCACAATATTTTATTGGTAAATCATATCTGGCGCCTCTTACAAGCAATAAAGAATTGAATGTTCCCCTTTCCAATGTCACTTTTGAACCGGGTTGTCGCAACAATTGGCACAGTCACACTGGCGGACAGCTTTTGATTGTTGTAGGTGGCGAAGGTTTATATCAGGAAAGAGGAAAATCCGCACGACGTTTAAAAGCTGGTGATATTGTGGAAATTGCTCCGAATGTTGAGCATTGGCACGGTGCAACTGCCGAAAGCTGGTTCTCGCATTTAGCAACGAATGGTAATCCGCAAACCAATCAGAATACTTGGCTGGAAGCTGTCTCTGATGAAGAATTTGCCCAAGCCAACAAAAAATAATGTTTTACAATGAGCAAAAATAAGTTTCTACCATGGATCATTCTTTTTGTTCTCACATTAAGTATAACAAAAATGAATGCACAAGAAAATAAAACCAATCAAAATCTGAATGCTAAAGAACAAAATCTGGTAAAGATTTCTTCACTTACAGCAACTGGAAATCTTGAAATTTTGAAAGTTCAATTGAATGCCGGTTTAGATTCAGGTTTGACGATTAATGAAATTAAAGAAGCGTTGGTTCAATTATATGCATACTGTGGCTTTCCGAGAAGTCTGAATGCGATAAATACTTTTAAAACAGTTTTAGACGAAAGAAAATCAATAGGTATTAATGATATTGAAGGAAAGAAAATCATCATTGAAAATAATGTAGCCGATAGATACGAACAAGGCAGAAAAACACTTGAAGAACTCACAAAAACTCCACAATCCAAACCGGCATCAGGTTTTGGAGAATTTGCTCCAAGAATTGATGCTTTTCTGAAAGAACATTTATTTGCTGACATTTTTGTGAGTGATGTTTTAACTTATCAGCAAAGAGAATTGGTAACGATTTCTGCTTTGGCTTCCTTGGATGGAGTAGAAGGACAGTTGCAATCGCATATTAATATCGGAAAGAATACCGGAATTACTGAAAATCAATTAGGACAATTGGTTGATTTGATCCAAGAATCTGTCAGTAAAACGCAGGCAAATACGGTTCGGAAAATTATCGAAAAACCACTTGTTCAGATTATCGAAAATGATATGATGGTTCGTATTTCCGAGATTGAAATTGTTCCTGAATTTTTGAAAGAATATAATTCTATTCTGAAAGAGGAAGCTTCTACTTCAGTAAAATCAGAGAAAGGTGTAGTTGCTATTTTCCCAATGTATCAAAAGGAAAATCCAGCTCAGGTAAGGATTGTAGAAATCTATGCTGACAAAGAGGCGTATCAGTTTCATTTGCAGACACCCCATTTTTTGAAGTACAAGTCGTCAACTTTAAAAATGGTAAAATCCCTAAGATTAATAGATATGGAAAGTCTTGACAAAGAGACGATGTCTAAGATTTTTAGAAAGATAAATTAAAATTAATGCATTTCAATTCAAACTTCTATATTCATTAGGTGTAACTCCAGTTCTTTGTTTGAAAAGTCTGATAAAATGCTGTGGATATTTGAATCCTAGTTCGTAAGCAATCTGAGCAATAGATTTATCAACGTTGAATACTCTTTGCTTGGCTACATCAATAATTTTATTTTGTATATATTCCTGTGCTGTTTTTCCTGTTTCTTTCTTGATGAGGTCTCCGAAATAGTTGGCTGAAAAATGTAATTCATCTGCACAATATGCCACAGATGGAAGTCCTACAGTATTAGGTTTCTCAGATGAAAAGTAGCTGTTTAATAATTCTTCAAATTTTTGTAAAGTACCTTTATTCACATTTTCCCGGGTAATAAACTGGCGGTCATAAAAGCGGTCACAATGATTAAGAAAAAGCTCAATATTTGATGTGATGACTTTTTTACTGTGTTTATCTACTGGGCGGCTCAATTCAAATTGAATATCAGCGAACATTTCCAAAACCATTTGTTGTTCTTTTTTAGAAAGGTGTAACGCTTCGTTGGTTTGATATCCGAAGAAACCATATTCAAAGATGCTCTTACCTAAAGAAGTTCCCTTGATTAAATCCGGATGAAAAACCAACCCGTGTCCCAAAGGCTGGTAAATGTCTACTTTATTTTCTACATCAACAACTTGACCCGGAGAAACAAAAACCAATGTTCCTTCCTGATAGTCATAAGTTGCCCGACCATATTTCAGATCACCACATTTTACATCTTTTAAAAAAATACAGTACAGATTAAAATACATTTTAGATCCTGTTCTTCTATGCGCTTTCGAAAAATCTATCACACTTACCAAAGGATGAAGTGTCTCGTGATTATTAAATTGATTATAATCGTTTACTGTTTCAAAATAGAATGATTGGCTCATAACGGTATCATTTTCTAATGCAAATCTAAAGATAAAAACAACCTCTTTTTTACATTCAGAGTCAGAACAGTAATATTGGTTATCAATTCCGTAATCTGTCTACCGATATGCTTATCAATAGGTTGGAAATTTGCAATAACAAGTTGATTAACCAATTTTTATTCTTTGTGAAATAAAAATTAAATAAGATAAAAAATGAAAAAAGTAATATTGAACAACGGTGTAGAAATGCCAATTTTAGGATTTGGAGTATTTCAGGTGCCAAATCCTGCAGAATGTGAAAAAGCTGTTATTGATGCAATTGACACAGGTTATCGATTAATTGATACTGCTGCATCTTACGGTAATGAACAAGCGGTTGGTAATGCCATTAAAAACAGCGGAGTTGCAAGAGAAGATTTATTTATCACTACAAAACTGTGGGTACAGGATACAGGATATGAAAAAACGTTAAAAGCTTTTGAAAAATCATTGAATAAACTTCAGTTGGAATATCTGGATTTATACCTTATTCATCAGCCATATGGAGATATTTTCGGATCTTGGAAAGCAATGCAGGAATTGTATGAGCAAGGAAAAGTAAGAGCAATAGGTGTTTCCAATTTCCATCCAGACAGGATTGCAGATTTGATTGCCAATAGTGGATTTACACCAGCAATCAATCAAATTGAGACCCATCCTTTCCATCAACAGGTTGAAACACAAAAATTTCTAATTGAAAATAACGTACAAATAGAATCCTGGGGACCTTTTGCAGAAGGAAAGAATGGTATTTTTAATAATGAAGTTTTAAAAACAATCGCAGAAAAATATAACAAATCTGTAGCTCAGGTCATTTTGAACTGGTTGACGAGTAGAAATGTTATCGTTATTCCAAAATCTGTAAGAAAAGAAAGAATGACTGAAAATTTTGACATTTTCGATTTTGAGCTTTCTTCTGAAGATATGAACGCTATTGCAACTTTAGATACTGCTTCCAGTCTTTTCTTTGACCATAGAGACCCTAATATGGTTAAATGGTTAAGTGAAAGAAAATTGGATTTGTAGTAAAACTCACCCATTGTAAAATTTAAATTTTACCGAAAGAAATTGTATTCATTTTCTTTTCTAAATTATTGATAATTAACTTTAAAAGAATGAGCAATGACAAATAAAATAATGAAATATTTAAGCTTAATCATCTTAATTTTAGTCTCCAATTTCTTTGTTAAAGCACAACATAAGGTGATGCAAAAACCTATTACTATTGCATCACAAGGCAATTTCTCAGCTGGAGGGACGATTATTAAGAGTGACGGGATTTTCGATCCGTTACAACCATGGAATGTTGCCCAAGGTGGACAGACGAGGCATGGAGATCACGCTGATGTTTTTTACCAAATTCCTGTAAAACCTAAAAGACTTTCGATGATTTTTTTGCACGGTTATGGACAGTCTAGACGAAGCTGGCAGACAACAGCGGATGGAAGAGAAGGCTTTGCTAATATATTTTTAAGAAACGGTTATAGTGTTTATCTTGTCGATCAACCAGGTCGTGGAGAGGCCGGGCAGACTACAAAACCCGGACAAATTAGCGGTTTGCCAGATGACCAGACTTGGTTTACCCAATTTCGAATTGGTCTGTACCCCAAATTCAATGAAGGAGTTCAATTTCCAAAAGACAGCATTTCTGTGGATCAATTTTTCCGTATGATGACACCGAATACAGGAAATATAGATGAAGTAGCGATTGTGAATGCAATGTCTTCAGTTATGGATAAATCCGGAAACGGAATTCTTTTCACACATTCGGCAGGAGGTTCACCCGGATGGAAAACAGCCATTAAAAATGAAAAAATTAAAGCTGTCGTTGCTTATGAACCTGGAGGATTCACCTTTCCGGAAGGCGAAGAACCTGAAGGAAACCGAGGAGGAAAAGGTGTTCCGATGCAAGATTTTATGAAGCTAACCAAAATACCAATTGTAGTTTATTACGGGGATTATATTCCAACTGAAGAAACTAATGCAGCATCACTAAATTTTTGGAGAAATGTTTTAGCAACTGCAAGGCAATGGGCAAAAGTTGTCAATAGTTACGGTGGTGATGTTACTATTGTACATCTTCCTGAATTGGGAATCAAAGGAAATACTCATTTTCTAATGTCTGATTTGAATAATGTAGAAGTTGCAGGGCTATTATCAAAATGGTTGAAAGAGAAAGGTTTGGATAAGTAATTAATCTTTAAAAGTAAAATAATGAAACAATTCAAGTATTTCACTCTAATAATCCAGATAATGATTGTTTCACTTTTTGTAACCGATATGAAAGCACAACAATTGCCAGCACAAAACAATCATTTAAATGAAAAGGATAAAAGTACCATTGCTATTTCCTCATTTACAGCACAAGGTAAATTAAAGGAATTAAAAGGTAGCTTAAATTCCGGTCTTGATTCGGGTCTGACTATTAATGAAATAAAAGAAATTTTGGTACATACTTATGCTTATTGTGGTTTTCCGAGAAGTATAAGAGGTTTACAGACTTTTATGGAAGTTCTTGATGAAAGAAAGGCAAAAGATAGTAATGATATTGTTGGAAAAGGAGTTTCTATTGTTGATAGTGAAAACAACAAGTATGAACGGGGAAAAGAAATTCTTGGTCAACTTACTCAAACAAAGCAACCGGATAAACTTTCGGGCTATTCAGCATTTGCACCTGGAATAGATACATTTCTAAAGGAACATCTGTTTTCTGATATTTTTGAGAGAGATGTCTTGACTTATGCACAAAGAGAATTGGTAACGATTTCTGTAATCAGTGCTATTGGTGATGCAGAACCAATGTTGCAATCTCATTTAGGTATTTCATTAAACGTCGGATGGACACCACAACAGTTGAATGAATTTGTTGCTGTTGTCAGCCCCACTATTAATAAAGAAAAATCAAATGCAGCAAAATTTGTTTTGGATCAGGTCTTAAAAAATAGATCAAAATAAGCTGCCAAATATTGAAAAATGAAAAAGATAACATTGTCATTGACAGTATTAATTATTGTAGCAACAAGCTTTAATATTAATGCACAAACAAAAAATAATACTCAAATTAAAAAGCCAAAAATGGAAAAAATTGAAGTAATCAAACGTAATAATCCTTTTGGATTGGTTTATGATGGTGCGATCACAGAAAATGTAACAGGAAAAGTAAATATCCATCCTGTAAAATATAAATTGAATGGAATTGATATTGCAGCCAATGTTTACACGCCGGCAAGTTATGATCCTTCAAAAAAATATGCTGCGATCACTGTTGCACACCCAAACGGAGGTGTTAAAGAACAAACAGCGGGACTGTATGCACAACGCTTAGCAGAAGCAGGCTATATTACCATTGCAGCAGATGCGTCTTATCAGGGAGCAAGTGGGGGAGAACCTCGTCACACCGATAAACCTGTTTATAGAACAGAAGACATTCACGGAATGGCAGACTTTATTTCCCAATATCCCGGAGTTGATATCAATCGAATCGGCGCATTCGGTATCTGTGGCGGCGGAGGCTATACTTTGAAGGCAACTCAATCAGATAAAAGATTTAAAGTGGTTGCTACTTTAAGTATGTTTAACTCCGGTGAAGTACGAAGAAATGGATTTCAAAATTCGGGATTGAATACTATTCAGGAGCGTTTGAAACAAGCTTCCGATGCAAGGGCAAAGGAAGGAGCAGGTGGTAAAATAATATATTCAGGCGTGGCAAGCATTACCGATGAAGAAATTCAGAAAACAAATACTGATCTCTATCGCGAAGGGTATATTTATTATTATCGAACCAATGCTCACCCAAATTCGACTTTTTTATATCCCACAAGCAATTTGTTAGATTTAATGACTTGGGATGCTGCGGACAATATGGATTTGATTAATCAGCCTTTATTGATGATAACTGGAAGTAAAGCTGACACCAAATATATGACCGATGAAGCTTTTCCGAAAGCAGTCAATGTAAAAGAGAAAGAACTCTTCATTATCGATGGTGCCACGCATATCCAAACGTATTGGAGACCTGAATATGTTGCAAAAGCGGTAACCAAACTGACGGAATTTTTTGGAAAAAATCTATAAAGACATGAAAGTTTTACTATTAGTTACAGCAGAATAAATTAAGACAAGCCCTCTATTTATTAAAGAATTAAGATTAAATATATAAATATGAAACAAATAGTTACATTACTTTTATCAATATTAATTGTATCGAGCTGTTGTAGTAAGTCCACATTAGAAATCAGAACGCCCACTATTTTCCCGAAAGGTGAAAAAGTAACCAACAGCAATTTTACAGGCAATGTCTGGTTGCAAATGCTGGGTCAGGATGAGCAGTCATTTAATACGGGTGTGGGTAATGTAACTTTTGAACCCGGATCGAGAACCAAATGGCATCTCCATCCCGGTGGACAGATTATCCTCGTAACTGATGGTATAGGATATTATCAGGAAAAAGGACAGCCGAAAAAGATTTTACACAAAGGCGATGTTATCAAATGTCCGGCAAATGTTGAGCATTGGCACGGTGCAACTAAGAATTCATATTTTGTTCAGGTTGCAGTTACTGATAATAAGAATGGTTCGGTAATATGGTTACAACCTGTGACAGAAGAAGAGTATCATAAATAATGGAGAGAAGATTATTAAATTCTAAGAAATATTTATCTCTTATATTTAGAAATGATGTACTGTCAATTATAATAAAAACGGCGCCACTTGTTTAAAAGTGGCGCCATTTGTCTTTTGGTGACCTCGACAGGATTCAAACCTGTAACCTTCTGAGCCGTAATCAGATGCGCTATTCAGTTGCGCCACGAGGCCTTGTGTTACCTTGTCGTTTAAAGGTTTGCAAATATAGCACTTTTTTCCGTTCTTTGAAAGATGAAACAAAGAATTTTACTTTTATTGACGGTTTTTGCGCTAACAGCTTGTAAAAGAGAATCAAAAATTTCGTCCTCAGATTGGACCAATATCTCTGCCCGTACTCAGTTTAAGGAACACGATGGTACCTTGGAGCTAAAATCAGGGAATTTTACATATAATTTCAAACAAAATCAAACTCCATTTAAGAAAATCATTTTGTTGAATGCGAGTATGGCAGGATATATTTCAGAGCTTGGAGCAGAAAATTTAATCATAGGAGTTTCCAGTCCGGAGTATATTTATTCAGAAAAAATTCAGAATCTGCTTAAAGAAGGGAAAATTCAAAATGTAGGTAGCGAGCAGAAATATGATGTAGAAAAGATTATCTCCATGAAACCGGATGCTATTTTTACCAATCATATTGCCAGTTTTGACAATACTTACGAACTGTTGAAAAATAATGGTATTCAAGTGGTGTTTTTGGATGAATACATGGAGCAGAAGCCTTTGGAAAAAACGGCTTATATCAAACTTTTTGGAGAATTTTTAGGAAAAGAAAAAGAGGCGGAAACAAAATACCAGGAAGTTGAAAAAAATTATAATGATCTGAAACAGCTTGCATCAAAGGCTAAAGAAAAACCTGTGGTACTTGCGAATGAAATGTATGGGAATGTCTGGTACCTTCCAGGTGGAAATACCTCTGTTGCCCATTATATTTCAGATGCCAATGCCAATTATATCATGAAGGACAATAAGGATGAGAAAGCATTGACAATGAGTTTTGAAGAAGTATATGCTAAAGCAGGAGGCGTTCAGTATTGGGTGAATGCAGGAAGTCATGTTTCAAAAAAAGAAATGCTGAGTATGAATCCTTTCTATGGGAAACTGGATGTATTCAATAAAGGGAAAATTTATACCATAGCAGGAAAAGAAAAACTGAAAGCCAATGATTTCTTTGAAAGTGGTGTGGTAAGAGCAGATTTGATCCTTAAAGATTATATTAAGATCTTTCATCCTGAACTTTTACCGGATTATCAGCTTACTTACATGAAAGAATTGCAGTAACTCGTACTATTTCCTTATTTTTGCCTTTCCTTTTTATAAAATTATGTGGAAAAAAATTAAACAGCTTATCTTCATCATTCTTGTTCTGAATGTAGTTTTTATTATCTGGGGCAGATTCTTTAATCCGCCCATTACCCTTACCCAGATAGGAGGTCTTTTTGAATACGGAAAACTGCACAGGGATTATATTTCCTATGACGAAATGGGAAACAATGTGAAAAAAGCCGTAATAGCTTCAGAAGATCAAAAATTCTTTGATCATGATGGTTTCGATTATACAGCGATCGAAAAAGCGATGAAATATAATGAGAAAGGTAAAAAAGTAAGAGGAGGAAGTACCATTTCCCAGCAGACTGCAAAAAATGTGTTTCTTTGGCAGGGAAGAAGCTGGGTGAGAAAAGGGCTGGAAGCAGTGTATACTTTTATCATCGAAAAAGTGTGGAGTAAAGATATTATTCTTGAAAGATACCTGAATTCTATTGAAATGGGGCAAGGCGTATTTGGAGTAGAAGCGGCAGCGCAGTATTATTTTGGAAAGTCATCTAAAGATCTAAGTGCTTCAGATGCAGCCTGGATTGCCGCGGTATTGCCTAATCCAAAAAAATATGACCCTAAAAGCCCATCTCCCTATTTGAGAAAGAAACATAATTGGATTATGAGACAGATGAGGAATGTGAGTTTGAAATAGTATCTTTGTACTAATGAAATTCTTTAATTCCAGCACAAACTTTGAGTCAGTTCTTAAAAAATATTTTTCTTTTAAGAATGAAACCCTTTCTTTAGAACCCTTTGCAGAGTTTTTAGAGAGTATCAAAGAAGCAGACTTTACAGATGTGCTCAATTTTTTCAGAAGCAATCCTAATTTTGCTGAGAACTTTAAACATTACATCCATAATATTTTTAAAGGAAGACCTTTTAATCTTTCACTGACAGAAGCTAATATTCTTTCAGAAAATGCCTTCTTTCCTGAGCTTAAAAAAAGAATCCTGAACAAGGTTTTACCACCCGTTGAAAATGAAAAGACGGTATGGTATATGATCGATAATGTGAGTCTCAGACCAAAGAAGGATTTGAAATATCTGCATAATCTCCCTGAAAACGAGATTGATGAATTTTTAAACATGCTGGGAGCTTCAGATTTTATTCTGAAACCCAATGTGAAAAAAGAACTCATTTTCTCTATGAATATTCTTTCCTGGAGGGTTACAGGGATGGCTATGGAGGTGGAAGTGGTGAGAATGGCTCCGCAGTACAGAAATTTGGACAATCCGTTTCTTGCCCTTCAGAATGAGCTGGAAACATTAGCTGAAGACCTGATAAAAGATCCTCAGTTACAGCTGCATTCCAAAGACAGCAGATATAAGCAGATTAAAATCTATGCAGAACAATGCCTGGAATTTGTGAATATTGCGTTTAAAAATTCTGCCAAATATGGTATTTCCGGAAAGATTAACCAATCCCTGCTTAAGATCCGTCAGCAGACTGAACGAATTTATGATATCGTACAATTGTTGGTCATTGATACTGATGAAGATGTCCTGATAAAATCTAAGCAGTTGATCTTTAATATTCTGAGCTATAAATCTCATAAAAATAATATTTCTGATCTCATTAACGATAGTACAAGGCTTATTTCTCACCTTATTACCAATCATACCGCAGAAGCGGGGGCTCATTATATTACTTCTACCCGGAAGGAATATATGACAATGTTTTACAAGGCGAGTGGCGGAGGGATTATTGTAGGAGCACTATGTGTTCTGAAAATGCTGTACGGATATATCCCGGGAAGTGATTTTTCACACGCTTTTCTATACTCAATGAACTATGCAATGGGATTTGTGATGATCTATCTGATGGGCTTTACCCTTGCTACAAAACAACCGGCTATGACTGCTGCTACCATGACGAAAGTATTGTCTGAAGAAGGAAATGCCCAAAGAAATAATACTGAGTTTGCCCATTTGGTATCCAAATTATTCCGAAGTCAGTTCATTGCCTTTGTAGGAAATGTATTGCTTGCCTTTCCGATAGCGCTTGCTATTATTTACGGGCTGGATGTATTTTTCTCACAAAATCTGGCGGTAGACAGATCTGATAAATTATTAAAAGATCTTGATCCTTTTAAATCAAAAGCAATTCTGCATGCAAGTATTGCTGGGTTTTATCTTTTTATTTCAGGGATTATTTCAGGAAATATCGGAAACAATTCCGTGTTTTACCAGATTCCGGAAAGAATTGCTAAAAACCTTTCAATCAGAAGCTTTTTCGGAAAGAAATTCGCAAAAGGACTTTCAAAATATTATGCTAAAAACTGGCCTGGAATTGTTTCCAACTTCTGGTTCGGTGTGTTCCTTGGGGCAACAGCTCCGGTAGGGATGTTTTTTGGCCTCGATTTAGATATCAGACACATCACCTTTGCAGCTGGTAACTTTGCATTAGGGCTCTATGGAAAAGATTTTTCAGTAGATTCCTATACCTTCTGGATGTCTTTTGTAACCGTTTTCCTGATCGGTTTCTTCAACTTCCTGGTAAGTTTCAGCTTATCCATGTTCCTGGCATTCCGATCCAGAAAGATGAATTTCGGACAGGTAAGTGAGATCTATAAAGAAATTTTCAGATACTTTATGAAGCATCCACTGAAATTCTTCCTGCCATTAAGCTCCAGACTGGATAAAAAGGCAGATGATCTTATGAGCAGTACCATTTCTAATAAATCTGAAGAACATTAATTAAAATAAAAAATGCTACCCGATGGTAGCATTTTTCTATAGGTATGCATTTTCTGCCTTTATAAAATCTGAAGGTCATGAAATTTATCTTCTCCAAATTTATCCTGAAACTTTTTGAGATAAAAGCTTTTACGCATTTTAAAATCATGTTTCAGTAAAGGGGAATCAATTTTAATAATAATACATTGGTTTTCTATATTGACACTTCTTATTTCCTTGAAAAGACTTTCGTCAAGATACTCTTCAAGGAAGTCTTTAATGTCAAAAGCTACAAGTTTATGTTCAAAACCATAAATTCTGGCAAAAGATTTTACCAGTTCAGAGGATTGATATTCACGTTTTTTCTTCTTCATTGTCGTGGTGCGGGGTTGGATGCGTGATTCGGGTTTTAGAGTTCCGTGATTTGGGAATGATAAGTTAAGATAAAAAATACTATAGAATGAGAATCAAATTCAAATGTTTCTTTTTTTGATTCAAAATTCGGGGCTTACCTATCTTAAGTAGTTATACCTCAAAAATTATACTCTCCTCATTAATTTTCTTTACTACACTTTCAGTACGTTCCCTATGAGTATCTGTAATGAATATCTGTCCAAAGCTTTCTTTGTTGACCAGTTCAATCAGCTGCGAAACTCTAGTGTCATCAAGCTTATCAAAAATATCATCAAGCAGAAGAATAGGCGTCTTTTTGGTAAGTTCTTTTACAAGACTCATCTGAGCCAGTTTTAGAGAAATAAGAAAGGATTTCTGCTGTCCCTGAGATCCTATTTTTTTGATCAGAACATGATCCATTTCAAAAAGAAGATCATCCTTATGAATTCCCTTCGAGGTATAAGTAACCATACGGTCTCTTTCAAGACTTTCTTTTAAAAGAGTTTCAAAAGAATCTTCCAGCAAATGAGATTCATAAATGACAGATACCGTTTCTTTTCCGCCGGAAATAATCTCATAGAAATTCTGAACAATAGGGTTGAGCTGTTCTACAAATTCTTTTCTTTTATTAAAAATTTTAGTTCCGGATCGGGTAATCGGGTCATCATAGATTTCCAGTGAATCTTTATCCCATGTTCTGTTCTTGGCAAAATATTTCAGTAAAGCATTTCGCTGCTGAATCGTTTTCTGATACTGAATCAGATCAAAAAGATATTCAGAATCCGTCTGGCAGATCATAGCATCCAAGAATTTACGTCTGCTTTCTCCGGAATCTGAAATAAGATTAGAATCATAAGGGGAAATCATAACACTTGGAAGATAACCGATATGATCTGCAAGTCTGTCATAGCTTTTATCATTTTTCTTGATCACTTTTTTAGCTTCCTTCGGCTGGGTAACTCTGATGATATCTTCACTGTCCTCATTCTGAACTTCAGCATCAATGGTAAAAAAATCTTCCTCTATTTTGATATTGTTGAGATCAGTATTTCCTAAAAAACTTTTCCCTACGGATAAATAATGCAGAGCATCCAGAATATTGGTCTTTCCCACACCGTTATTGCCCACAAAACAGTTGATTTGCGGGGAAAATTCAAATTTTTTCTCAGAGTGGTTTTTGAAATTGTAGAGGGAAAGCTTTTTGATAATCATTCGTCAAAAATACTCCATTATTAGTAAAAATAAAAAAGGAAGTGCAGAACAAGTTTCCACCCCGAATGAAAAATAGGTGTCATCTCTTTTATTTTCAGAGAAATAAATAAAAATATAAGTTATAATGCTTGCCATAAAAAAAGCCAGAGCATATTGTAGATCGAGATAAAAAATTCCGATGAAATTGCTGATGAAAACAAGTGTGTAGGCAATGTATTTGGTATTTTGTACCCCTATCAGCATAGGAAAAGTTTTTACCGTGTCACTGTTCATGTCCCGGATATCAAAAGGAAGCACAAGCGCAGTGATAAAGAAAAAGCTGATCAGAAAAATGGGAATACTGAATTCCGGAAGGGTGAGCCAGCAGTTGACCAAGGCCCAAACTAATCCAACATAGAAAACTTTTAGCAGGGGGATTTTCCGGATATAAACATCAAGAAAAAAGCTGTTATAAAGCAATCCCAATACTACAATAATGAACCACTTCAAAAGCCTTATTTCATTATGGTTGTGAATGATTAAAAAGGCACAGACAATTCCGGCTATTGCATTTACAATGACTATTTTAAAAAAATATTTTGTGTATTGATATTTAGTATACAGATAACCACTGAAATAAGTGATGAAAATAAACAGAACCGTAGGTAAACGGAATGTGTTTTGCTCTTTCATGAAAAATACTGCAAAAAGAGTTCCCATAAGAGAGACATAAAGCTGGCTGTCTATGACAGTTTTTTTCAGTATTTTTAAAATGTTCATTTATCAAAATTAATATATATGAAAAGATTTTCCAAGATTTTTATGCTTTTGCTTCTAATGCTAAGCTTTTCAACGGTATCCGCACAGAAATATTACGATACCCAATGGAAAAAAATTGTTGAAAACACTACGAAAGGAGCTTATAAATCTAATCTTCCCATTATTTTAGACATACAAAAACAAGCCATGAAAGAAAATAATGCCTTCGAACTGATCCGTTCTCTGAAAGCGGAGTTCAGTATTGTAAACCAAACGGTGGACGATGACCAGAACGATTCCGCTTCTCAATTTTTTAAAAAACTTAAAGATGCAGAAGGCAAACTGAGTGGGGAAGGGAAATTGGTATACAAAGTTTTACTGAATGGCTTTTTTATGGATCATTACAACCAGAACTCATGGAAAATAAACGGAAGAACCAATATCAACTCTCAGGATGTTGCACAGATTGAAACCTGGAGTAAGCTTGATTTTAAAAACTATTTGACAAAAAGTTACCAGGAACTTGATCAGGAAAAACCTGAAATGAAAAAGATTTCCCTGGAAAAGTATAAAAATATATTTTCTGGAGCGAGTGATATCGCCTATTTTCCAACATTGGCTGATTGGTATGCAGTGAAGAAAGTAGAATTTTTATCTGAAAACAATATTTTCACAAAAAATGAACTGACAGCAAATCGTACTACAATTAATGCCATTTATGATGAATTAATTGCTCAGAATACCGGAAATGCTAAGCTGTATTTCATGAAAGAAAAGATTACAGAGAATTGTAATTTCAATCACTGTAAAGATAAACTTCAACAGCTTCAGAATTTGTTGAAATCTGATGTAGAAGGAGATTACAAAGTGATGATTATGGGAGATATCATGGATGAACTGACTGGTCAGAAGAAATCTAAAGAAGCTATTGCAGTAGCTGCCCAGGCTAAAAGTGAATATCCGAAATCTCCATTCATTGAGAATATCAAAAGTAAAGAAGCGCAGATTGTAAATCCATATCTGACTTTAAAATATGAAGCTCAGACTCAGAATAACCTTCCGATTCATTTTGTTGCCCAATATCAGAACGTGTCAGAATTTACCCTGAATATTTATGAAGTAAAAGATGATTTTACTTCACTGCTTCAATATGTTCAGAACTCTTATTCCAATACTTTCGGAAAACTAAAAAAGAATCTGGTAAGAAAAGAAATATTTCAGCTTCCTGACCCTAAGGATTATCAGAACCATAGCACTTCAGTGGAAGTGAAACCACTTCCTTCAGGCGTATATGTAGCAGAATTTACGGTTGCCGGAGCTGACATGAAAGATTCAGACTCCAGACAGAATTTTTACTTTCTGGTGTCCGGAAACAGAATTATTTATCAGTCTAAAACAGACAGAAAGCCCCTTTCTGATGAGTTGAAGCTGGTGAACAGTGAAAACGGTAAACCTGTGACGAATGAAGGACTTAGATTTTATGAATTTGTTTCCAATAAAACTTTAAATAAAATTGAAGGAACAACCAATGGAAACGGAGTATTTAAATTTCCTGCTACAGAAAGCAAAGATTATTACAGAACTTTTCTGATTCAACAGCCTAAGACGAACGATTTCCAGATTATGCAGGTCTATGGAAACAGAGGATCTGCTGAAGATTATAATCCTAACAAACAAACCCGTTCAACAGCTCAGATTTTCATTGACAGAGGAATTTACCGTCCCGGACAGACTGTTTATTTCAAGGTTATTAATACGAATCTCAATAAAGAAGTTGAATCTGTTCTTTCAGGATTAAAACAAAAAATAACTTTACTGAATGCCAATAGTGAGGAGGTTTCTTCTCAGGAATTGACCACCAATGAGTTTGGTTCCTATCATGGCAGCTTTATCCTTCCGAAAGGAAAACTGAACGGTAATTTTTACCTGAGAATAGACGGAGAAAGCCAGGGATATAAAAATTTCAGAGTAGAAGAATACAAAAGACCAAAGTTTGAAGTAACGTTCGATCCTGTAAAAGATGAATACAAATACGGACAAACCATAGAACTGAAAGGAAAAGCAGTAATGTTCTCTGGTGTTGCACTGAACAATACCACAGTAAACTATGAAATTAAGAAACAGAATATCAGATGGAGATATTTCAGCTGGTATCCACAGGACAATGATAATGAAAATTCAATTCTTGGCGAAGCAAAGACCAATGACAAAGGGGAGTTTACCATTCGCCTGGAGCTTAAAAAAGATGAAAAACTGGAAGGAATACAAATTGATAACTATGCCATCAACGCATCTGTTACAGACATCAACGGGGAAACGCAGACCGCGAATACCCAATTGAAAGTAGCTTCAGTTTCTCATTACATTCAGGCAGAAAATATTGCCAATACTTTTGCTGATGAAAATGTAAAAGTAAAGGTAGAAACCAAAAATTATAATGAACAGAATCTTAAAAAGGCCTATCAGGTTAAGTTATCAAAACTGACCACTCCGGATAGAATTTTCAGAGATAATTTCAAATCTGATGTTCAGAACCTTCCGAAATATTCGAAAGAAGAGTTCATCAGCAAATTTCCACATGATCTGTTTGATAAAAACGATGAAATCAAAAATTGGAAAACGGAAAAAATATTGGTTGAAAGACAACAGCAGCCGTCTTCTGACAATTCTCAGCTTGCTACCAATCTTGAATTAGGAAAACTGGAAGCTGGTGATTATCAGCTGGAACTTTTCAATATCGAAGGGAAAGACACGATAAAAAGTGCTCAGTATTTCAGTGTTTGGGATAAAACCTCTTTAAAGCCTTCTCAAAAGCCTTTCCTGACGGTTATTGCTCCGAAAGAAGAATTGTTAAGAGGAGAAAAAGCTAAAGTATATGTTTTCTCAGCAATTCCTGATGCATTGGTCAACGTGTTTGTGCAGGATGGATCTGGAAAAACGGTTTCAGAAGTTCATCAGATGAAAAAAGGAATATTGGAATATACCACTGAAATTCCTAAAGATAAAAGTGTATCAGACCTGAACCTTCAGTTTCAGCTGGTAGCATTCAATGATGTGAATACAGAATCTGTTTCTTTAAAAATAAAAGACACAGAAAAACCTTTAAAAATTGAAACGGTAACTTTCAGAGATAAACTGGAACCAAATTCTAAAGAAAAATGGACGGTAAAAGTAACCGGAAATGATAATGAAAAGATCAATGCTGAGGTATTGGCCAATATGTATGATATGTCTCTGGATCAGTTTGCTGCAAATAGCTTTAGTTGGAGAAAATTGTACACACCATTTGTGATCGTTACTTCTTATGGCATTAACAATTACCTGCAACAGCAAAACTATCAGAAAAGACTGAGATATTTTGAAGACAGAAATGTGCAGGTTCCACAGTTCAACTGGTTTGATGGTGACTTTAACTATTATTCTATTTCAAGAGAAACAGTTGTTGGAATTAGTAATCAGGAAGGAGTGAAATCTCCTGCTTATGCACCACCGCCATCACCCATTGCAGGAGCGAAATTTAAAACAGCAAGAGCTTCCGTTGCAGAAGATAAAATTGAGGTTATGCAGAATGTTGTTCCTGAGCCTTTAAAAGCTCCAAAAATGGATGCAGCAAATGAGGAAGTTTTGGATAAAGTAGCTGTACGTAAAAATCTGAACGAAACCGCGTTCTTCTATCCGGATCTGAAAACCGATGACGAAGGAAATGTAAACTTTGAGTTCACTTCTCCGGAAGCGTTGACAAAATGGAAACTGATGTTCCTGGCTCATACTAAAGATGCAAGAGCAGCCACATTGGAAAAAGAAGTGGTAACACAGAAAGAATTCTCTGTGACGCCAAACTATCCAAGATTCCTGAGAGAAGGTGATGAACTGAATCTGCAGTCAAAACTTTCAAACCTTACAGATAAAAAACTGAATGGTTCTGCCGAGCTACAAATTCTGGATGCCTTTACCAATGAGAATATTTCTTCAAAATTTGGAATGAGTTCAGGAGTACAAAACTTCAGTTTAAATGAAAAAGGAAACAGTGCATTAACATGGAAATTGAAAGTTCCGGATAATGTTTCCTCTGTTATTTTCAAAGTGGTTGCTAAGGCTGGTCAATATTCTGACGGTGAGCAGCAGGCAATTGCTGTATTGCCAAACAGAATGTTGGTGACGGATGCTGTTCCTGTTTTTGTGAAAGAAGGAGAAACCAAAACATTTGTATTGGATAATCTTAAAAACAATACATCCACAACAGCTTCTAATGTTTCCAACACGTTAGAATTGACAACCAATCCGATCTGGGAGATCATGTTTGCGCTTCCAAGTTTGAAAAATGATCAGAATAACTCAGCAGATGTAATCTTTAACAAATGGTTTGCGGATGTGCTGGCTTCAGAAATATTCAAAGCTAATCCGAAAATGAAAACGGTTTTTGAAGAATATCAGAACAAAGGATTATTACATTCAAATCTTGAAAAAAATCAGGAATTGAAACAACTATTGCTGGAAGAAACCCCTTGGGTACTGGAAAGCAAAAATGAAGCAGAACAGATGCAGAAACTGGCATTATTATTCGATGTCAATACGATGAAAAATTCGATTAATCAGGATTGGGACGATTTCAAAAAACTACAAAACCCTGATGGTGGATTCTCATGGTATCCCGGTTATCCAAGTTCTTACGGTACTTCATTGTACATCCTTAAAAACTTAGGAAAAATCAATTCATGGTTAAAAGATAATGTGAAAGATTACCAAAGTGCCGATCAGAATGCTATTACAGCCAAATTGATTCAGTATGTAGATAATGAGGTGAACAAATATTTTGATGCGAAAAAAGGCAATGTCTGGAACAACTGGACGATGGATTATCTTGATACCAGAAACTATTGGGAAAAGCAATATCCTTTAAAAGGAAAAGGGGCTGCTTTGAAAACATTAGTAAAACAAAAAGCAAAAACAGCGAAGATCACAGATTTCACATTCTTCGGACTTCACCGTGCAGCATTATTAATGAATGATTATGGTCTGAAAGAGGTGTCTGATAAATTGATGACCTATCTTAAAGAAACGTCTACAGATACAAAAACACAAGGGGTTTACTGGAAGCAAAACCTGAATGACTGGGGATGGTTTGGTTCTAAAGTCGTTAATCATGCCGGAGCATTAGAAGCGTTCAATAAGTTGAAGTCTAATGACCAAAATTTTATTGAGGATATGAAAATCTGGCTGGTAACACAGAAAGAAGTCAACTCCTGGGGAAGTTCAAGAGGAACTGCAGAAGTGATCTTTACTATTTTAAATTCAGGAAAATCATGGACCGGAGCAGAAAGTGATAAAGCTACCATCATTTGGGGCGGAAAAGAACTCGTTCCTCAGACTCAGGCTACAGGATATGTGAAGTCGGCAGTAACAACAGATGCTGTAGATAAAAACTTAGCAACAGTAACTGTTACAAAACCTGGTCCCGGAATTGTTCAGGGAGGATTGTTCTGGCAGTATTACGAAGATCTCGATAAAATCAAATCTTCTGAAAATTATATTTCCGTGATGAAAGAACTGTACAAAAAAGTAAAAACCGTAAACGGAGAAGAACTTCAGAAAATCTCTTCTGAAACGCCGTTGAAAGTAGGAGATAAAGTAACGGTAAGAATGATCCTGAACACAGACAGAGCCATGGAATTTATCCATATTAAAGATATGCGTGCGGCAGGATTTGAACCTACGGATGTATTGTCCGGATATCAATGGAAAAATAATCTTGGATACTATCAGTCGACCAAAGATGCTTCTACCAACTTCTATATTCAGTACATGCCAAAAGGAAAATATGTTTTTGAATACGATGTGGTGGCCAATGCATCAGGAAAATTTTCCAACGGAATTACAACGATGCAGAATTACTACGCACCACAGATGAATGCGCATACAAAAGGAAGTAATGTAACAATTTCAGAATAATTTATAAAAACTGCAGTAGAACTTACTGCAGTTTTTTGTTTACAGATTTCAAATAAAAATAGAATTAAATCGAAAAATCAAACAATTGTTTAATCTTGGAATGGTTTTTGAAATTAGGTTAGTATAAATTAAAAAATTATAAAGATGAAATTTTCTAAAACTTTAATTACAGGATTGGTATTGATGGCTGGAGTAAATGCTTTCGCACAAAAGAAAGCAGAAAAGTTTGAAAAACTAGAGATTGAAATGTTCCCAAAAGCTAAAGAAGGATATAAACAAGTCTATATTCAGCTTCCCGTAGCAAAAAACGAAAACGATTTAAAAGTTGAGCTTTTTGTAGGTGCTGAAAAAATGTTAGACTGTAACAACTATTTCCTGATGGGTGAAATGAAAACTCAGGATCTTCAGGGATGGGGATACAACTATTATGAAGTAGAGTCTAAAGGAGAAACTGCCGGAACCCTGATGGGCTGCATGGATAAAAAAACTACTAAAAAGTTTGTTACCCTAAAACCTGAAACAGTAAGATACAACAGTAAACTTCCATTGGTATTCTATGTGCCAAAAGACATTGAAGTACGTTACAGAATTTTACGTCCGGATGCTGCCATGAAAAAAGCAGTTCAAAAGTAAATCAGCTTATTATAATTATACAGAAAACTCCTCACAGCAATGTGGGGAGTTTTCGTTTTTTTATTAGTATCAATTTGGAATTAATTGAAGATGTTGTTTTGTCATTCCGCAGGAATCTAAATTTTAAATCTCAGAATAAAATACTAAAACTTGTTTTTCCGATCGAATCCTTTTATTTCCTGATAAAATTGCTTTAGAATTATTGTTGAAAAAGTAGAGTTATAATTTTTTTCAAAATTTTTTGGGTTTTAATTAACATTTAAACGCTTTGCCCAAAACTTTATTTTGTAGCGCTTTAAACTTAAACATATTTTAAACATACTTTAAATTCACCGTATTGTAGAATTATCTTGAAGGATTTTACTTTTTTTTGCATTATATTTGTTGTAAACATAAACCATGAAAAACAATTTATTGATTTTTACGTTTAGTTTTTTTGCGTTCCCCGCTTTTGGTTGGGCACAGTCTGCGCCGGATTTTAAAGAACTTCTGGATAGTGCTATGGTTCGGGACTCGAATCTCAAAATGCAGGTTACCCAAAACAAACTTACCGATCTTGACGAACACAAACTGAAAGACATCTTTCTTCCTACCCTGGAATTGAGTGGTAAAGCCGGGTATCTCAACGGAACAGCAAGACTGACGTCACCGGAACTCAATCTCGCTCCCTTTATCAATATTCCGGAAGGAGCGTTTAACAATAATTTCAATGTATCAGGATTTTCAGGTATTGCCAAGGCAGATGCCAAAATGCTTCTGTATTCAGGAGGGAAGGTGAAGTACATGAAGAAGGCTGTTGAAGAAAAGAAGAAATCTGAAGATATTCTGCTGGAGAAAACAAAAGATGAGGTGATTGCCAGTATTTCCAGAGCATATGATCAGCTAGCCCTGATTCATCAGTCTAAAAAAGTGTTGGATGAAAGCAAAAAAAGGCTTGATATCAACAGAAAAACGGCAGATAAAGCGCTCGGTTACGGTTTGATTACTCCTTATGATCATAAGAAAATAGAACTGGCTCAGGCCACCTTAGATGCCAAAATGGTAGAATATGAAGGGAAGAAAGAACTGCTTCTCACCCAGCTTTATATTTTAACAGGAATCAGCAGAGACAGACTCAGAATGATTGATCCGATATTGTCTCCGGTAGAATTGCTTGCCGCAGAAAGAGGAATAGAGCAAAGAGCTGAAATCCGTGCACTGGAACATGGAATCAGTGCTGCAGATTATAAAATAAAAGCGGAAAGAACATGGATGATTCCTAAAGTACAATTGATGGCTTCCGCCTATTATATCGGCTTGTATGGAAACAGAATCAAATCTTCAGAAAATGTAATCCCGGCCGTTCCAATACTTGGATATGAGGGCAAAAAACTAGACTGGAGACCCAATAATATTAACATATTTCCCTTGATTACAGCAGGTGTAGGATTTAAATGGGAAATTTTTGACGGAAAAGAAGGAAAGCATGCTGAAGAAACAGCCAAAGTCGGAAAAGAAGTATTACAGAACCAGAAAGAAGACGCATTGAAAAAACTGACTTTGAATCTGGCTAATAATCAGACCAATTATGATATAGCTTCCGCCCAGATCACCTTAAAAGCCAAAGAAAAAGAATTGGCGAAAAGCGCACTCGTACAGGCCGAAAAAGAATTCAGATACGGAATGAGCAAATCTTCACAGCTTATTGATGCGGAAAATGATCTTGAAGCTTCTGAACTGGAATATCAGAATGCCATTTTCAACCAGAGAAGAGCGGGAATAGAACTAATGAGGTCTACCCAGGAGCTGGATATCACCAAATTTTATTTAATCCCTTAAAAATTTAAATGATGCATAAAAATATATCTATACTCTTCGCTGCTCTGTTTTTCTTGGGGAGCTGTGACAAAAAAAATGAAAAAATCAAAGAACCCGAAGGAAAAACTAAAAAGGATGTGATCTCTTTTGCTCCTAAAGTGACCGGAAGGATTGTAAAAATATATGTTTCCGAAGGCCAGACTGTGAAAAAAGGTGATACTCTAGCACAGCTTGATGTACCGGAGGTTTCTGCTAAAATAGCACAGGCTCAGGGTGCGGTAAGTGCGGCCACGGCTCAGGAACAAATGGCTAAAAATGGAGCTACAGCCGATCAGCTGAGACAGCTTCAGGCCAAATATAAAGGTTTAAAAGAACAGTATGAATTTGCCCAGAAATCTTACAAAAGAGCAAACAATATGTTCCGCGATAGTTTAATGTCGCCGCAGGCTCATGACGAAATCTACGCAAAATTGCAAGGTGCAAAAGCTCAATATGATGCTGTAGTCGCAGAACTGGATGACGTAAATAGAGGAACCCGCTTCGAAAAAATAGAAATGGCAGCAGGACAGGCGTCACAGGCTAAAGGTGCTTTACAGGAAGCTAATGTAGCGTATTCCGAAAGGTATATCATTGCCACCAATGACATGGAAATAGAAACGATCAGCCTAAACACTGGAGAGCTTGCAACAGCTGGTTTTGCGCTGTTCAACGGATATATTCCAGAAAGTACTTATTTCAGATTTACCATCCCGGAAAGTGCTATTTCAAAATATAAAAAAGGGCAGGATGTTTCTATGCAGATCGTATACAATAAAGAAAATCTTATGGGAAATATTGTATACATCAAACAGTTGACAAAGTATGCGGATATTACAACGGCTTATCCGGATTATCAGCTGCAGGATGCGATCTATGAGATCAAAGTAAAACCTAAAGATATGAACAAAGCCAAAAGTATTTTGGTCAATGCCAATGTCATTCTGAAATAAACAGAAACAGAGTCTGAACTTGTAAGTTTCATGTTCCTCTTCAAAATATAAAAATATACAGATGAAAGAATTTTTCCGTCTTTTAAAACGTGAGTTCAAGCTTTTTATCGGCAATTCTACCTTAAGGACGGTGTTCTTTTTGGCCCCCGTTTTCTATGCCACCTTGCTGGGGTTTGTCTACAAAAGCGGAAAAGTTGAAAATACTCCTGTATTAGTGGTAGACAGAGATAATACTCCTTTGTCTAACCAATTGACGGAAATGCTGGATGATAATAAAAGCATCAAAATTATCAGATACCTGCAGGAACCTCTGAGCATCAAAGATGAGGTAATCAGGCATGAAGCAGCAGCTGTAGTGATTATTCCCTCAAGATTTGAAGGAGATATGCTCCAGAAAAAATATCCCGAACTGAATGTTTATATCAATACCGGAAACGTCTTAACGGCAAATTTTGCCTCCAAAGCCCTTCAACTGACCATAGGAACCTTCTCTGCTGGAGCTTCCATCAAGGCTCTTCAGAAAGCAGGGATGCCCGCTGCAAAGGCAGCTACGCAATATGAACCTTTCAAAGCCAATTATATTACCCTTTTCAATACTACCGGAAACTATCTTATCTTTATGTGGCCGGCAATGCTGGCGGTAGTACTGCAGCAGGTAATCCTGCTGGCGATGGCCGTAAGTTTTGCTGCTGAATTTGAAAGAGGATCTTTTGTGAAAGAATATCTGAAAATGAAAAAATGGGCCTTCCCAACCATGCTGATAAAAGTGATTCCTATCTGGGTATTTTCTATTCTCATTGTAGGTATTTATTACTTTATGCACATGATTTTCCACGTTCCGATGCCCGAAGGAATACTCAACTTTATTCTTTTGACAGCAGTTTTTGTAGGATCAGCTTCATTTTTGGGAGTATTCATCAGTATCCTGATTCCTGATGCGCTGAAGGCTACACAAATCCTTATGGTTATTGCTTCACCGGCTTTCATCATCAGTGGTTTTACATGGCCTTTGAACGCAATGCCTGCTTTCGTTCAGTTTATCGCCAATATAATTCCGTTAACCCCTTTTTTACAGGCTTTCAAAATCTTATTAATTCAAAAAGGTTCGATAGAACTTACATTCCCTTATCTGAAACATTTAAGTATTCTTTTAGTGGTGTATACTGTTATAGGCTGGATTGCTTTAAAGATCAAACTTTGGTTTATTTTCAAAAAAGCTGCGCCACAGGAAATAGCAATTGAGAATACTTCTCTGGAGGAGAGCGAGTAGTTTTTGGTTTGTTTAGTTGCTTGTTAATTTGTTTGCTAGTTGCTAGTTGCTAGTTGCTAGTTGCTAGTTGCTAGTTGGCTGGATGCTGGTTGCTTATTGATGATATATTGGTTTGTTGATTTCAGCATTTGTGGTAAACAATTCAAAATAGTATTGAAGAAATAATCCGTATTACCTAAACTCTACCTAACATAACTCCACAACTAGCAACTCGTAACCCGCAACTCATAACACCAAAACCCTGCAATTCGAATTTCGCAATTATCTCCCTTCAATTTTTTCAACGGACTATAAAATCAAACAAAAAAACTGATATATTTGTCTATAGTAAAATAGAAATTATATGGAAAATGTATTTGATGCAAAAGATGCTCAAAACTATATTGATAGAATAAATAAATTGGTGGAAGACACCCATGGTTTGTGGGGAAAAATGACGGTAGATCAAATGCTGGCACACTGCTCTATAACCTATGAAATGATTTATGAGCCGGAAAAACATAAAAAACCGGGATCTATTGCAAAATTTATATTAAAGACCTTCGTGAAACCTAAAGTTGTAGGAGAGAAAGCATATCCGAGAGATTCCCCTACGGCTCCACAGTTTTTGATTACCACCAGAAAGAATTTTCACGAAGAAAAAACAAGACTGATTGGTTTTATTCAGAAGACACAGCAATTGGGGGCAGAGGCTTTTGATGGGAAAGAATCTTTTTCTTTCGGAAAATTAAAAGCTCAGGAATGGAACAATATGTTTGCTAAACATCTGAACCACCATCTCTCACAATTTGGCGTTTAAAAATCACTGCATGAAAAAACTTTTATTACTCTTCATCCTGGCGGCCAATTTTGTATTGGGGCAGATGCCGGATATATCAAATACCTGGCTGAACAATAGTAAACCTTATCTGGGAACTATCGGAAACAAAGGACAGGAACTGAAACTGAAGATCAATATTTCTGAACAGAATAAAAAAAATGATCAGGAGTATTTTGTTTCAGGATATTCCCTTGTGGATACCAACTACGCAAAATTTGAAGGTAAGATTACCATTTCAAAATATAAAGACTCAAAAAAGCAGGGAACGGTCTTTGGAGAATATGAGCTGGCAGAAGAGAATAAAGGAAAACATTCAGGACTTTTTAAGGGAAGATTTGTCTATAATTTCAAATGGAATAAGAAAACAGAAAAAATTGATGGACAATATATTGAGCTTATAGGAGACTGGAAAAGTTATGATGGAACGATAGCGTTTAAAACCCATTTAAAAAACCAATAACCATGCTAAGAAGGATATTAGCAGCGTTGGTGGGACTTATTGTGGGTTCTGTCTGCATTACAATTGTAGAAAAAATAGGACATTATGTGTATCCTCCCCCTGCAGAAGCTGCTGCCGGAGATATGGAGGCGTTGAAGATGTATATTAATGAAGCTCCGTTTATGGCTCTGTTTTTTATCATTATTGCTTATGCTTTAGCAGCGGTTGCCTCCGGATTTACAGCCTCAAAAATTTCAAATAACGGAAAATCTACAGCAGCTATAATCTGTGGAATCATTTTTTTACTCATAACCATTTATATGATGGTGTCTTTACATACTCCAATCTGGTTCTGGATTTTAGGAATCCTTGTTTGGGGTTTGGTTTTCGTAGGACATAAACTTGCTTTAAAAACAAAAAAAATATGAAATTAGGAGCATTTTCAATCAGTTTAAGTGTAAAAGACCTTCAGAAATCCAGGGACTTTTATGAGAAACTGGGCTTTACAACGATGGCAGGAACTGCAGAGAGTAACTATCTGATCATGAAAAACGGTTCTACACTCATAGGCCTTTTCCAGGCTATGTTTGATGGGAATATGCTTACTTTCAATCCGGGATGGGACGAAAATGCACAGAATCTTGAATCTTTTGAAGATGTGCGCGAAATCCAGAAAAGATTAAAAGAAAGCGGAGTCGAAATCGGAAAAGAAGCTGATGAAACAACCTCAGGACCTGAACATATCTATCTGAAAGATCCGGATGGAAATATGATTCTAATAGATCAGCACAGATAACCATCTGGAAAACGTACAAAAACTACTTAAAACAAACTTAACTAATAAAAAACAACTATGGCATCAGTAAACGTTTATTTAACATTCAACGGAAATTGCAGAGAAGCATTCGATTTCTATAAGTCGGTTTTCGGGGGAGAATATCCTTATATCGGAACATTCGGAGAAATGCCTCCAATGGAAGGGAAAGAAACTCCGGAAGAAGATAAAAACAAAATTATGCACGTTACCCTTCCTATTTCTAAGGAAACTATGTTGATGGGAAGTGATACAGGAGGAGAGTGGTCTTCCAATTTCAAGGCGGGAAACAATTTCTCTATTTCTGTAAACGCAGAATCCAAAGACGAAGCAGATAAATTATTTGGTGGTCTTTCTGCGGGCGGACAAGTGACAATGCCAATGGCAGATACTTTCTGGGGTGCTTATTTTGGAATGTTTACCGATAAGTTCGGGATCAACTGGATGGTAAACTATGATGATCCTGCTAAAATGCAGCAGCATCCATAAGATTAATATTTTGTATTTAAAATATAGTTAGAACTTACCGGCAATCACTTTGCCGGTTTTTTATTTACTCTATATTTGCATCCCAAAATTTTTTAAATTTGATAAAAAAGGATCATCAGAATAATAAAATGATGGAAGACTTTACATTTAACACAAAAATATAAAACGATGAAATTTACAATTGAAAACATTAAAACCGAACATCAGAAAGTGAAAAGCGGAGCGGATTTTCCGGCTTATATCCAGGCTGTAAAAAAGTTAGGAGTTTCTCATTATACAACATACGTTTCTGATGGAAATACAGAATATTTTGACCATGAAAATCAATCTGTCCAGACAGGAAGTAAGTATAATTCCCTTACAGTTTCAGAAAATCTAACCCTTGAAAATTTTAAACTGAGACTCAAACTTCACCAGCAGGGAGGTACAGATTATATGACTTTCTGTAATGACTGTGCAGAAAATGGAGTTAAAGGCTGGAAGATGGATCTCCATGCGATGACCTGTACTTATTTTGACCAAAATGAAACTGATGTACTGACAGAACAGGTTCCGGGATAATCTTTTAAAGAAAATCTGATGAAAATTATAGTATCCGGTTTTCTTTCAATCATGTTGTAAAATAGTATTTGCTATTATTGATTTAAAATATTAATTTTGTTAAAAACGATAGATAATAGTAATTAACAGGCATGAGAAAGGTTTTTACGAAGTTGGCATTCACAGTATTAAGTTTGGGGTCCATATTGACATTTGCTCAAAAAAGTGATCTGGGAGCGTGGTATATGTATTTTGGAAATAATAAGATCAGCAAGAAACTGAACTGGCATAATGAAATTCAGTACCGTAATTTTGATGCAGTGGGAGATCTGGAGCAGTTACTGATCCGTACTGGGATTGGATATGATCTTACAGAAAATAATAACAATGTTTTATTGGGATACGGTTTCATTCTGAGCCAGCCTTATGCAAACGGGGAGAAAAAAGAGAATATTGAGCACAGGATTTTCCAGCAGTATATTACCAAGCAGAAATTCGGACGTTTTTACCTTCAGCACCGTTACCGTCTGGAAGAACGTTTTCTGGAAGATGACTTCAGGATGAGGTTCCGATACATGTTGGGAGTTAATATTCCGATTACTCAGAAAGAAATGCTGCCGAAAACCCTTTATGCATCAGTATACAATGAGATTTTCCTGCACTTCAACAGTCCGGTTTTCGACAGAAACAGAGTCTATGGTGCTTTAGGATATGTCATCAATAAAAATATGAGGATTGAAGCAGGTTACATGAACCAGATTCAGGAAAACAGAAACCGCGGCCAGATTCAGATTGGTTTTTACAATAATATTCCTTTTACCAAAAACTGATTATAAGCGCTGCTGAATGCCTGATGAAGACCATTATTTGGAAAATAAAAAATAATAAACACAAAAATAAACACTTATGCATTCAGGAAAAAGATTTGGAGCCTGCGAGTTCATTATCTGGACCAGACGGAGTATTTATGCTCTGATCGTATTATCAGCTATTCCCACAGTTCTGTACTTTTTGGGTTGGACATTCCTTTCTGTTCCCTGGCAGCCGATTGCCATTATGGGGACAGCAGTTGCTTTTATTGTTGGTTTTAAAAATAATGCCAGCTATAGCAGACTCTGGGAAGCAAGACAGATTTATGGAGCGATTATTAATGACAGCCGTAGTTTTGGATATATTCTGAGAGATGCATTGCTATCCAAAGATTCGGGTAAAGTAAAAGAGATGTTTCTTCGTCATTACGCATGGCTTACTGCATTGAGATTTCAGCTTCGTGAGCCAAGAGCATGGGAGAATATGGGGACAGCCCAGTTTGATGAATATGCCGGAAAATATGACATTCCTGAAAGACTTTTCAAGCTGGATGAGGAGTTGAAAAAATACTTGTCCGAACCTGAAATTCAGTATATTTTAAGCAAAAAGAACAGGGCAACACAATTAATGGCCAGCCAAAGTAAAGCACTGTCTGAAGCCTATGAAAAAGGAGAGTTGAACGATTTTCAATGGACACAGATCAATCAGCAACTGGTAAAGTTTACCGATAGTCAGGGAAAAGCTGAAAGAATTAAAAACTTTCCCTACCCGAGAAATTTTTCTTCCATTACCACTTATCTTTTGCTATTATTTATTGTCTTTGTGCCTTTCGGATTACTGAAAGAATTTGATAAATTAGGAGAAGGAACGATCGTTGAAGGATGGGCAATATGGTTTAATATTCCGTTTTCTTTACTGGTAACATGGTGTTTTCATACCTTAGACAGTGTAGGAGAAGCTTCCGTAAATCCATTTGAAGGAAGCCCTAACGATGTTCCAATCACTCAGATCAGCCGTACCATAGAAATTGATATGAGAGATATGCTGGATGAATCTGACCTTCCGCCAGCCATCACTCCAAAGAACAACATCGTACTCTAACTGAAATTAAAGATTACGATATTTTCTGTAAAAATCAGAAAGTTTTAATCAAAAAATAACACTTAAAAAACTTACTTAAAATGATTCACAGCTATGTTATAATATCCATTGCAGTACTGCTGTCTGTGATGATATTGGTAATGATCGGCCAGAAATTAAAAGTTGCTTACCCCATTTTTCTTGTCATTGCAGGATTGCTGATAAGCTTTGTGCCGGGAATGCCGCGTATAGAAATAGAACCTGATCTTGTTTTCCTTATTTTCCTGCCGCCTATTTTGTTTGAAGCCGCATGGTTTACCTCATGGCAGGACTTTCATAAATGGAGAAAACAGATTTTTTCAATGGCTTTTGGTTTGGTGTTTTTAACATCCATCGTTGTAGCCTATCTTTCGTCTTCAATTATTCCGGGGCTTACAGTAGCAATGGGATTCTTGCTGGGAGGTGTAAACTCTCCACCGGATGCGGTAGCAGCCACTTCGGTACTGAAGCATATGAAAATACCTAAAAAAATCACCAGTATTCTGGAAGGAGAGAGTCTTATCAATGATGCATCCAGTTTAATTGTATTTAAATTTGCCCTTGCAGCGGTTATTTCAGGACAGTTTATCTGGAGAGATGCCGTTCAGGATTTCTTCACGATGGCGGTCGGTGGAATTGCTATGGGGGTAGCGGTCGGCTTTTTATTTGGTGCATTGCTTAGGATTATTCCTACCAATTCTAATATTGATACCATTATTACCCTTATTGTGCCATACATTATGTATGTGGGAGCAGAGCACTTCCATTTTTCAGGAGTGCTGGCAGTAGTGGCTGGAGGATTGCTGATGTCTTATAATTCACATTGTTACTTGAGTCACACCTCTAGAATACAGTCCGGGAACGTGTGGAGTGTATTGATATTCCTGATGAATACCATCATTTTTATCCTGATTGGCCTTGAACTTCCCATTGTAGTGGAGGGAATGAAAGAATACACCATTTCTGAGGGTATTTTCTATAGTGTAGTGATTGGTGGAGCGATCATCGGGACAAGAATCTTGTATAGCTATGCATTAATGTATTTTCCAAGAGTTTGTTCCAAAGAATTAAGATTAAAAGTTCCGAAACCAGATTGGAAGGAACCTTTCATTATCAGTTTTGCGGCCATGAGAGGAGTGGTTTCACTGGCTGCTGCATTGTCTATTCCTGCCTTTTTGCCAAACGGAGAGGCATTTCCGCATCGGAACATTATTTTATTCGTAACTTTCGTTATTATATTGATTACGCTGGTAGGACAAGGGTTATTATTGAGCCCGATCCTTAAATTATTGAATATTCAGGATTCCGGAAGTGAATTGCCGGAGGAAAAACAGGAAGTGATTTTGATGCGTAAGCTTAAAGAAACAGCATTGCACAAATTGGATAATGATTTTTCTGAACTGGCAGTGACAAACAGCTTAGTGCGTCATCAAAAACATAAGCTGGAAAACGAAATGATGCTGATGGCAGACAAAGCTCAATGTATGGCTTCTACAGGAGATTATGTATCGGCAGTCAATGAAAATAAAGATGTCTTGCGACAGATCATTCAGGCACAAAGAAATGAGCTGCACAGAATGAAAAGAGAAAAGATATTTGATGATCACGTGATGAGAGCTATTGAAATGCAGCTGGATTTTGATGAGGCGAAAATCACTGGTTTTTCACATGCATAATTAAGACTTAAAATAAACCACAAAAGTCACAAAATGAAAAATCTCACATTTTTCAGAACTTAAGTGTACTTTTCATGAGTAGAAACTTTGACTTTAAACAATTAAGAGATAAAACTTTTGTGACTTTTGTGGTTAAATATTACAGACAAAATGTTTAAATTTAAGCCCATAATATGAGCACACCCATCACTGTTCAATACACAATAAATGCTCCGGCTGAAAAGGTCTGGCAGGCATTAACCGATAAAAATGAAATGAAATCCTGGTATTTTGATATCCAGGATTTTGAATTAGAAATAGGTAAGCAATTCAATTTCTACGAGCCTGGAGGGGAAAATAAATATCACCATCAGGGTGAGATTTTAGAAATAATACCCAGTCAGAAACTGAAATATACATGGTCATATCCTGATTTTTCAACACTTAAGACCGTTGTAACCTGGGAATTGCTTCCGAAAGATGGGCAGACTCTGGTAAAGCTGACTCATGAAGAAATTGAAAACTTCAAGGATTTAGGAGAAGGTTTTTCAAGAAAAAACTTTACAGCAGGCTGGAATACGATTTTGGGACAGAGCTTAAAAGAATATTTAGAAAAGTAGACAATGATTACACTGCAACACTTTACGATTCAAGATGCACCGCTGCTGATATCAAAGATAGAAGATGAAAGAATGCTTCTTCAGTTTGCCGGACCCGCATATCGTTTTCCACTCACAGCAGAACAATTGGAAACTGATTTATCCGATGAAAACAGAACGTTGTTTAAAATAATAGATCAGATCGGAAATATAATCGGTCATGCTCAGATTTTTGTAAAGGAAAAAACTTTTCTGCTGGGAAGAATTCTGATCTGGGATGAAAACAACAGAGGAAAAGGCTATGGGAAAAAGGTGATGCAGGAACTTCTGAAGTATGGATTCAGTCATTTTGATAAGGAAACCGCAGAACTGAATGTGTACGACTGGAATACCGGAGCTATTGAATGTTACCGGAAAGTAGGCTTTGCTTTTGATCCTGACGTTAAGAGTGAAGCGAAGATTGATACAGAAACCTGGATTTCCCTTAATATGAAAATCCATAGAAATACTTTTGAACTGCAGGAATCATGACACAGTTTAGCTCACTTCGTCCTATTCTCTGGACAGAAAACCTTGATGAGACCATAGGATTTTATATGCGTGTTCTCGGTTTTACCCTGATGGATAGGAATGATGATTGGCAATGGGCTTCCCTTCGTAAAGATGAAATATACATCATGCTTTCGCAGCCCAATCAGCATGAAAATAATACTTCAATCGGGTTTTCCGGCTCATTTTATTTCAATGTAAATAAGGTGGATGAGCTTTGGGAAGACCTTAAAACAAAGGCCAAAGTCTGCTACGAGGTTGAATCTTTTGAGTGGGGAATGAGGGAGTTTGCAATCTATGACAACAATGGTTATCTCCTGCAATTTGGTGAACCCATAGATAATATTGGCAATACGGAATAAAATTTGCTATTTTTGGGGAAATATTTAGAAATTCAATGAAAAAAAATATAATAGTAGGTTTCGCAGCGATTTTATTACTGGCATCTTGTAACAAGGATAAAGAGATTCTTGATACACTGAATACTTATAATAATTCAATGGAGGCGAAGGGCTACCATTTCGGAGATAAGCTTGAGCTTCCGAAAGAGGTAACGGAAAATGCAGAAAGCGTAACCATCAGCTTTGGAGATAAAGAAACAACAGATTTAACCGTTGATCCTAAATTTTTCACATTAGGTGATAATGCGGTTACCTTCAACGTCAAAGCAAAAGGAGGAGAAGTGTTGAATCAGGATGCAACCATCAATGTATTTGCAAAAAATCCTGAAAAAAATATTCCTTACCAGATTGTAGCAGAATATCCTCATGATCCTAAAAACTTTGTACAGGGTTTCCAGGTGGAAGGAAATACCATTTATGAAAGTGATGGTCAGAACGGAGCTTCCCAGATTTTAAAATATACATTGGGAACTACCACTCCGCTTGCTTCTACCAAACAGGCTCAGGAAGATTTTTCTGAAGGAAGTACCATTGTAGGAGATAAAGTATATCAGCTGACGTGGCAGAGCAAAAAAGGATATATCTATGATAAAAGCTCTTTAAAACTGCTTTCAGAATTTGCTTATCCAAATGTATTGGGTGAAGGCTGGGGACTGACGTATGATGGGAAAAACCTGATTGCTTCTGACGGAAGTAAGCTTCTATATTTTCTGGATGTAAATAACCCTTCAAAACTGATAAAATATATCGCTGTGGCCGGTAGTGCTCAGGCTTATGATCAGTTGAACGAGCTGGAATACCACAACGGATTTATCTATGCCAACGTATGGCAGAAACCGATTATTTTGAAAATTAATCCGGCTAACGGTGAAGTAGTGGGAACTTTTGATTTCACAGAAATCGCAAAACAGAACACGAAAGGAAGTGATGACGTATTGAACGGAATTGCTTTCAAAGGCGAGAATATGTTGGTGACAGGGAAGAACTGGCCGAAGATTTATGAAGTTGTAATTAAATAACAAAAGTTTAATAACAATTTCTATCGGAATAAAATAAAGTATGTAAATTGGTAGCGTTCCATGAGGAGCGCTATCTTTAGTAAAAAAGAATTTTGAGATTACTATATCTGATATTGACTTTTGCTTTCTGCACATTTTCTGCGCAGAATATTCTCCCTTTAGATACTTTAAAATTGAAGGAAGCTAAAGATATGCTTGCCGATGACTACGGAAATCTGTATATCTATAAAAACAAAGATTTTAGTTTTACCAAATATGATTCCTTAGGAAAACAGATTGGAAAAATGATGCTTACTGTTCCTTACAAGGTGCAGAACGTGCAAAATCCTTTGAATGTACCTTTGTTTTCTGAAAATGCACAGGAAATGAAGTTTGTAGATCAGAATATGAATGAAATTCAAAGGCTTGATTTTAAGCAGAAATTTGGTTTCATCAGAATGGCTTATGCCGAAGATCTGCAGCAGCTGTGGCTTTTGGATGACAGTACAAAACGATTGATACAGTATAATTTCAGAAATGACACCACAATCAATTCATACCCGTTTGATATCAGTTTTGAAGATATGATGGATATGCTGGTCTACGAAAATAAGGTCTATATTTTAACACAAAAACATATCAGGATTTACAGCCTGAAATTTGAAAAACTTTTTGAATCCCCTTTAGAAAACGGAAAACGCTTTAGAAGAGAGAATGATGCAATTCTGGTTGTTGCCAATAATTTCATTTCACAATACGTTCCTGAAAAAGGGATGGTGACGGTTTTTGAAGATACGGAGGCGCAGATTGTGGATAAAAACATCCTTTCTTATTTTGAAATCAAGGGGAACAAACTCTATCTTTACAGCCTTGAAAAAGTAAAGAAAGCCAAACAGCAGAAACAGCTTGAAGCTCAGCCGGAATCTCTACAGCAATCTACAGAAAAACCCGTAGAAAAAACTGAAGAAAAACCCAATGAGAATACAGAAGAGAAACCTTCAGACAATACATTGCAGAAATTGCTTGAAGACACTTCTAAAGTTCAGACTGAAGGGATAGAAAAGCTTATCAATTAATCAGTAAATACAAGGAAAAAGAATATGCATATTGCGGTTACAGGAAACATTGGAGCAGGAAAAACAACTTTGACGACAATGCTTTCCAAGCATTACGGATGGGATGCACAATTTGAAGACGTAGATCATAATCCTTATCTGGAGGATTTTTATTCAGATATGAGTAAATGGAGTTTCGCACTGCAGGTCTATTTCCTGGGAAGCAGATTCCGTCAGGTAAAGGAGATCAGAGAAAGTGGTAAGAACATTATTCAGGATCGTACCATTTATGAAGATGCTCATATTTTTGCAGAAAACTTAAATGATATGAATCTTCTTTCGGACAGAGATTTCAATAATTACTCATCAGTTTTTGATCTGATGAAGTCTTTTGTATCGGCTCCGGACTTGCTGATCTATCTGAAATCAGATGTTCCTAATCTGGTTAAAAAAATCTATAAAAGAGGTCGTGAATATGAAGCTTCAATAAGTATTGAATACCTTTCTAAACTGAATCAGAAATATGAAAAATGGATATCCAACTATACAGAAGGAAAACTTCTGATTGTAGAAGTGGATGATCTTGATTTTGTTGAAAAACCGGAAGATTTCGGATTTATTCTGGAGAAAATTGAGGCTGAGCTTAATGGATTGTTTTAACATACTTTTATTAGAATATTAAGACATATTCAGTGAGATTCTTCCTAAATTTGGTAAAGAGAATTTAATTTTTTTTGAATAATTATATCATGGTAGTTAAAGTTTTACATAACGGGAACTGTTCAAAGTCAAATGCTGTATTGGAGTATCTTGACGAAAACGGAGTGTCTTTTGAGATCATTAATATCATTGAAGATCCACTAAGTATTCTCGAAATCAGAACTGTCTTGAAAAAGCTTAATCAAAGTGTTTTTCATATCATCCGTAAAACAGATAAACTATATATTGAGAATTATGCAGATAAAAATTATTCAGAAGAAGAATGGTTGAAGATTCTCTCGGAAAACCCGTCTCTGATACAAAGGCCAATTCTGGTAAAAGGTTCAGTCGCGATGCTGGGAAGGCCTATTGAAAATGTAAAATTCTTTATTGAAAAATAAATAAAAAATCCGTTCTGTAAATAGAGCGGATTTTTGTTTTATTGGGTTTTCGTTTTCTCAGTCCCGTTGATCGCATTATATAAAACTTCCAGTTCTTTTGGCGGATGCCCGGAATCAAAACTTGAAGAGGTATACTCTTTTCCGTTGGAGGTAATAATAATGGACGCAGCCATGGCACGGTCAGAATGCCTACCTGTAGTAGGG
Organism: Chryseobacterium sp. BGA-UO-ETr-SB22; assembly: GCF_059567885.1. Classification (NCBI taxonomy): domain Bacteria; kingdom Pseudomonadati; phylum Bacteroidota; class Flavobacteriia; order Flavobacteriales; family Weeksellaceae; genus Chryseobacterium; species Chryseobacterium sp. BGA-UO-ETr-SB22. The sequence continues at coordinate 2,207,594 of NZ_JCAQOV010000005.1, read as the reverse complement.
GATTTCAGCTCTGATATCTTAGATAGGTCAATAGTTTCAGCCAATTGGGAAACGGCTTTCCATTCAGCAGAAGATACTTTAGTATTTACGATGTCTTCGTTGTTATTTGTTGTTTTTGATGAAGGAGTAAAAATAATGCTTTTACTGAACCCTCTTGTTCTTTCTGCTAACTGAATCTGTTCAATCTTTTGTTGCTGCACTGCAGTGGTGATATTCGTTGTGGTATTTTCACTGTTATTTTTGTGAACACAGCTTGTTGCAGATGTGATTACAAGAATATTAAATAGGATCAATTGGATGTTCATAGTGTTTTTTTTGTTTTTGAATAATAAAAAACCGCTTCATTACTATGAAACGGTTTCTGTTTTTTACAATAGAATAACGCCTTCTATTTTTGCTACTTCTTTATAAATGTTCACAACCTGATTGGCATCCAAAACAAATGCATTGATGTTGCAGGCAGTGTATTTTCCATTTTTACTTTCTCTGTTTCCCAGTGTAAACTTGATGCCGTCAAAAACTCTATATATTTCAGTAAGCTTTGACTGATCTGTAGGAATAATAAATTTAAATAAATAATCTTCCGGAAAATCATGCTGATCTTCCAGTTTATCCTTCAAAGACTTGTAAAAATCTTCAGGGCTTGCGTGTTGATTTCCTTGTAATATATCCATCTGCAATTATTAATATAATATAAATATAACGAAATTTCTCCTATTTTCCAAATGGTCCCAGAAGAGATTTGGAGTTCTGATGCTCGTAATCTTCAATGATATTGAATAGCCCGTTCACCAGTTGTTCAGAAGCCAGCTGGCTCAGTCCACCTGAATTGACCGTGTTTTTATTTCCTCCTAAAAGACTGCCCAGAAAATTACTTCCTGACAACGCAGAGTTGATGGTTTTTACAATCCCGTATTCATTCAGTTTCTCATCCACTTTAGGAGCAATAGCTGCAATAAGCTGCTGGGATGTTTTTTCTTTCAGAACCTGTGTTGCAGTAGTTCCCTGCATAATTCTTGTTACATCCTGTGCGTTCAGACTGTTTACAGCACCTTCCAGAATAGGTTTTGAAGTATTTACCGTATAAGCTGCTGCCTGTGCAATAAAATCTCTTTCTTTAGCAACCAATGACGGAGCTATCTTTTCCAGCGTAGAATTGATGTCTCTCAGCTCTTTGGGAAGCGCTTTGTCTACCATATTATTCTGCAGAAAGGCTTCCTTGTTTCCGTAGATGCCCATTCCTTTATCAATACCATTAAGCAGAATTCTTTTAATAATAGAAAGCCCCATATCCGATGTGGCCAGGGTGGTACATGATTGTACACTGGTGGTAATAACAGCACCGGTTCCTATAATAAGAGCGGCTGCAATAATATATTTTTTCATTGATTTTTCTAATTTATTTCTAAATGCTTTTTTGTCAAAAACTGCACCAAAGGTAATTACTATTCTCTATTTAACAAAATATTAAATTCAGAGCTTGATTTGGTGATTTTTTGTGTTAAAAATGTTAATTTATAATTAATAAAATGTTAGGGAATTGATAATAATTTTAAATAGAAAATTATAAAATTTAAATCTTTATCAGTTTTTGTACAATAAAACGTCATAATTTTTAAATGTTTAAGATAGTTTAACATTGTTCGATATTTTTTATATTTTTGGCTAATGTCTTTTTTTGAGATTTTAAATAACTCCACTATTTAGAGACAGGTACAAATTTGAATTTATTTGAATAAAATTGAAACTATATGAAACAAAGTAATTTAAAGTATTCATGTCTCATTGCTGTTTTGTACTTCGGTATGAACGTCAATGCTCAGACTACTCCAAAAGATACTACTGCCAAAGAGCAGAAGATCGAGGAGGTAGTTTTGATCGGATATGGATCTCAGAAAAAAGAAAACGTTACGGGAAGTATCGGAATGGTTTCTGCAAAGGACCTTGCTGATAAACCTAACGCTAACCCAATAAGCTCTATACAGGGTAAATTATCTGGTGTACAGATTTTAAATTCTGGTACGCCGGGAAGCTCTCCGAGAGTAGATATTAGAGGGGTAGGTTCCCTGACTGGTAAAACAGTATTCATCGTTGATGGAATGATCACGGATGATATCTCTTTCCTTGGTCCTCAGGATATTGAGTCTATGAGTGTATTGAAAGATCCTTCCAGTTTAGCAATCTTTGGAGCAAGAGCTGCTAATGGAGCTGTAATTATTAAAACAAAAACAGGAAGAGGGAAACCCATATTTAATTTTAATTCTTATTTAGGAATCAAGAAGGTTACCAATGTTCCTAAAATGACTAATTCTGATCAGTATATTGAGCTTTATAATGAAAAGCTGATGAATGATAATGGAAATCTTAACGGAGCACTTTCCAGAGCTAATTTCCCTGCAGATACAGATTGGTTTAATGAAATTTTCAGAACAAGTATCATTAACTCTAATGATTTCTCTGCTTCAGGAAGCTTAGGAAAACTTAATTATTATGCAAGCATAGGAAATCTTCAGGATGAAGGGAATATTGCTGCAGGACAAGGGATAAATTCTGGTTCAGGATTTAACAGACTTAACACGAAGTTAAACCTTAGCTATAAGATTACAGATAACCTGACCATTGGGAACAATTTTACATTCTCTAAAATGCGTACCGATCAGGCAAAAAATCCTTTGCTAAATGCTTATAATGCGCCTCCTATTTTCTCTGTGATGAATCCTGGAACAGGTGGTTATCAGTTTTTTAACGGATATTCTATTCCTAATTCACGAGCTGTATTAGACTTATACCGTTCTCAGAGCAGACAAGAGAGGTTATTGAATAATATCTGGGGTGAATATAAATTTTTAGGAGACTTTACTTTAAGAGTAAGTTATACAACTGATAACTATAATACAAATCTGTACGAATATACACCCACATTTGATTATGTACCTGTTTCTGATCAGAAACCAAATAAGCTGATCACAAGAGACTCAAGAAACAGAAATTATATTTGGGACAATACATTAAGCTGGAAAAAATCATTAGGAGATCATAACCTTGAAATCCTTGCGGGATACTCCAGAACAAGAAACTCTTATTCTCAGACTTATCTGGAAGCACTTAACGTTAATTATGACGGAACAAATGCTTCTATGAATATTTTCAACGGGACTAATATTATTATGATTGATAAGGATGTAGTAGGATATGATGTAGTCCCTTATCAGGATAGAATTGAATCGATGTTTGCCAGAATCAACTATGATTATAAAGGAAAATATTTGGTAAACGGATCTGTACGTAGAGATGGTACGTCGAAATATTCATCAGGAGACAGACACAGAGTATTCCCTGCGGTAAGTGCCGGATGGGTAATTTCTAAAGAGAACTTTATGAGCAATCAGAATGTATTCAGTCTTTTGAAGTTAAGAGCAAGCTGGGGGAAACTGGGTAATCCTGATGTAACAAGAGCTTATACTTTAAGGACTACAATTCTTAAAGAGGGAGCATATTATGGAAATTCAGGATCTCCTGCACAAACTATAGATCAGGTTATTGACCCAAATATTGGTTGGGAAACTACTACGGGTAGAGACATTGGTTTAGAAATGGCCTTATTCAATAATAAATTGAAAATTGATGCTACCTATTTTGATAAAGATACTAAAGATGTAGTATATGGTGTTGTACAAGGAACTGTTTCTGGAGCAAGCAACTGGAATAATTTTATTACCAACGCCTATTCATTCAATAACAGAGGTTTTGAAGTTTCTGTAAATTATGATACAAAACTTTCAGATAAAGTAAAATTGGGAGTATATGGTAACCTTACTACTCTTAAAAATAAAATTACTTCCGTATATGAAGGTTCTTATCTGAATACAGGAGCAAGTTTGTTCGGAAATTCTATTGTAAGACTACAAAACGGACAGCCTGTAGGAGCATATTATGGTTACCAGGTTCAAGGGGTATTTCAAACTGACGCAGAAGCTGCTGCATCAGGTCAAACCGGAGCTAAGGCAGGATGGCTCAAATTCGAGGATGTAGATGGAAACGGTGTTATTGATACTAGGGACAAAACATTCTTAGGAAGTCCGATTCCGAAAGGAACCTATGGTTTTGGAGTTAACTTAAATGTCTATGACTTTGATATTGCTGTAGACTTCCAGGGAGTATTTGGTAATAAGATTTATAACTATAACCGCGAACAGCGTTATGGAAATGAAAACTGGGATCTTGATTTCTATAACAACAGATGGCATGGTGCAGGAACATCTAATGCATATCCAATGACTACCAACAACCAGTCTGTTATTCTTCCAAGCAGTTTCTTTGTGGAAGATGGAAGTTATTTCAGAATCAGAAATATTACAGTAGGGTATAATCTGCCTAAAGACTTTGCAAAATCTTTACTGCTTACCAAATTCAGACTGTATCTAAGTGCTCAGAACCCTTGGACGAGCTTTAAATACAATGGATTCTCTCCAGAGATCATGAATACGGATAGAGTGCAAATGGGAGTTGATAATAATATTTATCCAATTTCAGCCATTTATACAGTCGGTATGAATTTAACATTTTAATTAGAAGAACATGAAAAAAATATTTTTATCAATCGCTTTATTTTCACTTGTAATAAGTTGTAAAGACGATTATCTGGATATAAAACAGGAAGGAGTAACAGAAGCAGATTCTTTTTTCAAAACTAAGGATGATGCTATGCAGGCAACGAATGCTATTTACGTATTTTTGAGAAGCTGGGAAAACTCTGCATTTCCTTATCAGTTTATATTTGGAGTACCGGCAGATGACGTTGTGAAAGGGTCTAACCCTGGGGATGCATCGTTTATTAATGCTTATGACCAATTTACCTACACAGTAAGTGATGATGGAGTTAGAGGATACTGGATCGGACAATGGCAGGCAGTGAACAGATGTAATCAGGTGATTACAAATGTTCCGAAAATAGATATGGATGCCACTTTAAAAACAAGATTGGTTGCTGAAGCAAAAATGCTGAGGGCTTATTTCTATTTTAACTTACTGAGAATCTACGGTGGGGTACCCATTTTTGACGGAATTCCTTCTACTTATAAGATCCCAAGAAACTCTGCAGAAGAGGTGTATAACTTTATTATTTCAGATCTTACCAGTGCAGCAGAGATACTTCCTCAGACTTATGCTGCAGGAGATCTTGGAAGAGTAACTAAAGGAGCAGCTTTGGGATTGCTTTCAAAGGTTTATCTGTATAAAAAAGACTGGCAGAAGGCATATGATACTTCTAATCAGGTGATGTCTATGGGATACGATTTGGATCCTGATTTCAACCATGTATTCAGAATTGGAGGTGAATTTGGAAAAGAATCTGTATTTGAAGTAAACTGTGAATGTTCCACGCAATTCGGAGGTAGTCAGTATGCAGAAGTGCAAGGGGTAAGGAACCAATTCGGATGGGGATTCTTTACACCTTCTCAGGCATTGGAAAATGCATTTGAGCCGGGAGATATCAGAAAAGAACTTACCATTCTTAGAAACGGGGAAACCACTCCGGAAGGTGACCTTATTGCAATGGGAGATCCAAACTCTGTAACGACATTCAACCAAAAAGTGTATGTTCCTAAAGCTTTGAATAATAATGCATGTGCTTACGGGTCAAAACAAAATATCAGAATTTTGAGATTTGCTGAGATTCTTCTGATCAATGCAGAAGCAGCCAATGAGCTAGGAAACACAGCAACAGCAGCTACTAACCTTAATAGAGTTAGAAGCAGAGCTCAGTTAACAGGAACTACAGCTGCAACGCAAGGAGCATTGAGAACAGCAATCTGGCATGAACGTAGAGTAGAGCTTGCTATGGAAGGCGACCGTTTTGTAGACCTTGTAAGAACAGGGCAGGCGGCTACGGTACTTGCTTCTTATGGGTTCAAAGCCGGGAAGAATGAATTATTCCCAATTCCGTTGGATGCAATGAATGAAAGTACAGGATTGTTTACACAAAACCCTGGATACTAAAATAAACCATAAACATTAGAGGAGAATGAAAGTTCTCCTCTTCTTTTAGTTAGAAACCCTATAAAAAGAGACCTCATGAAAAGGAACGTATTATCAATTGCTATCACCTCTTTATTTTTTGTGTATTCATGTAAAAATGCTCCCGCTGCCAAACAGGAAGTTGGAAAAATTGAAGCTGTAAAAAGTAATATCACGGATGAACAGCTTATGGATAGAGTACAGAAAGATGCTTTGAAGTATTTCTGGGATTATGCAGAACCTAATTCAATGTTAGGAAGAGAGCGTTATCACGAAGATAATATCTATCCAGATAATGATAAACATGTTATTACTACAGGAGGTTCAGGCTTTGGTCTGGCAACTATTCTTGTGGGGACAGAAAGAGGATTTGTTCCGAGAAAAGAAGCCGTGAAAAGGTTGACTCATATTATGGATTTCCTGGCAAAGGCAGACCGACACAAAGGAGCCTGGCCACACTGGATCAATGGGGAAACCGGAAAGACGGTTCCTTTTGGCAAAAAAGATAATGGCGGGGATCTTGTGGAAACCGCATTCCTTACTTCGGGAATATTGATGGTTCGTGAATACTTTAAAAACGGAAACGCAGAAGAAAAAGCACTCGCCGCAAAATGTGATGAATTATGGAAAGGAATTCAGTGGAACTGGTATACAAAAGGTGGTGAAAAAGTTCTCTATTGGCATTGGTCACCAGAATACCAGTGGGAAATGAATTTTCCTCTGGAAGGATATAACGAATGTCTTATTACCTATATTCTGGCCGCATCTTCACCTACATATTCCATTGATGCTGAAACGTATTACAAAGGCTGGACGAGAAACGGAACCTACCTTACAGACAAAACAAAATACGGATTACCTCTGTATGTAAAACACAATTACGCTGAAGAATATGGCGGACCGCTTTTCTGGGCGCAATATTCATATATCGGATTAGATCCTAACGGGTTATCTGATAAGCTTGTGAAAAACTACTTTGATATCAATAAAAATCAAACCCTTATTGATTACAAATACTGTGTTGAAAATCCAAAACAATGGAAAGGCTACGGACCCAACTATTGGGGACTTACAGCCGGTTATACCAGAAATGAGGATGGAAGTACCGGTTATACAGCTCATATGCCGGGCAATAATGACAACGGGACAATAACGCCTACAGCAGCGCTGAGCAGTTTTCCTTATACTCCAAAAGAATCAATGGCTTTTCTGAGATTCATCTATACCCAAAAGCCTGAATTTATAGGATCTGCAGGGCCTTATGATGCTACGTCTATCAATTACAACAATTGGGTTACGCCAAGATATCTGGCGATAGACCAGGGAACAATAGCACCAATGATTGAAAACTACAGATCGGGATTCCTTTGGAAACTGTTTATGAATGCTCCTGAAATTCAGCAGGGATTAAAAAAACTAAGCTTCCAGTCACCAAAATATGGAATAAAATAACACCAGATCTAAAGACTTTGGTCAAAACCCGAAATCAATATGAAATTAAAACTGAAACATATTCCTCTTTTGCTTCTGCCGCTTTCATTACAATTGAACGCACAGGAGATAAAAGCAGAACTCAATAAAGAAATTAAAAGACAGGAGAAAATATCCTATATTCTGGATTATCCTCAGAATACAAAAGGAAACGTACCGTTAATAGTCTTTCTTCACGGTTCAGGAGAGCGCGGGACAAATCTTGATTTAGTCAAAGCACACAGTCCGTTCACCTATAAAAACCTGATCAAAGAACCAGTGGCTATGCTGGCACCTCAATGTCCGGAAGGAATGTGGTGGGATACGGTTACCATCTATAATCTGATTAAAGAAATTCAGAAAAAATATAAAATTGATGCTTCCCGTATCTATCTTACAGGACTTTCTATGGGAGGATGGGGAACTTTGAAGCTTGCCATGGAGCATCCGGAAATGTTTGCAGCAGTAGCTTCAGTTTGTGCTCCTACAGATCAGGTAATGACAGCGAATATTGATAAATTTAAAGATTTGAATATGAAAATATTTCATGGCGGAATGGATGATATTGTTTTACCTGCCAATGCTTTTAATTTTTATCAAAAACTGCATCCGGTAAATCCATCCGCAGAATTGGTTATTTTCCCGAATGATAATCATAACTCATGGGATTCTGCCTATTCAAACCCGAAGCTCTATGAATGGATGCTGTCTAAAAAGAAAGAAAAATAATCTGACACACAATGATCGAAAGATAAACCCATCGAATTAAAGCAAAAAAATATAAACAATAATTTAAGAAGATAGATTTATGAAAAAGTTAATTGTAATTGCCACTTTAGCATTGGCACCTGCGTTTTCCGCGCAGGAAATGGTAACGAAGCCCGTTCAGTCTTATCAGACGGCTCAATATCAGGCTAAGAAGAAATCTTTTGTAGATAATCTTTTATCTAAAATGACGTTGGATGAAAAGATCGGCCAGCTTAACTTACCCAGTTCAGGTGATTTTACTACAGGCTTGGCTAAAAGCTCAGACATCGGTAAAAAAGTGGAACAAGGTTTAGTAGGTGGACTATTCAATATAAAAGGAGCTGAGAAAATCAGAGCCGTTCAGAAAGTAGCAGTGGAAAACAGCCGTCTGAAAATACCTTTAATCTTTGGAATGGACGTGATCCATGGTTATGAAACTACTTTCCCTATTCCTTTGGGACTGGCTGCTTCATGGGATATGAATCTTATTCAGCAGTCTGCCAAAGTAGCCGCCAGAGAAGCTGCTTCTGACGGAATCAACTGGACATTCTCTCCAATGGTAGATATTTCCCGTGAACCGAGATGGGGGAGAGTATCGGAAGGCTCGGGTGAAGATCCGTATTTGGGAAGTGAAATTTCCAAAAATATGGTATATGGCTACCAGGGGAAAGACCTTGCAAACGGAACTAATATCTTAGCATGTGTAAAACACTTTGCATTATATGGAGCGGGAGAATCCGGAAGAGATTATAATACCGTTGACATGAGTCATGTAAGAATGTTCAATGAATATTTTCCTCCTTACAAAGCAGCGGTAGAAGCTGGTGTAGCTTCTGTGATGGCTTCTTTCAATGAGGTGGATGGTGTTCCTGCGACAGGAAACAGATGGCTTCAGACCGAAGTATTGAGAAATCTATGGAAGTTCAAAGGCTTTGTTGTAACAGACTATACCGGAATCAACGAAATGGTGGACCACGGTATGGGAGATCTTCAGCAGGTTTCTGCTTTAGCTTTAAAAGCAGGTGTTGACATGGATATGGTTGGAGAAGGTTTTTTAACAACATTAAAAAAATCCTTAGCAGAAGGAAAGGTTACACAATCTGAAATTGATATGGCGGCAAGAAGAATTCTTGAAGCAAAATATGACCTTGGTTTATTTGATAATCCGTACAAACATGGAGATGCCAAATTAGCTGCAAAAGAAGTCTATAATCTGGAAAACAGAAATATAGCAAGAAATACAGCTGCCCAATCAATGGTTTTGTTGAAAAATGAAAATCAGGTATTACCTTTAAAAAAATCGGGAACGGTTGCGGTAATCGGACCATTGGTGAACAATTCACTTAATATGGCCGGAACATGGAGCGTTGCTGCAAAGCATGATAAAGCTGTAAATTTGATGCAGGGGCTTCAGGCCAACTATGGTAAAGAAGTGAAATTCCTTTCTGCTAAAGGAGCAAATATAGATTATGATGCTAAATTAGAAGATATCTATGCAGCTCATGGGAAGAAAACAGACAGAGATAACCGTTCAAAAGAACAACTGTTAAAAGAAGCAGTAGATGTTGCCAACAAAGCTGATGTTATTGTTTTGGCAATCGGAGAATCTGCGGAAATGAGCGGAGAATCTTCTTCAAGAACAGAAATTACCATTCCTCAGTCTCAGGTTGATTTATTAAACGAATTAAAGAAAACCGGTAAGCCTATTGCAATGGTTCTTTTCACCGGACGTCCATTGGCTTTAACCAACGTAAAAGATACTCCGGATTCTATTTTGAATGCATGGTTTGCAGGATCTGAAGCTGGAAATGCAATTGCAGATGTTCTATTTGGAAAAGTAAATCCATCAGGAAAGCTTCCAATGACTTTCCCAAGAAGTCTTGGACAGGTTCCAATCTATTACAATGCTAAAAATACAGGCCGTCCATTAAGTCAGGAACTTACAGACAAATGTGAGTACCAGAGATTCCGTTCAAATTATATGGATGAATGTAATACGCCATTGTATTCCTTCGGATATGGACTGAGCTATACGAAATTTAATTACTCTGATATTGCAGTATCCAATACCAATCCGAAAGGAGACCAGACTATTCAGGCATCCGTTACGGTAACCAATAATGGAAACTATGATGGTGCTGAAGTGGTTCAGTTGTATATCAGAGATATGGTGGGAAGTATTACAAGACCAGTAAAAGAATTGAAAGGCTTCCAGAAAATATTTTTGAAAAAAGGAGAATCTAAAAAGATTACTTTTGATATCAACCCGGAAAGCCTCAAGTTTTACAATGGAGATCTGAAATATGACTGGGAATCAGGTGACTTTGATATCATGATCGGAACCAGCTCAGACAACGTTCAGCATTCAAAAATTAACTGGACTAAATAACAAAGAAAAGTTAATCACAGAAATGGGTGTTAAGGTTTATTTGGCATGATTTTTAATAATAACTCGATAACTATTATTATATAAAAAATCAAAAATGAAAAAAACAATTTTCCTTAGCGCAATGTTCCTGGGTTCTTTAATGTTTGCACAACAAGAACATATTAAGGGCGGAGACAGAGATGCACATGGATGTATTGGTTCGGCAGGATATACCTATTCCCAGATTAAAAAGGACTGTGTAAGAACTTTTGAACAGAAAATTAAACTAACAGAAGTGTCTCCGAAAGAAAGTTATACTTCAATAGCTGCAGTTATTTTTAGCAAAGACATGAAAAAAGCTGAGGTTTTCATTAAAGATGCTGAAACAGGAAGTATTATTCTTACCAGAGCAGGAGGTAAAGCCAAGGCCTGGAAAAAGGATGGTTATGTATTGGTACCTTACAAAAAAAACGGATATCAGCTTAAAAAGGATAATATTGTAATCTATCAATAAGATCAGATTTCAAAAAATGAAAAGCCACTCGGAAGAGTGGTTTTTTTTGTACCTTAGAGGAATTAACTAATACTCTATTTAGGGATATAGTTCTACTAATCAGAAAACAAAAATTTTACATATGAAAAAAACGATTTTATTCAGTGCAATGTTCCTTGGTACTTTAATTTTTGCACAAAAAAAAACACCTGTTGTAGGAGGAGATAGAGATGTTCATGGCTGTATTGGCTCTGCAGGATATACCTATTCACAGATTAAAAATGACTGTATAAGGGTTTTCGAACAGAAACTAAAACTGAAAGAAGTAAACTCAGATAAAAGTTATACCTCAATGACAGCAATAATTTTCACAAAAGACATGAAAAAAGCTGAAGTTTTCATCCCGGATGGAGCGGCAAAAAGTATTATCCTGAATAAAGAGGGAAAAGGGAAAATCTGGAAAAGCGGATCTTATATTAAAGACAGCTATGTTTTAACACCTTATAAAAAAAGCTACCAAATCAAAAAGAATGATGAAGTAATTTATCAGTAAAATAAAATTCAAAAAAATAAGAAGCCACTCGGAAGAGTGGCTTTTTTCGTATAATATCAATTGATATGTTTAAAATGCTGTTATTTTATTTATGGAACTTATTTTTTCTGATAAGTATATTTGTAATACGACAGGTTTTGTCGTTGTCCATAGATAATTTTGCATCAGGATAAGGCACATAAAGATATTTATGATAATAATTTAATAATAAATAGTAAGATTTATGTTAAATCGCATGTTTGTGATTTTCATATCTTAAAAAGTGTTAAATTCACGCAGTTTTCAATAAACTAATTACTAACTCAGAAAACAACATTGGAATGAAAAAATTCTATATCAGTGCATTCACTTTATGCACGGTCTTGGGTATCTCTGCCCAGGAAGTGGTATGGCAGAAAGATATCAAATCCTCTACCCAGGATTTTCTTAGCCAGATCACTACAACAATCGATCAGCAGTATCTTATTACAGGAAGCTCTATACAATCTAAAAGCCAGTCGCAAGCTGCCAATAGCAAAAAGCAGAATAACGGCTATGATTTTCATCTGGTAAAACTAAACCAGCAGGGAAATGAAGTCTGGGAGAAATACTTCTCAGGATCAAACCATGATTATTTATCAGCTACTGTTACCACGCAGGATGGAGGATTTTTATTAGCCGGAACCTCTTATTCCGGAAAAGGATTGGATAAAAAAGAGGATTCCAAAGGAGGCTCAGATATCTGGCTGATCAGAATCAATGAATTTGGTGATGAATTGTGGCAGAAAACCTTAGGAAGTTCATCAGATGAAGAAGCAAGAGCGGTTATTCAGACTACAGATTTAGGATTCTTTGTCGCAGGAAATGTACAGAATTCTTCAAAAGGATATGGTTCCAAAGATGTCTGGATCACGAAACTGAATAAAGACGGAAAAGAGCTCTCCCAATTAATCTTAGGCGGAAAAGGCTTAGACGAAGTTGAAAAGATGATTCCAACGAAAGATGGAGGGGCATTATTGGGAATTTATTCCAGAAGCGGAGCTGTTAAAACAACTCATCAGCAATCAACGATCAATACCAATACTCCGTCTGACAGACCTGCAACCCAAAACCTGCTATCTGCAACCTCAAAGCAAAGCGACAATTTCGGTGAAGGCGATTATTGGATCATCAAGTTAGACAAAAACGGAAAAGTAGAATGGGAAAAGAACTTTGGAGGAAAAGATGATGATCATGTCAGAACTCTGGCATTAACTTCAAATGGCTTTATCATTGGTGGAGAATCCAGATCCGAAAGATCAGGAAATAAAACGGTTGGAATTGAAGAAGGGACTGATCTTTGGCTGATTTCTTTAAATGAAAGAGGTGATGAGCAGTGGCAGAAATCCTACAATTTCAAAAACAGAGATATCCTGATGGGAATGAGCATAATTCATTCAGCAGATGATAAATCTTCCAAAGGAATTTTATTAGGAGGTTACACCCAGGCTGAAGGAAGAATACAAACCGATGATGAAACTTTCTGGATGCTTTATTTGGATCAAAATGGTAATGAGCATTGGAGAAAACATGTGAAAGGAGAATCCAGAAAGAAGGAAGAGAGACTTTCAGATTTAAAACTGAACAGAGACGGTTCAATTGTATTGGCAGGAACCAGTGCAGAAGAATTAGGCAAAGAGAATTGGAAAATTGTAAAGCTAGGAGATAAGCAGGTTGACCAGTTGATTGAAAAATACGATATCAAAATCTATCCAAATCCAGTTTCAGACTATGCTTACGTAGAAATAGGCTTTGATTTTAAGGATGCTGATATTCTGTTGTATGATATGAGTGGAAGGCAGCTTCAAAATATAAAAACTAAGAACAATGTGACTAAAATCAACACTCAGGCTTTGGTTCAGGGAGCATATCTGGTGACGATAAAAACGGATACGAATAAAACAGTAAGTGCTAAACTAATAAAAATATAGAAAAATGAAAAAAGTATATTTATCACTGTCATTATTATTGTCGGTCGGTATTTTTGCACAACAAAATAATAAAACACCTTATACTCCTAATGTTCATGCTCCTGAAGTTTCAAATTTAGGAAAATATTTAGATTATCCTGTAGACATATCAACAGGAGTTCCAAAAATTGAAGTACCATTATATGAAGTCATTAGTGGTAAGCTTAAATTACCCATAAGTTTGTCATATCATGCAAGTGGTATTAAGGTAAATCAAGAGGAATCAAATGTAGGATTGGGGTGGAATTTAAATGCAGGGGGTTCAATTATCAGAAATATTAAAGATGTTCCTGATGATTATAGTGGTTTTGGGTTTTTATTTACTGGGGGAAGTATCCCTGTTGTTAATGATATAGTTGATTTTCAGGGACCTGTTGGTACTACGGGAAATAATGATCTTTTAAAAAGCTATTATGGATTTTTAAATTATTCTCCACTTCATATAGATACACAGACAGATTCTTATACAATTAACACAAATGCAGGAATATTAGGTGAATTTTATATTAATAATAATTTACAATTTGTAAGTGCTGAAATTGATCCAATAAATATTAATGCTAATTTACCGCTTAATACAATAGAATTAAAAGATGAAAATGGAAATATTTATCGTTTCGGGAAGAGTCTTCAAAATGAAAATGCTTATGATAAAATAACAAGTTCTTATACTCCAGATCCATCAGATGATCCAAATTCAAACCCAGGCCCAAGTATGCCAAGTAATTATTTACCTTATAATTCTGCATGGCACTTAACTGAGATTATTTCAGCTGATGGATTAGATGTAATACAAATAAAATATAGAAAAAATTCTGATTATGGGATAGCCTCATTAATAGAGAAACGTTCATATACTCAAGGAATTGTGTATCCACAATCCGAAAGAAAAAATGGGGCTTATCATCAAATAAGTTCAGAATATACGATTGATAAGATAATATCCAAAGATGCTGTTATAAAGTTTGATTATGCTTATGATAGACAGGACAGACCCACAAACTCTGATGCTTCAATTAATATTCCTAGAATTTCTGGTCTAACGATTTATAATAAGAATAATGTTACTATTAAAAAGATTATTCTTGAAAATAATAGTTATTTTGATCGTTTTTCTTCAAGTCTTTATTATAATCATTATCTTCAACCTTTACCATCTTTTTTCCTTAAAAGTTTAAAACTTAGTGGAGTGAAGTTTTTAGATAAGAATGATAATCTAATAAATAAATATCATTTTGATTATGATTCTACTCAATTACCAACGAAAAATTCAGCATCTATCGACTTTTGGGGATATTATAATGGAAAGAATAACACAACTTTGTTACCAACTCTAGCATCTGATCTTGTATATACTCCAGAATCAATGAATTATGATAGTCGAGAAACAAATTTCAATTATATGAAAGCTGGAATTTTAACCAAGATTACATATCCAACGGGTGGATCTACATCTTATGAATATGAACCAAATTACTTCCTCACATCAAAGCAGGAGCAAGGTTTAGGTATTTATGATAAAAGTTTTACTTATTATGCTCTCAAAAGTAATGCTAATTGTACAGAAGGTCAAGAATTAATTTCACAACCGCAAATAATCAAAGAATTTATAGTAACAGAAGATATTGCAAATGTTGTTATAAATTTCGGAGTATTTTTTTCCGACTTTTATCCACAAAATGTTGGTGGAAATTTCATAGCTCCTAAAGCAATTATAAAAGTCGATGGTTGGCAGAAAATACTAACACACGGACCAACAGGATCAAACACACCAAAAACTGAATCCTTTTCCTTCCCTGTTCACAAAGGTTCCGTAATAAGAATAGAACTTTATACAAATAATGCGTTTCCCCCTTCCATGTCTTCACCATGTAATAGTCCTTTTATTTCAGTACAAGGTAATTATAAATATTATGCTTCAGTACCGACACAACAGATTGAACCTAAACAAGCAGGAGGGTTAAGAGTAAAGTCAATTTTAAGTTATGATAATAATAATTCATTGGTTTTGCGAAAAGCCTATGAGTATGGTTCAAAGAAATCTGGATCTAATAGTATTGGAATAGGTAAAATTATATCCAATCCGTATGAATTAGAAAATTATTACAAATCTTTAGAACTTGAGGCAATCAATAAATTAACGGGAATTTGTGCGGGATATGAACATAAAGAAAAGGTTTGGTTAAATACGAATCCATTAGTAGAATTAGGATATAATAATGGGGCACCCGTTTATTACGATAAAGTAACAGAGTATGTTGAAGATCAGAATAATATAGGGAATAGCTTAGGGAAAACTGAATATTTTTATTCTTCACAAGGAATTGATTTTCTACCATCAGCTAATTATTATAAAACATATAACACTTTTATATATCCAAAATGGAAAAAAGGTAACTTATTAAAAAAAATCGATTATAAAAAGGAAAATATTCAGTTTCTGCCAACTTATTCTGAAGAAAATAAGTATATAGATCTTATAGAAAACAGAATTAGGAATTTTAATATTTTTGAAAAAGATTCTGAATATCAGAGTCCGGTATGTGTGCAAGGACAATTATTTGGATACTTAGATAATAACCCAAATAGGTTTTTATATTTTAATGATTATGTTTCTGTTGGAAAAAGAGTACTAGATACAAAAATAATAAAGCAATACTTATACAACAATGGAAATGTAGCAGAACCAATAACATTAATTAGATATGAATATGCCAATCCATCTCACTATCAGTTAACAAAAGAAATAGTAACCTCTCCTGATGATATAATAAGTGAGACGAGCTATAACTACGCTTACGAAAAGAATAACCAAAAACTAATAGATGCTCATATAATTGGGATTCCATTGGAAACGATCGTAAGAAAAAAACAAAATTTAACAGATGTAGGAAAAATTATTTCTAAGAATGAAACAAGATATGACAATCCTGCCAATTTATTCCCAAGTTCTGTACTGTCTTATGATATTCAAAGTAATAATTCGATAACAGAAGCAACTTTTGATCAATATGATACTAAGGGTAACCTAATCCAATATACGGCAAAGGATGGAGTTTCCACGTCAATTATTTGGGGTTATAACGGTACCCAGCCGATTGCCAAAATAGAAGGAGCTAAATTATCTGATATTCAACAGTTCTTAATAGATTCCATTGTTACAGCTTCCAATACAGATGCTTCTGCAGCGGCTAATAATGATGAAACCTCACTTTTATCTGTATTTAATACCTTCAGAAATAGTTTGCCAAACTATCAGATTACAACCTATACTTATGATCCATTAATTGGAGTAAGAAGTATCACTCCTCCAACAGGTATCAGTGAAATATATATATATGATTCAGCCAACAGGCTAAAAGAAATCCGAGAAAAAAGCTATACAGGGAACCTATTAAAAGAATTCAAATATAACTATAAACAATAAAAAAACTTAAATTATGAAAAAAATAATATTCATTGCAGGAATTTTAGCGGCTCAATTATCTTTTGCACAACAAGGAGCATTTTCAGAAGTAACCATTGAAAACCCTTCTCCTATATTATATTTAAAAAGAAGTACCAATGATGGAGGATTTATCCGTGGAATTCAAACCCAATATCTTAATGGTACTAATGGTTGGTTTTTCGGTGATTTGCACGGCAGCCAGTGGATCGTTTCCAAAGGAGATTATACCAACCCCAAACTTGTTATTAATGACAGTAACGGAAATGTGGGAATAGGAGTTGCAAGTCCCGATGCTAAATTGCATATAGCTCAGGATAATATTAATGACCAAAATTTAGTTTTAGGAAAGTTTTCATCTTCTGGACCAACCGGAGGCAGTGCTATAGTTCGTTTAGTGTATAATAGCACTATTGCTAATCTGGAAGTAAATTCTACATACTCAGGCAATAACTTCAGATATGGAACTTATGGTGACTTTAATATTGAAAATGAGATTTCATCCCCAGATTTTGGAGCGATTAACTTTATTACAAACAAGAAAGTGCAGATGGCTATTAAGCCTAATGGAAATGCTTCACTACAAGGTAAGCTGGAAGCAAAAGAATTAAAAGTAACCCTCACTCCAACTGCTGACTTTGTATTTGACGAAAGTTATAACCTTCCTAATTTGGAAGAAGTAGCAAAACATATTAAGGAGAAAAAGCACCTTCCTGAAATTGCTTCCGCAAAAGTGATGGAAAAAGAAGGAGTAAATGTTGGTGAATTTCAAATTAAACTACTTCAGAAAATTGAAGAACTTACCCTGTACGTTATTAAGCAGGATAAACAATTAAAGAAATTAGAAACCGAAAATGCAGATTTAAAAAACACAGTTTCAGAAATCAAACAGCTGAAGGAACAGTTTCTTATAATGAAATCTAATGCAACCCATTAATAGATAGCAATGTATAAAAAAATATATTTAAGTATTGGGCTGTTGTGGGGGCTTCACCATTATGGACAGGTTGTTTTAACAGCGCCTCCTGCTCCTAATACTGAAGTGGCAGACCCCCAGAGTATACGTATGCTTCCTGGGTTCAAGTTCAGTTCAGCTAATGGAACCTTTCGGGCCTATATTGGGGGATCTTCTTCTGGTAATGGCGGTACCTATACGCCTATTACGGTAGATTATTCGTCCAATATGCCAACCTCGGAAAATTATATCTATACCAGACAGTATTTGGTTCCCACTACCGTTTCAAACGGATCCCTTCAGCAGGTACAAAGTGTACAGTTTTTTGATGGATTGGGAAGGCCTAAGCAGTCTGTCAATATTAAATCCACTCCTACGGGAAAGGATTTGGTAACTCATATTCCTTATGACAATTTTGGAAGACAGGTGGATAGCTGGCTTCCGGTTCCTATGTCCTCATTAAGTGGAAATATTCAGACCGGAGTAGAAGGAAGTGCTAATAGTTATTATCAATCTAATGGTATTAACGATTCTTATCCTTTCAGCCATAAGACTCTGGAAAATTCTCCACTTGACCGTATTCTAAATCAGAAAAATCCGGGTAGTGACTGGCAGGGTAAACCTGTAGTTTTTGGATATG
The DNA here is from genome assembly GCF_059567885.1 of Chryseobacterium sp. BGA-UO-ETr-SB22. Classification (NCBI taxonomy): domain Bacteria; kingdom Pseudomonadati; phylum Bacteroidota; class Flavobacteriia; order Flavobacteriales; family Weeksellaceae; genus Chryseobacterium; species Chryseobacterium sp. BGA-UO-ETr-SB22. Next base: position 2,188,920 of record NZ_JCAQOV010000005.1, on the reverse strand, counting down.
AAGCTAATGTGACAGGTGAAGTTAAAAAGTTCACCACTGTTACCGCTTGGGTGGCTGGTGCTACTTCTTCCGAACTTATATTATCCGGGACATACGGAGATGCACAGCTGTATAAAAATACGGTAACAGATGAGGACAATAATAAAACCATAGAATTTAAAAACGGCAGAGGACAGACTTTACTGGTAAGGAAAGTGATCAGTGCTTCAGAAAATGCAGATACTTATTATGTCTATAATGAATATGACCAGCTGGCATTTGTTATACCGCCTTTAGCTTCGGCTTCAGCCACAGTTTCAGCTTCTGCAATGGAACATCTTTGTTACCAGTATAAATATGATGGTAAAAGCAGGCTTGTAGAAAAGAAACTTCCGGGTAAAGGTCTGGAACAAATGGTATATAACAAAAAAGATCAGATTATCCTGTATCGTGATATTGCCCTCAAAAATGGTATTGCAAATTTTTCAGCTGACCAGTCATGGATGTTTACGAAATATGATCGTTTCGGAAGAGTAGTGTATACAGGAATTTCAAGAGATACCAACCCAAGAAATACCATACAGAGTACTATTGATAATCAATCTGCTGATACTTACGAGACCCGTGGAGGAAGTCTTACCCTGAACGGAATCAGTATTGAATATGGTAGTGCTTCGTATCCTACAACTATTGATAAGCTTCTTACAGTAAATTATTATGATACCTATCCTCAGGGAGCACCGGCAGTAAGTTCGGTCATAGGGCAGGAAGTATTGCCTCAGACTACACAGAATTCGGATGTAAGTACTAAAAGTCTACCAACGGCATCTTATACCAAAAATGTTGAAAATGATGGTTGGACAAAGGTCTATACCTATTATGATAAGAAAGGAAGGTCAATCGCAACGCACTCTTTGAACCACCTTGGAGGATACACGAAGACCGAAAGCTTACTGAAATTTTCAGGAGTACCGGAGTATAGCCTTGTTGAACATAAAAGATCTGCAAGCGATACAAAAGTAAACATCAAGGAAACTTTTGAATATGATCATCAAGAAAGACTGGTAAGACACTGGAATCAGGTAAATGGAGGTACTCAGGAATTGCTTGCGGAAAATCTTTACAATGATCTGGGACAGTTGCAGACTAAAAATGTCGGAAATACTACAGGCAGTCCATTGCAGAGTATAAAGTATGCTTACAATATCAGAGGATGGATGACAAAAGTTAATGACCCGTCTAATCTGCAGAATAAGCTTTTTGCGTACGAGTTGCGTTATAATAAGCCCAACAATCAGTTTTCAGGTTCAGCAAGATATAATGGAAATATTTCCCAGATGTCATGGGTTACCCAAAATGATGTTGTCTTGAGAAATTATTCATACGAATATGATGCTCTTAACCGACTTAAAGAAGGACGTTTTTGGGATGCCATGAATTTAGAAAGAGGAGAATACCACGAGCAGCTTACTTATGATTTTAATGGAAATATTAAAACGCTTTTAAGAAGAGGAAGACAACTTCCGGGATATACAGCACCTGAAGTAATGGATAATCTGGAATACCATTATGAAAACGGGGAACAAAGTAATAAGCTATCTTACCTTAAAGAAATAGGAACTGGAAATGCCATCAGTGGATATCCGTTAGCCTCTGGAACTACAGGAAGTACCATTACTTATGATGTCAACGGAAATATGACTACCCAATTGGATAAAGGAATTTCCTCCATCCAATATAATTATCTAAATTTACCTGAAAAAGTTACCCAAAACTCCAAAGTAACAGATTATATTTACAGAGCAGACGGAGTGAAGGTAAGAAAGGTTTTCGGAACAGAAACAACCGATTATCTGGATGGCTTCCAGTATACAGATTCTGTATTAAAATTCTTCCCAACCGCAGAAGGATATTTTAATGTTGAAACCGGAAAGTATGTGTACAATTATACAGACCATCTTGGAAATACCAGGTTAAGCTATGCGAAAAGTGGAGCAGGAACAGAGATCATTGAAGAGAGTAATTATTACCCGTTTGGACTGAAGCATGAAGGGTACAATGTTTTGACTGGAAATACTGCGTATAAATACAAGTACAGTGGAAAGGAACTTCAGGAAAGTGGAATGTATGATTATGGAGCAAGAATGTATATGCCGGATTTAGGAAGGTGGGGAGTTGTGGATCCTTTATCAGATGCTACATTCCAACCTTATAATTATGCAAATAATAATCCTATTTTTTATAACGACCCAAGTGGAATGATTGGTGAAGCTCATGCAAGTATTGGTGTTATAAAGAATAAGAAAGGAGAATATGAAATTGTAAGTGCAAAAAATGATGGAGATTTTGGAATCTACATTGCAGATGCTAATGGCAAATATGATATTAAGAAAAGCCAAAGAGTTGGAACTTTAAATAATTCTTTTGACTTTTTATTTACAAATGATGCTACAGGTAAATTTGATAATGTTGCAACAAGAAAAAATGGGACTAATATTATCCTTAATACCTCTTTAGATCTATTCGCATTATTAAAGAAATACTCCTATAATGTGGATAATGATAATGAGAGTTATCTTGATGATTTAGTGGGTTTGGCTTATAATTCTGCTAATTATGATGGGAAAAAAGGAAAGTTAGACCTTAAATCATCATTAGGATTAGATATATACACTCCTGTAATGGTAGGTAAAAATTATACTTCTTTAAGAGCTGCCTCAAATATTTTATTTGGATTTAATATGAGGAAAATTTTTGAAAAACATAAAAACAAGGCAGATTTTAAACACCAATTCAAAGATGCCAAAGATTTTTATGGTTTTGCAATGAGATATGTTGGTGCATATAACCAATATCAAAATAATAGACAAAACTTCTTTAATGGTAAAATTTATAATGCAGGCTTTCCTTTCTATGGCGAGCACACCTACTCTGGAACTAATATATATCGAGGATATTTTCATCAATTTTCTCATTAATAAATAAAAATTATGAAACGAAATTTAATTTTAATATTCAAATTACTGTTTTTATTAGGATGTGAGACAGGACAGCTAAAGTCCAAACTAATACATAAGAGAATAGAAACTAAAGATTATTATCTTGAAGGGTATACATATATCAATAATACCAATAAAATATTCCCTAATGAACTTATTCTGATTGATAAAAATAATAATGATACTATTTATCATTGTAAAAATTGCTACAATGATTTTCATATGATATTAGAGGATACATTGCTAGTTTATGGAGGAAATAAGCTTGATAGTATTATAGATAAGAAAATAATACTAAAAAGAGTACCTGTTCCTCAAGAGTATAGGTACAATCTTCCTTTTAAAGAAGAATGAATATTGACGAAGATTGTTACAGCTTATAAATATAATGGAAAAGGATTCCCCCGCTGGCGTGAGCGTCTCGCTCGTATCCACAAATAAAACAAAACCACTGTGTAAAGCAGTGGTTTTTTTATGTTATAAGTTGCCTCAGTCGATTATACTTTCAACCAAAATAATTATCTAAATTTACCAGATAAGATTACCCAAAACTCTAAAGTAACAGATTATGTTTACAGAGCAGACGGGGTGAAGGTAAGAAAGGTTTTTGGAACAGAAACAACCGATTATCTGGATGGCTTCCAGTATACAGATTCTGTATTAAAATTTTTCCTAACAGCAGAAGGATATTTTAACGTAGAGACCGGAAAATATGTTTATAATTATACCGATCATCTTGGAAATACCAGATTGAGCTATGCTAAAAGTGGAGCAGGAACAGAGATCATTGAAGAGAGTAATTATTATCCGTTTGGATTGAAGCATGAGGGGTATAATTTGTTGGCTGGAAATCCAGTATATAAGTATAAGTACCAAGGGCAGGAATTGCAGGAAAATGGTTGGTATAGTTTTAAGTGGAGAAATTATATGCCTGATTTAGGTCGATTTTTCAATATTGATCCACTTTCAGAGAAATTTCAATACAATTCTATTTACGCGTTTCAGGAAAATAAAATGGGTTTAGGTAAAGAATTAGAAGGAGCTGAGCTATTGCAGGAAAGAGGTTTAATAACATCAATAGGTATGACAGAATATGATGTATATACAAAAGAGCAATTACCAGATTATATGTCTTATTTAAATTATAAACCTTCTACTCCTGATCCAGAATTAATGACAGCTGAAGAGTATCCAACAAATTCGGCGGCAAAAGGAGCAGAGAATTCATCTTCGTTTAAAGGAGTTATAGGTATTGTAGAATTATATAACGTTGTAAATAAAGGAATCGAAGGAGTGAAAGGGATGGTTGCTACCGATAAAAATGTAAAAGCAGTTAATTATATGGATAAATTAACTGGAGAGTTTAAGGATATGAAAACTGCATTAAGTGTGGTCAATAAAGCTGATTTAAAATTAGATAATAAAACTAAAACAGAAATTACTAATTATATATTTGATGGTTCTTTCCCAAAAGATATCAATAAAAGAAATAATTCCGTAGTTAGTTTACAATCAAAAACTAATATTGTCAATACTGCAAACACTATTATGAGAAAAAATGGTATTATAGTTCGTAATGGACCGGAAGTTAAAAAAAGGACTGAGTTAAATGAAGCTGCAAGACAACAAAAAGAAAAATTAAAAAAGGTGGGACAATGAGAATTTGGTTATTAATAATATTGTTTAGTGTTATATTAACATCTTGCAATAATAATACTTTGGCTGAAAGGAAAATAAAAAAAACAGTAATCACTTTTTTAGATGCTGTTGAAAAAAAGGACGCAAATAAATATAAATCATTAATTTATGAAAGTGAGGTTTATCCTGGAGTTATATCAATGGAAAAGAAATTTTTCTATAAAAATTACAAAAAAATCAATTCTGATGTAAATTTAAAGGAAAATATAAAAATAAAAGATACTATTTTCAATGGAGCTAAAAGGAAATATGTTCAATATCGTATTAAGAACAATAACCCAGATTATTTTCAAAAACCATTAATTATTACTTTTATATTTTATGATCAGATAGGATATGATCAGATTTATAACCATAGTATTTTTGATAATATGTTGGATTGGGAATAAAATCCCCCCGCTGGCGCAAGCGTCTCACTCATGTCCACAAGTAAAACAAAACCACTGTAATCACAGTGGTTTTTTAGTATCTTGGTCAACAAAAAAAGAAAAAATGATAAAATATCTGTTCATTCTTTTTCTATGTGCAGCGGCTTGTGTTCAGGGGCAGGAGAATACTTCAACAATAGCTAAAACTCAGTATAGTTCTTATGATATTCAGGATAGTGTGATGGTGAAAACCAGAGATGGAGCCATGATTTCTGCGATGGTGGTAAGAAAAAAAGATGAAAAAGGACCTCTTCCGGTGGTTTTTCAGTTTACCATTTATGTTAGGGATACGGGACGGGATCTTCAGAGTTTGAAGAGTGCTGCGGATAAAGGATATATAGGTGTTATGGCCTATGCCAGAGGTAAAAGATTAAGTCCGGGTGATATTAATCCGTATGAATTTGAAGCTACTGATACCTATGATGTGATTGATTGGATCAGTAAACAGAAATGGTGTAACGGAAATATAGGAATGTATGGAGGCAGCTATAATGGTTTCAGTCAGTGGGCAGCCTGTAAAACGCTGCATCCTGCATTGAAAACAATAGTACCTTATGTGGCAAATCGGCCAGGAATGGGACTTCCCATGGAAAATAACATCTTCATTAACCCCAACTATGAATGGGCATTTTACGTAGGAAACAATAAATATCTGGATAATGAAACAGGAAACGACAGAAAGCGTTTCAGAGGAATGATGTTTAGTTGGTGGGATAAAGGGGAAGCATATAATAAAATGGACAGTATTGACGGAACTCCCAACAGATGGTTTCAACGATGGATAAGCCACCCGGATTTTGATGAATACTGGCAAAAAATGGCTCCTTATAAAGAAGATTTTAAACAAATCAATATTCCGGTTCTTGCTTTCGACGGATATTATAACGACTCTCAAAATTCCAGTATTTATTATCTTAAAGAATTACAGAAGTATAGCCCCAATACTCCATTTTATCTGATCATTGGTCCATACGGTCACTTTGGAACCCAGCAGGGAGGTGAGAAAGAAGTGAACGAATACAAAGTAGATGAGGTTGCCCTTTTTGATATCAATAAAATCACTTATGAATGGTTGGATCATATCCTGAAAAACGGACCAAAACCATCAGTTCTTAAAGACAAAATCAATTATGAAGTAATGGGAGCCAATGAATGGCGCAGTGCTTCCTCCTTTGAAAAAATGAACAATAATGTTCTGAAATTCTACCTTTCCAATCAAAAAAAGAGTGGAACGTATTTTCTGGATTCGAAAACGTCCAATAGAAATACATTCCTTTCTCAAACAGTTGATTTTAAAGATCGAAAATTGACTGGTAACAGCGATTATTACCCGTCACCAATAGAGAAAAGTGAGCTGGATAAAAGTTCAGGTTTCATTTTTACCAGTAATCCGTTGGAAAAATCAATGATTGTTAACGGCTCTTTTGTAGGTGGGCTTCATATTTCTATTAATAAAAAAGATGTGGATTTGGGAGTGACTTTATATGAATTGACTCCCGAAGGAAAATATTTCCATTTGTCATATTATATTGGAAGAGCCAGCTATGCAAAAGATATTGCCAAAAGAAATCTCCTGAAGCCTGGAAACAAAACCTGGATAGAATTTACCAATAGCCATTTTGTAAGCAAAAAACTTCAGAAAGGAAGCCGAATTGTAGTGACAATTGATGTTAATAAAAATCCGTTTTCCCAGTTGAATTATGGAACAGGGAAGGACGTAAGCACAGAAAATATAAAAGATGCTTCTATTCCACTGCAGATCAAATGGTATAATGACAGTTATATAAAAATCCCAGTATTAAATGACTAAACAGAACAAATAGTATAAAATTTATATTTTTGAGCCTAATTTTAAATTCATTTAATTAAATAATCAGTTAAGCTAATGATATCATTCAATATTCATCTTAATCCAAAACTGGTGGGTAGATTTTTGTTTCATACATTGATAATTTTCAGCATAAATCTTTTATATTTTTTAATAGTATATTATAATGTTTTTAAACTGGACAGATTTATAAAAGTGTCTAAAGTTAAAGATAGTGTTACCATGATGGAGAATATGATGATTATTGTATATTTTGTTCCTGTTTTGCTTTCCTATATGTACTATGCTATTTTTATTTATTGGAAAGAGAACTTATTTTTTAAGATTAGCTTTTTTGTTTTGGCATTTGCATTGTCTCAACAGCCTTATTCTTATTGGATAAAAAATGTGTTAGGTAAATAATTAGTCAACGAAAACAGGATTAAAAATATTACAACTTATATGTCTTATTTGTATTTTATTATTTGGACTATATTTATTAATGGCATTAGGTAGTGGTCATGATATTCCATTTCAAGCCTATTCCGAGATAGGAATCTTAATAGTATTGTTGATTGTATTCTATTTCTTGATTGGATTTATTAAAAGAAGAAAAACCTTTAATTAATAAAAAAAAACTATAATTTTTTTGTTTATAATGTTGACAAAATCTGAAATACACATTTATGGAAAGTATTTTTGAATTGGATAAATCCAGTAAAAAGCCATTGATTATTTTTGGTTTAATATTCGGATCAATTGTGTTTCTTATAATTTTTTATTTGAATTATAATTCTGATGATCAGACAAAGCAGCGGATATTAGAAATTAATAGATACGAAAAAGTTATTGATATTTATAGGGATAAGAACGAACATAATTTTTTATTTGTAAAATATTCTAATGGATATGTAGAGTTGTTAGATTATCCATACAAAATTGGCGATTCTATTTCAAAAACAGAGGTGATTCAATTGAATATATTTTTAGAAACGATAGTGTTTTAAAAAATAATTTAATTCAACAAATTAGAAAATATAATTCAATCAATTAAATGGAAAGTACCGTAGGATTAGACTAATATGAAATTAAAAAAAAGAAATATAATTATTGTTATTATAATTATTTGTATAAGTGTATTATTTGTGTTTTTCTGGAACGTTAATAAACACAATAAATTTTATACTTTGAGGCTAAATGGTATAATTAAAGATATAAAATCCAATAGAAAGTTTGAAAACTCTAAGGTTGCAAAATTTGTTGGAGATTCTGATTTTAATTACAGTTTTTGGATTTATGCCCCTGATGAGAGTGATTTAAAAATAGGAGATTCAATTTATAAGGCAAAAGACTCTGAAAACTATCAAATCTATCGGATTGATAGTTCAGGAGATTATAAGTTTTATAAAACATTAAAGAATGTGCCTTAACAAAAGCTCTTCGATGGAACAAGGCATTCGAGCATTTTACTATTTTTTACGCTATTATTAGCTATTATTACAGTTTTTTTGTTGCCAAGTATAATCAAACGAAGAAAACATATTCTGGTGAACTACGTGGGAAAGTTGAATCTTTGAGATATATTAGGACGAGGAGATGGTTATCTACAAGTGAAGTTGTAAGAGAAAAAGAATTTAATTCTTTATGTATCATATACGTAGGTAGTGAGAATAAGGATGACCTAAAAGTGAATGATTCAATCTATAAAGTGAAAAATTCTGAGAATTACCAGATTTACAGAAAAGACAATTCTGGAAATTATAGTTTTTATAAAACGTTAAAAAATAAGCCATAATAAAAATTTCTACTTTAAAATGTTAATTTTATTAGTTGCAGCTTATAATATCTGAATTTAGATAGTTATGAAAATGAAAAGCTATTATCGCTTCATTCCTATTTTGTTAGGATTGCTAGCATTTATATATTTTTATCTATACAGAATAGTATTCCTAAATAACAATTATTTCTATAAAAATAATGTACAGGCAAAAATTATCAGAGTTTATAATTATGAAAACAAATCATTACAATTTTATTATAGTAACGATTATTGTATAACCATAGCTGATACTAAAAATGATACCTTGCAGTTTGGTGATTCTATCTCTAAAAAGGCCAATACGGGTAAATTTACTGTTTACAGAAAGAATAATGAGGGCAAATATAAGTTTTATAAAAGCTATAAAAAATAATAAATCCGCTGCTGCAAAGTCTCCAGACGTTGAGTCCCATACATAAGTTTAAAGAACTTATATTGTATATGGATGCCCATCATTTAATGATAATAAACGTTTGTTGTTAGTGTAAGTTGTATAAAATGAATAAGTTATATTTTGTATCCGAAAAAATATGTATATTGGTATTACCAAATTAATGCGTAATCCGAAAAGCATATAGAGTAGGAGAAAAATCAAAAATTAAGACTATGAAAAATCTAAGAAAACTTTCAAAAAGAGAATTAAAAACAGTTCAAGGGGGTATCCCAATGTGTCTGCCAGGATACTTCTGGTGTTCATTTGTGAAAAAATGTATTTCTGTTGGATCACCATGCGGACTTATTGATTAATTTGATTCATAAAAATAATGTAAAGAACAGGCTGTCTCAGAAATGAGATAGCCTTTTTATGTACCGTTTATCAATCGACTTAGGAATCAGGAGCGTAAAGAAAATTTGAATGTAATCCGTTAAAAAATTTCCACTGTCTGAGCATGGGTAATAATATAGAACCGAAGCAGAATCGGTTGATCCATGCGAGTTTGGAAATTTTAGGAGTAGATTTAAATTTTTAGCGGATGATTCCCGTCTTGAACTTTTGTATACTTTTGTTTCAAGACAAAAGTATAAATGAAAATCATATTAAATATTTTACAAGTTATTTGTTTTACTTCTTTTTTAATCTGTGTCTTTTATTTATTAATGGTATTAGCCAGCAGTCACAACATTCCTCCTCATGTATATCTTAAAATAGTAATTGCAATTCTAATTTCTACAATCCTATATTTCTATCTGCGATATATTAAAAAGAAAAAAGTTTCTCCTTGAAGATTGTTATAAATAGGACAAAAGATATCACAGTCTAATCGTATTAGTTTCTAGTATTAAAAAGTAATATGTTACTTATTAATATCTGACTTAGGAATCAGGAGCGTAAAGAAAATTTAAATGTAATCCGTTAAAAAATTTCCACTGTCTGAGCATGGGTAATAATATTAGAACCGAAGCAGAGTCGGTTGATCCATGCGGGTTTGGAAATTTTAGGAGTAGATTTAAATTTTTAGCGGATGATTCCCATCTTGAACTTTTGTATACTTTTGTTTCAAGACAAAAGTATAAATGAAAATCTTTTATTTGATTCGCAATATGGTTGAAAAATCATAAAAGCAGGATTTTTATCTCTCACTGAAAAACCGTATTTTTGTACATCTAAAAAGTAAAAGAACGAATGAATTCCTACAAAAATCCATTGGAAGAGCGCTACTCCAGTGAAGAAATGTTATTTAACTTCTCACACAATAACAAATTCCAGAATTGGAGAAAACTTTGGATAGCTCTTGCTGAAATCGAAAAAGACCTTGGACTTGAAATTACAGACGAGCAGATCGCTGAGTTAAAAGCTAATGCTGAAAATATCGATTATGAGAAAGCAGCAGAGTATGAAAAGAAATTCCGTCATGATGTAATGGCTCACGTTCACGCTTATGGGGATGTGGCGCCTTCAGCAAAAGGAATTATCCACCTGGGAGCAACTTCAGCTTTTGTAGGAGACAATACAGACTTAATTCAAATCCGTGACGGACTTTTAATCTTAAAGAAAAAGTTGGTTAACGTAATGAAGAACTTAGCAGACTTTGCTATTCAGTATAAAGACCTTCCCACTTTAGGATTCACACACTTCCAGCCAGCTCAGTTGACAACGGTTGGAAAAAGAGCTACACTTTGGTTACAGAGTTTGGTTCTTGACATCGAAGAATTGGACTTCTTCCTTGAAACACTTCGTTTCAGAGGAGTAAAAGGAACTACAGGAACAGCTGCAAGTTTCCTTGAGCTTTTCAACGGAGATTATTCTAAAGTAAAACACTTAGATAAAGAACTTTCAAAAAGATTCGGTTTCGATAAAGTTTTCGGAGTTTCCGGACAGACTTACGATAGAAAAATTGATGCTAAAGTAGTTGCTTTATTAGGAAATATTGCACAATCTGCTCACAAATTCACAAACGACTTACGTTTACTTCAGAACCTTAAGGAAATTGAAGAACCATTCGAGAAAAACCAGATCGGTTCATCTGCAATGGCTTACAAACGTAACCCGATGAGAAGCGAAAGAATCGGAGCATTGGCAAAATACGTAATGTCTTTGACAACAAGTTCTGCAATGGTAGCTTCTACACAATGGTTTGAAAGAACATTGGATGACTCTGCCAACAAGAGATTAACAATTCCTCAGGCATTTTTAGCAGTTGATGCTATTCTATTGATCTGGAACAACATCATGAACGGAATTGTAGTATATCCGAACAGAATCAACAAGCATATTATGGAAGAACTTCCTTTCATGGCGACAGAATATATCATCATGGAAGAAGTAAAAGCTGGTGGTGACCGTCAGGAAATCCACGAAGTAATCAGAGTTCACTCTATGGAAGCTTCCAAGAAAGTGAAAGAAGAAGGAAAAGAAAACGACCTTATCGAAAGAATCTTAAACGATGATTCTTTAAAACTGGACAAATCAAAACTGAAAGAAGTTTTAGATCCTAAGAACTTTATTGGTTTCGCGCCGATCCAGACGGAGGAATTCGTCAAAAACGAGGTACAGCCGATTATAGACCAGAATAAAGACTTAATAGGATTAGAAGCTGATCTTAAAGTATAAAACAATATGCAGTCTTTTCGGCTGCATATTTTATTTCCCACTCCAAATAATATGAAAAAACTACTGGTAACCATTGTATTAATACCAATGCTTTCTTTTTCTCAGGGAAAAGAAGCTTTATATTATTTTAAACCCAAAGATTCTTTGGTTGGAGTAAAAGATAAGGCCGGAAAAATAATTGTGGCTGCACAATTCAAAATCTTTTCATTCCTTAAAGATGGAGATCCCGTAGAAGGAGAAACTATTCTTTTTGATGGCAGTAAAGAGGGCGAAAAACCAGAGAAAAATGCATGGGGATATGTCTATGATAAAAATGGAAAATTCCTGTATCAACCTTTTCTTTATGACAATGGTGCAGATTATTTCTCAGAAGGAGTGAGGAGATTGGTTAAAAATGGGAAAGTAGGATTTGCAGACCGTAACGGTAAGATCATTATTGAAGCTGAACACGATTTTGCATCACCCTTTAATTATGGATATGCTGCATTTTGTGATGGCTGTGATTGGGAAAAAACCAATGATGAGCACAGATCTATTGTAGGTGGAAAGTGGGGAGTGATGAATACCAAAGGACAAACCGTTCAGCCAGTTGCAAAACAATCAGGTGATGAAGTTGAAGTAGATGGGAAATTTTATCCAAATCCATTTCAGTACAATGAAAAAGAGAAGAATATTCTTCAGTTCTTTGAAAAGCAGAAGAAAAAGCTTTCAGACCTTTACTATGTAAATTTTTATGATAAGTTATCTGAAAAGGAAAAGAATCTGTTTTTTGAAATTGTAGAAAGACCAAAAGATAACTTTTCCTATTATCAGGTGAATACTTATAATGACAGGAAGAAAGACTTGGATATGCTTTATCGTTTCAAATTCCTGGTTTCAGAAGATGGTAAAACATTTTATGCCATTGAGGATTTTAATGAAAAGAAAGTTCCTTTTGAAAACTGGCTGAAAAAAGAAATTAAAAATGCAGAGGACTATCAGAAAGAACATAAGGATAATCCGAATAAATTTAGAAACAATAAATAAAATTGGAAATTCCAGGGCTCAAATTTGAAGAAGATAAACTTATTCCTTTAAATTTGTATGGAATAATGGTTGAAGGGAAAATCTCTTTCAAAAATATCCAATATAGAAGGATTTAAAGAAAGAAACTTTAAGTTCAGAAAAAGTAAAAGAAAAATAAATCTAATATTAAAAATCTGACATCTAATGTCTAATAACAAAAGAATTTTCGTAGAAAAAAGAGGAATTTTCGATGTTGAAAGTCCAAAAATTTTTGATGAAGTAAAAGCGGTTGTCCCGGGAGTTCAAAGCGTGAAAGTATACAATGTATATGATATTTTCAATTTGAACGACGGTGAATTTGAAAAAGTAGTGAACAATACTTTCGTAGACCCTGTTACTGATATTTTACATACAGAAAACCCGGCAAAAACTATTCATTTCGGAATGGAGTTTTTACCAGGCCAGTATGATCAGAGAGCAGATTCTGCACAACAGTGTATCGCTTTGCTGACAGAAAATGAAAAATCAAAAGTAAGAAGTGGAAAGCTGATCGAATTTGAAGGAGTTTCTGAAACGGATTTGGTTAAAATCAAAGACCTTCTGATCAACAAAGTAGAATCTCAGGAAAAAGACTTATCAATTCTGGATATTCCTGCAGATGAAACCCCATCAAAAGTAATTATCCACGAAAACTTTATCAATTTCAATGATGCAGAACTTGAAAACTTCTACAACAACCATGGCTTTGCATTAGGATTGGATGACCTGAAATTTATTCAGGAATATTTCAAAACCGAGCAGAGAAATCCTACGGAAACAGAATTGAAAGTATTAGACACGTATTGGAGTGACCACTGCCGTCACACTACGTTCGAAACAGAATTGTCAGACATTCAGTTTGAAGGAGATTTCAAACATACATTGGAAACTATTTTCAATGATTATATCGAAAAAAGAAAATTCTTAGGCCGTGAGCTAAAGCCGATTTCCTTAATGGATCTGGCAACAGTATGCGGAAAATATTTCCACAAAACAGGGAATCTTGATAACCTTGTAATTTCTGACGAGATCAATGCTTGTACCATTCAGATCGAAGCAGAATACGATGGTAAAAAAGAACCTTGGTATTTATTATTCAAAAACGAAACACACAACCACCCAACGGAAATTGAACCTTTTGGAGGAGCTTCAACTTGTTTAGGAGGAGCGATCAGAGATCCATTGTCCGGAAGATCGTTTGTATTTCAGGCGATGAGGTTAACAGGTGCTGCAGACGTTTTAGAACCGGTTGATAAGACATTACCAGGAAAATTACCTCAGAAAACCATTACAAAACAGGCTGCCAACGGATACTCATCTTATGGTAACCAGATTGGTCTTGCCACGACAATGGTTTCTGAAATCTATGACGAAGGGTATAAAGCAAAGAGAATGGAAGTTGGTTTCGTTACCGGAGCTGTTCCTGTAGATTGGGTAAGACGTGAGAAGCCTGCCAATGGTGATTCTATTATCATTTTAGGAGGAGCAACAGGTCGTGACGGAGTAGGAGGAGCAAGCGGAAGTTCAAAAGAACAGGACGAAACTTCTATCCACACCATGAGTTCAGAAGTGCAGAAAGGAAATGCGGTAGAAGAACGTAAAATTCAAAGACTATTCAGGAATCCTGAAATAACGAAGCTGATCAAAAAATCAAATGACTTCGGAGCAGGAGGTGTTTCTGTGGCAATCGGTGAGATTGCAGACTCTTTAGAAGTAAACCTTGATGTATTACCATTAAAATATGAAGGATTAAACGGTACCGAACTGGCAATTTCTGAATCTCAGGAAAGAATGGCGGTAGTTGTAGATCCGAAAGATAAAGAACAGTTCATCAAATTCTGTGAAGCTGAAAACATTGTTGCAGTAGAAGTAGCAACAGTAACAGATTCAGGAAGAATGCAGATGTTCTGGAAAGGAGACAAAATTGTAGACCTTTCAAGAGCTTTCCTAGATACCAACGGATGTTCAAAATCTCAGGAAGTGAAAATCACTCACCTTGAAGAAGTAAAAGAAGAAACTAAAGCTTTCACAGCAGAAAACTTCCTGAACATCTTAAAAGATAAAAACGTAGCTTCCCAAAAAGGATTGTTGGAAATGTTCGACTCTTCAATTGGAGCCACAACAGTAGCAATGCCTTTAGGTGGTAAATATCAGCAAACCCTTATGGAAGGAAGTGTGCAGACACTACCAATATTAGGAGCAAAAGACATTAAAACAGTTTCTTTGGCAAGCTGGGGATTTGATGCTGAAATTTCAAAACAAAACTCACTATTAGGCTCATCTTATGCTGTAGTGGAGAGTGTTGCGAAAATAGTTGCTATGGGAGGGGATTACAAAAATATCAGACTAAGCTTCCAGGAATACTTTGAGAAATTAGGACAAAGTCCTGAAAAATGGGGTAAACCTTTAGCTTCTCTTTTAGGAGCTTATGATGCACAGATCAATTTAGGTCTTGCAGCCATTGGAGGTAAAGATTCAATGAGTGGAACGTATCAGGATCTGAATGTTCCGCCAACCTTGATTTCTTTTGCATGTGCCAACGGAGACAAAGAAAATATCATCTCTCCTGAATTGAAAAGTGCAGGAAACAAACTATATTTCTTCAATCACATTGCCCAGGAAAACGGGCTTCCAAACTACAATGCTTTAAAAGACGTTTTTGAATTCATTTTCGAAAATATCAAAGCAGGTAAAATTGTTTCTGTGAAAACAGTGAAAGAAGGAGGTCTTGCCGTAGCTTTAGCAAAAATGAGCTTCGGAAACAGATTAGGGGCTGAAATTAACGCTGATGAAAACATTTTATTGGCTAAAAATATTGGTAGCTTAATCATTGAAGCGAAAGAAGAATTAAGCTTAACTGCTCTTCAGCTTATCGGAGAAGTAAAAGACTCAGGTATTGTAAAAATCAACGGTCTTGAATCCAATATCGTGGATCTTGTATCTGCAAACACAAATACATTCGAAAACCTTTTCCCAACAGTAGAAAAAGAAAAGATGACGGTTGAAGTTGATGAACAGTCAAACTCAATCCACCCAAGAAATATTATCATTAAAAAACACGGAATTGCTCAGCCGAAAGTTTTTGCTCCGGTATTCCCAGGAACGAACTGTGAGTATGACACGCTGAATGCATTCCAGAAAGAAGGTGCTGTAGTGAGCAGCCTGCCTTTGATCAATATCAATCACCAATTATTGGAAGAAAGTATTGATGCATGGGTAGAAGAAATCAGAACATCTCAGATTCTGGCATTCTCAGGTGGTTTCTCTGCGGGGGACGAGCCGGATGGTTCTGCAAAATTCATTGTTAACGTTCTGAAAAACGAGAAAATGAAAAACGCAGTTCATGAACTATTAGACAGAGATGGAATGATCATTGGTATCTGTAACGGATTCCAGGCGCTTGTGAAGTCAGGATTATTACCATACGGAAGAATCAAAGATCTGGATGAAAACTCTCCTACACTAGCACACAATGCCATCAGAAGACACATCTCTCAGATGGTGACGGTGAAAGTGGTGAACGACGAAAGCCCTTGGTTAAAAGGAATGAAAGGTCAGACTTTTACCATTCCGATTTCCCATGGAGAAGGACGTTTCATGGCTTCAGAAGAAGAAATCAAAAAGCTGTATGAAAACGGGCAAATTGCTACCCAATACATAGATTTTGATGGAAACATTGCTCATGGGATGCCGTTCAACCCGAATAACTCATTATTCGGAATCGAAGGAGTCACCAGCCCATGTGGAAAGATCTACGGAAGAATGGGACACCCCGAACGATTTGCTGAAGGTCTCATGAAGAATATACCAACCGCGAATTATCACAATATATTCAAAAACGGTGTTGAATACTTCAAATAACAATACAAGAAAAATGATCGTCATCCATGGCGGTCATTTTTCGTCTTTAGAAGGTTTCTACGAAGAAGCTTCCAATGTTCTGATGAAAGATACAGATTGGAAAGTAGGAACGCTGGACGGCTTTGATGATATTCTCTACGGTGGTTTCGGAGTATTTGAAAATAAAGAAGAAATTGAAATTATCTGGAAAGAATCAGAGAAATCAAAAGAAGATTTGGGACTTCAGACAACTCAGGAATTTTACGAAAATAAGATCAGACAGGGAAAACCCTTCAATATAGAACTGATTCAGCATAAATTAGATGATTTGACCGAAGGGAAAGGGCAGACTCTTTTTGATATCCTGGTGGAAATTATAGAATCACATAGTAATATTACATTGAGGCTGGAATGATAAGTAATAAATAATGAGCAATAAGTAATTAGAAGAATCTTAAACCATTAAGAATAGTAAAGTTTTTAAGGCAAGTTAAGATTGATCTTAGATGAATGAAGTATTCTCCTTAATAGTGGCTTTAGCTTTTATTTTAATAATTCTTCACTTCTTATAAAATCTTAATGATTCAAATCACTTCGTGCAACAAGGGTATAAATAAGTCTATTGCTGAGTGAAGCGCCTTTGCGAACGAAAACATAAAATTAATATAAACACTTAGCGCCTTTTGCGTTAAAAATCACACAAATTGAGGAAAATTATTTCCCTTAAACAGTTTTTTCTTAATACTTTTACTTCAACAAAACAGGAAACAATAAAAGTTGAATGAAGAAAATTATTTACGGGCTGTTCTTTGGTGACAGCATTACTTATGGAGAATATGACGGAATTTTTGGAGGCTGGGTAGATATTTTGAAAAGATATGCCTTACAGCAATTTCACGAAGGAAATGGAGATGAACTGATCTTATTCAATTTAGGAATCGGAGGAGAAACTACAGAAGGATTGCTGAAAAGAATTCCCCACGAACTCAATGCAAGAAACTCAGCTGATGGAAATATCGTTTTTTTAAGTTTTGGAGCCAATGATCTTGCCATAAAAGACGGAGTACAGGTCGTAGATCCTGAAAAATTTAAAAGCAATATGAGTACTGCCATCGCGATTGCCAAAGAATTTTCCAACGAAATTTATCTTGTAAGCATTCTTCCTTTCTCTCAAAAAATAGATGGAGTGGTAGTAAGTTCCGGAAAAAAAAGAATTAACGGAGATGTTGTTATCTATAATCAAATACTTAAAGATCTTGCAACAGAAAATGCGCTGGGATATATTGATTTTTATTCTGCTTTTCTGGAAGACAAAGAGATTCTATTATCTGCAGACGGAGTACATCCCAACGAAAAAGGCTATGGAATGATGGCTGAAGTGGCAATTCCAATTATTGAAAGATATTTATAATGCCAAATTTATTTTCTTACGGAACCTTACAGAAAGAACAGGTTCAGATGGAAACCTTCGGAAGACTTTTGCAAGGTGAAAGAAACATCTTATCAGGTTACAAATTGAACATGCTTGAAATTAAAGATCCTGAAGTATTGCGGAAAAGCAGTCAGAAATACCATCCGGTACTGGAATTTTCAGGGAATGAGGAAGATCTGATAGAAGGTGTGCTTTTTCAAGTAACAGAAGCGGAAATTCTTCAGGCAGACGAATATGAAGTAGATGACTACAAAAGAATTGAAACCGTTTTTAAATCCGGAAAGAAAGGATTTATTTACGTCGGAAAATAGTCATTGTGAGCAAAGCGAAGTAATCTCAACAAACTTTACTATTCAAATTTACGAGACAAAATATTCAATAGGAGTGGGCTTTAGCCAAAACTTAAAAAAACTACTGACATACCCTTGTCACAACCTGTCTCTATCTTTGTCAAGCAACAAAAAATCAAGAAATGAATAACATGAAAGTAGAACCTTTTAAGGTCATCGGGATCGCAGTAAGAACATCCAATGAAAATGGACAGGCAGCCAAAGACATTCCGGTCTTATGGGAAAAATTGATGAATGAAAATATTCTGAATATGATTCCAAATAAGATTGACAATACCATTTATTCCATCTATACAGATTACGAAAAAGACCACACTAAGCCTTATACAACAGTTCTTGGATGTAAAGTAGAAAACCTTGACAATATTCCTGAAGGAATGGCAGGTTATTCTTTTGATGGTGGAGATTACGTGAAATTTACCACAAAAGGAGACCTTTCAAAAGGTTTGGTCTTCAATGAATGGCTGAAAATCTGGGAAATGGATCTCAATAGAATATTTACTGCCGATTTTGAAATCTATGGAGAAAAAGCACAGAATCCGTCAGATGCCGAAGTAGATATTTTAATCGCTGTAAAATAAGAAAAAAAGACTTCTCATCTTCACAGCTTTTGAACTGAAGACGTGAAATTCCCCTCCTCTGGAGGGGTGGCAAAAATTCAAAGAATTTTTGACGGGGTGGTTAAAATCCCCCATTAACATCCCCATTCGTTAGATCTTACCCGAAAACATATTTCCAATATACCAAGACCCCAACAATCACCGATGCAATGGCTGTCAGCACAACAGCTCCTGCAGCAATGTCTTTAATAAAGCCAATTCTTTTGTCGAAATCAGGCTGAATGATATCACAGATCTTTTCAATGGCAGTATTGAAAATTTCGGCACTTAAAACGGCAAAAGAGGCCATAAGAACCAATGCTGCATCTGTGCTGGTTAGTTTAAAATAAAAAATAAAGAAGAGATTCACAAAGAAAGCCACAAGCTCGATCTGAAAATTTCTTTCTGTTTTTATCATCATGAAAACACCCCGGAAAGCATTGAGAAAACTTTTATGAATGGGAGGTTTTTGCATGATTTTGAACTTTTCATACAAAGATAGGCTTTGTATTTTGATTGCTATGGATTATCTTTTATGTTCGAAATGTGGTATTATAAAAGAAAATGAACAATATTTATTCTGTTTTGCCTCTAAAACTGGTGTTTTAAGAAGTTTTGAGGAAGAAAAGTATAAATGTAAATTGGAATAAAGTGAATATTTTGATGGAAATTATACGATCAAAAGAAATTTAAGCATAATATCAAGGTTCAAAACAGATTAAGGATATTTGTGAAAAACTACTCCATATTATTCTTTTCTTTATTGTATCTATTTATTATATTTGTAGAAACTTATTTTATAAATCTATGAAATTTATTATTTCAAGTGGTGAACTGCAGAAGGCGTTGCAAACTGTAAGTGGCGTAATATCAAGCTCTCAATCGAGACCGATTTTAGAAAACTATCTTTTTGAATTAGACGGAAATAATGTTACCATTACAGCATCTGACGGCGAGACAACTCTTGTTACTTCTCTGGAAGTAAAGTCTGATGATACAGGTAAATTTGCTGTTCCTGCTAAAATTTTTCAGGATTTTATCAAGACCTATGGTGAACAGCCTCTGACATTTGTTGTAAAAGACAATGCAGAAGGTACGGGAAGCCAGCTTGAGATTTTAGATGAAAAAGATAATTTCGCAGTAGCATTAGACAATGCTGATGACTATCCTGAATTACCGGAATTTGACGCTTCACAAAGTGTTACAATGCCGGCTGGAGTTTTGTCTGAAGCGTTGACAAACACCCTATTTGCGACAAGTAATGATTCTCTTCGTCCGGTAATGACAGGAGTTCTTTTCCAGTTTGGAGAAAATGAAACCAATTTCGTTTCTACAGACTCCCACAGATTGGTGGTGTACAAAAGAGCAGATCTGATGAATGCTGAGCCGATGGAGTTTATCATGCCTAAAAAACCTCTGAACATTTTCAAAAATATCCTGGCAAGTTCCAATGAAGACGTTAATATCGACTTCAATGAGAATATGGCTAAGTTTACTTTTGGTAAGCATATCTGGATCTGTAGACTGATTGACGGAAAATATCCAAACTATACAGCGGTAATTCCAAAGGAAAATCCAAATGTATTGACAATCAACAGAAATCTGTTATTAGGAGCGATCAAAAGAGCATCTATTATGTCTAACAAATCTACCAACCAGGTAAGATTCAAGCTTTCCGGAAATATTCTTCACCTTCATGCAGAAGATACTGAATATGCAAACAAAGCAGATATGCAGATTCCTTGCGACTACAATGGAGAAGATATCAATATCGGATTCAGTTCTAAATTTTTAACTGAAATGCTGACGATCTTAGGATCTGACGATATCACTATGAAAATGTCTCAACCTAACAGACCTGGGATCATTGAACCTCTTGATGGTCTTGAAGAAAATGAAAATATCTTAATGCTGTCAATGCCAGTAATCGGATTATAACATTAACATATACAAATAAAAGAAAGCTGGAATTTTTCCGGCTTTTTTTGTAATCTTGCCGTCCGGCTCATAGCTGTAAATAAGTGGAATCGACTTAGGAATGAGGAGTACATTTCAATTTTTAGCGGATGATTCCTGTCTTGAACTTTTGTATACTTTTGCTTCAAGGCAAAAGTATAATAAGAAAACATTTTAATAAACATGAAAAAAATAGCAATTCTCGGATCATTTATTTGCTCTCTATGGGCTTTTTCGCAAAAGAGTGCAAAAATGTATTATGAACATACGAAAGATATTATCACTTATTATGCTGATAATATCGAAATCTATCCAATTTCAATCACGTTCTCTGAACAGCCGGAAACAGAAAACCTGAAGAGCCCGGAAGCATTTAAAATGATCAGAGTACTGCCTCCCAAATCAATGAAAAACAGAATTGCTTATTTTGTTGTCAATGATAATAAAAAAGGGTGGAAAATCAAGAAAATGCCAGCTTATTATACATTGGCTGGAGATGTAACAATAAAGACTTATGATGCTGACTATAAATATGATCTTCCTTTTCAAAAAGGAAAATCCTTCAATGTTTATCAGGGATACAATGGAATATTTTCTCACCAGAATGAAAACTCTTTAGATTTCGTAATGCCTGAAGGAACAGAAATTACAGCAGCAAGAGAAGGTAAAGTGATTGATGCTGTTCAGAATAATAATACAGGATGTCCTACAGCAAGTTGTGCTAATCAGGCTAATTATATTTCAATTCTACATTCGGATGGAACCATTGCACAGTATTTTCACCTGAAACAAAATGGAGTTAAAGTTAAAATAGGAGATGAGGTTAAAAAAGGTGATTTAATAGGGTTGAGCGGCAACACAGGCTGGACAAACGGCCCGCATTTACATTTTCAATGCTTTCTTCCTGATCCTTCAAAACCTAAACAAAAGAATACCCTCAAAACCCTTTTCAGAACTGGCAACGGAATTAAAACCGAATATTTGACAGAGAAGAAAACCTATTCAAAAGAATATTAAACAGTATACAAATCGTGCTATTTGTGAATCATTAGAGCCATTAGTGTTTAAAAAGGACTAATCATGGAAATAAAAATACAGTCTTATCACACCTCAGATTTTCCATCAGAATTTACCACTGAAAACTACAGTGTTGTTCTGTGGAAAGGGTCCGGTATTTTCTCTGTGGATGATATCAATTATTCTTACAGCGGATACAATATTCTGTTTCTTTCCCCTTATCAAAAACTGAAACTGGCTTCGGAATCTGATGAAAATATCCATATGCTTTTCTTCCATGGTGACTATTACTGTATAGAATATCATAAAGAAGAAGTGGCCTGCAACGGACTTCTTTTCAATAATATTTATCTGAATCCTGGTGTTGAATTATCAGAAGAAAACTATAACTATATTCTTGAGCTTTTTAATCATATCAGAAAAGAAGAATCTGAAAAACATCATTTCTCAGAATCCATTATCAAGACCTATATACAGCTTATCCTTGCTATTGGCAGTAAACAGAAAAGCAGTATTGAAAACAGTATGTTCTCTAATGATAAACTGCCTAATAAAAATGCTGCAGAATTTCAGAAACTGCTTGAAGCGCATTTTAAAAGTGAAAAAGAACTCTCATTTTACAGTGACAAGCTAAGTATAACCAATAATACATTAAGCAAAGCGGTAAAAAAAGAATTTGCAAAAACACCTACCCAGCTTATCAATGAAAGAATCATCCTGGAATCCAAAAAATTGCTGCATTTAACTTATAGATCGGTAAAAGAAATCGCTTCAGAATTGGGATTTGCCGATGAATTTTACTTCAGCAGATATTTCAAAAAATCGGTAGGATGTTCCCCAAAAAACTACAGAGAACAGGTAGGAATTTCCATAGTGGCGAAAATGTCCATGTAATGTCCTCAAATATCTATGTTGGCGCTGTAGGCATGTGAATACCTTTGTTAAAAAATAAATCACATGCAAGACAACAGACTTTACCACCGTTTATTACAATTGGATACCTGGTTTTTCAATTTTCTCAGAATTTCAATTTTTATCGTTATGGCCTGGATTGGAGGCTTGAAAGCATTCCATTATGAAGCCGAAGGGATTGTACCCTTTGTAGCCAATAGTCCTTTCATGAGTTTCTTCTACAAAAATGCAGGGAATAAAGTTCTTAATGAAGACAAAAAGCTTGTTGCAGAATATACCCTTTATAAAAACCCGGAAGGAAAGGTCATCCAGAAAAATATTGATTGGCATAAAGAAAACAGAACATACATATTTTCTTATGGTTTGGGAACAATGATCGTGATAATCGGGCTTTTGGTGTTGTTAGGAATCTGGTTTCCTAAAATCGGAGCAGTAGGAGGAGCTTTAACGTTTTTAATGTCATTGGTTACCCTGTCATTTTTAGGAACCACTCCCGAAGTATATGTACCGAATCTGGGTGGAGATTATCCCACACCACAGTTTGGATTTCCGTATCTGTCAGGAGCAGGGCGTTTGGTGTTGAAAGATATTATCATGATGGCCGGAGGATTGGTATTATTTTCTGATAGCCTGAAGAAAGTAGTGGACCATCTGAACAATAGATTCCCCAATCAGAAGCAGAACTATTAATAAAAATTAATTATCTTAAAGTCGCTTCTAAATTTCTCTATTTCTCAAAAAAACACGACATTTGTAGCTCGAAAAATCACACTTGAATAAGGGGTGGAATTTCAAATAAAAATTTCAAAATAGAGCAAATGAAACCGAAAGGCTCATTTGACGAATTAAATAAGTAGATAGATTAACAAATGAAAATATCAAACAACTGGCTGAAGGACTTTGTAAAAACGGAATCAAAAACTGAAAGAATCGGTGAATTCCTTACAGATATTGGTCTTGAGGTTGAAGGGATAGATAAATTTGAAAGCGTAAGAGGCAGCCTGGAAGGAATTGTTGTAGGTAAAGTATTAACCTGCGAAAAGCATCCGAATGCTGACAAACTGAAGAAGACAACAGTAGACGTAGGAAACGGAAAAATATTGAATATTGTTTGCGGAGCTCCTAACGTAGAAGCAGGACAGACGGTTCCTGTAGCCGTTGTCGGAACAAAAATCTATGACAAAACAGGAAACTTTTTTGAAATTAAAGAAGCAAAAATCAGAAGCGAGGTTTCTCAGGGAATGATCTGTGCCGAAGATGAATTGGGTCTTAGTGAGGATCACGGAGGAATCATGGTGCTGGATGAAACTAAATATGAAGTAGGGAAAAACTTTGCTGACTATTTTGAGCTTACCAATGATGAGGTGTTTGAAATCGGGTTAACACCGAACAGAACAGATGCAATGTCTCACTATGGGGTTGCAAGAGATTTACATGCTTATCTTTCTACCAACCAACTGAAATCACAATTTAATAAAGTAGCTTCCGAAGCTTTGAATAATGAGGGAACTCATGATTTCACTCTGGAAATTGAAGATGCTGAATTGTGTCCAAGATACATTGGAGCTGTGATTGAAGATGTAAAAGTAGCAGAATCTCCATCTTGGTTAAAAGACAGACTAAAAGCGATCGGACTAAGCCCGATTAATAACGTTGTAGATATTACCAACTATATTCTTCACGGATATGGACAGCCGCTTCACGCATTTGATGCAGATAAAATTGCAGATAAGAAAGTGAAAGTAGGTGTCGTAAAACCGGGGACAAAATTTACCACTTTAGACGGAGTTGAAAGAACATTGAACGGTTCTGAAATCATGATCAAAGACGGTAAAGATAATCCAATGTGTATCGCTGGAGTATTCGGTGGTGCAAATTCCGGAGTATCAGAAACTACAAAAACGATATTCCTTGAAAGTGCTTATTTCAATCCAATTGCGGTAAGAAAAGGAGCAAAAGCCCACAGCTTGAATACAGATGCTTCTTTCAGATTTGAAAGAGGAGTAGACCCGAATCTTACAAGAACGGCAATTACTCACGCTATTAAAATGATTCAGGAAATTGCTGAAGGAAAATTAGTTGGAGACCTATTGGAAGAATATCCTAAGAAAATAGAAGACAACTATGTGATCATCAGATTTTCTAAAATTGAGCAGATTTTAGGAACAAAAATTCACAGAGAAAAAGTAAAGGAAATCTTAAAAGCTTTGGAAATTCAGGTTTTAAATGAAATCCCTAACGGTTTTGAAATCTCTGTTCCTGCTTACAGAGCAGATGTAACAAGAGAAATTGATGTTATTGAAGAGATCTTAAGAATCTATGGATACAACAAAATAGATGCTCCGCAGAAATTTTCGTTTACACCTGTTAAGCTTAGTGCTAACGATCAGGACGAACTTGAAAACAGCTGGGCAAGAACTTTACAGAGCATTGGCTTCAATGAAGTAATGAATAACTCACTGACTTCTGTAAAAGACGAAACTGATGCCGTGAAACTGTTAAATCCTTTAAGTGGAGATTTAGCATTTATGAGAAAGTCTTTATTAGAAGGACTTCTTCAAAATGCTGTATATAACATTAACAGAAAGAATCAGGATATTAAATTCTTCGAATTAGGAAAAATTTATCACAAAAAAGAAAAATACGAAGAAAGAAAACAATTGGCTTTGTTGGTTTCTGGAAGAGATGTTGCTGAAAACTGGCTTCAGCCTAAATCTGCTGTAAGTTTCTATAATCTTAAAGCTTATGTAAAAGTTTTATTAGAAAGACTGGCTGTAGACTATAAAGAAGTTGCTTTGTCTGATGAAAGATTCTCTGATGCATTGGTATATGAAGTTGATGGTAAAGCATTGGTAAGAATCGGGAAAGTATCTCCTGTTTTATTAAAAGACTTTGATATTGATCAGGATTGTTTCTATGCAGAAATTGAACTGGAATACGCTCAGGAACTACGTTCTAAAAATGAGCTGAAATTCAAAGATATTCCGAAATTCAACAAGATCAGAAGAGACTTAGCTTTATTGATTGATAAAAATGTAAACTATCAGGAGTTATATCAGACCGCTAAAAAGAATAAATCTCCATTCATTAAGAGTGTTAACCTATTCGACGTGTATGAAGGTAAAAATCTTCCTGAAGGCAAGAAGTCTTATGCAATGAGCTTTGAGCTGTTAAACGAAGAAAAAACACTGGAAGAAAAAGAGATTACCGAGGTAATGGATTCTCTGATCAAAGCTTTCCAGAAAGAATTCAACGCTGAGTTGAGATCTTAATACTTGAAAATACATATTTCAATATAACAGAAACGGACTTTTTTTAAGTCCGTTTTTTTGTTTTTAATCTTTTTAAAAATCTATTCGTATTAATAGATTTCGGCTAAAGCCAATTGAATACTGATTTTTAAGTAAACGGGCTCCCTTCGACCAGGCTCAGGATAATGTTCCATTCCTATTGAATTGTATTCTGTGAATGTTTTTTTTCTGATCAGTCTATCCAGAATCTTTGTCACTCCGTAGGAGTCTCAGAACTCTTTTATAAGCTAATTGTAATAAAGATTCCTTCGGAATGGCAAAGGCACCATAAAATTTTATTGAAGATGACCTTAGCCCTTGAATAGTAATAAATTTGTGTCTTTTCGATTTCCAATTTACAGTAGCAATGATATCTTTTATTCTAAAAAACAACTAGAAAATTATTCAAAATATCAGGTGTTAAAGAATAATAAAATTCGCCGCAGCCCGTTTAAATAATATAATTTCCGTAAATTTGGATTAATTCAAAAAGAAAAAAATGAAAAATCTTTTTTTAAGTATATGTACAGCTGCAGTATTGGCTTCATGTGGAAGTATGACAAGTCCGTCTGCGTCTAAAGTAGGAAAGGCTCAGCCTGCTCTTGCCAACACAAAATGGACACTGGCTGAAACGGTAAAAGGAAAAGTTCCAACATTGAATATTGAAGGAGAGAAGATCACAGGGAATGCCGGATGTAATAATTATTTCGGAACAGCAACCGTAGATCCGTCTACAGGAGGATTTATAGCCGGACAGATGGGATCTACAAAAATGATGTGCAACAACATCGGAGTAGAGCAGAACTTTATGGATATGATGGGAAAAGCAAACAAATATGTGATTTCCGGAAATACTTTAGAATTGTATAAAGATAATCTCTTATTATTGAAATTCACTAAATCAGAATAAAAAACAAAAGGAACTCAATTGAGTTCCTTTTTTATGTTTAGAGTGTTATTAATCTTCCTCTTCTTCGTCGTACTTAGCCAACTCTTCGTCGCACCATTTAAACGCTGCTTCTACTACCTTAGTAGCTTCGTCTGCCATAGTTTCTTCATCATCACCTTCAAGATCATCTAACCACTCAACTTCTTCTTCCTCAACGTTTAAGATAAATCTTGGGTATTCTGTATGAACTACGAATAGATCTTCTGGAAACTCCGAATTATCTGCTAATAAAAACTTTGGTAATTTCATTTTTTTAATGTTTTAACTTTCTCAAAGATAAATAAAATTATTGACTTTAAAATTACTTCAAAAACATTTTTGAAACTTTTTCAGCTTTTTTGCTTTCAGAATAATCGTAGAATCCTTCCCCTGATTTTACACCAAGTTTCCCTGCTGTTACCATATTTACAAGCAATGGGTTAGGAGCATACTTAGGATTTTTGAAACCGTCATACATTACATTCAGAATTGCAAGACATACATCAAGACCAATGAAGTCTGCCAGCTGAAGCGGGCCCATTGGATGTGCCATTCCCAATTTCATTACCGTATCAATTTCTTCTACACCAGCCACTCCGTTATAAAGCGTTTCAATAGACTCATTGATCATTGGCATCAAAATTCTGTTAGCCACGAAACCTGGATAGTCATTCACTTCTACAGGAACTTTGCCCAGAGTTTTGCTCATTTCATAGATTGCATCAAAAGTCTCTTTAGAAGTAGAATAGCCTTTGATGATTTCTACCAGTTTCATAATAGGAACCGGGTTCATGAAGTGCATTCCGATTACTTTATCAGCTCTTTTGGTAGCAGCAGCAATTTTTGTGATAGATATAGATGAAGTATTGGTTGCTAGGATACAGCCTTCAGGAGCGAGTTCATCCATTTGGCCAAAAATCTTAAGTTTAAGATCCATGTTTTCTGTAGCAGCTTCTACAATAAGATCTGCAGATCCTACAGCATCGTTTAAAGCTGTAAAAGTAGTGATGTTTCCTAATGTTTCAGATTTTTGCTCCTCTGTAAGATTTCCTTTTGCAATGATTCTGTCAAGATTGGTAGTAATGGTTTTCAAACCTCTGTCCAGAGCTTCCTGAGATACATCTACAAGATTTACTTTAAAACCGCTTTGTGCGAAAGTATGTGCAATACCATTTCCCATGGTTCCCGCTCCGATAACTACAATGTTTTTGATCATTTTTCCTTTATTTTTTATAGATAGTTAAATTTTTTACGTCAATAAGATCCGATTGAGAAACAACCGTTGCCGAATCAAAGAAAACGGTTCCTGTACTTTGGGTTTTCTTACTGTTGTTCTGGTTAGAAACAGTAGCCGTTAATCCTCTTATAAGACGGTCTTTTTGATTCTTTGTAAGATAGTCAGTACCAACATATAATGTGAATTCACCTTCTCTGCCTCTACCTTTTTGTTGTAGAATTTCCAGGCTTTTTACCCTGCTTTTATTCTTAAATTCCTTCAGAAAGCTAATGACAGGTTTATCAGATGGCGGGCCGCAGCATACACTTCCGTAGCTGATCTCTAAATAATTCTGATTCTTCTGTGAGTAAAAGAATGTGAAAGCCAGCAGAGCTGTTGTTACTATTATTTTTTTCATGTTAAAAATCGCTTTAAAAATAAGCTTAAAATTTTATTTATTAAAATATTCCCAGACCTCCTTAGAAATATCAGAAATCATTTTGCAGTTTACCGCATCCGTCTCCATTGAATTACTGACAAATACAGCGAGTGCATAATGTGTTCCATTAGGTAAAGTAACGATGCCAATTTCATTTTCTGCGCCTGTTAAACCTTCCTTATTTTTTCCGGAAGCTCCCGTTTTTCTGGCCACAGGAGTATTTTTGGGAAGCTGTTCTACCATTTTGTTTAATCCTGTTGAAGTAGATAACATGACTTGCATCAGATAATCTGTGGATTTTTTCGATACTAATTTTCCGTCATAGAACTTTTTCAGGACATTAACTGCAGATTTTGTGGTGCTGTAGTTTTCATACTGAATCTTCCAGTCTTTATGCATAGCTTCTTCATTATATTTGATCTGAAAACCCTTTATCCCTTTGGAATCCATGAATCTCTGAACAGGCTGAGTTCCGCCCAATAGCTTGAGAAGAATATCGCAGCCATTATTATCACTTTTAGCAACAGTATATTCAATAACTTCACTTAACGGAATTTCAACATTCCCTCCCGGATATTTATCGCGAAGCGGAGACCATGTATTTTCAAGCAGGTTTGATTTGTTGAGTACAATTTTCTGATCTAATGAAAGCTTTCCCTGATCCACAGCATTCAGAACAGCTGCTGCAATGTGAAATTTGAAGACACTTTGCATCGGAAGCTTTTTGTCTGAATTTTTGTCATATTTAAAACTGTTCTCAAAGCCTAAGACAGAAACGCCAACGGTTCCTTTTTTGTTTTTAAGAATTGAGTTTATTTTTTGTTCCAATAGGGATGTCTGAGCAAATGTGAATGCAGAAATCAGAAGAAAAAGAAAGGCTGTTTTTTTCATAATACCGAAATTAAAAAGCTCTCTTTTGAAGACCAAAAGAGAGCTGCAATTTAAGATAATTATTACTATTTTACTTCAAAATAATTCAGATTGACACCATCATTTTCAAAGAATATTCTGATGCTGTTTTCCCCTTTCTGAAGGCTGATATTTTTGACAGAAACCGTTTTCCAGTTCTCATTTCCTCCACTGGAAGCTAAAGATACCATCGCTAAAACTTTTCCGGAAGCTGTTTCAATCCTAATTTTTGAGTCAGTAGTGGCCGCATAACGGATGTCAAACGTATAATTTTTGTCTCCTTTTGACTGTACAGTATATTGAAGCCATTCCCCGGATTCTGTTTTCCCTACATAATACTGATTGGTGACCTTATCATTACACTTATAAATATCTACACCATCATTTCTCATCTGCTGTCCAGAGTTCCATTCTGATCTTTTTGCAGGATCACTTACCCACAGATTAATGAAATCTTTATCCAGATAAGCAGCACCCATTTTTCCAAGATCATATTCTGAAGCAAATATCCTTCCCGGAACCTGATGGTTTTTGAATGGCTTTGTTGAAGGATCCGTTGTCTGTCTGAACATTGCATCAATGACATCTTTTTTAACTTCCGTATTGCTCAGTTTATAGTTGTCAGCAATCTGCATCAAAGCTTTTTTTGCATACTCTTTTGAAGGTTTTTCACCGCCGTTTTTCCAGTAATCCAATAACTTTTCATATTCAGGAGTAATCTTGACATTGGTAATTCCTGCAATATTATCAATCTTTTTCATCGGCCAGAATGCATACCCGATATTATGTTGATCCAAAAGCTGAATAAGCTCAGTAAACCATACATTAGAATTTTCACCCGTTTCGCCAAGCCAGATCGGTATGTTGTGCTTTTCTCTAAGGTCCAGTGCAAACTTCAGTGTCTGATCATCATTGTAATTCCAGTATTTATGGAAACTGAAAACCATATTATTGTCCCAGAGAGCCGGCAACCCGTTATAATTATTTCCCCAACCATTTCCTTCAATAAAAATAATATGCTTTTTATCAACCTCTCTGATAGCAGCCGTGATATCCTTCTGAAGTTTCCAAAGCGGAGCATTAGACATTTCATCAGTACCATTCGGGTTGCTGCCTGTGAAATTGATATTAGGCTCATTAATCAGGTCGTAGCCTCCAATCCATGGACTATCTTTATATCGTGCAGCCAGTTTTTTCCAAAGAGCTACCGTTTTTCTCTGATTCTCTTCATTGGCCCAAAGCGAAGGTTTAGACTTATCATTATCAGAAATATTGGCGTCATTTCCCTGTCCGCCAGGAGCTGCATGAAGGTCAAGGATGAGGTAAATTTTATTAGCGGCACACCATTGAAGCAGGTCATCCGTCATTTTAAACCCTTCTTCCAGCCATGTATCTTTTCCTTTTACAGCTTCTTTTTCAATCGGAAGCGTATAAAGATTGTAATGCATCGGAAGCCTTATAGAATTAAACCCCGATTTGGCCAGAAAATCAATATCCTGTTTGGTGATTCCGTTTTTCAGATATGCCTTGTAAAACTTATTCATTCCATCCTCACCAATCAACTCAGCAATTTTCTCTTTAATTTTATACTGAGGACCGGCAAAGTCAGCTGTTTTCAGCATATAGCCTTCCTGGAGCATCCAGCCACCCGGACCCAGACCTCTCAATTGGATATTTTCACCTTTATCATTAACGATTTTTTGTCCGGAAGTCTTTAATAATTGTGATGTCCCAAATTGAGACAATAAAAGTGCGGATATTACAATAGCTCTTTTCATAATGGTTTCAATGGTTTAAAATAGTAGGGAATGTTTTTAGGAATTAATCATAATGGATGGAGGCTTCATAATAGGAGTCTACACTCAGACCTTTTATTTTGCCAGGTATCCATTGGGTATGTAAAACAAAATCTTTCAATTGTTTATTGAATTGTTTTTCAAATATATTGTTTTTTTTGTTTTGAAATTCACTTTCTACTGATAAATCTTTAATTTGTCCGTTTTTGGTAAGGATAAATGATGCAGAAGTATAGGAATAATATTTTTCATTTTTTTTGATATAATCTGAAGGAGTCGGGTATTTTGCTGTATAATCAGCTTGCATTTTTTTAAATTGATTATCCGTTGTAGAATTAGGATAACGGGAAAGATCATCACATTGTTCATAAGAGAATACTTCATCAGGATGATTGTTTATGAACTGTTTTTTAGCAGTAAAGCGTAACGAGTCCATAAATTTCTTTCCGAAATTTTTCAGAATAAGCCTGTTCATCTCAATTTCCCTGCAATTTTCATACTGATCATTCTGAACTTCTACACAGGATGTAGGAATGAGTTGGGTTTTTATGTGATTTTGGTTCAGAAGGAGTATAAATTCTTCCTCTCCAAGAAAATCATGGCCTAAACCGGAAAAGATGGTCCAGGTATAATTTTTATAGTTAAAATCATTCTGAGCCTGTTTTTTCTGATGATCACAATCTATCTCGTAACCATTCTTTTTCTGATTACAAGATAGCATTGTGAGTACTGCTAAAGAATATAGAGCAGACTTTATGTTCATGTTAGCTGATAAGCTTCATAATTTGCAGAGCAATTTTCAATGCTTCAGTTCCATCTTCAAGAGAAACCTCTACATTTTTATTGTCTGTGATGGCATCCGCGAAAGAGTTCAGCTCATCCAAAATAGCATTGTTGGACTGAATATTCGGATATTCAAACAAGATCTGATTCTTTTCTCCATCAGCATTTTCAATGATCATATCAAATGGAGTAGGGCTTTCAGGAGCATCCTTCATTCTGATCACTTCAGCCTTTTTTTCAAGGAAATCAACAGAAATATAAGCATCTTTCTGGAAGAATCTGCTTTTTCTCATGGCTTTCATAGAAATTCTGGAAGTCGTAAGGTTGGCCACACATCCGTTTTCAAATTCTATTCTCGCATTGGCAATATCCGGAGTCTTGCTTACCACACAAACACCGCTTGCATGGATGTTTTTAACCTTAGATTTAGCCATACTCAACAGAATATCCAGATCGTGGATCATAAGGTCCAATACTACAGAAACATCTGTTCCGCGGGGGTTAAATTCTGCCAGTCTGTGGATTTCAATAAACATCGGATTGCTGATGTATTCTTTAGTGGCAATAAAAGCCGGATTGTATCTCTCAACGTGTCCTACCTGTGCTTTAATTCCTTTTTCCTGGCATAAACGTAAAATTTCTTCTGCCTGTTCAAGCGTCTGGGTTACCGGTTTTTCAATAAAGAAATGCAGACCTTTTTCAATAGCCTTTAAAGCATAGTCATAATGATAAACTGTAGGAGTGACAATATCAAGCATGTCAATCTGCTCAAGCAATTCATCAAAATTTTCAAAATATTTATATCCGAATTCGGCTTCTAATTTCTTTCCGTTTTCAACATCTTTATCATGGAAACCTACAAATTCATATCTATCTGATTGATTAAGAAGTTTTAAATGTATTTTCCCCAAGTGTCCGGCACCTACCAAACCTGCTTTTAACATAGCTGTATTAAATTTCTGTAAATATAGTGAATGTACATTTATAAAATACATGACTTTTCACTTGGAGATATTTAAGATTGAACGCATGTATTCATTAAAGAAATTACAGTAAATTCACGGTCAGAAAAATAACGATGAAAAGACTCATTTCAATAGTACTCATCTTTGGATTATGTACTGCCGGATGTATAGGAGACAGTCCATATGACCCGCAGGCTAAATGTGGAACTCCAACAAATTTGAATTTTGTAAAAGGAAGTAACCAGCTTTCATGGAATATGATTAGTCAGGGCGAAGGATATTATGAAATACAGTATGGAGAACCTGGTTTTTCTTTAGGAAAAGGAACCACAGTTGTAACCAATAAAAATTCGTATAACCTTCCACTATATAAGGATAATAAATATGACCTTTATGTAAGAAAAAATTGTGGAATAGACAATGGACAGAGCAACTGGGCAGGCCCCATTACTGTTTTGGCCAGTAATACAACTACTTGTATAAAACCGGGGTATGCAACGTATTCAAAAACAACTTCTTCCACATATTCTTCTATTTTTGATGCTACAGTATCCTGGGAAAATGATGGGATTTCTGTGTATGAAACAGTCTTAACAACCAGTCCTGTACCACCTGCGAGTGGAGAATTAGTGATCACAGGTCAAAAAGCCATTTATATAGGATTAAGTAAAACAGTGAACTATAACTTTTTTGTAAGAAAAAGATGTGCAGATAATACCTTCAGCGATTTTTATGGGCCTTATCCAATAAAATGGGATTGATAAATAAGAATAAAGCAGTCATTTTTTGATTGCTTTCTTTTTGTGGATAATTCTTTGCTCCAATTTCTGAAATCTAATTTCTAATTTCTTACTTTTGTCAAATGCAGGATTCGTTTGTACATAAAGGAAAAAGAAAGATTTTAGTAGATTACCTTCGATACAGAATTGGAATTTCGGACGAAAATGTACTTTCGGCAATGAGCGAAGTTCCAAGACACCTTTTTATCGAAAGTATTTTTGAAGATTTTGCCTATGAAGACAGGGCATTTCCCATCTTGGCGCATCAGACCATTTCCCATCCTTCAACGGTAGCGGAACAGTCTGAACTGCTGCAGGTAAAACCAGGTGAAAAAGTGCTGGAAATAGGCACAGGATGCGGATACCAGACGGCTGTTTTAATAGCAATGAAAGCCCATGTATATACGGTTGAAAGACAGAAAGATCTGTTTGACTTTTCTAAAAATAAACTCAGAGAACTTCATCTGTTTCCAAAATTTCAGAGCTTCGGAGATGGCTTTGCGGGGCTTCCTACTTTTGCTCCTTTTGATAAAATCATTGTAACCTGTGGTGCTTCAAGTTTACCAACAGAGCTTTTAAAACAATTGAACATAGGAGGAATTATGGTGATTCCATTGGGACCTACTGACGAACAGGTTTTATACAGATTTACCAAAATAGGCCCTACAGAATTTGAAAAAGAAGAATTCGGAGCGTATAAATTTGTTCCTATGCTTGGGAATACCAACCAATAATTTTATTTATTAGAATTGTAAAAGAACTGGCCTCAAACATCAATGCTTTTGTTAATTAATAGAACTGGCTTTAATCCTTTTTTATTAATAAATATTCAACTGATTTTAGCTAAAATTTAAAATATTTTAACTCATTTCGGAATGAAAATTGGATTCATAAGAGAACCCAATCACTAAATCTATTATTATGGACACGAACAGATTCAAAGCGTCACATGATTTTAGTAATCTTCAGAAAAACCTGAATAATAATCCAGGATATAGCGTAGAAAGTTATTCCCAGCAGGTAAAAGATTACATTCATGACATGAAAAGCAGGAATCAGGAAGCAACCAAACAGGGATTTATGACACAAACTCAAAAATCCGCGAAAGAAGTTTGGACAGAGATTCAGGAAATTGCTTCTGAAGCCTGGGAGAAGAACAAAGACCATTCAGATGAAAACAAATAATTTTTTAATATTAAAGTTCAGGAACCTTACTTTTTGCGAGTGAGGTTTTTTATTTATAATCATTAATCCATACCAATGAAAGTCTTTATCAATAAAAGAATTCCCGAAACAGGAATTAAAATGCTGGAAGAAGCAGGACTGGAAATTACAATTCCGGAAAAAGAAAACCTTTCTTATGAAGAATGGCTGAATTACTGTAAAAATACCGATACCATTTTAAGTATTGGAGCAGAATTTAAATATGACAAAAACTTCTTTGAAGCCTGCCCTAATGTGAAAGCAATTGCTTTATATTCTGTAGGGTTTGATCATGTAGATATCAGAGAAGCTACCCAAAGAAATATTCCGGTGGGTAATACCCCTGATGTTTTGAGCAGGGCAACTTCAGATGTTGCTTTTTTACTCATGCAGTCGGTGGCAAGAAGAGCAAGCTACAACTTCGGGAAAGTAAAAGACGGGAGCTGGGGTGCATTTGATCCTTTGCATGCTTTAGGACAGGAACTTTATGGGAAAACCCTCGGTATTTTCGGACTAGGACGTATCGGTTATGAAATGGCTGAAAAATCAAAGAAGGCTTTTGGAATGAATATCATTTATCATAACCGCCATCATAATGAAGAAGCTGAGCTGGAACTTGGAGCAACGTATGTTTCTTTTGAAGAACTGATCAAAAACTCAGATGTATTGAGCGTTCATGCCAGTTTTACTCCTGAACATAAAGAATTATTCAATGAGTCCATTTTTGAACAGATGAAACCGGAGGCTATTTTCATCAATACAGCCAGAGGAGGTTTCCACAATCAAAAAGATTTGTATCAGGCGTTGGTTGATCAAAAAATATGGGGAGCTGGTCTGGATGTTACCAATCCGGAACCTATGTCAGCAGATGATCCTATTCTTGAGCTGTCAAGTGTCTGTATCCTGCCACACATTGGTTCTGCCACTATTGAAGCCCGAAATGGGATGGCCAGACTGGCTGCAGGAAATATCATCGCTTTTTCAAAAAATGAAAAAATGCCGCATTGTGCAAATCCTGACATTTATTCTGACCACTCATCATAACTTGGAATTATTTTTGTTCTGAATATATAAACCTAAAATCTTACCATTATGGCACCAGAGAAAAATATTAATCAACAGAACAAGAGGTTAGAACAGATGGATTATAACCCTAACGAAGATATATTTAAGAGAGAAAAACACATATCGCTTGATGGAGACGGGAATCCTATTTTAGATGAAGATTTTGACGAGGATAAAATTGATAAAGGTCTAGATATTCCAGGAGCTGATGACGATGATGACATGGAAGAAATAGGAGAAGAAGATGAAGAGAACAACTACTGGAGCCTCAGCGATAATGAAGATGACCATGAAGAAGAAAACGATGATGTTTTAACTTAAACGATAACAAACCGGCCTTGCTGAATTTCAGTAAGGTTTTTTTATGTTGAATAACGACTAATAGTAGTAAGGGCAATTCCCCTCCCTTGGAGGGGTGGATTCAAAAATTCTTTAAATTTTTGAAGACCGGGTGGTTCCATAGTGCAAAACAATAAAATCCTCCAATTCTCTCATTATCACATTCAAATTATTCCTCACATCAAAATCACTAATTCTGAAAACCAATAATCCTAATGACTCAAGATATTTCTGTCTTACTCCATCATAAACTTCTTTCTCATCATGACTTAAACCATCAATTTCAATGATAAGACCCAAAGTTTTCACATAGAAATCAACAATATAGTTTCCAATAATTCTTTGCCTGTCAAAATCAATATGATGAAAGGTCTTTGCACGGACTTTCTTCCAGAAGATCACTTCACCTAAAATACGGGCTTTGCGTTTTTCTTTTAATAATACTTTTAAATAAGGATTGTAGGGCAGATTTTCAACGAAATTCTTGCGGATAGGAATTCCATTGATTATGGTGAGAATTTCTTTCATTGTTGTGTTTTAAACCACCCCGTCTTCCAAAGTTAATAACTTTGAAATCCACCCCTCCGGAGGAGGGGAATTGAGGTGTATTTATTCAAATATAGTATTAATGTCAAATTGTGAGATATTCAGATTCAATAATTTTGCTTAAACCTTAAACTCAAAGCCATTTTCATCCTTTCACTTGCCTATATTTCCTATTTTGAATATCTTTAAAACTTCAAACATTGTTTCAACATAGATCTTTAAATAGCAATATGACATTTCAAGAACAGATACAGCAGGGGATTCCTAATCAGCTGCCACAACCAAAACCATACGAGACCAATATCAACCATGCTCCGAAGCGTAAAGAAATTCTGGGAGAAGAAGAGAAAAAACTGGCATTGAAGAATGCATTACGTTATTTTGATCCTCAGTTTCACGCAGCACTGATTCCTGAATTTAAGCAGGAACTGGAAGACTATGGAAGGATTTATATGTACCGGTTCCGTCCGGATTACGAAATGAAGGCGAGACCTATTACAGACTATCCCGGACGATCTGAGCAGGCGAAAGCCATTATGCTGATGATTCAGAATAACCTGGATTATGCAGTGGCACAGCATCCTCATGAACTGATTACTTATGGTGGAAACGGAGCTGTATTCTCCAACTGGGCGCAGTATCTGCTGACGATGAAGTACTTGTCGGAAATGAGCAATGAGCAGACGTTGGTGATGTACTCAGGGCATCCGATGGGGCTTTTTCCCTCTCATAAAGATGCACCAAGAGTGGTTGTAACCAATGGAATGATGATCCCAAACTATTCAAAACCGGATGACTGGGAGAAATTCAATGCATTGGGGGTTACCCAATACGGGCAGATGACAGCGGGAAGTTATATGTATATCGGTCCGCAGGGGATTGTTCACGGGACAACCATTACTGTTTTAAATGCTTTCAGAAAAATTAAAAAAGAACCGAAAGGAGGTCTTTTCGTAACTTCAGGATTAGGAGGTATGAGCGGGGCTCAGCCAAAAGCGGGTAATATCGCTGGCTGCGTTACTGTATGTGCAGAAGTGAACCCGAAAATCACCAAAATTCGTCACGATCAGAAGTGGGTGAACGAGATCTATGAAAATCTTGACGAGCTTGTAACAAGAGTAAGAGAAGCACAGGACAATAAAGAAACGGTGTCTTTGGCTTACCTTGGAAATATTGTTGAGGTTTGGGAAAAATTTGATCAGGCAGATTTAAGAATCGATATTGGGTCAGATCAGACGTCACTTCACAATCCTTGGGCTGGAGGATATTATCCTGCAGGACAAACTTTTGAAGAATCTAATGCGATGATGGCTGAAAACCCTGAATTATTCAAAGAAAAAGTTCAGGAAACATTGAGAAGACATGCTGCAGCCATCAACAAACATACAGCGAAGGGAACGTATTTCTTCGACTACGGAAATGCCTTTTTATTGGAAGCTTCCAGAGCCGGAGCTGATGTAATGGCAGATAATCCTACATTGGGAAGAGAATTCAAATACCCTAGTTATGTACAGGATATCATGGGGCCTATGTGTTTCGATTACGGTTTCGGGCCGTTCCGTTGGGTATGTTCCAGCGGAAATCCGGAAGACCTTCAGAAAACGGATACTATTGCGTGTACAGTATTAGAAGAAATGGTGAAAAACTCACCTGAAGAGATCCAACAGCAGATGAAAGACAACATCCAGTGGATCAAAGGAGCACAGGAAAACAAGTTGGTAGTAGGTTCGCAGGCAAGAATCCTTTATGCAGATGCAGAAGGAAGAATGAAAATTGCAGAAGCCTTCAATAAAGCCATTAGAAACGGTGAGATTGGGCCTGTAGTATTGGGTAGAGATCATCATGATGTTTCAGGAACAGATTCTCCGTACAGAGAAACTTCCAATATCTATGACGGGTCAAGATTCACTGCAGATATGGCCATTCACAATGTGATTGGTGACAGTTTCCGTGGGGCTACCTGGGTTTCCATTCA
Source organism: Chryseobacterium sp. BGA-UO-ETr-SB22 (assembly GCF_059567885.1). Classification (NCBI taxonomy): domain Bacteria; kingdom Pseudomonadati; phylum Bacteroidota; class Flavobacteriia; order Flavobacteriales; family Weeksellaceae; genus Chryseobacterium; species Chryseobacterium sp. BGA-UO-ETr-SB22. The sequence goes on along the minus strand of NZ_JCAQOV010000005.1, from coordinate 2,149,755 downwards.
CAATGGTGGTGGAGTAGGCTGGGGAGAAGTGATTAACGGAGGTTTCGGAATGTTGCTGGATGGAAGTGATGATGCCGACAGAAGACTGAAGTCTATGCTTTTCTGGGACGTAAACAACGGAATCTCAAGAAGAAGCTGGGCAAGAAACGAAGGCGCTGTTTTCGCTATCAAAAGAGCAATGGAAGCAGAACCCAATCTGAAAGTAACCCTTCCGAACCTCGTAGATGAAAATTTACTGTAAAAACATTTTAGATATAAAGAAAACCTGCTGTGAAGCAGGTTTTTATTTTTTATTTCTTTTTGTAATAAGAGTTCATATTCCTTCGGAAAGACAAGGTGAACACGTAGGAATATATATGGACATTTATTTGCCCAGACTTTAATACAAACTATCCGCTTAGATTATCCATACACTCTGTCATTCCGCAGGAATCTCTGCTTTATTAAGGAGTTTTTTAGATTCCACGCTTCACTTCGTTTCGCTCTGAATGACAAACATGGTGTATATTTTAATGTCTTTTTAAAGGATCATTCTTACTAGCACAATTATCGAAAAACTTTTTAGCATCCTCTTTGTCATTCCGTAGGAATCTCAACAGAGATTATGTATGAAATCCTGGAACAGCTAATGAGCATATTCATATTTTTTCTCAAAAAGAGAAGAGCTTTCCAACAAATCTTGAATTTCAGTAGTTTGTCTGTCTGTAAGCTTTGTTTTTATTTTGTATTCAAATCTCATTTTTGATTAGTTTGAATATATAAGGATTATCTAAAAACCTATATTCTTTTAATTCTTTTAAGTTTTCATCAATTGTTATTTTTTTTATATTGAAAAAAGAATCTAAAAATCTTTTCCCAGAAATTTCATTTACATTATACGGTGATATTTCATCGAATATTGTTTCAACATCAAGTTCACTAATTTTAGAAATTAGTTTAACATATCCTTTTTTATGTTTTGGTAGTGTTTTAGAAAAAATTTCATCTTTTTCTTTATAGATTATACTTCCTTCTAATTGTTCAACCTCAGAATTAATAGGAAAGTTTATAATTACAAAATCTTTCCCATTAATATTTAAATCGATACATTCCATAATATTTATTGTTTTTGTTGAGAATTTAAATCTATTTTTTAATGTAGATATAGTTGATTATATGTAAGTTTTTATAAAATAGAAGGTAAAATCTTATCATCTTTTTTGTCAATTGATTCTTTGAGCTGCTTACTATAGTAAGATATAATGTTGTCCCCACATAAATATAAATAGTCATACGAAATTATTTGTATGTGATTAAGGCTTGAATTTAACATTCTTAATGCTTCAAACTCTAAATCTGTAAATTTATTTGTCCTTCCTACTATAATTTTGATTCTAGGCCTTAATAATTTAAACTTATGTTGTTTTTCTAATATTAGTTTATAATCGTCAAGAATTTTAAGATATTGCATACATTGACCTATAACTTTTGATAGCTCCTTCGAAGGATAATAGCTTTTATGGTTGGTGTCGTAGTCAAATAATCCAAATTTTGGACGCTTCAATTCTATTAAATCTATAAATCCATCAGTAGTTTCCATTATTAAATCACTTTCCGAATTAATTCCAATTTGTCGGGCAGGATGTTTTTGAATATAATCGATTCCTAATGTCCAAATATTTTTTTCAATCCAATTTTGAAAAATTTTTTCTGATTGACCTGCTGAATATTCAGATAAGTTTTCGTGTAATTTGATACTTTCTGTTATTGTGGTTGTATCTTCTAATTCAAGTAATTGTCTAAGATTGTTTAATGATTTTTTATGACTAGTTTGCCTAATAGAAGCATGAAGATTTTGTATCTCACTTTCGTTTAGGGCTTCTAGTACTAAAGCGAGTTTTTCATTTTCATTCACCTTGTCAAGGATGGACTTTACAAGTGTACTATCGACAGTTTTAATAATAGCAAAAATATCGGCAATATTATCTGTAACTTCAATAAATTCTGTAGTATATGTTGCACCATTATTTCTTATAATCGAAACACTATTTAAATGATTATAAATTTCTTGTATATTATTAAAGGGTAATGTTTCTGAAAATACTTCTATTAAATTTTTTCTATCTATAGCAAAGATGGAAAGAGATAATTCATCCTTATTCATAGTGTTTGCTTGGCTTATGCCAGTAAAATTTATAAATAATTTTAAATTATCATTTGAAAAAATTTCTTTTTGATATTGTACACTCATATTTTAACAATCACTCTTGAATATTGTTTTGAAACAGGGTTGTATCCGTCAGCAATAGAAAAAATATTATCTAATATTATAACATTTCTTATATTTTTAACATTATATTGTCTCCATGCAGGGATAGGTTTCATTGGATCTGATTTTACCCCATCAATTTTATATATATCGATATTTACATTTCCGGCAGTTGAAATAAATATAGCGTGGGGATTTCCAATTCTTACACCAACAGCTCTTCCCGTTGATTCATATTCGTAACTAATTTGTTTTTTTTGTTGAATAGCATTTGCTAAAATTTCCATAGGATCCATAGTTTTAGTTTTATATTAATTCAAATATACATAATATCAGTAACTTATAATTATGGTTTTCCATAATCCAAAAATCTCCCCACTTCAAAACACCCCCGTTTGTAACCACCCGACACCTCCGGAAGTCTAAAACAATAGTGAAACAAACCTCCGGAGGTCTCCGTTTGTTTAAAACAAGTATGTTTGTTACTTCCGGAGATCTCCTGAAGTCTCCTGCAAGTTGTGGGAAATCTCCGGAGTACTCCGGAGGTTTGTTGTAAGTATGTTTGTAACCAAACAACTTTTTTATATATTTGATTGTTAATTTATTAAAACAAAAACACAAGTATGAAAATTGCACTCACTAAGTTGAGTACTAAAGATCTTGCGACTTTAGCTCAAAGAATTATTTCCAATGCCCAATCTGGCAAATATCCTGTTATCATCAATCATCCACTTATAGACGCTTTGGAAGCTTCGTATGCAGATTATGACAAAGTCTATACAAAGCAGATCTACAGCGGAAAAGGAATAGATGTGGCAACAGCAGATCAGGAAAGGGACATGGCATATAGAAACCTGAAAGCCTTCCTGAACGGCTACAGAAAATTATCCTCCGCCAGTAATTATCAAGCTGCAGAGGATCTCTATCAGGTATTTAAGAAGTTTGGGCTAAACCTGGACAGGCTGAGCTACTCTTCCCAAACCGCCCAAATGAAAAAGCTGATAGAGGAACTGGAAAAACCAGAAAATATAGAGAAACTATCTATTCTCTCTCTGGATACAGCATTTGAAGATATGAAAACGAAACATTGGGATTTTGAAACGCTTTTTTCCGAACAGGCAGGTGCTAATGCTGATCTTCGTCAGATGAAAAGTGCCAGTGCAATCCGTACAAGTCTGGAGAAAATACTGAAGTCTTATTTCAATCTGATTACAGCAATGAAGGATGTTTCCGGCTGGGAGCTTTTCTATAGTGATACCAATGAGCTGGTGAAAGCTGCCAAAAATTCTTCGCTAGGGAAGAAAGAAGGTGGTGATACAGTACCACAGAAATAAGCTCTTTTATTGCAAGGGCACAAGATTTTCAAAACCACAAAAGTCACAAAAGCTTTCATTTTAAAAGACTTTAGTCTTTAAATAAGTTTAAAATGATTCCGAAGAAAAGCTCACATAAGATGAAAATCTTAGATTTTCACAAAACTTAGGTGTACTTATTTTACATAAAGTTTGGCTCTAAAAACTTAAGTGTTTAAAACTTTTGTGTCTTTTGTGGTTAAAAATAATCAATGTAAATGTTTATATAGTTTCATAATTTGCGCCTTTGCGTTTACCAATAAGATACGTTTTTGACGCAAAGTTTTTAATTTGATCTTTGCGTTTTCAACTATGGTACAAAAAAACTCAGCAATATGCTGAGTTTTATTTTTTTCTGAACCATTAAGGATTTTTAAGTTGTGAAGAGTAGTTAAGGGAAACATCAAAGACGTTTTTTAAGCTAGGTGCTTCATCTTAATATTCTTAATACTTTCATTTATCTTAATGTTTATAGGATATTTTTTATTTATTCTGAAGGGCTTTTATCTCTTCCTGCAATCTTTGGTTTTCCTTTTTCAGGTGTTCTATATAGTCTCTTTGGTTTTCCAGAAGGAATTCGGGTACATTACAATAGAGATTACCATTTATATTATTTCCAAAGCCACTACTTGCTGTAATATTATCGAAGTTATTGATCTGCTTTGCTTCCTCTTCTTCATAGATTTCCTCTACAGGTACTTCCAGATAGCGGGCAATCTTTTCCCATTCTTCCTTTCTGATGGCTACATCTCCGCTTTCTTTTCTGCTGTAGTTGGATACATCTGTGGCGATGATGTCAGCAATCTGCTGTTGTGTGATGCCTTTTCTTTTTCTTACGTTGCGTAGTTTTTCTTTTTGCATGACCCGTATTTTCTACAAATATGCAAAATATTAGCGGAAAAAAATATTTCTTTTTAGAGGAAATTGCAGGGAAGTAGAATTTCTCAATCATCGGCGAGTTTTTTACGTTCTTATTGTCATTCCGCAGGAATCTATGCAGTAAAAGCTAGATTAATGAAAAAAATAAGAGTTTAGATTCCTTCGGAATGACAAGGTGAGCACGTAGGAAGTATATGTGAACATTATTAGTCCAGAATTTAATATAAACTATGCGCATAGATTATCCATACAGTCTGTCATTCCGCAGGAATCTCTGCAGTAAAAGCTAGATTAACGAAAAAAATAAGAGTTTAGATTCCTACGGAATGACAAGGTGAGCGCGTAGGAAGTCCATATGGATACTTATTTGTCCAGACTTTAATACAAACTATTCATTTAGATTATCCTACAGTCTGTCATTCCGCAGGAATCTAAACAGAATTAGATGCTTAAAAACCTTTGCGATTTTTCAACAAAATTTAAAATGTTAGAAAATTTCACAACCCATTCCAACCTTTTTTATCATTCCAGCATCTTTATAATAAAAGCTTACTATGAAAATTACGATACCCAAAGCTTGCCATGAAAACTGGAATGCGATGTCACCAGATGAAAAAGGAAGATTCTGTGCTGTTTGTTCCAAAACAGTGAGAGATTTCAGGAAAACTTCGGATGATGATATTATAGATGTCTTCTCTAAGACTTCGGAAGAGATCTGTGGAAATTTTAATCCATCACAGCTTAATAGGGAGTTGCATTATTCTTATATCAATTCTCTTTTTGTGAAGTTTGCGGTAGGTGCTATCCTGACAACGGGAGGAATTGTAAGTGTGAATGCCCAGCAAAATAAAAGCTGTGATACCCTAAAGACTGAAGAAGTACAGGAAATTGTTTTCAGCACTCAGAGAGACAGAAAATTGCTTGGATCTGTTTCGGTAGTGCCTGCCAGCGCTTTATTAGACAGCAAAGAAAAAGAAAGAAAAGAAATGGTATCAAAATTATCAGGAGTAATTGGGAAGTCTCCAAGGGATGATAACAGTATACGTATTGGTGGAGCTCCCTCAAGTGGAGCAGTATACAAACCTATGTACATAGTGAATGGAAAAATAAGCGATTATGAAAAAGTAAAAGCGCTGGATCCTAATCTTATAAAAACAATGAATATCCTGAAGGGCGCTTCTGCCTCTGCAAAGTATGGTGAAAAAGCCAAAGACGGAGTAGTAGTGATTACTACTAAGAAGAAACGGTAAAAAAAATAAAACAAGCATAAATTATACGATATATTCTAAATTTTCTATTATTACTCTATCTTAGTAATAAAATAACTGACCATGAGACTAAATATTGCAAACCCTTGTCATGAAAATTGGGAAGAAATGACAGGCGATGAAAAAGGGAAATTTTGTTCCGTTTGTTCTAAAAAAGTAACCGATTTTACATACTTTTCAGATGAAGAACTTATCACGAGCTTTAAGTCTGATAAAAATGTATGCGGAAGATTTACTGAGGATCAGCTGGGACGGAATTTGAGTTTTTCATTAACCAGTAAAGTGGCTTTAGGATTACTAGCTGCAAGCGGAGTGGTTACCACAGCCAAAGCCCAGGAATTAAAAGATGAAGAAGTAAAAAAAGTTGATTTTAAAAAAGGAATTGGTGGCGTAGAAGTTATCAACAAAACTCTCAATAAAACCATGTGGCTGGGCATGCCTACCCAGGAACAGATTGAATCTACACAACCATTGATTCTTCTGGATAATAAAAAAATATCTGAAGAAAAGATGAAAAAAATAAACGGAGATAACGTGAAAAGTGTAAAAGTACTTTCCGGTGAAGGAGCCACTAAACTGTATGGAGATAAAGGAAAGTTTGGCGTTATAGTAATTGAAAGTAAGAAATAGAATATACTGGCAGAAAAAGATCTGATTGCAGATCGTAAAACAAATATTCCGGCGATCGCAGATCGCCGGAATATTTTATATCAAAGTAAATTACGTATTATTTCACCGCTGCAATAGCCGCTTCATAATTCGGTTCTTGTGAAATATCTGCTACCTGCTCTTCATAGATGATCTTTCCGGAAGGGTCTATTACCACTACAGCTCTGCTCAGAAGGCCTTTCATTGCAGAATCTACCAGTTCTACACCATAGTTCCATCCAAAATCTGAACGGAAATCTGAAAGCATCACAACATTTTTGATTCCTTCTGCACCACAGAATCTTTTCTGTGCAAATGGTAAGTCTTTAGAAATACAAAGCACTACCGTATTGGGAAGGTTTCCTGCCTCTTCATTGAAATGGTGTACAGAAGCTGAACACACGCCTGTATCTACACTAGGAAAGATATTTAAGATCACATTCTTCCCTTTGTAAGACTCCAACGTCTGATCATTCATATTCACATCAGTAAGGGTAAATTTAGGAGCTGGCTTATTCAGGGCCGGCAATTTGGCATAGGTATGTACTTCTTTTCCTCCCATTAAAACCGTGTTGGTTGCTTTAGATTTTTGTGCAAAGCTCATTGCGGAAAAGAATAATAGTGTACTGAAAACTAATTTTGAAAACATGAAATTTATTTTTAGGCTAAATTATTCTTTTTTCAGGAGCTGAGATTAATTTTAATTCAAATAGATCGAATCTATGAGCAGATTGTTTTTTTCAAAACATTTTACTTCTACCTTTATATTATTAAACGAGGCTGTCTCAAAAGTCAAATAGTTTGGCTTTTGTCATTCTGACGAAGGAAGAATCTTATTGATCTCTGGATATATTAGATTCTTCACTACATTTCATTTCATTCAGAATGACACTTTTGAAATAGTCTCAATCTTATCACATAAAAAAATAGAAAGATTTATGAGTTCAGAAAATACCGCATCATTCCATCACATTTTTAAGGGTGAAAACGAAATTCCGGAAGAGTATAAAGTTCCGGTCATTCATCAGAGAACCTATCTTTTGAATGGCGAACTGGTAGAGTGGACCGGAGATGTCACCGAAATCTATTCCCCAGTGTGCATCCCTACAGAAAACGGATTAGAAAGAAAACTTTTGGGAAGTATCCCGAATATTGGCCCAAACGAAGCTATGGAAGTCCTTGAAGCTTGCGTAAAAGCTTACGACAATGGTCTTGGCGAATGGCCTACCATGTCTGTGGAAGGACGTATCAAATGTATGCAGAAATTCGTCTACCTGATGATCCAGCAAAGAGATCTGATCATCAAGTTGCTGATGTGGGAAATTGGAAAAACACTGGCTGATTCTACCAAAGAATTTGACCGTACCGTAGATTATATCAACCAGACTATTGATGCACTGAAAGATCTGGACAGAGAATCTTCCCGCTTTCAACAGGCAGAAGGAACAATTGCACAGATCAGAAGGGCTCCGCTTGGAGTGGTTTTAAGTATGGGACCGTTCAACTATCCTCTGAATGAGATTTTCACTACATTGATTCCCGCTTTGATCATGGGAAATACCATTCTGTTTAAGCTTCCGAAACATGGTGTACTGGCACATTATCCTTTATTAAATGCTTTTAAAGAAGCATTCCCGAAAGGAACTGTAAATACATTATACGGAAAAGGATCAGAGATTATCACGCCAATCATGGAAAGCGGAAAAGTAAATGTTCTGGCCTTCATCGGTTCAAGTAAAGTAGCTAATGGCTTGAAAAAACTGCATCCGAAAGTGAATCGTTTAAGAGCTATTCTGAGTCTTGATGCTAAAAATGCAGCCATCGTGACCAAAAATGCCAATCTGGATGTGGCGGTGAGCGAATGTATTTTGGGTGCGCTTTCTTTCAACGGACAGCGATGTACAGCACTAAAGTTGATATTTGTTCAGAAAGAAATAGCTGAGGAGTTTACAAAAAAACTGAGTGAAGCGGTTTCTGCTTTGAAACCGGGATTGCCATGGGAAAAAGATGTAAAAGTAACTCCGCTTCCGGAAGTCAATAAACCTCCTTATTTGAAAGAATGTATTGACGATGCATTACAGAAAGGAGCAGCGGTTTTGAATAAAGACGGAGGCTATACGGATGAATCTTTTGTTTTTCCGGCAGTAGTGTATCCGGTAAACAGTGATATGAAGCTGTATCATGAGGAACAGTTTGGTCCGGTAATTCCAGTTGTTCCTTTTGAAGACATAGAAGAGCCAATAGAATATCAGGTGAATGCTTCACATGGGATGCAGGTAAGTATTTTCAGTGAAGATCCGCAGGAAGTCGCCAGGCTGATTGATCCGTTTGTAAATCTCGTAAGCCGTGTCAATATCAACTGCCAGGCGCAAAGAGGCCCTGATGTCTTTCCTTTTACCGGAAGAAAAGACAGCGCGGAAGGAACGCTTTCTGTTTTTGATGCGCTCCGCTCATTCTCAATTCGGTCTCTGGTAGCAGCAAAACTTACAGATTCCAATAAAGAATTACTCAATACGATTGTCAGAGAACATGATTCCAACTTTTTAAGCACAGATTACATTTTCTGATCCTATTGTATTTAACATAAATAAAAATCCTCAATAAACTTCTTTGTTTGTTGAGGATTTTTTTATCTTAATGGCGGAAATAAAGTTTTGTGTTATAAATAAGATGACGTTTTTTGTAAATGCCATCTAAGGATCAGTTGTGTAAATCATGTCTTCACCAGAAAAAGAATTTTTAGAGAAAATAGAAAAGCACAAAGGTGTTGTTTTTAAGATCTCTAAAATGTATATGGATAATAAGGACGATCAGAATGATCTCTATCAGGAGATCATCTACCAGGCCTGGAAATCATACGGTGATTTTCAAAAGAGGAGTGATTTCTCTACTTGGCTGTACAGAACTGCGCTAAACACAGCAATTGTTTTCCTGAGAAGTGAAAAAAAACGTAGTTTTATACAGAATCAGAATGTAGATGGGCTAAGTGCCCGGCAGGAACCTTATAATGATACGGATGATGTGAATATGAAGCTGATGTATGAAGCTATTCATAAGCTGAGCCCCATTGATAAAGCGCTTATATTTTTCTTTCTGGAAGGCTTTTCCGGAAAAGAAATAGCCGTTCAGCTGGGAATAACCGAAGTGAATACACGGGTAAAGCTGAAAAGGGCAAAAGAGAAGCTGAAAGACATCATTACCCAACAAAGAACAGGTTCTTATTAAAAGATAAAAGGATGGAACTAGACAATTTTAAAGAACTATGGAATAAAGATACGGGACAGGAATCTCCTGAAATTTCTCTGGAAAAACAGACGGAAATACACTCTCCGTTACAGATGCTGAAAGTAAATATGGAAACTGAGTTTTGGCTGATGATTGTAACGCTGCCTCTACTTTTAACCAATTTCCCGTTTGCTTCTGCTGATTCTAATATTAAAATCATATCCGCATTTGTCACCATCCTGACCATTGTTATTATCGTCTATTTTTATTCCCGGTTTCTGAAATTGTATAAGCTGCTTCAAAAGAATAGTATCAATACAAATTATGATTTATTCAACCTCAAAACCCAGCTTCTCATATCGAAAGAAATTTACATTGCCTATTATATTTCCTATATTCCTCTTGGGTTTCTTCTCTCTCTGATCAAAATTAACTTTCATTTTGAGAGGGAATATAATCTGGCCATCTTCGGAATCAGCCTTCTGATTACACTGCTCCTGATTGCTTTTATCATAAAATACTGGATCTATTATATGTACGGAAGGTATATTGATGATGTAGTACGTTTGGTAGATGAACTCAATGAAATTGAAGTAAGCCCCAGACTGGCAAAGAAAAAAACTTGGTTTGAGCGGTCACAGAAATTTTTCATGAATAAAATGGGAATCAAAGGAAATATTCTGAATACGGTTATCTGGTTTGTATCTATGTATTTTTTTATCATTCTATTTCTGACAATTGTTCTTTTGATTATTATCATAGTGGGAGCAAAGCTTGATTTTCTGGATGTTGGATCTTTGCAGAGGGCTTTAAATAAACTGAATTAGAAATTATTTTATATTCCGCAAAATTTCTATCTTTAAAAAATTGAGTTGTAAAAAAATATCAGATGGATGATTTTAAAAATCAAGTGTATTCTATAGAAGAATTCCTGGAGCTTGTAAAGAATAAACAGGATCGGAAAGCATCCTTTGACCCGGAATATAATTATGCAGTCTATTCTTCAAAAGACGAATTTGAACCCGAAATGAAAGTTTTTATTGGTGACCCTTTGGATATAGGAGGGAATGACAGCGAAATCTTACCTGATTTTGTATATCATAATAAACTTAACTATATATGCTCTGATGAGAATATTCAGGATGTAGTGGATCTTGCTTTCAGGCAGCATGCCGATGTAACCTCTTTCCAGCTTATTGAAGCCCTGAATCACTATCTTGAAAAAGATGATTTCTTAGATTTTAAATAATTGTAGAATTATATATTTTAAACGAAGAACCTGATATAAACAAATATCAGGTTCTTTATTTTTATGCCTTGATGGACTATTAAAGATAAAATTCGACAAAAATGATTTTGAGTAAAATAGTATCTTAAGAAATAATAAATTTAAAAACATTTATAATAAGTGCCTGACGGTGTTTTTCTGTTGGTTTTTTTATTTCTTTTGTAAAAATACTGTAACAATTTTTTTAAATGAAAACTAACTCTATAGAGTAACAAATCATGACCTCATTAGAACAAGAGTTTATAAGTCAAATTGAAAAGCATAAGGGAATCCTATTTAAGATTTCTAAAATGTACATGACTGAAAAGGATGATCGGGATGATCTTTTTCAGGAGATTACCTATCAGCTCTGGAAAGCATTTCCTGGTTTCAGAGGTGAAAGCGAATTTTCAACATGGCTGTACAGAATCGCTTTGAATACGGCCATTATCTTCCTTAAATCAGAAAAAAGAAGAAGCTTTATTGCCCATGAAGATTTTTCTAATCAGATTATTGTACAGGAAGACTATGATTACCGGAAAGAAGAGCGCCTGGCTGAAATGTATAAGGCTATTCATCAACTCAATTCCATTGATAAAGCCTTTATATTCTATTATCTGGAGGATTTTTCAGGTAAGCAGATTGCAGAACAGATGGGAATTTCTGAAGGAAATGTAAGAGTGAAAATGAACCGCGCAAAAAATAAACTTAAAGATATCTTAAGCCAAATAAAAACCAACAAACATTAAAATCAGTAATCCAATGAATATCGATGAATTGAAAAATACCTGGAATGAAGATATTATGGAGGAAACTCCTGAAATAAGTATTGAACAAAGAAATAAACTGAATCTTCCTCTTGAAAAAATACGTAAAAACATGCGTGTGGAATTCTGGTGGGTGATAGGAATTTTTGTTTTTGCATTTTTAGTTTGCTCAGTCTGCAGACCTTTTAAATTGCAATTGTATATAACGGTTTTAATTGCTTCCATGCTTATTGTTACCGTTTTCTTTTTCAGTAAGTTCTTTAAACTGTATAACGAAATCAGTAACCCTGCACCTAAGACCTACGATTCTCTGAAAGATCTTGTAATGCAGCTGAATCTGAATAAACAATATTATCTGTCATACTATATCAGTTTTGCACCGTTTCTGGTATGTGAGATCCTTATTGTTCTGGAATTTATCCCATGGCCAAAACCTTTGAGTGAACTAAAAATTGCAGTGATCTTAATAGGTTCTGTGATTGGAGGATTATTTTTGCTCTATCTGGCCGGAAAATTCTGGTTTCACCGTTATTACGGAAGATATATGCAGCATATTGAAAATCTTTTAGAAGAATTGAAAAAATAAAAATGAGTTCGGCGGGCTGAAAGCCCGCCGAACCTTTATAAATTATTGTCCTTTATTATCTTTTTCCTTAGCAATTTCATTTTTTATCCAATCCAGCTGTGGGTCTTTCTTATCAATGATATCCTGCATGCTTTCAGTAACCACTACATCAGGAATCACCCCTTTCCGTGAATCTGAGAAATTGATATTAGGCTGTACCAGAAGTAATCCGATAGGAAACCTGATTGCAGAATTAGGAAGCTTCTGGTAAGAATAAAAGCCTGCTACTGTTCCGTCATTGGCACCACCGGTTTCTTCACCTACAAGAGTTGCTCTTTTATCGTTCTTAAGCTTGGCTGTAATAATAGAAGATGCTGAGAAGCTTCCTCCATTGATCAATACAAAAACTTTTCCGTGGTAAGCTTGCTTATTGGGTTTTGTGGGTTTATCAGCTTTCATTTTATAGAAAACCTTTCCGTCTTTTTTATAGGTGCTGAAAGCCTGAGCGAAAAAATAACTAGGATAAGCAATGCTTTTAAGAGCATATTCTAGAGGGTTGCTTTTTCTGAAATAGTTGGTAAGCAGTGGAGTATTTCTCGATGTTACCTGAGAAGGTTTGATCAAAGTAAAAGGTGCATCTGCTAAATAAGAATACAGGTTATTGATCTCATAAAGAGAACCTCCATAATTATTTCGGACATCTATGATGAGGTAGGGAGATTTGGCACCATTAATCTTGGCAAAGGTCTTTTTATAAAATTCATCAGAATAATCTCTGGAGAAACTCTGTACCTTTATGTACGCAATAGTACTGTCTTTATCCAGAAATTTAAAACTTCTGTTATAAGAATTACTTGAAGCTACATAATCGTTCAGTTTCTTTTCCAGTGTCTTTTTCTGCATTTCCTTATCCTTCTCAAGATCAGAGTCAGATTTTGTCTCTCTGCTTAAAGTATACGTTCGTTTTTCTCCCTGATAAAGAGTTTCAAGGGTGGCTTTACTTCCAAAACCGTTTTCTGCAGTATAAAAATTAAAGAAAAGATCTTTTAGAAAATAAGGATAGAAAGTTGTATTGTCACCATCACTGCTGATCAGACTTCTGTATTTCTTTATATAATCCGAAACAGGAACATTGTTGATTGATATAATCTCAGTTCCGGGTTTTATATTTTCAATAGAATCTCTGTTTTGAATGATATACATCTGATCACCTGATATATAATATTCGAAACGGCTGAACATTCCTTTCTGATTCTCCAGTCTTTTAAACTCTCTTTTGGTAAATTTCTTTCTGGGAATTCTCAATGAAAGATGTCCCTCACGGATTCCTGCAATAACAGGCTGAAGTTTAAAATAAAACTGAAGAGGAGTAAGAGATTCATTGAGAGTCTGCTTAAGACTGTCAAATTTATGGTCCAATTCCTTCTTGGGAATATACCAGTATAATTGAGGATGCATTTGCTGTAATTTTGAATAAGCAAAGTCCACATCCTCTTTGAGTTGCTCCGGTGGAATACATGAAGCCCGCTGTTCGTTGTGTTTTCTTATAGAAGCACAAGACGAAAGTATTGCGAGAAGAAATATTACCGAATAATTTTTCAATAGATCTGAGTTTTTTAGGGTGCTAAAATAGAAAGTTTAAAATTAACCATGACTTAAATGAATAATAAATTTTCCAAAATACATGATAAATTTAGTTAAAAAATGCAGTGAAACTGAATATATTTTCATTTAAAGACAAAAGTCTATACATTTGATATTTATTTTCTACAGATGATTTATTGGATTATTACGACAGTAGCTGTGCTTACAGTTACCTTTTTTATAGTGATTAATATGAGGGCATTTGGCGGGGTACCAAAAGGAGAGAGGCTGAAACGTATCAAGCAGTCAAAACTCTATAAAAAAAGACAGTTTCAGAATATCAGTCATACACCCTCTATTACAGAAGGCTACAAAATGTCGAAAGTGACTTATGATTTCTTTTTAGGAAAAAAAGATCCACTCTTGAAGCCTTTAAAGGAAATTCCATCCCTTCATACCGATTTAAAAAACATAGACAAAAATCAGGATGTATTTATCTGGCTGGGACATTCATCTTATTATATTCAGACAGATGGTGTTTCTTTTCTGATTGATCCTGTATTGAGTTTGTATGGTTCTCCTTTTAAATATTTCAATAAGGCGTTCAAAGGATCGGATATTTTTAAACCTGAAGATCTTCCGAATATTGATTATCTGGTAATAACCCACGATCATTTTGACCATTTGGATTACCCTACTGTAAAATCTATCAAAGACAGAACAGGAATGGCCATTTTACCTTTGGGAGTGGGAGCGCATCTGAAAAGATGGGGATATGCTGAAAATGCATTGATTGAAGAAGAATGGGGAACAGAAGTGAACCTGAAGAATGATATAAAAATTGTTTTTACTCCTGCGCGACATTTTTCCGGAAGGAGAATCAGGCAGAATGATACCCTGTGGAGTTCCTATGTTCTGATAACGCCTACAAAGAAAATTTTCTTAGGAGGCGACAGCGGTTATGATACCCACTTTAAAACAATTGGTGAGCAATATGGTCCTTTTGATTATGCGATTCTTGAGAATGGACAATATGGGGAAGCATGGAGGTATATCCATACAATGCCGGAAGATGTTATTCAGGCTGCTATTGATCTCAATGCTGAGCGTATCATCCCTGTTCATGCAGCAAAATTTGCACTCGCTCTTCACCCATGGAATGAACCTTTACAAAAGATAACTGCTCTCGGAAAAGAAAACGGGTTGAATATCCTCACTCCAATGATTGGAGAGGTAGTAGATCTGAATCAGGATGAACAGCAATTTACAGCCTGGTGGGAAAACTGATCAGGCATGCCAGATATCTTTATATCTTACGGGATGATTTTCAAACTGTTGTCGTACAAAATCACATTCCGGGTCTACAAGCAAATCTTTTTCTTCTGCATAGCGTACCAATTCATCCAGTAATAGCTTAGCGTATCCTTTTCCTTCACGTTCTTCATCAAGCTTCGTATAATACACGATAAGCAGTCTTCCGTCAACCTCTATAGACATATAACCTGCCTTTTCTCCATCAATAAGGAGCTGTAATTCATCCTGATATGGCGATACCTGAAACTTTATATTTTCCATGATAATGTAAGATTTGGTTGATTAAAAATAATTTTGAGAACTTCCCAAAAACATTCTTTTCATTAAAATTACGAAATTAAATAATATGAAATAATAGTTTTCAGGAATCTTAACGAAATTTATAATATAAATAGATAAAAGATAAAAGATGAAAGATGAAAGATGAAAGATGAAAGATGAAAGATGAAAGATCTTGTCGTTAAAATTCAATAGAGGTGGGGTTTGCCCCTTCTGACAATAAAGTATCCATCCATTGGCTTTCGTCAAAACTTAAATATTTACTTTTTAAAATCCCAAATTCAACTCCAATTTACTGATTTTCATTTGCTTATTGAAAATTTTTGTTTAATGAAATTAATCGTATTCTGATTGTAATTTCAAGATGATTAACATGTAATAATTTCATGAAAATGTAGAAAATATTTCAAAGATAATCAGTTGTTTATGATTTTTCTTAACAAATATTAGTATTTGCAATTAAAACTTGGCACTTTAATTGAGTGTGTCATCATGTTTAATTTTTTAAAGGGGAACGAAATGAAAAAGTTACTATTAACAGCATTTTTGGTTGGGACATTCAGTTTGAGTTATGCCCAGTCAGATTATTATAATGATTACAGAAGGAGTATTTCGGATGTTAACTGGCAAAGAGTTGTTGCTGATCTGGTGCTTTCTACAACACAGGCAAATCAGATCTACGTATTAAATGACCGATATCGTGATTATGATAATTGGAACAGGGTATATGTAGTAGAGCCGGGAAGATGGAGAAACGACCGATATTCTGAGCTGGAAAGAATCATGGGTAGAGAAAAGTATATTGTCTTTAAAAAGAGATATTATAGAGGTCAAAATCCTGTGATTGTTTATGGCAGAAATAAGAATGATTATAAAAAATACCGTAAACAACAGGAGAAATATTATAAAAACCAGGAAAAATACTATAAAAAACAGTCTAAACATCACGGCCGTGGTCATGGTCATGATGATGATTGGGATTAAACTATTATCAACGGTATATTCACTTTTAAATGGCTGGCATCTTTGTTAGTCATTTTATTTTTTTTAATCAGGATTATTTTTTTTAATTAATTTGTTTGAATTTTATAATTTTGATCTATGGAATCACACGAATCAGTCAAAGGTTTTTATGAAAGGAATGCTCTCAATCTGGCATCACACTGTCTTGGGGTTAACAGAATGGGGCACTTCAATGTTTTTTCAAGGGAATATTGTTCTCCGTTGACTCCCTACAGCAGGAGAGATTATTATAAGATTTCACTGATCATAGGAAAAGGAAAACTCCATTATGCTGATAAATGGATTAAAGTAGATCGTCCGGCATTACTATTTTCAAACCCCATTATTCCTTATTCCTGGGAGGCCGATGATGAAGACCAGAAAGGCTGGTTTTGTCTGTTTACCGATCAGTTTTTGCATAATGGAAGCCGTATGGGAAATCTTCAGGATTCTCCGCTTTTCAAGATTGGAGGAACTCCGGTTTTCTTTGTGGATGATGAGCAGCAGCAGATACTTTCTGATATTTATACGAAGATGATGACGGAGATTCAGTCGGATTATATTCACAAATATGATATGCTGAGAGCTTACCTTCACCTGATGATTCATGAAACCATGAGAATGCAGCCGGCAGAAAGTTTTGAACCTTATCAGAATGCTTCACAAAGGGTTGCTTCCTTATTTATGGAACTTCTGGAAAGACAATTTCCCATTGACAGCCCCGAAGCCTTTTTAAAATTAAAAACACCCAATGATTACGCTCAGAGCCTTTCCATCCATGTGAATTCTCTAAACCGTTCTGTAAAAGAGATCACTGGAAAAACCACCAGCCAGCAGATTACAGGAAGAATTATTCAGGAAGCCAATGCTTTGCTGAAGCATACAGACTGGAATGTAGCTGAAATCGCTTACGGACTGGGCTTCGAAGAACCCGCTTATTTTACCAATTACTTTAAAAAACAAACCGGAATTACTCCTAATGCCCTAAGAATGGACATTGTTTGAATTTTATAATTCTTAGTTTGAATTCTATATCGGAATTGGCCTTTTCATGTTCTAATTTTGTCTTATAAAATTAAATCATACTTATCATGAAATTTAAAAAATTAGGAAACACAGACGAACAGTTATCAGCAATCGGCTTAGGATGTATGGGAATGAGCTTTGCTTATGGCCCGGCAGATGAACAGGAAAGTATCAATACTTTACACAGAGCATTAGATTTAGGCGTTAATTTTTGGGATACTGCAGATATGTATGCCAACGGAGAAAACGAAAAACTAATCTCTAAGGTTTTAGTTCCGAACAGGGACAAGATTTTTATCGCAACCAAATTCGGATTCAGGTTTAAAGACGATAAGGCAAGCCACAGCGGAGCTCCGGGAACTTATTTTGACGGTTCTCCTGAATGGATCAGAAAGGCAGTAGATCTAAGTCTTCAAAGATTAAAAATAGATACTATTGATCTGTATTATGCTCACAGAGTGGATCCTAATATTCCGGTAGAGGAAACAGTAGGAGCAATGGCAGAGTTGGTAAAAGCAGGAAAAGTGAAATATATCGGATTATCTGAAGCTTCAACTGAGTCTATCAGAAAAGCTAATAAAATTCACCCAATCGCAGCTTTACAGTCAGAATATTCTATCCTTACGAAAGATATTGAAAAAGAAATTTTACCAACCATCAGAGAACTGGGGATTTCTTTAGTACCATATTCACCGTTGGCAAGAGGTCTTTTTACCAATATTTATGATGTACAGAACCTTGGTGATGATGACTTCAGAAAATCACTGCCGCGTTATCAGCAGGAATACCTTGAAAATAATACCAAGCTGGCCAACGAGATTAATGAATTTGCAGCTTCCAAAGGCGTAAAAGGAACCCAGCTTGCTCTGGCCTGGGTATTGAATCAGGGAGATGACATCATCCCGATTCCGGGTACCAAACGAATTAAATATCTGGAAGAAAATATTGCAGCTGTCAATATAGATCTATCCCAATCAGATCTAGATACCATTGATGCCATTCTGAAAAAATACCCGAATGTAGGGGAAAGATACACCGAAGGCTCAATGAAACTGGTGAACAACTAAAGACTATTATAAAAACTGAGTTCCTGCTATGATGGGAGCTCAGTTTTTTGTTATTATTCTCACCAAGGAATAGATAATATGAAAAAAACTAAATTATGAACAGAAGAGAACTATTAAAGAATGGTTTATTGGCAGGAACATTAAGCATGATTCCTTTTTCCAATGTACTGGCAGAGAGTCCAAAAATCACTGAACAACCAGGTGATGATCTTTCCGGTTTTAAAAAGCTGAAGCTTGGAGAACTGGAACTTTTTGTTCTTACAGACGGCTATATTCATGAAGAAAATCTCAATGCATTTGCTCCCAGAGGAACTGTTTCTGAGCTGAAATCAATTCTTAAGAATAATTTCAGACCGGAGAATTATATTGATATGGCCATGAATATTCTATTGGTGAAAACAAAGAATAAACTCATCCTGTTAGATACCGGAATGGGCATTTTTGCTGATGAAAGAACCGGATTCTTATTAAAAAGTCTCCAAAAAGCAGGCTTTTCACCAAAAGATATTACGGATGTTTTTATCTCTCATGCACATCCTGATCATATTGGCGGTGTTGTTGATAAAAAACAGAATCTGGTTTTTCCGAACGCCAATATTTTCATTTCAGAAACTGAACATGACTTTTGGATGAATGCTACTATTAAAGATTTTAATAACAGTGGTTTGAAAAAGCAGCCTGAATTACTCAATCAGATTATTCCTGCTGTTCAAAATATTCTAAAAACCATTCAGTCGAAACTTAAGTTTTATGATCTTAATAATCCACTCTATGACAATTTCGGTTTTCAGCTGGCTCCCGGTCATACTCCCGGTTTAACGGTGACAACTATTTCTTCAGGAAATGAAAAGCTGATCTACATTGCAGATTTGATTCATTCCGATGTAATTCTTTTCCAACATCCTGAATGGGGTTACTTCGGTGATACCGATCTGGATATTGCAACCGATTCAAGAAAAAAACTTCTTCAACAGCTGGCTGATACCAAAGCCAGAGCATTTGCTTATCATTTGCCATGGCCTGGCCTTGGCTTTACAAAAACAAAATCCGGAGCATTTGAATGGTTCCCGGAAAGTTTTATGAATTAGGTGGCAGGTAATAGGTAATAGGTAATAGGTGCAGGGATTAGGGGTGACAAATAGAAATTGAAAACAATAACCAATAGTAATAAGGTGCTTAGCATTCCCCTCCTTCGGAGGGGTGGCAAAAATTCAAAGAATTTTTGCCGGGTGGTTTTTCAAGATCAGAATCTATTATCCTGATTTAGCCAAAACTTATTAATCATCAATGTATGCAACAAATCCTCCCGGGCAACGAGAGGATCTGTTTTTTATACATAAGAAAAAATTAGAGTTTATAATCATTAAGCTTCTTCAAATATCAGTTCGGTAGAATACAGCTTTCTGAATATCAGATAAGTTATCGTAAGTACAGAGAAAGCAACTATTGCGTCTGTTGTAGATGAAAAACCCAATACCGCGATTTTTGAAAAGAAAGCAAAAAGGATATCGAAAAACATTCCTGCAAATACCCATTCTTTCAACCTCAGTAACCTGTTGGGAAGGAGAAGAACGAGAGCTCCTGAAATTTTAAAAACACCCAGTATGTAAATGAAATGAGGTGGATAGCCAAGCTGCTGTGTAATGTCCCATACAAGCGGGTTTTTTGTGAGTTCAAAGAAACCGCTGGCCCCGAACCATAATGACATAAAAATTGCTCCTGTCCAATAGATGATTTTTGTTGTTTTTGTTTTCATTGTAGTATTATTTTTAGTTATTATTTAAAAGTTATTTGAAAGCTGTTTTTGATGATCCAGATATTTCTCCTGTTTTTGCGTTTTGAATAAAAGCTATGACTTCCCAGTTTTCAGGAGAAAAATCATCCGGAAGTTTAAATGTTGTTGTTCCTTCCTGTTGCTTATTCAGTGAGATCTGATTTTGTTTGTGAACAATCTGCCAGTGATGCAGATGACGGCCTTCATTTTCACCTTTTCCTACCTGAGTGGAAGAATGTCTTTCAACCAGATTAATGAGAAGCATATTCTTAGGATCAGTGGTAGAAGTTTTATATTGTACATTGATCTCCTTCTGAGAAACATTTGCAGAGAGTTCTACATTTGTTTTTTTAGAATTAAACAAGGTTTCCTGGATTGCATTTTTGATAGAATGTTCATCAGACCCTACAAATTCCGTTTTTCCATTGACAACCAATTGAGGGGTATAAACCTGTGAATTCAAAATACGGCTGTATTGCTGTTGGCGCTGTGAGTTCTCAGCAGTACTGAACCGGTCTTTCCACCCAAGGCGATTCCAGTAATCAACGTGGTAGGAGAGTAGATAAACCGGTTCGTCCTTATATTCTTTCCCGATTTTGCCCATTAATTCATCTGCCGGAGGACAGCTGGAGCAGCCTTCTGAAGTGAAAAGTTCCAAAACGGCAAAACCGTTTTCCGTGGTTGTATTTTGTGCCGTCTTTTGTACTTTATCTTGATGAATAAATGCTGAAGTAGCAAATAATAATGCGGTGAAAGCGCTTACTGTGATTAAGTTTTTTAGTATCATGTCTTTTAATTTGATTCAAAAGTAGATACTCTGGAAAGGTGAAAGAATACAAAAATGGTTCAACCGGACAAATCAAAAGGTGAATCTGGAAATTGACCGGGGTAATGTTTTTAAGAAGTGAAGAAATAAGCTGGAGCCCGGAAGATCTCAAGGTTTTGGAGAATAATGATGTGCTCAGGCAAAATCAAATAAAGAACCCTGATCATCACAATCAGGGTTTTTTATTTAAAAAGTTCTAGATATTAGAATGGCTTCAGGTACTTCAAGCTTTCTTCCTATCTATCTTCCAGCCATGTAAAAAAGCTATGGGTCTTCTCTTTGTTAATAAGAAGTTTTTCCGGAGTTTCTACAGTAAGTTTCACCAATATTTTGCGCTGAAAATAATGTTCCATCTCCTTAATGGCTTTGAAGTTCACCAGATATTGCCTGTTAACCCTGAAGAATTGCTTATCAGAGACCTGTTCAGCAACCTGTCCCAAAGGCTGAGTAAGAGGAAATTGCTCTTTTCCAAATGTTACAAGATGGGTTATTTCATTATGGATATAAAAATAAGCAATGTCTTCCGTAAGAACTGTAGTGTATTTTTGATTTTTAAAAACCAGAAAACTACTCTTGCCAGTAGGAGCAGGCTGATTGATTTTTTGTATCAGCAACTCCAGATCAGGAAGATCATTCTTCTGAAAGAATTTTTTCAGTTCATCAACCTTTCTCAGAGCTTCAGCAATATCTTCTTTGGAAAACGGTTTTAAAACATAATCAACGCCTTTGCTCTTAAAAGCATCCAGCATATACTGATCAAAGGCCGTACAGAAAACAACAGGACAGGTAATGTCCACCGATTTAAAAATCTCAAATGAAAGCCCGTCCGAAAGCTGGATATCCATAAAAATAAGATCTGGTTTCACATCCTTCAAGCCTTCAATACTTGTTTCAATACTGTCATAAACACCCAGTATCTTTGAGTCTGGTTTTAAATCTGAAATTAAATTCTGAAGGGATTTTGCAGCCCTGAATTCGTCTTCAATAATGATGATATTCATGGATTAATGGTAGTTTTATTTGAAAGTTTTTTTCGTCTGAATTAATAGTAATTTCCTTTTCCAGCAAGTGTTTGTAACGCATTTTGATATTGTCAAGTCCAACTCCCAAGGAATCTTCAGTGTTCATCTTTCGCTGTATTGCATTTTCAATCACAATTTGAGCATCAGTGGTGTATATTTTAATGTGTAAAGGCTTACTTTGCGAAACAATATTGTGCTTGATGCAGTTCTCTACCAAAAGTTGAAGGGTAAAAGGAGGAATAAGGGTTTGGCCTGTTTCTTTTCCAAGCTCGTTGGTGAATTTAATTCCTTCACCAAAACGTGCTTTCTGAAGAAAAAGATAAGCGTCTACTATTTTCATTTCTTCCTGAACACTGATCAGATCCAGTTTTCTGCTTTCGAGTGTAAACCGATAAAAATCAGAAAGTTTCACAATGAAATCAACCGTTTCTTCGTCATGCGTTTCCGCCATTAATTTTAACGTATTCAGACTGTTAAAAAGAAAATGTGGGTTGATCTGTTGTTTCAATAATTCATACTGCGCTCCTAAATTGTCACTTTTTACCTTCTCCAGTTCAAGTTGTATCTGCTGGCCTGTATAATTATTCTGAAGCAAATTCAGGAACATATAGCACACCAGATTGATTAAGATTCCTCGTACTTCAATCATTAGCATAACCGGTCCGAAATTGATATGGGATAAAATAAGCTGTTGAATCCAGGCGAGTCCAAACATAATCACCATCCCGAAAGCCAGTACCACCATCAACCGTGAGTAGGAGATATGCTGTCTTCGTTTTGCGGTACGGTTCAGAATATAAATGTTGACATACCACATGATGACAGAAAATGCAGCTGTAATGGCTGAGTTGACTATCGCTTCTTTCCAGTTGAATTCATGAGAAGCAAGCTGAGGTACGGAAGATAAAATACCCAGAAAAATGGAGCTTATCCAGATAATGGCTTGTGAAATTTTTATTTTTTGCTGTTGCATGAAATCTGCTGATTTGAAAAAGTTAAATTAATGCTTTTTATTGAAAATATTATGATAAATAGTGAAACGGGAGTTTTATTTTCATTCCGTATTTATTGGTTTTTTGAGATTGAATAGTTACAAAAAGGAATCCTGAGTTTGCCTTTTACGGTCTGCTGACAGGGCGGTAACTCATAAAATATTGTATTCTTTCTTCTTTGTTGGGAGAAATGGTCTTTCCAAGGTCATTTTTAACATCATAAGAAATATTTCCCAGCTGATCGGCCTGAACTGTTTCTATACTTACCAATTCTCCGGTGATTGTTCCACCTATATATTGAGGATTGTCATGGTATTTCCAGGTAACCAGTTTCATCATTGAACCAGCTTCCGGTGTTTGGTTTTCCTTTGATAAAGATTCTAAAGCTTTTTCATTTCCGTATAAAGCGGACATTGTTTCTTTCTTAGGATTCAAAGAATTGGAGATGAATTTTAAAGGTCCCGGGTCAAAAACAACCCTTGAAAGTCCATTATCTTTCTCATTATTTTCTTTGCTGCAGGCGGTAAGAGCAACAAGGCTTACCAGTAAGATCAGTATTGTATTTTTCATTTTTTCTGTAGATTTTGAATTAATCTTTGGGTATTTACTTTCATGGGAACATCAAAAAGATAGCCTGTTTTCTCTGCTAATTGTCTATGGCAGGCAATGCATGATTCTTTGGCAAATGATGCCGTTTTTCCGGTAGGGTGAAGGTCATCTCCGGAGAATTTTGCAAATCCCCAGCCTTCAGTATCTTGATATTGCTTGGAATCTTTTACCATAAACTGAGCATTGATAAATTTTCCGGGTCTGATCTCTCCGTCAGGTAATTCCTGTTGTTTCCATACAGATTTCACCACAATACTTCCGTCTGGCCATGGATGAAAGTTTTCTGTTTCCACCGCTTTTACCGCAATATCATTTCCATAAATAACACGGATGGAATTGTCAAAAAGAGTACTCATACTGATGACTTTCCAGTTTTTAAAATCTGGAGTATACTGAACTCCATTGGGCGAAACCGGAAAATTTGCTGGAGTTGCAACAGATGTACTGGAAGCCGGATGAGGTTCATTTTTATGTTGTGCTGCGGGATTTACTGAAGATAATGAAAGGGTATATTTTTTAATGGTTTCAATATCCTTTTCTGTAATCTTGGCAGACGGATGAAGAAGCGTATATTCATGAAGAGGCATTTTCCCGCTCTGCATCATATTGAGAATAGCATACATTTTTCCCTGATGGTCAGCTGGAGAATATTTTTCCCACTCTGAGAAATTCAGGACTTCTCGGGCTCTCTTAATGTCTTTATTCACAGCCCAGGAAACAGGAGCAATTTTATCATACCAGCTTAGATTTTGCTGGTTGGAATGACAGTTGAAACATGAGTTTTCAAGAATACTGATGACTTCCCTTGGTGCTTCAATCTTTCCTGTAACCGGTTTTCCTTCCAATGGTCTGCTGAATAGCTGCAATCCTCCGAAGATTCCTAATATAGCCAGAAATACTATAGCAATGGAGTTTCTTTTTTTCTTTACGGTATCCATAATGAGTATTGTTTTATTTTCTGGATCAAAAGTAGACGGATAGCCTGTGCTGTGAAACGGAAAACAGGCCGAGCCGGACAAATCAAAAGGTGAATCCGGAATTTTGAGCCCCGAAAACAGACATAAAAAATCACGATAATTTCTGTTACCGGGATTTGCTGAAATCTTTTAATTTATAAAGTAATACCGCCATCTATCACAATTTCAGTGCCTGTGATGAAACCTGAAAGTTGCTCATCTGATAAATAAGTAATCAGTTTGGCGACTTCTTCAGCTTCTCCCATTTTTTTCAGCGGAATCTGATCTACAAGTTGATGGGTAATATTTTTCAAAGTTTCTTCATCAAGGCCGGCTTTGCTCATAATTTCAGTTTTTATAGGGCCAGGGCTTATCATATTCACTCTGATTTTTCTTGGTGCTAGTTCTGCAGCAGCCGTTTTCGCAATAGAGTTCAATGCAGCTTTGCTCGCCTGATAAACTGAACTGTTGGGTTTATAAGTAGAAGCCACTATTGAAGATAAAAAGATAACAGAAGCTCCATCGTTCAATAGAGGAGTGAATTTACTTAGCGTAAAATAAGCTCCCCTGAAATTAATATTCATCACCTGATCAAAATTTTCTACATCCATATTTTCAATAGAAGTCAGGCTTCCTGTAATTCCTGCATTGATAAACAGGATATCCACTTTTCCGAATTGTTTTTCTACTTTTTCTTTTAAAAGATCAATATCACTAAGATTTGCCTGGTCTGCGATGAATGGGATAGCACCAAGCTCCTGAGCCGCTTTTTCTACAGCTTCTTTTCGTCTGCCAGTGATAATGACCGTTGCACCTTCTGAAATAAGTTCTTTTGCTGCAGCGAATCCGATTCCGCTGTTTCCTCCTGTCACGATAGCCAGTTTGTTACTGAATTTTTTCATTGTAAAATTTTTGACAAAGTTATTTCAAAATGGTATACTTTTGTTACCAGTATTACAGAGTATACCAGTATCATTCATGATATCACTTAACTTTGCAATTATGGAAAGAGATCAAAACGAAGAACTTAGAGCCTTACAGGATACCCTTTATTTTATCGGAGGAAAATGGAGAATTCCTGTGATCAATTCGCTTTGTAATGGGAACAAACGCTTCAGGGAAATTGAACGGAGTATTCCCGGAATTACAACCAGAATGCTTTCAAAAGAACTGAAAGATATGGAACTGAACAAACTGTTAAAACGGAACGTTTATCCGGAGACTCCTGTTTTAATAGAATATGAACCCACAGAATACTGCCGGACTTTTGGAAACATCATTATGGAAATGATTAACTGGGGCAGGGAGCACAGGAGAGTGATTGTGGAGGATAGATAGGTAAGAGGGGCAGGTGATAGGTTGCAGGGATTAGGAATTAGGGATGCGTTAACCTTGACTAATGAATATGTGCTCAATTCCCCTCCTTTGGAGGGGGCTCAAAAATTCTTTGAATTTTTGACGGGGTGTTGGATCTGTATTAAAAAAGCCTTTCATATAAAGAAAGGCTTTTTATTTATTTGTTGATTATTTCAATTATTACATTGGCGGGTGGGTCCGTATAGTAATCGTTAATAATAAAAGAATTTGTTGAACTCAGAGAAACAATCTTGTTTCCATAATTAAATACTTTAAATGGATATCTTTGAGTATTGATTGAATTTACTTTTGCATAACTGCTCAGATTGTAAAGTTCAATACTTTTTTTATCAGTTCCAGCAATGATATTGCTGGCATCAAAATCGAAACTTGTCAATACTGAGTTTCCTCTCGGTAGGTTTCCTGTAAAAACTAAATTACTGTTATACATAGCACCTTCCATGGAGGTTAAGAATCCATTTCCTCCGGGTAAAGCCTCAAATATTTTAGCATTTAAAGGGTGGTCACCATGATAATTATCTTCAAATCTATTTATAAATGTACCATCTAAATTATAGTTGAAGCGAAGCAGATTAGTCGGGCTTACATTTGTTGTAATAAAAAAGAAACTTGAATTAGTATTCGGCACCTTCTTTATTCTTCCAAACTGATAGCTTCCATTTGTTGATATTAATTGTTTAGTAGCTCTGTCTATACATTTCAAAGAAATATTTGAAATATCTCCTGTTGTTCCATACAATTTATTATCAGCTAATACCACACTTGTAACATTACTTCCAAAGTTAATTTGGTCCTTAAGTGTTAAGTCACTTGTGTTGTAAATGTATACCCAACCGTCATTTCTAGGTACATATAGCTCCTTTTGTCCTGAAAAAGTACCAAGAAAAGGATATCCTAAAGTTGCTCCTGTAGAAATTTCCTTTATAATAGAACCAGAGATCACGTCATATTTCATAATGTTTCCATTGGCTCCAAATATGAACATACTTCCATTGTCCGAATCAAATAAGGCATCCGTCGGTCGGATATTAAGCAATTTAATATCCGGCCTTTTATATGTAACAACATTACTCTTTAGATTTTGCCCATTATTGGAATATCCAATAATTTGATAATCCAGATAAGGAGTATATGGGATATTGTTATCAACTTTTACAAATGTACTTCCACTCTCCTGATTCAAAGATTCGGGAGTTCCATTTTCAGAAGTTCTTCTTGAAAATTGAAAACTTTGATATTGATTCTTACCCGTTGTCGTCCATTCGAGTTTTAATGTGTTTTCATCAACCACTACAACTTCTTTCAGAACTATTTTTTCTTCTGGTGTTGTTGGTGGAGGCGTGATGATTTCATCAGAATCGCTTGAACATGAAATAATAAGGGTTACCAATAAAGATAAAAATCCAAAATTTTTGATATTCATATTCTTAAATTCCGTCAATGATTTCATTTAAAACAGTACTAGGTCTCATGGCTGCATACGTTTTATAAGTATCAGCTTTGTAGTATCCTTCAATATTTTGAGGTCTACCCTGAGCACCAATTAATTCTGCATTGATTACTTCTTCATTTTCCTGCATTGCCTGTGCAACTGGAGCAAATTGTTTAGCCAATTCAGCATCAGCAGTCTGGTTAGCTAATGCTTCAGCCCAGTACATTGCTAAATAGAAGTGAGAACCTCTGTTGTCAATCTGACCTATTTTTCTTGCAGGAGATTTATCTGTAGCTAAGAATTTAGCGTTAGCTTCATCCAATGCATCAGCTAACACCTGAGATTTTGTATTTCCCTGAGTCTGTGCCAAGTGCTCTAAAGAAGCCTGAAGTGCTAAGAATTCACCTAGAGAATCCCATCTTAAGTATCCTTCTTCTAAGAACTGCTCAATATGTTTAGGAGCAGAACCTCCGGCACCAGTTTCAAATAAACCGCCACCATTCATCAATGGAACAATAGAAAGCATTTTTGCAGAAGTTCCAAGTTCAAGAATTGGGAAAAGATCCGTTAAGTAATCTCTCAATACGTTTCCTGAAACAGAGATCGTATCTTTACCTTCTCTTGCTCTCTTAAGCGTTTCAGTCATCGCATCTTTTACATCAAGAATTCTGATGTCAAGACCTGTTGTATCGTGGTCAGCAAGATATTTTTCTACTTTTTTGATGATTTCTCTGTCATGAGCTCTTCCTTTGTCTAGCCAGAAAATAGCCGGAGTATCAGATAATCTTGATCTGTTTACTGCTAATTTTACCCAGTCCTGAATAGGAGCATCTTTAGTCTGACACATTCTGAAGATATCATCTTTTTCTACTTTCTGAGAAAGAAGAACGTTTCCAGCTTCATCCTGTACTTCTACAGTTCCTTCAGCAGACAATTGGAACGTTTTATCATGAGAACCATATTCTTCAGCTTTCTGAGCCATTAAACCTACGTTTGGAACAGATCCCATTGTGGTAGGGTCTAATTTCCCGTGCGCTTTCATATCATCAATTACAGACTGATAGAAACCAGCGTAAGAACGGTCTGGAATGATACAAACGGTATCTTCTTCGTTTCCTTCTTTGTTCCACATTTTACCTCCGCCTCTTACAAGAGCAGCCATAGATGCATCAACGATGATATCAGAAGGTACGTGGAAGTTAGTAATTCCTTTGTCAGAATTTACCATGGCTACTCTTGGTCCTTCAGCAAGAGCTTTTTCAATATCAGCTTTAATGTCAGCTTCCTGAGCATTTCCTTTGATTTTTTCGAAAAGATCAGCAAGACCGTTATTTGGATTGATGTCTAAAGATTTGAAAGTCTCAGCATATTTTGTAAATACTTCTTTGAAGAAAGTCTCAACGATTGCTCCAAAAATGATTGGATCAGAGATTTTCATCATGGTAGCTTTAAGGTGGGCAGAAAGAAGTATGTTTCTTTTCTTAGCCTCCTCAATTGCCTCCTGAACAAATACTTTTAATGCATTTAAATTCATTACAGAAGAATCAATAACTTCACCTGCCTGAAGACCTGCGAAATCTTTTAATACAGATTCTGAACCATCATTTCCTTTGAATACAATTCTGTATTTTGCAGCATTTTCTAAGGTAGTAGAATTTTCTGTACCGTAGAAATCACCATTATTCATATGAGCTACGTCAGTTTTGCTGTCAGATGCCCAGTTACCCATTCTGTGAGGGTTTGCTTTTGCATAGTTTTTAACAGCTTTTGGAGCACGTCTGTCAGAGTTTCCTTCTCTTAACACAGGGTTTACAGCGCTTCCTAATACTTTAGCATATTTAGCCTTGATTGCTTTTTCTTCGTCATTTTTAGGTTCTGCAGGATAGTTTGGAACAGCGAAACCTTTACCTTGTAGCTCTGCAATAGCTGCATCCAATTGCGGTACAGAAGCAGAAATATTAGGTAACTTAATGATATTAGCGTCAGGTTGAGTAGCCAATTGGCCTAGTTCTGATAAAGCATCACCAATTTTTTGGTCATCTTTTAAAAACTCAGGGAAGTTTGCTAAAATTCTTCCTGCCAAAGAAATATCCGGTACTGCGATTTCGATATTTGCTGATTTTGTGAAAGCCTTTACAATAGGTAAAAACGAGTGAGTAGCCAGCATTGGAGCTTCATCAGTAAGAGTGTAATAGATTTTTGATTTTTCTGACATTATACTGTTATTTTTTATTTGAAATTTTAAGTCCCACAAATTTAGTTAAAATTTAAATTTTGGGATGAATCCTTTATCGAGTTTTTTTACTTTAAGATTAATTTAACCTTAATAAGACCGTAGAAATTTTCTTTTTTGATTAAATTTGAAAAACTAAAAAATAAAATTATGTCCACGACAATCACTTTAAAAGGAAACGAAGTACACACAATAGGAGCTTTACCATCTGTAGGAACTACTGTAAAAGATTTTGCATTGGTAGATTCAGGATTAAATGTGAAAACACTTGAAACTTTTGAAGGAAAGAGAAAAGTGTTCAATATTTTCCCAAGTATTGATACTCCTACTTGCGCCGCTTCTTCCAGAAAATTCAATGAAGAGGCTTCAAAACTTGACAATACAGTAATCATCAATGTTTCAAAAGACCTTCCGTTTGCTTTAGGAAGATTCTGTGCAGCTGAAGGATTGAACAATGTAGAAACACTTTCAGATTTCAGAAGCAGTTTTGGAGATGATTATGAAGTGACAATCGCAGATTCACCTTTGAAAGGACTATTGAGCCGCGCAGTAATCGTTACAGACGAAAATAATCAAGTAGTATATACTGAGCAGGTTTCAGAAATTGCTGACGAACCTAATTACAATGCCGCTCTTGCAGCATTGAAATAATAAAAATAATTTTTGTAGAAAAGCCTTGTGAATGTAATTTTTGCAAGGCTTTTTTTGAATGTAAAACCTAATCAAACACCAAATGATGTCAGACAATTACAAGAAATATGGAGAACTTTTTCAGGTAGACTCGGAACATTTTGAAGAATTTTATGCACTCCTTCATGATACAGTACTTTTAAAATCTGATTTTTTTCTAAAACAGGGAGACAAATGCAAATACCTTGGCTTTATTAAAAAAGGAACAATCAGATGTTTTTATATCAATGATCAGGGTCGTGAAATCAATTTTGGGTTCTATTTTGAAAATGAATTTTTTACCGATTACGAAAGCATACTTTGCGATACCGTGTCCAATATGAACATCCAGGCTCTGGAAAACTGTGAGATTCTACTGCTGAGTAAAGACCATCTGCGGGCTTTATACAAAAAAGAAGCTTACTGGCAGCAATTCGGGCGTGTGATGAGTGAAAAGATTTATCTGGATGCTAAAAAAAGAATTGATGATCTGTTGTGCTATTCTCCGGAAAACAGATACCTTAATCTTGTAAAAAAACAACCTGCACTTTTCCAGAAAGTAGCCCAGAAACACATTGCCAGTTACCTTGGTGTAACAGAGCAGTCACTCAGCCGGATTAGAAGCCGGATTGTTAATTAACTTAAGTTAACGTCCACTGATATTTTAAACTTTAGCTTTACCATCATCAAATTTTAACACAATCATTATGGAACAAAAAGAATTAACCATTATTTTGGTACACGGAGCATGGGGAGACGGATCGCACTGGCAATACGTTATTCCTTCACTTACAAAAGCAGGGTATAAAGTAAGAAGCGTTCAGAATCCACTTACTTCATTGCAGGACGATATTAATAAGACTAAAGATCTTATTGATGCTCAAGACGGGAAAGTGCTTTTAGTAGGGCATTCTTATGGAGGTGCCGTTATTTCAGGAGCGGGACACCATGACAAAGTAGCAGGACTGGTTTATATTGCCGCCTTCGCACCGGATGCAGGAGACAGTCTGGGCTCTCTGTTGGGAAGACGTGAATCACCAGGTGGAGCTAGTATTTATCCGGATAATAAAGGTTTTTTATGGATCAAATACGATGAATTTAAATCTGCTTTCTGTCAGGATTTAGATGATGAAAAAGCATTGGTGATGTCGTTATCACAAAAACCTATTCATGGGCAATGTTTCGGGGATGTAGCGGGAGAACCTGCATGGAAAATTCGCCCAAGTTGGTATCAGATCTCGTTACAGGACCGTATGATCCCTGCAGAAACGGAAAAAGAAATGGCAGAGCGTCTTGAACCTAAAAAAATAATTTCTCTGGATGCAGGACACGCTTCATTGGCATCACATCCGGAAGAAGTTACTCAGTTGATCTTAGAAGCAGCAGCGGCTGTTTAAAAACAACATACAATACAATAATTGATTAGCCTTGTGAAATTTTATGTAATTTCACAAGGCTTTTTTAATGAAAAACTAGTACAAAATGGTAAAAAGAATCGTAGCCAATATTAAAACGGATGATCTTTCGCAGGCAGACCTTTTCTATCAGGAAATTCTGGAACTGAATGTTTTGATGGATCATGGCTGGATAAAGACTCTGGGAAATAATGAAGAGGCAAAAGTTCAGATTAGTTTTGCTGAACAGGGAGGAAATGATACTGAAGTTCCCGATCTTTCCATTGAAGTAGATAATGTAGATGAAATTTATGATAAAATGAAAAATGCAGGCTTTGAAATCACTTACGAGCTGACCAATGAAGAATGGGGAGTTCGCAGATTTTTTGTTAAAGATCCATTTCAAAAACTGATCAATATACTGTCTCACCAATAAACTATCTTATAATGAAAGCAGAACGGATAATTCCTATTTTAAGAATCTTCGATTATCAGAAAACAAAAGAATTCTATGTAGACTGGCTGGGGTTTGAGATCGTATGGGAACATTATTTTGATGAAAATACTCCCGTTTATATGGAAGTGAAAAGAGAAAATATTATTTTCCACTTAAGTGAACATCATGGTGACGGTACGCCCGGGACCAGAGTAGCTGTCTGGGGGGAAGGTGTTCCTGAATATCATAAAGAACTGATTGATAAAAAATACAAATACAACCGTCCGGGACTTGAAAAAACATTTTATGGCGCTGTATCTTTTACCGTAATTGATCCTTTCGGAAACAAAATTACATTTGAAGAAGAATATAATGAAGAGAAACACAAAGACCTTGAATTTTATTCACATGATTAATACTTTTCAAGTACTTTAACTATTATTAATGGATCATGCTTTCAAATATACACCAGGAATTTGAACCCTCTGAAGAACTTCAGGATGCCATAAAATGTTTTTGGTATAACAGAAGAGATTATGGAGAAACACCGTCCGGATTTACTGTGCTTCCAGATGGATATGCTGAAATTATTTTTCATTTCGGCAGCGGATGCAGTATTACCCAGGATGAGAATGTACAGTCTTTACCTTCTCCATTTATCATGGGTCTGCTCAATCAGCCCGCTCTTTTTTATGCTCAAAATCAATTGGAAATCATCAGTGTAAGATGTTTTCCATGGGCAGTTTTTGACTTATTGGGGCTTTCATCAGAAAAAACTGAAAACGGAGCTCATACATTTGAACATCCGGTTGCCCAGCTTCAATGTGTATTAAATGATCTCGTTACTGCAGGTAAAATAGAAGAAGCTATATCTCAGGTAGAACAATACTTTCTGAAATTACGGTCACAGATTACCCTTGATAGTCTGCTCTTCAAAGCAGGAGCTGCTATGAGAAAAGCGAATGGGACTATTCCTGTCAATCAGGTGGCTGATGCTGCTCATATGACGGTTCGCACATTAGAAAGAAAATTTAAACAATATTCCGGTCATACCGTTAAAGATGTATCCGGGGTGATGCGTTTTGAACAGATAAGAAACCGGTTATGGCTTTCTCCTGAAACTTCTCTTGCCGCTCTGGCTCAGGAGTTTGGTTATAGTGACCAGCCTCATTTAAGCAGAGACTTTAAAAAATATACTGGAATAACACCTGCCGCTTTTGCCCGCGAAATTAGAAAAAGAAAACAGATGGTAAACAATGATTTTGTCGCATTTGTACAAGCCTGATACCATAACATTCCTGAATTTTGTGACATAATAAAATACATCACAAAATTATGCTACTCAATCATAAAAAAATAGCCATTATTGGCGCAGGTCCGGTTGGTTTAACCATGGCAGTCTTATTACAGCAGAAAGGTATTGAAGTAAATGTTTATGAAAGAGATAAGAACGCACAGACAAGAGTTTGGGGCGGAACTTTAGATCTTCACCAGGAATCAGGACAGAAAGCAATGAAAAAGGCTGGATTGTTGGATAAATATTACGAAATAGCCTTACCTATGGGAATCAAAATCGCTGATGAACAAGGCAATATACTTTTTACGAAAGAAATTACTTCTGAAAATCAATATGATAATCCGGAAATCAACAGAAATCATTTAAGAGAAATGTTGCTGGCTAGCCTTTCAGATAATACGGTAATTTGGGATATGAACTTTACCGGAATGGAAGAAAATAACGGGAAATGGCAGCTTCATTTTAAGGATAAACCTGATGTTACTGCGGATTTGGTCATAGGCGCTAATGGCGGAATGTCTAAAGTAAGAAAATATGTAACAGACGCCGAAGTAGAAGATACAGGAACTTTTATCATTCAGGGAGATATTCCTCAACCTGAGAAAGCATGTCCCGAATTCTTTGAATGGTGCGACGGGAAAAGACCAATGACCGTTTTTGAAGGCAATTTATTGGTAGCCAATCCCTATAATAACGGAGCAATGACGTATGGAGTTATATTCAAAAAGCCTGAAGAATGGAAAGATGGCTGTACCTTGGACTTTAAGGATACAGAACAGGTTTGTCAGTTTCTTTCTGAAAGATTCTCTGCATGGAATGAGCTTTATCAACAGCTATTTAATTCAACTTCCTTTTTTGTAGGGCTGCCAACAAGAAAAATTCCATTAGACAAATCCTGGAAAAACAACCGTTCTTTGCCTGTAACACTTATTGGAGATGCCGCACATCTGATGCCGCCTTTTGCAGGGCAGGGAGTGAATAGCGGACTAATGGATGCTTTAATTTTATCAGAAAACCTGACAGAAGGAAAATATCAAAGCATAAATGAAGCTATTGACGCTTACGAACAAAAAATGTTTGTCTATGCCAAAGATGCACAGCAGGAATCCAGTAAAAATGAACTGGAAATGCGTGATCCCGTTTTCTCTTTTACAAGTCTTATCCAATAACTATGATAATAGAATTAATGATCCGGATCATTAAATAGTAAGGGGAATAAAACTTAACTTTACATTTTTAAAAATATAATGAAACGTTCAGGAACAGCAGATTTACCCCTTCACTACGGCAAAGTACCGCCATGGCTGTATGAGCGTATGTCTGTTCTGGGACTTTCTATTATCGAAGTCATTCTCATGGATTATGGGAAAGATGAGGTATTGCGCCGATTGGCAGATCCGTTCTGGTTTCAGAGTTTTGGAGCGGTGATGGGAATGGACTGGCATTCTTCAGGAATTACCACTTCCGTGATGGGAGCATTGAAACGTTCCATTAATCCGAATTCACAATCTCTGGGACTTTATATCTGCGGGGGGAAAGGAAAGTTTTCCCGGGAAACTCCGTCAGAGCTGATCAGAATTGCTGATAAAACGGGACTCAATGGAACAGACCTGGTAAGAGCCAGCAAGCTTTCTGCAAAAGTAGATAATACGGCAATTCAGGACGGCTATCAACTGTATCTGCACAATTTCATCCTTTCCGATACTGGAAACTGGAGCGTTATTCAGCAGGGAATGCATGAGTCGGATGGAACAGCAAGGCGGTATCACTGGCATTCTGAAAACATTACATCATTTGTAGAACAGCCTCATACAGGGATCAACGGAATTTCAAGAGGAAAGATTCTTAACCTTACAGATACTGAAGCTTCTGAGAACAGAAAAGGAATTTTAGATATTTCCCATACCGATTCTGCGGAAGTGATGAAGGATTTCGCAAGATTGATTCTTCCTGCCCATCATGACGTTCAGGCTTCTGATGTAGATCTGAAGCGTCTGGGAGCACTTTTATATGTTACTCAGGAACAGCAGCCACAAAATTTTGAAGATTTACTGTTGCTGGAAGGAGTAGGGCCAAGAACCATGCAGTCATTGGCTTTGGTAAGTGAAGTCATTCACGGAGCTCCCTCAAGATTTGCCGATCCGGCAAGGTTTTCCTTCGCGCATGGAGGAAAAGACGGACATCCTTTTCCTGTTCCTGTCAATACCTATGATGAAAGTATCAGCATCCTGAAAAAAGGAATAGAAAAGTCCAAATTAGGAAATTCTGATAAATTAAATTCCCTGAATAAACTTCATCAGATCGTAGTCAATGCCGAAAAAGATTTCACTCCGGATTTTGATATTCAGCAGGTGATTGAAGAAGAAAGACAAAACTCGTGGCGTTTTGGCGGAAAAACGGTATTCGGAGATGCCCAGAAACCCAACACTCCAAAATCGATACAGCTTTCCCTGTTTTAAAATATTTCTTTTAAAAACTTTACAATCACTATCATCGGCAAATACTCATTCCCATCCTCTGGAGGGGTGGCGAAAATTCAAAGAATTTTTGACGGGGTGGTTAAATGAGTGTTTAAAAGTTGTTAGTCCTAAAATACCTTTAATTTCAATGTGGTATATGCTTTTTTATAAAAGTATTATATTCTTTGTTTAATGTTTTTTGCTCTTAATTCAATTAAAAATTTTATTTTTAAAGTCTGAAAAAATAGACACCAATGACCAATAAAGCCTTAGAAATCTGCTACGACTTTCCCTTTTTTTTCCGTGAGGAACTGGATGAGATATTTCAGGCTCATGAGAAAACATCTTTCCAAAAAGGAGATTTCATTCTTGAGGAAGGAAAAACAGCCAATGAATATTATATTCTTGAAAGCGGATTGGCGCGTTCCTATGTTAATGATTTCAACGGAAATGAAGTAACCACTCACTTTTTCGTAGAAAATGAAGTCATTATTGAGGTTTTGTCAATGTTTCAGCGGGTTTCCTCTCAGGAAAATATCGTTTGTATTACAGATTGTGAATGCTGGAGGATGGATTATGATACCTTTCAGGAATTATTCCATAAAATTCCAAACCTTAGAGAATGGGGAAGATCATGGATGTCTCAGGAACTTTTTGCTTACAAACAGCGCTCCGTAGAAATGTTCACGCTTTCAGCAACCAAAAGATACCTTAATCTGCTGGAGCAGAAATCTAAAGTCATACAATTTGCACCATTGAAGCAGATAGCTTCCTATCTTGGAGTTACAGACACTTCTTTGAGCCGTATTCGCAAAGAAATAGTTTCCCATCCTAAGAAAAATTAAATCTTGCCCTATGACAAGTTGATTTTCATTGCACCTTGGTAATTTTGGATAACAGATTAACACTAAAATTACAAAAATGAAAGTCAATCAAATTTATGTGAACCTTCCGGTAAAAGATGTACAGAAAACAAAAGAATTCTGGACTAAGGTTGGTTTTTCGATTAATGAACAATTCTCTGATGATAAAGCAGCCTGTGTTGCTTTGAACGATACCATCTATGTTATGTTTCTGCAGGAAGATTATTTTATGACCTTCACTAATAAGCCTGTTGCCAAAGAAAATACCAGTCAGGTTCTTGTAGCCGTAGGTTTGGACAGCCGTGAAGATGTAGATAAAATAGTGAATACCGCTGTAGAAAACGGAGCGTGGCAGCATGAAGAACCTCAGGATTACGGATGGATGTATCAGAACTCTTTCTGGGATCTTGACGGACATGGCTGGAACATGACGTTTGCTGATATGTCGCAAATGCCGGCAGAATAGCTTACATCCCGATAAAAATTAAATCTTGTCTTATGGCAAGCATATTCTTACCATACCTTGGTAACTTTGAATACAATACACCACCAAAAATTACAAAATGAACATTAACGATATATACGTCAATTTACCCGTAAAAGACGTACAAAAAACCAGAGAATTCTGGACAGATCTTGGCTTTTCTATCAATGAACAGTTTTCAAATGATAAGGCAATATGCGTGGTAATGAAAGAAAATCATATTTATACCATGCTTCTCAAAGAAGATTTCTTTCAGACCTTTACGAACAGACCTTTTGCTAAAGGAGATACTACACAGGTACTTCTTGCCATTGGGGTAAACAGCCGCGAAGAAGTAGATCAGATGGTAAAAACAGCCATCGGAAACGGAGGTTCAAAATATGGTGAGCCCGTAGATTATGGATGGATGTATCAAAGCAGCTTTGCTGATATCAACGGCCATCAGTGGGAAGTGATGCATGGAGACGTATCTCAGATGCCTGCGGAATAACTTATTAAATACATACCCTATGGAAACACAATCAAACGATATAGAAATCATAAAAAATCAGGTAGCCAGTACTTATTATGTGATCACTTCAAATATCGATGGCATTTCCCATGAAGAATCTATGATTTTCCCCAATGGTGAAGCCAATTGTATGAACTGGATTCTTGGACATTTGATCTACATCAGAAATCCCTTACTGAATATTCTTGGAGAAGAATCCGTTTGGGACGGCGAAAAATTTTCATTTTACAATAGAGGTGAAATTGCTTTAGATCACAAAGATGAATTAATCAACTTCGAAGATTTAAAATCCTATCTGAAACAAACTCAGGACAGGCTGGAAGCAAAACTAGAGACACTTGACAGCTTTAAACCGGAAATGGTTAAAGATATTTCAACCCTAAGCCTTCATGAAATTTACCACAGCGGTCAGCTGGGCTATCTCCGTAGAATCTTAGGAAAACCGGGCGCCATAAAATAGATTCCTTGCTTGCTCGGAATGACAAATGAACTGTCGCAGTTTTCCATACTATTTTTAGAAGAGTACAATTTTATCGAAGATAAATCCTTGCGCCTTAAAAATGCACAGTTTGTAAAATACTTTGCGCCTTTGCGTTTCTCTTAACTCCTCAACCTTCTAATATAAAATTAAAATGGACACACCAAAATCAAAAAAAATGGAAATCATTATTCCGGCTTACAGAATGCACTCCCAAAGCTTTATGAATGTTTTGGAAGGCATTTCGGAAGAAGATGCATTGAAAAGAATTGAAAATAAAACCAACCATATTGTGTGGATGGCAGGGAATTGTGTCAATATGCGCTACGGCTTGGGCTGGGTGCTTGGAATACAGGAAGAAGACCCTTACAGTGACTTGTTTTTCCAGGGAAAAGCGCTGGATGAAAGCTTTAAATATCCCACTTTAACTGAACTAAAGGAAAACTTTCATGCAATTTCCGCTAAAGTATACCAAAGACTTTATGAAGTAACAGATGAAGAACTGGATGAGATATTTGAAATAGGAATGAATATTCCCTTTATTAAAGAAACAAAACTCAATTTTGTTGGAATGTGTATCGGCCGTGAAGACTATCTCTGCGGGCAGATAGGCTTGATGCGCAGAATTCTGAACTATCCCGGAATGAAGTATGATGTAGATGAAAATCTTAAATACTAACAATGAATCCGGTAGAAAAAGGCTATAAAAAAGTCAATGGCATTCAATTGTATTACGAGATCTATGGATCCGGAAAACCTCTCGTTCTTATTCATGGCGGAGGATCTTCCATTCTGTACGATTTTAAAGAAGTCATTGCCAGACTGGAGGACAAGTTCCAACTCATAGGAATCGATCTGCAAAATCACGGACGCAGTGAACACCGCGATATTCCTGAAACCTTTGAACAGGATGCCGATGATGTTGCCAGACTTTTAGCAGAATTAAACATCGGAAAAGCTTCCTTTTGGGGATTCAGTAATGGTGGAAGTACGGTGATGCAAATTGCCCATCGACATCCAAGAATAGTAGAAAAACTGGTCGTTGCCTCTGCATTTTATAAAAGAAACGGAATGATAGACGGCTTTTTTGAAGGAATGCAGGAAGCTACTTTTGAATCAATGCCCGAACCTTTCAAAATTAATTTTTTAAATCTCAATCCGGATTTTTCAAAACTGGAAAACCTTTTTGAGAAAGACTGCAAGAGGATGCAGACATTTGAAGACTGGGATGACGAGGTGCTGACTTCCATACAATCACCCACATTATTCATCAGTGGTGATCAGGATGTCATGAAACCGGAACATGCAGCAGCAATGTGGCGCCTGGTGAAAGGCTCCCGGTTAATGATACTTCCCGCAACGCATGGTATTTATATGATGCCTGACTTTGACGGAAGTATTGACATCAACTTAATAGACTTTACCGTCAGAGAAGTAGAAAAATTTATAATCCATTAAGAACTTTGGAAATAATGAATAGTGCTAAGTAAATCTTTCTGATTTACAATATGTTAAATGTAGTTGTACTTACTATTCATACTCAATTAATTAATCCTTAATGGAATAACAATAGAACCTTATATTTTATAATAATAACTTTAAAATTAAAAATCATGGCTAAATTAAATCCGTATCTGAATTTTGATGGAACAGCTGAAGAAGCGTTCGGTTTTTACAAAACTGTTTTCGGTGGTGAATTCGTTGGAGGAATTCATAAAATGGGAAATGCTCCCGGTACAGAAAACCTTTCAGAAGAAGAAAAAAACAGGGTAATGCACATTGCACTGCCTATTGGAGGTGACCTTTTAATGGCATCAGACATTGTACCTGGGTTTGGGCAGACTCTTACCGTGGGAAACAATAATTACGTTTCTGTTTTCCCGGATTCCAGAAATGAGGCCGACAGAATCTTTAAAGAGCTCTCTGATGGCGGAAACGTGGAAATGCCGATTGAAGATCAGTTTTGGGGAGACTATTTCGGATGCTTTCAGGATAAATATGGTGTTCATTGGATGGTGAACTATAATGATGAATACGCAAAATAATCCTATATTTAACTAATTATAAAAGAGGTGCCCATTTTTTTGGGCAGCTCTTTATTCAAACTATAAAAAAATTAGAACTATGGATCCAATTAAAATAGACATTACAATTTTAGCACCCGTTGAAAAAGTTTGGAATTATTTCAATGAGCCAAAGCATATCACAAAATGGAATTTCGCCCACGAAAGCTGGCAGTGTCCTAGTTCTGAAAATGATCTGAAAGTAGGAGGCAAATTCAAAAACAGAATGGAAGCTAAAGACAAAAGTTTCGGATTCGATTTTGAAGGAGTTTATGACGAAATTATTCCTCATGAGGTTATCAAATATCATATGGAGGACGGACGGAAAGTGGAAGTTGTTTTCGATAAAATAGATGAAAACACAACGAAAGTTATTGAAATTTTCGATCCGGAAAAACAAAATTCAGTGGAAATGCAGCGAGATGGCTGGTATGCTATTCTTAACAATTTCCACAAGTATGTTGAGAATCATTAACAATATTTTTTGTAGCCATGATCAATTTAGTTATCATGTCCAAGAGTTTAAATTCCATTTATGCTTTTAATTATGACTCTAAAGAAGAATTTCTTCATGGAGTTATTGCCATACCTGCAAGAAGAGCTTTAGAAAAAGAAAAAATAAATTCTTTGGAAATACTTTCAGATTATTCCGAGAAAGAAATTATGCAGCTGCATGGTTTCGGGAAAAATACGATGGTGAAACTGAAGAATTATATGAAAGAAAATCAGGTATGTTTTAAAGAAGCATAAAAAGTATAACTAAACCATTTTACGGTGTCATTGCAAACGAAGTAG
Organism: Chryseobacterium sp. BGA-UO-ETr-SB22; assembly: GCF_059567885.1. Classification (NCBI taxonomy): domain Bacteria; kingdom Pseudomonadati; phylum Bacteroidota; class Flavobacteriia; order Flavobacteriales; family Weeksellaceae; genus Chryseobacterium; species Chryseobacterium sp. BGA-UO-ETr-SB22. The sequence goes on along the minus strand of NZ_JCAQOV010000005.1, from coordinate 2,108,594 downwards.
AGTAATCTCTTTAAAAGCAAAGACATAAGATTTCTTTTGCTGTAAAATTAATCAGCAGAAGAATACACCATTCCTAAGAAAAAAGTAAAACATTATAAATCAATGCATTTAAATATAAAATTATGAACAACGATATTTTCCCATGTCTCTGGTATGACGGAGACGCCAAACAGTCTGCTGAATTTTATTGTAAAGTTTTTGGAGGCGAGATCACAGCAGATACGCCTGTGGTGATGAATATTGATTTGTTTGGACAAAGATTGATGCTTCTGAATGGCGGTCCTCAATTCAAAAAAAATGCTTCCATCTCTTTCATGGTGATCTGTGAAACGGAAGATGAGGTTCAAAAGTACTGGGATCAGCTGCTCGATGGCGGGATAGCTTTGATGGAACTGGGATCTTACTCATGGAGCAAAAAATATGGCTGGGTTCAGGATCAATATGGAGTAACATGGCAGTTGTTTTTGGGTGAAAAAGCAAGCGATCAGAAAATAATTCCTACTTTGATGTTTATCCATGGAAACAATGGAAAAGCAAAAGAAGCAATGGAACTCTATACCAAAACGTTCGCCAACTCAAGCATTGGAAACATATTGACCCATGGAGCAGGAAGTGAAGGACACGATATCCCGGAACCGGCTGAAAATGTTCAGCATGCTCATTTTGTGATAGACAATTACAGCTTATTCTGCATGGATAATTCTTATGATCATCAGTTTGATTTCAATGAAGGAATTTCGCTGGTGGTAATGACGGACGATCAGCTGCAGACGGATAACTACTGGAACACGCTTACAGCAGACGGAGGCAGAGAAAGTATGTGCGGCTGGCTGAAAGATAAATATGGGCTGAGCTGGCAGATTGTGCCTAAAAAACTCATTCAGTTAATGAATGATTCCGATAGGGAAAAAGCTTATAAAGTAGTTCAGGCTATGATGAAAATGCAGAAAATAATTATCCAGGATTTGGAAGATGCTTATCATTCTTAAATATTTTCGGCGTATTGTTTGATGTAATTTAGAGAAAAGATTTGCTTATGAAGACACAGAACAAATCAAAATCTAAGTCAAAAGTCCCTAAAGAAGGACTGTTTCCGGAAATTATCCGCAACGATTATCAGGGAAGCCGGAAGCTGAAGGGTAAAAAAGCCGTTATTAGTGGAGGAGACAGCGGAATAGGGCAGGCTGTAGCCGTTCATTTTGCCAGAGAAGGAGCAGACGTCGCCGTTATCTACAAAGAAAGCGATGATGATGCCAAAGAGACTCAAAAACTGGTTGAGAAAGAGGGACAGAAGTGCCTTTTGATAAAAGGTGATCTTACCCGGAAAACATTCAGAACCCAATGCGCAGACAAGATTAAAAAAGAGTGGAAGAAACTTGATATTCTTGTGAATAATGCAGGAATTCATACCTCCAAAAGCAGTCTGGAAAAAATCTCTGATGAGCAGATTCAGGAAACATTTGATACTAATATCATTTCCATGATTTCTTTCACCAGAAATTTTCTTCCGCTAATGGGAAAAGGAGGAAGAATCATCTGCACGACATCTGTCACAGCATACCGCGGAAGCGATCATTTAATTGATTATGCTGCTACAAAAGGAGCCGTGTTGTCTTTTATCCGTTCACTGGCAGATAACCTTGCCGGAAAAGAAATTCTGGTCAACGGAATTGCACCCGGACCTATATGGACTCCGCTTGTGAAAGTAGCTTTTGATGACCTTTCCAAATTTGGAAAAGACACTCCGCTGAAGCGTGCGGGACAGCCATCAGAAGTGGCTCCTGCCTATGTTTTTCTCGCGTCTAAAGATGCAAGCTATATCACGGGAGAAATCATTCACATCAATGGAGGTGATTTTGTCGGAGGATAGAAAAGAAATTAGAATTTAATATACTTACCTTCAAAATCTCAAACTCCAACCCAATCACCTGCAACCTATTAACCACCACCTAAAACCTTAAAATATATGGAACGATTATCATATGAAATAGAAATCAATGCCGAACCTGAAAAAGTATGGAGTGTCCTTTGGGGAGATATTACCTACAGACAATGGACAACGGCATTTACAGATGGTTCTTTCTATGAAGGAACGCTCGAAGAGAACAATATCATTAAATTTCTTGACCCCAAAAACAACGGAATGTACAGCAGGGTAGAAAAAGTGATTCCTAATGAAGAAATAAAATTTCTGCATCTGGGAGAAATTTATAATGGTATTGAAGTCCCTAAGGATTGGGGGGAAGCAACAGAAGCCTATTTTCTTGAGGAAAATGAAGAAGGAACGCTGCTGAAAACAGAAATTCAGACCCCTGCAGAATTTAAAGAATTTTTTGAAGAGAAATTTCCCAAAGCGATGAATATTGTTAAACATCTTTCAGAAAATCAGCTTTAAACATTTCTGGTTGAAATATACCGGATATTGAAAGTAATTCATAACCAAATCACTGTAAAAAATATAAAAATGGAAACCTTATCATATGAAACAGTAATTGATGCTCCTCTACAGAAAGTATGGGACATTCTCTGGAATCCTGAAACATATAGTGAATGGACCCAATTTTTTGGTGCAGGATCTATCATGAAATCCGATTGGAAGGTAGGTGGGAAAACCTATTTTTTGAATGCTCAGGGAGAAGGAATGGTTTCAACCATAGACAGCCTGGAGGAACCTAATCAGATTGTTTTTAAACATCTGGGAATGGTAGACAAAAATGGAGTAGAAGACACCCAAAGCAAAGAAGTCATGGAATGGAACGGAAGTTTTGAAAAATACTTTTTAATTGACTTTGGAGGAAAAACAAAACTTCATGCCGAAGTTCAGGTTGAAAAACAATGGGAAGATCACATGAATACAGGCTTTACAAAAGGGCTGATGGTCGTGAAAAGCCTCGCAGAAGGAGTAAGCCTTGATTCAGTGTGATGAAGTTCAAAATTAAAAATTTAGAGTTTAGAATTTCTATCCTAATCCCTGCTACCTGCAACCTAACATCTACCACCTAAAAAAATGAAACTACTCGTCATACTTTTCACAACATTTATTCTGGCTTTGCTGGGAACTTTTTTAGTTCAGGGAAAGCCGGATTTTATATTTTCAGGAAACCTGGGAATGGCTATATTTATTATATTTACAGGCTTTGCCCATTTTAAATTCCAAAAAGGGATGGCCATGATGATTCCGGAGTTTATCCCTGCCAGAATGTTTTGGGTATACTTTACAGGAGTCTTGGAAATTGCTGCGGGAGTTGGGCTTATGATTTCGGCAGTTCGTGAGACTACTGCGGTGTTACTCATCATTTTTTATGTATTGGTTTTTATTGCCAATATTAACTCTTCCAGGAAAAGGATTAATATTTTTAAAGCAGATTACACGGGTCCGGGAATGAAATACCTTTATAGGCAAAGGATTCCCATGCAGATTATTTTAATAGTCTGGACCTGGTATTTCGGAATATACTTACACTAAATAAAAGAGACAGTCATTGAGGCTGTCTTTTTCATATAATTGATATTTTTTAAACTAATTGATAAAATAATGTAACATTTTAGGGGTATAGAGTGTCTTATTGTATAAATGCATTTATTTTTTATTGTTTTGAAAATAAGTGCTTTCTATAACTTTAACCTTAAAAACAGAAGTTATGAATCTAAATCACAAAATTTTCGGTACAGCTATTATTGTACTATCCACTATGATGATCAACGCACAAAGTTCTACGGCCAAACTGCCGGGAGATCCTACCTTACCATCTTCCAAGGCTAATCTTGAGAAACTTATTTCTTATGATAAAGGAAGCTTTAAATACAAAGTTGAAGATTACTTTGCAAGACCAAAAGCTTCCGGATTTAAAATCTCTCCTGACGGGAAATATCTTTCCTATAAAGAAAAAGATCAGGATAAAAAAAATCATGTATACGTTAAAGACCTGAGTACAGGAAAGATCACTAAGGCCATCGTTGAAAAAGATGATCTGATCAAAGGTTATGGCTGGCTGAACAAAAAACGTCTTTTCTATACGCAGGATAGAGGAGGAAATGAAAATATTCACCTTTATGCTACCGATACAGATGGAAGCAATCAAAAGGATTTAACGCCATTTGACGGTGTAAAAGTACAAGCTATTATTCCTGTAAAAGATACTGATTTCGTTGTGGTTACCATGAATAAAAACAACAAACAGATCTTTGAACCTTTTAAAATCAATTTCGTTACAGGGGAAATGACTCAGCTGTACGAAAATAAAGATGTCAACAGCCCTATCGACGACTATCTTTTTGATAAAGACGGGAATCTGAGAGGGTATAGCGTTCTTGAAAACGGATTGACAACAAAAACCTATTATAAAGATCTGCAGACAGGAAAATTCAACCTGATCAAATCTGCAGACTGGTCTGATACCTTTAGTATTATAGAGTTTAATGAAAATTCTAAAAATAAAGACGAAGCGTATGTAGTAACGAATCTTGATAGTGATAAAGCGAGAATTGTACTCTACGATCTGAAAAAAAATGCTGTGATTAAAGAAATTTATTCCAATCCTGTATATGATGTAAGTTCAATAAGCACGGCGGGTAAAAATAGAAATTATGAGCTTGATTTTATTAGCTATGAAGGGACAAAAGGAGAAACAGTTCCGGTAAGTAAATTTTATAAAGAAATACATGATAAATTAAAATCTCAGTTTGGAGAAAAGGAATTTGGAATTGCTTCTTCTGATGATAATAATGATAAACTTCTGGTGGTTGTAGGAAGTGATAAGCTCTACGGAACTTATTATGAATATGATACCAAAACCAAACAAACCAAGCTTCTTTACAACCTGATGCCTCAGCTGAAAGAAGAAGATATGGCTGAAATGAGACCTATCGAATTTAAAAGCAGAGACGGAATGACCATTCATGGATATATCACATTGCCTAAAGCAGCGTTGGATGGTAAAAAAGTTCCAATGATTGTGAATCCTCACGGTGGCCCGCAGGGAATCAGAGACAGCTGGGGATTCAATCCGGAAGCACAGTTGTTTGCAAGTAGAGGATATGCCACACTTCAGGTCAACTTCAGAATTTCCGGAGGCTATGGAAAATCATTCCAGAAAGCAGGTTACAAACAGATCGGAAGAAAGGCCATGGATGATGTGGAAGACGGAGTAAAATATGCTATCAGTCAGGGATGGGTAGATAAAGATAAAGTTGCCATTTATGGAGGAAGCCATGGTGGATATGCTACACTAATGGGCTTGATTAAAACTCCTGACCTGTATACTTGCGGGGTAGATTATGTAGGAGTATCCAACATCTTTACCTTCTTTGATTCGTTCCCGGAATACTGGAAACCTTATAAAGAAATGGTAAAACAAATCTGGTATGACCTGGATAATCCTGAAGAAGCTAAAATTGCTAAGGAAGTTTCTCCGGTGTATCAGATTGATAAGATCAAAAAGCCATTGTTTGTGGTTCAGGGAGCTAATGACCCAAGGGTAAACATCAATGAATCTGATCAGATCGTAAAAGCTATGCGTGCCAAAGGTTTTGAAGTTCCTTACCTGGTAAAATACGATGAAGGACATGGATTTGGAAAAGAACCGAATAGAATTGAGCTTTACAAATCAATGTTAGGATTCTTTGCGGAAAATTTTAATAAGTAACTAATAATTTTATAATATGGAAACGGAAGGCTGATGTCTTCCGTTTCTTTTTTGTTATTATGCCTAGATGAGTGTTTAGATTCCTACGGAATGACAAACTGTATGGATAAACTATCATTACAATTGTGTCATTCCGTAGGAATCTCAAATGAAGTTAGAAATTGAGAATGGATAAAAAGGTCATTATCATTCATTACTTGTCCTCCTAGCCCCGATAGCAGCGGTTACCCCGGAGCATGGGTAGGAGAGTCGGAGGGTGAGGTTGTAGGGGAGTTTGGCGTGAGGAGTATGAGCGGATAGCGGGAATAAGCTCCCGTAAAAATAAATAATGAGTAATAAGCAATGAGTAATTTGTAATAATTGAGAAGATAAAAATGTTGATGGATAAAAGAAAAATTGAATTGTAAGAAAAATATTTTAAATTTATTAAAGTAAAACCAAAAGGCTGGCCGTCATAGCAATATGGAGGTTGTCGAAAAAATAACAATGCCACAGAAGGAGAAAGAAAGCATCATCTCACAAACCGTTTCCAACTACGGAGGGAAGCTGATGTCCTATATTCGTCCGAAAGTGAAAAACACGGAGGATGCGGAAGATATTCTGCAGGAGGTGTGGTATCAGTTCAGTAGCCTTACGAATATTTCGGAGATCGTAAATGTTGGTGGGTGGCTGTATAGGGTAACGGCAAATAAAATTACAGACCGTTACCGCAAAAAGAAAACAGAAAATCTTGAAGATTTCGTATATGAGGATGAAGATGGTACTTTTTCTATCAAGGATATCTTATTGATGGATGACAGCGCCGGTCCTGAGGTGAAAATGTTTCAGGATGAGATCTGGAAAAAACTGTTTGAAGCACTAGACGAACTTCCCGAAAAACAAAGACTGGTCTACGTAGAAAATGAACTAAACGACAAAACACTCCAGGAGATTGCTGATGAACAGGGAGAAAATATTAAAACCATCATCAGTAGAAAAAACTATGCTGTGAAGCATTTGAGAAACAGATTGAGAAAATTGTACGAAGATTTAAAAAGTTAGAAAAAGAAATTATGAATTATAAACACAAAAAGGGTTGGATTTTTTTATTGTTATGCCCGCCGTTAATTTTAGTCGCTGTTACATGGATTGTAATGCTGCTTTGGAATTGCCTTCTCCCGGAGATTTTAGGAGTAAAAGCCATTACCTTCTGGCAGGCCATGGGAATCTTGATCCTAAGTAAAATTCTTTTCGGTGGTTTCCATTTCGGTAAAGGAATGAAAGACTTTAAGGAAAGGAAAATGAGAGAGAAAATGGAAGGCTGGTCCCCTGAAGAAAGAGAGAAATTCAAAGAAGTTTGGAGAAATAAATGTTCAGGCGGATTCTTCAACAGAAACAACGAATAATTTGAAAATTTTAAAGAAGTAGTAAAGTAAAATTAAAATTCATTCGTCTCTATAAAAAACAAGAAGTAGTAAAATTTAAAATTTTGAAAAAATGAAAAATTCAGCATTAAAAGGAGCTCTGGGAGCATTAGCCGTTGTAGGTGTAGCCTTAATCGCTAAAAAAGCAATACAAAGAAAAAGATTTATCAAAGGTATTTTTGATGAGTACGGAATCAAGGAAAAATCACCTTTCGGACTGGCAGATAAGATCAGAGAAATGAATGATGAAGACTATCAGGAACTGAAAGGGAAATTTAAAAAAGAATTCCATTCAAGATGCTGCAAAAAGGATAATACCTGCGAAGCATAATACGTAAGACTAAATTAAAATTGTTAAAATTTCGGCGCGGGAAGCTCTGCTTCCCGCGCCGGAATTTTAACATAAGACTTATTGTCAGAAAGGAAATATAATAATTTTACCAGACAGCAGGAAAAAACTCATACTACTATTGTTTGAAAGGATTTTGGTTATTATTTATAGCAAATACCGCTCAATGGAGTCCATCAAAATCTCTTTGGCATTATGGGCCAGATTCTGATAAGGATAAAATCCGTATATAGAATCAAAATTGATGTTTTTTACCTGTTCTTTAATTCTCTTTATTTCCTTTAAAGGTAAAGGAATTCTATTGGGATAGCTGTACATGACGGCAAAATGCTTCATGCTGGGGGAAAGATAAAAAGTGTCACCGCAAAGCACTGTTCCTTTTTCAGACATTGTGGTATGCAGCAGGATGGTGCTGCCTGCAAAATGACCGCCAATATTGATCAGGCACATCCCATCCCATAATGGTAATTCGTTTTCTTCCCACAGCAAAATGTTGTTTCCTTTTTCACTAATGTATGGCTCGTCATTTTTATGAATGTAAACAGGACATCGGAAAAGGTCTGCCCAATCGTTCATATTGCTGTAATAATGAGGATGTGAAAAGGCGATGGCCTTTAAGCCTCCTTTTGACCGGATAAAATCAATGACATTTTTGTCCAGCAGAGGAATACAGTCCCAAAGAATATTGCCGTGTTCCGAAATAAGCAGAAAAGCTCTTTGTCCGATTGCAAATTTGGGGGTAATGCAGATTTCATAAAGCTTGTCATTGAGTTGTTTAATCTCTGTGGCATATGTTTTTAAGAGGATGTCGTGGGAAGTCCATTCCTGCCCGGCTGCCGGTACGTACTGTCGTTCCTCCATGCATATGGCACATAGATGATCTATATAACCGAGAGGGAATTGTGTGCCGCAGGCTGTGCATATTTTTTTTGTCTGTACCATATTATTACTTGTGAGATTAATGAGTGGAGACAGTATTGCTGTTGTTATCACTATGCTCGTGTTTTTTAAAAATAGTAATCTGTCCATTCCTTTTGTCTTTATTTTTACAAGGATAAAGTTGAACAGAAATGAAGAGATAAGAAATGGATAATCTGCTGTATTTATTGGACTTTAAAGAAACTCTGTTTTTGCTTTTTTAAAATCGGTAGGGGTAAGTGATACATTTACGGTGAAAAATCGGGTGAAATAGGCATAGTCGTTAAACCCCAGGTGGTAAGCGACTTCTTTAACGGAGAGTTCAGAATAGATCAGCATTCGTTTTGCTTCGAGGATAAGCCTTTCTTTAATCAGGTCCTGTGCTGTTTTACTGCTTATAAGCTTGCAGTAATTGGAGAGTGTTTTGGTACTGACTTGTAATTTTTCTGCGTAGAAACCTGCATTATGATGCTCTGTTAAATATGCTTCCAGTAATTCCTGAAACTGTCTGAATTTCACAAAACGATGGTCCGAAATATCGTTAATAGCACATTGGTTTTTCTTAATCTGATATACTTTCAGCAGAAACGACTTAAGTAAATTGAGCAGAATAGGAGGTGTAAAGGCATTGTGATGGGATGCTTCCTTACTCATTATCTCAAAAAAATCATTAATAGTCTGCTGTTCTTCGGTATTCAGATGAATCACAGGAAGAACATCTATATCATCAAAAACACCGTATTGCAATAAAAACTTGGAATGAACATTGTCGTTTACAAAAAAATGATCATTGAATTTTATCACACCACCGCTGGCTGGGGTTTCTTTATAAATTCTGTGAACGTTTTTCGGATGTAAAAGGAAGAGACAGGAACCGCAAAACTGATAATCTTTAAAATCAATAGTATGCAGGCCTTTGCCATCCTTTACCCAAATAACCTCGTAATACGTATGGCGGTGATTGTCGATCCTATTGATCTGTCTGACTCTATCTTTATAATAGGATATATAAAAGTTGCTGATAGGATTGTTCTTAAAGCTTTGCTTTTCGTTATATATCGTTATGCTTTTTTTTGCCTTCATTCACTGTGCTTTTAGGACCTTTTAAAGCATTTATTTTTTTAGATGCAGAGGTCTTATTTCGTTTACGAAAGTTAATAACATTTTTCCAGGTTCTTCTGCAGGAATAAGATGTGCTGAATGTTCAAACCAGATATTTTTTTTCATCGGGGCTTTCAGTTCTTTCATCCAATTGATTACAGGTAAAGTGGGGGTAGTATAATCATGCCTTCCCAAAAACATAAAGACAGGAATGGGAAAACTTTTAACCTTGGAAAAATCGAAATTCAAAAACTCATCCATTACCTTTTCAAGCGTAAATAAGCTGCCGGCCCCGATAGCTTCTGCATCATTCATTGTATATTCCGGATAAAGTAAAGGCGCATTAAAATAGTAGAAGCTATTATTTCTATAAGCACTTAATCCACCGTAATATTGCGGCCATTTTCTTGCAATGATAATACGCGATCTTGTAACGGGCTGATTTCCTGGATATGGATAGATAGACTGCAATTCTTTCAGAGCGACTGTATTGTTGTTTTCGCGGGCAGTTTTCAATCCATATTCATAGCTGAGTTTTTCATTCTCTGGCATAGTAATAATCTGCCCGATACCAATATAGGCATGGTATAATTGTGGTGCTTTAACTGAGGCTTTTAAACCGATAATTGTTCCCCAGCTATGACCCGCCAGAAACACTTTTTGCTGTTTGTATTTTTTAGTGATCAATCGGGAAATTTCCAAGGCATCATCAACAAATGTATCAATATGCATAGTTTTACCTAATGCTAAAGTATCATTGGCCAGATAGGTTTTTCCGGCTCCGCGCTGGTCATAGTTGACCACAGTGAAGTATTCTTCCAAAGCCCTTTGATACGTCCAGCTTACAGCACTGAGGGGAGATGCAGGACCGCCATGTATAAAAATAATGATGGGGTTGTTTCTGTCTTTTCCTCTCACATTAACCCATTGTTTTATACCTCCGATGTCTGCGAAAAAACTTTCCTGAATACCGTTGGGTGTAACAATGCTATCCATATCGGCAATAATTCTTCTGGCTTCTTTGTAATCATCCTGACTTTGGGCTGAAGAATACATGCTGATGAACAAAAAAAGAAAAATAAATCTTATCATGACTATTAAGTTTTTAGCTGGTATTGTAGCGGAATGCTATCTGTTGTTATTCAAAACCTGTGGATTGGCAATATGACTGGGATTTCCGTTGATATAATTAATCACATTTTCAAATGCTTTTGAGAAATAGAGTTCATACCCATTTTGCTCTACATATCCCAAATGGGGGGTACATATTACATTATTGTATTGTAGCAGTTTGAAATCTTTATCATAAATTGGCTCTTCTTCATACACATCTATGCCTGCCAGAATGTTTTGTCCTTGTGCTAAAACATGCTCTAAAGCACCTTTTTCAATCAGTTCTGCACGGGCTGTATTGATCAGGACAGCATTATCTTTCATTAAAGACAAGTCGGTTTCTTTTACAATCTCCAAAGTATCTTTGGTGAGGCGAAGATGTAAAGTAATGATGTCTGCTGTTGTAAAGAAATCCTCTTTGGTGTCAGCTTTTTCAAATCCATCTGCCACTGCTTTTTGTCTGGAAGCCTCGCTTCCCCATACCAGAACGCTGGCTCCAAATGCCTTTGCGTATTGGGCGATCCGCTGGCCAATTTTTCCATAACCCCAGATGCCTATGGTTTTACCATACACTGTAGAACCTATATTTGTTTGCCAGCTGCCGTTTTTCATCCCTTCAATAGCTTGTGGTATTTTACGTACGGTATTCATTAATAATGCCCAGGTAAGCTCTGCGGGGGCAATGGGAGAACCTATACCCTCGGCTACGGCAACATGATGCTCTGTGCATGCAGCCAAATCCAGATGGCTGGATATTTTACCTGTCTGACTAATGAGTCTGAGGTTGGGCAGTTGATTTAAAAGTCTGTCTGTAATGGCTGTACGCTCTCGGGTAAGTACAAGAATTTCAGCATCAGAAATGGACGCGGCCAGTTTTTCTGCATTTTTTTCTGTGTTGTGTACAATTTGAACATCTTGATCTTTTAAGATTTCAAAACATTTTAAGGATTCGATGACGTGCTGATAGTCGTCTAGAATGACAATTTTCATTACTTAAGATATTGTTGTTAAGATTCAAAAACTATTCCACAGTTTGTATTCTATAAAATAGCTGAAAGGTGAGGTCATTTTAAAAGGTTGAGTTGCCTTTTCGGCTTTTTATGCAAAGCTAAATGATAAAAACAAGCAAATAAATGGACACAATCTACCAATAATTGGATTTTACGGAAACTTAAATCTTGTTGCGAAATGGGTGGGAAATCTATTGCTGGAGATCTGTAACTTTATCTGCTTTATCTGAAATTTCTAATACCAGTTTTTTGTGTTTTCTACCAGCTTTTTACCAGCTAAATTTTTGTAATAAATATCAGACACAAAGAAAAATAAATCCTTATTTTTGTATTTCTCAATGAAAGACTACTACTATTTTCTCGGTATATCACAGGATGCTTCGGAAGAAGACGTCAAAAAAGCCTATAGAAAACTGTCTTTAAAATATCATCCCGATAAAAATGACAATGACGATTTTTTTGCTGACCGTTTCCGCGAAATTTTGGAAGCTTATGAGACTTTGAGTGATCCTGTCAGAAGACGTGCTTATGATCAGAATTTAGAAAATCATCAGAAAAGTTTCAGGTATAATATTCCACCTGCGATCAAAACTTTTACAGCGAATAAAATTCATGCAAAAAAAGGGGAGGAGATTATCATCAATTGGCAGACGAGTAATGCCGATGTGGTGAAAGTATTGCCTTTCGGGTTAGAAAAGCCGTATGGAGAGAGGATCTTTAAGATCACAGAATTTAAAGACGGGAAATTCCAGCTTCTGCTTCATGCAACGAATTCTCTTTTGCACAAAACCGTTGTTCAGGGAATTACCATTACGGAAGTTTTTGAAAATGATACTGAGAAATTCAAAAATTCAGTAGAAGAAATGTTTAAGCCACAACCCAGAACGGTGATGAACAGGTATGGACAGCCTAAAATTATAATGCTGTTTTGGGGAATTATAGTACTGGCAATTGCCCTATACTTTTTGATAAAAACGTTAGCCTAACCTAAGCCATTTTCTTTCTTCCCGGACATTTTTTGCATCTTTTACCTTTCTTGAACTTTTTACAACACGATTTCTTTTCACAGAACATCTCTTCGTTATTGAATGAGTAAGGTGCCAAAGGCGGAACTTTAAATGGGACAATCATATTCATGCTGCAAATATATTAATTTAGAATAAATATAATTAATAAAATTTCATAAAATTCTTTAAACCTGATCTATAGCAGATATTGCCTGCTTTCTGATAGATTATCAGACGTAAAATCGATGTCCGGATCGTTCTTAATTTCTCCTTCAATTGGGTTTAAGTTTACATTTTGAATAAAACTAATGATAGTAGAATGTTTTAAAGATAAGTTTAACCGGTAAGACAGAAACTAGTGAATAATTCACATTGTTTTAAACAAGATGACAGTATTTTATTGAATGTAAATTGATTGTTTTATTACATATTATGTATGGAATAAAGGTAGTGTTTGTTGGAACTGGTATAAACCTTGTTAAAAGTTTATTAAAAACAAATTGTGATAAAAATCACAAATAATTTTGTGATTTATCACCTCCGATATACTCTTGTACAATCATTCAAAAAATTGTAATTTTACACATCTTTTTACAAACAAAATCTAATAAATAAAAATGAATACAGAACAGTTTGTGAGCCGTCACATTTCCCTTAATGAAGCCGATAAACAGGCGATGTTGGAGAAACTTGGCGTTTCTAGTATTGAAGAGTTAATTTCTCAGACCATTCCATCTTCTATCCGTTTAGAGAAAGATCTTGAGATCTCGGAACCACTTTCTGAATACGAAATGTTGAACCACTCAAAAGAATTGGCATCTAAAAATACAGATTATACGAGTTATATCGGTTTTGGATACCATAACACTCTTTTGCCTTCAGCAATCCAGAGAAATATTTTTGAAAATCCTAGCTGGTATACAGCCTATACTCCGTATCAGGCAGAAATTGCACAGGGAAGGCTTGAAGCTCTTCTTAATTTCCAGACTGTAGTATGTGATCTTACAGGTTTTGCATTAGCTAATGCATCTTTGCTGGATGAATCTACTGCTGCTGCTGAAGCAATGCACATGTTCTTTAACAACAGAACGAAAGACCAGAAAAAAGCAGGAGCTAATAAATTCTTTATTTCTGACCTTGTTTTTCCTCAAACAGTTTCTGTTCTAAAAACAAAAGCTGAAGGACTGGAAATAGAAGTTGTAGTAGGAGATCATAAAACGCACCAGTTTGATGGTTCTTATTATGGTGTTTTATTACAATATCCTGGTAAAAACGGAATCGTTCTTGATTACACAGAAGATATCGTAGAATACAAAAAGATTGATCTTCAGGTAGCTGTTGCTTGTGATCCGATGGCTTTGGTTAAACTAAAGTCTCCGGCAGAAATGGGAGCTGACTGTGCAGTAGGAACTACACAGAGATTTGGTATTCCATTAGGATACGGAGGTCCTCACGCAGCTTTCTTTGCTTGTAGAGAAGACTATAAAAGAGATATTCCGGGAAGAATCATCGGGGTTTCTCAGGATATGTACGGAAAACGTGCATTAAGAATGGCATTGCAGACAAGAGAGCAGCACATCAAAAGAGAAAAAGCTACTTCAAACATTTGTACAGCTCAGGTTCTTTTGGCAGTAATGGCGGGAATGTATGCTGTTTATCACGGTCCAAAAGGATTAAACTATATCGCAGATCAGATCCACTTTAAAGCAAATGCTTTGAAAAATGGTCTTAAAGCATTAGGATATCAGACTGTAGAAGAGCCTATCTTCGATACAGTGAAAATAACAATGTCTGAAGAAGAGAAAGCAAAACTGGTAAGACTGATGTTAGATCACAGACTTAACCTTAACTACTTCACAGAAGGTGTGGTAAGTGTTGCGATCAACGAAAGTACAACATTAGAGAAATTAAACGATTTGATGGCTTCTTTCGCTCAGTTTAAAGACAAGCAGACTTTCAAATTAGAAATAAAAGAAGGATACAGCATTCCTGACGAAAACTTAAGAAAAGACGAAATTCTTACGGAATCAGTATTCAACAAATACCATACGGAAACAGAATTGATGCGTTACATCAAGCGTCTTGAGAGAAAAGATTTATCATTGACTCATTCAATGATTTCTTTAGGATCTTGTACGATGAAACTGAACGCAGCAACTCAAATGTTACCGCTTTCTTGGGAAAACTGGGGTGCAGTTCACCCATTTGTACCTGTAAATCAGGCTGAAGGTTACCAGGAAATGATTCGTGAATTGGAGAAAGACTTAGCAGAAATTACAGGTTTTGCAGGAACTTCTCTTCAGCCGAACTCTGGAGCTCAGGGAGAATATGCAGGATTAATGGTAATCAGAGAGTACCATATCTCAAGAGGAGACCACCACAGAAATGTAGTATTGATCCCTCAGTCTGCACACGGAACAAACCCGGCTTCTGCAGCAATGGCAGGAATGAAAATCGTAGTGGTGAAAAACCTTGAAAACGGGGAAATCGACTTCGAAGATCTTAAAGCTAAAACAGAACTTCATTCAGCAAATTTATCTGCTGTAATGATCACTTACCCTTCAACTTACGGATTCTTTGATGCTAATATTAAAGAAATTACCAACCTTATCCACGAGCACGGAGGACAAGTATATATGGACGGTGCAAATATGAACGCTCAGGTAGGATTTACAAGTCCTGGAAACATCGGAGCTGACGTTTGCCACCTTAACCTTCACAAAACTTTTGCCATTCCTCACGGAGGTGGAGGTCCTGGAGTAGGTCCAATCTGTGTTGCTAAACACTTGGTACCTTTCCTTCCTTCTAACGCGAATATCAGAATCGGTTCTAAAGAAGCAATTGAAGGTATTTCTGCTGCACCTTATGGTTCAGGATTGATCCTTAATATTTCTTATTCTTACATCAAGATGCTGGGAACTGAAGGTCTTAAAAAGGCTACAGGTCACGCTATCATGAATGCTAACTACCTGAAAGAAATTTTAGCAGAGCATTTTCCAATCTTATATTCTAACGAAAATGGAAGAGTAGCTCACGAATGTATCGTAGATTTCCGTCAGTTCAAATCTTTAGGAATTGAAGTGGCAGATGTGGCGAAGAGATTGATGGACTATGGTTTCCATGCTCCTACCGTTTCTTTCCCGGTTGCAGGTACTTTGATGATTGAGCCAACAGAATCTGAAAGCAAGTCTGAAATTGACCGTTTCGCTGAAGCATTGATCTCTATCAAAAAAGAAATCGATGAGATTGCTAACGGAGAAGCAGATGCTGCTAACAACGTATTGAAAAACGCTCCTCACACAGAACAATTGGTAATCTCTGATTCTTGGGATAAGCCATACAGCAGAGAAAAGGCAGCTTATCCATTAGAGTGGGTAAGAGACCACAAATTCTTCGCTACTGTAGCAAGAGTAGATGAAGCTTACGGAGACAGAAACTTGGTATGTACTTGTGAGCCGATTGAAGCTTATATGTAATCTCAGTTTTTTAACTATAAAAAATCCCTTTCAGTAATGAGAGGGATTTTTATTTATAGTCATTGCGAGCAAAGCGAAGCAATCTCACTGTTGTTTCTGTGAATTTTTTTGTTCAGAATTTATAATCGAAGTTCTTTTTACCATTAGCTCCATTTTGCTGTAAAAGCAACAATCGCAAAATAAATGGCAAGCATGATCACATTAGTAATGAGATTGACCAGAAAAAATGGTTTTATTAATTTCCAGCCACTCAGTTTCGTTTTCAGTGAAAGCCAGTAAAAAGGAAATTCAATAACCAGAGTAGCTCCAAAACTGTATAGAAACCCAATAAAAAAACCTCCCAGTTCATATTGTCCTACCCTTGATTTCATACCCCAGAAGTCCGGATATCCGTTAATGAAAGAGAAATGAGGCGCAATGAAGTAATATCCTGCAAACATAGAAATATAGTTGGCCGCAATAATGAGCCATTTTCTGTTCTGTAGATTGAATTTTTCTAAAAGAAGTTTACTTTCAAATGTTCCGATTATAAAATTGATCCAGATCAGGTGTAAAAAGCTAAACCAAATCATTGGAGAGCCTGCATTGGCTAAAAGAAAATTTGGAATCAGCAGGAGGGCTAGCAGAAGGTAGTTTTGGTTATTGGTTTTGATCATATATGCAAATGGAAGAATTTTAAAATGTAAAACGTTTCATTTTTGAAATGTTTGACTTTATTACATTTTTGTAAAAGTAAGCAAATTCTATTGAAATATTTGGGAAATAGGCTGCATGGTTAGAACTGAGTACATATTATTACAAATGATAAAGGTCTTATTATTCTAGTAGTTTATATTTCTCCGCATAATCTTCTTTTGCCTTAAAGTGTCCAGTTTTTTGATCATAAAGAAAAATATATTCTACAGGAATTTTTTTGAAAGGATTATCAATAGAATAATTAATCTCCTTTCCATCTATTGTTGTGTTGTCATACCAGAATCCACAAGCTACGCAAAGTCTCCTGACTTTGAGTAAATTATTCGTTATCATAATTGTTATATTTCGAAAATTCAGAACTTCTATTTGTGTTAATCACTGGGTTTTCTGCAATTTCAATTGAATCGATTATTCCTGCGCCATCAGAGTAATTAGTTGCTGAAGAATAAATGTAGTGATTTGCCTTTGAAACAATCCCGGCACGAACTGGGTTCAGGTGTATGTAGTTTAATTTATCCCATAGGAATTTTAAGCTGAAAATTTCCTCAGCATGATTTCCGTATTGCCAAACTTGAAAATTCTTATTTCTTGAATGAGTTTCAGTAGCTTTGGTCAATCGTTCTAAAATCCAATCTTTTCGGCTTTCCGGTTCTGTCTGTATTTTTTCTAATATTTTTTTCGCTGTAAATTTTTTAAAATCTCTGATTAGATCTGAAAGTTTTCCATCCTTTGACTGTACAATAAAATGTAAATGGTTACTCATGATGACATAGCCATACAGAGTCATTCCTTTGTTTTTAATGCAGAATTCTAAACATTCTATAATAGTATCTCGATATGTTTTTCGGGTAAAAATATCTATCCATTCAATAATGGTACAAGTTAAAAAGTGAGGTCTGTTCTGATCTCTTATAATATATCCTTCTTTCATATTTGGTTTTTATCAAAGATAATTAATAGAAGTATATATATTGTTTAGATTTTTATTTGCCTCAAAGTCATGAGACTTTGCGGAGCTTGGTAAAAAAAATCTTGAAAACAAAATCACCTCCCAAAGCTGAGAGGTGTTCAATTGTTTTCTGTCATATTCCTTTACCTTCTTTTAAAGCTATAGGCAAGCAAAATAGCTACGCCCATAGTGACGCAGGTTATAATTGAAATAGTTTCAATGGAGATTCCACTTTTCATCTGTGTGTTTTCTTTTTCACATGAAAAAAAGAATAATACTGCTATAAATAGACAGCCCGATAGTAATTTTTTTGTCATACATGTATTTGTTTGGTTCTTAAAGTTTTACAGCAAAAAGTATACCGGATTTGTAGACTAAAAAAGCCTTTGTTTAAAGGGCTTTGAACATATTGATTGGCTGGCAATAAATGATTTAACGTAAAAAATTAAGACAAATAGTTAATCTTATGGATGATTTTTTTTATCAATCCCCGGTTTCCAAAATAGCAAATTAAATAATTGATCAAAAGTGCTGAAATAGGAAACAGATTAACGAAGAAACTTTTAAAATTAGCCATGGTAATAATGAAAAAAATAAGTAAAAAGAGGTTTAACTTCCATAGCTTTACTTCGTAAGTCAGCGTTTTATTGTTTTCATTATAAGTGAATTTCCCATTATCAATTAAAGATAAATAATGCCAATTAGATCTTTCTGTGAAAAGATCTTCACTGAAAGAAACAAACTCCGGTCCGTAAAGAATATTCTGAACATTTTTTTCTTTTAATAGATCGCGTACTGCATAAATAACCTGATCAGATGTTTTATCATTGATGATTTCTCTTTCAAAAGTATAAGTAAATGGGAACATATAATTTTAAGCTTAGTTATTTGTTTTTCCTTCATCCCAATAATAATTGTCCGGATAGATTCTCGCTCCAAAAATAGCGGTTCCTACCCGTACAATGGTAGCTCCTTCTTCAATGGCTGTTTCTAAATCTCCGCTCATTCCCATGGAGAGTTCTTTCATTTCCACATTCGGGATATGCTCATGAATGATTTCCTGCTGAAGGTTTTTCAGAATTTTAAAACAAGCTCTTACTTTCTCGGTTTCTGCGCTGAACAGGCCAATAGTCATCAAGCCTTTTATTTTTAATGTAGAGAAGTCGGAAACTTTTCGGGTAAGTTCAATTGCCTTGTTGGGATCAACGCCGAATTTACTTTCTTCATTAGAGGTATTCACCTGAATTAAAACATCCATCGTTTTGTTTTCGGTCAAAAGTCTTTGGTGGAGTTTTTCGGCCAGTTCCAGACGATCCAGAGACTGAACGCAGGTAACGTCATATTTCAGAATATCTTTGATTTTATTGGTCTGAAGATGTCCTATAAAATGATTGTCATGAGGTATATTTTTTAAATCATCGTACTTCTCCTTCAATTCCTGTACCTTGTTTTCCGCAATTAAGGTTTGTCCATGTTCCAAAGCAGCTTTGATTCGATCTGCGGAAACTGTTTTGGTGGCCAGTAGTAATTTAACTTCATCAATATTTCTTCCGGATTGTTCACAGGCAGTTTTTATCCGGTTATTGATGATGGTGAGATTGTGGAGGATGTCTTCTTTCATGATGGGATGGTTTCTTTGGCTTCCAGTTTTTTTATTAACGCAGCTTTTACCGCAGTTAAAGCATAATCCTTAGCTTCAGCAAAAGAAACAGAGTACTTTCTTTCAACCGTTCTCATGTTTTCAGGGAATTGACCTAACAATTGGTCGTAGTAGGTATTCAGGACTTCAGAGGAAGGCATTTCGTAATTGATCTTCAGCTGAAAACGTCTTAGTAGAGCCGTATCAATAATTTCAGGATGATTGGTAGCACAAAGTAAAAGTGAATGTTCAGGATAATAATCAATCAATTGAATCAAGGTATTCACAAGTCTTCTCATTTCTCCTACATCCTTATCATCACTGCCCCTCGCTTTTCCAATTTGATCCAGCTCATCAAGAAAAAGTACGGATCTTTCCCTTGCAGCCTTATCAAAGATCATTTTAATATTCTGGGAAGTTTCGCCAATACGTGATGAAACAATGTTACTCAGATTAAGGATCATAATATTTTTTCCTAAAGCATTCGCAACAGCCTTTGCAGTCATTGTTTTTCCACATCCAGAACTTCCCTGTAGCAAAATCTTATTATTAACCGGAAGACCATATTCCTGCAGTTCTTTAATATAGTTGTGTTCCTTGATAAGCTGTACAAGATGATCCTTGTTGTGTTTATCGAGAAATACTTCATTAAGGTTTACTTGTTCTTTATCCTGGATAATAAGATTGTACAGACTCATGATGATAATAAAATGATTATTGAATAAACAAAGATAAAGCTTTATTAAATGCCGGAAGAAATCCTGAATAATAATAAGCAGCTAGGCCAGCATGGGGCGAAAAACGATTGGTTGTGAATGAAAAAAAATCTGTAAATAGCTTTGGAGTTTTGCGGTCCAAAACAATTTAATCTCCTAGTTAATAGATATTTAAAACAAAAAGAAAAGCCGGACTTACGAACGGCTTTCTCATTTGGATATTAAAATTTGTTATGAAACTAAGATCTTGCTGTTTATGTTTTTGGGCCCTTTTACCCGATGAGTAAAAGAGCAATCCGATCTCTCAGACTAAAAACATAAAACAATATAATTAGTATAGATTTTCTATAAGCTTGCTTTATTTTAAATTAGTTTCTTTCTCTTCTTACTGTCATGAAATATGAAGTGATTACTACTAAACCTGTTACGATACCGATATAAGTTACCATTTTGTATTATTTTTAATTATTTGACTTTTTTTTATCAATCTTTCAATTGCAATATTACTACTTTCAAATCATGTGCCAAAGTAAATACTTATGATGTATATCAGTGTATTACGGTGGTTGGTGTTCATTTATTGGTTAATTTTTGTTTACATTAAATTAATGCATTATTGAGAATTTATTAATACTTTTATTATTCTATCTGTAAAATTATGTGAAAATGTTAACCGTTTATCGACTTCTATATTGGAGTTGATAAAACAAATAATAAATAATGCGCAGCATAATATTGTTTTAAACCACTTTTTTTGAATGTAAATTTTTCACGCGAAAAGGATTTTCATGTTAAGAAAATTTATTTTTAGCATCGTTTTTCATTCGGAATTTTTGTCATCTGTCACATTTCATGACATGGAGAAATATTGTTTTTGTGTCAGAAAAGAGAAAAAAGATTGCATAGTGGCATACTTTTTCAAACCATTCAAATCTTGAATGCAATTAAATATAAGGCACTTAAGATGACTTAAGTGCCTGTGGGAAGTGTAATCACATGATTAGTCGTTTAAAAACTGAGAGTTTTCACAGTGTAACAAACACGGCGAAATATTTGCTTTCTTTGGAAAAACAGAGAATTCTATTGCTATTCCTTTTTGGAAGTACCGAAGTGCTTTTGTTACTTTTGTACAAAGAATAAATTTATGGGACGCAGTTATATTTTTCTTGCTTTAGCTATTGTATTTGAGATCATCGCTACGAGTTTTCTGAAAAAGTCTGAGGAATTCTCCAAACTATGGCCATCCGTAGTGACCGTCATAGGATATGCCTGTGCTTTTTATTTTCTAAGTCTCACCCTTCGTCAGATTCCTGTAGGAATTACCTATGCAATCTGGTCCGGAGTGGGAATTGTCTTTATAACAATGATTGGGGTTATTGCTTTTAAGCAGATTCCGGACTTGCCAGCTATTATTGGTATTGCTCTGATTGTAATAGGAGTGATTATTATTAATGTATTTTCAAAAATGGGAACGCATTAAAAAATAATCTCCTGATGCTTTTGCATCTGTTTCCAATGTTGAGACCTTTTTTTGTATAAGAAAAACTTTCCCAGTTTATATTTGAATTTTAAATAGCCCCGGAATTCAATTCCCTCAAACAAGGTAAAAGGTATCGCTGGATTTTCTTTCAAAGATTCTCTGATCCCATTACTGAACACGGTAGGACCTGTTGTAGCATGTATATTATGTGGATAGCGGTGATTGTTTATATTATCAATCATCAATTCTAATGTTTTCTTTAGAAAAGGATGATTTTTATTGAAAATAAGCGCCCATTGAACATACAGATTTTCGTGCCTTTCTACGCTGATCACAGCTTCATCATCTTCCTTGATAAGTTTTTCAAACGGTTTTATAATGCTGCTGTCGATATCCAGATATATTCCGCCTTTTTTATATAAAACAGCATATCTGAAGAAATCTGCTTTTGAAGCTCCTATAGTCAGTTTACGATAGCTTTCAATATATTCAGGAGGAAATTCTTCGGTGATAAATTTCTCTATATCCTGGTCATCATAGAAAAAATAGCGGTATCCCGGGTTTTTTCTTTTCATATTCCAGACATGATATCGTGTAATCAAAGGAAGTTTTTTGGTTATAAAAGTCTGAAATATTTGTTTAGGTACTGCCATTTTCTATTTTTAGTATGTTCTTATTAAAATCCTGAAATCATTTTTCATCAACTATGTTCGTACACTAATGAGATTTTTCATAAGAGAGATAATCTCTGAATGTGAAACAGCTTATGTTTAGCTGAAGTTTTGATTGTATTTTGTGAAAATGGTTAAATGCCGGAGATGAAAAATTTTAATTTTCTTTTAATCTCCTGATCTGGGATTATTGAAAATAAGTTCAGATATTGTAAAAATCAAAATTAAGCACAGGCTGAGAAAAGCTTTGTTGATTTTACTTTGTTCTTTTTCTTTCAAAAGGATTATAAGAAATTCCGGCATTAAAATAGAGTGAAGGTTTATAAGTTCCTTTCCATAGATAATCATTGAAGGAATCCTGTTTATTGAAAGCCCTTGAGTTTATATTTGCTCTGAACCCGGTTTTAAAAGTTCCTATGAAGTTTCCACCCAGATTATGCTCATAGATCACACCAGAATTGATGGCAACCTGCCGGAATTCGTACGTATTATTATTGCGGTAAGTATAAAATGATGTATTATCCATTTCCGTTCCCAGAGAAAGCCTTCCGTTGGAAGAAATATCTTTCCTTACCAATACTTTTCTCGGAAGTAGAACATCCAATACCCATCCGTTATTGAATCTGTTTTCATAAGCAAAAATAGGCAGCACTGGAATCTGCGTACTGGGATCGATAATCCCCGCCAACCCAATGGACATTTTTGTTTTCGGAGTGGCTTTTAAAACTAATGAAGCGGTTACCAAACCTCTGATACGTTCAAAATGCTGATCACTTCCATCTGCAGAAATGCTGGCGGAATAAATGGCTGTCTTTTTGAATAATCTCGAAAAATAACTCAGATTGACCGATTCTGAATGATAATGGAAATCTTTCTCGGTTTCAGTTCCGGGGATGACAGGATTCTCGTTTGTGATTGAAGTGTAGCGATAGTTCAGTGTAGTACTCAAAAGCCAGTTCCTCTTTTTGATAAAGTAAATATTGGCATCTGCTTTCATCTGCTGAAAACTTTTTACCTTATTGTCCGGAAGATCCTGCCCCTGAAGCTGTGAAGAGAATGAGGAAGGAGTGACAAAGGTGTATTCAACATTAAAGTTACGTGCCTGCGGAATTTTATCAGCAAAAAAAGCACGTACTTTCAATGGAATACTGTCTTTTTTCTGGGCGTAAGTAATGTTTTTTAAAGGGAGTATTGCCAGTGGGACAAGTACTCTTCTTAATGCTTTCATGGTGTTTATTTTAAGGTTTGAATTACAGATTGAAAAAAATTGAAGGTGAAAATTTTGTCATAGAAGATATCCAGACTGTTTTCAATGACTGCATCCGTATAGCTGCCTGTATCCGGAATATGGGTTTCCTCTACAAAAACAAACCAGAGTTCTGAGAGCCCATATCTTCTTCTAAACTCTTCAGAAGCATTACTGTCAGGCACAGGAGAGTGGTTCAGATCACAAAACAGAATTCCTTTTTTATCACCATGATCTTCTACAATATTAATAGGATGGTGGAGATAGCTGAGAATTTTCATTTTTGGTTCAAAACATTCTACAAAATGATGTAAATCAATGAGCTGTATTACTTTTTCTTCCTGTTGAGATTCTGTCATAAAGAAGCATTCTAATGATATTTCCTGAGTCAGTTCATGAAAAGCTGTTAATTCCATAAGTGTTATTTTACAGGACAAAGGAATAGAGAAAAGCAGAGCGTGAATTTGTTTTTATACAAAATGGCAGGTATTTTATACAAAATCCCGGAGTTCTATAATTGGTATAATAAAATGCAGGTTTTGTATAATAAAATAGTTGTAATTTCCGTTATTGTCTATTTTTGTTAATGATAAAATGAGCCTATCGTATGAAATACAGTCCGCAGAAATTTGAAGAAACCTTTGTAATGGATTTTTTGGTGGAAGCGAAGTACGGACTCCGAAGGCATCTGCTGTTTCTGATCTTCTTTTTCTTTATGCTGTATAGCGCGAGATTCTGGCACTGGTATTCCGGAATCTATCAATACTATGTTTTATTCTTTGTCTATACCGTTCTTATTGCAATGGTTTACATTAATATATATGTATTGGTCCCACGGTTTTTCTTTAAAACAAAATACCTTACTTATCTTGTATTGCTTGTTCTGATGGGAGTGATGGGACTCAATTTCATTGGGTATAGTTTCAAATATTTTTTTGGAGAATTCAGAACGCAATATATTCCGAAGGATAACGAAAAAGGAGGAATCTATGAAGGTGTGCTGATGTGTATTCCGATTATTCTCACAACCACAACCGTAAAACTTTTACAAAAATGGATCAGTGATAATAAAAGGATCAGCGAGCTGAGCAACCTTACCCTGAATATGGAGTTGAATGAACTGAGAAACCAGATCAATCCCCATTTTCTCTTTAATATGCTGAATAATGTAAAAGCACTCATCAGAACAGATCCTGCAAAAGCTTCTGTTGTTATTGTAAAGCTTTCTGAATTTCTCAGATATCAGCTATATGAAAACAGTGAAGAAAAAACACTGTTGACTTCAGAAATTGATTTTCTGTCCAACTTTTTAAACCTCGAAAAGATAAGACGGGATAATTTCTCATTTGATATTCAGACCGATGTTGATAAAAGAATGCTCAACAGTACGTTTATCCCGCCAAACCTGTTTACCACTTTTGTTGAAAATGCCGTCAAACATAGCATAGATATTAGTGGGGGAGAGTCATATGTGAAGATAAAAATCAGTATCGAGAATAAGCAGCTTCATTTTATGTGTGTCAACTCCAGAAATGCAGGTTATATTGTTTCGGACAAAAAAAGCAGCGGACTTGGACTAGCCAACATCACCAGAAGGCTTGAACTTCTCTATAGTGATACCTTCAATCTGCAGATAGAATCAGGTGAAAAAGAATATTGTGTAAATTTAAAAATTCCCGTGTGATGAATTGTATTATAGTTGATGATGAACCCCTGGCAAGATCGGAAATGAGATCGCTGATCGCTGAAATTTCCAATATTGATATCCTTGGTGAATTTTCCAATGCACCGTCTGCCCTTGATTTTGTTAAAGATAATGATGTAGACCTTATTTTCCTGGATATTGAAATGCCCATGGTGACAGGTCTTGAGTTTGCAGAAATGCTTCCCAAAAAATCACTGATTATCTTTACAACAGCCTATTCTCAATATGCACTAAAAAGTTACGAACTGGAAGCGGTAGATTACCTGCTGAAGCCTATTGATCCCCAGAGACTGGAAAAGGCTGTTGAGAAAGCAATACTCTATACCGAACTTTTGTCTAAAGACACCGTGAAAAATACAGTAGAATCTAATACTGCAGACTTTTTATTCATCAAAGCAGAGCGAAGATTCTATAAAATCAGTTTTTCAGATATTAAATTCATAGAAGGGCTTAAGGATTATGTGGTCATTCATACAAAGCAGCAAAAGCTTATTACGGCAATGAATTTAAAAACCATTCATCAGAAAATATCTGGCGAAACCTTCATCAGAGTAAGCAAATCATACGTTGTCAATATGAATTATATTGATTCATTTGATAATCATAATATCTACATCGAAGACTCAGAAATTCCCCTTGGTGAAGTCTACAGATCTGATTTTTTCACAAAATTTGCCGGAGGACTCCTGAATTCAGACTGATATAAAATGAGTAATGAATAATAAGTAATGAGTAATAGTACTTTGTAGGATTTGCGATGTAAAAAACACACATCTTTATCTGTGAAAGTCTGTGTAATCTGTGGGAAAAAAATATCAAAAGTTTCGTTCTGAATAAAATGAAGTGTAGTGAAGAGTCTCATGTTTTTAACCATCAGTAAGATTCTACCTTCGTCAGAATGACAAAAATCAAATGGTGCAGGACGGGCTCTCAACGGCTTTAGCCAAAACTTAAAATAGTATTGATCTAATAAAGCTTCTGATCTTTTTCGCAATAGAAGCTCCTCCTTTTGCCAACACCTGTTTGTTTTTTAATTAATTTCTGTCCACAAACCGGACATAGAGATTTGGTATGAACAAGCCAGTGTTTTTTCAATACAAATTCTCTTTTCCATTTCAGAAAATCAAAACTGTAATTCCTGGCTTCAGCAATAAGCTCTTTTCTTTTTTTGGCGGGAAGATTCCCCAGTAAACTTTCCGGCTGTACTCCAACTCTGAAAAGCACTTCATTTTTAATAATATTGCCGACACCAGAGAAAATATCCTGATTCATCAATGCATCACACACCATCATTTTTGGATTTGATTTCAGTTTTTCCTCTGCTTTTTTAGGATTCCACTGATCGCTCATTATATCAGCTTCCCAATCAATTGTGGAGAGAAATTCAAGGTCTACAGATTTTACAGAACAGGTGTAAAAATAGATGCTTCCGGTAGAGAAAAATAGTGCTAAACGTAAACTCTTATCCGGTTTGGTCTGTTCATCAATGCTGTAAGAACCAAACATTAATAAATGAATCCGGATCGCTGCTTTTTCAAAAACGAGATAAGTTTGTTTTCCAAAAGTTCGGATTTCCAGAAGGGATTGGCCAATAAAACTTTCTTTCTCGAATTTGGCATTTCCTGAAACTTCTGTCACTTGCTGACCTGCAAATGGCTGCAGGCTTTCTTTCATTAATAGGATGGATGGACCTTCAGGCATACGTTTGTTTTGAGATAAAGATTCAAATAATATTCCATAACCAAATAAAATCCTGAGTTTTATCCCAAAACAAACCAGTTTTAAAATATCTTTAGACCTGCTTTTGTCCAACAAAACGGATCACAGAACCAGTTCCATTGTGAAACAACCCTTCTTTAAGTTCAATCTCTGTTTCTGTTAATTCTAAGATGTGATAATCCGGAAAGTCTGCCTTAATTTCTTCAACAGAGAATAAAGATTCAATATCTTTTGGACCGCCTACCTTTTCATTCTTTGCGATATATTCAAGATGATTTTTACTGAAAGCTTCGAAAATAATGAAACCGCCTTTACGCAGATATAGATTCAGCATTTGATGGATGGAAGATTTAATATCTCCCGGAAAATGGGCGTAGATAAGAGCAATGGCATAAAACTGTTGTTCCTGATAATTCAGCGTTGAAAGTTCTCCAACCTGATAATCAATCGTAGTTCCCAGCTGTTTTGCAAGCTGTAATGCTTTGTTTCTTCCATTGGCACTGATGTCGAATGCTGAAACCTGCCATCCCTGAGTTGCCGCAAAAACAGCATTTCGGCCTTCACCTTCTGCAGGGAAAAGGATCTTGCCTGGTTTTATTTTACTAAGTTGTTCTCTCAGGTAGTTGTTGGGTTCTGTTCCATAAGCAAACTCTTCGCTGCTATACCTTTCGTCCCATCTGTTGAGCCATGTTTTGTCGGTCATTGTAAAAGAATTTTAAAATTTGGATAAAGAATTTATAAGTATTCTTCAGTTGTATTAGTCTCATCAAATGTAGAATATTTCTTCAAGCTTTACTATCCTTAAAAAACGTTTGCTATAATAGATTTTTTGAATGACAGATCTGTTTAATAAAAATCTAAATACTGTTCCGTACAATTAAAATTTGGAGTAATTTTGAAAAATGATGAATTTAAACCAGATTTTCACCAATCAACGTACAGGAAACAATCCACAGACTAAAGCTTCACGAACTGATTTTCAAAGGGATTTCGATAGAATTATCTTCTCTTCTGCTTTCAGAAGATTGCAGAATAAAACGCAGGTTTTTCCTCTTCCCGGAAGTGTTTTTGTACACAACAGGCTGACACATTCTCTGGAAGTATCATCTGTAGGAAGAAGTTTAGGAAGTATCATTGGTGAATTCATTGCTGAAGATTTTAAAAGTGAACTTACTGAAGATTCAAAGAATTTTTATCTCTATAATTTAGGAAACGTAATTGCAGCTGCATGTTTGTGTCATGATGTAGGAAATCCTGCCTTTGGACATTCCGGGGAAGATGCCATTGCAAGCTATTTTGAAAGAAATGAAAAAGACCTGAAATCAAAATTCAATGAAAAGGAATGGGCAGATCTGGTCAATTTTGAAGGAAATGCCAATGCGATCAGAGTGCTGGCACAGCAGCAGCAGGGGAAAGATGCTGGAGGTATTCAGCTTACTTTTTCAACACTGGCAAGTATTGCTAAATATCCATGCGAGGCTGTTGCCAAGAAAAAAGGAATCATTCACAGGAAGAAATTCGGGTTTTTCCAGAATGAAAAAGATATATTTCTTGAAATTGCCAAAGGAACCCAGCTTATTTCTGAAAGCGAAGAGCCTCATATTTTTAAAAGACACCCTTTTGTATGGCTGGTAGAAGCGGCGGACGACATCTGCTACAACATTATCGATATGGAAGATGCCCACAGATTGGGAATTGTTTCAACCGCAGACTGC
The DNA here is from genome assembly GCF_059567885.1 of Chryseobacterium sp. BGA-UO-ETr-SB22. NCBI lineage: Bacteria > Pseudomonadati > Bacteroidota > Flavobacteriia > Flavobacteriales > Weeksellaceae > Chryseobacterium > Chryseobacterium sp. BGA-UO-ETr-SB22. Next base: position 2,080,036 of record NZ_JCAQOV010000005.1, on the reverse strand, counting down.
AAAAACTTATTTTTTGAACTGGTAAAATCTGAGACAGATGATGTTCAGAGAATTGAGAGAAAATTAAGTTCTATCTCCAATGAAAACGAACAGATTTCTTACTTAAGAGCAAAAGTAATTAATGCTTTAATCAACAAGTCCCTTGAGATGTATAAATACAACTTTGAAACGATTCTTGAAGGAAATTTAGGTAATGGCCTGCTTGATATGTATAAGGATGAAAACAAAGCTTTACAGGATATTGCAAGTTTCTCAGTGGAAAAAATCTACAACCATAAAGCCGTGGTGGAGATTGAAAATGCCGGGTATAACGTAATGTATGAATTGCTGGATCATTTTATCCCTTCTATTCTGAAGCCTGAAGAAGAAAGAAAATCTTACGATAAAAAGGCGTTGAAATTACTCCCAAAACAATTTGTCTACGAAAACGGAACAGACTACCAGAAAGTCCTCGGAATCATAGACTTTGTTTCAGGAATGACCGATAATTACGCTACCGATTTGTATAGAAAAATTAAAGGAATAGACATTGGAATGACCGTGTAAATTCTATTTATTCAATAATTCAGAAGCCTCTTCTATTAATGACTGCATTAAAGTGGAGGCTTTTTTATGCTTTAAAAGCGGAGCAATCTGACCTGCCCAGAAGAAAACCAAATCATTCTTTTGCTGTTCCAAAGCCGCTTTTCTCAACGCACCCATAAAATGAGTCTGTAGAGGAAATGGTAATGTTTTGTCGGTGGCTGCCAATACATCTCGTGATATTTTTGTGGTAATTCCACGTCCTAATCTTCCAGTATACGCTCTGGTAAGAGTGGTAGATTGTGCAGCATCGGAAAATAAAAACTCTTTGTGGATCGGTAACGCTCCGGATTCTTCCGTGGCCAGAAATGCTGTTCCGATTTGTACTGCTTCCGCTCCCAGTTGGAAAGCTCCGGCAATTCCACGGCCGTTGGCAATTCCTCCCGCAGCAACTACAGGGATTTTTACCTTGTCTTTAATCAATTGAATCAGTGCAAAAGTGCCTGTTGTAGAAAGTTCAGCCTGATCAAGAAACGAAGGCCGGTGGCCGCCACTTTCGAAGCCGGAAGCTACAATGACGTCCACTCCGGTTTTTTCCAGAGCAACAGCTTCATTTATGGTTGTTGCATTTCCCAAAACAATAGTTCCCTGCTGATGAAGATCTTCAATGATATTTTCGTCCATCAATCCAAACATAAAGCTGAAGACTTTAGGTTTAATATCAAAAATAACATCCAGCTGATTCTGAAATCTCGATTCAAAAGAGGATGGAGGTGAAGGAATAGCTGTATCTAAAAGATCAAAATAAGGTTTAAAAGTTTCAATAGCTTTTTGATATTGTGCTTTTGTATGCTCTTCATCAATAATATCGTGATCTTTTACCCAGAGATTGAGATTGTAGGGTTTATCCGTTTTCGTTTGTATTTCTTTGTGAATGTCATAGATTTCCTGTGGTGACAAAGTATATGCTCCGAATCCGCCTAATCCGCCAAGATTGCTCACCGTTGTTGTCAGTTCAACCGTAGAAAGACCTCCGCCAAAAGGACCTTGCAGAATAGGGTATTCAATACCCAGTAATTCCGTAATTCTATTTTTATTCCACATGATGTTGTTGATTTTTAATTAAAATTTGAATTAAAGATGCACGTTGGTCAGTGTTTTGTTAACGATAAGCCATTCTCCGTCTATGTTATTGAAAGTTATGAAATTATAATAATTAAAATCATACATTCTTACATTTAATTTCGCTGTAGCAATGGAATTAATGACGTCAATTGAAATAATTACGGCTTTAAAATCTTTTCCGGATTTTTCCGGACTGACACGGCTTCCAACTCCTTCAATATATTGATTTGCTGTTTTGAAATACGGAACACCATCTACGTCTCCAAAAAGCAATGCGCCTTTATAGAACGCTTTCTTAAGAAGGTCTGTATTTCCTTCATAAATGCCTTTGAAATAATAATTTTCAATGACGTTTCTTATTTCAGTTTCTGATGTCGGGTTGGTTTTCATATCCTTTTTATTTTGTGCATGGCTGTTCAATGGAAAACTGAACAGCCATGCAAAGATTAATAATAGTTTCATGATAAAGAATGTCCGGCACCCATTCCCCCGTCAACATTGATGATGGCTCCGGAAATTAATTTATTTTTAGCAATCGCATGAATCATCTGAGCTATTTCTTCCGGCTCCCCGATACGGTTGATGAGGTGCATTGCGGCATTGTTATCAAGACCTGCACCATGCATTGGCGTTCTGATCAATCCCGGAGCAACGGTATTTACCCTGATATTCTCTTTTCCAAACTCTGCAGCCAGTTGCAACGTCAGTGCATGAATAGCTCCTTTGCTCGAAATAGGTGCTGTAGAAGGAGACTGTGCAATGGCATGATACACCAATGGTGTTCCTACATTGATCACCACACCATCTTTCTGTTTGATCATTTGAGGGATCACAGCCTGTGTTGTAAAGAATGTTCCTTTTAAATTCGTTGTTAAAAAACGGTCAAGATAGTCTTCAGTAACTTCAAGGAAAGGTTTGTTCTCGTAAATGCCTGCATTGTTGACAAGAACGTCTATTGATCCAAATCTTTCAAGTGCTGTTTTTACCAAAGCATCTCCCGTTGCTTTCTCTGCTACATTTCCGGCAACCATGGCCAGATTTTCACCGGCTCCCAATTCATTGTAAACTTCCTCTAGTTTGGATGTAGTTTGTGAATTGATGATGACATTATCACCTCTGTCTAAGAAATAACGGGCTGTTTCCAATCCTATTCCTGAAGAGGCTCCTGTTACGATTACGGTTTGCTTTTTCATTTCTGATTTATTTTTTTTCTGTTGAAAATCCCTGTTCTTTTAATACTGAAACCTGTTCTCCGGCATATCCCCAGTTATCATCTTCAATTTCATTGATGACAATATGAGTCAAATGAGGATCTTTATTTAAAACCGAAGTTACAGCTTCACTTATTTTTCTGATTAATTGTTGTTTCGTTTCGCGGGTAAGATCTTCGCGAAGCACATCTACTTTTATGAATGGCATGATGGTAAATTTTTAAGGTTAATTGATCTTTGAGTTCCGTTAGTTTGCCTCTGCAACAAGATGAATATTTAAATCAAAATTGTTGTAGATCAGCGTGTCACCAAGGTTGGTGAAGAAATTAGAAGATCTGAATTTGATATTGAATTTCGTTCTGTCAACTACAATTTTAGCATCTAAAACAGCTGTATTGTCTGTTGTTACAATGTTTAGACTCGTGTTGATGGAATGGGTAATACCTTTTATGGTAAGATCTCCGGTTACGTAATACAGATTCTGATCGCCTGGTTCAGCATGAGTGATTTCGAAAGTAGCTTCAGGAAACTGATCAGAATTGAAGAAGTCGTCAGAAGTCAGGTGGCCTGCAAACTGAGCATTGGTTTCAGCATCTTCAATATCAAGGATTTTGATAGCGCGGGTATCAATGATAAATTTTCCAGAGACAGATTTTCCGTCTTCAAATGTGAAGCTTCCTTCTTTTACACCGATTGTTCCGTTGTGAGCTCCGGTTACTTTTCTTCCGATCCAGTCGATCGTACTGTTTTCGCTATTGACTTTGAAATTTTTTGTGTCCATTTTTATTGGGTTTAATTAATGACACAAAGTTCAGCCGATTGGAAGAAAAAGTTACGTGATGTACCTCACAAAATAGAAGAGAGGGTAAACGGTTGTAAGATGTTGATTATTGATGAAGTCTGCTCAGGGTTTCTCTGGTGACTCCAAGGTAAGACGCAATCAGGTGTTTCGGAACCAGATTGTACAGTTGGGGATACATTGATAAAAGCTCCTCATACCGGAATTTAGCATCATTATTCATGAAAGAAAGCAGGCGTTTCTGTGCAGCTACATAGCCTTTGTTGGTTCTCCATCTGAAAAAATGTTCAACCTCATGAATTTCGTTGCAGATTTTTTCCCTGTCTTCGTTAGAAATAGAAAGAATAGTAGCATTTGTAATGCAGTCTACATTAATGGTAGCTCTTGTTTTACTGTAAAGTGCATCAAAATCTGTGACCCACCAGGTAGGCATGGCAAACTGGAGAATAAACATTTTCATACTGTCATTCAGATAAAAGGCTTTCAGGCAGCCGTCCAGGACGAAATATTCATGATTTACGAAATCACCTTCCGAAATCAGACTTTGTCCTTTCTTTAAAGTAATGAGGTTAAAATGTCCAAAAACATAATCAAACTGCTCTTCTGTAAGAGTAGTAAATTTTGAGATATGATCCTTTAATATTTCTTTGGAATCAGCCATGGTGTATAATGAATATTCAAAAATAAGTTTTTTTCGGAATAATTTTAATTTAAAAATGATCAATCATTCGTAAGCTTCATTATTAGAAGATGATGTGTCAAATCTTACATTTATTTTTCATATATTTAAACAAATACCAATGAATATGTTTAACAAAACAGAATTTATTACGACCTATTAAAAAATTAAAAACTATGGGAATATATTTAGCGCCCGTTATTTTCTTCGGGCTAATCATTTTATTCGCTTCGTTCTTTGTGGTTAAGCAGGAAACCGCGGCGATCATTGAACGTTTTGGAAAATTCCGTGCTGTAAAACATTCCGGTCTTCATCTTAAGTTGCCTATTATAGATCAGATTGCTAAAAGGCTGAATCTGAGAATTCAGCAGCTGGATGTCATGATTGATACGAAAACATTAGATAATGTTTTCATCAAAATGAAAATTTCCGTTCAGTATCAGGTTATCAGAAATCAGGTGGGAGATGCGTTTTACCGTTTGGAAAATCCTGAGAATCAAATCACTTCATTTGTTTTTGATGTGGTGCGTGCTGAAGTTCCAAAGTTGAAACTGGATGATGTTTTTGTAAGGAAAGATGATGTAGCGATTGCTGTGAAAAGTGAGCTTCAGGAAGCGATGAACAGCTACGGGTATGATATTATCAAAGCTTTGGTCACAGATATTGATCCGGATGAGCAGGTAAAACATGCGATGAACAGAATCAACGCGGCGGAAAGAGAAAAAACAGCTGCAGAATATGAATCTGAAGCACAGAGAATCAGAATTGTAGCGGTTGCTAAAGCTGAAGCAGAATCTAAAAAACTGCAGGGACAGGGGATTGCCGATCAGAGAAGAGAAATTGCAAAAGGACTTGAAGAATCTGTAAGAATGCTGAATAATGTAGAAATCAATTCTCACGAAGCATCAGCACTTATTGTTGTTACACAGCATTATGATACATTACATTCCATAGGAGCGAGTAACAGAAGTAATCTGGTTCTTCTTCCCAATTCACCTACGGCAGCCAGCAGCATGCTGAATGATCTTGTGGTGGCTATGACTACTGCAAATACGGTAGGAGAGGCCAGTAAAGGCAAATATCCGGATCCTCCTCAAAAAGAAGCAGGATTTTAAAAATTAAAGATTAGAACTCATTTCAAAATAAAAAGGCTCCTGAAATTTCGGGAGCCTTTTTTATTATTTTTTCGTTTTAGAAACCTGTTCTATCAAGGTGTATTTGATGGAAGAAGCATCCGCCGGAGGATTCTCTATTTTTTCTGTTTTTACTTTCAAAACATATTCATATCCAGGTTCATAAGTAAATCCTTCAATATTGCTGTAGAAATTCGTCCAGTCTCCGGAAGCATTTTCTTTTACCTGCATACACTTCATACGTCCTGCCCCTGCAGAACAGTCAACGGTCTGCGCTCCTACAATAAGTGTTTTTTCATTGGCAGCCATTTCTTTCTTTTTGGTTTTAGAAACCTGCTTTACCAGGGTGTATTTTATGGATGATCCATCAGCTGGTGGATTGGCAATTTTTTCTGTTTTTACTTTTAAAACATATTCATATCCCGGTTCATAAGTAAATCCTTCAATATTGCTGTAGAAATTGGTCCAGTCTCCGGAAGCGTTTTCTTTTACCTGCAGACATTTCATAGGAGCTACGCCTGTACAGTCTGCGGTTTGTGGTCCTACGATGAAGGTTGTTTCATCTCCTGCCGATGCACTTGCTGCTGTTGTACACTGCGTCATTGCGAATAATGCTAATGCGGGTGCTGCCCCTTTTAGAATTGTTGCGATACTTTTCATAAACTTGATTTTTTCCCCATACCTCGCAATTACCATGCCGAACTGGCTTTCCTGAATTTGTAGTACTTCTGCTATTGCTTTTTACTTTTTTAATCATTTAATTTGAAGTTCTTAAACACTAACCACAAAACATAATTCTTACAATAAATATGGAAAATCAGATGCAAGTTGAAAATTACAGGATTCAAAAACCTGAAATGTGGGCAGGAAATATCGGGGATGAGGAAATAAAAAACAGAATCAAAGACTCCGAATTTGCCAAAAAACAAATTGATGAAGGCCGGGATTATTGCTACTTTTTAGACAAAAAATACTATACCAGCAATACGGAAAACAGTGAATATGTCTGTATGGCTTATACCCTGAACGAGCCGGGGAATCTGGAGAGAGCTTCCGTATCTGATGTCATTGTGGAAGAAAATGAAGTCTATCAGATTCACAGAATCAGTGTTTTAAGAGACGGAGTATTGATAGATAAAATTCCGGATACCAATATTAAAGTTCTTGACAGTGAGAACCAGAGCAGTGGAGGTGTTTTGAGCAGTAATAAAAAGATTAATATTACTATCAAAGATCTCAGGCTGTATGATGTACTGATTTTAGAAGATTCAAGGATTAAAGAATTTACCGACCGTGATTTCCTAAGAAAGGAATTCTCAAAATATGTATGGGTAAGTCCGGATAATTACTGGGCTTATGGCAATTTTAAATTCACTTTTATCAACGAACGTGAACAGACCATAGCCTATAAAAAGACATTCTTCAGAGATGAGCAGGGAAATGTTCTTGAACCGGAAACGAACCATTTGAAAAAAGGAGATCAGTTTGTGATTGAAGAACAGGATTATATCAACCCTGTAGATTCCGGACGGGAGATTTTTCCTTATGTGGATTTTGCTACAGAAAGCAGCTGGAAAGATCTTTCCAATTATATTGTGCCTCTTTATGAGGAGATTTTCAATGCCTCTTCCTTACAGGATTTTGCTCCGAACCTGATTGAAAAACTGGATGCTATTACCGATCAAGGGGAAAAACTTCAGTTTGCGATAGAATATGTTCAGAATCACATCTATTATATCTTCAATGCGGATGAGATGAATGGGCATAAACCACAGGCTCCATCTGTAACCTATGAAAATAAGCAGGGAGATTGTAAAGCAAAATCAGTTTTATTAAAAGTGATCCTTGATTATATCGGTGTAGATGCTTCCGTTGTGTTGGTGAATTTTAATACAGATTATTATATCAAATATTACCTTCCGTCACTGTTAAGCTTCAATCATGTTGTCGTAAAAGTGGATTATAAAGGTCAGGAATACTTTATTGATGCTACAATCCGTGATGAATTCGGATTGATAGAAAACAGAGGATTCATGTATTTTATGCATTATCTGGAGGTGAAGAAAGATCAGGAGCTTCAGGTAAGACAGCCTTATAAATTTCCTTATTTCTGTATTGATGAAAAAGTAGATTTCAATGTGCAGGGAACTGTCGGAAAGTTTACTCTGTCAACTACCTATAAAGGAAGCAGGGCCAATGCGATGAGAAGATATTTCAAAAGTACCAACAAAAGAGAAATTATAGACAGCTGGAATGGTTTCCTTTTCTATGGCTTGAATTATTCGAGTGACAGGAATGGTACAGATGTCCGAAATGTATTCAAAGATGCAGCTATTGACGTGGTAAGCGATGATAAAAGGCTGAATGAAGTGAAAATTCAATATACCGCTGTTGTTGAAAATCCTTATTATGTAGATCCGCAGAACAACCGTTTCCTTATGTATTTTGATAGAAATGTTATAAAGGCAAGTGCAAGAGATTTTATGCATAAAGATTTATCGTTCTGGCATAATTTCGATACCGAGAAGTATGAAATCAACCTTTATACAGATCAGAAAATTGATACGGGAGAAAAATATACAGTTCAGGAATGCACCATTGCCAATCCGTATTTTGACTATAAAAGCCGTAAAAAAGTGAACAAAAACGGAGCAAGTGTATACATCGAATATAATCCTCTGATCAACCTTGAAATTCCTCAAAGTGAGTTTGAAAAGTTCAGAACAGACCATCATACCGTTGCAGACAGCAATTTCGGAATTGGAATTGACATCATAGAACCGGGGCTGATGAACAGGCTTAAATTCAGTTTTAAGAAGAAATTTAAATAGTAGCTGAGTTCAAAATTCAAAGTTTCGAGTTTAGGGTTCATAGTTTCGGCGGGCGGCGAAGCCGCCCGCCGAAACTATTTATTCTAATTATTGTATATTCGTTTAAAATCATATAAAAACACAGATTCATCTATGCAGAAGGTATTGTCTCTTGCTTTTCTTATGGCAGTTTTTTCTTGTATTAATGCACAAAAATTAACGAAAGAAAACGTTACGGGATTCTGGAAACTGAAAGAGTCCGGATTTTATGAAAATAAAAAGAAAGTAGTCAAAGAATTTGATAACTGCCGTCTGATGAGAAATTATGCGATCAGGGAGGACGGATATGCTATTTATAATTATGTAGAAGGGAAAACAGGGGACTGCAGCCCATCTGAACCAAGACTTTCCTTCTGGAGAATCATAGAAAACAGACTTCAGTTCTATGTAGATGACCAGAATATTCTCGAAGAAGTGGAAGTAACCCTGAATAAAGATAACACGATGACTTTTTCAAGCTACATTCCCAACCCAATTAAAGTAAAAGGAGATGCTCTCGCTGAAAAAATGGTAAACACCATCCACTACGATATTCTTGAAAAAAAATACTAACGGTAAATATTAAATTTTGAAGTATGAATTATGTAACGATAATCTATCTCCTGAATATGGTATTGTATGTGATCTATTTCTTTGGAAGGTCTGGAAGTGAGCTTGCTATGTCCGGTTTAGATTATACCGTTTCAGGGATTTTATGCCTTCTTCTGATTTTTGCTGGCTATCTGAATGCAAACAAAGGAATGATTTACAGAACAGTTCTGTGGGTATTTTTTGTAAATGTTTTGCTGTTCCTGATGTCAGGTTTGTTTAATCAGTTTGGAAACGACTTCAATATTCTTTCCACTAACAACAGCGATAGTTTTCTTTTTACACTGGCGCTCATTGTTTATAACGGATATCTATTTCCTTTAACGATTATTCTTGAGGGTTCCGGGCTGTCATTAATATTCCCGGTGGTATTGTCTTTTATTCTGCCTTCACTGGGATATTGGATAGGAAAAAAGCTTCAGCCAAACAAACAAAATTCCACTGATGTATAGTCATTGCGAACCAAAGATGAAGCAATCTCATAGCGAGTAGAATTTTTTTTTGAAAACACAAAGTCGCTAAGATTTTTACAACCATATGTATATAAGACGCATGGATTTTATCTTCGATAAAATTTCAACGGTGCTTTTGTCATTCCGAGCAAAGCAAGGAATCTCAAGTATTCAAATTAAGGGTTTTAAGTCGAAAATAAATTAATTCTTAATCCTGATTCTGAGGCTGATTATTCGATCTAAAGAATTTCTGTTTACCAATCAACAACTCAAAAAACAGTCTGAAATCTGAAATTAAAGACCATAACGGATACTTAAAAGTAGCTGGTTTATTTCTTTCAATCACTGCATGGCTGAACCACGCAAATCCATATCCGAAAATCGGAATATACCAGAGAAACCTTTCCTTTCCGGAACTTATGACATACCATATAACAAGAAAGACGAGCAGTGTTCCGATAAAATGAAAAATCCGGGTTCCTGTTTTACTGTGTTCGGTAAGGTAAAACTGATAAAATTCTCTGTAGGTTTTGATTCTTTCAGTCATGGCGGGTTAGTTTATTGATTCTATTGAAGTTAAAGCAATAATTCGGCCGATTTTTTAGAGGGTAAAAAACAAAAAAGGCAAAATCGCAAATCAGTCTGTTCAATCGTTCGACCTTTTTGCCATTTTGCCTTTTCGCAGTTTTGCTAATTATTCTTTAGCTATTTCTTAATTCTTTTCCAAGTTTACTGTTTTTGTAACCATAGCAGAAGTAGATAACCATACCAATCAGGAACCACATTCCGAACCAGAACCAGTTTTCATGGCTCATTCCTGTAAGAAGATACAGACATGAACTTAAACCAACCAGTGGAATTAATGATAAATTCTTGATAAAAGCTATTCCACATAAGATCAGATTGATGATGATAAAGAAGAAAATAGAAGCTCTGAATTCTCCCTCTTTAGGATCTGACCAGTTCATCAGATTGTCAAAAAACTCCGGCTGCCATTTGTAGAAAACTAATAAGCTGCCAATGAAAACAACAGGGAAAATGATTTTACCATTCACATAAGGAAGGTGAAATCTACCTTTGATCTTCTCTTTAGCCGGAAGCATAAGTACTCCTGCACATACCAATACAAACGCAAAAATAGTTCCGATACTCGTAAAATCAAGGATAAATGTTTTATCTGTGAATAGGATAGGAATCCCTACTACAATTCCGGTAACAATAGTTGCATAAGAAGGCGTTTTATATTTTGGATGCACCTTCTGGAATCTCTGAGGCATCAGTCCGTCACGGCTCATCGCGTACCAGATTCTCGGCTGCCCCATCTGGAAAACCAATAATACGGTGGTAATGGCAACAATAGCAACGAAGGAAACAACAAGTTCCATCCAGGCTACATTAGCATTTGTTTTTTCAAAGATGAATGAAAGCGGATCTCCTACGCCATCAAATTTTTTATAATCAACCATTCCTGTTAGTACAAGCGTTAATGCAATATAAATCACTGTACACAATACAAGGGAGATGATCATTCCTTTGGGTAAGGTTTTCTGTGGATCTTTAGTTTCTTCAGAAAGTACACTTAAAGCATCAAATCCAATATAGGCGAAGAATACTCCGGATACCGCACTCATTACTCCGGCAAAACCGTTTGGCATAAATGACGGTGTTCCGGTAGTTGGGCTTATTGGAGTCCAGTTTTCCGTGTTTACATAAGCGCAGCCTACAAGAATTACCAATATGATGACTGCCAGTTTTAAGATAACCAGAGAGTTGTTGAAGTTTTTACTTTCTTTTACTCCTACATAACAAAGCCATGTAATTAAACCGTTGATTACCAATGCCGGAACGTCTACAATGAATTTCAAGCTTCCAATTAATGGTGCTGTTTTCCAGGCGTTTAACAGTTCTTGGTTTTCTGAACCATATTGAAACGCTTTTCTCGCTTCTGTATAGCTGCAGGTAAGATAATCAGGAATATGCATTCCGATACGTCCCAGAAAGCTTGTGAAGTAATCTGACCAGGAAAAAGCTACATAAATATTTCCGAAAGAATATTCCATGATCAGGGCCCAGCCGATTATCCAGGCAATCAGCTCACCAAAACTGGCGTAGGCATAGGTGTAGGCAGAACCTGCAGTAGGTATTCTGCTGGCAAATTCAGCATAGCATAAAGCGGTAAAGCCACAGGCAAAACCACAAATCAAATATAAAAGAATAACACCGGGACCACCTCTGAAAACGGCTTCTCCCAAACTGCTGAAACTTCCAGCTCCGATAATGGCCGCAATACCAAAAAATACAATGTCCCATACACCTAAGACTCTTAAAAGTCCCGTTGAAGTATCTGTATCTGAATAGATTTTTCTTCTAAAAAGTTGACTCATTCAATAACTTATATTTGATTTGAAAAAAAGCAAATGTAATGATTTTTTATTTTGATGTTAACAGTTGTTAAGAACATTTAGGTAAAAATGCTCAAACAAAAGGCTTTAGTCTTTATAAACAGGTATTTCCACATAGCTGTCGTTATACCATTTTACCTCCAGAGGCTCTCCGGAATCCTTTATCGTTTCATCACTTACATCCTTACCTGTCCCATAATTGATCTGCCAGTTAGGATTTTTATTTACTCCCACCAATAATAACAGTTTACTTCCTTTTTCTATCTTTCTGCTCATGACATAAGAATTGTTAATCGGGATTTGTTCCATTTTATTGGGCTCAAGAAGCTGTCTTACTTCATTGTTTTTTGCATAGCTGGCTCTTACAATATGGGTTGATAATAAAGAAGATTTTCCGTCCGGCTGAATCTGGTACAGATAAGTATCTGTATCAAAATCTTTTTTGTTGATGGAGACATTGAAGAATCCTGAAAGATTTCCGCTGATGATCATATCCTTATCCAGTACTTCACTTTCAAAAGCAATTGAATTGGTCATTTTTATACTGTCTTTTTTGCTGACTTTGTAGTAAGTGTCCTTTTGGTCTCGGTTTTTAAAATCAACCGTTTGCTTCGTGAAGCTTTGAGTTTCAGGTTTATTGAATACTGAAGAGGTGTTTTTCCTGTCCTGAAGGTAGAATTTAACGGTGGAAGTATGCATTTTATCAAGATCAGGAACATGTTTCCATGTATTGGTATTCATCACCTGAAAATTGATTCTGTCTTTTAAAATTTCCGGTTTTTTGCCTCCTTTAAGAATATAATCAAACCAGGAAAAGGCAAGATCGTCAATACTTATTCTGGCCACCGGATCAACAGGACTTCCGTTTACGTAAGTAAAACCGAAACTTTGTGCCCCTCCGTGATTATAAGGACCTATTACCAGATAATGATCTGCACTTTTATTGTATTGATGATGTTGCTTAAAATAATACAACGCTCCGATTTGATCATCATCATAATATCCAGTTGTCGTCAGGATTGGAATGTTGATTTTAGAGAAATCCTCTTTGTAAGGAACCATTTTCTGCCAGTACTCATCATATCCCGGATGATCCAGCCATCGTTGGAAGATTTTGCTGGTTTTTCCGCTTATTGTGTCCAAAGCCCTGAATGATTTTCCACTTTTATACCATTCTGTATTGATTAAATTCCATTTTGCGAAATTGCCAAAGTCTACTTCATCCGTAAGTTTGTTGTTGGTGACATACTGTATCCATTGCAGCATATAGCTCATAAATATATTATTCTGAGCAGGATAATCTATCCCGATTCCTACAGCAACCTGCGGTACAATTGTCTTTAATGCCGGATGCAGTTTTTTTACTGCTGCCCATTGGCTGAAACCTAAATAACTTCCGCCGATCATTCCTACTTTTCCATTACACCATGGCTGCTTGCTTATCCAGTCTATCACTTCATAGATATCTTCTGATTCATGCTCAAAAGGATCATTTATATTATTGCTGTTTCTTTTGCCGCGGGTATTGACTACAACTCCTACATAATTATAAGTAGCAGCTCTTTTTCCAAAGAATTGATCAAATGGACCTGCATAAATATTATTGGTAAGAATAACAGGAAGTAGGGAAGTGTCTCCTTTTTTTCTGACAATAGTAATCGTTAAGGTATTCCCGTTTTTTATCTTGAGATCTTTAGTTTCAATAATGAATTTTTCTTTGTCTTTTGAGGCCAGCAGCTGCATCACCTGAGGTTTGATACTTGAATACGTTTTATAGTTGAGATAACTTTTACATAGCGAGAGAGCGGTTTTGTAGTCTATACTGTCTTTGTTCTTTTGCGCATCCAGTATTGCCTTCATTTGTTTTCTGGATTCTCTTACATTGCCGTCAACCGCAAGAGGCAGTCTGGGAATCAGTTTTTCCGGAAGACTTTCATATTTTTGGTTAAAAGCTTTTTGAAGTGCATCAGAAAAAGTGATATTACTTTCCTTTTGCGCCATTTTAGCCATGCTGTACAATTCAAACCCTATGTATCTATAGTCTCCCATATGATGATCGGCAAAGAGATTGCGGTTTTCTGACAGAGAAGCCAACGAATTTTTATAATCCTGGGCTATCATTTGTAAACGGAAAAGATTGTCCAGAAGGTCGACCTTGTTTTCCGGTTTGTTTTTTGCGGACTGAAGTTGGGGAATCACTTGCAGAGCAAGTCCCGGCATCTGTTTTTCCAGTATAAGAGAGTCAGTTACAGCTGTCTTTGGAAACTGAAATTTTTGTGCCTGCATCAGGTTTACAAAAATTAATGCTAAAAGTATCTTAAATTTCATGTGATGGTGTGTTTATGGTATGTTTTTAGCTGCTGTTGAAAAAGTATCAACTTAAAATATGTTTTTGATAACTTATTATTAAAATTGTTTACATTTTATCAGACGAAAGTAGTAAATTTTATCATTGAATGGTGAGAAAATTTTCATCGTTGTTAATTTGCTATTTAAGCCTAATAAATCAGTTAAAACTTGCTTAAACAATAAGTTTTTAATATTTTCGTTAACTTATTTAGACTAATTTTCTTATATCAAGAAGAATGAAATCAAAAAAAATACTTTTAGCGGCTGCAGTAATTTATTTCGGAATCTCCGATGCTCAACAGTCCCAATATTTTACCCAGAAAGAAAATTACAGATTCAATCTAGCTGAAAATCTTTATCAGACCAAAATATACAATGCTTCTCAATACGAATATGCAAGACAATATTTCTACAACCAGAATTTGTCACGTTCGAAAAAGGAAGCTGCGCAGTTTTTTGATAATGTAATTGGTGTGATTCTTCAGAAAAATCATGCTGAAGAAGGATTGACGGCTTTCATGAAAGAATATCCGAATTCTGCTTATTTTGCTCAGGCTAATCTTCCATTGGCAGATTACTACTTGGCAAAGAAAGATTTTGATAAAGCTTTGGAGACTTTGAAAAAGGTAAACCAGTATCAGCTTTCAAAAGAAGAGAATACGCAGTATATTCTGAAGCTTGGATATGCAAAATTCATGACGGGTGATTCTAAAGGAGCTACCGATGCCCTGGAAGAAGCCTATAAAACTGCGGACGAGTCTCAAAAAGGAGATATCGCTTATATGCTTGGGCATTTATATTACAGCAACAGACAAAATGATAAAGCTTTCCAGTATTTTGATTCTATAAAGGATCAGGGGAAATTCTCAAAGCTGGTACGTCCTTATTATGTACAGATGTATTATAACGATAAGAACTACGACCAGGCCATTACAGAGGGAACAGCTCTATTGAACGAAAATATTTCAGATTCTTATAAAGCGGAAGTTCATAAGATCATCGGGGAGAGTTACTTCATGAAGAATGATTATATTTCTGCCTATCCGCATTTGAAAGATTATCTGAGTGTACAGCAAAATCCATCCGAAAACGATTTGTATGAGATGGGATTTGTGGCTGCACAGTTAAAAAAATATGATGAAGCGGTTTCTTATTATAACCAGCTTCTTAACAGCAATTCTGCTTTAGCACAAAATGCTTACTACCAGTTAGGAAATGCGTATCTGGCGGTAGACAAAAAACAGGAAGCCCTTTCTGCATTCCGTTCTTCTTATCAGATGGATTATGATGCGAAAGTAAAAAAACTGGCTCATGAGCAGTATGCTAAATTAAGTTATGACATCGGAAATCCGTTTGAAAGTCCTTCTGCGGTAATCCAAAGTTATATCAACGACAATCAGAATGGTGCTAATGCCACAGAAATGAGGTCATTATTGGTAAAATCATACCTATATTCCGGAAATTATAAAGAAACGCTTAACGCTATTGACAGATTGCAGAGTTCAACTCCTGATATCAACAAGGTAGATCAGGAAGTTTCTTATTTATTAGGAACGGAAGAGTTCAACAAAGGAAACTATGACGAGGCTGAAAAGTATTTCTTAAGAAGTCTTGGTTTTAATCTTAATAAAGAATTCAACAGCAGGGCTTTATACTGGCTGGCACAGGTGTATTACCAGAAAGGAAATTATCCATCTGCCATCGCCCGTTATGAAAAGCTTCTTACCGAAAGCTTCCCTGAAAAGCAGCAGCTGCCTTACGATTTAGGATACGCTTATTTTAAATCTAAGAAATTTGACCAGGCGGCAACTTATTTCAAACAATATCTTACCAATCCGAAGCCGGAATTTAAAAATGATGCAGAACTTCGTCTTGCAGATATTCATTATGCCAATAATGACCTGAACGAAGCAATTGCCATCTATGATAAAAATGAAGATGCAACGGATTATACTTTGTACCAGAAAGCAATGGCTTTAGGATTCAAAGGAGATACTCAGGCGAAGATAACCAACCTTAAAAATCTTTTATCAAAATATCCGGATTCTGAATATTATGATGATGCTCAATACGAAATAGGAACAGCCTATGCTGCTCAGGATGATTTTGTCAATTCCAATGATTATTTCGGGAAACTGATTAAAACATCATCAGACAAAGACCTTATTGCGAATGCTTCTATTTACAGAGCACAGAATTATATAGACCAGAACCAGAATGATAAAGCAATTTCTGAACTGAAATCTCTGGGTGAGCAGTATAAAAATACCGCTTATGCTCAGAAGATCGTTCAGGCAGCAAAACCTATCTTCACGAAAAACGGAGACGTTTCAGGCTATGAAAGTTTTGCAAGAAATATCGGCGTAAATGTAGATGCTTCTGAAATTGATGAGATCAACTTATCTACCGGAAAACAATACTTCTCTAAGAAAGATTATAAGAACGCAATTTCTTACTACGAAAAGTATCTGACACAGAATCCGACAGGGGAAGGATTGTACCAGGCGAAGTATGAATTGGGAGAGAGTTATTACCAAACCAACAATTCAACTAAAGCTTTACTTGTTCTTCAGGAAGTGGCTGGAATTCAGAATGATTACCAGGATGATGCACAAACTCGTTTAGCTCAAATATTTATTGCGCAAGGGAATACTTCGGAAGCGAAAAAGTATCTTGAAGGCATTAAAAATTCTTCAGATATCAACATTAAAAATTATGCAAATGTTGAACTGATGAAGCTGTATGCAGAAGAAAATAACTTCTCTGAAGCTGAAAAATTAGCCAATGCAGTAATTGCAAACTCTAAAAACTCAGCAGCGGTTATTGAAACCGCGAAAGTGATCAAAGCAAGAAGTCTGATGAATTCAGGAAAAGATAAAGATGCACAGTCTGCGTATGTTTCTCTTGAAAAGTCATCCAACACTTCTGTAGCAGCGGAAGCTTTATACGCAAAAGCATACTATCAGAACAAAGGGAAAGCGTTCAAGTCTTCTAATGAGACGATCTTTAAGCTAGCCAATAACTATGCATCAGAAGAATTCTGGGGAGCAAAAGCGTTGGTGTTGATGGCGAAAAACTATATCGGCCTGAAGGATAACTACCAGGCAAGTTATACCTGTGATCAGATCATTGCGAACTATAAGGATTTCCCTGAAATTGTTGCAGAAGCAAAAGAAGTTAAAAAACAGATTAAGAAATAGTACATGAAGGTTTTTAAAATTGCTGTTTATTCTTTCTTAGTTTCGGTTTCACTCTGGAGCTGCATTCCATCGTACAGTGCATATCCTAAAGAGTACAACCGCACAAAAGCTGACTTTCCAAAGCAAAAGGCTTTTGTAGTGAATAAAGACCTTAAGAAAGAATTTGAGATTTTAAAACACTCTGATATTTATGAAATCGTGGAAGACAGTACCCAAGCAGCTAAAATCACACTGCATCCGATGCTGACCCGTACTCCTCCTTGTGGAAACCCAATGATAGGAAGTATGCTTACAGTGGGGTTATTGCCTTCAGGATTTCCTTATGATATTTCTTACAGTTATGATGTAGCAGAGAACAGTACAACGAAAAATTATCAATACAAATTACAAGTTTATCAAAGCCTTTGGCTGTTTAATATATTCAGACTAGGGAGAACTTTTTCAAAACAGTCAGGGAAAGCTTTATTAGGCAGTTATATTGCTTCCAATAAATAAAACCCGTTATATATTTTTTTCAAATAAAGAAAATATGAACAAGAAGATTCAAATATTATCCATATTATTTTTAGGAATTTCGTCGGTGGCGTTTTCCCAGATCAAGGAGGAAAAACTGGTTCTTAACAAAAAGAGAGAGCCGGAAGTGAAGAAGATCGAGAAGAAGAAAACTTCTGTGGAAACCATTAAAAACTATCCGCCGGAAGAGAAATCGCAGACGCCTGTGAAATATACCATCACGGATGTTCCTGCTGTTTCAGACTTCAAAACTTCAACAATTCAGGGAGAAGATGTTGCTCCAAAATTTGACGGAACCGCTCAGAATAACTATTTCCAGATCGGAATGGGGAATTACGGAAAAGTCTTAGTAGATGGAAACATATCCAAAACCCTTGAAAATAAGTTTGAAGTAGGAGCGGATGTTCATGTACTTTCTACGAATGGTCTTAAAAAAGAGTATGACTGGAAATCAGGGCAGACTTCGGCTAATATTGGTGCTTTCCTGAACTCTTACGGAGAAAAAGGAAAATTCAATATCAACGCTGAATATGGCTTAGACAACCATAATTATTATGGAATCTATGCGATGCAGCCAACCGGAGATCTTGATCTGAAGCAAAAAGTAAATCAGTTTAAAGTAAATGGATACTATGATTTTTATTCTAATGAAATCTTAAATGATGTAAGGGTAAAATCATCATTCCTGAAAGATCATTTCGATGCTTCGGAAAACCAGGTTTCAATTTTGGCTAACTTCTCCAAGCATGCTGTTGAATTAGGAAAATCCGGAATTAACCTTAATGCTGACTTAGGTGTAGGATTGGATGCTGTGAAGACCGATTTTGCGATCAGAGATAAAAACTCTTCCAATTTCTTCAACACCAGCCTGACTCCGAAAGTGACGTTCAGAAAAGGAGAATCTTATTTGACGCTAGGATCTTCATTCTCTTTCCTGAATGCTAAGAATTCTAATGACCAGCTGGAGCAGCAGAAAAATAATAAAACCTATTGGTTCCCGCAGGCAGAATTTCAGTTTGCTGCAGCCAAAGAATTCAAATTCTATGGTGGAGTAGACGGAGGTCTGAAACTGAATACATACGGAGATATGTTACAGACGAATCCATTCATCCTTTCTGACCAGTTTTTAAAGCCTACAGAGACGAAATATCATTTTTATGTAGGATTGAGAGGAGATATCGATGAAACGCTGAAATATGACTTCTCTGCAGGTTATGGAAAGATGAGAGATATTATGTTCTTTAAGGCTAATGGTCTTTTTGATAATACTTCTGTTAACCGTTCTGCCTACAATTTTGCCAATACATTCTCAGCAGTATACGATGATGGAAATGTAAGCGATATTAAAGGTAGCGTACAGTATTTCCCGTTAGCAAACCTGATTTTAGACGGAGAAATAAGGTTCACCAAGTACGATCTTAAGAATTATGACAATATTTATAACGTTCCTTTGTTCAATGCGAGCATCGGGGCAAAATATACAATGCTTGACAAAAAGCTATTGTTAGGATTTAAAGGAATCTTTGCAAGTGACAGAACTACAAACTCTTATGCAATCGAAGGGATGGGAGCTCCGAATGTGATCTTCCAGTCTACGGAGAATACAAATGATAAAGTTGGTGGTTATGCTGATTTAAATCTTTCTGCAGAGTATAAAATTCACAAAAATTTCAGTATTTTCGCACTCGGAAATAATCTTCTGAGCTCAAAGTATCAGACGTACAAAGGATATAAAGTCTTGGGTGCACAGATTCTGGGAGGAGTGAAGATCACTTTCTAGAGTATAAGTAATGGGTAATTAATAATAAACTATATTTGTATACTTGTTATTAATTACTTTATTACTCACCAAAATGGCTTCGTAGTTCAACTGGATAGAATATCGGATTTCGGCTCCGAGGGTTGGGGGTTCGAACCCCTCCGAAGTCACTCTGCGGGAAAGAGCACTTTTAGAAGTGCTCTTTCCTTTTTTTTTACTTTGTAACTGATTGTTAATCAGTGTTATTTGGGTAAGTACGGAATTTAATTTAGGTGTTCGAAAAGCATTTTCTTGAAATTCAAGTTTTTCGGCCAAAATCGAACACAATATAGAATTTTTTGTTTCATTATCACCTTTAATGTACAGTTGAGAAAGGTTTGGCAAAATGTTTAGAACCTTGTCAAGCTTTGCCCTGATATCTATATTTTTACGTGATAGCCTTTGATTCTGAAGTTCCATTTCAAGCTCATCAATTTTTTTCTTACTTTCATTTTTAATAATCTGATAATCTTCAAAATCTAATCTGTCTTCGAGATACTTTTCTCTAGCGCTAGATAGCCTATTGGTTAAATTAACAATCTGTTCAGAAAGTTCCTTTTTCTTACCATCAATATTTTCCTGTATGTATTTAAAATTGCTTAATATTATTTCTTTTAATAAAGTATTTATACTTTCATGATAATCATATTTTAGTAATTCTTTTTCAAAGGCAGAATTAACCTTGTCTGAGCTATGTCTATAGCCGCATTTAGAATTACAGTGATAATAATAATAAACATTTTTTTTGCCCTTCGATCCGCTACCTGAAATATGTCCTCCACATCGCGGACATTTTAAAAAGCCTCTCAATGGAAATTCATTTGCAGTGATAATTTTACCTTTGGGTCTTTCAGCCCAAGTTTTTCCACTTAACACATTCTGCACTTTATAAAATAGGCTTTCTGATATCAGACTTTCATGATTGGCCTCAACAATACAGGCCTCCTCGTCTTTGTATGCTTTAATATATATTTTACCAATATAAACCGGATTTTTTATTGCTCTGTAAAAAGAAGTACTGCTAATTTTTGCGCCTTCCATCTTATTCATTTTAAGTCTTATCTGGTTGGTCGCATATTTACCCTTAGCAATTTCATTAAATGCCCACCGCATATTTGAAGCCTCAGGTTCTTTTAGGGCCACATATTTTCTTCCATCCTCAGTACATTTATTAATATAACCATAAGACGCGGTGCCCATCAGTCTTCCTTCTTTTTGAGCTCTTCTCATCCCATAGAAAGTATTAAGTGCTCTTCGATCATTTTCTACCTCTGGTGCAGCTAAATAGATGGCAAGCATCATTTTGTTTTCCGGTATAGACATATCCAAGGGTTGTTCTATAGCTTGAGGTGAAATATTATTACTCAACAGTAATTTTATCATTTGATAGGCATCACCAGCGTTTCTACTAAAACGATCCCATTTAGTAAATACAACTAAGTTGGATTTCAGATTTCTTTTTTTGATATAATTGATATATTTAGTCCACTCTGGGCGATTGAAGTTCTTAGCTGAATGATCTTCAAAGATTACTTGTCCAATAGTAATTTGGTTTTGATGACAATATCTTTCCAATCTTTCATGCTGATCACGTTGAGAATAGCCTTTGTCAGCCTGTTCATCAGTAGACACTCTTATGTATAAATCTGCTATCTGCATAATCTTTCTGTTTTTATTCAAAGTGGTAGTAACCAGTGCAATATATGAATTATTTAGAAATGAATTCTTTTATTACAAGTTCTGCAATCTTATGCATAATATCGGAGATTTCCTTGACCTCCTCATCTGTTAATTTGAAACCAGAATCTAAAAGTATTTTTTTTGATTTTTCGAATGAAAGCTTTTGAATGCCATTGTACCGATATAAAGATTGTGGTAATTCTTTACTAATAGAAGTACCCTTTCTTGTCTTTATATGGTGATTTCTCTTCATAAATTTATGTGTTTGTAGAGATACCGGCAGTATTCATTTTTATTCTGACTTAAATTATAATTATTGACATTGTAAAACAAAAAATTGCTTTTTATGGATATTAATGTCCATTGTTGGCCGACCTTACAATTAGCAATTTCCAAAAACCTTATGTTAACCGAAAAACGAGCGGCTTTTCTTATAGGTTTAAATTTTCAGTAAAAGGCGTGTAGAATCTAGTAGGATAAATTTCAGTTGTGCTTTTAGCCAATGCTAAATTATTATAGATAAAAATATTTTCTCAATAAACCGGTAAAAAGGCAGCTAAGGTATATAGTTCAGCCCTTGCTTAATCCAGTCAAAAGACTACGGCATAAACGGTTTCCTCCCTAAAGGTACCCTCCAATTATTCCGTTTCCTTTTGACTTTTTCTATTGCCCTATAAAATTATCTGCTTTCTTTTTTCCGGTTTTTCTTTTGAAAAATATTTAGCGAAGCCAACGAGGGCTTTCAGAGAAAGGAAGGAGAAGAGATTCAAAACATATCTAAATCTACAATCTTAAAAAGAACAGTTATGAACATTATCGGAAGACTGACAAGAGATGCTGAAGTCCGCACCCTGTCAAACAAAAAACAAGTAGTCAATTTCTCTATTGCTACCAATGACAATTATCGCAACAAACAAGGCGAGCGAATCGAACAGACAACTTTTTTTGACTGCTCTTATTGGATTTCTTCAAAAGTAGCTGAATTACTTAAGAAAGGGACATTAGTGGAGCTTATTGGAAGAGTTTACACAAGAGCATGGATTGGAAAAGATGGACAAGCGCACGCTGGCCTGAATTTCCATACATCACAAATTAAATTACACAGTAGTCACAAAAGAACTGAGGGTGAGTCTACACCCGTCAACAAGAGAAATGATAAGGAAATCGGTCAACCTAAATCCAACGAAAGTGATAAGGATGATGACCTTCCATTTTAAGTCAATCAAAAACAATTTTATAACATTTAATAACAATATCATGGCACATAATTTAAATTTCAACAACCGAACAGGAAAATATTCATTTTTCAGCGTAAAAGAAAAAGTATGGCACAACTTAGGGCAGATTGTAGAAGTACATCCGACAAGTGAAGAAGCCATCAGATTTGCAGGCCTTGACTACGAGGTAGAAAAATCTCCTCTTTTTACGAAAGGTACAGGGCTAGTAGAATCTCAAGATGGACTAAAAGTGAGTGATTCCGAATTGGAAGTTCCAAACTATTTTGCCAATATCCGCACTGATAATAATACTGTATTAGGTGTAGTTGGTAAAGATTATCATATTGTACAAAACCGTGAAGCATTTTCTTTCTTTGATTCTATTGTAGGCGGAGATAAAGGCACATTATATGAGACCGCAGGAGCGTTGGGAAATGGGGAGCGTATTTTTATTACCGCTAAACTTCCCGATTATATCCGTGTCGGAAACGGGGACGACATTACAGAAAAATACATTTTTTTGACGACCTCACATGACGGAAGCGGAAGCATTACCGCCGCATTTACACCCATTCGTATTGTTTGCCAAAATACTTTAAATGCTTCACTCAAAAATATGAGTAACGTCGTACGAATAAGACATACATCAGGCGCAAAACAACGTTTGGAAGATGCTCACAAAGTAATGGGTTTAGCAAATAAACTAAGCACTCAATTAGAGGAATCTTTTAATTATTGGGCAAAAATTAAAATTGGTGATTCTGAAATGAAAAAATTAATTCAATTGGCACTTTGCCCCAATAAAGAAGCTTTAAACCATCTGCAGAAAGGAAATGCTGAAGAATTGTCTGCGGTTTTTAAAAACACAGTGGATGATGCATTTGCCTATGCGATGATGAGTGATGCCCAACAAATGGAAACCACGAAAGGGACCTTATTCGGTGCTTACAATGCGGTAACAGGTTTCTATCAGAATGTAAAAACTTACAAAGATGACGAAGCCAAATTACAATCCATTGTTATGGGCGGAACAGCTCAAATGAAGTCTCAAAAAGCGTTTGAGCTTTGTGAAAACGTTGCTCATTTTGGAGTAGACATTTTAAAAATGAACTGAAAATAATTTAGTAATTAAAAACATACGGTAAATGCAAGTCTCCACCGTATAGGAGCATATCAAATGAAATTCAATATTGTCAATGAAATAAAATTAAGCTATTCACGAAAAGGTAATTCCGACAAAGTAATCAGTAATTCATATGATGCGTTAGAGGTATTTTGACAACATTTTGATTCTGATGAAATAGATTATAGAGAATCTTTTTTCGCTTTATATTTAAATCAGAGTAGTAAGGTTTTAGGAATAAGAAAGATTTCTGAATCCGGAATTTCTTCAACTATAGTGGATGTTCGGATAATTATGCAAACAGCCCTTCTCTGTAATGCTTCTTCTATAATTGTAGCACATAATCATCCATCTGGAAATTTAAAACCCTCTAATGAAGATTTAAAAATTACAAAGAATATAAAAAATGCATCCGAATTCTTAAATATTAAATTACTAGATCATTGCATTTTAACATCGACAGATTATCTGTCTTTTGCTGATAACGGATATTTGTAAAATTTCTAACTAATAAAATAAACGACAATATTGAATTGTCGTTTATTTAAAATTTTCGGCGAAAAGACAATTCCTTCCTGTGGTCGGAAACGTCTTTTCGCAAGTCATTAAGAGTAACCCTATTGATAAAAATTTTCTCACTTAAATTTTTTCAAAAAGGTTACAGTTATTTCGAGAGGCTACTTCTTATAGCTTGTAATGGGAAGAAAAATTAAAGGTTATTTCTGATGAAATAGCCTAATACATTATACAGTTTCTGCATTTTGAGGACTAAACTGTATGGTCAGCTTTTGCTCATTTCCCATATTGTCTGAAATCTAAATGTCAAAACTTTGAGATACTGTTGATTCAGAAGCATAATATAACCTAAATTCCTTTTCAGTCAGGAGATATGAATCATTGGGTAAAAAATGAGGTTCATTGAATAAACGTAATGTACCCTTTCCCTCAAACTGAAAATACCTGAAGAAATACTCAGTTTCACTATAGTTTCCAACAGGAATAATGCGACATCTGATCTCCACAGTTTCTCCAGTAGCTATATATTTTGAAACAGGCATTATCTGCACTTCAAACGGAAAATTTTTCTGTACCTGTAATTCATCTTCTGAACAAGATGAAAAACAAAGC
Source organism: Chryseobacterium sp. BGA-UO-ETr-SB22 (assembly GCF_059567885.1). NCBI lineage: Bacteria > Pseudomonadati > Bacteroidota > Flavobacteriia > Flavobacteriales > Weeksellaceae > Chryseobacterium > Chryseobacterium sp. BGA-UO-ETr-SB22. The sequence goes on along the minus strand of NZ_JCAQOV010000005.1, from coordinate 2,055,247 downwards.
TCGACTGCAAACAAGGTTGCCATAAGATACATAGCGGCAAAAAAATATTTTTTGATATTGATTACATTTTTCATAATAATCTTTATTTTATAAGTTAAATCTGATCCCAAGACCAACGCCAGGTCTTATTTTTTCAAGTGAAGTATTCCATACTATTTTTGCTTTATAAAAGCCTGTTAAAACGATCCGATCCGACAGATAGGTTTCAACACTAAGTTTTACACTTCCCCCATACACCCACGATGATTCATTCAAGAGTACGGCTCCGTCATAGAGTAGTGTCTCACTTCTATTGATATTCTCATATCCTCCGGTGGCGGAAAATGTGGAATTGATTAAAAAGCTTTTTGTTAGATCCGCAATCAAATTAAAACTATAACCGACTTCAAGACTGTAGTTTTCAACTGGAACATCAATCGTTTTATACGGAATGATCTGTCTGCTGTATTCAAATGAATACATCGAATAGTTCCCTTTTTTTGAATAGATAATAAAATCGGTATTGACGAAATAATTTCCGGATGACTTTTTCAACAGTAATCCTGTATTGATTCCGATAATTTTTTGCTTCGGTAACATTCTTTGTGCTTTGGCTGCGTAAAAACATAAACACACTGTTATTAACGATAATAAACTCTTCATGTTAATTTAGTTTTAATTGAATATCATTGACCACTTTGGCACTGATCAAATCTGAATTTTCTATCTGAATCTTCTGATGTCGTCCGCCATCTTTTTCCATCAATTCAATCTCTACTATCTGATCTTCTAAAAGCGTAAACTGGTCCATGAGATAAAGAAATTCACCGTCGGATTGGTAGTTGACTGTAGAGTCACGAGAATAAGTCCGGATAGGAGATAATACCTTATCCTGAACGACAGTTCTTTTTAGATTCTTTTTGTCGGTAATTTTGAAAGTGACAAAATCAACGTCAAAAGAAACATTGCTTTTGTTTTTAATTTGAAAAATAAAATAAAACTTTCCTTCATGTACATACAGAGATTTTAACAGAAACTGAATTCCAAAACTTTTTGAACCAATGTGCTTTACTGTTCTTTTGGGAAGTTGGTACAAGGTTTTTATCAATAATTCAGTCAATGATGAAGATTCTCCCTTAAGTTCTTCAAACAGGACATCTGTAGAGTATTCTTTTTCCTGATTTCGTTGTAATTTCAGAAGGTCATAATTCAGAGTGTCTGGATAAGAACTGTAAAAAACATCAAAATTGTAAAATTTACCATCCTCAGTAATGACCGAAAAGTTTGTTTCTTCCTCGAAATCTCTTACTGAGGATTTTATTCTGAGAACATTCGCTACATCTTCCGCTTTATTGGCAATCAAATTTTCGCTTCCCAGATCCACGTATCGTATGGGAGATGGAAATAATAAATGTGTTGTTTTATTGTACGTAACTTCCATCTTGTACGGTTCCAGTTTGGCCTGAGAAAGCGATGCGAAACCTGAATTTTCCTGAGCTGCTAATCTGCAGATACCGAAGAGTATCAACAGAACCGAGAAAAATATATTAAGTCGTATTTTCATTAATTTTAATTTAAAGGTTAATTATTTTTTTGAAACTAAAAGCACCTGATGCCCTGCCTTAACAGTAACTTTAGGCTGTCTTACTTTCTTTTGAAAGTATCCTGAAACTCCCTGAACCAAACCTCTGGTGAGATCGGCAGCAACCTGTTGTCCTGCCGATTGGGTCATCATAATATTGGTGCCGGAATTCTGGCTCATGTTGGATGCTATATCCTTAATGGAGGTCTGTTCTGAAGAGTAGGGAATGTAAAGCCCCAACTGCCCATCATTATCATGAATATTAATCTGGACAGGGGTTATAGTGCCTTTATATTCAATGCTTGAAATTGCTAGTAACAGTCTCCCTCCCTGAAACTTTCCTGTTGCTTTTAGTACAGTACCTGAAGGAATGGTTGTCTTTCCAAGGAGCAAACCTTGTGTTAGTCGTAAGGGCACCATACTTTCATTTACCAATGTCATGGTTTCATGTATTACTGCATGGATACTGCTGTTATTTTGGGATACAGTATTTTCCTGTTCATTCTGTAACCCCGCAAATCGATTATGACTGATGGATGCTGAAAACGTACTGTCTGAAGGTTCTCGATACAAACTGGATACGACGTTGCGTTTTTGAAGTTGTACTGCCGTTATTTTAACTTTGTTTTCTTCAGGCTTTGCCTCAGAGGTTTTCTTTGGTTCAGGTTCTTCCTGCTGTTTTGGCGCAGGTAGATATTTTGCAGCCATCTGATAAGACTTTTCCATCAATTCTAACTGATCATTAATTCCTACAGTACTTGGAACTGCATCCTTATGTGAAATTTCATTCTTAAGCCTGTTAATTTCCCTTTTTAATTGGGTAACCTCATGGTCGTCTTTGCTGTAAAATGAGCTTAATGTTTGTTGTGCATTACGGTAGCTGTTTAAAGCATTCTGATCTGCGTTCGCATTGTTATAAGATTCTGGAGATAGAGCGATCAGCTGATTCGAGCCGTTTGATTCACTCCAATAATCTGAGAGGCTTGTCATAGCATTTCTTTTTTCTTCATTTTTCTGCTCCAACAATTCTAGCTCATACGCCTTCTGCTTATCTGCTTGTAATTTGTCATCCGCGGCTTGTGGCACTTCAGCATTTAAACCTACCTCTTGATTAGTTGTTTTATCATCTTTTGGTTTAAAAATCAGATACAAGGATCCCATACAAGCAATGAACATTAAAAAGTAAATGATCGGCTTTTTAAATTTTTCCCACCCTGGCTTACGATCCAAAGGTTCATTTTCGTCTGAGGAATGTATACTTCCTTCAGTGATTCTGATTTGACTTGTCTCTTTCATGGGGATGTTTTATGGGGTGAATAATTAGCTGGGTTTTCAAGCGGCTGATGTTGCATCTTTATCTCCTTTGGAATGTTATTGATATGTCCAACTGAAAGAATGGTTCGACTTTTTGAATCTTTTGACCATAGATGAATAACCGTTAAAATCGTCATTATCGCATACCCTGCAAAAAATATCTTGGTCAAAGAGCGTTGTCGTTTGGTAGATAAGGATTTCCATTTCCGTTCTGCTTTTTTAACGAATTCCTCTATTTTTAATCTTATTTTTTCATATAACTGTTTTTATCGGTTAACAGTTTCAACATCTTTGTTCTCAATGACATTGAATTTTTCAATAGTAAACCCCTGAGGGTTGCTGTCTGACCTGACGGAATTGACCAGTTGACAATTCGTTACAAGATTTCGGATCGTTAAATTACTTGCGCGGATAATGAATTGCTTCCCATAAGTCTTTACAGCATAGGGATAGTTGTTAAAATCTGCTACTACACTGTCAATTTCAACGCGCTGTTGAATATTTCCGCTGATGATCCTGTTGTAATACCCTTTCTCAGAGAGATCCTTATAGTAATTGAATGCAGATTGGTCGGCCATATTAAAAGCTCTTTTTACATTGCTCTCAATAGCACTTTTATCAGGAGCTACTGTAAAAAAGAGTTCGTGAAAACGTCTTACATGTTCTCTGGCTTCTACAGGTCTGTTGATAGACATATCCTGGGATAGGGCAACCATCAGTGATTTACCATTGTCAAGGACATATATCTTTTGTCTTTGTTCTTCTGCAAAACTGTACGATTTGTACACAACAATGCCGACAACTCCAAAACAAAGGATGGCAAAAACAAAGGTGAACAATCTGATTTGCTTAAAACTGTTCTCTATATTTCTTAAGGTTTTAAATTCCATTTTTTTGTTTTTTGATTATTTAAGGAGTTGTCCTGAAATATTACCTGCCGCTGCACCCGCAGTAGCACCCGCAACATTTCCTGACTTTTGTGCCATCTGGGTAACATTACGCATAAAGTTTCCGGCTCCGCCCGCCTGAATGATCCAGCCTGTAACGGTAGGCACAGTGAAATAGCCAATGATTCCAATGATCATGTAGATAATGTAGACCGTATTGGAAGTATCTGGAATAAAGTTGGGATCTGCCAGCATTTCAATATCCCTTTCTATAATAAGGGATTGAATCTTTGCCAGGATAGCACTGAACATATCAGCCACCGGTAACCATAGGTATACACTGATGTATCTGGTCAGCCATTGGGTAAGCGTAGACTGAAAACCATCCCAAACCGATATGGCAAATGCAATAGGACCAAGGATCGAAAGCACAATGAGAAAGAAAGTTCTGATTGTATCAATCACCAATGCCGCTGCCTGAAAGAGTATTTCCAGAAACTCTCTGAAACCGTCTCTGATATCTTTTTTAATAGCAAACATTTCCCGCTCTATATACATTCCAGACATCGTCACCAAATCAGAAGGTGACCAACCCAGTTCTTCCAATTTTTTGTCAAATTCTTCATCAGAAATGAGATATGCCATTTCAGGATTTCGAAGCATAGCCTCCCTTTCCAGCAGATCTTTTTTCTGCTGGAGTTCATTAAGATCTAATACCTGACCCTCCAGCATGGAGTGGCTGCCCTGAACGACCGGACTTAATACTCCGTTGATGCTGCCCAAGACAATTGTTGAAAAGAACATAATGCAGATTCCGATGGCAAATGGTCTGAGCATAGGAAAGAGATCAATCGGTTCGGCACGACTTAATGCCTGCCAAACCTTTACGGCCACATAAAATAATGCTCCCAGCCCTGCAACTCCTTTTGCAACTGCTGCCATGTCAGCACACATCGGCATCATCTCTTCATACACAGAACGAAGCACCTCATGTAAATTAGTAGGTTCCATCTTACCAGTATTTTTGATTAACAGTACCATACAGGTTTAGAACTCTCTGCGCGTTGTTCTGCTTTTTGGCTCTTAGATAACTGACAGAGATATTCTTATTGGTGTAATATCTTACCAGATTGTGATAATCTTTCACCTCTTTATATACTCTGTCAATAATTTCCATTCTTTCCTTATCATTCAATGATAGATCGGTAGAAGTGACAATCTGTTTTAGTTCTTTAAGCAGTTCAGTGCTTTCGTTCAATAGTGTTGAATAACCGTTAGCGATAGCGGTCAACTCCTGAGCATTGAAATTGGGATCATTCAGCATCTTTCCGAAATTATTGACATACATTTCGGAAACATCACCCACCAATAAAACAGTCTGCTGAACTTTACGGGCATCTTTTACTAAATTGTTTACTGCTTTCAGTTTGTCATAATATTCCTTACCCTGCTCATACACCTTTTTAATTTCATTGAAGTTCTTAACTACATTCGAAACAGTCGATGAGGTCTGTACAATTTCATTGGCGGAGTTGAGTATTCCTGAAGCCAGATTAGCCGGATCCGTAACCACAAATTGTGCTTTTGCAAATGATGTTATAGCTAATACAATAACCATAACTGTTGTAATGATTGAATTTTTCATTGTTGTAAAATTTTAATGATTTAAGTTTCTTTTGTATTCGATTTGATTCTCTTAAGAGAAATCCTCTTGATAGCATGCTCTACATTGCCATCAAGTTCAGAGGCCAGCTGCATAACTTCCATTTTCTCCGTTTCTTCTGTGGTATAAGCCAGATATTCTTCTGTGGAAACTTCCGTGGCATATACAGCAGAGTGCGTTCCTCCTAATCCGATCCAGACTTCTTTGTACAGTCTTTTCGGATCATTATTCATATTGATGGAAAGAACCTGTGCTTTTTCTTTGTCTGTAAGACCCAGCATAGACTGAATGTCATCAAACTTGTTCATGTATTTCCGCTGATCCAAAAGGATCTTACAGTCTGAATTGTTGATGATGCTTTCCTTAACAATAGGGGACTGAATGATGTCATCCACCTCCTGTGTAACCACTATGGCTTCTCCAAAGAATTTTCTGACTGTCTTGAAGAGATATTTAATGTACTCAGCCATTCCTTCTTTCGCAATTGCCTTCCAGGCTTCTTCGATCAGGATCAGTTTTCTGATTCCTTTCAGTCTTCGCATTTTGTTAATGAAAACTTCCATGATGATAATGGTTACAATGGGAAAAAGGATTTTATGATCTTTGATCGCATCAATCTCGAAAACAATAAACCTCTTGGACAAAAGATCAAGCTGTTGGTCAGAATTAAGCAGGTAATCATATTCACCATCTTTATAGTAAGGTTCCAGTACATTCAGGAAGTTGGCAATATCAAAGTCTTTTTCCCTGACTTTTTTTTGCTCTAATACTTTTTGGTAATCATTTTTCACATACTCGTAAAAGCCATTAAATGAAGGGAACTGCTCATTATTTTTGATTCGGTCAATATAGCCGCTGACTGCATTTGATAAAGCAACTTCCTCGGAGCGGGTTGGCGGTTCATCATCTCTTTTCCATAGTGTGAGAATAAGTGTTTTGATGCTTTCCCTCTTTTCAATGTCAAAGATGCCGTCGTCGGTGTAGAATGGATTGAAGGCAATCGGATTGTCTTCTGTATAAGTAAAGTAAACTCCATCTTCACCCTTGGTTTTACCTTTGATCAGTTCACATAAACCCTGATAGGAATTTCCGGTATCAACTAACAGAACATGGGCTCCCTGCTCATAATACTGCCTCACCATATGGTTGGTGAAAAAAGACTTCCCACTCCCCGAAGGTCCCAAAATGAACTTGTTTCGATTGGTAATGATTCCCTGTTTCATCGGAAGATCTGAAATATCCAGATGGATAGGTTTTCCCGTCAGCCTGTCAGCCATTTTGATCCCAAACGGAGAGGGTGAATTCTGATAATTGGTTTCCTGAGTGAAAAAACACAATGCAGGTTCAATAAACGTATAGAAGCTTTCCTCACTCGGAAAATCACCGGCATTTCCGGGAATACCAGCCCAGTATAATGTGGCAGTATCTGTTGTATTATGCCGTGGCTTACATTCCATAAGTGCCAAAGCACTTCCTGTGTCATTTTTAAGTTGTTTCAATTCATGGGGATAGTCAGACCACGACATCACATTAAAATGAGCACGGATAGATTGTAATCCAAAAGAGTGAGCTTCGTTGAGGTATTTCTCAATCCATTCCTTATTGATCTGATTGGCTCTGCTGTACCTTGCCAGTGAATGCATATTTCTGGCGGATTTTTCAAACTTGTTCAGATTGTCATCACTGTTATCAATAAACAAATACTGATTGTAGATATGATTACAATTGAGCAAAAGTCCGACAGGAGAAGCAAATGAAAGCAGGCAGTCACTTCGGTCGGTACTCAGTTTCTCATATCGACTGTGGGAGGAAACCGCTCCTGGAAGATCGTCCGTATCTGACAAGGTGTGCATAGTGATACGGTTGTTACCGATGCGCATTTCTTCTGCTCCTAGATTCAAATCCTGAAGAGAAGGATTGATTTCTCTGGATAAGGTCAGATATTGTTCAAGAAGACCTGAATGTTTTTCAGTTCCTGTAATTTCATCAGCGGACATCTTTTCTAAGTAAATAGATCCGCTGTCGTTCATAATTCTTTCAAACTGATCAACTGCTTCCATAAATCGACTCATCAGTTCCTTATCCCTGATTTCTTTTGGAATCAAGACTCCTTTGCAAAGCGATGAAAAATTACTCTGCATCCTCATTCTTTCCTTCGTAGTCTTCGTAATAAAAAGGTAGCAGTAATGATTAAGGAAAGGTCTTTCATTAAAGTGTCTCTCAAAAGACTTTGATAAAAAGCTCTGATCGTCATTGGATAAGTCAGGGCGGTAATTCTCTTTGATAAACCAGTCCTGCTTATGAACAATACAGTAATCAGGTAAAGTCTTTATGGCTTTGAACCAAGCCGAATGGATAGCTTCATACTCAGCTGATGCAACAGTAAATAATTCGCGAAGCCTTACCTTGAAACAAACCGTAACATCAGCATCTTTTGAAATAATGCAATTCTCTTCGACAGCCAGCAGTGGAAATATACTTTCCAGCGTTGCCGCTTTAGATTGATTTCTCATGCTACAGTTTTTTTAGAGTGTATCTTGATATACCTGAAAATAGATTTTCGACTGATGATATACTTTGGATGCTTCTTTTTTGCTCCCAATTTCATTAATCCATGTTCTCCATACTTTCTGTTGAAAGAAAAGGTCTTCCAAATGAGAAGACCAGCAGTAGTTCCTCCAATAAGTAAGCAGATATAGGTATTGACACCAGCCATATACATGATCATGATGAATACGAGTATTCCCAATAATCCTCCTGCAAAAATGAACAGGTACTGTGCTTTCAATCCTTTGAACTCAACCGTTCTTCCTATTCCTTTGTTGATATGATAGGTATTCATCATCAATGATTTTAAAGGAAGAATGAACGTAGGATGGTAGCTGCAACTATTAAAAAAATACAGGCTCCAAACCAGCTGGCTGCGGTTTTGCTGGTATCAGGATCGCCACTGCTGAATTTGTTGTAAACCTTGACCCCGCCAATCAAGCCGACCACCGCACCAATGGCGTAGATCAGTTTCGTTGCCGGATCAAAATACGAAGTTACCATCTGCGTAGCTTCAGTGATTCCTGCAGAACCATTTCCTTGGGCATTAATACCCAAACCAATAAGCATAAGAAATGCTGTGAACATGATTTTTTTTCTTTGTCTTTTCATAATGAATAGATTTTATGATGATGAAACCCATGCTTTATGGGCTTTGAGACAAAGGTGTTTGGAAAAAGGAGTGTTACTTAAAAAAATGAAGTTTTAGGGAAGCATTTGGCATTAAAATTCTCTCAATGTTATATCTTAAAATACATGTTGTAATGTACTTAATGAAACTTTAGTTATTTTTGTTAAAACTAAAAACACATGTACATATCTAGACTTTCTCTTCGAAATTTCAGAAATTTTAATTCCGCATCGCTAAGTTTTACTAAAGGAGTCAATACTATTATCGGTGAAAACGGTGCTGGAAAATCAAATCTTTTCCATGCGTTAAGAATAATGATTGATGATAGTATGCCCAGATCAATCAGATTTTACGAAAATGATTTCAATCGTTCTATCGGAGACTGGGCTGGACACTGGATAGTAATTCAAATAATTTTTGATGATTTAGATAATGGTGAGGAGGCTCAATCAATTGCAATGCATAAAATGGCAGATGCTGAAAACTTTGATAGTACAAAGGGAACATATACTTTATTTTTTCGTCCTAGAATTGACATTAGACGAAGTTTGTTTGAGCTTTCAGAAAAAGAAGGCAAAACGCAAGAAGAATTATCCGAAATTTTGTCACAGATAAGTTTAAATGATTATGAAACTGTCTACACCGGGAGAGGAAATATTGATTTTTCAATAGATGAGAATTATTCATCCTTTGTTGGAGACTTCGAATCGATCACATTTCCAGATCCTGATGAGGAACGAGTGGACGTTTATGGAATTAAAATGTATGGAATATCGATACCTAATGAGTTTGCATGCACTTTTGCTAAAGCTTTAAGAGATGTTGAGGCAGATTTAAGATCATTCAAAGATAATCCCCTTATAAATCTTTTAAGAGATAAAGAAAAGAATATTCCAATTGAGAAAAAAAGCGAATTAGAAAGTCAGGTTGAAGAGTTGAATAGCTCAATTTCATCATTAGAGGAGGTTAAGAATGTATCGTCTGGTATTTCGCAAACAATGAGGGATACAGTTGGAGAAACTTATGCTCCTAATGTAAATATCAAGTCTGAACTTCCTGCCAATATGGAGAGATTGTTACAGTCTCTAAAATTATGGGTTGGAGACCCAGATGAAGAAGATTATGACGGAAGGCTTGGAGAGTTGAGCTTAGGTGGAGCCAATTTAATATATATATCACTTAAATTATTAGAGTTTGAAAGAATTAAAAAAAATGAAAAAATTGCTAATTTTATTCTGATAGAAGAACCTGAAGCACATATTCATAATCATATACAGAAAACACTTTTCCAAAAATTAGATAAGGACAGTACACAAGTCTTTATTTCTACTCACTCTACACACATATCCTCTGTATCAGCTATTAGCTCTATGAATATTCTAGCAAGAGGTTGGAAGAAAGCGGAAGTTTTTAATCCGTCTAATAATCTTCAACCTAACGAAGTAGTTAAGTTAGAAAGATATTTAGACGCAAACAGAACTAATCTATTGTTTGCTAAAGGGGTTATATTAGTTGAAGGTGATGCTGAACATATTTTGATCCCAATATTAGTAAAAAAGGTGTTAGGTGTAAGTTTAGATGAGTTAGGAATATCTATAATAAATATTGGAAGCACAGGGTTTAAAAATATAGCTCAACTTTTTCACCAGGACCGAGTAAAAAGAAAATGTAGTATTATAACGGACAATGATATTTCGATAGTTCCATTACCAGAAGATGACCAAAATGATGATCAATATCAAAGAGACTGTCGTAATTCACAGATTTCTGGTGAAAGTCGAAAGCAAGATCTAGAGAATTTTTGTGAAAATAACGAATATCTAAAAGCATTTTACGCACAGCATACTTTCGAAGTTGATTTTTTATTAGCAGTCAATTCTTTAGAGATAAAAAGTACTGTAGAGAAAGCATTCACAAATAGAGTAACTATAGAAAAGATTTGTTCACGTATTGATAACAGCGATGTCGCAACTTCTGGTAAGGAAATCCTGAGGCTTGCTGAAAAGTTTGGAAAAGGATGGTTTGCTATTATGATTGCTGACAATATCGATCATTGCACCTATATTCCTGATTACATTTTAAATGCACTAGTTTTTGCATGTCCAAACATTAAAAAATCTATTCTTATTTATATTGCAAAATACAGAATTAGTCAACTAATAAAAGTCAATTTTGATGACTTAAATTACACTGATATTTTTGCAAATCTAAGTGCTTTTGATGATGAAACAGAAGCATTAGACTATTATAAAAAAGAATTACAAAATGATGTTTTATCAGAAATAATGGTTTTAATAGATGCTTAAGGGATTAAATAAACAACAAATTACAGCTATTGAAGCTGCAGGGAATGTTTTATTAACAGCTTGTCCAGGAAGTGGTAAAACAAGAACATTAACACATAAGATTGCGTATGAACTTGAAAAAAGTTTTAATTCTAAAAAGATCATTATTGCTGTAACATTTACTAATAGAGCAGCTGATGAAATTCAGCGAAGAATTAGAGATTTCAATATGGATGATAGTACTTTATGGGCGGGTACAATTCATGCCTTTTGCTTGGAATGGATAATACGACCATATAGATGCTATCTGGATGAACTTAAAAATGGATTTTCAATATCTGATGAGTATAATTCAGAAAAAATTATTAATGATCTAAAAACAGAGTACGGATTACGTTTTTTTGACAATATATCTACTAGATATTTGCTTACTGGTGAAAAGGAAGAAGTTGTGTTTAGAGAATTATTAGATAAATATCATGAAATTCTTTCTAATGATAAATTAATTGATTTTGATCAAATCTTGCATTATTCTTATAAGCTTATTTCTACTTATCCAAAAATTGCTTCGATTTTAAAAAAAATGTTTCATTTAATTTGTGTTGATGAATATCAAGATACACAACAATTACAATATTCAATTCTTAGTAGCATAATGAAAGCTGACAGAGGAAGTTGTAAAATGTTCATTGTCGGAGATTCTGATCAGGCAATATATGGATCTTTAGGAGGTGTTGCTAAAAATCATAAGGAAATAGAATATGAGTTCCAAGAAACTTTTCTGAGTAAAGAATTAACTGGAAATTATCGCTCAAATCAGCAAATAATAAATTATAATAAAAACTTTCAAATTACTGATGCCGAAATTCTTGCACTGGGATCAAATGCTCAGGATAGAGCCATCATAAAATATGATACAGAAATAAATAAAGATGATCTGGTAGTAGAAATTGCTCGTATTATTGAAGAGAAAATAGGTGAAGGTGTACCAGAAAATGAAATCTGCGTACTTGCTCCCAATTGGTATTTAGTAATACCAATGGGAAGAAGATTAAAGACTTTATTGCCAAATGTGAAATTTGATGCAGTTGGTCTATCGCCATTACAGAAAAATAGAGAAAATATTTGGTTTAAAATTGCTAGACTTTTTCTTGTTTCTCCTTCACCCACAAGCTTTATTGTAAGAAAACGGTGGAGCAGTGAACTGTTACTAGAACTGGAAAGTTTTGGAATAATACTATTTGAAAATCATAACTTTAGGTCAAAGAAATTATTAAAAGTTATTAATTCTATTTCTTCTACTAATACAGATGGTATAGAGCATCTTGAAGATTGTTTTAGTCAGCTACTTGATAGATTACAAATTAATTTAGCTTTCAATAAATTGCTAAATGATCAACTTACTTCTTTTATTGACGGAGCAAAAAAAAGATTGAGTAATCCTGACTTTGATATGGCTAAAGATATTCATAGTTTTCGTAAAATGTTTAAACACGAAGAAGGTGTTGTCGTAAATACTTGTCATGGTATAAAGGGAGAGGAGTTCGATACTGTAATTGCATTTGGTTTACTACATGGTAAAGTACCTAATTGGAATGAAGATAATGACCTTGCTGCAAAAAAATTATTATATGTAATCTGTTCAAGATCGAAAAGAACTTTGTATTTGTTTTCAGAAACAGGTAGAACCACGCAGTCTGGTAGGCCGTACCGTCCTACAACTCAATTGGCTAATGTTGTTCATCAATATGATTAAATTAAATCATCAATATTAAAATTATTATTCCGCATATTGGAAGAACAGGACTCTCGTTCATTTTCAAAAGAATTATCTAATAGTAAAGCTATTTTATGGGAAGCATTTTCAATAGAATTTTCTAGTAAGGTATATAAATCGGTTCCATATATTTTCTGAACTACAGCGACTGCTGTTTTCTTTTCAGATGTATCACAGACTTCTTGTTGTAAGGTCATCTTCACAGTATCTAGTTCCTCGAAGGTAACCCCTTGTGCAAAACCATTAGCTTCTTCGATAATTCTATATTTTTTCCATTCTTCTTCCTCTTCAATAAAATTAGGTTCATTATTAAAAATTCTGTCCGGTTCTTCCTGTAGATTCTGAACATAGATGTTTTCGTTGACATCGTATTCTATGTCTAAAGTAGATGGATCAATTTCCAATTCCATTTTTTGCCTTTCAATGGAAGGGGGGGGCAGCTCGTGACGTGGAAATGTTTTAGTTTCTCCCATAATGTTATGGGTGTTGTATGAAGCTCTCTTATCCTCTTTCGAAGAGCTTGGGGCTTGCTTAATAATAATTTTATCATGCAGAAGTAACAGGATTATGATGACTAAGCATATAAAAATGATAATTTCCATGATTTACAGTATTGGTTTAAAATGTTGGTTAAAATAATCGGTGATGTCATTTCCATAATCAAGAAAATGTTGTTCCAGAATTTTGTCAATATAAGAGTAAAGCGTTGTGCGGTCTTCTCTTGAAAGCTGAACAATTCTTAAAAGTCTTTCATGGTATTCAGGTCTTATGTAGACCACTTTGCCATTACGACCTGAAGGAAATCGATTGATCAAGAATGTATCTTCATAGGTTGCTTTTTTGTTGGAACTAATTTTTGATTTTTCCTTAGATTGCTGAATAGGTGGTTCTTTTTTTTGATCTGTTGCTTTTAACACTGCAGGTTCTTCACCACTGATGACCTGCATTAAATAATCTTCATCTACATGAGGGTTTTCATGCTGTTTATTTTTTTTATCTGTAGCCATCATTCTCCTTTTATAATTGTATGATTTGTAAAAACTCTTCAATAAACAAATTCATTTTTGTAGCTTTTAAAAGATGTGATTCTGCCGGTAATAAGCTGGATCTGAAAATACTGTTATTCATATCATCAGATTCTTTACGGAATTTTTTGCTGTCCATAATTCTAATATTCATAATGTTAAGCTGGAGTTCTATAATTACCTTTTCATAAATGTCATATAATCCTGTTTTTTCACGTCCATCAGTCTGATTCCAGAACAACCAAATGGATTGTTGTCTGCTATCATTTTCTGTTTGTGGTAATCCTAAAAAGGCTTTAGTAAATCCTAAAGTACTCTCTACAACCAGACGGTCAGCAGTTAAAGGAGCAAAGATAAAGTCCATAGCTTTTAATGTAGTGAGGACACCCTTTGTGTTAGCAGTTCCGGGGAGATCAAAAAATATAATATCAGGAACAATAGTCGTTTGTTGTAAATAATCTGATGCGGATTCCAATGCTGTATCTGCTTTTGATCTAATAATAGGATATGCTTTTTTGTTAAGGTGTTGAAACTGCTTCATGGCTGCCTTTTTGTAATAATCATTCACCATGATTGCCTTTTTATCACGCTCTCTCATATTACTTAAGCTATATTGTGGAAAATCACAATCTATAACCAGTATATTATACCCTAAACGGTAGTGAAGCATACTCGCCAGGAGGGTTGTGATAGTTGATTTTCCAACACCCCCTTTTTGTGTAGAAAAACTTATTTTCAATGTTTTCTTTATTATTTCCATTTTGTGAAATTTGATTGTTATTTTCTTTATTGCTTGTTTTTATACGTTTATTATTTCTTAGTAGGTATGTTTTTTTACCTGTTATAAACTTATTTGTATACTTTGAAATATTGTTAATTGTCTGTATGAACTTAGGTTTTGTAAGTGGTACTGTCGTTTTTAAATATTTAAAAATGCTTTTACAGTTTTACATTTTTAAAACCTTACATTTTTATTTCTTGCTTTTTTTACTACTTGTTTTAAATAATACCGTAAATAAAACACCTTTTGATATCAATGTTTTCAGTAGGCACTCTCTGGTATTTTATGACGTTATTTGGAAACTATGAAAGTTATGAAGGGGGGCAAATAGACCTTAAATTACACTATGGATAAATCGGAGAGAAACCCAGTTTTTTCCGTGACATCTAAAAAATAGTTTATAACTGCTCAAGCAGTTTTATCAGCTGTGTTTATAGTGTTCACCTGAACACGGCAAGTTGTGTTTTGAGTGCCTCATAACTATTTTTTGTGCCTCAAAACAACTTGCCCTGCCGGGTGCTTTAAAACACTCTCCAAAGTCAAGGTTTATAACTGTTAAAATAGAAATCTAATGGATAATCAGAAAAAAAACAATAGAAATAAAGGGGGAAGAAAACCTAAGGTTGATCCCTCTATTCATCGTTATGTTTTTCGTTTGAATGATGATGAGAATAACAAATTTTTGTCCCTTTTTGACGCTTCAGGAATCGATAATAAAGCTCGATTTATTACTTCTGTACTATTTTCCAAAGAGATTAAAACAGTAAAGATTGACAAAGGATCTGTTGATTTTTATATGAGACTTACTTCCTTTTATTCTCAATTCCGAGCAGTCGGTGTTAATTATAATCAGGTTGTCAAATTATTATATACTCATTTTACCGAAAAAAAAGCCGCTGCATTTTTATATCGATTGGAAAAACAAACTGTTGAACTTACTATTTTATGTCGGAAAATCATTGAATTGGCAAATGAATTTAACTCAAGTCATCATAGAAAATTGAAAGAAAATGATCGCTAAAATTGGACGAAGCAGCAAGTTAGATGGTGCATTGGCTTACAATCATCTTAAAGTTAAGCATGGAAATGCAATCATATTATTTACCAATAATATGATTGAAACTCCAGACAATAAATATACAATACCAAAGCTGATTGAATCGTTTGAACCTTATTTAGCAGCCAATAAAAACACAGAAAAACACACTCTGCACATATCACTTAATCCCGATCCGAATGATAGAGTAAGCGATACGGATTTTGTAAAGATGGCAGAAGATTACATGAATGAAATGGGCTATGGAAAACAACCCTATATTGTATTTAAACATACCGATATTGACCGCAGCCACATTCACATAGTTTCAGTAGGTGTGGATGAATATGGTAAAAAAATCTCAGATAAATTTGAGAAAAAAAGATCAATGGAGATATGTAGAAAGCTGGAAAGAAGTTATAATTTGCTATCGGCAACAAAGCAAAAAAAATCTGAAAATAAGCTGATTTTTAGTCCTGTTGATTATCAGGCAGGTAATAGTAAAAATCAAATAGCTTCTGTAATTCGAAATATAGCTGATTATTATTCATTTAAAACGCTGGGAGAGTACAATGCTTTGCTTTCACTTTTTAATATTAATGCTGAAAAAATTGAGGGTGAGTTGCATGGAAAACCACAGCGAGGTTTAGTCTATTTTGCATTAGACAAAAATAAGCAAAAGATTGGGCATCCCTTTAAAGCTTCAATCATGGGTAAAATGGCGGGACTGAACGCCTTGGAATCACACTTTTTGAAAAGTAAAGAACTTGTGCTAAACTCCTCTAATAAATCTGAAATAAAAGCAATTATTGATGATGTTTTGAAATCCAGTAATAATGAAAGGGCTTTTGTTGAGAAAATGAAAGCCAAAGGTATTAATACTGTGATACGAAGAAATGAAACTGGAAGGTTATATGGCATTACATTTATAGACCATAATTCCAGAACCGTCTGGAATGGATCAAGTCTCGGAAAACAGTATTCAGCCAACATATTTAATGATCTTTGGAAGAATCAACAAACCCATAGAAAAAGTTCCGATTTAAAACAGCAGGAATCTCAATCTGTTCCGACAGATAAGTTCTTCTCTGCTGAAATCCATTCTTTATTTGGGTTTTTGAGTAGTGAAAATAATAATAACATCTATAACGATGAAAATTCATTGCCTGGGTTTTTACCAACGGTGCAGGGTGAAGATCACGAAGACGAAATTTTTGCACAACAAATGATGAAGCGGAAAAAGAGAAGAAAACGATAAAATGGTAAATAAATCTATCCTTCTTTTGCTATTAGAGCCTGCACTTTTCGTTGCAATTCTTTTTTGTCTGGTAAGTATAGCTGGTATTTTGAAACAAATATTTTATTGGAAATTCCACCCGTTGCATATTCTACCAAGACTTCATCTTTTTCTGCGGAAAGAATAATTCCTATAGGTTCATTGTCGTCCACTACATTTTCTTCTGATTTGAAGTAGTTAAGGTAAAGGTTCATTTGACCAATATCATGATGCTCGACCTCTTTGATTTTTAAATCAATAAGAATAAAACATTTTAGAATACGGTGATAAAATACCAAATCAATATAAAAATGCCTTTTCCCTAACGATATTTTGTATTGTCTGCCAACAAACGTAAATCCTTTTCCTAATTCAAGAAGGAACAATTGAAGATTATCAATGATTTTCTGTTCCAATGCTTTTTCAGTAACCATATTTTCTTGTGGAATCTTTAAAAAATCAAGAACATAAGGATCTTTTACAGCCTCTTCTGCATCTGTAATAATATGCCCAAGTTCAGAAAGTTTCAGGACTCCTTTTTTATCTTTACTCAAGGCAAGGCGTTCATACAGCGAAGACTTGATCTGACGGTCAAGTTCTCTGTAACCCCAATTCTCAATTATTGCCTGTTTTTCATAAAATTTTCTGGAATTTTCATCTGATATAGCTAACAATGTAATGATATGGGTCCAACTTAATTTGGCAGGCACTGCCTGCCATTTTGGATAAGCCAGATAAAAACGACGCATATCAAGTATATTACGCCTGCCAAATCCTTTGCCATATCGCTGTTTCAGATCTTTGGAAAGTACTGCTAATAAATTACTTCCGTATTCAGCTCGTTCCTCACCATGCTGTTCATACTCCACAATGTGCCTGCCGATTTCCCAATTGGATTTCGCCAATTCACTGTTGATGGCTCGCACAGCATTTTGCCTTGCCGTTTCTATAGTTGAACCAATGCTGTTAAGTAGATTATTATAATTTGATTGTAGCGTATTCATCTTGATTTGTTGTAATGACAAATGTAAATATTTTCAATAAAGAGCAAGTCATCCAAAAGCGTCTAAATTATATTTTAAACAATGCCAATGATAGACAAATGATGCCAATAACATCCTTTGACATTTTCATGAACTGATGACTTCTACATTCATTCCTGAACTTAAAATTTATTATATGCAGGGTGAAGACGACTTAAGAGGGCTTGCTAAAATCATGGGATTTATGAGAGCTGTAAGCATTGTAATGGTACTTATGCATCTATATTGGTACTGTTATCACACTTTTCTAGAGCAAGGTTGGACATTGGAAATTGTCGATACAATACTCACTAATTTTCAAAAAACTACCGGATTGTTTTCTTACCCAATCTATACCAAAGTTTTTGCCTTGGTATTATTGGCTTTAAGCTGTCTTGGAACCAAAGGAGTGAAAGATGAGAAAATTACATGGGCAAAAATTAGTAAAGTATTAATCATTGGCTTTCTGTTGTATTTTTTGAATTTTCCTTTATTGAAACTGAACTTGTTTCCAGGGACAATTCTTTATTTTATTTCAATCTCTGTCGGATACATTTTTCTCATGGTGGGTGGATTATGGATGCACAGACTATTGACCAATAACTTAATGGAAGATGTTTTCAATAATGAGAATGAAAGCTTTGTGCAGGAAACAAAGTTAATGGAAAATGAATATTCCATCAATTTACCCACTAAGTTTTATTACAACGGAAAATGGAATAAGGGGTGGATCAATATTGTTAATCCTTTTAGAGCTACTATTGTTTTAGGAACACCGGGATCCGGAAAATCCTATGCTATTGTAAACAATTTTATTAAGCAGCAGATTGAGAAAGGCTTTTCTATGTACATCTATGATTTTAAGTTTGATGATCTTTCGAATATTGCTTATAATCATTTATTAAAACACTATGATAAGTATAAGGTTAAACCAAAGTTTTATATAATCAATTTTGATGATCCGAGAAAAAGTCATCGTTGTAATCCCTTACATCCTAATTTCATGACAGATATATCTGATGCTTATGAAGCCGCCTATACTATAATGCTGAATCTAAACCGCAGTTGGATACAGAAACAAGGAGACTTTTTTGTAGAGTCACCCATTATTTTGTTGGCAGCGATAATTTGGTTTTTAAAAATTTATGAAGATGGTAAATACTGTACTTTTCCTCATGCCATTGAACTACTGAATAAAAAATATTCAGATGTTTTTACCATTTTAACTTCTTATCCTGATCTTGAAAATTATCTGTCTCCGTTCATGGATGCGTGGCAGGGTGGTGCACAGGATCAACTCCAGGGACAAATTGCCTCAGCTAAAATTCCTTTATCCAGAATGATTTCTCCACAACTGTATTGGGTGATGACCGGTGATGACTTTTCACTAGATATTAATAATCCAAAAGAACCTAAGATTTTATGTGTTGGAAATAATCCGGACAGACAAAATATTTATTCGGCAGCATTGGGGTTATATAATTCCCGTATCGTAAAGCTGATTAATAAAAAAGGACAGCTGAAAAGTTCTGTGATTATTGATGAACTTCCTACTATTTATTTCAGGGGACTGGATAATCTGATTGCAACCGCAAGAAGTAATAAAGTAGCAGTATGTCTTGGATTTCAGGATTTCTCTCAGCTGACAAGAGATTATGGTGACAAAGAAAGTAAGGTGATTCAGAACACCGTGGGAAATATTTTTAGTGGGCAGGTGGTAGGAGAGACAGCGAAAAGCCTTTCAGAGCGTTTTGGAAAGGTTTTACAAAAGAGACAAAGCATGACCATTAACAGAAACGATAAATCTACTTCTATATCTACTCAACTGGACAGTCTGATACCAGCTTCAAAAATTTCAACATTAAGTCAAGGAATGTTTGTAGGAGCAGTATCTGATAATTTTGATGAACGTATTGAACAGAAAATGTTTCACGCTGAAATCGTTGTTGACAACGAAAAAGTTTTAGAAGAAATAAAAGGATATCAGAAAATCCCGGAGATTTTATTTTTTACAGATTTGCAGGGGAATGATAATATGAAAGAGATTATTGATTATAATTATAAACAGATTAAAAGGGATGTTATTTTGATTATTGAAGATGAATTGGAAAGGATTAAAAATGATCCTGATTTGCAGCATTTGGCTTTATGAAAAATTTTAACTTAAAAAAGTTTCATTAAATTTGAGCAAAATAATAACCAAGAAATGAAGAACTTTCTCTAGATAGTTCTTACTAAAAATTTTACTTAATAGAATGTCAAAATTTAAGCTATTAGCTATTCGCCCTTTAATCGGATGTGACAAAAGGTTTTTGAAAAACTTAAGTTCTGGTCAGATTTATCCATTGTATCATAATTACTCTTATTATAATTCTACTAAAAATAAGATAAAGACATCCTCAAATGAGGAAATTCGATATATATCATTTGATGAATCTCCACCTAATATTTACAATACTAAAACAGCAGATGGGCATAAGATCGATATTAATATTTCGGCTATTGCAGGTAAGAACGGAAGTGGGAAAAGCTCAATAGTAGAACTTTTTTTTGCATGTATTTACCTTTACTGTACGAATAAAAATATATTAGAGCCTAATTTTAATAGTTTAGAAAAGAACTCAAAAAAATTAAAGAAACAGCTTTTAAATAAAGAAAAGCAACAGTCAAAAGTTAACAAGCACAGGGATAATTTAATTAAAGAGTTAATAGGGGTAGATGGGAGACTAAATATAAAATCCTTTGATTCTATTAAAAATAAAATCAAAGATTTTTCGAAACTCGAAAATGATTTGAAGGAATTTGATCCGAATATAAATTTTCAATTAAAAGACATTACAAATCAACAAAGTGAAATAGTCGATTTTAATCAAAAATTGAAGGCTGAAATTTATTATCAAATTGATGATCAATTTTATTGTCTTCATCTTAACTATGATAAAAAAAATGATAAGAATACTTGTGAGATTATAACCATTTCTGATTTAAATAATCAAAATTTTAGGTCAAAAAAGATGAATGTTAAAGCTGAAGAATTTGCCAGAAATTTTTTCTATACCATTGCTATCAACTATTCTCATTATGCTCTAAATTCATTTCATATCGGAGGATGGATAAAGTCGTTATTTCATAAAAATGATGGCTACAAGACTCCTATTGTAATAAGTCCAATGAGGACAGATGGAAACTTCGACATAAACTCTGAAATTAGTTTTGCCAAATATAGATTACTTACAAATAAACTTCAAGAA
The DNA here is from genome assembly GCF_059567885.1 of Chryseobacterium sp. BGA-UO-ETr-SB22. NCBI lineage: Bacteria > Pseudomonadati > Bacteroidota > Flavobacteriia > Flavobacteriales > Weeksellaceae > Chryseobacterium > Chryseobacterium sp. BGA-UO-ETr-SB22. The sequence goes on along the minus strand of NZ_JCAQOV010000005.1, from coordinate 2,034,191 downwards.
TATAATAGCGGTAAAAGAGATAAAATATATATAGCGGAAAACCATTTTATAGATAAGGTAGTTTTCACCTTAAATTGGCGTAAAGTTGATGCTATTCCTAAAAGAGTTCGTTTTAGAATGAATAAAATGTTGGGAACTGCTCGGGATATGAATATGTTAAATACTTTTTTGTCAACTTATTTGAACTCCGAAGAGTTTATTAAATTTGCAAGTGATTTTCCTTTAAAACAAATTATAAGTAATTACCTAATTAACAAAATCAATTCAATTCCGGAAAAATATCCGTGGTTTGGTAAAGGATATCATTTTTCAAGTAATACCAAGCATTTAGAAAATGATGAATTTTTTGATTTACTTAAAAAAGATAAAAGTCATGTCACTTACAAATTAAAGCAAACTATAAATTTTTTAAAAAGATCGTTAAATGATAATAAAAACGGTTTTGTAATTAGTAGAGAGCAACTTGATAGGCGCGCAAATATAAGATTTGAATTTACATTGGAGAGCCTCATTGAGTGGATGGGAAATCAATCGGGAAGGGAAATTATGGCTAATCTTCCACCCTCATTGTTTGATATAGATTTTAAGTTGGCAAATGGAACAGATTCTAATTATTTATTTAGCGCTTTAAGTTCTGGTGAGCAGCAGTTAGTGCATACAATTCAATCTGTAATCTATCATCTTAATAATATTCAATCTGCACATTTAGGAGAAGGGGAAAGATTAAAATATAACAATGTAAACATTATTTATGATGAGATTGAGTTATATTTTCATCCTGATTATCAAAGAAGATTTATTGCAGATTTATTAAAAGAATTTGAACGTTTTTATATTGGAGGTAACACAGGAGTCGAATCAGTAAATATAATACTACTCACACATTCACCTTTTATTCTCTCTGATATACCTAGTAATAATATTTTGTTATTAGATTCTGATAAAAGAAAAAGATCTATTCCTAAAATACCAGAATCTCAAACTTTTGCAGCTAACATTAATGAACTTCTTGCCGATAGTTTTTTTCTTAAAGGAACTTTAATGGGGAAACATGCTGAAAATAAAATTACAGAGTCAGTAGAAAATATCAAAAATAATAATACTGATTATATTGATAATGCCTTATTTGATATGGTAGGAGATTCATTTTTAAAAACTAGTCTGGAAAACTTTAAAAAAAGGCAATATGATCAAAATACAAATAAGTGATATTGATACTTTTAAAAGTGATTATTTGTTAAAGATTAAAGAAGATATTGTTAAACGAATAACAAATTTAAACTATGCAGTTAGTCATTTAAGAGATCCTAATCATATTAATGATAATGAAAGATCTAGTGCCAAACATAGTACTAAACACATTATTGATTTAATTAGAGATAAAGTAATTGATATAAAAGATCTTAAAGTAGCAGAATATAAAAATACATTATTAAATTATAAAAACGGGGGAGAAGTTATGGATACTGATTTGGAACCTCTTTCCGTATTTCTTGATTACTTATTAGATGATACAAATGATTCTTTAAAAGATTTATTAATATGTGCACCGGAAGATTTATTCACTAAAAACACCAAGCTTTTAGATGATTTTAATATTAATGAAGAAATATATATTAAAATCCTTAAACATGCTTTTTTATATGATAGTGATATTGGCGGAAAAGTTAGACAATTTTTTCACGAAAATAATATTACGGAGTTTTGTCCATATTGTAATATTTCTAGAGCATTTTATAGTGTTAATCCTGTCACAGGAAAAATTGCGGATCAGCATCAATTAGATCATTTTTTTGATAAAGCTACATATCCATTGTTATCATTATCATTATTTAATTTAGTTCCTAGTGATTCAGTATGTAATACAGCTAATAAACATGAAATACATTTTTCGGATGAATTACATTTAAATCCTTATATATCTGGGTTTAAAAATGATATGAAGTTTGAACCTCTTATGGATGAATTTGGAAAGGAGGTTTTGGGAATTGATATTAAATTAAAAATTGATAGAAATTCATTACGTTGGAAACAGCTAATTGGAGATCAAGATGAAATACATTTAGCTCCAAAGCACGGGAATATTAATGTTTTTCAAATTCATACAAAATATAATGCAAAGAGTATTTATGCCCAAACGTCAGGCTTAATACAAATGTTTCGTGATTTAGCTACAAATGAAAAATCAATAAGGGATATTTTAAATTCAATTCAAGAAGATGAGCAAGATAACTATGAAAATTTTAAATCTTGGTATGAAAAGTATGCAAGAGGACGATTTCATCAAAAAAATTTTGGAGAATTAGAACATTCTAAACTTTATAGAGATCTATTGGATTTTGTTTTTGAAAACTATCCGCAAAATTTTCACGAAAGTGTAAATAATATTCTTACAAATAGTTATCTTCCGGAATGTGGAGGTGAATGATTTTTTATAACATAATAAAAGGTAGTAATAAATTACTACCTTTTAAATTCAAATGCTATTTTATTGTTGTTATTAAGAGTTATAAAAGCATCAAATTTATTTCCTGACCTACTAGTCATTGCTTTAATTAAATTAGTCCTTCCTTTATTGATGAGATTTAGAATTTCAGAAAGACTTAGATATGCACCACAAATATTTCTGAATTGTAACCAGTTGCAATTTTCATCAGGACATTTTATAATTATACGCTGAATAATCAAATGCTGTGTTTTGCATTGAGGACATAATAGCTTAGGTAGATCACTTATTTCTACATGACTTTCTAATAATTCTTCAGTGACAGATTGGGTATAAACTTCAATTTGTTTTTGAAAAATAGTAGCATTTAACTCTTTGTTTTCAATACGTTGCAAATCCAATTCCCATTCAGCAGTCAATGATACATCTGCAATTTTTTTATCTTTTACCAGTTCATATACTCGAACACCTTTTTCAGTGGGAATGAGGGATTTATGCTCTCTGCGAATGTAACCTCTGTCATGTAATATTTCAATAATTGAAGCTCTCGTTGCTACAGTGCCTATTCCTAAATTTTTCAAGGCTTTTTTCTTCTCTTCATTTTCAATTTCTTTTCCGGCATTTTCCATGGCAGACAATAAACTTGCTTCAGTATAAAGTATAGGAGCCTGAGTTTTTTTATCCAATACATTGGTCGTTTTAATCTTTACCTCCATTCCTTCTTTTAATTCAGGAAATTCTTGTACTTTTTCAAGATCATCTGAAAAACTTCCATAAATACCTCGCCAACCTTTTTGTAATATCTTAGATCCTTTGGTGGCAAAATCGTAATGAAGTATTTTCAAAATAATAGTAGTAATTTCCTTTATACAGGGTTGTGAAATTGATTCAAAAAGACGAAAAGCAATCAATTCATAGATTGCTTTTTCTTGCACTGACAGAGCAGATGGAACCTTTTCAGTAGTCAGTAAGCCATGATGATCTGTCACCTTTAGGTTATTAACTATTTTTTTGTTGAAGTTGCCCCAAGGAAGAATGCTCGTAAATGGCTTGTAGTGTTCGTTCTCGTGTAATGCTCTTATCAGGTCAGGTATTTCTGGCCATAGGTCTTCCGGAATATATCGACTTCCTGTACGTGGATAGGTTATAAATTTTCTTTCATACAGACCTTGAGCAATATTCAACGTCTCTTCTGCAGTAAAGTTGAATCTTTTGTTGGCCTCTTTCTGTAATCCCGTAAGATCAAATAGAAAAGGAGTCTGTTCAGTAACTATTTTTGTATCAATTGCCGTAATAGTAGACTGTATACGGTTTCTTTCGATTAATTTAACAATATCTTCAGCCTGTTTTTTCTCATTAAATTTAGTAACACTTAGACTTTTAAACTCTATAAAATCTTTATGGTGTAAGAATTCAATCTGCCAGTATTTCTGGGATGTGAAATTTTGATTTTCTTGATACCGTTTACAAATGATTGCTAATGTTGGGGTCTGTACTCTTCCCAACGAATATATACCGTCTCCTGCTGCAATACTTAATGCTTGTGTTGAATTGATTCCCAATAGCCAATCGGCTCTGTTTCTGCACTGTGCTGCTAAATATAAACCATCATAGTAATTTCCTGGTTTTAAATTTTTAAACCCTTCTTGAATTGCTTTTTCTGTTAATGAGCTAATCCATAATCTTTGAAAAGGTTTTTTACAGTTAAGATATTCATAGATATAGCGGAATATAAGTTCGCCTTCCCGCCCCGCATCAGTAGCAACAATAATGCTTTCACATTCTTTAAATAGCCTTTGAATAACTCTTAATTGTTGATTTGCTCCTTTATCAATAACCAATTCCTTACCTTTTTTTACTTTTCTTATAGTGAGTAGAAAAGGATTTGGTAAAATAGGTAAAGATGGTCTATCAAAACGAGAAACCCCATAATCTTCAGGCATTCCAAGGGCTATCAGATGCCCAAAAGCCCAAGTAACACAATATCCGTTACCTACCAAATGACCATCTTTTTTCTCTGATGCTCCCAGTAAATTGGCAATTTCTCTCGCTACACTGGGCTTTTCTGCTAATACTACTTTCATTTTGATAATATTTTTTGAAGATATTATTACATTTTACGCCCTTTAGAACGGGGTTGAGGCTTCTCCTGTTGATCTTTTTGTTTTTTATCTTTCGGAGATTGTTGGGCTTTCTGTAAAGGCGTTTTAAGATTTTTAGTGGTCTCGTTGGTTTTTCCTTCCGAGTTTACAGCTATCTGAGTTTTGTGAGCCTCTGTAGGTTTTGCCTGCTCTTTCAATTTATTAGGATTTTGAAAGGAAAAATCAATTTTTCCTGTTTCTGGGTTAAGAGTGATATAACCTTGATAAGGCTGATCTTTTTTATCCAATAGGCCATCAATATAAATTGTTTGACCTGATTTAAATTGGCTGTATTGTTCTTCACTGAGCTCTTTTCCCCTGAAAGTTCTTGGAACCTCACTCTGTGGATTATTTTGGATTTGTTGCTGCTTTTGGTTGTTATCAAAAAGAAATTCTACATATTTTTTATCGGCATTAAATTGAACATGCGCATTAAAAGGTTCACCTTTAGCAGAAATCATGCCTTCCAGATATAAAGGTTTGCCTTCTATCAGCGTTTGCTTTTGTTCTTCATTTAATTTGATACCTTTAATTTCATCGGGAATTTTAATATTCTCAACTTTGTAAGCTACAAGCTCATTGGTTAATCGGTCTCTGCTTATAAGAGATGGTATGATTTCATCAGTCTTTGGGTTAATAAGGTCTACAACTCGTCCCATATTGCCGTTCTCCATTAGATTTTTTTTGTCCTCAGGGCTGAATTCATGTCCAAGAAATTTAAAGTTGAAGTTAGGCTCTTTTCTTATACCATGGATATTGATGACAACGTCTCCGGCATCATTAGTGTTTAGTGAAAGACGTGCATCCATTCTGGTAAGTGCAGTACCAAGATTAATGGTTACAGGAACAAGACTATTGGTTTTAAATCCTTTTAACATAGGATCTAAGGCATTTGCATTCTCTAGTTTTTCCTGGGTTAAGCCAAATTTTGACATCATATTCCAGTCAATTTGATCAGCAGAATACTGATATTCTTTTTCTGATAATGGAGTAGTATTCATAGTGTTGGCATTTGAGGTTAATATTTTGTATGTATTTAGAAATTCTTCCCCTTCAGTACTTGGATTTTTAAGGTGGTGCTGGATCTGTTTTCCAATATCTTCAGACCTTTTAAGTGGAGATTTAAAGAAATTGAAAAGAGACGGGTTTTTGAGCTGACTTAAAAAGTTGGAGAAAAAATTAGAGAATAAATCTCCTTGTTTATCAATTTTTAAAAATTGATTCTGATACTTTTCTGTATTGGGTACAGTCTTTAGATCCCCTTTATTGTCAACAGTCTTGACTGCTTCAATCTTGTTGGTTTTTGGATTTAAAACCAATAGAATATTGATTAAAGAAGGATCTGGATCTTGAGTGTTTCTAATATCTTCCATGGTGCTAAATGTTTATTTAACATCGAAAGTAAAAGATTAGAGTAACATAAATTAAAGATGGAAGTGAGTGGAAAAATTTGGCTTAGATTGTCAGTGATATCATCATCAGGATATTTTAAAAGAGCTTATATGATTTTTTGATAGCTCTTTGTTATCTCTTATTATCTAAAAATAGTTAACTTTATAGTGTCTCTAGTAAGAGATATTTTTTTTCATCATTTGTGTTTTTAATCCTGTTTTATGAGTAATAAAACAGGATTTTTTATCATAAAATCTTTAATGTCCCTTAAAATAAGAAGACTTATTTTCAAAAATGTTCAGACCAATAATTTTATCGTGTACCATGTTATAAATAAGTTCCACTGAAAAATTTGAAACTTCATATAAAACATATTTTGATTGGAAAGTTGTTCTTTCGCTTATTAAACATCCATGAGTAATAACAAAATCATACTGAGCTTGACGATCAGGTAAATTCTGAAAATCATAATAAGATATGGTCATAATAGGTCTAAGTTTTTAATTTTTTTTTGAAATTTTTTCATCAAGGCCCTGAATATCTTTTCGGATTTCAAGAAACATTTCTTTTAGATTATAGTTTTCAAGACAGTCAGGTTCAAAGTCCTCTGGGAAAATTCCTGAAGCATACTGCCATATTTCAACAATTTCTCCTAAAGGAATATCATAAGGTTTATAAAATGAGTTGTCCGCAGAAACAGTTATTGATTTTTTATTTGTGGAGGTAAATCGTTTATAAGAAATACCATCGTTTAACGTAACAAAAACATAGCTTTTACTTGGTTTTAGATCATCAATATTTTCAAGATATTTTCCAATAATATAGGAACCATCTTTAAATGGTGGCATAGAATCTCCTTGAGCCGGGAATGCTCTGTATTTACCATTGGTTAAAAAAGGTAAAGAAATTCTCTGTAAGCTTTCAATATATTCTGGATCACTATACCCCGATAAATAGCCCATAGAAGCCTTTTGTGGAACAATTTCAATACTGTTATTACCTAATTGATCCACTACAACTGGTAAAACAATTCTGTTATCCGGAAGTTTTAATACATCTTCCAACGGATACTTTCTGATATCTACCGTGAGAAGTAAATCAATACTTAAATTAAAATACTTGGAAATTCTAATGAGTAGCTCGTAAGGAGCCTCAGAGCGACCATCCTCATATTTGGAATAGCGAACCCTGCTCATCGAAATTTGATCCGCAAGCTCCTGCTGGGATAAATTTTTTTGAGTTCTTAAAAACCTGATGTTATCTGAAAAAATTGACATTGATACAAATTGTATCTGCAAATATAGTAAAAATGATACAATTAGTATCTAATTTTGTATTGTGAATCGGGCAATTGTACATATGGATCTGGATACATTCTTTGTATCCTGTGAGAGACGTAATAACTCTCAGCTTGACGGGATTCCTCTCATCATCGGAGGTGGAGACCGTGGAGTAGTAGCATCATGTTCCTATGAAGCAAGAAAATTCGGAGTGCGCTCTGCTATGCCAATTAGAATGGCCTTACGTTTATGTCCTGATGCAAAAGTAATTCGGGGAGATCACGAGCTATATTCCAATTTATCACATACCGTCACCCAAATTATTCAGGAAAAAGTTCCTCTAATGGAAAAGGCAAGTATTGATGAATTTTACCTTGATCTTTCAGGAATGGATAAGTTCTTTGGATGTTACCAATGGACAAAAGAAATTGCCACAGCCGTAACCAAAGAAACAGGACTTCCCATAAGTTTTGCTTTATCTACCAATAAAACAGTTTCCAAGATTGGGACAGGAGAAGCAAAACCTGTCGGAAGATTGGAAATTAAAGAGCTGGAAGTTCAGCCGTTTCTAAATCCGTTATCAATTAAAAAAATTCCGATGGTAGGAGATAAGACTTTTCAGTTACTGTCTAGAATCGGAATCCGTACCATTCATACATTGTCTGAAATGCCTGTTCTTGTATTGCAGCAGATGATTGGATTAAATGGAAAGGAACTTTGGAAAAAAGCCAATGGTATTGATGAAAATCCTGTAGTTCCTTATTCCGAACGGAAGTCAATTTCTACAGAAAGAACGTTTACCAACGATACCATGGATATTGTAGAACTAAAAAGACTCATCTCAGGAATGGCCGAACAATTAGCCTATCAGTTAAGAAAAGAGAAATGGCTGACTTCGACTGTAGTGGTAAAGATCCGCTATGCTAATTTCGACACTGAGACTAAACAATCAAAAGTCTCCTATACCTCTGCAGATCATACCCTCTCCAGAGTAGCGTTGGAATTGTTTAATAAAGTGTATACAAGAAGAATGAGGCTTCGTTTGGTAGGCTTACGCTTTACCGGGCTCGTTCATGGTAATCATCAGATGAACCTTTTTGAAGATACCGAAGAGCAGATGAGCCTATATCAAACAATGGATTACCTGAAAAACCGCTTTGGTATTGATGCAGTAGGCAGAGCCTCTGGTTTTGATTTTGAGAAATAAAATAGAATTATAAATTTTCCAGCATGTTTTTAAATTGTCATTCTTTCCACAGCCTTCGTTATGGGACTCTATCCATAAAAGAATTGGTAAAGCAGGTTTCCGATTTAGGAATTAAAGAATTGGTGCTAACGGATATCAATACCGTTACGGGGATTTATGATTTTAAAATGGAGTGTGAGAGGATTGGTATTAAGCCTGTGGCAGGAGTTGAAGTCAGAAAAAAAGGAAAGCTGCTGTACATTGCTGTTGCAAAAGATTTTTCAGGAATTGGGGAAGTTAATAAACTCATTACCGATCATAATTGTGATGACAAAGAACTCTCAGAAACAGCACCGGAATTTAAAAACGTTTTTGTAGTCTATCCTATGAGCAATATCCCTACTGAACTTAAAAAAAATGAATTCATAGGCATAAGAATAGAGGAGCTTAATTTTCTGATCAGACCTGAATATCAGAAACTACTATCAAATATGCTTGTTTTACATCCTGTTACTTTCAACACTGATGAAGAATATGAACTGCACAAAATTCTAAGGGCAATTGATAACAATACCTTACTGTCAAAGCTCACCAAAAGAGAGGTCTGTAGAAAATCTGAATATTTTGTAAGCGAGCAGGCCATTGCAGCAGCATTCGAAAGATATCCTGAAATTGTTCAGAGAACAAAAGATCTGCTGGCACAATGTAGTTTTGAATTTGATTTTAAGCAGGTCAAAAATAAGCAGTTTTATACAAAATCAAAAGCCGATGATGTAAAACTGCTCCGAAGATTGGCATATTCAGGATTGGAAAAGCGATATGGCAACCGGCATGAAGTGGCCCAAAAAAGAGTGGAAAAAGAGCTTAAGGTAATCGATGAGCTTAATTTTTGTTCTTACTTTTTGATTACCTGGGATATTATCCGCTACAGCAACAGCATGGGCTTTATGCATGTAGGACGCGGGAGTGGAGCGAATTCTATTGTAAGCTATTGTTTAGGAATAACCGATATCTGTCCGTTAGAACTGGATCTGTATTTTGAAAGGTTTTTAAACCTTAATCGGAAGTCTCCGCCGGATTTTGATATCGACTGGAGCTGGCAGAACAGGGATACCATACTGGAATATATTTTTGACCGGTACGGGAAAGATCATGTGGCTTTCTGTGGTACCAATGTGGAGTTTAAATACAAATCCATTTTTAGAGAAGTGGGAAAAGTATTTGGACTCCCTAAGGAAGAGCTGGATGAGTTAGCGAAGAGACCGATGATGCAACATGACCAGAATGAGGTAGTACAACTGGTGCATCAATACGGCAAGTTGTTAGAAAAATTTCCCAATCAACGAAGCATGCATTCCTGTGGAATTTTGATCTCTGAAGAACCGATTACTCATTATACTGCTCTAGAAATGCCTCCTAAAGGGTTTCCGATTGTGCAATTTGATATGAATGTCGCCGAAGACATCGGACTCGAAAAATTTGATATTCTTTCCCAAAGAGGATTAGGAACGATCAATGATACCGTAGAGCTGATCAAAAAGACAAGAGGGATAAGTGTCGATATCAGGGATACCACTTTGTCCAAAGATGAAGGGAAAGCCAATGAATATCTGGCTATCGGAAAAACCATAGGCTGTTTTTATATTGAGTCTCCGGCAATGCGAGGGCTTTTAAGAAGATTAAAGTGCGATAATTACAGAATCCTTGTAGCTGCATCTTCTATTATCAGACCCGGGGTGGCACAAAGCGGAATGATGCGCGAGTATATTTTCAGGCATAACCATCCCGATCAATTCGAATATTTCCATTCAGTATTCGAAGAACACCTGAAAGAAACCTACGGCATTATGGTCTATCAGGAAGACGTGATTAAGATTGCTCAATATTTTGGTGGTTTGTCTCTGGCTGATGGAGATATTCTCCGCAGAGCCATGAGTGGTAAAGGTCGTTCAATCGAAAAGCTCAGAGAAGTAAAAAACAATTTTTTTGAATCCTGCAAAAAGCTAGGACATTCAGAAACATTAACGGCTGAAGCATACCGACAGATAGAATCCTTCGCAGGATATTCTTTCTGTAAGGCACACTCCGCTTCCTATGCCGTAGAAAGCTATCAGAGTTTGTATCTCAAAGTATATTACCCCTTAGAGTTTATGGTTTCGGTCATCAATAATCAGGGAGGGTTTTACCGGACAGAAGTCTATATTCATGAAGCAAAAATTTCGGGCGGAAATATTCAGGTTCCCTGCGTGAATACCAGTGAGTTTCAAACTATACTCAAAGGAAAAGATATTTATTTAGGTCTGATGGTATTAGAAGGTCTCGAAACAAGGATTGCCCACGGAATTGTAGAAGAACGGGAAAGGAATGGTGACTATAGATCATTAGAAGACTTTATAAAACGTATTCCTATAGGTATTGAAACCGTACAGATTCTGATTTTTATAGGAGCTTTTAGATTCACAGGAAAACCTAAAAATGAGCTCCTCGTAGAAGCAAGAGTTTTACTGGTCAACTTTAAACCCGAAAATAGAGGGCTTATGCTCATTGAAGAACCGGTTCAGGAATTTAAGTTACCCCAGTTAAAAAGAGAAGCCTTTGAAGACGCTTTTGATGAAATAGAACTCATCGGATTTCCGGTTTCATGCACGCCTTTTGATTTGCTGCAGACTAAATACAGAGGTTCAGTTTTTGTAAAAGATCTATTGAAGTTGCACAAACAGCAGGTGAAAATGTTGGCCTACCTTATTTCCAGAAAGCATGTTCCCACAAAGAAAGGAACCATGTATTTCGGAACCTGGATCGATGTCAATGGAGAGTATTTTGATACGGCACATTTTCCTGATAGTCTGAAGCAATACGATTTTCAGGGGGGAGGATGCTATTTACTCTTGGGGACTATAGAAGTAGATTTCCATTTTCCTACCATCACCATTCACAAAATGGCAAAAATGCCCATGATTCCCGATCCTCGGTATGCTTATGACAAAGAAAAGCAATATGATATCCATCGTCAGATTAAGGAAGATGTCAGTATGACCCATAGAAAGCCTTATCCTCAGGCTCATGAAATTGGATTGATAAGACACAAGATACAATAATCATTACTATTAAAAATTGAAAAATGAATCAGTTGAGTTTATTTAATACAGAAGAATTCTATGAATTTCCGAAAGATCTTTTAGATTACAGAGAGAGTTTCCTCAGCAGGGAAGAAGCAGATCTGCTTAAAGATATATTGTTACATACAGCTCCATGGGAACAGAGTACTCAGAAGATGTATGATAAAACAGTGCTGACTCCACGATTAACAGCCTGGTATGGTGATTCAAAATATACTACATTAAAAGAAAATAAAAAGCCTACTCATCCGTGGACTCCCGAATTGTTTTCTTTAAAGCAAAAAATTGAGAAAGAGTTTGGTTACCAGTTTAATGGGGTTTTACTCAATCTCTACAGAGACCACAACGATTCTGTTGCTTGGCACAGAGATAAAGAAAGCCGTTATGGGAAACGGCCTGTAATCGCATCAATCAGCCTTGGACAAACCAGAAACTTTGATTTTAGAAAAAAGGAGCATTATCAGAGTAAATATAGTCTTCCGCTTCCGCACGGTTCACTACTCATCATGAAAGGTGATTTGCAGGAACATTGGGAACATCGGATTGCTAAATCTACATTGTCGATGAAGGAGCGGATTAACCTAACTTTTCGTTTTGTGAAAGAGTCTGTTTAATCAAAAAAATGTTATTGAATTATAAATAACTATATATAAATGTATCAGGAAACCATTGATAAATATTATTTAATAATGATGTATTATTTTAAAATTATTGATGGTTTTTATTAAATTTTGTATATTTAATAAAACTATTTACCATGCGAAACTATATATTTATTTTAGGAATTTTCCTTTTGTGGGGGTGTTCACCCATTAATAAATTGTATAATAATTTCAGTGGTTTTAAAGAAGTAAAGCATTACAGTGATTCATACAACCCACCGCTACGGTTATTTTTTGACAGACATGGTGATCTTTATCCGAAACAGTCACTCAATTCTACCGAGTTTTTAGAAGCACAATCTATTTTACAGAAATATTTTATAGAGAATAAAGCTTACCTGAAAAAAGCTTTTGAGGAGGAAAGTTTACAATATGTCGAAAATAACGATGTAAAATTAAATTTTCAGATTCTCCAAGACCACATTCGTGATCAATATATACAACAGATCAATAATTTAAGTAATAATAAAAAACTGGTTTTTCTGATCCACGGTTATAACAATACTGGTGAATCAGCTTCACTTGCTTTAGAAAAGTTACGAGTTGAGGTAATTAAAAAGTTTCCCCATGAAAAATTTCAATTTGTAGAGGTATACTGGGATGGTCTTACAAAGCGAGACAACCCTTTAAACAGTACAACAATTTGGAATAATGCCCAGTATAGCTCTTCAATGGCAGGGTTGGGTCTCCGCAAAATATTAATTAACATAAAAAACAAAGAAAATTACGTGATAACCCACAGTCACGGTGCAAGTGTTATTACAGAAGCTTTATTTAATGTAAGAAGATTTGATGATAAATATTACATTACAAATTACAATGGTAAAGAAATAGCAAATCTACAAGCTATCTATAATACCTCAACATCAAAATTTTCTGTAGGAATGCTTGCTCCGGCTATCCCTGGATATAATGTATTCCATGAATATTATGATAGAACAGTTGAAGGGAGTTCCGTCGTTACAACAATGACTAATTATCGTTTTGTAAATGGGTTTAATAAATATGATGTTGCAACAACAAAAGGATTTTTAGCAGGTTCTTTTGGTGCAACAACGCTTGCTTGCAGAGAAGATGATCATCTTGCAGTACAAGCATTTTTTAAAAATGATTCGAAGATCTATTCAAGAATTAATTTCTCTGAGGACAAGAATAATAAGCAAAGAAGTCATGCTGTTGTTGCATATATAGAAAATCCCAACTTTAATACGTTTCTAATCTCGGTTATTGAATAGTATGTGAGGATATTTACTGAATTTTTTATAAGCTCTTTAATCATTGGTGATATAGACTGCAAAAAAAGTAATTAGGTCTCTAATAAATAACTAGACCAATATTTCTAAATTTGCTACTTTTTAAACCATAATCATCATAGAAATTAATGTCAATAAAAAGAATAATTGGGGCTAGAGCTAATGCTGCTACAATGAGGCTTGATGTTTATATAATTCCCATAAATAAAGCAGTCCAATTACTATCAAAATACAAGCAATCCATATTCCTAAACGTTCTAAAAAATTGAATCCAATTGCTTTTTCGTAATTTGAATATTCTTCGATGCCTCCAATACCACGCCGATTGAATTTGCTACGATTAACACAATAACGTAATGAGAAACCAAATGAAAAACTTATTATCGAAATTATTAGTAAATACAATTTAGCTCTTTATTTTGAAAATTTCTTCAGCAGATTTTAATGAGTTTGTTCAAAAAGCACTTCTTGCAAATCCTGTAGAGGTGTCCAAATTCCCGATTTAACTTTTAAGTAAGTTTTGCATAACGAAACGATCTTTTCTTCATTTCCAAACTTGATCTTTTTTCTGTCTAACTCTGTTAAACCTTCGAAGGCATTTGAAGTAAAGCCATATGTTGACAAAAACAAACCGCTTTCTCTCTTTTCGTTGCAAATTACTTTTAAAAATTCTTTTACAGATTTCTGACCTACCAGTTGTTTGGATTTCCAGTGTTTAACCTCAACAATATACTTCCGAGGTATTCCTTCTTTGATGATCTCCAGAATAATATCCTTACCTCCATCTTTGCTTGGTGGTGTAAGTGTAACATTAAATGCCAACCCTTCAAACAACTCAGCTATTGTTTTCTCGAATTCTCTCCATTCTATTTTTAACAAGAAGTTTGGATCTTCCGCTATTTTTTCGATGAAAGTTTTACTTACAATTTTGATGATGTCTTCATATTCATGGGTATTTAGCTCAGACTCTATTTCTATTTTAGATGCCCAGGATTTCAAGTCATCTAAGGTTAATAGTTCAACTTTTAAAGGTTCGGTGATATTTAGAAAATTATAACATGCTGTAGTAAATCCCTGAGGCGCAAATAAAATAAGACGGTCATAAGGAAAGTTGAAAGCAAACGAAACTCTCTCATGTACACGGTCTTGATTAACGCTTTTAGCAGTATTTTGAAGAGAAATACATATTCTATCTCGAGAATCTTGCTTTGTGCACATGAAATCAAATTTACTTGTGTCAGGGCTAGGATTAAGTATGGTTGTAAAACCATCATTTGATAGAAGTTTTGAAATAACTTGGTGAAATGTAAAGCAAATTTCTCGATCGTCTTTAGGGCTTATTGTAGAGTTTTCTAAAACAAGAATGTCTCGGATTAATTCATCTTTTTTGGTGGGGCTCATGGTATATAAGTTAATTATCAAAATTACGCAATAGATTAAATAAATTAACTTATATTATCTTTTAAAGTAAACTCTTCTTATTAGTTTTTTTCGAAGTATTTTTATCAGCTGCAAGTAACAAGTAGCTTTCTAAAAATTTCGCTACATCATAATCTTCTATATTGAATTTATTATTTTTCTAGTAAATTTGTGCTAATATTTTTATTATCCAAAATTCATTATTATTTTGGTATAGAAATTAAGTTAATTGAAGCCCGTTTAAATTTTGACTACGCCTACTGTTTTTTGTAGGTATTCCAATTTATTGGAATAAATTAATGGATTAGTTAGCAGCACATATATATATACGATAATATTTTTATATTAATTTAACTTTTACTATTTATAAATTATCTTAAATTTTATATGAATTTTGTTAACTAACATTTATATGATGATTATCAATTATGCTTTTTGGCTATCTTAAATAAAATAAAGAAAAACAAACGGGTTTCAATAACTTTTAAGTTTATGATATGAACAAGTATATTAGTTCTGAAGATAAAGTAAAAATTAAAGAAAAATTTGAAAAAATGAGTGATTTAAAAGAATTTTGCAATCTTTTAAATCATTGCTATAGTATACTATTTTCTGACGAGTCAAATTTTATAGATGAAGAAAAATTAAAAAGATTTGCAAATCAAAATTCACAAAATCGTTATCATTATTTTGAAATAAAAAAAAAGGATGGAAGTACTAGAATAATTCATGCACCTAGTTCGGAACTTAAAGTTTTACTGAAATGTTTAAATCTTATTTTTCATAGTATTTTTATACCACACCATGCATCATATGGATTTATCTATGGAAGATCAATTTTAGATAATGCTAAAATACATTGCAAAAATAATTATGTATTTAACCTTGACCTCCAAGATTTTTTTTCAAGTATTGAAATTGGAAGGATATTAAAGAGATTCAATTATCCTCCATTTAACTTGAACAAGGATAATGGTAGAGAGATTATAGGTAATTATATAGGATGGATAGCATGCGAAGAAATTGATTTAGAGGAAGAGGTTAACGGTAAATTGCTTAAAATTAAAAAAAAAGTATTACCCCAAGGATCTCCATTATCTCCAATATTGACTAATATAATTTGTGAAAGATTAGACTATAAATTAACGGGTGTAGCAAAAAGATTTAATGTTACTTATAGTCGTTATGCTGATGATATAACTTTTAGTTCGATGCATAATGTATATCAAGAAAAAAGTATCTTTCGTAATGAAGTGGAGAAAATTATTGGAGAACAATATTTTCGCATAAAAGAAAAAAAAACAAGACTGCAAAAAAGAAATGTTAGGCAAAAAGTTACTGGGATCGTAGTAAATGAAAAAGTAAATGTAACAAAGAATTATATAAAATTAATACGTCTATGGTTAAGCATGTGGGAAAAATATGGAGCAGAAAAAGCTTATCACCTGTTTATAAATAGCTATATAAAAGAAAAAGGTTTTACAAAATACATTGGTTCCACTCCAGTTTTTATGGAAAATGTTATTGATGGCAAATTAAATTATTTGAAGATGATAAAAGGAGAAAGTAATTCTACATATCAAAGTTTGCGGGAACGCTTTAATAGGCTATCAATAAGAAATGCTAAAATGAATAAAATCTTAGATTTGTGGGAATTCGAAAGTATTGAGAAAGCAATAGAATATTATTATAGATAGTAATTCAAATTTTGTCGAATGCAGAATAAATATAATTTTATTAGAGACATGCTTTTAAATAAAAAACTCACTTTTCAACAGAAAGAGCGTATTTTAATATTAGCAGAAAAGGAATTTAAAAAAGAGGTTGGTGTGTTAAAAGATATAGATTTTCGATTGAAAATAATTGAAGATATTATACAAAAAGGCAAAACTGTTACAAATATTATAAGTAATAAGAAAGAAAATTCTAATATTACTTCTTACGCTGAAAAAGAAGAAATTAGAGAAGAAACTATTTATTACATTGACCTAAAGAATATTCCTCGATTTCTAAGATTATTGAATAATAATAATTATACTAAATTTTTAACTCATGATATTGATTCATCAGATCTTTCAGATCTAGAGAATAGCCTTCAGGCAAATTACAGTTTTGAAAAGCATCTTACAAAAATAAAAGAAGTCTTCGATGTTTTAACAGTTAAGGATAGCAAATATAAAACTAAATACAGTGGAATTTCAAAAATCACAATTTCCAAAGATTTACATGCAAAAATAAAAAGTTATATAAATGGAGGAAATAAATGGGGCGAACATGGAAATAGTATGAATTGGTCGGACAGAAAACTATTAAAATGGTGTCAAGACAATCCAAATAAAGTTCCTACCCCAGCAGTTGATTTAGGATATGAAGGTTATAGGTTTAAAGATTTAATATTTAAAGATATAGTCTACACTTTTAAAAATGAGATTCATATCAGAGAATCTAATTCTTTAGTTGGAATTATAAAGGCAATTTTATTTGAACCCATTAACAAGTTTTATGAGAAAATAGAAACGAATTTTGATAATGTTAATGACACAATAGAACTCTTTACAGACGTTGAAAAAGTTAAACAGATTATTAGAAAAATTCTTTTTTTAATTATTGACAAACATTCTTTACAAAATATACCAAATGTTGAATTTACTTTTACAGTAAATGATGGATATGCAGAATTTTTTATTTTTAATAAATCGAGTAAAATGAATTCTGATAATTATACATTTAGATTTGGTAAACATACCAAAAGCTTAATGAAACTTTGCAATGGCTTATGTGATCTAGAAATTTTCACTGATCTTAAAGATGGAAGTAGTTATAAAATCCCTATTTGGACGAAAGGAATTGTAATACAAAATGACATTATTCTTCGCGAAAATAAAGAAATTACCGGTTTTGAAGTATTTGAAAAATTGCCAAACCCAGTTGATGGGATTTTATATAAACTTAAGTTTGATTTAGGGCTAAAATTATGATTTATTTACTTGACGAAAAAAAAAATAGACAAGAAAAATATGGATGGTTAGATGAAAAGTTTAATCAATATTCAAGTGAAATAATTCTTGTAAACAATTTTAAAAATTTGAAAGAAATTAGTTCTGATGTTTTGCTAGGCGATTCTAGTAATATAATTTTACTTCATGATTCTTTTTTTAAAAACCTTGATCTGACTGATAAGTCTTTATTTGAGTTTAAGGAAAGAGTTAAGAAACGGGGCATTCGATTAGTAACGTTTGGTGGATCATTTAGTGTAACAGAATATTCAGAAAAATCATTGCAAATACCTGTTAGCAAGTTATATCAAAATCTTGAAGTTTATATTAAAACTGATAGTGAAAATCTTCGAATACTTGCATACGGTATAAATTATGAAATCGAAGAATGGCTAAATATTAAAAATATAATTGATAATTATTTGTTTAAATTTGATGACGGATATGATTTAAATGAGAACGAAATTTATGAATTACAGAAAAAAACATTTTTTAATGAAGAAATTATGTCTATGTTAAGAGAGGTTCAAAATGTAGGAAAATTAAAATTCATGTTAATAAAATGAAGAATCTTATTCTGTATTCTGATCGATACCAAGCCGTGAGATTGATTGATGACCATTCAGTTAAATTTGAAATTTTAATATATTCTCAATCTAGTGATCTTGATTTTTATATTGTAAATGAGATTGTTAGGAAGTTTTTTTTTGACGAGAAGTATGATAATATTTTTATTCCCTTAGCTCCATTCGGCTCTTATACGGATCAAGTTGGTTTAAGAATAGCAATGTATTTGAAATTTTGCCAGTCAGAATCAAAATTATCGAACATTTTTATTTATGGGGTATCGAATTTATCAGAATTGCTAAACAATGAATGTTTTGATATTATTAAATTTTCCGAGGTTAATTTGATGGCTTATTCAAATAAAGAGTTTGAAATTAATCTTAAAAATAATTCTATAATTAATGAAGAAGAATGGTTTCATCAAATAAATAATTTAAGTTTAAAAATTCCGGACGATTATTTTGACGATCATAGTATTGCAAACGAATGGGGAATTTTTCAGATAGCTAGAAATGCGGGCATAGAGATAAATGATATAGAAGGTTTTAATCAAAGTAAATTTAATAAATTATATTTTAAATGGTTAATTGCTAAAAATAGTCTCTTTGATTCAGTCTCAGCTGAACAGATAGAGAAGCAGAAAAGCTATGCAGATAAACTGCCAAAAATTAAAGTTTTAGGCAAAATTGAATTACCACCAACAAAAAGAAGGAGAGGATGAGATATTTACTTATTGATGATCTAGCAGAAAGGGGATGGAAAAGTATAATTGAAAAAGCCATTATTAAAAATGTTGGAAATTTAGACTTTTCAGTTACTTATGATGAAGCACTAAATAAACTTAATGATAAATATGATTTGATTTTTTTAGATGTAAGACTTACAGAAGATGATCATAAGAGTACTGAAATAAAAAATTATTCAGGCTTTATGTTATTAAATGAAATAAGAAAAGATTTTCTCAATAAAAATTTTTCAACTCCCATAATATTGATTACTGCCTCAAATAAGATATGGAATATAGACTCATTTAGACAATATGGAATAGATGAATATTACATCAAAGAACATCCAAATTTTATTTTTAATAAAGAGTTTTCCAAACAAAATTTAGAAAATTTACAGAAAAACTTTTTGATATTAAACGAAGAGGGAAAAAAAAGAAAAGAAATTTGGGAATTATGCACTTCCATTATTATTATCCTAGAAAATCATCAGTACTTTAATACAAATTCCAAGGATCAAAATATTAAACAACGAATTATTGATAAATTAAAATTAGGCTATGCTCAGTTGTTTTCAAAACAAACAAAGGTTGAAAAAAATATTTTGCTTTCCAATAATGATTCATTATCATTTATTATTTTTTGGTCTATTTTAGAAGAAGTGTCCAAAGCCTTCACTGATTCAAATATGACATGGTATTATAATAGAACCAATAGGAGTTATGAATTTTTAGGCAATTGGATTTTTAAAAATGGAGAAAAATTTATAGAAAATCTTTCAGAAGTAGAATGCAAAATAAATTATGTCCATAATAACAAAATACAAATGATATCATATGAGAGTCAATATCTAACTGGAAAGGTTAATTTGAGTGATCAAATTTATTCACTAATTTATGCTTACTTTTTAGTAAATAGTAATTTAAGAAATAGGCATTTAATTAGCTTCAGCAGTCTTAATAATTTTCGAAATAATATCGATTATATACATAGTTCATTAGATAATATTTTCAGTAAGAAATTAATAATTCAGGACTCTAATGATACCTACAAAATGAATGTCAAAATATTGACATTTGTTACAGATATTTTATCAAATGAAATTTAAATTAAAGTTTCAAGCTTTTATCTTGGCTTTATTCATTTTCCAGGAAGTAATAAAGTCAAAAAAACAGTAATTTTAAAAGACTAAAAATATCTTCGAATAGTCTAATCGGGTATATTAATACCTTTATCATTTTCAAATTCTTTAAAAAAAATTTCTAATGTATAGCGCTCATGTCGAAGTATATTGTATATCGTTGACATTGGAACATCATAACCTTCAGATTGTTTTAGCTTCGAAATTGTCGAAGATGTTATTCCACAGAGCTTTGCATATTTATTTTGTGAAATAATTTTGCCGTCTTGGTCATGGTACTCACGTAGAAATTTACCCTCAATAAAATTGCATAAATGCTTATTTACTAATGTATTTTTTTTATTTAAAACTTCTTTACTCTGCATTTTGATAATAATCTTTATCAAAAAAAATGATTAAAATGAAATTTACTGTTCGCTATAGCGAATGATTTGTTTTTTTTTATTATATTTGTAAAATAAGTTACAATAAATGTAACTTTGCGATACTTCAAAATAAATAATAGAAGCTATTGCTTTGAATCTCGCCCGAAAACTGGTAATTTTTAACATACGAGAGGATAAGTAAAAGGCTCACGACCTAGGCGTGGGCTCTCTTATCTGTATGTAGGGTATACCAGTACCTCAGGGCGGATAATGTAGAGTACCATGCCGTTTTATTTTCTGATGCTGTTCTGCTTTTCTACATTATTCTATTTCTAAGCTGCTTACCAACATAGAGTATCTACGACACGTTACAATGGGGTGTACAACCCATTGAGGCTTTGCAGCTTTCAGAGAACACAAATTTCATTCATATTAATTTTTATGATATGCTTTGGGTAGGGAGTGTTTTTATTACTAGAATGCTTCCTCCCAGGCATAAATTTACGATCAGGAACCTAAAAAAACATACAAGAAACAGAAAGTGTAGAGTAACCATAGAAAAAAGAAAGCCCTTTCCGCATGATAGTTTATTGGCATTAGACTGTGCAGGAAAGAGCCGTGAGCTTAATTTAATTAAACGTATTCAAAAGTATGAAAAAAAACTTTTGCGGCCTGAGTCATCTTCAAATGGCTTTTGGCTTCACATTGCTCGCTTCCAGCGTAGCAATAGGGCAGGTGCGTACCATATCAGGTACTGTCACAGAGAATAATAAGCCGTTACAGGGGGTATCGGTATTTCAACAAGGTAGTGAGTCCGTCGCAATTACAAATGACAAAGGGTACTACCAAATTCAAATCGCAGGAGCCAAAGCAGTTCTTGTGTTCAGACATCCGGATTATCCTGATCGTAAAGTGGTGTCGGGAAATCGTAATGTAATGAATATTACGTTGGGAGGGCAGGAAAAGGAGATTGAAGAAGTTACTATTAATGCAGGATATTATAAGGTAAAGGAAAAGGAGAGTACAGGAAGTATTGCCAAAGTAACCGCAAAAGACCTCGGAAATCAACCTGTCAATAATGCACTATCTGCAGCACAAGGAAGAATGGCAGGAGTAAGTATTACCCAAAATTCGGGTATTGCAGGCGGAGGCTATGATGTACAAATCAGAGGAAGGAACAGTTTAAGAACATTATCCAATAGTGCTGTAGATGGAAATCAACCGCTATATGTTCTGGATGGTGTTCCAATGTCTACGTCAATGACCTCTACCTTTTCTTCTCAAATACTTCCTTTCAGAAATATTAATCCATTAAATAGCCTAAATCCCAATGATATTGAAAGTCTTGAAATTTTAAAGGATGCAGATGCAACGGCAATTTATGGGAGCAGAGGAGCTAATGGAGTAATCTTAATTACTACAAAAAAAGGAAGTAAAAATAAGTCTACTATTAGCATCAATTCAAGTTTGGCTTTCAGTAATGTCGCATCTCATCTGAAAATGATGAATACTTCAGAATATAGTGCCATGCGTAAATCAGCATTTGCAAATGATAACATTTCTGTATATCCAACAACGGCATATGATGTAAATGGAGCTTGGGACGAAAATCGTCACACTGATTGGCAAAAAACACTTATTGGTAAAACTGCCACAACTTCTAATACCAGTGTAGGTTTATCAGGAGGCTCAGACGGTTGGACATATCGTGTTAATGTCACACATAATGAGCAAACAACTGTCTATCCTGCAGACTATCAATATAAAAATAATACCTTATCAATGGGGTTCACTCATAGGTCAAAGGATAAAAAATTAAATATTGCGCTGTCAAACAATTTTTCACAGCAATTTAATAATGTGATCAATGAAGATTTAACAACTACAAGCATCTTTTTAAGTCCTAATGCTCCAGCATTATATAATGCAGACGGTTCATTAAACTGGCAAAACAATACTTTTACCAATCCGATGGCTTCCTCGGTTGTTACGTATCAGAATGATACAAAACAGATTAATAACAGTCTGAATATTTCTTATCAGATTTTTCCTAATATAAGTTTCAGTATTAATTCTGGGTTTAATTATCAGAATTTTGAGGAATTTAACTTAAGACCTCATACAAGGTATAATCCTGCTTTTAATTTTACAAGTGCCAACGGGTCAAGTACCTTTACAAGTAGTTTTTCTTCATTTTCATATAATGTAGAACCTCAATTGACAGCAGATTATAAATGGGGAAGAAACAAATTAAATGTATTAGTTGGAACTACGATCAATTCATCTGAATCTAAACAATCTTCTATTCAAGGTTCCGGATTCGAAAGTAATGCACTTATGATGAATGTCAATGCAGCAAAAACAAAGATATTTTCTGATATTATTTCAACAGACTACAAATATGTTGCTGTTTTTGGAAGGGTAAATTATCAGCTGGATAATAAGTATATTATTAATTTCACAGCAAGAAGAGACGGTTCCAGCCGCTTTGGACCGAATAATAGATTTGCAAATTTTGGAGCCGTGGGAGCAGCATGGCTATTTTCAAAAGAAAATTTTTTGAATAGTAAAAAATGGCTGAGCTTTGGTAAAATAAGAGGGAGCTATGGAATAGCTGGCAGTGATAATATTGGAGATGCTCAATATCGTGATACATATTCTGTAGCGTCATCAAGCATTTATAATGGAGTAGTGGGGCTTGTTCCAACCAGATTGTTCAATGGAAATTTTAGCTGGGAAAAAACAAAAAAGCTTGAATTTGCTCTTGAAACCTCATTTTTTAAAGATATAATAGGGCTTAACATCTCTTGGTTTAGAAATAGATCAGATAACCAGCTAGTAGGATTGCCTTTGCCTGCAACAACTGGATTTACTTCCGTTCAGGCAAATTTAGCTGCAACCGTTGAAAACACAGGTTGGGAGTTTGAATTCAGAACCTTACTAGTGAAGATAAAAACGTTTTCATGGCAATCAGATTTCAATCTGACCATACCTCGAAACCGCTTATTGGCATTTCCGGGACTTGAAGGCTCTACCTATGCCAATCAATATGTCATAGGTTCTAGTACATCTATTGTTAAACTCTATAATTTTATAGGAATCAATCCTAATACAGGGCTTTATTCATTTGCCGATGTCAATGGAGACGGCAAAATTTCATCTCCTGACGATAATAAAAGCATCGAAGATTTAGCGGTTAAGTTTTATGGTGGATGGTCAAACAGGTTGAGATATAAGAATTGGGATTTATCGTTTTTATTTCAATTTACAAAACAAAGAAATTACAATTATCATAGTTATATGCCTGTTGCAGGAACGATGAATAATCAGGCTCAGGTAGTTTCGAACGTATGGTCTGAAGCTAATCCAACGGGGTACTATATGCCTTTTTCCACCGGAGTTAATGCGGGAAAGAATGCCGCTCATGCCAATTTCATGCGAAGTACCGCAACAGTAGGTGATGCATCATTTATTAGACTGAAGAACGTTCAGCTTAATTATAGAATCCCTTTCAATAATGCTGCTACCACAGAGGTTATTCTATATGTTCAAGGGCAGAATGTTTTAACGTGGACAAAATATTTTGGACTAGATCCGGAATTTGTAACAACAGGCTTCTTGCCACCCTTAAGAACATGGTCTATTGGAACTCAAATTAACTTTTAAATCTTACAAAATGAAAAAGACTATTATAAATATAATTAAGTGTCTGTCATTGGGTATTGGGATGACTTGCTTTTTTTCATGTGAAAAATTTATTGACACAGACCTACCCACAAATCAAATAGGAACGTCTGAAGTATTCTCAGATGTATCGTCTGCAAATGCAGCTTTAGCAGGTTTATATGCCGAATTATGGAGCTCTTCAATGATTTCAGGTGATGTTACTGGTTCTGCAGCTATTCTTGGAACATATACAGACGATCTTACCTGCTACGCCCCTTATATTCAAAATGGGTTAGTCGATGTATATAACAACGTACAAATTCCAAGCAACACCATTGTTTATAATTTGTGGTCGAAAGCTTATAAACACATCTATTACGCAAATTCAATTATCAAAGGGGTTAAAGAATCTTCTTCAATTTCTCAAGTAAATAAAGACCGTTTAATAGGTGAGGCAACTGTCATACGGTCTCTGCTATATTATAACCTATCACAAATTTTTGATGAAGTGCCATATACGGACACTACGGATTACCAATACAATAGCCAGCTAAAGAAAATAAGCAAGATTCAACTCATGTCAAATCTTGAAAGTGATCTTCAAACAGTATTAAATGGTTTGAACGATCAATATGCGAATCAGGAAAGAATTTATGTCAATCGAAAGGTGGCAGAACTTCTATTAGCAAAGGTATTTTTAAGTCAGGAAAAATGGAATCAAGCAGAAAATCTGCTTTTTCAAATTACGCAGTCTCCTTTATATGTCTGGGAGACAGATTTGAGTAAAGTTTTCACGAAAACAGGGAAACATATTTTATGGCAGCTAAAACCTGCAAATTCAACAGATGCTACCAAAGAATATCTTCTCTATAATTTTACGACAAGCATACCAACATCTTTTTCATTATCGGATGCTTTAGTGAATTCCTTTGAACTAGGTGATCTACGAAAAACAGCTTGGATGCTTCCAATTGTAATCAATCAAAAAACCTATTTCCGTCCCATGAAGTATAGAAATCCCGCAAATTCTAATACCACTGAAAATTCAGTAATATTTAGAATCGAAGAAGTGTATTTATTATATGCTGAGAGTTTAGTGAATCAAAATAAAATATTGGAAGCTAAAATAATAGTAGATAAAATTAGGCAAAGAGCAGGATTGAATCCTTTACCAATAGGTCTTTCAAAACAGGAAATGATTAACAAAATTTTGGATGAGTCCAGATATGAGTTTTTTGCTGAAATGGGACATCGTTTTTTTGATCTTAAGCGTTTAAAAAAAATCGATATTCTTGCTTTATCTAAACCAAACTGGAAAAGTTTTCATAGTGCATTTCCAATTCCTGAAAAAGAAATGGTCATTAACCCTAATCTTAATCCGCAAAATCCGGGGTACTGATGGAAAAGTTGATGATATTCCTATTAATGTGTATATATCAATGGGCATATACACAAACGGAAAAAGATTCTATTCCCTATACAGAACAAAATAAAGCCTATGATATTCATTTGAAAAGTACATCAAAAGAAGGGAAATGGATAGCGTTTTTTAAAATGTATGATAACAACAGTGACAGTCTTTTCATAATAAATCGATCAAATCCAGACAGACAATACTGTAAAATAAAGGTTTTGGATCATAAATGGAGCGAAGATAAGCTGATTTTAAAATATGATAATCAAACAGAAATTTTTGATTATCTCAGTGGCAAGAATAAGATTTTACCCGCTTGCGAAAGCATTGGTACAATAGAACATGAAAATTTAGTTGTTCTAAAAACCTCAGACAACCTACTGATATATGATCTAAGCAGAGAAGAAATGATAGATCGTATTCATAATGTTATCAATGTCTTCTACGTAAACAACCGTATTTATCTGCAGATTAAAGAGAATAATAAATTTCACCTAATACAATGGAGTCAAAGGAAAAAAAATAAACTGTATTCCTCAAGAGATCAGATTTCAAACCTTGTGGGGGCACAGGTTAATTCATTTTTAATATTAAAAAAACAGAAGAATCAGTTGAATGATATTATATATTATAATACGAACCATCAATTGGAATATAAGTTTTCAGAGATTCAGCCACTACAGTTTAATTCGGCAACAGCGTATCAGAGAGCCGACGGAAGAATTGTGATTAATGCCGAAAAAGCTAAAGATAAAAAATCAACTGAAACACCGGAAATCTGGTTAACATCTGACAATAACCTTATTGAGAAATTTAAAAAGTCCGAAACAACAAAGTTTCTCTGGTCACCAGTAGAACAAAACGTCAAGGTAATGGGAACGGACAAGTTAAACAGGGTAGTGGATATTGGCAATAAGACTTATTTTTTAGCTTTTAGTTTTTCTGAATTACAGGACTATAGAGCTAAAAAAGTACCTGCAATAGTGTATCGTTATAATGCATCAAGTGATCAATATGATTATATTGATACAATAAGATCAAACGTCAATTATTCTCCTGATGGTAACTATCTTATTTATAGGGATGGACGAAAATGGAAATTGCTGGATGTGAATACAATGAAATATAAATATGTAGAAAATCTGAACTTTGAGAACGCTTATTTTACAGACGAGAATAATGTTTACTTTGATGGCCCTACAGGTATATGGAAATATAATAGTAAAGTAAGTAAAATTAAGCAAGTGTTCACAAATAATAAAGGCAGTTGTAAAATTTTAGATTTTAAGAATAAATCAAACTTTGCCAATTATCCTTTTGAGCTTTCATTTTATTCTAAAGTTATTAACGAACTTAACTATATATTCGAAGTGAATGACGAAGCGAGTTTTACAAAATCTATATTTGAAAAATATGCTGACAAGTATTATCAAATAACTGATTTTACCACATCTAAAATGATTTATCAGAAGACAGATAAGGCAAAAAATGCTTATTTATTTAGTGAAGAAAATTATAATATACCCAAACGGATTATTGATTTAAGTAGAGCATCCCCTAAAAAAGTACTTTTTCAATCTAATGCTAACGATAAGGATCAATCAAAAATGAAAGTGGAAACTATTAAATACAAAAATAGGGAAGGGGTAGAGCTCAAAGGTATTTTATATTATCCTTTAGAGGTTGAAGCAGGAAAGAAGTACCCTATGGTAGTACATGTTTATCAAATTCAGAGCGATAAAATTAATGAATATCCTCTTTTTTTAGAAAACAGTGTAGATGTGGGGTTCAGCATCAGGAGGCTTATTGAAAAAGGATATTTTGTCTATATGCCGGATATTGTTTTTGATAAAAAAGGAACTGGAATTGCAGCATTGGATTGTGTTAATAAATCAATAGATGCTTTGAAAAATAATCAGTTGATTGACTTTAGTAAGATGGGCTTAACTGGACATTCGCATGGGGGATATATTACCAATTTTATTGCGACGCATTCAAATCGATTCGCAACGTATGTGTCAGGGGCTGGTAATAGCGATATTGTTAGATCTTATTTCTCACTAAATGAATATTTTGTTAGCCCTTTTTACTGGCAGTTTGAAAATGGACAATATGAAATGAATACTCCGTTTGTAAAAAACAAAGATCTATATTTCAAAAATAATCCAATATATTATGTTGAAAACGTGTCAAAACCAATTCTATTATGGACAGGAAAAAAGGATTTAAATATAGAATGGGGACAAATCATGGAATTTTATATAGGACTAAAAAGAAATAATAAAAATGCAACAGTCTTGGTTTATCCAGACGAAGGACATACCATTGTTTCTAAAAGTGCGGCTAAAGATCTTCATGATAAAGTTTTACAATGGTTCGGTTATTATTTGAAAGGAGAAAGAAAAGCAGAATGGATTAATTAAAAAAGGATGCCCACAGGCATCCTTCTTTTTTAATTTCTGTGCAGTGTTACTCCGCATTCAGTTTCACTTAAGAACTGCTGCATAACTTTGGGTGAACCACCAATCAACTCGGTACAAACGGGTCCGCTGGTAGGGTTGCAATCAACTTCTCCTACAAAGATACATTTCTCATTAGGAGCTGATGCATCAAAGTAATAGGCTGTTTCACTTACTTTTTTTTCTGTTTTTGCCTTATTAGTAGCAAAAGCACTTCCGACACCAAATACTAAAATGGCTACGGGAACTAGAATGGTTTTAAGATTTTTCATAATAATAAAGTATTAAGATGTGCCTACAATTAATTCAGGTTTTCGGCATTACCTGTGAAGCTGTTCAAGTATCGGTTGCGCAAAATGATACTTGACAATTTCATTTCCAATTAAAATGTATAAGTACTTACCATCAATAAACATATCCTTCAGTTTTTCACCATGGCGATTCGGTACCAAAAAACTTCCGGAATAATACTGCTGATCCGTCTTATAAATATCAATGATGTTTGCTTTGTTCCATTGCAAAATTCCGTCATGAATTGCTTTGGAATTTGAATTAATAAACAAAAGCTTATCTGAAATGATTGCATTTTTTACGGACTGCTGTAAAGGATTTTTGATTTTCGTAGTTCCATCAGAAAGCTTAAAAGTTTCCATACTTTGCTCCTTTTTGAAGCTGATTAATCTAAATTTGTTATGCTTACCTAATGTATTGCTAAATGAAATAAATTCATTTTTATAATAATATACATAAACAAAAGATTTGTTTTCTAAATCGGATATAAGTAATCCATCATTTTCTATGTAACCTTTATTTTCTGTTCCAAGAAGATCATAATGAAGATTCATTAGATGATTGTTGTAATCTCCAATGATAAAGGTTTTGTATTTTGAACTCTGTGATCTAAATAAAAAAGAATTATTTGAAGTTGCATGCAGTTGATCAAAATACATTTCATCAAAACTTACAATACGCAATGAATCGGTTTTCTCTAAGCTTCCTCTATAAATAATTGGTACAGTCCCATCATAGATATAATAATTTGGAGATTGCCAAATCACTTTAAGGCTTTTAAAAGGATGAGTCTTTGTGTTTAAAGGAATTCTAAATTTTGAAAAACCCTTAAGGTCTTTTCTTACAATCGTAATGTTTAAAGGAGCTGTGCTATTTCCTAAATAAACATTACTATCATCCTGCCCGGCAAAGTAAAAAGAGTTATATTTGAGATCAAGTGATACTTCATTTTCTATCGCATGGGGGATATATCTACGTGTAAAATTATTATTTATTCTTAGCTGCTTTTCTGATTGAAGGTATAACATAAATACACTGAAAGAGCTTAAGATGATGATTGTAAAAATTAAAAAAGTATAATATAATAGCTTTATTTTTCTACTAGTCTCAACAAGAATAACGGTAATAATTAAGACCAATACACAAACTATATTAAAATACAAATGCTGTCTCCAATTCATATTTTCAAGAATTCCTCCACAGGAACAGGGTACAAATTCACTGTATTCAAGAATTAAATAAATATAAACGGTAAAAGCAGACATAATACCTAATGAAGCATATAGTCCGATTAATCTGCTTTTTTGAAAAATAAGTGCTGCAACAATAATCAGTTCTAATATAATGACCAGATATGATATTGTTCCTGCATATGTACTAAGCAAAGGTGATTGAGCAATTTGAATCTGAAAATTTTCAAAATCCAATATTTTGCTTACACTAGCGTATATAAAAAGCAAAATAAAAAAATATACAGCTGCATTGATTATTAGTTTTGTTATGTTTTTCATATCAATATTAACATTTATATAATAATATCCATGATACTTTCATTCCGCCATAATAGGGCATCTTGTTTTTTTGAAGTATAAGCATGGTTGTAGTGTATTTACCAATTACTTTCCACATACCGCTAATAGGACATTCTGTACCTGACTGAATAATTGTTTCTTTATTATCCATAAGTAAACTAATTAGATACTTTCCAATTGTCCCGATCTTTAGGTGGATCGGTTTCTGTAATCTCTATTTCTTTCTCTTGACTGGTGCTGTCTGATTTCGAAGAAATTGTATAATGATTTTCCTCTGTTGCAAGTTTTGGGATTTCATTGTGATCTAGAATTTCTTCTGATTGACATGACTGTGCAGTAATGACTAATAAAATAGTTGCGAGAATATAGATTGTTTTAATGTTCATGATTTGGGATTTAAAAGTTGATTAATCCCGGCCGGTGTTAGGTGTTACTGTTAGAATTCTGAAGCGAAATTAGAGAGCTAAACCTTCGAAAAAAAAAGTTTAAAGACCTGATTTATAAACTGAAAATGCTTTTTTTATAAATCAGGTCAGACTGTTTTTATATAGCAATGTTCTGATATTCAGCTATTAAATATCTTTTATAAGGTTTTTTAATTCCCTGCTTTTGGAAATTACTTTAAGCTCTGTTCATTTTGCTTAATTTTATGTCAGAATTACCAGATAATAATAATTTACTATGAAAACTATTTTTGGCTTGAATAGAATGTCAATCATTCTGCTTTTTTTTTGTGTTTTTTTCAAGGCAACTGATTTCGAGAAATTAAGAGCGGCTTACGATAATTTTGCAGAGAATGATGAGAGAGGATTGGAATTTGTTGATTTATATATTAAGCAAGCTAAAGCTGAAAATAATTTCAAAGAATTATCTCAGGCTTATCGAGATGCAACAAGCTTTTCAGAAAATAAAAAACTTCTATATGCAGACAGTATAATATGGGCAGCTCAGCAATCAAAAAATCTTGATGTTATTGGAAATGCATATTTGACAAAAGGAAGTGTTTATTATTTTACTTACAGAAAATATCAAAAAGCCCTTGATGAATATCTTAGAGCATGGGGATATCTGAAAAATTCCAATAATTCATATTTACATTATAAGAATTTATATCATATTGGATTGGTAAAGAGTTACTTAGGGTATTATGAAGAAGCATTTCAAATTTTTTCAAAATGTAGATCATATTATCTGGTATATAAACTTAATGATAATTTACCCAATTTAAAATATAATACTAAAAAAGGCTATTTAAACAGTGTTAATCAAATGGCTATTTGCTTATTCCATCAAAATAAATTAACAGAGGTATCAGAACTTATTGAAGAAGGGATGAGAGAATCTGCAAATGACTTGAATTTTGATATAGAAAGAAGCTATTTTTATAAATTAAGAGGAGTCTTAAATTTTATTAAAAAAAATGATAAAACGGCATTGTCCGATTTTAATATTGCCTTAATAGGAATAGAGAAAAAACGGGACTTTACAAATACTTCACTAATTTACTTTCTGAAAGGGAAAATTTTTCTGAGAAATAATCAAGTAGGAGAAGGATATGTCAATTTGAAGAAAATAGATTCTATATTTGTAGAACACAGATTTGTTTTACCGGGAGTCAGGGAAGCTTATGAATTACTTATAGATTATTGTAGAGATACAAAAAATGCCGAAGATGAACTCTATTACACTAAGCAACTTTTAAGTTTTGATAAAATACTATCTACAGATTTCAAATATTTATCAGGAAAAATTTATAAGGGGTATGACACAGAGGATTTAATTCGTTCAAAAGAAAAATTAGAGTCATCATCATTGTTTGGTTATATTTTAGCCGGAGCTACAATAACGACATGTATTTTATTTTCAGGTGCTAAATATTACCAACTCAAACGAAAAAAAACAAATACTGAAAATAAAAAAGCTTCATCAATTGATCCACTATACCTTTATGAGAAAGATAAATTACCACAGAAGCTATCTAAGCTCACGGATAAAGTTGTAAATGATATATTGAATAAATTAGAAATCATGGAGGGAAATAAATTCTATTTAGAAAAGGGGTTAACACAAAATCAACTTGCTAAAAGATTAAAAACGAATACGACTTACTTATCTGGTATTATTAATGAATACAAAGGTTCAAATTTCAATACATATATTAATCTTTTAAGAGTGGAGTATGCTAAACAAATGCTCACATCAAACAACGAATGGAGGAAGTATTCAATAGAAACCATAGCAAAAGAATGTGGATTTACGAATAGATCTAATTTTTCTAAAATATTTATAGAAGTTGTAGGTGTTAATCCAGTTGAATTTGTGGAAAAAATCCAGATGAATCGTAGTGAGTAGCCAGCTTCCTATTTAATTCGTATTTTTTAATAAAAAATATGGATAACAACTTATTTATTAAACAATGTAAAATAAAATTAAGTGCTTTAGAAAAAAAACTGAATCTCATTGAATCAAAGTTTGAAAATGAGAAAATTGATTTGTGCGAAACAGCATTAATGGAAATTGATATTCCTGTTAGGGAAATTAAAACTTTATTAGCTGGGTACAAATTTGAAGCCCTTGCCGAAGAAATTTATTTCTTTAAAATAATTAAGCCTCAATTTATTTCTAAGTTCATTTATTATTCTAAATTACTTTCAATAGAAGTGGCAATTCCTAATGCAGGAAAAACCGTACTTAAAGAATATTTTGAATGTGAACTTCTGACCCTTAAAACTTTTTATGATCAATACACTGATTTTTATGAATATTATCGTCGCAAAGCAACTTTTCTTGACAACAAATACTTTGTGAGGAATCAGTTTGATCTTAAAACAAAGCTTGAAACTGGGCTTTATGACTACGATGAAAAGTTTGCAACTTCTCATGATCATATAGTATCACAGATCATAGCCAACGATTTACTTGAAAAATATCTACTGAAAGCAATCACTAATATTGATGGATATACTTTTAAAACAACGGAAGACAAGCTAATTCTATCATGGTCTTCTTCAAAGTCCTCATTGGTTGAACTTCTTTATGCTTTATACAGTTCACATGCTTTTAATGGTGGAAACATTGAGTTTTCTGAAATTGTTAGGTATACCGAGAAAACCCTAAATATTGATCTTGGAAATTTCTACAAAACATTGCATGAAATCAGAAATCGGAAAACTAATAAAAACAAATTTTTACAACTTTTAAACGAAAATTTAAGTAATAAGCTATTAGAAGACGATTAAAAAAAGCTATAAAAATGATACTTATTTTTTATAGTAAATTTTTTTAGAAAGACAATCTCTCTATTTATTATCTTTCAGAGAAAATCTTTCGGTAGTACGAAGAACTACCGAGAGATTCTTATATTTTTTTTAAAACTTTGTCGTAACCATAAAACAAAAATCATGAATATTGATAAAGCAGAATTTCTTTCATGGATGGACAGAATTATGACAAGATTCGATATCTTAAGTGAAAAAGTAAAAGAAAATCAAAATGGATTACGGAGTATTGATGGAGAACAATTATTAGATAATCAAGATGTTCTACAGTTACTAAAAATCAGTTCCAGGACTCTCCAGCGATATCGTTCAGAAGAAAGGTTATCATACTACACTATCAGCGGTAAGCTTTACTATAAGCTTTCAGATGTTCATCAATTAATTAGAAACAGCTTTAAATCTTCAAGGAAAGGCAATGACTTATGAGTTTTTAAATTTTACGATTATTTTTTAGATTTTCAATTTTTGACAAAAGCTCTTCATAGTGTATCTAAGAATGACATTCTGGACATACCGACAGTAAATCTTCTAATTTTTCCTTAAAAATATTGTCATAAGTTAAATGATGAACATGTAAAGCAGGTTCTTTCCTACATCGTTGACAAAGATTATTATCTCGGTCAAAAACTTGTTTTCTTTTTAATTTTCATTCTTGTGATTCTAAATATTCATGATACTTTCCTCGCGGAGATGATAAGTAATTTGAATATGACACTGATTCATAGGCAAGATTCTTATCATTACTTATATTATTTCTCCATTGATCATAATAATCCAAGTAAAATTCTCCACGGATTTCAATGTCTTTTGTATATTTTAAAGGGAAATTTCTCTTGGTTCCTCCACAATTTTTACATTGATCATAAAGCCTGAAATTTGGAGAAAATGAACTGTCATTTACAACAATTTGTACGGATCACGACAACATTCATCAAACCTAACAATTTTTTGATATTGGCATTCTTTACATAGAACAATATTATGAAACTCTGTTTCATAATATTGTTCTAGCAGTCCATTTTTACATCTCCTACAATTCATTCTAAATATACTGATCTATTACCATTCCTTCTATAATCTCTTTAATACTTTTGAGACTTGACCTATTCTCTTATATACCCTGTTTGAGAACAGCATTGTCGAATAGTTTAATTAGATTTCCAACAGCGGCAACATCTTCGAAATGTATCGCAACAGGAATTATTTTATATCCTAAAAAATAAGCAGTTTTAGCTCGATGACGACCATCTTCGAATTCAATTTTTTTCTCAAATGCGTTGAAATGTATTTTTGGTGGATCAAGATATTCTCTATTGACCCAATGTTGTATGATTCTATATACTCTATGATTATTATTACTTTTAATATTTTCAGGGAGGAATAACGATGTCATATTTACCTCTTTAAAATCTGAATTTTTAATCAATTCGTCGGTTCTGGTAAAATGTATTTTAAAAATACCCTCTTCCGGATGTAAATCGGAAGCTTGTATAGAAGAAATGTTTTCATTGACTGCCCAGTAAGGCTTAGGTGCTAATAATATTACTTCTTCAACCGTTTTTAGTAAGAATGGTCTGATTGGATCTGTCATAATCAAAGGTAATAATTCTATCTAGAATAATTTTACCACTAATGTCTTCCCAAAAAACTTCTTTTTCTTTCCCACTCTGCATATTCAAGATGATGATCGATTTTATCATTTATATGACGTTTAATAGGAAGCAGAGGGATACTTAAAGATGACCTTCCCACGATGGATAATATATTTCTCCATTCGGCAGCGTTGATGTCCCCAAATATTACATCACCTCTTACTACGGACCCTCCATTACCTATCCAGTATATCTTTTCAAATAACTTTACATCTTGTGTAAAGGTTAGGAATAACAAGATTATTTGCTCAAATAATTCTTGGAATGAATGTCTGACAATATTAATCAACAGATTCATACAATCGGGATTTTCATAATTATCAATACAATACTTTCTCAAAAAAGTAGCAGCTCTTTCACGATGTAGGATATCTATATTCTCAAAAAATACATTGCAATCATGTTTTCCAATTGCAATAAGATAGCTTTCTTTAGAAGCGAAATGGTCTAAGGTCTTAGATAATGAGTACTCAATATCTTTAATTTGCCATATAAGCTTTAGTTTTTTATTATTTCCTGAATTCTTGTTATTATCATCTTTATAAAAGTAGTCAGTGAAATCGGTGAGAAAGCGTGTATCATGTTGCAGAATGTTCAAAAATATTTTACCATTATAATCATAAAGCCTATGAATTTTACTTTGCTGAATAAATAGCTTTTTGACTAATTCTAAATCATTATTTATTAACTCCAGACTTTCTTCAAGAAAGTCTGTGTCAAGTATAATTTCCACGTTTTCTGACTCGTTTTTCACTGTAATAATATTTAAAAGCTTGTGGAAAATTGTAGAGTCTATTCTCAAAAACTTGTGCAAGTATTCAAAGTAGATGTTGGTTCTCTCATTTATCTTTCTAATACTATTAATAAGTTTTTTAACGTAGAAATTGTTAATCAATGAATCATCTAAATAATAGAAGTAAGATAATTCCCAAGATGCTTGATGTAGATATTTCTCTTTGGTTATTACATTCCAAAGAGAAACGCTCTCTTTTTCATTTTTAAGATTATTTTGAAAAATCTTTATTGGTATGTAACCTTCTGAGTTATCATCTTTAATAACTTCCACTAAAAGAGCAAGGCCGAGCTCTTTACTATGTTTGTAGTTTTCATCGACCACAAAATCCAAAGATTTATCATATTCGTAGTCATTTGCTGCTTGATCTTTTAAATATTTGAAAGTATTATAAAACTTAGTTACTTCTGATACATTACAAAATACAAATGAAGATCGAATTTCTTTTTCTTTTAATCGATCATATTCGCGATAATCTTCGTAATCATATCTTTCCTTGTCTCTAATTCTGTCCCAGTCTAATTTTAGATATGCTTTGTAAATATCATTAGTGTATTTATTCAATAGTTTACTGAATGCATCATTCTTGATTTTATGTTTTTTCCATAATCTGACTTGATTTTGAACATACCTACAATCTACAAATGACTCTGATCGCAAATGTTGTTCAATAATTTGAATAACAAAGGGCATATCAAACGTCATCAAATCTTTTGATATACCAGGATAAGGCTCTTCAAAATTTAGTAGTAAGCTTAAGGCTGGTTTAGGATAACGACTGAAATACTGATTAAATGTACTCCATATACTTTCTCTAAGGTCTTGTATTTTCTTATCATTTGGTGTACGGTAGATATGACTGGTAACAATATTCTTATGAAATCCATGAGATGTAAATTCAATTTTTAAAAATGTTTTTGACAACTCAAAAAACGCTGCAGCAAAAATGGTTTTATTTTTTTGTACGTTTTCAATCAGGAGTTCAAAAAGGATACTCTGTCTTAAAAAATCAATTGATTCATCCTCTCTATCAAAACCAATTACCTCTACTATTTTGTGAATAAGCTCAGAAAGGTGTTGTGGTTTCTTTTTAGCATACTCGAAACCTAATTCTAAAGATTCTTTAAGATAATGTGTATTACGAAAAAAATGACCAAGAAGCTTTATTATTTTATTTTGATTGTATACAAAATCATTTGGTTCATAGCTTACATTATATTGATCTAGTTCAAGATTTTGCAGTGGTTGAAGTGTTAGGTAGATATATTCAAGGGTTTGATTTTGAAGATAAAACCAAAAAGAGGACAAAAAATTTATCGCTTTTTCCTCTTCAGTGTTTTTAACTTTATTCCAGTATTTAACTAGTGAATCATATAATTTCTGCTTTACTTGATTATGATTAAACATATTGTTAGCAGATATTACATTTTCATCAAACCTTTTTTGATGAGATTCAAAGTAGTTGTCAACCAAAATTTCAAAAGATAATAACTTGTCTTTTACAAATGTTCTATAAAAAAAATAAATCGCAAGATTTTGTTCAGCTATTTTGACATGATTATGTTGGATCTCGACGAGTTCTAATCTGTCAAGTTTTTCTATAGCATGAAAAAAATCTGAATAATCGATATTAAAATGATTGAGGATTGATTCTGTTATTTCTCTATCATGAAAAGGAATTGTGTGAAAGAAGGCTATTATGCCTAAGCATTTAATGTTAAAATCATTCGAGAACTCTCTATTGTCTTTTATAAATGTGCCAAAATACATTTCAAACAACCCAGAAATATCATTTAACACATTAATATCTTTATTAGCAACTGCCAACTGTGTTGCCATTATTGCGATTCTTGGGTTTCCATTAGCAATGTTAACGATAGTGTATAGATAATCGTGGTTCGTAATATTAAAAGGT
Source organism: Chryseobacterium sp. BGA-UO-ETr-SB22 (assembly GCF_059567885.1). Taxonomy (NCBI): domain Bacteria; kingdom Pseudomonadati; phylum Bacteroidota; class Flavobacteriia; order Flavobacteriales; family Weeksellaceae; genus Chryseobacterium; species Chryseobacterium sp. BGA-UO-ETr-SB22. Next base: position 1,996,499 of record NZ_JCAQOV010000005.1, on the reverse strand, counting down.
TCAGTTTTAATAATATCTGTGATTTGTTCATCACTTAATTTTTGTAGATGTAATATGTGAGGTAAAAAGTCAGTACATAGAAGTTTAAGATTTTCATAAGCGTAGTCGCGGACTGTGCAAATAATTTTTAAATTCCCCTTTCTTATGACTCTATTAAAACCTAAGATTTGGTTAAAAGCATCAATTCGATTTGCATCATCTACAAAAAGTATATAGTCTTTGTCACCATTAAAATACTGATTTAAATCGTCTAATAATGAATGATGCTTATAAGAAATACAGAAAGATTGGTATGAGGGATTTTCCTTAACAAAGTTTTTGATGCTTTCTAATACTAATTTTGTTTTACCAACACCCGGAGCTCCAGTTAAAATAATAAAGTCATGCCTTAATAAATCGGTTTTCAGTGAGTGCAGCTCTGATTCTCGATGTAAGAATGGGTTATCTAGAGGAGTTGCTATACTTTTAGAAGCTTTATTGTATTCATTTATGAATACATCCATTGATACAATCTGTCCAGTATCTAACATAATACCAAGGTAGCGGCTAGCCAGATCTCTATGCTGCAAGTGGAGTTCCATAGCTAACGAATCTAAAGTGTTAACCGTGAGGTTGATATTTGTGTGCTCAAGAACTTTGCTTAACTTTTCAATTTCATTCGTCTTCAGTTTAAAGTTTACACATAAAATAATTTCTTCTATTTTTTCAGGACTAATTGTAGTTTTGGAATGATCGATACAATTCGAAATATCTTTTATCAATTTATTGACCCCTTCTGAAATGTTTGTTGAATATTCTACAAAAAGATATTTTCCATTTGGAAGAAGCAATAAAGTGTCAGGGGTTCCTTTGATTGTTTTTTGTTTACCCAGCTGGCTTCCCGTTCTTGAAAAGGCTCTATATTTTTGATTTTTTCTCAGAAGAAAACTGTCACAAAGTTCTTGAAATACAGTTTCGTTGATTTCTTTTAACGCATTTTCGATCGACTGTAGCCTGCTCATTAGGTTTAAATTTGATAATTGCTAGGGAATTTAGCAAATTTAGAAATCAAATGTAAAAATTTTGATAATAATATACTTTAGTTTGGCTTGCAGAGAAATATTTTTGTGAGGCCACCTAAGAAAGATCATTAAAGTATATTTTAATATCAATAAAGAAAATCTGAAGATTACGGTAAACCGTATTTTTTAAATTTGTAATAATTGTATCTTTAAAAGATTTACAAAAATTAATTATTATTTGGGATTTGAGACCTATGAGAAAATGGGTGAAAGTATAGCTTTTTAGAAGTTATCGATTTTAACTCAAGTATAAATGTGCTAAAATAAAAGGATGATTTATTATGTTCACAACCATACCCCGACAAGAAATTGAAGACAGGATAAAGGAGATCGAAAATGATGAAGGTGCTCCAATAAAGTTTTTAAAAAGACTATCGAACACTCACGAAATTACATTAAATACTAAAGATTGGTTTGAGTCGGCTGAGAACTATTGGGAGAAAAAAGCAAAGAAAAAATTAATTATTCCCATAGCAATTGACAAGAAATATTTGTCACGAACATTACTTATAGTTGATTTTCTGGCCAAACTTATTGAATTTAGAGGCCATCATTTTGATTTTGACATTAATGATCAAAACATTATTAATATTTTAGATCGAGAAATTCATTTAAGCATTCGAAATGTAGGAAAGTATGTTAATAATGATGATAGTAAGTACGCTTCAAGAGATTTTGTGAGGACAGAATTATTGTGTGTGCAAATGTATGAAGATACATGGAATCGTAAAGAATGGAAAGACACACCATATTCTGCCATTGAAGAAAAATTAATTCGTGTTGTGGCATATATTGAACTTTATGCGAAGTATTCTAATGAATATCATTTAGAGCTAAAAGAAAGCTGGAGGAGACAGGCAATTATCAGAGAGCAGGAGAAAGAGAAACAAAAGAAGATTGAAGAGGAAAAAAGGGAGATTGAAAAATTGATCATCGATGCACAGAACTTTGATAAATCACAACAAATATTAAATTATCTAAATGAAAGGAAAAGATACCTTCTTGAAAACAATTTGTACACAGAAAATCAAGAGAAATATTATGAATGGGGAGTAAGTCAATGTAATTTGTTAAACCCATTGTTTAAAATTGAAAAGTAGGTTGGATTAATATGCATTATTGAATTAAATATGACTGATAAAGAATATTTGGACTCTACCTCAACGGTGGGTATCTATTTAGAAGTACTTTTAGGAATTTTAAGATATGTACCGGTTAAAAATTTTTCTGGTGAGGATGAATATCAAAGTAAATTAACAAAAGTGCTAAAATTTGAAAAGAATTATGATCCGGACTTATTCAGAGCTTGTATAGATTTATTAGAGGATTCACAATATGCTATCGACGAAGTTTTTAAAAATGGATTAATTACTGAATCTAATTCCCACGGGGAACAATATTTAAGACTTTACGGAGTATTGAATGCGTACTACCTTCAATTGGGAGCTATTACTGATCTACTAAGATTGTTTAATATTGCTGGACAAAAACAAATTAGAGCTGATCTGAAATCTGCAAAAATTATTGAACTTAGAAATAAACTAGGGTCCCATACAACCAGCTATCTACAAGCTGGCGAAGATGAAGAACCTAATTTTTATAGATTAGCAATGACAAGCATTGATAAATGGGGTAGTAATTTAAGTCTAATAGGAAGAAAAAAAGAAATTGAAGAGGTAGATCTTATAGCTACTATGAAACAGTTTACGAGACGAGTTGAAGGTATTCTTGATAAAATTGTGCATAAGGAATTGTCTAGAAGACAATTTAAGAAAGGGCACTTCGAATGGCTGAAATTAAGATATGATTATCTTCAGCAGGAAAGGATAAAATGAAATATTCGGAATATACGGTTTTCCGTATTTTCAAGAAGCTATTTTAATCTAGATTTGATTATGAAGAAATAGAATTTTTGTATAAAATTTTTTCAAAAACTTAGTATATTAGAAGTCTAATAAGAAATTATTAACCATGATTTTTAGCTTAATTTTAGACCATTTTAATTTTAATAAAAATGGATGAGACTCCACATAGTGCCGTTGGGTCTGCATTGGGATATTACTATCAGGCGATTTATGCACTGATTTTTTTATTTGATGCAGATGAAAACGCAAGTGTCGGAATAGAGACACTTGATGATGTTACAATTACTAATGGCGAAAAAAAAGAATTACATCAGCTGAAGCATTCTATTCAAGAAAATCCCAAAATATCATTAAAAAGTGATAGTCTTTGGCGTACTCTGCGAATTTGGAGCGATTATGCAGCCTCCGAATCTATCGATGAAGTTGTATTCACGTTGTCAACGGTTGCTCAATTCGAAGATGGTAATCCTCTTTCAGTATTAACTACTGTAGGAAGTGACCGCAGTTTCTTAATCACGTTGCTCATTGAGGAAGCAAATCGTGTGCTGAAAGCGAGAGAAAATGCAGTAATTTACAATAGCACTCTTTCGTTAGGAAGTAAGAGTAGGGTATTACCATTTGAAATACGTTTTAAAGGATGTGAGGCTTTTATGAAATTGCCACCTATGAAACAACAGAGATTGCTTTCGAAAATTATTCTTAATCCAGGCTGTTTTACAATAGATCAAGCTAAAAAAGAAGTTGCTGGAAGGCTGAAGTATACTGTTATGTCAGAGAATATAGATGTGATTGCAAAATATACTCTCGCGTGGTGGGATCGTGAAGCTGTTGAATCTTTAACAGGAGAAAGAAGTAGACAAATATCAAAATCAGAGTTGTTGGAATTTATTAGTAAGAAGAATGCTGAGCTTTATAAGACCCCTTTTACTAATGATTTAGAAGATATGGAACTTCCTGCTGTTATTAATCCAGACCCCATTCATTGTAAACAGTTGGAGATCATCGAGGCTACAGAGTCGCAAAAGCGAAGATCTTACAAGACAGAAATGAAAGCGAGAATTCAACGGGATATTTGGATGAATAATACAATTTCAACAGTTCGAAAATTAGATGTTTACGACCAGACTTTGATAGAAGAATGGTCATATATTTTTGATGAACACTGTTCTGATTCAATGAACTTAACGGAGGAAGAGATTAAGAAAAAAGGGAGAGAATTATTGGAGTGGTCTCATAAAGAAGCACATTTACAAATTACCCCAATTGTTAATACTTATATTAATCCAGATCTTATTAGAGGAAGTTATCAAATGTTATCTAGTGTTCTAAAAATAGGTTGGCATGTAAATTATAAAAAATTGATAACAAAGAAAGATGAAGATGAATAGTATTGATATTTTTGCAAATACGAATCCCGCATTTTGTTCAGTCATTCTGTATAACTTTTGCAAAGGATATTTTGCTGTAAAAGAAAAACCTATACCTTTTCCATTGATAATTCTGCCACTACCCATAATATTATCTGGTGATTTACAAACGACCTTTGAATCTACAAATATAAAGACCGGATTTTTAACCTGGGTTAAAAATAATCCAAATTTGGTGATAGGATTAACGAGAAGAATAGAAGATACTTATGAAATCACTAAACCTGCCTTAGAATATGGTGTCTCCAGAAAGATTTTAGCAGTAAATGATAATGGGGAGTTACTTCCTACGAATAATTTGATAAAGAGTCCAAATAATGATTTGATAGAAAATTATTTTAAGTTTTCAGCTCGTCTAGGGGCATGGACTGGAGAAGTTCAATCAGTAAAAACAATTTTTAATCATTTAGGTATTAGATTATGAGTAGATGGAATATTACGCATTTAGTTTTCTACAGTAAGCACGGTGAAATTCGCAGTATCGAATTTAATAAAGGAGTAACCATTATTACAGGTGGATCTGCCACGGGTAAATCTGCAATTATTGATTCAATTGATTATTGCCTTGGTTCTAGCTCTTCGCGCATCGCCAGTTTTATAACCGAACGAATAACTCATGTAGGTTGTAAATGGAAAAACAGAGAAAGTGAATTTTATGTAGCAAGAGAAGTTACGAAAACGGGTAAATCTTCTTCTAGAATGTTTATTGATTATGGAACAGAAATAGAGATTCCTAATCGCTGGCAAGATTTAAAGGGAGCAGGTAATAAAGATAGTATAAAAATTGTTCTAGAACATTTATTTGGAATTACTGAAGAAATATCTCCGGACGTCACTTCAAGCAAAATTTCAGTACGTTATATAACTCCTTTTATATTTCTAGATAAAGAGGTAATTGATAGTCGAAATACATTAATGCATCACTTGGATGACAGAATATTTACAAAAAGTTTTACTGAAGCATTACCTTATTTTTTAGGAGCAATGGATGAAGAAGAGCTAGATGCGATGAAACGGCAGTCTTTGCTCATTAAAGCAATAGATTCTGAGGAAAAAAGAAAACTTCAATTTGAGAATAATCAAAGTAAGATATATGAAGATGGTTTTTTACTGCTGAACGAAGCTCGACAATTTAAGATAGTTCCTGAAAATGAAATCCCTATCACAAGAGAGGAATTATTTAATGTTTTGAAAAAGGTAACATTGGATGACAACACAATGTTTGTATACGAGGATGCTGCAATATTAGAGAACCAGCTAGCTAAAAAGGGAGAAATTTTATCTAGATTAAATGAGCTAAAAAGAATGAAAAGGTTGGCGAAGGCCACTGAAGAAGTGACCAGTGACTTTTCACTGGTACTAGATAATCAACTAGCAAAACTGGATGTTCAGAAATTTTTTAATCACTCTGAAAGCAACTGTCCGATCTGTAATTCTGAAATGCTCAGTCCAACCCAGCAGTCAAAGAGAATCTATGAGTCTATATCTATTTTGGAGAATGAACGTGCTATCGTAAGCAAACATAAACCTAATGTATCAAAGTATTTAAAAGAACTTGACCAAAAAATTTATTTGGAGAATAATGAATTAAAAAAAGTAGAAACTTCTATAACTAGTTTAATTAAAGAGTCTGAAGTTATTACGTCTAGATTACATGAATTCCAACAAGCTGCTAGAGTAGTGGGTCGTATCTCTTATTATTTAGAAAATCAATCTGGAGTTCAGTACTATAATATGGAAAAATATGAAAATTATAAAGCAGAACTTGATAATATTGGATTGTTTTATGGTAAAAGTGAGAGAGCTGAAAAAATAGAGATAGCACAGCGAAAAATTTCGGACTATGCAACTAAAAATTTGGAAGATTTACCTAAGGGACCCCCTTGTGATGATGCCCGTATTGACTTCTTTTTAAAAGGACCTAAAATTATAATTACTGATAAAGATCAAAAGTCACTTGATTTTGCTAGTGTTGGGTCTGATGAAAATTATTTAAGTATACACTTAGCCTTAGCCTTTGCTTTTCAGAAGTTCTTGGGTAAACGTAAAGCTTCAGTGCCTGCGGTTTTGATATTGGATCAAGTAAGCCGCCCATATTATTCTAATAGTGATGAAGAAAGAGATGTTAGAGATGAGAATACTTATAGAGACGATGATAGGTTGGCTCTCGCTAAACACTTTGATTTTATTTTTAATCAGGTTGAAAATGATGAAGATTTACAAGTAATTGTGTTAGAGCATGCATATCTTGGAAGTAATAAAAAGTTTAGGGATGCTACGAAATATAAATGGCCAAAAAGTGGTACTGAAAAATTAATTCCTTCTTCCTGGCCAAAAATAGTATAAAAGCTATCTATTAGATTTCATTTAAAAACTTTATGAAATATAATAAAATACAATAAATTATTTCAACTCAATCTAAATTTAGTATTCGACTTGATATTAGCTAAAATTATGAATATGATTATTTGAAATGATCAAAATACTGATTTAACATTAAGTTTTGTATAGCGGTTAACATATTTCTTTTGCAAGGTATAATTCTGAAATTTTACATAGCGCTTCTACAAAAGTGCTCGTAAAATGAACCTTTGTTCCTTAAGGAGATAATTGTTAAAGCTTGTCTAGTATTTTGTGTTTGCATTCTGTCGTTTTTCAGCTTATTTATGCCAGAGTGTTTACGGTTGGATCATTAAGGTTTATTCCTTAGAGTGGTATAAGGAAAGATATTATTTTTATCTTGTTGAATTGAAAAAATTAAAATTCGCTCATAGGTTATCATACAAAAGGAGCCATACTGATACTGGTATTTAGTGGTTAACAATTTAGATGAAGAAATTTTTGAAACGAATAATAACTAATAATGACCTAGCTAACATGTTAAGCATAAATAAAATAGACTTTACAAAATTTAAATCATATGACGGAAAAACAACCAAGTGTTTTGAGCATTTTTGCTATCAATTAGCCCAAAAAGAATATGGGCATCTTGGAACATTTACACCAATTGATGGTAGTGGTGGTGACGGCGGAGTAGAGTTTTACTTAAAACTTCACAACGGTGAAAAGTGGGGTTGGCAGTGTAAATTTTTCGGCGATACGGGAAGGTTAAACACCGCAAACAGGAAAACGCAAGTTGGTAATTCCTTGGAAACCGCCTGTAGAAACCATTCCGATTTGACAAAATGGATTCTGTGTCTTAAGACAGATTTGACCGAGGATAGCACGTCGAAGACAGGCGTCGTTACCAAAGGTGAATTAGACTGGTTTCGAAATACGTTGCCATCCAAAATACCTGCGGAACAAAACGTAGAACTGGTATATTGGGGAGAATCAACATTTATAAACTTCCTAATGTCCCCGAAGAACATTGGTATCCGAAGTTTCTTTTTTGGGGAACTGGAATTTAACCAGGATTGGTTCGACCAGAAATTCAGGGAAAACTTTGAAAAAGTAAAAGGTAAATATGACCCGGAGCTGCATTCAATAGACAGGTTTACACAATCAATAATTGACTTCTTTTTATTTGATTCAAATTATAAAAAGCAAACAAATATTCTTAAAGAAGAATTGCTTGGAAAATCAAATGAAATTGACATCGCATTGCACGATTTTCGAAATAAAAGAATGATTGGCTCCATAGAAGAAATGCAGAGAGAAAGTTATTTTCTGGCATGCCAAGAGTTTAAAAGCCATGTGGATTTTATTTTTGAGAGAATTGATTTTATTGCATCTTGTTTTGTTAATGGCACAAGAGAACTCTTGTCAACTTTCAAATTAAATGAATTAGAGGAGCATTTTGTTGCATTTTTTGGAAAAATCGACGATTGGGATTTTAAAGAAGAGTCTAGGATTTCCAAGGATGTCTCTGATATTTTGTACTTAATCTCTGGCTTTAAAGAAACTTACAATCGCTTTTTCAGAAACTATTTCCACAAAAAGCAAAGAGAACTTCATTTTATTGCGGATGCGGCAAAGGGGAAAACCCATGTTTCTTGTGATATTGCCTACAGGAAAATAGCCGGTTCAATGCCAGCTATTTTCATTACCGGAGATAAATTTATCAACGAAACAAGCATAACAGAAGCATTGATGAAAATTCTCGATATACCAAAAGAATTTACATTTGACGATTTTTTGCAAGCCCTTGATGTTTATGCTATGATGCTGAACGTCCAAATTCCGCTGGTTATTGACGGTTTGAACGAAACCACTGCAAACCGCTTGTTTTCGCCTATATGGGAAGCCCATTTGCCAGGGTTTGTTTCAAGTGTTTTACAGACAAAAAATCTGGTGGTTGTTACCACGTGTAGGAATTCTTATGTGAACAGGATCTGGAGCGACTCTACAAAAGAAACATTTCACTATTTGCATGGATTTGAGGACTATGAAACAATACGTGAGGCGGTACATAAATACTTTACCAAATATAGATTGAAAGCGGATTTGTTTTTTGCGTCCCTTGAAAAATTCAATGATCCCATATTTCTGAAAATATTCTGTGAGATCAAAAATCCCAACTGGGAAACTTCTGGTGAAGTTGCAGTCAATATAGAGGAAGAATCACACTATGACGTATTCAATACTTATTTAAGCCAAGTCAACAAAAGAGTAACGAGCAACAATCCCATTTTAAGAGCCAATGAACAATTCATAGCTGACGCGCTTAAAAAAATATCAACCTATCTATGGAACAATGACCTGAGAGAAATACCTGCCGGAGATTTTTACAGTTTGATTGACGGGACATCCCAATACGAAAAAGACAGATCAAGGGCGGATATATTAATCAGTGAAGGCTTGGTTATGACCCGTGACATGCGTGACAGCAGTGAATACATAAGTTTTACTTATGATATTCTTGCAGGATATATGATTGGAGAGGGTTTGATAAACAAATACGATGACCTTTCTTATTTTACAAGTGAAGCATTTATTCAAAAAATATTGGATGGAGAGAGGCAGCATCCCTTTTTTGAGGATATAGTCTCTGCATTGTGTCTGCTCTTGCCACAACTAAAGCAAACCAGGTTTTATGAATTAATTAAGGACAGTGGGCTGCAGCAGTCCACATCTCCCAATCATGCAAGGTTTGCCGACGACATTTTTAGTGAATCTGTTTCATCGCTTTTTGTCCTGCCAGGAAAAGTTGTAAAGGAAAACGACATCACTCTGGTTACTGATCTTTTTTGTAATGCAAATGAAAACAAGCCAATATTCTTTAGCCTTTCTCTTAAAACGATTGGTGATGTAGACCATCCGTTGAATGCTGTTTTCTTTTCGGAATTATTGGCTGGTCTAAAAATGAACGAAAGGGATATTACTTGGTCAGAGTATGTTAGAGAGAGAGGTTATGAGCTTGAAAAGTTTATTTCAGCATTTGAAACACAGTGCAGGTCTACAGTAGACGAATCAGAAATTGTTTCCCAAAAGCAGCATACAATATCAAAGATGGTTGTGTGGTTTCTCACCAGCACAGATAGGAGTTTAAGAGACCAAGCTACAAAAGCGCTTTACTTTTATGGACGGAAGTTTCCAGAGAAATTCGCAGCCTTAGTGTTTGATTCAATGCAATATAATGACCCTTACGTATGGGAAAGGATGCTGGCTGCCTTATATGGAGTTACTATGGCAGAACATAATTCGCATAAATCAGGTAGTTTCAGAAACGAGGTCTTAGCAGGATTGGCAAAAACGATTTACAATCTTGTTTTTAAGGAAGATGCACCTCACGGAACCACACATATTTTGGCAAGAGATTATGCCAGGCGGACTATTGAAATTGGATTGATACATTTTCCAGATTTATTATCTGAACAGGAAATCGAAAATATAAGGCCTCCCTATTTTTTCGGCGGGATTAGGAATCTCGGTGAGTTTGATTATGAAACACATGATTTTGGCTACTTCGGGCCAATCAGAATGGATTTCAGTAACTATACAATCGGAAGAATTGTAGTAAATGGCCATTCCTACGGTAATCCGCCGGAAAAAATTAAAGTTAGAAAACAGATCTACTGGCGTATTTATGACTTGGGGTGGAACGAAGATTTGTTCAAGGATGCCGAAAAAGCACTAGGCGAGGGCTATTCATACGATAGGGGCAGAACCGGACAGGCCTCTGTTGAGCGTTATGGTAAAAAATATTCATGGATTGCATTTTATGAAAATGCAGGATTAAGAAGCGACTTGGGTTTGCTCGAAAAGGACGAGGATAGACCTCGGATGTCTGATGTGGATATTGACCCAAGTTTTCCGGAAAAACTGGAAGACAGTTTGTTTTTTACCCATGACCTTTTGGGCGATAGGGAAATGTCACTCGTTGACTGGTATGAAAATGGAGATAACCCTTTCATACAAGAATATTTGACCATAAAAGATTTGAAAGGAAATGCGGGAGACTGGATCTGTTTAGATGCCAATATAAGCCAAGAAGATATGTCTGCCGAAAGAAGCCGTTCCTCATTTATTCGCGGACTTATAGTTAAAGAAGAAGATTTTTCAGATGTACTGGAGTATTTTCAAAATGAAAGTTCTACAAACGAGTTACTGGGAAAAAGAGAAAATTACTATACTTTTGCTGGAGAGTTATACTATTGCTCTGATGCTACGGGCGATAACACAACAATATTAAGTTTTGAAACTGAAAGGAAAAAAATAAAAATAAAAAAAGACGAGGAAGGTTATTATCCATCAGTATTCTTTGAAAACAAAAACTTTAGGACTGAATTTCCGAATGAAATTGAAAGGGAAGTTATTGAGTATATAGAATTTGAGGTCTTAGTTCCGACAATGGAATACAATTGGGAAAATAACCACAGCGTTGTTAACAAGGCAGGGCATACCACGATAGTAGGAAAAGAAATTGCTAATCATTTGGGCTTAATAAATCAACCGCAAACATTTGACCTGGTTGACAGTGACGGGAAGCTTGCTTCAATAAATATAGAGTTTCATAAAGATTATAACGACCGTCATAATTTTGTCTATATACGGAAAGAACTGTTAGATAAGTATCTTTTAGAGACGAATTCCAAATTTATCTCCGTTATTTGGAGTGAGCGGGACGTTAGTTTCAAAACGGAGGGAAGAAGACAACAGTTCTTTAAAGAGCATCCGTATAAAAAACGACAGATTATTCAGAATGTCATAGAATATTTATAGATCCGATAAAGGACATATAGTTATTTTATTTGTAAAATAGCTATGAACTTCTAAAAATAAAGTGTTCAAAAGCTGAAAAAGCAATAGGGATTCGAAGATGGATGTTGAGAGATGCATCATGATTTTGGAAGATAATGTAAAAAACGGAAGATTTCTTTCTCTCCTCAAACTAAAGAACATGCCAGCGACCATTTAAAGTTAAGTTACGCCCCAAACCGGCGGATTGATCTAGATGCGGTGAATGAGGTTGTCAGATCATTGGCAATGTCATCCAGTTTTAAATAAGCATGTACAAAAAACGATACAAATGGGAAGTAAAAAATACGGGGTCCTATATAATGGAATGGATAAAGTATAGGTAATAACCTTCTAAAATGACTGTCTTGTAGCATTGAGATTAAAACAACCGTGTCCTGAGATTTAGGACCTTTAACAATCAAGAATAAATCAATGGCCAAAAATATTTTAATTGATACCAATATACTTAAGAATTTAGTTTCAAGAACAACATTCAATCCATATCTGCGTCAGATCCATTCATGGCAGGAGCAGGGGGATATTACAGTGTACTATCCAGAGACCCTGAAAACTGAATGGAATAAACATAGGGAGGAAGAGCTTAAAAAGATCAGTGATATTATTAGGAAGCACAAAAATGTGATGAAGGTTTCTGAACTCTTTGACAAAGCACCGGATATAGGTGAACCCGAACTGGAGCTGGCCGATAAACGGCTGCAGGCACAGGTATTAACCATTGATCAGCTATTGGAACGCGCGGTGCTGATTACCGATGAGGGTAAGGCTGCCAGTTTGATGTGGGAACACCGAAAGCAGAAGAAGGCTCCTTTCCGTAAAAAAAAGGACAGTGAGAATGATGCGGTGATCCTATTTGCTACATTGGAGGAGCTATCAGTACGAGAGGAAAGAGAACTGTTTTTTTTCTCTTCAAACCATACGGATTTTGCGGCTCCAGGAAACGAGGAAGTTATCCATGCCGATATTAGTGCCAAATATCCCGATATAAAAGTTATTTATTTTTGCGATCTTGCTGCAGGAGTGCAGGCGCTGATAGGAGCAGGACTTTCCACCACAAAAAAATCAGCAGGTGCGGGAAAGCTTTTGATTTCAAGGGTATTTCCGGACGATACGAGCAAGCCCATAGCTGAAAGGCTAGTAAGCTATATCAATAACCGTTTTTCCGATATAAGTTTTCTGCCCAAGAGATTATTCTCATTTCATCCACCATTTGTTGTCGGGGAAGAGTTCACCGAAAAGAAGATCCCGTTTGTTCTGAATACTGATAATAAAGATGTTTATAATCTTTTTAGCGATCAGGGCATGTTAGCAACTTTAGCTGATAAAAGTACCGTAAGAGAAGAGGGTGTTTCAGAAGCTGAATTAACGGATTTTCTATGCAGCAACCTCGTGCATAAAATTTCATATCAGGGAGAAAAACCCATCGGTTTAGTCCATAAGCAAAGGGATGAATGCACCTGTGCAGTATGCGTTTTTAGAAGACTGCAGTTCCGAAAGTCCTTTACAATGCTCAAAGAGATTGATCTTGAACCTGCAAGTTTAAAAAAGGCTTATACCTTTTATCTGCACGGTGACTATAAAAAGTCAGTTTCCGTTCTGGAAAATGTTGCTAAAAAAGCCGAAAACGAAAGCAGATGGATAACATACTACATTACAAAATATAACCTTTTATTGCTGGGACGTTCACTGAGGCACCGGAAGACAAGTGGGGATCTTCCAGAGGCATTGCTTTCGGAGTACCGGAATTTAAATCTTGACGAAATCCTGATGGTTTGCAGGAAAACATCTATAAATGATATTCTTGATCACCTGCATTATGGGAATTTTATGGATTATGCAAGTGACAGGATGAAGGAACTGACTGCAAAGCTGAAGGATTACAATACTGATCAGATGCAGGGATATATCAATGATACAGAGTCATTATTGGAGCTTTATTATGAAACCGTACTGTTTGCGGAGCATAATTTTCTGATGATGGATAATTTTAGCGACGTTCATTCTATTACGGGTATTCTATTGGATGGGTTGTTCGCATCGTATTCATGCAGCCCGAGTCTAGAGGGAAAGTTCCTGCACTTTACAGACTTTATTGTATCCAAGGTGATTGCATATGGTAAGAGCGATGATATCATTAAGTACAAAAAGCGTTATAAGATAAAAAAGATTAAGTATGTAAGTGATGGGAACAGTTCTTTTCTTGCGGACCAAATTACGCAGCTGGTAGAGTCCTATCAGTTTCTGGAGGATTGGACGGCACAGAACAAAACCGATGGAGAGGAGGAAATCTGGGTACGCTATAAAAGAATGTTCAGTAATGCACTAGCCTTAGCATCTATTATAGAGTTGTCCGCCTCAGATATTGATGGAATAGCGGTAGACATTCTTAGGTTTTCAAAATTTCAGAAACGACTGCACGAATATGAACTAGCTCTACTGTTATCTTTTTTCCTGACTAATACCTCAGCATTTCTTTCTGACGACATCCTGCAGAAGTTTCTTGATACGATATATTCGATGGAAAACCAAGAATCAAGACTGGTACTCCGCACTCTCGCAAATGCTACAAAAAAAAGAAATATAAAACTGGATTTTTCAGCCCGTGAATGGGAGGAGTTTAGAAGGAAATACATAACGGACGCTGAACATTTTATTGGTGAGGAAAAGGTTGGTGATCTCCTTGATCTTCACCATTTTATTGTTGATGAAAACTATAGAATGGAGATCATAGATTTTCTAGACACAAAGATAAAAAACCGCTTCGACGGAAACATTTATTATTCCTTAGTGATTAAAGGACATATAAGTCCGCAAGAACAGCTGACCATACAGTATGAAGCAGATATGCTGCGTCTTGCTGAAGGAGGCAGAAAGGCGAGAATGTTCGATAAGGGGTTTTACGCAGATATTTACTTGGATGAATTCATCAATTTATCCTTTAGCTTGGGTCGTCCGGTTTCCGGAGCGTTAAAAGAGGCTCTTGTAGCCCTTGACGACTATTACTGCTGGGTGCTGGATATGGATAATTTTGATTACAAAATGTTCAATTCAGATTGGCTTTTTAACCACCTGACAATATATTATAAGAGCCAATTCCGTAAAAGCAAAAGACTTCAGGCTATACTAAGGACGATGGTAATGGAGTCAAGAGATCATAGTTTGGGGCAATTATATATTGACCTATATGACCCAGAGCAACATTCTTTTCAATCATGAATGGGAATGCCAAACAAGTCGGTTTAGAATTAAAAACAATATCTTTGTACTATCGACTTTACTTGGTTTTAGTACAATGCATGGTATTCGATGTTTTTTACGTCTAAAAATAGAATGATTTGAACCAACTTTTATAAATGTTTAATTAAATGAACGACTGGAACGGTGCTGACAATTTGCTACCTTATGATCCTACTGATGTAGATATAAGAAAACATACACTTGCTCTTGGTGATGTCATTGCCATGATAGAAATTCATGACATTGAATTGTGGCTCGAAGAAAGTTATCAGCGCCGCAGCAAAGCCTGGAGTATAAAACAGAAAAGCAGATTGGTGGAATCGATCATTATGAGGATTCCCTTACCAATATTTTATTTTGACGGCAGTGAAATCCCGTGGAAGGTCATCGACGGACTCCACAGGCTTACAACATTGTTTTCATATATTTTTTTAGAGGATTGGGAATTAAGGGAACTGGAGTTTCTAACGGAATTTGAAGGAAGGAGGTTTTCAGAGCTTCCCTTTAAATATCAAAGGGCAATCCGTCAATCAACGATCGAGGCTTATGTAATTAATCCTGGCACTCCTAATCACGTCAAACTAAACATATTTCAAAGAATAAATACTGGTGGTTCTTTACTTACCCGACAGGAAATCCGCAATTCGTACTACTCAGGTACTGGTACAGAATTCATTAATTATTTATCCAACTCACAAGAATTTTTGAGCGCGACAAACGGGAGAATTTCAAAAAACAGAATGAAAGATAAAGAGGCTATTTTGCGCTTTATCGCTTTTTATAAGTTCTTGAACGACTATAGTACCCCATTGGAGAAGTTTCTTGACCGTACAATGGAAAATTTAGCTGATTTCCCGGGGGATTTAAATGAGATAAAAAATAGATTTTTCAATAGCATGAGTCTGTGCAAGGAAATTTTTGATGAAAAAGCTTTCTATATTATAGACAAGAAACTTAATAAGGTTGGAACAAATATAAATATTGCCCTCTTTGAGACATGGTCAGTCAATTTGGCAAAATTAACCGAAGACGAGTCCAAAATAATACGAAAGAAAAAATCAAAGGTACTTCTTGGCTTTGTACGATTACTACAGGATATTGACTTTCATAAGTCGATCTCAAATAGCACTTCGAGTAGGAAAGCTGTTAAGACAAGATTTATATACGTAGAAAATTTACTAAAAAAACTAATTGATGCTAACTGATATAAAATTATTCCAATTTAAGAAATTCAAAGACGAACCGGTAGAACTTTATCCTTTAACGCTTCTAACTGGAATTAACGGAATGGGTAAATCCTCAGTGATCCAAGCTTTGATTTTGTTACGGCAAAGTTTTGATAGGGGTGATTTACAAAATAATAACAAATTGGTAATAGAGGATCCTACACTTGTAAACCTTATCAGTCCTGACGATATGCTCAACTCGGATGCAGATAATGTTGAAGTTGCGATTTCAATTGTAGATGAGCAAAATGGAGAAGCGGAATGGAAAGTAAAGGCCGAAGGAAAAAGCAATACACTGGAATTAGTTAAAGCTGTTGACCCAAAGATCTATAATTCATCATTGTTTTCATCAAAATTTCAATACCTGAGTGCAGAAAGGATAGGTCCAAGGCCTAACTATGCGAGGTTATCTGTAAGCAGACCCCACAGTCCTATTGGATATGCTGGTGAATTTGTTGCAAGTAGAATTCTGGAGGCGGTTACAAAAGTAGAAGAAGTGAGATTATCGAAATTGCTGTTGGAAAAGCAAAGTAAGAAAGTCTACGACCTTTTGTCATTTTGGGTGAGTGAAATAATTTATCCCGGTTCAAAGGTTTCAATAGACGATAGCAACGATTCTACTATTGATGTCACATATACTTTTAAAGATCAGCCAACAAAAACCTTTAACCCGATGAATATAGGTTTTGGCTTTTCATATGCTCTTCCCGTGATCTTAGCTGTTTTGACCGCTGAACCAGGTTCGCTGCTAATTGTTGAAAATCCAGAAGCCCACCTTCACCCCAGAGGACAGTCTAGGATGGGACATTTACTTGCTCTGGCAGCTGAGAGTGGTCTTCAAGTTATTGTTGAAACACATAGTGATCACCTGCTCAATGGAATTAGAGTAGCTGTTAAACAAGAAAAGTTGTCGGCGATCAAAACCCAGATCCACTTCTTCACCAATGATTTTGGAGATTCAATCAAACAGTCCTTTCAGATTGAAGAAGGTGGTGGAATGGAACGTTGGCCTAAGGGTTTTTTTGATGAATGGGATAATATGCTTACGAAGCTGCTAAAAGATTTTTAATAATGGATCTTCATGTTAACGACCTTTCTTTTGTATCAACCTATAATGCTGCAGATAATTATGCAGTAATGTTGGATTTTGTCGACGTCTGTGAAAAAACAGAGAAGTATTTTGTCGAAAAAATCTTTGTGCCAGAAGGTTATGAGCAGATGGAAATCGCAAATGGTATATCCTTTGCAAACAGTTTTCACCATATTGTACGTAGGGACGAAGAAGAAAAAAAGATTCACTCGAGGATCAAAAGTATTTTGGTCAACAAGTTTAAAGTTTTTCCTCAAGAAAGTGATGAAGATATCCTTCATTGGATTGAATGGAAAAATGAGGTTTCCGCTTTTTTAAGGTTCGCCCATGACCGTGGTTTTCCAACTATTAGTTTTAAGACCCACACTGACTTTAACCTTTCTGAATTTGACATTGAAAAAGTAGTTTTAGATAGTCAAGCAGAGGAGCAGAGGTCAAAAGAGTCTATGTTTAACATAAGTGACCTCAGTCATTTTGAGATACACAGAACTTTCTTTACATCTTTACAGGCAGAACAGATTAAACTCAAAGGTAAATGGAATGCGCTAAATGAGCCATTTCGTTTTAAAGACAATATTGTTAAATATCTGGAGGAAATAAAGTATGATGAAAAGTTCAAAAAAAAAGAGGTCTTAAAAACTGATGATAAAAAACCTAAAAAAATTGATGCTAATGAACAGGTTAGTCTTGCAAGAGAGATTGGCAGTGAAATTGCAAAAATGAGCGGTTATACATTCAGCAGCCATCTTTCAAAGATTAATGATAGGTATGTGTTCAAGGCATTAAATCAAAGTGTATACCTAGCTATAGATACGGAAACTGTTTCCTTTGAACTTCATGACAGATCTGGTAAACATCGTGGTGAATATAATTTCAAGGGAGATAAAATTGAGGAGCCTAAGGGGCATGTTCTTAAATTCAGTTACTAACAACTAATCGTCTATTATTTAATTTTAAAATAGCAGTCTGTTGCAAAGCCGGAAATATAAGCTGTGAGTCTTGATTATTTGATTTGAAAGGTAATTTATTGATTAAATTATCTAAATTCGATGTCAGTACAGAAAATACAATATCTGAATTTGAATGAAGAAATTTCAATTTTATGGAAACTGAAAAATTTTGGATAAATTTTTCATGTAGTTTGTAGATTGGGTCTTTTGACTTTCCAACCATTATTTCAGAGTGATTATTTTCCTCTATCTCCTCAAAAAAAATCTAATATTATACTTTTATTTTTGTAGAATATTTCTGTATTTTCTCCTCGGTTAAATTGTTTTGATGATCAAACCAGTCTTTGAGTAGCTCAGCATCATTGTTTTTATATTTAGCTCCTATTGCGGAATTTGTTTCAAAAACATATTCTTTATTATATTCATCATCGGATTGAATATGAAGAGAAAAAAATGCAGAATAATTGTTTTTATTTCTATACTGCTAAAGAAAAATTTGTAGTATATAATTTTAGGTAATAATATAATTGAATGTACCAAAAAAATATTAGTTATCAACCAATGAACTGGATGACTAAGCAAGTAATTTTTTTTTTGATGCTGTCCATTCAAATATGTAATTGGCATTTTTTAACAAAGTAATCATTAATAAAGTAACCCGAAATGGAATTATATATCTTAGATAATGAATGATGAGAGTTTAGCAAGTTTATCTAAATCTTCTATAATAGTGTTCGGGAAATGCACCGCTGAGTTTAAGGAGACAACTAAAAAATAGTTGTCTCTTTTTTTTATCCATAAATGACTATTTATCAAATCTTTAAATTTGATATTTTGTGTTCGATATTTTAAACGTATAATATTTAGTCTGTTTGAAATAAACAGTCTGAAAGTATCACAATAGGCTTGTAAGCTACAATCATTAAGTGTTCGAAATCTCCTTAAGGTTAGAGCTTTTTCTCTCTATTGACTTATTGTAGGTTTTTTATTACTAAATAAATTAATTCAATTTAGCTTCATTATTATTTACAATCTAAAAGACTACTAAGATGGCCTTAAAGAAAGCCAGTTTTATGATGTTGATAACCTCAATAACATAACAGATTACTGATACTGTAAAAAATTGTTCCAACAATAAAGCTGGAGCAATTTTTATGATCTTTGATTTGTAATTTGAATCAATCTTTTTCTGATTTCTATTGCTTTATATTCACTTTCTAAGGCTCTAACAAAAATGAGTAAAAAAGAACTAATGATGAAATATGATGTACCGAGTATGAGAGAGTATTTTTGAAAAATATGAAATATATCAGAAATCATAATAAATAAAAATCCAGTCGTGATAAATCCAACGGTTAATCCTAAAATAGTCTTAGCATAGTACCGTTGAAGCTTACTTATTTCAACGCTAAAGATGGTATCACTATTTGGCACAAGATAATGTAAAATTTGCTTATAGTAGTTCCATCCATATTTACCACCGATTTTGTTTTTGAACCTAATCAGTCTTTTTATTTCTTTCAGTGGTAAATCAATTCCTGTCTGAGATTTGAAGACTTTTTCGATAGCAATTTCGGCAAGATATGGCGCTTTGTTTCCATTACCAATCGAAATCATTAATTCAATTTCTTTAAAGTCTACTTTGTTACTTTTGTTCTTAAACAATTCTTGTAATACTACTGATGCTAAAGGAATAAATTGTTTCATGTTTTGTTGGTTTTATATTCTTATTATTACTAATTTACAAAATGAAATACATTTGAGTACGAATAATATATAAAGTTTCTTTTTTTATATAAACAACTAATCTGATTTTAACAAAGCAATAGAAATGAGTGGTATAGATCAATGGGCAGAAGAGCTAAGAAGCTATGGACTGAATAATGGTCCTGATAAAAATGTGTGTTCATTACATTTTAAGGATAAAGCTATTAAGACGAAAATTAGCAGAAGTGGTTTTAAAGAGTCTTGCGACTACTGCGGAGAAATAAGACAGGTCCTTGAGTTGGAAGATTTAGCAAAATTTTTGATGGAAACCGTGATGTTTTATTTCAGGGATCCAGGAGGTTTTGCATCTTATAACTCTAGGGAAGGAGGATATTTAATAGATAATAGTCCTAGTAGTGAAATACTTGCAAATGATTTTGAGTTAGAAATTGATGATTCTGATTTACATGAGGATATCTTAGAATGGCTTGACGATGGTTGCGCCTGGTCTGATGCAAACTCTTTGTATGGAGAAGGACAGTTTGCAAGACCAGATTCTTGGAGCCATTTCTGTTATTTGCTTAAGCATGAAGTCCGCTATCTTTTTCATTTATATAAAGATAATGACAATTATTATTCCTATCAGTCTGTCGAAATATTAAAGGAAATAGGAAGAATGATAAATAAATATAAGTTAATCGGAACGATTAGCCCAAAAGAAAAAATATATAGGTGCAGACAGCATACAAAAGATGTAACTATAAGTTGTGCTAAAGAAATATGTGCTCCAAAGGTTCAATATACAATGAATCCTAACCGATTCAGTCCTGCAGGAATTTCTATGTTTTATTGTGCATTCGACAAAGAAACAACCCACTTAGAAACGATTGATACCAGTTGGAAAAGATCAAAATACACTACTGCAGAATTTGAGATTAATGAGGATGTTAACATCGTTGATCTAACAAAAATTCCTTCTCTCCCAAGCGTCTTTGATCAAAGCAAAAGAAAAAAATACTCAGATTTATTCTTTTTAAATAGCTTTGTAAGTGATTTAACAAAACCGATTGCTAGAGATGGGAAAGTACATATTGATTATGTCCCAACTCAAGTGGTCACAGAGTACTTTAGGCATATGTTTAATAAAAAAATTCATGGCATTGCTTATCCATCATCACGTAATAAAGGAGGAAAAGCAATGGTCTTGTTCTATGACCACTACGAGAGTTTAAAGAATCTTACTTTTATTAAATCTAGTTTAGAAACTAAGACTTTAAATAGTTATTTGAAAAACAGGTGATAACATTATTAAGTTCTTTTTTTATCATTTTTTATTAAATTGTTTTGCTCGCAGTTTGCATTTTTCTATCGCTTCAAGACTCAAAGGAACATAAAACTTTTCATTTTTATGTTCCTTTTCTTTAATGTATACCCAATTGTTTTTGTGGTCTTTCATGAAATATATATTGTTGGCATTTCCCAGTTTTCCACTTAAACTTCTTTTGCCTATAACTGTTAGAGTTCCAATACTAGCCTCAATTTTTTCTGCTGGTATTTTTTTCCATATTTCCATACTTCTATAAATGGCCATATCCCATATTTTTTGTCTCCAGAAAATGTTTATTTCATTTTTAACTATGGGAATTGGAAAGTTTGAAATAGGTTCAGCTTCAATATTATCAAAATATTTTTCATCAACAAGATTAAATCTTTTGACCTTTTTGTATATTTTTAATCTGGGCGTCAAGTAATTCATATTCAACGGATAGTGAATGTCCATATCTTTCAATTGCCCACTGACGGTTTGCTTGGGTGTCAGCACTTTTACCAAACCACCAAAATGTATCAATTCCGAGCTCTCTATAATCATTTGTTCTTTTTTCTAAATGTTCGGTAGTAATTCCAGCAAGCTGTAATTCGTGGGCTACAACCCATCCACTTGGGAAGACCATTGCTATATCGATAATCCTATTTATTTCAGGAACAACAAATTCAAACTTGATTTCTGCATCAGCGTATTCGGACCAATATTCTTTTAGATGTTGAGCTATAATCTCTTTACCTAAATTATGTTGTGGACTTTCAGGATGTCTTTCAAAATTTGAGTTACAGCTATTAATATGAAAAAAGTGTTTAGCTCTCAACATTCCATGTTTAAGTGACACTTTTCCATTACAAAGCTTACAGTGTAATCGATTTTTGTCAATATTTAATCTGGGATTATCAAACTTTGTAATATCAATTTCTTCACCTGTATCAATATATTTTGCTGTTAACATGATTTAATCTGTAGGTTACTTTATAAATGAATATTTTTTTCAATTTAAAAAAAATATTAAATACTTAAATTTTTTTATTACGTAAGGAACTTAAATTTCATTGCTTTTTTTGTTAAAAATATATGATTTTTGGAAGACCTTAAATCATATTTTGTATTTAAATATTTTGAAAAATGAAAGTGCAATTTAATGTATTTGCAAATTTATTTTTTTTTAATAGTACTTCTTTAAATTATATTTTCTGATATTACTTGAGAAATATTGATTGACGCTAGTTTAGCAATTTCATCTAAATCTTCCACAAAAGTGTTCGGAAAATGTACCTTCGCGGTCACAAGGCTCCTTTTTAAGGAGCTTTTTTCGTATGTATTATCCTTGTTTCCCAATACTATTTTTGAAGAATTGTCTATAGAATGGTTTACAGAGATATAGCTGGGATATTTCATAAGAGTTTAATAGAATGGAGAAATAATAACGGATTCGCTTAATTAATTGGGGCTTAATTTTGTATATAAGGATTGAAATAATCGTTTCTATGTGCTGTAATTCTATTAATTGATAGGTTTATACTATCAATTGTCTTTTGTTCTAGGGTATAATTGACAGGTTTATCGTTTTTCAATAAAGTTCCCGAAAGGAATTGAGACCTAATATCTGGAGAAACATTATTATAAATAGTTGCCCGAGTAACAAACTGAATTTTTGCCTGCCTATCATTCGTAGCATCTATATCCACGTCTATTTTTGTGATTTTGCTAATCATATAAGAAGGAACTGTTATCTTGTAAACAATTTCACCCTTATATTTATCTCCACATGAATAACAAGCAAATCCTAGTAGAATGATAATCTTTTTCATTTCTTAGATTTTACTCAAAGAAAGTAAGATATTGAATAAAATAATTATGAGATTCCGTAAAAACTAATTGTTTATAGTTAACTCTTTCCCTTTAAGTGCGAAGAAAAGGTTTTGTAATTGATGTACGGACCTAATTTCAATTGAATCTTGATTGTTTAAATATACAATTTCTGAAAAATCGCCTTCCTTATTCCATAATTGGAACTCTTCTCGTTCAAAAGTATTTATAATATATTCACTTTCCGGAATGGGTTTAAATCCAAAGTGATTGATCCAGCTTTCAGTTATAGGAATAGGGATGTAGTAGTCAGCATCTATGTTGTTAATCAATATCATATCTCCTAGATCATAAAGCTGATATACATATTCAATGTTTTCATCCTTTTTATCCATGATATAATTTCCTATCCGTAATTCGTTTGTTTCCATAATTCGTCATATTTTGCAATTTAAATCAAATTTAGAACATTTTTATTTTTTTAAGAACTTCAGATTCCTCTTTTTTAGTAGGCTTAGGCTGCTACTGATATTCAAATTCATTCTTAAGTGATGCACTGGTAGTGATTGTCTTATTCTTGTGAACCATATGAGTGTTTCATCTGTATTGGAGTATTAATATGCGCCAATAGATTGCGTAGTTAGAATATATCTTTGAAGAATCATTAATAAGTATTATGAAACAATAGATAAAATATTTATAATAACTTAATAATCAAATTATAAAATATCTGAAACTATATTATGAAATTTTCAAGTGATTTAGTAATTTATGATTTAGAAGGAAGTTGCAAGACTTTTGGAAAAAATGAAATAAATGAAACTAATATAATAGAGATTGGGGCTGTAAAATTAGACAGAAAAACTTTTGAAATAAAGAGTGAATTCTCAATTTTAATAAAACCGAAACATTTTCCAATTCTACCTGAAATAACAGACATTACAAACATTACCAATGAAATGGTTGAACATGAAAAGTATTTTGATGAAGCAATTCTCCTGTTTTTAGATTGGTATGGAGAAAAAAACAAATCAACTTTAGCGGGTTGGGGATTGTACTATGACTTACCACTTTTGAGGAAAGAATTTACAGAATTTGGATTTGATTATAATCAATATTTTGTTGGTGGAGGTTTTGACATCAGAGCATTGGGTGTCTATTGGCTGGCCAAAAAAAACATCTCTACCTCTGGAATTTCATTAGAAAGAGTTTTAGAAAAAATGAATATAAAAGAAGATTTTACATTTCATAGGGCATTACATGATGCAAAAGCAACGGCATTAATATTACAACAAATTCTTAATGAAAAATAGTTGTCAAGAGCTTTATAAAAAGTTTTCGCAAAATTTGGTATATTGGCTTTCGCAAAGAAATTTTGTGGTAAAAGTCAAATTACATCCAAAAGCTTGAAACGATCACTGTAAACAACTCGAAAAAGAAACATATTTTAAATAATGAATATTGACAATCAGATATTATTTTTCTTAAGTGCTTTAGGTGTTTTTAACAGTGTTGTATTGGGGATTTATTTCTTATTCTTCAAGAAAAATAAAGTGGTATCCGATTTATTTTTAGGGCTTTTATTATTATCTTTAAGTACAAGAATCGGAAAATCGGTATTTTATAATTTCAATCCGCAATTGTCAAAAACGTATTTACAAATAGGCTTGTCGGCTTGTTTTTTTATTGGTCCTTTATTGTATTTTTTTGTTAAATCAATGCTGCAAAAGCTTAATTATTCTTTTGCAAAATACAGTCTCATGGTTATCATGATAGCGATAAGTGTTTTTGGTTTTCTTTTTCCATACAAGGAAAATCCTGTGCTATGGAGGGGAATCATTTATTATACGATCAATATTCAGTGGTTTATTTTTATTGTGCTATCTATTTATGAGGCTAGACAAATTTTCAGGAAGTTAGTAACCAGCCGCAATCAGATTAGCTATCAGGAAACCTGGATATTGTCAGTTATTTGCGGTGTTTTTGCTATTTGGCTTTCCTATTCTTTAGCCAGATATACTTCATATATTTCCGGGGCTTTGGCTTTTTCCTTCAGCTTTTACATTTCTTTTCTTCTCATTTATTATGCAAAAAACAAAACGTCGGTTTCTGTTATTAGTAAGGAAAAATACATCAACAAAATAGATGGAAAGCTGGTAAAAGAAATTCAGGAAAAAATTAATATACTTTTTGAGACAAGAAAAATCTATACGAATCCTGATCTCACCTTATCTATTTTAGCAAAGGAATTAAATGTTCGTCCTCAATTACTATCCCAATTTATTAATGATAATCTGAATAAAAGCTTTACACAATTCATCAATGAATATAGAATAGATGAAGCAAAGCGACTATTAAAAGAAAGTACTCAGTTGAAAATAGATGCGGTGGGTTTTGAATCAGGATTTAATTCGAGCAGTACATTTTATAGTTCATTTAAAAAAATCACAGGAACTACGCCTTCAAATTACCAAAAAACATAATTTTTACTCCTAAAATATACATCCGTACTTCATGATGATAAACCTGGAATGATTTTAAACGTAAGCAATATATTTTTGTGAAATATTTTTAAATCATTGAAATCCAACGTTTATGAGAAAAATCTTTTTCACAATTTTATTGATACTCCTGTCAAATGGGAGTTTTGCACAATCGGAACAATCTCTCATTGAGAATTGTATTCAAAACTATATCAATGGTACCTCTTATAATAAGCCCGAAAGCATTAGTAAGGCTTTTTATACTGAAGCCAATCTTTTTCTAAGCCACAAAGAAAAGCCTTTATGGATTGTTCCCATTTCAGAATATGTCACCTGGTTTCAAAAAGGAAATAAAGGAGAATTTAATGGTCGTATAGGGAAAATCATCTCTGTAGAATATTTTAATGACATTGCTATTGCAAAAGCTGAAATCCTTATTCCTGAAAAAAAACAAGAATTTTTGGATATGTTCTTGCTCAAAAAGTTGGAAGGCGAATGGAAAATAATCAGCAAATCTGCAAGCAGTAAAGCCAGTAATAAATCCGGAAAAAAAATATTATTCATTGTTTCCAATGCGCATTATTACGGAAATTCTACCATTTCAACGGGAAATAGCTTTGCCGAAATTGTAAACGCTTATGATACTTTTGTCAATTCTGGTTATACCGTTGATTTTGTAAGCCCAAAAGGCGGTAGTATCCCTTTAGCCTACATTGATACCTCGGATAGTTTGCAAAAACAATATGTATATAATCAAAACTTCATGTATGCTATAGGACATACTTTGAATCCTAAAGAAATTGATTATAAAACGTATAAAGCGGTTCATTATATTGGTGGGGGAAGTGCGATGTATGGTGTTCCTGAAGATTCAGACATTCAACATATTGCGATGCAGGTTTATGAAGATAATCATGGCATTATTTCTTCGGTGTGTCACGGAACAGCGGGTATTGTCAACTTGAAAACTAAAAATGGCAAATTCTTAGTTCAGGGAAAGACAATAAGCGGCTATCCTGATTCTTTTGAAAAACAGGATGGTGAATATTTTAAACAGTTTCCATTCTTAATTCAGAAGACCATAGAAGAAAGAGGAGGAACTTTTAAATTTTCAAAAGGAAATGTATCTCACGTTGAACAAGACGGTCGAATTATTACCGGACAAAATTTTCAATCATCAAATGGTGTTGCTCTGAAAATTATTGAATGGATTGAGAAAAATAAATAGGATAAAACTTCAGTTAACAGAGGTCTAGGCTATTGTTTTTTTGTGAAATTTAAAGTTTAGTATTCAGAAACTTTGCGTTTGCGGTCACAACTTGCGAAAATGAAAATTTCACAAAAAATAGATAAATCCTGCAAAATCATTGATTTGCAGGATTGTTTGTTTAGATCTATTATCATAATTTTCAAAAGCACTCCAAGAGTATTCGGTAAATTGGTTTGCTTTTTTTTAAATGGGATCGGGTATCACTAGTTGACTACAGTCTATTGTTTTTGGGATGCATTTCTTTACTTTTTCACACCATTGATGAGTGTATATGCATACTGACGGAAATGGGCCGCCAATTGGTCCTGCTCCGCTTACTGTTTTCAATTCATTTCTTGAAAGTTTTTTTAGATTTTTCATATTGCAAAATGTTTTTATTTTCCTACTCTTTTAGGTAAAGCTTTTCGGATACCGCTTATTTTATAGTTCAAAAATGGGATATCAGGTATTCAAAACAAAGCAGGATTTAATAAGTGACAGTACTTTTTATATAAGTGAAGCAATTTAAAAGCTTACTGTATAGATGGCCATAGAAAATCTGATACTCTGGCAGCTGAAATATTACACAAAAGTGCCATAGACAAGGATCTGATTTACATGTAATTTTACCATAAAATCAATCAATATCTCTGTAACCGTAGGTTTACCCCTCAACCCTTAAAATATAAAATCATGAAAACAACTTTACTCGTAATTGTATTGACCGCTATTTTTTCAGGCAGTCTTTTTGGGCAAAGAAATTTTGAAATAGTTATTGAAAGAAAACTGTCATCAGCGACCTGTACCTTAGGATATCTCATTGCAGATAAAAAAGTCATCTGCCATACATTGGAACTGCCATGGGAAAATAATACAAAAAATATCAGTTGTATTCCTCCCGGATCCTATAACGGTATTTTGAGATACGATAAAAATGACGGATGGAGAATCCAGCTTGAAAACGTTCCGGACAGAGATGGAGTGCAAATTCATATGGGAAACTATACAAAACAGATCAAAGGATGTGTTTTGGTGGGGATGGAAACCGATATTAAAAACTGTACTGTGGCAAATAGTAAACTGGCATACAGTAAATTGAAAGATGCATTTTACGGGACCTCAAATCCTAACAGTACTCCTGATAAAAACATTATAGTAACCTTTAAATAAACTAATCATGAAAAATCTTTATGTAACCATTGTATTGCTGCTTGCCAATACCGGAATTATCTGGTCGCAAGTGACGCCGAATTCGAACAAATTTTCAGTTGAGAATTATGTAGCCATTGATAGTAAAGGGAAATATGCGCTTTATAACACCCACGGCTTTTATGAAAATGTTGCTAAGGGTACTGTTGCTAAGGTGTTTATATTGCCTATTCTTAAGTTTGATATCAATAATATTAAATATATAGACAGTAAAGGAAATGAAACGTATAAGAGTTCAGATCAGATCCGGACCTTAATTATTCCGGTAACACAGGAGCTGGCATTACCCAATGAAAGCCAGAAAGCATCGATTTGTGCCGCAATAAAAAGCACAACCATAGCAGCTTTTTATCCTCCGATTCTAAAAAACACAAACGGTCAGCCTGCTTTAACGCCTTACCTGGTGACCAATCCTGCATTAACCAACCATTTCTTTTCCCTGGCCCAACAGTATGAAACTACGATGCTGGCTCCGCAGGAACAGTTGATTAAAAATTATAATACAGATTTTCAAAGTCAGATCATCTCACCTACCGAGGTAGAATTCATTGTGGAAGCAGGAGGGGAGACCGTTTACAGCAAACGTATCTCAGGAACTTTGGTTGGAAATAAAAGTTTTAAAAATATAAGTATTGAAAATCCTACGGAATATGTTAAAAATCTTCTGGCCAACGGAAATGGTGAGATATCGGTCAGCTATAAATTTAAGAATTCTAAAACCAGTTATATTAATGCACATTTAGACGGAAGTACTATTGTTAACCAATTTTTAAGTGATGCTCAACAGAGCAGTGTCAGCCAGAAATCAAGCGGCTGGGCATTTCTTGGTTTAGGAAGCAGCCGGAAATCTATGAAGTCCTCATTCAATCAGCAGGTTGAGAATCAGTATACCGCTGAAAAAATTAATACTACGAGAATCGAAATGTATGATGCAGATGACGAAATGATTCATCAGTTTGAAGAAAAATTCTTTCCTGATATCTCTCAGGAGGAAGCCCTTAAAAATCACCTTCAGGCAGCCGAAAAAGCAAAAGCGGAAGGAAACGATAAATTACAGAATTTACATTTGCAGTTTGCAGAATCACTACAAAAAAATGATCCTAACCTAACTCCTAATATTGAGGCTGCTGTAGCGGCTCTTGGTAAAAAAGATTATATCGGATTTATAGCCAATGGAGTAAGATGGGGGAATAATGGAGCGAAAGGTAATACTTCCTTTAAAAAGGTGCTGAACAGTACTGAAATGACAAAGATGGTGGAAGATTACAGCCATACGAAAACAATATCGGTGCAGCATGCGGTTACTCAACCTGTCATTGCCAAAGAAGATGTGAAGTTTAGAGCTTCTGTAGGCGTTATCGATGTTATTCCATGGGATGTACAACTGAATATTTTTAATGGATATAATACCGTTTTTCAGAATGTAAAAGGGGTATTAATAGGCCCAACAACTGTAGGCGGAGCTTTACATCTCAATAATATTCTGGCTGGTACTCTGGTTAAAAAAGTGGGTGCTTATTCTGTATATGATGCTCAAACTTTTACAGATGCTTTAAAAAACTATGAGCCTGGCGAAAGAACCAATTTGACTTTAGTTGTGCCTAATGCAATGAATCCCAATATTTATCAGGAAAAAACCGTACAATTTACTTTAGGGTCTTTTCCGGTTATTGATTAAAATTCACGATGGGTATATAATTACAATAATTAAAAGACTCCTGTAGATTTTTTCAACAGGAGTCTTTTGTTCATATGAATCTTTATCCTGCCTATTTTAAGTTATTAATACTTAACGTCTGAAGATTTTGTAGAGCGGGAACAAAAATTAAAAGAAATAATTATATAAAAAATATAATTGGTAAGTAAGACTTATTTCTTTGGAGTTAAAGATAAATTATCCATATAAACGGCTTGATGTACGCCATTCAGTAAAACTTTCAGACTCAGATGTGCATCTTTTTTCAAAGAAATGGTATATGTTTTTTTCTCTCCTGTTATTTTTGAAGGTTTAGTGATTGAAACATAAGATTTTGCATCAGAAGGGTTATTTACTGAGAAAAGCTCTAATGTTGTTTCGCCTCCGTTATCCGAAAGATCAAGAGAAAGGGTATAGGTTCCCGCTTTGATTTCCGGAGTTACCAGATACATATTTTCTCCGGGGTTGCTCATTGAATAAAAAACAATTCTTTTGTCACTCGCATACAGCATAGCTTTTCCTGGCTGAGCAGTCCAGCATTTATTGATGTCTTTCCAGGTGTCAAAATTTTCTGCAAGGGTAGATACCGGTTTACACTGTGCATTTGCTGTTAGAAATCCTCCTATAACAGCTATTCCCGAGAGTACGATTTTTCTCATATCTTATTTTTATTTATAATGAGTAAAAATAACAAAAAAAGATGATATTGAAATGTTCTTGTTTTATGATTTAATTTAGCTTTTCAGCTGGCCTGCTGAACACAAATAAGAATTCTAAATAAAATAGATTCAACCTAAGGATAGAATTATAAATGAGGATAATTGATTAAATCATACGTATTAGATACATGATATATTGAAACCGTAATCATATTCGATTTAAATTGCGAATTATTATATATTTTTGATCCGGATAACTAACATGTCATTCCTTACAATATAGTAAAAAACTTGTATTTCAAAATTCCAATCGTGGAATGAAATCTCAATCCAATCTCCGTTTAAATCAAAAATCTAGATCAAATTAAATAAACTATGTAATTAAACACGTACAAACAATTTATCACACTTTAAAGAATTAAAATATGAAAAAACAACTCATCTTATCGGCTCTTTTGTGTAGCCTGTTCTTTGTTTCCTGTAATTCTGAAAACCAGGAAAATGATTTGCCGGAAAATACTGTTAATGCAGCAGTTAATGGCAGTGTTTACAAAATTTCAGAACTGCCGGTTCTTCCGGAATTTGCAAAATCTATTGAAAAAGCCGGAGAGCTCAGAAGGTTCACACTCATCAAGAATGATGGCACAAAATTAAATTTTGAAATGACGAGTGCCAAAGCCACTCTGTTTGGGAAAATGAGAACCCTGGCAGGAACTGTCAGTACGGATCTGGGAAAGGATGAAAAGGCTGTTATGTTAGTCAGTGAAAATGGATTTGAACTGCTCTACACAGATCATGATCAGAACTTTTTACTTAAAGGTAATGAGGAGCTGAATATAGGCTATAAAAAGCATGATTTTACTATGAGTGCTTCAGTAAGACAATCATTTTTAGCCTTTACCAAAAAAAATGGAGTTGATGGGAATCAGATTTTAAGTAACCTGAACAGAAAAAGCATAAATAATGACTCCCGTTACGAAGTAGCAGTTGAAAAATCCAATCATTATACGCTAATTAATGAAACCGCTACCATGAGAAAAAGGGAGAGTATGGAAGGAAAAAGCGAATGCCCTACAGTTCAGCTTCCGTTTGATGTATCTAACCCATCTTTTAATAAAACTGTAGAGGCAGATCCGGGCAATTATAATATAGAAATAATGCATATGGATGATACTTATGATTTTGACCAGGCCTACCTTAATCTTGGTCTTTCTTTATATTCTGTGGACAACGATACTGCAAACCTTTCCCATATGCCTACTATTTATCAATATCAAATACCTGATGAGGTGACTGAGCCTGATCAATATTTCGATTATATACTTGCTGTGGAGAAACAATCAAATTCAGGAACTCAATTGGGTAACCTAAAAAATTATTGCAACAAATATCCAACTCAGATAAAAGCAGCTAAATGTGCTTTATATGAAAATAAATGGGATAGTGGCGTTTTGGGATCAGCCTGGGTTGGAACTTATTCATCAGGCTCTTACTCTACATTAATTGCCTGTGACAACTCAGGTAATGTTCTTGCCCATGAATGCGGACATAACCTTGGTGCTACTCATGTGAACAGTTCAAGTGATGTTATGTATAAATATGCTTCTTCAAATCTCTCCCATTTTGATGCAGCTAATATTGCTAAAATTAAAGCTAAATTGTAATATAAAAGGGGCTGTTAATAGTAAATCTTTTTATTAAAGCAGGAAGAAATTAATAACCACCACAAATGAGTATAGTGCCTCAAGATGGTGTATGGAAGTAAATTTGAAAATTTACTCTAAAAACATTCAATGATCTAGATTTTTAGCCTTCTCTTTGAGAGGGCTTTTTGTTATATTTTATATTCTGGAGCTCATTAGTAATTATGTTATTTCAAACTTAATTTTTTTCCTTTAAAAGAGATTTTTAACTTAGATTTAAAAAGAATGAGCTACAGTGGTTTATTTCTCTTTAAGCTATAGAAGAAAATTTTTTATAATTTTAGCTTCTTATTTTATAATCTGAATGGAGTACACCAATAAAACAAATACTTTTTTTCTTTTAAAAACTGTAATTTATACAATTGGATTTCTATGCTTAGCAGGGATTTCAAGAGTTTGGATAGGATCAAATGAAAATTGGAATCAGATGACAGAAAATAATTTTATTCCGGCATTAATATTCAGAAGTGTTTTTTTGACGTTGGTGGGATTAATCTTTTTAGGATTATCATCAATAGTAAGCAGGATCTACAAGAAAGAGAGTTGTTTTTCGAAAGAATTGGTTGTTTTACTATTGCTTTCTTTCATACTGAATGTAATAACGATGCTAGGCCTCATCTGAGATGAAATGATAATAAAAAATAAGACTATTAAATACAAGTGAGTTGTACATAGAAAAATTTCCTAAATGTGGTAGGTATTTAAGCCTTGTTGGCGTATAAATTGATACAACAAACTGAACTGAATTTTGATGACTAATGACTAGAACAGCTGTAACTCTGATTTTCTTTTTAACTGGTTTTTTCTTTTTACATGCACAGGAGAAGAAAGATTCGCTGTATTATAAAATAGAAGAATTTTCGGATAAGAGAAAAGTTACCAAATTCATTCACCGCTTTATATTTCGTAGAGAACCGGATTCTACTTCCGTGAAGTCCAGGACAGAAAAGCTGTCGCAGGAGGCTTACAACAAAAAATACATCAGAAAAATCAGGATCGAAACCATTGACCCCTTTGGATATGGCTCTAACGATGCTAAAGAAAAAGCCAGATGGTATGATTGGGTAGCAGATCACCTTCATGCTAATACAAGAAATTCTACGGTTAATAATTATTTGCTTTTTGAAGAAGGTGAGGAATATAACGCCCAGAAACTTTATGAATCCGAGCGTTTGCTTAGAGCAATGCCATTTGTCAACAGAGTAAATATCAGTGTTTCCGACAGTACTTCCAGCAAAGATTCTATTGATGTTGTGGTAAAAGTTCTTGATTCCTGGAGTCTGAAACCGAGAATTAGTTATTCCGGGAGTAAAATCGGTCTCGGAGCTACTGAAGAAAATGTATTGGGATTAGGCCATACTCTTGATTTCCTTTACAGAAACGATTCCAAAGAAAAGCAGGATTATCTTTTAGGAAGCTATACAACCTACAACCTTTTAGGAACTTATATCAATGCCCAGCTTCTTGGGGAAAGAGATTTTTCAAAAAATGAAAGAATTAATTTCAGCTTAAGAAGAGACTTTTTCTCACCTTTGACGAAATGGGCGGGTGGTTTTACATTTGAATATTTTAAACGGAAGGTTTTACTTCCTACAGAAACCGATACTGCTTTTCCGGAAGTTCAGATCAAAGTGTACAGTCAGGATTTATGGGGTGGTTATCAGATTCCGGTTTCATCAGACCCCAACGAAAAAGTATCCAGCAATATTGCGATAATAGGAAGATTTCAGAATTATCAGTATAAAGACAGTCCGGGAATAGACCAGTATAAATATTTTAGCTCATACAACAGTTTTCTGATGTCTGTCGGGTTTATCCATAGAAACTTTTCGGTTCAGAGAAATATTTTTCAATATGACTTGCCGGAAGATGTTGCGTACGGTAATTCGGTGAACATTATTGCGGGAGGTTTATCAAGAAATAAAGAAGTGAACCCTTATGTGGGAATTTCTGCTTCTTATGGTACTTTTACAAAATTGGGGTACTTTACTGTGAAAGGGCAGTTTGGAAGGTTTTTTAATGAAGATAGTCAAAATCGCGAGTCTTTCCGTGTGGATGGAACATATTTTACAAATCTTATGGATTGGAAATTTGCCAGAGCAAGGCATTTCTTTTCTCCTACGATAGCCTTAGGAAATCCACAGCATAACTATTCTTATAAAGACAGAATCAATCTTTCTTCCACAGATGAGTTTCCCGTTTACAATTCCGACTATATTGGGACTAAAAAACTGGTTTTAAGATATCAGCTTCAACTGTTCATTAATAAAACGTGGAAGAATTTCCACTTCAGTCCTTATCTAACTACAGCAGTTGGATGGCTGGGAATGCCTGATGATAAACTATTAAAAACAAAGGCAAATACAAAAATTGGTATTGGGGTATTAATCAATAATCCATATCTGGTTTTCAACAGAATTCAGATTTCTTTCATGTACTATCCACGGGTTCCGTTTGATAATAACTCGGTTTTTGATTTTAACAGCAATAGGAATAATCTGTTACCAATGAATAATTTTGCAACGGATGTTCCTCATTTTGTGAACTTTGGAAATTGATAAATACGTGTTTTAAATTTCACCCATTACAAACATATTCTCCATGGTAGGTACTTTGCTTCCGCCTTCTTTTTCAAGAGTAATGGCAAAAGCCTGAGCATTGGAAATATTGGCCAGCGCAGTGTTGCTGTCTTTATCTTCAGTGTACATTCCTGCACTTACAGGTTTCCCGTCTTCGATAGCCCAAAGCTGGTATTGCATTCCTGTAGGAGCTTTAGGAAGTTTTTCCGCGTTCAGATAGACTTCTTTTGTTTTTTTATCCCAGAAAACCATTGCTTTGGAATCCGTATGCTTTTCCACACCCTTCAGCATTACCATCTGCATATCAGGATTGGAGAACATATCAATCTTGCGGTTCATTTTTTTCATTGCCTGATCCTGAGCTTGTTTTTCTGCAGACAATAAAGCCATTTCCTTTTCATTGGACGATTGGCTGTTCATCCAGAATAAATTGCCCGCAACACTGATCAGGAATAGTGCAGAAGCTGCTACTGCATAGGTTTTCCAGTGGGTATTTCTCTGAATGCTTACTCTTTCTGGAGTTTCTTTATTGTCTTTTATTACTGGAATGTCTGTTAAAACAGCAGGTGTTATTTCTTCAGCCTGTTCCTGCTGAATTTTATTCCAGATCTTAGATTTCAAATCACTTGGAGGTGTTACAGCCTGAACGGTAGCAAGATGTTCCAAAGTTTTTTGTGCTTCTTCAAAAGCTGCTTTTACTTCAGCATTATTCTTCATCACACACTCCAAAATCCCTGCTTCCTCAGGAGAAGCATGGCCAAGAATATAAGATTCTATAATTCCGGATGATATGTATTCTTTAGTGTTCAATTTATTGATAATCTTTTAGCAAATCTTTTAATTTCATCAGTGCATTACGCATTTTCGTTTTCACCGTTCCCAGCGGTATCTTCAGTTTTTCGGATATTTCATGTTGGGTATATCCCTGATAATAAGCAAGATTTATAAGTTCCTGCTTGTCTGTTTCCAGTCCTTCAAGCACATTGTTGAATCCGATATAGTCGGATGAATTATTGACCGTTGAAAGTTCTGCAGTATTATATACGAAATCAGGAAGTGATTGGTTTTTAAGCTCATTCTGGAATCCTTTAGACTTTAAATAATCAATAGCCGTATTTCTTGCAATATTGATCATCCAGGTGTAAAACCTTCCTTTGGAAGTGTCGTACTGATGGATAGAGTTCCATATTTTAACAAAAACATCCTGAATCACTTCTTCAGTGTATTCTTTAGACTGAACGATCCGGAGAATGATTCCGTACAGCGCACCGGAATAGTGGTCATACAGATAATGAAAACCGGCTTCGTTTTTTTCTTTTAATAAAACGATAAGTTCCTCTTCCGAATAGGTTGTTTTAATAGCTTTTGTTTTTCTGTCCAAATGTAATAAAATAAAACAAATAGTCAATAAAATCCAATCCATCTTTTATTTCGTACATGATTTTAAAGAAATTATTAAAAAATATTCAATATGAAAAATCATACTTCAAGAGCTGTACTTGTTTTTTGTATCGCTCTGTCTGCACACTTCTATAAAGCCCAGAGTCAGCTTTTTAAAATTAAAAATCCTTATTACTCCCGTACAGCTGAAAATCTACTGAAAGTAAGCAATGCTGAGTGGAAAAAGATTTTAAAACCCGAACTCTATCAGGTGGCCAGAGAAGGAGCTACAGAAACTGCTTTTACCGGAAAGTATTATGAATTTGATGAAAAAGGAACTTATTATTGTGCGGTATGCGGGAATCCTCTTTTTATTTCAACTTCAAAATTTGCTACCACCTGTGGATGGCCGTCTTTTTATCAGCCTATCCGTAAAAACAGCGTTAAATACAGAAAAGATTCCTCACACGGTATGGAACGTACTGAAGTATTGTGCGGAAGATGTGATTCTCATCTGGGACATGTTTTTGATGATGGTCCCAAACCTACAGGAAACCGATTTTGTATGAATTCTGTCTGCCTTAAATTTGTTCCAAATAAAAAATAATAAGCTATAAATCAATTGGTTGAAAAATAATTTCGTTTTTTTCAATCTAAAATAAAACCAACCTCGTAAATGACATTAAACACACAATTAACTATAATTAATTAAAAAATAACGCAATGAACACACAATCGAAAATCACAGTTTTAGCAATGGTCGCTTTATCATTTGCTTTTAGCGGGAAGGTAACGGCACAAACGATGAAAGAAAAAACAGTAATGGTAGGAGGAGCTCCTATGTATCCATCCAAAAATATTATTGAAAACGCGGTCAATTCCAAAGATCACAAAACCCTCGTAGCAGCAGTAAAAGCTGCCGGTTTAGTAGAAACATTACAGGGAGCAGGACCTTTTACCGTACTGGCTCCCACAGATGCTGCCTTTGCAAAACTTCCGAAAGGAACAGTAGAAAATCTTGTAAAGCCTGAAAATAAAGCAATGCTTACAAGCATATTGACATATCATGTGCTTCCTGGAAAATACAGTGCAAAAGAAATCTGGGCCGCTGTAAAAGCAGGAAATGGGAAAAGTATGATGAAAACAGTACAGGGAGAGGAACTTACTTTCTGGACTAAAGGCAAAGACCTTTATATCAAAGATGCTAAAGGAAACAGTGCCAAAGTAACTATTGCAGATGTGAACCAATCTAATGGAGTGATTCATGTAATAGACACGGTTTTAATGCCATAACAATTTGTAAGATTTCAAACAGCATATGTTAGTATGCTGTTTTTCTTTCTATTATTTATCCTAACACTAAAAAAATTAATATTATGAAAAAACCAATTCAGGTTTCTAATCAGGGAGTAACCCTTGATACAAGCAGAAGAAACTTTTTAAAATTAAGTGGAGTAGGATTAGCCATCGCAGGCCTTACTTTCATAGGCTGTGATGACAATGATGATTTTCAGATCATAGATGAGCCCAAGTATGATTTGGGGACAGGAGATGTAGGGATATTAAACTATGCCTATGCACTCGAACAGCTGGAAGCTGATTTTTATACAAAAGTGGTGAATAATTTTTATACGGGAATTTCCAGTATTGAAAAAGAAGTTTTTACAGACCTCTATCATCATGAAGTGATTCACCGGGATTTCTTTAAAGTAGCTATTAGTGGTGCTACAGACCATGTACTTCCCAAACTGGAATTCCAGTATCCTAATGTGAATTTTAATGATCGTAATTCAGTATTGGCCACGGCAAAAGCTTTGGAAGATACTGGAGTGGCAGCGTACAATGGAGCAGGAAAATATATTTCCAATCCTGCTTATCTGGTGATTGCCGGCAAAATAGTTTCGGTGGAGGCCAGACATGCTTCTGCCATCAGAAATTTGATCAATCCAGGATCTGCTGATTTTTCGGGAGATGATGTGATAGATGCGAACGGACTTGATCTTGCAAAAGAGCCTAAAGATATTGTGATGGCTGCAGGAGCATTTATCAAAACACCTTTTACCTGGAAAGAAAGAGGCATTAACTAATCATTCACCTTTAAAAATTACATTATGAATATTCTTAGATTACTGGATAAGCTTTCTTATGATAAATTTTTTACAACGGAAGCTTCAAGACTGGAAACCATTACGAATATGTCATTATTCGGAAAAAAAGCAGCTACAGCAGTTGTCCCCCTTGGATTGGGAACGTTGATGGCAACCTCTGCCAAAGCGGAAACTACAACAACGAATTTAACAGGTACTGCTTTAAAAAGCACCCTGACGGATGCCTTACAACTGGCATTGGTCCTGGAATATCTGGAAAATGAATATTACAGTATAGGACTATCCACACCAGGATTGATCCCCACTGGAGACAGAACTGTTTTTATGCAGATCTCAAAACATGAATCAGCCCATGTGAGTTTTCTGAAAAGTACATTGACTTCTCTTGGAACAACACCGGGAAGTAAACCGACTTTTGATTTTACAGCCAGTGGAAATTTTACGCCTTTTACAGATTATAACCAGTTTCTTATTCTTGCACAGGCTTTTGAAGACACTGGAGTAAGAGCTTATAAAGGACAGGCCGGAAATGTAATGTCTAACAAGGTTGTACTTCAGGCCGCATTACAGATTCACTCTGTAGAAGCACGACATGCTTCGCAGGTAAGGAGGATGAGAGCCAATAAAGGATGGATTGAGCTTGCTGACGGAGGAAGCATGCCCTCTGCAACCAATCCCGTGTATGCCGGAGAAGACAATGTAAATCAGGCCGGTTATAATACAGGAACTTTATTTGGAGCTGCGGCTGGTTCTGCGGCTTATGATGAAATATTAAGTGGCAGCGATGCACAGACTATTGCTTCCCTGTTCATAGTTTAGTTGTGATTTGGATGATGATAAAGTGGTGTCCATTTCCGGAATTTTCCGGAAATGGATTTTTTTATGTTATATAGAATTGTAAATGAGTGCTATAGAGAGGTTTGGTTTTCCTTAATAATACCTTTGAAGTGACGATGGGGCAGGTATTGGTTTAAATAAAAAATCCCCAGTAATTCCTGGGGATAAAAACTAATAACCATGAAACTCAAATTAATGAGATAATCAAGCCGCAAATGTATTGAAAAAAGTTTCAAAGTCTCATTATTTTGAATTATTTTTTTCTGTTTTTTTTAAAAATGTACAGAAAGCTTCAATGTTTGCTGCCCGAAAGCATCTCAAAAAAATAAGATATTTTTTAATTGTAGATGGATCTCAAAAAAAGATAAGCTTAACGCCTATCTTATATAACCGCTGTTCAACATCTGTAACCTTCAGTTTTCCAGCGGTTCAGTTAATATGAATGTTGTGTTTTTAAAATGAGATGATGAATTCTATTGGAGTGTTTTTAATCGAGTGGTAAACTCATTATAATCTATACTCCCTACATTTTTATCAATTACCTTTCCATCTTTTATGATAAAAGTTAATGGGATGGCACTGTACCCCAATAGGCCGTTTCCTCCCAAATAGGTTTTGATTGCCTCTATATATTCTACATTTTGAAGTGTAATATCGTTTATCGTATTTTTAGTAAGAAAAGTTTTTAATTTTTCAGGATCTTCATCAATAGATAAAAAAGCAAACTTTATGTTTGGGTTCTCTTCCATTATTTTTTTGAAAGTTGGAATTTCCTGAAGGCAGGGTTTACACCATGTGGCCCAAACATTGATCACGATGATTCCGTCCTTATTCAGATATTCTTTTTGGAAGGGGCTGTCTTCAATATTTCCGGAGAATTTTGTTTTAAGGTGATTGATTATAGGAGGATCAACAGTACTTATTTTGATGAATTTTAATCCAAGGAAAATAGCTGCTGCTGGAATAATTATAATTAATATTATTTTTTTTATCATTTGTTTTTTTGCAAAACTATGTAATTCTTCAATCTAATAAATGATCAAGACTGTAGATATTAAACTACAGGAATAGCAAATTAAATTGTCACAGAGCAGAGAAGTTTATCATTCTATAAATCTTATTTTTTAAAATATAGTAGATTTCATCTATTGACTTATTTAATATTGATAGATTGTATAGATTTTCTGAATCGAATTTATTGAGAGGGATTCAGGAGATCAACGGTCTATATTTGCCCCACAATAAATAAGAAATTATGAAAAAAAATGTGTTTTTAGCGGGGATTCTTATCACTTCTACACTGTATTCTCAGCAACTGACAACTAATACGGGAAGCCCTGTAGGAGATAATCAAAATTCTAAAACGGTAGGGAATAACGGACCGGTTTTACTGGAAGATATTCATTTGATTGAGAAGTTAGCTGCTTTTGACAGAGAAAGGATTCCCGAAAGAGTAGTGCATGCGAGAGGAGCCGGAGCTATTGGAGAATTTGTTGCAGATGCAGATTTTTCAGAGGTTACTATGGCAGATTTTTTATCAAAGGCTGGAAAGAAAACACCTGTATTGGTAAGGTTTTCTACTGTAGTACATCAGCAGGGGTCTCCGGAAACCTTCAGAGATCCAAGAGGATTTGCAGTTAAATTTTATACTGATCAGGGAAATTACGACTTAGTGGGTAACAATTTACCGGTATTTTTCATCAGGGATGCCATGAAATTTCCTGATATGGTTCACGCTTTTAAACCATCTCCGGTTACCAATAACGCTTCTGACAATAACAGAGTCTTTGATTTTATGGCTAATATTCCGGAAGCTACGCATACGCTGACCTGGTTGTTTTCAGATTACGGAATTCCTGCCAGCTACAGGGAAATGCAGGGGAATGGTGTACATGTCTTCAAATGGGTCAATGCAAAAGGAGAAGTAACGTATGTAAAATATAAATGGGTTCCTCAACAAGGTGAGAAGAATCTTACCCAGGAAGAAGCTGATAAAATTCAGTCTATACAAATAGAACATGCTACAAGAGATTTGTACAATGCTATTCAGAATAAAAACTTTCCGAAGTGGGATTTGTATGTACAGATGCTGAAGAAAGAGGACTTTGAAAAGCTTGATTTTAACCCGGTAGATGTGACCAAAATATGGCCGGAAGCTATTGCAAAATCGGTTAAAGCAGGAACAATGACTCTTAATCAGAATCCAGCAAACTATTTTCAGCAGGTAGAGCAGGCCGCTTTTTCTCCGGGAACTCTTGTGCCGGGAATTGAGCCGTCAGAAGATAAACTGTTACAGGGAAGACTGTTCTCTTATTTTGATACTCAGAGACACAGGATTGGAGGAAATTTCCAACAGCTGCCAGTGAATGCATCGAAGAATGAAGTGATGACCTATAATCAGAACGGGTATATGTCTATGAGAGCCCAAAGCGGAGAAGTAAACTACCAGCCTTCAGCGGGTAAACCGGAAGTGAACGATAACAAAAAATTCAAATACTCTCAGACTGTTTTTCCAGCAGGTACATCATCGGTACAGGCGAAAATAGATAAGGAAAACAACTTTAAACAAGCCGGAGATCTGTACAGGTCTTTCTCTAAAAAAGATCAGGATAACCTGATTAAAAACCTTGGAGATGCTTTGAACAGCGTTACCAATAAAAAAGTAGTAGCTAAAATGATCTCTTACTTCTACCAGGCAGACGCTGATTATGGAAAACGTCTGGCACAATATGTTAAAATGGACCGCCAGCAACTGGAATCTTTATTATCTTCAAAATGAGAATAATGAAGTATTTTATTTCCGTTGTCATGCTTTTTTTTGCGATTAGCAGAATGAGCGCGCAAGACATTTTTTCGTATGCAAAGACAGGCAATGTAGAAGCCATGTCTAAATTTAAAAAAGATATTGATTCTAAAAACACAGAAGGCTATACTCCCTTAATTTTAGCCGTATATCATAATCATTACAAAACTGCCCAATGGCTGCTTGAAAACGGAGCTAAGCCTGATCTGCAGGATCAAAGCGGTAATACAGCATTAATGGGTGCTGCATTTAAAGGATATACAGAAATGGTTTCATTACTCATTTCCTTTAAAGCGGATATAAATGCCAGAAATTATAATGATGCAACAGCTCTTATCTATGCAACCGTTTTTGGCAGAACAGAAATTCTGAAATTACTTTTAGAAAAAGGAGCGGATAAAAGTATAAAGGATAACAGAGGAAACACTGCTCTGCAGCATGCTTTGATACAGAATAATGAAGAAGCCGTGAAATTGCTTCAAGGAGAATCAGTGATGAAATAATACAGTTATTATTGGCTGATTAAAAAAAGAATGCCCAATATCAATCTGATATTGGGCATTTTGTTTGGGTATTACATTCTTAGTGTTTTATTAAATGCTTGTGATTATTTGTATTTGTGTGCTTGGTTTTTATCTCCTAAGCGTACAAGATCTACTGTGTTTTTGATGTTTAGTTTTTTGTAAACTCTTGCTTTGTAGGTGCTTACTGTGGATAGGTGCAGGTTCAGCTCATTCGAGATCTCAATATTACCATATCCTTTTATCAATAAATCAAATATTTCCTTTTCTCTTTCGGATAAAGCTTCTATCGGGTTGACAGGAGTATCTTTTTTAGCAGAAGAAACCAGTTTTTTTACAATATCCGGAGAATAATAGGTTCCTGTTTCAAAGATGTTTTCTACGGCTTCCAGGATATTATTTTCATCACATAATTTATTAATGTATCCGTCAGCTCCTTCAATGATATATTGTACTGCAATATCATTGTCATACACTGAAAACACTAAAATCTTCAGGTCAGGCTGTATTTTTTTTACTTCACCTATCATGCTCAGATACTTGCTCTCCGGCATATTGATATCCAGGATCAATAAGTCGAATTTCTCAACGAGTAGTTTATCCGTCAGATCAGTATAAGATTCCGCGTAGGAAATCTGCACATCTTTGTAGTGGGATTCCAAAATAAGGGTGGTTCCCAATCTCACTACAAAATGATCATCAGCAATAATAATTTTTCTATCCATATTTTTGTTTTTTTATTTTAATCGATACTATTGTTCCATATGGGTTATTGTTTTTAAAGTCTATTTTACCGTTGATCATCATGAGTAATTGAAGAATAAGATGGAGCCCCAGACTGTAC
This sequence comes from Chryseobacterium sp. BGA-UO-ETr-SB22, assembly GCF_059567885.1. Taxonomy (NCBI): domain Bacteria; kingdom Pseudomonadati; phylum Bacteroidota; class Flavobacteriia; order Flavobacteriales; family Weeksellaceae; genus Chryseobacterium; species Chryseobacterium sp. BGA-UO-ETr-SB22. Next base: position 1,953,529 of record NZ_JCAQOV010000005.1, on the reverse strand, counting down.
TTTTGTAAAATGAGTTTTTCATTTTCAATATTATTCTGAAGCTTTTCATAATACTTCATCTGTTCCTGGCTCATTCCTTTTCCTGTATCTCTTACTTCCAGAAAAAAGATGCTGTCATCTTCAATTGTAGTCAGCTCTATGATTCCATTTGTGGTATTTTTTATGGCATTGTCTATTAAATTATGAATAATAACCGCTACTACATTCTGATTGATTTTGGAGTAGGTAGGGTTTTTAACATTGTTAATAATCTGCGTATTTTGTTCTCTGGCAGCCCCCTCAAAAAGTGTCTTTTTGGTTTCAATAACTTCGTAAATATTATAAGTTTCCTTTTTCTCGGAGATATTGTAAATCTCAGCGTATTCCTTCAGGGTTTTTACAAAGTTGTAGAACTCTATTGAAGATTTATAAAAGCTTTCAAAATGCTTTTTTTGTATATAATGATCGTGCTCATCTGTTTCATACAATTTCTTTGCCGCAATAGACAGATATTTGATAGGAGTGATAATATCATGGCTTATCGTCTCCAGCAATTTTTTTTGCTGAACACTTTCTTTTCGGAGCTGTTCCTTTGTATATTCCAGTTTTGAAACTGCTTTTAATAATTTCTGAGTTCTTATCTCAATGATTTTTTCCAGTTCTCTTTTTTTCAGTTCCTGTCTTCTTATTCTTAGTTTTATTAGTTTTAATAAGATGAGTGATAGAATTAAGATGGTGAAAAACTTAAAAAGCAATGTTTGATAGAATAGATATTTGACATCAATATTCAATGTTTTGTAAATGTATTTTCCTTTTGGAGAGGCTAATACTCTTACGATAAGCTGATATTTTCCTGGATCAAGATTGGTGATATAGTATTTTCCGTCACTGCTTACTTTCTCCCATTTCTCATTATTAGAACCTTTCAGTTTGGCTTCAATCACAAGGTTTACCCGGTTGGCATAATAGGGTACATCTACCAATATCAAAGCTTTATAAAAATTGTTCTCCAGATTGATGGTATTCTCTTGTATACTGCTTTTTGAATCATAAAATACAACGCGTTCCATAAAGAAGTTCTTCGGATAATAGCTTCTTACTTTTTTAGGATCAAAAAATACCAATCCTTTTATTGAAGGCAGCACAAAGCTTCCATTCTGCAACACTGCAGCACTGGGAGAACACCCACCGTTGAATTCATTCGTGTTGAATCCGTCTTCCTTGCTGTATCTGTAATAATACACTGGGGATTTTCTATCTCTGGAATAGTTCAGAAGATTACTTTTCAGCACCTGAAATAGCCCGTTATTGGTACTGATCCAGAAAAATCCTTTTTTATCTTCCAGAATCGTATGCGAAAATAGAAGGTAGCCGTCCTTATCGTCAGGCATTTTTATTAATTCTTTGTTTCTGTAAAGAAAAAAGCCGTTTCCCTGAGTCATGATCCAAAAATTACCATCTTCAGTTTTTACAATTTCTCTTACATTCAAAGGTTTTGAAGATATTTTTTTAGGCGTAAAAGAAGGTGCTTCTATGGAATATAAGGCATCTCTCGTCCCTACCAGCCATTTATTATGACCATATTCCTGCACAGAGGTCACAATATTGGAGATGGAGAATTGCAGAAAGGACTTTTTGAAGCTGGCATCCTTATAAAAAACAAGCTGAGATCTTAGCGAGGGCTGATGAAATACCACCACGTAATAATCTTTTACATTCCATGCATAAGATACTGTTTTCCCGAAATCCTGCTCTTCTTTTGTAGAATAGTCGGTGTTACTGAAATAACGCAGCAGAGATTTGTCCTTTTGTACAATGATGTTTTTTTTGTTATCGTACAATAAAAAATACCTGCTGGTGGTATTGAAATGATATTGCTTTACCAATCCGTTTTCGTTATAAACATCTCCTGATGAGGTGATTACTTTATCTGTTCCAAACAGCAGCGGAGAATAAAAAATATTATCATAAGACTTGTCTGATTTGTTGACTACATGAAAATTATTGAATTTAATGACATTCAGGCCGTCAGACAAGGTTCCCAGATAGAGCTTATTATTGATTTCATCATGGTAAATGGAAGATAATGAGTTTTTATTCAGATCATAAGTTGCCATTTTTTTTACGCTGATGGCATTGTGATCATAAAGAACTTTATACAATATATGATCATGAATGATGAAAGATTGATTGTTGATCTGACTCCAGTATATTTTGGCATCCTTTTGAAAAAATACATCTGGAGCATCCAGATAAGTTACTTTCCCGGAGGATATTTTAATGATCTTTTTTAAGGTCTTGGAAGTGATGAAAATGTTTTGTCCAAAACAGAAAGTATCCAATATATAGTTCTCATCTAAGCCCTTGATAGGAGCCATATTTTGGTGTTTATACTGAATCGTACCATCATTAGCAAGATGATAGTAACTGTTTTTATCAAAATAAATGAAATATTTTCTATTTTCAACTTCTTCTAACACTCTGTTTTTTACAAAGATGGAATGTGCTCTGCTTTCAGTCAATACTTTTCGGATACAGCTGGTCTGTTTTTGTAAAACACTTATATTTCTTTTGGAGAGTAAAATAGTGTTTTCACTGTAAGCCGTTAAATTATATATAGAGTCTTTTTCAGCATTTCCGAAAAAGAATGTGAACCTGTTATTTTTAAGATTAAGATGAGTAAAGGTTACAAAATTATACCCGTCATACCGCACTAGTCCGTTCTCTGTACTCAACCAGATAAATCCATATTTATCTTTGGTAATATCCTTTACACTATTCTGCGGAAGTCCATTGTCTGTATCATACCATACAGAGGCTGTCTGCTGGCTATAACAGAGTTGTATACAGAATAGCAGAATAATAAAATGGATTTTATAAGACATCATTGTGGATTGGGAATTATGTGTGTTTTTTTAATAGATATAGTGAATTATTATTATAAAGTTAGGAAAAATTAACGGCCAGCAAAAGTATACAATGTCATTTTTAAACTACACACTATTAAATTTATAATTACAATCATGGCCATCTATTTTTACAATAATTATTTTACCATCCGTATGGGTTATCTGATCTTTGTCCCAACAATTTATTACCTGATTTAACAATGAATGTTAAATATGTTCCCACGTATTTTAAGTAAAGTTTCAGGGTAGTTTACACAGGGGAGATTCAGATCTCCTCTGTTAAAATTCAGGTGGTCAATAAGCAAATGAATGTCAAAAAAAATAAACCAAAGGTTATGAAAAATAGAAAAATTACATCCTTAGCAGCGGTAATGCTTGGACTATCTATTACCGTGTCCGGACAAACCGGAAATGTAGGAATCAATACAACTTCTCCTACAAAAACATTAGATATCAATGGAGAGTTGCGTACCCGTACATTACCTATCATTCCTGGAGGAACTCCTGTGGTAGCTGACGCAGACGGAAATATAGGAATATTCAAGCCCGTAAATCCCAATGATTTTATTGTATATAACTTAGATAGTAATATCAGACAAAATGATTCCAGGAATGTAGCTTTGACTTCGATAAGAAATAATGCGCAAAATGGAGGTTCTCCTCAGATTGATGCCAGTAATTGCTGGGTAGTTCCCAACTCTACGATCGGATTGAAATTTCCAGTAAGTTCTGTACGAAGAGGTACCGTATCCTGGGGATTATGGTTTGAGATGAATTACGCTGATTTAGGTGCATTTTCCCAAACTTCCATTGAAGGTGGCACAGGAAAGATTAAAGTTCCTGTATTGTTCAATAGCAGAGCATACGCAAGGCTATATAAAAAAACAGGGCCAGGGGTGAATGATTGGACGGAACAGAATACCGTAACCGTAGTGATGCAGACATCGCAGATTTCACCATATTTCTTTGATGCTGCCAATTTGGACAGCTCAGGTAATCCATATGCCACAGGAGGTGCTACCAATGCCAATTTTAGATATTTTCTATATGCCAATTATAGTGTAGGTGACGGAACAGGGATTAGTATTGATCCGGATTCTGAGTATAAAGTAGAATTGTTATACGGAATTGAAAACCTGTCTTCACGTGCTAATATTACAGATACTTCTTTCTTGCTGAACTGGGGAGTACAGTCTACAGGATATAGTTTTTACAAGAATTAGATTTTTAATTACATTTTAAAATGAGCGGAGTAGCAATATTCCGCCATTTGAATTCAGATTACTTTTTATAAAATATATTAACATAACAATCTTCACAATTTGAGAGTTCAATGAAAATAAACAATAAGAAAAAGGTAATTAATCATATGATTTTTCAGCTGGTAGTGATTGTGTTACTTGTAGTAACCATTATTACGCTTAGATATCTTCATTATTATTTACTTTCCATGTTGTTTGTTTTTATTACTCTTTTGGTATTGCTATATGGGAAACTAAAAAACAGATTTATCTTCGAATATGAAAACTCCGGAGAAATCCTTTCCATAAAAAGTTATCAATGGCTTTCAGGATGTAAAAAACCCCGTTTTGAAATGCCACACAGGAAAATCTTAAATATTGAAATCAAGGAAGGTATTTTAAAAAAATACCTGGTTATTCTGTTCTCAGGTTCTTCGGAAAAAGTATTGAGAATGGATATTGATATTACCTTTTGCAATGAAAATCAGGTGAGTTTACTTTTCAGGGATATCACAAAAAATTTGACCATGAAAGATGATGAGCTTATTTCCGGAAGGAGATAACGGTGTGTTGAACAGTAAATAAATTAATATAGGATGGAAAATTTAAAAGATATTCATATCGGAGGTCTGCTGTATAAAAAAGTAAAGGAAGAAGAGGTAGAGATAAGCCGAATCTGTAAGTTTCTGCAGAAAACAGAAATGGAAATTACAGAAATGTATTCTCAGAAGTCTGTAGGTGCAGACGTACTTTTAAAATGGTGTAAGCTGCTGGAATATGACTTTTTCAGGCTGTATTCCAATCATTTGATTTTATATGCTCCGGCTTCCGGTCCCAATAAAAAAGAGAAACGCTCCCAACTGCCGCAGTTCAGAAAAAGTTTATACACCAAAGAGATTATAGACTTTATGCTGGAACTCCTGGAGAATAAGCAGATGACCACTTTAGAGATTATGAATCAATACAGAATTCCAAAATCAACACTCAATAAATGGATAAGCAAATACAGATCATAAATATCGGCCCCAATTATAAACAGATTTATTATGATTTTATCACAGCCAAATGTCCTGATAAAAAAGAATTTGTCCAAGGGTTTCTATCCAAAGACAGTCTGTCTGTATCCGATGTATTGAAAATTAATAATATCATTTTTTTTGATGGATTATCCGAAAGCCAGAAATTCAAATCCTATGATAAACAGGCTATTTTCGAAATCCTCGATTATCAAAAAGCACACAGATTAAATAATACCCAATTGGCCAGTCATTTTAAGCTGAGCAGAAATACGGTGACCAAATGGAAACGTGCATTTTTAATATAAAGAGAAGAACACATTTTCCACTAAAGCAATGTTGTTTATAATTTTGTTTTTTTTCTAAGTTTTTAGAGTATATCTGATTGTGGATATGCTCTTTTTTATGGTTGTCAACATAGCGATGGGTAGTATTTTATCTACAATACCTGAGATTTATTTTTACAGAATAAGCTTAGAATGTTTACAAGATCTATTTTGTCTTTTTTCTTAATTATCAGACCTTTGGAGACACACTAATGATTATAAAATTAAATTCCTAATCGCATTTAATTACTATTGATTCTAAAGACTAAGGATGAAATATCTAGAGAGATCATTTTCTTTCTAGGTATTTCATTTGTGTTTGAATATGATCCTTTTCATTAATAAAACAAAACCTTCCTTACCAAAAGGCAAGGAAGATTTTCAATCAGAATGGTATAAGAACATTCTGATAACTACACCACTACATCTATCTTCACATTGATATTTCCACGGGTTGCTTTTGAATAAGGACATGTAGCATGTGCCGTTTCCACAACCTTTCTGGCTTCATCTACGGGAAGACCCGGTAAAATGATCTGTAAATGAGCCTGCAGAAAAAATCCGTCATCATTGGCCGCCAGATCTATTGAAGTATTGACAGACAGGTCTGAAGGAAGAGTAACTCCCATTTTAACAGCCCCCAAATGCATCGCTCCGATAAAACACGCCGACCATCCTGCCGCTAATAACTGTTCCGGGTTCGTTCCGTTTCCTTTGGCACCGGGAGACGTCAGCTCAATGTCCAGTTTTCCGTCACTGCTTTTAGCTTCCCCGTTGCGTCCTCCGGTTACTACAACGTTACCGGAATACAACACTTTACTGATGTTTACTACTGTTGTATTTTCTACTTCCTGAATGGTATTTAATTCCATGTTTTTATTATTTAGATTGAACAATATTGTTGATTTGATATGTTATTAAAGTTTTTTTCTTAAATCTTTGAAAGCTGCTCTAAGTTCTTCCGTAAAGACCTGTGGCTGCTCCCAGGCTGCAAAATGTCCTCCTTTTGGCGCTTTATGATAATAATATAATGTAGGATAAGCACGTTTTGACCAGCTTTCCGGAGCCTGATAAATCTCGTGAGGAAATACAGAGATCGCTACAGGAACTTTAATATCTTTTGTTTTCTGTGCATCAGCGCTGAAGTTATTTTTATTATTTTCCCAATAGAAACGCGAAGAAGATGCCCCTGTATTGGTAAGCCAGTAAAGCGTAATATCATCCAGGATCGCATCACGGCCAATTACATTTTCCGGATGAAGGTCACTTTCACTCCATTCAGCGATCTTCTCGTAAAGGAATGCTGCTAAAGCACCTGGAGAATCGGAAAGTAAATACCCTGTCGTTTGTGGACGTGTTACCATCATTCCTCCATACGCTGCATTCCTCCCAAAGAAAGTACTCATTGCATTATACGCCTGTGCCTCAGAAGCAGAAAGCCCGGCAGGAGTAGGATCACCTGCATTGATAGGTTTTACAAGTTCAGCAGGAATGGTTGCCGGCATGGTCAGGTGAATACCCAAAAGACCGGAAGGAGCTTGTTTTGCCAAAGCATCAGAAACTACAGAGCCATGGTCACCACCTTCAGAAACATATTTTTTGTAACCAAGTCTCTTCATCAGTACATCCCAGGCACGGGCAACACGGTCTGGATTCCAGCCCAATTCAGTAGGGATTTCTGAAAAACCATATCCAGGAATCGCTGGAATAATCACATCAAAAGCATCACTTGCTTTTCCACCATATTTTACCGGATCAGTCAGAGGACCTATGGCATCAATAAATTCTAGAGGAGAACCCGGCCAGCCATGAGTAAGGATTACAGGCATTGCATTAGATTCTTTTGAGCGTACATGAATAAACTGAATATCAAGCCCGTCAATCTTTGTTACAAATTGTGGAAGAGCATTCAGCTTATTTTCTACTTTTCGCCAGTCATAACCATTCCCCCAATAGGTGATCAGTTCTTGTAACTGAGCAAGCTGAATTCCCTGAGAAGCATCATTTACTGTTTCTTTATCAGGAAAACGGGTTTCTGAAATTCTTCTTTTAAGTTCATCCAGTTGAGACTGTGGAATATTAATGTGAAAAGGACGGATACTTGTATCAGATTTTGACGAAGCAGTAGGGGTATTATTAGCTTGTGCTTTAAAGATTGCAGGAGTACTTAGAATAAAAGTTGCTGATAAAAGGATGGTTGAAATTGTTGTTTTCATTGCTTTATTGTTTTAAATTTTAAATCTGTTTTTCTTTTTTGATGAGACAAAATTATGCTCTGAGAAGTGCATGGGAAACCAGTAATTTGTTCAAATAGTCATATTTCGTATCGAAATAGACATTCAAGAGGATGAACAGGAAAGTGATAGTATATAAGGACAAATCTGTGAAAAAGAAATACTCAGAAAAGCTGTTCATTTCTCATTTTTTTTTGTAGTTTCGTTGTTCTGCCAGTCACATTATAAAAGCTTTTTATGAAACGAAATTTCATCAATCAGGAAGAACTTTCTGATAAATTCTGGAATATTGAATATTCAGGAACTACACAAAAAATAGCATTCGGGAAAACCGGAACCAAAGGACGTGAAACTGTTAAAGAATTTGCCGACGAAAAAGAATGCATTCGCGAATCTGAAAAACTCATCAGCCAAAAGATGAAAAAAGGATACACCGAGATTCAGGAGAACGAAGAAGTCCCTCAGAAAAAAGAAATTTCAGAAAATGAAAAAGCAGATATTTATTTCTGGGAAGCGATTGAAAAATCCAATAAATATAAAAAAGCCCATTGGAGTGAATATGATATTGATGAACACCTGGAAAATCTAACAGCTTATCTTGCTAAATTTGGAAAAGAAAGACTTATTCTTTTTGAAAAGACGCTTCAGGAAAAATTGAGTGAACTGTATACCGCTGAAATTGCTGAGCTTTCCTTTATCCTTGAAGGTGATTTCAGGGCAGAAAACGGAACATATGTCTTTGATGGTTCCCTTTCTGATGATGGATTTATTTATTTCCGCTGCTGGCTGCTCCTGAAAGGGAAGGAATTTTTTGAAGATATTACAAAAGATATCCAGGCATTTGTAAGTGGAAAATACAGCTTTAATATTGGTGATTGCTGGGGGGAGGGACTTTTATATGTCTCAGATGAAGCTTATTCCGAAAATTATGACAACGATGATGAGTCAGAAATAAGAGATGCGGTGCATGAACTGTATCCGGATAATCATTATGATAGTATGGACCGCCAGATGAGCAGGGAGCCCAAAGAGGGGACCGATCTCCAGAAGATGTATCCGAAATTGGTAAAAGAGATCTGTGAATTGAGAAAATAAAAATTTCTTAAAAAAAATAGAAAATAAGCTCCGTTCTATAAAGACGGAGCTTATTTTATGGTTGTATTCTTTTGATAATTATCCGTGAGCTTCTACGGATACCTCATTCCATTCTTCCCAGACTTTTAATCGTTGTTCATAATTCTGTTTTACAAAAGGAAGAGCTACTTTTCCAAGTAATAAACGCAACGGAGGATTTTCAGTTTCTGTTAGTTTGATAAGTGCCGGTGCAGTAGCTTCTACACTTCCGAAAGAAGTCTCAGCTTCTGAAAAGGCTTTTTTTAGACCATCATAAACAGGATTGCTTTGGGTATTAATCCCTGTATGCCAGATATTGGAAGCATAGCCATTAGGTTCTACCAAAGTAACATGAATTCCGAATTCTTTCACTTCCGTTGCTAACGTTTCACTTAACCCTTCCAATGCAAATTTAGAAGCATTGTAAAGTCCCATCGTTGGTAAAGTTGCTAATCCCAGAATAGAAGAAACCTGAATGATATGGCCGCTTTTCTGATCTCTCATAATAGGAAGTACTGCCTGTGTAAGCCATAAAGTTCCAAAGAAATTGGTTTCAAACTGTGCTCTTGCTTCCTGCTCATTCGTTTCTTCAATAGCACCCGTTAGTGCATATCCTGCATTATTGATCAGGATATCAATACTGCCAAAGTGCTGATGTACTTTCTGAGCTACAGATAAAGATTCTTCACGCTTGTCTACATCTAAGGTTAAAGGCAATACAGAATCCCCATATTTTTCTTTTAAATCAGTAAGGGTCTCAACGTTTCTGGCTGTTGCTGCCACGTTGTATCCTTTTGCTAAAAATGCTTCTGCCCATGCTTTTCCGAAACCTTTTGATGCACCTGTAATTAAAACTGTTTTTGACATTGTTTTGTTTTTTTATTAATTGTTATGATTATACTTTTTTATAAAGTTTTTATATTTATTCTAATGACCGATCGGTCATATTTTTGATAAAAAAAATTACACTCTGTTTTCCTCTATCATTTTTTTCAGGCTGTTCCCAATAACCTCCATTCTGTCATTGTTTCCAGACATTCTGGACATCAAATGACCTCCTTCAAGCATGGCAAACAAAACCGTTGCAAAATCTGCCGGATTCCAGTCTGCTCGGAATTCTTTATTGGCAATTCCTTTTTTGATAATACCGGTAAGTAATTCCTGTCCCTGTTTAATCGCGCGGTTTACTTTTTCTTTGACTATAGGATTGGTGTCATCTGCTTCCATTCCAAAATTTAATAGAGGACACCCTCCGACAACCGGGGGATGATTGGGATCACTGAAAAAATCAATATAAGCTAATAATTGCTCTTCGGCAGTTTTACGGCCACTCAAAACTCTTTGAAGTCCGTCACTTAATAGCTTCATATTATGCTCAACGGCAGCACAGGCAAGAACGTCCTTATTTTCAAAATGAACATACATACTGCCTTTAGACAATTTGGTTGCCTCCATAATATCACTCATAGAAGTAGCTGCAATTCCTTTTGTATTAAAAATAGGTGCTGCTTTTTCTATAATGAACTGTCTGGTTTCTTCCCCTTTTGCCATGATGAGACTAAATAATGATGCAAATATATGACCGATTGGTCATAAAAACAAAAATTTTCTTATTTTTTTTAATAAGTGTATTGTAAAGTATTGTAAATCATTATGTTTATTCATCAGGAAGGCATTGAGGGATTTCTCCCACATCATCCATTGTATATCCTTCTTCGAAAAGCTTTCTTTTATGATTCGTTCCCCAGTCCTTAAGAGCAAAAATGATAGGATTTAATGTAGCAGAATAGGGTTGAGGTTGATAAATAATTTTAACAGGATAGTCATCAATAATTGTTCTTTTGATTAATTGATGCTGTTCCAGTTCCTTTAATTCTTTAGCCAGAACTTTCGGAGTGATTCCCGGTATACTGTCCTGAATATCCGTGAAACGGTCATTTCCTACAGATACAGAAACAATGATAGCCAGTTTCCATTTGCCACTCAGAACGTCTAAAGCATCCCGTACAGGCTTTATTGTTTCCAGACAGCTCGACTTTATTTTTTTTACAGACATATTTTTAAAAATTATTTCGCTTTCCTTTGGGAAAGTACTATACAAAGGAAAGTAAATCTGTGCTAAATTGCAACATCATTTTTCAGGTATTTCCTCATAAAGCAGAATAAGCTTTCCGGTTGAAATAAGATGATGATAAAAGGAATTCCGGCCGGTATTCTTTTGAGTTAAAAAAGAGTCAATAATTAAAAGAGACGAACAAAAAAGAATGAAAAAAGTAATCTTAATTACAGGTTCAAGTACCGGTTTCGGTGCATTAATGGTAAAAACATTTAATAAAGAAGGGCATCATGTAATTGCTGCGATGCGAAATACAGAAGGAAGTAATGCCGTATATGCAAAATCTTTGAATGCATTAGAAAATACAGAGGTTGTAGATATGGATATCACAGATGAAAACTCTGTAAAAGACGCAGTTGCTTGGGTATATGCCAAATATGGAAAGATTGATGTTCTGATTAATAACGCCGGAATATATGGAGCAGGTGTTCTTGAGTCCTATTCGATAGCACAGATCAAGAAACTGTTTGATGTAAATGTTTGGGGAACATTAAGAGTGAATAACGAAGTACTTCCGATCATGAGAGCTGCAAAAGAAGGCCTCATTATCACGATATCCAGCCAGGTAGGAAGAATATCACTGCCTTTACAGTCTGCATATAATGCTACTAAATTTGCATTGGAAGGCCTGGTGGAAGGTTCTTATGAAGAGCTTGCAGGACAGGGAATAGAATCTGTATTGCTGGAGCCGGGAGGATTCATGACGGAAATTATACAGAAGGCACACGTGAATGGGGATCGTGAAGGTATTCAGGAATCCTATGGTTCTGCTGTTGCAGAGATAAGCCAGAAAATTCAGGGAGTATTTGGAAAACTCTTTACAGAATCAGCTCCTGATCCACAGGTTATTGCAGATGGAGCTCTTTTGCTGGTGAATACAGAAAAAGGGAAAAGACCACTTCGTACTCCGCTTGATCCTCTTTCAAAAGGGGTTGACAATGAATATAATCAGGCCACTGAAGAGATTAAGCAAAAATGGATGAAAGCGTATGGATTTTAATTAATCCATAAAACAGCTTAAAAGCTTACAATCATTAGTAAAGGAGAAATACAGTTGAAATAAGATTGTATTTCTCCTTTTTATTTTAAGACATTTTTTACAACAAAGGATATTTCATGTAGAAGGCATCTATTAAATTTTTAAATTTACCTAAAATTAATGTAATGGCCAACGATAAACTGAATGTCCGGACACTCCGCGATCTCTATCAGCAGCTGGATCTTCCAGTTGATTATCTGGAAGAGGAATCCGGCTTTACCATTCATTATTTAGAAGAGACATTTAAAGATTTACCCTTTCGATCAGAACCTTTCCGCCCGAATTATTTCAGTTTTTTATTTATAAAAAGTGCATTTGGACATTATACAATAGATGATCAGCGGTTTGAAGTAACCTCAGATACCGTATACTTTACCAACCCCGGAAATTACAGAATTTTTGAATGGGAAAAGCTGAAACATACCTGCCTTATCACTTTTGGAGAAGGATTTTTGAAAGAATATGTACATGAGGATGTCTATAGGGATTTCTCTTTTCTTTTGTCAGAAGTTATTGCTCCGCGTATTTTGACACAAGAGCAATTCGGCCAGATAGAAGAGTTATATACATTGATACACAAAGAATATAAAGGACATTCTTTATATAAAAATAAGATTATTGGAGCTCTTGTGATTGCATTGCTGTTAAAAATCAAAGAATATTTTTTTCAGGATTATGACCCTATTTATGAAGGGAATCGCAGTTCACAGATTGTTAAAACTTTCAAACTGAATGTAGAACGGCATTTCAGAGATCTGATCAGCGGAAAGACAAATGCTCAGTTAAGAGTTCAGGATTATGCAGATCTGCAGGCTCTGCATGTCAATTATCTGTCAAGTGTTATCAGCAGTAAAACAGGAAAAACAATCAGTTCATGGATTGCGGACAAAGCGACAACTGAAGCTAAAGTAATGCTGCAGGATGAAAAACTTACAGTTAAAGAGATTGCCGCCCGTTTAGGCTTTCTTGAAACCCCTCATTTCAGCAATTATTTCAAAAAACATACATCAATAAGCCCTGCAGAATACCGAAAACAGTATTTTGGAAACCGATCTTAGATATTTGCAACATCTGCTATAATTCTTGTACGTCCTTTGGAGGTGTAATGTACCAACTTTGTCCTATCAAATTAACATTGATAAAAACAAAGTAAATATGAGTACATTAAACAACAAAGTGATCCTGGTGACCGGAGCGTCAAGAGGAATCGGAGCTGAAATCGCTCAACAGCTTGCTTCAGCGGGAGCAAAAATTATCGTCAACTATGCAGGCGGAAAAGAGGCTGCAGAACATGTCGTTACCTTAATACAAGCGAATGGAGGTGAGGCCATTGCCATACAGGCAGATGTAAGCAGTCCTGAGGCTGTAAAACAAATGTTTGATCAGGCTGTCAGCCATTATGGGAAACTTGATGTTCTTGTCAACAATGCCGGTATCATGATTACCAAACTGATCAAAGACACGACTGATGAGGACTTTGCACGCCAGTTCGACATTAATGTAAAAGGGACATTCAACACCTTAAGAGAAGCCGCTACCAGGCTGGCCGACAATGGAAGTATCATTAATTTTTCTTCTACCACTACAAGACTGATGATGCCTTCTTATGGTACTTATGTCGCGACCAAAGCGGCTGTAGAACAATTGACCCGTGTATTTGCAAAAGAAGTTGGCAGCAGAGGAATCAATGTAAATGCAATTCTTCCGGGACCTACCAATACAGAACTTTTTACGACTGGTAAATCACAGGAAGTGATAGACAGGCTGGCTTCTTTAAATGCGTTTAACCGCTTGGGAGAACCTTCTGATATTGCTAAAATTGTGGTTTTCCTTGCTGGAGATGATGCGAAATGGATCAGTGGACAAACCATTGGGGTGAATGGTGCTATGGCATAATAATCATTTATATCATATCATATGAAAACTTTACCAATCGCAGCTGCATTCGGCCTTTTCGGGGCCATTGCAGTTACTGTTTCTTTCTCACAGCAGTGGCCAACGTGGGTGATGTTCATAGCCTGGGTGAGTTTCTACATCTTCGGTAAAAAGTGGCAAAACTCTCTTTGGGCCTTCTTACAGATTATTCTGGGAATGGGAATGGCGGTATTGATCCAGTTGACAGCCGGATTTTTAGAACAATTTATCGGGATATTTGGATTTCCGGTGTCTGTATTTTTTTACATAGGATCATTAGCGTATTTCGCAGAAACCCAAAAACTTAATAATATACCTGCATGGTTTTTAGGATTAATTATTTTGTTCGGAGTTCATCCGCCGTTGGAACCGCTCCCGATATTAAAATTACTGATACCCATCACAGCAGGATTTTTCTTTGCCTGGCTGAATAACAAAGCCGTTGAAATAATCCATGAAAAACAGGTGACGGGATCATCCGCTCAATAAAATTTATTTTAAACACAATCATTATTCAAATTAAAAAAATCAAAAACAATGAATTCACTACAAAATAAAGTAGCCATTATTACAGGCTCAGGAAGAGGTTTAGGAAAAGCTATTGCAGAACGTTATGCTGCTTTGGGCGCTGATATCGTATTAAACTATTCACGGGATAAAGCTTCTGCTGATGAGGTGGAAAGCACGATCAAAGCAATGGGAAGCAATGTGATTTCTGTAAAGGCAGATGTAAGCAAAGTGGCTGAGATTAAATATCTTTTTGATGAAGCCAGAAAAGCGTTCGGGAAAATAGACATCGTGGTTGCCAATGCAGGTATTGAAATGGTGGAAACTCCCGTAACGGCATTTACGGAAGAACAGTTTGACAGATTGTTTTCAATCAACACAAAAGGCGCTTATTTCACTATGCAGCAAGCTGCTCTGAATGTAGAGGACAGCGGACGGATTATCTATGTGGCATCATCTACTACAGCTTTTCCCGTTCAGGGAATGGCAGTATATGGTGGAAGTAAAACAACACCCAGATATCTTGTGGATGTACTTTCAAAAGAGATAGGACACCGTGGAGTAACGGTGAATACCATTATTCCTTTTGCTGTAGACCATTCAGGAATTTTTGCAGAAGAAGGAAGTTATCCTGAGCTGAGAAAATCACTAATTGAAAGCTGCCCGATGGGAAGGCTGGCAGAAGTGGAAGATGTCGCCAATATTGCGGAATTTTTTGCAAGTGATCTTTCTTCATTTGTGAATGGACAGCATTTACTGGTGAACGGAGGAGCTAATCAATAAAACAGAAGAATGAAAACTATGAAATTATTCAGTATTGTACTGGTGATGATCTGCAGTCTGAATGCATGTGGACAGCAAAGCGGGCATCAACATAAAAAAATAAAGAATATGGATACTTCAAAAATAAAGAATACTCCAGTAAAACAGGCTATTGAAGCCTTTCAGGCGAGTGATATAGAAAAATGGATTTCTCTTTTCTCCAAAGATGCTGTCCTTTTGGATGACGGCAATCCCCGAAATTTTAAAGAGTTTTCTACCCATGCCATTACTATTGAGAATTTTGTGAGCATAGATAAAGTAGAGGATAATGGGAATTCGGTTTATGGAGCTTTTCACAGTGATGAGTATGGTGATTTTAAAGCGTATTTTAAATTCCATTTTAACAAAGAAGGAAAAATAAATAAGCTTGAAATTGGGCAGGCAGAGTATTAAAACTTAATGATAAACAGAAACTTTCAATAACTGTAGGGGAGTTTCTGTTTTTACTGAATGAATTATGGAAAAAATGATGAATTTTTTTAACAGAGACCGAGGTTTATTATTCTTCAGGGTTATGATCAGCCTCATTCTTTATAGTAATCACGGACACGAAAAACTGTTTCACTTTTCTGAAATGCTTATGAAAATTGCTGACCCTCTGCACATCGGAAAACTGCCGGGACTTCTGTTTGCAACCTTTTCTGATGTTTTTTGTGCAGTATTGCTGTTGTTTGGTTTCAAAACCAAAATAGCTTCTTCTGTCATAGCATTAAACACTTTGATTGCTTTTATATTAGTTCAGCATTGTGATGTGACGACTTACAGAGGTGAAATAGCACTTTTATTTTTCAGCAGTTCCATGCTCTTGTTTTTTACCGGTCCGGGATTGTACAGTCTGGATCTATCCGGAAAGAATGCACAATGATCAATTTGTCCATGTAATATCCCTTTCTGTGCATGTTTTGACGGTCTCTCACAGAATAACTTTGCAGTAGTAAAATAATTAAAAGGAGGGTACATAACAACCTATCCATTAACATTAAATCATCATACTATGAACATTATTAACGTTCCATCGAGAGAAGAAGTAGGTCAGGATTCACAGCTAATTTTTGATCAGATAAAAAAAGCAATGGGTAAAGTCCCTAATCTTTATGCAACCATCGGCTATTCATCACATGCATTGAAAGGATTGTTAGGACTGGAAGAAGAGCTGAACAAAGGAATATTTACAGCAAAAGAGAAAGAGGCTATCAATCTGGTGGTATCTGAAGCCAACCATTGTGATTACTGTCTGGCTGCCCATACCATGATTGCAGGAATGAAAGGAATTTCAAAAGAAGATATTCTGAGCTTCAGAAAAGGATCTATTGATGATCCGAGATTAAACGCGATTCTTGAACTGGCAAAATCAGTTTCAGAACAAAAAGGAGAAGCAGCTCAGGATAAGATAGAGAATTTTTTAGCCGCAGGATTTGACAATTCGGCAGTGATGGAATTGATAGGGTTGGTCATTCTAAGAACATTCACAAACTATGCATTTGCCGTAACGAAAATACCTGTAGATTTCCCATTGGCTGACCAATTGGATTAATAATAAAAAGTAGATAAACCCTAAGTTTATCATCATAAAAAGCCTCTAAACAGAGGCTTTTTATTTTTAAAGAAATTCCCCAACCAAAAATAAATTTCACTTGAGAATTTAAATAAGTAAATTCTTAAAAAAAGGTTGGGGATAAAAATAGAAATGTAATACTAAACTATATCCATAAAACTTAATCACTATTTCTTTATTATATACACGGGAAATCCATATTTCTTTTTTTGATCAATTTGACAACCTTTGTACCAGTACAGATACATTTTCCATTTGTGTTATAGAATCGTAAGTTTATAAAAAAGTAAAAAGGATAACACACATTCAATAGAGGGATATTATAATGTATGCAGCAACTTAAAATTTTGATTTATGAAAGTTCTAGTATTTTTTGATCCATTTGTATAAAGTGGTTTTTGGGATTCTGTAATCTTCTATTATCTGTTGTTTTGTTTTTTCATTCGTTTTTAAAAGATTTAGGATAAAATCAATCATTTCAACGGTATAAATATTTTTTCTAAACTCCGGAAGTTTGGTTTTTTCCTGTTTTACTTTTTGATAATAATCAGTAGATAAAGGAGGTGCATAGAGCAAAAGATGCTGAGAATAGATCCTGAAAAAATCATACGTTAAAAGTTTGCTCCATTTAAGAAGAACCTCTGTATCCAGAGATTTGTTTTTGTACATTTCTGCAAGTTCCTTATGACTGCATTGCATAAAGTTCAGGAGCCTGTCTGTAGAGAAACCCGTTTCCTCCACCCGTTTTTGTATCAATTCACCAATATGAATGTCTTTAAAAAGCATAGTAAACGGATTTGTATAAAAACCACTTTTGTGATGGCGTAAAAGTGGTTTTTATAGTTTGAAAATCAATGTTTTATAAGCCGGAAGGGAATTCATCAGGTACCATAATATACAATACTTAATGAGGCCGTAGTTAACCTATGAGGTCTTGTGTAGTTACCTCTGCAACTTATTATTTCACCAACATTAAAATAGGCAGTTACTCCTATGGTATTTGCTTCAATAGAAACATTATCAGTTAAGCCATTTTGATTGACTGAAAGTTCAGTTGTAGTACCTGAAACCGTTTTTTTTATGAAGGTCTGCACTGTTCCTCCAGTTGTAGGAGAATTCATACTGACATCTTTTTTTGTGTAAAGTGAAATACCATAATATCCAGCTTTCAGTACTGTAAAGTTCCCTGCGCTGTATGATAAGTTTGCAGAATTGATCTTGTTAGTAGTAAAAGTGTACTTAGCTTCTGTATTGGCAGAAAGATCAGCGGTTGAAGCAATTCCTGTGGCAATTCCTACGATAGAAGGTATACTTATTGTTGTGCCATCTTTGAGGTTGCCGTTAGCATCAGTTCCCAATAAGCTGAAGTTTTTATAGTTTTCCAGACGTACAGATCCATCATCAGATACACTAAGCAGCTCTTTGTTCGTACTGTCATTAATCTCCAGGGCTTTTGTAGCACTAGTGGTTCCTTTGCTAACTATATCAAGTGTAGCACTAGGGGTTGAAGTATTCATCCCAACCTGTGAATATACATTCAATGAGGCTAGTAGAACAGTGGGTAATAATAATTTTTTCATAGATGTAAAGATTTTTTATTTTTTTACCTGAGATTTACAGATATGTAGTTGTATGTACTGTAAATCAATTGGATACATTTTGTTTCTGCAATATTACTTTCTGAACTTTATACTATGCAAAATTTCACCTATGACATAGCTATGACATGGATTTAACTTATTGATAATCATTGTTTTGTTTTTATTAACTAAAAAGTGTATTATTTTAAAATATTCTCACTTTTGTGATATTTATTTAGTATGATTAATTGTTATTTCTTAAATAGGAATGATAGAGCCAATCTTAGAGTAATACCTGTATTTTATAATGTATGCTGAGTTTGATCGATACAGTTGAAACTTACTTTTGTTGTTATTAAATAGCCGTTTGTAGAAGTTGATTTCTGTAATAAACAAAAAAAATATTCTGGATAATAATGAGATTCTATTTCTGGATAGCAATTGCAAAATGTCAATAATTCTTCATGTCATATCTGTGTCATACCTATGTCATGCCCATATCGGTTTCTTTTTTCTTTAAATATTTTATCATTGTTCTTAAAATAGACAGTAATCTCTCTTAAAATTATTGATTGGATATTGAGTTTTTTATTATTGATGATTTTTTAATACTCAAATCATTTATTTATTTTCAATTTGGTTTTTTTTTACTGTTATATTTGTTTTATGTATAAATTATTTACACATACTTACTACATGATGAAATTTATATTTTTGTTTTTCCCATTATTACTGCTTGCACAGTCTAAAATTACAACAACAACCATTGATAAAAGGCTGGAGAAATCTAATGCTCTGCTTATTGAAGGGAAGACTGATGAAATGGTCACATTGAATCTTTCGATACTGGATGAAGCTAAGCATATTAATTATGCAGAAGGTAAATTGTCTGCATATTATAATTTAGCTCTTGCTTTTTCTATGCAATACAAGTATAATAAGAGCAATTACTTCTTAAAGATGATGGAACCCGAATTTAAAAATTCGGATGCTGAAGATCAGGAAATTTCCATGAATATATTATACAGTATTAATTACAGAGGCATTAAAATGTATGACGAAGCCCTGAAAAAATTAAAGAAAAACCTGGTGATGGCGAATAGTTTAAAAAATGATTCTACCAGATGCGCCATAAAAGGAATGATCCTTGTCCAGATAGGCAAGAATTATTTTGAGAAAAAGCAATATGACTCTGCTGCTTATTATGGAAAAGAAATTATTGATGAATTGAAGAAACCAAAAAAAATGGATGCTGGTATGAATACAAGTTTAAAAGCAGCAATGTTACTTTTAGCTGAAGTAAAGCTCAATGAAAACAAAATTGATTCTGCAGAGATTTATATTAGATCAGCTCAATCTGTACCTATAAAGTGGGGGAATAATGATTTTGCAACATTTAAGCTTTGGGGACAGATTCATGATGTGAGAAAGCAATATGATTCAGCAATTGTAAATTATGAGAAAGCAATAAAGCTCGCTGCAAAGGCAAAGAATTTTAAAAAATTATCAGAATTATACCGTTTAATAGCCATATCATACGAAAAAACCGGTGAGATTGATAAGGGAAATAGGTATGAACTTAAATATAATAGTCTTAGTGATAGTTTAAAAAAGATAGATGAGGAGAATCTGGAAGATACTGTAGGTCTTCTTGTAGAAGAAAAGCAGAAACCTTTGGAAGATAAAACCCATCTTTTATTATACATTATGCTTATAGGAGTTGTAAGCGCTGTTATTATCATCTTTTTTGTACATATCAGAATAAAAAATAAAGATAGAGTCTTAAATATAAAAGAAAAGGAAACTCAGGAATTGAATCAAAAATTGAATTTTGCCTTTGAAGAAGTCATTCTGTTGGCTAAAAATAATGATCCGGAATTTCTTACCCGGTTTCAGGAAGTATATCCTGATTTCTTTCCAAGCTTAATGAAAATAGAACCTCAGCTGCAGAGTACAGAATTGAAATTTTGCGCTCTGTTATTTCTTAATTTCTCTACCAAAGACATTGCAGCATATACATTTGTTCAGCCTCAATCTGTACAGACCAGAAAAAACCGCTTGCGTAAGAGATTGGGGATTCCATCGGATGAAGATATTTATCTGTGGATGAAAAATATTAATAATAAAATCTGATAACGCCGAAACTGTATTGCAGATTGCCTTGTAATACCTATGTGATAGGTGTTTTTTTTGAAAAATAATGAGGATTAATCAAATTTGTATTCAAAGAAAAATAGGATAATTGAAAAATTGCCGTAATGGTATTTTTAAAAGATAAACTTATTCTTTGTGGCTGAGAGTTTAGTTATTATTGGCCGGAGATCAGTCACACTCCGGCCCCCTTTTCGGGGGATATGTGATTAAAATAAAGAATCTATGCAAAAAACAGAATCCCCGGATTATAAAAGAATCTACGAAGATATCTTAAGACTGAAGCATCCCACAAAAAAAGCACAATGTACATCCATATTGTCTAAAGCAACATTTTCAGTGAAAGATGTTATTGCTATTAATGATATTATTTTTCCTAAAGCTGATAAAAAGACCGAATTTGCCAATCAAAGACATCGTTCTTATGATAAATCGGCGATTCTTGAAATTCTGGAATATCAGAAAAATAACAGCTTAAATAACTCTGAATTAGCAAGATATTTTAAACTGAGCCGGAATACAATTTCAAAATGGAAAAAACTGTTTTTGGTTTAATACGCAATTAGTCTGCCTCGGTTTTAAGAAACCCTTTATTCAGAAAGATATCATTGCAAATAATGGTTTATATCCCTTTTTTAATCATAAATTTGCCTTGGTAAAAGGAATTATGAAGAAACTGGAGATCAAAAAAAATATTCAGAAGCAGGAAGATAAAAATCTGTCTTTCCGGGTTTTTGATTTGAATAAAGATCATTTGGATCACTATGCAAAACCCCATAAAAAGGATCACTTTTGCATTTTCATTGTAGAACAGGGAAAACTTCAGGTTTATATTGAAGATAAGGTTCATTGGATAAAAGCAGGGAAAATCTCTGTGATATTCCCGGAGCAGGTACATTGTGTTGCGGAGTCAAGTGAAGATCTGATCGGGAAGATTATCCTGTTTGAGGAAATACTGTTTTGTTCCGATATTCTGAAGAATGAATTGAGTACGTATAATGTCAATCTTTCTACACAGCTCAACTGCACAATACTTTCTCGTGAGGATTTTGAACAAAGCTTACGCAACATTTCAATCATTAAAGAAATTTATGAACATCCAACCCTTATAAAGAAAGAACAGGCCAGGTTTTACATCAAAATTATTCTTCTTGGGCTTATTGAGTCCATTCACGGTTTACATCCGGTTTTGCATGAAAAAACGGCGGATCAACCTATCTATGTAAGATTTAAAAAACTGTTGAATGAACATTACAAACAATACAGAACCGTTCAGTACTATGCAGAAGAAATGGCCATTACAACCAAAAAATTAAACTCCATTACGAAGAAACATTGCGGAGAGACTGCCATCCAGGCAATACACAACCGTATTTTAACAGAAATTAAAAGACAGCTGATGTTTTCCGATCTTTCCCATAAAGAAATTGCTTTCGATCTTGGTTTTAATTCTCCTTCTGCCCTCAATAAATTTGTAAAAGCAAAACTCAAAGAAACTCCCACCGAACTTCAGCAGGAATTGGCGCAAATGTATAACGCATAGTCCCGTTTGTATAACAGGGCTTGTGAAGGCTTGTCTAATTTTGTCTTATTAAAATCAGATAAGAAAAATGAGCAAATTATTTATTGCAGGCGAAGTCTTCCATGGTGCAGGAAGTCTTGACGAATTAAAAAATATTCAGGGTAAAAAAGCAGTTATTGTAACAGGTGGAAGTTCTATGAGAAAAAGTGGAACCCTTGACAAAGCGGTAGCTTACCTTAATGAAGCGGGAATCGAAACACAGATTTTCGAAGGAGTAGAAGAAGATCCTTCATCGGCAACATGCCTGAAAGGAGCAGAGGTAATGAATACATTTCAGCCTGACTGGATTATCGGTTTAGGAGGATGTTCGGCAATTGATGCTGCAAAAATCATGTGGGTATTTTACGAATATCCTGAGGTGGAATTTGATGCTTTGATTAAACCTTTCACAGTACCGGTTCTGAGAAATAAAGCTAAGTTTATCGCTATTCCTTCTACAAGCGGAACTGGAACTGAAACTACGGGTCTTGCGGTAATTACCGACAGAGAAAAAGGAGTGAAATATCCTGTTGTTTCTTACGAATTGACACCGGATATCGCGATTATTGATGGAGAAATATGTGCTTCAATGCCAGCTCATGTGACGTCCAATACAGGACTTGATGCTTTAACACACTGTGTGGAAGCTTATGTTTCAAATATTGACAATAACATTGCAGATGCTCTGTCCAAAGGTGGTTTGGAGATTGTTTTTGATAACCTTAAAGAAGCCGTAGAAAATCCGGGGAATATTCAGGCCCGTCAGAATATGCATGATGCATCATTTATGGCTGGTTTAGCCTTCAACAATGCATGGCTGGGAATTGTACACTCTCTGTCTCACCAGGTAGGAGCCTTGTATGGAATTCCTCATGGAGCTTCAAACGCTATTTTTCTTCCGAATGTGATCCGTTATAATGCGCTGGCTACAGAACGTTATCCTGATCTGGCAAGAGTAATTGGGAAAGAAACTACCGAAGAACTGGCTCAGGCTATTGAGACATTACGTTCCGAAGTCAACAACCAGTCAGCGATCAAAGATTTCGGAATTTCAAGAGAAGATTGGGATAAAAACCTTGACTATATTACAGCCAATGCTTTGGCAGACCCTTGTACAGGTTTCAACCCGAGAGTTCCTGTTTTAGAAGAATTGAAAGCTATTTACAACGCTTGTTATGAAGGTGTTGTGTATGCAGAAGAAGTTGTTGCAGGTTAATCTTTTGTCATCATCAATGCAATGATGTTCAATGAGCTGTTGCCTATATAGAAAAAGAGAACTCATTTGAGTTCTCTTTTTTTAGTTATTCAATTATTTAACCATCATCTCTTAATGGAATATTTATTTTCCTTTATTGTAAATGAGTTCAAAGCTGGGGTTTCTTGCATAAGACACGGTGAGCTGATCATCGGTAAGCTTTTTAATCAGTAATGTATCAATGTCGTTCGAAACTTGACGTATACCTTCAGTATGATACCATATAAAAAGTGTATCATGAGAAACCTTCCATTGATCATATAATAAAGTATGAATATTTAATGAAGATGCAACACCATTCTCTTTAAGTTCAAAACCTTGTTTCTCATTTTCCTGGCCTGGAATAGGCTGTAACCATTTTCCTGCAAGTTTAGTTTTCAAAGAATTTTGGTCTTCAGAGGTATCTGTGTGCACTTTTGAATTTTTATTCTGAGTAGAAGGATTACATGATACTAAAATTCCCAGGATAATTACGGAAATAGTTTTTTTCATGATGTCAAAAAATATTAAGTTCATTTATTTTGTAAATATTAATTTATCTTGAAGTACATTGCAAACTTAAGTCCATATCTTTTCTTATAAACCAGACTCAATGTAGTTTTATATCGCTGATTTTGTAGATTAATGATTACAGTTTTTTTTGAATTTAGCTATAACCAATTTTTCGGCAGCCTGATTATTTAACTATAATCTTAAGGGTTTCCCTATGGTCATTTTCATAAAGAATACTCATCACATAAGTTCCTTTGCTATACGCTGAAAAATCTATTTTTGTATCATTCACATGAAGATTCTTCCAATCGGCAATTTTTCTTTGTGCCATATCATAAATAATGATGTCTTTCATTTTTTCTTTACTGCTGATATAACAAAAATCTGTAACTGGATTCGGATAAAATGTAAGTTCAGGCTTTACGTTAGGATTCATTGCTCCGAGTGAACCAATAGTAATTATTTTAGTAAAGGTTTCTGAACAGGAGTTTTTATTGACGGTAAGGGTAACCGTATAATTTCCCGGAGAAGTATACTGATGAACAGGATTCAGGGAAGGATTTGTATTGCCGTCTCCAAAATTCCACAATACTGAAGTCTGATTGGTAGAATGATTGGTGAAATTCACCGTTGTTCCATTAATTCCTGCTGTAAAATCTGCATGAAGGTGGAACGCATTGCTGTTCCATTGTGCAGGATTATTGAAAAAAACCTGATCTGCAATATTCTGAAAACTTTCGGCAGTGTTCTGTGGTAATCCGTTATAAAAAGTAGATGGAAAGACATGATCCTGGAAAATTGCTGAATACATGGAAGCTGCCACAAGATAACTTCCTTTCGGTCCCGGATGAATATCATTGTATGATCCGTGAAGAGCAAGATCCTGAGTAGTATTGTAATAATTCCTTGCAGATTCACCGGCAGGAACCATTTCCACCTGCATTAGATTAGACATCTTAGTAATGGAATCCTTTATTTTTTGCTGAATAGTAAAATAGGTGTTGTATTCATTGGCAGAAGGAACTCCATAGGGAATTTCATAGAGAAATATTTTAGAACACGGGCTGTATTTTCGAATAGAATCCCTGATCTTGCGGCCACGTTCAGCGGTAACGGCTACAGGAAAGGAATAACCTGGGGATTCGGCACTTCCAGGCTGTAGGATAACATACTTATAATTCTTAGATCTTATTTTCTGATACAGTGACGGATCATCTACGTGATTTACAAAACCGGTTCCTCCCGGAGTATGCGTTGTTATGGAAAGATTTTTTCCTTTTGAAGCTGCTATATTTTTAAAAATTTCAGGCATGTCATTAAAGTACGTGATGCTGTTTCCTATAAACAGAACCTCATCGGATTGTGAGTATGATAAGACTGAAAATCCGATACATAGTAAAAAGAGTAGTTTTTTTATCATATATTATTTTTTTTTTGGATTGAAATTAAAAAAAAGGTACCTGCAGAAAACCACTTATCTTGCAGGTACGCAATACAAACGACGATTAAAAAATGTTTTTTTTAAAATATAGATTGATATACATTTTATCTTTTTTGAACGGTAATTCTTGTAAAAGGTACCTGCAGTAAATCACTTATACTGCAGATACACTACTAAAAATGATTAAAAATTGTGTTTTATGATATCGTTCTTATCTTTTTTATATAATATGAATTACTTGTTGATTGTATTTTAATAGTTGATGAGAAAAGTACCTGCAGGCAGTAATAATCTTCCGCAGGTACACGGTACACTAATTATTACAACTATTTCTTGATTAGTTTTGTATTATAAGTCGTCTTATCATCTGTTATGGTGATTACATACATTCCTTTGATCAGTGAAGCAACATTGATTCTCTGCCCGTCCAGTTTTCCTCCCTGAACAAGTCTTCCGTCTGCACTGTAGATTTTGTAATCCGCTTTGCCTTTCAGGTTTTTCACCTCTACAAAAGTATCTGCAGGATTAGGATAGATTTCAATATTGGAAGATGATGGTGCAGATTCCTTAGTACCAAGGGCAGCACTGATCTTTACAGAGAAATCCCATACTGAACCACGAGAGAAAAGGTCACCATTATCATCTACAGAAGGACTTGTACACGCGTCAGCAGAAGCATTGAAAAATCCGCTGGCTACTCTCATTCTTAATGTTTTGTCACCATTATATGCCCCAGCCGGAACTGCAAAAGCAAAGCTGCCCTGATGTCTTGCATTGGCATTAGGAATTGCTCCATTAATACCTATTCTCTCTGAAGCTTCAAACACACCGTTTCTGTTGTAATCAATCCACACCTGTACCCAATCCATCCAATCCGGATAATCGGCACCATCACGGTTAGCATATACGATATAATTCAGATTATACTGAGCGCCCTGGGTAAGCTGGATCAGTTTTGCAGGATCTTCAGAATAATCTTTATAAGCATGCTGAACGGTAGTTCCGTTACCCGCTAAATCCACATTGGCCAGAGTTACCCTTAATATACCACTGAAAAGGTCCATATTTGTTGTGTTTCCTCCTGTAGTCATCAGGCAGTAATCATACCCGGTACGTAATCCTTTTGTTTTAAAATTATAAACTGGTGAAAACCCTCCGGGAACATTATTGATCACAGATGCAACACGAACTTCATAAGAGGTTTCATCTTCAAGATTATTTAATAGTACAGAACTAACCTGGCTGGCTGCATTAGACCAGTTTGCTGTTCCCACTTTTCTGTAGTTCACAGAATAAGTCGCTCCCGGTACATGGTTCCATGAAACGGTTGCTGAGGTTTTTAATACATCATTCTCAAAGGCAGCAAGACCTGTTGGAGGATTGTTTAAAGAAGCGGGAGCATTTCCTACACTTACTGTAGGAGAGACAGCATAAAATATATTACCTACCGCTGAAATTCTCAGCTTAATATTTCCCTGCAGCGTCGCTGGCATTTGTATTTCAAAACTACCGTCATTAGGAGTTGAGGCTACCAGTTCTGTCCATGCTGACCCATTATTTAAATCGGTTGTATATTCAATTTTTACATTGGCTGTGTTGTATGGAGCGAGGTTTGTGTTGGCAGCATCCCAGGAAATAGTATTGGTTGCATTGTTATACAGAGTAGAAGAAGCGGTTAATCCTTTAAATTTGAAAGGCCCGTCATTTCCAACAGTTACTGTATTTTCAGCAGAAATAGTCAGCGGTCTGTTCGGGTTGTTATCACGTACAGATACAGCGTAATGTAAAACTCTTGGAATATAGGAAACCGTTTCCCACGTGTCTTTATTAGTCAGTTTCCCACTCATAACAATAGGAAGACTTGGGAAATATCTTCTTCCGGAAGCAACAGCAGGATAAGAACGGGTGAGAGATCCTTCGGGATTAAAGCCCCAGCCGCTGTCTCCTGATATTGAGCTTGTAGACCCTACGCTGTCATACTGTTCCCAGTTATAGGTAAACTGATCTCCATTGGCATCTACTGCATTAGCATCCAGATAATACGCTGTCCCTTTGGGAATATTATAAGAAATAAGTGGTGTAATGGCAGGTGCATTATTGGCAATATTTTCAGCTACACCGCATCCAACTTTACCTTCAAGGTTGGTAAGAATCTGATTGATGGATGAATAATGAAAATAAGCATCACTGTTCATCTGAACATTATTGGCTGTAATCCCGGCATATGCCATAATAGTTGTTCCTCCTCCTGGCTCCACATTAACGCCTGAACTCTCAGTAACCGTAGAATAGGTATGGTTTCCTCCAAGCTGGTGCCCCATTTCATGAGCTACATAATCAATATCGAATGTGTCTCCCACAGGATTCTGGTTTTGAGTAAAGGCTGAACCTTTACCTAGTGGTTCTGCAACTGTTGGATCAGTACATATACAGCCAATACATCCAGCATTTCCGTTTCCTCCAGCTGCATTAAATACATGCCCGATATCGTAATTGGCATTACCTACCTGAGCAGTTAAGGTCTGTTGCAGTTGACCATTTAAGTTATTTGTATAAGGATCATTCGCGGGATTGGCATAGATAATATTGGGTAGATTCTGTATATTCAGGTGAATGGCAAATTCTTTTTCAAAAACACCGTTTACACGGGTCATGGTATTATTCATCTGGGCGAGTGCTCCTGCAACACCTCCAAAAAGCGTTGTATATTCTCCTGTTGCAGATAAAGCCAATCTGTAAGTTCTGTACATGGATGCAGCAGGTCTTCCTGTAATATTGATTCCTGCAAGTTTGTTTTTTCCTGCTTCTCTTAGAGAGTGAAAGTCCTGTTCTTTTTTACCTTCCATGCAGGTAAATCCTTGTTCAGAATCTGTTCTCTGCGTTTTATAAAACACACCATAGGTCTTTTTATCTGCGGTAACAGGTTCTATAAACTGAAATTTACCATCCTTAATGATCATAGACTGTATTTCTGTAGGGGATGTGCTGAATCTTACATATTTGGAAGGATCATCAATTCCAACGCCTACATAAGAGCCTAATCCATATTTTTCAGCCAATGATTTTTCCATTACCGGATTGCTGTATACCGCAAACTTTTCTACGGTTCCTTCTGCTGTAGGTAATTGAATCGTCACTGCTTTTGCATTAGCGCCTGTTTCCTCTGCATTTTTTAATAACTGAATTAAAGTAGTAATATCAGTTTTGTAAGCATGTAGAATTTTTACCTCTCTTCGGATTTCAGATACTTTCTGTGAAGCCGGTTCCCACTTTTGGGCATTGGAAAGACAGAAGCCTGATATCAAAAATAATGATAATAGAGTTTTTCTCATTTTAAAAATTAGGTATTTAATAATAGATTGTAGAGAATGAATATAATATTCGGGTATTCAAAAGTAATTGCTAATTTTGTATTATAAATGATGTTATCCTGCTGTTTCGTTATGTAGTGTATGTGATACGTATGTATTTCGGCTGATGCGGCAATGATGTAGTATTAATATTGCATTTTTATTTTGATCATATTATGGTGAAAAAACTAACTTTTTTATTCTTTTTAATTTCTTCCTTTTTCTATTCACAACATACAGAAGAAGAACTGAAGAATATTATTTTTGATATGGACTTTTCTACTGCCGGGCCAAAGGAAGTACAGAAAATTGATAGTCTTATTAAGGTATGTAAACAAAATTCTTATAATGATTGTGTCGCCTTTGGATATGTGAAGATTTCTATGATCTATGATAAAATGAATGATATAAAGAAATCTTTTTATTATATCAATAAGATAGAAAGCCTCATAAATTCTGATACCGACTTTGAAATCATTTTTTATCTCCATCTGCAAAAATCTTTTTTATACCGGAAATTAGGAGAGAGGGTTACTTCTTTTAAACAATTGGATGAAATCAAAGATGAGACAATGAAATCAAACAATGCTTATTTTATCTATCTGCTCAACCGGCAATATGCTGATAGATACATTGAAACAAATAAGGAACTCTCATTGAAGTATAATAAAATTGCATACAGGTTTTCAAAAATCTATAGAGAAAATAAAGGTAATCGCTACCGGATAGATAAAAACAGGCTGAGCAACAGTTATAAGACTTCTGCGTATCTTGGAGGTGCATATGTTGATGTTAATAAATTGGATTCTGCCAGAATTTATATTGAAGAAGCCATTCAGAATGAAAAAAAAGTGGATGATATCACTCTGAAATACATCACGTCTCTGTTTGCTGGAAGGTACTTTAAAGAAGTTAAGAATGTTGAACAGGCACAGCACTATCTGTGGACTGCCAAAAATATTGCTAAAAATTACCTTAAAAGCGAGAACTATCAAATTGCGGTGGGGGATTTACTTTATGATTTATATGAGAGTACTGGTCAAAAAGACAGTGTCGGTTACTATTCTAACTGGCTGGTAGAAGTAGAAGATGTAAACCATAAACAAAATCAAGCGCTGAATGATACTTTAGACAAGCAAAATGAATTGGAAAATACTAATAGAAAGAAGGAAACAAAAGGACTTTTTTTCATCTTATCAGTAAGCATAGGAGTATGTCTTCTCTTTATATTTCTTTTCCTGTATTACTACAGAAAACATAAAAGTAAAAACCTGGACAAAATTGATATCCCTCATCAATTACCAGTACAGGAGAGCATTTTTAAGGAAGTAATACAGCTTGCTAAAGAAAACAATCCTGAGTTTATGACCCGTTTCCATGAATACAGTCCGCGTTTTTCAGAAGAGCTGTTAAAAGTTTCTCTTTTAAAAATATCGGAAATAAGGTTTTGTGCTTATATCTATCTGAATTTTTCTACCAAAGAGATTGCAGATTATACATTTACTTCAGTGAGAACAGTACAGACGAAAAAGTATAATCTAAGAAAAAAGCTGAATATTCCCGGTGATATGGACATCTATGTATGGTTTTCCAAATTATTGAAATAAAGCTTAGTTTGCTTTTGATATTATGAGTTGTGATATGTATACATTTTTAATTATGGTGTAATGATGATAAAAAAATTATCTTTTTTGTTTGTCCTGATTTCGTCTTTGTTTTATGCACAGCAGACCGAAAGAGAACTAAAGAATATGATATTTGATATAGAGTTTTCTACTGCGGGACAAAAAGAGATGCAGAAAATTGACAGCCTTATTAAGGTGTGTCAAAAAAAACATTATAATGACTGTGTCGCACTAGGATATCTTAAAATTGCAAATATCTACAATCGGAACAGTGATATGAAGAAGTCTTTTTATTACACTGATAAAGTGGAAAAGGAGGGCCTCATCAATTCAGATACTGATTTTGAAGTTATATTTTATCTCCATCTTCAAAGGTCCTTATTGTATCAGAAATTAGGAGAAAGAGTCACCTCTCTGAAACAATTGGATGAAATGTATGATGACGTTATGGAAACCAATAATGCTTATTTTATTTATCTGATCAATTGGCAGTATGCCGGAATTTATAATGAAACTAATAAAAAAGAACTGGCATTAAAACATTACAAAACAGCCTACAAATATTCTAAAATTTACAGAGAAAACAAAGATAACCGCTACAGGATAGACAAGAACAGATTAAGCAACAGTTATAAAACCTCACCTTATCTGGGGGGAATGTATCTTGAGCTCAATAAGCCTGATTCTGCGAAAATTTATATTGAGGAAGCCATTCAGAATGAAAAAAAGATAGATGAAATAGGAATACGATATATTACCTCTTATTTTGCTGCAAGGTATTTTAAATCCATGAAGAAAATTCCGGAAGCTCAGCATTATTTATGGATCTGTAAAAATATAGCTAATAACTATTATAAAAGCGAAAACTATCAGAAGTCGGCGGCAACAGAGCTGAAGAACCTTTATGAAAGCACGGGGCAGAAAGACAGTATTGCTTATTATTCCAATTGGCTGTTGGATATAGAGTCTTCCAATAGCAGGCAAAATCAAACATTGAATGATCATGTAGACAAACAGAGTGAATTAGAAAATACCAATAGAAAGAAGGAAACAAAAGGGCTCTTTTTTATTCTGTCATTGAGTATTGTTCTGTGTCTTCTCTTTATCTTCCTTTTCCTGTACTACTATAGAAAACATAAAAGTAAAAACCTGGACAAAATTGATATCCCTCATCAGCTACCTGTACAGGAGAGTATTTTTAAGGAAGTGATAGAGCTTGCCAAAGAAAACAATCCTGAGTTTTTGACCCGTTTCAATGAATACAGTCCCCACTTTTCAGAAGAACTTTTAAAGGTTTCTCCTTTAAAAATATCGGAAATAAGATTCTGCGCTTACATCTATCTGAATTTTTCTACCAAAGAGATTGCAGAATATACATTTACCTCAGTGAGAACGGTACAGACCAAAAAGTATAATCTAAGGAAAAAGCTGAATATTTCTGGGGATATGGACATCTATGTGTGGTTTTCCAGATTGTTGAAATAAGGCTGAAGATATCTGTAAAAAAACAAAGGCTATTCCATTAATGAAATAACCTTTGTGGTCAATGTGAAAAAGTATAAATTGTTTTGAATTTAAAATTTTAAAAAGTACCTGCAGGGAAATAACACGCAACCTGCAGGTACACGATTTCCTAATTATTAAAAACTATTTTTGATTCTGAATAAATAGGTGTTATTTTTTGATCGCTTTTATTGTTTTTACAGTTCCATCCGTCATTTTTAAAGTAATGAAATACAGTCCTGATTTTAAATCATTCAAATACATCTGAGATGAAGGTGTTTCAATGGTTTTAACGGCTTTTCCTGAAGCATCCAGAACCGAAACCGACTTCACTTTTGAAATGTCAGAAATGGTAATGACATCACTGAATGGATTAGGAAATACTGTAATATTGTTTTTGCTGTTCACAACTTCATGAGTTGATAATAAACTGTCATCATATGCAGATACTTTGAATTCTCCACTTTCTATAGATGAATCATATTTCCAGACACTTACATACAGTGTGTTTCCTGGAGTCTGGCCTGTTAATGAAATCATAGAAAAAAAATCCTCGCCACTGTCATCATCACAGTCAATTTCTGTTAAAGAACCGCAAGAACCGCTATAAACCGTAAGTACAGAATCATCAAATGAAGATCCTGCAGCTTCCCTTATTTCCAGCGTTAAGTTTCCGCTTGCCGGAACTACTACTTTGAACCAGACATTTTCAACAGCATCAGGATTGCAAGAAGGAAGATTGCCATCTGTTGTAGCACTTGTATTGTTGGTTGTAATAGCTGCCGAAGCAAAATTTGTTCCTACAGTCAGGGATGTTGCTCCTGAGCAATTGTCATTTTGTGCCTTTACCAATATGGTGGTAAATAAAAATACATAGGGTAATAAATTTTTCATAATAATTAATAGAATTTTAATGGTTATCTGATTAGATTTTTATAATGCGTTATTGTTTTAAATTTTGATCAATTTTCTAACTTATTGTAAAAGCATAGAATAATTTTCGGGCAAAAGTAATTGCTAAATCTGTAATTTAAATGGTGTTTAATTGCGCTTTTGTGATATTGTGTATGTGATACGTAGGTGGTTTGAGTGGTATGGTAGAAGGATAGTACTAATATTGTATTTCAGATTATGAATAAGCCATGACACAAAAGCTGACCTTCTTGTTTTTTTTAATTTCCTTATTTTTTTATTCGCAGCAAACCAAAGAAGAACTAAAAAGCATCTTGTTTGATATTGAGTTTTGTACTGCGGGACCAAAAGAGATACATGAAATTGACAGTATTGTTACCATTTGCCGAAAATATTCTTATTATGATGGTGTAGCGTTGGGATATCTTAAAATAGCCAACATATACAATAAAAATAATGAGGTGAAAAAAGCATTTCATTATATTGATAAAGTGGATAAAGAAGGTCTAATTAATGAAGAATCAGACTTTGAAATCGTTTTATATCAACATATGATCAAATCTATGCTTTATTTTAATTTAGGAGAAAGGGTTACTGCCTTTGGCCTTCTGGATGAAATCTACGAAGAGACAATAAAGCAAAAAAATGCGTATTACACTTATCTGATCAATTGGCAGTACGCAGGGTTTTATAATGAAATGAATCAGAGGGAAAAAGCACTGGAGAAAATAAAAATCGCTTATAAATATTCAAAAATATACAGAGAAAATAAAAATCACAGATATAAAATTCACAAAGCACAGCTGAGCTGGAGTTTTATGACCACCTCTTATCTGGCTGCAATATATATTGATATGGGCAGGCTTGATCTGGCAAAAGGTTATATTCAAGAATCCCTTAACGATCTTAAAAAAAATGATAATAAGAGTTTAATATACTTTAATCTGTTCAATGCAGCAAAATATTATAGAGCTGTTAAAGATTTCAAAAGTGCCCGGCATTATCTGTGGATCTGCAAAAAAATTGCGGGACATCATTTTAAAGATGAATTCCATCAAAAGTCTGTATCCAAAGAATTGAAGAGTTTGTATGAAGAAATGAAGGAAAAAGACAGTACAGCGTACTATGTAAATCAGTTATTGGACATTCAAACGGCAAAAGAAAAACAAAATCAGGTCCTAAAAGATATCATTGATAAAAAAGATGAGGTTGAAGAAAAAAATGGAAAAAAACTAACACACGGCCTTATGTTTATTTTATTTGTCAGCGGAGTAATAGGTGTTCTTTTTATATCCCTGTTCTTGCACTATTACAAAAAATATAAAAGTAAAAACCTGGATAAAATAGACGTGCCACACAAATTACCGGTACAGGAGTGTATTTTTAAAGAAGTAATACAGCTTGCTAAAGAAAATAACTCTGAGTTTCTGATCCGTTTCAATGAATACTGCCCTCGTTTTTCGGATGAGCTCCTTGCAATTTCAGATTTAAAAATTACAGAAATACGATTTTGTGCCTACATATACCTGAATTTTTCTACAAAAGAAATAGCAGAATACACCTTTACCTCAGTGAGAACCGTACAGACCAAAAAATATAATATCAGGAAAAAACTGAATATTTCCGGTGATATAGATATTTATGTGTGGTTTTCCAGATTACTGAAGTAAAGAAAGCATGAATTAAAAAAGTAGAGACTATTTCACTTGTGAAATAGTCTCTACTTTTTTAATTAACATCCTGTCAATGCCGGCTATTAATTTTTTATGGTGGAAATATGGATGCATTTTTGCCCGTTATAATCTTTGAGTTCAATGCTGGCGATCATGTCATTGTAGACCCGGGTTGTGGCATCATTGAACTGATATCCTTCAATAAATACTGGACTGTCTTTAGGAAGATTGCTCTGCTCATTAAGCATTTCCAACGATAAACTATCTGGGTAACCTGCATTTTTTTTAAACTTGATCTCTATTAGACCGTTATCAGCAAGATAATTGAATTTCTTTAAATGAGAAGGCAGACTAGACTTGGTTTTGTAAACGTTTACTTTTTCAATACTGCTCTTGTAAAGATCAAACATGTTGGCAGTACCGATAGCATCATTGTAAACAGCAAATTGTACATTACTGTTTTTCTGCCCCCAAAGTAAGCCTGAAGTAATAATAAGGAATATATATAATAACTTTTTCATAATAAAAATAGAGGTTTAAATGTCCAATGATTTACTGTAGAAAGTTGGGATTAATTTCTGTTTTTTACTACAATCCATCCCGTATATTTTATTGGAGTCTGTTTTGTATTGTTTTCATTCCATCCCATATCAAACCAGTAGGTTCCGGTAGGTACTTTTTTACCATCCATGGCTCCATCCCATTTGTATCCGTTTAATTTACTTCCTATATGAAGCTTACTTCCATATCTGTCATAGATGCTGAATGTGAAATTAGGTTTATATGCTAAAGCAGAATAATCAAGAACATCATTGATTCCGTCACCGTTAGGAGTGATGATGTTGATCAGGTTAGGAACAGTAATTTCTACCTGTATAGGAACGCAGTTGTATGAATCCTTTACATAGAAAGTATGGCTTCCACGGGATATATTGGTAAATACATTTTCATTCTGCCAGTTGATATTATCCATGGAATATTGATAAGGTGCTGTTCCTGCAATTACGTCTAAAGTAACCGTATTATTGTTAATGTTAACATTCAAAATGACAGGGTTTTCAGAAGCATATACCTTCACTGTTTGTCTGGTGGTGCATTCTCTGGTTTTCAGATCTACCCAATAGGTTCCAACTCCTACATTCTTGATGGACTGTGTTGTCGCTCCCGTACTCCATTCATAAGAAGTATAGCCTGGTCCTGCATCTAATGTGGTCGTATTTTCCATACAGATAATTTTATCCTTTAATGCTTCTGAGTAGGTAGGAGGAATAACCGTAAGAGTTACTTCTGCAATTTTGTAACATCCGTCGGTATTACTTACCTTAATGTAAACCAAGCCGTTAGGAGCAATATAATTGGCTGGAGTCAGGATTTCGTTTGTCCCGTTATGCGCATCAGTAGGAGATAGATAATATTGTTTAATCGTTCCCGGTTGTACATTAACTCCTGCTGTCGTTAAATTAAATACTCCAAGCACCGGATTAGATGGCTGGAAACATGATCTTAAGGCTGCATTTTTAACGATTGGGCTTTCAGAAACTGTTAATGTTACAGTCACCCGTTCGCAATCTGTAAAATCCGGGTTATTTCCACAAAATTTATAAACAATAGTATCAGTACCCAGATAACCGAAGTTGGGAACGTAATTAATCACTCCTGCTGCATCAATGGTAGCGGTTCCGTTTGCTGGAGGAGTAATGATAGTTAACGTACTCGGAACATAAGTCTGGGTAGAATTGGTAAATTCAGGTACGATAGCCTGATGTCCTTCACAAACAGTAATCGCTTTTGTAGATTCCTGAAGACATGTATATACTTTATAGACAGGAGTAGTTGCCGGAGGGCAAGTGCTTACTGAAATTTTCACAGTATAATTCCCTGAAGCCACTGGAGTATGAGTATTAGTATTGGCTCCGGTAATAGGATTTCCGTTTAGGAACCATTGGTAGGTGTCGTAGCTGTCATTTACTTCCAGTACAATACCCGGAATACAATCTCCTGTTTTTTTTGAAATCAGTGGGATAGAAGAGAAACCTGCAAAATAACCTCCATATCCGGATGTACTGTAACCACCGTTAATACCTGCTGTTACAGCTTTATCAGAAACCACTGTTATATTTCCGGTGATAGATGGGATGGCATACGTCACCCAGCTGCTATTTCCTGTCAATGGGAAAGGCCCTTGTGCAGCGGTGGGAGTAATTCCGTTTACCGTTACATTAGCTCCGGTTTCCGTTAAAATATTTAGTTTTACAACAGCTCCGGTTGGGACCGTGCTTGTTATTCCTGGTCCTGTTGGCATTTCATTGATTTTCCCGATTTCTTCAATTTTTCGGGGTAGAAAACAGTTTAATGGTGGGATGTAGTTAAAGCCACAGGTTGCACTGCTGTTATTCACAGAGACCAACTGATATAAGTAGACGTTTTTTGAAGTTGTAATAAACATATTAAAATGTCCGGAAGTTCCCTGCTGAACATAGTTGCTTCCTGAAATTCTGTAAAATTCCCCACTATTGATGGTTGCAATGGGAATGTTGGAACCATTGATAAATATTTGGGTATTGTTTTCTGTTCCTACAATGATGCCACCTTCAAGATCCGGATTGGTGGATCTTGTTCTTACCATGGCAAAAGTGCTTCCAAGTCTTTCCGTAGGCACAGACTGGTCAAGAACTGCATCAGATCCCGCACTGGTGTTGTTTCCAAAATTTCCATTGACATTTCCGTTGGTAAGGGTAATGGGTTTATCGGAAACAATTTTAGCTCCAATAAAAGCTGATAGGTTTTGACCGCCTATTCCCGGACCTCCAGCAAAAATAAAAGATTGTCCTTTATTGAGAGTAATTGTTTGCGAATGGGTTGCTGGTGCTCCTCCAAAAAAAGTTACATTTCCGTTCCATGTAGTGGTGATAACTGTATTATTTTCTGTTGCCAATATACCTGCTGTGAAGTTAAATATGTTAAGTGATGCAGTGGTAGGAGCTGCGGCTACAAAAAATTCTTTGCCGATCCCGGCTTTTCCTTTACTTGTTATAATTTCAGCGTGTGTAGTACTGCTTACCATTCTTAATGAACAGTAGAAAGGCTTGGTTCCTTGTACATATAGTCCTTTATTAATAGTAGTGAAGGCATTTGACGTAACATTAGCGGCTATATTGCCAGCTGGTACCACAAAGGTTTGAGGAGCCCCTTTACTGATGGTTACATTGCCAATAGGAACGTTATTGCTGTTAATGGTAACAACAAAAGGAGTTGTAGAGTCGGTAGAAAGATATAATGCCTGTGTATAATTTACAGAGGCATAATAAGGTGCAAACCAATGATCTGTGTCTCTTTGAGCCAAGAGAGGGATGCCCAATATCAGGAACAATAAACTAAATAAAATGTTCTTCATGCATTGTTGAATTTTGATTCTAAAAATTACGAATTCTTTTTTAAAAAATGATTATGATTCCTTTATTAATTTTTTATGAATTGTTGTGTTATCATTTATTATTTCTATTTAAAAAGTGATCAATGGATAAAAAATAAGTACGATATTTAAGTAGGTGGGAATAGTTTCAGAGGTAAATTAATGTCAGTTTGATGGTTTCAGATACAAACTTGTTCACTTGAGCGCCTATTATTTGAGTAGGTTTTGATCTCTATCATTTCTATATATATATATTAGGTTAATTTTTATTTTATAGTTAGTGTAAAAATAATTTAATAAAAAGAAAAAATGACTATACTTTTGTATAGTTTTAAATCAAAGTTTAATGAATTAATTTGGGGTAAATTTATGTTGAAGTGCTTACAGTAAAGAGAATGCATAAGTCTCATTTTAAGAATAAATAATTTTTTTTTGATTTTTTAGTTTAATTCCATTTCTATGTGTATATAATGCAGTAGAATTTATTTTTAAATGTAATAAATTCAATAAAAATATTTTTTATATTCTTTAAATAAATGATTTATGGAATTAGATTCAATTATAATTAAGTTTTAATGGATTTTTCATTTAACTTAATTATGAATATGTTTGCAAAAAGTAATTAATAAAAAAAAGTTTTTCACCCCTATTATTGTGTTAAAAATATGAGTGATAAAATAAATTCATTGTATCCCAGGAACGCGTCTGATGTATCAACTTTTGAAGAAAAAAGTACAAACAAATATTTTAATGTGCTCAAAGCGGTATTGGGAAACAGTTTGGGGGCTGTTTTTATTACAGATCTTAAAACCGAAAAATTAGAATTTATTTCAGAAAATCCCCTTCTTTTTTCGGGTTTTCGGGCTGCTGAGGTTAAAAAAATGGGGTATAATTTTTTTCGGAAATACACCAAGAAGGAGGATTTTGAAATATTAAGAAAAGTGAATATTTATGGCCTTAAATTCTTTGAATGTCTTTCACCGGATGAGAAAAAAGCACACACCATTACTTATGATTTCCATCTTAAATATGCCAATAGTGTAGATGTACTTGTCAATCATAGAATTACACCCATAGAACTTGATGATGACGGAGAAATTTCTAAAATAGCCTGCGTAGTATCCTATTCCCTTAATCGGACTGCAGGAAATATCCGGATTATATCCAATGCCTCAGAAACGTATTGGAAATATGATCTTTTTACAGGAAAATGGACGGAAGAATGTAAAATTACTTTAAAAATAAGGGAGATTGAAATTATAAGACTTTATCTTCAGGGATTGAAAATAGAAGA
The DNA here is from genome assembly GCF_059567885.1 of Chryseobacterium sp. BGA-UO-ETr-SB22. Taxonomy (NCBI): domain Bacteria; kingdom Pseudomonadati; phylum Bacteroidota; class Flavobacteriia; order Flavobacteriales; family Weeksellaceae; genus Chryseobacterium; species Chryseobacterium sp. BGA-UO-ETr-SB22. Next base: position 1,914,509 of record NZ_JCAQOV010000005.1, on the reverse strand, counting down.
AATTGCGGAACAATTGTGCGTTTCACCCAGCACCATAAAGTTTCACAGGAGTAAATTATTTGAAAGAATTGGCGTGAAAAATATTATCGAAGCAATATCCTACGTAATAACGAATAAATTAATTTAAACTTATTTTTAAATGTCTTCAAACGAAAGTACTGAAAAATAAAATATTCTTTTCCGGGTAATTTCCAGGTTTTAAATAATAAGAACTGCTTGGTTCTTATTGCAGTATGTTTTTTGAAAATTGTCCCACTACAGAATTATAGAAGGACAATCCCCAGAGCAGCTTAATTAAGCTGATAATTTGTGATCACTAAACTCAGGATGAAATGAACATAATTCTCTTCCACCTCTTTTCTGTTGATCAATTTGTTTTTGTACTCGTAAGAATTCAGGTCCCTGGATAATTTCTGATACGTTTCGAAATCATCACCTTTTATCTTTACTCTTATATTACCATCTCTTCTGTTGATAATTACATCATCTATAGTTCTTACTTTAAATAAAACTTCACATAATGTAGGACGAGCCTTCATTGACCCGATATATCTTTCAACTATATTAATCTTGAACGAATCAAATTTGATGGTATTAAAAACGATTTTAGAATTAGGTTCCTGAGTGTTGAGTTCAAGTTTATAGTTCATTACTTTATAAATTTTGGCAAATATAAGTTTAATTATACCAAAAAACAGACTGTTTTAATAGATCATTCCCATAATAATGATTGAATTTTATTCTGTAAAAAGAAAATCGTGTGAAAATGTGAATATTAGTAGCTTATAAATGAGGGGAAAACGGAAGTCTGACGAATTTTTTTCTTTCTTTATTTTTTTCCTTATAGGCATTTACGTAATTTTATTCTCTGTAATTAAAAATTCATATTAATACCAATATAATGGAAAGATATAGTTATGGAATAGTTGGCCTTGGAGTAATGGGGCGGAATCTTCTTTATAATATCGCTGATAACGGGTTTTCAATCGCAGGATTTGACCTTGATCAGGAGAAAGTAAAAGAATTGGAGAGTGGTGCTGCTTCAGAAATGAAAGTAAAAGGTACAGGCTCTTTAGAAGATTTTGTATCTGCATTAGAAGTCCCAAGAAAAATTATTCTTATGGTTCCTGCAGGAAAACCTGTAGATGCAGTGCTGGAAAGCATTACCCCACTTTTGAATGAAGGTGATATCGTAATTGATGCCGGGAATTCTTACTTTGAAGATACCAACAGACGTGTTGCTGATTTGGCATCAAAAAAACTGCATTTTATGGGAATGGGAGTGTCAGGTGGAGAAAAAGGAGCCAGAAGAGGACCGAGTATAATGCCTGGAGGTGATCTGGAAGCTTTCAAACTTCTTAGACCAATGCTTGAAGCCATTGCCGCAAAAGTAGATAACGAAGCATGTACAGCATATATGGGGAAAGGATCTGCAGGGAACTACGTGAAAATGGTGCACAACGGTATAGAATATGCCATTATGCAGCTTATCAGTGAAGCTTATGACCTGCTTAAAAGAGGAGCCGGTTTGAATAATGAACAGCTGTATGAAGTTTTCAGAGACTGGAATAATGGAGAAATGAACTCCTTTCTTATTGAAATTACCAGAGATATTTTTACTCAGAAAGATTCATTTACAGAAAACTATCTTGTTGATCAGATTTTAGATAAAGCAGGTGCAAAAGGAACCGGAAAATGGACTTCTGAACAGGCCATGGAAATTGGAGTTTCTATTCCTACTATTGATATTGCGGTAACTTCAAGAATTTTATCAGCGTATAAAGAAGAAAGAGTTCAAGCTTCTCAACTCTATGGTGAAAAGGAAATCACAAAGCCGGAAAATACAGAATTGTTTATCAAGGAAGTGGGTGATGCTCTTTTTCTTTCAACATTAATCAGCTATGCACAAGGATTGTCTTTGCTGGTAAAAGCCTCTGCAGAATACGGTTTTGAAATTCCCCTGAAAGATGTTGTGAAAATCTGGAGAGGAGGATGCATCATTCGCTCCGTATTGCTGGAAAAATTCTATTCAGCATATACTCAAAACCCTAACCTTTCTAATATTCTTCTTGATCACGATATTGCCGAATTGGTAAAATCAAAAATCAAAGCCCTAAGAAAAACCGCAGGATATGCTTCAGCAAACGGTATTTCCAGTTTGGGAATTCAGACTGCTTTGGGATATTTTGATGCTTACACAACAGACTCTCTTCCTGTGAATCTGATTCAGGCTCAGCGTGATTATTTTGGAGCTCATACCTATCAGCGTACTGACAGAGAAGGAGTATTCCATACCTCTTGGCAAACTGCAAACAATTAAAAATCGGAAAAATGAATCAAAATAGAATCTTGCAGCCAACAACTATCGTTATTTTTGGTGCTACAGGAGATCTGGCAAAAAGAAAACTTTTTCCGGCATTTTATAACTTATACATCGACGGCAGAATGCCCAAAGGCTTCAATATTGTTGCCTTGGGAAGAGCCGAAAATACCGATGAACTTTTTAGAAATTATATCAAAGAAAACCTTGAGAGTTTCTCCAGAAAAAAAGTAACTTCTGAAGACTGGGCTGGTTTTCAGGCTCATATTACTTACTTTCAGCATCAATTGGATGAAGAAAGTTCTTATCAGAATCTGCAGCAGAAATTGCTGGATTTTGATTCCGTTTATGGAATGAGAGCTAACAGGTTGTTTTACCTGTCAATTGGACCCAATTTCATTTCTACCATTTCCAACCATATCAAAACAACAGCATTAGCTTCAGATCCGAAAAAAGACCGTATTATTATTGAAAAACCGTTTGGTCACAATAAACAGTCCGCGATTGAGCTGAATACTCTTCTGGCAAAAACATTTGAAGAAGAACAGATTTATCGTATTGATCATTATTTGGGAAAGGAAACCGTACAGAATATATTGGCATTCAGATTTGGAAATTCAATTTTTGAACCTTTATGGGAGCATAAATATATAGAATCAGTACAGATTACCGTAGCAGAAGAAGTAGGCGTTGAGACAAGAGGAGCTTTTTATGAGCAGACAGGAGCATTGAGAGATATGATTCAGAACCACCTGCTGCAGATCCTGTGTATGGTGGCTATGGAACCACCAGCTTCATTGCAATCAGGGGAAATAAGAGACCGTAAAGTAGATGTTCTGAAATCAATTCGCAGAATTTCTTCAGATCAGGTTGAGCATTATGCAGTAAGAGGCCAATACGGGAAAAGTACAATCAACGGAGTAGATGTGAAAGGCTACCGTCAGGAGAACGGTATTGCTGAAGATTCCAACACCGAAACGTTTGCTGCAATAAAATTTTATCTGGATAACGAAAGATGGCAGGACGTTCCTTTCTACGTTCGTACCGGAAAGAAAATGAAAGAAAAGCATTCTTATATTACCATCCAGTTTAAGCCACTTCCTCATTCTACATTCTCAGATAGTCCGCACCTTTTGTCTGCTAACAGGTTGATTATTAATATTCAGCCGATGATGGATATCAGATTGCAGTTTATGACAAAAAAACCGGGATTGACCTTGGATTTAAAACCAGCAGAAATGATTTTTGATAATTTTGCCTGCCAGGACGATACTCCGGAAGCTTATGAAACTTTGCTGCAGGATGCTCTTTTAGGAGATCTTACATTATTTATGCGTTCCGATCAGGTGGAAGAAGCATGGGATGTTGTTACAACAATACAGGAAGCCTGGGAAAATAACAAAGATTTATCCTTCCCGAATTATAAAGCAGGAAGCTGGGGACCGGAAGACTGTAATGCTTTAGTAGAAAGACAGGGGCACAGCTGGGTATAAAACAATATAAAAATTAAACAAAAAAATGAATATTACAGTATTTGACGACTTGGAAAAACTGTACACAAAGGCAGCGGATGCATTTGTTGATCTTTCAAAAAAATCTATTCAGAAAAATGGCCGTTTTGTGGTTGCGTTGAGTGGAGGATCTTCTCCTAAAGCTATTTTCAAACTATTGGCAACCCAGAAATATGCAGAACAGATAGAATGGAATAAAGTCTATTTTTTTTGGGTGGATGAACGATGGGTTCCTTTACATGATGATAAAAGTAACTTCAGAATGACAGATGAGGCCCTTCTCAGCCAGGTTTCTGTAGATAAAAACCATATTTTTCCTATGTATGGTGAAGGAATAACTCCGGAAGATTATGCAAAGACATATGAAGAGCAGATCAGAGATATTCTTGGTAATGAGGGTATTTTTGATTTTATTCTTTTAGGAATGGGAGATGACGGTCATACTGCTTCTCTATTTCCGGGTGAAGAGGTTTTAAATGAAAAAGAAAAGTGGGTTTCTTCCTATTATCTCAAGCCTCAGGAAATGTTCAGAATCACATTGACTGCACCGTTGATCAATAAAGCTGAAAATATTCTGGTAATAGCATTTGGTGAATCCAAAAAACATGCATTGAATGAAGTATTGAACGGCGAATATAATCCATCATTATATCCATTACAACTTATTGAGAAAAAGGATGGATATCATTTTTTTACAGACGAAAAAGCAAAAGGTTAATATAAACTTTGACTTTTAAAATAAGAGACTGTCCATGGACAGTCTCTCTTCATATCAACTATTCTATACCGAAGCCGGTATATATAATTTTCTGTACTTCAAAATCAAAAATCTGTACTTCAAATTTAAAAACAGCATCATTAAAGAGCTAATGATACTGTTGCATTTAGTGTTTTTACCTTAGTTGCTTGTGTCCGAAACTTTTTAATTTTTCTCAACTCAAATAGTGCTTCTATGTAAAATGGTTATTAGTTTGAAGCAAATATACGAAATAAGACACTTCTAAGTGTCTAAAATGAAAAAAAAATAAAAATATTTTCATTCACACCTTAAGCAACTCATGAAAAGCCTTTTGTATAAGGCATTTGAAGCAGGAAATAAAATCAACAAAAAATAAATTTAAATCAGAAAATTGAAGCAGAAGAGGTATTTATGACCACTAAATGAGAAAGAAATACTTCTTTTAAATAAAAACAGCACCATAAATAATGGTGCTGCAAGTAATGTTTTACCTCAGCAGCTGAATGTTCAAAAACATTTAAACTGAGGGAACTAACGGTACAATCTGATCTCTCACAATCTCACAACTTTGATCGTTCGTTTTATATAAAATGGTTATTAGTTTCTGCAAATATAAACATTTAGACACTAAAAAGTGTCTAAAATGAAAAAAAATTCATAAACTTGTAGAATTGAAAGTTTACCATGGAAAGAAAGTCAGCAGCAGGAAATATCCGGAATAAGGAGCGCAGTAAAAAAAAGTTTTTGGACGCAGTGGGAAAAATACTGAGAATAAAAGGGCATACTGCATTGAAAGTGAATGATATTGCTGCTACTGCCGGGGTAGATAAAAAGATGATCTATACTTATTTTGGCGGGATAGACGGGTTGATAGACGAATATATACGGTCTCAGGATTACTGGAGTAAAGTGACCATTGATGAGGTAGAAAAAATAAAACCAAAATTGGATGACGGAGGACAATCTTTTATGGAGGATATGCTGTTGTCACAATTTGACTATGTTTACAAAAGCAAAGAAGCGCAAAAGTTACTGCTATGGCGGATTTCTGAACCCAGAAAATCATTAAGGAAGCTTACCGATACTCAGGAAGAAAACGGAGAATATATTTTTAAGCTGCTGATGGATCCTCATTTCAAAGAACATGCTGAAGATGTACGTTCAATAATGGCAATCCTGGTTTCCGGACTTTATTATCTGAATATGTATGCTGCTATGAATGGCAGTATTTTCTGTGGAATAGACGTTAACACTACTAAAGGACGGGAAAAAATAAAAAAAGCAGTTTCTTTTTTATTAAACCAAACCTACGGGAATCTTTAATATTCAGTTTGTTCTTATCTCAATAATTCCGGAAAAAAACAAAACCATTAGAAATTTCTAATGGTCCATTGTGTTGTTGTGTTTCTACCTTAGCTGTTTCGTGTTCGAAATTGTCTTAAAGTAAGGGAACAAAAATAAAAACAGTCTGAATTGTCTTATTTTTCAACCTAAAAGTGTTTTAAAATATATAGATGGTTTTAGTTTGTACAAATATATGAAATAAGACACCATGAAGTGTGTAAAATAGTATATATTTTTTAAATTTTATTTTAAAGTTTTGATTTTCAGATTATTAATTTTTGGTATACAAAGAAATTACTATCTGAATGAAGCTGATATTCCAGTTTAATCACCAAACAAGACAAAAAAAAAGATCCTTCTCAAGCTAAAGAATACATTTCAACACTTGAAAAGTGTTTTATTTAATATCATAGCGGCGTTTTGCTAATAAAAAACAGCATCATTATAAAAAATGATGCTGTTTGGTTGTGTTTTTACCTCAGTCGTTTATTTTCGAAATATTTTAAACTGAGGGAACTAATGATACAATCTGAATAGTTTTTAATTTTTCAACCTCGATAGTGTTTTTATATAGTGAATGGTTTTAGTTTGTACAAATATATACAAATAGTTGACATTAGACACTGGTTAGTGTCTAAAATAAAAAAAAATTGCTTAAACTTGTATATTGAATGTTTAGTCATGGAAAGAAAGTCAGCATCAGGGAGTATTAGAAACAAGGAACGCAGTAAGAAAAAGTTTTTAGATGCAGTTGGTAAAATTCTGAAAACGAAAGGATATGCAGGATTGAAGATCAATGATATCGCTGCAACTGCCGGGGTAGATAAGAAAATGATCTACACCTATTTTGGCGGTATGGATGGTCTGATGGACGAATATGTTCGTACACAGGATTTTTGGGTGAAGGTAACCAGTGAAGAAGTTGAAAAAATAAAACCGAATCTGGAAGATGGCGGAAGAGAATTTATTGAGCAGATGCTTCTATCACAATTTGATCATGTATACACCAACAAAGAAGCACAGAAACTATTGTTGTGGACCATATCTGAACCCCGAAAATCATTAAAAAAACTGATAGATACTCAGGAAGAAAACGGAGAATATATCTTTAAATTATTGATGGAGGACCATTTCAAAGAAAAAATGGACACTTATCGTTCTATCATGGCGATTATGGTTTCAGGACTTTATTACCTGAACATGTTTTCTTCTCTGAATGGCAGTCTTTTCTGTGGGATAGATACCAATACACCTGAAGGCCGCGAAAAGATCAAAAAAGCTGTATCCTTTATGGTAGATCAGACCTATGAAAATCTTTAATGTTCAAGGAGAATAAACCTTAAATAACATAAAAAAGAGGCAGTAATCTGCCCCTTGCTTGTATGTTGTGATGAATATCCTATCCTTTATGATAAGGACATCCTGAAGCAGCATCAGCACTTCCGGTAGTGTTAAAGAACTGCTCTTCAATCACTTTTCTCTGATCCTCAGGAATATCTGCTAACTTACGAAGCGTATTGACCTGGATATGAGGCCAGCTTGTGGTGCCGCCATCATTCCCGAAATCAAATTCGAAGAATACAATTTGCTCATATTGAAGCTGAAGAATCTCTTTTCCGTCTTCAATAATGGTTTCAATCCACATGTCCATATCCACCTCAACAGTTGGAACAAAACGGTTGACAAAAGGAACATTCAAAACACCTCCCTGCGCTCCGGTTTTCATTTTGGAAGACATTCTTACATGAACATAATTGCTTACTTCCTGGCCTCTTAATGTGTCTCTAAGTCTTAAATCTGGTCTTACAGAATAAGGATATAAATCATCTGCCAGTATTCTCTGGGTGTAAATCTTGTTTGAACCCGGATCATTATCATCATCTAACGTTTCATGTACCCAATCCGGTGCAGGCTGGTCCAGATCAATGATATTGTCAGGGGTTACTCCTGCGTTCCCCATCGTACGTGAAATCGAAAGATGATTGGTATCCCATGCTGCTTTACCATAAGGGAATTGAGGGGAACCATTAATTAAATAATAGGTTTTATCATCAATATTCTGAGAAATAATATCTCCAAGTAAAGTAATGGTACTCCCATGAGGAATAACGCCGCTTCGGGAAATAGAGTAGTCCGGAATAAAATAAGGACCATCAACTCCTGCTCCGGGCTTCAGTTCCTGTGCTGGAATAATCTCGTAATAAGGCTGTCCCGGCTCTAGCTGGCTTAGAAGAATATATTTAGGATTCGGTTCTCCGTCTGGTGTTATCCTTACCAAAGGCTCATCTCTGTATTTTCCTGTATATCCATATTTTTTAGCATCTTCTGTTGAAAAAGCATGAATACCACGGTCTCTTTCAATAGATTCTTTAGTTGCTGCATGGTTGTAGACGTCACTCAGCCAGAGAAACATACCATTTTCTTCATGGATAGGGGTGTATTGTAAGGCATCCTGTCCCTGCACAGTATTAACGCTCTTGATACTCTGTTCATATTTAACAGCTCCACAGAAAAGTTCACTGGCACCACCACGGTTACGAACACCACCGGGAACGATTGCAAATGTCAGTTTCTCAATATATTCTTCACTATCAAAAGCAAATTTTCCGGGAATTGTTCCTGAATTGGTTCCTGGAGAAGGCATAATGGTAGTATGCACTCCGCTTGCTAATGATGGTTTGGCAACACCTTGATTGTAGTTGGCATTATAACTTACCCATGTTCCATTCAAGGCGGCAAGGACTCCATAATCTACATTTTTCTCAATAGCCTGCAGATTGTCTTCTCTGAATGGCCTTACCGGATCATCAATAAGAAGTTTTGAGTATCCATCCATTATCTCGGCCAGATTAACTTCACTTTGGCCGGGCATTTTGCGGAACAACTGTTCTCCTCCCGCTTCGGGACTTTCTTTTTTTCTTTTAAGCATGATATATCGTTTTTATGGTTATAATTCAGTGTATTCGAATGTTGGGCCTGCATTAGTGTGAGCATCCAACGGTTGTTTCATCAGGTTGACAGCCTGTTCTTTCAACGCATACATGTACATAATTGATTTTTCCAACTCTCTTTGGTTTCCTTCCACAGCGCTTTGTATAGCGTCTAATAAACGTCTGTAGGTTTTATTAAACTCAACTCCCTGTGTATGCAGTTCTTTGTTTTTAATATAATCTTCCACCTTAGGATTAGGCTTCATCGGATAGGCTTCATCCCATTCTACCGGTAGATTTTTTCCGTTGGGTGGAGTAGTGACAGGCATCATTCCGTTTTCATCCATAAAAGGTTCATAATTTCCTCCCAGATAGAAATGCTCATGGAAAACTTCTTTAAATCTAAAATAATGAGCCAGTTCCACCCCTTCTTCAAACTGGGAAGAATCCACATCAAAAATAGAATCATCAGCTCCTTCGCCTTGTCCTTTAATCTCCTGGAAAACAGCAATGACGCCAGCTAGAGCTTCTACAAAATGTAATTTTCCACCACTTCCATAATATTGCTCAGGACGGATCTGTTTTTCCGGCTTTCCTGTGAAAATTCCACCCTTATTTAACTCTTCAAAATTCTTAGGAAGACTTCCATGCTTTTTGTAATAAGCTGTGATTTGGAAAACAACAATATAGAAGAATAAAACATCATAATATTCACCAATAGTATGTACATTTTCCATGATGAAACCTTTCATGTTTTCAAGAGTCCAGAAGTTGTTTTCCTGTACAGTGACTCTTTGAGAATATGATTCGAAGGTGTCGGTTTCATGATCATATTTCGGTGCCTTTACCAGGGGCTTGCTTGGACTTTCAATCGCAATAAATGTTGCAATACTGTTGCTTGAGAATGTTTCCAAACCTATATAGAAATCAACATTCATTGGTAATTTCATAGGATAAGTAGGGTAGTTCTCCTGTTTGTTTACAGAGGGCTGAATATCAATTGCATTCAGGACATTACAAACCATGATCAGGTGAAGCATTTCTTCTACAGCAACACTTCTGATAATTTGTGAAGCTAAAGCATTAGTTCCATCCTTGATAGAGTACAAAGCAGTCAAATAAGGCGGAATGGTAGAGTGCTCAATAAGAATCGCCGTCTGTAAAAGATCCTGTAAAACAGGTTTATAATCAATTTCGGTTAATCCATTTTTTGATTCCGGAACTCCGAAACCAGATTGAGATTCCAAATACGTATTAAAACCATCAATCTGATCATTCAGTAAAAGGTGAGTCACTGCTTTGCTGTGATATTTTACGCCTTCAACCCAGTCTTCTTTGCTGAGTGTGGAATCAAATAATAAAGATGGTAATGAAACGGTTTCTGCAACAACGGCGCTTCTGCCTGCCATTCCTGCTCCTTTTAATAACGTTTCCTGTGGTTGTGCTGTTTTATTGATAAGTCTTTGTCTCATGTTGTTATTTTTTAAGTTGAATTTCAAGATCAGCAAGGATAGATTCTACCGAACGGATCGTGAATGCTGATAATGTTAAAGTAGGATTTGAAGTTCCCAGAGTGGTCATATTTCCTGCCCCTACGACGTATAAATTCGGGTGATCCCAAGTTTTACAATAGCTGTTGGTAACAGAATCTTCAGCCGTAGAGCCCATTCTGTGAGTTCCCACAATATGACCTGCTCCGTTGTAAGAATATCTCACTTTGTTATAGATCACAGAATTTTTATCCTCGTCAGTATATTTTGTGTAATCTTTAATCTTTAATTTTTCGAACATCTGATCAGAAGCATGTTTTGCCTCTTCCATCGCTTTCATCTCGTACTCTGTCAGTTCATAATGAATGACAGGTCTCGGAATGCCAAGAACATCCAGATACTGATCATTAATGGTTACTCTGTTATTTGGATTCGGCAGTTGTTCAATTTCAAAATGAAATAATACCTGTTTTGAAAGTCTGTCGGTGAGTTCTTTTCTTAATTTTGCTCCAAAAAGCTTCTCCTCTGTGATAAAATAGGTAACATCTGATCCCGGAGAAAATGCCGGCCATCCCCATCCCCAATTGTCAAGCGGAGAGATCCATGCAGAAAATTTACTTCTGAAATCTCCATCACGGAAAGACGAAATGTTTGTAGTAGAACCAGGACCTCTGTATGGATATATCGGTTCAGGGAAAAGTCCCCAGGTAAGCATTACCATATGATCCATCAGGTTTCTTCCCACCTGATCACTGCTGTTGGCGGCAGTTTTTACACCCTCTTTGGTTGTATATTTGGAATTCAATAGAATTTTTGGGTTTTCAAAAGCATTGGCCGCCAGAATTACGATGGCATCTGAAGTGTCAATAAATTCTTCAACGAAATCTGTTTTCTCTTTTGAAGTATATCTTCTCAGGTGAACTTTGGAAATTTTATCCTTATCATTATGGTCAACACTTAATCTATACACCACACTCTGAGCCTGAATCTGCATGTATGGATTGCGTTTAAGATTTTCATTGTCATTGATCTTATATAAAGCTTTTTTCAATGTTTTTAAAGCATTGTACTTCGCCTGAACAGGACAGATCGGAACACATGAAGCGTTTCCTTCACAGCGTTCTCCCATGTAAGGATTCCACACAGAACCAAGAGCTTTGTATTCTTCTTTTTCAGAACTGTCTAAAACCAGTTTGTATCCCGATTCTTTTGATTCAGCTTTAATGATTTTCGTTTTTCCGTATTTTGGATTCGGAATAGAGTTTCTTCCCTGTGGAGAAGGTACCATCGTTAAAGAAATCTCTCCTGAGCTTAGCTTTACGTTTGTTCCCTTAAGTCCATCAATAATCTTATGATCCATATAACTCTGAGGAATTTCTTCCATCGGGAATACATAATCACCATAATATTTTTCCATTTTTTCGTCAATAGGATATTCCTGTTTTGAAACATCCCCGGAAACCCCGATTTCAAATTCTGCCATTTCATAATAAGGCCTTAATTCTTCATAGCTTATCGGCCAGTCGATAGAAATTTTCTCAGTAGAATCGGGTTTTGGAATGGTAATGCCGTACTTTTCAGTAAGTTTGAAATCATTAGGAAGCATTCTTGGAGTCGTTCCCAGCCAGTGAAGGGTCGTTCCGCCTCCCACGCGGATCGCATCACTCGCAAACGGCATTGGCCCAAACTGAACCAGATATCCTTTTTTGCCCGGATTGGGCTGAACAATTTTCTCCATGTCAAGAACGTTCGGAGAAGGAGCCTGTTTTAAGTTGGGATAAGGTGAATTGGGAACTTTGGCTATCTCTTTATAAAAAGTACGGATATAATCATTGTAAGTAGTCATTGAAGATACAGAATCCAGTTCAATGCCGGCTTCAAGCCCCGCTTCATACATGAGGACAGATATTTCACGGATATTATCCGATTTTCCGGTATCTGCACGGTGGATCATTTTTCCTTTTGTGACGTCAAATACGTGATCGGTCAGGAGTTTTGCAATTAATGATCCTGCAATCCCCGTTCCTACGATGATCACATCTTTTTTGTTATTGATTGGGTTCATGAGTTGCTGTTTACAGGTTTAATATTCCATGATTTGTAGCCAGGTTGTTTTGCTCCGGGCGGATGAGAGTGCATCAGATTCCAGACAAGACCTTCTTTGTAAGAAAGATCATCGATATAAGTACCTTCCCAGGTTCCTAAATACCACATTGTGATCACTTTTCCGGAAATATCATTCTTTTTGGGATTTCCAATAATTTCAGATTGAATGGCTTTTTTTAATTCATCACCGGAATATTTTTCGAGAATATTTTTCGAAACAGTAAGGAATTCTTCGAAAGTAACTGAATCTAAATTGTTTAAAACATAAGTGTAATAGGTTTCTGCCAGACCTGTAGACTGCAATTCGTTGACCGTAAACCCGGTAAGTGCTTCCGAGATAGACATAAACACGTCGAAATAATAATCGTCGACGTTGAGAATTTTGTTAATAATATTCATTTCGTTAAAAATTTGGGTTAGATATCTTCAACTCCTTTCAACAGGAAGTGATCATACCGATTGATCTATAGCTGCTGGATTTCAGATACCATTCCTTTTTCAGAAATGCGTGCATGTTTGTCAAGCTATCCATAGTTGTGGTCAGTTTTTGTTTATCCGAAATTAATCAGATCCTGTCAGATAAGATTCAGTATTTCTACGTAATTTATATTAATGATTATTTAAATTTTTGTATTAAACCCTTTATATGAGGGATTTGTAGAGGGTTGTGTTTTCACCTAGTTTAGAATTATTTTAAATAATGTGGTAGAGGTTTTTGTATTCAAATGGGAGTTGGAGATACTTCTCTTTGAAAATAAAACCTTGAAATTGTATAAGATGTAAAATGTTTTTAAACTTAAGGCTGAAATAGCTTTACCTTAGATGCCAAGAAAAGATATTTAACGATTGCATGTAATACAATAGAAACGACAGCTGTTTCTAAAAATATAACGCTGATAAACCAATTATTTCAGACCATGAAAAAACTTACTTTTACTATATTATGCCTGATCTCTTCCGTTTTGCCTGCGCAAGATTTGAGCACTAAAGATGTGGCGGTTTCCCATTCTTCCCTAAAACAGTCGGTGCATCAGTCTATTCAGGTTGAAACAGACCGGATATTTGATAAACTGGTTAATATCAGGAGAAGTTTTCATGAAAATCCGGAATTGGCAGGTAAAGAAATGCATACACAAGAGGTCATCAGACAATATCTGCTTGATTTGGGATTGGAAGTAAAAACCGATATATATGGTTACAGTGTAGTAGGGATTCTGAAAGGAGCTCAAAAGGGCAAAAAAATAGCCTGGAGATCAGATATGGATGCATTACCCAATAATTATCCCGATCCCGAAACTTTCAAATCAAAAGTAAAAGGAGTTCAGCATGGCTGCGGTCACGATATCCATATGGCAATTGGATTAGGAATTGCTGAAGTTCTTTCAAAAAATAAGAAATCTTTAAAGGGAACAGTCTATTTTATATTTCAGCCTGAAGAAGAAACATTCAAAGGTGCAAAAGAAATGTTGGATAAGGGCTTGCTTTCCAAAATAAATCCTGACGAAATATATGGACTGCATGTGACAGCAATACCTGTAGGGCAGATCATGGTAAAACCCAATGAAATGTTTGCCTATCAGAAAAAAATAAGAGTTCAGTTAAAAAATGGATTATCTGAAGAAGAGACAAAAGGATTAACCCAAAAGATCAGTAATTTTCTGACCCGTATTCAATCCGGAACTAAGCCTTGGGAAATACAGTCTATTGTTGATCCTAAAATAGGGCTGGCAAATCCGGATACTGTTTTTAAAGATTATCTTTTCACGGATGGAAAATTTGCGGCCTATTCTAAAAATAATGAGTCCTTTCTTGAAACCTATCTGTATGAGACCAATTCTTCTAATGTAGATAAGATAATTCCGGGAGTTCAGAAAATTATAGAGGATAGCGGGTACAAAGACAAACTTCTTTCCGTTTCATTCGTACAGGGAAATCCAACGGTTATCAATGATGCAAAGCTTACAACATCGGCCACGGAAATCCTTCAGAATCTGTATGGTAAAAATGCAGTTGCTCCGGATTATGGGCAGGTTCCATTTTTTAATGATGATTTCTCTTATTTTCAACAGAAAATTCCGGGTGTTTACTTTTTCCTGGGTGGTTCTAATTTTGAAAAAGGAGTGATTGCTATGAACCATTCTCCTAATTTTCAAGTGGATGAAGAAAGCATCAGAACCGGAGTTAGAAGCTTTTCATCATTACTTATTGAACGCCTCAACAGAAACTAATTTTTCACCGCAATGGCATCAATCTCGAATAGCATTCCAGGTAAAGCCAGCTGGCTCACAGGAATTAAGGTACTCGTAGGTAAGAATGACGGATTCCATACTTTTTGAGCTTCTTCTGCCCAGATTTCAAGCTTTTCCTGGTTGTGATCAACGATAAGAAGAGTGATTTTGACAATATTTTCAAATGTCATTGAGTGGCTCTGTAAAACGATTTTTAAATTTTTCAAAGCATTCTGAACCTGGGTTTTAAAATCATCAGCCAGTACATGATTTTCTCCTATGCCGCCGCTCTGCCCGGATATAAAACACATCTGGAAAGGAGATTTCACAGAAATGCTGTGTGAAAAACCATAAGGCTTCGGATTGAATAGTTCAGCAGGATTGATCAGTTGGTATTGTTTATTATCTTCCATAATCTTTCTTTTTTAACGATGTAAAAATGAGCGATAAAAACAAGAAAAGTCTGTACATATGTTGAGAGAAATATTCTTTTAATACGGTAAACATTTCTTTAAGTAAATGAAAGACTGATATAAAAAATGCTGCTCCTGAGGAACAGCATTTTTTATTCTTTACTCTACAATAATACTCTCAATCCCTTTTTGCAGGGCTGTTTCCTGAATCACTGGAACAGAAAGACCTTCTGCACGAACTACAGAAATATCCGTCATTCCCATAAATCCAAGCGTCTGTTTCAAGTAAGGAACTACAAAATCATACGACTGTCTTTCCCCTTCAGAATATACTCCGCCACTTGAAAATGCAAGATATACTTTTTTGTTTTTTACCAGACCTTCAGGACCGTTTTCGCTGTAGCTGAATGTTTTTCCTACTCTCGCAATATGATCAAGCCATGATTTCAGGGTAGAAGTGATACTGAAATTATACAATGGAGCTTCAATAATGATAATATCAGCTTCATGCAGTTCATCAATTACTGTATCTGAAAGTCTTACAGTTTCCAGCTGCTCAGCAGTACGGTGTTCAGCCGGAGTGAAAAAGGCATTGATATGAGCTTCTTCTAAATGAGGAAAAAGCGGATTGGCCAGATCTCGTTTTTTAAAAACGCTGTCAGGATATTTTGCTGTGATTTTTTCTACAACAGCGTTTCCCAGTTTTTTACTGATTGATGATTCGCTTCTTGGGCTTGAGATAATATGAAGTACTTGTTTCATTTTTATTTTTTTTAAAAATTGATGTTTCAAAATTATCTATATTTACTAATAAAAATATAGTAGTTACCAAAAGGTTAGTAATAATATTTAGGTTAGTAACCAGATAAAACAGAGATAATGGAAGAAGAAAAAATAGTGTATTCAAGACCACAATGCAGTACGCATCTGTCTGCTACTGAAGATGCTTTGTATGTTTTGGGAGGCAGGTGGACCATCCGGGTAATGATCGCTATTTTGGGCGGGCATACACGCTTCAACGAGTTACAGCGAACGATCAAAGGGATTTCAGCAAGGGTGTTATCCAGTGAATTGAAAAAACTGGAGGTCAATCATTTAGTTGAAAGAACCGTTCTTACTGATCACAAGCCGGTGTTGGTAGAATATGTTCCTACAGAATATAGTGAATCACTGAAAGATGTTATTGCAGCCCTTGCTGACTGGGGAGCAAAACATAAAAAGAAAATTACAGCTTAATAAAAAGAGTGTTGATATCAACAAATACCATGTTTTTGTGGTATTTGATAAGTTGCAATATAGCTTACACTTTAAGTATTTTTACTCAAAAATAATGCAAGATGATTATATGTGAAGACTTATTATTTTCCAACGGAGCTATTCTGGAAGAATATGATGCGGCAGATTCTATTTTTAAGGAAGGAACTGCAGCTAAATATTATTTCCAGATCAGGCACGGTACTGTAAAACTGAATACTTTTTTAGAAGATGGAAAAGAATTTGTTCACGGACTCCCTTTTGATGGTCACTGTATTGGTGAAAGCTATTTATTTACCAGCCATCATTACGCGATCAATGCCATTGCGATCACCAACTGTGAGATTATTAAGATTCCCAAGACTAAGTTTCTGCAATTGCTATTGGAAAAACCTGAATTAATGCTGGAGATTAGTAAATATACTGCTGACAGGCTGCATTTCAGGTATATGATTTCCAGCTTTCTTGCTATTTCAGATCCTATAGTAAAACTCCTGAAGCTTTTTGATCATCTTAAAAAGTATTTTGGATTTGAAGAAGCCTATTCATTTCTGATTCCCTATACCAGACAGCAGATAGCCACTCTTACCGGGCTTCGGGTAGAGACTGTAATCAGATATGTGAAAAAAATGCAGGAACTGGAACTTGTCAAAATTGAAAGCAGTAAAATTTACTATTAGCTTTCGATCATTCACTTTACAATTTCTTATTATTTTAAAATTAACACCGGTTGATGGGTGTTCTGGTAAATTCCCTCAGAAATACTTCTGCTTGCCAGATAATACAGGAAACTATGCTGACCTGGTAAGGCAATAATAAGATCTGCATCATTGGAGGCTGCAAAGCTGAGAATACCCTTAATAACATTTTCATCATGAGAATAATGAATACTGCTCGGAATTTCCGTTAAACGTTCACGAATGTACTCTTCCAGCTCTCTTTTTTTATCCTCATCCTCTTTTTCACGGGTATTGATATTCAAAAACATCAGACGCACATCCTGTTTATGAATAACAGATTTATGATGAAACAATCTTTCCAATCTTTTGATTCCTTTTATATCACAGGGAATAAATATATTTTTGATAGGGGTGTAGTGATAGCTGTTGGGCACAATTAAGGTCTTCACAGGACTCGTTCTTGCAATACTAATGATATTGTCGGAAACAAAACTCTCAGTGGTGGAGGTTTGGTCATCACTTCCCAAAATAATCAATTCTACAGAAGGCTGATTTTTTAAAAGTTCATTGATGCTTCTTGTAAGAGCCCAATCGCTTAAAATCCTTGAAACTTTTATTTCAGGTGATTTTTCTGTTATGATTTCTGTTAACTGATCGAATAATAATTCCGTTCTCTGCAATAGATTGTTGACACTTTCTTCATTGACAAATGAATGCCCTTCTGCAATATGCAGATAATCAAATTCAGATTCTCCTGCTGTTTTTAGTAGGATAATGTTTTGATATTCGTAGGTTTTTGCCCAGTCTGCGGCTATTCTTACTGCATTTTCCGTAGTTGATGTAAAATCAATGGGTACAAGGATTGTTCTCATAGTATTTCATATTTTGATCCTGATTTTTCCAGGTTTGCTGTCATTTTTTTTACTAAAAGCAAAGCTTTGCTGATTTCTTTTTCATCAATATTGCCAACCGCTTTTTTGTAAAGATCCAATGCCCATGGATAAACGGTTTCTACAATCTGTTCACCCTTCGGAGTCAGAAAGATCTGCTTGTTTCTCCGGTCGTTTTTATCAGCTATTCGCTCTACAAGATCCCGTTTTACGAGACTGTTGATGAGATAGGTAATGCTTGATTTATCTTTGCTTACTTTATTTCCTATTTCCTGCTGGTTGATACCATCATTGCGTGAAAGCAGTCCCAGAATTTCAATAAGTTCAAAAGAAAGATCCGGATCGTACTCATTAATCCTGGTCTGAATTTTCTGTCGAAGCCGGCTTTTCATTTCACCCATTGCCAGGCCAAGTTCCAGAGCTAGTTCTGATATATCGTTCTGTTTTTCAGGCATATTGTCTAATAATGGTATTGCAGAGTAAGAGGTGCTTTGAAAAAATAAGCATTGTTATCTTAACAAATATACGTAAAATTAGTTTTAATTGAAACTAATTGAGCCGTTAGATTATTCCTTTTTTTAATAGTTAAATCGCGTATCAGAAAATTATCATTTAGATAATATTGAGTTCATTTTTATCAATGCGGATAATTATACTTTGGCCGTCACAAAACAAAACAATTTTAACTTTAAAAATTATGAATCACATGCGAATTTCGTTATTCCGGTTTTTGCCGGTATTTTGTCTTCTAACCCTTTTATCTTGCAGGTCGGATCAGTTTCAGACTGATGAAACGCTTCCTGTTGCAAATGAAAAAGCAATGAGGAGTGCTTTCCCGAATATTAAAGTATTGTCTTACAATACATTCTTGTTGAAAGAACTCGTAGTGTCTGGTATGACACAATGGGGCCAGCAGGATAGAGCAGAGAGACTGGGAGGCGCTTCTTTTTTGAAAAATTATGATGTTCTGATGCTTCAGGAATGCTTTGATAATGCCGCTGCTGCTAAACTACGTAAAAAACTTCTTCCCAATTTTCCTCATCAGACTCCTGTATTAGGACAGACAAAAAGTGGCTGGGATAAGACTTCTGGTGACTGGCGTGAGATTGTCTCCGGAGGATTTGAAGACGGAGGAGTGATGATTGCCAGTAAATATCCAATAGAAAGAAAGGAACAATATATTTTTCCGGCAGGATGTTCTTATGATGGAAGCTGTCTGAAAGGTTTTGTGTATGTCAGAATCTTAAAAGACGGGAAGCGTGTCCATTTTATGGCGACTCATGCACAGTCTACACAGCCGTCTTGTGGCGGAGACGAAGTGAGAATCCGTAAACAGCAATTGGGAATGATGAAATCATTTGTAGACGGGTTGAAGATTCCTAAGGATGAAATGGTGATCTATGGAGGAGATTTTAATATCATAAAAGATACTCCCGAATATTCAAGTATGCTGCAAACTCTTAATGTAAGTGCGCCTACATACAAAGGGTTACCTTATTCATGGGATCCGAAAACCAATATAATGGCTTCCTATCATTACCCTTATCCGGAAAATAAGCGTGAATATCTTGATTATATCCTGGTTTCCAATGATCATCTTGTACCACCAACGTGGCAGAATATCGTTTTTGATCCTGTAGCTTCAAATCTTATGACGTATACGAATATAGCAGGGATTAAATATCATTGGGCAGAATATTCAGATCATTATCCTGTGGAAGCTAATATCTATTCTGATGAGAAAACGCCTACAAAAAGTTTAAAATTCAGAAAACATGACCGTATTTCACTGAAATCTGTATCTACCGGAAAATATATCACTAGCAATCTTTCAACTCCTAATGATTGGTTGACGGTTTCTTCTGCTCAGCCGGATGAAAAAACCTGGTTCAATATTGTAAATATCGGAGATTCTGATAATTATTTTGACTTGAAAGAAGGATATGTAAGAGTAGAAACCAGTGAAAGGCTTAATCATTTCTGGTACTGGTATTCCTCAGGCAGTGGAAGTTATTATTTTTATCCAAAGCATGGCAAGACAACTTACAACATGAGAATTCAGATTGTCAAGAAAAAGACAGGGAATGTTTCAAAAAGTATTGAAGATGGAGATGTTGTAGCTTTCAAGGATACAACAGGATTTGGGAATACTTACTATCTTCAGGTATATAAAGAATCAGGAAAAGATTGGATCTATCTGAATGGGACAAGTTTAACTCCTGATGTGCAGTTTGAAGTAAAAATGAACAATACGGTTGCAGATCCTTTTTAGAATTAATTGCTAAACCTATTATCTATTAATAATTATAAAAAAGCAGAGATTAATTCTCTGCTTTTTCTTTTTTTACGGCCTGATTCATAATAAGGATAATTCCTAAAAGTAAAAAGGCAATGATCAGGTAACGCCAGGAAAGATCTTTTTGTGCATTTACATTCCCACTTACCGAAATGATAAAGCTTGTCACAGAAGTGATCACATACACCAGTCCACCCATTAGCCCGCCGGCAGTCCCTGCATTTTTAGGAAAGTAAAGCATACTTGTCGTAAAGAATGAGGTAAATAAAATTCCGGAACAGATATGAATGAAAAAGGCAAAAGGAATCATAATGAAAAGACTTTCTGCGAAATAGCTGGTAATAATCAATCCTGCGATCAGTATCAGCTGTAAAAGGATAGGCTGTAGAATTCTTGGTTTAAAATCAAGAGTCAATCTGCGTTTCCCGATAAAACCTCCTATCATCCAGGAAAAACCAAGGATCAATGTACAGTATCCAATGACTACCGGTGTGAAATGGAAAGTGTTTTCTATAATAAAAGGTCCTGTAATATTAAATAACATAACGATAGAGTAGCTGAGTCCTAAAATGAAGATCCCCAGCATGAAAATCCTGTTCTTAAGCATCATTTTGTAAAGGCTGATATTTTCTGACAGATCCAGTTTCTTTTTTTGAGGAAGGCTCTCGCCACTGAAGAACCATTCAAACAGAAAAAGGAATCCGGCATATATAGCTAAGAAATAAAAATTAGCATGCCAGTTAAATATTTTCTCAAGATAACCGCCCAGAAAAGGAGCAAGAATAGGCCCGCAAGACCATACAATGGTAAAATAACTCAAATAGTGCTTCACTTTCTCAGAATCATAAATATCCACAAAAATAGCCCGCGTAGCTACTACCAATACTGAAACAGCTGCTCCCTGAAGAATACGAAGAAGACAGATCAACAAAATACTGTTGGTCATCGTAATTAAAATACTTGTGAGGATCAACATAAATAATGCGATCAATTTGGGGCGGTATCGGCCGATACTGTCCAGAATTCCTCCCACAAATAACTGGGAAATTCCGTAGCTCAGAAGATATGAGGTCAGAGTAATCTGGATATCTTTTTCTGAAACCATCATTTCTTTGGCCATAGAAGGGAACGATGGTAAATATATATCCGTGACAAACCCGGAAAGCGGGATAGACACGAAAGCCATAATGGTAATTAATCTGATTCTTTTTTCAGATGCTTCTCTCAACATATTCATTCATTTTTTACAATGCAAAAATAAGTCAAGAAATAGAAATGTGAATTTTAAAAGACAAAGTAAAAATTACAAAAATCAAATATTAAGCTAAATTCTTAAATTTTAATGGTGAAGTTTGGGCATGCTTTTTAAAAAAGTTGTTAAAATGAGCAGGTTGGTCAAAACCTAAAGTATAACCGATCTGGGCGATATCCCAATTAGTATACTTCAGCAGATTTTTAGACTCTTCAAACATTTTTTCTTTAATAATCTGTGTTGTAGTAAGATGGGTTACAGATTTTACTGAAGAATTCAAATGATTCACATGCACATTAAGATGATCGGCAAAATCCGAAGGAGTTTTCAACGCAAGCGGATAAGCAGGGGAGTCTAAAGGAAACTGTTTGTTGAGCAGTTCATCAAACAATCTGTATAGACGCACGTTTGCCGGAAGTTCATTGGGATTAATATCTTCCATGCGGTTTTCCAGTGCCAGATGCATAACAGATGCCAGATTGCTTTTGATACTGCTGCAACGGAAAGGGTAGGCGGAATTATTCATTCTGTAAATCTGATCAAAATAAAGAGTGGCCAACTGTGTCTGCTCTTCCGTTAGAAAAACGACAGGCTTGCTCCATTCTTTGAACATGGAAGTCTTTTTAAACAAGTTAAACTCTGAGTTTCCATTAAAAAACTCCTGATTGAACAGACAGAAATATCCTTCCTGCAAATCACTGTCACATTCCCAGGAATAAGGAATGCTTGGAGATGGAAAAAATAAAGCCGGACGATCAATATACAGCTGATGTGTACCATAATGAATGGTTCCTTTTCCAATGATAAAGCTGATTTTATAATAATCACGGCGGTTGTAAGGACTCTTAAAACTACAGTATTTCCGCATCGAAATATTGAAATGAGATTTACCCATTTCAAAATCCTCAGAATCAAACATTTTGATCTGGTTCTTACGGATACGTTTGTAATAATCCTCTATGGTTTCCAGCTGATCACTCATAAGTAAAAATTATAAAAATCAAAGATAATAAAACCATTGCTCACTTAAAATAATTTTAAGTGAAATAAAAAAATAAGAATGATAGCTCCTCTCAATAATTTTATGCTAATAGTATTGAGAGGAGCTCTGTGGATCACTAACTTTTATTAATCTCCAATTCTAAAATATGCGACGGAAGCAGAAAAGGACCAGCCTTTGAGTCTACGGCAGATACAAAACCATTCTCTTGTAAAAACTCCGAAAGCGGATCATGATCAAGCATATTAGTCCATACAATATCTGTGAAACTTACTGCTGATCTGCATTTTTTCCAAAGTGACTGTCTTGTTTCGGGAGAATCAAACTCTGACAGTATTACAAAACTGATTTCTGTTGCTCTTTTTCCTTCCGGTATGCCAGGATGCAGAGAACCGCTTTTGATGATACTGTATCCGACAGGTTTCTGATCTGCATACGTCATGATCAGCTGGTTGGAAAGATCATTCAGGTCATTGATCATCTTTCTCGGATCTATTTCATTGTGAATATATTTTTTAATATCTTCTTCAGTAACAAAGTCCTTGTGTAAGGCATAAATAGAAGAATCAATAATGGTTATAAGATCAGAAATTCCCTCTTCAGAACCTACTGTAAATTTTGAAATGATATCCATGGGATCTTTTTTTATTCAAAATTATAAGATTAATCCATTGAAAAAGGATACAGTTCATTAAAATATCATCGGTACAGAATAGTATTTTTGTAAATTTGTTCGGTACAGTTGATGTGTTATGGCAAAATCTTATAAATACGAAATTTTTACAACGGTAATAGAAAAACAGATCCACAGCGGGGTTTTGCAGGAAAAAGACAGGCTTCCGTCCGTCCGGGAGATAAAAGAAAAATACAAGCTCAGTACGAGTTCTGTGCAAAGTGGTTTTGAATATCTTATGATTAAAGGGCTGATCAGGAGCCAGCCGAGATCAGGATATTTTGTTGCCGGAAATCAGGAAGAGAATATTCCGGAAGTCAGAACAAAACTGCCTGTTGTAGTAAGAGATGCAGAATTTATGAAAAATATGATGCTGACTTCCAAAAGAACTTCAGAATCCAGTTCTTTCAATACAGCTGTGCCCGGAGATCTGCTGATTCCGCAGAAGCTCATCCTCAGAACAATGCAGGAAGTGATTCGTGAAAAAGGAGCGTCCCTGCTTAGATATTATCCGTCAAACGGTCTGGAGACATTACGGCAACAGATTGCAAAACAAATGGGAACTTATGGATGTATCTTAAACCCTGATGAAATAATCATCACTGACGGCGCTTTACAGGCACTCACTATCGCTTTGAAATCGGTTGCCAAAGCCGGTGATGTGGTGGCTGTAGACAGTCCTTGCGTATTTTCGGTATTGGAAGTTATCGCTAATCTGGATCTTAAAGTGATCGAAATTCCTGTCCATTACAGAAGTGGTTTTGATACAGAATATTTCCAAGCGGTCTGCGCTGAAAATGATATCCGTGCTTTGGTTGTAACTCCGAATTTTCATAATCCTACAGGTGTACTAATGACTGATGAGAATAAAAAAAAATTGCTGAGTATTGCAGAAGAACATCAGGTATGCATTATAGAAAATGATATGTATTCCGATCTTTATTTTGGTGAACAAAGACCGCTTTGTATAAAAAGTTTTGATAAAAACGGATGGGTGATGACCTATTCATCATTTTCAAAAACACTGGCTCCGGGAATTCGTTTAGGCTGGCTTTATGCTGGCAGTTTTTATGCAAAATCAGAAAGAGCGAGGTTTTCTTTGGGGCGGTCAGTTTCTCCTGTTTATCAGGAGTTGATTGTAAAATTGTTGAAGGGAAGCAGCTATGAAAGACATTTGCGCTCATTCCGGAAAAAGCTTAACCAGCAGGCTATTCAGGTATTGGACGTTTTAAGAAATTCCTTTCCCAAAGGTTCTTATTTCCACAGACCTCAGGGTGGCTATAGTATTTGGGGGCAGCTTTCGGAGAATACGGATATGCAGAAGTTCTATCAATATTGCGAGAAACATACTATTCTCTTTACACCAGGACATACTTTCTCACTCACTAATAAATATGATAACCATTTCCGGGTGGTCTTTGCGGAAAGAATTACTCCAGAAAGCTTAATTTTATTGGGAAATGCGGGGGAAAAGGCTAAGAAATTGTTACTTGGAACATAAGGATAACGGATTGACTTATCCTTTGTGGATAAAGTTTAATTGAGACCATATTAGTCTTTTTATATGGTGAGTAATCTTAAAATGATAAAAATACAGAGCGTAATTATTCTGTATGAACTTTATAATTTACTGTCTCCATCTTCCATCGTTAATCTCTTTCTAAAAACCAGAGATTCTAGTATCATTTTGTCGATATATTATTTTTCTAAAAATGAAAATTTAGAAACCAAAATAATGAGAAACCAACCTAAATAAAACTCCTTTCAGAAGACCTTAGAGAAGGGTTGGGGACGTATTCTATGATTGTCTTCAAGGGCTAAATCACCCAAAAATGCACTTTTATGGAGGTGGAAGTGAATATTTTAGCTATTTAGTTTAAACTTTTTTCGCTCCAGCTAGGCTGGAATCACCATAAAACCTATATTTGCAGCCTAAATTTTTAAATAAATGAAAGAACTAATTGAAAAAATCAACGCAGAATTTGAAGCGTTCACAACTGAGGCAAACCAACAAGCAGAAAAAGGAAACAAGGCTGCTGGTACAAGAGCTCGTAAAGCAGCTTTAGAACTAAGCAAATTGTTCAAAGACTTCAGAAAAGTTTCTGTAGAAGAAGCTAAAAAATAATTCACTTTTAGCCGGCTTTTGAAGCCGGCTTTTTTATTCCCATTACAATACGCTTCTGGATACATTCTACACTCTACTCATAGTAATCAAGAAGTAGTCTTGTTTAGACTTTACAAACCATAAAAGGTTTCATTTTAAAACGCTTAAGTAAGTTTAAAATGGTGCGTTAGAAAAAGTTCACATAAGATAAAATCAAAGATTGTCACAAAACTTAAGTGTGCTTATTAAAAGTTTACAGAGTTTTCATTATTAAAACTGTCTGTTGATATTTTTTTATCAATTGTGATTGCTATTGGATTGGGTTCTTAACTATGTGCAGTGATGTTAATAATATCATTGGAAAACCTCTTTTTTAGGCTCAATCCTTCACCATCTCCCCAATTTCCTTTATCTTTAAACCAATCAATATATATTATGAGGATAAATAGATTTTTTGCAGTGCCTGCAGTAGTGCTGGCTGCTCAGTTTTCCTGGGCTCAGGTAAAGGTTGACCCAAAAGAAAAGCTCAACCCTATCGTAAAAAGTTTTGTAGATGAAGTGAATAATAATTCCCAGCTGGAAAACCTGGCGTATGAGCTATTGGACGGCATTGGGCCGCGTCTTGTAGGAACTCCGGAAATGCTTGCAGCTAATGAATGGAGCGCAGGTAAACTTCGTTCATGGGGAGTAGATGCCAATCTTCAGCAGTTTGGAACATGGAAAGGGTGGCAGAGAGGGACTACTCATGTAGATATGACATATCCGCGTGTAAAATCTCTGGCTGCTACACAATTAGCGTGGAGTCCTTCAACTAAAAAAGCGATTGAAGCGGAAGTCATTATTCTTCCGAAAGTATCTTCCAAAGCTGAGTTTGATCAATGGCTTCCTTCTGTGAAAGGAAAAATAGTGCTGATGGCACAATACCAGAAAATTGGGCGTTCTGATGAGCAGATCAAAGAATTTGCTACTCCTGAACTGTATGAAAAGCTTAAAGCAGAAAAAGAACAGGCTGCCAAAGATTTCACTGCTTATGTGAAGAATATCGGATATGACAACAACAGTCTTCCAGAGGCTTTGGAAAAAGCGGGAGCGGCAGGAATTGCCATTTCAAACTGGACCGGAATTATGGGAGCTAACAGGATATTCGGAGCAAAAACCGCCAAAATTCCCATGATTGATATTGATGTGGAAGATTACGGAATGCTTTACAGAATAGCAGAAAAAGGAACGCTTCCTAAAATAAAAATTGATGCTCAGTCTAAAATACTACCTGAAGCCAAAAGTTTCAATACTATTGGGATGATCAAAGGAAAGGAAAAACCGGATGAATATGTAATTCTTTCGGCTCACCTTGATTCATGGGACGGAGCTCAGGGAGCTACAGATAACGGAACGGGAACGATTACGATGCTGGAAACTATGCGAATCCTGAAGAAATATTATCCTAATAACAAAAGAACTATCGTGATAGGACTTTGGGGAAGTGAAGAGCAGGGATTAAACGGTTCCAGAGGTTTTGTGGTGGATAATCCTCAGATTATAAAAGGAGTTCAGGCTGCTTTTAACCAGGACAACGGAACAGGGCGTGTTGTGAACATCAGCGGTCAGGGATTTGTAAAAGCTTATGATTATATCGGAAAATGGCTTGACGGGGTTCCAAAGTCTGTAAAAAGTCACATTAAAACTGATTTCCCTGGAATGCCAGGTGGTGGCGGTTCTGACCATGCTTCGTTTGTGGCAGCCGGAGTACCAGGATTTTCTTTAGGTTCTCTGAACTGGGGCTATTTCGGATATACATGGCATACCACAAAAGATACCTATGATAAAATTGTATTTGATGAGGTGAAAAACAACGTGATTTTAACCGCTGCATTAGCTTATATGGCTTCTGAAGACCCGGAATTCACCAACAGAGAGAAGAGAGCAATGCCTCAGGATGACAAAGGAGAAACGGTAAAATGGCCGGAAGTAAAAGAACCTAGAAGAAGTTCTAAGGATTATAAGTAAAAGTTTTCTACGATATAAAGAGTAAAAAGGCTGCCTCAATGGGCAGCCTTTTTGTTTTCCTGTGCTAATAGTTCTTTGATCTCTATTAATTTACTTTCTTTTACAATATGAGTTTTGCAAATCTTGTTATTCAAATGCATACTGAAATTCACTTGAGTACCTCTAGTATTCCCTGTTTTTGCGGGTGAAGGATTAATATCTGTAAAAACTACCCATAAGTTGGCCAGAACTAAAATATTTCTTTGCAGTGACTTGATAAAACCCGGTTGATTTCCATTGTCGTCGAGAATTTTAAGCTTAAAAATTTTCTTACCTAAGGTAGTTCCGAAATACCATTCACAAAAGGTTCCTGATATAATCACACAGGGAATAGAAAATAGAATACCAAGAATAGCAGGTAAATGGAATATGAAGATGAATACCATGAAAAACGGAATCATGTCAATCACCTTGGCAAAGAGACGTTCTGTTTCATTTCCTTTATGAGTAGGATTATAAGGGAAATCATATTCAAATTCGTTATAGATCCTGTTTCCCCATTCATCAAAGAATCGGGTAGCCCTGCGAATAATTCTCTTCTCTTTAAGCTCAGAAATCTTCATTATTTTGTACTATCGTAAATAAGGTTTGTTAAGCCCGAAAACGTAAGGATTGATGGTTCATAAAGTGGATCAGTGAGTTTTCCAAATCCGTATTTGCAGAAAATAAACGGCAGTCCATTAGAGCCTGCTGAATCATAATCAGTTTGAGTGTCACCAATATAAACAGAATCTTCGATGGATAAATGATTTCTTTCCATAAGAAGCTGTATGTTTTCAGATTTTGGTTTTTGAGTCCTTCCATGAGATTCAAAATCAACAAACAGATCATTGAACTGATAATATTCTAAAAATGACTCTATATAACCATTCTGACAGTTGCTTACGATAAAAAGAGAGTGGTTGATAGCCAGGCTTCTCAAAGTATCTTCTACGCCCTCATATAATATTCCTCCTTGTATGCGCAGTACCTTATTTTCTTCGGCTACAATCTCTGAAAGAAGTTCCTGTGCCTGCAGATCTGAAATACCGGGAATAATATCTTTCACCATATCATGAGCTAATAATCCCATGTACTGATCCATGTCTTCGGGCTTCAGTTCTCTTTTGAGCAGCTGATGTCTGCCCAGCACTTCATTCCATATTTTGATGATTGTCATTCTGGGGTCCCATAATGTACCGTCCAGATCGAAAATTAAGTTTTTTGTGTTCAAAACAAATATTTTGTGGTTGATATTTAATCTGCAATTAAAAAATTACAAAATCATGCTCAATTGTACTCTTTTTCTGGCTTCATCTACTTCTGTTACCTTTACACGAACATGCTGATGAAGTTTTACCACTTCGTTTACATCAGATACGAACCCTTCTTTCAACTGGGAGATATGAACCAGTCCGCTTTCTTTGATACCAAGATCTACAAAACATCCAAAAGCTGTAATATTGTTGACAATTCCTGGAAGAATCATTCCTGCTTTTAAGTCTTTAATACTTTTGACAGTAGGATCAAATTCAAATACTTTGGCTGCCTTTCTCGGATCCAGACCCGGTTTTTCAAGCTCTTTTAAAATATCTTTGATTCCTAAGATCCCGATTTCACCTGTGATATAACTTTCCGGTTTTACCAGAGCTATTTTTTCTTTATTGGCAATCAGCTCATCGGTTTTGATCCCTAAATCTTTGGCTATTTTTTCTACAATTCCATAAGCTTCCGGATGTACAGCGGAATTATCCAATGGATTTTTAGCATTCGCAATTCTTACAAATGCAGCTGCCTGCTGGAAGGCTTTTTCTCCAAGTCTCGGAACTTTTTTAAGTTGTTTTCTATCTTCAAATGCTCCATTTTCAGCACGGTAATTGACAATATTTTCAGCCATTTTCTCTCCGATTCCTGAAACATAGCTTAAAAGCGATTTACTTGCTGTATTTAAATTAATTCCCACAGAATTTACACATTTCATCACCGTAGAATCCAGCTCATTTTTCAGTTGGGTCTGATCTACATCATGTTGGTATTGGCCAACCCCAATAGATTTGGCATCAATCTTTACCAATTCTGCTAACGGATCAGAAAGCCTTCTTCCGATGGAAACAGCTCCACGAACCGTTACATCATATGTCGGAAACTCTTCTCTTGCAATTTTACTGGCAGAATAAACGGATGCTCCGGCTTCCGAAACTACAAAAACCTGCAGCGGCTTATCGAAAGCAATCTTTTTGATAAAAAATTCTGTTTCACGGCTTGCTGTTCCGTTACCGATGGAGATGGCTTCAATATTATAAGCATTCACCATAGAACGAATCTTTTTCATAGCCATTCCGCTTTCGTTCTGCGGAGCATGAGGGTAGAGGGTTTCATTGTGTAATAAGTCCCCTTTTTCATCCAGACACACTACTTTGCATCCGCTTCTGTATCCCGGGTCTATCGCCAGGATTCTTTTCTCTCCCAAAGGAGGCGCAAGCAGAAGCTGGCTTAAATTCTCAGAGAATATTTCAATCGCTTTTTTATCCGCTTTTTCTTTGGCTTCCTGTAATGCTTCATTGGAGATAGCGGGTTCCAGAAGTCTCTTATAACTGTCTTTTATGGCCAGTGCAATCTGGTCTGAGCTTTCATTGTTGGATTTTATAATGGCCTTTTCAATAAAATCAATGGCTTCTTCCTTATCTATTCCTACATTCGTTTTTACAAAGCCTTCCGTTTCCGCTCGTAGCATGGCTAAAAGTCGGTGAGAGGGAGTTCTGCTAAGGCTTTCTTCCCATTCAAAATATTGGGAGAATTTTTGGGCATCTTCCTCCTCTTTTTTAGCTTTTACAACTTTAGAGGTAACAACTGCTTTCCGCTGAAAGAGTCTGCGGAGATTCTTACGGACATACATATTTTCGTTGATCCATTCTGCCATGATGTCTCTCGCACCCTGAAGCGCTTCTTCTTCGGATGCAACATCATTGTTTAGATACTTAGAAGCCAGAAACTGAATGTCATTATTTTTCTGACTCATAATAATCCTGGCTAAAGGTTCCAATCCTTTTTCCTTGGCAGTATCAGCTTTTGTTTTTTTACGCTTTTTGAAAGGCAGATATAAATCTTCCAGCTCCTGAATATCAAAGCTGTCTTCAATTCTCTGTTGAAGTTCAGGACTTAGAGCATTTTGTTCTTCTATTGATTTTAAGATTGATTCTTTTCTCTTGACAATGTCTTCAAACTGCTTGCTGATCTTTGAGATCTGTTCGATCTGTACTTCATCGAGATTTCCGGTTTTATCTTTTCTATAACGGGAAATAAAAGGAATGGTGCAGTCTTCTGCTAATAATTGTAAAGTATTGTTGATGCTCTTTTCAGAAATATTGAGCTGCTTCTGTATAAATTCTACGGTCGTCATTGTTCTGTTTTCGGATAGCTAAAATAGTATTTTGGAATGAGAAAAAATTGGAATTTGGTTATAAAAATTGGGTTTCTACAAAATGTAATGAAACAGTAAAGGATCAGGATTTCTCAAGCAGTTATGAGAACAGCGGTGTTTCGTAAGAAGATTTACAACTGCAAATAATATAAATATTGTATTTCTTGATGTATGATAAGGTACCTCCCAATAGGTTTTTCTATTTTTGTACCCGAAAACAACAAAATTCAACAAACTTTTTAAACAGTTCAATATGAAAAAAATTAGCGTAATTGCATTAGTAGGAGTAGGATTGCTTTTAGCATCATGTGATAAAGGAAAAACGGCAGATACTGCAGCTACCACTCAGGAACAAACCGTAGCAGAGAGCAAAGGTGAAACACTGGCAGTAGATACAGTAGGTTCAGTAGTAAACTGGAAGGCTACCCACAAAGGAGGTATGGCTCCACGTTGGGGAACACTTACTGTAAAATCAGGAGATATTAGTGTTGACGGAGGTCAGGTTTCCGCAGGAAACTTCGTGATTGATATGAACTCTATCAAAGTAGATCCAGCTTCAGTAACAGAAAAAGATAAAAAACCTGCAGATCTTGAAGCTCACCTGAAAAATCCTGATTTCTTTGATGCAGCAAAAAACCCTACTTCAGATTTCAAAATTACAAGTGTTACAGATTTGAAAGAAGCACCAAAAGATGCTGTAGCAGGAGCTAATAAAACAGTAAGCGGAAACCTTACATTATCAGGAAAAACAATGAACGTTACTTTCCCTGCTAAAGTAGATGTAGCAGATAATTCAGCTGCTATTCAGGCTAAATTTACAGTAAACAGAGCAGATTGGGGGCTTAAATTCGGTACTTCAGAAGCAGATCCTGCAGAATGGATGATCAGCAAGGATATCGAGATTGCTATCGATGTAAAAGCTAAAAAATAAGTTATTGGAATTCCAATAATTACCGGGCTGTCTTGATAAAGGCAGCTCTTTTTATTTTAGAAACGGAGGTTTACTTATTATGGCGAAAATCAATTTAAAATTCTTGAATTCTGAATTCTCACACAATATTCACTTCCGAGATACAAAGGATCACCGTGCTTTTCAGACCAGAAACCATCCAGTATATCCTTATTTAAACAACGGTATACAGCAACTCCTTTATAGATCTTATGATCCTCACCTTCATAGTTGAAGTTGATCACTAAAATATGGTCTTTATAAAATCCTGTACCATGCTGCAGATGATCACCAATGACCCATTGGGCAATAATACGGTTGTTTTCATCAATAGATAAGGTTAATATACCATGATAAGAAGCCTGGGAAGAATCTTCCTGGTTACTTCCTTCAATAGAATAACTTCCTGCCAGATCCTGTATTGTCATTGATTCTTTTTTTTCGGAAGGTAAATTTAGAAAAAATCTGGTTCTGCCTTGAATTTAAATTTCGAAGATTTTCTTATATATAAATTAAACTTTATTTTTGTTTTAAATTAATTTTAAAAATGTTTCCTTTTCTATTGATCGCTAATCTGATTACATTTGGTGTCTTTGGTTTTGATAAATGGCAAGCCAAAAAACAGCAATGGCGAATTTCAGAAAATACTCTCTTAGGAATTTCTCTTATAGGTCTTGTAGGAGCAGCCTCTGGAATGATTATTTTCAATCATAAAGTTTCAAAAAAATCATTTCTTGTAAAATTTTTCATTGTGGTTTTAATTGATCTGGTACTTTTCTACCGATTGATAAGGCATTGATATAAAGAAATATATAAACGTTAAATATTGTAATAAATAATTGTTGTTTCGTTTTTTTTTATACTTTTATAAGGCTAATAACAAATAAACAAACAACATGAAAAATCTCAAAAAAGTTTCCAGAACTGAAATGAAGTCAGTTCAGGGAGGTATCATTAAAGGAATGGTAAGATGTAAAGATGCCGATACATGTGCCGTAAGATGGGGCTGGGGGACAGGATTCTCCAGTAATTGTGGCGATTTTGACATTATATGTGGAGAACCGCCAGCAGTAGATCCATGTGACGTACAGATCTGTATATAGATAGATTGGGAGTGTTTTTTAACACTCTTTTTTATTAGCTTGTAAATAAGTATTTTAAACAAATTATTAAATATTTGTATAAGTAAATATTTTTTCATTAAAATTCACTACTTTTGCACCCGTAAAAATCTTTTATGCAAAACATTAGAAATATTGCGATTATCGCACACGTTGACCACGGAAAGACGACTTTGGTTGACAAGATCATTCACGCTACCAACATTTTCAGAGAAAATCAGGAGAGTGGGGAGTTAATTATGGATAACAACGATCTTGAAAGAGAAAGAGGGATCACAATCTTATCCAAGAATATTTCTGTTACTTATAAAGACACAAAAATTAACGTAATTGATACTCCTGGTCACGCCGATTTTGGTGGTGAAGTAGAAAGAGTATTGAAAATGGCTGATGGGGTTATTTTGTTGGTAGATGCGTTCGAAGGACCAATGCCACAAACAAGATTTGTACTACAGAAAGCATTAGAGTTAGGATTGAGACCATTAGTGGTGATCAATAAAGTAGATAAACCAAACTGTCGTCCTGACGAAGTTCATGATAAGGTATTTGATTTATTCTTCAATCTTGAGGCTACAGAAGAGCAATTGGATTTCCCTACATTCTACGGATCTTCAAAACAAGGTTGGTTCAACACTTCATTAGAACAAACTGAAGATATTATGCCATTATTGGATGGTATTTTACAGTATGTTCCTGAACCTAAAATAACGGAAGGAAATCTTCAGATGCAGGTTACTTCATTAGATTTTTCTTCTTTCTTAGGAAGAATTGCGATCGGAAAAGTAACAAGAGGAGAGCTTAGAGAATCTCAATGGATCGGTCTTGCTCAGGCAGACGGAAAAGTTGTAAAAGGAAAAGTAAAAGAATTATACGTTTTCGAAGGTTTAGGAAAGAAAAAAGTAACTGAAGTACAGGCAGGAGATATCTGTGCGGTAGTAGGTTTCGATGCTTTCCAGATTGGAGATTCTTTCGTAGATCTTGAAAATCCTGAACCATTGGAAAGAACTGCTATTGATGAGCCGACTTTGAACATGACGTTCTCAATTAACAATTCACCTTTCTTTGGTAAAGACGGTAAATATGTTACTTCAAACCACCTGAAAGAAAGACTATATAAAGAATTAGAGAAAAACTTAGCATTGAGAGTTCAACAGACTGATGATGCAAACACTTTCCTTGTTTTTGGTAGAGGTATTCTTCACTTGTCAGTTTTAATTGAAACAATGAGAAGAGAAGGTTACGAAATGACAATTGGTCAGCCACAGGTTATCTTGAGAGAAATTGATGGAGAAAAATGTGAGCCTTATGAATCTTTGGTTGTTGATGTTCCTGAAGAATTTGCTTCAAGAGTTATCGACTTAGCAACTCAGAGAAAAGGTGACCTTCACATTATGGAAACTAAAGGTGAAATGCAGCACATGGAATTCGAAATTCCTTCAAGAGGTTTGATCGGACTACGTTCTCAGATGTTGACAGCTACTGCAGGGGAAGCTATTATGGCACACCGTTTCACAGAATATAAGCCTTTCAAAGGAGCTATTCCTGGAAGAAGTAATGGTGTTTTAATCAGCAAAACTCAAGGTCCTGCTACAGAATATTCTATTGCTAAACTACAGGATAGAGGTAAGTTCTATGTTGATCCGGGTGAGGAGATCTATGCTGGTATGGTTATCGGTGAGCAAAATAAGCCAGGTGACTTAGTAGTAAACATCGTTGAAGCAAAACAGTTGAATAACATGAGAGCTTCAGGAAAAGATAAAGATACAGGTGTTGCACCAAAAATCTTATTCTCTCTTGAAGAATGTATGGAATATATCCAGGCTGATGAAGCAATTGAGGTTACTCCAAACTTTATCAGAATGAGAAAGAAATTACTTTCTGAAGAAGAAAGAAAAAGAGTAGAAAGAGGAGCAAAAGCATAATCTGAAATTCTTAAAATATAATAAAGCCTCGATTTTCGGGGCTTTTTTTCTGTGTCAATTCATTAAAATGCTTATTTTGGCATAATAATCTCTGAAAATAAAAATAAATTTTAAAGTAGTTTTGTGACTATGAGAATGAATAAATTGAAACTTATCGTTTTATTGGGTGTTTTTGCATCTTATACTACCTCATGTTCCGTTCAGAACAATGTTGTAAAAACACCTTCCACGAAGAATCCGACAAAACCCACCAACAATACAACTCCACCCAAAGTACCTGTTGTAACAACAAAACCCGCTACAGGAACTACAGCTTCAAATGAAGATAATTTCAGAACCAATCTTCCGGAAATCAAAAGAGAATTCCGTGGAGCCTGGATCGCGAGTGTAGCCAATATCAACTGGCCTTCAAGAAATGATCTTACCGTAGAGCAGCAGAAAGCAGAAGCAATCAGTATGCTTGATATGTTGAAAGATAACAATTTCAATGCAGCTATTTTCCAGATCAGACCTTCTGCAGATGCCCTTTATACAAGTAGTATCGAACCATGGTCTTACTTTCTGACGGGTCAGACAGGAACAGCTCCTTCTCCGAACTATGATCCACTTCAGTTTTGGATAGAAGAAGCCCACAAAAGAGGATTGGAACTGCATGTCTGGTTAAACCCTTACCGTGCACACCATACCAACGGTGGTGCCGTGAATAATCTTTCAATGGCCAATAAACTGTCCGATATTGTTTTAAGATTAAAAAATGGAATGTATTGGTTTGATCCGGCCAATCCGAAAACACAAGGTCACGTATCCAATGTGGTGAGAGATATTGTAAAAAGATATGATATAGATGCCGTACACTTTGATGATTATTTCTACCCTTATGCAACCTATAACAAAGGAGCTGATTTTCCTGATAACGCAAGCTGGAATGCTTATGTAAGCAGTGGAGGTACCTTGTCCAGAGCAGATTGGAGAAGAGATAACGTTAATAAATTTGTAGAACGGATCTATAAAGAAATCCACGCAGAAAAAAATAATGTAAGATTCGGAATCAGCCCGTTCGGAATATGGAAACCCGGATATCCTGCGGGAGTTGTAGGCTCTTCACAATATGACGAGTTGTATGCAGATGCTAAATTATGGTTAAATAAAGGCTGGATAGATTACTTTTCACCACAGCTTTACTGGCCTATAGACTCCAAAGGGCAAAGCTTTGAAGCGCTGTTAAGCTGGTGGCAGTCTGAAAACACAATGAACCGTCATTTATGGCCGGGATTGAATACCGTTGAGATCAGAGTGTCAGATCGTCCGACAGAGATTAAAAATCAGATTGCAATCTCCAGAAATATCCTGAAAAATGATGCCGGAGAAATTCACTGGAGCATTGCCGGACTTACCAAAAATCCTAATATGCTTCCTGCTTTGAAAAACGGACCGTACAGTGAAAAAGCATTAGTACCAAAATCCCCATGGATAAAAGCCGTGCCATTGCAGACTCCTACATTGTTTATTGCAGATAACGGAAGTTTTGCACAGACAAGCTGGAGTACAAAAAATGCTGCTGATGTTTTTCAGTGGGTTCTTTTTACTCAATACAATGGAGTATGGCAAACCGAAATTTTAACGCTGGATACGCTTTCAAAAGACATTCCTAAATTTAAAGACGGTAAAAAACTAAGTGCAGTTGCTATAAAATCGATCGACAGACTAGGAAATGAAAGTGATTATATTGCCAGAAAGATTAAATAGCTTTTGAAACAAAAAGTTTGTCATTACGAACCAGTAATGTTAAGCAATCTCAATCATAACGATAAAACCCAATTCTGAACAGAATTGGGTTTTATTTTAGAATAACTATAAATTAATAACTTAAAATAATGATTTTCAATTAAATAACAAATTAAAATAAATAATAAAGTTGACAATATAAATTGCATCGGAATCATTTTTGCATGATTCATCCCATAATCACCAAAATATAACATTATGAATACTAACAGACTTTCCACCAACATGGAAAAAGCACTTAGTGACCAAATGAATAAGGAGATTCATGCATCACACATTTTTTTATCTTACGGAATTTGGGCCGATGACAAAGGCTATCAGGGAATTGCCAACTTTCTTTACCGCCACGCCCAGGAAGAAAGAAATCACTCAATCAAATTCATGGAATACATTTTAAACAGAGGCGGGAAACCAAAAGTAGACGCTATTCCAGCTCCTCCGGCAGATCCGGAAAATCTTACAGCCTGTTTTGATGGCGTTTTTAAGCATGAAGTTGACAATACAACTGCTATTTACAGAATTGTAGATCTTTCCATGGAAGAAAAAGACTGGGCCACATGGAATTTCATGCAGTGGTTTGTACAGGAACAGATTGAAGAAGAAACATTAGCTCAAAACTTAATTGATAAATTGAAAATTGCGGGTGGCGACAGAGCTACTGACGAATCTTTATTTACTTTAGATAAAACTTTACAGGAAGCGCCGAATGATGTACCGCTGGCTCAGAATGCCACAGGAGACAATCCATAGAACAACCGGTGAATATGAACCTTTTTTAAATCTGTCAGAATATTGACAGATTTTTTTATTATGAAACTCTCTCAAAAATCACTATCTTTGCACACTCGTAATTCAAGGTTCAGAGTTCAATATTTAAAGTTGGAGAAACCTTGGGTTGCCCCTAAACCTTAAACTTTGAATTTTACAATATGAAATGTGGAATCGTAGGCCTGCCGAATGTAGGTAAATCAACTCTTTTTAACTGTTTGAGTAATGCAAAAGCTCAATCAGCAAACTATCCTTTCTGTACTATTGAACCGAACTTAGGAACGGTTTCTGTACCAGATCAGAGATTGTTTGAACTGGAGAAAATCGTAAATCCTGAGAGAGTTTTACCCGCTGTAGTTGAGATTGTTGATATTGCAGGTCTTGTAAAAGGAGCCAGCAAAGGAGAAGGATTGGGGAACCAGTTCTTGGCTAATATCCGTGAGTGTGAAGCAATTATTCACGTTTTAAGATGTTTTGATAACGGAAATATCATCCACGTTGAAGGTTCTGTAGATCCTTTAAGAGATAAAGAAATTATTGATATCGAGCTGCAGCTGAAAGACCTTGAAACAGTAGGGAAAGCAGTTGAAAAAGCTAAGAAATTCATCAAATCAGGAAAAAAAGAAGATATTCTTATTTTTGAAACACTTCAGAATTTACAAAAATTCCTTGAAGATGGTAAAAATGCAAGAGAATTTGCTGCTGATGATTTTGCAAAGTCAATTATCGGAGAAGTTCAGTTGCTAACCAATAAGCCTGTACTTTACGTTTGTAATGTAGATGAAAATTCTATCAAAAACGGAAATGACTGGATTGGTAAGATTGAAGAAATGGCTAAGAATGAAGGTGCAGAAGTAGTTGTATTAGCAGCACAGATAGAAGCCGACATCAATGAGCTTGAAACTTTTGAAGAAAGAGAGATCTTCCTTGAAGAATTAGGTCTTACAGAGCCGGGAGTTAACCGTTTGATCAGAAAAGCTTACGATCTTTTAAAACTACAGACCTATTTTACTGCTGGAGTGAAAGAAGTAAGAGCATGGACTATCGGACAGGGATGGACAGCTCCACAGGCTGCTGGAGTAATCCACACAGATTTCGAAAAAGGATTTATCCGTGCAGAAGTAATCAAGTATAACGATTATATCCACTACGGATCTGAAGTAAAAATCAAAGAAGCCGGAAAACTTTCTGTAGAAGGTAAAGAATATGTAGTACAGGATGGAGACATCATGCACTTCAGATTCAATGTATAAGAAAATATTAAAGTTCGTTTATAATAAAAAACGTTTCCATGTATTTGGGAGCGTTTTTTGCATTCATATACAGTTCAATAAAAAACTGCTCACTAAAGCAGAGAGCAGTTCTGTTATTTTATCCTTAAAGCGGAATACCTATTTCAAATCGACATTTTGGCTCTATACAATACAAAGAGATACTAATACAGTTGCCAACCATATCTGTACATTTTAGCTCTGCACTCTGACACTGGAGCTCCATGCACGTAAGGCCGACCTGAGTGCATATACCATTGTACATACATATTTTTTTTCCTCCAGCTACTGTTTTCAATTCTTTCTTACTTAGTTTTTTTCCGTTCTCTAACGTTTGTTTTTTCATGGTCATTAATTAAATCAGGTATTAGTTCTTTTTTGTAGTTTAAAAAAGCCCTTCTTCATATGAAGAAAGGCATTGTATTGATATTATTCAATCTCAATGATTGGCTGACATTGTAATTCTGCGCAGGCAAGTGAATACTTCTTACAAGTAAGATCCGGTAGAAGACACATTTCTTTTCCGCCGGTAATGACTCTTAATTGCTTTTTATTCAATTTTTTTCCGTTGGTTAAATTTTGATTTTTCATAATGCTTAATTTTGGGTTTAGTGAAGTATTTTATAAAAATCTTAAGGTTGTGGTCGGCAGATTTTTTGTGCACAACCTACAGAAATGGTAGTACAGTTTCTGATGTCTCCGGGTGGGTAGGTTTCACAAGGAAATTCAGTACATAGAATAGGTTCCATACAGTTTAGCATTCCCCCTTGAATAGACATTAGTTCTTTTTTGTTAAGCCTTTTGCCTTTGTTTAGATCTAGTTTTTTCATAGTATTTTATTTATGATATAATTTTAAATACTATAGCTGTGGTCTGCATTCTTTTTGCGCACATTTTGGAGAAATAATAGTACAACCGTATGGATCTGAAGAAGGCTCACAAGGAGGGTTAGGACATAAAACTGGTTCGATACAGTTGATAAGACCTCCTTTAATTGTAATTAATTCTTTTCTGTTTAATTTTTTTCCGCTTTGATTGATTTGACTTTTCATTGATTTGATTTTTAATGGGTTAGTTTTGACGAATGTAAGAAAAATAAATGAAGTATATCACTGTGTTTAGAAAAAAATAAAGAATTATTTGAATAATGTGTAATAATATTGATTATTAGATTTAAATTGAATTAATAAATATGTGAACTTTTCAACACAATAAGAATGGACTTTTCAATACATTAATATGGTTTTATATTTTGGAAATTTGCCCTATTAATACTTCAGAAAATGGAAAATAAAGAAACTGTTTTAGTTACCGGAGGATCAGGTTTCATAGCCTGTTATTGTATGATTGCCCTTCTTAATAACGGGTATAAAGTAAGAGCTACACTTCGCTCACTTACCAAGTCAGGATTGGTAAAAAAAATGCTGCAGGAAGGAGGAATCAACTCCTTTGACGATTTATCTTTTGCAGAGGCAGATTTAGAAAACGAAACAAGTTGGGAAAAAGCAGTTGAAGGCTGTCAATATGTTATTCATACCGCTTCTCCAACCCCCCATACCGATGCAAAGACAGAAGACGATTTTGTGATTCCTGCTAAAAACGGAGTGCTGTTTGTACTGAGAGCAGCCAAAAAAGCAGGAGTAAAAAGAGTTGTTCTCACTTCAGCTTTCGGTGCTATAAGCTATGGTACATCGAAGAAAACGCCATATACCGAAGAAGACTGGACGGTAATAAATGATACTGTAGCACCTTATCAGCGTTCTAAAACCATTTCAGAAAGAGCAGCATGGGATTTTATTCAAAGTGAAGGCAATGGTATGGAACTTTCTGTAGTGAATCCAACAACTGTGATGGGACCTGTTTTATCAAGTGATTACGCCCATTCTATTCAGATAATAAAGCAAATGCTCAATGGAGAAATGAAGGGATGCCCAAAACTCATTACCGGTTTTGTAGACGTTAGAGACGTTGCTGACCTTCATCTAAAAGCATTAAGTATGCCTGAAGCCAATGGCCAGCGTTTTATTGCCGTAGCAGGAGAAGCTCTTTCTATGTTGGAGGTAGCTGCTGTTCTTAGAAGGAATTTAGGGAAAGCGGCAGACAAAGCTCCTACCAAAGAATTACCTAGTTGGATGATCAGAGTATTGGCTGTTTTTAATCCGAAATTAAAAATGATTGTTCCTCACTTAGGACTGGTAAAAAGAGCAAGCAATGAAAAGGCAAAACGTTTATTAGGATGGAAGCCAAGAAATGCTGAAGAAGCAATATTAGCAGCAGCGGAAAGTTTAATCAAATTCAATCAGATTTAAAATGAAAGTTATTATTACAGGAGCAACAGGATTAGTAGGTGAAGGTGTTTTGCTGGTTTGTTTGCAAAATCCGGAAGTTACAGAAGTTTTAAGCATCAGCAGAAAACCGGTCACTCATAAGCATAATAAGTTGAAAGAATTGATTGTAAAAGACTTTTCAGAGATAAAAAGTCATGCTGCTGAAATTAAAGGATTTGATGCATGTTTTTTTTGTGCAGGGTCAAGTTCTGTTGGCGAAACAGAAGAAACATTTACCAAAAAGACCTATGATTTTGTAGTTCCGTTTGCAGAAGCTTTGTCTCAAATTACTTCCGGGATGACATTTATCTATGTCTCCGGAAACCGAACCGACAGTACAGAGCAGGGCAAAGTAATGTGGGCAAGAGTAAAAGGGAGAATAGAAAATGCTTTGCTTAAACTTCCTTTTAAAGCTGTATATAACTTCCGACCAGGATTCATGAGCCCTGTAAAAGGACAGAAAAATGTCCGTTTTATTTACCGTATTTTTGATGTACTTTCACCATTATGGTACTTGGCGGTTCCCAACTGGATCTGTAAAATGGAAGAAGTGGGGTTAGCTATGATTCACTGTGTTTTCAAAGGATATCCTCAATCTGTTCTGGAAGTAAAAGATATTAAAATATCAGCACGATGAAAACATTTTTAAAACTGTTGAAAAGAATATTAATTGCCTTACTATGTCTCATACTGATGACGGTTTTTATAATCTGGTTTTATATGGGCAAGCCACAATTTGGGGCATTACCCGAAGGAAAAAGATTAGAACAGGTCAAAAAATCAATCCATTATAAAAATGGAAGATTCAGAAATCTGGAAGAAAAGCCGACGATTACTGAAGGATACAGCATGTTAGGCGAAATATGGAGATCTTTGACCAAAGAATATCCTCATACAGAACCCACTGATGTTTTACCTTCCATAAAAACAGACCTGAAATCAATCCCTATAGACGAAAATGTAATCGTATGGTTTGGGCATTCCTCTTTCTTTTTGCAGCTGGATGGAGTTAAAATTTTAGTAGACCCTATTTTCAGCGGCAAAGCATCACCATTGCCCTGGGGAGTAAAAGCGTACAAAGGAAGCGATATTTATACGGCAGATGATATACCAGAGATTGATTATATGCTGCTTTCCCATGATCATTACGATCATTTGGATTATGAAACGGTAAAAGCACTTCAATTCAGAGTAAAACATGTTGTTTGCGGTCTGGGAGCAGGAGCCCATTATGAAAGATGGGGCTATACAAAACAGCAGATTATCGAAAAAGACTGGGGCGAAAAAGTACAGGTAAAGCCCGGTTTTACCATCTTTGCTGAAAGTACGCATCATGATGGAGGAAGAGGTTTTAAAAGTTCACAATCCCTATGGTTGTCATTTTTCATTCAGTCATCTGCAATGAATGTTTACTATAGCGGAGATGGTGGTTACAGTGGCCGTTTTAAAAAAATAGCTGAAAAATATCCTGCTATCGACTGGGCGATCATGGAATGCGGACAATACAATAAAGCCTGGCAGTCTGTGCATGAATTACCTGAAGAAGTGGCGTTGGCTGCGGCAGAATTAAAAGCCAAAAATATGCTTCCTGTTCACCATTCCAAATTTACCTTAGCAAGGCATCCGTGGAATGAACCCTTAGAACGTATTTCAAAACTGTCACAAACAAAATCTTATCGTCTTGCCACTCCCATGATTGGCGAGAAAGTAAAATTAAATGACGGTACACAGCAATTTAAAGAATGGTGGAAAAATATAAAATAATGTACAATGAAAATAACTGAGATAAAATCCTGTTTTGTGGGGCCTGCAGTTTCACCGGAACAATTTATAGCTGAACATTTCTTTTTATTTTTGGTGAAAGGAACCATGAACGGCTATGATGGTAACAGACATTACGTTCTTAAACCTGGTGACAGCTGTATTGTACGTAAAAACCGCCTGGCCCGCTATAACAAGCAGAAAGACAATAATGAATTTGAAAAAGTAATTTTTATTTTTGATGAAAAGTTTTTAATAGATTTCCATAAAAAGCACAGCGTTTCCTTTCAGAATCATCAGTCAAAAGAAGCTTTTATTTCGATAAAAAAAGATCCGTTGATCAATAGTTTTTTGCTTTCATTAGAGCCTTATTATACAGAATCCGGACAGATAAACAATGCATTTTCAGACTTAAAAAGAGAAGAGTTGTTACTTATTCTCCTACAGCTGCATCCTGAATTATCAGATACGCTTTTTGATTTCGGTGTTCCGGGACGATTAGATCTTGAAGAATTTATGCAGAAAAATTATAAGTTTAATGTCAATCTGGAGCGTTTTGCATTCCTTACAGGACGGAGCTTATCTGCTTTTAAAAGAGATTTTAAAAACATATTTAATGAAACACCCAACCGTTGGTTAATCAAAAGGCGGTTGCAGGAAGCGAGATTTCTTATTGAAGAAAAAAAACAGAGACCATCTGATATTTATATTGATCTCGGATTTGAGGATCTGTCGCACTTTTCATTTGCTTTTAAAAAAGAGTTCGGAATTCTGGCGAGCAATTTGTAATATATTCAAACCAGACTATTTGATAAGTTTGTATATTTGAATTTTACAAATCATCTGTCATGGAAAAAGTAGCACACACTTCACTGGAAGATTTTTACAGAGAGATGGCCGCCAAATTAGGTAAAGATCTCGAAAGTATTTTTCCCAAAGGACTGCATAAAGATATTGGACACTTTAATGTTTTCGATATTGCCCAAACGCTTGAAAGAGCAAAGGCTACTTCCGAAATGCCTTATAACAGAAGAAAATACTATAAGATAAGTTTTATAAGAGGAAAAAACAGGGCAGAATACGCGGATAAAGTAATCTCAATAAAACAGAACGCCTTATTATTTGCTACTCCAAAAGTTCCTTATCATTGGGTGCCTGAAGATCCTGACCAGTCGGGGAGTTTCTGTGTATTTACAGAAGACTTTTTTATTAAAGATAAATCTTATTACAATCTTGAAGATCTTCCTATTTTTAAGCCCGGAGGAGTGCCTGTCTTTGAGATTGATGACGATCTTGCGGAAGAGATTGAAAGCCTTTTTAAAAAAATAAAAAAAGAGATAGATTCGGATTATGTTTTTAAATATGATCTGATCAGAAATTATGTTCTTGAACTCATTCATTATGGGCAGAAATTACAGCCAGCCACCAAAATATCCGCATCAAATGATGCTTCTATGAGAGTGGTTTCTCTATTTATAGAGCTGTTGGAAAGACAATTTCCTATAGAGTCCTGGGATCAGAGACTACAGCTGAAAACTGCGAAAGATTATGCAGAGAGATTGGCAGTTCATGTCAATTATTTAAATAAAAGATTAAAAGAAAGCACCGGAAAAACGACTACGGAATTTATTGCTGACCGTATCATTCAGGAGGCGAAAATACTCTTAAAGCAGACCAGATGGAATGTTTCAGAGATATCCTATGCCCTGGGTTTCGAAGAAATAGCCCATTTTTCTAATTTCTTTAAAAGGAAAACTTCCTTTACCCCGTTAGAATTTCGTTCCTGATTTGAATTTTGCAAATTTCAGATTGATTCAAGCAAACACTTCAGTCTGAAAATATCCCAACTTTGTACCATCAAAATAATCAAAATAAAATGAACACAAAAACAAATATCGCATTGGTAACCGGAGGAAGCCGTGGATTGGGAAAGAACTCAGCACTGAAAATTGCTCAAAAAGGATTAGACGTCATCATTACTTACAGAAGCAATAAAGAAGAAGCTGAAGCTATTGTGGACGAAATAAAAGCAATGGGAAGGAATGCCGCTGCTTTTCAACTGGATACAAAAGACATTAAAAGCTTTGATGCCTTTGTAAAAGACGTTACGGACCACTTACAGGAAAATACAGGAAATACTCATATTGATTATCTGATCAATAATGCAGGAACAGCTTTATACTCACCCATTACAGAAGTGACGGAAGAACAGCTGGATGATGTAGTAGACATCCATTTCAAAGGAGTGTTTTTCCTGACTCAAAAGTTTTTGCCATTCATCAATGATGGAGGAGGTATTATCAACATATCTTCAGGACTGGCAAGATTTGCAACACCAGGATCTTCTGTTTATGGATCCATAAAAGCTGGAGTAGAGATGCTCA
The DNA here is from genome assembly GCF_059567885.1 of Chryseobacterium sp. BGA-UO-ETr-SB22. NCBI lineage: Bacteria > Pseudomonadati > Bacteroidota > Flavobacteriia > Flavobacteriales > Weeksellaceae > Chryseobacterium > Chryseobacterium sp. BGA-UO-ETr-SB22. The sequence continues at coordinate 1,869,545 of NZ_JCAQOV010000005.1, read as the reverse complement.
CAAAATATATGGCCAAAGAATTAGGATCAAGAAAAATCAAGGCTAATGTTGTGGCTCCGGGAGCTATTGAAACAGACTTTGGAGGAGGAAGAGTGAGAGATAATGAAGAGATCAACGCTGCAGTAGCGGGTGCTACAGCCTTGGGAAGAGTAGGACTTCCCGATGATATCGGTGGTGTGGTAGCATTCCTTTGTACAGAAGATGCACGATGGATAAACGGACAGAGAATTGAAGTTTCAGGAGGAATGTTTTTATAACATTTTGATGGATCATCATTAAAATAACTGGGCCGGCTCAAAATGAGCCGGCCCAGTTATTTTTTTCGGTTTCTTTAGGCTTATTTATTATTCAACAGCTTCAAGAGGTTCTGGCAGCTGGCATTTAAGCTCTTTGCATCCAGGCCCTGTGTATATGCAATATCCTGAAGAATTGGTACATCTTACATTGCCCAAACCTCCATTGATTGTACTTAATTCTTTTTTGTTTAATTTTTTTCCTTGTGAGAAGATTCTCTTTTTCATGATTTTGATATTTAATGGATTAGTTATTTTATAAATATATGAAAATCAATGATAATAATTATTATTTAAAATAAGTATTATAAAAATCAATAGATCACACAGAGTTATATTTAAAAATCTGCGGGATATACAATATATTATAGTTTGAAAACATAGATTCTTCACTACGCTCAGAATGACAAAAGGTCCGTTGAAATATCCGCATCATTTTTAGAGAAATACAATTTTATCGGAGATAAAATCTTTGCGCCTTAAAGCGTTTGCTTATAAAGTTCCTTTGCGTCTTCGCGTTTTCCAATATTAAATTCACAACTTCTGATGAGATTACTTTGCTTTGCTCGCAATGACAATGGAGAAAAAATCTTCGTGGCTTAGCCTTTCCTACAAAACTACAAAAAATTATTACGATATCCTTGATAAATTTTCAAGAGCTCTCTCTAATGTTTCTTGTTTTTTTGCAAAACATAGCCTGATCACATTTTCATTCAGCTTATTTTTATAAAACGAAGAAAAAGGAACACTCGCCACCTTATGATTGATTGTAAGTTCAGATGCAAAATCAAAATCGCTTTTATCCGAAATCTTATCATACTTTACCGCCTGAAAATAAGTTCCCTCACAATCCAGCAGTTCAAAAGACGTTCCTGAAAGACCCTTTCTCAGAAAATCTCTTTTTTCCTGGAAAAATTGATTCAAATGAGTATAATGTTCATCATTTTTCATGTATTCTGCCAGCGCAAGCTGAATAGGAGTATTCACACAGAAAACGTTGAATTGATGCACTTTTCTGAATTCATCCGTTAAAATTTTTGGAGCAGCACAATAGCCTACTTTCCAGCCGGTAACATGAAAAAGTTTTCCGAAAGAAGCAACAAGAAGACTTCTTTCTTTCAATTCCGGATATTTACAGATGCTTAAATGCTGCTTTCCGTCAAAAACAATATTTTCATACACTTCATCACTTAAAATAAGAATGGAAGTTCCTTTTACCAGCTGAATAAGCTCTTGTATATCATTTTCTGTCAGGATTTTTCCGGACGGGTTGTTGGGATTATTCAGAATAATCATTCTGGTTTTGTCGCTGACAAGATTTTTTACAGCTGTCCAGTCGATTTCATAATCCGGAGCTTTCATTTCAAAACGTTTTACAATACCTCCGAAAAGCTCTACAGTAGGTTCATAACAATCATAAGCCGGTTCAAAAATAATCACTTCATCCTCTTTTTTGATAAAAGAAGCAATAGCTGTGAATATAGCCTGAGTTCCGCCTGCTGTAACTGTTATTTCAGAGTCGGGATGATAGATTGCGTGATGACTGTTCTCAATTTTTCGGGCAATTTCTTCCTTCAGACCAATCATTCCTCCCAGTGGGGCATATTGGTTAAAGCCTTTTTTAATAAAGTGATCCACATGATTCAATAATTCAGGATCAGGCATAAAATCCGGAAATCCCTGAGAAAGATTGATCGCCTCATTTTCGTTGGCAAGTTGAGTCATTTGACTGAAAATAGTAGTTCCTACATTGGAAAGTTTTGATAAAGGAAGTTGTATCATAAAAACAGTTTTGTTGATCGAATTTAATGAAATATTTAAGACAGATTAAACTTATAAAAATAAAAATTAGGCTGAGATAGGTTTAAGGATGAATTTGTGGATAAAAATGATTTTAAACATGTGTTTGGTTTTTTAATCCAGATATCCTATCCTGTGAAGGAAATCATTTTTTTTGCGGACAGAAACATCCAGTACAGAATGATCAGCCATTACTACCTGGCCGCCTTTCCCTTTGATGTATTCTTTAAGATGAGACAGGTTGATAAGATGCTTATGATGGATTCTGAAAAAACTGTATTTTGAAAGCTGTTCCTCAAATTCATGAAGCGTTTTGGAAACAATAATCTTGGTCTTATCTGTGAAATAAAATGTGGTATAGCTGGAATCTGCTTCACAGCGAATGATTTCGTTGATGTCTGTGAGTTTAAAACCCTGCAGTGTCGGAAGGCTTATCTTATTGTTCTGAAGACTTGTCGTATTTTTAGTTTTCCTGATGCTTTCCAGAACTTTATTCACCGCAATAATGAATTCCATTTTTTTGATTGGCTTCAAAAGATAATCGGCAGCTCCGTTTTTAATGGCCTGAATTGCAAAATTTTCAAAAGCGGTAATAAAAATAATCTTTGAATCAACTTCTCTGAATTTTGACAGAAGATCAAATGCAGTTCCATCTTTCAGCTGAACGTCCAGAAAAAGAATGTCGGGTGAGTTTTTGGAAAGGTAAATATAGGCTTCCTCAACGCTGGCTGCCTGGTGGGTGTTCTCTATTTCTGGAAATTCATTCTCCAGCAGCAGGGAAATATAATCTCTTCCATCCTGTTCGTCATCAATGATGCATGCCTGTATTTTGGTTTTCATAAGGTGTAATATAAAGTGTGATTTGGGTTCCCGGTCTTTTTTCTTTCTCCTGAAGATCGGTTATTTCTAATAGGATATTAGTCTCAAAAAGCTGCCTGAATGTTTCAATTCTCTTTTCAGATAGTTTTACGCCAAAAGAATCTGCTTTGGAATGGCTCTTTTTTCCAATGCCTGTACCGTTGTCTTCAATAGTCACACAGAGAGCGGTTCCGGTATGTTGAAACAACACTTCTATATTTCCTTTTCTATCCTGAAGATTTGCTATACCGTGTTTTATGGCATTCTCTACAAAAGGCTGAATGAGAAGAGAAGGAACGGCCCAGCTGTCATTTACATTTTCAGTAATAGTGATTTTATAATCAAAAAGATCTTTCAGACGCAGTTTTTCCATATTCAGGTATAAGGATAAATATTCTGCTTCTTCTTTGATGGGCATAAAAGTTTTTTCTGAGTAATGAAGCGTTTTCCGGATCATTACAGAAAAGGTATCAAGATAGTTCTCCGCTTCATTATAATCTTTTTTATACAGTAAAAAATGAATAGAATTGAGACAGTTATAAATAAAATGAGGGTTAATCTGCGCTTTAATGGCCTGAAGTTCCAGCTCTGCAATTTTCTTTTCATAATATAAAGTCTCCAGCTTTTTGTTTCTCTTTTTCTGAAGATAAAATGTGATGAGCATAGATAATGCAGCTGCTCCAATGAATACAAGAAGCAGTTTAAACCACCATGTTTGCCAGAATGCAGGTTTGATCTCAAAATGCAGATTGGTAGAAGCATCCGACTTTCTTCCATTGTATCCTAACCCAAAAATTTTAAAAGTATAATCTCCGGGTGGAATAGAATTGAAAGTAATATTCGGGGAACTGCCGGTTTGCCAGTCTTCACTTAGTCCCTCAACTTTATATTGATAGTTTATTTTTCCCTGTGAAGCAAAATCCGGAAAACTTACATTGAAGGTTAAACTGTTGTCCGGAGTCTTACCCGTTAACGGTATGTCAAGATCAAAAAAATGTTTATTCCCGATCTTTACAGAATTAATGATTACTTTTTTATGAATAGATTCCTGCTGGCTCAGCAGGTTTTTAACAGAAAGAATACCCAGTCCTTTTGATGTGGCTGTATAAACGGTATCTCCGGAAATAACACATCCAGCGACAACATTTGAGGGAAGACCATCTATATGGGTGAAATTATTGATTTTTAATTTTTTATCTTTAAATTCAATTCTGCTAAGACCATAATTGGTACTCACCCAGAAAACTTTTTCATTCTCTATTTCTATTTTTTTGATCTGTCTTGTTGGAAGACCATCGCTTTCCGTAATTTTTTTGATTACCCTGGAATTATTAAACAAGATGATTCCGTTAAGATTGGTTGCACCCGCATAAAGATTATCACTAAGTTTTTTAATATCTGTAAAATAATACCCTTCCAGGAACGGCTTTTTCTTTTGTGTGGCAGTATTCAGCTTATAAAGGTCTTTAAATGTTCCGGCAAAGATGCTGTCTTTAGTATAAGGTAATGCTGTATAAATCCGGTCACCCATCATCAGCTGTTTGTAGGATTTTGTATGATAATTATAGGCAATAAGACCTTCTAAAGTACAGAAAAGTACAGATCCTGAAGTATAAGGTACCATATTTTTAATAACCTTTCCTTGTAGAATTTGCTTTTCTCCTGTCATGGTATTATACAGGAGAGGATTTCTGGAAAGCCCGAAAATAATAGTATTTCCATCAGAAAAAACGGCTTTATTTTCCATTTGTGAATTTCCACCCAAATGAATATCAGTGATGACGCCGTTATGATAGATACCGCCTTTTCCTTTATTATAGCCGAGATAGATTCGGTTTCCGTTTTTAGTAATAGCAGTAATATGGGATGAATTGTTCTTAACAGGAAAATGAATGTAATTTCTGAAAAACAGGTCCGAAATAAAAAAAAGACCGTTGTTTCTGGTAGAAAACCAAAGATTGTTGTCCATATCAGCGAATACATCATGGATAATGTAGCCGTCCATCAATCTAACATAGTCTGATAGGCCTTTTTCTTCCATGAAAGAATTCTTGAAATAAAGAACGCCCCCATTTTCAAGACAGGCCCAGATCCGGGAGTTTTTATCAAAGGCCAGACGGTGTATGTTTTCGGAAGCTGTATAGGACGCAATTTTTTTAAAATGGAACTGATGATTGACTTTGTATACATCAATTGTTCTCCCGTTTTTTACAATAAAAAAATCACCTTTCCTTGTTACCATCGCATTTTTTTCGATCGAAATATTGCAGACTGTTTTTTTTCGGGTGAAAATATTGTAGACTTCTATATTCTTCTTTTTATCTTTATCAGAAATGTAAAGAAGTCCGTTGGCCATATTCAAGTCGAAAGCAAAATAAGAATCCGAAGTATTCTGATTGAGAAAAAGAGGTATTGTCGTGATTTTTTCGTTTTTGTAAACCAATATATTTTGGGGATTGTCACCCTCATACAGATAGAGTGTATTTCCGTTGATGTGACTGAGAGTAGTATAATTAAATTTTATTTTTTTTAATTCTGGATTGCGGTCTGAATTAATGATTTTACCTTTCTTCAGATAGGCGAAATCATTAAGGAAAGAAATAATAAACATTCCATTGCCGGGAATTGAGAAGCTATTCAGAATCTCAATGTTTTTTAATCCGTTTTTACTTCCGAATTGTTTGAATTCTGTTCCGTCAAACCTGAAAAAACCATTGTCACTTCCTACATAAATAAATCCGTCTTCATCCTGGCTGAGTCCATAGGTATATGAGCTGTTGAGACCGTCTGCTTCACTATAATGTACCATTCCAGGAATTTGAGCATTACATAATGAAACAGCAAGTATAATGAATGAAAATATGCAAGAGGTTATTACTTTTTTCACATTTAGTAGAATAATTGTGAAAATTATATAATTTGATTGATAATATAGCAATGTTTTTAGGGAAATATTAAAAAAAACAAACTAAAAAATTCGGATAATTTTATACAATTTTGTACTTTTGTATGTTTGCTGAAATCATATATGTCACAAGAAATAAATCCAACCTATTCAGAAGATAATATCAGAACCCTCGATTGGCAGGAACATATCCGTCTGCGTCCCGGCATGTACATCGGGAAGCTTGGTGACGGGTCTTCCGCTGATGACGGTATTTATATTCTGCTTAAAGAAATCCTGGATAACTCCATTGATGAGTTCAGGATGAGATCAGGTAAAAGAATCGAAATAAAAGTGGATGACGGAAAAGTTACAGTTCGTGACTTTGGACGTGGAATCCCGTTGGGAAAAGTAGTAGACGCTGTTTCCAAAATGAATACCGGAGGTAAGTACGACAGTAAGGCGTTCAAAAAATCTGTAGGATTGAATGGGGTAGGTACCAAAGCGGTAAATGCACTCTCTGAGTATTTCAGAGTACGTTCTTTCCGTGACGGGAAAATGAAAGCAGCAGAATTCTCCCAAGGGCTTATTAAAGAAAACTTTGAAGAAAAGGAGACTTCTGATAGAAACGGTACTGAAATTTCCTTCGTTCCGGATAGCGATATTTTCCTTCATTTCAAATACAGAAAAGAGTATATCGAAAGAATGCTCCGGAATTATGCATACCTGAATCCGGGACTGAAAATTCTTTTCAACGGAGAAACCTATTTCTCTGAAAATGGTCTTAAAGATCTCCTTGAAGAAGAACTGGAAAGTGAGACTCTTTATCCTATTGTTCATTTGAAAGATGAAGATATTGAGGTGGCCATCACCCATACCGACAAATCTCAGATGGAAACCTACTTCTCATTCGTAAACGGACAGAATACCACACAAGGAGGAACCCACCTTAATGCATTCCGTGAAGCTTATGTAAAGACGATTCGTGAGTTTTTTAATAAAAGTTTTGAGGCTTCTGATATCAGAAAGTCTATCATTGCTGCTATCTCAATCAATGTAGAAGAACCGGTTTTCGAATCCCAGACCAAAACAAAGTTAGGGTCTAATGATATGGGACCTAACGGACCTACGGTAAGAACATTCATCATTGATTTTCTAAAAAGCAAACTGGATAATTTCTTACACAAGAATCCGGAAATTGCGGAAGCCATTCAAAGAAAAATTTTGATTTCCGAGAGAGAGAGAAAAGAACTTTCCGGAATCCAGAAACTGGCTAGAGAAAGAGCTAAAAAAGTGTCTCTTCACAACAAAAAACTTCGTGACTGCAGACAGCATTATAACGATCAGAAGGCCGAGAGAAAAGGAGATACCCAAATCTTCATTACCGAGGGAGATTCTGCATCAGGGTCTATCACAAAATCCAGAGATGTAGAAACACAAGCCGTATTCTCACTGAAAGGTAAACCATTGAACTGCTATGGTCTCACCAAGAAAGTAGTGTATGAAAATGAAGAATTTAACCTTCTTCAGGCGGCTTTAAATATTGAAGAAAGTCTGGAAGACCTGAGATACAACCAGGTGATTATTGCTACCGATGCCGATGTTGATGGGATGCACATCCGTTTGTTGATGATTACTTTCTTCCTGCAATTCTTCCCGGATCTGATTAAAAACGGACACCTTTATATTCTTCAGACCCCTTTGTTCAGGGTGAGAAACAAGAAAGAAACAAGGTATTGCTATTCAGAAGCCGAAAGAGTAAAAGCATTAAATGATCTGGGGAAAAATCCTGAAATCACACGATTCAAGGGATTAGGAGAAATTTCGCCGGATGAATTCAAGCATTTTATCGGTAAAGATATCAGATTGGAACCTGTAGTATTAGGGAAAGATCAGACCATTGAACAGCTTCTGGAGTTTTACATGGGAAAAAATACTCCGGACAGACAAACTTTCATCCTTGAAAACCTTGTTGTGGAAGATGATACTGATATTGCTAAAAAAGAAATCCTGGATGAAGTAGAAAATTAGACCTTATACCCGTTTGCGGGACCAACACAGATATTGATAAAAAAACACATTTTGAGGTAAGAAATTAGGAAACTTACAACAAAAAAAGAAATGAGACTAAGTAACCGTAATAAAGCATCAGTTTATAACTCTTTAAGCACCCTCCTTCTTATGATAATGGTACTTGGAGTCATTGTATTTATGGCTAATAAATATAGATTTAATGCGCTGGAAGATGAAAGTTATTTACTGATTATTGTTCCCATTGTAATGCTGATTATCTTTTATATTTGCGGAAGGCAGATTTTTGAATATGACAGCGATGGAGAAGCCCTGAACTTTAAAAACAGGAATATTATTCCTTTTTTAGACAAGCCTCTTCACGATGAATTTCCAAAATATAAGCTGGTAAAATATGATGTAGTCAGGATTTTATTTATCAAAAGATTATACATCACTGTTTCAAGTAAGAATAACGGATCTACCATACTGAAGTATCAGATCTCATATTTGAACAGAAGAGAAGTAAATGATTTAAAACTCTCTCTGAACAAAGTAGTGAAAGCTAATAAAGAGAAAAAAGATTAAAAAACAAATGACGACAGAAGAATATTCGCATGAGGGTGAAAGTTTAAAGAAGGTTTCCGGTCTGTACAAAGATTGGTTTCTGGATTATGCTTCCTATGTAATTTTGGACAGAGCTATTCCTTCGGTGTATGACGGTTTAAAACCCGTTCAGCGAAGAATCATGCACTCTATGCGGGAACTGGAAGACGGGCGTTACAATAAAGTAGCGAACGTTGTGGGAAATACCATGAAATATCACCCGCACGGAGATGCTTCCATTACAGATGCTATGGTGCAGATAGGGCAGAAAGAACTACTGATAGATACTCAGGGAAACTGGGGTAATATCTATACAGGAGATTCCGCAGCTGCAGCAAGGTATATTGAAGCAAGGCTGACACCTTTTGCTCTGGAAGTAGTCTTTAATCCTAAAACTACAGAGTGGACCAAATCTTACGACGGAAGAAATAATGAACCTGTTGACCTGCCTGTAAAATTCCCTTTGCTTCTTGCTCAGGGAGTAGAAGGTATTGGGGTAGGACTTTCTACAAAAATACTTCCACATAACTTCAATGAGCTTATCAACGCATCGGTAGCTTATTTGAAAGGGAAGAGATTTGAACTGTATCCGGACTTTTTAACAGCCGGTTATCTGGATGTTTCCGAGTATAATGACGGCCACAGAGGAGGAAAAGTAAGGGCTAGGGCAAAAATTACGCAGACGGATAAACACACATTGGTGATTTCCGAACTTCCTTACTCAAAAACAACTACTGATCTTATTGACTCTATCTTAAAAGCCAATGAGAAAGGGAAAATCAAAATTAAAAAGATTGAGGATAATACTTCAGATAAAGTAGAAATCCTGATCCATATTCATAACGATGTTTCTCCGGATAAGACAATTGATGCCCTGTATGCATTCACAGACTGTCAGGTGACCATCTCACCGAATGCCTGTGTGATCGTAGGAGATAAACCTATGTTCATGAATGTTTCCAATATTCTGAAAATGAATACGGACCATACCGTGTCATTATTGAAGAAGGAACTAGAGATTGAACTTCACGAACTTCAGGAAAGCTGGCATTTCTCTTCACTGGAAAGAATTTTTATTGAAAATAGAATCTATCACGATATTGAAGAGGTGAAAACCTGGGAAGATGTGCTAAAAACCATTGATGCAGGATTAAAACCGCATACCAAACATCTTTTAAGAGCCGTAACTGAAGAAGATATCTTAAAACTGACCGAGATCAGAATCAAGAGAATTTCAAGATTCGATTTAGATAAATTTAAAGAAAATATTGCAGCGCTGGAAGGTAAAATAGAGCAGGTAAAATACCACCTGGCTAACCTTATTGCTTATGCTATTGATTATTATTTAAATATTCAGAAAAAGTACGGGAAAGACAAACAGAGAAAGACAGAACTTAGAATCTTTGATACCATTGATGCTACAAAAGTAGCAGTAGCTAATGAAAAGTTCTATGCCAATTTTGAAGAAGGCTTTATTGGAACATCCCTGAAGAAAGACCAATATCTTTTCGACTGTTCTGACATTGATGATATCATCATTTTCAGAAAAGACGGAAGCATGAAAGTGGTAAAAGTAGAGGCCAAAACTTTTGTTGGAAAAGACATTCTGCATGTTGCCATATGGAAGAAAAATGATAAAAGAACGGTGTATAATATGATCTACCGCGAGGGAAGAGAAGGACCATATTATATGAAACGTTTCTCTGTAACCGGAGTGACAAGAAATACAGATTATCCGTTAGCTTCAGATAAAAAAGGCTCAGAAACGTTGTATTTTTCAGCTAACCCGAATGGTGAAGCAGAAACAGTAACAGTCCTTTTAAAACCAAATCCTAGGATCAGAAAGAATAAAATGGAGATCAATTTCTCCGAACTTGCCATCAAAGGACGTGACTCCAAAGGAAATCTGGTGACAAAATATGCTGTAAAGAAAGTGGATATGAAGGAAGAAGGAGTTTCTACCCTGGCGCCTAGAAAAATCTGGTTTGATGATACGGTAAGAAGACTGAATGCAGATGTAAGAGGAACTTTACTGGGAAGCTTCAAAGGAGATGATAAAATTCTTACAATTAATACCAACGGTGAAGTAAAGCTGGTGTCTTTTGATCTGGGTAACCGTTTTGACGATGAATATCTGGTGCTGGAAAAATGGAGACCTGCACAGCCTATTACCTGCATTTATTATGATGGTGAAAAAGATATTTACTTCATCAAAAGATTCTTATTGGAAAATACAGTCAACGTACAGACTTTCATGCCGTCTGAACACCCAAAATCATTCATTGAAAATGTAATCGTTGCCAATGACGTGACTGCAGAAATAGTTTTCGCGAAAGATAAAGGGAAAGAACGTGATGCCGAAACAATAAATATTGATGAATTTATTGCCATAAAAGGAATAAAGGCAATTGGAAACCAGTTTACCAAGTTTAAAGTAAAAGCAATCAATATTACCATTCCTGAGCCCGTAGAAGAAGAACCTGAAGTCTATGAAGAACCGGAACCCACAGGAGACACAGATGAAGACGGAGGAATTATAGGAGATCTCTTTCAAGAGGATGGGAATAACGAAAATGAATAGACTGTAAAATGTCTGTTTAAGTATAACATAAGAAACATACGATGAATATAGTTGTTTTAATTATCATGGCGGTTACATGTATTTTTAGTTACATGGGATTCAATAATACAGCATTATTTGAAAAATACAAATTCAATGTTGGAGCCATTAAGAACCGTAAAGAATATGTAAGGCTTATCAGTTCTGCATTTTTACATGCAGACTTTATGCACTTGTTTTTCAATATGCTTTCCCTGTATTTTTTCCAAGGAGTCGTTATTAGCTTTTTTGGTGAAATAGGATTTTTGATTCTTTATTTTGGATCAATGATTTTAGGGAATTTATTCAGTTTACAGATTTATAGAAATCAACCCTGGTATTCTGCTATCGGAGCATCAGGAGCGGTTTCGGGAATCATCTTTGCTTCCATAGCCATGGCTCCGAATGAGATCAGTGTCAACTTCCTGCCAGGATGGCTATTTGGAACATTGTATTTCGGATACTCTGTATATATGATGCTGAATCCTAAGCAATGGGATAATCTGGGACATGCAGCCCACCTTGGAGGTGCTTTTTTCGGACTCGTTTACTCTATTGTTATGCATCCGCAGCTGGCCATGAGCAATATCCTTTTCTTAGGAATCATGTCACTTCCGTTAATTTATCTGGGATATGAAATCTTTGTAAGGAAACGAATAGGATAAAAGACTATTTTTAATTAAAATATCAAGACCAATGAACACATCAGAGTTAAACAGTTTCATCGTGATACTTATCTATGGTTCATTGGTTTTGCTTTCTCTGCTGAAGCTGGCCAACCCTTTACAGGTAAATCATAAAGCCAATTTCTGGTTTGGAGTATTTCTGTTTCTGTGGTCTACCTTCTGGCTGGATGAGGTTTTGTTTCTTATCACAGGCTCGGCGGTTGAGGTTCATTCTCTGTTTTTTGTCAGATGTATTCAGTTTTTCACGCCTATTGTTTTTTACTTTAGTGTGCTGTTTTATACCAACCCTTCTTTTACCTTTAAAATCAGGGATATTAGATTCCTGTTACTTCCCGCAGCCTTCCTGTTTTGTCTTGTCTTGGTAAAACTGGGATATGAGAAACCGTTTGAATATCTGAGTGTCATTTTGATTCTGATTCAGGCGCTGTTCTATACCGGACTATCTTATATTACCATCAGAAAACACCAAAGAAAAATACAGCAGTTTTCTTCCAATACTGAAGGAATTAATCTCAATTGGCTGGAATATATCATTCTGGTACTTCTTATTGTGAATATCATCTATGTGATTTACAATTTGTTTTACGATCCCAAATCACTGAATTTCTTTATCAATACGGTCTTTTTACTCGTCATCTACTGGGTGGGCTATTATTCTCTGAAACAGAGGGAAATTTATCCTTTAGAAGAAAAGCAGAGAGAAGAGCTGATTTCCATCAATGAAGATTCCGATTCAGAAGAAATAAAGAGAAAACTGATCTCTGATGAAGAACTGGTAAAGATTAAAACTTCACTTGAAAGACTTATGGAAGCGCAGAAACCTTATCTTGACAGTGAACTTAACCTGATCAGGCTGGCTGAAATGCTGTCCGTTTCTACCCATCATCTGTCTTATGTCATCAACACAGGCTTTGGAAAGAATTTCTTCCAATATGTAAACGAATTTCGGGTAGAATATGCCCAAAAACTCTTGAAGGAATCAGACAGTAAATTATCAATTCTGGGGATTGCCTACGAATCAGGATTCAATTCCAAGACCTCTTTTAATACTACCTTTAAAAAAGTGACAGGACAAACTCCTTCTGAGTTCAAAAAATAAGTTCCGGTTTATAAAGTTTTACTTTTTTATTGAGTTAAGGTGTTGATTTTTAATTGTTTAAATTTTTAATCTTTCTTGATTGAAAATCAGTTCGTTCAGATAACCCGGAACATTCAAGCCCTCTTTTCACAATAGCTTTGTACCATAAAATTTAAACGTTATGGATACCAAAGAGTCATACGCTGTCGTCACAGGAGCAAGCCAGGGACTTGGCAAATCATTCGCTGAAAATCTGGCAAAGAAAAAGATCAATCTCGTGCTTATAAGTCTTCCGGATCAGAATCTCAAAGAGTTTTCTGAGGAACTTCAGGAGTTGTATGATGTAAAAGTTGATTACTATGAAACAGATCTTTCCATTAATGACAATGTTATGAAGCTTACAGAATGGCTTAACCGATCTTTTGATATTCATATCCTGATCAACAATGCAGGATTGGGAGGAACCAAAAAATTCACAGAAGCCACTCCGGATTATATCAATACCATTTTACAGGTGAATGTAACGGCCACTTCATTAATTACCCATCAGTTGCTTCCCAATCTTTTAAAACAGCCCAAAGCCTATATTTTGAATGTCTCCAGTATGGCCGCCTTTTCTCCCATTGGTTTTAAAACCGTATATCCTGCGTCCAAAAGCTTTATCCATTCATTTTCAAGAGGCCTGCATGAAGAACTGAAAGATACCAATGTCTTTGTAAGTGTGGTGAATCCAGGCGCTATGAAAACCAATACGGATGTCTGCAAAAGAATTGAAAAACAAGGTTTCATAGGTAGATTGACCCTTTTAAATCCTGATAAAGTAGCATCATACTGCATTCGTCAATTGTTTAAAAAAGATTCCGTAATTATGGTGAACCCAATCAGCTGGCTGATGATGAAAATTTTACCCATATGGATAAAACTTCCTTTAATGACTCAGGCTATAAAAAGAGAGATCGAAGCATGAAAAAAGTATGTGTAACCGGAGCGACAGGGCTTCTGGGAACTAATGTTATTATTAAATTATTACAAAATGGTTATTCTGTTATTGCTCTGGTGCGCAAGAAAAGCAGCTGGCTGGGCGAAGAGAACGAAAATCTGAAACTTGTGGAAGCAGATCTTTCCTCCGATCTTTCGTTATTGCTTAAAGAAATAGACTGCATCATTCATATTGCCGCGGAAACACGGCAGAATCTCATAAATTATGATGAATATCGAAAAGTGAATTATGAAACAACCGTAAATCTGTTTACCCATGCAGAATTAATGAATGTAAAAAAGTTTTTGTTTGTAAGCACAGCAAATACCTTAGGGTATGGAAATACAACGTTCCGGGGAAATGAAAAATCGCCGCAGCTTTATCCTTTTACGCATTCAATGTATGCTCAAAGTAAGCTGGAAGCTGAAGACTACCTTTTAAAGAACCGTAAAAATACAGAAGTGGTTATTGTAAATCCTACTTTTATGATCGGAGCCTATGACAGCAAACCGAGTTCCGGGAAAATTATCTTCTGGGCCTGGAAAAAGAAACTGGTTTTCTACCCGAAAGGAGGGAAGAACTTCGTACACGCAGAAGACGCAGCCAACGGAGTATTACATGCAATTGAAAAGGGTAGGAATGGTGAAAAATACCTTTTAGCCAACGAAAATCTGAGCTACAAGGAATTTTTCAAGAAAATAAACAGAATTACCCATCAAAATCCAGCCATGATAGCCATTCCAAATGGGTTGTTGAGTTTCCTGGGATTGATAGGAGAGGGATTAAGAAAATTAAAGATAAAAACAAACCTCAGTATTTCCAATATGAAAGCACTGCAGATCTGTAATTATTATTCTAATCAGAAATCAGTAAATGAATTAGGACTTCATTACCAATCTGTGAATAAAGCGATTGAAGATGCGATTCAGTATTTTGATCAAAATGATAAATATTGATTCTCATTACTGTAAATAATAAAAAAAACCAGCTTTTTAGGAGCTGGTTTTCAAATTATCTTGTTATTTTCTGAGTGACATTTTTATTAGAAATCACACAGGCTTTGCTGCAGTTGTTTGAACTTGAAACATTAACCTGTATCAACGCGGGCATTGATCTGTATTCTTCAAGATTGTAAGGGGCTTCAGTACCATTGCTTCCTCCACCTTTAATATCATATTTTATTTGTGCAGTTCCGGTAAATCCGGTTGCGGGCTTGAAAGAAAGTCTTCCTGTAGCATAAGAATATACCCATGTACCCTCATTGCTTGTAT
Organism: Chryseobacterium sp. BGA-UO-ETr-SB22; assembly: GCF_059567885.1. Lineage (NCBI taxonomy): Bacteria > Pseudomonadati > Bacteroidota > Flavobacteriia > Flavobacteriales > Weeksellaceae > Chryseobacterium > Chryseobacterium sp. BGA-UO-ETr-SB22. The sequence goes on along the minus strand of NZ_JCAQOV010000005.1, from coordinate 1,854,481 downwards.
AGGTGCCATTTACAATATTCGGGATTACACTACCATTGATGTCTAAAAAACGAAATGAATTAAAATCCAGATTATTATAAGAAAGCGTTCGCGGATTCTGACCGCTATAAGCCGCATCATTAAGCAAAGGAGAATATGTTGATTTTATGCCTGAACATCCTGCATACAGATCATCCGTTACTTCCGCAGCATAAGGTCTGGTTACTCCTAGATTTTTCAATAAATGTATATTTTTAGCAGCTCCGGTAGAAGCAGCAAAACCAATTCTGAAAGTAGCAGGAGGTGAAGTGTCCAGGTTTCTTACTGTACTGTTGGATATTGTAGTCTCTGTATATTTCAGGGATGTTGGATAATAATAATTATCGATCACTGTTTCTTTCACATTTCCGTGTTGTATTTCCAGTGTTATATTGTAACCCCCGGAAGGATTGGGAATCAATGTAACATAGGCTTTACGGAATCTGATGTCATTTTCATTCTGAGGAATAGTGGTTCCACCGCTTTCAATACTAAACTGTTGAAGATTCGTGTTTTTTATGCCAATAAATTTTCCTGTCTGGGTATCCAGATAAGCAGATCGGTTGTTGCTGGAAGGGGATGCATTGGTAGCCGTGCTGTAAAGTAATGGGTAGCCATTGTATCCCGCAGGTTCAGATGACGACAGATATTGATTTCCACGTTTACCTCTTAAAGAAACATTGCTTCGTCCATCAGCTAAGGTTACGCCAAAAATTCCGTTTCTGACTCTCTCACCCTGGTTAAAGCTTGTTTTAAAATTTCCAAATTCATCCAGCCCTATTCCAAGATAGGCACCTCTCAGTCCTTCCGTAGACTCTCCTCCACGTACAAAACTATATCCTAATCCACCCCCAAAGTATCCTAGATTAAGCTGACTTTTAGGAATAGATCCATCTACTAAGAATATGGAAATACCATCTCCTCCGTTAGTATTTCCTCCATAAATGGCAAATTCAAATTCAAACTTAATTCCCTGGTCACTGTTGAATATTTTATCAGCAAGTATTATACCTCCCGAAATATTATTCACACTTCGGGTAAGACGCAATCCGTCTGTGGTAAAGGTGGCATCATTCTGGACTCCACTGGTTGCTACTTTATAAGCTTCCTGAGGCTGTAAACCCTGTGTAAAGTTGACAAAATACGGATATCCGGTTCCCTGCTGATTCTGTGCCTGAATACCTTGGGAGAAAATAAACGATGAAAAAATAAACAAAAGTCTTTTGTTTCTGCTAATTCGAGTACTTTTTATCATAACTCATTATTTAACAACAAAAACAATATTAATAAAAGAACAGTCTGTTGCAGCTGCTTTTACGTCATAGGTCATTACCCCGTCATCAGAAATAGAAATATTACTGAATACATTAGGATCAGCATCTGTTACATAATAATAAAGGTCTTTGCTTGACGGGAAAAAAGGAATAGAGGCAGGAGCACTGGTACTTTTCGCCTTTGGAGACCCGAACTGTGTTTTATACAACGTATATAAATCTTTAGTTCTGCCGGTTGCGTTGGTGGAAGTATCAAAAGAAACACTAGGCATGTAAAACATTTTTACAGCGTTATTACTGATACATAACCAATCTGGTTTGGTAGGTGTTCCAATGTTCTGGCTTAAACATTTTTTATCTGTATCATAAATAAGAAGTGAGGTAGCCGGATTGACAATGGCATCTCTTTTTGCAGTAGTAAGCCTTGGGATCAGCATCCCTTTATTAGGGCTGTAAACATCCAGAATTGCACTTTGATCAGGTTGGGGTGTGTTAATCCCTATCTGGGCAAATGTAAACGAACTTACTAAAACGATTGGTAGAAATAATTTTTTAATCATGATGTCTTTAATAATTTTTTATCTGTGTATTATATGTTTTTTTGTGTTGTGTGTTTTTATGAAAAATACTTTCCTGCCAGCTTAATTCATATTGTAATTAATACGTCTTCAATTCATTCAAACCATGAATTATACCAATACAATAGTATAAGGAGACCTTAGGTTCCAACGTAACAGATACAACAAGAATGCGTCATAGAAACATCTATGTCTTATCTGAAAGTGTCAAAAAGAGAATTGAGTTAAGTGGCCCTATTATATAAAATATAAGCCTTTAGAATAGTAAAATTCATAATCCTTTGTGTTTTTGCAAACATACGAATAATCTACTTAATATTTGGTTTTCAGTAGATTAAATTTAATTTAACTTTATTTGTTAGTTAAATTATCGATTATTGATTTAAATTTTCACTAATATGGCAGGATAAGTAGATTATTTTTAACATTCAAATCATTGCATTTTTTGAAATACGAGGTATTATAAAAAAAATGATCCTTAAAAATCTGATAAGTTGTATGTTTTGAGCGAATTGTCTCAAAAGAATTTATTTTGATAAATTATCCAACGCATCTTCCAGTGATTTGAGAAAATTCACGTGTTTTGTTTTGTTGCTTTCAAAAATAAAGTCTTTCAGGCTTTTACTCTCATATTGATCAAAATCGCCTATAATAACCAGTCCGATACGATAGTTTGAGAATTTTTGAAGAATTTCACCTGCAATTTTTGTTTTTAAATCGAAGAATTCAGGAGTGATGTTTTTTTCATAAAGAATGACTTTGTCAAAACCTTGATAATAAACATTTCCCATGAGATCCAGCCCGTCCTGTGCAGATTGGATGATCATGTGATCAGAAATAACTTCTGCAATTTTTATTGTATTAATTTCGTGAGATTGAATAGTCATCTTCTTTATTGAATTGTTTTTTTGATGTCATTTAAAAAGTTACCTAAAGGGAATGCATCTCCCTGATTAGTAAGTGCTATAATACAACTGTTATGCTCCAGATCTCTCCAGAATAAAGCTTTGAAACCATTCAAACCCCCTGTATGCATTGCAGTTTTTTCACCCTTTTCAGCTTCTATAAACCAGGCAAATCCGTAGTTTGAAATCTGACCGCCGGAGAGTTTTGCAGGAGTATACATAAGCGCTGTATTTTCTTTACTGATCAAAGTATAATTCCGCAAGGCCTGATCAAATTTATACAAATCTCCAGGAGTAGAGTAGATTCCACCATCACCAGTTGTTAAGATGGAATAATCATCAGGTTTATTCTGTTGATTATAACCTAATGCTTTATTTTGAATAATTGTAGAAGGCTCATACACATAGGTATTGTTCATCTTCAAAGGCGTGATGATCTGCTCATGAATCATGGTACGATAAGATTTCCCGGAAACTTTTTCGATAATCTGAGAAAGAATGATATATCCGCTGTTGCTGTATCTAAACTTACTGTCAGGAACAAAATCAAGATTTTTAAGGCTAAACAGCCAGTCAATCACTTCCTGATTGGTCAATCCTTTTTTCGAAAATAAATTCTCATAATCCCTGATTCCTGATGTATGGTGCAAAAGCTGCCTGATTGTGATATCGTTAACGTATTCAGGAAGTCCAATGAATTGAGATGCCTTGTCATCCAGCTTCAATAACCCTTTTTGTTCTAAAATCATAATCGCAGCAGCCGTAAAAGGTTTGCTGAGAGAGGCAATATAAAAAGAGGTGTTTTTATCAGATTGGAGTCCTTTTTCAATAGTACGGAAACCCAAAGCTGTATCACATACGACCCGGCCGTTTTTTACGATCAGAACAGAGCCGTTGAATTCTCCTTTCTTATAGTACGCATTCACAACATCCTCAGGATGCTGTTTACAAGATATTAGTTGTAAAATCAGAGAAATACCAATGAAGGTGTTCCATGTTAAAGTTTTCATAGGTTAGACGCATGGAAACAAAATTACTTATTTCTTTCCATAAATAAACCGGTCATTTTCAGATAAATCCTTCAATAATTGAGCGTTAGAGAAATATTGATACAGTTCCAGAGTTTCAGGACCTAATTTCTGATTGATTTCCAGGAACAAAAGCCCGTTCTCATTAAGGTACTTTTTAGCATCTTCTGCTATTTTTTTGTAAAAGATCAAAGCATCAGCAGTGGGAGAGAAAAGGGCCATTTTAGGTTCAAATTCTTTCACGGAGTCTGCAATTTCAATCTCTTCCTCAATACCTATATACGGGGGATTAGAAATAATGATATCATAGCTTTCAACCGGCTCAAAATTCAGATAGTCAGCATGGATAAATTGTATTTCCAGTTGATGATAATCTGCATTTTTTTTAGCAGTTTGCAGTGCTTTTTCTGAAAAGTCTATTGATGAAACTACAGCTTCAGGAAAATGCTTCTTTAAAACCAAAGGAATCACTCCACTTCCGGTTCCTATGTCCAAAATCTTTAACCCTTTAACCTTAAGCTTTAAACGTTGAACTTCTCTGATAGCAATCTCCAGCAGCTCTTCCGTTTCAGGGCGGGGAATCAGTACATTTTCATCCACAAAGAACTTCATTCCATAAAACTCAGTCTCCCCAAGAATCTGCTGATAAGGCCTTCCTGTTTTGAGTTCTGAAACCAAATGAGAAAGCTTCTCTTCATCATCTGTCAGAAGCTCCTGCTCAGAAAATCTTCTTTGCTGAAAATGATCAAAACCTACTGTCTGATGAATAAATAACGAGGATAAAAACGTGCTTTCCGACTCTGTATAAAGATCGGAAAGTTCTGTTTTGAAATATTTTTTAAATGCTGAAATTGTCATTTATCTTGTAAAAACCAGTTTAGTATCTGTAGACTTCTCTTCATCAATTCTGTAACCGTCATAATTGAACGCTTTTACATCTTCCAGTGTTTTGGCATTCGTTTCAGCACAAAATCTTACCACAAGACCTCTAGCATGCTTAGTGTATACAACAATGGTTTTCAGTTTTCCGTCTTTTAACTCATAAAAATCAAAATCGATCACTGTATGATTCAGCTTTTTTCTGTCGATTACTTTCCCATATTCATTGCTGGCAAGGTGAAGAAGTACTTCCCCTTTTTTCATTTCAGAATTCAATTGTTCTGTGATCTTTTCTCTCCAAAACCCATACAGATTTTTGTATTGTTCAAACTCAAAAGGACGTCCCATTTCAAGTCTGTAAAGCATTACTTTATCAGATGGTTTCAGAAGACCGTAAAGCCCGGAAAGCATTCTGTAGTTTTTCTGCAGATAGTCTACTGCACTTTTATCCAGAGTCTTGGCATCCAGTCCTCTGTAGACTTCCCCTGTAAACGCAAACATCGCTGGAGCAGATTCTTTTGCGGTAGGTTTTGATTTCCATTTTTGATTTCTTTCCCAGTTTTCATCAGCCAGTTTAGGCGATATTTCCATGAGCTCGGAAAGGTATTTTGGAGATTTTTCTTTTAAATAAGATTGTATAAATGCTGCGTCTTCAATGAATCTTGGAGTAGAAGATTTCAACAGATCTGTTGAGTTTTCTACGTTCATTAATTTTGCAGGAGATGTTATAATTTTCATAATGTTAAAATACAGATAAATGTTTAATATTAATAAAATTCAAGGTCATCAGAGAGATAAAGTCAATCATAAAATGACAGATGATCAGAATTTTAATATTTGAATAGCGTTTATAAAACAGGGCAAAAACAATTCCAATAAAGAAAGGTCCGAGAACCTGACCTACGGTACCATAGGTGCTGTGCAGAATTCCAAATAAAATGGATGAAACAATCACTCCGGCATTCGGATTATTATAGATTTTTTCAATCCTGGGCTGTATATAACCCCGCATCAGGAATTCTTCTACAATAGCAGCGGTAAGGCACAAGAAAATAATTAGAAAATAATTGTTTTTAAAAATGGGTACAAGGTTAAGAAGCTTATCACTTATTTTTTCAGGGATAAAAAAAAGGATTATGGCATTCAAAACTGCTCCGCCAATCATGCAGATAAAATATAAACTCAGAACAGCCTTTATATAAAATAAGAGAGAATATAGAGTTTCTTTTTTTAATAAAAATGAACCTTTCTCAATAAACGTATTATATAGAAATACGATGATCAAAACAATCCAGATCACAATTCTACTGAGAAAAAAGCTGTCTGCCGTAATTCCTCTTATTCCTGTAATCAGATTGATAACCGGGAAAGTATAAAGCATTGCTGCAACCAAAAGCACAAAAGTGAGTAAAATTCCTATAGAATATTTCCCATTAAACCCCATAATTCAATAACCCTAAACCTTGAATTCTACATTTTTGAATTAAATAATTCCTTTTCCCTGACGGATAATTTCCGGTTCTCCGGAAGTGAGATCTACAATAGTAGAAGCCACATTATCTCCATATCCTGAGTCAATAACGATATCTACCAAATGGTCATATTTCTCAGCAATCAGTTCCGGATCGGTAGAATATTCAAGGATTTCATCATCATCTTTAATGGAAGTGGAAGCAATAGGATGTCCTAGTTTTTCAACGATAAGCTGTGGGATCGGGTGATCAGGAACACGGATACCTATTGTTTTATGACCTTTATATGCTAAAGGTAAACTTTTATTAGCTTCAAGGATAAAAGTAAACGGTCCGGGAAGATGACTTTTCAAAAATCTGAAAACCGAGGTGTCAATAGGTCTTGTAAAGTCCGAAAGATGGCTGAGATCATTACAGATAATCGAGAATTTTGACTTCTCAAGCTTCATTTTTTTGAGCTGAGCCAGTTTTTCCATGGCTTTTATATCAAAAATATTACAGCCTAAAGCATATATCGTATCAGAAGGATAGATAATCAGCCCGCCATTATTTAAAGTTTTAATAACCTCATTCACAAGATTTTCCTGTGGGTTGTCTGGGTAAATTTTTAATATTTTTGCCATAAAACAAAGATACAAATAATAAAATAGTTTTCATAAAAGTCCTTTATTTAAAAGAAAAATTAGGATTTGTGAAAAATATTCGTACCTTTGCAATCCAATATCGCGGGATGGAGCAGTAGGTAGCTCGTCGGGCTCATAACCCGAAGGTCATCGGTTCGAGTCCGGTTCCCGCTACTAAGTTAAGTGCTTTCGGTAAGCACTCTAAAAATACACCGCGGGATGGAGCAGTAGGTAGCTCGTCGGGCTCATAACCCGAAGGTCATCGGTTCGAGTCCGGTTCCCGCTACTAAGTTAAGTGTTTTCGGTAAACACTCTAAAAATACACCGCGGGATGGAGCAGTAGGTAGCTCGTCGGGCTCATAACCCGAAGGTCATCGGTTCGAGTCCGGTTCCCGCTACTAAGTAAGTGCTTTCGGTAGGCACTCTAAAAATACACCGCGGGATGGAGCAGTAGGTAGCTCGTCGGGCTCATAACCCGAAGGTCATCGGTTCGAGTCCGGTTCCCGCTACTAAACTAAAATCGGTATAACGACAGTTATACCGATTTTTTTATGCTATCCTGTCATTGCGAACAATGTGAAGCAATCTGGCTGAACATTTTTTGTTTCCATTGCTTGTATGCCTCTTTCATGCAGTGTCCACAAGGACGATAGTTGTTTTGTAAGGCCTCTTCTTCATCTTTAAAGAAAATTCTGTTTTCTATTTTCATCCTTTTTCCTGAACCACAACCAAGCAATCCGTAAATCTTCAGTTTTTTATTTCCTCCAAAACGAATATCCTGACTGTGAATTTTACTTCTTAAGCTCTTGGGTGATAGTTGAGAATGCTGGATCATATTTATGATTGAGGGGTTATAGTTTAGGTTAAAATTAGGTTGGAAGTAATTAAGTGTGTTTTACTAGCTAATTGCATCATGGAAAATAATTCCCAGCGCATATCGGCTGCCTTCCTGAACTTCACTTATTCCATGCTTCATATTGACTCTGTAATAGCCTTTGGTTCCCTTTTCAGGTTTAAATTGAGTGGTGAAAATGAGGGCATCTCCTTTTTTAGGTTTTAAAACAATTGCTTTTGATTGAGCCCTCGGGATCTGCTGGGTAAGTACAAATTCTCCACCTGTAAAATCTTTATCAGGTTCGCTGAGCATTAACACGATTTGAATAGGAAAGTATACATCACCATATAAATCCTGATGCAAAGTATTAAAGCCGCCTGCTTTATATTTCAAAATTAAAACAGTTGCTTTTTGTTGGCCATTAGTATGACATTGTTGTAAAAATTCCTGATGATCTAAGGGAAATTGAGTGTCAATATGTAAGGCTTTAAACCATGAGTTGGCAATAGGAGCCAGATACGGATAGATATTCGTTCGTATGGTCTGAATAATTTCGGGAAGCGGATAATCAAAGTATTTATATTCACCAAGACCGAAACGATGTCTTACCATGACCACTGTTTTACGGTAAGAATCGGGTTTGTCATAATTCGTCTTCAATATTTCACACTCCTGATCTGATAACAGATTGGAAACTACTGCATATCCATTTTTGTGCATTGTTTCCGTAAGATGCTGCCAATCTGTATTTTTGAGTTTATGAATAATATCTTTCATTGATTTGATTTTATACTGCAAAAATCCGAAGTTATCCAGAGTAAGAAAATCCGAAACATGCGGTATTATCTTTAGTTTGACCTTTCTGGACTATCATTATAATACCAATCTGGATGATAAGTCTGGTCCTGTTTAAAGCTACTTTTGTCCTGTTAATAAAAATAAATATAACGATGAATTACAGTATTAAAAAGGCCAGCCTTGAGGATCTTGATGAAACAGCAGAATTATTCAATCTTTACCGTGTTTTTTACAGACAGGAATCAGACATTGAAAAAGGAAAAGTTTTTCTCAAAGAACGGTTTTTAAACAGTGAATCAGATATCTTTCTTGTGATGGCTGAAGAAAGGGCAGTGGGGTTTGTACAGCTTTACAAACTGTTTCACTATACCAAACTACAGAAACAATGGTTGCTAAGCGATTTGTTTGTTCATCCGGAGTACAGAGGAAAAGGACTTTCTGTAGCATTAATTAACCGTAGTAAACAATGGTGTGAAGAAACGGGAGCATGCGGATTGATGCTTGAAACCGAAAAAACAAATGATATCGGAAATACTTTATATCCCCGTTGTGGATTTGAATATGATGGGTTGCACAATTATTACCATTGGTGGAAATAGAGATTAAAGCGGCAGATAATTTTTAGGTGGGGAATCGGAAGTGGGAAGTAAGAATCTGCCGCAGGAGAATAAAGCTTTAGATGATATATTAAAATTATGTTATTTTCGAGTGTAAATTTTTTCCCACTTCCTTTTTTTCTTTTAGTAGTATTAGTTCTACAATTCTGAACATTTAATTCTACAAGGCATTCTGTCAATGGTAGAGGGCATAGTCCTATTTTTGTAAAGCTTTTACAGATCATGGGTAGGACAGTTGATCTGTAGAGTGTATGCAAAAAAATCTCTGCCTAATTTTCTACTTTTTCCCCAAGAGTTTTATGATTAGTACCACAAAACTGCTTTTTCCGGCAGAGATTTTTTGCTTTACCCATGCTTTCTAAAATGATTAATTGATTTTAAATGTAAACGAGGATGCTTTTAAAGAGTCATGAACTAGTTTATGATTATTTTTTTGGTAACACGGTTAGGATTGTGATCATTTTTAACCGTTAATAGATAGTTTCCCTTGATCAGTTTCCCAGCTTTTAAATCTAAAGTATATTCAGTATTACTTTTTAATTTTATTTTTTCAGATAGCATGAGTTTTCCGGTAAGATCATAGATTGCCAGCTCAATATCAGAATAGTTTTTAGGAAAACGTAAGTGGATAAAATCTTTTGCAGGAACAGGATATACTGAGAACTCTTTATCGTTGGCCAATACTTCCGAAACGGATAGATTACTGCTGTTCTGGGTAAAGAATTCCCATATCTTCTGAGTGTAGGAAATATCATTTTGTGGAGTAAGCCACACATGATCTGCATTGTTCACCTTATAAAGTTCAATAACAGAATTATTGCTTGGACTGGTGTATTTGTAGTGATCTACAGTAAGTCCGTCATTGGCGGTATTAGGAAGAAGGGTATGTACCGGGGTACTGTTTGATAAGTTGTTGTTTTTCCAGTAATTGATCATTTGATCTACAGAATTTCCGAAATTATTGTTGCTGTAGCCAATCGTAGCATCAGAGGTGCCATGAAAATGAGCGATAGATACAGGACGTCCCGGAGTTCCCGCGGCAACAGGTAGAATTCCGTTTCCGAAAGTTCCCGCTACAGAAGCAAAAACCTTTATTTTATCGTTTAAAAACAAAGCCAGTCTTTCTGTCATAAATCCTCCCATAGAAAAACCACAGGCGAAAACTTTGTTAGGATTAATACTGTAGGTTTGCTTTACTGAATCAATCAGGCTGCTGATAAATCCAATATCATCTACATTGGCATTAGGAGTATAAAAAGGATATCCCGCTCCTGAGTTCCAAGCTGTTCCGGATAAAGGATCACTTAATGCCTGTGGGCAGATCACAATGATGTTATTCGTTTCAGCGAGAGCTGCAAAGCCAATATTCCTAAAGTTATTCATGGTATCTCCCAACCCATGTAATGTGATAACGAGCGAAGCCGGATTTTGAGAATTATAATTAGATGGTACATAAATGGAATATTCCCTGAGCCCGGAACTGTGCTGAATTGTTTCGGTCTGCCATTGCTGACTGTAAAAAACACAAGAGATTAGCAGGAATAAAAATAGAATCGATTTCTTTGTCATATCTTTTTTTTCAAAGATATTGAGGCAGTCTTGATAGTCAATTTGACAAAAATCAAATAAAAAAAGAAATGTTTTGACAAATATCAAAAACGCTTTATTTTTTGGATCTGATTCTGCTTAGCGTCTCCTGAGTAATTCCCAAAAATGAGGCGATCATGCCTAGTGTAAGAAGCTCCGCAGCTCTGGGATGCGATTTTATAAAGTCGTCATACCGTTCTTCCGCAGTTTGAAACAGCATTCTGTCAATTCTGTTCTGGGTCATAATCAATACACTGCTCATGATCATTCTGTACAGATACTGAATATCCGGGAATTTTTCGGAAAGTTCTTCAAGGTGATCATAGCTTAGTTTCCAGAGGACGCAATCATCCAGAAGTTCTATTCCTCGTTTATCAGGTTTTTGGCGGATAAAGCTGATAATGGACAACAGCAGAGTTTCTTCTCCTCTGAAACCGTCTGTGATATCCTTTTCATCTTTATAGTAAAAGATACGGGCTGCTCCTTTCTCTATAAAATAGATGTGCCGGCAGATATGGCCGGGCTTTACCAAAATAGTATTTTTGGGAAGTTCATCTTTTTGCAGTTTCGTGAAGATAGCCATCATCCCCTCGAGTGATAAAGAAACAGGTGGAGTATCTTTATTATCAAGCATTGAACTGATATAGGAATTGATCGCAGTAAAGATATGAAGCATGGGTGACAGAATATAAAATGAAAAAAGTAGTAAAAAAAATCCCACTCTGAAAAAGTGGGACTTATTATTTTAAAATTAAATATTATTGAGGCAATTGAGCGTAAGGAGTAAGCTTGTTGTCATCAGACATGGTCTGTCCCAAAAAGTCTCTTTTCTGATCCGCTTTCATTCTTCCGGCAGCATCGTTGGCATTGAAGTAAGCTTCACTCAATTTTGTAGCGATATCAGCAGGTTTGAAATCAAATTTTGTATCACCCTCCACTCCAAGATATCCGTTCTTTCTTGTAAGGTTGGTAATATAATTGTTATAATTAATCATTGTACCTCTCATCATATTGTTATGATATTCCATACATTTCTTTGCTTTTTTGGATGAGTTGTTCAGAATACAGTTTTTCATATTGTTTCTGTATAAAAACCATTCAGATTCTAAAATACCATATTCTTTACCTACAGCAATCTTTCCGTTCGTTACGATATTATTATCCCCTTCTTTTGTAGCAATGGTCTGAAGATGTTGAATAACCAATGGAACGGTAGCTTCGATTTTTGATTTCGTATCCTTTAATATGCTCAGATCAGCAGCAGGAGAACCCTTCTTTTGTGCTGTAGTAACGTTGAAAATAAGCAGTAATAGTACAATCAATAAATTATATCTTTTCATGAGAAATTTTTAAAGCACTAAAATAAATATAATTTCCCGGTTAAAACAAATTCATTTTAATTTTATTTAATAAAATTTAACAAGTTTTAAGAATTTATCCCTGAAATGACTCTTTTTCTGTGGATTAAGCAGGTGAGTATTTCACTCCTTTACAAAATTAATATATTTTAACTAATTTTATTTTGCTGATTATCAGAAAGATATATCATAAGTTATGTTTATCACTAAAAAAATAGTTGTTTGATTCATTTTTATTTCTACATTTGTATAACTAATTTCTTAGTGATATAGAATTGGATACTTTATATCACAATAATTGATAATTGAACAGGATATGAAAATTCAGACTTTAACAAAAGCAGAAGAGCAGGTAATGCAGTATTTATGGAAAATAGAAAAAGGATTCCTAAAGGATGTTCTTGATCTTTTTCCGGACCCTAAACCGCATACCAATACGGTCTCTACCATTTTAAAAGTATTGAAAGACAAAGAATTTGTAGACTATCGCGTACACGGAAGACAGCATGAGTATTTTCCGCTGGTTTCAAAAGAACAGTATTCCGGGAAAACGATGAAGAGTCTTGTGAAAAACTATTTTAAAGGCTCCTACAAAAGTGCCGTTTCATTTCTGGTAGAAAAAAACGAAATGACTGTAGAAGATCTTGAGATGTTATTGAATGAACTCAAAAAGAAAGACTAGTACCTATGGAAGCAATACTTTTATACTTTGGGAAAACAATTTTATGTTCGGGTGTAACATTTTTGTATTACCAGTTGTCTTTAAAGGACAAGACATTCCATCATTATAACAGATTTTATCTGTTGGCGGCAATTGTGATATCGCTGCTGCTGCCACTTATCAAAGTAGATGATTTTACGATAGAAGTAAATAATGATATGTATATGCTTCTTGACAAGATTCAGAATTTTAATTCAGAAAAAAATATAAACAATGGTAACCTTTATTTTAACATTATTTTTTCAACTCTGGGACTGGTTTCTCTCTATTTTTTAGGGAAGCTTATCTATGGGATTTTCAAAATCCAGCAGTTTAAAAAACAGTTTCAGAAAGAAAGTTTTGACGGGATCAACTTTTACCGTACAGACCTTAGCGAAGCCCCGTTTTCATACTTTAAGAACCTTTTCTGGAAGAATGCTATCACACTGCATTCTGATATTGGGAAACAGATTTTAAAGCATGAGATGGTACATATTGAACAGAAACATTCTTTTGATAAAATTTTTATCGAGATTATTACTTCTGTTTTCTGGTTCAATCCGTTTTTTCATATTATCAAAAAAGAAATTACTCTCATCCACGAGTATCTGGCTGATAAAAAAGCCGTACAACAATCGGACACCAAAGCATTTGCGCAGATGCTTTTAGCAAGCCACTTTTCCGGAACACAGTTGCCTGCTGCCAGTCCGTTTCTAAGTTCAAACCTTAAAAAAAGACTTAAAATGTTACAAAAACCAAAAACCAAGTTCGGATATGCGCGAAGAATTCTTGCATTGCCGGTGTTATTTACCGTAGCTTTTGCTTATCTGGTAAATGCGAAGAACAGAGAGATTGAAGAAACAAACCTTTCTATTAAAAAAGTAGTTTCAGAAATCAAAAAAGATACAGTAAGACCTGAAAAATCAGTTCAGGGAAATATCACAGGATTAAAATCTGTATCACCGGAAGATCATACAAAATTGACCGATCTTGAGAAAAAGATAAAAGAAAAAGAGAAGGAACTGGACGGATTGGATCCGGAAAGTGATGCCTTCAGTGATAAAATTGAAGAAATAAGTAACCTGGCATCAGAGATAGGAGAGATTGCTTCCAAAGTTGAAGTTGATAAATATTTCAATTCTACTGAATGGAAAAATCAGATGAAGGAACTTGAAAATATGGATCCTCTGGATAAGAAAGAACTTCGTAAAATAAAAAGAGCAGCTAAAAAAGCGGGAAGAGAGGCTGCAAGAGTAGTAAAAGAGATGGTTCCTCCCACACCGCCCAATGCACCAGATGAACCTCAGGCTCCAAAATCTCCTAAAGTAGTTTATTTTAAAAATAATAATACCGTTTACTATAAGGATCTGAGCCCTAAAGAAAAAGAGGAAGTACGTAAAGCAATGGCAGAAGCTAAAAAAGCTATGAAAGAAGCAGCAAAAGCCAGAGTAGAAGGAGAGAAAGCCAGAATAGAGGGGGAGAAAGCCCGGTTAGAAGGAGACAGAGCAAGAGCTGAAAGTGCTGTATTCCTTATCAAAGGAGAAAAAGCCAGAATAGAAGGGGATAGAATAAGAAAAGAAAGCGAAAAAATACGTGTGGAAGCTGAAAAAACAGCACAAAGTTTCAGAGCTGGTAACTTTACCATGACAACTTCTGCTCCTAAGGTTATGGTAATGCACGCTGATTTCATCAAAAAAGACGGTAACGGAAACATTGCCATGAATGGGGTGAAAAAGTTTAGCATTAACGGTAATGATGATCACAACTATAAGTATTACATTGATGGAAGAGAAGCATCCAAAGATGATGTTAACGCTTTGAATTCTGCTAATATTTCAAAAGTAATGGTCAATACCCAAAAGGATGGGGAAGTGAAGAAAGGAGAAGTAAGAATTGAGACAAAGAAATAAAGTTCCAAAAAAGCTTTGTCAGTACTCCATTGGCAGAGCTTTTTTATTACGATCTGTATAATACATAAATTATGAAAAAAAGTTATTTCATTTTATTAGCATTTTTAAGCGTAGCCATGAACGCGCAAGTGAACAGGTTCTTTTATGACTATAAATACATCTCTGATTCAACCAATAAAGCAGACGTGAAAAGTGATGTTATGCTGCTGGATATTGATAAAAACGGATCTAAATATTACAGCCGCGAAAAATTTGTTGCTGATTCAACAATGAAAGCAGATATCGCCAAGCAGATGAAAGGCGGATTCGGAGGAAGCATCAATATCAAGAGAAATATAAAGCCTGGAACGACTTTTTCAACGGTCACGAAAAAATATCCGGATTATAGTGTTTCATTCTCTGAAAATATTGGAAATACAACCTATAAAATTCCGGAAGATCAAAAACCTGAATGGAAAATTCTTCCCGAAAAACAGAAAATTGGCGATTATAACACGCAAAAAGCAACCACAAATTTTGGTGGCAGAAGCTGGACAGCTTGGTTTTCTACAGATATCCCATTCCAGGATGGTCCCTATAAATTCTATGGACTGCCGGGGCTTATCATTAAAATTGAAGATAAAACAGGATCTCACATTATGACTTTAATCGGTAACAAGAAAACGGAAGCCGCATCAGAAGAAGATGTGCAAATACCGGGTCTTACTACAATTGGCTTAGGAGGTAAAGAAATTGAGATAAACAAAAAACAGTTTAAAAAAGCCTGGAAAGATTATCTTACGGATCCTACAAAAGATATGAAGCAAACCATGAGTACTCTTCCTGCAGGAGCTGTGGTACAGATGAAAAATCAGGATGGGAAAAGTATTGATGTCAATGAAATGTACAGAAATATCGAAAAAAGAGCAAAAGAAGAACAGGTAAAAAATAACAATAAAATAGAACCGGAGCTTTATAAATAAGCAGTTTCTATTTATTTAAAATACAGTAAGGTTATAATAATCTTACTGTATTTTTTTTGTATTGTGTATCTTTAATCCCAGGACTTAGAATTTTATATCATGACAGAAAAGGAAAAATGTGAAGCAGGACTTTTATACAATGCTAATTATGACCAAGAACTGATTCGGGAACGTATTGCCTGCAAAGATCTGTGTCAGGAATATAATGGACTGAAAAACTCAGATACAGAAAGGAGGTATGAACTGCTCCAGAGAATAATTGGTAATATAAAAGAAAATATCTGCATAGAACCCAATTTCTGGTGTGATTACGGATATAATGTTGTGTACTGTATTATGTTAATGTTCCCGAATCTTTACCAGCTGTATACTTAATTATAGGCCACATATAAATCTTGAAGACCACATAATATTTAGTTGGAACTTAGCCATGAACTATATTTTTCATCTTTAGAGATGAACTTGATATTAAAACAATCATGAGTAATAGGCAATAGCATTGAAGATGACATTCTATTCAAATTTTCGATAACATTGATAAGTTAAGTAATTTTACTTGCAACAATTTTTCCCTGACTGAATTGGTGGACAAGGAACCGTCCCATAACTACAAAAAACACAACAATCTCCATGTAATGGCTTCAATCTGCTCTTACAATGCTCACATTCATAAAAGTAAGCGCAAGCTTCCGTTGGCATAGTTTCAGTTTTTTTATGTCCGCAATTTGGACAAGTGATTTCTGATATTAAAATTGTGTTCATTATGAAATAATTTTGCTTTTTACTGATTTGTAACCTGTTGAGTTGATAGCTTTTTCGATTTGCTCGATGTTGGTTTGTTTGTTATCAAACTTTACAGTGGCGTTGCCTTTTTCGTAAGAAACAACAACTTCAACAATGCCTTTTAGTTTGCTGATTTCTGTCTTTACGTGATGTTCACAACCAGAACAAGTCATTCCTTTAATAGTAAATTCAACTTTCTGAATTTTAGAAGTCGAGGTAACAATTGCCGTGCTTTTTGTCTTCGGAACAAAGATTTGAGCATAACTCGGAAATGATGAAAGTAAAACCGATATAACGGTAATAATTACTAAAAATGATTTTGATTGCATAAAACTTGTTTTTTTGGAGGTGTCACAAATACAGTCTTTTTTTTTATTTATTCTAAGTTTTTGATACCAAGCAAAACTTAGAATGCAGATAGTCAAGATTATGAAATAGGGGCGAAAAGGCTCAAGCCACGAAAATGAGGAAACAATCCCGCTTGAACCGGCTACAATTGATAGAACCGGCATAATACAACATAATGATGATGCTGCTGCTGTAACTAGTCCAGTACTAATAAGTTTATTATCTGTTTTCATTCTAAAATAACTCTACAGTTTTTTTTATATTAAGCACTTTGAAAAATGGATCCAATAGTTTTTCATATTCCGGTGTCAAAGAATAAAAAATAGTTTGTGCTACTTTTTCTGCCTGAATAAATTTTCCTTCTTTTAATTTTTTTAGATGTTGTGAAATTGCTGGAACTGTCATCCCTAAAATATCTCCCAAATCACAAACGCAAAGTTTTCTTTCTTCAAAGAATAAAAAAAGTATTCTCAACCTTACATTGTTGCCAACAAGAACAAGCTCATTTGATAGTTTATCAAAAGAATCATTTAATTCTAAAACTTTTTCTTTGCAGCGAATTATTTGTTTAATATCTGCGTTTTGTCTAATACATGTAATTTCCATTGTGCAAATATAGAACAGATTTTTTATTTAAGCAATTACTTAAATAAAAAATCTGTTCAAATGATTCATCATTCGCAATTCTAAGCACGGTTCATTTCCCCCTACAGCCTCTTAGATCTTTTAAAAAACTCATTATATTATGCTCTGTATGCCAATCTATTAATTCACTATTTGAGTCAGGCTCACTAAGAGCGATAGCAGCAGTCTTTCTTTTAATACTGACATCAGTATATATCAGAGTAGAATTAAATGATGCATGACCAAGCCAATTTTTAACTGTTTCAAAATCTACACCTGCATCTAATAATTGTGTAGCGGTAGTATGCCGAATTGTATGCGGGCTTACACGCTTTTGGAGAACAGCCGGAAACTTTTCCGCGATTTTCATGGCATACCGTTTTACAATGATATAAATTCCAAATCTGGTCAGTGGATTTTTCGAGCGATTTAGAAAAACATGTTCTGAGATATCTCTACCAGCTATAAAAGGTATTAATTCGTTTACAGTTCTTTCCCAAAGAGGGCAAAATCTTTCTTTGTTTCCCTTACCTCTTATACGCACTGAGGAATAATTTCTTTTGGGAACGAGCGGGATTGATAAATCAGAAATCAATACATTAGCCACTTCATCTGCTCTAACACCAGTATTAGACATAAATAACAAAAGAATATAGTCCCTTTTCCCGAGGAGTGTTTGTTTGTTGGGAGCTTCCAACATGGCATTCATTTCTGAATCCTCAAGAGGTCGGATTGCTGTTTTTTGCTTTTTTTTAAATGGAATACTTCGTATCTGTCGACACCAATTCATATACTTTGGGCAACTTATACCTACAAACTCTGCAAAAGCATGGATACAAGACAGTCGTACATTTCTTGTTGCAATTGAACATTTACGGGTTTGCTCCAAATCGAAAAGAAAAGACTTAATGATCTCAGGTTTTATATCGGGGATAAGCAACTGATCAAAATGTTTTTTATTTTTTCGGGCCACGAATGGTAATAGTAACCGGAATGTATCGTTATAACTCCATTGTGTATTTTTCGCCAGTTTCTTAATATTATCCAGATATTCTAGGAAAAATCGTGTTATCCAAACACTTAAATATTGATCGTTTCTCATGACTTTATATTTTTAAGATATCTCTCAAAACGTCTATTGGCTTGCTGAAGAAGCTCATCGGTCATTGCCAGATATGTGGCTGTATAAGCATAATGTGCATGTCCCATATATACAGATAAGATCGTCAGGTATTTTTGTGGGTCATTTCCTTTTTTATAACAATTTATTAATCTGTTAACAGCGAAAGTATGCCTAAGATCATGTATACGGGGTTGATATCGTCCACCATCATCGCGTTTGATTCCTGCTTTGTTCCTTATTTTTTCAAATATTTTCTCGATACAAGCAGTACTTACAGGTAGATTGTCATCATTTAAAAATACATCAGCATCTGCAAAATCAGTTTGGTTATGATCTGTCCTCCAGTCCAAAAAAGCTCTAAGTACAGCTTTTACCTCTATATTGAAAGTAACCAATCGTGATTTGTAAAACTTACTTCCGCGTAATATAATAACTAAATTATTCATGTCAATATCCTTTAACTTTATAGAAAGCGTTTCACTAATTCGTAAACCCAACGCATATGTAATAAAAAGAACAGTTTGAACCATGTATGGAGAGATATTGCTTCTTCTTTTCGGGTAGATTAAGGCAGCTCGAAAAATTGACTTTAGCTCATGATTAGTGAAAATATAGGCGGTTAGTCCTTTAGGACGTGCCGGTAGAATATTAGGCAGGGGTGATTTTTTAACATAATCACGAATCAATAAATAGTCATAAAGTCCATTTAAGGCTGAATATCTGGCAAACCACGCACCCGTTACAACTTTAGAATTTCCATATAAAAATTGTTCAACTGCCCCTTTACTGACGGTTTCAACAGGTACCGATGATCCTATTTTATTTACAAATGACTTCAAATAGATTGACGGCATCCGAAATTTTGTACCTAACGTTTTTCTATAGGTGATATATTTGTCAATGACTTGTTTAAGTTTCATAGCAATCCTTTTAAACTAAATTCGGATATTTTACGAAGGTTGACCAGGTCGACCTTCGCATATATTCGTGCTGCATCCATACTTAATTGACCCAAATGATCACGGACTTCATTCAAACTTATCCCATTATTTATTAGATGGGTCGCACAACCGTGGCGTAAAGCATGAGGACCATGATGAGCAATTCCTAATTGCATTGGTCTTAACCGCTTTTCAACAATGTTATATACCGTTTGACCAGATAACTCTCTATAAGGCGCAAGGGTGGTGAGGAAAACTTCTTTTATAGGAATATTATTTGGTCTTATTTTTTGCAGATAATGAATTATGGCACTACCAACACTCTGCGATAGTGGAAATATTTGTGGTCTGGACCGCTTTGATCTTCTAATATAAATTCTATCATTTTCCCAATCAATATCATCCATCTGAAGTTTGATAATTTCGCTGCGTCTCATACCATATACAGCAAGTAACATAAGAATAGCTCTATCACGAATACCTGTTGGGCTTTCCGTATTGCAGCCGGCAATCAATCTTTGGACATCTTTCCATTGCGGAGGGTAAGGAAGTGATGCTTGTTTATACACCATCGGTATTTTTATAGAATCAGCTAACCCCTTTCTGCACCAGCGCCTACTCTCGGCAAATCTTAGAAATACCCGAAATGCACTCACAAGGTCTCTTACACTGACTCTGGATTTTCCATCAAGTAATTTTATTATCAGCCTATCTATAATTTGTATCGAGATATCTGATAATGATTTATATTTGAGAGAAATGTATTTAAGAAAATAGGTAAGCCTTCTGCATTGTCCATCAATAGTATATTCTGATAGACCTTTTTCATTCCGCATATATTGAACATAGGCAGTTAGTTCTTGGCAGAAAAATGGAAACGGTTCCTTTTTTATTACCATTAAACACCCCAGATAATTTAGCCATTTAAGAGACAGCCCAATAAATCTATTTTTAGCCTCAATTGAAAAATCATTTTTTCTAAAATGATATGATTTTCTTCCAGCCCACAGATTAGCAGCCTGTTCTACTTCCTTTGTCGTCACTAATCGTAAGGTGCTAAAATTCAAATAATCCACAATAACGACTAAATACTCTGCAATTACCCGTAATGTTTTCTTTTTCGCCCCACCATCAACCTGAAGCTGTAAATATGCGGCACGCTCTTTTAACAACGGCTTCATAGTTTGTTGTAAAAGCCAGCTTCTATTTTTAAAAAGCATATTGAAAATAGGTATTCGCTCTTCCTGTGTAAGTTCCAGAAGATTGAGCTTTTTTAACCAGATAGTTGCTGTAGAAATAAAACCTATTCGTGTATGGTTCTTCTTATTGTGGGAATATAAATCTGCCGCCTTATTAATGTCGTGAATGGTTATCGGTTGGTCGGTTTGAAGATTGAGATATTGGACAATCTTCATGAGAAGGTTCTCTATAGTTTGAAGCGACTTTACCGTGTATCCTTTATCCAATAGGGGTTTGAGATAATCAACCCTTTCCTTATATAGGGGCGCTTCTTCATGGATTTTTATTGTGCAAGGATCTTTAAATATACGATTAAACACGACCTTACTTTTACAGATATTCTTACAAAGAATGAGCAAAAAACGTGCAAATAGGCAGAAATGTTGCGCTTAAATTAGTAGAAAAGCCGCCAAAAAGATATTTTTTCGCTATTTGTCAACATAACTGAATTGTCAACATTATTTCCATTATGTTGTATACGACATAACGGCAATAATATAAAAGTAGGAGAGAACTTCTATGCCAATCATAACCTTGTTATCTTAGATTGTGCCAAAGTAGAGTTTGGTGATAATGTATTTATTGGTCCCAATTGCAGCTTTTATACAGCAGGCCATCCGCTAGATGCAAAGCAGAGAAATGAAGGACTTGAATACGCACATCCCATTAAAGTAGGAGATAATGTCTGGCTGGGAGGAAATGTCGTTGTGCTTCCCGGAGTTTCCATTGGAAATAACTCAGTGATTGGTGCAGGAAGTGTTGTCACGAAAGATATTCCGGATAATGCAGTAGCTGTGGGAAACCCATGTAAAGTTGTTAAAAAGATTACAGAACAGAATTAAAAAACGATATCCACCTAACCATGAGAAAATTGATCATTCTATTCAGCCTTATATTGGCCGTACTCACTAATGCCCAGAATCAAAGGTTTATTTATGAATACAAATATGCCCTGGATTCTACAGCTAAAGACAAACCGGAAGTAGAAATGATGCTTTTAGATGTTGCGGCAAAAGGATCAAAATTTTACAGTAAAGATGCTTTTGAATCAGATTCTCTTATGACTTCTGCTATGGAAAGACAGCTTCAGATGGGAGTTAAAGAATTAGATTTTTCTGGAATTAAATTTAAGGGCAAAATAAGTTATAGTGTTGAAAAGATGTATCCGGATTATTCAGTGAATTTTTTCACGAACCTTGCTGCTGATGAATATAGGGTTCAGGATGCCAGAAAACAAGAATGGAAAATATTATCAGATAAAGCAGAGATTGGCGGATTCAAAGCACAAAAAGCAGTCTGCAACTTCGCCGGAAGAAAATGGACAGCCTGGTTTACAACAGACCTTCCTATTCAGGATGGTCCCTATAAATTTCATGGGCTTCCGGGATTAATTGTAAAACTTGAAGATGCTTCCCAGACTCATTCCTTCGAATTAAAAGGAAATAAAAAACTCCCTGAAGAATATGAATGGCAGAGTACCAAAGAAAAAGAACGGTTTAATGCTCTTGTTACAGTAAATGAAACCAAGTATAGAAAAGCTTTTAAAGACTACCTTATCGATCCTATGAAAAGTGAAAAACAGATGATGGCTCAGGGAATTGAAATGCAGGAAATAGATGAGTCAGGGAAATTGATTCCTGTTGATAAAGCACAAAAAGATAAAGAAATAAAAAGGAAAAATGATCTGAAAAAGCAGAATAATATTCTTGAGCTGGATCTGCTGAAATAAATAATCCTATAAAAATAAAAACCCGGAACATCGTTCCGGGTTTTTTATATCTGAATAAGAATCAGTTATTATGCTAATTTCTGAGAATCAGCAATGAACTGAGCCAATCCGCTGTCTGTTAATGGGTGCTTCAATAAGCTCAAGATCGGAGGCAGTGGAGATGTAATTACATCAGCTCCAATTTTAGCACAGTCAATGATGTGCATTGAATGACGGATAGAAGCCGCTAAGATTTCAGTTTCGAACATATAGTTATCAAAAATCAATCTGATTTCCTGAATAAGGTTCAGACCGTCTGTAGAAATATCATCTAATCTTCCTAAGAATGGAGAAACATAAGTAGCTCCTGCTTTTGCTGCTAAAAGAGCCTGTCCTGAAGAGAAGATCAATGTACAGTTAGTTCTGATTCCTTTATCAGAAAAATATTTTAAAGCTTTGATACCGTCTTTAATCATCGGGATCTTTACGACGATATTAGGGTGAATAGCAGCCAATTCGTCTCCTTCTTTAATCATTTCTTCATACGTTGTAGAAAGAACTTCCGCAGAAATATCTCCATCTACAAGTTCGCAGATCGTTTTGTAATGGTTTTTGATCGCTTCAGATCCCTGGATTCCTTCCTTTGCCATTAATGAAGGGTTGGTTGTTACACCATCTAAAATTCCAAGATCTCTCGCTTCCTTGATTTGCTCTAAATTAGCTGTGTCAATAAAAAATTTCATTTTGTTAAATAGATTTATTGATACAAAGATAGGGAATTAATTGAGTTCTGGGATATGAATTTTGAGTTACGGAGATTCACGTTTGAGGGGTTGGGAGTTATAGAAAGGGGGATGTTTCAGAGTAGGAGAGCAGAAGATAAGAGCTTATAGAGTGAAAAAATATAAGTCCTGGGTTGCTCTTCAGACAAACAATTAATTTTGCACCTATCACCTATCACCTATCACCTATCACCTATCACCTATCACCTATCACCTATCACCTAATTTGTATTTCTGCAAAATCAGTTTATATTTGTTATCCATGAAAAGCAATAGTTTTACAGCCACATTGGAAATCATAGGGATTAATCCTTTTGTATTTGTTCCGGAAGAGATTTTGGACAGGATTTTTGATGATTCAGGAAAAAATAAAAGTCCGATTCCCGTAAAAGGAACAGTAAACGGGCAGGATTTTAAACAAAACCTGATGAAATATCTGGGTGAATGGAGGCTGTATGTGAATCTGACAATGTTGAAAAATTCCCCGAAGAGAATTGGAGAAGTTATAGAAGTTGTATTGGAATATGATGATTCTGACAGAAGTATTGCTATTCATCCTCAATTGGAAAAAGCAATTAAAGAAAGTTCTCTGGCAACAGAAAACTTCCAAAATCTGATTCCCTCAAGAAGGCACGAACTGGTTCGTTATATCAACAATTTAAAAACCGAAGCCAGTATCCAGCGGAATATCGAGAAAATCATCCGCCATTTACACGGTGAAACAGATTTTTTCGGAAAAATGATTGAATAAGAGTTGAAAGTGGAGAATATATGAATAGTATTTATTCAGTATTTTTCATAAAGCTTCTTCAGCGACGATGTCGCATCTCTTTGCTCTCTTAAAATAAATGGTAAGTAAAATAAACCTTTGCGTTAAATTAAAGTTAGATGCAAACAAAAAATGCCGGAAAAACTTTCCGGCATTTTCATTCTATTAAGAATTTAAAGCTTTGCTAAGCTTTACAGCGTCCTGATTGGTAGGATCATACTGTATAGATTTAGCAATGTGCTCTTTTGCCTTATTAGGATCTGTTTGCTGTTCTGCAAAGGCAATATAGAAATAGGCATACGCCAGATTTTTCTTATTTTGCTCTACTTCTTCCGGTTTTACGGTTGCAATATACTTTTCATAAGCCAGTTTTGCATTGGCATCATCTTTTGCAGACTGATAAGCATAAGCCTGGCTATAGTAAGATGGAGCCCAGTCCGGTAATAAAGCAGAGATTTTCTTCCAGGTATCAATGGCATTGGGCCAGTCTGAAGCTTCCTGATAAGCTGCTGCTAATTTTGCTAAGGATTCCGTATCCTTTGGGTTGGCCTCAATCTGTTTTTTAAGACCGTCAATCGTTGGGTTGCTTGTCTGACTCGTTGCTGCCGAAGTTTCCGGTTGAGTCGTTTGCGCGTTTACAAGACTTACACTTCCTGCCAGTATCAAACCTAAAAATAGATTTCTACTATTAATTGTACTCATTTTCATAATCTTATATTTTAAATTCGAAATCTAAAATTCAATAATAATTCCACAAAATCTTAAATTTTAGAAGCTTTAAGGTTTTTTAGAAAATATTAACGGGAAACATGTTTTTTTTAGTTTAATTTTTGATTCGTTAATGTTTGAAGCTATCTTTGTCATTCATTTTTTTATTAATAAATATAATTTAGTGGTATGAATATCATATTAGCTTCAACATCTACCCTTTTTGGCGGGGAATATCTGGAATACTTAAGAGAAGAATTAATCCAACTCTATAAAGGAATTGACGAAATTGTATTTATCCCTTTCGCAAGACCAGGCGGAATTTCCCATGATGATTATACAGCAAAAGCACGCTCTTTCTTTGAAACAATCAACATAAAAGTAAAAGGCCTTTATGAATTTGAAGATAAAAAAGAAGCCCTGAATCAGGCAAAAGGCTACTTTACCGGAGGCGGAAATACCTTTTTATTGGTTAAAACATTACATGAAGAAGGATTGATGTCTGTCCTGAAAGAAAATGTAGCAGGAGGAAAAGCATATCTTGGATGCAGTGCAGGAAGCAATATCGGAGGTCAGAATATGAAGACAACGAACGATATGCCGATTGTATATCCGCCAAGTTTTGACTGTATGGGACTGGTTCCTTTCAATATCAATCCACATTATCTTGATCCTAACCCGGATTTGAAGCATAACGGAGAAACCAGAGAAACCCGTATTCAGGAGTTCCTTACCCAGAATGATATCAAAGTAGTAGGTCTTAGAGAAGGAAACTGGATCAGAAGAACAGCAGATTCTATTACGGTAGAAGGAAATGAGCTGACAAGGATTTTTGAAAAAGGTAAAGAGCCTTACGAAATAGAAGCAGGAAGCAGACTTTAATGAACAAAGAGGAGATCAATCTTTTTATAGAACGTAATCTGACTAATTTTTCAGTGAACAGTACCGGATGGGAGCAACTGATCCGAAAATTGCTGTTTGAATTTGCCATCGCAGGCTGGAATATGGAACACCGTGTTTTTGGAAAGGAAAAATTCGGTGGGTTGAGGTGCTATACGTATTCTGAGGACGAAATGCTTAATAACAAGCTTAAAAATATCAAAGACAAATATTCAGAATTGTCGGTGAAGACTTGCGAGATCTGTGGCAGTGAAGGTAAAATGAGAATGATAGGTTCCTGGCAGACTACATTGTGTCTGAATCATTTTCTGGAACAGCAGCCTGTTATTGAAATTGATACTCAACAGAACATCAGAAGAGATAATAAAACCCTTCTGAATATTAAAAATATCGTAAAAGCTGATCTGGAATATGATCTTCAAAGAATGTGGGTTCATATAAAAGGACAAGAAGAACCATTTTATTTTTCATGGCAGGAACCTAATTATTATCTGCTGTTAAAAACAATTCCTCTCTCGCTTTTTCCGGAAGACAGGCGAAATGAAATTTCAACATTATTCCAAAGTTTAGAAGACTGTGAAATATGTGGTTATAAAGCTGTACATCAAAAAAATTGCCTGCGCTGCCATAATGAACAATGGAATAGATCAGGATATTTTATAGAAGATTACGGAGAAAAATCAAACTATATAAAAGAATGCCAGATGGATATTTTTATGGATGAAGATGATTACGAAAAATATTTCACCCATGACCGTTCATTTGAAAAATCGCCTGACCACCAGATTCTTTTCAGCTCCGAAGATCTCCGGGAATATGAAAAGCTTTTATTTTAACTATATTTGATTAGAATTTAAATCAATGAACAAGGTTCAGATACTGGTTGAGAACCCTATTGGAAACCTGTGCATTTAGACCCAAATAACAATTTAATGAAAAAAACACTTGCTGTTCTCATACTCTCTGTACAGATGGTTGCTGCGCAGAATATTGCTCAGAAACTGGATAAAGTAACCAAAGACCTCATGGATTCTTCAGGAACGGTTTCTTCCAGTTTATCATTCTATGTTTCAGATGAAAATGGCAACTTTATATACGAATATCAGGGAAGTAAGGGACTTTCTACTGCTTCTACACAGAAAATTTTTACCGCTGGTGCTGCACTGGAAACTTTAGGTAAAAATTATACTTTTACAACCACTTCAAGCTATTCCGGAAACATATCCGGAGGAACACTAAACGGAAACCTTTTCATCAGTTCCAATGGTGATCCTACATTAGGAAGCTGGAGATATGATGCCTATAAACCCGAAAATTTTAAAAAGAAGCTGATTGAGGCCATTAAAAACTCAGGAATTACAAAAATATCCGGAGATCTGGTGATTGATGATTCTTATTTTGACCATCAGACGATTCCCGGAGGCTGGCCTTGGGATGACCTTGGGAATTATTACGGAGCCGGTGTGTGGGGAATCAACTGGAAAGAAAACCAGTTTGATATCAATATTAACGGAACCGATTTTAAAAACTTTTCTTATCCCCTGGAAGGTGTAAAATGGCTAAATGATCTGAAAGCAGGCGGAAGTTCTGACCAGAGTCTTATCTTTACCGCACCTCATTCTGATGTCGCGCTGATTAACGGAATGCTTCCGGCAGGAAAAACAGTAACGGTTTCCGGTTCTACTCCTAATCCGCCTTTACAGCTGGCAGCAGAAGTGAAACAATGGCTGAAAGAATTAGGAATTGAAATTTCAGGAAAAACGGTAACGAATTCACAGCTTGAAATAGAAGGAAAACAGGCATTGGAAGCTCCTAAAAATAACATTCTTTTGACTTACCAATCTCCAACTCTGGATAAAATTGTCTATTGGTTTCTAAGGAAAAGTATCAACCTGTATGGAGAAACATTGATTAAGACCTTAGGAAAAGAGAAAAAAGGAAATTCAAGTTTCAAAAGCGGGGTTTCTTATCTGAAAGAATTCTGGAAATCAAAAGGAATCAATCCTAATATGATCAATTTTGCTGATGGCAGCGGACTTTCACCACAGAATTATGCAGCAGCAAAAGCAGAAGTACAGGCACTTTTATATGCTAAAAAGCAATCCTGGTTTGAAGCATACTACGATGGATTTCCTGTTCAGGAGAATGGAATGAAGATGAAAAGCGGAACCATGAGAGATACCAAATCTTTTGCAGGATACCACACCGCAAAAGATGGAAAAAAATATGTATTTTCGATTATTATCAACAACTATCAGGGAAGTGGAAATGCAGAGCTGCAGAAAATTCTGAATGTTTTAAAATAAAATAACTTTGAGAAAATCCATTCTTACCAGACTGAATAACTGGATCATTTTTGTTGTCATGACTACTTTGGTGATTGCTATTGTAGTGGCTTCAACATCACTCATTAATTTTCTCAGAAAAGAGGAGATCAAAAGGATCAGTCTTCTTTCCAAAGCGATAAGAATACAGCAGGAAGTAAAGACTCCGGATACGGATGTTCTGGATCTGCTGCCGGATATCCTTAATATCAACAATACCATTCCGTTCATTGTAACAGATAAGTACAAAAACCCTATTCTTGATCTCGGATACTACAGAAATATCCCTGAAGCTACCATAAAGAATCCTGAAAAACTTCAGGACCTGATCCGGAATATGGAGAAGAATTATGATCCTATTGAGATCAAGGTGCCGGATGGAAACAATCAGTTTGTATACTATGACAACTCGCGTATGCTGAATAATCTTCGGTATTCGCCTTATATTTTAGGACTGTTTATTTTGTTGTATTTCGGTTTTTCATTTTGGTTTTTCAGGACCATCAAAAAGACGGATGAAGGTTATCTCTGGGCAGGTTTGGCGAAAGAAACGGCTCATCAGATTGGAACCCCTCTATCTTCCATGATTGGCTGGATGGAAATTATGAAACTGGATAATCCTGAATCGGAAGGAGTACACGAGATAGAAAAAGATATTGAGAGACTGAGAACGATCTCTGAAAGATTCTCAAAAATAGGATCAATCCCCGAATTGAATGACAGAAATTTCAATGAAACAATTCAGGAAAATTATGATTATCTGAAAACCAGAATCTCCAGAAAAATCAACTTTACGTTGAATCTTCCTACCTATACCGTATTGGTTCCCCACAATAAAATTCTGATGAGCTGGGTGATTGAAAATCTGGTGAAAAATGCTGTAGATGCTATGAAAGGTGAAGGTGCTATTACGATGTCAATCTTTGAAAGAAACAAAAATATTCTGATTGAAGTAAAAGATAACGGAAGCGGAATGACAAAACAGCAGGCAAGAAGTGCTTTCAATCCCGGATATTCTACTAAAAAAAGAGGGTGGGGACTCGGATTGTCATTGGCCAGAAGAGTAATTCATGAATACCACAACGGAGATATTAAAATTTCCCAGACTGAAGTAGGAAAGGGAAGTACCTTTAGAATAACGATTAAGAAAGAGTAAAGCTTATAGCTGAAAAATAAAAAGCGGGGAAATTTCCCCGCTTTTCTTATTATTTTTTACCAGTGAGCCACTGTGTCTGTAGTTTCAGTTCTTCCGGAGTAGGATTCGCCTTGAATGCAGGAGTTTCCATGGTCATTTTATCCAGAATAGCCTTTCCTTTCAGGTTCATTTTCTCTTTCTTACCGGCATTATCTCTTAAAATAGTTACCGTAACGTCCTGTCCGTCTTTGATGGTTCTTGTGTAAGCAATAAAGTCCTGTACTTTTTTGATGTCTACCGTTTTTCCATCCAGAGCAAGTACCTGGTCAGTTATTTTAAATCCAATACTTTTTGCAAAAGGAGAAAGGGCAGAGTTTTCATCAAAAGCAAAAGCGTTGTTTTTTTCATCAAAACCAGTTTGGTTCGGGTCTTTGATAAACCAGAAAAGAGGATGGCTTTCCTGCTTTTGGATGTCTATACCTACCATTTTCAGATATTCTGCATAAGGGGTAGGCTGGTTTCCTGCAATATATTTATTGTAGAAATCTTTTACCTGAGGATATCCGGTTACCGTTACCAGCTCGTCAATCAGTTTATCATCTTTGAACGGTTTGTTTTCTCCAAATCTTTGAGATAGTTTTCTGATCATATCACGGTATCCCATCTCTCCGTTGGAAAGTTTTCTAAGCTCAATATCAAGACACATTGCAAGAAGAGCTCCTTTCTCATACACATTTCTGTACTGATCTTTGTAAGGCTCCACCAATACATTTTTGCTCATTACTGTAAACGGCATCGTATCATCGTAGCTCTTGGAGTTGGCAATCTTCTCCCCAATTCTTTGAAGAAACTGATCTTTATTAATCAAACCTTCCTGAATCTGGAACAGGTTGGCAAAATATTCCGTTCCCCCTTCATACATCCATAAATGCTGAGACATTTTCGGGTCTGCATAATCGAAATAATGAATCTCTTCAGAATGGGTCTTCAGAGGATTTACTGTATGGAAAAACTCATGGGAAACCACATCTGTAATGGTATTGTCAATAGCATCTTTCGGCATTGCTTCCGGAAGTACTACACTTGTAGATTCATGGTGTTCCAGTGCTCCGAAGCCCTTCACTTTAGGTCCGTCACCTCCGGAAAGGTAAAGCATGATCGCATACTTTTTATTCGTATTCATATCACCCAGAAATTTCTTCTGAGCAACCACCATTTTTTCAAGATTTTCTTTGAAATCAGCAGCTTTGTATTTTCCTGTTGGAGAATATACTCCCAGTACCAGATCCATTCCTCCTGCATTGAAGGTGATATAATCCGGTTTTGTATACATAAGCGGAGAATCTGTCACCTTAGCATAGTTTGCAAGAGTATAGGTATCTGTAGCATCAGATTTGTCCTGGTCTACCAATGCTGTTGTTCCGTAGAAATCTGTTGGCTTCTGAACAATCAGCTGATAAGGAACATCCTGCATATTATCAATATATCCGATAAATCCGTGGGTATTGACCATATATACTTTTCCGGCTTCAATATCTGTTCCTGACGGAGAAAATACGGCTTTATGCTTTGATGTATCTAATTCATCATCAAAACTGTCATTGACAAGATAAGAGATTTTGGAAAGGCCCTGCGCATTTTTCAATGAATAGGTATTGTCATTTACTTTAGTGAAAGTAAGTTCTTTTCCTTTATTATCATAAAATTTGATCCCTTCGATGAATCTTCCATAGTCGTCTACAGAATAAGTACCCGGAACCGTTTTTGGGAAATGAAATTTAACATCCCCGGATTTCATTTTCGGAAACTCCATGGTAACGGCTACTTTATCATCTTTTACATTGACAAGGTCAATGGTTGTTTTAATAGACTGAGCATTTGCTAAAAAAGAAGCAAAAATACCGAGACTAAGTACTGTTTTTCTCATTAGGTTTACATTAATAGTTAAATAGTTGCTCTTTTTGTCATTTTGTTACGGAAGAAGTATTAAACTTTTCTTAAAGTTTTACATTAAAAAAGTGAAAAGGCAAATCTGCTGGTCTGCAAATTTGCCTTTTTCTTTTATTTAGTATTGTAATAATTGATATAATAGTTAGGGTTTAATTCAACTGGGCTATCCTTTTTAAGCTTTACGGTCTGCCATTCTTCTGTAGGATTAATAGTCTGATCGCCATTGATGATGATAGGTAATTTCAGGTTTTTTACCACATCTGTATAACGGAACTTTAAAGTATCACCATTCTGAGTATACTCAAGAGTTGGTATTTTTATTGTTCTCAGGTACTGATCAAAAACACTCGAGAAATCAATGCCGGATTTTGATGAAATATAATTTTCAATCTGCTGGGTGGTAACCGTCTGATGATAAAAATCTTTATTCAAACCTCTTAAAATCTGTCTGAATTTTTCATCATTATTGATGATCTGTCTTATGGTGTGAATCATGTTGGCTCCCTTCGGATACATATCTCCGCTGCCTTCATTTCTTACTCCGTATTGGCCGATAATAGGAACGTCATTATCTATCCCTTTCCTGATTCCCTGAACATAGATTTCAGCAGATTTTTTGTCCATATATTTTTCCGTAAAAAGAGTCTCGGAGTAGTTGGTGAAACTTTCATGAATCCACATATCAGCCTGGTCTTTTGCTGTAATATTATTGGCGAACCATTCATGGCCGCTTTCATGAATAATAATGAAATCCCATTTTAATCCAACTCCTGTCCCTGAAAGATCTCTTCCCAGATAGCCGTTCTGATATTTGTTTCCATAGGCTACATTACTCTGGTGTTCCATACCAAGGTGAGGAGACTCTACAAGTTTGTATGAATCTTCATAAAACGGATACGGACCAAACCAGTATTCAAATGCTGAGAGCATAGGTTTTACCTGTTGAAATTGTTTTTTTGCCTTGTCCAGATTATAGTCAAGAACCCAATAATCAAGGTCCAGTTTTCCTTTTTCACCCTCAAATATATCTTTAAAATTCACATATTTTCCTATACTTGGGATAATGGAGTAGGCATTGATAGGGTTTTTAACCTCCCAGGTATAAGTAGTTTTGCTGCCGGTTGTTTTTTTATCAGTCAGTCTGCCGTTCCCTACACCTACCAGATTATTAGGAGTTACAATTTTCATAATGACTCCGTTATCAGGTTCATCGCTCCAGATATCTTTGGTAGGAAGCCATATGGAAGCTCCTATTCCCTCGTCAGCGGCAGTCATCCATGGATTTCCTTTTTCATCTTTAGTAAAAACCCAGCCGCCGTCCCATGGAGCGTTTTTAGCAATGGTTGGTTTTCCGGAATACGTAACATTGATCGTATATTTTTCGCCTTTTTTGAATTTTTTATTCGTATTAATGAAAATAAAGTCTCCGTCCTGCTTATAATTGGCAATAGGAAAGCTTCCTTCCACTTTATCAGCTTTCATCGGCTGCTGAAGGTCGATCTGGAAAACAGGATTTGTAACATCTTTGATAATCTCAAAGCTGATGATATTATTTCCTTTAATGCTTTTCTGCTCAAAATCCGGTTCTACGGAAAGATCATATTTTTTGACGTCCCAAAAATTCCTGAATTCAGTATTGGAGCCCTTTAAAGTATCCTGTTTGGTGAAAACCTTACCCTTTTCAAAGAACTGTCCGAAAACAAGTCCTGATGCAAATAACAGGGTATATGACAACTTTTTCATTTAAACTTTTATTAATAATCTTTTCAAAAGTATAAAATTAAATCAATAGCACATACCGGAAATGTAATAAAATACAGATTTTGAGAAAGCATAAAAAAAGCCCGGTCAATGCCGGGCTGTAAAAAACTTGTTAGGTTTTATTTTTTGATGAATTTAAGGTTCGTAGCGGTTCCTTTATCTTCAATTGAAATAATATAAGCTCCGGTGCTTAATCTTGAAACAGGAATTTTATTATCATTAATCTGGCCGTTCATTACTTTTTGACCCGCCATATTGGTAATGATAAACTGAGCTTTAGATGAAATCTGAGTTACATTTAATACATCACTTACCGGGTTAGGGTAGATCTGAATAGAACTCTTATCTTTTACTGTCTCACTGGTAGAAAGCTGCTGCTGGATAAGTACCGGATAATCCTCTACTTCACCATATTGCTGGTTGCTGCATCCACTGTTTGGCTGGCTTTCATATCCCAATACCACTCTCATGATCACGTTTCCTCCGGTATAAGCATCTGCAGGTACTGAGAATGATCCTGAAACAGGAGTTGCTATACTAGGTGCGCTGGTGTAGATTACTTCAGATGAAGAGAATACTCCGTCTCTGTTGAAATCTATCCACGCAGTTACTCCGTCATTATACTGTGAACCTGTCCATGCTTTGGTAATACTTACATTATTACCTGAAGTTCCGGACATAAGGGTGATCAGTTTCGAAGGATCTGCAGTGTAGTCTGTATACGGTGTATTAGCACTGCTATTTGAAACAGGGCTCATTCCAGCACCGGTTACTGTAACATTGGAAATATACTCATCTGCTGCATTGGTTCCGGTTATTGAACATTTGGCAAAAGGAGATGTTGTGAAATTCGTTGATGCAGAATAAGAACCAACAGAAGATCCACAAACATTGGCTATCTGTACTTCGTATTGAGTAGATTCTGTAAGTCCTGAAATGTTATAAGAGTTTGTTGAAACAGGAACGGTAGTCCATGTTGCTGTTCCTACTTTTCTGTACATTACAGAATAGGTAGACCCTACTAGGGCTGTCCAGTTCACAGATGCTGAAGTTCTTGTAATTCCTGTTACCGTAATTCCAGCCGGAGCAGATGCTGTACAGGCACTTGCTGATGCTGAAACTGTGGCATTTCCAACGGCATAGAATACATTATCAATGGCGCTTACTCTTATCTTTACACTTGCACCCGTTGCCAAAGAAGAGAACGAAAACGGCTCAGCTCCATCATTAGGTGTGGAAGGAGTAATAACCGTCCATGTAGTTCCATTGTCTGTAGTATAGTCTAATTTAACATTCTGTACATTATATGGTGCATTATTAGTGTTTACCACATCCCAGGTAACCGCTCCCGGTGTATTATTATAAACCGTAGTTGAAGTTACTTTAAATGGACCTTCGTTTCCTATATCCACTTTCATCAGACTGCTTTGGGTCTGCTGTTGTGCAACATTCGGGTTGTTATCTCTTACCGTTACCTTGAAATTCATGGTTCTTGGGATATTGGATACTGTTTCCCAATCTGCAGCGCTGGTAAGGGCGCCATTAAGAACATTTGATAATTTAGGGAAATAACGTGTAGGGGAGTTGGTAGGCATTAAAGATCTGAAGTTCGCCCCATTATTTCTGGTTGCACTTACTGGTCCAAAAGTAGAAGTAGCCAGATCATATTGTTCCCATGTGTAAGTCATTGGATCATTTTGTGTATCTGTAGCAGATGCAGTCAGTACAAAAGCGGTTCCTTTAGGAATCATTTTATTAACCATTGGCTGTATAGAAGGAGGTGTATTCGCTACTGCTGTAATAGTACCGCAATCCTGAGCATTGACATAGGCTCCTACTTCTTCAATATTTTTGGTGTGAAAATAAGCATCAGAATGCATCTGAACATTATAGTTGGTAATACCGGCGTATCCCATAATAGTAGATCCTGATCCAGGCTCCATGTGAGCACCATGCAACGCAATAGACATTGTGTGTGCTCCACCGAACTGGTGACCAATTTCATGAGCTACAAAATCTATATCATAATTGTCTCCGAAAGGCTGATCCGGAGTAGAAGGTGACGTGATTCCCGCACCTTTAGAAGTTGCATCATTATTATTTGCAGGATTTCTGCAGACATTTCCTACATCTCCAGCGCTTCCACCACCACCTCTGTGGCCAAAGAAATGTCCTATATCATAGGCATTATTACCTACACCGGCAGTATTTGTAAGAGTTTGCTGAAGCTGTAGATTCCATGCGCCGGGAGCACTGTAGCTGCCATTTGGATTTACGATTACATTGGCATAAGGGTCAGTTGTTGGATCTGCGAATATAAGTTGTGGAAGATCCTGTACAATCATATGGATGCCAAAATCTTTTTCAAAAACTCCATTTACACGGTTCATTGTGGCATTAATACGGGCTGCGGCTTGAGGAACACCTCCGGCAAGCTGAGTATATTCACCATTTACAGAAATAGCAATTCTATAGGTTCTGTATTTTTGTTCATTACTTTTATTAACATTACCGAGTCCGTTTAAAACATTTTTTGCTTTGAGAAGCTTATTCATTTCTTTCTTTGCCTTCTCAGGCTCAGAAGTTTTACATTCGAAAGGATCTTCATGAGATTTGTTGGATTTGAAAAAGACTCCATATACATCTTTTTCTTTGTTGATGGGCTCTATGAATTCATATTTTCCTGTATTGGAATCAAATGTCATAGATTGGAAATCATTTGGTGCAGTACTGAATCTGACTTGTTTATGAGGGTTGTCCAGGCCAATACCGGCATATGCTCCCAATTCATATCTGTCTGCCATAGATTTTTCTATTACAGGCGAGCTGTACACTGAAAATCTTTCAATTCTTCCGTCTGCTGTAGGGATAGAAACGATGACAGGGTTTCCTCCTTTTCCTGCTTCAGGAGCATTCTTTAATTGATCTCTTAAAGCAGAAAGATCAAATTTGTAGGCATATTCTACCTTTACTTCCTTCCTTACCGGTGTTATTTTTTCCGAGACCGGTTCCCAGCGTTGTGCCTGCAAACCACTCAGACTTAAAGTTAGTGCACACACGAAAATAATTTTCTTTTTCATATTTTTTATTGATTGTTGTTGAATTTTTTAAAGATAGTGTATTTTTTAGAAAAAAATATTGAGAATACGGTGTTAATTGTTCCTAACTTTATATTATTAGTTAAATTTTATTATTGTTTTAAATTAAATTAAGAATAAATATAATTAAAGTTGATATTTTTATATAAAATAAGCGCTACCATTCATTTGAATAGTAGCGCTTAGGCTTTTATTTAGTAAAAAATACTGATTATTTCTGTACTGCCGGAAGGGTTCCGTTGTTTTTCTGTACTTTCTTATAAGTAAATGTACACATCATAATACTGAATTCATATAGAATAAGCAATGGGAATGCAGCCATCAACATACTTAAAACGTCTGCCGGAGTAATGATGGCAGCAACTACCATAATCAAAACAATAGCGTGTCTACGGTACGTTTTCATGAATGTTGGAGTAAGAATTCCGATGCTGGTAAGGAAGTAGATCAGAATCGGGAAAAGGAAAATAACGCCCATCCCTAAAACTACCTGTAAAAATAAGGTGGTATAATCACTAAGGTCGTAAAGCGGAACAATAATGTCTGAAATCTTAAAGATAACCCCAAAATTAACCGCAAACGGAAGGATTAAAAAATAACCGCACATCACTCCGGTCATGAAAAGAATCCATACTGCATTGATAATATAAATGGAATTTTTTCTTTCTCTGGGATGTAAAGCCGGACCAATAAAACGCCACAATTCCCATACAATATAAGGAAACGCAGCTACCATTCCTCCAAAAACAGAAACAGCCATCATCACATTGAACTGCTGATACAATCTCTGTACACGAACAGGGAAGTCTTTTGGAAGGTGAATACTGTCTTCTCCCAGAATCATTCTTGAAAAATGATTAACCACTCTGAAAGTCGGGAAATCATTTCTGGTGGGACCAAAAAAAACATGGTCCATAATCCAGTTGATATTGAAACCAACTACAAAGGCGGCAATTATGATAGCAATAATCGAACGGATCAGATGCCCTCTTAATTCTCCTATATGTCCAAGAAAGGACATGTCTTTACCATCACTCACAGAATAAAATTTTAAGTCGCAAATTTATAAAAAAAATGACAGAAGTAAGAGTCTGCAGCTTATTAGTTAAATTTTACTTTTAATCTGCAAAATATCTTTTATTTATTAATCTCTAACCTCTGGGTTTCTACCATTTAATTAATCCCCTCATCCAACAGTTTATGCAGATCTATAATTCCGAAATACTTTCCGTTTTCTGTTACAATAAGCTGTCCGATGTTGTTTTCTTTCAGTGTTTTCATGGCTTCTTTGGCCAACGCATCTTTTTCAATGGTTCTTGGATGGGCAGACATAATATCTTTAGCCAATACTTTACTGATATCTTCTCCTTTCATCAGCATTCTTCTCAAATCTCCGTCTGTGATGACACCAATGATCTGATTTGAGTTCGTCACAACAGTAATTCCGTGGCTTGAAGCACTGATTGAGATAATGACATCTCTTATAGAAGCATCTTCTGTAACCTGAGGTTTTTGAGACGAAAGAAACTGCTCTACTTTAGAAGTAAGGTTTTTTCCTAAGCTTCCTCCCGGGTGGAATTTGGCGAAATCATTAGCCTTGAAATCATTGAGTTCCATTAAAGCAACGGCCAAAGCATCTCCCAAAGCCATCTGGATTGTGGTAGAGCTGGTAGGTGCTAGTTTATTAGGACAGGCTTCAACGTCAACGTGAGTATCTAAAATTACCTCAGAAAACTCAGCCAGTTTACTCTTTTTATTTCCCGTCATCCCGATCAAAGCGGAAGAATAGTCTTTTAAATAAGGAACAAGGTTAGCAATTTCAGGAGAATTACCGGAATTTGAGATGCATAAAACAACATCCTGCTTCTGAATTACTCCCAGATCTCCATGAATAGCTTCTGAAGCATGCAGGAATTGCGATGGGGTTCCCGTTGAATTTAAGGTAGCTACAATTTTATTTCCTACATGGGCTGATTTCCCAATTCCGACTACAATAAGCTTTCCTTTTGCTGAATTGATGATCTCTACCGCATGTGCAAACTGGTCATCAATCCTGTTTTTTAATTTTTCGAGTTCAGAAATCTCTATTTCTAAAGTGGTTTTTGCAATTGATATAATGTTGGTTCTATCCATTTTATGATGATAAGGTATACAAAAAAGTTCTTTAAAAACGTTATATTTTAAAAAGAATATTTAATATAAATTTTATTTTTATAAATTCGTTCGCTTTTATTTTAAGCAGAATTTTTATAACTTTGGGTGTGATGCAAATTTAGCAATAGAAAATTAGATGAGCGCAAAAAAAGCCAATTTATCAGGCGAATTGAAAAAGTATTTTGGGTTTTCTACATTTAAGGGCCAGCAGGAAGAAATTATAGACAACCTATTGAATGGGAAGGATATATTTGTTTTAATGCCTACAGGTGGTGGGAAATCATTATGTTATCAGCTTCCGGCACTTATTTCGGAAGGTACGGCAATTGTCGTTTCGCCTTTGATAGCGTTGATGAAGAATCAGGTAGATGCAGTGAATGGCCTTTCATCTGAGGATGGGGTAGCACATGTATTAAATTCCTCATTAAACAAAACGCAGACCAAGCAGGTTTTTGACGATATCAAAAGCGGCAAAACCAAACTTCTGTATGTAGCTCCTGAATCATTAATAAAAGATGATTACCTGGATTTTTTGAAAGATGTGAAAATTTCTTTCTTTGCTATCGATGAAGCCCACTGTATTTCAGAGTGGGGACATGATTTCAGACCGGAATACAGGAATCTGAAACAGATTATAGACAGAATTGCCAATGTACCGGTGATTGCTTTGACGGCTACTGCTACTCCCAAGGTTCAGGATGATATCCAGAAAACTTTAGGGATGACGAATGCATTGGTGTTCAAAGAAAGTTTCAACCGTCCTAATCTATATTATGAAGTATGTCCTAAAATCAATATCGATAGGGAAGTCGTTAAGTTTATCAATCAGCGTAAAGGGAAATCAGGAATTGTATACTGCCTGAGCCGAAGAAAAGTTGAAGAATTTGCCCAGCTTCTGCAGGTAAACGGAATCAATGCACTTCCTTACCATGCGGGTCTTGACCAGAAAGTAAGAGTCGCAAATCAGGATAAATTCTTGATGGAAGAAGTGGATGTAATTGTTGCAACCATTGCCTTTGGGATGGGAATTGATAAACCGGATGTACGTTTTGTGATCCACTACGATTTTCCAAAATCATTGGAAAGCTACTATCAGGAAACTGGAAGAGCAGGGAGAGATGGAGGAGAAGGCCACTGTCTGGCATTCTACGATCCTAAAGATATTGAGAAATTAGAAAAATTCCTGGCACAAAAACCCGTTTCAGAAAGAGAAATCGGATTACAGCTTTTAAATGAAGTGGTAGGTTACGCTGAAACTTCAATGAGCAGAAGACAATACATTCTGTATTATTTTGGAGAAAATTTCGATCCGATAAAAGGAGCCGGAGCCAATATGTGTGACAACTCATCCAATCCGCCAAAAGTAAAAGATGCTACTGCAGACTTAGAAAAATCACTGAAACTAATCAGTGATACAGGTGAGAAATTCAAGTCTAAAGATCTGATTTCTGTTATCGTAGGGAAAGAAAATGCAGTGACAAAATCTTACAAACTTGAGCAAAGTTCTTATTTTGGTTTTGGAAAAGATGAAAAAGATAATTACTGGAAAACAATTCTGAGACAGGCAACGGTTCAGAACTTCTTACAGAAAGATATTGAAACTTACGGTGTTTTAAAGATTACAGAAAAAGGAAAAACAGTCCTGAATGGTACTTCTAA
Organism: Chryseobacterium sp. BGA-UO-ETr-SB22; assembly: GCF_059567885.1. Taxonomy (NCBI): domain Bacteria; kingdom Pseudomonadati; phylum Bacteroidota; class Flavobacteriia; order Flavobacteriales; family Weeksellaceae; genus Chryseobacterium; species Chryseobacterium sp. BGA-UO-ETr-SB22. The sequence continues at coordinate 1,814,931 of NZ_JCAQOV010000005.1, read as the reverse complement.
AGATGTATTTTTAATTGCTGAAGACAGAGAATTTGACCTTACTCAGGCAAAAGCCGAAAGCGATCAGGTGCAGCAGCAGGCTAGTGGAGGTATGGATCAAAACCTTTTTAATCTGTTGAAAGAACTTAGAAAGAAAGTTGCCAAAAAACATGGAATTCCACCATATACCGTATTTATGGATCCAAGTTTGGAGGATATGACTGTTCAGTATCCCATTACAGTAGATGAAATTACCAAAATCTATGGTGTAGGCGAAGGGAAAGCTAAAAAATATGGTAAAGAATTCGCAGACTATATCAAAACATATGTAGAAGATAATAATATAGAACGTACTCAGGATATGGTACTGAAGCAGGTGGCCAATAAATCAAGCCACAAAGTTTTTATTATCCAGAATACTGATAAAAAGATTGACCTTGAAGATATTGCAAGAGCTAAGAACCTTTCTATGGATGAACTTCTGAAAGAAATGGAAAGAATTGTATATCAGGGAACAAAACTGAATATCGACTATTATATTGAAGATAATTTTGACGAAGATATCGTAGACGGATTTATGGAGTTTATGACCGAATCTGAAAGCGATAGCATGAAGGTATTGCTGGATGAATTCGGGGATGAATTGTCTGATGAAGAAGTGAGAATGCTGAGAATTAAATTTATCAGTGACGTAGCAAATTAAAAAACAATATATTTCTAAAATATAATTTAAAATAAAGTAAGCTTTTCTTAGAAAAGCTTACTTTATTTTTATAGTGTCTCAAACTTAAAGTGAATGTAAAAATAAATCAGATTTAGAACTTAGTTAATTTCTGTTAATAAGCACCAAAACAGCAATTTTCATCCATCTAATTTTTGAAAAATTACCAAACTTTTTAGTAACTTTGATGTGATGAAAAAGATATCTGTCATATTTATTCTGCCGGACTTAGAAACCGGGGGAGCAGAAAGGATTGTTACTACTATAGCGAATCATCTCTCCAGAGATCGGTTTGAGCCCAAGATTTTGCTGTTGCGTAAACAAGGCGGATATTTGAATTTTCTAAAAAAAGATATCGAGATTATCGATATCAATACCGAAAGAATAAGACATTCTTTAAAGCCCATTTTAGGAGAAATCTACAGAAGAAAACCCGATATTGTATTCTCAGGTTTTGGTGAGGTGAATGCTTATTTGGCATTATTTATAAAACTGTTTCCAAGAACGAAATTCATAGCCCGGGAAACCAATGTTGTAACCCAGCATGTAACCCGTAAAGAGATTAAGTTTTTCTATAATTTTTACAATAACTATCAGAAAATCATTGCTCAGAGTGATGATATGATGAAAGACCTTGTTGATAATTTCAATATCAAAAAGAAAAAAATTGTCAAGATCAATAATCCTGTAGACTTTGATTTTATTGAAGATAAAATGGCTCTGTCTTTAAAACCCGAATGCTTCAAATACAATTATAAAAATGTAGTGGCTATTGGTAACTTATCCTCCAGAAAGGGGTTTGATAATCTGTTGAAAGTTTTTTCCAGACTGAAGAACGAAAACATTATGCTTCATATTCTGGGTGATGGAAAAGATAAAGATGTTTTGCATCAGACCAAGGAACTTTTAGGATTAAAAAAAGTTATTTTTCATGGCAGACAGGATAATCCCTACCAGTATCTGAAATACGCGGATTTATTTGTACTTTCATCAAGATACGAAGGTTTCCCGAATGTACTTCTGGAAGCGGGAGCATGCGGAACGTATTCACTGGCCAACAACTGCCCCGGAGGAATCAATGAAATTATCCAGCACAATGTAAACGGAGAAGTCGCTAATATTGAAAACTATGATGCTTTTGCCCAGCAAATTGTTAATGTACTCCAGAACAATTACAATAGAGATGCTATAAGAAACTCTATTAAATCACGGTTTTCAAAGAATATTATTTTGGATAAATACGAAAAGGTATTGTTGGATTTGATGAAGTAGGACTACCATACTATTTGTCTTATGGCGTTTTATTTTCTTAGATTTGGGGCGATAAAATAGATCGTAATGAACAAAATCCCGAAAATAGGATGCGCTTGTGAAAAACCTGACTTTAATTATACTGAATTCAGAAGTTCTGAATTAGGTATAGATCATACTAATGGAAGACATGGAGAAGTTTCTATTCAACAATGCAAATTGTGCCAGAGAATATGGATTCATTATTTTGTAGAATATGAAAGTTTTTCCAAATCAGGAAGATGGTACAAAGGAATTGTCTCAAAAAAAGATCGTTCACAGATAACTCCGGAAAATGCAGTAGAGTATCTGGAAAGCCTTGAATGGTATGTGTATGGCGGGTCGTTTTTTGAAAGTACGGGAACTTATGGACAAGGAAAGTTGACTGTATAATATTTCATGCTTAATAAAAATAAGCCTTAACATTAAAGCCAAATCAATGAAACCATTTATAATTGTTATTTTGATGCTGAATTCTGCTGTAATGATGGCTCAGCAGAAAACTATTTCCAGAAAAGAGTTGTTAAAAACAGCTGTTGGTCAGAGTGTTAAATCGGCGGAGATTCAGGAAATAACAATGGCCGCAGGGCTGGCAGCTCCCAAACATGTGCATCCATGTCCTGTAGTAGGAATCATAAAGTCCGGTGAGGCTGTGTTTCAGATAGAAGGAAAGGAAAGTGTTCTTCTTCGTGAAGGAGATGCTTTCTATGAGCCTAAAAATACTACCATTCTCCATTTTGATAATGCATCAACAGAAAAACCGCTGATCTTTACAGCAATTTATCTGAAGGAGGGAAATGAGGAAAATATAAAATTCATAAAATAACATTTTTCATAAAACTAAAGCATATAATTATCATTTTTAAAATTGATAAAACTCACTTTGGTGCTTGGTAATTTATATGTAAATTTGTGAGAATTAAGATAGATAATAATAAACAAATTCATAGAATAACATGAGTCAATTCGATGTTACCGTAATAGGTTCTGGTCCCGGTGGTTATGTTGCTGCTATCCGTGCAGCACAATTAGGTTTCAAAACAGCAATTATTGAAAAATATTCAACTTTAGGCGGAACTTGTCTTAACGTTGGATGTATTCCGTCAAAAGCACTTCTTGACAGCTCTGAACATTTCGAAAATGCAAAACACAATTTTGCAGGTCACGGAATTATCATCAATGAGCCGCAAGCGGATATCGCAAGAATGATCGAACGTAAAAACGAAGTGATCAAGCAAAATACAGATGGAATCAGCTACCTGATGAACAAAAACAAAATTACTGTTTTTGAAGGCGTAGGAAGCTTCGAATCTGCTACTCAGATTAAAGTTACAAAAAACGACGGTTCTTCTGAAACGATCGAATCTAAATATACAATCATTGCAACAGGTTCTAAACCATCTGCATTGCCTTTCATTTCTTTAGATAAAGAAAGAGTGATTACTTCTACGGAAGCTTTAAATCTTAAAGAAATTCCTAAACATCTGGTAGTAATCGGAGGAGGAGTAATCGGTCTTGAACTAGGTTCTGTATACCTAAGATTAGGAGCTCAGGTAACGGTTGTAGAATTTATGGATAAAATCATCCCTGGAATGGATGGAGCTTTAAGCAAAGAATTGACTAAAGTTCTTAAAAAACAAGGAATGAAGTTTATGCTTTCTACTGCGGTTTCTGCGGTTGAAAGAAACGGAGATACTGTGAAGATCACCGCTAAAGATAAAAAAGGAGAAGAAGTAGTAGTAGAAGGTGACTACTGTTTAGTTTCTGTAGGAAGAAAACCTTACACAGACGGTCTTGGTCTTGAAAAAGCAGGAGTAGAACTTGATGAAAGAGGAAGAGTAAAAGTAAACGACCACCTACAGACTAACGTAGCTAATATCTATGCAATTGGTGACGTTATCAAAGGAGCGATGCTTGCTCACAAAGCTGAAGAAGAAGGAGTTTTTGTTGCTGAAACATTAGCAGGACAAAAGCCTCACATCAACTATAACCTTATTCCTGGTGTTGTTTACACATGGCCGGAAGTTGCAGGAGTTGGTAAAACTGAAGAGCAGTTGAAAGAAGAAGGCGTAGCTTACAAAGTAGGTTCTTTCCCAATGAGAGCATTAGGAAGAAGCCGTGCAAGTGGTGATGTAGATGGTCTTGTTAAGATTATTGCAGACGAAAAAACGGATGAAGTTTTAGGAATGCACATCATTGGAGCCAGAGCTGCTGACCTTATTGCCGAAGGAGTAATTGCTATGGAATTCCGTGCAAGTGCTGAAGATATTGCAAGAAGTTCTCACGCGCACCCAACGTATGCAGAAGCAATTAAAGAAGCTGCATTGGATGCTACGGGGAAAAGACCAATCCATATGTAATAATTGATTAAAAAATTTAATCATTTAAATATTTAAAATTAAAGGCTGTTTCTTTTTGAGACAGCCTTTTTATGTGGATTTTGGCATGAAAATGGAGATTGATTTTTGAAAATTTAATGCATGAAAAAGATTTTTATCAGTTGGATGCTTTTAGCGGGGATCAGCTCTTTTGCCCAGGAAGCAGGAAAGGCAGGTGAATTATTAAAAAATGAAGCTTCCACCACAGAAATGAAGGCTCCTAAAAGCTTCAATGAAAGAAATAAAACCTTTGACCAGTCAAGATCCGGAAACAATCCGATTCCTCAGGGAAACAGAATCAAAAATCCCAATTATCAATGGAACAGAAACTACGGGTATGCGGAAGTTTTTCTGAGAATTCCTGAACAAGGCTTTTTTACCGTTGAGGTTGGAGACCAGATGATGGCCAATGGTTCGGGAAAGTACAGGTTCTTTGATTTATCATCAGGAAGAATGCCGATTTCCATCTACGAAAATGGTTTTCTGATTTACAGAACCACCCTGATGCTTCGCAATAACAACAGAATGGTATTGGATTTCTTCAGTAATGAAGGCTTGTATCTTCTGGATTCTTATCCTGTTCAGGGTCAATATGGCTTCAATGACTGGAATGATGTATGGAATAATCCTTACGGAAATCACTCCGGAGATGGCTATAATCAAGGGAATGTAATGGATGGTAATTCGTTTCGTCAGTTTTTTGATATGCTGATGAGGAATGAGAAGTTTGATGATGGTAAAATAACGATGATTAATCAGCAGATGCGCACTTCTATGTTTACTTCTGCACAAATAAGAGATCTGGTAAAAGCAATCAGTTTTGATAATAAAAAACTGGCATTGGCAAAATCTATGTTCCGAAGCTGTGTAGATAAAAATAATTATTTTCTGGTAAATGATGCTTTTGATTTTGAGAGCAGCAGACGTGAACTGATGGAGTATATTTCGAAATTATAATATTTAATAGAAATAGGCTTAAGTTCGTTTTTTTTATTATTTTTGTATCGATCATTACAAAACAAAATGAAAGGAAGACCTAATATCTATCAGGATAAAGAATTGATTTTAAAAGCTCAGAAAATTTTTTGGGAAAAAGGCTTTACAGCAACTTCACTTAGTGACCTTAGTACTTCAACAGGAGCAGGAGCAGGGAGTTTGTATAACTCTTTTAAAGGAGGAAAGAAAGAACTTTTTAAAAAAAGCCTGGAGCAGCGAAGAGAAGATTTTGAGAATTTTAAAAATACATTAAATAAAAGCGAAGATCCGATTGGACTCATCAAAAACTTTTTCCTAAATATTGCCAATGCTAAATATAATGACCACATGAAAGGCTGTATCGTGGCCAATACTCTTGTGGAAATGACATTTGTTGATGAAAATTTAAAAGATGAGGCTGTGGAGATATTAAAGGAAACAGAAAAATTGTATACCTCGATTATTCAAGAACAGCAAAATAAAGGAACACTGAAATCAACAATTCCAGCAGAAGTTTTGGGTAAATACCTGATCTCGTTTTGGTGTGGAATTAACTCCCTTCGCAGAATGTATCCGGATAAAAAAACTTTGAAAACTCAGATTGAATTACAATTGCAGCTTTTGCAATAAATTTTTTTAAATATTTATTTAACGATCATTACAAAAATAAAACAATGAATTTACAACTAAAAGGAAAGAAAGCATTTATTAGTGGATCTACACAAGGTATAGGATTTTCGATTGCAAAACAATTATTACAGGAAGGGGCATCAGTTATTATCAATGGAAGAAGTAAAGAAAAGATGGAGTGGGCAGTGGGCAAACTCCAGCAGGAAGTTCCAGATGGTGAAGTGTCAGGAATTGTTGCAGATTTTGGTAAAAAAGAAGATCTTATCAAGCTTTCCGAAGAACTTACAGATATTGACATTCTTATCAATAACTTAGGTATTTTTGGAATTAATGATTTTTATGAAATAGCAGATGAAGAGTGGTACCGTTATTTTGAAATCAATGTGATGAGCGGAATGAGGTTATCAAGAAAGCTTCTTCCCGGGATGATAAAGAAAAACTCTGGTAGAATTATCTTTATCAGCAGTGAATCCGGAGTAAATGTTCCTGAAAATATGATTCATTATGGAATGACTAAAGCCGCAATGTCTGCCTTAAGCAATGGATTATCTAAGCTTACAAAGGGAACAGCTGTTACCATTAATACAGTTTTAGGTGGTCCTACTTATTCAGATGGAGTTGCCAGTACAATAGAACAGATTGCAGAAGGACAAAACCTGACAGTTAATGAAATGAAAGAGATTATTATCCAGAGTTCCAATCCTCATATACTTTTACAAAGATTTATAAATCCAGATGAGATTGCCAGTCTGGTGGTATACCTTTCAAGTCCGCTTTCTATAGCTGTGAATGGAGCAAGTTTGAGAGCTGATAGTGGCGTTCTGAAAATAATTTAGTTTTTTTAATAATTGGATTACATGATTTTTATGTTATCATAAAACTTAGAATTTTTCGGAGCAATATTAAACTGAATTCCAAAAGTTACTCCTTTAAAATATTTTTCTCTATGAATGGGAAAAGCATAGCCCGTATTGAGAAATATAGCATTGAATAAAGAAATACCCCATCTTGGTTCTAATGAATAAGGATTGACCGATACTCCAAGCATCTGTCCAAAATGTAAAAAGTTGATATTGACTTCAGGAATAAGTTTATCTGTTTGGTTAATTCGGGTATAAAGCAGGGAAGGGCCAACAATGACTGATCCTTCATATGTTTCACCAAATCTGTATTCTAATCCTGCTTGCAGGACGTTTCTCCCAGTGTATCGGTAAGAAATATTCAGTGCAGTTTTCTCAAGCAGCTGAGCATTTGAAAAGATAACCGAAAGGAGCAGAGGTAGGATGAAATATTTTTTCATGATTATTTTTTGGTTCAAATGTAATGGTTTTACGGTCTTTATAAAGAATGAAAATAATTCTTTAAAGGAATTATACTCGTATTGACTAGGTTGGCATCTTCAAATTTCCGTACCTTTGTCAGCTAATTTTATCATCAATGCAACTCGGAAAAACTCAAACTTTAACAATTTCAGAAAAAATTAATTCAGGATGGATCCTCGTGGATGAATCCGGTGAGAAAGCTTTTCTGCCTAAAATATTTATGCAGGACGAAAAAGAAATAGGAGAGGAAGTTGCTGTTTTTGTCTATCAGGATGATGATAAATTAAAAGCAACTACTGAGATCCCATTGGCTGAAGTGGGTGAATTTGCAGTAATGAGCTGTGTACAGAGTCTTCCAAGCGGAGCTTTTATGGATTGGGGAATTATTAAAGATTTATTTATCCCTTACAAACAGCAGAAAACCAAAATTATTGAAGGAAAAAGATATCTGGTCTATATTTATGTAGACGAAGATATGGAGCTGATTACAGGTACTACGAAGTTCAAGAGAAATCCACAGTATGATGATCTTCCATTCCAAAAAGGGGACAAAGTAGATCTGCTTATGATGAACGAAAGTGAACTGGGCTGGAATGTTATCATCAACAAGCAATACATTGGTTTAATCTATGTTTCTGATGTTTTCAAAAAACTATATCCGTTATCAGAAGAAACAGGATATATTAAAGCAATCCGTGAAGATGGAAAAATAGACATTACTTTACAGCCGGATGGGTTTGAAAATATTGACGAGTTCAAACAGAAGATTCTGAATAAGCTGGAAGAAAATTACGGTCTTCTGTATGTATCAGATAAGTCTTCTCCTGAAGAGATCAAAGATGAATTGGGAATGAGTAAGAAGAACTTTAAAAAAGCAATCGGAGGACTTTATAAAGACAAGGTCATCGATATTTTGGAAGATAAAATCAAATTATTATAAAATAAAAAACGAGCAGAAATTTCTGCTCGTTTTTTGTTATTATCGGTTCTTGATCAGAAGCCATCCGTTGTAGATTCTTCCGTCAGAAACTTTTATGGTATACCAATAGTTTCCTGTAGAAATAGGATGTGATTCATATTTTCCATCCCATTGGAAAGGTCTCTTTTTAATAATCTCTTTATAGAGTATTGCTCCTTTTCTATCATATAAATAGACTTCTGTTCCCGGATAATTTTCCAGTCCTGCTATTCTCCATGTATCATTGATTCCGTCACCATTAGGACTGATTGCATTGGGAATATTAAATATGGAGAAGTTCTTCTGCCCGATAATGCATCCGGATTTTGTTCTTACATATACAGTATATTCTCCCATATTCAAATTGGTAAAAATATTAGAATCCTGCCATGTGAAATTGTTTAAAGAAAATTCATAATTTCCGCTCTGAGAAAGAATAACTGTTGCTGTATTGTTGGTAATATTTACAGAAACAATATGGGCCAATACAGAATAGCTCACCTGCGTAGAGCTTGTGCTTTCACAACCAAAAATATTAGTTACTTTCACGGTATAAGTTCCTGGCGTAGATACTGTAATGGTTTGAGTAGTTGCTCCGGTATTCCATTCATAAGACTTAAATCCCGGCCCTGCATCCAGAACAACAGATTTCCCTTCACAAAAATCCATTTTCTCAGGAAGCTGAACAATAGGTTTAGGATTAAGGGTAAGGTTTAATCTTATTACTTTAAAACATCCGTCCTGAGTAGCTACTTTTACATGAATAAGTGTTGTTCCGGTATTCAGCGTATAAGCTGAAGGATTGGCAATAGGATTTCCAGCAGTATCAGTGTAGTAGAAAATATAATTACCAGGATTATTAATAATGCCGGCTTCATAAGAGTGAAGATTAACAATCATTGAATTTCCAATAGTAGTATTACATAATACCTGTGTGACATCTTTAGCGGGAACATTATCTGTGGATAAAGTTACGGTTATTGCCAGTTTCTCAGATTCACAATTGTTTAAAGTCTGGGTTACATAATAGATTTGCCCGTTGCCCAAAGGAGTTGTTATTGATATCACATTTCCTGCTGCATTATAGAATTTAAGAGCTGTTCCTGCCACAACAAGCTTTTCTAACGTAGGATTTGCAGAAGCACAGAAATCCTGATTACTATTTGCGGTCGGTTTAGGAGTGTTGTTTACCGTTACGAGAATAGCTGTTTTATTACTTTCACAACCATTAATAGTCTGAGAGGCATGATAAGTCTGCCCATTGATAAGCCCAACCGTAGTTGGCAAAATATTTCCTGCCGCATCATACCATTTGATATTCTGACCTGTGATCTGGATATCAGAAACTTTTGGATTGTTGGTAGCGCAGAAAGTCTGTTGAGCGTTTGTACTTGTTGGTAGAGGAGGAGATGTTACAACTATATTCTGATTCTGAGTGGCTGTATTTCCATTCCCATCATTATATGTCCAATGGATGATATAGTTTCCAGGGATTGAATAAGATAACGGGTCTGTTGTGGTTGCAGTAATTGTTCCAGCGCAGTTATCTGTAGCAGTAGGAGCGATCGTAATTGTTGTATGGCAGTCTCCGGTAATATCTGCTAAATTGACTACATTAGGAACCGGAGCGACATTGTCACCCACGACAACATTTACAGTAAAGCTGCCGTCACAAGCTCCAGATCCTGAAACCTGGCACGTATAGGTGCCTGCATGAGCAGTTGTTGCACTAGGTATTGTTGGATTCTGCTGATTGGATGTGAAGCCATTTGGCCCGGTCCAGTTGTAAGTTGTTCCTCCTGTAGCGTTGAGCTGGATTGTACCGTTAGGACATACTGGAGAATTAGACGTAACAACTGCAGCAGAGGTGCAATCCTGAAATTTAGCGATGAAAATATCGTTTCCACCTCCTTGTGATTGCTGAAATGTACCTGGTGTTGCAATTCCAGTAGTATTTCCACCTGACATTCCCGTCAGATAAATTGCTCCATCATTGTCTTTAGTAACTTCGCCTTGCTGTGTAGCACCGTTTCCTGTATAATAAGTACCCCATTCTTTTACATCATTTTGACTGTATTTAATTAAAAATGTAGAAATATACATTGCAGGCATTCCCATATAAGCTCCGGGAGTAGAGATGTCAGGTTGCCCACTTGAATGTAGTCCTGTAAAAAAAACATTTCCGGAAGTGTCGGGATATGCTAATAATTGAAAAGAACCTGTAAAATCGAAATAATTTTTTGTAATAACATTAGTGGCTAAGTTTACCCGCCATATTCCGGGTTGTCCCAAGGGAAAAGCTGTCGTGGTATATCTCCCTGGAAGAATTAAAGTGTTATTTACAATTCCCGCTTTCCATATTTGTTCTGAGCCGGCGTTCCCATAATAGCTTGATTTGAGAATAGTATTTCCAGATTTTGAGATCCTGAGATATATACCGTCTGACTCACCTCCTTTTAAAGGCTGGAAAGCATTAACCATAGGAATGGTTGAAGATTGTGTTGCTCCAATTATTTCAAGATCAATGTTCGAGGAGAGAATCTGAAAAATAGAAGTAGAGCCATCGCTTCGTCCAAAATACGTTGCCCAGTCAATATTACCAGTTGTTGAATTTAAAGAGGCTAAAATACCATCTGTATATCCTATAGGTGTTGACTTTGCGGGTTGCATTGCATTGACAGTAGGAAAGTCAGTGCTAAAAGAATCACCCCCAATATAGATATGATTTTGATTGTAAGAAACAGTATAAAGTTTGTTTAGCCTGCTGGAAACAAATTCTTTTTCAAAAACAAAACTCCCGTTATTATTAAATTTTACTAAAACAATGTTTTCATTATATTGCGATCTTTGAACGGTTCCACCAGCATAAATATTAAAGTTTTCATCAAAATCAACGTCTGCGAATACATCTTTCATTCCGAAGCCGTAATAAGTTCCCCAAAGTTTTTGCCCATTTTTTGTAAGCTTCATCAGAAATGCATCAAGCCCGCCGGCCACGTTTTGCTGATAGGTTCCGGAAGTAGCAAAGTTGGTAGTACTATTTGTGGTTCCAAATAAATAGCCCGTACTCTGAAGATCTGTTTTGATTCTGCCATAATCTTCTCCATATCCTCCTGCATAACTTCCCCATATTCTTGTAGGTACAGGATCTATAATAATTGTTTTATCAGAACTGTTTAAAGGGGCATTAAATCCAAAAGTCTGGGCTCCCAAATCCTTAAAAGATACATCAATACTTTTCTTTGTGTTACCCGTAATCCAGCTGTTAGGAATGTTTTCATAGATTTCCCCGAAACGTACATTCATGGTCAGTTTTCCGTCTTTTATCAACGTAGGAGCGCCATGAAATTTCATTTTAATATCTGAAATTTTTCCACCAGGATTGATGATGAAATTATATTCGATGGGTTTTATGGTATCATTAGGCTTAAAAAATACTAAATCTATATGAGGATATATATTCTTGTAGCGGATTTTTTGATACTGGTGAACATTACTAATGCCTTTGGGGTTATTGGGCAGGTTGTAATAGTTGTTATAATCCGGAGATTTTCCCTCTGCTGTAATAGTTGCTTTATTAGAATTAACAAGCTCAATATCAATTCTGTGAATTAGTTTTTCATAAATATACTCGTTGTTATCATACTGTTTTGGACTTGGAAGTGTATGCTCTGCCTTTTTTGAAAAATCAGGATTTACAGTTTTCTTTATTTCGTAAATATCATAAGAAAAACCATTAGAACGCAACTGTACATTCAGACCATTGGAATGGAAAAGATATTTGACATCTTTATTTTCTTTCCCGTCCTGATCAATAATCTGACCTTTGTTTTCATAAAAATAATAGGAGTTGTTTGCTGAGTTTTTTTTCTGTGAAAATAGAAGTACTGCGCTCAAAACTGCGAACAGTGAAAGAATTTTCTTCATCAGGTTATTAATTTTTGCGGCAAAGATATAAAAATAGCTTTCCCTTTAAACATTAAGTAATTGCAAACTTCAAGTTGCAGACATGATGGATATCATGACATTTTTGTTTAATTTTTTTGTTTAACAATTTTGTCAAAAATAAATTTTAGTATAAATTTGCACAAATTTGTTTAACAAAAATGTCAAATCAAGCAAAAAAAGACCAAACACAGGAATTGATCAAGGAGACAGCGAAGAATTTATTCTTTGTGAAAGGAAAATTTGATGCTACTACGCAGGAGATTGCAGATGAAGCAGGAGTGAACAGGACTCTTATTAACTACTATTTCCGTTCAAGAGATAAGCTTATCCAGATCATCTTTGATGAAGCACAAAGAGTAGAGCAGGAAAAATCGAAGATCATTCAGAATTCAGCTCTTCCTTTTAAAGAGAAAATCAGCCAATTCATAGAAAGCAGTCTTACTACAAGCCTTCAATATCCTTATCTGGAAACGTATATCGTATCACAGATCAATAAAGGAACCTGCCATCACAGAGAAATTGAGGAAGATATCCTGAATGAAATGTATAGTGATATCGAAAAAGAAATGGAATTGGGAAATATAGAGAAAATGGCTCCGGTTCAGTTTATTCTGAACATGGTTTCGCTGTTGGTGTTCCCAAGTGCCATACGACCATTATTTATGGAAAATTTATTAATCAATGATGAAGAATATGATAAGATTATTTCTGAACGAAAAGAGATTATTATCAATATGTTATTCAAAAACTAAAAAAACTAAAGTATTTCTGAAAATGATTCGTCATTTAGAAATAAATAATGACTGAGAATTAAATAAAAAATAAACGAAGTATAAAATTATGAATAGAAAACGTATAACTGCTACAAAGCTAAAAATTGGGATAGCTTCAGCATTTATGATTTTCGGCTCTTCATTGATGTCTGCCCAGCAGCAGGTTTCCCTACAGGAAGCAATTAAACAGGCGCTTCAGAATAAGGCAGAAGCCAAAAAAGCTGCTTTACAGGTAAAAAAAGCCGAATACAAGATTGATGAGGCCAGAGCCGGTGCTCTTCCACAGGTCAGTGCTACAGCCGGACTTACATATAATCCTATTATTCAGGAGTCTTTGCTGGAATTTGGAGGAGAGAAAATCAGGGCTCAGTTTGGGCAGCCTTGGGGATCAACAGCTTCTGTACAACTTCAGCAGGCGATTTTTGATCAGAGAGTATTTACAGGACTTAAAGCTGCAAAATCAACAAGAGAGTTTTATGTACTGAATGCACAGTTAACCAATGAGCAGATCATTGAAAATGTAGCAACAGCTTATTATCAGGTGTTTGTACAGGAAGAAAATCTTAAAACGGTAACTGCCAGCTATGCCAACACTGAAAAAGTAAGAAATGTTATTAAAAGTTTGGTTGATAATGGTTTGGCAAAATCAATCGATTTAGACAGGACAAATGTTCAGCTTACGAATATTGGTTCCAATAAACAGACTTTAATCAACTCTGTTGAACTTTCAAAAAATGCATTGAAGTTTTACATGGGAATCCCTATTGCTACAGACATCGAGCTTGAAGAAAAAGAGATCGAACCAAAGCCTGAGCTGATTGCGAGCAACGTAAATCTTAATGATCGTACCGAAATCAAAGTTTTAAATAAAAACAGGGAACTTTTGGTTTTCAATAAAAAAGCTACCGAAGCTTATCTTTATCCATCAGTAAATCTTACTGCGAACTACGGATGGGGAGCAAACGGAGCAAAATTCCCGTTGACAAATGGTCTTAGTAAGGGAGTTCTTTGGAGCGATTATTCAGCAATTGGCTTGAATGTTAATATCCCTATTTTCACGGGAGGAGCTACAAAAGCGAAGATCAATCAGGCAGAAATTGATATTCAGGATCTTGATGTTGATATTGAAAACACTCAGTTGAGCTTAAGTTTGGACTATAAAAATGCAATCACCAATATGGAAAATGCATTGATTAATATTGAAAGCATGAAAGATAATGTAGGATTGGCGGAAAGAGTTCAGAAAAATACCCAGTCAAATTATCAATATGGTCTGGCAACCCTTACGGAGGTGCTGGATTCTGAAAATGCTTTGACACAGGCAAAACAGAACTATTCTAATGCATTGCTGGATTACAAACAGGCAGAGATCAAGCTGATAAAAGCTAAGGGTGAACTAAACACACTACAAAACTTATAATAAACTAAAATGAAAAAAACTTTAATATATATCATCGTAGCAGCTGTACTTGTAGGTTTAGCCGCTTATAAGATTGCTGGTAACAAAGAAAAGCAGACTAAGGAAGTACAGGAGGTTGCCAAGCAGGTAGATAAAATCAACGTTAATATTGTAACCGTTACAAGAGAAAATATTGATACAGACTACTCAGCCAACGGAACTTTCATTCCTAAGCAGGAAATGAACCAGTCTTCAGAAATTGCAGGACGTATTGTGAATGTTTTGGTTAAAGAAGGTTCAAGAGTAAGTGCTGGTCAGGTTTTAGCAACGATAAAAAGAGATGCTATCGAAGTTGATATTTCTCAGGCTCAAAACAATTTGCAAAATGCAGTGATTGATAACCAACGTTATGAAAATGCATATAAAACAGGAGGGGTTACAAAACAGCAGCTTGATAATTCAAGATTACAATTGAAAAACGCACAGGTTGCAGTAAGAGCTCAGGGAGTAAGAGTAAATGATACAAGTATCCGTGCAGGAATCAGCGGTACTATAAACAAAAAAATGGTAGAACCGGGAACTGTAGTTTCTGTAGGAACTTCCATGTTTGAAATTGTTAATATCAACAGCCTTAAACTTTCAGTATTAGTGGATGAAAGCCAGATTGGCAGAATTGCACTCGGTCAGGAAGTTCCAATTAATGTGAATGTTTTGCCGGAAGACTCTTTCAGCGGTAGAATTACATTCATTGCTCCTAAAAGTGATGCTACTTTAAATTTCCCGGTTGAAATTGAGGTTCAGAATAAAGGAAACCTAAAAGCTGGGATGTATGCAACGGCTACATTTAAAACCAATCACGGTGCTGAAACCCAGAATATGTTGACGGTTCCTGCAGAAGCTTTTGTAAACGGGGTAAGTTCAGGTCAGTTATTTATTGTAAACAATGGTACTGCTAAATTAATTAAAGTTCAGACCGGAAAAGTATACGGTGACAAAGTTCAGATCTTAAGCGGACTGAATGGAGGTGAGCAGGTAATTACCAGCGGACAGATTAACCTTGATAACGGTTCGAAAATCAATATCGTAAAGTAACCAGAAGATGAAGTTAGCAGAAATATCCATTAAAAGACCATCGCTGGTTATCGTATTATTTACGATACTTACGCTGGGTGGTTTATTAAGTTACTCCATGATGGGGTATGAGTTGATTCCAAAGTTTGAAACCAATATGGTAACCATTTCTACGGTATATCCGGGAGCTTCACCTGCTGAGGTGGAAACTTCGGTAACCCGGAAAATTGAAGATGCTGTAGGTTCTTTGGAAAACGTGAAAAAAGTAGAATCTTCATCTTACGAAAGTTTATCGGTTATCATGGTGCAGCTGAATACAGGTGCCGATGTAAACTATGCTTTGAACGATGCACAGAGAAAAGTAAATGCTATTTTAGCAGATCTTCCTGACGATGCAGATCCTCCTTCTTTGCAAAAGTTCTCACTGGATGATCTCCCGATCATGACTTTGAGTATTGCCAGTGATAAACTGAATAATAAAGATCTTTATGATCTTTTAGATAAAAAAATTGAACCTATTTTTTCCCGTGTAAACGGTGTTGCCCAGGTAGACCTTGTAGGTGGACAGGAAAGAGAGATTCAGGTAAGTTTAGATGAAAAGAAAATGCAGGGGTACGGTCTTGCCATCGCAGATGTACAGCAGGCAATTCTTTCTTCAAACCTGGATTTCCCAACGGGAGCTTTGAAAACGAGAACTTCAAGATCTACGATCAGGCTTTCTGGAAAGTATAAAAATGTTGCCGAAATGAATAATCTTGTAGTTTCCAATAAAAATGGGGCTCAGGTGCGTTTATCTGACATTGCAACAGTTTTTGATACACAGAAAGATGTGGAAAAAGTGGCAAGATATAACCAGAATTCAACAATTTTACTTCAGGTTAAAAAACAATCTGATGCCAATGCGGTTTCCGTTTCAAACTTAATTAAGAAAACAATCGCTGATGTTCAGACTAATTATAAAACTCAGGGGATTAAAATAAATATTGTAGATGATACAACAGACTTTACACTTGAAGCTGCAGACCATGTAATTTTCGATTTATTCTTAGCGATTATCCTGGTAGCAGTAGTAATGTTACTATTCCTTCATAACATCAGAAATGCGTTCATTGTCATGGTTTCTATTCCGATGTCATTGATTGCAACTGTGATTGGAATGTATCTGATGGGATATACCTTAAACCTGATGAGTTTACTGGGACTTTCATTAGTGGTTGGTATTCTTGTGGATGATGCAATTGTAGTTTTGGAGAACGTTTATCGTCACATGGAGATGGGGAAAAGCCGAATTCGTGCGGCATATGATGGTGCATCGGAAATTGGATTTACCGTAACGGCGATTACATTGGTAATTGTGGTGGTATTCTTACCGATTGCAATGAGTTCAGGATTGGTTGCTGATATCCTGGCGCAGTTTTGCGTTACCGTAGTTATTGCGACAATGTTCTCGTTATTAGCCTCATTTACTATTATTCCTTGGTTATCTTCAAGATATGGTAAATTGGTACACCTTTCAGGTAAAAATCCTTTTGAGAAGTTTATTCTTTGGTTCGAAAAGCAATTGGAAAAATTCACACACTGGATCACAGGAATTCTGGAATGGTGTCTGAAAACAACATTAAGAAGAGTAATGACGGTTATAATAACATTTATTATTTTGATCTCTTCATTTATGTTGGTTGCATTTGGTTTCATTGGAGGTGAATTCTTCCCTAAAATGGATAGAGGACAATTCCTTGTTCAGATGGAATTACCAAAAGATGCGTCTGTAGAAAAAACCAATCAGATTACTCTTGCCGTTGAAAAATATCTGAGAGATGACAAAGATGTTGTAGATATGATCACGACAGTGGGTCAGCAGTCATCAGGTTTTGGTGGAGCACAGGCTACATTGTATCAGTCAGAGATTCAGGTGATTTTGGTAGATAAATCTGAACGTAATGAAAGTACAGATATCAAGTCTGCAAGAATCAAGAGAGCATTAGAAGAAAAATTCACAGGAGTTGAATTTAAAACAGCACCAATTGGATTAATGGGAGCAGATAATGCACCAATTGAAATGGTAGTGACAGCTCAGGATAATGAAACAGCAAATAAAGAGGCCAACAGAATTCTTGAGTTGCTTAAAAAAGTTCCTGGTTCTGTAGATGCAGAATTATCCACTGACTCTGGAAGTCCTGAAGTACAGGTGAATATTGACAGAGATAAAATGGCTTCTTTAGGCTTGAATCTTTCTAGTGTAGGACAAACAATGCAGACTGCATTTAACGGAAATACAGACGGAAAATTCAGAGCTGGAGAATATGAATATGATATTAATATCCGTTTTGGCGATGCGAACAGAAAGTCTATTGAAGATGTAAGAAATCTTATGTTTACCAATCCTAAAGGAGAACAAATAAGATTGAGCCAGTTTGCAGAAGTAAAAATGGGTTCAGGACCAAGTTTGTTGGAGCGTAGAGATAAAGCACCTTCTGTAAAGGTAAAATCTAAAGTGGTAGGTCGTCCTGTAGGGGATGTTGCCAATGAATGGGCTGCTAAATTTATGGATAACGAAAAGACCAAACCGGCAGGAGTAAGCTACATCTGGAGTGGGGATATGGAAAACCAGACCGAAGGTTTCGGTACTTTAGGGATTGCATTGATGGCTGCTATTGTATTGGTTTATCTGGTAATGGTTTCATTATATGACTCATTTGTATATCCGTTCGTGGTATTATTCTCTATTCCTCTGGCATTGATCGGGGTAATGGTAATTCTTGCCATCACCGGAAATTCATTAAACATATTTACGATGCTGGGGATGATCATGTTGATTGGTTTGGTAGCGAAGAACGCGATTATGATTGTCGACTTTGCGAATATGAGAAAAGAGGCTGGTGCAAGTACGCATGATGCTTTGATTCAGGCCAACCACGCACGTCTTCGTCCGATTCTTATGACCACTATTGCGATGATCTTCGGTATGATCCCGATTGCAATTGCAAAAGGTGCAGGAGCAGAAATGAACAACGGATTAGCATGGGTAATTATCGGTGGTTTGACATCGTCATTATTCCTGACTCTGATTATTGTACCAGTAGTGTATTCATTATTTGACTCTATCTTAAGAAGAATGGGTAAACATGAAAAAGTGGATTATGCAACTGAAATGAAAGCTGATTATGTGCATAGAGAGCTAAGTGAAGACGGATTTACTTCGAAACACGTAGATAAATAAAAATTAAACCTTTAATTAACCGAAAGCCGCATCAGAAATGATGCGGCTTTTTTGTTGGTATAGGTTGATGATGGTTTGATAGGTTTTGGCTTAAGCCGTTGGAAAGTACTTATTGGGGTAAATTAGCCCATTTCTATTGATGATTAATCATAACGTCATGAAATCTTTCTGTTAAATATTATTACTAAGAAAAAAGAGGTTGTTTTAAAGTCAGATTATTGATTTTGTCATTCTGACGAAGGAAGAATCTCATTTATAATTAAACACATGAGATTCTTCACTGCATTTTATTTCGCTCAGAATGACACCAATTGTACTATAAGATATCAATAGGAGTGGGCTTTAGCCCGCTTAATTCTATAACATTAAATGATGGCTTTAGCCAAAACAAAAAAAGCTTCCAGTAAAACTGAAAGCTTTCATATATTGTAATGTAGAAAAATTAATCTGCCATAGCCTCTCCGGACTTTCTGTAGATAAAGTTTCCATAAACGTGTCTTCTTGCAAAACGGCTTGGTGAATCAGCGTTAACCATTTTGATGTAGGTATTTCTTGGAACTCCTATGTACTCATACATATTTCCGTTCAAATGCTGAACCTTTAAAATCGATTTTTCAAGGTAAAAATCCTGAATGTTAGATTTTGTAATGGTTTCCGTGTATTCTTCTTTGTATTTGTCCTGTGTTTCAGAATTAATGCTTACCAAAAAGTGATACGCTTCAATTACAGACTTGCTTCTTTCTTCAGCTTCTATTTTCCCAGCTTCATCATTAATGAATTTATCAGGATGTGTATCTTTCATCACATTTCTGTAAATAGTCTTTAATTCTTTTAAAGTAACATTTTTATCTACTCCAAGAAGTGTTCTGTGCTCACCAAGTTTTTTCATATCTCTAACCCTTATTTTCGGGGTGCAAAATTAAGCAATTAAATTTAAAAAACCATAACTTATTCATTATTAATTTATTTGGTGTACTATAAAGTTGAAAATTGAGCTAGATACAACAGACGAAATTTGTATTGTTAACCTTTACAGTTAATTAACACCCGAATACAGATTTTTATTGAGTTTAAAATAAATAAATCCGTTCTTAAAATCAATCACAGTATTGAATCTTTTTAAAAACTGATTCCCAAAAAATCCAGTCATTTTTTCTGTAGCATCAATGCCTTCTGTGGAGCCGGAAAGCGTAATAGGTAGGTTATAAAGATATTTTTGAGCAAATTGAACAGCCGGGCAGAGAACTACAGGCATTTCATAGACAGACCCATCAGAGCCTCTTGCTGTAGCTTTACCTATCGTTTTCATGGTTGTAACTAAAGCATTATTTTTCGCAAAAGGAGCAGCTATGGTAAGCACATCATCCGCGCCACTGTCCAATCCGAAGAACCCGGAATATTCTTTACCATTTACTATTATACTGCTTTCTACAGAAGGGTAGTTATCAATCATATGAAGTTTTACTTTCTCATATCCTGTTAGATCCATAGACAGATCATTTTCTTCATAAAAACGGATTTCATTTTTATAATAATCTATTTCAATGATTTTTCCTTTCATCAGATCCGTTCCGAAAACCCCGTCAAAATTGGCAGAATCATAGGGAATAAGAGTAAACTGTATATCGTTTTTCTGAATGTTTCCAAACTGTACGGTATTGTGACTGCTATAATCAACGGTATTCACCCCGTTTGAGCCTTTGTTTTCAGACTTTCCATCAATTTTCAGAGGGACTTTCTTCTTTGCATCGATATTGATGACAGAACCATCAGCGCCTGTATCAAAGAGGAACTTTATACTGTCGGTTTTATTGACTTTGCAGTACACATACACAGAATTGTTTTCCAGGGAAAAAGGAAGGATAGTGGAGGTTTTTTGAGCTGATACTGCTATAGAAAATAACACTGTCAGAGAAATAGCAATACGTTTCATGGAATTAGTTTTTAGATAGGCGAAAATAACTGTAATTGATGCTTTCACAAAGAAATAACAAGCCATTAACCCTCTTTTAACCGTTCCTTAACCAAATGTCTGCAAATAAAAAACAGTACCCAATCTGAGTACTGCTATTATTTTTGAATCATTAAATCTTTTGATTTTTGAATCAATATTACGGTTCATCACAAGTTCTCTTCAACTTTGTGAAAATCTTGTCAAAATCCTTATAAGATGTTTCTTCATCATTACGTTTTTGTCTGAAGCTTGTATTGGCACAGTTATGAAACCCCAAACCTATCATATCGATCAAAGCATAATCTTCTTTTTGCGGGTCATTCATTTTGGTATTGAATCTTGACATTACTCCCTGTGGATCAGAATTATTCTTGCTTTTAAGCTCAATATAATTTTTCCAGGCGGCAAACATCTTTTCTCTGTCCGGAGAAGATATAGCGTCAATCTGCTCTTTGCAGGTAGTATAATATTTACTGTTTTTAAGAGTGAAAGGATCAGAATAAGCGATAATTTCTTCTTTATTCAGCTGGTATTCGTTTTCAAATGATTCCATGATTTCTTCCTGAAGCTTTTTCCATCTTGGAAGATCAATTACTTTAAGGCTGTACAGTTCCTTTTTCTTTTCTTCATACTGCTTTTCAAGATTCTGTAGGTAAGCTTCTCTGTTTTGACGAATTTCTTCAAGCTGGGAAAGTTTAAAAACAGGTCGGGTATCAAATACAACTCCATTGAATTGATATAAAAGCTTATTTACTCCGTCTATTTCTTCTTTTTTATATTTAGCCGAGTCAAAATACCCTTGATTATCACAATTAAAAGTCTGATAGTTGTAAGGGGTCAGATTGTTTGCTTTAGAAGGAGTTTTTTGCCCCCAGATAGTAATGGATAAGGCCAAAGCAAGCCCGATCATCATTTTTTTCATGCACATAAGTTCTGAAAGAATCCGAATTTTCTGAATTTCGGTGCAAAATTAAGGCTTTAAATTTGAAATCTAAAGAATTAAATAGATTTTCTCAATTGATTTTGCATATTTTATATGAATTTTGTACTGAGGAATTCATTTTACTTTTAGATCTTGTCTGTGATTCATATGGAAAGCCTTTCACAGTAAGAGATACAGAGGATATAAATAAAAATTCTGGAAGTGGATATTGTTGGTAATTTATATGGACTTCGAGAAAATTCTATGTGAATTTTGGCTAAAATTCAATTGGGTTAGAATGAATTGAAGATATTGGATTAAAAATAGGGTCTTTTATAGTTCCATTTCTTGCTCTTGATGATTGTTTTTTAGATTTAAAATAATAGATTTACAAAAAGTAACACAAACTATGACCCTTTATTTTTTTCTTCTTTTTATTGTCGCTGTTTTTGGCGGAATCGCCTATCTGCTCATGCGTTTTTTCAGCAAATGGACTAAAAATAACAAGTATGAACTGATTTTTAATACTTTAATATTTATCGCATCATTTTTTCTGGTATCATTTCTCAGTCTTTGTATTTTCTTTTCCACCGTTGATTTTTCCAGATAATCCGGTATTTTTTCTGATAATTGTATAAGCAATGCAAAGGTTGATCACAAGGGCAGCCCAGACATTCAGTCCATAAAAAAGTTCATAATCATGCTGCGCTTCATTATACAGCAGATGTTTAACGATTCTGAAAGTAATAGCTGTTGTAGTCACCGCATAGCTTAAAATCATATATTTTCTATGCTTGGTAACATTTCCTTTTTTAATAGAAAGTACGGCAGCAACGGTGAGGTAAGCCCAGAGCACATCCTGAATCAGAAATCCTGTAATTCCGATCAGACCTCCATTTGAAAACAATCCCAGTACAAAACATGCCGGAACATTGATGATAAGAATATTGTAAACATATATTTTCCCAATGATCTTGTGAAGATCTCTGTTTTCAGCTAAAAACCGATTGGAAAACTGCGTAAGACCCGCCAGAAGACAAAGCGTTATAGAAAAAATATGAATGTAAAAAAAAGCCATCCAGTACGGATTATCGACTACTTGCTGCTTAAAAGCCAGAAATCCGATGTTTTTATCAAAAGAAGTATATTGGGAAATTGTTTTCAGCATTAGAATACTGAAAATCATAACTGAAAATACAGCTGTTACTTTAATGATTTTTATTCCCAACAACTTCATCATCCATGGGTTAAAAGATAAACTCTCAAGGATTGGATTTTAATCTTCCAAAACTTCCCTGATCTGTTTTTCCATATCATCAAGGCTTTCAAACTTTCTCAATTCCAGAGATTTTCCGGAATTTCTAAGCTCTTCTATAATATCAAGTATCAACTCTAAAGGCTCTGCTTCATAGCCAAACATATGGCTGTCGAAATTTGTTCCCACCAATAATCCATCACTATTCATTCCCAGGCACCAGTTTTCTACAAATTCGGTAAGGGAAACGGGAGAGGGATCATAATGATTCCATTCATTTTCTATACATGATTTTGCTCTTGCAGCATCAGACCAGAAACAAATGATTTGTACCGGTTCACCATCTTCGTATTCTGCTTCGCTGGAGTAGGAGGTAGCATATCCCTTATCATCCTGTAAAGCATACACGATTTCTGTCTCGGTGATTTTTTTAATAAATTCTTTATGGCGGTTCTGAACCGTAATATGGTCTTGAAGCATTTTATTTATGATAAATTATTAGGTATGAATGATGAATTGGTTGCGTCTGTGAGTAGTAAGTACCTGTCTTATGAAGTTTCACCACTGTTGATATGTATTATTTCGGGATTCTGACCATCTGAGTCTCTTTTGGATCTTCCATATAGTCCTATTTCAAGATCGTTTGGAGATTCACTATCCAGTTCCGATGGGTGTACATACGTATACATACCATACCCATGTCCGGAAACCAGCCAGCCTTCTGTTAGATTTAAATGTATAATATTAAAATCCCCTGCTGGGCCTCCGGCATGTACCGGACCGAATTCTTTCATGAGTTTTATTGCTTCCTCTTTTATGTCTTCGACCGTACTGATGTCGTCAAAAATAATATAAGTACCATTTTCAAAAAGAACCCAATCCTGAAATTTAGGATTAATGGCAAGCTTCACATGTTCAATCATCTGCTAGTAGTTTTTCAATAAGAGTGAAAAGTTAATATTTTTATTTAATATAGAGCAATTTACCCATTATCGATCAATTATCAATGATATTCTGATTTTACATGATTCCTTTGATTCGTATATGCTGCAAAAGCATAATGGTCTTAGCATCTTTGATTTCTCCTCTATCAATCATTTTCAGAGCTTCCTCAAAAGATAATTCAAGTACTTCTATATTTTCACCTTCCTCTTCCAATCCTCCGCCGTCATTAATTTTCATTTCGTTGGAATATTCTGCGATAAAGAAATAAAGGATTTCCGTAACCGATCCCGGCGACATATAAGCTTCAAATATCTTTTCAACTTTGGAAATTTTATACCCGGTTTCTTCTTCCGTTTCCCGTTTTATACAGTCTTCCGGATTATCATTATCCAAAAGCCCTGCACAGGCTTCAATAAGCATTCCCGTATCATTTCCGTTGATATAAGTTGGTAACCGGAATT
Organism: Chryseobacterium sp. BGA-UO-ETr-SB22; assembly: GCF_059567885.1. Lineage (NCBI taxonomy): Bacteria > Pseudomonadati > Bacteroidota > Flavobacteriia > Flavobacteriales > Weeksellaceae > Chryseobacterium > Chryseobacterium sp. BGA-UO-ETr-SB22. The sequence goes on along the minus strand of NZ_JCAQOV010000005.1, from coordinate 1,790,730 downwards.
GTCTGGTAAGAATAACCGTGTTTGAAAGTTTGTTGTAAAGGAGAATAACCGCTCCGTTTCCACGATCGTAAGCTTCTCTGCTTTGGGTTTCTGTGATTCCGTCCTTTTTTGTAACAGAATAGGTGACTTTGTTTAAAGTATACCAGTTGTCTGAAAGGATTTCTGTCTGAAGGATGTTTATATCAGGATTATGCATTGGGAATATCTTCTATGGTATAATAAATGGTCAGGCCTCTTTCTCTGGCTATTCTTACATCCTCATCAGCTCCTTTTGATGCTCCTTCTATACGCAGCACTGCATCACATTTTTCCAGAAGGGCATGAGCTACAGGATACTGTATTTCCTGCCATGCTTCATCACCTATTTGGGTAGAACCGGCAAGGTTGATCAATGGCAAAGCAACCCATTCTCCGATAATAGGAATGTGCCCCTTTCTAAAGATGGGAAGAGCAACGGCTTCAAGATTGTGAAGATTCTGCTGAATAAGCTGCGGATCATCATTCGTTCCGCTGCGGTAAGGGCCTGCAATAAGTATAAACATGATTTTTTTTGGTAAAATAACAGAACTTTCAGGATAAAAAAAATAATATAGCTTAAGAGAAACTGTTTTTTTGTTTGGATTTTATAAGACTTAAAAACTCTGGGGTAATGCCTAAATAAGAAGCAATTTGCTTTTGCTTAATACGTTTTACCGCTTCAGGGTATTTCTGTAGAAAGTTATAATAACGTTCTTCTGCAGGTAAAGAAAGATTTTCAATCGTTCGGAGCTGTTCTCTGATGTAAGCGTTCTGCATCATGATCCGGAAAAACCGTTCAAATTTCGGAACTTGGAGATAAAGTTCATCAAGATGATCTTTCTGAAGTTGCAAAATACTGCTTTCTTCCAACGCTTCAATATTCAGCATAGCAGGTTTTTGATTGATAAAGCAGTACATATCAGTGATCCACCAATCAGAAACAGCAAACATAATGGTAGATTCTTTTCCTGTGGTATCCATATGAAAAGCTCTCAAAATCCCAGTCTGAACAAAATTGATCTCTTTACAGGCTTGCTGCTGCTGTAAAATCAGTTCTTTCTTAGCTACCTTTTTTTCTTTTATTAAGGAGAGAAAATAAGATTTCTCCTGACTGGTAAGTGAAATATGCCTGGAAATGTTTTTTAGGATTAAAAGTTCTTCCCCCATTCTCTTATTGCTTCTTTAATAGATCTACTAAAGCCTCATTAAGTTCCGGAAACTTAAAATGAAACCCTGCATCCTGAAGTTTTTGTGAAGAAGCTTTGGAACCTTCTAGTATAGCTGTAGCCAGTTCTCCGAATATCAGTTTTAAAACAAATCCGGGAACATTGGGCATGAATAAAGGTTTTCCAAGTACTTTGGCAATTTTTTTTGTGAGATCTTTATTAGTCGCATGTTGTGGAGAAACAGCATTATAAGCTCCATCCATTGTGGAATTTTTTAAAGCAAGTTCATAAACAGAACAGATATCTTCAACATGAATCCATGGCATATATTGCTGGCCGCTTCCTAAAGGTGATCCTATATAATATTGAATAGGAGGTACCATTTTCTTTAAAGCCCCATCTTTTTCGGAAAGCACAACAGCAGTTCGTATTTTAACTACTCTTTCTGCCAGATCCTGTTCTTTGAAATCGTCTGCAGCTCTTTCCCATAAAACGACAACTTCACTTAAAAAGTCATTGCCTGGAGGATCATTTTCAGTATAGATTTTTTCTGAAGTTTCAGTACCGTAAAAATTAATTCCTGAAGCCGAAATTAAAGATTTAAGTTTTATTTTATGTTTTTTTAAAGCAGTACGAAGTAATTCCGCTGAATCAACACGGCTCGAGATCAACTCTCTTTTTCTTTCCGGTGTCCAGCGCTTTTCTGAAATGTTGGCACCGGCAAGATGAATGATGTGAGAGACATTCTCCAGAGCAGCTTCATCTATACTTCCTTTTCTGATATCCCATTCATACTCATGATCATGTTCTTTTTTTCGGGTCAGAAACCTGATTTCGTATTCCCTGCCTATCTTTTTGGCCAGTTCTTTGGCGATCATGCCACTGGCTCCGGTGATCAGAACAACTTCTTTCATAATATTTTATTTAAGGTGTGCGGGTTATGCCTGATTCTTTACAATCAGTACAAAATCATCTTCCAGAAGTTTATAGCCGTAGTCGTAAATAAACTTGTATTCAGAACCATTTTTATAAACTTTCAGATTGGTAAAATAATCAAAATCAAAACCTAAGCCATCCAGTCTGGATCTGGGCACTTTTGTTTTGCCATCAGTATTGATTTCCATCAGGATACGGTAATTCTTGCGGAGTTTGTTGTTCACATTTCGCATCAGGTTACTAGAATCCTTATTTTGCTTATTATTATAGGCGTTTCGGCAGGCATCGTTGCAAAACTTCTTATCAGACCTCCCGATGATTTTTTCGCCACATTCCAGACAATTCATCTTCTTATTTTTTTATTTTGTGGGGATGTGTATGTCTTTTTCGTAACAGCCTCATGAATCTGCTGTGGGTAGGATAACTTCTGTTAGGAGTAATATTATTAAAGAACAAAGCTACCAGCAGCAGAATGATACACCCGGAAAGAACAGGGGAGATGACATACCAATATCCCAATTCCGGAATTTTACCCGTAGAACTTACAGCAATCAGGGCTGTAGCACCACCTGGCGGATGCAGAGTTTTGGTATACTGCATCAAGACAATAGAAAAAGCTACTGCCAAAGGAGCCGAAAGCCAGATGGTATCCGGAACAAACTGATAGACCGTAACGCCTACCAATGCCGACAGTACATGTCCGCCTACAAGATTTCTGGGTTGTGCCAGCGGACTTTGTATAGCCCCATAAATAAGAACACTTGAAGCCCCAAAAGAACCGATCAGAAATATGTTCTCAGTTTCCATTAACGAATGAGACTGGATAAATGCTATGATCCCAATTCCGAAAAAAGCACCCAAAAATGACCAGATATGCTCTTTGTAATCAACAAGCGTTTCTTTATAGATCACATATTTGGAAACTCTGAATGTTCTTTTTATACTGTTCTTCATTTAGTCTTCTTTATTTTTTATAATTTGAATTAAATTTTCTACAAATGGCTGTGTATACGTTCCGTTTTCATCATAATCAGGATCTAAAATAGTAATCTCTATCCCAAAACACAACGGACTTTCAAATAAAGGTTCCAGCATTTCTCTGAGATTATCATAGCTGATTCCGTCTTCCATTCTGCTGTCTACAGCCGGCATGAGCTCATCTTTCAGAATATCTACATCAAAATGAATGAAAAAGCCATCCAAGCCTTTATCATTCATCATTTTCAAGAAGTCTTCTGCCGTTTTTCTGAAACTATTCTCTCTGAGGCGGTAAAGATCATAATAATGAATATTGGAATTGATGATTTGGTTAACATATTCTTCATCATCTGTTTCTGCATTTCCGCAGCAGAAGATATTTTCTTCAGCTAAATAAGGCTTTAAACCATCAATATTGGTCAGTTTCTCATGTCCGGTTCCGGTAATGATGGCGAGATCCATTCCTGCAGCACCTCCGGTTTCCGAAAGTTCCGGTGGAATAAAATCTGTGTGGCCGTCAAGATAAAAGAGTCCAAAGCTTCCCAGTTTTTTCAAAGCAACAGCATTTCCAATCAGAATGCTGCAATCACCACCCAGGATAATATTAAATGTATTCTTTTCGTAATTCTTTAGAATATAGTCAGCCTGCTTTTGGGCATATTCAATAATGAGATCTGCATTTCTGACATTTGACTCCTCATCAAGATCCATGGAATATTCCGGAGCATCAAGTCTGAAAACGTTGGCAGGAGCAATTCTACGATGAAAATCAAATTTCCTGAGCCAGTCCGGAAGTTTTCGAACCCCGGGTTCTGTCTCATGTTCCTTTTTTGTAAGTCCCAAATTGAGAGGAAACTCAAAAATATTGATATTCCTTTTCATAGATGAATTTTCACAAAGATACGGAATTATCCGTTTGTAAATGGATAGGATTTGAATGATATAATAATACTAAAAGTCATACTACTTCAAAAAAAACCTTGGCAATACATCTATCTTCAATATTTTTTTGAAGAAGAAAAATATTTTAGGATACAGTTTTCTATCGTTTAATTTTTACTTTAAAAGTGATGATTATTGTTTTTTAAGCTTAGTGAATATTGCTTTATCCAGAATTCTATTTATTTTATTATCCATTTTTAAACGACTACAAACGGATTTAAATAGTTTCTAACCGACTGAGGATGGATAACATCGCAATCTTTGCAACAGAGATTTGAGAAAAACAGTGAACGTCTCTTATCTAAATTATTAATCTTTAAAATCTAAAAGTTATGTCACTAAGAAACAAAGTAACATTAATTGGTTACACAGGAAAAGAAGTTGAAATGGTAAACTTCGATAACGGAAATGTAAAAGCAAGCGTATCCTTAGCAACAAGCGATCATTACACCAATGCCAAAGGAGAAAAAGTAGAAGAAACGCAATGGCACAATCTTATTGCTTTTGGGAAAACAGCAGAAATTTTTGAGAAGTATGTTTCCAAGGGAAAAGAAATTGCCATAGAAGGAAAGCTTATCTATAGATCATACGATGATAAAGACGGAGTGAAGCGCTATATCTCAGAAATTCGTGTGGATGAGATCCTATTATTAGGAGGAAAATAATTCTAAAAACACAAATGATGAAAGTAAAAGTTTTTAAAATCAGGCTTCCGGAAGAATTTCTGTACAAAGATCAGAAAATGCTGGATGATTTCCTGGAAGCCAATGAGATTATGAAAGTAGAAACAGCTTTTGTAAGTGAAGAACGATATTGGTCTGTAATATTGTATTTTGAAGATCTGAAACTGACAAAAAATACAGTTAAAGAACCCAAAGCAGTTAAATATTCTGCAGAGAATGATTTCTTGAATACAGATGAAGAAAAGATATTGGATGCTCTGAAACTCTGGCGATCAGAAAAAGCAAGGGAACAGAATCTTCCCACTTATTTCATCGCCAGCAATAAAGAGCTGATATCTGTAGCTAAGTATAAACCTGCCAAAAAAGAAGAATTGCTAGAGATCAAAGGGTTTGGAAAGCATAAGATTGAAAACTATGGTGAAGAGATTCTTGAAATTCTTGAAAGTGTCTGATTTTTCAGAATAATTGATTACACAACAGCAAAAAGCTGGTGAATATTGTTTCTTCAGCTTTTATGCTGTGTAAAGTCCGTGCAATTCCGTACTTTTGCATTTATCAAAATGACATACAAAAAATGAAGCCAAGTTTAGCAAAAGGGACGAGAGATTTTACGGCACAGGAAGTTTCCAGAAGAAAATATATCATCAATATTTTACAGAATAATTTTGAATTATTCGGGTTTCAGCCATTGGAAACTCCAAGTTTTGAAAATCTTTCTACACTGACAGGGAAATACGGAGAAGAAGGAGATCGTTTGATCTTTAAGATTTTAAATTCAGGAGATTATACTTCTGAAACCAATCAGGAAGACTGGGATAATAAAAACCATCAAAAGCTTGTTTCTCAAATTTCAGAAAAAGCTCTTCGTTATGATCTTACTGTACCTTTTGCAAGATTTGTGGCGATGAATCATGGAAAGTTGACATTTCCATTCAAACGTTTTCAGATCCAACCGGTTTGGAGAGCCGACAGACCTCAGAAAGGAAGATACAGAGAATTTTATCAGTGTGATGCAGATGTGGTAGGAAGTGAAAGCTTATTGCAGGAAGTAGAGCTGGTTCAGTTGTATTTAAAATCTTTTGCAGACCTGAAAGTTCCTGTTACGATTCATATGAACAACAGGAAAATCCTTTCCGGATTGGCAGAATATGCAGGAATCACAGATAAGCTGATTGACTTTACTGTTGCATTAGATAAGCTGGATAAAGTCGGTAAAGAAGGCGTTGTAAAAGAATTACTGGAAAGAGAAATTTCTCAGGAATCTATTGATAAGCTGGATTTCCTGTTCAGCCAGTCTGACGATGCATTGGAAAACCTTCTTCAACTAAAGGAAAAATTTGCAGGAAATGAAATCGGTCTGAAAGGTGTAGAAGAACTTGAATATGTTCTTACACAGTCTCTGAGCCTTGGAGTTGATATGCAAAATCTTGTATTCAATATTACCCTTGCAAGAGGAATAGATTATTATACAGGTGCTATCTTTGAAGTGAAAGCAGATGAGGTTGCTATGGGATCCATCGGTGGTGGAGGTAGATATGATAACCTTACAGAAGTTTTTGGAGTTAAAAATATTCCGGGAATAGGAATTTCATTCGGATTAGACAGAATTTATCTGGTTATGGAAGAACTGAATCTTTTCCCTGAAGAAGCATCATCTAAGATTGAATATTTGTTTGCTAATTCTGGAGGAGAAGAAACAATAGAAGCTTTAAAACTGATCATGCAGCTAAGAGCAAAAGGAATTTCTGCTGAATTGTATCCTGAAAATGCAAAAATCAATAAGCAGTTTACTTACGCAGAAAAGAAAGGGATAAAGAATCTTGTTTTCCTGGGTGAAGAAGAAATTAAAAATAATACAGTTACCTATAAGGATCTTGAAGCTGGAGAAAAGAAAACAGTTTCTTTAGAAGAATTCTTAGGATCATAATATTGACAAAACTACCAAATCGATTTTATCATTTGGTTTTGGAATATATCAAAGAAAAACAACCACAAAAGCTTTTTTGTGGTTGTTTTTCTTTGATGGGTGTTAAGATTTAAATATTTTTGACCTTTACAATCGGTTCAGAATTTGTAATTTGGATCGATGTATATAATCAGAGCGAAAATTATGCTCTGAATTGATTAAAAACTTTTAAACATAAAAACCAGATGAACATTATTTGCGCATTGTGCGGAACACCGCTAACGGCAACAGATATGTCTGTAGGTAAAAACAAACTTGCTGACGGTGGTTATTTGTGTGCCGGATGCTTTACCAAAGCCGTTACTATCAACAGAGACCTTATCCATAATCTTGATCAGTTTTATTTTGCAGAAATTACAGGAATGATTTTGAAAAGTAAAATTGATGCAGACCAGAATCCCGGAGGCTCTCAATATACCGGAAACAACCATTACGAATATGATGCCCCTACCAGACTGGATGAAATAAAAGATCAGATTGTTGCTCTTAATGCAAGACTGAGCGTTCTTGCTAATGAAGAAGTGAATGAATTGGCGAATGTTCTGGACGGAGATGAAAAATTGCTGGCTATTGCAGAAGGAATTGATCTTCAGAGTAACAGGGAAGGAATTATATTTTCGACACAGAAAAGAGTCGCTTTTATTGATAAAAAGTTTCTGGGCGGAGTAGTAAAAAATGAATTTTTCCTTCAGGATATTTCTTCCATTGATCATATTGAAAATCTCTTATATTCAATTCTGAAAATCAATACTTATAGAGGTGATGCACAATTTAAGCTGCATAATAAAAACGATGGAAGAGCATTTTCCAATGTCAAAAATAAAGTTACAAACTATTCTGAAAACGAATTGAAAAGGCATTCAAGTCCATTGCATGCATTTTCCCAGACAATTCCGGATTTGGTTCAGGAAAATGTTTACTCTACAGATAAAGGAGATTCCGGAGCTATTTTTGAGCAGTTGGAAAAACTGGGTAAACTAAGAGAGATTGGAGTGCTGACAGAGGCTGAATTTGCCGAACAAAAGAAAAAATTACTTGATAAATTATAAAAAAGAAAAAATGAGTAATAACTGTGCATTGTGTAAAACAGAATTGACCTCTATGGATACGCTTTTGGGAGCTAATAAGCTTTCAGATGGAAATGTTTTATGCAATAAATGTTTGAATGAAACGAGCAATATCAATGAAGAATTGCTATACAATCTCAATAAATTCAGTATTGATGATATTAATGAAATGCTGAAAACAGAGAAAAAGGAACAGGTTCTGCCAGTAGCATTGGCAAGTCAAAGTCTTCCTGTAACGATAGATTCTGATTCAAACCAAATTTCAAAAGAAGTTTACAAAAGGAGACAGCGCAAAATAAAATTTGAACTGGAAAAGCTGAATGCCAACCTTTCTATGTTTACCAAAGGAGAAATCAAAGAACTTCCTTATTTGATTTCCGAGGAGGAACAAATCATTGCCATTACAGATGCGCAGTTTGTCAATACATTGGATGCCGGAGTATTGGTGGCAACCCCCAAAAGGATGATTTCTGTATCAAAAGGTATGTTTGGGGCAGCAAAGATTAATGATTACCGTAATGAAATTATAAAGTCGGTAAGCTTTGTTACAGATCCAAGATCTCCAATCATTAAACTGTATTTGGACGAAAGGGTAGTTGAGTTTGAATGTTATATGGATAAGGAAGACGCTGAGAAGTTCTATGACACCATAAAAACCATTTATAATAATCCTAAGGAACAATCTCCGAAACAGATTGATACTTTGGGCAAAAGTGTTTCAGTATCATCAGAAGAAATTTTTAATCAGCTTGAGAAATTAGGAAAACTGAGAGAAAATGGAATCTTAACTGATGCAGAATTTGCAGAACAGAAAAAGAAGCTGCTGGAGCAGTTGAAATAAAACTTTTAATACCAAATCATGAAAGACAAAGTATCAGCAGAAATCGTAGAAAACTGGCTTAAAGGATGGTGTTTATCAAGAGAAGTCTCTTTTCCTGTTCAGTATAAATCCGGATTCCATGTGATGGTAGGTGATGAAAAACAAAAAGAACGTTTTGTATTTCATCAACTTAATGATGATTTTTTCGAACTTGCAGATTCAATTGATGAACCCTGGGTTTATCTCAAAGTATCTACTTCTCCTGATGAATTTATGGAAAAAATTCCTGAAAAATGGAAACTGCAGCCACAGGGATATTTGATGACCTGTTTTCACCCGATGAATTTCCCGGAAATCAGCCTTGCAGAAGGATATCACTTAGAGTTTTCTGAGTATAATACCACTTTTGTTGTCAGGATTGTAGCAGAGAATGGTGAGCAGGCTTCTATAGGCCGTGTCTCTCTTATCAATGGTGTGGCAATATATGACAGGATTATTACCGAAAAAAATCATCAAAGGAAGGGGCTTGCTTCTTTTTTATTGAAAGAACTTGAGAAGATAGCCTTATCTAAAGGATTTTCAAATAATCTTTTAGTAGCAACAGAAGAAGGAAAGCTGTTGTATGAAAATTTAGGCTGGGAAATATACGCTTTGCATTCCTCAATTGTCATTCCTGGGGAAGAAAAATAAAATATTTAAAAATTTGATTTATGAAAAAAAAATATATACTTCTTTTTACCATAGCATTTCTCAATGGCAATGCTCAGATGATGCCACCACCCGCGTCACCCGCTCAGCAGGTAGAAGAGTTGAAACCTTCAGATAATATAAAGCTATATGATATCAATGAAATTCCGGATAAAATTTTTGCATGGAATGTTAAAGTACTTGATATAAACTGTGGACCTAATTTTACAATAATCCCTGGGAAAATAGGAAACCTGAAAGAATTAGAGTCATTTTCATTAAAAGGCGGAGATGCAGTCAGATTACCTAAAGAATTTGGAAACCTCGGAAACTTAAAGTATCTATATATTAATTCTAATAAGTTTACAGAGATTCAACCCGAAATTCTAAAAATAAAAAAATTAGAATTTTTAGATTTTCAAAGCTATAAATTAGACAGTTTTCCTGGTGACCTTGGAAATTTGATTAACTTAAAGCAGTTAACAATATCTAAAAGACTTTTTTTTGGAGGGGCAATTACTAATGATAACCAAGTGTTTAAAGAATTGGTTTTACCAGCTTCAATAGGTAAACTCAATAAACTTGAGAAGTTAAACCTCCCATCCAATAGGTTAAAAAAATTACCTGCTGAAATAGGTAATCTTGAAAATTTGAAGGAGCTTGATTTATCAAATAATTTATTGGAAAATCTTTCTTCTTCTGTCTCAAAGCTTAAAAACCTGAAATCTATTTTATTAAATACGAACAGTTTTAAAATTTTTCCTAATGAATTATATGAAATACCTAATTTGGAAAATATAGATCTGAGTCGGAATAATATTACCTTAATTTCTCCAGGAATACAGAAATTAGAAAAAATAAAATACTTAAATCTGGCCAATTGTAAACTTTCACAGCAATCATTATCGGAAATTTATAAATTAGAGAGCTTGGTGACTTTACAACTTGAAGATAATCAGTTAGAGGACATTCCACCAGGAATAGATAAACTGAAAAACTTGGAAGTCTTAACAATCTGGGGAAATAATATCTCTCCGGAAAATATGATAAAAATAAAGAAGATACTGCCTCGTACTTCAGTTGTGGAGAAAAAGCCTTATCAGTAAATACTTTTCAAGAATAAATAAAAAATCATGGAATCCAAAAATATAACCGTATTTGAGGTCAGATTTCTACTTTGTAGAGGGATTTTAAAAAGAAATACTAATTTAGTTCCATAACTATAACTATGAAAGAAAAATCAAGACTTGACGAAATAAGAGAGGAACTTAAAAAACTGGATATCAGTCCTACGATATTTGCCAGAAAAGAAATTCATGAGCTGCCGGACATTCTTTCAGCGGACGAAAAAATAGTCTATCTCGTTGAAGGCAGAAATAAAACAAACAATCATCATATCATTTTAGTAGCTACGGACAGAAGATTGATCTTTGTAGATAAGGAATTCATGTACGGATTGAAAGTAGAAGACTTTTCTTACAGCAAAATAAGTTCAATACAATATGAAACGGCAGTATTGCTGGCTTCTATAGATATTCAGGTAACTGATGATATCGTAGAAATAGACGGAGTAGGAAAGTACCATGCTGAGCTTTTTTGTGAAAAGGTAAGAGATTTTATGTCCCGTCCCGAAGTACCCACTCAGAATACACCTGAACCGAGCATTTTAGACCAGCTCGAACAATTGGGAAGATTAAAAGAATCCGGAGTTGTAAGTGAAGAAGAATTTCTTGACCAAAAGAAAAAGCTCATGGATAAATTATGATCCCTATCTAGAGGAGCTTTAATGAAAAGCATAACTAATACTATTTTAAACTAAAACTATGGAAAATTACTTAGAAATTAATAAAAACTCATGGAATGCAAAGGTAGAGCCGCATTTGAAATCGGATTTCTACTTTGTAGATGAATTTTTAAATGGGAGAAGCTCACTCAATTCAATAGAACTGGAGCTTCTTGGAGATATACAAGGAAAGAGTATTTTGCACTTACAATGTCATTTTGGGCAGGATTCTATTTCTCTTTCAAGAATGGGTGCAAAAGTGACAGGAATAGATTTGTCAGATAAGGCTATTGAAGCAGGAAAAGATTTAGCTCAGCAATGTAAAACTGATACGGAATTTATCTGCTCAGATGTCTATACTTTGCCAGATGTTCTGGATAGAAAATTTGACATCGTTTATACAAGCTACGGTACCATAGGATGGCTTCCCGATCTTGAAAAATGGGCGGGTGTTATCAATCATTTTCTAAAACCTGGAGGGCAATTTATTATGGCAGAATTCCACCCGGTTGTTTGGATGTTTGACGATGACTTTACAAAAGTGACTTACAACTATTTTAATGAAAAGCCGATAGTAGAAACTTATGAAGGAACCTATGCGGATCAGACTGCACCTATCGTACAGGAATATATAATGTGGAATCACTCATTATCAGAAGTTCTTGACAATCTGATTAAAAAGGATATCAGTATCAACACTATTCGGGAATTTGACTGGTCGCCATATCCATGTTTCAGTCATGTGGATGAATTTGAAAAAGGAAAATGGAGAATTCCACAGTTTGGAAATAAAATCCCGCTGGTTTACGCTTTGGCAGCCCAGAAAAAATAAAAATGCAATTGAAACTTATCGAAAATAAAAAGTCATCGTAATCTTGATTACGATGACTTTTTCTATATATGAATGTTAAAAAAACTGCTTTTGTTTAGCTTAGAGAATCTTCAGCCTTTGTCTTTACTTCGTCCACTTTATTCTGAACCTGGGAAGCAACGTCATTGGCTTTTGTTTTAAGGTCATTTCCCCACTTGTTAAGATTATCTTTCGCAGTATTGATTTTATCTTTTACCGCTTGTTGATCTTCAGGGCTTGAATTCTTATATTTCCAATAAGCTAATGCACCTAAACCTAATAAAGCTAATATACCTTTTGTTTTGTTTCCCATGATTTCTATTTTTTTTATGTATTAATATTAAAATTTGTTATTACTAATAATGTAAAATACGTGCCAAAAAAATAAATTGAGTTATAAAAAAATGTTAAATTTAAGAGAAGGCTTCAAGTTTTTCACCATCAAAACTGGCGAAAACCATAGTAGGATAAGAATCCTGATGGTAAAGATTTCCGTCTTTATCAATAGCAATAGCTCCTGCGAATCCATCAATGGTTTTAAGTTCATCAAAGGTCTTGTTGAAAGCCTGCTGAAGACTCATCCCATCTGTAACCCTTGTTACAATTTTTGTGGCAGTAGCATTGCTGACAATATCTTCTCCCACACCGGTACAGCTTACAGCACAGAAGGCATTGGCATAATTTCCGGCCACTGTGGCAGAATCTGAAATTCTTCCCGGAATCTCAAACCCTTTTCCACCTGTAGACGTAGCAACAGCCAGTTTTCCATCAAGGTCAATGGCTACACAGCCTACTGTTCCTTTACCTCCGTTGGCCAGTTTGGCTTCATATTCACTTCTTCTCTGAGGAATTTCTGTTGAAAAATTATCAAAACCATGTTCCGAAGCGTAGATTTTTGCACCGTGACCTCCCAAAACCCTGTCGTCTTCATTAATAAGATCTTTGGCAACAAAAACAGGGTTCTTTACATCCTGAATATTGATGACTCCGCTTAACTTTTGAGTGTCTCCGTTCATAATAGCAGCACTCATACGGATAACACCATCACTCTGAATCTGAGAACCGATTCCCGCATTGTATAACGGATCGTCCTCCAATAGTGAAACGGCATAGGCAACAGTATCAAAAGCCGAATGGGTCTTAAGATAATCAAATGCTTTTTGGGCAATTTCTTTTAAAGAATTCTGTTTTGCTGTTTTTACTTCATGGCTTTGGTCGCTTTCTGAGAAAAAACCGCCGTGGATAATGATTTTCATAAATATAGATGATCGTTGATAAATGTATTCGTCTACGAAGTTAATTTATAAATTCTAATTAAACATCAGACTTTAAACAAAAAAAATGAAACCAAGGTTCCATTTTTATAATGATCAGTAATATTTTTGATTATCAACTATCAACTAAGCTATTTATCCTGTGGTATAGGATTAAACTGAGAATTCTCAATAGTTAATGTCTTCGTCGTAAGATCATAGTGGTCATTCATAGACATTACATGTACCGTTAAATTATCAATAGAGATAGGTTCTCCAAGATTGATATTCGTAAGGTTGGTATCTTTAATGAACCTTCCGTCTACCAAAATTACAAGTCCTGAACCTACAGCAGTCATCACATCATTATGGATGAAAAGTCCCGTATCTTCTCCAAGACCTATTCCCAGTGTTCTCGGATTGTTGACTACCGCCTGGAAAAGACGCCCGATTCTGCCACGCTGTACAAAGTGTGTATCAATAATAACATTATCAATAAGTCCTAATCCCTGGGTAGTTTTGATTTCTCCTTTTAAAAGTGCTTCAGAACTGCTTCCCTGATAGATCATATTTTCAGAGGCTGCTGCAGCTCCTGCAGAAGTTCCGGAATAAATAAAATCCTGCTCCTGGTATTTTAATAAAATGGTATCATGGAATCTTGTTCCTCCAAGGATGGAAGTCAGTCTCAGCTGATCTCCTCCGGTAAACATCATGACATCAGCAGCGTTGGCTCTTGCCACCATCGCATCAGAATTGGCTTCTTCACGGTTGTGGATATCCAGAACATTTACATTTTTAGCACCTAGAAATTCAAATGCCTTTTTATATTCAGAACCCACAATCTGAGGGATTTGAGAGGCGGTTGTTACAATTTCAATAACAGAATCTTCCTTGAGTTTTGATTCGTTGATGATCTTCCTTAAGATCCCACGTTCAAAAAAATTAAGATTCTTTTCGATGTTTTGATCATAATCGGTTTCCGCAAAACTTCCTTTGTTTACAGCTCCTCCGATAACTATTAATTTTCCAACAGGCTTCGTCATGGTACAAAATTAAAAAATAATTAACATTCTTTGGCTAAATTCGTGCCATCTTTAGTTGATTTTTAATGTTTTAGGAATGTTAATTGAAATTAATTGTTTTTTAACAAATCTTTAAATTTGCTATGGTTTTGTTTTGGGTTTTACATTATCTTTGACTATGAAAGGAGTTATTGTTAACTGTTAAAATGCCAATAGACTATGAAAATCGAAAAGATTCAGGCACTACGCGGTCCAAACATCTGGAGCATCAGAAGAAAGAAGCTGATACAGATGAGGTTAGACTTAGAAGAAATGGAGAATTATCCTACCAATAAAATCGAAGGATTCAGGGAAAGGATTGAAAAATTAATACCCTCATTGATTACCCATCGATGCTCGGAAGGAGTGGAAGGTGGTTTTTTCCATAGAGTGGAAACAGGAACCTGGATGGGGCATGTTATTGAGCATATTGCTTTGGAAATACAGACCCTGGCAGGAATGGATGTAGGGTTTGGAAGAACCCGGGAAACAAAGACTCCGGGAGTGTATAATGTGGTTTTCAATTATATTGAAGAGAATGCGGGAATCTACGCTGCTGAAGAAGCAATGAAGATTACAGAAGCCCTGATAGAAGGGAAAGATTATGATTTGAATGCCTGTATTCATAGATTAAAAGAAATCAGAGAGCGTGTCCGTCTGGGACCGTCTACAGGAAGTATCGTAGAAGAAGCTGCTTCCAGAAGAATTCCTTGGATCAGATTGGGAACCAATTCTTTGGTACAGCTGGGTTACGGTGTAAACCAGCAAAGATTTCAGGCGACTATTACAGGAAAAACAAGTTCCATTGCCGTTGATATTGCCTGTAACAAAGAATTAACGAAAAGAATGCTTCATGATGCTGCTATTCCGGTACCAATTGGTGATTTGGTAGTAGACGAAGAAGGATTAAATGCTGTGATCCGGAAAATTGGCTATCCGATTGTGTTGAAACCTTTGGATGGAAATCACGGAAAAGGTTCTTCCATTAATGTGATCGAATGGGAGTCTGCTAAAATAGGTCTGGAACATGCCCAGAAATATTCCAGAAAAGTAATTGTTGAGAAATATATCACAGGCTACGATTTCCGTATTCTGGTGATCAATAATAAAATGGTGGCAGCGGCAAGAAGGGTTCCTGCCCATGTTGTAGGAGACGGGGAACTGAATCTTCAGCAGCTTATTGAAAAAGAAAACAAAGATCCGAGAAGAGGGTATGGGCATGAAAATGTCCTTACAGAGATTGAGGTAGATAAAGATACACTGGAACTTCTTGAAAAGCTTCAATATACGCTGGAAACTATTCCTCAAAGGGGAGAAGTGGTCTATCTAAAGTCAACGGCGAATCTTTCAACCGGAGGAACCTCCATTGATGTAACAGATATGGTGCATCCGGAGAATATCACGATGGCAGAAAGAGTCTCCAAAATTATCGGATTGGATGTCTGTGGTATTGATGTTATGGCACAGAACTTAACTCAGCCTTTAAAAGAAAGTGGCGGGGCTATTATTGAAGTCAATGCTGCGCCAGGTTTCAGAATGCACCTTGCTCCAAGTGAAGGACTGCCGAGAAACGTTGCTGCACCGGTGGTAGATATGCTTTATCCGCAAGGGAAACCTTTTACTATTCCAATTATCGCCGTAACGGGTACCAATGGGAAAACAACAACGACAAGACTTATTTCACATATTGTAAAAAGTAACGGCTACAGAGTAGGATTCACGACTTCGGACGGAATTTACATTCAAAATACAATGTTGACAAAAGGGGATACCACAGGACCACTTTCGGCAGAATTTATCTTGAAGGATCCTACGGTAGAATTTGCAGTATTGGAAACTGCCAGAGGTGGAATTTTACGTTCCGGACTTGGTTTTTCACAATGTGATATCGGGGTTTTGACCAATATTGAGGAAGACCATTTGGGAATGAATGATATTCACAACCTGAGAGATCTTACCAAAGTGAAGCGTGTAGTACTGGATAGCGTTAAAAAAAGTGGCTGGAGTGTATTGAATGCCGATAATGAATATTCTATGAAGATCGTAAATGATCTTGATTCTAATGTGGCCATTTTCAGTATGGATGAAAACAATCCCCATATTGTAAAATTTGCGAAAGAAGGAAAGATCACCTGCATATACGAAGAAGGATTTGTCACCATTAAAAAAGGAGACTGGAAAATCAGAATTGGAAAAGCCAAAGATTTCCCGATCACGATGGAAGGAAAAGCCAGATTCATGATTGAGAACGTATTGGCAGCCAGTTTGGCAAGTTACCTTTATGGTTTCGGGATTGAAGATATTTCTAACTCTTTGAGAACGTTTATTCCAAGTGCTCAGCTTACGCCGGGAAGATTGAATGTCTTTAAATTCAAAAACTTTAAGGTGTTGATCGACTTTGCTCATAATCCCTCAGGTTACGAAGCCATTGAAGACTATCTGAAAAATGTAGAGTCTACGAAGAAAATCGGAATTATTTCCGGTGTTGGAGACAGAAGAGATAGTGATATCAGAGAATGCGGAAAAATTGCGGGAAGAATGTTCGATTATATTATCATCCGAAATGAGAAACATCTTCGCGGAAGAACCGAAGAGGAAATCAACGGATTGATTATTGATGGTATTAATTCTGCAGGCAGAGACGTTAGTTATGAGATTATTCCTAAAGAGATTGAAGCTTTAAAGCATGCAATAGGAATGGCAGAAGAAGGAACCTTTATTACCGCTTTAAGTGATGTTATTTCCAATGCTATTGACCTGGTACAGGAATATCAGGCCAAGGAGCTGTTGGAAGACGATAAAAACGTGTAAGTACATCTTTATATAACTTATTAAATTGCAATACGGAACAAAAAACGTATTGCAATTTTTTTATCTATTGTGCTAGAATTTTGCAGGTTATAATTTTTAGCTGCTAGCTTACAAATATTTAATTCATTGTATTTACGAGTTCCGGTAGAGCCATGACTATACTACTTAATAAACTTCTCGTAAATCAAAACAAGCCATCCGATTCCATATGTCCAAGCAATAAATCCAATTAATTTCACTTGTGAATCTGGATTTTTGAAATAAGAGACAACTTTAATAAATTCTTTCATCTCTCTAAGATTCTATTGGACACTTTTTATTTACGGAAACCCGTAATGGATATTTTTTTATGTTAAATCTCTAATTGGAGAAGAATTGTTATATTTGATTCTAAACTAAAATCAAAACCATGAAAAATTTAAAGAAAATTTCTAAGGAGAAATTAAGAAGTATCAACGGAAAAGGGAAATGTCCTCCAGGTTGGCGTGATTGCCCTATGCCGTGGGGCGATGATAAAGTATGTATCCCGCATGATAACCAAATGGCATGTCCGGATTTATAAATACGATCCCTCATTGCGAGGGATTTTTTGTTACTGTATTTCAATTTGATATTTACTTTTAAGTATTTTCAACCAAGCTTTTTGAGCTCCTTCTCATGCTATATTGTTTTCTGATCAACTTTTATTAAGAAAGATAAATTCATAGGAGATTACAAGAATCAGAAAAAACAAAACCTCCGGAATTTCGGAGGTTTTGTTTTTTTATAAGTTTTCCCAGGTATTCTTAATTTTCTGCATTTTAACGAGATAAAAATACAAAGGGATTAATTCAAGCCTTAATGTGAAACTAATATTTGAGGAAGTAAAAGGAATAATAACCATCATGATGAAACAAATACCAATACCTATGATTGCATCAATTATTGCGGCCTGTACGGCCCATTTTTGTTCAAACCAAAGTCCATAGGCAACAATACCTTTATATAGAAACAGAAAAGATATTAAAAGTCCTATCATTGAATAGGGGTGGTTTGCTTTTATTCCATATAAGGATAAACTAATATGAGTTAAAAAAGAACCAGCTATCAATAAAATAGCAGCTATTGCTCCTCCAATTAAAAATAACCATAAGAAGATTTTAATCCACGTGGGTAGCAGGTTTCTTCTTCGGGTTAAAGTATTGTTTTCAAATTCAGCAAAAGCTGTTGACTTTTCGTCCATGTATTATAAGTTTTTTTATCCAAAAAAAGCATTCGAGCTTCCAATCCAAATGGCATCTTTTTTATTAAAATCCACATTTACCATTGCTGCTTTGGTCATTCTTCCCAGATTTTCCAAGAGGATTGGGCGCTCGTCATTTTCCCGCCAAATATACAACAAACGGATCTCTGCTTTTGAGAATTCTCCATTGATATCTTCAAAAATAGGTTCATAAGATACCTTTCTCTGTAGAATATAGTTTTCTTTATCCTGAATTGCATCGGTGATATCATTTGTAGGGTTCAAATTAACTCCGCTTCCCGCGAATGAAAATAACGGTTTCAATACAAAATCTTCAAGATTTTCATGTTCCGGAAACTCATGCAGAAAATAGCTTTTAGGAACAAACTGATGCTCCAATAAAGGCAAAAGAAACTTTGAAATTTTAAAGAACCAGTTGGGATGGGTGATCCATTTAACATCTACTTCTTCACGGAAATCAAACTCAGTGGTAAGATCAGGGATATTGTCCAATTCATCAAATATAACCCGGTTGTAAATTCTCTTGATTTCTACCAGCTTTCCATCATTTTCATAATACAACTTTTTGCCTTCTTTTTTTACTTTCGTCAGACACACGGTTTTTATCCCTAATAATTTTTCTGTTAAAGCAAAATCAATTGCTGTTTTTTGTTTTTCCGGAAAGATTTCAAGCAGGATTACATTTTCAGGATTTTCATCTCCTACAATTAATTCTTTTAAATAGTTCTTAAAAGTTTCATGAGGCATCGGATTTTTAATCTCCGAAAGAAAAGGATAGACTTCGCAGAAGGTTTCTTCGTACACTTTCTGAAAAGCATACAAAGAAGGAAATGCCTGAAGCTCTATTAGTTGAGGTTCTATTGCTCCGTTTTCACTTTTGCAGACTCCAAAATCTATGGTGAAAAAATGAGGCTGATCTGTATCATTGGGAACTCTGCAGCTATCAGGAACGGCTTTCCGAAGTGTTTCTGCCGGAATTGCTTTGATCTGGCTGATGATACTTTCACTGGCATCAATAAGCTTACTTTCAAATTCTTTAGTCAAAAAAATAGGGCTTTCTGAAACCCTGAAAGTAGGTGCTGTACCTCCTTTTTCTGCCAGTATATTTTTTAATTGATTATACTTTTCATCCGAAAACTCCTGATTGAACTGTTTTCTATATTTTGGAATCATATTTTTTTTCTTTTGTGATGATAAAAAATCGAGCATTTCTACCCGATTTGATTTTACCACAAAAGGCACAGAAGTTTTTAGATTATGCTTATTTCTAATTTTAAGTCTTTATCATTACTTATTAGACTTAAATATCCAAACCTTTTGTGACTTTTGTGGTTTATAGTGATTTAATTTTTTAAACCAAAGATTCAGCTTCTTTCAAAATGTTTTTTTTTGCAAACTGAAGGAATCTCGGAAGGATTTGATTTCTGGTAAGGATGATTTTGTCTTCATCATCTATTCTGTCCATGGTTTCAAGATATTTTTCCATTCCGAAGTTTTCGATCATGGCTTCTCTGTTTTTTTCATCTTTCAGATTTTCGATCAAAGATTCAGGATTGGCTTCAGGGTGAAACTGTGTCCCGAATATCTCTTCCGAAAAACGAACTGCCATTACCGCTCTTTCCAGATTGATATGAGGGCGGAACTTTTCAATCGCCATAACCGTCATTCCAAGTTCTTCAAAACGGTCATGATCCGGCTCAATAAACTGATAAGCTCTGGAATCTACTGCATAAAAAGGATCCTGAAGATTTTTGAATAAGAACTCTTCTCTGCCTTCTTTTGTTTTGTGAACAGGCATTACTCCAAAGGAATAAGACTTTCTTTTACAAATATTACCCAGATTCCAGTGAATACTTGCCAACTGGAATGAATGGCAGATAAGGAAAAGGTATTTTTTATCTTCACTGAATTTATTATGTTCAAAAACGGAATCTAAAAAACTGGCAAATCTATCTTCCCAGGCAAGACCTTCCCGATGTGGATTTCCCGGCCCGCCAGAAGAGATGAAAATATCAAAATCTCCAATCTCCGGCATTTCATCTTTAAATCTCACATCAAATGTCTTGATGACAACATTTTCTTCAGAGTTCTGCTGAAATGCTTCAGAAATTTCTTTAATGTTTCTAAAACCTTGATTCACATGATTGTTGTTCATGTCCAGCAGAGCAATTCGAATATCTTTCATTACATCATATTTTTTGTAAAGTTACCAAAAATATTATGAAGCAGTTTCACCATGGGTGATTCCATACTCAGTTTCAGAGATCATATAATCAACGACTTTCGTGAGATCGCCTGTCTCCTTAAAGATCTGAAGCTGTCTGTCTGCACCCGTTCCGTTTTCCAGAATTTTCCAGGCATATTCTACTTCGTGACGGCATCCTAAATCGTCTACCACATCATCAATAAACTCCAGAAGTTCTTTTAATAAATGAGGATAAGGAACAGATTCTTCTTTTCCGAAATCAATCAGATGGGCTTCGATTCCGCTTTTGGAAGCACGCCATTTATTTTCGTTCAACAGCAGTCTTCTGTAGCTTCTGAAACTCAGATTCTGCTGGTGAAGTTTATAGATTTTAGCCACGAGACACTGCATAATGGCTGCAAGACATACCGTTTCATCAATTCTCAGCGGCATATCACAGATTCTGAATTCAATGGTAGGGTAGAACGGATGAACGCGTAAATCCCACCATATTTTCTTGGCATTGTCGATGGTTCCGGTTTTCACCAGAAGATCTACATAGCTGTCAAATTCCGCCAGAGAATTAAAATAACTCGGGATACCAGTTCTTGGGAATTTTACAAAAATTTCCTGTCTGTAAGATTTAAAACCTGTATATCTCCCAATCCAGAAAGGTGAATTGGTAGAAAGAGCATACACGTGAGGAAGAAAGTAACGCATTACATTCTGAATTCTTACGCCTTCTTCACGGTTGGGAATTCAAATGTGTACGTGTAATCCGAAAATAAGGTTTTCGCGGGCTACATCACCCATGTCATCTACAATTTTGATGTATCTTTCGCCTTGGGTGATACTGTTATCTGACCAATGTGAAAAAGGGTGAGTGCCTCCTCCTGAAACACGCAGTCCCTGCTCGTGAGCGATGTTGATAAGATGACGCCTTAAATTCGTCAATTCTGCTCTGGCTTCCTGAATATTCTGGCAGATCCCTGTTTCCATTTCAATCATAGATTCATGCATTTCGTGCTTTAAGTTTTCACTTAAAACTGCTTTGCCGCCCTCAATGATTTTTGAAACGTGAGAAACAAGATCTCTGCTTTCTACATCAATGATCTGATATTCTTCTTCAATTCCAATAGTAAACTGATGATGCATTTGTTTTGTGTTTTTTAATTTTTTTCAATGTTATTTTATGGAATCTTTCACAAAGGTTCCCCACGTAATGTTAGGTTTCCCTGGAACATATTCTTTAGCTTTTTCTATAGCCAGTTTTGCAGCATGTTCTATAATCCATGCAAAATTTTCTTCTCCTACAGAATTTCTGTCTGCATCCGGAGCCGGGTTGCAGAAGTCAATTGCATAAGGAATACCGTCTCTTACGGCAAATTCTACTGTATTGAAATCATATCCCAAAGCTTCATTCATGGTAATCGTATAATCATGAATAGTTTTCAGCAGTTTTTCAAGTTCTTCGCCTTGTGTCTGATGAGTGGTGGCATATCTCAAATGAGGAGCATTTCTTGGTTCGTAAGGCATGATATGAACATATTTTCTCCCTAAGCAGTAAACCCTGTAATAATCATCAAAGACAATTTCTTCCTGTACCATCATCACCAGTTGTTCTGTCTCTCCTAATTTGTTCCAAAGATCGTCCGGATTCTCTACTCTGTAAACGCTTTTCCAGCCCCCTCCATCATGAGGTTTCATGTAAGCAGGGAACCCTACATAATTAAAGATGTATTCCCAGTCATGAGGGAATTTGAGATTTCTGAATGAGGTTTCCGAAGTGTTTTCCGGTCTTTCGTGTGAAGGCAGCAAAACAGTCTTAGGAAGCGGAATGCCAAGTTTAGACATCAGTGCATTGTTGAAAAATTTCTCGTCAGCGCTCCACCAAAAGGGATTGTTGATTACATAAGTGCCATTAAGTGCAGCATTTTTCAGGTAGGCTCTGTAAAAGGGAACGTCCTGTGAAATTCTGTCGATGATCACCGCGTAACCATAATCTGCACCCTGTTCTAATTTGTCAATGGTAACGGGTTCAGCTATGATTTCTCCACCTCCCAATTCATTTACTTTGTCTATAAATGCCCAGGGAAACGTGTCTTCCATACCGAAAAGAATTCCTACTTTTTTTGTCATAATTTTTGTTTTTAAGATGGGTATATTTTTTTCTATTTGTCTTTTCTATTGTTTTTATGAGAAAAACGCTCCAATAAAGGTTGGGAAGACCATTCTCCACAACGGCCAGTCATGGCCTATCCATTTTCTTTCATCATACCAGAAGTCTATTCCTTTCAGCCTTAAGATTTCAGACATTTCAACATTTTTATCTTTGCAGATATCCTGGTCAGAAGTGCTGAGTACAATATGCATGTGTTTATACTTCCAGGCGTCATCATTTCTTACAAATTCCCTCGGACAGTTGAAGTAAACCATTTCATCAGAATAACCATCCATAAAATTCCTTATGCTGAATGCTCCGGAAAGGCAAAATAAATGGGAAACCACATCAGGAAATCGGAAAGCAAAATTGGCTGCGTGATATCCTCCAAAACTTGCTCCGGCCACTGCTACGCGATGGGTTTTATGAAGTTTCTGAATATAGGGAACAAATTCCTTGATCAGAAACTGTACATACCGCTCATAGTTTCTTATTCTTTGCTGAGGAGATATTTTGTCATCATAAAAACTCCAGCCGTCTATGGTCTGAACATTGTAAAGCTTTACTTTTCCCTGTTCTATAAACCAATTGATACTTCCGTTAAGATGAAAATCATGATTCTGGGTATATTGTCCCTGGGAAGTAGGGAACATAATGATAGGGTGGCCGTAATGTCCGGTCACTTCTACCTTGAGGTTGGTTCCCAATATATTTGAATAATACTCTGTATGTTCTATATGAGGCATTTTTGTTTGTTTAGTTTTAATTTGTGTTTTTATATTAATTCATAAAATTCAATTCCTCCCGGTTGATCTTTTTCTAAAATATCCAGTACAATTGTTCCTGATTGTGGATGCTCCAGAATAATATTTTCTTTAAATATCCATTTTGAATCCGGTGTATTGGGATGAGCTGAATCAATAAACTGATAATAAGCCCTGCTTCGCCATTTTCCGGAATTAATGTTCTCTAAATTACGTTTTACAATGGAATCTTCTGGCAGACTGTGTATTATGAATTTAATAATATTTTGAATATCAGGCTTCATGATTTACGAGCTAAGTTTACTGCCTTTGGGGGGTAGAATATTCAGCATATCCGCGTGAATCATTTCTGCTGCAGAGTCAAGTCTGTCCTGTACAACGGAGGCATCACCGGATTTGTAAACAATCCCGACATGATAATCTATTGGAAGAAATTTTACCACTTCTTCACATTCAAAGCTGCTGTAATTAGGTTCTTTATCTTTGATCAGAGCAACAATCAGCCCTGAATAATATCCTGTGGGTGGTGAGACATTATAATCATTGCCTCTCAGAAGAGCATCTTCAATTTTGGCCCATTCTCTCCAGATGTTGATGCCGCTTGATGCTTCAACCAGATCCGGAATATGAGCACCGCCAACCCTTGAAGAGGTTTCAAGGAAATACCATTTTCCGTCCTCTTTTCCACGGATAAATTCTGTATGGGTAGCCCCATTGATCAGTCCGAAATTGGAAAGTACTCTGGCGTTAATTTCTTCCAAAGCTTTGAATTCTTCAGAATACCGGCCTAAAGTTTTTGATCTGAATACTCCGCCTTCATGGGAAACCTGCATAGGAGGAGCAAGGTATTTTGAAGCTGAAGTGAATATAATTTTTTTATTAAAAGTAAGACTGTCTACATGGTAAACGTCTCCTGGTTTAAAACTTTCCAGTAAAAAAAGATGACGTTCTTCTCCCAGGGTCTCCAGTGCCTCATAAAGTTGTTCTTTGGAAGTTATTTTCTTGATTCCTGATGCGGAAGCTTCAGAGCGGGGTTTCAATACCCATGGTGCAGGAACGCGGTCTGTAAACTCATTGACTTCATTATCATTGAAAACTGCTGTAAATTCCGGAACACTGATCTCTGAATCTTTTGCTTTCTGACGCATAGCCAGTTTATCCCTGAAATAGCGGTGGGTAGTCTGTCCCATTCCTGGAATACGGAATGTTTCCCTGATTAATGCCGCTTTTTCTACATCATAATCATCTAATGCCACTACAGCATCTACTTTTCTGGTTTTCATCAGGTGGGAAAATCCCTGAATCAGATGCTCCAGATTCCATACGGATGGCTTGAGTTCCGGCATATAAAATACCTCATCAATCGCATGCCAGGGCCAGTTTTTTTCTTTAAGGTTTTCTGAGGTTACTAAGATGATTTTATTGCCGAGATTCTTCATTTCGTCCATAAAATCGTAGCCTTTGTAGTAGCACGAAATACATACAATAGTTTTCTTCTCCATATAATGTTTTTTAATATTTAGTGGATTTTCAAAAATAAAAGCATTTATTTGTTATTTTATCAATACCATAAAATGTAATATCGTGCGGTTTTGAAAATCCACTAATCAATTATACAGAGTTTTTTTGTAAAAAACTAATTTTTAATGATAATTTTCAATTAAATTCACCAGTAACTGAACTCCAAAACCTGTTGCCGCTTTCTCCTTGGCGTATCCTACGTTTCCAAATGCTACTCCGGCAATGTCCAAATGAGCCCAACCAGGGTGGTTTTCAGTGAATTGTTCTAAGAATTTTGCTGCAATAATGCAGTCTCCTACAGGTTTCAGAGAGATGTTTTTCATGTCGGCTACATCAGACTGAATATCATCTTTCCAGATATCCCATAAAGGTAGATTCCATACTCTCTGGTTAGTTTGATCTCCGGTTTTTATCAGATTATTTTTCAATTCTTCATTATTGGAAAACATTGCAGCACAGGTATCTCCAAACATACGTACAGAACTTCCTGTTAAAGTAGCCAGATCAATAAGGAAATCTGTTTTGTAGTTCTTAGAAAGATAAGATAGTCCGTCTGCAAGAATTAAACGGCCTTCAGCATCAGTATCAAGTACTTCAATGGTTTTTCCGTTGTAGGCTGTGATGACGTCACTTGGAAGCAGGGCTTTTTCAGAAATAGCATTGTCTGTAATAGGAAGAACGGCAATGATGTTCACCGGAAGCTGCATTTCAGCTGCATAGATTAGCGTTCCCAAAACAGCCGTAGCTCCACCCATATCAGATTTCATGTAATGCAGATTGGCGGAGCTTTTTATTGATATTCCTCCCGTGTCAAACAAAATACATTTTCCTACCAATCCGAAAGTTTTGGCATTTTTAACTGTAGTTTTGTATTCTAAAATAGTGAACGCTGCATCATAAGCACTTCCTTGATTGACTGAAAGATAGGCGCCCAATCCAAGCTCTTCACATTTCTTTCTATTGAAAACGGTGTATTTTAACTCATATTTTTTTGCCAGATTTTTAAGGTATGCACTTAAGATATCCGGTTTTTTAAGATTGGCAGGTTTGTTAAGCCAATCCTGACAGGCTGTTTGTCCGTTTACCAGTGCTTCCGATTTCTGGCTGATAAGGTCTAATTTCTTTTGACTTACATTTTCAAAGTGTAATTCAAATTTTGCATTCCAGAAAGTGTGTTTTTTATCAAAAGGATAGTTATAAGTTCCAATCAGTAGTCCTTTTACAAATTCTTCGAATTGTTTTTCATTCATAAAATCTGCCAGGGCCAATGTAGGTACTGCCTGCAGTTTCTCTTTCTGTGTCTGTGAGAATTTGGCTGCAACCTGCTGGATTTCGAAATTTTGTAACGTAGATTTTCCTAATCCGATGAAATAGGTAATTCCTTCTTCATGAGCATTGATGAAAACTTCATACTTCTTTCCTGTAAAAAAAGTTGAAATGTTTTTATTGAAATTTTTACTGGATTTTGTCCATTCTTCCTCTGTAAATACATGAAAGACTTGAGTGTAATTTTTGTTTTTTTTATTGATTAGTTTCATAGATAGATATTATTTTTTTTTAAATCATACGCAATCGCTCTTCATTTGTTCTTGTCTGTCTGAGAATTTTCTTCAGCGATTTTATAGACTTAGTTTTTAATGCTTTGTTGTTGTGGTTTCACTTCTACAGGGTTTTCTGTATTGTCATAGAATAACCATTCAATAGCCCTTGGGAATTCCTGTGACCAGTAAAATTCATTATGGGTGCCTTCAGGATTGACATTGGTCTTAAACTCAAAATCAAACAGTTTTTTCTCTTCCCATCTTTTCAGATACTCTTCAAAAATATGAATTCTTTTTACCATTTTAGACCCTTCCTGACCTCCGCCGTAGAGATAAATTTTTGTTTTATAAGGAACCCGGAAATTCATCATCGGAAAGTTGTTGTTCGGTTCTACCCAAAGGGAAGGTGAGAAAATCAATAATTTGGAATAGACTTCAGGGTAAAGAAAACCACTGTATATGCTGATCAATGCCCCCAATGAGCTGCCTCCGATTCCGGTATTGTCACGGTCTTTTTTTGTTCTGTAATTTTCATCTACAAAAGGCTTTAGAGTATCTGCAATAAAGCGGATGTATTTTTTTCCTTCAGAACCGTTGGCTACATGATCATTATCAAAAATATATTCTTTAATTCTTTCTTCGCTTCCATGCTCTATGGCGATAATAATAAGATCACCACGGCCATATTCTGCAAGAATAGACAGTTTCTTGTCAATTTCCCAGTTTCCGAAGCCGCTTCCTTCATTGAATAAGTTCTGGGCATCCTGAAGATACAAAACAGGATATCGCTTATCCGTTGTATGATAATCGTAGGGAAGCAGTGCCCATACTTTACGGTGGCGGTCAAGCTGCGGGATATAAAAATTTTCGGAAATAACCTCAGCAATGGGATAATATTCTTCTTTGAACGGCCCCCAGTTTAATCTCCATTTTTCTATGGTGTCAGAAGTTTTGCCGGCAGATTTTTTTACTTTTCGGTTGGGCGTGATATTTCCATATTGGTCAAGCTCCACATTCTCCCAGCCTCCCTTTGTGAATTTGTAGTCAATTTCTTCGGGAAGAGTCTGATCATCAATTTCTATAAAATAATGGGAAGGATCAATTTGTTTAAGCTGAAAATTATAATCTTTAGGGTTCCAGCTGTTGAAATTTCCGGTAATAAATACCGTTCTGTCGTCTTTTTCTTCGGTATAAAGTTCAAACCTCATCGTGTGTGTTTAATAAATATTGATGTTAAATGTATAAAAAAAAGATTGTTTTGAAATCATAAAAATGTGAGTTAAAAAATGATATATTTGATAGATAGAGGAAAGCTGAAATCAAGTTGATGATTATTTGATGAATAATTCATCGCAATTGGCAGTATTTTTCGTAGTTTCAAAAAAAATATAAATATAAACCGGACTTGATGAATTCTGTTAAAACCTACACGCTTTTTACTGATCATGATGTGTATCTTTTCAAAGAAGGTAGGCATTATAAGCTGTATGGTAAATTTGGAGCACATTCTGCGGAAAAAGAGGGAGTAAAGGGAGTGTATTTTTCAGTATGGGCGCCTCATGCAAAGAAAGTTTCCGTTATTGGAAATTTTAATAACTGGAATCATAAAGATCATATTTTGTTTCCAAGATGGGACGGATCAGGAATTTGGGAAGGATTTATTGAAGGATTAACCTGGGGAACATTATACAAATATGCCATAGAAACACCAAGAGGTGAGATCCTGGAGAAAAGCGATCCTTATGCGGTAAGCTGGGAACAGAATATTCAGGCTGCTTCTTTGGTTTCTACTACCTGGTATGAATGGAATGACAAGGAATGGATGGATAACCGCTGGGAAAAAAACAGGCTGGAAGCTCCGATATCAGTGTATGAGCTGCACCTTGGTTCTTGGGTAAGGGAAGGTGATAATCCTGGTCAGTTTTTAAATTATCGGGATATTGCAGAAAAGCTGGTTCCTTATGTCAGAGAAATGGGCTTTACCCATGTAGAATTCATGCCTGTGATGGAGTATCCGTATGATCCAAGCTGGGGATATCAGATTACTGGTTTTTATGCAGCGACTTCACGTTTCGGCTCACCACAGGATCTGATGTTTCTCATTGATGAACTTCATAAAAATAATATAGGCGTTATTCTGGATTGGGTTCCCTCTCATTTTCCGGGAGATGCTAATGGTCTTCATCGTTTTGACGGCTCATATCTCTATGAACATGAAGATCCTAGAAAAGGTTTTCATCCCGATTGGAAATCCCATATTTTCAATTACGGAAGAAATGAAGTGAAATCTTTTCTGATTTCCAATGCCATGTTCTGGCTGGACCGCTACCATGCTGACGGATTGCGCGTAGATGCCGTAACTTCAATGCTTCATCTGGATTATTCACGGAATGAGGGCGAATGGGAACCGAATATTTATGGTGATAATGTCAATCTGGAGGCTAAAGCTTTTCTACAGGAATTCAATACAGCTGTATACAAGGAATTTGGGAATAGTATTATGACCATTGCAGAAGAAAGTTCAGATTTTCCTATGCTTACAAAACCTGTTCATGACGGAGGGGTAGGCTTTGGAATGAAATGGATGATGGGCTGGATGCATGATACGCTGGACTATTTTAAAGAAGATTTTGTTAATCGTAAATTCCATCATCATAAGCTGACATTTGCTTCTATGTATATGTATAATGAAAATTATATGATGCCTTTATCACATGATGAAGTCGTACATGGAAAAGCAAGTTTAATCTATAAAATGAAAGGGGACGAATGGCAGAAATTTGCCAATCTGCGTACCTTGTATGTATATATGTATACCCACCCCGGAGCTAAACTGCTTTTTATGGGGGATGAATTCGCGCAGACGAGTGAATGGAACTTTACCCGAAGTCTCGACTGGCATTTGCTGAAATATCCTGTTCATAAAGGAATGCAGGAAATCGTTAAAGAACTGAATCACCTGTACACCTCAGACTCTGCCTTTTATGAAAATCAGTTTGATAAACATGGTTTTGAGTGGGTAGAAGCAGATGATCTCGAAAACTCAGTATATGTATACCTGAGAAAAGGAAAGAAAAAAGATGATGTTGCTATGGTTGCTTTAAATCTGGCTCCCAAAGTACTGGATTATAAAATCGGGATTCCTGCAGGAACTCATTGGGAGGTTATTTTAAATTCCGATGATGAAAAATACAGCGGAAGCGGAGTAGAACCTGAAATTGTAGAAGAGAAAAATGAAGAATGGCGGGGATATCCGAAATCAATGACTGTGAAACTACCACCGTTGGCAGGCATTATTTTAAGACAGAAGAAAGATAAAAAGTATAAATTACACAGAATTAAACACAAGAGATAAAGAATGGTTATTTATCATTTAAGTACAGAATGTTATCCTGTAGCAAAAGTTGGCGGTCTGGCGGATGTAGTAGGAGCGCTGCCAAAATATCAGAATAAAATAAAAGGAATAGAAGCTAAGGTAGTAATGCCGTGGTACAACAAGCCTTTTATATATGATCATGAATTTGAGTTGGTTTTTGATGGATTTATTCATCAGGGAACCAGTATGCTGCAGGTTCAGGTGTTGAAAGAAAAAACAAACGTTTTGGGATTTGAACTGTATATGGTGAGAATTCCCGGATTATTAGACCGAGACAACCCTTACGGCTATCAGGATGAAAGTTTCCAGTTTATGGCTTTCCAGCAGGGAATATTACATTGGCTGTGTGCTATGGAAATCCGTCCCGATGTTTTACACTGCCACGATTATCACACCGGACTGGTTCCTTTTATGGTAGAACACTGCCCGGAATTTCAATTCTTAAAAGGAGTGAAAACAATAGGAACCATCCACAACGGAGAATATCAAGGAATGATGAGCTGGGGAATGGCCAACTATATGCCGTCTTTTGATTCTTATAAATGGGGATTGATGGATTGGAACGGATTCATGAATCCTCTGGCCAGTATGATTAAATGTGCTGATGCCTTTACCACCGTTTCAGAAGGATATCTGGAAGAACTTTTTATAAGCTTCCGCGGGTTGGAAAGCCTCGTTCGCCAGGAATTCGGAAAAGCATATGGAATTATCAACGGTATTGATGCCGAAGTCTGGAATCCGGAGACTGATCCGATGCTGGACTTTAATTTTAACAGTAAAAATGCAATTGCCCAAAAGAAGAAAAATAAAGAACAACTCTGCAAAGAATATGGATTGAAGCCGGAGCTTCCTCTGTTTGCCTTTATCGGAAGATTTGCCACAGAAAAAGGAGCAGATCTTTTACCAGATGTGGTGTGGAAAAGTATTAAACAAAGCTATGGAGCTTTAAATATTATGATTCTCGGTTCTGGAAATACCTATATCGAGAATAAACTAAAGGAATACGATTATACCTATACCAATTTTGCTCTGGATCTGGGATATAAAGAACATCTATCCCATAAGATCTATGCATCCGCAGATTTTCTTCTGATGCCTTCAAGAGTGGAACCCTGCGGATTGAATCAAATGTATTCCATGAGATACGGAACCGTTCCTGTAGTAAGATATACGGGCGGACTCAGAGATACTGTAGAAGATATCTCAACCGGAGGAGCAGGACTGAACTTTACTTATCCTGGTGTAGATGATATTGTACATGCGATGAACAGGGCGCTGGGGATTTATAACCAAAAAGGAGTGATGGAAGATCTTATTCATGCCAACATGAATTTTGATTTTGCATGGGAGAAATCTGCAGAAAAATACATAGCTTTATATAATAGCTAAGATGACAAAGTTTTTTTCCTTTTTATTAATAATAGTTGTGATGTCTTCCTGTAAAAAAGAAGATGATGGACTTCGTAATGGCTATTTCTGGCTGTACGGAGCTGGTCTTAAAGATATGTATGGCGAAGAAGCTGCCAATGGTATTTCTGAAAAATGGAAAATAAAAACAGTAGATGCCGGAGGATGCGTTATTGATGGCGAATTGGAAAAAAAGATAAACAGAGCTAATAAAAAAACACTGGCCGCTATTACAAAAAAATATGGTAAAGGTTGGGAAGCAAGATATCATAAGGATATAGAAAATTTTGTCATGAAAAGTGCAGATGTAATGGATGTTTTGATTGTAAATAAAATGTTCAGGAGCAAGCTGAGAGACTACAATATCCCGATTGATGATGTGAATAAACAGGTTAAAGAGCTTAATGATCAGGGAGAGTATGAAGTGGCAGTGATCAATTCAAATTTGAAATATGAAAACAAAGAATGCTTTAAAGTAGCAGTGAACACTAAGTATAGAACAGTAAACTTAATAAAATAAAAAAACGCAAGATATTTATGAATCGAAATGTAATCTCCATAGTTTTAGGAGGAGGCAGGGGAACAAGACTATTCCCGTTAACGTATTCCAGATCAAAACCGGCTGTGCCTATCGCAGGAAAATACAGGTTGGTAGATATTCCTATTTCAAACTGCCTGAATTCAGGATTAAATAAGATTCTGGTTTTAACGCAGTTTAATTCTGCTTCCCTCAATTCACATATTAAGAATTCTTATCACTTTGACATCTTCAGCAAAGGCTTTGTCGATATTCTGGCAGCCGAGCAAAATGTAGAAAATGAAAGTTGGTATCAGGGAACCGCAGATGCTGTACGACAGTCGATGAAACACCTTGAAAAATATGATTATGACTATATTCTTATTCTTTCAGGAGATCAGCTGTATCAGATGGATTTCAGAGAAATGCTGGATTTTCACATTGAAAATGGAGGAGACCTTACCATTGCTACAATTCCGGTCAATGCAAAAGATGCCACTGGTTTTGGAATCTTAAAATCTGATGATGAAGGAAATATCACGTCTTTCTATGAAAAGCCTGATTATGATATGCTGGAAGGCATGAAGTCTGAAGTTTCAGCAGAAAATAAACATACAGGAAAAGAATTTCTGGCTTCTATGGGAATCTATATCTTCACCAAAACTATCCTTAAAAAGATGTTTGACGAAGGAGCTGGTGATGATTTCGGAAAAGACATCATTCCAAATTCTATTGGGAAATACAAAACATTGAGCTATCAGTATGAAGGATACTGGACGGATATCGGAACTATAGAATCTTTTTACGAGGCCAATCTGGACCTTTGTCTGGATCTGCCGCAGTTTAACCTTTTTTCTTCTTCGCCTATTTATACCAGAGCAAGGATGCTTCCACCATCAAAAATCAACGGTTCTTATGTAAGTAAGGCTGTATTTGGGGATGGATGTATCATTATGGCTGATAAAATAGAAAATTCCGTGATCGGAAACAGAACAAGAATTGATAAGGGAAGCACCATCGTAAATTCCTATGTGATGGGAGCTGATTTTTACCAGAATACCACAGAAATTGTACTGAATGACAGAGCTGGTCGCCCTAATATGGGAATTGGGAAATACTGTTATATAGAAAAAGCAATCCTTGATAAAAACTGTTACATTGGTGACAATGTGAAAATCATTGGAGGAAAACATATCCCGGATGGCGATTATGGAACCTATTCCGTACAGGACGGTATTGTAGTCGTGAAAAAAGGAGCTATTGTGGCGCCCGGAACACATATTGGATAAGAAAAGAATCAGAAAGATATTTTCTGATCAAAGCAAAAAAAAGAAACCTGCTTAGGTTTCTTTTTTTTTGTTAGCATTCTATTTGGAAAATAAGGTCAGTGAATATTCTAATTCCGGATCTTTTTGTTCTTTTAATGATTGTAAGAAAAAGTTGGTGCTAACGGTGTGATCAGGAATTACACCTGTACACTTAGCCACATTTTCTTTATCATTACTGTTAAAGAAGATTTCCGTTCTTGGAATAGAAATAACAGACTTGGTATTGGGAAGTCTGTAGGTAAGAAACCATGCGGCAGTAGTGAAATTGCTGCAAGATCCGGTTTCCTTTCCTATGATTTGCCCTCTTTTTTCACTTTTAAATAACGATGCAAAATAAGTGGCTGCTGAGAAAGTACGGTTATTGATCAGTAATATGATTTTTCCGTCAAAAAACATCCCGTCTCTTGGGTAGCTTTTTACATAAGTATTATCAAGCCTTGAATTTCCGAAATAATAATCTCCTTTTTCTGCTTTGTCAAACCGCTGTCTCATGAAGTTATTCTGGTCAGCAATATCCTTATCAGAATAATAACGGCTGGTCTGAGGATCTACCAGATAATCTTTATAATTGATGTCAACAACCTTAGTTCCGTATTGATATTCATTATTGAATGTTTTATCTTTAGCAATGAAAGAATACAGCAAAGGGACATTGCTGATAGCTCCTCCCGAATTATTACGGATGTCTATGATTAGTTTTTTAGCTTTCAGATCCTTCATTTCCTGGAAAAACTTCTTTAGCCTTTCATATAAAAAACTTTCATCATAAGAGAAAGACTTCACAGACAAATAGTACGTTTCAGGGTCAATAGAATAACCATAGATTCCATAGCTTTCTGAAATAAGGTCAATAGGCAATACAGAATGTTTGCTTTCGTAATAATATCTTGGATATTTAATACCTTTTACTTTTGCCGTTTTTTGTTCTCCTTTAAGCGTTTTATATTTTAAGGTGAAATCATTGCCCTGATTTTTCAGAACAAAAGGGATATAAAAAGACAGATCTACATCTTCCACTTTAATATTTCCGTCCGCAGCTTTAGGAACAGCTTTTAAAAGCTCCGATGAGCTTACCCCATTAACCTCAAGAATTTCGCTCCCTACTTCAATAGTATATGCATTGGTTCCGTTTACAAATAATTGCCCATTCTGTACATAGGTCTGCAGAGGGAAAAAGTAAATAGAATTTAAAACATTTTCAAAATAATTAGAATCCGAACTGAAAGAACTATGTCCGTCACCAATGATTCTGGTAGGATTGTTGATAAGCAGGCTGATATAGCTTGGATCTTTTTTAACAGCATTACGCAGGGAATCTATTTTTCGGGTAACAACTTCTTTGCTATGGAATCTGTAAGGATTTGGATGCTGCTTCTGAATGATATCCACTGCAATGTCAAAATCTTTCAAATAGCCGTCTTGAGGAATTTCCGAAACTGAGTATTGAGAATACGCAATGGTTGATAACAAGATCAAAGGAAATGTACATAACTTCTTCATAAAATATAGAATTAAGGCTTTTCCGAATCAATATACATACCATACATACCCCATGAGGATTTGATATTAATCATTAAATCAAATGTTTTTTTTAACAGAATTATTTTTTTTCAATGCAATCTGCATATTGTTCACTCGTTATATTTATACTATTTTTGTGCGATGCGTATTTT
The DNA here is from genome assembly GCF_059567885.1 of Chryseobacterium sp. BGA-UO-ETr-SB22. Lineage (NCBI taxonomy): Bacteria > Pseudomonadati > Bacteroidota > Flavobacteriia > Flavobacteriales > Weeksellaceae > Chryseobacterium > Chryseobacterium sp. BGA-UO-ETr-SB22. The sequence goes on along the minus strand of NZ_JCAQOV010000005.1, from coordinate 1,755,993 downwards.
TAAGATATTAACTTTTATCATTGTTTTGTTGGGGGGAGCTTATGCTGCTTCCATGTACTATTTTGTGGATGACAGTAAGAACTTCACCATTGAAAAAGAGATTGATTATCCGGTAGATAAGGTTTTTTCTCAGTTTAATAACCTTCAGAATTTTACAAGATGGAACAATTTTTTCACCAGCTCGCAATCTATTGATATTGATTATTATACGCCTTACGAAGGGCAGGGAAGTGCCATTAGTTATGTGGATCCTAAAAATAATACCGATGGAGAAATGTTCATCAGGTACGAGAATCTTAATAAGACATTGAAATATCAGCTTTTTGAGGATGAAAATGAAAATCCAACGCTGGTTGATGTTAAATTTAAGCCTGTTTCCGCAGAAAAAACAAAAATAATCTGGTATGTACATACACCCAAACTGCCTGTCTGGAAAAGAGTAGAAAACTTCTGGACCGAAGATCGTTTTGCTGAAAATATCAACAAAAGTATGACGAATCTTAAAAATTCTTTAGGAAATAAAGTAGAAAAAGATAACCAGATGGCAGCCATCAAATATGACAGTCTGATGGTGGAAAATGAAGAAGACAAACTGCTGCTTGGGATCAATGTAAGCACTTCCAATAAAAAAGACGCGCTTTACAAAAATATCGTGATGAATTATAACAAAGCTTATAATTTCGTAACGATGGATATGGGGAAAAGAGATGATGAATTTGGATATCCCATCCTGATCACTGACGCGGACAATTATAAAGATAAAGAAGTTTCTTATTTCCTCGGAATTCCGCTTTCTAAGAAAATCGGTGTATCAGACAATAATTTCAATTTTAGATCCGTAAACCCGTCTCAAAATTATGTAATCTACTACAAAGGAAGCTATGAGGGACGAATTCGGGCGATTCAGCAGCTCATTCAGAAAGCCAAAAAAGACGAGATGCGCTTCGGAGATATCCGTCAGACCTTTATTGAACGTCCCATGGAAGGACAGGACGTGAACATGAAGCTCTCATTATCAGTATATAAGTGATTTTTATTTATTTATTTTTTTCTTAAGGTTTTTTAACGGTTTGAGACTGTTCTAACTCGGTTTTTTTTATTAAATTTGAAGATTAATTCTACAAATAAATTTTAATAAATAGATAAACTGTAATAATGGACAGATTTTCATTCCTAAACGCAGCTCATTCTCAGTTAATTGAGGATTTATACCAACAATACTTAAAATTCCCAGACTCTCTAGAACCATCATGGAAAGCTTTCTTTCAAGGCTTCGATTTTGCTTTGGAGAACTATGGAGATGACGATAACATCCAGTTTATTCAGGCTCCGGCCAACGCTGCCCCGGCAGTACAACAGATTTCTCAGGCAGTATCGAACGGAGAAGTTCCTGAGCACATCAAGAAAGAATTTAAAGTAGTAAACCTTATTGAGGCTTACAGAACAAGAGGACACCTTTTTACAAAAACTAACCCAGTTAGAGAAAGAAGACATTATACACCTACTTTAGACATCGAAAATTTCGGTCTTTCTAAAGAGGATTTAAATACAAAATTCAACTGCGCTGTTGAAACAGGAATGAAAGAACCTGCTACTTTAGCAGATTTGATCACGCACCTTGAAAGTATCTACTGTGATTCAATCGGAGTAGAGTATATGCACATCAACAACGTTGAAGAAAAAGATTTCATCAAGAGATGGCTTCAGGTAAATGAAAACCACCCAAGCCTTTCTGCAAACGAAAAAACAGAGATTTTATTAAAATTAAATCAGGCGGTTGCTTTTGAAAACTATCTTCACACAAAATTTGTAGGACAAAAAAGATTCTCATTAGAAGGTGGTGAAACATTAATCCCGGCTTTAGATCAGTTGATCTCAAAATCTTCTCAGTTAGGAGTAGATGAAGTGGTACTGGGGATGGCTCACAGAGGTAGACTGAATGTATTGACAAACATTTTCGGGAAATCTTACAAGCAGATCTTCTCAGAATTTGAAGGAAAAGAGTTTGAAGAAGATGTATTCTCAGGTGACGTTAAATATCACTTAGGATCATCCAAAAAGATCAAAACTGCTTCAGGAGAAGAAGTGTGTATCAACCTTACCCCGAATCCGTCTCACCTTGAGACAGTAGCTGCTTTGGTAGAAGGTATCTGCCGTGCAAAAGTAGATGACAAATACAAAGATTACTCTAAAGTATTGCCAATCATCATCCACGGTGACGGAGCTATTGCCGGACAAGGTATTGCTTACGAAGTGGCTCAGATGATGACTTTGGAAGGATACAGAACAGGAGGTACCGTTCATATCGTTGTAAATAACCAAGTTTCATTTACAACAAACTATATGGATGCAAGATCTTCAACCTACTGTACAGACATCGCAAAAGTTACGGAATCTCCTGTAATGCACGTGAATGCTGACGATGCTGAAGCTGTTGTTCATGCGATGCATTTTGCGGCTGATTTCAGGGCAAAATTCGGAAAAGATGTTTATATTGACCTTTTAGGATATAGAAAATACGGACATAATGAAGGTGATGAACCAAGATTCACTCAGCCTAATTTATATAAAACAATTTCAAAACACCCGAACCCAAGAGAAATTTATAAAGATAAATTACTTAAAGACAGCGTTACTTCCAATGATGTAATTGCTAAAATGGAAACGGAATTCAAAGCTCTTTTAGATAAAGACTTCGATGCTTCAAAAGAAATTGAAAAGAACGTGATGGATCTGTTCATGTCTGAAGACTGGACAAACTATCCAATCGGGAAAAGAGGTGCCGTTCAGTTGCCGGTTGATACAAAATACGATGCAGCAAAACTGAAAGAATTGGCTCTTAAAATGTCAACACTTCCTGTTGATAAAAAATTCATCAATAAAATTACGAGACTTTTCGAAAACCGTATCAAAGCTATTAATGGAAACTCATTAGATTGGGCATTAGGAGAATGGTTGGCATATGCAACATTGCTTGTAGAAGGTCACAACGTAAGAATCTCTGGGGAAGATGTGGAAAGAGGTACATTCTCTCACAGACATGCGGTAGTAAAAACAGAAGATACAGAAGAAGAATATATCCCGTTAAGACATGTATCAGAAAGCAGATTTGATGTATTCAACTCTCACCTTTCAGAATATGGAGTTCTAGGTTTTGATTACGGATATGCAATGGCTTCTCCAAATACATTAACAATCTGGGAAGCTCAGTTCGGAGATTTCGTGAACGGTGCTCAGATTATTGTTGACCAGTACCTTGCCGCTGCAGAAGAAAAATGGAAGCTTCAGAACGGATTGATTATGCTATTGCCTCATGGTTCAGAAGGACAGGGAGCAGAACACTCTTCCGCAAGATTGGAGAGATTCCTTACTCTTTGTGCTAATGAAAACATGGTAGTAGCTAACATTACTTCACCTGCCAACTACTTCCACTTATTGAGAAGACAGTTGAAATGGGCATTCAGAAAACCATTGATCGTAATGAGCCCTAAATCTTTATTGAGACACCCTAAAGTGGTTTCTCCGATTGAAGATTTTGCAAACGGAACATTCCAGCCTATCTTAGACGATCCAACTGCAGATCCTAAAAAAGTAGAAAAACTAGTTCTTTGTTCAGGTAAACTGTACTTCGAATTATTAGCGAAGAAAGAAGAATTGAATTGTGAAAATATTGCATTAGTAAGATTCGAGCAGTTATATCCACTTCAGGCAGATGCTATTGAAGCGATCTTCAACAAATATGAAAACAAAAAACAATTGGTTTGGGCTCAGGAAGAACCTGAAAACATGGGAGCTTGGTCTTATATCCTGAGAAACTTCAGAGATACGGGAATCCAGATAGTTGCTCCAGTACCTAGCGGTGCTCCGGCTCCAGGTAGCCACAAAATGTTTGAGAAAAACCAAAATGCAGTGATCAACAGAGTTTTTGATAGAGATGATGCTCCTGCAAAAAGACCAGTTACAGCTTAATTTAAATAATATTCAATTAAAAAATAAAAAATACTCGATATGTCAGTTTTAGAAATGAAAGTTCCTTCACCGGGCGAATCAATTACAGAAGTTGAAATTGCAACTTGGCTTGTAAAAGATGGTGACTATGTAGAAAAAGATCAACCTATCGCCGAAGTGGATTCAGATAAAGCAACTCTTGAATTGCCGGCAGAACAAAGTGGTATTATCACTTTAAAGGCAGAAGAAGGTGATGTAGTACAGGTAGGTCAGGTAGTTTGTTTAATTGATATGGATGCTGCAAGACCAGAAGGTGCTACACCTGCTGCTGAAGCTCCAAAACAGGAAGAAGCTCCGAAAGCTGCTGAACCTGCAAAGCAAGAAGCTCCAAAACCTGCGGCTCCGGTAGCGGCTCCACAAACTTATGCAACAGGAGCTCCATCTCCGGCTGCTAAGAAAATCCTTGATGAAAAAGGGATGAATGCTGATCAGGTTTCAGGAACAGGAAGAGACGGAAGAATCACTAAAACTGATGCTGAATTAGCGGCAGTTCCTGCATTAGGAGGAAGCCCAATGACAGCTACAGGTGCAAGAACTACCACTACAACTAAACTTTCAGTTTTAAGAAGAAAAATCGCACAAAGATTAGTTTCTGTGAAGAACGAAACAGCGATGTTGACGACTTTCAACGAAGTGGATATGTCTGAAATCTTCAGATTAAGAAAACTATATAAAGAAGAATTTGCTCAGAAACACGGAGTTGGACTTGGTTTCATGTCTTTCTTTACGAAAGCAGTTACAAGAGCATTACAAATGTACCCGGATGTAAATGCATCTATCGACGGTGATTTCAAAATAAACTACGATTTCTGCGATATTTCAATTGCAGTTTCAGGTCCTAAAGGATTAATGGTTCCTGTATTGAGAAATGCAGAAAACATGTCTTTCAGCGGAGTTGAAGCAAACATTAAAGATCTTGCAATAAAAGTAAGAGACGGTAAAATTACTGTTGATGAAATGACTGGCGGTACATTCACTATTACCAATGGTGGTACTTTCGGATCTATGATGTCTACACCAATCATCAACCCTCCACAATCTGCAATCTTAGGAATGCACAATATCATCCAGAGACCGGTTGCTGTTGACGGACAGGTAGTTATCAGACCAATGATGTACGTAGCAATGTCTTATGACCACAGAATTATCGATGGAAAAGAATCTGTAGGATTCCTTGTAGCGGTAAAAGAAGGTATCGACAATCCTGTTGAAATATTAATGGGAGGTGACGAAAGAAAAGGCCTTGGATTATAGTTTTAATGAAATTATAATAGAAATATACAATCTCGCCTTAAAAAAGGCGAGATTTTTGTATTTATTAAGAAAATGCTACAATGATGTTTTCAAAAATGACTTCCAATATCAAAGTTTCAGTAATACCTGAATATGATAGTAAGAACAGTTATCCATCCGAAAACCGTTACGTTTTTAAATACAATATCACGATAGAAAATGACGGAAGCTTTCCTATCAAAGTATTGAAAAGAAAATGGTTGATCTTCGATGTCGGATTTGGATACACAGAGATTATAGGAGATGGCGTAATCGGCCTGACCCCTGAAATAGGAACAAGTGAAAATTTCTCTTATTTCTCCAATGTAATGCTTCGTTCCGGAGTAGGTAATATGAGTGGAAAATACCTGGTGAAAAACATGGAAACACAGGAGACTTTCGAAATTGATATTCCGAAATTCAATCTGTTGTCTGAAGTGTTGAGTAATTAAAGATTTTTGTACCTGCAAAAGTACAAGAGTAATGATTTTATAGATTGCAGAATAAGAACCCGGGTTCAATAATCTGTTCTATCAAAGTTTTTTGATTTTCGCTTTCAAATATTCGTTTACTTCATCATTACTGGTGAGAAACAGTTTCTCAAAAGCCAGTAGAGAGATCTTTGCACATACTTCAGCATCTGCCCCCGCTCTGTGGTGGGTAAAATCAATCTTATGATATTCTGCCAAAGGTTTCAAACCATATTTTGGAAGGTAATTCCATGATTTCTTTGCAAGCTGTATGCTGCACAGATAGTTGATCTGTGGAGTAAACATCCCATAATGCTGTAAACATCCTCTTAATACAGAAGCATCAAATCCTGCATTGTGAGCAATCATAAGGCTTCCGTACATCATATCCTGGGCTTCATACCATATTTCATCAAAGGTAGGTGCATCCTTTACATCTTCCGGCTGAATGCCATGTACTGCAATATTGAATTTATTGAAATAAGGAAAACTTGGAGGTTTGATCAGCCAGGTCTTTGTTTCAACAATTTTAGAGTCCTGCACTATACAAATCCCCATCTCACAAGCTGAACTTTTCTCGTGAGTGGCCGTTTCAAAATCTATTGCACAGAAATCCATTTTTTTGTAATTAAATTAGTTGCTGATTTTTTAGTTTTAAGTTTAATGTTTCAGGTTTAAAGTTTACTTAAGAAAAGAAAAGTTGGTTTTCCCTAATCCCTGCCACCTATTACCTGCCACCTTTCATCTTCTACCTTCCTCCTAAAAAATGTTTAAAAATCAACCATTTTGATTGATAGAACTCCTTCTTTTGATTTTTCTGACGAAGTTTCCATGTTCCCGGAAGCTGTCCATAAAACCCAAAATGAGCTCTTACTACAGCCCAAAGGTGTGGAAAACCATGCTTTAGTCCGAAATAAATTCCGGCAGCACCATCCAGGCATAATCTGAAAAAGATCATCCAGATCAATTGAGGAAAGGGAAGGTTTTTAAGCATCATGGAAAGGTTATTCCTGATGTTTAAAAAAGTCTTTTGTGTACTCTGTTTATTAAGTGTTCCGCCACCTACATGAAATACGCTGGATTTTCCGGTGTAGTAAATCTTTTTCCCGGAATTAATGAGTCTCCAGCAAAGGTCAATTTCTTCCTGGTGAGCAAAAAACCTCGTATCGAAACCATTCTGCTCCCAAAAGTCTTTTGAACGGATGAAAAAACAGCATCCTGATGCCCAGAAGATTTCTGTTTCATCATTATACTGGCCTTTATCTTCTTCCAGATCATCAAAAACCCTTCCTCTGCAATAAGGATATCCAAGGTTGTCAATCAATCCGCCGGCAGCTCCTGCAAATTCAAAATAGGTTCTATTATGATAAGATAATACTTTAGGCTGTACTGCTGAAATGGAAGGATTTTTTTCCAATAATTCCAAAGCAGGTTCTATCCAGTTCTCAGTAACTTCCACATCAGAATTGAGAAGGCAGTAATATTCATTTGGGATGGCTTTCAATCCTTCATTATAACCACCAGCAAATCCATAGTTTTTATCGTTTTTAATAACGTTTACTGTGGGGAAATTCTTTTGGAGAAACTCTATGGAATCATCTGTAGAAAGATTGTCAATAACAAAAATATCCGCATTCTGAGAAAATTGAACTACACCCGGAAGAAATTTTTCAAGCCAATTTTTGCCGTTCCAGTTTAAGATGGCAACTGCCAGTTTTTTCTGCATGTCAATCTATTTTTTTTCAGAATCAAAATTTTTAATAGCGTCCTGATATTTCCATTTTCTGTGTGACCAAAGGTAGTTGTCTGGATTTTTGTGTAATGTGTTTTCCAATAATTTATGAAATTTTCTTACAACTTCATTTTCAGTGAACTTTTCACCATCAGGATATATTCTGTGATAATTTACCTGATAATAACCACGTTTCACCTTCTTCATTTCACAGTAGATAATAACAAGATCCATTCTTGTTGCTAATTTATCATATCCTATAAAAGCGGGTGTCCGTTGATTCAAAAATTCTAATCCGTAAGTGACATGAGCGTGGTGAGGTGTTTGGTCAGCCACAAACATATAGGCAGAATCTCCATTATTTTTAGATCTGAAAATATTCAGAATCACTTCATTGGCTTCCAGAGCTTCATTTCCGAATTTATTACGGACTTTTCTCATCTGATTCTCCCAAAAGTCATTATTTACCTTTCTGTATACAGGATGGCAATGTGCTTGGGGAACAATCTTTGCCAATGCATTGATCCACTCCCAATTGAAGACATGCCCAGCCAGAAGGATGATATTTTTACCTTCCTTTTTAGCGTCATGAAACAGCTCCTGATTGATGTGCTGCATTCTCACCCTGGCTTCAGTTTCAGAAATGCTGAAAGATTTGATAGTTTCTACCAGATAATCTGAAAAATTAAGGTAGAATTTTTTCCGGATCTCTTTAATTTCCTCTTCCGATTTATCAGGGAAAGATTTTCTCAGATTTTGGGTGATTACCTCTTTTCTGTATCCTACCAGATAATAATTAAGGAAGAAGATGACATCCGAAAAAATATATAATATTTTAAGCGGAAGCTTAGAGACTAAGTATAATATTTTGATTAAGAAATTCATAAAACACGCAAATTTAGTAATAATAAAATTATGGTTCTATTTTTGCAGAGGGATATATAATATTTTTTTACTTTTATATTATGAAAAAATTGATAATTTTCGCTTTTCTTGGATTAAGCACTCTTGCTTTTTCACAGGATGTAAAAAATACGCCAGATAAAGGAAAGCAAAAAACAGCTCTTATAGTTCCTACTGAGCAGAAAGAGTTAGATGCAAAGAAAAAAGCTGCTGAAGAAAAAGCTAAACTTCCTAAACCATATGATCCAAAAGCAGATGCAGAGGCTGATATTAATAAATTGGTAGCTCAGGCTAAGAAAGAAGGTAAGAATGTAATGATCCAGGCTGGTGGAAACTGGTGTATCTGGTGTCTTCGTTTTAATAATTTTGTACAGAATACTCCTGAACTGAAGGAAATAGTAGATAAAAAATATGTATACTATCACCTGAACAATTCTCCGGAGAATAAGAATGAGAAGGTTTTTTCTCAATATATCAATATTAAAGAACAGCAGTTTTATCCTTTCTTTATCATTTTAGATAAAGATGGTAAAAAAATTCATGTTCAGCAGAGTGAAGTTTTAGAAGAAGGAAAAGGATATAGTAAAGAAAAAGTAAAAGAATTTCTGGAAAAAGGAAAAGTCCTTTAAAAGAAAACCCTTTCTGTTTTAGAAAGGGTTTTTGTTTTTATGTATTAAGCACAATTTTCTACACGTATTGCGCCTCTTCCATTAGCATCATAACAAGCAGCTCCGCCTGAATACTGGATGCATGAAGAGCAAGAACTTATATATACCATACTTCCATCTGAGCAAGATGAAGCACATGATAGTCCTCCTGTTAGTTTACTTAATTTTTCTCTTGATAATTTTTTCAAATTTTTCATGGTTATAGAATTTAATTTTAGGACATAAATATATTGTTTTTTTATTTAAAATCCCCAGTCAGGGATAAATTACAGTAATTTTTTGATCCAGCTTAATTTTTTTTCAGAATAAGGTGGGTATTTAATGTTGGGTTCACCCCAGGTAGCCTTTTCAAGAATTGCTTTTTGATGTGAGAAGGTTTCAAAACCATATTTTCCATGATAATTTCCTATTCCTGAACTTCCCACTCCTCCAAATGGCAGGTTGTCATTGCTTAAGTGCATCACCGTATCATTAATACAGCCGCCACCGAATGACAGTTTCCGCGTAAACATCTCTTTCTCTTCAGAATTATTGGTAAAAAGATAAGCAGCGAGAGGTTTTTCAAGCTCTGCAATAGAATTGAGTGCAGCATTGTAATTCTGAAAACTGATAACAGGCAGGAGAGGACCGAAAATTTCTTCCTGCATAATTTCGTCATTCCAGCCTATATGGTTCAGAATAGTAGGTTCAATGTACAGTTTTTCCTCATCAAAATGCCCTCCAGAATAGATTTTTTCTTTATCAATAAGGCGCACAAGGCGTTGGAAATTTCGTTGATTAATGATTCTTGTATACTGTTCAGAATCCTGATCATATCTGAATTCTTTGATGTATTTCCTAAGCATTTCCAAAAACTGCTCCTGAATGGTTTCTTCTACCAACAGATAATCTGGAGCTACACAGGTTTGTCCGGCATTGAGGAACTTTCCCCACACAATTCTCTTAGCTGCTATCTCAAGATGAGCATTTTTGGTGATAATAGCCGGAGATTTTCCGCCCAGCTCAAGAGTTACGGGAGTAAGGTGCTCTGCTGCCGCTTTGTAAACAATCTTTCCAACCTTTGTACTTCCTGTAAAAAATATTTTGTCAAATCTTAATTGTAAAAGAGAAGTTGTTTCTTCAATACCTCCTTCATAAACATATAAATATTCAGGCGGAAAATTTTCATTGATGATGGATGCCATCGCTTTCATTGTATTTTCAGCAATTTCACTGGGCTTAAGGATACAGCAGTTTCCGGCAGCCATTGCAGCAATAACGGGTGAAAGTGACAATTGGTAAGGATAATTCCAGGCTCCGATCACTAAAATACAGCCGAGTGGATCAGCATACATTTTGCTGTTTCCCAATTGATTGACAAGATTGGTACTTACTTTCTTAGGTTTGGAAAGAGATTTTAAATTCTTGAGGTAATAGTCAATATCATTCAGGATGAAAGATAATTCTGTTGTAAATGTATCAAATTTAGATTTTCCAAAATCTTTATTAATAGCTTCATACAACATGTTTTCATTAGAAATAATAAGGTTTCGAAGCTTTTCAAGATACATTTTCCGAAAAGCAAGGCTTTTAGTTTGCTGTGTTGTGAAAAAGTCTCTTTGTTTCAGTAAAATACTTTCAATTTCCATTCGTAAGCTTTTGTATTAAACGTAGTGCTTTGAGCAATATTGCTGCCTGAAAAATACGAACAATAAACCGGCCAAAGTGGATGAGAAATGGAGATATAAAATTGAAGATAATCGTTAGAAAAAGAAAACTTCTTGAAATTTGAGAAATACTGTTTGTGTAATGAGAACTTATCATTATTAGCTTTATTTAAAGAGCCTTTAGCTATTACTTAATTTAAGTTTAAGATTTGACTGAAAAATTAGAAATTATGTTCGCAGAGGCGTTGACACTTAGCAGAGTTGATTCATTATGTGTATAGCTGAATGAAATGCCTTTGCGAACGAAAAATATTCATATCATTTTTATACCCTTAGTGTATTCCTGGCGTTTAAGAAACTTTCTTATCCGAGTTTGTCTGTTATTTGAGAGTTTATAAACTCAAGCTTCTTTACATTATATTTCTCACAGCTATTTTTGCAGGATGATAAAGCAATAAGCAAAGGGCAGTAATGAATGCCAGCCAGAAAAGTCCGGTAAAAATTTCCATATTGGAAAGGAGAATAGATTGTGCAGTAATTTTAGCCTTAAAAGCTCCCGCAGTCATAGATAAAGAATCATTCACAGACAGTTTTGAAATATTGGCCCCGAAAAGTTGTGTCCACTGACTGTAGAAAACAGGATTGGTGTCTGTAAAATTGACACTAAGTGTATCAGAATGTTTTAAAGTTAAAAACAGCATAAGGTTTTGCATCAATGCATAGCCGATAGCCGTTGTCCAGAAACGGGTTGTTGTCCCTAAAGCTGTAGCATTGGCAACATATTCTTCCGGAGTTCCTGAAATTAAAAAGAAAACAAGCGGAGTGAATAATAATCCCTGAGCCACCCCCTGCAGAAATAGTGGCGGGCAGATTGTAGAAAGGGTTGTATCTGGATAAAAAGTATACGTAAACCAAGCACAGTCTATGGCAAGTAACAGAAATCCTGTAAAGAAAACAATTCTCGATGAAACTCCCCGAACCAGGCAGATTCCTGATAATAATATCCCAAGAAGAGTTCCTGCCACATTCCAGTACTGGATGTTTACAATATAATCCCAAGGCCATTTCCACACGGTGGCCATGATGCTGTATACATTATTCAATCCGGATCGGATCAGATAAAAGATAAAAAACAGGATCATTCCAGCGATCACATTTTTTGAACTGAAAACTTCAAAATGGAACAGCGGTCTTCTGGAATTTCTTTGTTTAAGCATAAATAATCCTCCCGAAATCAGGAATATAAACAGACACATGATGATGGTATCAGATTCTAACCACATCAGCCTTTTACCATAAATAATGGCATAACCGCCAGCCTGCAGACATACCCAAAGTAAAAACCAGCTGGTAATATCCAATTGGTACAAAGGTTTTTTAGGGAAAAATCTATTTCTGTTGAACAGAGCAATACCAATTATCAGTACAAATACATGAAAGTAGGCCATCATCAGGATCATATGCTGGAAGTCATAGTTTTCAATACTTGATTTCAACAGGGAAGTAGTTATTGTTCCTCCCGTCAGCATGATGGTATACATAAAAAGATAAGCTACCACTTTGGCATGTCTTGTTTTTAGTTCAGCAATAATCAGAGGAAGGAAAATAGCACCTTCCAGCAGCCCGAAAATTCCTTCTAAAAACCGGATTACCAAAATAACATGATAATCATGTGTTACCGATAAAACATAAAGGATAATCACGGAAATGGAAGCCATCAGCAGAACGTAATATTTCACGCTGAAATAAGCCATAAATCTTTGTATAACTAAAAGGGTAACCACAAATGTCCCATACATCAAAATCATTAAATACTGAATGTCATCTGAATCGACATCCATAAAAGAAGATGTGAAGGCGCTGTTTGAATGTAAAAGCGACAACAACATCAGGTGGGGAAACAATGCCAGTATAAGAAGCGGCAGTTTCAGCCATTGTGGTACCCATTTATGATAAACTGTATTGTGTTGCATAATTTTTTGAAAGCATTAATTGAAGAATGCTGAAAAGGCAGATAAGTAAATTCGCGGCTGTGCCTGAATTTAAAAATGCGAAAAGACAAAAGTGCAAGGTGTAAAAGTAAAAGGTAAAATGGCAAATATGCTTAAGAAAAAATTTGCAGATTCGCTATTTTGCAGTCCTGTCTTTTCGCTAAAAAATAATTTAATTGTAAAGTCTGAAAATGTATTGATTGGAAGGTAATTTTACACTCCAAAACTCTAAAACCCTCCCACACTCAAACTTATATCTTCTTCGCGCTCACCAGAACATTCATTCCGGAAAGCAGTTTTTCGTTGTCTTTATTGTTGTCAAGAATAATTTTCACAGGGAATCTCTGTTCAATTTTCACAAAGTTTCCGGTGGCATTATCCGGTTTTACCAAAGAAAATTGTGATCCTGATGCAGGAGAAACGGAAAGTATTTTTCCTTTAAATTCCACATCGGGATATGCATCTGCAGTAATGATGACTTCCTGATTCTGGTCAATCTGCCCAAGCTGTGTTTCTTTGTAATTAGCAATGATCCATTTTTCTTTGCTAACCATCTGTATCAGGGCCTGACCTTCTTTAATCAGCTGCCCTTCCTGAATGGTCTTTTTTCCAACCCATCCATCATAGGGAGCAGTAATCACAGTATAAGAAAGATAAAGTTTAGCATTACTCAGACTTGCAGAACTCTGCTGAATCTGGCTTTTAACAGGAGCAACCTTTGTCTGTTGTTCATTAGCTCCGGCTTTTACTGCATTTTTTTGCTGTTCCAATGCCAGAAGATTCGCTTTTGACTGTTCATATGAAGCTTTTACATTCTCAAATTCCTGTTCGGTAGCAGCATCTTCGGTCAGTAAATTTTTATATCTTTTATAATCCTGTTCTGTTCTCCAGATATCAATTCTTGCAGAAGCAATTTTGGCATCAATGATCTTTGTGTCGCTTTCTTTGGTATTGACACCGCTTTCAATAGTGCTGATGGTAGCTGTATTGGCATGGAGACTGGCTTCAGCCATTTGCACCTGATTTACAAACTCTCTGTTGTCTATGATGATTAAAGTATCCCCTTTATGTACAAACTGATTTTCATTAAATTTTATCGCTTTGATAAATCCAGAAACCTTACTGGATACTGGCGTGATATATTGTTCGATCTGTGCATCATTGGTCGTGACATTCTTTCTTGAAAAAAGATAGAAACTGACCATTCCTGTAATTCCGCTGATGATCAGGATCCAAGCTAGTAGAGTAATGGACTTGTTGATTCTTTTTTCCTTTTGTGTCAGTTGTTTCTGTGCCATAGTTTTTATAAGTTTCCAATCGTATATTGGAGTTGATAATATTTAAGTTGTCTGTTTATTTTTACGGAAATAAGATTTGATTCTGCCTCCAGATAAGTATTGTCGGCATCTATCAGTTCAGTGATAAGGCTTAGCTTGTTCGCATATTTTGTTCTTACAATGCGATAGTTTTCTTTAGCCTGATCAATCGCTTCCTCTGCAATTTTTACTTTCTGGTCTGTTTCTTCAAATTTTTTATAAGCCTCATACACATTGTGTCTTATTTTTTCCTCATTTTCCTCAATCTGAAGCTTAGCAAGGTCTATATTTTCCCGTGCTTCCTGCATTTTGTATTTATTCTTATACAGATTTTCGATAGGATAGGTAAGATTTACACCTATCATTCCCAGACGATATGCGTAAGGTTCAGGAGGAAAAAACATCATATTCGGATACTTTAAAAAATATTCTCCGCCTGCTGTAATTTTGGGTAAATAATTTGCTTTGATGATTTTTTGATCCAATTCCTTCAGTGAAAGGTTTTTGTGAGTGATATCAACAGACTCATTTTTGTTTAAAGCTGTTTCCGTCAATTCATCAACGTAGGGAATCGCAGCATTATCCGAAATCAGGTCTTCGGTATTCACATGCATTTCCTGATTTTCCGGTAAGGAAAGAATAATTTTCAGCTTATGCTCTGCAATCTGAATATCGTTATCCAGTTCCGTCCAGCTCATTTTATGATTGGAAAGCTGAAGGGAAGTTCTCAATACTTCATTCACCGTTACGACACCGTTGGCTTTAAGGGCTTTTACCTGTTTGATGTTGACAGAATCTTCTTTCATTTTATCATTAATAAGGCTCTGCTGTTCTTTTAAATGATGGATCTGCAGAAAAGCCGTAATGATTTCCATGGTAAGCTGTCTCTCGTCCAAATGCGTTCTTAAGGCTGAAATTTCAGTATCAATAGCCGCTTTCTTTTCCGTGTTCTTTATTTTGCCACCCATGTACACCGGAATTGAAGCAGATAATGTAAAGTCATACATGCCATTGATGGCATCATACTTTGTTGCTTTGTTAAATACGCCATTCTGATGCTGATACAGATTGGTTACCTGGGTGTAGCTGGTATGAAATTCAACGTCAGGAAGCTTTTCCATTTTGAGATCTTTCTCTTTGGTAGCTGACATTTCCTGTTTTAGATGACTTATCTGTATGTTTTTGTTGTTTTTCAATCCAATCTCTAGGGCCTGCTGTAAGCCAAGATGTTGGTAATCGATCATCTGTGAATGTAAAAAGTTGCTCAATAATAAGCACAACGCGATGCACAGATATCGGCATGCGTTAAATATGATATTCATAAATTAATTAAAGGATTTTTGCTAAAATGATTTTGATTCAGCAAAGGTACGATGACATGTATCCGACCCTATTTGTGAAAACAGAAAAAGATTTGTTCATTTATGCCAATTTGAAAATTCTTCTTATCTTTATTTCATGAATGACAGCCATTTCAAAGCAGTAGAAGAAGAAGATGCCGAATTTTATATCTATCATGTCCTCACAGGCAATGTAACAACGGAAATTCATTACCACAGTTCTGCACAATTAGTATACGCAGAAGGAGGGATTGTACATGTTTTTACAGATCAGAGGCACTGGTACCTTCCTGCAAGATGCTTTATGTGGATTCCGGCCGGGACACCTCACTACATTTTTTCTACCAGCCCGAAAGTCGATTTATATAATTTTTATTTTAAGAAAGAAGAAAATGAAAATGGCTTTTTTGATGAAATTAATATTTATTCCGTCAATAACTTACTTCGGGAGATGATTTTTTACACTAAAGATTGGGATGGGAAAATTACAAAAAATGATGGTTCTAAATATTATTTCCTCAAAGCTCTCAAAGGTGTTTTACAGGAGAAAAAGAATAAGCATCTTGCATTTCCGATACAGCATCCTTTTCCAAAAGATGAAACACTGCTGAAGATTGCAAGATACATTCATGCTAACCTTGAAAAGCCTCTTACCATTGAATCTACGGCAAAAGAATTCGGAATGAGTACAAGAACTCTTTCGAGGAAATTTAAAGAGATTTTGGGGATGAATTACGTTCGTTTTCTACGAGCATTACGAATTACACGTTCTCTGGAGCTGATGCTGGAAGAAAAATACAATATGTACGAAATAGCAATGATGGTAGGGTACAACAGTCTGTCGTCTTTCAGTAATATTTTCAAAAAAGTAATTGGTATTGCTCCTACGGAATATCAGCAGAAACTGAGAGGGAATAAGTAGAAGTGTTTGAGGGTTTCGAGATTCGGGATGTTGATGGGATGCGGGGTATTAGATTTGTTTTTTTCACTGTACAATCTTACTTGGACTTATACATGTTTAAATAAGAAAGCAATCAATCAGGAATAATATGAGTAAGGATTCCCTGAATTCCTCTTCTCTGAAGGGGTGGATTTTTGCAAGGCAAAAAGACGGGGTAGTTAAGAATCGGCTCTATCAAGGTGTAAACTTTCCACATCATACAAACAAAAAACCACTCCAATAAATTGAAGTGGTCTGTATGGTGAGAAAATCTCAGTTGCTTAAATTAAGCTTCTTCAGATTTAACTTCTTCCTTTTTAGCAGCAGGAGCAGCTACAACTGGAGCGTCAGATACGATATCGAATTCGAAATTGTACTCAACGTTTCTGTGTAATCTGATGTTTGCTGTTACTTTACCAGTTCTCTTAATAGTGTTCCCTGGGATTTTGATGTATTTCTTCTCTACAGAAACTCCAGCTTTAGCTAGAGCAGCAGAAAGATCTGCATTGTTGATAGATCCGAATAATTTATCACCAGAACCTACTTTTGCAGGAATAGTGATAGAAGTTTTCTTCAATTGATCTACTACAGCGTTTGCAGCAGCGATTAATTTAGCTTCTTCTTCTTTTCTAGCTTCTAAAGTAGCTTCTAGAGCTGCTTTGTTTTTAGGTGTAGCTAAAAGAGCGATTCCTTTAGGAAGTAAGAAGTTTCTAGCATAACCAGGCTTTACGCTTACTGTATCAAACTCAAGTCCTAAGTTTTCTACGTCTTGTTTTAGGATGATATCCATTGTTGTTGTCCTTTTTTTAGATTTTAGAGTGATCTAAAATCAAGTTAGAATTAATTATTTATTCAGCAACAAAAGAAGAGGTTGCCCTCTTCTTTTATTTATTTTTTGTCTTATTTCAATAAGTCAGCTACGTAAGGTAGTAAAGAAAGGTGTCTTGCTCTTTTGATAGCAGCAGAAACTTTTCTCTGGTACTTTAAAGAAGTTCCAGTGTATCTTCTTGGTAAAATTTTACCTTGCTCGTTTACAAATTGTAATAAGAAGTCAGCATCTTTGTAATCTACGTGCTTAATTCCGTATTTTTTGAATCTACAATATTTCTTTTCAGATTTTGTATTGATATCAAGTGGAGTAAGGAATTTTACTTCTGATTCTCCTCCAGCTGAGGCTTGTTTAGCCATTTCATCTATTGCCATGTCTTGTCTTTTTAAAAAATAGGGTTAATAATTAAGCTTTAGCCGCTTTTACTTTAGTTCTTCTAGTTATAGCGTACTCAACAGCATGCTTGTCAAGTTTTGTAGTAAGGTAACGGATTACTCTTTCGTCACGCTTAAATGCTAATTCTAAATCAGCTACTACAGTACCTTCTCCTTTGAATTCGATTAGAGTATAGAACCCATTCTTTTTCAATTGGATAGGGTAAGCTAATTTTTTTAGTCCCCAGTTTTCTTTAGCAACGATTTCGCAGTTCTTTTCTTTGATAAGATCTACATACTTGTTCACTGCTTCCTCTACCTGTGACTCAGATAGAACGGGAGTTAAAATGAAAACAGTTTCGTAATTGTTCATAATGTTAAATGAATTTGTTAATTATTTCGAGGTGCAAAATTAGAGAATATATTTCTTATATGCAAGAGGATTCGTGAAATAGTTGAGTGCTGATGGTCTGGAGTTTAAAGTTTAATGTTTTGAGGGTATTGCTTAAGGTTATATTTAAAAGCTATTTTTAATAATATACTTTTAAAAGCCATCAACCTTCAGCTGAGCATTCTCCAACTAATCCTTCTGTCTCAATTCTGTCAGGAAATTCACCTTCAATACATCATACAATGAATGTCTGCTTACTAAAATAGAGGCAATAGAAGAAACCATTCCCGCCAGCATCAGGTGGAAGATCAATGAGTGTCTGTCGGTCATTTCCAGAACGATAATAGCCGAAGTAAACGGCGCTCTGGTAATTCCTGTAAGAAAAGCTACCATTCCCGCCAGAATAACGACATTGGTTTCGTTGGGAGACAAATGAATTGCCCCTGAAATAACAGAGCCAATACTTGCTCCTGCAGTGAGAGCAGGGGCAAAAATTCCACCTGCACCCCCGGAAGTAAAAGAAAGGGCAGGGCCAAGCATTCTCAGAATCGGAACATACCAGTCTTCATGCTTATCTTTTGTGAAAAGAACCCGCTCCATAATTTCTTTTCCGGAGCCCAGAATTTCCCTGTTGATGAAATAAGCAATTGAAGCTATAATTAAAGCACAAATGATCAGGAATATCACATTGGCTTTATCGGTTTTCAGTGTATTCTTTTTCCAGCTGTTTATTTTAAGCATAGCAACAGAAAGCTGACTGGCGAGAATACCTGCAGTTGCAGCAACAAGTACAATCGGGAACATTACCATTAAAGAAACATCATTCGTCTTCGGGTATCCCAGGTATAAATAAGATCCAGCCAGTGTTTGCGCTGTAAGGCCGGCAATAATTACCGCTGTAAACAAAGCTGTTTTAAAATAATTGATATGGGTTTTTGATAGTTCTTCCACAGCGAAAACAATACCGCCCAAAGGAGTGTTGAATGCTGCTGCAAGTCCGGCGGCAGCTCCTGTCATAATCATATTTTTCTTGGAAATCTTCGGCCACCATTCGGGAAGATATTCGTTGACTTTTCTGAAAACAGAACCCGCAATCTGAATGGTAGGTCCTTCGCGTCCTACAGCGCCTCCTCCGATAACCAGAATGACAGAGGACAGAATTTTGAAAAAAATAATTTTAATACTCAGAAGATTTCTGATCTTGCGGTGTTCTTTCGGGTTGGCGAGTTCTACTGCAGCCATTACCTGTGGAATGCCGCTTCCTTTGGCATTGGGAGCAAATTCTTTTACCAGCCACCAGGAAAGTACAAATCCTATGGGTGCAATGATGAAAATCATCCACGCATGCCAGTCAAAAATAAAATTCATGAGATGTTCACCCCAGGCAAACACCTGCGCATACATGACGGCAAAAAAACCTGTAATCACAGAACCTATCCAAAAAGGAATGGCCTGAAGCAGGTTGTACTTCAGCTGTTCGTTCCGGATATTGTCAAAGGAATTTTTGATAGATTTCCGTATCAGGATGAAAATTTTCAGCATTTGTCTGTTTTGTGGGATGAAATTACGGTAAAATTTCGGAAATTATATTTCGTTTAAAAACTTTGAGATGATTTCAGCGTTTCCAATCGTAAGTATTTCCGGTAAACCGAAGCTTAAAATATTATTTTTCACTTCAAGTTTAAAGTTTTCATTCGGAAAAGTTTTTATAGATGCTTTTCTTTTAGGGGTTAGAAAATTCATGGTTTTAAATTGATCACTTCCTAAAACATAGAAGTCTTTAAAATCATGATCTTTAAAATTGATATTAAAACTGCTGAAGATCCCTGCAATCTTATCCATTAATCTCTTCCTGTTGATGGAAATATACCCAAAATCTTCTTCAAGTTTTTTTAATCCCCAAAGTTGAATGGTGTCAAATTTACGACCTAGACGACCTCCTCTTGATGTAACCCCAACTTTACTGACAACAAAAAGGTAGAAAGAACTGTTATTATTTCTGTCTTTTACCCGGTAACAGATTTGAGGGATGAATAGTGGATACATAGCATGTGAACTGAATTGCTCATAAGGAGAGTCTTCAATATCAATCACTGAAATATCATAATCTATAGAAAGCTGATCGTAAACTTCAGTAATGAGTTTTTCATCCTGCTCAGTGAAGGCAGAAAATTTTGTCATGTCATCCTTTCTGTAATCCAGATCCATTATTGAATATTTATTTGTTTAAAAATAATGCTAATAAATCTAATTTCAAAATAAGTTGTGATAATGTGTAATTGTGTTTATTTTATTGATGATTTGATAAATAAATATCTTTTTATTTGATTATTTATAATTGATATTTTATGTTGTTTAATCTTTTGATATTCTGTAAAGTTTGACTGCTAAAAACAAAAAAACCTCCGATTAGATCGAAGGTTTAGTATTTAAAATCAGCAAAATTACTTATTGCTAATTATTCATTACTTATATTTCTGTATTCAGATCCCAGTTTTGAAGGTAATCGTGAACATGCTTCAGCATCATTCCTCCTAAAGAACCGTCTACTACTCTGTGGTCATAAGAGTGAGACATGAACATTAAGTTTCTGATTGCAATCACATCACCATCAGCTGTTTCAAGAACAGCAGGTTTCTTAACGATAGCTCCGATTGCTAAAATAGCTACCTGAGGCTGAGGAATGATAGGAGTTCCCATAAGGTTTCCGAAGCTTCCTACGTTAGAAATTGTATAAGTGGCACCCTGAGTGTCTTCTGGTCTTAATTTCTTATTTCTTGCTCTGTATGCCAGGTCATTGATTGCTTTTGCAAGACCTGAAAGTGATAGCTGATCAGCATTCTTGATAACAGGAACAATAAGGTTTCCGTCCGGAAGGGCAGTCGCCATACCAATGTTGATGTTTTTCTTTTTGATGATGTTTTCACCATTGATAGAAACATTGATCATTGGGAAATCCTGGATTGCTTTCACTACAGCTTTTACGAAAATCGGCATGAAAGTCAATTTCTCACCTTCGCGCTTTTCAAATACTGCTTTGTTTTTATTTCTCCATTTCACAACGTTGGTAACGTCTGTTTCGATGAAAGAAGTAACGTGTGGAGCTATTTGTTTTGCTTTTACCATGTTTTCAGCGATGATCTTTCTCATTCTGTCCATTGGAATGATCTCATCACCTGCATTTACAGGGATCGTAGCTGCCGGAGCAGATACTGCTGGTTTTGGAGTAGATGCTGCCTGTACCGGAGCAGCCTGCTGAACTGGCTGGCTTCCTCTGTTGGCAACATATGCCAATATATCTTCTTTTGTGATTCTTCCTTCTAAACCGCTTCCTTTGATGGATTTCAGTTCAGTTTCAGAAATTTTTTCCTGTTGTGCGATAGATTTTACAAGTGGAGATAAATAAAGGTCTCCTGAGAATTCTACGCTTGAAGCAATTGTTGTTTGTAAAGGCTCTTCAATCGCTTTTAAAGTGTCTGCATCCGGAGTAGCTGCCGGAGTTTCAGTTTTTACTTCTTCTGAAGCTGCGCCTTCTCCTTCAATTTCTAAAATAGCAATGGCTTCACCTACTTTTGCAACTTCATCTTTTTGCTTTAAAATTTTTACGATTTTCCCCGAAACTGGTGTCGGAACGTCTGAATCTACTTTATCTGTTGCAATTTCTACTACGGAGTCATCCTCCTTTACGTTATCACCCTCATTGAATAACCAAGTGATAATTGTCGCTTCCATAACACCTTCTCCCATGGAAGGAAGCAATAATTTGTATTCTGCCATTTTTGATTTTTAGATTTTGACAAATATATAAAAAAAATCGGTTTTTTTATGAAATATATAATCTTAGCTGAATTCAATATAAATATTTTCGCCTACATTCAATCCAAACAGGCTTTTGGCGCCGTTTTTCTTGCTTCCTTTGTAGATGGTAAGCTCCAATAATTGACTATCATTGAAAATAGCAGCCGACTGCCCATGAAATTCGGTCTCCCTTTCCCAATCTGAAACAAGCTCCGTATGGCTGGAAAATATCCTTGAAAGACTTAAATTCCTGAATTTTATGGTGAAATTGTCATAGCCTTTACTAATGTTTTCGAAAAAATCTTTGTTGATATTTGAGATTATATTTCCGAAATTATCAATATAGGTCACTTCGCCAATAACCATGCCCTCAGATTCATTATAAACCGCTCTTGGGAACATCAGCTGTTTGGCTGTACTTATTTTTCGTCCTATTACTTCAGGCAGTCCGCCATTGGCAAGATGTACTGCTGCAGGAACAAAGATGTCTGTAGAAGTAAAATCGATGATGTCATCAAAACGATTATTTAGCGTAAGCTCATAGATCGCTTCGGGTTTAATATCGAAAAATATAAGGCTTAAAAGACCATTGTCTGCCGCCAGAAAGTAGGATCCATCAGCTTTATAAATGATATTCTTTCTTGATTTGTTGTAAAAGCTGTCCACAGAAATGATGTGAATGCTTCCTTTTGGAAAATATTTATAAGCATTTCTTACAATATACGAAGTCTGTATAAGGTTGAATGCCTGGATGTCGTGGGTTATATCAACAATATTAACCTCAGGGTTTAGAGACAGAATTTTGCCTTTCACAGCGGCAACTCTGTAATCTAAATTTCCGAAATCCGAAGTAAGGGTAATAATTGACATGAGCAATTTATAGAATAGTGTAGTATTGCAAAGTTATTTAAAATAAAAAGAAAGCCCGAAAGATTGTTGAAAAGAATTTGATAAAAATTTGAAAAAAAGCTTTAATTTTAAAATCTAAAAATAAAAATACTGCATGTTTGAATTGACATATGATTTGGAAGATATCGATGCGAAAATCTTCTATGGAGTTAATAACCAATATTTCAACTTATTAAAATCAAGCTTTCCAACCATTAAAATTACAGGAAGAGATCATTTCATCTTTGCCATGGGAAATAAGGAAGCTTTAGACATACTAAAACAAAAGCTGGAGGATATTGTCAGTTTTATCTCAAAAAATAATTCAATAGGACTGAAAGACGTTGAAAATATATTGAATATTAAAGATGAAAACGAGAAACAACTGGTTTTCGATCAGGATATTATTGTAAAAGGAGTAAACGGAAAAGTCATTAAGGCTAAAACAACCAATCTTAAAAAACTGGTAAAAGAAACGGAGAAAAAGGATATGGTTTTCGCCATTGGTCCTGCCGGAACCGGAAAGACATATACCAGTGTGGCATTGGCTGCAAGAGCTCTAAGAGATAAAGAGGTGAAAAGAATTGTCCTGACCAGGCCAGCTGTAGAAGCAGGAGAGAGTCTGGGATTCCTTCCTGGTGACCTTAAAGAAAAGCTGGATCCTTATTTACAGCCTTTATATGATGCGCTTCGTGATATGATTCCTCATGAGAAACTGGAAGGATTCATGGAGAAAAAAGTGATTGAGGTGGCACCATTGGCTTTCATGAGAGGAAGAACGCTGGATGATGCTTTTGTAATTTTAGATGAAGCCCAGAATACGACCCATTCTCAGATGAAAATGTTTTTAACCAGAATGGGAATGAATGCGAAATTTATTATCACAGGAGATCCTACCCAGGTAGATTTGCCACCAAAACAACAATCCGGATTAAGAGAAGCCATGAGAATTCTGAAGGATGTAAAAGAAATAGGATTTGTACACTTAACGGAAGAAGATGTTGTGCGACACCCTGTGGTAAAGAAAATTATTATTGCCTATAACGACGAAGATAAAAGGCAGAGAAACGATTAATTTTTTGTTGCCAGAAAGTTACATTTAGGTAAAATTTAAAATGTATCCGATCAATCCTGAAAAATTGGGAATATATTCGCAGGAAATTTTAAACTTAACCATGAAAAAACTTTTATCGGCCGCATTAATTTCTTTAATAGGAATAAGCTTAAATGCTCAAAAAAATACAGTCGGGATCAGAGCCGGAGTTGGACGTTCTACTTTAAAGACGGACTACGCCGATTCTGATTTCGATTTTTCATCTAAAGGCATGATAACGGCACATGTTGCTATCTTCCTCGAACATAAATTAAATCAGAATTTTGCTTTACAAGCCGAGTTGGGATTTGCGAGAGCTGGCGGAAGAAATAGCTGGGGGTACCAAGAAGATGAATTTAGTGATTATACTATTGTAAATGCTATTTCTCTTGGAAAACTAAATATTCCTTTGATGGCTAAATATTATTTCAATGACAAATTTAATGTTAATGCAGGCGTCAATATGGCTTTTGTTGTAGCAGCAGAAAGCAAATACAGAACCAATGGTAAAGACGGATTTGAATTATATCTAAACTTATTGAGAGAGACTGAGGATATTAAGAAAAAAGTAAAAGTCTTTGAAGTAAACCCTTTCTTGGGAGTAGAATTTCATTTGAGTAAAAAAATATTCATAGATGGGCGTTATATCTTCGGAGTATCTGATATTGCAAAAAATAGTAATGGAGAGGGGTATAATACGCTTAAAAGCAGCTCACTTCAGATTGGGATAGGTTTTAAATTTAATAAATTAAGTTTTTAAGGTTAAAAATTAAAATATTATATTTTTCTTAATTCCAGTAATAAAAAGCGTTACAATTTTCATATTTGAAAAAAAAGACTATTTTTGCCACCTATTTAATTTAAAAAACTAACTAAACATGAAAAAACTTCTACTTGTTGCAGCGGTCGCTGTTATGGGAATTTCTGCAAACGCACAAGAATTTCGATTTGGTCCAAAAGCTGGTTTCGCAATGTCAACTATTAAATTGGACGATAAGCAGGATGATCTTGAGGGGAGAAAAATGTCTCCGAAATATACCTTCTATATTGGTGGGATGGCTGAGTACAAATTCAATGATAACTTTGCTGTTCAGGGAGAGGTTCTATACTCACCACTGGGAGCTAAAGAAAAAATAGATGGAGTAAATGCCGGAGGGGTGTATTTTGGTGAATCAACTAAAATTACTTTTGGGACTCTTTTAGTTCCGGTTTCTGCAAAATACTTTATTACGGAAGGTTTCTCTGTAGCAGCAGGTCTTAATGTAGGGATTATTCTTACCGCTAAACAAAAAACAGTTATTGGTTCAGATTTTCTTGATATAGAAGTGGAAGGAGATACTGGTGAAGTAGATATTAAAAAAGATATCAAGTCACTAAACCTTGCACCTTTCTTAGGAGTAGAGTACATGCTTGAAAACGGACTTTTCTTTGATGCGAGATACAGTTTAGGAGTATCTAACCTATCTAATGACAACAGCGGAGGTACTGTAAAAAACAGCTTTGCTCAGCTAGGTGTAGGTTTCAAATTCGGAGGAAACTAATTCGGAAAACCTTATTTAGAAATAATAAAAAGCAGGACAATTTTTGTCCTGCTTTTTTTCGTTATACTGACATCAGAGGCCGATGTCATCCCTATAATAGAAATAATTAGTACTTTTGCGGGGTAATTTAAAGCTACTAAAAAAATGAAAAAACTATTATTACTAGGTGCTTTTGCACTTTTAGGAGGTGCTGCTCAAGCGCAGGAAGGTTTTAAAATTGGCGGACATATTGGTGTTCCTGTGTCTGATGCAAGTGATGTATCTTCATTTACATTAGGAGTAGATGCAGCTTATATGTGGAATATCGCTAAAGGTCTTGACCTTGGGGTAACAACAGGATATTCTCACTTCTTCGGAAAAGATCACTTTGATGATTTCGGTTTTATTCCTGTAGCTGTTTCCGGGAAATATAAATTTAAAGGAGCTCCTATCTTTGTAGGATTGGATCTGGGATATGGTATTTCTACTAAAGATGGAGTAGATGGTGGTTTCTATGCACAGCCTAAATTTGGATATCAAATGTCTAAAGGAGAATTGTATCTCGGATACCAGTCAATCAGCAACAAGCGTGACCTGCCAGGTTGGGGACGCTACAGCTGGAATGTAGGAGCTGTTAACATTGGTTATAATTTCTTTTTGAAATAAGAAAGCAATTGTATATTGAAACTCCGGCCGAAGGCCGGAGTTTTTTTATAAGATATAAGCGGTTTGTACGGATCTTTTATCAGAAATTTTTGAAATAATGACCTTACAGCGATCAGGAAAAGGTGAAAATAACCTTAATTTATAAACAATTGTTTAAATTTTAAGAGTTAATAACTTTAAAATTAGTACTTTAGGTTAATTAATTTAGAGTTTTTCCAGAATCCATGGGGTTTTAGAAAAAAAGTGAAAATTTTAAAAAGTAAACATATTGGCCTCATGTTAATAAAATGGAGTTTTTTTATTCATAATATTGTGAAAAACTCAATAACCCCTCTTAACTATGATTTTTTTTTACAAAACGCTAAATTTTAACAATGATATTAATCACATTAACAAATTTTAATATTACTGGGGACCACTGTAAATTTGCCCTCAGAAAGTATTAAAATTTTTTAAAATGAAAAAAATATTATTAGCGGGTGCAGTTGCACTTTTTGGTTTATCAAACGCTCAGATTGCTAAAGGAACTACATATTTATCAGGATCTGTTGGTTATTCTCAAGTAGAATCTAACAACGGTAACGATAAAAAAGAAAACTTCAACGTATTACCTACAGTTGGATATTTCGTAAACACTAACTTAGCAATTGGATTAGGAGTTGGTTACCAAACTGAAAAAAACACCCTAACTACAACTACAACTTTAGGAAACACTACAATCGTAAACGAAGGTGTTGTTAAAACTCCTGCTTTTGTTGTTGCTCCATTCGTAAGAAAATACTGGACTTTATCTGACAAGTTATATTTCTTCGGACAATTAGCAGTGCCAATGCAGTTTGGTAAAACTGAAACTGAAAACAGTTCTGTAGCTACTAACGGAAATACAGTTGTTACAAACTCTACTTCTACTGAAGCTAAATACACTAAAATTGGTGTTACTGTGAAGCCAGGTTTAGATTATTTCTTAAACAAGAACTGGTCTATCGAAGCTACTATCGGTGAGTTCGGTTATAGCAACTACAAGCCAAAAGATGGTGATGCTACAAACAACTATAACTTCGGATTGAATTTATCTTCTGTAACTTTCGGAGTTAAATATGTATTTGCAAAATAATAAACAAAGCATATAGCAAGAAAGCCCTGAGGAACTCTTAGGGCTTTTTTTTATAAAAAAACTAATATAATAATCATGAAAAAAATCGCATTGATGGGCGCTGTCGCGCTTTTCGGTTTATCAAACGCGCAGATCGCTAAAGGAACTTCTTATCTTTCAGGACAGGTAGGGTATTTTCACAATGAAAGTCATGAGTCCGCATTCAAAAGAAAAGACGATATTATCAGAATTCTTCCTACAGCAGGTTACTTCGTTACTACCAATTTAGCCGTAGGATTAGGAATAGGGTATAAGAGTGCTGTCACAAAAAACAACATAGGAAATGATAATCTGGGTAATGTGGTGCAGACTAAAGATACAGATAACGCATTTGTAGTCGTTCCATTCGTAAGAAAATACTGGACTTTATCTGACAAATTATTTATCTTCGGACAACTGCAGGTTCCTGTAGAATTTGGTAAGGAAAAACTGGATGCAAACAGTTATATTTACTCGGGAGATCCTTTCCTTGATCCTTCTTCTTCAAGAAAAAATAGCTATACCAATGTAGGCGTTAATATCAGACCGGGTCTGGATTATTTCATAAGCAAAAACTGGTCAGTAGAAGCTACTATTGGTGAGTTTGGATATAATAGTTACAAAAGAGATATTGACGGAGCCAGAAGAGCAGGTGATTATAAAGTAGGAATCAGCTTAGCTTCTGTAACTCTTGGAGTTAAATATGTATTCGTGAAAAATAAATAAAGTATACAAACGGGTCCTGAGAGTTAATCTCAGGACTTTTTTTATCCAAAACTATTTAAATACAAGATAATCATGAAAAAAATCTTACTAGCGTCTGCAATCGCTTTATTTGCAGGTTTAAATGCACAGACTACGTTTGGTGTAAAAGCGGGTTACGCTTTATCAAAACTGAACTCTAATGAAAATGATGTTGAGTTTGGAGGAATTGAAGGAGGTTTAAAATCCAAGTCTGGGTTTTATGTTGGAGGATTGGTTGAACATAAATTCAATAATAAGTTTGCTGTTCAGGGAGAGCTGGAATATGCTAATCTTGGAGGAAAGGCAGAGGTTGCATTACCTGGCATTACAGTAACTGAAAAGATGAACCTGAACAGAATTATAATTCCTGTATCTGCAAGATATTATGCAACACCTGAACTTGGAATTTATGCAGGTCCATATGTGAGTTTTAGGACCAATAACAAAGTGAAATTTGAAATGAGCGGTCCTAATGCGGTTATGACAAACCCCGCGGGAATCAAAGAAGGAGAGAGGTATGTAGAAAAGTTCCTTGATGACTCTTTAAAATCTACAGATTTTGGTTTATTCCTAGGAGCTGATTATAATATTCATAAAGGATTATTTGTAGATGCACGCTACAGTTTTGGTCTTACGAATATGATTAAAAATCCTGTAGATGGAGAAACATTAAAAATGAATTTCTTTCAGTTAGGAATAGGGTATAAGTTTAAATAAACAGATCTTCCTATATAAATAAAAAAACTCTCAGAAATTCTGAGAGTTTTTTTATGAATGATTTTGTCTTTTTTATTTTCCCATTCCGCCCATTCCAGGCATATTTGGCATTTTGCTCATCATCTGCATCATCTGCTTTCCTTGAGGCCCCTGCATCATCTTCATCATTTTACCCATTTGATCGAATTGTTTCATCAGTTGATTCACATCTTCTACTTTTCTTCCGGCACCTTTAGCAATTCTTCCTTTTCTCTGCGTATTGATGATAGAAGGTCTTCTTCTTTCTTCAGGAGTCATAGAGTAGATAATCGCTTCAATGTGCTTGAATGCATCATCACTGATTTCTACATCTTTGATCGCTTTTCCAACGCCGGGAATCATTCCCATCAAGTCTTTCATGTTACCCATCTTCTTGATCTGGTTGATCTGCTTTAGGAAATCATCAAAACCGAATTCGTTTTTAGCGATTTTTTTGTGAAGTTTTTTAGCTTCTTCTTCGTCAAACTGCTCCTGAGCTCTTTCTACTAAGGAAACAACGTCTCCCATTCCCAGGATTCTGTCTGCCATCCTTTCCGGGTAGAAAAGATCTAAAGCTTCCATTTTTTCTCCTGTAGAGATGAATTTGATTGGTTTTTCAACAACAGAACGAATCGTTAAAGCTGCTCCACCACGGGTATCACCATCTAATTTTGTTAAAACAACCCCATCAAAGTTCAAAGCATCATTGAATGCTTTAGCCGTATTCACAGCATCCTGACCTGTCATTGAGTCAACAACGAATAACGTTTCATCCGGCTTAATGAAGTAATGAACAGATTTAATTTCGTTCATCATCTGCTCATCAATTGCCAAACGACCTGCTGTATCCACAATCACAACATCATGACCGTTTGATTTTGCAAAACTAATTGCGTTTTCAGCAATCGTAGAAGGATTTGTAGAACCTTCTTCTGTGAAAACAGGAACCCCGATTTGTCCACCCAAAACTTTTAGCTGGTCAATTGCAGCAGGACGGTAAACGTCACAAGCTACCAATAGAGGTTTTTTATTTCTTTTTGTTTGTAAATAATTAGCAAGCTTTCCTGAGAATGTAGTCTTACCAGAACCCTGAAGACCTGCAATAAGGATTACTGAAGGCTTTCCTGAAAGATTGATTCCCTCCTGAGAACCTCCCATCAGGTCTACCAATTCATCATGAACGATTTTCGTCATCAGCTGTCCAGGAGTAAGGGAAGTAAGAACGTTCTCTCCTAATGCTTTATCCTGAACTCTTTTAGTAAGATCTTTTGCAACTTTATAGTTAACGTCGGCATCTACCAATGCTCTACGGATCTCCTTTACGGTTTCCGCTACATTGATTTCGGTAATTTTTCCTCTACCGGAAATATTATGTAATGCCTTGTCTAATTTATCCTGTAAACTATTAAACATATTGATTGTAAATTATAGGTTTGCAAAAATAAGGAATTTTTAGCATATCTAAAGTGTTCGGGACGTAATATTATATAGATAAGAAAAAATGATATATATCAAATCTTATCATAATACGATAGAAAAAGTCTATTTTTGCGGTCAATTAAAATTTAGAATGAAAATCAATCCCAATATTCTTGTTGTCATTTTATTCTTTCTGACGTTCCTGGTGCATTTTTCTCTTTGGAAATTTGTTTTTCACCTGGATGAGATCGTGATCATTAAATTTTATCTTTTTCTAAGTGTCATGTTTATGATGATGATCACTATGATTATCTTAATCAATAGAGTGGTGCCGGAATTTTTAGGATTGTCTGTCATTGGTTTGATTCTTTTAAAATTCGGTTTGATGTACTTAATCAGAAAAAAACTGAACTTTGAAGTGATTCCAGGCTATAAATTTCATTTCATTATACCTTATTTTATCCTGACAGCACTACTTACATACTATGCCATCAAGCTGATTAATCATGATAAAAAACAGTAAAATAATTTATTGAAACTAGAAAAAATATCATATTTTTGCACAACGAAAAAAACCTATCAATGTTTAAGAAATTCGCAGTTTTATTCTACAGTATTTTTGTATTAAACTTAGTGTCTGCACAGCACGGCGAGGCTACTGCTGGGGCAGCTCCTGCTCAAGAGCTTTCAGAGAAAGATAAAGTGAGCAAAGAAAACAAAGAGTTCATCGATCATCACTTGTTGGATGCACATGATTTCACATTGATGGTTGATAAAGACGGTCACCACATCGGTTTCCCTCTTCCTGTTATTGTATATGACAACGGTTTTCACTCTTTCATGAGTAACAAAGAAGGGTTTATGCATGGAGAGCCTACTGAAGTAGATGGAGCTTACTATGTATTACACCATGAGAAAATCTATAAGACTGATGCTGCTGGAACTATAACTCTTGATGATCACGGTCACCCAACAAACGTAAAGCCTTTAGATCTTTCTATTACAAAGAGTGTGCTGATGATTTTATTAGTATCAATCTTTATGTTAGTTTTATTCGGAGGAATGGCTAGATCTTATAAAAAATCAGTTGTTCCTACAGGTGCAGCAAGATTTTTAGAGCCGCTAATCGTTTTTGTAAGAGATGAAGTTGCTATTCCAAACATCGGGCATAAGTATAAGAGATTTATGGGTTATTTATTAACTGTATTCTTCTTTATTCTTTTCCTTAACGTTTTAGGATTAATGCCTTTCGGAATCAATGTTACAGGTAATATTACAATGACATTCTTCCTTGCAATCCTTACGTATTTGATTACAACATTCTCAGCTAACAAAGATTACTGGAAACACATCTTCTGGATGCCGGGAGTACCAGTTCCAATGAAACTGATTATGCTTCCTATCGAATTATTAGGAACAATCACGAAGCCATTCGCATTGATGATCCGTCTTTTTGCCAACATGACTGCAGGTCACATCGTAGTAATGAGTTTGATCGGGTTGATCTATGTGTTTAAGAATGTTATTGCAGGTGTTGCATTCCCGTTCCTTACATTGGTAATTTATTTACTGGAAGTTTTAGTAGCATTCTTACAGGCTTATATCTTCACGATGTTATCCGCTTTGTTTATCGGAATGGCTGTACAGGAGCACGAGCACGAACATCATGCTGCTCACTAATTGAAATTGTAAATTAAAGTAAAACAAATTTTTTAAAATTATATATTATGGAAATCCCTAAAATTGTAGGTGCTGGTATCGTAGTACTAGGTGTAGGTATCGGTCTTGGTAAAATCGGAGCTGCTGCTCTTGAAGCTATCGCTAGACAACCTGAGCAATCTGGAAAAATCCAAACTGCGATGCTTATCGCAGCTGCACTTGTAGAAGGTGTTGCATTTGCTGCTCTATTCGCAGTAAACTAATTAAAATCAGACCATTATCTGTGACGGTTGGTTACAGGTAATGGTTCTTTAAAAAAGTAATAATTATTTATACATTTATATAATGGAATTAATTCATCAGTTTTCGTCAGGATTATTTATTATCCAGTCTGTTATTTTTCTAGCATTATTATTTTTGTTAGGTAAATTCGCTTGGAAACCTATTTTAACGTCTATCAATGACAGAGAAACATCTATCGTTGACGCTCTTAATCAAGCTAAATTAGCTAGAAAAGAAATGGAAACTTTAAAAGAGGATAACGAAAGAATCATTCGTGAAGCTAAAATAGAAAGAGATGCTATCCTTAAAGAAGCTAGAGAAATTAAAGACAGAATCGTAGGGGAAGCTAAAGATGTTGCTAAAACGGAAGGAGACAGAATGATCGAAGCTGCTAAACAGACTATCAATGCTGAGAAAAATGCTGCTATGGCAGATATCAAAACTCAAATTGGTACTTTATCTGTGAACATTGCTGAGTCTATCTTGAAACAAAAATTAGACAACAGCGAAGCTCAAAACGAATTAGTTCAAAATTATTTAAACAAATCAAACCTTAACTAAGAATGCTTACATCTAAAGTAGCTAAAAGATACGCACAAGGTTTACTTGATTTCACAAATGAGTCAGGTCAAACGGCTACTGTATTTTCTGAAATGAAAGATGTAGTAAAGATCATGAAAGAGTCTGCGGACTTAAATAAATTCTTCATGACTCCTTATATCGATTCTAAAAAGAAAATAGAAGTAGCAAACGAAATTTTCAAAGGTTTATCTGTCTCTTCTCAAAATCTGATCAGATTGGTGATTAAGCACGGACGTGAAACCCAATTGAAAAATATCGCTCAGGAATTCATCAATAAAGTAGAAGACCTTAGCGGTGTACAGAGAGTAACACTTACTACAGCAACTCCTCTTTCAAAAGAGAACCTTGATCAGATTTTAAGATCTACAAATCTTGTAAACGCTGATTCAAACTTTGATCTGAAAGTAAATGTGAAACCTGAAATTCTTGGAGGATATGTTCTAAGAGTAGGTGACCAGCAGGTAGACGCGTCTGTGAAGACAAAATTGAACCAAGTTAAAAAAGATTTCCAATTAAATTAAGAAAAACAACCATACAATGGCAGAAATAAATCCGGCAGAAGTATCTGCGATCTTAAAACAGCAATTGGCCAACTTCGATACTCAATCCAACGTTGAGGAAGTAGGTACAGTTTTAACCATCGGTGATGGTATTGCTCGTGTATACGGGTTAGAAAACGTACAATACGGAGAGTTGGTGAAATTTTCTAGTGATGTAGAAGGTATTGTACTTAACCTTGAAGAAGACAACGTAGGTGTTGCTTTACTTGGTGAAAGTAAATTAGTAAAAGAAGGTGATACAGTAAGAAGAACAAACAGAATCTCTTCTATCAAAGTAGGAGAAGGTATGTTAGGAAGAGTAGTAGATACTCTTGGTAACCCTATCGATGGTAAAGGTCCTATTACTGGGGATTTATACGAAATGCCATTAGAAAGAAAAGCTCCTGGAGTTATCTTCAGACAGCCGGTAACTGAACCTTTACAGTCAGGTATCGTTGCAATTGATGCGATGATTCCTGTAGGAAGAGGACAGAGAGAGCTTATCATTGGTGACAGACAAACAGGTAAAACTACTGTTGCAATTGATACGATCATTAACCAAAGAGAATTTTTTGATGCAGGTAATCCTGTATATTGTATATATGTTGCAATTGGTCAGAAAGCTTCTACAGTAGCACAAATCGTTAAAACACTTTCTGATAAAGGAGCTTTAGCATATACTGTAATCGTTGCGGCTAATGCATCAGATCCAGTTCCAATGCAGGTATATTCTGCAATGGCAGGAGCTTCTATCGGTGAGTTCTTCAGAGACACTGGTAGACCAGCTTTGATCGTTTATGATGATTTATCTAAACAAGCTGTTGCTTACCGTGAGCTTTCTCTACTATTGAGAAGACCACCGGGCCGTGAAGCTTATCCTGGAGACGTTTTCTATCTTCACTCAAGATTATTGGAAAGAGCTGCAAAAGTTATCGCTGATGACAATATTGCTAGCCAGATGAATGATTTACCTGAGTCTTTAAGACCAATCGTAAAAGGAGGAGGTTCATTAACGGCACTTCCAATTATCGAAACTCAGGCTGGTGACGTTTCTGCATATATTCCTACCAACGTAATCTCTATTACAGACGGACAGATCTTCTTGGAGTCTGATCTATTCAACTCAGGGGTTCGTCCTGCGATCAACGTAGGGATCTCTGTATCGAGAGTAGGAGGTAATGCTCAGATCAAATCAATGAAAAAAGTTTCTGGTACATTGAAGTTAGACCAGGCTCAATATAAAGAACTTGAAGCGTTTGCTAAGTTTGGTTCTGACCTTGATGCTTCTACTTTAGCAGTTATTTCTAAAGGAGAAAGAAACGTAGAGATCCTTAAGCAGCCGGTAAATGCACCACTTCCTGTAGACAGTCAGGTAGCAATCGTATATGCTGGAACAGAAAACTTAATGAGAAACGTTCCTATCAGAAAGATCAAAGAATTCCAACATGAGTACATCGAATTCCTAAGATCTAAGCACCCTGATACGATGGCAGCTATTAAAGCAGGTAAAATCGATAACGATATTACAGCAGTTCTTAAGCAGGCAGCTAACGATTTAGCTTCTAAATATAACTAAAAATTAGTTGATGATTGTTGGTTGATAGTTGACAGAAATATCTAAAACTAGCAGCCAACAACCGACAACCAACAACTAAACCCAATATGGCAAACTTAAAAGAAATACGAGGCAGAATTACGTCAATTTCATCTACGATGCAGATTACACGTGCTATGAAAATGGTTTCGGCAGCGAAACTTAAAAAAGCACAGGATGCAATCGTAATGTTAAGACCTTATTCTGAAAAATTACAGGAGCTTATCCAGAATGTAAATTCTAGCTCAGATCCTGATCAGATTTCTGTATATGCTCAGAAAAGAGAGGTTAAAAGAATACTATTGATCGCTGTTACTTCAAACAGAGGTCTTGCAGGAGCTTTTAACTCTTCTATCGTAAAAGAGCTTAACCTTCAGTTCCAGAACAACTCTCAATACGAGATTGAAGTTCTGCCGGTAGGTAAAAAAGTATATGATGCTGTAAGAAGAAACCGTTCTGTATATGCTAACGGAAGCTCTGTTTATGATAACCTTAACTTTGATGCAGTTGCTCATATCACTGAAGGTGTAATGACAAGTTTCAGAGAAGGGAAATTTGACGAAGTATATGTTATTTATAACAAATTCGTGAATGCAGCAACTCAGGAAGTAACTACAGAAAAACTTCTTCCGATTTCAATGCCTGAAAATACTGAACCACAGGTTGAAACAGATTATATTTTTGAACCTAACAGAGCTGAGATCCTGGATAATTTGATTCCAAAATCGATCAAAACTCAGGTTTTCAAATCAATTCTGGATTCAGTAGCATCTGAGCACGGAGCGAGAATGACTGCAATGCACAAAGCTACAGATAACGCAGAAGCGTTGAGAAATGATCTGAAGATCTTCTACAACAAAGCAAGACAGGCTGCAATTACCAATGAAATTTTGGAAATTGTTTCCGGAGCAGAAGCTTTGAAAAATTCATAAAGAATTACTTTAAGATACATTCAAAAGCACCGAAATTTTCGGTGCTTTTTTGTTGATATAAGGCTGATAATGTTATTTACTACCCAAAAAGCCTTTCTTTTGCTGAGAAATGAATGTATCCTTCACTTATTTTTTTTATTGGGAAATTACGATATCCTATCACTTCATTTTTTCTTAAAAAAAATCCTCAATCAAAATTATCTATCCCGGATTCAGGTTATTTTTATTTTACATATCTTTGTACCTAATAAAATTTATACAACCTCTAAATGGACTCGGACATAGTCAGGCTTTTGCTGGCCTTATTTCTTGTTTTACTAAATGGCTTCTTCGTAGCCGCAGAATTTTCAATTGTTAAAGTTCGTTACTCACAGATTCAGTTAAAAGCCGCAGAAGGCAATTCTATGGCTAAACAGGCAGAACATATCATCAAACATCTTGATGAATATCTTTCCGCTACACAATTAGGAATTACTTTGGCATCCCTTGCCCTTGGTTGGGTAGGAGAAAGTGCCCTGCATCATGTAGTTGAAAATACTTTCCACTCATTGAATATAGACTTGACTCAGACAACGATTACTACAATTTCAGTAGTGACAAGTTTTGTGTTAATCACTATTATGCACATCGTATTTGGTGAGCTTATCCCAAAATCAATTGCCATCAGAAAATCTGAAGCAACTACAATGGCAACTGCCGTTCCGCTGAGGGTTTTTTATACAGTTTTTAAACCATTTATCTGGTTGATGAACTCAATGTCAAATGGTTTCCTTAGATTGGTTAAAATTCACCCGGCTTCCGAGCAGGAAATTCACTCTACTGAAGAACTTCAGCTTTTGGTAAAACAAAGTGCAGACAGCGGAGAGATTGAAGAAGAAAACTATGAGATCATCAAAAATGCATTTGATTTTACAGATCATTCTGCTAAACAGATCATGGTTCCAAGGCAAAATATTACTTCTATCGATTTTGAAGAAGATGTGAATGATATTATCAATAAGATTATGGATAGCGGGTATTCCCGTATTCCTGTATATATTGACTCCATTGACAATATTATCGGGATTTTTTATACAAAAGAAATCATCAGAGAATTTGTTAAAAGAAAAGGAAATCTGGATCATGAAGACCTTAAAGATTTAATGCGTGATGCCTTTTTTGTAGTAGAAAGTAAAAAAGTATCAGACTTACTGAAAACATTCCAGCTTAAAAAGCAGCATATCGCTATCGTTATTGATGAATTTGGTGGAACTGAAGGAATTATCACATTAGAAGATATTCTGGAAGAATTGGTAGGGGAAATTCAGGATGAAGAAGATGATGAAGAAAAAATAGTTGATAAAATTTCAGACAATACCTATTGGGTGCAGGCTACACAGCCTTTGGATGAGATCAATGAATTCCTGCCTAAAAGACTTCCGCTTTCAGAAGAAAGTGAGTACAATTCATTAGCTGGATTTATTCTTTATGAGCTGGAAGACATTCCGGAAGAAAATCAGGAGTTTGAACTAGAGGACTATCAGTTCAAAATTCTGAAAATGAATAATAAGAGTGTGGAACTTGTAGAGCTGGTCTATCAGGAACCCAATGCTATAGATCATTTGGCAGATAAAATTGGAGAAGTTTAAAACAGTTAGGATGAATTTTTATAACAGCATAAAAGATTACGAAGACCCAAAACGCCAGTATGAGGAAGAAGTCCTCGTTATGGATGATACGGATGAAGTCTACAAACTGGTACTGCATAATGACGATACTCATACATTTGATTACGTAATAGACTGCCTGATCGAAATATGCAAACATACCCTGGAACAGGCTGAGCAATGTACAATCCTTGTTCACTACAAGGGCAAATGTACCGTAAAAACAGGCTCAATGGATGTTTTGAAACCTATGCATGAAAAATTAATTTCGCGTGAATTAACAAGCGAAATTGTATAAAATAAAAAACCGGCAAATTTATTGCCGGTTTTTTTATTAAATCCGAAGAGGAAAGTTCAGGAATAACAATAAATAGCAAAGACTGGCAGGCTTCCACAGGATCTTTTAATTTTTAAATGCTTTAATCTTTTAATTTCTCAATACTCTTACATTGTCATATTTTATCTAAAAGAGTATATTTGTACCAACTATAAAGAAACAAAAAAATAATGCTTGTAATAGGAATTGCCGGTGGTACAGGATCCGGCAAAACTACAGTTGTTGACAAGATACTTCAGCAGCTTGATATTGAGGGAATGAATATCCTTTCTCAGGATAATTATTATCACGACAACCAAGGTCTTACATTGACGGAAAGAGAAGCTCTGAATTATGACCATCCCAAGTCGATAGATTTTGAATTATTAATAAAACATGTGAAAGCTTTAAAGAATAATGAGCCTATTGAACAGCCCATTTACAGCTTTGTCACTCATTCCAGAACAGGAGATCATGTCACTGTAGAACCTAAAAATGTATTGGTAGTAGAAGGAATTCTGGTTCTTACCAACAAAGAATTACTGAAAGAATTTGATTTGAAGGTATTCGTTCACGCAGATTCTGACGAAAGGCTGATCAGGAGGATCAGGAGAGATACTCAGGAAAGAGGAAGAGATCTGAGCGAGGTATTACACCGTTATCAGACTACATTGAAACCAATGCACCAGGAATTCATAGAGCCGTCTAAAAATGATGCCGATCTTATTATCCCAAATATGAAGCAGAATTCCGTAGCGATTGATTTTTTAACTACCGTTATTAAAAACTCGTTGAAAAAACATTAAAAAAAATGGAAGAAAACAATCTTATCAAAGACATTCAGCCGAAATCTGAAACATTCAAACTTATACAGAAATATGTTTTGAATAAGTATACC
The DNA here is from genome assembly GCF_059567885.1 of Chryseobacterium sp. BGA-UO-ETr-SB22. Classification (NCBI taxonomy): domain Bacteria; kingdom Pseudomonadati; phylum Bacteroidota; class Flavobacteriia; order Flavobacteriales; family Weeksellaceae; genus Chryseobacterium; species Chryseobacterium sp. BGA-UO-ETr-SB22. The sequence continues at coordinate 1,717,670 of NZ_JCAQOV010000005.1, read as the reverse complement.
ATTACGATCTGTATGTTTTTGGTATGGATGGTTTTTTTCGATAAAACTTCATTTCTTGTAATTAACGAACTGAATGGTGAGATCAAAAAATATGAAGAGCAGCTAGACTTTTACAAAAAAGAATACGAAAAAAATGATGCTTTTTATAAAAAACTGATGAACAACAAGTCAGAGAAAGAAAAATACGCAAGAGAAAATTATTTTATGAAAAAACCGAATGAAGAGATCTTCATTTTGGTGGTAGACAGCACAAAAGTTGCTAAAAAGTAATAAAAGTTGAATAGAATGACGTTAATGATGAAAGGAATTTTTAGTTTTTAAAAATTCACTTGCGAAGCAGAATTCACCATTGACCATTCACAAATAAAAAAACTAATGTCAAATACAGATATATTTTCAAACTGGGAAAATTTAGTCAAAAAACAGCTTAAAACAGAGGATATTTACCCTGTTTTAGAAAAGCCGAATTTGGAAGGAATAGAGGTGAAGCCTTTTTACACAGAAGTTCAGAAACCTTTGGTAAATCTGCCCAGAGTTGAAGAAAGTACCCATTTGGTAGCAAGATACCATGAAAGTTTAGAAGAAGAAGTATTTGCATTTGTCCTTGATCATAATGTAGAAAATCTTGATCAGAAAACTATTTTTGTCAACAACAAAGAACTTGCAGGACACATCAGTCCTAAAGAAGAAGACCAGTATTTTTCATTGATTGATATTTTTAATGAAAAAGAAGGAAGTATAGACGACCAGCTGGCAAAAGAATTACTAGCAAAAGACTTTAAAAGAAGTATTTGTGTCGATATTTCACTGCACCAGAATGCAGGAGCAGCTATTTATCAACAGCTTGGTATTGCACTGGCAAAAGCTAAGGAATTGATAGAGGTCTATGGTGCCGAAATTTTAAATAAACTCATCTTCAGAATAGCAGTAGGAGGAAATTATTTCTTTGAAATGGCAAAGCTGAGAGCCTTTAAAATCGTTTTCAACCAGCTTTCCAAGGAATATGGGATGGATGAAGTTCCATACATCTTTGCAGAGACTTCACTGAGAAATAAAGCCGTTTCTGACAATGAAAACAACCTTATCCGCTCTACACTAGAGCTTGCTTCAGCAATGATTGGTGGAGCAGATGCTGTTTTTACCAATAATTATCTGGTAAGCAGGAGTACTGATAATTCAGAAGAGATTTCTTTCAAACAGCAGATTGTTCTGGCTTACGAAAGTATCATCAATGTATTTGAAGACGCTTCCAACGGAAGTTATTATATTGAAGATATTACAAAGCAGTTTGCAGAAAAATCATGGGCATTATTTGTTGAAATTGAAGAAGCAGGAGGTTACCTTGAATTGTTAAAACAAGGCGTTGTTCAGAAAAAGATCTATGATCATGCGGTTGAAGAACAGCAATGGATTAAAGAAGGGAAAATAAAGCTGATTGGAGTGAATTTATACCCTAAATTAGACGTTAAAAAGTCTATTGGAGATCTTTACAACGAAAAAGAAATAAAAGCCGTTCGTTGGGCTGAAATGTTTGAGTAAAACTAATTATACTGTGAAAAAAAGTATCTTACTTATCTTTTTGCTGTTTTTCGGCTTATGCTTTTCACAAACAGAAAAGGATCTGTATGGAAAATGGGGCGGAACTGATGCTGGAAGTTATGGATCATTTACCTTTTTTCCCGATGGTTATGCAAAAGTTGAGTTCAACGGATTGAATGTTGACGGAAGAAACTATGAAATACCTAACGGTCCCAATAAAGGTAAAATAGGACATGTAAAATATACGGCTGACTTTTCAAAAAACATTATTAAATTCAGCTTAATTGCTTCATACAATGATTTTAATAATAAACTTGAAGAAAGTAAATTTTTAGGCGGACTTATTAAATTTATTAATGAAAATGAATTTTTGTTGTTCCTCGACTTTGAAAATAAAAATCCGGCCGATATAGATCCCACGTCCCCAAATGTAATGACAATGCATAAAGAATCAAGTTTATAATTCCTGGTAATGAAAGAAAAACTGATTGATTTATTTGAGTACACCAATCATTTCAACCTTGAGATGATTAAAGTTATTTCTGAAAACAGAGAACTTGTCGACGATAAAACCATCAGTCTGATGAATCATACCCTTAATGCACAACAGATTTGGAATGCCAGAATACTAGGAGAAATAACTTTTGAAGTCTGGCAGATCAATCCTTTTGAATCCCTTATAGAGATTAATCATAAGAATTTTCTTAAAAGCATTGACATTATCAGTAATCTTGATTTGGATAAAAGGATAGAATATCAGAATTCAAGAGGAACAAAGTTTGAAAACAGTATTTTTGAAATGCTTTTTCATGCAGTTAATCATTCTACCTATCATAGAGGGCAAATCAATTCTCTACTTAAGCAAAACGGTATAACTCCTATATTGACGGATTATATTTTTTACAAAAGATAATTTGATTACGTGATCATTTTCAAATAAGATTTTGTGTAGATTTATGAAACACAAAACACAAATGTTATGAAAGAAAATGAGATAAGTTTTTATATCAGAAAATCTATTTTTTCTGTGTATAATGAGCTTGGACCAGGGCTTTTAGAAAAAGTTTATGAGAAAGTTTTGGCTTACGAACTGGAGAGTAATGGTTTAAAAGTGAGAACCCAAGTTCCAATGAAGATTAAATTCAGGGATATTACTATTGATTCAAGCTTTATTGCAGATATAATTGTTGAAGATAAAATTATCATAGAAGTGAAAGCCGTAACGGAAATAGCAAATATTCATCATCAACAGGTATTAACCTATCTAAAGTTAACAGGATTGAAACTAGGAATTTTGGTTAACTTTAATACTGATTATATTAGCAAAAGTATTTTTCGGAAAATAAGAGGAAATTTAGATTAGTATTCTAAAATTGACCACGGATGACACAGATTTTCACAGATGATTGCAAGTATTTTTCTAATAGTTAATAATAAAACTACTAACAATATATCTGCATTGGAATATGGAAAAAAATAAAACATAAACATCTGTGAAAATCTGTGTCATCTGTGGTTTAAAATAGAACTGAATAGAATTCAACAATAAACATAAACATCTGTGAAAATCCGTGTTATCTGTGGTTAAATTAATAAACAAAGACATTCAAAACTATATCAATGCAAATCTGAATGCAGATCTGCACACATTACTGTTGAAGAAATCTCCCTTTCCGGATGTTTCTATGCAGGAAATTGTACAGCAGATCAAAGGAAAACAGGTTGCTGAAAGAAAATTTCCTTTTCTCTTGAAAGAAGGGGTCATTTTTCCACCACAACTTAATCTGGAGCAGTCATCATCAGAAAAAACTGCCCTTTATAAATCCAAAATCTTGAAGGGAAATACATTTATTGACCTCACGAGCGGTTTTGGTATTGATGCCTATTATCTGTCTCAAAACTTTGATCATGTTACTTTGGTAGAGCAGAATACAGAGCTTTTAGAAATTGTTGAGCACAACTGGAATACCTTAGGGCGCAAGGCGAGATTTATTAATCTTAAACTTGAAGATTTTCTAACTGAAAATCAGGAACATTTTGATGTTATTTACCTTGATCCTGCCAGAAGAGATCAGCAAAAAAATAAAGTCTTTCTTTTAGAAGACTTGTCTCCCGATATTCTCGAAATTCAAGGAAAATTACGGTCTATTTCCGATCAGGTAGTCATTAAACTCTCTCCGCTCATTGATCTTAAATATCTTGTGTCAGTACTTTCAGGTATTTCAAGGATAGAGATCATTGCGCTGAGAAATGATGTAAAAGAAGTTGTTATCTTTCTATCCAATGAAAATACAGATGAGATTATGTGCAGCTGTGTGAACCTTGAGAGTGGAGAATCTGCCTTTACCTTCAAATTTGGAGAAGAAGAAAATGCGGAATCTGAATATTCTGAGCCTGAAAAATACATTTACATCCCGAATAACTCTATTTTAAAAGCGGGAGTCTTTAATTTGATTTCACAAAAATTCGGATTGAAAAAGCTGCATCCTAACAGTCATTTTTATACCTCCAATGAAAAGAATGAAGACTTTCCCGGGAGAATTTTAGAGATGGAATCTGTTGATTCTAAAAATATTAAGAAAAAAGAACAGTTTAATATCATTTCAAAAAACTACCCCTTAAAACCCGAAGAAATCAAGAAAAAGTATGGGTTGAAAGATGGGGGAGATCATTATCTTATTTTTACACAATCCAAAAAAGGGAAAATAATATTAAAATCAGTATAAAAATGTTGCCGAAAAAAGCAGGATTTCTTACTTTTGGGCAATCAAAAATTTAAACATGAAATCGCCCGCTGTTTGGATACATCAGAATAGGCTAAAATAGTGCGGTTTCATATGATCTTAAAAAAAATAATTTTACATATGAAAAAATTAGTTATATGTTTAGCGATTGCAACAGTAGCGGTAAGTTGTAAAAAAGTACCAGCTGGTGGAAACAAAGGGACTTTGAAACTGGAAGAAGGAGTAGACAGATATTCTGATGCTGAACAGGGAGAAGGACACGCACATGCAGCTGCTGCAGAGCATAAGGAAGAAGTTGCTGCAAAACCGGAAGCTGCAGCTCCTAAAACAGACAGTACTGCTGCTGCAAAACCTGCTGAAGCTGAAAAGGCTCCAAAAGCTGAACACTAATTAGAAGTACAAAATATACAAGTGCCCTGTTTTTGCAGGGCATTTTTTATTAAAAAAGATAGCTATAAGGCTCATTAACATAAGGTTTGGAAAATCCTGCCTTTTTGTTTGTCCCTGCCATGCATTTTTTTTAATTTTAACAAAATAAATTTTTACAATGCAAGAGACATTAAATTACATTAACGAAAACAAACAGCGTTTCGTGGATGAATTATTTGAGTTATTGAGAATTCCTTCTATTTCTGCAGATCCGGCGTATAAAGATGACGTTTTGAAATGTGCAGATGTAGTGGCGGCACACCTTAAAAATGCAGGAGCTGATAATGTTGAAGTTTGCCAGACCAAGGGTTATCCAATTGTTTTCGGGGAAAAGATTTTAGATAAAAGTTTACCTACGGTATTGGTGTATGGACATTATGATGTTCAGCCGGCAGATCCATTGGAATTATGGACAAAACCACCTTTTGAACCTTATATTGAGAAAACTGAACTACACCCTGAAGGAGCTATCTTTGCCAGAGGTTCTGCGGATGATAAAGGACAGTTCTTTATGCACCTGAAAGCTTTCGAAGCTATGATGAAGACCAATGCTCTTCCTTGCAACGTTAAATTTATCTTGGAAGGAGAAGAAGAAGTCGGTTCTGTAAGCTTAGGAGACTGGGTGAATGAAAATAAAGAGAAATTAACTTGCGACTGTATTTTAATTTCCGATACTCATATTTACAGCAACGAACAACCAACTGTTACAACAGGATTAAGAGGTTTAAGTTATGTAGAAGTAGAAGTGGAAGGTCCAAACAGAGACTTACACTCTGGTCTTTACGGAGGGGCAGTTCCCAACCCTATTCACGTTCTTTCAAGAATGATCGCTAATCTGATTGATGAAAATGGTCATATTACAATTGATGGGTTCTATGACAACGTAGAAACCGTTTCAGATGCAGACAGAGCTGATATGAACAAATTGAAAGACAATCCTGAAGAATTCAAAAAATCAATAGGATTAAGCAATATAGAAGGCGAAAAAGGATATACAACGTTAGAAAGAACGTCTATCCGTCCTACTTTAGACTGCAACGGAATCTGGGGTGGTTATACCGGAGAAGGCGCAAAAACTGTAATTCCTTCCAAAGCTTTTGCTAAAATTTCAATGCGTTTGGTTCCTTACCAGACTCCTCAGGAAATCACGGAAAAATTCACGAAATATTTTGAAAAAATCGCTCCGGATACAGTGAAAATTAAAGTAACGCCTCACCACGGAGGTATGCCTTACGTTTTACCAACAGATACCAAAGAATTTGCAGCTGCAAAACAGGCAATGGAATCTGCATTCGGAAAAGAAGTTCTTCCATACAGAGGAGGAGGAAGTATTCCAATTACAGCGATGTTTGAGCAGGTTTTAGGAGCTAAGTCAGTTTTGATGGGCTTTGGGTTGGATTCTGATGCAATCCACTCTCCAAACGAGCACTATGGATTATTTAATTTCTATAAAGGAATTGAAAGTATTCCGTTGTTCTTTGAAAATTATTCAAAGTAATTCAACGAAAATAAGATAGGGTAAGGTATTTCTGGAAAGAGATACCTTATTTTTTTGCTCTGAATTGAGCTATGACGTCCGTTTAGAAAGATGTTTTTACTGAGTTTAAAAATTAAATTCACTGAAAACAAAAGCGTTATTTTTTATTTGCAATAAGTTATTTCACCATTCGTTGAAAGTTTATATTTTTAATACAAAACTTGATTTACTATGAAAAAATACTACTCAATTGCATTTTTACTATTATCAGTATGCGTTTTTGCACAGCAGGCTGTATCCTTTGAATTCAATGAAGGATTTAATGTTGGAAATATCCACGGCCAGGCGGGGTGGATCAGTACTCCCACAGGAGGAGTTCCTGCAAATGTAACCCACCAGACCATCAGTGTAGATAAAGCCAGTGATGGGAACAGTTCTCTCAAAATTGTCAAAGAATCGACCTACGGAACCCAGTCTGATCCTATTATAGGAGGATTTTATAATCTGTCAGCTCCTCTGGCTTACAATAACTTTTCTGTGTCATTTGATATCAATATATCGCAGATCAACGGCTCTGATTTTGGTTTTCAGGGAGTGAATAATATTGACGATCAGTTTGTTGTGAGATTAGACTTTGATAAAACCGGACTGTTCAAGATCCTGAATACAGTATTAGGTATACCGGATTTGATTTCCATACCTTCAGCATGGCTCCCTAATATCTGGTATAGAGTGAAAGTCATAGGAACTGCCACAGATGTCAGATACTATCTTAATAATATTCTTATTTACACAGGCACAGCCGCTGGTTCAATGAATATAGATCAGCTGCGCTTTGTACATAATAATGCGTTAGGGTCAGCTTATATTGATAATATTAAAGTGAATAGTGAACTATTGGTTTTAGGGATTAAAGATTCTAAAGTTACCACCAAAGAAATATCTGTTTATCCTAATCCTGCAACTGATTTTATACATATTAATTCTCTAGGTACAGTAAAAAGTATTGAAATCTATGACGAGGCAGGAAAGCTGATAAAAACTGAAAAGAATAATAACAGGATGGATGTAAAAGGGCTGTCTGCAGGTGTATATATGGTTAATATCAAAACTGAAGGAAGGAATTTCACAGAAAAAGTAATCATCAGATAAATTATTCATTAATTCTGAGAACCTGTGTTCTTTGTAGCCTGCGACTGTATTTATGGATGATTTTTTTGAAATGATGCTTTTCTTTAGGTTTAATATCTTTATTTGTTTAGGTTAAATTATATTATGTTAATTAATTATTAGGTTTAAAATATTCGTTGATTTTGTCTTTTTTATTAAAATACATATATTTGCTCAAAACTAAAAAATATCATGAAGAAACTTTACATTTTCGCAATTTCGTTGATTTCTATATCGTCTTTTGCTCAGCAGACCATCTCTTTTGAAGCTAGTGAAGGTTTTACAACAGGAAATATTAATGGACAGCAGGGTTGGATTAGTACAAGTAATGGAGCGACACCACCAGTATATTTGACAAGCCAATTGGTATCAGCTGAAATGGCAAGCCAGGGTTCAAATAGTTTAAAAATTACACCAGATTTGCCTTATGGACCACAGCAAAGCCCTGTAATGGGTGGTTTCTATACCTTTACTACACCATTAACCTATAATAGCTTCACACAATCATTTGATGTAAGACTTACGCAAAAAAGTTCATCAAGTTCAGATTTCGTGTTCAGAACAGTGAGTACAACTGGTGCTGGAGGGATTGTTACTTATATTGATTTTTCTTACGATGGATCAATTTTAATTGCAACAGCGGGTTCAACTAACCTGGTAAATACCAACCAAACCTGGAATGCCAACACATGGTACAGAATGAAAATAGTTTCTACTGCTACAGGAATCCAGTATTTCCTGAATGATGCTCTTATCTATACAGGACAGCCATTCAGTAACAACAATATTAACAGGATGGATTTTGTGCATGATAATTATGGAGGTTCTGCTTATATTGACAATATCAAAATCAATAATGAAGCATCACTGTCTACAAGAGACGCCGTTAAAAACGATGTGAAACTATCCATCTATCCAAACCCTGCTACTGAAGTGATAAAAATAACAACTCCTGGCAAGATAAAGCATGTTGAAGTATATGATATGTCTGGAAAAAGAGTAGATGTAACCTTAAACGGTGATCAGGTGAATGTAAGAAACTTATCTTCCGGAGCCTATTTACTGAATGTAGAAACAGAGGGAAAAAACTTCACAGAGAAATTTATAAAAAAATAATTCCTGATAAATCTTAGTATCAGCAAAACGTTCCAATTGGAGCGTTTTTGTTATTTTAGAGAATTAAAATTTGGGAATCAATGTCAGAGAATAAAACAGCTTATATAACAGGAGGAACCAAAGGTATCGGTTTCGGAATTGCGAAAATTTTACTTGAAAATGGAATCTCAGTAGCATTTTCAGGAAGAAAAAGAGAAGATGTCATGAAGGCGGAAGAAGAACTTAAGCAATACTCAGAAAATGTTTTGGGAATTGTTTCTGACGTAAGAAGCCTGGAAAGCGAACAGGAAGCAGTAAAATATACCGTTGAAAAGTTCGGAAGACTGGATTATATCATTGCTAATGCAGGATTGGGGATATTCAAGCCCGTAGACGAACTCACTGCAGAAGAGTGGAATGATATGATAGAAACCAATCTCACAGGTGCTTTCTATACCTTAAAAGCCTCTGTAGAAGAACTGAAGAAGACAGAAGGTTATTATATTACCATCTCAAGTCTCGCAGGATCCAACTTCTTTGAAAACGGAACAGGATACAATGCTTCAAAATTTGGAGTGGTAGGTTTTACACAGGCTGCAATGATTGATTTAAGGAAATACAATATTAAGTCTACGGTCATTATGCCAGGTTCGGTAGCTACTCATTTTAACGGAAATATTCCGTCAGAAAAAGACAATTGGAAGATTCAGCCTGAAGATATGGGGAATCTTATATTGGATATTTTGAAGATGAATTCAAGAGTTTTGCCAAGTAAAATAGAGTTTAGGGCAACAAAACCAGCGAAGTAACTACATCTAATGTATTGAATAATAATTTAATAAGTATTATGCATGCATAATATATTTTTTATTTATATTAGCAAAAATTAATTCAAACAAAATCTCTGCATAAACTGTCATGATTTTATGCACCAAAGGGAAAAAATAAAATAGTACACATGAAAATATTAGTTTGTATTAGTAGTGTTCCGGATACTACTTCCAAAATTAACTTTACAGCAGATAAATCTGCTTTCGACAAAAACGGAATTCAGTGGGTAATCAATCCATTAGACGAATTTGCGTTGACAAAAGCAGTTAAACTTCAGGAATCTCAGGGAGCAACAGTAACAGTAATCAACGTAGGAGATGCTGGTACAGAACCTGTGATCAGAAAAGCTTTGGCAATTGGTGCTAACGATGCAGTAAGAGTAAATCTTGATCCTAAAGACAGCTATTCTACAGCAAAAGAAATTGCTGCTGTAGCTCAAAACGGAGGATATGACCTTATCCTTTGCGGAAAAGAATCTATCGACTATAATGGAGGTTCTGTTCCTGGAATGGTGGCTCAGCTATTGAACCAGCCTTTCGTAAATGCTTCAGTAGGATTGGACGTAAACGGAAGTGAAGCTACTGCAGTAAGAGAAATTGAAGGAGGAAAAGAAACTATTTCTGTAAAATTACCAGCTATCATTGCTGGTCAGAAAGGTTTGGTAGATGAAAAAGACCTTATCATCCCGAATATGAGAGGAATTATGTCTGCAAGAACAAAACCTCTACAGGTAGTAGAGCCTACTTCTTCAGAAGTAAAAGTTCAGGGAGTATCTTATGACAGCGTTCCACCAAGAGCAGCTGTGAAAATGGTTTCTCCTGACAATCTGGATGAATTGGTAAGATTACTTCACGAAGAAGCGAAAGTAATCTAATCTTTAAATTTTTCAATCTTTTTAATTTTTAAATGTAAAACAATGGCAGTATTCGTATACGCAGAAAATATAAACGGAGTTTACAAAAAAGCAGCTTTCGAAGCAGTTTCTTATGCTAAAGCTGTTGCTGATAAAGCCGGAGATACCGTTACGGCAATCTCTGTAAACCCTATAGATTCTTCAGATTTATTATATAAATATGGAGCATCAAACGTAATCAACATTAAAGACGAAGGTCTTAAAAACTTCTCAGCAAAAGCGTTCGCACAGGCTGTAAGTGAAGTAGCAGACGGAAATATCATTGTTTTCCCTCACACAACTGATGCTTCTTCAATTGCGCCAATGTTTGCGGTGATGAAGAACTATTCTTTAATCACTAACGTTTTAGAAGCTCCTGAAAGCCTTTCTCCTTTCCAGGTAAAGAGAAGAGCATTCTCAGGAAAAGGATTTATGCATGCAAAAGCTGAAGGAAACGGAGTAATTGTTACGGTTTCTCAAAACGCTTTCGGTGTTAAAGAAAATGCAGTATCAGGTTCAGAAGAAGTGAAAAACTTATCAGTAGCTAATGAAGATACTAAAGTGATTTCTCACGAGCAGAGCTCAGGTAAACTGGACCTTAAAGAAGCTGAAGTTGTAGTTTCTGCCGGTAGAGGACTGAAAGGACCTGAAAACTGGGGAATGATCGAAGATTTAGCAAACGTTTTAGGAGCAGCTACAGCATGTTCTAAACCGGTTTCTGACATCGGATGGAGACCTCACACAGAGCACGTAGGACAAACAGGTAAAGCAATTTCACCGAATCTTTACATCGCTGTAGGGATTTCAGGAGCAATTCAGCACCTTGCCGGAGTAAACTCTTCAAAAACTATCGTAGTAATCAATAGCGATCCTGAAGCACCATTCTTCAAGTCTGCTGACTATGGAGTAGTAGGAGATGCTTTCCAGATTATTCCTGCATTAACAGAGAAAATTAAAGCAATAAAAGGATAAGAAAGTGAATTGTGAATAGTCAATTCGCTTTGCTCGTCAATTTTTAATTAAATAATTCACTTGCGAAGTAAAATTCACTATTGACGTTTGACAATCATCAACAATACAGATAAAAGCTCGGCTTTCCGGGCTTTTATTTTTGCGTAAAAAAGTAAAATCACAATAAAAAATTAATCTATATTTGTAGCTATGGATTATAAACAGCTAATTATTCGCGGAATATCGTATAGCCAGACCCAGTCGGGGGCTTACGCATTGTTACTGGAGCATGAAGAAACACACATAAAATTACCTGTTGTTATAGGAAATTTCGAGGCCCAGTCTATCTCTCTCGGATTGGAAAAAGACATCCATCCACCGCGTCCTCTTACTCATGATTTATTTACAAAATTTATAGTCTCTGCCAACTATGAGCTGATTTCTGTTATTATTTATCAGATTGTAGACGGAGTATTCTTTTCAAATATCAACTTTAAAAATAAAGCGAACGAAGAAGAATTGATCCTTGATGCCAGAACTTCTGATGCTGTTGCAATGGCGGTAAGATTTGATGCACCTATATTTACAACACAGCAGGTTCTGAATGAAGCAGGGATTTTATTAGAACTGGAAGATGTTGCCAAAGAAGACCAATCTTTCTCAGAAACTGTACAGACAGAAGACAACTTAAAATCTCTTTCTATGGAAGAACTTCAGAAATTACTGGAGGATGCCGTTAAAGAAGAAGACTATGATACTGCTCTTGAAATTCAGGAAGAAATCAAGAGAAGGAAAAAGACAATTGACTAAAGAGATACTTTTTATATAAACTATGAATTTAAAATTACGACTGACCATCCTCAGTTTTCTCCAATTTTTTGTTTGGGGAGCATGGCTGATTACGATGGCAAACTTCTGGTTTGGTACAAAACATTGGGAAGGAACTCAGTTTGGAGCCGTGTTCGGAACCATGGGAATTGCTTCCATCTTTATGCCAACCATTACTGGAATTATCGCTGACCGCTGGATCAATGCGGAGCGTATCTTTTCAGTATTACACATCCTTTATGGGGTTATTCTTTTCATATTGCCTCATTCTGCAGACCCGAATTCTTTCTTTTCGGTAATGCTTGTGGCTATGTGCTTTTATATGCCTACCATTGCACTTGCGAACTCCATTTCTTATACAATCCTGAAAAATAACAATCTGGATGTAGTAAAAGACTTTCCGCCGATTCGTGTATGGGGTACCATTGGTTTTATTGTAGCAATGTGGATCACTAACCTTAGTGGCAACAAAGCTACAGAAGGGCAGTTTTATATTGGAGGTGCTGTAGCAATAATCTTAGGAATTTATGCTCTTACCTTACCAAAATGTCCACCACAAAAACTGATTGATAAAAATTCACCATTATCAGAACAACTAGGATTGAATGCATTTAAGCTTTTTGGAAACTATAAAATGGCTTTGTTCTTTTTATTTTCAATGCTTTTGGGAGCAGCACTTCAGCTTACCAATGCATATGGAGACGTTTTCTTAAGTGAATTTGCGCATTTCCCTAAGTATGCTGACTCATTTGTAGTACAGAGATCTACCATTATCATGTCAATTTCTCAGGTATCAGAAACCCTGTTTATTTTGGCGATTCCTTTTTTCCTGAAGAAATTCGGAATAAAAAAAGTAATGTTGATGTCTATGCTGGCTTGGGTATTAAGATTCGGATTCTTTGCATATGGTGTTCCGGACGGATTTGGACTTTCCCTGATCATCCTTTCATGTATTGTATACGGAATGGCATTTGATTTCTTTAATATTTCAGGATCGCTTTTCGTAGAAACAACTACCGATAAAAAAATACGCTCTTCAGCTCAGGGATTATTTATGATGATGACCAACGGTTTCGGAGCTGTTTTTGGAAGTTATATTGCAGGCTGGGCGATTGATAAATTCTTTACTCATAAATTCACAACCGCTTCAGATTTGTCCACTTATCTGGAAACTACGCCTGATAACCCTACTTTCCTTGAAATTCTGAAAAATAGTTTCAATGCAGCAGTTAATTCAGACGGAACTCTTTCATCTGTGGTGATGGTAAAAGACTGGCAGCAGATATGGCTTTCATTTGCCATTTATTCGCTGGTACTGGCTATATTCTTTGCCGTATTGTTTAAACACAAACACAACCCAGAAGATGTTTCATCAGTAAAACATTAAGTTAAAACTAACATTATTAAGATATTAAATTGCATTTTTGAAAAAAAATGCAATTTTTTTTATTTTCAGGCAACCTTTTGAGAAATACTCCGTCTTATAGATAGAAACTGAAACATGAAGAATATCGAAGAGAATTTTTTATTGGCTAAAAAACAAGATCGGAGAGGGCAGAAAGCCCTTTACGAGATGTTGGCTCCCAAAATGCTGGCCATTGCAAATTCTTATGTCAATAACCTTCATGATGCGGAAGATATCCTCCTGAATGCATTTATGAAATGCTTTACCAGAATACATGAATGCAGAGACTGGAAAAGTTTTCCGTTTTGGCTTAGAAAAATTATTGTGAATGATTCTATCACCTTTATTCGAAAGAATAAAAATATTCTCTATGCAGATGTAGAAATTGCCGATGATTATGGTGAATCAACCGATGAAGAATATCCTGAGGAAATAAATATTGAAGAAATATTTTCCCAGATGCCGGTAGGATATAGATTGATTTTTAATCTATACGTGTTTGAGGATAAAAAGCATAGTGAAATTGCTGAAATTCTTAATATCTCTGAAGGAACAAGCAAAAGCCAGTTGAGCAAGGCAAAAAAATGGCTTGCTGAATTTTTAAAAGCAAAAGAAAATGAAAAAAGAAATACTGAAACAGTTAAAATCTGATTACGAAAAGCTTGAAATAAAGCCTTCCGCAGATCTTTGGGACAGAATAGAACAAATAGACCAGGAAGAAGTGAAAAGCATTGTTATGAGCCCTAAAAAGGCTTTACAGTGGTGGAGATATGCTGCCGTAGTAGTTCTGTTGGTTTCTGTAGGAGCATTACTTTATTTTAATAGAAGTTATCCTGTCAATACAGAGAATCCGATCGTTCATACAAAACTGCCGGAAGAAGGCATAGAAATATCATTTATAAATCCGCAAATACCTACTGTTGAAAGTAAAAAAACAGTAAAAAATGCCAATCAAGAGAACGTAAAAGTAATTCCAGATGTTCCTATAGCTTACCAACACAAAGAAATCTCACAGAAAGAAGGATTAAGCAACAGTAAAGAAGAGCAGATTATAGTGGCTGATTATGAGATTAAAGCCCCGGTATTAGACAAAAATATAATTTCTATAGCAGACAAAACTTCTCCTGTAGAAAGTAAAAAGACTGAATACATCAATGCTGATGAACTCCTGCAGGGAAGAGAATTTCAAAAAAAGAGAGAAGAGAACAGGACCGATACCAGAAAATTTGGAACGCTTGATATGACTAAAATTAAAGTTAAAAGTCCCAATTCTCTTAAAATATTTGGCGTCACAGTCTACAGTGACTCACTGCAAAGCAAATAAACAATCCTCCTTTATATCACAGAAAACTGCCCCGGTACAGGGACAGTGATGAAATATGGTCTTAAAATTAATAAAAATATGAAACGAAAATTACTATTGATGGCTGCTGTAATAGCTTTTAGCTATGGATTTGGCCAGGAAACTCAGGATAACAACCTGAGTGTCTATTCAAAAAAAATTGACAGTATAGTGATGTCTGAAAAAAGCAAAATGAATGTAGAGCTGGATCAGATTGATAAGAGTTTTAAAGAAAAGAAAATCACACCTGACGAAAAGCAAAAGCAGCGCACAGCAATTGCTTCAAAATATGAGCAGATTATTAATGAAAAAATAGATTCCCAAAAGCAGGATCTTGAAATGGCAACCAAAGAACTCGTTAAAGATGCTGTTTTTAAATCTGAAGATTCCGTAAAATCTGGAAGAAATCAGCTTTGGCTGGGACTAAATGGATTTAATATGAAACTCAATGAGAAGAAAAAAAAGAATAATCCGAAAAACTATCTAGAAACCTTAGAACTTTCTGTGGGTATGGGCGGGGCGGGATTAACTTCAAAGAATAAACCTTTTGAATTTTACAGTAAGAATTCTGATATAAAAAGCAGTGTTATCAATTCCTGGCAGCTGACATTATGGTACGGTAATCAAATCGGAAGTTATACCAGTCCTTTTTTCTACCGTTTCGGATTGGGAGTGCGGTCAGACCAGCTTACCCCAAAATATGAGCAGGCATTCAAGCAGGATAAATACAACTTATTCGTTGGTGATTTTGACCGTGGAAACCTTAAAAAGAGTATGCTTTATAATACTTATCTAACCATTCCTGTAGACCTTAAATTTGTTTTAAATCCAAAATACAAAGACTATGAGGGGGTTAAGTATCTGGATAACAACAGGAATCAGTTGTGTGTTATTCTGGGTGTTTATGGAGGTGTAAAAATAGGAAGTGTGAATTATACCAAGTATTCCAATGAGTTTTCTGATAGAATTGTTGAAAGAGAAAAAGTGATGCATGGGGTGAACGATCTTGTTTTCGGAGGGAAATTGGGAATCAGTTATGCCGGGTTCAATCTGTTTGTTCAGAAAGACTTTACTCCCGCTTTCAATGACAATGCTTTGCTGAAGAAAAAATATGGACTTCAGATTGGGATAGAGATCGCAAATGTTAATTTTTAATTTGATATCAAATAGCTTTTTTCTTTATATAATAAATAAAAATATTGGATATTTTTTATAACTAACAAGCGTTCGGGTATGGAAATCCTATTTTTAAAACACACTATTTAAAAGTGTGTTTTTTTTTGTATTTTGGCACTTTAGTAAATATGAAAAATATTCAGTTATTAGGATTACTGTTAGTGATTATAGGAAGCTTTTTACCTCTGGTACATGTGCCTGTTATTGGGAACTGGAACTATTGGAAACTTGATCATTATCTGGCCATTGCATGCTGGCTATTTGCTGCATGTGCCGTTTTTGGAATTGTAAATAACAGCGCAAAAATCGTAAGGTTTTTTGGTATTCTGCTTATCCTTTTATTTGCTTTTACTTTATTCGCTGTGAAGATGCAGTCTTTGCAATACTTTAGCTTTTTACCTTTCAAATCCTGGCAGGAAACTTTTGCCGGAATTGTTAAATTGAAATGGGGCTGGGCTGTAGAATTTTTAGGCGCTTTCCTTTTGGTTCTTGCAGGAGGAAACAAGAAAGTAAATAACCGCACACAACTATAAAAATGAACTTCTTAAAAATATTTTCCGCAGGAATTTTGCTGGTGACAGCCGCACAGGCTAACGCTCAGAAAGCTGATCAGAAAAAACCGGACAATCCGGCTAAATGTGCCAATATAAAAGAAGGGAAATTTGTAAGACCCAATTATCCGGAAGGCATATGGCATATGACTATTAAAGATAATATTCAGACCGAATATTTCAATAATGGAAAAGACTATATCAAATCAACATTGGTTTTTGTTGATGACTGCAACTATAAAGCAATCATTATGGAGAAATCTGATAAAAATAATCCTGTACAGATAGGAGATGTCTTCAATAATAAAATCCTAGCAACTCAGGATAACCTTCTGAAAGTGAATATAAAAATTGAAGGAAATCAATTTGATGTGGTCTATGTAAAAGTAAAATAAATTCAATCTATAAAAATGGAACTTTTGTTCCGTTGAGTTAAAAATAAAAATTATATACATGAAAGAAGTATTCATCGTTTCCGCAGTAAGAACACCTATGGGGAGTTTTATGGGAAGTTTGTCAACGGTTCCGGCTACAAAACTGGGAGCAACTGCTGTAAAAGGAGCACTGGATAAAATCGGTTTAGATCCTAATGCTGTTCAGGAAATCTATATGGGGAATGTTCTGCAGGCAGGAGAAGGCCAGGCGCCGGCTCGTCAGGTAGCTTTAGGAGCAGGTCTTTCAATCAATACACCTTCTACTACAGTAAATAAAGTTTGTGCTTCAGGAATGAAGGCTGTAACAATGGCTGCTCAGGCAATCAAAGCTGGTGATGCAGACGTAATTGTTGCTGGAGGTATGGAAAATATGTCTTTAGTTCCTCATTATTACAATGCAAGAGTGGCTACAAAATTAGGCGATATCAAAATGCTTGATGGGATGGTACTTGACGGTCTTACAGACGTTTACAACAAAGTACATATGGGAGTTTGCGCAGAAAAATGTGCAGTAGACTATAACTTTACAAGAGAAGATCAGGATAACTTCGCTGTAGAATCTTATAAAAGATCTGCAAAAGCTTGGAGTGAAGGGAAATTCAACGAAGAAATTGTACCGGTTTCTATTCCTCAGAGAAAAGGAGAACCAGTAATCTTTGCTGAAGATGAAGAATATAAAGCAGTAAACTTCGACAGAATTTCAACTCTTCCTACAGTATTCAAAAAAGAAGAAGGAACAGTAACAGCAGCTAACGCATCTACTTTGAATGACGGTGCTTCTGCATTGATCCTTGTTTCCAAAGAAAAAATGGAAGAACTTGGGTTGAAGCCTCTTGCGAAAATCGTTTCTTACGCTGATGCAGCACATGAGCCTGAAAACTTTACAACTGCTCCGGCAAAAGCTTTACCTATCGCTCTTAAAAAAGCAGGATTAGAAGTTTCAGATATCGATTTCTTCGAATTCAACGAAGCTTTTTCAGTAGTAGGATTGGCGAACAATAAAATCTTAGGATTGGATGCTGCTAAAGTAAACGTAAACGGAGGAGCTGTAGCATTAGGACACCCACTGGGAAGTTCAGGTTCAAGAATTATCGTTACATTAATCAATGTTTTGAAGCAAAATAACGCAAAATACGGTGCAGCAGCAATCTGCAACGGAGGTGGTGGAGCTTCTGCTATCGTTATTGAAAATATCTAATATTCTGTTAAAGAATATATTACCATTAAGGAATCGATAATTTTTTTAAAAACTTATCCATTTCTTAATGGTTTTTCTATTTTTGTGCTACTAATATATATTTGAAATGTCTGAAACTGAGAACCGACAGCCTAAAAACATAAAGAATAATCCGAAGATTATGAAAGCCTGGGCTGTATATGACTGGGCAAACTCCGTGTATTCCCTGGTTATTACCTCTACCATTTTCCCTATTTATTACTCTATCCTTACCACAGCGTATGAGAAAAAAGAATATATAGCAGAAACCAAAAAATGGATTGATGTTCCCGTAAGGCATATGATCAAAATTTTTGGAGAAGAATATCAGCCGGATGCTGTATACGGGTATTCACTTACTATATCGTTCTTTATTGTAGTATTACTTTCACCGTTTTTATCTTCTTTGGCAGATACAATCGGAAACAAAAAATCCTTCCTACAGTTCTTTTGTTATTTAGGAGCTACATCATGTATGGGATTAGCCATGTTTACGGGGATGCATAACGTATTTCTGGGGCTTCTCTTCAGTATTACAGCAAGTGTCGGCTTCTGGGGAAGCCTAGTGTTTTATAACTCCTTTCTTCCGGATATTGCAACACCGGATAGGCAGGATGCACTTTCCGCAAGAGGATATGTCTATGGATATATTGGATCTGTAGTTTTAGTAGTAATTTGTTTAATCCTTATTCAGGTTTTTGCTAAAGGGGCAGCTCAGCAGTTATTATTTACAAGAATCAGTTTCTTGCTTACAGGAGCCTGGTGGTTTGGTTTTTCTCAATATACATTCAAACACCTTCCACAGTTTGGAGACGTAAAAGATAAACTTCCTAAAGATCTTGTATTATTAAACTATAAGAATATCTTCAAAAAGCATGAAGAACAGGGAGGTTTTTTTGAAGTATTGAAAGACAACCTTAGTTTCTATAAAGATATTGCGAAAGAAAGTTTCCACGAACTTTTTAAAGTAGGAGGAGAACTTTTCAAAGATAAAAACCTGAAATTCTTCCTGTCGAGTTTCTTCTTTTACAGTGTGGGAATGCAGACGATCTTCCTTATGGCAACCTTATTCGGGAAGAGTGAGATCAATCTGGCTCAGGATAAACTGATCGGAACCCTTTTGGTAATTCAGATCGAAGCCATTATCGGAGCAGTTATTTTCTCAAGGCTATCTAAGAGAATCGGAAACAAAAATGTTATTTCAATTGCTATTGTGCTGTGGATTGTTGCTTGTCTTTGGGCGTATTTCCTGAATAAAGAAAACCCAACGGTAGAATACCAGTTTTATGGAGTAGCTGCAGTGGTAGGTTTAGTAATGGGTGGTCTTCAGGCAATGTCTAGATCCACGTATTCTAAACTGCTTCCGGAGAACTCAATGGAAAACACTACGTATTTCAGTTTCTATGACGTATTGGAGAAAATTGCCATCATCATTGGAACATTCATCTTTGCAACATTGATCGAGCATTTCAATAATATGCGTATCGCGGCATTGTCTATGACCCTATTTTTTGCAGCAGGATTAGTTTTAA
Source organism: Chryseobacterium sp. BGA-UO-ETr-SB22 (assembly GCF_059567885.1). Taxonomy (NCBI): domain Bacteria; kingdom Pseudomonadati; phylum Bacteroidota; class Flavobacteriia; order Flavobacteriales; family Weeksellaceae; genus Chryseobacterium; species Chryseobacterium sp. BGA-UO-ETr-SB22. The sequence continues at coordinate 1,698,058 of NZ_JCAQOV010000005.1, read as the reverse complement.
TAAGATTCCTGAAGGTTAAAATGAGAACCGATAGAGAAACATTATAAAATTGAAAGACGTTATTTTTAACGTCTTTTTTTATTTTAATGAATAAAAAACATTTATTTGATTAATTGATTTGATTTATTTATAGAATTACCAGTAATACTAGAATATAGCTATGATTTTTCACTATGTGTTGATATTTTTTGTTTATTTGCAAAAATGACAAAATTATCAAAATCATGAAAAAGCTTCTATTAATTTGTTTTTTGCAATGTTTTATTCTTTGTTTCTCTCAAAATTTAAAACCCGTTGCCCAAAAAGTTTTGGAATTTCATAATCGAAAATCAGAACTTAAAACCTATGCCTTATTTGAGGCAGATAAATCTATAGATAAAATAACTGAATACAGAAGAGCAGCAACAGATATTACGGTGATGTCTTTGAAGCCTGCAGAACTAAAAAGATTAATCAAAGATAAACCTGATTTTCTTGAAATCTCTTTTCCTTTTGATGGTGGCAGACAGATCACTGTTGAAATGTACAGACATCAGATTTTAACCAACGATTTTAAAGTAGTTACAGATAAAGGAATAGGAGTAGAATATATGCCAGGAGTGTATTATCAGGGAATTGTAAAAGGAGATGATGCTTCTATCGTAGCTTTTAGCTTTTTTAATAATGATATTATAGGAGTTGCTTCTACCCCCGAATTAGGAAATATAGTCGTAGGAAAAGCTAAAAATTCTGAAGATTTTGTAAGCTATTCAGATTCTAAACTAACAGGATCTAATCCATTTTCCTGTGATGTAGACGGATTGAAAGAAAATCAGGTTCAGAGACCGGTTTTCAACCCTAATAATACCAGTAAAAAGAAAACAGACAACTGCGTAAGAATATATTATGAAGCAGGTTTTGGACCCTATACTCAAAATGGAAGCAATACTACCACTACTACGAACTGGGTTACCGCTATGCATAATAATGTTACAACATTGTACGCAAATGAAAATGTTAATGTAGCCTTAAGTGAAGTTTTTGTTTGGACAACCACTGATCCTTATACAGGGTCACCAAGTGCAATTCTGAATCAGTTCAGAACTACAAGAACTACTTTCAACGGAGATGTAGCACAATTATTAAGAAATCCTGCGACAACAAGTATTGCTTATGTCAACTCATTATGTACCAGTTACAAGTATTCTTATTGCGGAATGAATTTAAACTATCAGAATGTACCTACTTATTCGTGGAATATAGAAGTAATGACCCATGAACTTGGGCATAATCTAGGCTCACCACATACGCATTCTTGCTTCTGGAACGGAAATAATACAGCCATTGATGGATGTGGACCTGCATCAGGAAACAACGAAGGATGTACTGCGGCGCTTCCTCCGGCAGGTGGTGGTACCATTATGAGTTACTGCCATTTGCTAAGCAGCGTAGGGATTAATTTTGCGAATGGTTTTGGGGTACAGCCTGGAACATTGATCAGGAATACTGTAGATTCAAAAGGATGCCTTGGTACCAATTGTACAACCTCATGTCCTACATCGATCACCAATTTTACAATTAACAATATCACACAGACTTCTGCAAATGCTGCTTTTACAGATGCTCTTTCAACAACATGGAAATATAAGCTGACAACAGCAAACGGAGCGGCAGTATCTTCCGGAAATGCCAATACACCCTCTTTTAATTTTACAAATCTTCAACCGGCATCTTATTATAAACTAAGTGTAGGAACAGATTGCAGCGGGCCAAATGCATTCCAGTTATCAAAGCTTTTCCTGACTGATGGAGCATGGTGTGATGGAACTCCATTTTTAGATACCGGAGGTTCCACTGGGCAATATAAAGATAATGAAGACCTTGTAAAAACATTTTATCCTACTCCCGGCTCATCTATGACGATGACATTTACGTCATTCGATCTTGAACAGGGCTATGATTTTATGTATGTGTATAATGGACCTTCTACAGCTTCACCATTATTCGCCAATGGAAATAATCTGAGTGGAAGTACAGTTCCCGGTCCGTTTACATCAACAGATCCTTCAGGTGCCATAACAGTAAGATTTGTTTCAGATGGAGGCGTTACAGGAAACGGCTGGAATGTGAATTTCTCTTGTGGTGTTTTAGCAGTAGAAGATATCAATATCAAAAATAATGCAATAGATATCTATCCAAACCCTGCCAAAAATATGATCACTCTCTCTTCAAAAGAAAGATTAAAAGGATATAAAATCTATGATGAAGCAGGAAGGCTGGTTGCTTCCGATTCTTCTTTAAAAGGGAATAAACAGGAAATAAATCTTTCCTCAATTCAGACAGGAAACTATGTGATTACTGTAGAAACAGAGAAGCAGACCATTAATAAAAAGCTGATCAAACAGTAATTTTTAAATAAAACTTTGTAAAGCCTGATTTTATCAGGCTTTTTTTGTATATTTATATAGAAAAAATTCGGCCTGAGTTTTGCTTATATTCAGCGGAATAATTTTTAACTTTGCAAAAAGATTTATTGTCAATATGACCAACCCTTTATTTTATGCAAAAATAATCCTGTTTGGAGAATATGGAATGATTGAAGATTCCCAGGGGCTTGTAGTACCTTACAGCTTCTATAAAGGAACTTTGAAATTTTCAGATTTGAGTTCTGAATTTGAACTGAATTCCAACAGACATCTGCAGAAATACTCTGAATTTCTTACAGCACTTGATCTTTCCGACGATTTTAAGTTGGATATCGAGAGCTTCAAAAATGATATTTCTAACGGACTTTTCTTTGATTCCAATATTCCTCAGGGATATGGAGTGGGAAGTTCCGGAGCTTTGGTTGCTGCTATTTTTGAAAAATATTCAATCAGCAAACTCAACCCTGAGAATATCTCAAAAGATAATCTTAAAAAATTAAAAGCTGTTTTCGGTGAAATGGAAAGCTATTTCCATGGGAAAAGTTCAGGAATGGATCCTCTGATCTGTTATATGAATCTGCCAATCCTTATCGAAAATAAAGAAAATTTAGACAGGGTAAATATTCCTGAAGGAGAAAAAGGAAAAGGAGCTATCTTCCTTATTGATTCCGGGATAACAGGGGAAACAGGTCCTATGATTCAGATTTTCTTTGAAAAAATGAAGACAGAAGGTTTCCGAAAAACCCTGAAAGAAGAATTTATCCGTTACAACAACGCATGTATTGAATCTTTCCTTAAAAAAGATATGAATCCTTTCTTCAGAAATCTGAAAAAACTTTCTCATTGGGCTTATGAACATTTCCGTCCTATGATTCCTGAAAGTATTTTTAATATCTGGAAAAAAGGCCTGGATTCTAATGCTTATTATCTGAAACTCTGCGGAAGCGGTGGAGGCGGCTATATCTTAGGATTTACCAAAGACTATGCAAAAGCAGAAAAAATGCTTGAAGGCTTCCAAAAAGAAGTGATTTACAGATTTTAAACAGGTTGGAATGAATTCTGAAAAAGAAACTTTCCAATCTAAAAATTATGTATCAAAATCTTTATTATACAGATTTTCACAATTCGTGGGCTTTCTGCTCGGAGCGCGTTTTTTTGTAGCAGCTCTGTTAACATTTGCTCTCTATGTTTCCACTTTTTTCCTGTTCAATCAGGATGAATCTTTCAGAAATTTTGTCTTTGATTTCAAAGTACATGGTATTATTTTCTGTACAGTTCTAACCATTCTGGCGGGCGGAATCATCAATCAGTTCTATGATCTGGAAAAAGACCATGTTGTAAAACCTTTCAGAACCAGAGTTCAGAGTTTCATCAAGCAGAAATATTTTCTATACGCTTATCTCGCACTCAGTGCTATCTCTTTAGGAGTGGCCTGGATGATTTCTCATAATGTCTTTGTTTTTTTTGTAGTCTATCAGTTCTTTATGTGGTTTTACAGTCATAAATTGAGCAGAATACTTATTGTAAACAACCTTACCTTCGTCAGCCTTACCTTATATCCGTTCTTTGGAATGATGGTGTATTACGAAACCTTTTCAAAAAAGGTATTCCTGATGGCTGTTTTTCTTTTCCTTATTTTGCTGTGCATTGATATTGTGAAAGATACCCTGACCAAAAGTGTAGATAAAACGTTCGGATATACTACAATTCCTAATTATTTTAAAAGCAGGAATACAAAGCTTATCCTTACTTCTTTACTCATGGTTACCATGGCTGTTTCTATGAAACTTATTACCAAAACCGGGGTTACCGGAATCATGGCTTATTATTTTGCAGGGGGACTTTTTATCATGATAGTATGTATCTATCTTCTTATCAATGATTCCCGAAGGAGTAACTTCTTTACATTGAACATATTACGGTTTTGGGTTTTCGTAGGAATTATTGCGATGCTTTTAAACGGGATAGAGCATAAATTATAAAAAATTTCTTTAAATAAACTGAGGTTATTATTACCTTTGCGAAAATAAATTTAATAAATAGGAATGCCCATTTTTAATGATACTAAAGTTGCATTTGCAGACAAGTCTGATGCACAATTGAGAAAGGCTTACTGGATGTTTAAAATGATTGAACAGCCCGCTCTCACAAGCCTTGGAACATCTGTCCTGAATTTTACAGTACACAACAACTTTCCTTTCGTTACCGGAATTGTAAAAAATACCTTATTTGCACAGTTTTGTGGAGGAGAAACCCGCGAAGAAAGTATGAAAGTAGTAAAACAGCTGTTTAAGAGAGGAGTTGGAAGTATTTTTGATTACTCGATTGAAGGGAAAGAAGATGAAGCCACTTTTGATGCTGTTTGCAAAGAAATTAAAGATATCATTAGATTCTCAGTGGGAAATCCGGCGATTCCTTTTATCGTATTCAAACCTACAGCTTTTGGAAGAATTGATCTTTATGAAGCAGTTGGAAAAGGAGCTGAGCTTACTACCAGCCAGAAAGAAGAATGGGAAAGAGTGGTAAAAAGATTTGATGAAGTATGCCATCTTTGCCACGAAAATGATAAAAAAGTAATGGTAGATGCTGAAGAAACCTGGATGCAGGATGCAGCAGACCACCTTTGTGAAGAGATGATGGAGAAATATAACCAGCAAAAACCTATCGTTTGGAATACCATCCAGATGTACAGAACCGGAAGACTGGAGTATATGGAAGCTAATCTTCAGAGAGCAAGAGAGAAAAATTACTTCATCGGCTACAAAATTGTTCGTGGTGCTTACATGGAAAAAGAAAGAGCCAGAGCAGCAGAAAAAGGATATGCAGACCCCATTCAGCCAAGCAAAGAGGCTTCAGATAAAAACTACAATGCAGGAATTGACTTTGTCATGAATCATTTAGATAAAGTTTCTGCCTTCTTTGGTACCCATAACGAGGTTTCTTCAGAGCTGATTATGGATAAAATGAAAGCAAAATCTTTGGAAAGTGATAATCCACACGTTTATTTCGGACAGCTTTACGGTATGAGTGATAATATTACCTTCTATTTGTCTGATAAAGGCTATAATGTTGCTAAATACCTTCCATATGGACCCGTAAAGGACGTTGTGCCATATTTGACCAGAAGAGCCAGAGAAAACACCTCTGTAGCCGGACAAACCGGAAGAGAGCTGGGACTTATCAAAAATGAACTTGAAAGAAGAAAGAAATAATAATAGCGTTCTTATTATACCTATCAGGCCTGCAGATTTGCGGGCCTTTTTATTGGAATCAACTTCAATAGGCAAGTTTCGTTAATTTCTGAGGTTGCAGACTTAAGATTATAAATTAGAATTAATGATAATTTAGGCAATTATTATTTACATTAATCATATGTTAAAATAATATGATTTTTATTGCAGATTTGATTTTAAATATTTATATTTGATAGAGCCATAAAAAACCAATGCATGAAAATCTTTCCATTTACCTTTAGGATACTGCCCTGTAACAGAATCTCTCCGATACAACAAACGATAGTATTACCCTTATAAACAGCAAAATTATATAAAAACATATTGTGGATAGATAATCATCATATGATAAAAATTCTATCAGCCTGATGCCATTCAATTTCAAAAATAAAATAAAGCAATAGCTTTAGTTTTCTTCTTCAAATATTTTTTAACCTGATCATTTTCACTGATCAGGTTTTTTATTTTTTAAGGCTCAAAACTTTCAAATTTTCCATTTTCATAGAACAAAACGATACGTTTTATTTTATTAGTCTGATTACCAAGTATTTGACCTAAAATTTGATCACTTGAATTTTCTAATCGCTGAGATTCGGATATTTTTTCCGGAGCTTTATCTTGGGCCGGTATAAATGATTCTCCAGGACTTGATTTTGGAGCTTCCATTTCCGTTTCATCACTTCCAAATTCATCATCATCGTTCATCATCGTAAAAAGATCGGGTAGTGGAGTCGTTTTTATTTTCTCCTCTTCGATATGTTCTTCGTTAATTTCAGATTCAGGCAGCTGAGATTCCAGCATCTCACCTTCACCGGTAACCAGCCAGTCCCATAGAAGTTCAGGGAAACGTGATTTTATTTTTATGATAAACTCAAGAGACGGTTTGTTTCTTCCTGATGTAATATGCGAAATGGATGAACGCTGTACATCAATCTCATCAGCAAACTCAGAAGGAGTAAGTTGAGAATACTCTATAATTTTGGAAATTCTTTCATTTAAACTCATAAAAATAAGCCTTTAATTATTTTACAAATGTAACTTATATAATTTACAAATGCAAAATACAAATGTAAATAATCGGAATATTTATTTGTATACATTTGTAACAAGATAGTAATTTATTTTAAGTCAATAGATTATAGATAAATTACAATTGTATGTAGTAATGTTGATAATCTTCTATAAGGTTCTTATACATACTCTCAGATTACAATTTTGTTTCATTATTTACCTTTTATACTAGTTTAGAAATGTAAATCAGAGTGTTTTCAGGGGCTATTTTGTTCCTTAAATGACTTTCTATTTACTGTTTACATAATTAATCTGCCCAATTACTTTTCAGGAATCAAGATGCAGATAAATATCTATTTTAAGCAGTATAATGGCTGTTTTATAGTTGTTACATTGGTAAATTACTGATGTAAACACTCTGATTTTAGTCGATATAGCTCTCAATTGAAGGAAAGTTATACTCATATTAAACAACTTATTTTATTGTCTGCAAAATTGATCTTAAAAAACATAGATTGACTAAAATTCTGAAGAAGATTTTTAGTTTTCATGGCTTTTACATTTGTATAATAGAGTAAACAACAAAGTTTTCCACAATTTTTATGTTTGATAAAATAACTCTCAAATGGGCAATAATAGCCTTTTTTGCACTTCAAGTAGTATTATAAATATAATTTAAATAAACATTGTAACTAATTGAATTTAAGTGTTTTAAATATGCGTATTTAAATTATTCGCAATCCATAATTTTACCAACAGACAATTTGTCATTACAACCTGTTTAATAATGTTACAAGTGTTAATCTGTTTTGCCAGTTGAAAAGTATAAGTATTTAAACTTTGTAAATAGTAATTAAACAGTGTGTCAAATGTAAATTCCCGTATTTTGCCAATATTTACAAATGTTAATTTAAGTTTTTGCCTAAAAATGGTTAAATTTGATTCTTGTAAATTATTTCTCAAGATGAATTTTGAACAGATCTATTCTCAGACCCCCGATTTCTCTAATCGCTATATTTCCCCTGAAAAATTATTTTCTTATCTACAGACCAATCTCAGCGATTATATTCAGGAGATCGGAACATCCTATTTAGATAGGCCTATTTATCGGTTAACTATAGGAACCGGAAAAATTCAGGTATTGGCCTGGTCACAAATGCACGGAAATGAATCCAACGCTACTCATGCCATGCTGGACCTTTTAGTAAGTCTTGATAAAGCACCGGAAATGAAAGAGGATTTGTTCAGTAAAATTCAACTTGATTTTATATTCATGCTGAATCCGGACGGTTCTGAAAGATGGACGAGACTGAATGCTGCCAATATTGATTTGAACAGAGATTTTCATAATGAAGCCAGTAAAGAAATTAAGTTTCTGAAAAAGGCAGCCGCTTCAAAGAAATATGACTATGCATTAAACCTTCATGAGCAGAGAACCATCTTTACTACTGACGGTATTCATCCTGCTACACTTTCCTTTTTGGCACCTTCCGAAAATGTAGAACGTACCGTTACTGAGAACAGGAAAAAATGTATGGCGGTGATCGGAAGTATATACAACCATTTAAAGGAAATGATCCCGAATCAGATCGGAAGATATTCTGACGAATTTTATCCTACTTCCACAGGAGATAATTTTATCAAAGCCGGAATGCCAACTATCTTATTTGAAGGCGGACACTTTGTAGATGACTACACCAGAAAAGGAACCAGAAAATATTATACAATTGCCCTTTATTATGCACTGAAGGCAATCAGCGAATTGAACTCTGATATTACGGGTTGGGAAACTTACCTTGACATACCTGAAAATCAAGAAACGCATTATGATATTGTTTACAGAAACGTAAGACTAAATACAGATCATGAATGTATTTTGGATATAGCAGTTCAGTACAGAGAGGTCAAAGAAGAAGGGAAGGATGAAATCTCTTTCATTCCTTTTGTAATGGAGGCTGGAGACGTAAAGAAAAGAAAAGGCTGGCTGGAAATTGACTGCACCGGGAAGAAATTTATTTCTGCGACTAAATATCCGAAACTGGATTCTGTAGTGGATTTTAAAATTGAAGACTAAAACATTAGACACAGATCTCCGTTATTAAATCAAAAAAGGATTAATAATATGATGAAAATTTTTTTGATATGTATTCTGATGAGTATGGGGCTGCCTTTACTGGCACAAAATCAGTCAACGATTCCTTATAAAGCCAATGACAGTGTAATGGTGACGGTAGTCCTTCGCCATTTGCAGGAAAATCCTGTAGATTCTATTCAGGCCAGAGTAATGAAACAAAAATTTTATCAGAAGCTCAACAAAAGCCACTCGCGTATTGTATCATGGAATGTGGTGATGGGAATAGGGCAGATTATTACTTTAAGATTTAAACCTGAATATACCAGAGAAGTGAATCAGGTATTTGAAAGCGGAGCATGGGGTGGATTCAAAACAGAGTTTTATCCTTCATATGATTTCCTGCCGATTTATCCGGTAATGCTTGAAAAGGAAAAGAAAATAAGTAAATAGAATTATCAGATCTCATAAAAAACGTTCTCAAAATATTTTGAGAACGTTTTTTTATATGGTTTTCTATCTTTTCTGAAATTATAATAATCTTCAACAGGAATGGGTCTTAGTCCATTTACATTAAAATAAATATTCATCTGGCTTTAGCCAAAATCTAATTTCAGAATATAAAGTTTAGTTAACTACTTTAATTCCATTAGCTACAAACCTGATTTCTTCTTTAGGCTGTGTAATAGCATCAATTTCAGCTTGTGGCTTCTTAGCATCTTCTGCATAGTGTTTCTGCTCGTTCACAGAAGTTACTTTTCTTTCTGCATTCCCTTCCAATACTACATTTTTACCTTTTAAAGCTGTAGGCACAAAGAAAGCATAGTCTTTCATTTTTACAAAAAATTTAGAATTGTCCTCCGTCTGAATGGTAAGCCAGCATCCTTTTTTGTCGCAAACATCAGTCACTTTTCCTTTAATAGCTACATTTTCAACCTTTTTGTTATCTTTTTTAAGCTGCTTATTCAGTTTATCTACTGTGATAGCCTTGGATTCTGCAGAAGAAGTTACCTGGTCTCCGTAAGTATCACCTAACAAAGCTTTTCCTTCCGGTGGGCCAGATTGAGCAAATGCTAATGAAGAAGCTGTTAAAGCTGCTGCAAATAATATCGCTTTAAATTTCATGTTTAATATTTTTCTCAAAAATACTAATTAATATTGAATCATAACCGATTTAAAAATGATAAAAAGCAGCTGTTTTAAGGATTTTTCAATAAAATTCAAAATCAAAGACAGATTTGATTATATTTGACGCCTATACTTGACTATGCAAAAAAAACTGAAACTATGGGACGCCATCATGCTTGTGATGGGGTCTATGATCGGAAGCGGGATCTTTATTGTAAGTGCTGATATGACGCGAAACCTGGGATCTGGGTTTTGGCTGATTGTAGTATGGGTTATTACAGGAGTGATGACCGTAGCAGCAGCCATAAGCTATGGAGAGCTTTCTGCCCTGTTTCCGAAAGCCGGTGGACAATATACCTATCTGAAAGAGATTTTCGGCAAAAGGATGGGATTCCTTTATGGCTGGGGATTGTTCACCGTAATACAAACCGGAACAATTGCTGCAGTGGCAATGGCTTTTGGTAAATTTACAGCCTATCTTATTCCTTCACTTAATGATGCTGCCCCAATTTTTCAAAGTGGTGAATTTAAAATCACCTGGATACAGATTCTGGCGATTGCCGTTATTGTTTTGCTTACTTATATCAATACCAGAGGGGTAGAGAGTGGTAAAATCCTTCAGAACATCTTTACAGGTTCCAAAATCATTGCATTATTAGGCTTAATAGCTGCCGGGTTTATCTTGGTAGATATTTCTCATTTATCAGAAAACTTCAGCTGGGGAACAGATTCTTTTAGCAACCTTAAAAAAGATCTGAGTGGTAATTTCCTTAAAGAAGGCTGGGAACCGATTGGAGGAATGACTTTGCTGGGTGGAATAGCTGCGGCAATGGTAGGTTCTGTTTTCAGTTCTGTTGCCTGGGAAAGTGTAACATTTGTTTCCGGTGAAATTGAAAATCCTAAAAAAAATGTAGTAAAATCGATGATTTACGGGACTTCTGCGGTAATGATTCTCTATATAGCAGTAAACTACGTATACTTAAATGCCTTAGACAGAGATGGGATTGCTTTTGCAGCCAATGACAGGGTAGCGGTAGCAGCATCTCAGAATATTTTTGGAAGCGCAGGAACCATTATCATCGCCTTATTGGTGATGGTCTCTACATTTGGATGTAATAACGGATTGATTCTGGCAGGAGCGAGAGTTTTCCAGACCATGGCAAAAGACGGAATGTTTTTTAAGTCAGCAGTCAAAAACAATAAAAATGAAGTTCCTGAGAATGCTTTATGGATGCAGGGAGTATGGGCTTCAATCCTATGTTTGAGTGGGCAATATGGGAATTTATTGGATATGATCTCTTTCGTGATCGTTCTGTTTTATATGATTACAGTTTTTGGAGTTATTTATTTAAGAATGAAGCAGCCGGAACTGGAAAGACCTTATAAGACTTGGCTTTATCCGGTAACACCTGTTATTTACCTTATCATAGGAACATGTTTCTGTATTTTACTGTTAGTTTACAAACAGCAATATACATGGCCGGGCTTTGTATTGGTATTGCTGGGACTTCCGGTGTATTATTTTATCAACCGAAAAAAGGCGGACGCTTAAATAAAATAAAAGATATAACAGATTCAGGGCTTTCAATTCAATTTGAAGGCCCTTCTTTTTGAATAATATTTTAAGGTATTGTAACAATTATTTGATGAAAATGTGTATTTTGGTATTCCGTTTTTAAATAAGCGGAACCATGAAGTAAAAACTATAAGTTATGGATACACCAAATTACAGAATGCCTTTCGTACCGTCTACTTTAATGACCGAAGGCGGAAGTATCGATACCTGCGATATGGGAGAAAGTATTGCTCACAATATTATGCTGCTGATCACCACCAAAAAAGGGGAGAACAGATATGATGAAAACTATGGAAACGATGTTTGGAACCTTGAATTCGATAACGGAGTAACAAGTGCCATCTGGGAAAACGTTTTTGTCAAAAGCCTAAGGAGACAAATTCAGGAATATGAACCAAGAATTGTAAGCCCGCAGATAGATGCTCATATACAATTTGTAGAGCACAGCTACGATACTAAAGAACACACCGAAATTAAAAAGAAAGTAAGAATTGCCATCAATGCAAAAATGGAAGAAACAGGAGAACGTTTCAGTTTTTCAACAGAATTGTTTCTAAGCCCGATGTCTATTGATTAATATTTTTAACAGCGAAAGAAAATTATGAATTTAGATCAGAATATTTATTCCAAAGAATCTGTTAAAGCAAGAATGCTTCAGAATGCAACTAAAGTATGGGGACTTAGAAGCCCGCAGTCTTTAGATCCTTTTGTAAAACTGTTGATAGACGCGTTCAGTACAGAAGTTTTTAAAGCGAATAATGAAATACAGACGGTGAATGCCCGTATATTGGAAAAACTGGCAAAACTTCTTACACCGTCCATCTATACCCATCCTATTCCGGCTCATTCCGTAGCTTTTACACAGCCTTATGATTCTTCGGAAGTTTTATTAGAGCATACGGAGTTTTTCTTCCGTAAGCAAATGACCTCTACAGTAAAGTCAGAATCAGATAAGCAGCTGAATATCCCTTTTACTCCGGTAGGAAATGTAAGAATCAATAAAGTTCACACTTCCATCATGTTTGTAGGAAATACCTGCTACAGCATAGATGACCGATTTAATAAAATTCCTATTGCAAGATTTCAGGGAAAACCTGAAGATTACAGAAAAATAACAATAGGAGTAGATGTCAGCAAATATATAAGTGAGAACTTTCCTAAATATCTGAGCATATTCTGCTCCAATCCGGCTTTTGAACATCTTGATTTTGTCTATAAGCTATTGCCTTACATTTCGGTATCAAGCAATGGAAATCCTTTATTTGTAAGAGAAGGATTAAGTTATCTTACAGAAAGTCATACTGACGGCTACGAACAGATGTTCAAAGAGCAGTCTATCAGAAATAAGGTAATTAATGATATAAAAAGCATCTACCGCCATAAATTCATTGAAGTAACGGGAATTTCCCAAAGTCTGTTCTCAGAACCCGGACAACTTCCTCAGAATCTTGATTTCTTATCAGGAAAAGAAGAAGTTACAAAGTTCCTGGATAATAAAAGTTTCTTATGGCTTACTTTTGAATTCCCACCACAGTTTTCAGCGGAAATCCTTGATAACTTCTCGTTTGTATTGAATGCTTTCCCAATCTACAACAGAGGCTGGAAAAAAACAGAATACAGCCTTGATATCATGGGAAATAATATTCCTCTGGTAACAGATGAAGGAGAACACTTCCTTTATGTAGACGAAGTACAGGACGGCGACGGAAGAAAGTACACAGAAATTCCTTTTACACCGGCTGACGACCTTAAAAAAGGCTTGTACACCGTAAGGAAAGGAGGAATGGAACGTTTCACAAGCAGAAATGCAGTGGATATGATTGCCAATGTTCTTGAATTAACAAGAGACGAAATTGCAGCATTTTCTCTTTTGAACAGAGATAACGTAAAAGGTGTCCTCAGCGAAATGTCCGATAAAATGAAAACCATGGTGCAGAAAGTAAACAATGCCAAAAGGAATATCAGACAGGAACTGAATTACGTCATCATGGAACCCGTAGAAAAAACCGATCATACCTACGCTTCTTTCTGGGTTACCCATTGTACTTTAGCTAATCACATGAGACCGGGAACTGAACTTTCCAATCAGTTGAAGTCGCAGACGGTTGTATTGCTTACCGAAACATTGGGTGGTGCCGAAGAACAGAAAGGGACAGACAGTATTCAGGCTTATAAATATGCACTTACCACAAGAGATAAAATCATTTCTTTGGAAGACGTGAAAAACTATTGCCGCATGATTCTGAAAGATGAGGTAAGGGAAGTAAGGGTAAGAAGAGGAACCATGATCAGCAACAAACCTAAAGAAGGTTTTGTAAGAACTGTTGAGGTAGAAATCATTCCGCAGAATTATTCTTTCTATGGAAGAGCCTATTGGGAAAACATGGCCAATATTATCAGAAATCAGATCATTGCTAAAGCCATTGACGGAATTGAATATGTGGTAAGAATAAACAATGAAGATGTCGATTTTCAGGACATGTAAACCTTTAAAGAAATTAAAATAAGTTTAAAATATAAATGCCGTTGTTGATACGGCATTTTTTGAATGATATCAATATAAACGGGCTTTAGTCCGTTTTTTATTAAATAAGATTTCGATTGGCTTTAGCAAAAACATACTATCCAGAATATATGAAATCATTGAGTAAAATTCAATACTATAAGATCCAATCCATTAACAAAGCCTAAGAATTTTTTATGAAACTTTTATCGATCTAATATTCAGAAAAAGTCTATAAAATTTCGTATTTTTGCACGTCGTGATTTTCAGGCAAGATCACTCCGAATTATGAGCAAATCAACAGAATATATAGAAGTTTACGGAGCACGTGAACACAACCTTAAAAATATTAATGTTAAAATTCCACGCAACGAATTGGTCGTTATTACAGGCCTTTCCGGAAGCGGGAAATCCTCATTGGCTTTTGATACTATATTTGCGGAAGGCCAGCGTCGTTATATCGAAACATTCTCAGCCTATGCACGTCAGTTTCTAGGCGGATTGGAGCGTCCTGATGTCGATAAAATTGAAGGACTTTCACCGGTTATTGCGATCGAGCAGAAAACAACCAACAAAAATCCCCGTTCTACCGTAGGAACTGTTACAGAGCTATACGATTTTCTTCGTCTTTTGTATGCAAGAGTTTCGGATGCATACTCTTTGTCTACCGGACAAAAATTGGTGAGCTATACAGAAGATCAGATCCTTGAAACCATCAAAGAAAACTATAAAAAAGAGAAAATCATGCTTTTGGCACCAGTCGTGCGTTCCAGAAAAGGGCATTATCATGAACTCTTTGTACAGATGGCCAAAAAAGGCTACGGACAGGCAAGAATTGATGGCGAATTGCAGGATATTGAATATGATTTAAAACTTGACCGTTATAAAACCCATGATATCGATATTGTTATCGACCGTTGGATTATCGGGGAAAATGCTTCAGAAGGCAGAATGGAGAAATCATTGCGTACTGCAATGGAAATGGGAGAAGGAATTATCGGAATTCAGAAACTGGGAGGTAAAGACATTGAATACTTTTCCAAAAACCTGATGGATGCGGAAACAGGACACTCTCTGGCGCTGCCGGAACCGAATACTTTCTCATTCAACTCGCCAAAAGGAAGCTGCCCGAACTGTAAAGGATTGGGAATGATCAAAAAGATCAATACCGACTACTTTATTGATAATCCAAAACTATCCATCAATCAGGGAGGATTATTGCCGTTGGAAGATATAAAATCTAACAAATGGATTCTTTCACAGATCAAAAATATTCTTGAGATCTTCGGACTGGGATTAACAACATCTTTGCAGGATATTCCTGAAGAAGCACTGGATTATATCTACAACGGATGTCATAAAGAATTTAATAAAGATCTTAAATACGCAGGAATTACCAAGAAAATTAAGATTGGTTTTGACGGTCTGATTGCTTTCATGGAGGAAATCATTGATGAAAGAGAATCTTATGAAGCAATTTTGCTGGAAAGACACTTCACAACAGAAGAAATATGTCCGGAATGCCATGGAACACGTCTTCAGCCTTCAAGTTTAAGCTTTAAAATTGACGGGAAAAATATTGCTGAGGTCAATGGATTAAGCTTAGCAGATTTAAAAGACTGGTTAGCTGACGTTAAAGATAAGTTTTCAGAAAAAAATAAAATCATTGCTCACGAGATCTTAAAGGAGATTGAAACCAGACTTCAGTTTTTGTTGGATGTCGGGTTGGATTATTTAAGCTTGAGCAGAAGTTCAAAAACCCTTTCTGGAGGAGAATCACAGAGAATCCGTCTGGCAACACAGATAGGGTCTCAGTTGGTCAATGTCTTATATATTCTTGATGAGCCGAGTATCGGACTTCACCAGAGAGATAACGAAAGACTGATCCATTCCCTGAAAAACCTCAGAGACATTGGAAACTCTGTATTGGTGGTAGAACATGACAAAGACATGATTATGGAAGCCGATGAGGTATTGGATATTGGTCCAAGAGCCGGAAAATTCGGTGGAGAAATCCTTTGGCAGGGAAAACCAAAAGATTTGTTGAAGGCAGATACCATTACAGCTCAATATATCAATGGAAAAAGAAAAATTGCAATTCCTGAAGAAAGAAGAGCAGGAAACGGTAAAAATATTGTTTTAAAAGGAGCAACAGGGAACAACCTTAAAAACGTAACCCTTGATGTTCCTCTTGGAAAACTGGTAGTAGTAACCGGAATTTCAGGAAGCGGAAAATCTTCCTTGATTAACGGAACATTATATCCGATTCTTAACAAGCATTTCTACAGAGCAGTTCAGGAACCTTTACCTTACAAAAAAATTGAAGGATTAGAGAATATTGATAAAATCGTAGACGTAGATCAGACTCCAATCGGAAGAACACCACGTTCTAATCCTGCTACCTATACAGGAATGTTTACCGATATCAGAAACCTTTTTGCAGAACTTCCAGAAAGTAAGATTCGTGGTTATAAACCGGGAAGATTCTCTTTCAACGTAAAAGGCGGAAGATGTGAAACCTGTCAGGGTGGTGGATTGAAAGTGATCGAAATGAATTTCCTTCCGGATGTATATGTTCATTGCGAAACATGTAATGGAAAACGTTTCAACAGAGAAACCTTGGAAGTTCGTTACAAAGGAAAATCAATCTCTGATGTTCTGGATATGACCATTGATGAAGCGGTAGATTTCTTCCAGCCGATTCCTAAGATTTTTGCCAAAGTAAAAACGCTGCAGGATGTAGGATTAGGATATATTACCCTGGGACAGCAGTCAACAACCCTTTCAGGAGGTGAAGCACAGCGTATCAAGTTAGCAACCGAATTAGCAAAAAGACAAACCGGAAACACTCTTTATATCCTTGATGAACCTACTACAGGATTACACTTTGAAGATGTAAAAATCCTGATGGATGCCATCAATCAATTGGTAGAACTTGGAAACTCGTTCATTATCATCGAACATAATATGGATGTTATTAAATTAGCCGATCACGTTATCGATGTTGGTCCGGAAGGAGGAAAATATGGAGGAGAGATTATTGCTAAAGGAACTCCTGAAGAAATTGTGAAGTCTAAAAAGAGTTTGACTGGGAAGTTCTTGAAGAGGGAGTTAGAGTAAGTAGCATAAATGTTGTGCGGTATTTTGTCATTCCAAAGGAATCTAAATGATTTCCGCTGCAATGTTTAGAAACTTTTAAAATAAAAAATCATATAATCTAGGCTAAACTAATCAGGTTTAGCCTTTTTTATGCCTAAAATTGCCTTCCAATATTAAATTTTCAATTATTTTTAAATTTTATTACACTGAAAATCAACTAATTAAATCATAATGTTAACTCAATGTTAACTGAATGTGAAATTAATATGAATTATTTTTAATAACTTTGGGTAAGAGATACAAAAAAAGGTTAGTATAATATTTAAAACCAATCAGTTATGAAAAATAGAATTCAAATATTGTTTGCTTCACTTTTCGTTTGTGGATTTGCTGCCGTTTTGAACACTGCCAAAGCCCAAACTACCAATCATAATACCATTGAGCCTATTCAGCTGAATAGGAGCGAGACTTTTACAGATATAAGAAATAAACTGGAAGCCAATTTTGATCTTACCAATCCTGATTACAAGCAGGGAACCGTAAACTCAGTAGTGAAATTTGATATTGCAAAAAATGGCAAAATTGTAAACGTTCACTCTACAGGAGACTGTAAAACCGTAAGCAAAGAAATTGAAACAGTATTAAGCGATCTTGATTATAAAGTAGACCGAAATAAACTGACTGATAATATGGTTGCTTACACTTACGTAATGCCTGTGACTGTAGAGATTCACAGCAGATAATATTAATTATGTATTATTCATAAAAGTGTGAATAATGAAAACTTATCACATTAAGTTGTAATAAAGAATAATCAGATAGATTTTAATCTTGTTCTACCATAAAATTAAAACTATATGAAAAATGTAAAGAAACTGACGAAGTCAGATTTAAAGTCAGTGTACGGAGGAGAACCTAAAAAATACTGTACGTTTTGCGAATGGGCAAATAAAGTAATTTGCAGTGATGTTCCAATCGTTCAATGTCCATAAAAAATTAAAGCCGCTTATAAAGCGGCTTTTTTATTGTTGTGTACTTTGAACAAACTCTGTTAATCTTGTTTTAAGATCCTTGGAATTTCCAATTTTGTCAAAAGTAATATTATCTATTCTCCATCCTTTTTCCGTATTGATGAGGTGTAGGGTATCTGTCCATGTCACTTTGGGTGTAGCCATATTGTATTCAAACCCTACCAGCACTTCTGCTATTTTATCATGTGTTGTAACGGACTTGATTGTATAACTGGTATAGCCTTCATATAAACTTGAAAACATTGCACCTTCGAAAATCAGGGGTTTCTCATCAGGATGATCGCTGTTTTTTACCTTTTCAATATCTGCTTTTGAAGCATGTATGGCTTCTTCCAAAACCTTCTTTAAATCTTTAGAAAATAAATCCCCGGAGATCGGCCGATTATATACAGCTTCATTAGATTTACCATATTGTGTGTAAAGCTCATTCACTTTTTCATGGATGGCTTTATCAGAAGATAATGTAGGTTGAGTTTCATTTTGTTTACAGGCAGCAAAAAACAGAAGGATGCCCAAGTATAAAAATAGTTGTTTTTTCATCTTTGAATTATAATAGTATGAAAGCTGTCAAATCTTATACCAATAGAAATATAATGGATATTCCTGTTAATTACCTTTTGTACTGAAGAACGGTAAAATCTCAACTGCTAAGCAGCAACTGTCAATATATTTATTTCGGCAACATTCATACAATAACAAAAAATCAATACATTTGAGTAGATAAAAAAATTGTGGATCCTATTCTTAACGTTGCTGTCCGTTCCCTCTGCGTTTACCTTTTCATGGTAATTGCAATCCGTTTATTTGGTAAAAACCAGCTTTCTCAGCTCAATGCAGGAGATGTCGTTTTGTTGCTGCTGATTTCAAATGCTGTGCAGAATGCAATGGTAGGACCGGATACTTCTCTCCAGGGAGGTATTATTGCGGCATTGGTTTTGTTTGTGGCTAATTTTATTTTAAAAAGACTGATGTTTTCCAGCCGCTCTTTTCAAACATTTATGGAAGATGAACCGGTAGTTCTCATAAGAGACGGAGTAGCAGACCAGGCAGCACTGAACCGTGTAAAAATTAGTGAAAGTGAATTGGAGGAAGCAATAAGAGAACATGGAATTGAAAAAATAAATAATGTAAAACTGTCTGTTTTGGAAGTTGACGGCAACATCAGTGTTGTTTCTGAAGATGAAAAAAGCAAACAGACCCATTATTCAAGGATTAAAAGAAAAATGAAAAGAAAATACTATTAAATACGATGAATTACGAATTAAGAGAAATGCTTCCCAATGACGAAGCCAGAGTACTGGAAATCTTCAGGCAGGGAGTAGACGGTGGAATCGCCACTTTGGAAACAGAAGTTCCCACAGCCGAAGCCTGGAGTATGGAATATTTCAATGATTGCCGCTGGGTATTGGAAAATGAAAATAATGAAGTGATAGGATGGTGCGCTTTAAAGCCGGTAAGCAAAAGAGAATCTTTTAAAGGAGTTGCAGAAGTAAGCATTTATTTTGATAACGAATACCAGGGAAAGGGATTGGGTTCCGTACTGCTTAAAAAGATAATTCTGGACAGCGAGGATCACGGATTCTGGACATTACAGACCAATATCTTCTCCGAAAATGAAATGGCCATCAAGTCTCATCAGAAAAACGGGTTCAGAGTGGTAGGAGTCCGTAAAAAAATCGGAAAGCTCAACGGCGAATGGAAAGATCTTATCATGATGGAAAAAAGAAGCGAAATCATTTAAAGAATTATAAATTTGTTTGATAAACAAACTAATCTCCATAACAAAATTCACTATTGACTTGCGAAGCAAAATTGACCATTGACAATAAAAGCTTAAACCTTGAACTTTGAATTTTTATTTTTTGGCACTACCATTGTAATAGTAAACTGAAAAAATAGAAATAATGAAAAATTTGTTTAAAATTACAGGAGTACTTATTGTGGTATTTATGTTGTCATCATGTGTAGTTCATGACAATGGAAGCCACGGTAAAACCCTTCCTCCCGGGCAGGCTAAAAAAGTGTATGGAGGAAGTGCAAAAGATTATGCTCCTGGGCAAGTGAAAAAAAGAAGCGGCTATTAACAGATCGTGTAAAATGAAAAACTAGAAGCAGGTTTTAACGTATATTAGCTTTATTTCAATTTCTTTTGGCATTAACATTGATATATTTCGCTATCGGAATTGAAAAAGTGAAAATAATGAAAAGTTTGTTTAAAATTGCTGGGGTAGGCATCGTTCTGCTAATGCTGTCCTCATGTGTGGTGAGTGAGCCTTATGGAAGAAGAATGCCGCCAGGTCATGCAAAAAGGTATTATGGAGGAAGTGCAAGATATTATGCCCCTGGCCATGTTCAGAAAGTATATATTTATGAAGATCGTGGCCACCATCACAGAGGCCGTGGTCATGGACATCACAGATAAAAAAGAAAAGCACTGAATATTTCAGTGCTTTATTTTTTATAATCTCGTTTTCTTTGGATTTAGGAAAGTATTGAAGATCATCACTTCCTGTCCGAATTTTTTCTCAATTATTTCAGAAATGTTTAAAAGTTCACTTTTAATGAAATCTTCCCTCAGTCCATCATTATCAAATATTAATAAAAGATTGTAATTCTTACCATCTTCAATAAAATCACTGTGTACCTCAGAAAGGATATATTTGTCTACATCCATCAGGTTTTCTGTCATTAAAACCAGTGTTTCATCAATATAATTTTCCCATTCTTCTAGGTTATCTTTCGTACAGTGGAAAGTTATACTTAATACGCTCATATTTTTATGAATTTTTAAGATTTTTTGGATAAATTCTACAGCAAAAATCGGCATTTTTTTCGTAAATTAGCCCGTTAATAAAAATCGGAAATAAATAATTTTCAGACTTACAGCTAAAGGTCTGACTATCATTATAATAAAATTTGTTTATGCAAAAAGAAGGAGAAAGACTGATTCCTATCAACATTGTTGATGAAATGAAGTCGTCTTATATCGATTATTCGATGTCCGTTATCGTTTCAAGAGCGTTACCGGATGTAAGAGACGGCTTGAAACCTGTTCATAGAAGAGTACTTTATGGTATGTATGGACTAGGGGTGTTTTCTAATAGAAAATATTTAAAATCTGCGAGAATTGTTGGGGATGTTTTGGGTAAATATCACCCGCACGGAGATTCCTCTGTATATGATGCAATGGTAAGGATGGCACAGAACTGGAGCTTACGTTATCCTCAGGTAGACGGGCAGGGTAACTTCGGATCAATGGATGGTGACCCACCTGCAGCAATGCGTTATACTGAAGCAAGATTGAAAAAAATCTCTGATGAGATTCTTTCAGACCTAGACAAAGAAACAGTAGATTTCCAGAATAACTTTGACGACAGTTTACAGGAACCAACAGTAATGCCTACTAAAGTTCCGAACCTTTTGGTAAATGGAACTTCAGGTATTGCAGTAGGGATGGCAACCAATATGGCGCCACACAACTTGTCAGAATCTATAGATGCAATCTGCGCTTATATCGATAATAAAGAAATTACGATCGATGAATTGATGCAGCATATTATTGCTCCGGATTTCCCTACAGGTGGTATCATCTATGGATATGATGGGGTAAGAGATGCATTCCATACAGGAAGAGGTAGAGTTGTTTTAAGAGCTAAAGTTAACTTTGACGAAATCGGAAACAGAAACGCTATTATCGTTACTGAAATCCCTTATCAGGTTAACAAAGCGGAAATGATCGCAAGAACAGCAGAACTTGTTAAAGACGAAAAAATCCCTGGTATCCATGAGATCAGAGATGAGTCGGACAGAAATGGACTTCGCGTTGTATACGAATTGAAAAACGATGCTATTCCGAATGTTGTTCTTAACCTATTATATAAATATACAGCACTTCAGACTTCTTTCAGTGTAAACAATATTGCATTGGTACACGGAAGACCGGAGCAGCTGAACCTTAAAGATATCATTCATCATTTTGTAGAGCACAGACACGAGGTTATCGTAAGAAGAACTCAGTATGAGCTTAAAAAAGCAAAAGAAAGAGCGCATATCCTTGAAGGGTTCATGAAAGTGATCGGAACTCAGGATGCTTTAGATAGAGCGATTTCTATTATCCGTCACAGTGCAAACCCTCAGGCTGCAAAAGAAGGCTTGATTGAGGCATTTGAACTTTCGGACATTCAGGCTCAGGCAATTCTTGATCTGAGATTGGCTCGTTTGACAGGAATGGAACTTGATAAGATCCGTGATGAATACGATGCGATCATGAAAGAAATTGAAAATTTGGAAGATATCTTAGCTAATGAGCCAAGAAGATTCCAGATCATTAAAGAAGAATTGATCGAAATCAAAGAAAAATACGGAGACGAAAGAAGAACTGAAATTGATTATTCAGGAGGAGAAATGTCTATTGAAGATATTATCCCGAACGAAGCTGTAGTTCTTACTATTTCTCACGCAGGATATGTTAAGAGAACTTCACTTTCAGAATATAAAATTCAAAGTAGAGGTGGTGTAGGAAATAAAGCAGCGACAACAAGGGATTCTGACTTCCTGGAATATATCGTTTCTGCAACCAACCACCAATATATGTTATTCTTTACAGAAAAAGGAAGGTGTTACTGGTTAAGAGTATTTGAAATTCCGGAAGGCTCCAGAACAGCAAAAGGAAGAGCGGTACAAAACCTTATCAACATTGAGCCGGATGATAAGATTAAAGCATATATCAGAACCAACAACCTGAAGGATTCAGAATATGTAAATCAAATGAGTGTAGTGATGGTAACCAAAAACGGTACAATCAAAAAAACTTCATTAGAAGCGTATTCAAGACCAAGAGTAAACGGGGTAAATGCAATTGAAATCAGAGATAATGACCAGTTATTAGGAGCTTACCTTACCAACGGAACTTCTCAGATTATGATTGCTACTAAAAATGGTAAATGTATCCGTTTCCCTGAAGAAAAAGTAAGAGAAGTAGGTAGAGGATCTATCGGGGTAAGAGGAATCTTGCTTGAAGACAGTGACGAAGCTATTGGTATGATTGTTGTGAACGATGTAGAGAACGAAACAGTACTTGTAGTATCTGAAAAAGGATATGGAAAGAGAACTGCAGTAGAAGACTACAGAATTACCAACAGAGGAGGAAAAGGAGTTATCACCCTGAACATTACCGAAAAAACAGGAAATCTGATTGCTATTCAAAACGTAACAGACGAAGATGGATTGATGATTATCAATAAATCTGGTGTTGCGATCAGAATGGGAATGGACGAAATGAGAGTAATGGGTAGAAATACTCAGGGAGTAAAACTGATCAATCTTAAGAAAAATGACGAAATTGCAGCTATTGCAAAAGTAGCAATGGACAAAGATGTAGAAGAAGATTCTGAAGAAACTGAAGAAGGAACAGACGTTGTATCTGATAACCAGGAAGACAATACAATACCTCAGGCTGAAAATGAAAATACAGCAGAGGGAAGTGAGAATTCTGATTCTGAAGAATAAATTATACAATATAAATATAAAATAGTTATTATGAAGAAACTAATTTTAGGAATGGCTATCGTAGCGTCAGCTTTTGCTTTTGGGCAGAAAAAAGATGCTGCTGCTTTGAATGCCCAGCTTCAGGAAGCTAATAAAGTTGCTATGGATGCATATAATGCAAAAAATTATGCAGCTGCAGCACCTAAGTTTATAGAAGTTTATGACTTATTGAAGTCTAATGGTCAGGACAACAAAATATATATGTATTATGCAGGACTTAGCCACGCGTTAGCAAATAACAGTGACCAGTCTATCAAAATATATACAGACCTTGTTAATTCTGGATTTACAGGAGTAGAAACCACTTATACAGCAAAAGAAAAGAAATCAGGACAGGTAGTGAATCTTGATAAAGCGACTTGGGAGCTTATGAAGAAGAACACTGACTATAGTGATTTCAAAACAGAGCAGACAAAAAGTGTAGAATCAGATTTATATGAAACATTGTCCTCTTTACTTCTTAATGCAAAAAAAGCGCCTGAGGCTCTTGTCGTTATCGAAAAAGGATTGGTTAAATTCCCAAACAATGCTAAACTTAAAGAAGCTCAGACTACAGCATATCTTCAGTCAGGAAACACAGATAAATTTGTTTCTGGATTGAAAGAACAATTAGCTAAGAACCCTAATGATGCAACAAACTGGTATAATCTAGGGGTAATGCAGGCTAAAAATCCTGCTACTGTTAATGATGCTTTAGAAGCGTTTAAAAAAGCAATTGAACTTAAGCCTGATTTCTCTGACGCATATCAAAACTTAGTGTATACAACTATTGGTGATGATGCTACAGTAGTAGGACAGATTAATGCATTGAGAAAAGACAAACCGGATGAAGCTTCTAAGCTGATCGATGCAAGAAGAGAAAGATTTGGAAAAGCATTGCCGTTTGCAGAAGGATGGTATAAAGTAAGCCCAAAGAGTCTTGATGCAGTTACTACATTAAAAGAAATTTACATGGTAACTAAAAACATGGATAAAGTTAAAGAAATGAAAGCTAAAGAAGCTGAGCTTAGTGCTACAGCTACAAAGTAATCATTCGATAACTCAACTATAAAAAGCCGGAGCAGCAATGCTCCGGCTTTTGTTTTTAAGAGAATAGGGTTAGGTTATTGCTTATTCAGAAAATACAATTTTGTCCAATCTCTGTAAACTGAAATTTTGAATGAAAAATTTCTCTTCCTTATTGAAATGATGGGTAAATTTCACACAGAGAATTTCTCTGTAATTCCGTATCTTTGAGAAAAATTTTTATAAGATGATCGAGTGGAAAACCGCCAAGGAATACGAAGATATTACCTATAAAAAATCTAACGGAGTAGCAAGAATTGCTTTCAACAGACCAGAGGTACGTAACGCTTTCAGGCCAAAAACAACTTCAGAATTATACGATGCTTTTTATGATGCCTATGAAGACCCTTCAATAGGAGTTGTATTGCTTTCAGGAGAAGGACCAAGCCCGAAAGACGGTGGATGGGCCTTTTGTAGTGGGGGAGATCAGAAAGCCAGAGGACACCAGGGATACGTAGGAGAAGATGGAAGACACCGTTTGAATATCCTTGAAGTTCAGCGTTTGATCCGTTTCATGCCTAAAGTGGTTATTGCAGTGGTTCCCGGATGGGCAGTTGGTGGAGGACACTCTCTTCATGTTGTATGTGATTTAACATTAGCAAGCGAAGAACATGCTATTTTCAAGCAGACAGATGCTGATGTTACAAGCTTTGATGGTGGTTACGGTTCTGCTTACCTTGCCAAAATGGTAGGACAGAAAAAAGCTCGTGAAATCTTCTTTTTAGGAAGAAACTATTCTGCTCAGGAAGCATTTGAAATGGGAATGGTAAACAAAGTAGTACCTCATGCTGAATTAGAAGATACTGCTTATGAATGGGCTCAGGAAATTTTAGGAAAATCTCCAATGTCTATCAGAATGCTGAAATTTGCAATGAACCTTACGGACGATGGGATGGTAGGACAGCAGGTGTTTGCTGGTGAAGCAACCCGTCTTGCCTATATGACAGAAGAAGCTCAGGAAGGTAGAAATGCATTCCTTGAAAAAAGAAAGCCAAACTTCGGAGAAGATCAATGGATATCCTAACATTAGTGATGGGTAATAAGTAATGAGCAATTTTTCATTACTTATTACCCATTGCTCATTACTTATAAATATATGACTGATTGGATAAAAGCCGCAAGGCTAAGAACTTTACCGCTTTCTTTAAGCGGAATTATTATGGGGGCCTTCATTGCAAAATGGAGACTGTACGGAGAAGGAGGAACTTGGGATTGGAAGATCTTTGCACTCGCTCTTTTGGTGACCCTTTTGTACCAGATTTTATCAAATTATGCCAATGATTACGGTGACGGAGTAAAAGGTACCGATGCCAAAAGAATCAATGAAGCTGAAGCCAGAGCTGTAGCATCAGGAAAAATTACGGCAAAACAGATGAAAAATGCAGTGATTCTTTTCGCGGCATTATCTTTCATTGCAACAACTGCTTTGCTGTACGTTGCTTTCATTCCGGATTATATGAATGAATTTTATATTTTCATAGGATTGGGAGTAGCAAGTATTCTGGCGGCAATGGGATATACAATGGGTAAAAAGCCTTATGGATATATGGGATTGGGGGATATTTTCGTATTTATCTTCTTCGGGCTTGTTTCCGTATGTGGAAGTTACTTTTTATTCACTAAAACTTTCAGCTGGGATATGTTGTTACCAGGAACAGCCGTTGGAATGATGAGCATGGCGGTTCTTAACCTGAACAATATGAGAGATATTGAAAGCGATAAACTATCAGGAAAGAACAGTTTTGCATTGAGAATCGGATTCAAAAATGCAATGATCTACGAAATGATCCTGTTAAATCTTCCATTGATATTGATCTTGGCTTTCCTGGGGATTAATGGATTCTTTGAACAACAAAACTATTATGTTTTTATAGTGATGATATTGTTTTTTCCATTAACAAAACTGAGAAGAAGTATCATGTCGGTAAAAGAGCCGAAAGAATTAGACCAGTATTTAAAGCAGGTAGGTATCATGACGTTTGTAATGGCAATTCTTACAGCAGCCGGACTTAATTTATTTAACTAAATCTAAAATAGTATATCATGAGTTCCAATGTCTATGTTGAAGCGCAAATGCTTATCAGAAAACCGATTGAAGATGTTTTTGAAGCATTCGTCAATCCTGAAATTACCACTAATTTCTGGTTTACAAAATCTACCGGAAAATTAGAAGAAGGTAAAACTATTACCTGGGAATGGGAAATGTACGGAGTACAATCTGTAGTGAAAGTTCATCAGGTAATTCCGAACCAACTGATCAGAACAGTTTGGGGAGAATCTTCAACAAACGTAGACTATGAATTCAAAACAATGGAAAAAGGAACTCTTGTTGTCATTAAGAGCTATGGATTCAGTCAGACTGGCGAAGACCTGCTAAAAGTAATTAATGACAATACAGGTGGGTTTACAACGGTTTTAGACGGTTGTAAAGCTTACTTGGAGCATGGGATTAATCTGAGGCTTATTGAAGACAAATTTCCATCGAAATAATAAATTAAAGAAAACGCGAATGGCACGAATGCTTTCACAAATGTCACTAATCTCATGGTGTTATTTGTGAAATTATTTGAGTCATTTGTGTTTAATAATAATTGAAACTAAATTTAAAATGAAAATACAATTCTTAGGGCAAAATTGTTTCCTGTTCACTTACAAGGACAAAACAATTTTGAGTGACCCTTTTTACAACTACAAAAAAGCAGAGTCAGGTTTTGACATTGCGGCTCAAAAAATCGATTACATTTTGCTGACTCATGCACATGGCGATCATATTGCTGATGTAGCGGAAGTATTACAGCATTATCCGGAAGCTACCGTAATTGGAGTTCCTGAAGTATGTGGTTACTTTCAGCAGGCTAAAAACAGAGATGATGTGAATCTCGGAGGATCGGCAAAAATCGACGATCTTAAAATTTCCATGGTTCCGGCTCACCATACAAGTTCTTTTCCTGATGGAAGCTATGGAGGCGTTCCTGTAGGGTATATCTTCAGACTTCCTGAAGGTAAGAACATCTATTTGGCTGGAGATACTGGAGTAATGGCGGATATGGAGCTGTTCCCAAGATTATACGGAAATATTGATCTTTCTATTCTTCCAATCGGGAGTCACTATACAATGTGTCCTAGAAAAGCTTCTTTTGCGGCTGCAGAATTGTTGAAAACTCCAAAAGTAATCGGATGTCACTTTGATACTTTTCCGGCAATCGAGATCAATCATGAAAGTGCATTAAAGCATTTTGTAGATAAAAATGTAGAACTTGTTTTACCAAAACTAGGCGAGACGTTCGAGTTTTAATCAATAACGGGAATTAGGTAATCTGAAAATTAGAAAAATGAAAATGATGCGTAAGGTATTAAAAACAAAAAAAGATAATTATCAAATTACCTCTCTTCTCACTTTAAACCAAAAAAAAATGGCAAGCTACCTAAATCACACCGCTACGACCAATTACCTTTGCTGCGTTCCCACCCTGGAGGATTCTCAGGAGCTGGTTGTTTAGGACTTGCCGTTGCAAAGGTAGGAATATTTTATAAACTTCAAAACTTTATCAAAGAAAATTAGTCGAAAAAATGCAGTGGTAAAGCTAAACACTTGACATTTAGAGGGAAAAATTTTCAACTTTTTTCTAAAAATTTAAATATGACGAAAAGTCCATCAACACTAGGAATTATACTTTTTATCGCTACAATGATCGTTTTCTTTGTAGTGTATACTTTTTTATCAGGAATTAATTATTTTGATATCTCTTTGAAAGCCAATGCTTTCGTTTTACCAATTTTATATGCAGGTACTGCATTCTGGTCTGTAAAATCCTTTTGGAACAACCATAGAGTGGTAAAATTTAAAGATGCTTTCAAAAGAGCATTCGTTCCAATGTTTATCGGAGGGATTCTTTCCATCTTCAGTATTTATGCCTTTTTAAACTTTGTAGATCCTGCAGCAAAAAAGCTGTTGAACTATCAATATGTTCAAAGACAAAAATCAGAATTGGATACAGAATATACCTCTGCAAGAAAAATTTTGAAGCATCAGAAGGATATTGATGAGCTGGATCAGAAATATACAGAAAGATTACAAAGCTTCACTCCAGAAGCAGTTAAAGGAAAAGATATGCTTACCGCAAGTCATTTTTCCGGATACTTTGCAGCAATTCTTATATTTTACGTAGTTTTGTCGGTGTTTTTCGGAGCATTTTTCAGAACAAGAACAGTGCACCAGCCCGAAGAAACAAATCAAGACTAATTTTTATTAAAATTAAATGAATTTATCTATAGTTATTCCGTTACTGAACGAAGAAGACTCTCTGGAAGAGCTTTTTTCAAGAATTGATAAAGTATGCAAAACCAGTGATTTATCTTATGAGATCTGGTTTGTAGACGATGGCAGTACGGATTTGTCGTGGAGTATTATTGAGAATATGAAAGTACAGTATCCTCAGATCCACGCTATTAAATTTTCCAGAAATTATGGAAAATCACAGGCTCTTCATGCAGCCTTTGAAAGAACAAACGGAGATGTGGTAATTACCATGGATGCCGACCTGCAGGATTTCCCTGAAGAAATTCCGGAACTGTACAATATGGTGATTCATGATAATTATGATATCGTTTCCGGTTGGAAAAAGAAGCGTTTTGATAATGTAATGACGAAAAATATTCCGTCAAAATTATTCAATGCAGCAGCAAGAAAAGTTTCAGGAGTTTACCTTCATGACTTCAATTGTGGTTTGAAAGCTTACAAAAAGCAAGTTGTAAAATCTGTTGACGTTTACGGAGATATGCACCGTTATATTCCGGTACTGGCTGCTAATGCAGGTTTCAGAAGAATTACAGAAAAAGAAGTGCAGCATCAGGCTAGACCTTATGGAACTTCAAAATTCGGTACGGAAAGATTTGTAAGAGGATTTCTGGATTTGATAACCCTTTGGTTTGTAAGTCGTTTTGGAGGAAGACCAATGCATTTCTTCGGAGCGGTAGGTACCATGATGTTTATTGTAGGTTTTCTTTCAGCACTGTGGTTGGGGATTTCTAAACTGATTGATGTTGCAAGAGGAATTTACGGACATTTAATTACCAATAATCCTTGGTTCTTTATCGCATTAACCATGATGATTATGGGAAGTCTTCTTTTTGTAGCAGGATTCTTAGGCGAAATGATTATCAGAACAAACCGAGAACACAAGAATTATAACATTGACGAAGTGATATAAAACAGATAATTATTCGGTTAAACATACTGAAATATAATCTGTTAATATAAACTTTTAGTGAATGTATGATCATTCCCATCCTTTGGAGGGGTGGCAAAAATTCAAAGAATTTTTGACGGGGTGGTTAACCCAAAATAATCATTCCAATTTCAATACATAAAAAGCACTCTGAAAAATCAGGGTGCTTTTTTCGTATTTAAAAAAGTAAAAGAAGGAGAGAACAAGAAATAACCTTTTCTGAAAAGCAAAAAATTGAAAATTATCAGGTATTTTATTGTCAAAAGACAAAGATTTTTAGAAATTTTAATCCTATTTTTGTTCAAAGTAATATTGAAAGTCCTGTGAGAGCTATGAAAAAATCTTTCAGAGATTTTCAGTAAAGATCGTTACGGTTATAATATAGAATATTTAAAATTAAATATGAAAAAAGTTGTATACACATTGATGCTGATGGCAGTAGTTTCCTGTGGAAAAGTTTCTCCGAAAGGAAATATTGAAAAGAAGGATGTGGATGTTTCGGAGTTCGTAAACCTTGATCTGGAAGGGAAATTCCGTGTATTTTATGCCAAAGGGCCCAAGAATTTTGTGGAAATAGAAACCTATCCGAATGTTGCAGGCAACTTGGATGTGGATGTAAAAGATAAAACACTTTTCATTAAAGAAAAAAGAGGTACAAAGGGCGTAGATTTTTATAATGTAACAATTTATTCAAAATATAACCTGGAAAAAGTAGCTATTTCTGATTCTGTAGAAGTCAATATTTCAAGTGAAATCAAGACTGATAATTTCAGACTTAATATGAAAAATAATGCAAGTTTCATGGGGTCTGTCAACACCAGAAGAGCAGAGGTTGAAATGCACAACAGAAGCCGTGCTAATTTCCTGGGATTATCCAAAGATGCTGTTATAAAGATTTCAGATACAGCAAGTTTAATTGCCCCTTACTGGAAAATTACCAACCTGAATATCGATTCTAAAAACGGAAATTACGCAGAAGTAAATGTAAAAGATTCCTTAAAAGGACACGTTCAGAACACGGCAAAATTTATCTATTATAATGATCCAATCAGAGCTTTTAAAATTGATAAAACAACGAAAGTTGAGAATAAAAAGCTGGATTAAAAGCAATATCATTTAGACTAAGAACTATACAAATTATAAAAGAACAACATACAAATATGAATACATTAGAAAAAGCGAAACTTTGGTTAAGTGATACCTTCGATAAAGAAACGAGAGATGCTGTACAGAAATTGATCGACAGCAATTCCCCGGATCTGGAAGATTCTTTCTACAGAGAACTGGAATTCGGGACAGGAGGTATGCGTGGGATAATGGGAGTAGGAACCAACCGCTTGAATAAATATACATTAGGACAGGCTACTCAGGGATTGGCGAACTATATGTTACAACAGTTCAAAGGTGAAGAGATTAAAGTGGCTATCGCTTATGATGTTCGTAACAACTCAAAAGAGTTCGGGAAACTGGTAGCAGATGTTTTGACGGCCAACGGAATTAAAGTATTGCTTTTCAAAGACCACAGACCAACGCCTGAATTGTCTTTCACCGTTCGTGATAAAAAATGTAACGGAGGAATTGTACTGACAGCGTCTCACAACCCGCCGGAATACAACGGTTATAAAGTATACTGGAATGACGGAGCACAGATTGTTCCACCGAATGATGAAGCCATCATTAACGAAGTATATTCTGTAAAATTCGAAGAAATTAAATTCAACGGCAATGATGATCTTATTGAGTGGATCGGAGAGGAGCAGGACGATGTTTATATCGATGCTTGTCTTGAAAACTCTACCTATCAGAATGTTGGAAAAGAAAATTTAAATATTGTTTTTACATCTATTCACGGAACAACTTATACTACCATTCCGAAAGCTTTAGAAAAAGCCGGATTCAAAAAAGTAGATCTTGTAAGAGAGCAGATGATTCCAAGCGGAAATTTCCCTACTGTAGACTCTCCAAATCCTGAAGAGCCTGCAGCATTGGAAATGGCAATGGATCTGGCTAGAATTACCAATGCAGATATCGTTATCGGAACAGATCCGGATGGTGACAGATTGGGAATTGCTGTAAGAAATCTTGATGGTGAAATGCAGCTCTTAAACGGTAACCAAACCAACACAATCCTTACTTACTACATCTTGAATGAATGGAGAAAGCAGGGAAGAATAACAGGAAAAGAATTTATTGGCTCTACGATCGTAACGTCAGATATTTTCTTTGATATCGCTCAGAAATTTGGGGTAGAGTGTAAAGTAGGTCTTACAGGATTCAAATGGATCGGAAAAATGATCCGTGAAGCAGAAGGAACACAGAAATTTGTGTGTGGTGGTGAGGAAAGCTTTGGATTTATGACCGGAGATTTTGTACGTGATAAAGATTCTTGCGGAAGTATCCTTTTAGCATGCGAAATTGCAGCCTGGTGCAAAGCCAACGGAAAAACAATGTATCAGTACATGATTGAGATCTATGAAGACCTTGGAATGTATTATGAGGGATTAATCAATATCGTAAGAAAAGGAAAAGAAGGAGCTGAGGAAATTCAGAATATGATGAAAGACTTCCGTGAAAACCCTCCAAAAGAACTGGCTGGTTCATTAGTGGAAGAAGTAAAAGATTTCAAAGAACAGACAAGTCTTACCATTTCTACCAACGAGAAAAAAGTAATGAATGATATTCCGAAGTCTAACGTATTGATTTATTACACACAGGACGGAACAAAAGTATGTGTAAGACCTTCAGGAACAGAGCCTAAAATTAAGTTTTATGTTTCTGTGAAAGATTCCATTACTTCAGAAGCGGATTTCAGAGATAAATTAAAATCATTGGAAGCTAAAATCGGAGCC
This sequence comes from Chryseobacterium sp. BGA-UO-ETr-SB22, assembly GCF_059567885.1. Lineage (NCBI taxonomy): Bacteria > Pseudomonadati > Bacteroidota > Flavobacteriia > Flavobacteriales > Weeksellaceae > Chryseobacterium > Chryseobacterium sp. BGA-UO-ETr-SB22. Next base: position 1,665,312 of record NZ_JCAQOV010000005.1, on the reverse strand, counting down.
GTTAAAACAGATTTGAAACTGGATTAATTTCCCCGAAAACAGAAAGATGATCAAAAAAATAATAGCAGTTTGCTTACTGTCTGCAGCCGTAGTTTCCTGTAAAAAGGAAACTGCAGTTTCAGAGAGAAAACCAGCAAATGATTCGATTGCTACTACAGAAACCAAGGAAGATCAGTACAAACCGATAGATACAGCATGTTCTCCCACTCATAAAACGGAGGATTATATCACATCACTTCAATGGTACCGTGCAAAAATCGAAAAAGAAATGGCTGGCAACAGTCCGGAACAGAATGACACCGTATACCAAGACTATTTAAAAATAAGAGGAAAGTATACAGGATGTCTGATGAACTTACATGCTGATATTTTAGATAAATATGTGAACTATTATAACTATGATAAGGATCAGTACAACTTACCGGATAATGTTAAAAAAATAGCTTCAGAACTGAAAAAAGAAGGTCTTGAGTTCAGAGAAGTAGGAGAAGGAATTACTGAAATCTGGACCGTTCCGGGATATTATTCATCCTTGTTTAAGAATAAAGTAACTCCTGATTATGAAGTCTATATTTCACAGACTGATAAAGAAAGTGAATCCAATTATGCAGCTGATGCTGGATTAATAATTACCTGGGAACAGCTGGGAGACAGATTGATGTTCTGGGAAAACTTTATGAACAGATATCCTAAGAGCAATCTTATAAAGGTTGTCAAACAGGACTATAAAATATATTTGTCTGATTATCTTTTGGGAATGGATAACACGCCAACCTTTGAAAGAGACATGGACAAAGGAACCGGAAAACTGAACGATGAAAACAGAGCGGAATTCAACAGGATTATCAAAAAATATCCGAATTCCAATACGGCAAAAAAAGTAAAAGAAGCAATAGCCCTTTTTGATGCACAAACGCCTGTAGATCAAATATATGAGAGGTTTAATGGAGAATGAAAATATAAATTTTAAATAAGAATAAAAAGTGAAAGTTTCAAAATTAGCAGCGAACCTGATCGGTTCTGAAATTGTAAAAATTGGTAACGAAGTAAATGATCTAAAAGCAAAAGGAGCAGAAATTGCCAATCTTACTATTGGTGATCTGAATTCTAATATCTATCCTATTCCAGCATTACTGAAGGAAGAGATTCAGAAAGCATACCAGAATAATCTAACAAATTATCCGCCTGCAAACGGACTTTTATCTTTAAGAAAAGAAGTTTCCAAAGACCTTAAAAAAAGATGGAACCTGGACTATTCTCCAGAAGATATTCTGATCACTGCCGGATCAAGACCTTTGATCTATGCCGTTTACAAAACAATCGTAGACGAAGGAGATAAAGTAGTATATCCTACACCATCTTGGAACAACAATCACTATGCTTACCTTACTTCAGCCAATGCTGTAGAAGTAAAGACTAAGCCTGAAACTAACTTTCTTCCAACAGCAGATGATTTAAGACCTCATTTGGATGGAGCCGTGTTATTGGCACTTTGTTCACCATTGAACCCTACAGGAACCATGTTTACAAGAGAGCAGCTTTCAGAAATCTGCGAATTGGTGATTGCTGAAAACAAAAAAAGAGGAGAAAATGAAAAACCGTTATACCTTATGTATGACCAGATCTATTCTATCCTTACTTTCGGTGCTGAGCACGTAGATCCTGTTTCTCTTTTCCCTGAAATGAAAGACTATACCATCTATATCGACGGTATTTCAAAATGCCTTGCAGCAACTGGAGTACGTGTAGGATGGGGATTCGGTCCTGCTCATATTCTTGATAAAATGAAAGCGCTTCTTACCCACGTTGGAGCTTGGGCACCAAAACCTGAGCAGGAAGCAACAGCTAAATTCTATGAAAATCCTGAGAATGTAGATGTTTTCGTTGAGGATTTTAAAGGTAAGCTTGAAGAAAGCTTAAAAGCTCTTCACAACGGAGTTCAGGATTTAAAAGGAAAAGGACTTTCAGTAGACAGTATTGAACCTATGGGAGCTCTTTATCTTACTATTAAATTAGACTATATCGGAAAAGCAAAACCAGACGGAGCGGTAATTGAAAACTCTTCAGACCTTGTATTCTACTTAATTAATGAAGCAGGAGTGGCTTTAGTACCATTCTCAGCCTTTGGAGAAGATAAATCTGAACCTTGGTTCCGTGCTTCTGTAGGAGGATTGGCTACAGAGGAGATCAAAGGAATGCTTCCGAAGCTGGAGAGTGCTTTGAACAATTTAAAGTAATCTTTACATAAAAAATATATGCTTCGACTCTGTTCGGCATGACATCATTAAAATCAAACTATATTAATCATGTCATGCTGAGTGGAGTCGAGGTTTTTTATATTAAATTATGATCGCGAACCAAAAGTCCTAAATTGACTTTTAAAATAATAATGGCATTATAGGGCGCTTCTTTTAGTTAAATAACGTTTTAATTCCGGCTTAAAATACTTAAAAAAACCTTTTGTTAGAACCTTACGGAATACCGTAAATGAAAATAAATCATTATTAGTAATTATGTAAAAGTAGATGATATAGAGCGATTTAACATAAAAATAAAATCCTTTGTCGTTGGATTCATTTTATACTTTTAAGTCGATTTTTTAATTAATAACTAATCATTAAAAAAACAACAATTATGAAAAAAATGATCTTATTAGCAACAATTTGTGCTGCAGGATTAGTAAGTGCGAAGAGCATTGAAGTTAGAACAGAAACTAATAAGTAAAGGCTTCTTCTGCTGTAATGTTTTACTATCATCCAATTACCCTTACATCATCTTGTGGTTATACACAAACTGTTGACGTCGGTCCAAATGATTCATCTGATTGTTTTTTGACTGACTTACAACAAATGGAGGATGAATGTTCTGCTCCTTTTACTAACCCTATTATGGTAGGAATGTGGTAATGGAATAAATTAAAACTTTAGGGTGCGTAAATACTTTTTAATAATATTACTATTTTCTTTTACTTGCTTGTTTTCCCAAGAAAAAAGTAATAAGTCTATTTCAGAACTCGAAGTTCAATATGAATATTCTTTTGTGAAGGACACAACAGACACGGACCCAAATCATCGGTTTAAAGAGCTTATGCTTTTAGATTTTAATTCCAAGTCTTCGATATTTTATAGTCAACAATATGCAGCTGCAAGAGAAGCGGTAAAAAAAGCAACTGTTACCGCTCAAACATCAAGTAACGTTGAAATTAAAGCTGCTGAATTGCCAAAATATAAAGTGGGATATTCTGTATATAGGGAAGATTCGAAAATTTATTTTACATCTAATATAAATCGTGACTTCTTTACATTTGAAAACACTTATTTGAACTGGGACACTAATTATAAAGATGTAAAAACTATTCTTGGTTATAAGTGTCATAAAGCTACTACAAAATTCGGTAATAGAGTTTTCACAGCTTGGTATACTAAAGAGATTCCAATTTCTGAAGGACCATATAGATTTAAAGGTCTGACTGGTTTAATTTTAGAAGTTAGCGATGAAAATAAATATCATTCATTTAAAGCGGTTGGAATTGTAAAAAAAGCTGTTGACATTGAACCTTTACAGAAAGGTATTCTGGTAACAAAGGAACAGTATATTAAAAAAAGAGAAGAATTTAAAAATAATCCGTACCCACAAAGTAAAACTCTTACAAAGGAAAGAAGAGATCAAATGATTGAAGCTTTTAAAAAAGATAATAATTCAATCGAAAACTAAAAAGTGAAGCTGTTCTTTTGGGACAGCTTTTATTTTTTATATCATTAATAAAATCAATCAGCTTTCTTTTATTCAATTTTTTATCAGTTCCGCTTCACCAATCAAACAGGATTTTACCTAGTATTTAAAAATTCCGGAAAGTGTAAAGGGACTTTATTTAAAAGTGTAGGATTGTATGGGCTTATTTTTTTATCAAATATTTGAATTGAAAGTGCGTTTATTGATAAAAAGATTAAATAAATATTAAAAGTTAAACAACCACGTTGTACACACACACCAAGGAATTATCTTTGGGGCTTTTACACACCTAAATATAATAAAGTCGAAAATTACACGATGAAAAAACTGAGATTTCTACTCTTACCAGTTTCAATATTGGTATGCTCACAAGAGATTGACACATTGAAAGTAAAAGAACCAAATAATTCTGAGCTGCCAAAAGTACAGACTTACACTTTAAAAGACGGTTCTGTCAGAACTTACCCCAAACCCAAATTATTGGATTTTGTAACGAAATTACCCAGAAACTTTATCAATACAAATAAAGATTTTGTTGCCAAAGATCATGCTTATTATCTTGGAGGTGCCGTTGCATCTACTTTGATTCTCCTGCCATTTGACCAGAAATTAATTGACAATTCAAGAGAATTGGGAGAAAGGTGGGGAATGGATAAAGATAATAATTACAACAAAATAGGCGGTGTTTTTAAAATCCCTAAAGATATAGGATCTACCTTATATTTGATTGGGAATGGCTCTACGCTGGTCTTGCTGGGAATTGGTTTCGGAACATATGGTTTGATCAAAAATGACTACAGAGCACAAGCTACAGCCAGTGGTTTGATGGAGAGTTTAATTCTTTCCGGTGTTTTCACGCAAACTATTAAAAGAATTACCGGAAGAGAAAGCCCTTTTATTGCAGAAATAAACGGTAATAAAGGAGGTGGCTGGAATCCTTTTCCAAGCTTTTCTGAATTTGGTAAGAATACCTCCAATTATGATGCAATGCCATCCGGACACTTAACGACATTTATGGCAGGTATCACCGTGATTGCAGATAATTACCCAGATGCAGTATGGATAAAACCTGTAGGATATACCTTAGCGGGAGCATTATGTTTTCAAATGATGCAAAGTAAAGTTCACTGGGCTTCAGATTATCCGTTAGCCTTATTAATGGGGTATTTTATAGGAAAAACAATATCAAAAAGCCGATATACTTCCTCAGAAGGTACCATCGGAAAAACAAAATATAATCTCAACTTTACAGCATCCCGCCAATGGGAATATAATATGGTAGGCGTAAAACTCTCTTTTTAAACTGCCAAAATCCCTCTTTTATAGAGTAAATAAGATACTTTTCACTACATTTGATATCAAGATAAAAGGAATATTCCCACTTTGGTAAATGCTGGGATGAAACCTGTTGAATTAAAGAGAATTACTTAATATTTTTACTGAATGAAAATAATCGCTGTCATTCCCGCACGTTACGAAGCAAGCCGTTTTCCTGGGAAGCTAATGCAGATTTTAGGAGAAAAAACCGTTATTACAACTACCTATCAGAATGTAGTGGAAACCGGGCTGTTTGATGAAGTATTTGTTGCAACAGACTCTGAAATTATTTTTGATGAAATCGTACAAAATGGCGGAAAAGCCGTAATGACAGGGCAGCATGAGACCGGAAGCGACCGTATTGCTGAAGCCGTACTGAATATAGACTGCGATATCGTAATCAATGTTCAGGGAGATGAACCTTTTCTTAAACTGGAACCCTTGCAGCAGCTTATTGAAGTTTTTAGACATGATACTCAACAGGAAATCTCTTTAGCTTCTTTAAAAATACAGCTGCATGAAAAAGAGGAGGTTGAAAATCCTAATAATGTAAAAGTTATCACGGATAATAATGGTTTTGCCTTGTATTTCAGCCGTTCTGTAATTCCTTTTCACAGAGAAATTTCTTATGATATAAGTTATTTTAAGCATATTGGGGTATACGCTTTCAGGAAAGAAGCACTGTTGCAATTTTCAAAACTGGAAATGAAACCATTGGAAATATCCGAAAAAATTGAGTGTATCCGCTACCTGGAGTATGGAATGAAGATCAAAATGATAGAAACCAATTTCATAGGAGTAGGCATTGATACACCGGAAGATCTTGAAAAAGCCAGAAAGTTGATTTAAAAAACAGCAGGAGGCAAAAAAGCAGATTCACTCTTTCTCCTTTTTGCAATTTCACAGAAATCCCCCTATATTTGAATTTATAAATAAAATTAATGAAGAAGTTACTATTAGTATTTGGACTGATATTTTCGCATATGGCATTTGCGCAGACCGCAAAGGAAATTATAGACAAAAACATTGAATTATCCGGAGGGTTAACCAATTGGAAATTGTTGAATTCAGTATTGCTTCAGGGAAAAGTGGTATTGGGAATCAAAGATGAATATCCTATAAAAATTTATCAGCAGCGTCCGAATCTTACTAAAACATTAATTACTACTGGCGGAAAAGAAACGGCAATTGAAGGTTTTGATGGGACAAAAGGATATGCAATGAACTATGCCGCAAATAAACTTCAGGAATACCCGGAATATGTACCGGAAAGTTTTGATAATGACTTCATTGATTGGGAAAATAAAGGTTTTGATGCCAAATACCTTGGAAAAGAAAAAGTAGGAGAGATCTACTGCCATAAAGTGGAACTTACCAAAAACGTGAATAAGAACATGTATTATTTTGATACAAAGACTTACATGCTTTTAAAAGAAGTGAAAAAAGATGAAACGCTGATCTATTCTGATTATAAAAAAGTAGGAAATATTACCATGCCTTTCAGAATTGAATCTTCCAGTACCAAAAAAGACGGAGATTATGTGATGTTACTAAACAAAGTAGAAGTCAACAAAGTTTTTCCGGCTAACATTTTTAAATTTTAATTCAACTGTAGCCCGGCTGCATAACATGATAAAAAATGAAAAATATTTTTTTACTGCTGCTTTCTTGTATCGCATTCCTGCAAAGCTGCACCAACCAAAAAAGTGAAATTTCTAAAGCCAAAACCACTGAACTTATGGGAAAAACAATATATGACTTCAAAGTAGAAAGTCTTGACGGAAAGGAAATCAATTTTGCTGATTTCAAAGGAAAGAAAATCCTGATTGTCAATACCGCTTCAGAATGTGGGTTTACCCCTCAGTATGCTGATCTTGAGAAGGTATATGAGGAATATAAAGATAAATTGGTTGTCGTAGGCTTTCCTGCCAATAATTTTGGAGGACAGGAACCAGGAACCAATACCGAAATTGGCGCTTTCTGCCAGAAAAATTACGGAGTGACATTCCCCTTAGCAGCTAAAGTTTCCGTGAAAGGAGATGATACCGCTCCAATATTCAAGTACTTAACAGAACAGGAATTAAACGGAGTAAAGAATACAACTATCCTTTGGAACTTCACCAAATTCCTGGTTGACGAAAACGGGAAACTGATTGATTCTTTTGTAAGCACCACAAAGCCTACTGACGAGGCTATTACAAAATATCTGAAATAAAGATAAAAAAGTATATTTTTACAAGTGGGTGTTTATACATCCACTTTTTTTATTTTTATAACCCATCAATGCATCCTTATGAAGAAAATAGTTTTTACCCTTTGTGTCCTGGCTTCCTTTATGTTAGGATTTGCTTTTAAAGCCGTTACAGAAAAAAAGTCTGATGAAACGAAAAGAGTAACCGGAATCGGCGGAATCTTTTTTAAATGTAAAGATCCTAAAAAGATGAGAGAATGGTACGAAAGCCACTTGGGCCTTGCTACCAATGAATATGGATCTGTATTTGAGTGGTATCAGGGTGCTGATAATTCTAAAAAAGGATTTAGCCAATGGAGTCCGTTCAGTGAAAAAACAAAGTATTTTCAACCTTCAGAAAAAGATTTCATGATCAATTATCGGGTAGAAAACCTTGAAAAACTGATTGAGCAGCTTAAAAAAGAAAATGTAACCATTGTTGATAAGATGGAGACTTATGAATATGGAAAATTTGTCCATATTATGGATATAGAAGGAAACAAAATAGAACTTTGGGAACCTAATGATATTGAATACGAAAAGCTAGGGCAAAAAATGGGAAGTAAAACCACAAAATAAAAACAGATCGGTAGTTAATCATTAGTCTTTTCTGCAAAACAGAAAATATTTCCAAGCTTTATACTGGAATATCCGTTACTTTTTATTTTTGAAGATTTAATCATTGCTTTTGCCAGAATATTGGTGGGCAGCGGCTTTTGGCTTTCTAATAATCCCAGTTTATTGGCAAATTTTATAATCCGGCTTCCTAAAACTTCTCCGGTTCTCTCAGAGTTTGTTCGTTCAAGCATTCCCGGTTTGAAAATGGTGATCTTATTGAAATGCAGCTGCTTTACAGCTTCTTCCAGTTCGCCCTTCATTTTGGAATAAAAAATCTTAGATTGTGGATTTGCACCATAGGCTGATACCAGAATATAATCTTCCACATCATTCTCTCTTGCGGCTTTTGCAAATTCATACTGATAATCAAAGTCTACTTTCTTTTGGGCCTCCTTACTTCCTGCGTCCTTTAAAGTAGTTCCCAGGCAGGAAAATGCCACATCTCCATTCACCATATCTTTCCATTCTTCAGGTTTTTCAAAATTCACAACATGTACTGTAAGCTTATTATCCTGAATATCGACAGGTTTTCTAACAAAAATTTCCACTTCATCAAACTCTTTATCATTCAATAACTGATTGACAAGATCTTTTCCTGTGGCGCCTGTAGCACCTATTACCAGAGCTTTCATAATAATTGTGGTTTTTGTGAGATTATTTCTTTCTTAAATTTACTAAATTTGAATTAAAGTTTAAAAAATTATATCAAATATCATTGATAGCCATTACTTATTACTCATCATTGATTACCTATTATTAACATGGATGCCAACGAAATTTTAGATTACTGTCTTGCCAAAAAAGGAGTTACGGAAAGTTTTCCGTTTGATAATGAGACTCTTGTATTGAAAGTAGATACCAAAATGTTTTTACTAATGGGGCTTGAAAGACAGCCGTTAGCAATTAATGTAAAAACAGATCCCGAATGGAGTGCAGAACTTCGTGAGCAGTATCCTCAGATCACAGGGGCTTATCACATGAACAAGACCCATTGGAATTCTGTAACAGCAGATGGTTTGAAAAGAGATTTGATCTTTAAGCTTATTGACAAATCCTATGATTTGGTTTTTAAATCCCTGACGAAGAAGGCTCAGAATGAAGTAAATTCTTTATAAAATAGAAGAAAAGATTGAGGTATGGAATTTGTTATCTACTATCAGTGAAATATATAATTTAATAGTAATAAAAATAAAGAACAAATGAGAAACCACCTTTTATTATTCGTAGCAGCGGCTACATTGATGCTGTCAAGCTGTACCAAGCCGGTAAAGAAAAGTACTGCTGAAAATCCAACTCCTGCTGTCTCAGCTTCAGAAACCTCTTCTGATCATATTAAAATAGAATTTTCAGGGACAGAGAATTTTACGATTAAAAATCCAAAGCTTAAAGTAAGTTTGTACGGAGCAGATGAAAAATTAGCAGATGCTCCTGCCACTTTAATTACAGAAAAAGAATATGAGCAGAAATCTGTACCGTTCACCATTGATCTGCCCGTACCAAAAGATGCTGAAAGCAAGATCAATCCAAAGCCTGCAGGGCCTGCAAAATATTATGTAACAATAAGCTGGGACTCTGATGGAAACGGGAAAGCTGATGAAAAAGGAGATATATTTATTGATTACGATAAGCAGTTTCCTAATGTGAAACTAAATAATGAAACTCAGAAAATCTACTTAAAAGTATTAAAATAAATAAAAAGGCTATTCATCACTGAATAGCCTTTTTAGCAAATAAATCTTTATATCCCAATGCTTTCTTCTCGATCAGATGCCAGGAAATATATCCTAACAGAAGTGAGAGAGGTAGGGAAAATATCAGTAATGGAAGGGTATCCAGTTTATAAAAATACATCAGCGCCTGCTGTATGGGAAAAGAATAGATATAAATCCCGTAAGATGTATCGCCAATAGTGTCTCCAACTTTATTGAGATATCGGGTAGAACTTTTACCAATGAGAATAACCAGCAGTGGCAGGGTAATATAGCAGGTATATTTGAAAATATTTAAATATAGGCTGACAATAAGGACAATAAAGGAAAGTATAATGATGATGTTCTCCGTTCTTTTATTCTTGATATCCAGATATGTCAATACCATTCCTCCTGCAAAAAAGCACATCAGATTATAAAAGTGATTACTTCCCAATGCCATTTTCATAAACAGCCCGTGAAGAAAATAAGGTTGAAAAATACTTAAAATATAACTTGATATAAATAACAGAATTACAACAGTTTTCACAAAAGTTTTTTTCCGGATAAAGAACAGTAATGAGACCATGACATACATACTAAATTCATAGCAGATGGTCCATAAACTTCCATTAATACTGTTTTTATAGGGGTTGCTTTCGAAAACTCCATCAATCCCTTTCTGGCGGAAGAATAAAGTTAAGTTTTGAGGAATATAGGTGTACACAGATTTGTTCTGCAAATAAGGAACAGAGCTTTCATAAACGGCCGGAGCCAGCAGAACGGTAAGAAAAAGGACTACTATTAAAGCAGGAAAAAGTCTTAAAAGTCTTTTCCAGTAAAAATCAGAAAGACCTTTGCAGCGCAGCAGACTTTTAAAAATTAAATATCCGGATATAATAAAAAAACCATGAACTCCCAGGTATGAAAATTCCATCTGGCCATTGGTAAGCTGTGATAAAGGATCACCTTGGGGAGCTCCGGACAGAGCGTAGGAGTGGGTAATGATAACAAGACTTGCAAAAACCAGCCTTAGAAAGTCAAAATTATTACTCCTTGAAATCATATTCCTGAGTTATTTTTTTATCCTCATCCAGTCTTTCAATCAGTTTTTCAAGACCTTCAAATTTGATTTCCTCATGAAGAAAATCTCTGAAGCTTACCGTAATTTTTTCATCATAAATATCATCATCAAAATCAAGGATATAAACTTCTACGGTAAGTTTTTCCCCGTTTACTGTAGGATTGGTTCCAATACTCAGCATTCCTTTATATAGATTGCCTTTCACGAATACTTCTACTATATAGGCTCCTTTTTTTGGTAAAAGCTTGATCGCTTCTGTATCAATATTAGCGGTGGGATATCCAATGGTTCTCCCGATTTTCTTCCCATGAACTACCGTTCCTGAAACAGAGTAGGTGTATCCCAGCATTTCGTTGGCCTCCTTGATATTTCCTGTTAAAAGAGCATTACGTACTTTCGTAGAACTGATATTATTTTCGTGAATATTGATTGCTTCCATTTGTTCAACATCAAAATCAAGTTCCTTGGATAATTTTTGAAGAAGTTCAAAATTTCCACTTTTGTTTTTCCCGAAAGAATGGTCGTATCCTATAATAAGGTATTTAACGTTGAGCTTATCAATTAAAATCTGACGTACAAATTCTTCTCCGGTAAGGTTTCTGAATTCTTCATCAAACTCTTTCAGAAAAAGATTATCAACTCCATATTTCTCAACCAGCTGCTTTTTTTCTTCTAATGTATTCAGAAGTTTTAAATCTTCATTAGGATTAAAAACAAACCTTGGATGTGGCCAGAAAGTAAGGATGGCTGTTTCCAGATTGTTCTCTGTACCTACTTTAGTCAGTTCATCAATAATACTCTTGTGCCCGAGATGTACCCCGTCAAACATTCCTAAAGACAATGCTAAAGGCTTCTGTGAGGAATAATCTGTAAAATTCTTGAAAACTTTCAAAACGGAAAAATTTGACTGCAAATATAGAAATAATGTGCCAATGTATCAATATAACAATGATGTAATACCTATAACCTTACTATTGCAGCGCTGCTTCATTGTTTTATCCGTATATTACTAAAATAATCTATTCTCAAAAGCATGATAAAAATCTTTTTTTTACCAATTGCGGGTTTATGAAGAATCACTATATTTGCACCAAGAAAAAATTTAGCAATGGCAAACCAAATTAAAGGTAAAATTTCTCAAATTATTGGTCCGGTAATCGACGTTGTCTTCACAGATGTGGAAGCTGTTCCATCAATCTATGACGCGTTAGAAATTACAAAAGAAAACGGTGAAAAAGTAGTTTTAGAGGTAGAACAACATATTGGCGAAGATACAGTAAGATGTATCGCAATGGACGCTACTGACGGTCTTAAAAGAGGGCAGGACGTAATTGGATACGGAAATCCTATTATGATGCCAATCGGAGAGGCTGTAAACGGAAGACTATTCAACGTTGTTGGTGATGCTATCGACGGACTTCAAAATATTTCTAATGAAGGTGGTCTGCCAATTCACAGACCAGCTCCAAAATTTGATCAACTTTCAACTTCTGCAGAAGTTTTATTTACAGGTATTAAAGTAATCGACTTAGTTGAGCCTTACGCAAAAGGAGGTAAAATTGGTTTGTTCGGTGGTGCTGGTGTAGGTAAAACAGTATTGATCCAGGAGTTGATTAACAATATTGCAAAAGGACACGGAGGTCTTTCTGTTTTCGCCGGAGTAGGTGAAAGAACGAGAGAAGGAAATGACCTTTTAAGAGAGATGTTGGAATCAGGTATTATCAAGTATGGTGATGATTTCATGCACTCTATGGAAAACGGAGGTTGGGATCTTTCTAAAGTAGACTTAGAAGCTATGAAAGAATCTAAAGCTGCATTCGTTTTCGGACAGATGAACGAGCCGCCAGGTGCAAGAGCTAGAGTAGCACTTTCTGGTCTTACATTAGCTGAGTACTACAGAGACGGTGGAGAAAGCGGACAAGGTAGAGATGTACTTTTCTTCGTAGATAACATCTTCCGTTTTACACAGGCTGGTTCTGAGGTATCTGCACTTCTTGGTCGTATGCCATCAGCGGTAGGTTACCAACCAACTCTTGCTTCTGAAATGGGTGCGATGCAGGAAAGAATTACTTCAACTAAAAACGGTTCAATTACTTCAGTACAAGCGGTATACGTACCTGCGGATGACTTAACTGACCCGGCTCCTGCAACTACATTTGCTCACTTGGATGCAACTACGGTACTTGACAGAAAGATTGCCTCATTAGGTATTTACCCAGCGGTAGATCCATTAGCTTCTACTTCAAGAATCCTTGCTCCGGAAGTTATCGGTCAGGAACACTATGACTGTGCTCAAAGAGTAAAAGAAATTCTTCAAAGATACAAAGCTCTTCAGGATATCATCGCAATCCTTGGTATGGAAGAACTTTCTGAAGAAGATAAATCTGTTGTATACCGTGCAAGAAAAGTTCAGAGATTCTTATCTCAGCCTTTCCACGTAGCAGAACAGTTTACAGGTATTCCAGGATCATTAGTAGATATCAAAGATACAATCAAAGGATTTACGATGATTATGGATGGTGAATTAGATCACTTGCCAGAAGCTGCTTTCAACTTGAAAGGGACTATCGAAGAAGCTATCGAAGCAGGACAAAAAATGTTAGCTGAAAACGCTTAATAATTAGACATAAAGATAAAAGATACCAGACATGAGACTTTAAGGTTGTCTGAAATCTGAAATCTGAAATCTTCAAATCTAAATTAAAATGAATATAAAAATTTTAACACCAGAATACGTAGTTTTTGAAGGAGAAGTAGACTCAGTATTGTTGCCTGGAAAAAATGGTGAATTTCACATCATGAAAAACCACGCGGGAATTGTTTCTTCTTTGATCGGAGGTAATGTAAAGCTTTTTGCCAATTCTATTGATGAGGCTTTTGCTAAAAACTTTACCAAAGAAGCTGGAAAAGACTCTGTTTTTGCTTATGCTATCAAAAGCGGTGTTGTAGAATTTAATCATGATAAAGGAATTATCCTTTGTGAATAATTAAATGAAAAGCTAAATATATTTTCAAGAAAGTGTAACTTTGTGTTACACTTTTTTTATTTGTAAAAGTCTGATTGTATGAAGAGAGGCATAGCCATATTCTTTACAGTTCTGGGTGTTTTCCTCCATGCTCAGAATATCAAAACAAAGAGAGGAATTGTCAATCTGGACGGTATTCCAGTAGCGAAACTGTCTAACAAATCCAGCGAATATACGTTTATGGATCTGAAGGAGACCCCGATGTATACTATAAAATTCATTGATAAAAGTATCGTTGATTCTGTTCGCGACAGCTATATCAGTATTAATAGGGTATATAACAGGGACAAAACGATTGAAATTGATTATTCATCACCTTCCGCATTCTCTGGTGAAGAAAAGTCAGCCGTCTTTACTTCGGTTAAGGATCTTAAAATCATTGATAATAAAGGAATCAATGTGAAGAACCTTGATGAGATATTTTTAAATGTTCCCAAAAGAAAGCTGGACAGTAAAACCAAAGACGCTTATACTATCAGAAAGAAAATAGATAAGATGAATATTGAGGTCAATAAAGTAGGAGAGATCTTAAGTAATGGCGTTCCTGTAGGATATTTTACCAATCTGCCTGTAAGTTTCGGTTCAGAAGATACCATTATGGATAAAACATCTATAGATATTGAGATCTATGATGCCAAAAGTAAGCTTATCGGGAGATATATTACGACTACAAAGCAGCTAAAAACAGCAGGTGGAAAGTCTTTTACAATTTATAAGGAAATGTCAGGAAGAGCTTCTATCTTAAAATTCCCAACTTATAAAGCGCTTGCTGAACGAATGGCTATTATGGATCCTAATTTTATTAAAATACAGGAAAAAGTATCTGTGGGTACTGTATCAAAAGAAACTGCTAATTAATAATCTATCTGGAAGAAGGATACTTTTTTATCAATAGGAACGGGGCTTTAGCCAAAACTAATAAATAGAAACCCTGGAACTTATTAGGGTTTTACTATTTTTTATTTTTATCAGTAACTGAAGATTGTGCTAAGAGAGCTCCCAGGACTTTTTCGGTGTAATCAAATCTTTTCTGGAGATAAAGAACATTGTGATCTTTATTGTAAACTGTACTTAATCCATTTTTTTCAGCTATAAGCGTTATAGCATTATATATCTGATCCTCAAAAGGGACAATGAGATTTTTTCTAAGTATGCTAATTTCTCCATTAGTCCCAAATCTTTGCATGGTGATAATCTTAATATTTTTGTCCAGCTCTGCTATTTCTTTTCCGCGGAATTTTGCCTGCTCTTCAGTCAATAGAATTTTTTCGTTTTCAAAAGCTGATTTTTTCTTTTCATATTCAGACTGTAAACTCTGAAGTTCAGATTGCCACGTATCAATTTGTGCATTTAATCTTGCTTCAGCATTTTTGTAGGGAGGCATCTTTTCTAATATATATTGAAAGTCTACATATCCTGTCTTTTGTGCACTACTAAGACTAAAAAGAGGAAATAGTATAAATGTGAAGATCGATTTAAAATTTTTCATAGTGTTATTAATTTTTGTATTGATCTTAACAACGATAAATAGTATTAATTATTGTAATCTATTGATAATAAGTTTGTTTTGTGGAAAATATGTATTTTATGAACTATAATGTATCAATAGATATTTTAATTTTTAATCAAAAAGTGTGAGACTTTTACAGAATAGAAATGGGAATATCGTCCATAAAAAGCTTTATGGTTATAATGGTATAATTTGAATGTTTGAAAGATCAAAAAGAATTGACTTGCTTACATTTTTTACCCTTCAATGGAAAAACTCTGCTATATTGAAAATCCCTGAGAAAAAAATGAAAATTTTATAAACTTAAAATCACTCCATTTTCCTTCAATTGCTGGATCGGTTTTGAGAACCAGAATAGCTCAAAATCTTCAAAACTTTCTTCAAATTGAGTCTTAAGTTGTTGAATAGTAGGTTTTTTTGAATTTTCAATAGAATTATCCTCCAATACATTCATCAGCCATTCTGCCTTTTCCTGTTCCAGCTCAACCTTTACAATGTTGGTTTTTAAGTGGAATGTAAGTAATGTATACGTACCAGAATATTTCTTTTTATTTTTTACGCGATTCTCAGCGATTACATTTTTGGTCAGAAAGACAACTTTGGAGCTGGTCTTCAATTGAAACTGGCTATCTTCTAAAAGACAGTCATGAATGTAATCCGGATGAATAGTTGTTCTCGGAATTTTAAAATCAAACCACTCCTGAAGCGGCAGTTCAAAATTTACTCCATGCATATAATTGAACAAAGATTTTTTTAATCCGAAGCTGAATTTGTTATGATCAATTCCGGTTTTATCCTGAAAGTCTATATCGTTATTGGCGAAAAGAATTTCTTGTTTTACCGGAACTACTCCGAAATCTTCGGGGTTCATTCCAACAGGCGAATGGGCAGTCATAGCAAACTGATGCCAAAAACCACTTTGAAGAATTCCCATTTCAAACATCTGCCGAATCATTTCTAAAGAATCAACTGTTTCCTGAACGGTTTGGGTAGGGTAGCCATACATCAGATAAGCATGCACCATAACTCCGGCTTCTGTAAAATTTCTTGTTACATTGGCAACCTGTTCTACAGAAACTCCTTTGTCAATTAATTTCAACAATCGGTCACTGGCTACTTCAAGCCCTCCGGAAACAGCAACACATCCCGAAAGTTTCAGGAGGTAGCATAAATCACGGGTGAAGCTTTTTTCAAAACGGATATTCGTCCACCAGGTAACAACAAGATTTCTTCGGAGAATTTCCAAAGCAACTTCTCTCATCAGGGCAGGCGGCGCAGCTTCATCCACAAAATGGAATCCTGTTTCACCCGTTGTTTTGATCAGCTCTTCAATTCGGTCTACCAGGATTTTAGCAGAAATAGGTTCGTAGATTTTAATATAGTCTAGTGAAATATCACAGAACGTACATTTTCCCCAATAGCATCCATGAGCCATTGTGAGTTTATTCCATCTTCCGTCACTCCATAAACTGTGCATGGGATTGGCGATTTCGATAACGGAAATATATTGATCCAGTCTTAAGTCTGTGTAATCTGGAGTACCGATTTCAGCCTGTTTATAATCGTGTCTTTTAGAATTATTCTTATAAACAACTTCCTGATTTTCGAGGAGAAAAGTTCTTTTAAATTCACCTTCTCCATTGGAAATTTCTAAATTTTGGTAGAGAAGTTCAATAGGAAGTTCACCATCATCTAAGGTAATAAAATCAAAGAATTCAAAAACTCTCTGATCTTTAATTTCTCTTAGTTCGGTATTGGGAAAACCTCCACCCATCGCAATTTTAACTTGAGGATAATGCTTTTTGATCCATTGCGCACATTTGAAAGCAGAGTAAAGATTGCCTGGAAAAGGGATTGAAAAACAAACCAGTTTCGGCTGAACCGTTTCTATTTTTTCACGAAGAATTTTTAAAGTAAATTCATCAATAAATGTTGAATCTCCAGATAATTTTGAATATAATTCATCAAAAGAATTAGCACTTTTTCCGAGACGTTCTGCATATCTGCTGAAGCCAAAATCAGAATCAACGTTTTCAACAATATAATCTGAGATATCTTCTAAGTATAAGGTGGCCAAATGTTTGGCTTTATCCTGAAGACCCATATTTCCAAAAGCAAACTCCATATCATCCAGCTGGTTGAAGCGGGAAGCTTCGGGAAGGAAATTCATACTGCAGATCTGCCTTGCCAGTGTGGGTGTTTTATCCTGTAAAAATAGAATAACCTGATCTATGGTTTTGATATATTCTTCTCTTAAGGCATAGATTCTCTGAGAATTTTCAGAGGCATCCTGAAGATCAGTTTTTTTGCTGAAAACCTTCTGAATTCCGTCTTTTGAGAATAATTCCAAAATAACATCAATCCCCAAATCTACCTGATAACCGGAAATATTTTTGGTATTTAAAAATCCTTTAATATAAGCCGTTGCAGGATAAGGAGTATTAAGTTGAGTAAAAGGCGGAGTAATAAGAAGCAGGTCTTTCAACAGAAATTTTTTGCAAAGTTATTCTAAAGTTTTTTTAGAAAAAAATTTTTTCTCCTGATTATAGACAGTGATGAAAAGTCTTTAGAGTTCTGCTTTATGATAATCTGTTTCTATAGGATCTAATATTCTTATTTTATCATTTCTCAAGAATCCCAATTGGGATAATTGATGTATCAAAATAAGTTAGTTGGTTTCACAAACAAAGCATCCGGAGGGTTATTATTGATAAAACTTAAAAAAGAATCCTCATCAAAATATCCGTCTTCGTCAAGAATTTCGGGGCTCAGTAATCCAATTTCACTCGGTTTTTCAAGACTGATATTTTCGATAAACTTTCCGGTTTTTCCTGTTATTTCGTTATGAAAACTAATTAAATATCTGGAATATATATTTCCTTCAGCAACAGTATAATGTCCGTTTTCTGCAATAAGAGAAGTCATAATACTTCCACCGATGTACGTTTCATTATCATTGCCTGATGCTCCGAATAATACTTTGCTGGTAACATTTCCGGAACAGTAAAGTGAACCGTTGATGATAATATTTTCTGCCTGTATATTGCCTGTTGCAATGAGAACAATATAGTCTTCAACAAAAAGTGTTTTGGACAAATGAATATCATCTTCTATGAGAATGATTTTATAGCCTTCACCTTCTTCAGTAATCAATTCAAGAGAAGTAGTGTTTTCGTTCTCTATAAGGACAATCTCAGGAGCATCATCTTCATTATTAATGTGAAGTGAAGCATCTTTTATTTTATCTGCTGTCTCATCATCCAGCATTTCGAGAAACTCAGCAAGACTTTCTTCATCTAAAGAGCTTTCGTTGAAGAAATTGTTTTCCAGGGCTTCATGAGCTATGGTATATAGGTTTTCGGATTTTTCTTTAAGTCTGGTGTATAATTGATCTTTGGTGATTTTTTGTAATTCTTTCATCGGCTTTTAAACTAAATGCATTGATCTATTATAGGAGGGAATGCCCATCAATAGACCATTGCAATATAGTCAGATAAATTTTTTTATGCCAGAGAGACAGCCTTATTTTTTAATATTTTTCAAATCAGACAAAAAGATACGGATAAGTACTTTTTTAATTGATAATTTGATCTTATTTGTATCAAAAAAACAGTGTTATAAGCAGTAGTAAGACCTAAGCAGGCTTCACAGATGAGAATACTTTATGCGTGATTCAGATTTTTACGGTCTGTAATGACATTTAGAGTAACTCCCAGCAAAATAAGGGTAATTCCAATCAGTAAGTTGTTGGTAAACTTTTCATGGAATATCAATACACTGATCAGTACGGCAACTACCGGTTCAAGAGCGCCTAAAATAGATACAGGAGTAGATCCGATATATTTGATTGCATAGACAAGACAAAGGCTGGAGATCACTGTAGTGAGGAATGCAAAAATAAGGAAGTTAAGGAATATTTCTACTGAAGGAATTGCAAAAGATTCATTAGCTGCCACAGCTTTGCTCATAAAGAACGTAGATGTGAAAACCATAGAGTAGAAGGTAAGCTTAAATCCGGAAACCTTCATATTCGATTTGTTAACGATAACCATATACAGCGCATAGAACAATGAGCTGAGCATTACAATTCCCAGTCCTTTAAAATTAATTCCCAATCCGTTTCCTTTTAAGCATAAAACAATGACTCCGGTAAAAGCAAGCAGCAAAGAAACAACTGATAGTCTGGTAAGCCTTTCTTTGTAGAAGAAAAACATAATCAAGGCTACGATAACCGGATATATAAATAAGACGGTAGAAGCAATTCCGGCAGTAAGGAAATCATACCCTAAAAACAGAAACTCCGAAGAAAGGGCATAGCAGATCCCAAGTATGGCCAGGATTAACGCTTCTTTTTTATTGATTTTAAAACTCTCTTTGGAATACAGCAAATATCCTCCCACCATTAAGGCCGAAAAGAAAAATCTATAGAACAGAGTAATATCCAATGAAAAATGCGCCTGCTTGATAGGCAGAATAAAAATCGGAATCAGCCCATATGAAACAGCTGACAAAATCCCCAATGTGTAACCTCTAAGTTTCATGAGTTGTTATCGTTATTTAAACAAAAAACCACTGAATCAATCAGTGGTTTTTTTATTTTTATGAATTAAATCGGCTTAAAACTTAATCCTTGTTCCTGCAGTAATTTTTGTTCCTGCTCTTTATAGTAACCACTTACTAATTTATCATGAATTGCTTCAAATGCGGCCAGAGTTTCATTAATCTCAGCATCCGTATGGGAAGCGGTAGGAATTAATCTTAAAAGAATCATTCCCTTTGGAATCACTGGATATACCACCACAGAGGTGAAAATACCGTAATTCTCTCTTAAGTCTTTTACTAATAGAGTTGCTTCTACCGGAGTTCCCTGCATCATTACCGGAGTTACGCAAGTGTTGGTATCTCCAATATTGAATCCTCTTTCTGTAAGTCCGTTTTGTAGTTTGTAAACATTCTCCCAAAGTTTAGCTTTGATCTCAGGTTTTGATCTCAGTAGCTCTAATCTTTTTAATCCTCCGATTACCATCGGCATTGTAAGAGATTTTGCGAAGATTTGTGATCTAAGGTTGAATTTCAGATATCTGATGATTTCTTTGTCACCCGCAAGGAATGCTCCAAAACCAGCCATTGATTTAGCAAACGTAGAGAAGTATACATCAATCTGATCATTACAGTCCTGTTCTTCACCTACACCAGCACCTGTTTTACCAAGTGTCCCAAAACCATGCGCATCATCTACCAATAGTCTGAACTGGTATTTTGATTTAAGATCGCAGATTTCTTTGATTTTTCCCTGCTGGCCTCTCATTCCGAAAACACCTTCTGTAATAACAAGAATACCTCCTCCCGTTTCTTCAGCTACCTTAGTTGCTCTCTGAAGGTTTTTCTCAAGACTTGCCATATCGTTGTGTCTGTAGGTAAATCTTTTACCGGAATGAAGTCTTACTCCATCCACGATGCAGGCATGAGAATCCATATCATAAACAATAACGTCATTTCTGCTCACTAAAGCATCAATGGTAGAAACCATTCCCTGGTAACCGAAATTCAATAAGTATGCTGATTCTTTTTGTACGAAGTCTGCCAGTTCTCTTTCCAGCTGAAGATGCTGATCTGTTTCACCAGACATTGCTCTTGCTCCCATTGGATAGAACATTCCATATTCTGCAGCCGCTTTTGCATCCGCTTCTATTACTTCAGGATGATTACATAGTCCTAAATAGTCATTGGCACTCCAGAAAATTACTTCTCTACCCTGAAATTGCATTCTAGGGCCAATAGGTCCCTCTAATCTTGGGAAAATAAAATAGCCTTCACCATAATCTGCAAATTGTCCAAGTGGTCCTGGATTTTCTTTTATTCTTTCAAAAATATCCAACATTGTATCGTAATTTTTAAGTAAAAAGCCTTTTTTGTATAACACGCAAAAGGCTTTATTTGTATCGTGATTTTATTCGTTTTTTATTTGATAAACTCAGTTTTGAAAACTTCGTCATAATTGTGAACACAGTTGTTAACAAATCCCTGCTCGGCCATCCATTGATCACTGTATACTTTAGTGATGTATCTTGAACCGTGGTCAGGATATATTAAAACAACCATGTCATTTTCTGTCAGTTCATGAGACTGTGCATACTGCATCAGACCCTGTGTGACAGCTCCGGTAGTATAACCTCCCATAATGGCTTCTTTCAAAGCAATTTCTCGGGTTCTGTACGCCGACATTTCATCATTTACCCTTACAAACTCATCTACCTTGTCGAAAAGCAGGGCAGCAGGGATCAGGTTTTTACCCATTCCCTCAATCTGATAAGGATGTACATCTTCTTTGTGAATTTCTCCTGTCTCGTGATAGCTTTTAAGTATAGAGCCATCTGCATCTACTCCGATAATCTTGATATCAGGGTTTTTCTCTTTCAAAAACTTTGCTGAACCCGATAGCGTACCTCCGGTTCCGGTGCAGGCAAAAAGGTGAGTGATCTTACCTTCCGTCTGTTCCCAGATCTCGGGACCTGTAGTCTGATAGTGCGCATCAATATTCAGTTCGTTAAAATATTGATTGATGTAAATAGAATTGGGAGTTTCCTGGGCGATTCTTTTAGCTACTTCATAGTACGATCTTGGGTCATCCGCCGGTACATTGGCTGGGCATATATACACCGTAGCACCCAATGCTTTCAGATAAGCAATCTTCTCAGGTTTTGTTTTATCACTTACTGCAAGAATACATTTATATCCCTTAATGATACATACCATTGCGATAGAAAACCCAGTATTACCTGATGTAGTTTCTACAACTACAGAGTCTTCTTTTAAAAGGCCTTTTTTCTCTGCGTTCTCTATAATATGAAGTGCGATTCGGTCTTTGGTGGAATGTCCAGGATTATATGATTCTAACTTGGCGTAAACGGTTGCTGGAATATCTTTTGTAACAGTATTTAGCTTCACCATAGGAGTTTCTCCTATTAGGCCAAGAATATTATCGTAAACATTACTCATTATTTGTTATTTTCAATAAAAATCTGACTGCAAAAATACAAAAAAATAAATAATTACTAAACTTTTGTTTGATTTCTAGGGCTTAGTTTTATAAAACTTATTTTCTTATTTACAGTTTTGACAGGTCTATATTCGCAAATACTACGCCAAAATTTTTAAATTTTGTTAAAACCCGCATAAAATAAGATAAAAGCCTTATTTTCGCATAATTGATTTAATACTATGAAAAATTGGACTTTTAGGCAATGGAACACCGTTTTAGGATGGGTGATTTTCGTTATTGCTTTTTTCACGTACTTGTCCACCATAGAACCCAATTTCAGTTTTTGGGATTGTGGCGAGTACATTTCTTCTGCAGTAAAACTTGAAGTAACGCACGCTCCCGGAGCTGCTTTATTCCAGATAGTGGGTGCCGTGGCAGCCATTTTTGCATTAGGGAAAGGCGAAAATTATTCCATCGTGATCAACGCGATGTCTGCATTGTTCAGTGCGCTGACTATTTTATTTTTGTTCTGGACGATCACACACTTTGTGAGAAGACTTTTAAACAAAGATTTTGAAGAAATTACAAAACATCAGGAAATCTCTATTTTATTTGCAGGAGCAGTAGGAGCACTTTGCTTTACCTTCTCAGATACATTCTGGTTCTCTGCAGTAGAAGGAGAGGTTTACTCTATGGCTTCTATGTTTATTGCGCTTTTGGTCTGGTTAATCACCAAATGGGAAAATGAGTATAAAGCAGGAGACAGTGAAAGATGGATTATTCTTATTTTCTTCGTTTTAGGACTTTCTGTAGGTGTGCATATGATGGGTATGCTGGCAATCCCTGCAGTATGTCTGGTATATTATGCAAGAAACTACAAGTTTACCTGGAAAAACTTTATCTGGGCAAACCTTATTACACTGGGCATTTTGATTATTGTTTTCAAAATTATCTTCCCTTTAATTATGACGATGTTCGGAAGACTTGAGATTTTCTTCGTAAACGGTCTTGGACTTCCGTTCCACTCAGGAACAATTGTCGCTTTTGTTTTAATGGTAGCAATCTGCTATTTCTTAATCAAATATGCAAGAAAAGCAAAGAAAAACATCTACCAGACAGCAGCTTTATCTGTGGTTTTCATGATGATCGGATTCTCTTGCTGGATGGTTATTCCTATCAGAGCGAATGCTAACCCGCCGATGAACCTTAATGACCCTGATACTGCAATTGGTATGCTGGATTATTATAACAGAGAGCAGTATGGTGACTGGCCAACGATCTACGGACAGAATTATACAGCATTCCTTGATGCTAACGGAATTGAAAAGAATGAAGACGGAAGCTTTAAGACACAAAAAACCGGTGAGATCTACGAAAAAGACGAGAAAACCGGAACGTACAGAAAGACAGGAGACCGTTTCAACTATGTCTTCAGCAAATCTCAGGTAAGCTTAATGCCAAGAATGTTTAATGAGGATAAGGATGTAATGGCTAACTATATTTCAATGTATGGTGCCCCTGATTTTACATTCAATTACGGAAATGAAGATGTAGCAGACAATCCACAGGCTAAACAGATTTTTGACGAGCTGAGAGCGAAATATGAAGACAAGTCAATCACCGCTGCAGATTATCTGAAAGTAAAACCTTATAACCTTATCAATGTTCAGAAGCCTTCATTCCTTCAGAATATGGAGTATTTCATTTCTTTCCAGAACGGATATTACTTTGTAAGATATCTGATGTGGAACTATGTAGGAAGACAGAATGACCTTGAAGGAAACATGGAAAGCACAAAAGGAAACTGGATTTCGGGGATTCCTTTTATAGATAATGTAAACGTAGGAAATCAGGATAAAATGCCTGCTAAATTCAAGAATGAAAGTACGGTAAAATTCTTCTTCCTGCCATTAATTTTAGGTCTTATTGGATTCTTTTTCCAATTGAACAGAGACTTCGGAAGATTCTATGCATTGTTATCTTTATTTATTTTAACAAGTGTAGGGATTGTTTTCTATACAGGGGTAAAACCTTTTGAACCGAGAGAAAGAGATTATGCAATGGTAGGCTCATTCTACGCATTTGCGATCTGGATTGGTATGGGAGCAGGAGCCATTTTATGGTTCTTACAGTCTAAGATAAAATCAAACGGAGCTAATATTGCTCTAGGTGTGGTTTTATTAGGAGTTCCTTTTATGATGGGCTTCCAGAATTACAATGTGCATGACAGAAGCAACAGATATACCGCTTATGATTATGCGTATTCAGTTTTAAAATCTTTACCGAAAAACGATATCCTTTTCGTTTATGGAGATAATGATACTTACCCGGTTTGGGCGATTCAGGAAACAGAAAGATTCAGAGATGATGTGAAGGTAGTGAACTTTACCCTTGCTTCAACACCTTGGAATCTTGATCAGATAAAAAGAAGAACGTACAACGCTATGGGAATCCCTAGTGAGCTGACCCATGAAGATTACAGAGATGGTGTAAATGATCAGATCTATATGATGAAGAAAGAAGATTGGGAAGGTGTTTTCTCTATGCTGAAAGAGCAGGGAGCTCCTGAAACAGAATTCCAGTCTTTCAGAAAGTATCTTACTCAGGATTCTTTAACCTTGAAAGAAGCGATCAATTTCATAAAAGTAAAATCTCCTGAAAAAGATGAATTATTGAAAATGTACTTCGGAGAAGAGAAATTCGAAAAATACAATATCCTTCCTGTAAACAAATTTATTCTTCCTGTGAACAAGGAAAATGCTTTAAAAGCGGGAATCATCAACAAAGAAGACCTTCCGAATGTAGCCAATCAGATTATGATTACTTACAAAGGAAATACATTGTATAAGAATAACCTTATTTTGATGGATCTTTTAGCGAACTTCGACTGGAAGCGTCCAATCAACTTCTCATCAGGAGGGATCTATGACAGTGAAAATATTTTCTATCTGAACGATTATCTTCAGTTTGACGGATTCAGTTACAGATTAATCCCTATCCAAACGCCTCCGACGGCTGATGGAGATATGGGAAGAGTAGATACGAATTCTCTTTATAATGTAGTGAAAAACTTCAGATGGGGGAACTTCAAAAACTTAAATGCTCACTTTGATGAAACGGCTACTTCCAATATCATCAGCTACAGAATGTCAGCAAGCAGAGCTGCATCAGCACTTGCATTGAGCGGACAGAAGGCTAAAGCATTAGAAATTCTGGATCTTGCAGCAAAAGAAATTCCTGCTGAGAAATATAACGATCCTCGTTCATTAAGCTCAATTGTATCAGGATACATTATTGCAGGCCAGGAACAGAAAGGTCTTCAGATTGCTGAGGTTCTTAAAAAAGGAATCTTTGAAGAATACGATTATTACTTAAGCCTTTCCAAAGCAGATCAAAGCTACCTGAGAAGACAGATGAGAACAAAACCTATGGAATATTCTCTTGTAGTAGCTGCGGTAACTGATGCTTACACGAAGATTGGCCAGAAAGAAAAAGCATATGCTTATCTGGTAAAATCCATAGAGCCGATTGATAAGAAGTTCAATGTATTTGTAAAAGATCTTCAGGAAATGGGCAAAGAGAAGGCGATGAAAGAGTCTGAAAATGTACAGCAGATTACGCCATTCTATCAGTATTTATTTGATGTCATGGAACCTTATGATTCCACTTATTCAAAAGAAAAAGAAAATCAGATTACTACTGCGATTATCAAAGCAACTAAATAAAATACTTAAAACGGGACTTCGGTCCCGTTTTTTTATTATTGGGATTCCTGAATATTAAGGCTATATTTGTGAAAGTAAAAATACATAATGTCCAAAACACAAAATAGCAAATTCCCAATCTATGCCGTAATTGTTACGGTTCTTTTTAAACTTCTTTTTTTACTGACACACTATATTCAGGAGGATGCATTTATTACCTGGAGGGTAGCTCAGAATCTACTGGATTATGGAGTAATTGGATTCAATGGAGATGCTAAAATTTCTGCATCTACCACCCACTTGTATGTTTTTGTATCTTACCTTTTCAATCTTGTTTTTGGCAAAGAAAACTTTATTGAACCTCTTTTGATTTTTAATTCTATACTGTTTACCATAGGAACTTTACTGCTTTCCCATTTGGTTCTTAAAAACCCGTGGCATAAAGCAGTCTTTATATTTTTGATCGGTATTTTACCACCAGCCATTAAAATTTCAATCCTTGGAATGGAGTATGGTATCCTGTTTTTCTTGGAAATGGCATTGCTGTATTATGGTTTCCATAAAGGAAAAAAATGGGTCCTGACACTTCTTCCGGTGTTAATTATGTTTACCAGAATTGATACCGTGATATTCCTGGGAATTGTATTTCTTGTAGATCTTTTCTGGAACAGAAAAATCAGATGGAATTATATTTTTGGAGGCATTCTGGGGGTTTTATCAACGGTTGCTTTCAACTGGTTTTACTTTGGCGAATTGGTTAATAATACCATTACAGCGAAAAAACTTCTTTACAGCGAGAACTTTACGATCCAGCAGCATATCGGCTACTTTTTCAAGAGTTTTGGAAACTTTTGGGGAATGCTGAAACTTCCGGGAGATTTTAATCCTGTGACGGTTGTGGTGTTGATTTTTGAACTGCTTTGCTTTATTTATCTGATCAGACAAAGAGAGAAGAGAAACTATTTTTTATGGATGATCTTTATCTTTGGATGGACAAAACAGATGGTTTTTATTTCTCAAAAGAGCTTGTTTGACTGGTATTATTGGGTACCGCAGCTTTTGCTTTTCGTTCCGATTATTATTTTCGTGTTGGAGCAAAAAGAGAAGAGAAACCTGTGGTTGTCATTACTTATTGTATTTTATATTTTCCCGATGTTGGTTTTCCAGACCGTTCACTGTATTGCAACAGGAAATGGAGAGTGGAACTACCGCAGAACAATTGGAACCTTTTTAAACCAATATGAAAAAGACAAAAATCAATGGATCTTATTAGAACCGGCTGGTTATGTACCTTACTTTTCAGGATTAAAAACAATTGATGAGGTTGGATTGGTAGATAAACAGATTCAGGAGGAGATTAAAAAGGATAAAGTAAATTACTGGATCAATACTGTAAAGACCAGAAAACCTAAATACCTTCTTTCTTACCAAAATCTATATGAAGGGAACAATGCAAATTCCTTATATTATCAAACCCATTATAAACTTTTGAAGGAATTCAGAGTGAAAGATCATCTGAAAAGTGACAATAAGATTTTAGAGAAAATTTATAACCTGAAACCTTCCGGAACAGACTATAATTTGTACATTAGGGTTGATTAAAAGATTGAAATATTTAAGCATTTAAAGATTTAAAAGATAAAAAAACCTTAACTCTTTTACTCTCAAACTTAAAACCTGCAACCTATAACCTAATCCCTAAAAAAATGAAATACTGTGCTTTTCTCCGTGGTGTCAACGTAAAAGGAACCAATATGAAAATGGCTGATGTCTGCCAGGTTTTTAAAGATGCTGGTATGAAAGACGTGAACTCAATATTAGCTTCCGGAAATATTGTATTTTCTTCAGATAAAAGTGTGGGAGATTTAAAAACAATTCTGGAAAAAGCGATGTCAGAACATTTTTCTTATGAAGCTTTTCTGTTTGTGAAATCTCAGGCAGAGACAGAGGTTTTCTGGAACAGTATTCCTTTTGAAAAGAATGAAAATTTCCATATTTATAGTTTTGTCGGAATTCCGGGCGTGGAAAAAGTGTTGATGGAAGAGTTTCAAAAAGCGGCCCAAGCAGCAGATGAAAAGGCGGAAATTATCAATGATATATTTTATTGGCAGGTTCCAAAAGGAAATACCTTAGATTCTACCTTTGGAAAGGTTTTAGGAAAGAAAAGCCTTAAAGATCAGTTCACCAGCAGAAATGTGAATACATTTGAGAAAATCTTGAAAAAGATGAACTAAATCTACAGAATCTGCTCTACATGTCAGCTTTACTATTTTTTCCATATTGTAGGTTTTAGCTAAAGTCGATTGATTTTGGTTTTTATTAAACGGGCTAAAGCTCGTTCCTATTGATTTTTTTAATCTGTAAACAGTAGAGTTGTCCACAAATTACATAGGTTCTTTGTTTTATAAATGATAGAATAAAAACGTAAAGTTTGTCATTCCGAAGGAATCTCGACATAGTATAAAAATCAGAGGCTGGATTCCTTCGGAATGACAGGGATACTGCTGAGGTAAGAGTTTCTATACAAAAATAGGCATTCGTTTTTCCAGTTTTTGGTTAAAGGCTAAACCCATCCGTAAATAATTTCCAAATCTGAAACTTTCTCAGTATTTTTACTGAACTTTTTAATTACAACAAAATGATTCAGTATTTAGATAATATTTCGCACAAAGATTCAAAAAACTTTTTCCTTATTGCCGGACCTTGTATTATTGAAGGGGAAGATATGGCATTGAGAATTGCTGAAAAAGTAATCAACATTACAGATAAATATAATATTCCCTATATTTTCAAAGGAAGTTTTAAAAAGGCAAACAGAAGCCGTGTAGATTCTTTCACAACCATTGGGGAAGAAAAATCTCTTGAAATCCTTAAAAAAGTAGGAGAGACGTTTAATATTCCTACCACAACGGATATTCATGAAAATGAGCATGCAGCGTTGGCAGCACAATATGTAGATGTTCTGCAGATTCCGGCATTCCTTGTACGTCAGACTGATTTATTAATTGCAGCCGCTAAAACAGGAAAATGTGTGTCTTTGAAAAAAGGGCAGTTCCTTTCACCGGAAGCAATGAAGTTTGCGGTTCAGAAGGTGACGGATTCTGATAATCCGAAGGTAGCCATCATTGAAAGAGGAAATTCTTTTGGATATACAGATCTGATCGTAGATTATAGAGGAATTCCTACTATGAGAGAATATGCTCCTGTGATTTTGGATGTTACACACTCGTTACAACAGCCTAACCAAAGCTCCGGGGTTACAGGAGGAAGACCAGACCTTATTGAAACCGTTGCCAAAGCAGGAATTGCTGTAGGTGCAGATGGAATTTTCATTGAAACACATCCTACACCGGAAACCGCATTGTCTGATGGTGCCAACATGTTAAGATTAGATTTATTAGAAGATTTGTTACAAAAATTGACAAGAATTAGAGAATCGATTTTGTAATTGTTAAAAAAACATTAATTTTAGAAATTCTAAAACATTTCTTTTGAAAAAACTAGTTTTACCGCTAAGCCTTATGGTCCCGTTTCTGATTTTCTCCCAACAAAGAAAAAAAGATACAGCGACCACTAGAGTGACCGATATAGAGGAAGTTATCTTCCAGAAAAAAGCAACAGGAAGAACAAACGACCTTACCAATGTGAGAATTTCAGCAAAAGAAGCGAAAGCAGTAGCTTCTATCAACGGTGGAATTGAAGGATTGCTTAAAACACTTCCTTCCGTAAACTCCAATACCGAGCTGTCTTCCCAATATATGGTTCGTGGTGGAAACTATGATGAAAACCTTATCTACATCAATGATATTGAGATCTACAGACCTTTCCTGATCAGAAACTCACAGCAGGAAGGGATGAGTATCATCAATCCGGATATGGTTTCTGCAGTCAATTTTTCTGCAGGAGGATTTGAAGCTAAATATGGAGATAAAATGTCTTCAGCTTTAAATATCTATTACCGTGAACCTGAAAAATTTGAAGTTTCAGGAGAGGCTAGTTTAATTGGAGGCAGACTGACAACAGGTCTGGCTTCAAAAAATAAAAAATTTACAGCCTTATTTTCCGGTAGATACAGAAATACCAATCTTGTTCTTAATACCTTAAAGGAAGATACAGACTTCAACCCAACCTATTGGGATTTTCAGTCTTATCTGAACTATCATGTTAATGATAAATTAACTTTATCATTCATTGGATATTATTCCAAGAATGATTACGAGATGATTCCTAAGCAGAAGAGTGTTACTTTCGGAAGCCTTCAGCAGCCTATTACAGTAAATATAGGGTATGGAGGTAAAGAAAATGACCAGTATAAAAATATGATGGGTACATTCTCCATGAACTATAAGCCAACAGACAAATGGAAGCTTACCTTGGATGCCTTTGCTTATCAGAACAGGGAAAAAGAATATTACACCATACAGTCGGCATATGAACTGCAGACATTTGATCCCAAAACACAGGAGCCGGTGGCTTCTTTTGACCTTGGTGGACAGATAGAGCATGCAAGAAACGACTTATTTGTAAGAACATACGGAACCCAGTTCAGAGCCAAATTTTCTCCTAATGTAAATACCGACTTTGAAGTTGGATTCAAATATGAGAAAGAAAATCTGAAGGATTTTACCAACGAATGGAAATTGGTAGATTCTGCAGGATACAGCATTCCAAGACCGGAAGTGATTGATCCGAGAACCGGAACTACCGGAGATCTTAAACTTGCTTACTATATTGCAGGACAAAATAATATTGAGCCTACAAGACTTTCAGCTTATGCACAGTATTCGCAGAAATTCTACTGGGGAGCCAGCAAAGTATTTGTGAATGCCGGAGTACGTGTTGCCAACTGGAGCTTCAATAAAGAAACTATCTTTTCGCCAAGAGTCCAGTTTGCTATAAAGCCGGATTGGGACAACGATATGTTGTTTAAGCTATCAGGAGGAATCTATTATCAGGCTCCTTTCTATAAAGAGATTAAAGACCTGGATGGTAATTTCAACTCAAATATTAAGTCACAGCGCTCTATACAGTTGATTCTTGCCAATGATTACGAGTTCGAAATGTATGACAGACCATTTAAGCTTACTACAGAACTTTACTATAAAAAAATGGATAACCTGATTCCGTATTATATGGATAATGTAAGGATCCGTTATTCCGGACAGAATAATTCCAAAGGATATGCTTATGGTATTGATACAAGATTATTTGGTGAATTCGTTCCCGGTGTAGATTCATGGTTATCTGCAAGTTATGCAAGGGTGTACGAAAATATTGACGGAAGAGGAGATATTCCAAGACCTACTGATCAGAGATTAAGATTTGCTATGTTTTATCAGGATTATATGCCAAGCTTCCCATCTATGCGTGTAAATCTTACTTTGGTGTATGCCATGGGATTACCAACAGGAGCTCCAGTATTGTTTGATAGTAACGGCCAGCCGGACTTTACAGCAGCCTACAACTATCAGAAGACTCTTCCTTCTTATAAGAGAGTAGATTTAGGATTGACAAAAGTATTCATAGATCCAAAAGAAAAAAATAAGAGATCCGGTTTCTGGGGTAATTTTGAAGAGCTGACGTTAGGAGTTCAGGTTTTCAACGCATTTAACATCAATAATACAATTGCAAACCAATGGATTACAGATTATAATACCAATAATATGTATCCGGTTCCGGTACGTCTTACAGGACGTTTCTTTAATGTAAAATTAGAATTCAGACTGTAAAAATAAAAGGATGAGGTTAATTTTTAACCTTCCAACGATAAAATTGTTCAATCCGCGAGATTCGTGGAGATGAATTAAAATATAAAAAGCTTTCGATTGTGTCGGAAGCTTTTTTATTTTCCCGAATTTTATAACAATATTACCTAATTTTATAACAATGATATCATAGATATTTTTAATTTTGTCTTGTCAATGAAAAAGATTCTTGCCATATTGTTTTCTATTTTCTACTTTGGGTTTTCTTCCGGAGCAGCTTTTAGCATTCATTATTGTATGAAAGAATTTGTTTCTGTAAGCCAGAAAACAGATGATATCTGTGCTAAATGCGGCGTTAAAGACAAAAAAGGATGCTGTAAAACAGAGATCAAAGTAGTAAAAGTAGATGATTCTCAGAAATCAGATTTGCTTAAAATTGATTTTTTAGGCCAGATTTCAGAAATTCCTGTGAAACATCAGTTTGCTGTTATCGATAAGTCTTTTTCAGTAAGCAAGTATACTCAAATCCAGATCAATGCACCGCCTGAATTCCGGCCGGTACCTATCTACGTCAATCATTGTAATTTTAGAATTTAGAATTCGTCTGTCGTTTTCTGTATCATCTTGGATACGGTTACGGGCGACATGTCCTGACGCATTTTCCTGATGCGTTGCCCATTATTCTTTATTAAAAATTAATTCTAAAATTTAAAACAATGAAAAAATATATCATCACAGCAGCCTTTTCTTTATTCTCAATTATCTCACTATCAGCGCAGTCTAAAAAGGATGTTCAGGTTTCTAAACTATATCAGAACTACATCGCAATCAAATCAGCGTTAGCTTCAGATGATGCTGACAAAACTTCAAAAGCCGCAACGGAATTTATTAAAACAGCTTCAACTATTGATTATAAAATGGTTTCAGAAGGTAATCTTAATGTTCTTAGAAAAGATGCTTCTGTTATTTCCGAAGCACGAAATGTTGCTGCACAAAGAGAAACTTTTCTCAATCTTTCTGATAATATGATTGCTTTGACCAAACAGTTCAAACTTTCTGAAAAACCAGTCTATGTACAATATTGCCCAATGGCAGATGGCAGCTGGTTGAGCGATGAAAAACAGATTGCCAACCCATACTACGGGAAGTCTATGCTTTCATGTGGAAGCGTAAAGTCAGAGATTAAATAATTAGTCTATTATTCTTAAAAACAATAAGTTGTATGGCTTAAGTTGTAATTAACTTTAAGTTATACAACTTCTAAAAACTTTGAAATATTATGAAAAAACTGATAATGTTTCTGGTGCTTTTATTCTCTGTTTTTACTTTCGCACAAACTACAAAAACGTATTATACCTGTCCGATGCACGCTGAAGTGGTATCCTCAAAACCTGGAGACTGCCCGAAATGTGGAATGACTCTGGTTAAAAAAACTGTCGTTGTAAAACCGGAAGCGAAACCTGCAGTTAAAACAGAAACAAAAGCAAAACCTGCAGAAACACAAATAAATAAGGCAAATAAATCAAAAGTAATAAAGCCTTCTGTTCAACCAGAGAAAAAAGCGGCATTACCAGCTAAAACTTCGGTCTTATCTCAAAATAAAGCTGCTTACACATGCCCGATGCATCCTGAAATAGTTTCGGATAAGCCGGGAAAATGTTCTAAATGCGGGATGGATCTGGTAGAAAAAGAAGATCATTCCCATACTCAGGCTGAAAATCCAAAAGAGGAAAAATCTATTTTAAAACGTAATTCCGAAAACGGAAGAATTACTTTCGGTGGAAAAAGAGTTCGTTATGATCTGTATGTAAAAGATACCATTGTCAATTTCACCGGAAAAAACAGGAGAGCAATTGCGATCAATGGGAAACTTCAGGCTCCGACTTTATATTTTACGGAAGGAGATACCGCCGAAATTTACCTGCACAATATGCTTAAGGAAAAAACAGGATTGCACTGGCACGGAGTAATTCTTCCGAATGAGCAAGATGGAGTTCCATTCCTTACCACAAAACCGGTAATGCCGGGAGAAACCCACTTATACAAATTCAGAGTTTCTCAAAACGGAACGTATTGGTATCATTCTCATGAAGCCCTTCAGGAGCAGATAGGAATGAATGGAATTCTGGTTTTCAAGAAAAGAGAAGGTGAGCCAAAAACCGAATACAATGCTGAGATTCCGGTATTGCTGGGAGATTGGAGTGATGATGACCCGATGCAGATTGCAAGAAGGCTTCATATGGCCAATACAGACTGGTATGCTGTAAAGAAGAATGCTGTACAGAGTTATTGGGAAGCTATCAAGTCCGGAAACTTTGGAACGAAAGCATTGAATGAGTGGAAAAGGATGGAAGCAATGGATGTAAGTGATGTCTATTATGATAAATTCCTGATCAACGGGGCTCCAAGTTCAGATTATTCTAATGTAAAACCCGGCGATAAAGTAAGATTAAGAGTGGCCAACGGAGGTTCATCTACCTATTTCTGGCTGAATTACGGAGGTGGAAAAATAAAAGTAGTCGGAAATGATGGTAATGATGTAGTTCCGATAGAAGTTGACCGTTTGATTGTCGGGGTTTCCGAAACTTATGATATTGAAGTCACGATTCCTGAAAATAAAAGCTTTGAATTCAGAGCCACTTCAGAAGACAGAATAGGACATGCTTCTCTTTGGCTGGGTTCAGGTGAAAAGGTAGAAGCACCCAATCTTCCAAGGCTGATGCTTTTTGAAGGCATGAAAATGATGAATGGGATGATGGAAATGAGCGGAAATATGAAGCCCATGACAATGACGATGGGAAATCAGATGATGGATATGAATGAAGTGATGTACCCGGAATTGTCTGAAAATCAAAGAAAAACGACAGCGAAGCATATCAATGAGATGATGGGAGTGAAGACGAAAGAAGATAAGAAAGAAGATCATTCTCAACACTCAGGAATGGATATGGGAGAAGAAAAAACCATTAAAAGATTGTCTTACAATATTTTAAAATCTCCTGAAAAAACTATTCTTCCTACAGACAGCATTCGTGAAATGAAGTTTACACTGGAAGGAAATATGAACCATTATCTGTGGACGCTGGATAATAAAACCGTAACGGAAACAGATAAGATTCTGATTAAAAAGGGAGAAATTCTTAGAATTAAAATGTATAATAATTCTATGATGCGCCACCCGATGCACCTTCACGGTCATGATTTCAGATTAATCAATTCAAAAGGAGAATATTCTCCATTGAAAAACGTGGTAGATATCATGCCGATGGAAACCGTAACGATAGAATTTGCAGCGAATCAGGATGGCGACTGGTTTTTCCACTGCCATATCTTGTACCATATGATGGCGGGGATGGGAAGAGTCTTCAGCTATGAAAATTCTAAACCCAATCCACAGCTTCCAAACAGAAAACTCGCATGGAAAAATTTTATACAGGATAATAAAATGACCAGTTCTATGGCGATGCTGGATGTGGCAAGTAATAAGATTCATGCAGAAACGATGACAATGTTCGGACCGAGATGGGCTAACCTTAATGAGTTTCATTCCAACTGGAATTTTGACCATTTTGAAGGAAGTGCAAAAGTAGGACGATTTTTAGGGAAATTCCAGTGGGCGCTTTCCTATGCAGGAGTAAGAGTTCAAAAAAATCATGAGATCATGGAAAGACAGATGGCAGAAGAAATGGGGACGGATTTTCATGGTAAAAAGACCTGGTTTGGGCAGCAGAAGGCTTCAAAAAACAAATTTGCATTCATGGTGGGTATGCAGTATGTGCTTCCCATGTTGATTACAGCTGATGCAAGTGTAGATCAAAACGGAAAAGTATTATTAGAACTGAGCCGTGAGGATATTCCGCTTTCCAGAAGATTGAGAGGTAACTTCAGTGTCAATTCAGACGGTGAATTCTCAACAGGAATGAGGTATATTCTTCAAAAATGGTTATCCGTTTCCGGAAACTATGATAATGAAATGGGCTGGGGTGCAGGTGTTACTTTAACGTACTAATAAGCAGTAGAATCTTTATAAAATTAATTAGCAAAACAATGAAAAACATATTAACCGTTCTTTTAGTAGGAACCCTTTTATACTCTTGTAATAAAAACAGTTCTTCAAAAAAGGTAACAGAAACTGATCTTAAAACTCAGGAAGAGCCATCCGTAGTGGTTGCACCGATAAAATCAGAGAATAATTCTGAGAATGATAAAAAAGAATCAACAGTTTCTTCAGTATTTTCAGTAAAGCAAATTGTTGAAGGTTATCTTCCTTTAAAAAATGCTTTAACGAAGGATGATTCTAAAACAGCCTCATTAGAAGCTAAAAAGCTATATTCTGTCTTAAAAAAACAGGATGTGAGTAAGCTAAGCTCTGAAATAAAGGATATTGTAGAAAGTGCAGCAGAAAATGCGGAACATATCGGTGAAAAATCTGATGATATAGCTCATCAGAGGGAACATCTGCTATCCTTGAGTAATGATATTACTGATTTAATAAAAGAAAAAGGAACTGACGGATTGAAATTATACCAGGACTTCTGTCCAATGTATAATAATGGAAAAGGCGGAACCTGGATCAGTGAATCGGAAGAAATTATCAATCCATATGAAGGACAGAAAATGATTAACTGTGGATCTGTAAAAAAAGTATTTTAAAATTGTAAAAAGAGATGAACCGACACATGAAAAACATATTGTTAGGGTTTGTTCTAATTTTTTTACTTATTCAGATAATTCAGCCTGCCCGTAATATTGATTATGGGCAGGTTCCTTCTACAGATATTTCAAAGGTTTACAAACTTCCTGAGAATGTGCAGTCTGTTCTTACAAATTCCTGCTATGACTGCCACAGCAATTCTACTCATTATCCATTTTATTCTTATATACAGCCTTTAAGTTATTATCTTGAAAAGCATATTAAAAAAGGAAAAGAAGAATTGAATTTTAATGAATGGGGTAGTTACAGCCGTCGTAAACAGACCAATAAATTAGAATCTATTGCGAATCAAGTACAGCAGAAAAAAATGCCGCTTACCTCTTATATTTATCTTCATCCGGAAGCTAAACTTTCCGAAAAACAGATAGAAGAAATAGTTCACTGGATAGAGCTGATGCAGACTGAAAATAAAAAATAAGAACTTAAAAATAAAAGCCATCTCGTGAAAATGAGATGGCTTTATTTAAGTTATACAGAAACTTTATTTAGAAGCTCCCGCGGTTTTTTCGTTTTTTGGTGTATAAGTCACTTTTGAAATATCAACCGTCATTTCCTTCAGGCGCTTTGCCACATTTTCAGGCATTTCTTTCTGATATCTTCCACCAATGACTTCAGCAAGGAATTTCTCGGTTTCAGCATACATGGCCATGCTGTTAACCGGCTTACGGAATCCGTGGCCTTCATCATCAGCAAGGATGTAATTTACCTTTTTGCCTTTATCACGCAGTGCAATGACAATCTGATCCGCTTCAGCCTGCTTTACTCTTGGATCATTCGCTCCCTGTACAATCAGTAACGGTTTATTGATCTTATCCACACTGAATAACGGGCTGGCATCATGCATACGTTTTTTACCTTCTTCAGTTTTAGGATCACCTACCATTCCGTAAAGGAAAGCACGGGCAGCTTCCCAGTAAGCAGGTACAGAATCCAATAGGGTAAAGAGGTTGCTTGGCCCCACAATATCTACTCCGGCAGCATATACATCAGGAGTGAATGCTAAACCTGCCAGCGTTGCATATCCACCGTAGCTTCCTCCCATGATCACTACTTTATTTTTGTCTGCAATTCCTTTATCAATCAGGTATTTTACGCCCCATGTGATATCGTCCTGCATTAGTTTTCCCCACTGAAGATCTCCGCCATTCTGGAATTTTTTACCATATCCGCCACTCGCTCTGAAGTTAGGCTGTAATACCGCATATCCTCTGTTGGCTAAAAATTGTACGGTTGAGTTGTATCCCCAATAATCTCTTGGACCTTTCGGGCCTCCGTGAACTAGAACAACTACAGGTACATTTTTTCCGCTTGATCCTACTGGTAAAGTCAGATAAGCCGGAATTTCAAGTCCGTCACTGCTTTTATAAGAAATAGGAGTCATTGCAGCCAGATACTTTTCAACTTTTTTCAATTCCGTTCTTGGTGTATACTGGAAAATCAGCTGTTTTGTTTTTGAATCAAAGAAGTATGCTTCAGAAGCATATTTATCACCTCCAACAGCAACTAAGAATTTAGAATAATCATTGGTAGAGCTTGAAAAATTAACTTCTCTTCCAGGAAATTTACTTTGCAGAAATTTATAATTGTCTTCCCAGGTTTTGTCTTTCCAGTAGTACTCTGTTTTATCTCCTGTGTAAGAAGTGTAGATCATCTTCCTTGTATTTCTGTCCAGGAACAATCCTCCAAAATCCACTTTATCTTTAGGATCACTTTCTATTTTTGTAATCTGTTTGGTTTTCGGATCCATCAGGAATAAGGTTGATTTATCAAGGTTTCCTTTGTTGGTTACCAGATAGAATTTAGAATTATCTTCATTCCAGTTGGAGATATAAGCGCTTTCCGTGACCAAAGTCTCATAAATAGGAGTGAGTTTATCTCCTTCTTTATAAAAAAACTGGGTAGTTCCTTTATCATCTGTTTTGGACAGGACTCTTAATTTTTCATCCCAGTCAAATTCATAACTTGTGATACGGTCAGTATTTTCATACATCTTTTTCAGTTCGCCTG
This sequence comes from Chryseobacterium sp. BGA-UO-ETr-SB22, assembly GCF_059567885.1. Lineage (NCBI taxonomy): Bacteria > Pseudomonadati > Bacteroidota > Flavobacteriia > Flavobacteriales > Weeksellaceae > Chryseobacterium > Chryseobacterium sp. BGA-UO-ETr-SB22. The sequence goes on along the minus strand of NZ_JCAQOV010000005.1, from coordinate 1,626,995 downwards.
TAGAAATTTTCAATGAATATAAATCATGCCATGCTTTATCACGGTTGTTCAATCCAATCATCAATAGATCAGGATCTTTTCTGCTCACCATATAAATCTGAGCTGTTACATCCTTAAGAGGTGTTATATTTCTGGATTCCGGAACTCCAGTGGTTACTTTTGCCATAGGATCTACAGCGAAAATATTCATATTTTCATCACCGTTACCATCTTTTACATAAAGAATATATTTTCCGTCTTCCGACCAGAAATATCCGTTCATCGGGCGCTTGCTGTCTGTTAGTGGACGGGCTTTTTCAAATGGGTCATCAATTTTTTTCACCCATATATTCATAATGCCTCCATACTCTTTGGTAAAGGAAATCCATTTTCCATCAGGGCTCAACTGTCCTCCGGAAATTTCCGGGTTTCCAAAAAATAAACCTCTGTCCAGTACCGGGACCTCCTGTGCTCGTGCTGTATGTACTCCTATGAATAAGAGCAATACGTAAAAGATTTTTTTCATGCTGTTAATTTTTAGTTGTTATTAATGAATCGAATATAAATTTTATCTTTCCTTAAACCGGATTTCTACATTTCCAGTTCTATAATCTTTTTAGCCATTTTCTGATTCATACTTTCCGGAATCATGCTCATGAGAAAATTACGTATTGAATTTCCTCTTTCCCATTGAGAAACCTTTCCAATAGTCCGGCTTGTGTTGACGATATAATCTACTTTTTTTCTTCTGATGCTTTGAAACGCTTCAAAAACAGCATTGAAATCCTGATGTTTCTCCAGCAGTTTTCCGATGATATAAGCATCTTCAATGGCCTGGCATGCACCTTGTCCCATATTGGGAGTTGTGGCGTGGGCGGCATCTCCAATCAGACATAGATTTTCAGAATACCATTTGGGAATAGGAGCGAGGTCAGAAATGGTATTACAAATAATATTTTCGTTTGCTGTAGCTTCAATCAGTTGTAAAACCATAGGATCAAAATCATTAAAAATCTCTGCAATTTCAAGATATCTCCCGAAACTTTTTTCATTGACACAGGCATACCAGTATACTTTCTTATCAGAAATTTTTACAAATCCAAAACGTTTTCCTTTTCCCCACATTTCAAAAGCTTCCTGATGATGTTTTTCGGGTAGATCGAAGTCCAGCAGGCCACGCCAGCATTTCTGCCCTGAATCTCGGATGGTTCCGGTTTTTAAAATCTGATTTCGGACAGGAGATTTTATACCATCAGCTCCAAAAACGATCTGGCTTTCAAATTGATTTCCGTCTTCAAAATCTAAAATATAGTTTTCTCTCTTCTCAATTTTTTGTAAAGAATGATTCAGCTTAATGGAATCGGAAGAAATGTTTGCAGCTAAAATTTTTTGGAGTTCAGCACGGTGGATCGCAACATTACATGAATTGTACTTTGTTTCAAGTTCCAGAATTTCTGTCTTGGAGATGGTTTGTAAAGATTCATTAGCAATAACAATTCTATGAATTTTATTACCGGCTTTTTCAATTTTTTCTTTTAATCCCAGTTGATCAAAAACCTGCATCGCATTCACTGCCATCATTATTCCTGCTCCTACAGGTTTTATTTCGGGAGCGGATTCATAGATCGTGAAATCATACTGATGCTGTTTCAGTATATTTCCGAGGGTAAGTCCCCCGATTCCGGCTCCGATGATTGAAATGGTGTTCATAAGACATCATTTAGTTTATATTGTTAAAATATAGCTTTCCGATACCTTTTTAAAGCCATATTTACTAAAAAAGTTGTGCGCGCCATGGTTGTTAAGTCCGCTTTCTAACAATATAAAACTGATATTCCAGTTTTTAGATTCATGAATGGCTTTCTCTAAAAGTGTACTTCCAAGTGACTGGCCTCTTACAGACTGATCCAGAAGCATATCCTCTAAAATTGCATACTTTTTAAAAGGGCTGTTGATCACATTGAAAACCATCATTCCGACAATTTCTGCGTTTTCATTTTCTGCAATCAGAATATTCAGCTTGGAACTGCCGTCAGAATTAAAATCAGAAATCAGCTGTTCGGTAAGGATCAGTTCAAGATCCGGATTCCAGTGATGGGAATCGATGGCTCTGCCGGACATCATCTCGCCATGGGAAATATAAGAGTCTGTTTTATGGGTAATAAAAAAGTCTACCAAATCTTTAACGCGGGCTTTATCAGTAAGCCATTTTGTAGTATATTTCATGAGGTGTAGTGGTATTTATTTTAATTTTTTCAGTTCTTCCAGCAGTGTATTCTGTTTATTAATGAACTGAGTGAGGCTGTCTGTTTTCAGAGGATGAGCATTCTGGTATTTTTCAATTTCAGGAAGCGTTTTTCTGATTTTGAACGCAGTATATAAGCTATAAATACTTTGTTTGTTACGATTAATTTTATGCTTAAGTTCTTTTATTGTTTGAACCTTTAGATCATATTTATCTGAACTTTCTTGGATGAGCTTAATCATTTCCTTTCTTAAAACCGAATCGTTAATGGATTTTGCCTCATTTTTTGCAATCAAATAATAATCTTCTGAATTAGAAATGATGTTGCTATATATACTTTGTATTTTATAAGCATCTTCTTGCATTAAAGATATTCTCTCATCTATTTTCTTTATTTCATTATCATTTTTGATTTTTTCATAATATATGCCGTTAAATATATCCTGAGTTTTACTTAATCGTTTTATAGAAATACTGGATTCTGTATTTTCAGCGGCTTTTTCTACAATATCATTTTGTGATTTGTTTTCTTTGCAGGAAAGTATAGAGAGAGCCAGGATAGAGGTGAAAAGTATTTTTTTCATAGTATGTTTTATTTTGGTGGACAATCAACATCATATCCCAGCAACTAAAATTAGTCATTTAGATTTTATCGCAAATGAGTAAAGGATATGATTTTAATTAGTTGAACAAACTGAGAAAAATGTTACAGAAGTGTGCAGACTGAATGTAATCAGTCCTGCTTTATAGTCTAAATAAAAAAACGGAGCCTGAAACCAGACTCCGCCTATAAAATTTTTTGCGCTAAAAATTATTTACCTAGATAAGATTTTAGGATCTTACTTCTGGTATTGTGTTTTAGTCTCTTAATTGCTTTTTCTTTGATCTGACGAACTCTCTCTCTTGTAAGATCGAAAGTCTCACCAATTTCCTCTAAAGTCATTGGGTGTTTTCCGTTCAGTCCGAAGTATAATCTTACCAAATCTGCCTCTCTTGGCGTTAAAGTATTCAATGCTCTTTCAATCTCGATTTGTAGAGATTCAAGCATCAGATCTTTATCTGGACTTGGAGATTCTCCTGAACGCAATACATCATAAAGATTAGAATCTTCACCTTCTACTAAAGGTGCATCCATAGACAGGTGTCTTCCGGAGTTTTTCATAGATTCTTTAATATCTTCCTCGCTCATGTCAAGAACTTCAGCCAATTCTTCCGGAGAAGGTGGTCTTTCATTTTCCTGCTCAAGGTGAGCGTATGCTTTATTAATTTTATTGATGGAACCAATTTTGTTCAACGGAAGCCTTACAATTCTTGACTGCTCAGCCAATGCCTGTAAAATTGATTGACGGATCCACCATACTGCATAAGAGATAAATTTGAAACCTCTAGTTTCATCGTACCTTTTTGCCGCTTTCATCAATCCTAGGTTACCTTCATTGATCAAATCGGGTAAAGAAAGACCTTGATTTTGGTATTGCTTAGATACAGAAACTACGAAACGAAGGTTGGCTTTGATTAATTTCTCCAGTGCGGCTCTGTCGCCAGCACGTATTCTTTGTGCCAATTCTACTTCTTCGTCCGCAGTGATCAGTTCCACTTTACCAATTTCCTGCAAATACTTGTCTAATGAAGCAGTTTCCCTGTTGGTAACCTGCTTAGTGATTTTTAATTGTCTCATTTATTTTATCCTCAAAAAAAGAGTTACTATAATATATACGTATGAAAAGGTAAAAAGGTTACACCAGATTGAGTATTTTTTGTATAATATAGGAAGTGAAATGTATGAATTTTTTCGTGAAAGTGTTTTAATTGATTGGTAATAAGCTAGTTGGTTTTATTTTTTTTGCTTAAAATTTAAAATATACATTCATAATAAAAGAAGTGAAATTCATTTGAAAACTTATTAATTTCTCTAATCCCTAAACTTTAAACAAAAAAAAACGAAACCGAAGTCCCGTTTTTATATCTGGAAATACTATTTTAAGCTGCCTTTGGTTAATAAACCGACAACTCGAAACCTGTATTTAGAAAAGCTCGTTTAAAACTTTTGCCAGTCTCAATCCTCCGTATAGAAGCTGTCTTTCCAACGTATCATTGAATTTATACTGGTAGTCATAAGATAATTTTGAATCAATAGGAGTCTGTGCATAGATCTTGTTGGCAATTTTATGAGAATCGTACAACCAGTCTTCCAGTGTTCCAGACTGTATCTGTGCTACTTCTTCTTTAGATTTAATATCTAAAAGCTTAGAATATTCTGTGTAGCTGTATTTTTGAGAATCTACCAGTTTTCCGTCCCAAACTGAGTGTAAATTGGTTTTCTCTCCGAAATAAGTAACATTGATTTTGTTTCCTCCCAAATCTTCCGCTCTTCCTACGTGAAGAGGCTGTGAAAGATCTCCCATAATATGGATAAGGAAGATTAAAGCAATTTTTCTGTCTTTTTCAGAAGTGTTTTTGTCTTTGATCTGGCTAGACAGGGTATTTACCTGAGTGTAAAGACTTGGTCCTGCCTGCGCTTTTAAGTTTTGTTCAAAAGCTTTAAAATCGGTCATCGGATCAATGTTTACATAATGCCATGATGAAGCCTGCTTCCATGCACCTGTAGTATCAGATTTAATGAAATCCGGCCAGTTTGCCCAGTAAGCCAAACGCTCTTTGCCCATCATCTTTTTAATTTCTCTTCTTGCCTTTCGGGAAAGATGGTTTTCTGCAATGTCTGCAATAACCCTGTGTCCCGTTAATCCCCACGCATAAGAATAAAGTGAAGAGGCCATGAATGCTAAAATCAGAATTTTAGAATAAATACTTTTCATTTTAAATAACAATTTTCAGTCTGCAAAGATACGGCCCGCTTTCGGAATGAGCATACATTTATCCTGAATTTATTCCATAAGATGGTGTTAATAAAATTTAATCTAAATAAAAGATGTAATTGTATTACGTTTGGCAGCTTATAGTTTATCAGATGAAGATGAGAAATAACTACAAGAGAAATAGGAGAGTGTATAAAGAAGAGTATCTTTATATATAAAGATAAAGGAAGAACTAAAATAAAAAAACTTAATCCCAATCTTAAACCTTTAATCAATTGATTCTGAATAGTTAATTTTAAATTATAAAAAACAAATAAACCTTCTATTTACCGTATTTTTACGGTATTTGCTTTAAATTATTCCTTTTAATGTCAATAAATTGTTATTTTTAGGATAAAATTATTAGTAAAATATTTTTTCAAACTTATGAGATATATTATCTTTACAAGTCATAATCAGAGGAAACACTATGTATGAGACTAATATTGTAGATATGCATTACAATAAGCTGCAGACAGACTTTAAGGCTGAATCTGTGGCTGTTAATCTATTGAAATACCACCGTGCGGTAAGTAATATATTCATTGAGCGTGTTGGTGTGAACGACCGTGCTTACCTGAAGGATATTAAGAGTATTTCAAGCAGCTATTTAGGGTTCGATGAAGAAGTATTTACTATAGAGACCTATAGAGAGGGTATTTATGACTATCTTCCGGAAGGCTTATTCCATCCGCCGTCTCTTGGAGCTTCCAGAAAGAATGTAGATACTGTGGTAAGGGAAATCCGGAAACAGAAAAGGGTAGAGGATGACGCCCGTAAATTTTTCCGTCCTTTTGAGTTGGAAGTTTTTTTTACGGAGATCAGTGCTTTACTTAAAGAATCTGAGTTTGATATTACAAGCAATACGGATTCTTTACTGGAGACGGTAAGCGAGCTTTGGCCTCTGATAAAGATGCTGGATAAGCAGAGTGCTTATATTTTTATGCATATTCTGCCGTTTTTCCACCAGATAAGAGGTGATAAAAAATGGTTTGAAAGATGTATGACCGCTTTTCTGCAGGTACCGGTAAACGTTACTTTTTCACCTAACATCATTGATGGGATTGAGAAAAATGATGATTCCATGTTATTGGGAAATTCAAGATTAGGGGTAACGTATATTCCAAGCGGCCGTCATATGGACGGGCAGCGAAACTGGGTGATCAATATTGGCCCGATTCCTTATGGAGATATGAAAAAATATATCCCGGGAAGTCCGTTCAGAAATGTACTTCAGTCACTGTATGATTATTTTCTTCCAGTAACCGTGGATGTGGAAGAAAATTTTGTGACAGAAAAGGAGGAATATTCATTCAGTCTGGAGGACGAGGAAAGAAATGCCAGCCGCCTTGGATACTCTACATTCCTCTAAATTATTTTATTATATTTACAACTACCAACAAAGTATAAATTCGAAAAGAAACAAATGGAAATTTCTTCAGTAAAAGGTATTTTTTTAAGGTATATCTTAATGCCTTTAATCGCAATTATTATGATGGTTATACTGGGTATAATCCGTAGAAATAAACCTGCGATAAAAATTAAAGTAATTATTATATACGTGCTTCTGTGCAGTTTATGCCTGGCCATTCCGGGATTTTTTGGATTTGCCGGAAACCTCTTTAATCCGTACTGGTATCTCATCGCACAGGTTGTTTACCTTATTTTTGGGATTATTCATGTAAATTTATTGCACAAATATTTCAAAAAACACATTGAATCTCTGGCAATGAGTATTCTGTTTGAGTCTATACTTTCATTAACGTGTATCGCGTTGGGAGGATATCTTTTTACTCTGATCTTTAACTGGATGAGTAAAGGAACAGGATATGCTGTAATGGCGGCAACAAGTATGCTGATCTTTGTGGTTCCGATGGTATTTTATTACTGTTATATCCAGTTTATTACGATTCCTTTTGATATTTATAAAACATGGAGATATTCACCGGAGCAGAAACTGCCTGATTTCGAAGGTGCAGATTTTGACAGATTAATGGTGTTGAATGTTGAATTAAGTAAAAAATTAGAAGATACCAACCGTTTCAGAATCAAAGCGAAAACACTTCCAACGGGAGTTACTTTCGGAGATTGGTTTTACAGAGTGGTAGATGATTACAACCATAAGAATCCTGGTTCTATTATTCATCTTTCAGACGAAGGAAATGAACCTTACTACTGGATCTTTTACACTAAAAAATCGTTTTTCAGTTTCAGAAAATATATAGATTTCGACCACGACATTACAACAAACAGCATTTCTGAAAATGAAGTGGTGATTTGTAAGAGAGTTATTCAGCATGAAGAGGAGGGAGTCGCAAGAAAATCATAATCACAAAAAATTAAAAAGTATTAAACATGATACAGCCTATTAAACATTTTGCAATCAACTGGGTGGATGGGATGAAGGTTTCCCAGAGGCACCTTAATGATCAGGATAATTTCTTAATTGATACCATCAGAGATTCCAATTCCCTTGGAATTACTACATATAACTACGGACTTCTGCCTATTTCGAACGAATTTACTGACCGTACCATTTTTGATGTTCACAACACGGCAACCAATGATGTACAGCTTGTTATCAAACGTTGTAGCGCTGTGACAATGGCAGGATACCGTATTGAGCTTACAGACAGAAGAATCAGTGTAAAGTCTCTGGCGAAATCCATGAACGAAGAGCAGGCAGACGGAGAATATTATATCTTAATCTCTGTAAATCCTTTTGATAAAGTTCCTTTTGGAGATATTGACCCTGAAGAAATTCCGCCGCGCCATCCCAGTGCACAGCCGAATCACCATATTGAACTGCTTCCTGTAACTTCTTTGAACAGCAGCTATTCCGGAGGTAATTACCTTATCATTGGAAAAGTAGATTTGAAAGGGAATATTGCTCAGGTAGATTCCAACTTTATTCCTCCTTGTACTTCTGTACAGAGTCATCCGGCATTGGTGGAGTATTACGGCAGCTATGCAAAGTCTATTGGGAATCTTCAGCAATATGCATTTAAAATTATTCAGAAGACCTCTCATAAAAATCAAAATACAGCTTTGGCACAAAACGTTAAGTTTCTGTGCAGTACCATGGTGAATACGTTTGGAGATATGTATTTCCAGTTCAGAAATATTACACCTTGGCAGCCGCCTGTATTTTTGATTGAGTCTTTTGCAAGACTGGCGCTTCATTTATATAATTCAACCCAGCTTCTTGTTCCTGCGGAATTGGAAGAAATGCTGAATTATAGTCTGGAGTGGAGTGAGATTGCTCCTCACACTTTACTGAACCAGCTTTCTATTGTAGCAGAGACCAATTACGATCATCACAACTGCGGTGAGCCATTGCTTTATATTCAACAGATGCTGAGAAGCCTTGAAACGATTTTCTCTAAACTGAGCGAACTTGATTACATTGGTCAGAGAAAAGAAAACATCATCGTTAATGAGCAGGAAGTTTCTACAAATACGAATCCTAAGAGAGGTTGGAGTGTATTAGACTAATACAACCTATTATTAAAATATAAATCCCGAATGAAAATTCGGGATTTTTTTATGGTATATACTGATTGTAAAATAAGTTATTACTCTGTCTTTTTGTTTTTGTCTAAAAGGTCAAGAGTATGCTCAACATGTCCGCCTCCTTTCCATTCGTCATGACCAGGAATTACAAGAGTGGCCTGAGAGTATTTGTTTTTCAGTTTTGTCATGGTTTGCGGCCATTGTGCAACATTAGCTTCTCCTGTATAGCCAAGATCAACTGCTGCTTTGCTTTTTACAAGACATCCTCCGTCTAATATTTTATATTTTGGAAACCATACCACTACATTATCAGCTGTATGTCCTTCACCAAGAAAATCTACCACAAATTCTTCCCCGCCAATACGGTAAGGTTTCCCTGTTTTGATGATTTCTGTAGAAGTAGCTTTTCCGTCTTTCTTTAACAACTCATTGGTTTTTGCTGTTGCATAAGTTTTAATTCCTTTATTGTTATAAAAGCTTAAATCTCCGGCTCTGTCTTCATGTGAATGGGTTGCAAATACTGCAATAACAGGAAGATTATGACGTTTTTGAATAGTATCCAGCAAGCTTTGATATTGAGTTTTCTGCCAAGGCACATCAAATAAGACAACGCCTTTTTTGGTAACCAGATACACTGCATTGGTAGAATATTCTTTACCTCCGAATACTCCGAAAGTTTTGTATATATAAAAGTTGGGTTTAATCTGAGGTTCAATTACAAAATCTCTTACCTTGGTGTCCTGAGCGTTTGCAAATGGGCTTAACAGCATCGAAATAATAAAAAACGGAATGCTTTTTTTCATAATTTTTTTTGGGTAATAATTAAAATGTTGGTATTTGTCAGAAAGACAAAGTCTGTAGAATATTCTGCAAACCTAATTAAAAATTAATTTTCAGGTATTTTATAAAAGGGAGTTTAACCGTTTTTTAACAGTTGTAGAAATGAAATACACTTTTTCTAAGGGTTCAGAAAATAGTTAATGTGATATTACCGGAATTAAAAAACCTCACAGGTTTTACCATCTGTGAGGTTTATTTTGATGGTTAAGATTATTTCTTAACCAATATTTTTTCAGTCGCTTTTTTGCTTAAAATTTCTGTTTTACCATCAATTTCTATGGTCATTGATTTATCAAAACTTTCCACTTTAAGGACTTTTACTTTGGTGTTGAGGAGAAGCTTTCTATCGTTGAGATAAGTTAAAAAAGCATCATCAGATAAAGTAACCGAGGCAAAAGTAACATTTTCACCGGGTTCACAGTGGCTTAGTTTCTGAAGATTCTGGGAGATAATATTTCCGTCTTTGTCAGGAATAGGCTCTCCATGAGGATCAAATTTAGGATAATCCAGAATTTCATCCATTTTATCAAAGAAGATTTGAGAATGTACATGCTCAAGCTGTTCTGCAATCTCATGAACATTTTCCCAGCCAAAATTCATTTTTTTAACCAGAAACATTTCGGTGAGTCTGTGTTTTCGGACTACCAAAGCTGCTTCGCGTCTTCCGTTTTCGGTAACGATTAACGGTTTGTAGGTTTCATAGATGACCCACTTTTTCTCTGCAAACTTTTTCATCATATTATTGACACTCGGCATTTTTACATTCAAAAATTTGCTGAGCTCATTAATTGTAACCTTTCCTTCATTGTCAACTAAGTGAAACAAAGCTTTCAGGTAATTCTCTTCTGTTAGGGTTGTTTTCAAAATGTTAGATGATTTTCACTACAAATCTAACAAAATAAAATGAAAAATTTACTCTTGTTATTTTAACTTTTTTTACTTTTACTCTATGAAATTTTCATTCAAAAACGACTATTCAGAGGGATGTCACCCGAATATTCTACAAGCGCTTACAAAAAGTAATTTTGAACAGCAGGCCGGATATGGAGAAGATGAGTATTCATTAAAAGCTAAAACATTAATTAAAGAAAAAATCAACAATCAGAATTCTGAAGTTTTTTTGGTTTCAGGAGGAACGCAGGCTAACTTAATTGTTATTTCAGCAATCTTAAAACCTTATCAATGCGTGATTTCTGCCGCTCCCGGTCATATTCTTAATAATGAAACCGGAGCTATTGAAGCTACAGGACATAAAGTACTGAGTATTGAAACTGCAGATGGAAAATTAAGACCGTCGGACATTATTCCGGTTTTAGAAGGACATAGCAATGTGCCGCATCAGGTGATGCCTAAGCTGGTGTATATATCCAATTCTACAGAGCTGGGAACTATTTATCAGGCAAAAGAACTGGAAGAGCTTTCAGCATTTTGTAAAGAAAAGAAATTATACCTATTTATGGACGGAGCGAGGTTGGGGCATGGTCTTACTTCAGAAATCAGTGATCTTACCCTGGAAAAAGTAGCCCTTCTGACGGATGTTTTTTACCTTGGTGGAACAAAAAACGGAGCATTGATTGGAGAAGCTATTGTTATTAATAACCCGGTTCTTCAGGAAGATTTTGCATTTAATATCAAACAGAAAGGAGCTTTATTGGCTAAAGGAAGACTGTTGGGAATACAGTTTATGGAACTGATGAAGGATAATCTGTATTTTGATCTGGCGAAACATGCCAATCAGCAGGCTATGAAAATTAAGAATGCACTGCAGAAAAAAGGGGTAGCATTTCTTGCAGATACCTATACCAATCAGATTTTTCCTATTGTAAGCAATGAACTTATAGGAGTACTGTCTGAAAGCTTTGATTTTTTTGTCTGGAAAAAAGTAGATGAGAATTTTTCGGCAATTCGCCTTATTACTTCCTGGAATACAGGTGATGAAGCAGTAAATCGCTTTATTGAAATTATTGAAACGGAATTACCATAAAATAAAACAGCCTTGAACAAGGCTGTTTTTATTTATAATGCATTATTTTTTTAACGCTTCGGTCACTACTTTACAATCTGCAGTGTTTAGCTTCTGTCCGTCTTTATAACTGATTTTTTTCTCGTCAGCATATTTAGACTGTCCGTCTTCCTCTTTATGATCTCCAATTCCTTCTGTCAAGGCATTGTCTTTCTGAATGAAGTAAATATCTCTTTTGCTTTTTTTACCCTCTGAAGCAAATTCGTAAGTCAGTTTCAGGGTGTCTCCGGACTTGAACCCGGTTACATCTCCTTTTGAACTGTCTTTTTCACTGTTCTTGTAAGATAATTTTCCGGTGATGGTTCCTAAATTGTCATCAATGGAAGCAAAAACACTGTCTTTTCCTGTTACCCCGATATAGCAGAACGATTTTGATCCCAAAGTATCTATTACAGGTTCTTCAACAGCGATGGTATCTACCACTGCCTTGGGAGCCGGAGCTTCAGTTTTCTTATTACAGTTGATTAAAAAAGCTGATACAGCGCCCAATAAGATTAATTTTTTCATATCCTTAATTGTTAAAATCAAATTTTTATGCCGCTAAAATAACAATAGTATTTGTATATTAAAAGTATTGAACTCTAAAAAAAATGTAAAAACGGGTGAAGACCCGCATGAATAAAGGATTTTAGGAGAATGATAAAATTGGAATGATGCACCGAAAAGCTACTTAAAGAAGGTCCAACTGAAAAAGCAGGTTACCAAATCGTTACCAATGGTTTTTCAGGTATAGATATGTAAGTAACTACAATACAGTGTTTTGTGTCGTGTTTCATACTGCCTCTTAATTCAATTGAATTTAATTTTAAACATCAAAACATTGAGTTATGGAAACTACAAAAAGGTCAACTTTTAAGTTATTGTTTTACCTGAAAAAAAATGCACCTAAGAAAAATAGCACCGTATCCATTATGGCAAGATTAACCATTAATGGCAGTATCTCTCAATTTAGCACCAAGCTGGAAATTAATATTCAACAATGGGATTTAAAATATGGAAGGGTAAATGGTAAAAGTAGGGATGCAGTGGAAACCAACCAAAGACTGGATAAAATAAGAGTCCGTATAGAGCATTGTTATTCTAGGATTTTGGATAAGGATGGTACTGTATCTACTGAAAAACTAAAAGGCAATGTGTACCAAGATATATTTTTTTTAATATAAATCAAATCTTAAAGGTTGATTGGGTCAAAGATTCAGTTGAAAACAGTGTTTTTTATACACAGTAGCCTTGGTACACTTTAGTATATCGTTGCCTTATTTATTTAAAAAAATTCCCATATGATAAGGAACCTAGTACCTAAGATGCTATCAACAGTAAGATGATCTTGCGATCTCACTGTTTAAATGACCCTCTTTATACCAGGAATCATAAGAATAATTGAGGCCAATAAAAAGCTTGCCACTACAGCGGTAGGTGCAAGGATTAGAAATTTGACTGCTGGATCTACAGACCAGTTTTTAATGGAAAGTGATAGTACAACAATTACTAAAGGATGAAAAATATAAGTAGCAAAGGTACTCTTTGATAGCTTACTTAATAATGGTGAGGACTTATTCCACGAATGTTTAGCCAAGCTGAATAAAGAAATGAGAATGGAAAAACCGATCCATTGTTCCCAAACAGCATACAATAGCGATTGCCAATGAAAGCCACCGGAATACCAGGAAATAGGCATATTGAGTTTAACCCTGATCAGAAAAAATACCGGAAAAAATAGTAAACTTAACCAAGCAGATATCCTGAGTTTTTTACCAGTTTTTATCGACAAGGAATCAAACCACTGATTTTTATATGCCAATAAACCGATAACAAATAAACTGATGTATTGTGGAAAGTGGCCTAACTGGAAGCCAAATGGTTTTAATACCCAGCCAACCGGAAATGCAACTCTAACCACAAATGTGATAATCCCTAATACAACAGCAAACAGCAAAATGGTTGTGGTTCCGGGTGTTGGCATAGGATTTTTGAATTTAATTGTAATAAGGCTTATTGCGCCCACATACAGCAGAGTAAAAAGTAATAATGCTGCAACGAACCAAAGCACCCCAAAATCAATCCAGGTATGATATCCTGAAAGATAATTCAGATAAGTAACGTGATTCCCATCTGCAAAATTATAAACCATATAGCCCAATGCTGGTGACAGGATAAAAGAATAAAACAGCAGTGGTATTCCTAATCTCATCAGACGGTCTCCAGTAAATTTTAAACCACCTTTTCTATCGTAAGATGGTTTGGTAAAGTAGCCCGAAAGCAGGAAAAAGAAGCCCATAAAAAACGATTGATTTAGGCTTACAAAAATTGTTGCTGGAACAATTGCTGCCATGTTGGTTGTTTTCTCTGTATAATACCAACCGCCCGGAGCGCAATAGGCAATGATAGCATGGTGCAGGATCACCAAAATTGTTAAGAGTATTTTAAGGTTGTCAATGTAAAAGAGTTTATTGGTTTTCGCTAGTGCTTGGGCAGGTAATGTTTTTGCTGACATAATAGAGTATGTGTTTATTTCTTAAGCATCTGGTTAGTCCAGTACTTACTGCAAATATATACCTGAAAAAGACATAGTTTGAGCCTTATGTTACCAGCAACAAACCTTTGTGACCAATAACTAGGTCTGGTGTTTTAGGGAGAAAGAAGCTCCTGGTAGCGTTTATTAAATGCAACCAGTTGAGATCTTGAAACGGGTACTTTATCAGTGGTAGGCCCGAAGGAAAGTTGGTAGCCCTGCGAGTTGCCGGTCATATTTTTTATATGGTTCATGTTTACCAGATAGGCTCTGTGACAACGGAATAAATTCTGAACTTCTAGCACTTGTGCTTCAAATTGTGTCAGGGAAATTCTTTTGAGTTCTATATTTAGCTGGTTATTATTGCAAGAAGTTATTTCAATATAATTTCCATCGGCTTTAACGAAAAGTAAATTTTTTACATCTAAACTGAAGTCATCTTGCTTGACTTGGGTTTTAATATAAACCAAAGTGCTGGTCGTATTTTCTTCAATTTTGGGGTTTAGGGGTGTAAATTGGAATATCAGGGAGGAATCTTTTTTTGATTCAAAATAGAATACTGCCAGCCGCATAAAAAAATACAAAATCACACCGCCAACAAAACAGTTTCTCACTTCTTCCCATAGATAGTTCCAGGTCCAATTATTTGAATTCAGATAAATGATATCGCGGATTAGGAAACTGCATACACCGGTTAATAGAAGAACAATGCTAATGTGAGTATATTCTTTTGCTAAAGACCAATTTTCGTTTTGGTGATTCTTGGCCTGCAAGTAGTTAAACCCAGTAAAGTAAAAGTATAAAATCAATGAAGGTATCAGGGCGTGAAAGCAGCATATCATAATATAGGACACTTTCTGCTGGGATATATTGACTTCAAAAGGTTTAACCAGGATTAAAAAACTAAAGATAACACCAAAAATAACGAGTACAGTTTTGAAAAGATTGTTCTTTCTGTAGCGATCCGGATAGTCAATTTCCTTAAATAGATGCTGCCGGTTGATGTAGATCTTCATTGTTAAGTCCAAGGTTAGATTTCTCAAATTTATGGAATTTTCTGTCGGAATTTTCATTTATTATTCTAATATCTGGTATTCCTGAGATTACAACGAGTAAGCAGGTTGTTAAAGTCATCCGTTCCGATAATGTTTTCAGTTGAGAGGATAACATCCTTAAATAGATTGAGGATCTCTGTGGGTTTCCAGTAAAAATGTTTCAGTATTATTTCTTTTTCTTGCAGAAAATCAGATCTTTTTTGAAAGCTACTATAAGATGTTGTCGATATGGATGCTTCGCAGTAAAGAACCTACCGAAACTAAGATTTTATAATAAATTCAAATTCATTGTAAATTTAGACTGTGTAAACATCTGCTCTAATACTTAGGTGGGAATTAGCAAATTAAAACCTGAATTGCTGGAAAATGATTTTGTTGGAAACAAGACTTTACTAAATTATAGTAGCGATCAAGAAAATTTTCTAGGAATATAAAGACGTATTTAACTGATGCATGTGAGCTGATTGTCTCTACATAGACAAGTGATTATATTTAAGTGTGCCTTGCCCAAGGAACAGACCTCTTAATACTACCGTTTACTTTTGAAATAATAAATATTATGAAGTACTTGTTGGAAATATTTAAATTTAGATAAATTTATTGTGTTTAGATCCAGTGTGATAGGAATGCATTAAGAATTAAACGAGAAGACTTTAATAGTAAGCAACATCTTATCCAAGATTGATACAAATACATGTTAAAAAAATATCCATTAAAACTTAGATCAAATGAATATACCATTATTTGAATCAAACCTTCCAACTAGGGTGCATCCTGAATTAGATGTGTTGGTACAGCATATGAAAGCCTTTATTAAGACACCAGCTTTCAATGTAATGAATGAAAACACTGCGTTGTATGGTGACTATATCGCAGTGGGAGCCCAATATACAGCCTACATTTTTCCTTTTGGGGGTATAGAAAAACTTAAATCTATTTGTAGGTATTACAGCATGTGGGCTTTAATAGACGACCAATTCTTTGACAATTCCGTAGATCTGGATCACATTGTTAAGACCATTAAAGGGTTTAAAACAGCATTGGATGAGCATCCAGATGTTGATAAGTTATTTTATCCAATTGTGAATTTTTGTTCAGAAAATGACTGGACAAAGGATGCAAAAAATATTTTCAAAATTGAATCGGTTAAATATCTGGATAATGTTCTGATGCAGCGTACTATCGAAGTGCAAAAGTTGGAGCCTTCTCTTGAAGAATATCTTGATTGCAGGGCTTATGATGTTGCAATGCCCATAATGTTTTCTTTATTGTGGTATCTTCATGATGATCTGCCTGCGTCATCATATTATAGTGGTTCATTTGAAAAAGCTTTTAAAATATCAGGTTATACAATAGGCTTACTTCTCGATTTGTACTCGTATAAGGCTAAAAAGAAGGAAATTAAAGATTACGCCCATGCTGTAAAAATTATTCAAAGAATTGAAAATTGTGATGAGCAGATAGCGATCGATAGTATTGTCTCTTTATTCTACCAATACTCAACTGATCTGGAAGAGGAGTTCGACCGATTGGAAATACAGTATCCTGTTGAAGTTTGTTATTTCAGGTATATTCAATCAGGTTCAATCAGATATTGTAATGAAAATAGGAAGATCCGATATTTGAAAGAATCAGAGGCAGATGAAAATTTATCTAAAGGGCGGTCAATACTTTAATTACACACTGAAAAGTTGATATGAATTTCGAGTTTTTAATTGAGAATATATAAATTTTTGATTTGAGATATGTCAAGCAGGATCTGTTTTTTTTGATCTGATAAAAATACTTAAAATAATAGCTTTTCAGAGGTTATTATATTATCTGATGTTCATTCTTCCAAAATTAATAGTTTCTTGGAATGGTAGAAACGAGAAGGTGGCAATTGTAAGACCTCAATAATAATGTGAAAATAAAAGCTTACTGACACTTCGCGTGACTCTCAATGCGACGGTAATACGATATTTACCCTTAAATTAAGAAATAAGGAGGTCTGATTGAAAATTTAGAGAGAATTTTGTGGATTTCAAAAAATATGGAAAGTCTTGACAAAGAGACGTTGTTCAGTATTTTTGAAAAGATAAATTAATATCAGAATATTATACGTGATTTGGTTTATCTTTATTTACTGGATTACGATGGATGAATTGAAGATAATTATCGTTTCTAACCAATAAGTTATTATAGAGTATGTGAAACTCTAAGTTTATGGTCTCCATATTGAAAATATTTTCTATTTTTGGTGAAACTGTAGACCTCTATCTATGAATAAAATAAGTTTTAAATTAATTTGCGCAATCGATTGCATTTTTTCATGTTTTTTACATGCTCAAAGATCTGTAAAAGTTGTTAATTCTTTGGATTTTTCCAGAAATGAAGTAGTGGCAATTCCCAGAACTATGCTGCGGTCATTTTTACATAAAAACAGTGAGGAAGAGCTTAGGATAAAAGATGCAAAAGGAAAATGGCTTCCTATTCAATGGATAGATTATGATGCTGATGGGAAAAATGAAGAATTACTTTTTCTGGTAAATATTGACGCAGAAAAAACAAATATATACACTATTGTTGCGGATAGGAGCGTTCAAATCCCGGAAAGCGGGATTTCTACCTATTCGAGATTAGTCCCAGAAAGAGTAGATGATTATGCCTGGGAAAATGATAAAATTGCTTTCAGAGTCTACGGTCCAAAAGGCCAGCAGGAAGCTTTAAAGGGAATTAAAAGCAGTACGCTTTCAAGTGGTGTTGACATCTGGTTGAAAAGAACAGACCGGCCTGTTATCAATACATGGTACAAAGGTTATCTTACAGATCCTATGTATTATCATAAAGATACAAGAGGGGAAGGCTATGATCCTTACCATGTGGGAAACAGCAGAGGAACAGGCGGGATTGGAATCTGGAAAAATGAAAAACTTCAGGTTTCCCAAAACTTTGTTGCCTCCAGAACAATTGCTGAAGGTCCTTTAAGAACAGTTTTTGAACTGACTTATCAGCCATGGAGTGAATTTGGAGTAAAAGAAACCAAAAGAATTTCACTGGATCTGGCTTCCAACTTTTCAAAGTTTGAATCTGTTTTTGAATCAGAAAAACCTGTTCCGAACTATACTATTGGAATTACGCTGCATAAAAATGAAGGAAAAACCCAACTGAATAATCAAAACGGATATTATCTTCACTGGGAGAAAATAGACGATGCTTTTGTGGGAGAAGGAATTGTTGTGAATCCGCAAATCGTTGAAAAATCAATCGCTTTTACCTCAGATGTTTCTGATGAAAGTCATCTATATGTTATTACAAAGCCTTATAAAACCTTAACATATTATGCTGGGTTTGCCTGGCAGAAAAGCGGTCAGGTTCAAACACAAAAAGACTGGGAGAATATGCTTCAGAAGCAGGCTCAGATCATTGCAAAACCATTGGTGGTGAAAGTAGGAGAGTAATGAAGGGATAATTTTAAATATTAAAAAATGAATCTAAAAATCTACACATTTACATTAGGATTACTGGCGGTAAATTATTCTGCTCAGTTGAAAGATACACTGGCAGAGAAAATGCTGGTCTATCAGCTTCGTAATGGCGGCTGGGGAAAACAGCTGGAAGACAAGTCAGTGGTAAACTATAATCTGCCTGTTGATAAAAATCTTTTGAGAAAGATAAAGTCTACGGGGGATGATCATGCAACTATTGATAATAACGCCACTTCCAGAGAAATCAATGGATTGATTAAAGCGTATTCAACTACAAAAAATCCTGAATATTTAAAAGCTGCAGAAAAGGGAATCAGTTATCTTCTTCTTATGCAGTATGATAACGGAGGTTTTCCACAATATTATCCCAATACAGGACTCTACAGAAAGCAGGTGACTTATAATGATAATGCGATGATCAATGCCCTGACAGTTCTGTATAATGCAGCGGAAGGAAAGAATGGTTTTGATATGGTTTCTTCTTCCCTAAAAGAAAAATCAAAAATTGCAGTTCAGAAAGGCATTGGATGTATTTTAAAAACTCAGGTTCTTCAAAAGGGAAATTCTTCTATTTGGGCTGATCAGTATAATGAAATTACTTTGCAGCCGGATAAAGCAAGAGCTTTTGAGCCTGTTTCATTAGCTACGGGAGAATCGGTAGGAATTATCAGGTTTTTGATGCAGCAGCCAGTGACTCCTGAAATAGAAAAGTCTATAAAAGCAGCAGTAGAGTGGTTTAAGCAGAATAAAATTGAAGGGTACAGTTATAATGTAGCAAAACAGAACGGAAAAGCGGTGAGAATACTGGCAGAAGATAAAAATTCTGTGATCTGGGCGAGATTCTATGATATTCATACCAACAAACCTCTGTTTGGAGACCGGGATGGCAGTGTAAAGTATAATTATAATGAAGTTTCGGAAGAAAGGAGAAATGGATATAGCTGGTTTGGAGACTTTGCCGAAAAACTGCTTGCTAAGGAATATCCGAAATGGCTTGAAAAAAATAAAATAATAGAATAGCAACAGATATTAATAAGAGCGGGCTTTAGTCCGCTTTTTATGTCAAAACCTTAGGCTTTATCTAATCTTTATAGAATACTGAAAGGCCGGAATACAAAAGAGAGCACCTCATTGCTGAGGCACCCTCCTTGTATTACTACTACTGTTATTTATGATTTAAAATGCGTCACAAACATTTCCTCCTAAAGTAGCACCTGCATTAGCTGTAACATCTGCTTTCACATCCGCAACATTTAGTTTTCCTATGTTGTATGGCGGTGTGAATGCTGTTCCGCTTCCGTTAATATTCCCTGTAACATTAATGAAACTACTTCCCGTTTGCGTTACTGCTGTAAAACCGCTCATTAAATTAATAGGCTCTTTTACGTTTTCAAAGACATTTCTTTCTACGAGAATATTGGCCTGTACTCCTGCTGCAATACATTTATTACTTACAGAACTGTTGAAATAACTGTTCAGGATATGGATTTTGCCAAATCTTACTCTAGGCATACGCTCTCTGCATCCCGGAGCCCACCAGCAACGGACAAAGGTTACATTCAGCTTCCCGGCGTCAGCAGTAGCACCATCACTGGATCCGATGAGGTTAGAGAATCTGTGGTCATCCGTTCCGCCTGAACCACCAGGTTTTGGAGCTTTCAGATAATGGAATTTGGTGTAGGAAACTGTAATAAAGTCTGATTTGTTTTTGATATCAAAATTTCCATCCACACCATCTCTGAATTCGCAGTGGTCTATCCATACATTTCGGCAGTCATCAAGAATGGCATTATCCCAGCCGTCAGTATCGTAAGCTCCCGGACCTTCAAAAATAAGGTTTCTGATAATGATGTTGTTACATCTTTTAACATTGATAATTCCTGAGCCGTCTTTCGTCTGGTTTGTAGATACCAATTTAGCTCCGGTTGTTCCGTAAATTGTTTTTCCGGTCTGATCCTGAAGAGATAAACGCGTAGTGATGGTAATGGTTCCGGTTACTTTAATCACTTTTACAGCCGTATTTTCAATAGCAGCCTTTAATTGGGCATACGTGGAAACAGTAGTCTCTGCAGCCGTTCCTCCTCCGGTAGTGCCTCCGTTTTCAGAAGCCCATCCGGGAGCCACACAATTGGCCAGAGGAACAATCTTTTGTGTAAGACTGTTTTTAATATTGATTTCGCTTTCTGCCAGGTCATTATTGATTTCTTCGTGACCACATCCGGTAAGGGCAAAAGCTGAACTTAGAGCTGCTGTAAAGAAGACAGCTTTGAACTTTGTTTTCATAGTTTATATTTTGTGATTTGTTCTGAAGTAAAATTATGAAGTTAATATTTAATTATTTTATATTTTACTATATTAATATTTATATAATTATAATGTTGAATATTTTATTTGGTTAATCGGTTGCATTTTGTTATTTATTTAAATTAGCAAATTGAAATTGATTAAATGTTAAAATAAAGCAGTAATAATTGGAGTATAGAGCTCAAATCTAATGAAGAATAGATTTGCTTTTTTCTGTTGAATATTCGGAAAGGCGCAAAGGTTTAAAAGTACCTGCATATTAAATTTCATTATTATCTTCCTTTTTCCGGCTTCCTAAATAAGAAAATCCTCTCTAAAAGGTGTAAAAGCATCAATCAGTTTTCCTTCCTCAAGGCATTTTACCCCATGGAAAACATTGGGCTGTGCAAAAAAGCCATCACCTTCCTGCAGAATTTTTGTTGCATTGTCTACAGTAACTTCAAACTTCCCTGATGCCACATATGTAATCTGAGAATGATAATGCTGGTGTAATGCTCCGGTTGCTCCTTTCGTAAATTTGACAATCACCATCATTACCTGAGCATTGTAGCCCACAAACTGTCTTGAAACACCGTTTCCCAGATCTTCCCAATCAGAGTTTCCATTAAAGAAAGGTTCTTTTTTAAAATCCATTTTTATCTTTTTTGAATTGAAATTTTGTAAAATCTGCAGAGAACTGTTTGTGTTCCCTCTGTCATTCTCTAGAAATCTAAATTTTTTATTTATTACCCAATAAAAAAATCTTTGCTGTACGAATTCCTTCAGAATGAAAACTGTATGGATAGCCTAAACGAGTAATTTGTATTACTGTATTAATTCAGGAACAAATTAATATCTATATACACTTACATACCTATACATCTTATCATTCCGAAGAAATCTAAACTCTTGTTTTTATCATCATGTATTACTCGATAAAAAAATATTGCTGTCTGATTAGTGCATAATGACAAACCGCGCAGATCGTAAAACTTTTTATTTAATATATTTCTCTAATCCGGTGTTTAGACTTTTCAATGAAGCCGCTGCCAGTTTTGCAACGGATTCAGCTCCTAGCTTTGACAAATGAGTATCATCATCTTTTCCTTCCGGATAATAATTTTCATCCCCTTTTTTATAATGCAGATGCAGCTTTTTTGAATTTTCCGGACCATAAGAAATTTCCAGTTGCTCTGACAATAATTGTAAATCCACAAAAGGAACTTTAAGATCATTGGCAACCATTCTTACTACCAAAGGATATTCTTTATGTGTATCCATCAAAACACCATTCTCATTAAAATTTCTTCTGGCAATAGACGTCATCAGAATTGGAATAGCACCTTTAGATCTTGCTTCGTTCACATATCTTTCAAGGTTGGCTCTGTATTGAGTATATGGATTGGTAAACCGTGTCGAGTCATTGATTTTCTGATCGTTGTGCCCAAACTGGATAACGACAAAATCTCCCTTCTTAAGCTGATTTATTACTTTATTCCATCTTCCTTCCGTTCTGAAGCTTTTTGAACTTCTCCCGTTAGTTGCGTGATTCTGAACGGATATTCCGGAGGTCAACAGAGAGGGAAACATCTGTCCCCAGCCATGTTCCGGGTTTTTATCCGGATTTTCTTTATTGGCCATCGTTGAATCACCAATCAGAAACAGGGTAGGTTGTTGTGCCCATGTCATGATTGAGAGGAAGAAAAGAAGTAGGGTAAGCTTTTTATACATAGTTGTTTTTTATAAATTTTTTTATCTTGTTACAATTGATTCTACATCATCAGATAAGTAAGCTGGAAAAACGCAAAGGAGCTAATGGAGTTAAAAGACAGTGTTTTAAGGTGCAATGATTTTATTTTCGATAAAATTTTCAATCATAAAAACTATTGGAAATTTCTGATTTTCTTGGATTGTAAACAGTATATTTTTTTTTTAATCTTTGCCCCTTTGCGTCTGTTCAACAATTCAATAATTAGGGTTCCAGCCATCAAATATTTTTTCCAGGGTGTAATTTTTCAGATCTTTTTTGGTAAGTTGATGAGACCAGTTGATGCGTTTTGAAGTGTTTCCGCCTTTTCCTTTACTTCCGGATTCTGCATAGTAGGCAGTTTTTTCTTTATCAGGGAACATTTTATCGCCTTTCCATGGGTTCCAGCCCTCGGGAAGAATATGTTTTCCCATTTCCGTATTGATAAAAATTGTTTTGGCGTAAGGTCTCCAAGGTCTTCCCAGATACACTTTGGAAATGCCATCTTTTGCAATCAGTTGACAGTCAAAAAATATAAAACCATATTTCCTGTCAATTTCGGTGGCGGCTGCAGTGATATAAGAATCAGCGAGACTTTTAATCGTACAGTTTTTAAATACGGCAGTAGCCTGTCCGAAAATAAAATCTGTAGTTCCTTCTATATAACAGTTATCAAAATATTGCCTGCTGTGATTGGTCGCAGAATATAAAGTATCCTGACATCCCAAAATAGCAGCGTTTACCATGATAAAACGATCACCTTCTACATGAAGCGCAACAGCCTGCCCTTCGTTGCATGAGCTGTTTTGAATGGTGAGATTAGTAATTTTAACATCATCCGACATTACCAATACCGTATATGAATTGAACGTCGTCATCTTTTCATTGAACGCATCTGGCTTTCCAGAGAAGTCGTTATGGGTAATGATCGTATTTTCTTTGTTTTCACCTTCCAGAGTGATTTTATGTTTCGAAGAGGGAATCTCTATCTTTTCATGATAGGTCCCCGGTTTTATTTTGATTAATGCCTCAGCAGGTCCCAGATCTCTTATAGAATTGATGGCTTTTTGAATGGAGGTAAAATCTCCGCTTCCTTTCTGATCAACTGTAATCGTAATGTATGGTTCGCCTGCCCATAGCAGTTGAGCTGCTGTTATGAATAGAATTAAAAGTGATTTTTTCATACCATTTATTTGATCCGTTTGAGATTAAAAGCTATTTTAAAACCTTATTTAAAAAATCTACAGTATACTTCAGAGTTTCTGTAAACCACGGTTCTGCCGACCAGAATGAATGCGGAGAATCTTTGAATTCATAAAATTCAGTAGGGATGTCATAAGACTGCAGTTTCTTCATCATATCATCTCTTCCTGCATGGAATCTGGACTGCGAACTGTTGATGAAAAGAGTAGGCGGTGTATGTTGATTTACATATTCCAACGGTGAGGCTTCCGTCCAGTTTTTGAGATTGATATCCCTGTCACCACCAAGCCAGTAAGAGGCATACGTACTTTCTTCAGCTTCAGGATGGATAAACGAAACAATTCCGTCAATATTGATGATCGCCTTTATTTTGTTTTTGGCTTTTACGCCTACCAGGGTTGCCATCTGTGCACCGGCAGACTCACCTAAAACCGCCATTTTATTTTGATCTAAAGCGTATCGTCTGTGATTTTTTCTGCCCCATTGAATAGCCGTTTCAATATCTTCAATACCTGCAGGATATTTGGCAATATCAGCAAGGCGATAACCAACAGCAATGACCACAAAACCTTTTGATGCCAGCTCCATTGCCATGTATTTTTCATTTTCCTTACTTCCGGAAATCCAGCCTCCACCATGTACCATAGCAATTCCTGCATGTTTTTTTGACGAATCAGCAGGGTAGTAAACATCTGCTTTTAAAGAAATTCCATGAGCAGTGCCATATTCAACATCTTTATCAATTCTGATATTTTGGGGTATCGGACGGTCAATAGGAGTAATAAAGCTGTGTTTCTTTTTAAGCTTTTCAAAAGTCCCTTCATTGGTGTAAGGAGAAGCATTCGGTCTCGTCTGCCCGAATGCCATCGTCCCTACGAATAAAATAGAAATATAAGTATGTCTTTTGTTAAAAATCATGAGCCGGATTCTTACAAATTATATTATTTTACTGCATTCTTAGGTACTTCTGTTCCTATAGAAAGCAAATTTTTGTCGGATCGTATTTCTTTTGGCAAAACAACAGCTCCCGTTTTGTTTCCTAAAATTTTGATATAAGGTTTGATTGGGGATTCAAATTTTACATCAGCAAGGTTAATATTTTTGCTGTTGTAAACTGTTGCTCCCGTACCTTCAGAGTATTTCAACGTTACATTTTTTAATTGAATTCCGTCTGCATCAACAATAGTCAGTGCTTTTTTGGTATCAAATTTTGAATCTTCAATCACAATATTTTTAAGGTTCATTTCTGCCAGACCAAATAGAGTGATGGCTTCATAAGAATTAATGGCATTGATGTTTTTAAAGAAGATATTTCTGAAAACCGGAGTTTCATCTGTTACAGGATACACTTTTTCGGGGGTCTTGTTTCCTTCCTGTTTCTGTCCGTCTTCTAAAACAGGGGAAGAACCTTCATAAAACATATTGAAACCAATTGTTTGGGTAGGAATATTAATCATATCAATATTTTTAATATAAATATTTTCTACAATTCCGCCTCTTCCACGCGTTGTTTTAAAACGAAGCCCGATG
Organism: Chryseobacterium sp. BGA-UO-ETr-SB22; assembly: GCF_059567885.1. NCBI lineage: Bacteria > Pseudomonadati > Bacteroidota > Flavobacteriia > Flavobacteriales > Weeksellaceae > Chryseobacterium > Chryseobacterium sp. BGA-UO-ETr-SB22. The sequence goes on along the minus strand of NZ_JCAQOV010000005.1, from coordinate 1,601,743 downwards.
TCTGTTCCGATGAAAGTACAATCAGATACATGAATGTTTCTTGCTCCGCCGGACATTTCACTTCCCACGACAAATCCTCCATGACCATGATACACTACATTGTTTTTGATGATTACATTTTCTGTAGGCATTCCTCTTTTTCTGCCATCCTCATTTTTTCCGGATTTAATACAGATAGCATCATCACCTACATCAAATGTATTGTCATAGATCAGAACATTTTTGCATGATTCCAGATCTACACCATCGCCATTTTGTGAAAACCATGGATTTCTTACGGTAAGATTTCTTAGGATAAGGTTTGAGCACATCAGTGGATGAAGGTTCCACGCCGGGGAATTCTGGAAAGTAGGACCATCTAACAATACTTTGTCACAACCCACCAGACTTACCATCACCGGACGCAGAAAATCTTTTACGGAAGTCAGTTCGTCTTTGGATATTTTATCAGGAACATTAAAGCTTGAGCTACTTTCAAATCCTTTTTTATAGCTTTCCGAAGGGTACCATGTTTTGCCGTCGGATGATAGAATTCCACCCGATTTTATGATTTCTTTCCATTCAGATTCTGCAACTTTACTTTTTTTGATAGCCCTCCAGGCGTCACCGCTTCCATCAATGACTCCTTTTCCTGTAATGGCAATATTCGTAGCATTTTTTGCGAAGATAGGAGACTGGCAACGGATGGTATTTAATCCTTCAAAACTTACATCTACCAAAGGATAATCATTTTTATCTTTACTGAAAATAATAAATGCGCCTTCTTCTACATGAAGATTGATATTGCTTTTCAATTCAATAGGACCTGTTAACCACATTCCTCGTGGTACTACCAGCTTTCCTCCTCCTTTTTTACTAAGGTCTTCAATGGCTTTTTTGAAAGCTGCTGTATTTTTTACATTTCCACCTGAAATTCCGCCAAATTGTGTGATGGAAACTGTTCGGGCAGGAAAAGTGGTTTCTGCAACCTGAGGCATTGTAAACTCAATGTTTTTGTAAATATCCAGATTCTGAGCAAAAACTTGCCCCGAAAACATTATTGCTGTGGCTAAACCGATCATTGTAAGTGACTTCTTCATGTTATTTTTTTTGAGTTTTAATTATTTTTTTTAATTCCTGATACACCAAAGAGGCGACTGTTTTTGCTCCCTCAGGCTGAAAATGAGTATTATCTTTCTGTCCTTTTGGGTAGGCTTCATACAAGTTCTCAGGAAGGTTCATAAAATAATGAATGGTTGTAAAATCCTGCCCTTTTTTCGTAAAGTATTCCATCGATAATCTATTAAGATCGATATAGGGAACATTCATTTCCTTTGCAATATCAATAGGGGCCTGCCAGTAATCTCCATGTACATTTTCCAGTTTTCCGTCTTTCCATGGATAATTTCTGGCAACTGGAGTTACAATAATGGGATTTCCTCCTTTCTGTCTCGTCTGAGAAACGAATAAACGTAAAAATTCTTTATATCCCTGAATATTCACATAGCGTTCAGGATGCTTTTCTGAGCTGTCATTATGCCCGAACTGCATGATCACATAATCACCAGCCTGAAGGTGTTCATAGACATACCGCCATCTTCCTTCCTGGAAAAATGTTCGTGTGCTTCTTCCACCATGAGCCCTGTCAATAACCGCTACAGAATCTGTTGTGATCCCAGGTTTCAGAGATTGTATACTGTCTTTTACAAAAAAAGGCTGAAAAACCTGTCCCCAGCCTGTGATGGGATACCGGACTTTCATATAGTCTTTTCCAGGATCATACTCTCCTGTATAATCAGCCATTGTGGAATCTCCGATGAGGTAAATATGGGTTACTTTTCTATCCGTTTTTATTGCTGCTTTTTGTGCTTTATCCTGTGACTGGCATGCTGACAGAAATAAGATACTTAATAAAAACAAAATGGGTTTATATATTCTTTTATTCATGACTTTTTTGTTGGGTAATCGCAAAGGCGCGAGGTTTTTATTCTCTGATTTAAAGCGCAGAAATATCTTAAAACAGTGCTTTTTGCTATCGTTAGCCTCTTAGCATTTACCAATATTATTTTACTTTTTAGTAATTCTGAACCAATCAAAATCAGCATATCCTCCTCTTGGTGCTTTTGGCGTACTGATACTATAAAGCCCTACTTTTGCTCCAATCCATTTTCCCGGTTTTGCCTGGAAAACGTCACCCGCTTTGATGAAATTTTTACCGTTTTCGCTGTAACTGAACTGGCACAATCCATTGGGTTCGGTTACATTCACTTTTAAATAAGCCTCATTGCTTTTTAATTGAGTTTCCCAGAGTATTTTCTCCTCACCGCCTTTGTCTGCTTTTTCAGCTTTCCTTAGTTGTAGGTAATAGCCGTCAGGTTTGTTGGTGATGACCAGTGATGCATGATCTAGTCCCATAATCAGTAATCCTGCAGTCTTTCCATCCTTAGCTTCTTCGGGAACTAATTTTACCTTTGTTGTGGCAGTAAAATTAGGAGCTGGGAATTTTTGGGTTAACAGATTCGGAACATTCCACAGGTTTTTTTCACCTTCAGGAACTTTTATTGAGAATAACCTTAAAAATTGCTGTCCGGGAAGTTTGGAAGACCATACAATATTTTCATTCGCGCTCCATTGCCATTGTAAACCTAATTTCTTCCCATCAAATTCATCGGTCTCAGCAGGGGTAACAACAGGATATAATTGCCCAACATCAGGTTTTTTATAACTTACAACAGGCTCTCCGATTCCGTTTTTATTATAGTCTGTTCCCATTACGGGCCAGTCTTTTTCCCATTTCATTGGCTGTAGGTGAACAATTCTTCCGCCCGCATCCACATCCTGAAAGTGATAGAACCAGTTTTCTCCAGAAGGGGTATCTACCCATGCTCCCTGATGAGGTCCGTTGATGGTTGTTGAGCCCTGCTCCAGAACAATTTTTTCTTCGTAAGGGCCATATATATTTTTTGATCTCAGCGCAAGCTGCCAACCTGTTGCAACACCACCTGCGGGGGCAAAAATATAATAATAGCCGTTTCTTTTATACATTTTAGGCCCTTCAACGGTAGGATGAGCATCATGACCATCAAAAACGTGAATTCCTTTATCGAGTACTTTTGTTCCTTCCGGATTCATTTTATTGAGGGTTAACATACTTTTGACTCCGGCACGGCTTCCGGCCCAGCCATGAATAAGATAGGCATTTCCGTTTTCATCCCAGAAAGGGCAGGAATCAATCAAACCTTTTCCTTCCATCACCAAAACCGGTTTTTCCCAAATTCCCAGAGGATCTTTAGTTTTTACCATATAAATTCCGAAATCCGGATCTCCCCAGTAAATATAAAATTCTCCTTTATGAAATCTGAGGCTGGGTGCCCAAACGCCATCACCTCTTTTGGGTGTTGAAAAGTGTTCGGATGGCAAGATATCCTGGATTGCATAATTAACCAGTTTCCAGTTGATCATATCTTTGGAGTGAAGAAGAGGCAATCCGGGAGCTTCGTTAAAACTGGAGGCCGTCATATAATAATCATTCTCCACCCGGATAATGTCCGGATCTGAATAATCTGCATATAAAATAGGATTTCTGTAGTTTTTCCCCTGATCAGCAGTCCATACTTCGGAAACATAGTTTTTTTCCTGTGCCTGAAGATAGGTAGAAGCTGCCGAAAAGGCTGTAAGGGTAATGATATTTAAAACACTTTTTGTCTTCATATAATCAATTATACATTATCTGGCTAAGAGTTTCTCAATCCTTTTTTATTTTTCAAATTCTAAACTGGCAAGAATAAACGGACCTGTTCCTTTTGGGTCATTGGAACGGACTTCTTCATTTACATAATATTCATAAGAACCGCTTCTGTAAGGTGTTCCGCCCAAACCTGCCACAGCACAGCATTTATTTAAGCTGACAACACCGTTTTCATCTACTGTAATCAGGTTTTTGATAATGCCATCGTATCCTTTTTTGGCGTATGCTTTATATGATTTGGGTAAATATCCTTTGTTGACAGATTTTATCATGGTGTACACAAACATCGATGAACCCGTTGCTTCCAAATAGTTTCCTTTTTCTCCTCCTTTATCCAATACCTGATACCAAAGTCCTGTCCTGGAATCCTGAACTTTGATAACAGCATCACAGTAACATTTCAGGTAGGTAAGTAATTTTGCTCTTCCCGGATGGTTTTGAGGCAGATAATCCAGTACATCTACGATAGCCATTCCGTACCAGCCCATTGCTCTTGACCAGAAATTTGGTGAAAGTCCGGTTTCTTTATTGGCCCATTGCTGTTCTCTGCTTTCGTCCCAGGCATGATAGAGCAATCCCGTTTTTTTATCTAAAAGGTGCTTCTGAATCAGTTCAAACTGATTGATGATATCGCTGTAAGCTTTTTCAGCTTCTTCTCCTTTTGAAAAATCATGGGTATAATGGGCATAAAATGGCTCACCCATGTATAATCCGTCCAGCCACATCTGGTTAGGATAAATTTTCTTGTGCCAGAAACCGCCTTCTGAAGTTCTTGGCTGGCCATCAACCTGAGAGCGCAGAGTTTGCAGAGCTTTTAAGTATTTGTCTTTTTTCTCCTGCTTATAGAGGTAAAGAAGTACATTTCCACAATTCAGCATATCAATATTGTATTTGGAAAGATCATAAGAAACAACACTTCCGTCTTCTTTCACCATAGTATCACCAAAGGTTGTGATGTATCTGTAATATTCTTTGTTTCCCGTTTTTTCAAACAACCTTTCAGCACCTTCCAGAACGATGGCTGTGGGATAGCTCCATTTGGGCGCTTTGTTATAATCCAGCATCCATGCCTGAGGAAAGCGTTGTATTTCAGAAAGAAGCATTCTTTCCGACCATGGAAGTTTGGCTGAAATTTTTCCGTTTACTTTTGATTGTATTTCGGATGAAGAATTTTGCAGTGGCTGTTGTGCACAGGAAAAAAAGAGTCCTGAACATACTGTTGCCAATGCATAAATTGTAATAGAATTATTAATAAAGTTCATGATTTTAAACTTTAAAGTTGTTGAGTTTTATCCAGAATATCCAGTTTTTTATTCAGGTCCTGGTAGAAAGAGTCTTCGGTAGTTAAGCCGTTGGGTTCCTGTGACCAGGCTCCTAAAAAGTAATAAGATACATTTTTGGTCTTTTTGAAAATGATCGTATGGGTAGATTTTGTCTTTACATATTGATCTAGACTTTCAATAGGATAGAAGACTGCCATTCCCAGATTGTCTTCTTTTTTGGCTAAAGTTTGCGGTCCATAAGTCGCAATATAGCCCCATTTTTTATTTTTACTGATTCCCTGTTTCAAAGGAATGTCTTTAAAAGCAACAATTCCCGTACATAAACCTGAAAGGCTATTGTTTAGGGTAAGGTCCACTTTTACGAAACGATCTTTGGGTAAAATAGTCAGTTTTGACTGCAGATCTACCGGATTACCCCAGGTTTTCCATCCCTTGTAATTGATAATGGCATAAGACTGGTCTTTTTCATTGACCACTTTTGCGGTAGTCTTTTTTACGATTTTAAAAGTTTCAACATAATCATTCTGTTCATCATATCTTCCGTAAGACCCGATTCCGATGGTACGGCCGGACTTCAGGATATCCTGTCCCCACGGAGCATCATGATGATAAGATTCAAAACCATCCTGACCGACTTCCGGTAATACCAGAGTGTTTACTTTTTTACCAAAAATATCTGTAGCATTTCTCCAGTCCAGATAGAGCCTGTAGCCAATCTGATTGTTTTCCAGACCAATTCCTTCATATCTGATATATGAGGAGTGATCCGTATGGGTTTCCGGCAGGGTAAGTTCCTGAACATTTTTAAAAGTTCCGCCGATGTATTGATTGCCTTCCCATTGGCCGCCTTCTTTTACAGAAAGTTCAGCGTAGGAAAATGGTGCTTTAGGATTTTTCTTACTGTTTTCAATCACAGAAGTCTGTGCTGAAAGAGTTGAACTGATAAAAGCTCCCGCAATACATATTGTAAATAAGCTGAATTTCATACTTTTTCTTATTAGTTTACCGATTTGTAACAAAGAGTTTTCATGGTTATTAACGTTGTTCATCGGTTATTTTACTGACGATATCGTTGAAATAAACCTCAATATTGTCATAATTTTTATCCAGATCTCTGCCATAGGCATTGGCGGATTTCGGGTCTAAATGATGTTTAATTTCCCACTCATCAGGAATTCCATCATTATCTGAATCTGGGAGTGGTTTTTCCTGTCTCAAATTTGGAAATCCACCAACATCCTCCTGAGAGTCGATGATTCCATTTGTGCTTCCTTTTGATCCTCTATAAGTAAAGTTTCCGGTTTTGATATCTTTTATAATATGTAGATCAACAGCGTCACGTACCAGGCTTGCTCCTCCATATTGTAAAGTTTTTTCATAGGCTTCCTGGGCGGTATGGGTGATGGTATTATTTTTAATATCGTGAGGCTGATTAATCCTGATGGAATTTTTATCTTTTTCCGTTAGATTGTACGAGGATTTCATCTGATTAAAAACACCTTCTTTCCAATTGTCTTTGGTAGTTTCAGGATTTCCCTCCATGACATTTCCATGGATATAGTATTTTCCCCAGGTATTGTAGACTTCCGTTTTCGGATTTTCATTTTTATCTATGGCAACAATCCGTTGTCTGGTTATGGTTGCAGGTCCGGGTTTGTAATAATTATTGATGATGTTGACGTTCATTCCTTCACCGCCGTATATGCTGTTGTGTCCCCAGTTATACATCACATTATTTCTGAAATCAGTAAGGTCGGTGAGGGCAAATTTACTTCCTGCATATTCTCCCAATCGTGGATTCCTACTATCGTGATGAGCATATATATTGTGATGAAATGATGCCAGTTTACCTCCGGCAATTCCTCCGTAACCATGGGCTCCTTTCTGATGTAAGCTGTTTCTGAGGCTTTCCGCAATAATACACCACTGCAAGGTTGTATTTTCGTTGGCGTAGATGGAAACAGTTTCGTCTGTGGACCAGCTCATAGAGCAATGATCTACTATCAGATTTTTGATGAATCTTGCACCCAAAGCATCACCTTCAAATTTTTTCTGATCTCCCATTCTGAATCTCAGATAGCGGATAATAACGTTGTCAGCCGCTATAAATGTTTCGTAATTGGCAACGGTAATGCCGTCTCCGGGAGCGGTTTGTCCGGCAATGGTGACGTTACCTTCTTTTATTTTTAAAGGAGATTCAAGATAGATGGTTCCGCTGGTTTTAAAAACAATATATCTCGGCCCTTTCTGGTTCAGGGCATATCTTAATGTTCCTTCAGAATGATCGTCTTTCAGGTTGGTTACGAAATATACTTTTCCGCCACGACCGCCCGTTGTGAATCTTCCAAAACCTTCAGCACCCGGAAAGCTCAATACTTCCTGCGCATTGATCAACGTGGAAATACTGCATAAAATTCCGGTAGCGAACATTCTGATGAAACTCTTTGTCATGATTGAAAAATTCTCTTTGAAGGGTTGAATTATTTTAAACTCTTTTTTGCATTCCAGCTATCCATGCCTTTCAGGATATTTCCTGCCGTATATTTTTTTCTTTCATGTTGGGTTAACTGATGTGACCATGAAACTCTCTGCATGGGATTTGCTCCTGTACCTTTTGAGTGGCTTTCTGCGTAAAATGTTGTCTTTTCAGCATCAGGTTTACTCCAGTTGTGCCATCCTTCAGGCTTTATTGTTGAATTGAGTTCACAGTCAATATAAACTGTTTTAGCAAATGGCCTCCAAGGTCTTCCCAGATACACCGAATGTTCCTTTGCATTGCCGATAATTTTAGAATTGATAAACACAAAACCAAACTCATTTTCCAGTGGAGTAGAAGCTGCTGTAATATAGCTTGCCGTTTCTTTGGAATAAATGATACAGTTTTCAAAAACAGCGGTTCCTGCCCCGAAAATATAATCTGTGGTTCCTTCTATATAACAGTTTTTAAAATAATTTCTTGATGGTTTTGTCTTATCCTGAAGATCCTGAACTCCTTTCAGATATAAAGTATCTTGATTTCCTAAAAAACTGCAGTTTTCAAAAGTGATCCTATCACCTGAAATCAATACTGCAACGGCCTGTCCGACTTTCCCTGAACTGTTTTCAAATGAAATATTTTTAGCACTAAAATCATTGGAGTAAATAAATAGAGTAGACGAGCCTGTAGTTCCGATTTCTTTTCCGTCTGCATTTTTTTTAGAAGCAAAATCATCGTAAGTAATGATTGTTTTTTCAGAATTTTCACCTTCCAGAAAAAGGGGGGCTTTCGATTCAGGAATCACAATTTTTTCTTTATAAATTCCAGCTTTAATAACAATTTTTGTCCTCAGATAAGAATTGTTTTCAACTGCATCTATCGCTTGCTGAACGGTTGTAAAGTCACCTTTCCCGTCTTTCGAAACCAGGAGGGTTTTCTCCCTGGTCCGGAAAGAAAGAAGGCTGAATACAGCAATCAAAAAAGCAGAAAACAGCGTACAGTTTTTAAAAATAATGGAATGTCTCATAAAGCAATTTTGGTTTAAAATACAGGCTGTGTTCTTAAAGTAGATCAGCCTGTATTTTTGATATGAATGTAAACTTAAACTGTCTAGTATCCGTAATCCTGGGTAAGATTATAATTTGAATTGATTACGTCCAGGGCTATAGGAAGAAGTTCCTTTTTATTAGGCTGGAAATAATAAGCATAGCTTTTCACAGGATCTCCGTTGATGTAAGGCTGTGTCATGGCAAGTCTCCAGTTGATTTTTGTATATCCTGAAGGCGTGGCAACACTTTGGTTAGGATTGTAGAAAACATCGGCTTTGTTGATTCCGCTGACATAAATATCCATGTCCAGTACATTTTGCTGTGCTGTTTTTGTAGGAACATAATTGACAACGGTTGATGCCGGTTTTTTATAAAAAATATATTCAGGAACGTTGGCATAAGCTCCGGTACCGTTCATGAAATCTGTTAATTTTTGTCTGGTTTCATTGATTTTTGTTTCCAGAAGGTTCCAACGGATCAGATCATATTTTCTTAATCCCTCGCCTCCGAATTCCAGCAGTCTTTCCTGTACAATATACTGGAAAAACTGATTTTTGGAAGTTGGGATTGTTCCCACCTGGCCTGGATTTCCGGCATAAGCTCTTTGTCTGACAGCCATTACGGCATCAATAGCTTCCTGAGAAGGCGCACTGTGAAGTTGGTTATCTGCCTCTGCAAACATTAATAAAATATCTGCGTATCTCAAAAGCGGCCAGTCAATTCCTAAATTCTGGGAAGTTCCTGTAATGCTTGTCCAGGATTTTCTGAATTTTCCATCGTTCCAGTTGATAGAGGTTTGAAGATCTTCCTGTTTACTTGTACTTACTCTAAAAATAGCAATATTAACATCTCTTCTCAAATCATTTTTACCAAATTCATAGAAATAAGTAGGAATAGCACTGATTCCTCCTGCTGATTTCCAGTCTGAGTCATCATGTCTTAACCCATTATAATATCCGATTTTAGAATCTGTTCGTGAATTTCCTCCAAACGCTCCGACAGCGAAAATAATTTCATTCGTTGTATCCGGACTGTTGGTATGCAGTGATCTGAAAAGACCTTCATAGCTTGGATTTAGCTTATGCTGCCCGGAATTGATGATTTCTTTACACTCATCATATGCGATCTGGTAATATTTCTGAGGATTGGAGCCTTGTGCCATTAATTGGGGACTTCTTCTCAGAGAATATCCTGCTCTTGCCAGGGCTATTCTCGCTCTTAATCCTTTTACTGCAGCTTTTGAAAGTCTTTGTGCTGTAGTTCCTCCTTCAGATTTCCATGGAACTAAGGTTGAAGCTTTAGCAAGATCTTCCAGTATCTGATCATAAATGATGTCACGGTCTGTTTTAGGTAAATATACCGAAGGAAGATCAACTGATGGTTTGTCCTGAAATGGAACATCTCCCCAGTTTTTAATAAGATCATAGTAGAACATTGCTCTTAATGTCAAAGCTTCCCCGAGATAACGGTCCATCAGCTTTTTATCAGCTGCGGATCCGGTTTGATACACCGGAGAAAGTGGAATATTTTTAATAACAAGATTGGCTCTTTCGATACCTGTGTAAGTATCCAGGAAAGGTGTTAATAATTCTGTATTGGTAGGAACTGCTCCAAAACAGCTGACTCCTCTTCTGTCATTGGCATTGTAATCTCCTGACGTTCTGAAGTCGTCTCCTGACTGAGAGAGAATAAGGTTCATTCTCTGTCCATAGGTATTGTCACCCATAGCACTGTTATAAACTCCCACAAGAGCAGCAAAAGTATCCGGCGCTGAGTCAAACTGCTGCTTTTCTGCGGTGTTGGAAAGGTTTTCTACCTCTAAATATTCGCTGCATGAATTCAGGGTCACCACAAAGGTAAGAGATAAAAAAAGGCTTGAAAATTTATTTTTGTTCATAGCGTTCGTTTTAGAAAGTGATATCTACTCCTGATAAGATAAATCTGCTTCTTGGATAAGCTGAATAATCAACTCCCGGAGTTAATGGATTTCTTCTTGTATTGGCTTCCGGATCAAATCCTGAATAGCCTGTAATTGTAAATAAATTATTCACGGTAGCATACAGTCTCAGGTTTTTCACTCCAATAGCTTCCAGAGATCCTTTTGGCAGACTATATCCTATGGTAAGGTTATTCAGTCTTAAGAAAGAACCGTCTTCAATGGCATACGAATGCAGGAAGTAAGCCCCTGCAGGCGGAGTCCACATAGTTGTATTGGCGTTAAGGGCAGCAAGAGCCGTTGGGTCTGTTACCTTATTTCCTGCGTTGTCAAACCATCTCCATCGGTCTGCTACTTCTGCCAGCATATTATTATCCTTGTACAGATATTGGGTTGTATATTCTACTTTGTTGGCATTATACACTTTGTTTCCAATGGAAAAATTGAAAAGAAGGCTCATATCCCAGTTCTTATATCGGAAGGTCTGGGTAAAACCACCGTAGAATTTAGGCTGTGCGCTTCCAAGATCAGTCATATCTTTACTGTCAATGACACCGTCGCCATTAAGATCCTGAAGTTTAAGATCTCCCGGCTGTATAGCTTTGGCACCGTTGGCTACTGCAGCAGAATTTGGAATTCCTGTTTTTAGCGTATAAATCTGAGTGGCTGAGTCATAATTAAAATCGCTCACTTCATACCTTCCTGCCGTTACATATCCCCAATAAGTTCCTACCGGTTTGCCTACCTGTACCAGGAAATCAAACAGATTATTCTGCCATCCGGAAGGGTAGTAGTAAGAATTGGAACTTGCGGAGGCATTATTTCCTAAGCTTTTGATCGTATTTCTGTTGGATGAGATATTGGCATCAATCTTCCATGAAAAATTTTCTTTACTGATGATGGTACTTCCCATTGATAATTCGATCCCTTTATTTTCACTGCTTCCTGAATTTTGATATTGAAATTCATATCCTGAGGTCTGTGGTATTTTAGCCAGTAATAAAAGGTCCTTCGTATGAGTCTTATAGACATCAAGGGTACCATAAAGTCTTCCCTTGAATAAACCAAAGTCTATCCCCGCATTATAAGAGGTTGCAGTTTCCCATTTCACGTTAGGATTTGCCATGATATTTCCTGTTGTAGCACCAGGTGTAACACTGGTTCCAAAAGCATATCCATAATCTGAAGAAGAGGTGAAGAAGGTATCATATAAAAAGGCTCCGATTCTGTTATTTCCCGATTTTCCGTATCCTAAACGAAGCTTCAGTTCATTGACAAAATTGCTCTGTTTTAAGAAATTTTCTTCTTTGATCTTCCATGCTAAAGATGCCGCTGGGAAATATCCCCACTGGTTAGGGCCTGGTTTGAAAATACTTGAGCCGTCAGCTCTCACGGATACCGTTGCGATATATTTATTATTATAGATGTAATTTACTCTTCCAAAGAAAGAAGCCAGGCGGTCTACTTCTCTTGCGGTTTTAGGAGCATCCTGAATCATTCCTGACGGAGGAGAAGCCAGCTGTGAATTGGCAAATGCTTCCTGTGCTGAAGAAGATTTCGGGAACCATTTGATATTAATAGACGTCGATTCTCCGTCTGTTCTTACCGTTTCCTGACCTGCTAGCAAATCCAGCTTATGATTTCCAAAGGTTCTTCTATAATTCAGGGTATTGGTATTGGTAATTCTTCTGGTTTGGGCGTTGCTTAAAAATACTATAGGCTGATCATTATTCTGTCTTGCAAGGTTGGTTACCGGACCGGAGAACTGGTTGACAATCTGATCTCTCTGTACATATCCGATTACAGTTCGGAAAGTGAAGTCTTTACTGATTTTATAATCAAGCGTTGCATTAAGCAATAAATCGTTTCTTCCGCTTTCTTTTACTTCATCATTGGCCAATAGAATTGGATTGACAAGATTGGTCTGATCTGCGAATAACGGATCAAATTCATCAACATCTACCGTAGAACCTCCTTCAAAAGGCTGATATCTTATAGCATTTCTCAATCTGTTGGTCGTTTGCGAACCGGAAGCAGAAGTTCCTGCACCATAAATCATTTGGCGGCTGTAACGGGCATTAAGACCAATGGTCAGTTTTTTTGAAATATCATAATCATATCTGAAGTTGGCCATATTTCTTTTAAATCCGGAACCAATCATAATCCCGTCCTCTTCTACATTATTCAGAGTTAAAGAGAATGCTGAATTTTCATTTCCTCCGGATAGAGATACATTATGGGTAAAATTGAAGGCTTCTCTTCCGAAAAGTTTATCCTGCCAGTTTACATTCTTGACAGATTTATATTTATCCAGCTGATCAAATGTTCCGTAGCGGGTATTAAAGGTTTCAATATCTTTTAGGTCTCCATTCTTATAATATTGTTCGTACTGATAAAGTACATACTGATAAGGATCCAGAACATTAAGCTTATTCTGAATACTTCTTACTCCTACAAAACCATTATAATTGATTGTTGTTTTCCCCTTTTTACGGCCTCCTTTTGTCGTGATCAGAACGACACCGTTGGCTCCTCTTGAACCGAATATAGAGGTTGATGAAGCATCTTTTAAGACCTCAATTGATTCTATTTCCTTTGGCGATAAGATCGTCAGGGCATTATCCATCTGCACACCATCTACAATATAGAGCGGGGCATTACTTTGAGTGATGGAGTTTCCGCCGCGGATGACAATATCCACATCAGCTCCGGGAGATCCCTCACTCAGGGAAACCTGCACTCCGGCCAGTCTTCCCTGGATAGCTTCAGCAGCATTGGTAGACGGCATATCTTTAAGCGCTTCGCCTTTCACCGAAGAAACAGCGTTGGTAACATCTTTTTTAGAAACCTTTGTATATCCCACTAAAACCACATCATCCAGTTTGGTTTCTTTATCTTTTTTTGTTTCTTTTTCTTGAGCCATTGCAAGGACAGGAAGCAGAAAAACAGTTAAATATAACCACTTTATTGATTGTACTCTTTTATCCATTTTGTATCCTTATAGTTTTAATTCTTGGTTGAAAGTTTTTTCAATCGTTCTTGTTTAGGACTGTTAAGTATTATTCTGCGGACTTTAGTGGTCATGAAGCTTTTTAATATCTTTTACGCTTTTGTGCAATCGATTGCGTAATTTTTTATAAAACATTATTCTGGCTTCTAAACTAATATTATTTTTCAATATGCAAATAAAAAAATGTTATTTTTTTATTAATTTGATGGTTTAAATAAAAATATTGTATCCAACTAGAGCGGTTTTTTATTGTGTAACATATTGTAAATAAGGTTAATATTGGTTTGCTATGAATGTTGTGTAATTAGGTGAAAATTTTTCATTTTTTTAATGCTTAATATTTAGAAAACTTAAAAATAACTTAAAATTCATATGTTTTTTGTATCCTAAAAATCCCTGAATTATTATCTTGGAATAAAATTTTGTAATATTTTCTGATTTTTATCATCTTTTTTCGCGGGATTTTGTATCAGTATTTTATTGTTTTTAATAATATATCGTAATGTATGTGGTATATTTTATAAAAGCGTTTAATTTTTATCAATTTCACACCTTGTAAATGTCGCTTTATTTTGGCATGATTTTATATTTTTGAAGGTTCCGGGTTCTGTTTTTGGTTAATTTTTTTTGAATAAAAAGTTTTTATTTCAATAAAAATAAGTATAATTTTTAATTTTATCTATCTGAAAATCAACTGTTTTTAAATTTAAATTAATTTTTTGTTAACTAATTGAAGAATAATTCTATATTTATCCCACAAGTATTTCTGCCAATTTTAGTGTAATTTAATGCAATCGATTACATTTAATTTAACTGGTTTGAGAAAACCGCAAAAAAAGAAAAGTAAAATAGGAGTATGATACAGTCAGAATTTCGTTACGCCCATCATCCGGAAGATGTTAAAAATTATACCACAGAAGATCTTAGGAGGGAGTTTCTGATCAATGATTTATTCAATGAGGATAAGATAAAATTAGTCTATTCAATGTATGACAGACTTATTGTAGGAGGGATAATGCCTTCGTCCAAAGCTTTGAAGCTGGAACCTACGGATGATCTGAAAGCTGAAAATTTTCTTGACAGAAGAGAGCTGGGAATCATCAACGTAGGTGGTGCCGGAAAAGTAACGGTAGATGGAACGGTATATAACCTTGGGAATAAAGAAGCTTTATATGTGGGAAAAGGAGCTAAAGAAGTCTTTTTTGAAAAAGATGGTAAAGAGCAAACCTATTTTTACATCAATTCAGCGCCGGCACATCATTCATATCCCACCAAGAAAATCACGAAAAAGGAAGCGGAAATTGTGGAATTGGGTGAAGAAAAGTACGCCAACAAACGTACGATCAATAAACTGATTGTGAATTCTGTAGTTGAAACATGCCAGCTTCAGATGGGAATGACGGAACTGCACCCCGGAAGTGTATGGAATACAATGCCTGCCCATACCCATGCCAGAAGAATGGAAGCATATTTTTATTTTGATCTGGAAGAAGGGCAGACGGTAAGTCATTTTATGGGACAGCCTCATGAAACCCGTCATTTGTTTATGATCAACAGACAGGCTGTACTGTCTCCGGAATGGTCTATTCATTCAGGAGTAGGAACGGCTCATTATACTTTTATCTGGGGTATGGCCGGAGAAAATATGGACTACGGTGATATGGACGGTATCAAAACAAACGAACTAAAGTAATTTTTCCAATGAATTTATTTGATTTATCCGGCAAAGTAGCTGTCGTAACAGGTGGTACTCACGGATTAGGAATGGCAATGGCAGAAGGCCTTGCTGCTGCTGGTGCTGAACTGGCAATTACCAGTACAACGCCATCAAAATTAGAGGAAGCTTTGAATTATTACCACGAAAAAGGGTATAAAGCAACCGGCTATATTTTTGATGTAACTGATGAACTGGAAGCAGCTCAGAAAGTAGCTTTAATGGAAGCTACCCATGGAAAAATAGACATCCTTGTCAACAATGCGGGAATCATCAAGCGTATCCCGGCTATTGATATGGAAGTGGACGACTTTAGAAAAGTAATCGATGTGGATCTTACCGGACCTTTTATCATGTCGAAATTAATCGGGAAATATATGATTAAAAGAAAATCCGGGAAAATTATCAATATCTGCTCGATGATGAGTGAGCTGGGACGTGATAATGTAGTGGCATATGCTTCTGCAAAAGGAGGTCTTAAAATGCTTACTAAAAATCTGGCAACAGAATGGGCAAAACATAATATCCAGGTGAACGGAATCGGGCCCGGATATTTTGCAACCTCCCAGACAGAACCCATCCGTGTGGATGGAAATCCTTTCAATGATTTTATCATCAGCAGAACTCCGGAAGGAAGATGGGGAAATCCGGAAGATCTTGCAGGAACAGCTATTTTCCTGGCTTCTGATGCAAGCAGATTCATCAACGGACAGATTATTTACGTTGACGGAGGAATTCTCGCCACCATAGGAAAACCTGCTAATGAATAACTACAGATTAGACTAGAATGAAACCTTTTATAACAGATCAATTTTTATTACAAAATAAATACGCTGAAGAACTTTACTTCAGATTTGCAGAAAAACAACCTATCATTGATTATCATAATCATCTGATCCCCAAAGATATTGCAGAAGACACTGTTTTTGAAAATATCTCTAAAGTATGGATTGCCGGTGATCATTACAAATGGAGAGCCATGCGTACCATGGGAGTGAATGAAAAATTCATCACCGGAGATTCTACTGACAAAGAGAAATTTGAAGCATGGGCAAAAACGGTTCCTTATACATTGAGAAATCCATTATATCACTGGACTCATCTGGAATTAAAGAGATATTTCGGAATTGATGAATTATTAAGTGAAGATAACGCATCGGAGATCTATGAGAATATTACTGCTCAGCTTCAGACACCGCAAAAATCAACCAGAGGTTTGTTAAAAATGATGAATGTAGAATCTTTATGTACCACAGAAGATCCAACAGATATTTTAAATTACCATCAGGACCTTGCGAAAAGCGATTTCAGTATCAAAGTAAGCACGGCATTCCGTCCGGATAAAGCAATTTTGATTGAAAATCACAATTTTGCAGATTATATGGTAAAGCTGGGAGCATCGGCAGGTATTGAGATTAATTCCTACCAGACTTTATGTGATGCTTTGCTTAAAAGAATTGAATATTTTCATGAAAATGGCTGCAGATTGTGTGACCACGGCTTAAACAATATTTCTTTTGAAGAAACTTCAGAAGCGGAAGTGAATGCTATTTTTAATGATAAACTGGCAGGAAAAGTGATTGCCGAAAAGCAGGTTAATCAATTTAAAACAGCAATTTTATTATTCCTTGGTGAGGCATATCATAAATACGGATGGGTACAGCAGTTCCACCTGGGAGCTTTGAGAAATAACAATGAAAGAATGCATAGAATTCTTGGACCGGATACAGGTTGGGATTCCATCGGAGATTTTGTTCAGGCAGAAACGTTATCTAAATTCTTAAATACTTTAGATGGAAAGGATCAGCTGACAAAAACCATTTTATATAATCTGAATCCTGCTGATAATGAAATTTTCGCTACGATGATCGGAAATTTCAATGATGGAAGCATCAAAGGAAAAGTACAGTTCGGTTCCGGATGGTGGTTTCTGGATCAAAAAGACGGGATGATCAAACAGATGAATGCCCTTTCCAATATGGGATTAATCAGCTGCTTCGTAGGAATGCTGACAGACTCCAGGAGTTTTCTTTCTTATCCAAGACATGAGTATTTCAGAAGGGTATTGTGTAATCTTTTCGGAGAAGAGATGAAGAATGGCGAACTGCCGGATGATATTGAACTGATTGGGAATACGATTTCAGATATCTGTTATCACAACGCGAAAAACTATTTTGATTTTTAATTGAATACCATGAGCAAAATAGTCACATTCGGTGAAGTCATCATGAGGTTTTCCCCACCCGGAAACAGAACCATGAAACAAAGCCATGAAATGGAGTTCTTTTTTGGAGGAACAGAACTGAATGTCGCTGCCTCATTGGCAACAATGGGCTGCGAAGTACAGCATGTCAGCTGTGTATCCGATGATTTTGTCGGAGAATCTGCGGTTTCTTTCATTCGGGGTTTTGGCATTGATACCACCTTTATCGACAAGAATGAACATCCTCTGGGGTTGTATTTTCTTGAAGTAGGATCATCAGTTCGTGCCAGCAGAATTGCTTATAACAGGCTGAATGGTTCTTTTGCGAACATCCGGTCTGAAAAAATAGACTGGAAAAAAGTGCTTGAAGGATGCGAATACTTTCACTGGACAGGAATCAGTCCCGGTATTTCGGAATCAGCCTATGAAGCTTTAAAAGAGGGGTTGAAAACCGCTCAGCACATAGGAGTTGAAGTAACGACGGATCCTGCTTACCGTTCAAACCTCTGGAAATATGGTAAAAAAGGAAGTGAAGTGCTTAAGGAACTGGTTTCTTATTCCACCATTTTTATCGGAGGAGTGAATGAAATTAATGAGGTTCTCGGAACCCGGTTTTCTTCAGATAAAGAAGGTTTTATTGAAGCCTGTAAAGAATTAAAAAAACAGATTCCTTCCGTTCATAGGATTTTTGATAAAATAAGAATAGGGGTTACCGCAAGTTCCCAGCAGACACAGGGAAGAGCGTGGGTAAACGAAAATTACTTTGAAACAAATCTTCTGGAAATCAATCCTGTTGTAGACAGAGTCGGGACGGGAGACGCTTTTGCCGCAGGATTAATCTATGGTTTAAAGAATTTTGATGATGAAAAAGCATTGAATTTTGCAAACGCAGCCTGTGCGATCAAACATACTATTCCGGGAGATATTAACTATTCAAGTGTAGAAGACATCCTGGAAGTGATGAACGGAAATTCAGGAGGAAGAATAAAAAGATAATTATGGCAAGATTTAATCGTATAGAAGTAGCCTTAAAAGCTAAGCAAACCGGTATTGTTCCTGTATTTTATCATGCAGATGCTGAAGTTTGCAAAAAAATTATAAAAGCTTGTTTTGATGGTGGTGCCCGCGTTTTTGAGTTTACCAACAGGGGAGATTTCGCCCACGGGGTTTTTGCCGATCTGATAAAATATGCAACTATAGAAATTCCTGAAATGATATTGGGAATAGGCTCTGTCATTGATCCCGCAACAGCTTCTTTATACATTCAGAATGGAGCCAACTTTATTGTGGCACCTTCTTTAAACCCGGAAGTCGCTAAAATTTGCAATCGAAGAAAAATTGCATGGATGCCTGGCTGTGGTTCAGTTTCTGAAATTTCTTATGCCGAAGAATTAGGCGCTGAAATTGTGAAAATATTCCCGGCAACACAAGTAGGAGGCCCGGAATTTATCAAGGCAGTAAAAGGCCCGATGCCATGGTCAAACATCATGCCTACAGGCGGAGTAATGCCTGCAAAAGAAAATATTACCGAATGGATTTCTGCAGGAGCCTATTGTGTAGGATTGGGTTCCCAGCTGTTTGTAAAAAATGAGGAAGGAGAATATGATTATGAAAAGATTACAGAAGCAGTAGCCTATTCGATTCAGGTTATTAATGAATTAAGATAACGATCCTTACATTTTGTTTTAAGCCGGTAAAAAAATTAAAAACTGAGTAAAAACTTTGATGAGGTAATCATTGAAACTCAACTTAATTGTTTTCAATTCTTTAATTAAATAACAATGGTTTAAAAAATTAATAGATTCTGTGTTTAAATAGCATGGAAAGGATAGTTTTTGTCTTGTTCTGTTGTTAAAATCAATAAAAATCAATACTATTAACGATTGATATGAAAAAAGAAATATCTCCGAAACCAAGTAACTTCAGATGGACGATCTGCATGCTACTTTTTATTGCAACGACCATCAATTATATGGATCGGCAGGTGCTGTCTCTCACCTGGAAAGATTTCATCGCTCCGGAATTTCACTGGAACAATAATGATTACGGAAATATCACTGCATTATTTTCTATTTTCTACGCAATAAGTATGCTTTTTGCCGGAAAGTTTGTAGACTGGATGGATACCAAAAAAGGATTTCTCTGGGCGATCGGAATCTGGTCAATAGGAGCTATACTCCATGCTTTCTGCGGAATTGCTACTTCAGGAACTCTCACCGGAAGCTGGTGGGTTGGTTTTGAAGAATCCAAAGAGATTATCGGAAGAGTAGATAATGTTGGAGCTATCATCAGTACCAGTGTCACACTGTTCATTTTTGCCCGCTTCGTTCTGGCAGTTGGGGAAGCAGGGAATTTTCCTGCTGCGATAAAAACTACTGCAGAGTATTTCCCAAAGAAAGACAGAGCGTTAGCAACCAGTATCTTTAATGCTGGAGCAACGGTTGGAGCATTAGCTGCGCCGGTTACAATTCCTTTTATCGCAAAATCGATGGGCTGGGAATGGGCATTTATCATTATCGGAGCATTAGGTTTTGTCTGGATGGGCCTTTGGATATTCTATTACAAAAAGCCACACGAACATCACAAGGTTAATGAGAATGAGCTTATCTATATTCAGCAGGATCAGGATGATTTTCCAGCAGAAGATACGTCGCTGCCGGAAAAGAAATTTTCTTTCAGGGAATGTTTCAGTCACAGACAAACCTGGGCTTTTGCCTTTGGAAAGTTTATGACAGATGGAATCTGGTGGTTTTTCCTGTTCTGGACGCCGGCTTATTTAAGTTCCGTTTACAAAATGGATTCTACACAGAGTGCATTTCCTTTATTTGTTCTTTATATGATCACTTTATTGTCGATTATCGGAGGGTGGCTTCCTAAATATTTTGTGGAGAAAAAAGGGATAGATGCTTATACAGGAAGGATGAAGGCGATGCTGATCTTTGCATTTTTCCCACTGTTGGCTCTGTTAGCACAGCCTTTGGGTTCTGTTTCATATTGGATTCCGGTACTGATTATCGGAATTGCCGGAGCAGCACACCAGGCATGGTCTGCCAATATATTCTCTACGGTAGGCGATATGTTTCCTAAAAAAGCAATTGCAACCATTACCGGAATCGGAGGAATGGCGGGCGGAATCGGATCATTTTTAATCAATAAATCTTCAGGAGTCCTGTTTGATCATGCTCATAAAGCATGGACTACTGTCGACGGAATGCCTCTACTTGAAAAATATCCCCAATACATCAATGAACGTCTGCCTGAAAATTTTGTCCATGATCTGGAAAAATCAGGAGCTATTATTTCTGATGGAATTGATAAAGGCTACATGATCATTTTCTCAGTATGTGCAGTGGCTTACCTGATTGCCTGGAGCGTAATGAAGACTTTGGTTCCGAAATATAAAGTGATTAAATAGAAACAAAAGCTATCAGATCCAAAGATAGTTTCATTCAAATTAGAAAAAATGGAAAATCAGATAAAACAAAAATTAAATCGTGAATTCAATGGTTCTCACGAAAAGCTTCCGATTAAAATCGTACAGTTTGGAGGAGGAAATTTCATGAGAGGATTCACTGATTATGTGATTGATCAATTGAATAAAAAAGCAGGCTTCAATGCCGGAATTGTCAATGTTCAGCCAACTCAGGGTGGTTCTGTTCATAAGCTTGAAGAGCAGGAAAATCTATATACTCTCTTTACAAGAGGAATTAAAAAAGGTGAAATTATTGATGAAAAGATGGTCATTTCTGCAATTCAGAAATCAATTAATCCCTATACAAATTATGATGAATTCCTTGCAGTGGCAAAAGAAGAAGAATTGGAATTTGTTTTCTCCAATACTACAGAAACGGGGATAGCGTATGATGAAACTGAAGATCAATATTCCGGCCCACACAAAAACTTCCCGGCAAAAGTGACAGTTTTATTATATGAAAGATTTAAATATTTCAAAGGATCATCAGATAAAGGATTAAGAATGATCCCTTGTGAGTTGATTGAAAATAATGCTTTTGTATTAAAGGAGATTATTATTCAATATGCCAGATTATGGAATTTAAAAGAGGATTTTGTGCAATGGATTGAACAATGTAATTATTTCCACAATACATTGGTTGACAGGATTGTTCCGGGATATCCTAAAGATGATGCAGAATCCTACGAAGAACAGTTGGATTATGAAGACCAGATGATGGTTGTTTCTGAAGTATTTTTACTTTTTGTAATTCAGGATGCTAAAAATCTGAAAGAAAGAATCCCTTTTGATCAGATCAATGATCAGATTTTAGTGGTGGATGATATTCAGCCTTACCGTCTTAGAAAAGTAAGAATTTTGAACGGCGGTCATACTTTAATGCTGGCTCCAGCACTATTATCAGGAAAAGAAACGGTAAAAGAATCTATTGACAACGCATTTATAGGACAGTTTTTAAGAGATTCAATTTTTAATGAAGTAAACCCCACTTTAGGCCTGGATGAAAATGAGCTGAAGGAGTTTGCAGAAGAAGTATTTGACAGGTTCAGAAATCCTTTTATTAAACATTATCTTGCAAGCATCGCTTTGTATTTTGTTTCTAAATTTAAAGTAAGAATTCTGCCGAGTCTGTTGAGGTACGTAGAAATTAATCAAAAATTACCACTTAATTTAACTTTCTCTTTGGCAAGTTTAATCAGATTCTACCAGGGAAGTTTTGATGGGAGAGCCCTTCCGTTGAATGATGAAGAGGTAATAATCAACCAATTCAAAGAAATCTGGACAGCCAACGATTATCAAAAGGTTGCAGAACTGGCATTATGTGAAACTTCTTTCTGGGATACGGATCTTACCAATGTTGAAGGCTTGAAAGAGGCTGTGGTAAAAGCATTGTGGGAAATTGACCATCATGATGTGGAAAAAGCGTATCAAAACTTTATTCAATCTTACTCTTAAATATTATGCAAAAGAAAGTACTGAAGGTAAATCCTGATGATAATGTAGCAGTTGCACTGGTTGATCTTACACAGGGTGAAACGGTTACACTGGATGATCTTACTTATGAGATGATAAAAGATACAAAGGCTAAACATAAGTTCGTTACAGAAGATCTTTCAGCAGGAGATTCCATTATCATGTATGGTGTTTTGGTGGGAAAAGCAAGTCAGCCTATCCAAAAAGGAGAAGTGATTACCACCGGAAATGTAAAACATCAAAGTGCAAAAGTAGAAGGCAAAACAGAAACTATTTCCTGGACAGCTCCGGATGTGGAGGAATGGAAGGATAGAACTTTTATGGGTTATCACAGAGAAGACGGACAGGTGGGAACGGAAAATGTATGGCTGTTTTTCCCTTTGGTTTTTTGCGAAAACAGAAATGTAGAGATTTTAAAAGAAGTTTTCGAAAAAGAACTTCTATTTGAAAAAGTAACAAAACATCAACTATTACTGAGGTCTCTGATCAATAACTCAGAGGAAGAACTTGTAACTGAAGAAGATCAGGATTCCAGAGTTTTTAAAAATATTGACGTTAAATTCATTACCCACCAGGGAGGCTGTGGCGGCATTCGCCAGGATGCCGAAGCATTGGGACGTTTACTGGCTGGCTACGTCAATAATCCCAATGTGGCCGGAGCAACCGTTTTGAGCCTTGGATGTCAGAATTTGCAGGTTCAGATTTTTAAAGATGCCCTTGAAAAGATCAGTCCCAACAGTAAAAAACCGATTATCATATATGAACAGCAGAAATCTGGAACAGTGGATGAAATGCTGAGCGGGATTATCAAAGATTCTTATGAAGCCATTAAAAAAGCGAATGAAATCCAAAGAAAACCGGCATCCATTTCAAAGCTGGTAGTAGGACTGGAATGTGGAGGTTCAGATGGTTTTTCAGGAATTTCTGCCAATCCGGTTTTAGGACGCCTATCAGATCTAATGGCAGGAATCGGAGGTGCTACAATTCTTTCTGAATTCCCCGAATTATGCGGAGTAGAGCAAGAGCTGGTAAACCGTTGTGTAAATGAAAAAGATGCGGAAAGATTTTTACAATTAATGAAAGACTTTGAAGAATCAGTCGTTGCTGCAGGATCTGGCTTTGATATGAATCCGTCACCGGGGAATATTAAAGACGGGTTGATTACCGATGCCATGAAATCTGCAGGAGCGGCTAAAAAAGGAGGCTCATCTCCAATCAATGACGTCCTTGATTTTACGGAATACATTGAAAAACCGGGATTAAATCTTCTCTGTACGCCTGGGAATGATGTAGAATGTACAACAGCTTTGGTAGGATCAGGATCCAATGTCGTATTATTTACGACAGGTCTTGGAACGCCTACCGGAAATCCTGTGGTTCCTGTAGTGAAAATCTCGTCCAATACTTCTCTTTCCGAGAGAATGCCGGATATTATTGATTTTAATACAGGCGATGTCATCACCGGAGAAAAAACGATTGATGAAAAGGCAGAAGAACTGTTGGAGTTTATCATCAAAATAGCCAGTGGAGAAGTGAAAACCAAAGCTGCTGTTTTAAACCAAAATGATTTTATCCCCTGGAGAAGAGGGGTGAGCTTATAAATGTTTTTTAATTATAAATATTAATTAGGGTTGAAAATGCTTTCTGCGTAATGTAGAGAGCATTTTCTTTTATCAGAGGTAAAAACGATGTATATTTGAATTGCATTCAAGGCTACAATGATGGAGTGTTAAAAATAGAACAATCATTTACATAGACCAGTGAAGAGGTCATAGAATGAATGTAGACAACGGAATAAAAACTTTACTTTAAGATGTACAAAATAATATGGACAATCCTTTAGAACTTTATGAGACCATTTTCTTATCTAAAATACTTAAAATATCAATCTTTCAGTACAAAGACGGAAAAGTTTATACAGCTGATGAGTATAATAATATAGAGGAACTTGAGGTGTCAAAAATCGTTGATTATTCAAATGGAATGGTTCGATTTTATAATATGATTGAAGGACAGAAAAAATGGGGTGTTATGCTAATTAATGGCTTCCAGATTATACCTCCTGTTTATGATTATATATCTCCTTTGATTGATCAAAAATATTTTAAGATTTTTATAGGTAACTATCATTGGAAATATGATGATGAGTCTAATGAGCTTTTTTACGAGTTTTTATGGGATAACAAGTCGTGGAATGGTGACGAATATAAGGGAAGGCTAGGACAGGGAAAGTGGGGCCTGATCAATACAGAAAACCAGATCCTGATTCCTGTAGAATATCAGTGGATAGATATATTGGATCAGCGTACTGTATGCTGTAATATAGGAGATACTCCCGTTATAAAATGGTATCATGGAGATAACAAAAAAGACGTAGTGTCAATAGGCGGTGGTTTATGGAAAGTGATTTACCTCAGTCGCTTCCAGAATATAGAGACCGAATTGGGGATGTACTATGACGTTATTGAAAAGTTTCCCGAAGAATATAAAAAACATACCAACCTTGATTATCATTCCTTTTCCTATGAATTTCAAAAGATTCATAAGTTTTAATCTGTTCGTAAAAATATGAGGGACGGATCAAAATGTATAATAGATCTATTCTGTATAAACATTATTTCCTTTTCGAGGACTTCCTGATATAAAGCTGAGGGGTAAGTACCACTTTTTTCTCAATAGAAACGCCAGATCCGTTTTCTTTTACGTTTTCTAAAAATACCTGTCCTGCCATTTTCCCCATTAACACTGGAGTCTGATCCACTGAACTGATAGGAAGCTCCATAAACTGAGTAAATGGTTCATTGGAAAAACCAATAATGGCAACTTCCTGAGGAATTTTTATTTTTCTCTTTTTTAATTCCTGACAGGCACCTAAAGCAGCAAAGTCACTGGAAGAAAATATAGCATCAGGAACAGATTTTTTACCCCAAAGCTTTTTGATAGCTTCCGTTCCTTCATCAATAGAACTGCCTGTAAGAATGATATTATCCTCTTTTACAGGAAGATTATGATCAATTAGGGCTTGTTTATAGCCATTAAGACGGTTCTGATAAATTTCAAGATTAAGATCTCCGGCAAAATGGCAGATATTCCTGTAACCCTCTTTGACTAGGTGTTCTGTAGCCATATATCCGCCCCGATAATCATCAATCGTTACGGTGCTGATGCCAGCGATATCCTTTTTTCTGTCAAAAAAGATAATCGGAGTATTGGACGTATCCAGAATGTTTCTGATGTGATTAATATCTGTTGTTGTTTTGGATACAGACATGAAAATACCATCTACCTGAGCATTCAGCAACGTGTTAAGCTGTCTTTTTTCAATATTGACATCTTCGTGACTCTGGCAGATAATGACATGATAACCAAGTGGAGAGAGTTCCTCCTCAATTCCCCGTATTACTGAGGAAAAAAAATTGGTATTGATATAGGGAACAATAATTCCTACATTTTTGGTTTCACCACTTTTTAAGGCTTTAGCAAGGTTATTTTGCTTATAGTTCATTTCCTTGGCCGTTTTGCGGACCAGCTCTTTGGTTGCTACGCTTATTCTTGGGTGGTCATTCAGTGCTCTCGAAACAGTGGCAACACTTACGTTGAGCTTATTGGAAATGTCATATATCGTTGCACTTTTCTTGTTCATAGAAGTTTTCTGGATGTTTTTATAATGCATGAATTCTATGCATTGGTGATGTAAATTTAATCAAATTTTGGCTATTTAAAGGGAATATAGCTGAGTTTTATATCATCTGCGTATATATTAACAGAATAGACTGTTTGGATTCCCTTAAATGATTGTTTTTATATGGATTACATCTTTTTCAACATGGAAAAAATTTAGGTAATAATATACTTAATTGTACCAAAGTATATTTTTTGAATATATATCGGATTTAAAGATTGATTGAGTGAAGGAGTTCCTGTTTGCAGCAATTCCAAAAAGTCAAACTTTAGAACAAACAGAAAATAGAGCTGTAACCCAAGAACAGAAATTCGTGAACTTTTATCCATTTAATGATATAAAAACTATTTCACCGCGCCCACTAGTGTTTATTATCTTCCATGATGTTAAATATTGAATTAACAGTGAAGTTAAGAGGGATAGGATCAGATCAGATGAAGATGAAGATGAAGATGAAGATGGCGGTGAAGGGGAATATTTGGGAATAGTAGAGAAGTATTGATTTTTTCTTAGCTATTTTTTGTCATTATTGTAAAAATAATTAATTTTAGAACGTCTCAATCAAGAGACATTTTTTTTCATCATTTGTGTTTTTATCCTGTTTTATGAATAATGAAACAGGATTTTTTAGTTAGGTAAATCACAGAGCATTATCAAATTAAATGGTGATGATTTGAGTTCAAAAAAGAGTATATTTGAAACAATCACCAGCCTAAATATTTATAAATGAACCTTATTAAAATAATACCATTCATTTTATTGAGTATTTCTTGTTTTTCACAAACGGATTCTGAAAAATATATTATTGATGATGGTATAACGGTTGAAAAACCTGACGGCATCAGAACGTACAATGAAGTTTATAACAGCAATAATATCATATACACGATTGGGAAGAAATTTACTTACTCCTATTTCTATCAAAATATAAAAGGAGAGAAATTTCTGATAAAAAAAGGGAAGGAAATTCTACAGGCGGAAGGTTATAGTATTGCTGATTGGGAATTTGTGGAGATCGGTAAACAAGATATGGAAACCATAAATCATTTAATTCTAAGACCTCGGCCAGGAAATCCGTTTGAAAGAATTAATCCTGATTATAATCAAACAGCGATAGGCTACGAGTATGTTATGGCTAATAGCGAATTTCTGAGCACAGAAGAAACCGGTGCCATTGAGAACGAAATGAACGTCTGGATACATCCGCCAAGAAATGATTTTTTTAAAATTTTAGAAATTAATCCTTTTCCTTATATCAAAGCACCTTATCAGATAGGAACAAAATGGAACTGGAGTCTGGAAATTGGAGATCATTGGTCAGAAAAGAGATGGCTTGAATGGAAAGGAAGTATTGAAAATCGATACACTTATGAAATAAAGGACAAAAAAAATATAGTAACGAAGTTGGGGAATTTAGAATGCTATATTGTTCATGCAACAGCAAATAGCAGAATTGGTAAAACTGAACTTATTTCTTATTTCAATCCCAAATATGGTTTTGTAAAACTTGAATACACCAATATTGACCACACCAAAACCGTTCTTGAATTAGAGAAAGTAGATTAAAATATTATCGATTAGCCCTCAAAAAAGAATGAAATAATAATCATAGCTATTTCTTCTATTTATAATGAGATTTATTCTCAAAAAGATTTATTCCATTGATTTTATCGTTAGTAGTATCGTAAATTAGTTCCACCGCAATATCACAAAATTCTTATTCCAAATGAGGTTATCACTATTTTTATCAATGTTATTTTTAATATTTTCTTGCAAAGAAAAACCAGAATTAGAAATGGATATTAAAACTGTGAATATAAATTTAAATCGAAATAATAATCAATACTTAAAAGAATACCACCCTGAAAAAACTGGTCAAGAAGTAGAAATTCAATTTATAAAAAATAAAAATAAAAATAAATTATATGTAATTATGAGTTGCTCATACAATAGCAACTTCATACTTGACAACAATGATTTTTCATTTGAAACTTTTAGATGCGATTCTAACTTTCCTGTATATATAGAGTTTGAAAAAAATACTTCTGAGAAATATAAATTACTGGTGACAAGAAATCCTAATTCAAAAAGGAAATATTTCAAAATTGGATTCAAAAAAATTATTTTTCCAAATAAATATTATTCTTTTGGATCTTACTGGGAAAAAGTCGAGAACAATAAATATGAAATTCTATGGAGCGAACCAATAAAATTTGAAAATTAATTAATAAATGATTCTGCAGATTCATATTCAGTTTCTACCATAATCTCTGATATTAAACGGATTTAGGCACGGAAAATGATTGACTATGCAAAATTGATTTTAATGAAAAAGATGACTAAAGCGCTGGGACTGGGGTTGTTTATGCTCGGTTTACATTTTATATCAGCTCAGACCCCTCAGAATTATATTTATACTTCTTCAGGTGACCTTAGGAAAATTGAAAAAATGATTACCCGTCAGGATATCGGAGGAGTACAGATTGTTTACAACTGGAGAGCTTTGGAAACCTCAAAAGATGTGTATAATTTCTCTGTGATTGAAAAAGACCTGGACTATTTAACTTCCATCAATAGAAAGTTATTTATTCAGCTTCAGGACAGGTTTTTTGAGCCACAGGCCAGATATATTCCTGATTATGTATTGAATGATAAAGAGTATGCGGGAGGATTGGTTCCTCAATATGATAATCCCGGAGAAAATAAACCTGTTGGAAGCGGATGGGTTACCCAGCAATGGAATCCTGCAGTTCGGGAGCGATTTCAGAAGTTGATAGGAGCGCTGGCACAGAAGTTTGATGGCAAAATTCAAGGGATTAATCTTCCCGAAACATCAATAGATATAGAAATGAAAGCAGATAAAACAGGTTTTAGCTGTGACCGTTATTTTCAGGCTGAACTGGAAAATCTGAAGTTTGCGAGAAATGCTTTCCATCAATCCAATGTACTGCAATATGTCAATTTCTTTCCCTGTGAATGGAACAATGACCATCAATACATGTCCAGACTGTTTGATTTTGCTTATAAAAATAATATAGGGCTGGGAGGGCCAGATATTGTTCCGAATAAAAAAGGTCAGATGAAAAACTCTTATCCTTTTTTTAATCAATACAAGGGAAAGCTGTCTTTAGTCGCCATGGCGGTTCAGGAGCCGACGCTCACTTATACAAATCCGAAAACGAAAAAGCCCTTTACCAAAGAAGAATTTGTAGAATATGCTGAAAATTATCTTGGCGTAAAAATTATCTTCTGGAGTGTGGAATCTCCCTGGTTGAGAGATTCCTAATGTATTCTGATAAAGATAATTCTCCTTATATTTTTAGTATTCCTCTGAACCCTCTTGCTGCATAATAAGAATCTGCACCATTGTGGTAGGTGAATACGGTGTTATATCGTCTGTCACAGAAAAGAGCGCCTCCAAGTTCTCTTACCTGTGATGGCGTTTTTATCCAGCTTGAGGTCTTTTGATCGAACTTTCCAAGTTCCTGAAGACTGCGGTATTGTTCTTCTGTTAAAAGTTCAATACCCATTTCTTTAGCTTTGTCGATGGCGTTGCTTTCCGGTTTGTTGGCTTTTCGGGCATCCCAGGCTGGGTAATCATAGCAAAGGCTTCTGCGTTTTGGGCTTTCCGGAGAACAGTCAACGAAAGAATATTCATCTGTTTTTTTATTGTAATCTACGATGTCGGGTTCACCTTCTGTAGTTTCCATTTCGTGTAAAGACCATATTTTTTCAGGGTTGGCTTCCAGTTTTTGCTGGATTTTTTCCCATTTCAGATCCTTATGACGGTTCATGTTTTTTTCAAAACGGGCTTTTAATGTTTGTAAAAGTTCGTTGGTTTGTTCTTGGGTCAGTTTCTTTTTCATATCAAATTTTGTTTTATTATTGATTGAATTGTTTTGTAGTGTTGGATAATCGCAGAGGCGCAAGTTTTGCAAATAAGAGTTTTTTTTAAGGCGCGAAGATTTTATCTAAAGATTAATCAATAATGGTAATTTTTCTGTCTGCAGGTCTGAAATACCAGGAAATAATAACCAGTACGAATAATAATACTGCCGGAAAGGTTCTTCCTGCCGTATCACCCACGATAAGATGGGAAACTACAGCGCCCGACATGACAAAGAAAAATCCTGCATAAGCCCATTCTTTTAACAACAGACGTTTTGGGATCAGTATAGCAATAACGCCCAATATTTTCCATATTCCGATAATGGTCATCAAATAGGAAGGGTAACCCAAATTAGTGAAATTGAGAAGTTCATCTTTACTTTTTATCAGCTGCACAATTGCGGTGGAAACCATTCCCAAGGCCATCCAAAGTGTAAATACCCAATAGATGATCTTTGTTCTTTTTTGTGATTGTTGTGGTGTGTTCATGATTTAGTTTTTATAGTGAATCGTTTAATCCTATTCCGTCCATGATTTGTGGAATGCATTTTTCAATGCGGGCTTCACGGGTTTTAGACTGTTTGGCAGAGGAAAAGTGGAGTAGATAGGCTCTTTGTCTTCCGGGAGTTAATGCTTTAAAAGCCTCTTGTAATGCAGGATCCTGATCAAGTTTATTTTGAAACTCTTCAGCTATTTCAAACTCTTTAGTTTTCTTCATTTCAACTTTAGCCCCTGATTCTTCAATTTCAACGGCTTCAAACATATAATTGCGAAGAATAGCTTCCAAATCATTGATTTGCTCTACATCTGTAAAACGAACCTGCCTTGCAGCCTGTACATTTTTAGATTGATGGATCAGAATTTTGTCCGGATCTTTCATCAATGCTCCTTTAAAGAAAAGGATCGCACAATATTCTTTAAAACCGTGGATCAGGAAAATATTTTTCCCTTCGTAGGTATAACAAGGACAGCCCCATTTTAGGTCTTCTACAAGGTCTGTGCTTAGGGCTATTGTTCTTAATTTTTCAAATTCTTTGTGCCATTGCTGACTTTTATCAAAGAAGAAATTCACTTTTGGATTCATGGTGTTGTATGTTTGAGGGTTTGTGAGTATTAGAGTGGGAGAGTTGGGTTTTTGGGTGGGATATAAATCTCGAAGCTCGCATCCCGCATATTTTGATTTAAGTATTTCCTATAACCTATTATCTGC
The DNA here is from genome assembly GCF_059567885.1 of Chryseobacterium sp. BGA-UO-ETr-SB22. Lineage (NCBI taxonomy): Bacteria > Pseudomonadati > Bacteroidota > Flavobacteriia > Flavobacteriales > Weeksellaceae > Chryseobacterium > Chryseobacterium sp. BGA-UO-ETr-SB22. The sequence goes on along the minus strand of NZ_JCAQOV010000005.1, from coordinate 1,570,620 downwards.
TACCTGCTACCTAACAACTCCTGTAAACGATTATGAGCCATATTGATTCCCTGAGTGAATGGTAATTTCAGCATCTGGTTTCTGAAATCTACGGATTTATAGATTGTCTGAATCGTAAGTTTGCTGGTGGTATCCATTATTTTTTCAAATTCTAAAAACTCCATCTGAACAGGAAAAGGAGTATTTTCCATCTGAAAAGTTCTTATAATTTTATCATTATCTATCACTTCGTGAATGGTTCCATTGGCGCTGAAAACTACGTCACCTTGTGGATTGGAGGTTTCAAAGCGATAACTTCCGTGTTGTTTGTTTTCAAATTTTGTCACTTTGGTGCCCATCCATTGTTCGAAAAGTTCAGCTTCTGTATACGCTTTGAAGAGGAGTTCTACCGGAAGATCAAATTCTCTGGTGATGAAAATTTCCTGTTTTCCGTCTTCTGCGTGGATTTTTGTTTTAAGTTCCATATTTTGAGTTTTGGTGTGTGTTAGTGTATTAGAGTATTAGAGTAGGAGAGTTTTAGGGTTTGATGCGTGTTACGCGTTTCGGGTTAAGAGATTCGAGTTATTTTGTGGGTGAGGATTTTGAGATTTTAAACTGCACATCCCAAAAACCGCACCATGAATCTCGATAACCCGTATCTCGCATCACGTATTTTTATTTTGGTACGCTTTCATTACACTTTCCAGCTTGTTGAATTTCTCGTCCCACATTTTGCGGAAGGGTTCTATAAAATCGGCTATTTCTTTCATTTTATTGGGATTTAGGTGATAGATTATTTCGCGGCCGTTTTGTTCAGATCTTAGCAGTTCGCATTCTGTAAGGATCTGGAGATGCTTTGAAACGGTAGGTCTCGCCGTATCAAAATTAGAAGCAATAGCTCCAGCTGTCATCGACTGTGCCGCCACCAACATCAATATAGATCGTCTTGTAGGATCTGCTATCGCTTGAAATACATCTCTTCTTAAATTCATCGTGTAGTTATTTGACTACAAATATATGTGTAGTTATTTAGCTACGCAAATTTTTTATAATAAATTTTTGATTTTAATTAAAAAAGCTCAAAAATGTAGGGAAATACACTTTTGAGCTCTGTAATGTTACATTCCGAATAAAGAAGTACGCTTATGACCTTATTTCAATATCTTCAACTATATTTATGGCTTCTTGCAAATACAGGTCTTTTTGCAGATTTTTTACCCATACTTCAGATTTATTCTTGAAGGCTGCATCACTTTTCTCTCTTTCAATATCCTTTGGATACATAGTGAATTTAAGACCGCTTTCTAATGTTTTTAAAACTTTGAATTTATCATCCTGAGTTTTTCTCAGTTTTATAAGATCACTGTATTTTTGGATGCTAATGGGCACTGTTTTTTCTTTACCCAGGTTTTCTCTCCATTGGGCGTATTCAAGCAATAACTTATAATTATCGTTTTTAGCGATTCTCTCCTCACTTACTTTCTGCAAAGCCTGAATATTAATAAAGTTCTGTTTGTTGAAGTTTGTTCCCGGAATTTTATCCCAGGCCAATGCATAGTCATCATATTTTTCACCTATGTCTGCGTAAGAGAAAACATCTTTCATCTGAATATCTGAGCTTACTCCTTTTCTCTGTGTAGACTCACCTGTGATTCTGTAATATTTCTGAATGGTTAGTTTTATGGAACCAAAATCTTCCTGAGTATTTAGAAACCTGTTCAGATCTACAAATACCTGCACGGTTCCTTTTCCGTAAGATACAGGAGACCCCATGATAACGGCTCTTCCATAATCCTGCATCACACCGGCTAAAATTTCTGCTGCAGAAGCAGACAATTCATTTTGTAGAATCACAAGCGGACCGTTCCATATTGGCGCTTCATTTTTATTTTTTAAAGTTGTAATCTTTCCATTTCCGTCCTTCACCTGTACATATGGGCCTGTATCCATGAAAAGCCCCATAATATCACCAACTTCTGATAAAGATCCCCCGGAGTTGCCCCTAAGGTCAAGAATAATTCCCTTAATATTTTGCTCCTTCAGTTTGATGATCTCATTTTTAATATCATCAGATGCATTTCTTCCATTCTTATCTTGAAAATCTTCATTGAACTTTGGTAAATTGATCAATCCGTATTTTTTGTCGGCTGCATTTACAATAATACTTTTAGCGAAAGTATCTTCAAGAGTTATTTCTTCGCGGATTATGGTTACATCCTGAATGGTACCGTCTTTTTTCTCTACCGTAAAAGTTATGGGCGCACCTTTTTCCCCTCTGATTAATTTTATGGCTTCACTGGCAAGCATATCAACAACGTTTACAGGATCGGTATTGGGGTTAGATTTTATTTTTAAAATTTTATCACCTTCTGTCAGCTGTTTTGTCTTCCATGCCGGAGCTCCAATGGATAATGTACCGATGTAAAGGTTTCCTTTCTTTTCCTGAATCACCGCACCTATACCGATTATTTTTCCTTTGAAGTCGTTATCAAAATCTTCTTTGCCCTGTGGCGAATAATAATTGGTATGAGGATCAAAAATATGGGTATAGGAATTCATATATACCGTAAACCAATCCATTTTTTGTCTTTTCTTGAATCTGATAAATTTTTCCTCCAGAAGATCTTTTACATTTTCTGTCGCTTTTTTTATCTTTTCATCCTGGCTCAGTACTTCGGGCTTACTGTTGTTGTCTTTATTAGTAGAATCATCCTTCTTTTTTTCCTCGCTTTTCCTGTTTAGGGATTCTATTTCCTGGAGAATATTGTATTTCACATATTTCCTCCATTCATTATACTGCTGCTGCTTGTTGGGCGGTGAATTTTTCAGTTTGGGCTCTAGCGTTAATATTTCATCTTCTTCCAGATTGATTGGCTTACTGAAAATATCTTTGGTCATTTTATCAATTTCATCAATCCTTTGATACAATTTATCAACTGTCAGTTTATAAAAAGTCAGATCTCCGGTGTTCAGATAATCATCCAATTTGGTTTCATACTTACGAAACTCATCCATATCAGATTGCAGGAAATAAGTTTTTGTAGGATCTATCGATTCAAAATACTGTTTATAAACTTCTTTTGAATAAGCATCATTAATAGGTTTTGGACTGTAATGCAGATAAGACAAAATATTCTTTGTATTGACCATAATGATCTGCATCTTTTCTTCTTCATTGATGGCAGGACGAAAACCGAACAAGGAAAATGAAAGTGGAAGAAGAAGTAAAAAACGAACGGTTTTAAAATTTTTCAACATATCTCTGATTGTGCTTTTAATTGAAAACTATCTTTGTTTGTTGTCATTAATTGATCTTTTTTCAATTTAATGATTGAAAATAGTAGTAAACAGGAGTTTTCAATGTGCTTTTATAAAAATCATGTGAATGTATGAAAAATATTTATAATAAGTATTTGTGGGGGAGGATTTTAAGATAAGTTTAAGGTTTAATAACAGCCATCTGTATTAAAATAAATGATACGAACAAAACTGTTCTTATTAGCTACGCTATTCTTTTTATATTAAATCAATTATTGTATTTCTTATTTCTTTATAAATGGAAGAATGGCTTTCATTATTTTTTCCAGAGCATTAATTGGAGAGCCTACCGCAGAATAGTTTTCTTTCCGGAGATCAGAATGGCAGGGAAGTGGCTGCAGGATTGTGGTTTTGAGCCGGGAGATAAAGTGCTGGTGACGGTCAGCAAAAATCAGATTATTTTAGAAAAAGAAGTAGTGAGCTATGAATTATAGGTATGTTGACGGATTTTGATGATTTCCTGGAGGTTTTTTAGAGTATACTAATTTGTGATATTTGCGTGATATTGGGAGAATTTTTTTTTAAACGCAAAGTTTTATGTGATGAGGTGCTTTATTTTAGGGAGCTAAGAGTGGGCAAGTGAACTTGCCAGATTAAGGTGTTGGATAGTTTCGGCCGCTTGCGGCCGAAATATATGCCGTTACGAGAATGCTATTGTAGAAGGAAATAATCATCTATCTAAGAAAAGTAGAGTAGTTATTTTCTTCCTGACGGATGTTATTGAACAGATTGAATATCAATCTTGTTTTTGTCTGTTTAAGGTTCTGACCGCTTCTTGGGATTTAAGAAGGATTTTTTGTTTTTTCTTTACAAAAATGTCTTTCCAAAAATATATGGATTACGGTCATAAAAATGGTAATGTTTTTCTGCTTTTTCAATTGGGTAGGTTTGTTATTTTTATTAGCACACTAAAAAGTGTGTTGTCTAATGACTGCAAATGTATAAAATAATTGTGTAAACAGAAAGATAAATTAAATAGAATTGTTCTTATTATAAAATTAAAGCTCAAAAATTTTTATATTGATAATTTTTAACCGCAAAAGGCGCAAAATTTTTAAATACTTAAGTTTTTTTAAGCCAGGCTTTATGCATAATAACTGCACCTGAGTTTCTGTGAGAATTTTAAATTTTCATCTTATAATACTTCAAATAAATTCTTGAAAATGTATTGAGAAAAGCTATCCTTAGGAAAATACTTACCTTTGCAGTCCGGTGTTTTCTATACATTAATCAATATTATCATAGATGAAATTTTTACTAGACTTTTTATTTCGTGTTTTGCAGCTTTTTGCAGAACCTTATTTCTTATTACTTCTTGCGGTAGTTATAATCGCGCTGTTGAAAAGAAAAAGCAAAAGCAAAAGCAAAAGCAAAAGCAAAAATCTGAGAATAGGAATTGGTATCTCGGTAATTTTAATCATCATTTTTATAGGAAATGGTTTTCTGGGTAAACTAGCCTCGGGATATCTGCAGAACAGTTATACCCATACTTCTGAGATAAAAAGTACAGCTTCTCAGAATCCTGTGATTGTCGTATTAGGAGGCGGAGTTGTAGATATTAACAATACAGAAAAACTGCATACCATGTCTTATTCCAGAGTCGTTACAGCCTATCAATTGTATCATGAATTCAAGAAAAACAATACGTCTTGTAAAATAGTCATTTCAGGAAAGGGAAGTGGACATACGAGTGAAGCGGAATTATTCAGTGATAACTTTAAAAAAATGGGAGTATCAGATTCTGATATTATTAAGGAAGATAAAAGCATGAATACGTATCAAAATGCAAAATTCTCAAGTCCGATTATAAAGAAGCTGGCTCCTACAAGTGTATATCTGGTTACTTCGGGTTTTCATATGAAAAGATCTGTTTCTCTGTTTCAGATATTTGGCTTAAAACCTATTCCGCAGGTATCAGATTTTATAGATACTGAAATAACGGTTTTTCCCAACAGCTATAATGCAGCATTTACTTTTGTAATGCTTAAAGAGATTGTGGGAATATGGCAGGTACAGTTATATAATAGCCTGGGAATGAATAAGTAGTATTTTTCAGCTTATTACAGATAAAACCGGACACTTAAAGTTAATTTGAGTGTCCGGTTTTTGTTTAAATAAAATGATTTAGATTACTTTATTATTTTGCTTTCTTCATCGAAATCAATGTCTGCAAAACTACAGAAGCAATAATAAATGCCAATCCTATATAAAACGAAAGATTAACTTCTTTGCTTTCATCGAAAAATAAAAAAGCAATAATAATAGCATATACCGGCTCCAGATTGAAGGTTAAGTTAACCGTAAAGGCTGGAATTTTCTTTAAAACTTCTGCAAATATCACATAAAGTCCTACAGTACAAAAAAGTGCTAATAGCCCCAAATAAGCCGTGTTTTTTAAGTCAGGAACTATGCTATCTGCCTTGAAATAGAGGAGGTAAATGGGCAAAATTGCTCCGAGGCATACAGTACCGGCAAGCATCTGGTAATAGTTGATAATAATACTGTCAAAACGCTGAACCAGACGTTCATTATAAATAGTATAAAGCGCAGCAACTGCAGAAGAGAATACACCTAGAATAATTCCCACTTGATAAGATGCATCGAAATGGAAGATGAGACTGATTCCCAGAAGTGTCAAAGTACTGAGTCCCAATTCTGATAGCTTGAATTTCTGTTTGTCAATAACTGGTTTCAATAAAGCTGTAAAAAAGCTGGTGAGACAATAGCATACAACTCCAATTGATATATTGGAATATTTGATACTTGCATAGAAAAGTACCCAATGTAAAGTAATAAGAAGTCCTGCCTGAGCGATTTTCAGTTTTTCTTTTCCTGAAGTCATATTTGGAATTTTAAATATTTTCAGGATAAAAAACAGAATAATACAAGAAAACAGAACTCTGTACCAGGTTAAAAGCCCTTCGTTAAGTGATATTAATTTTCCGAATACCCCTGTAAATCCAGCCAGTACTACGGCCAGATGCAATAATAAATATGATTTTTTCATTAGATAATGAACTGTAAAAGATTTGAATTAATTTTTTTGTTAGAATTAGAAGCATAAACAATCTTGTTGTTAATTAGTTAACAACATAAGTACACTTCAAAATATTAAGGTGCCGGAGGAGGCAGACAGTTCGATCGGTTCATATGTATCTGTTGAATGTCAAATATAGAGAAAAATATTTCAAATGGTTACATATAAAGAACATTAAATTTGTGTCCATCAGGATCTGCAAATACAAAACCGTAATAATTTTCTCCAAAACTTTCAGGTTCTGAAACAATAGTTCCACCGGCATTTTTTACTTCTTGAGCCCATTCGTTTACCTGTTCTTTACTTGCTGCAGAAAGGGTAAAGATGATCTCATTGGAACTTTGAGGATCTCCAAATTTCATTGTTTTTAAGTTCCTTTCTATGATATTTTTTAAGAAAAAATGAATGATAAATTCATTTTCACCAGCAAAAAAGCTGACCAATTCATTAGAGGTGTGCGGATTATTGGGCTTGAATCCCAGCTCAGTATAAAATTTCTGTGTGCGTTCAAGGTCGGCTACAGCCAGATTGGCCCAGATCATTTTAGGTTTCATACTATTTTATTTTTTGGTTAGGATAAAGGTATTGAGTTTCATGATCATAAAAGCTGTCATGTGGCAAGATTTTGTAATTTTAAGATCAGAGAGAGTTCTTAATTGCTTCAATTTAACATAATATATAGCAAAAAAAATAAATTATAGGAATATGACTGAGAGTATTGTGAATAAAATCAAAGAGTTAGGAGGAAATATAGACGCTGTAAGTATTGACAAAAATTTTGCCGAGAACTGGCGGAGTATTAGATTTGGACATCATCTTTATGACAGAGATTGGGATGTTTACGGAATAGATGAGTATTATGAAAAATATAAAACCTTATATCATAATGATCAGGAAGGTTTTTACAAGAATTTATTAGAACATTATTTTTCTGACCATGAATTGCCATATGGGCAATATTTCCTCAGAGATTGGTTTTTCACGCCGTTTAAGAAAGGTACAGAGGATCACGAAGAATTGGACGGCCTTATAGATGAGCATGAATTAAAAGAAATTGTAGAAGGCTCTGAAATGGAATTTATTTGCCTATTTTATTTTTACGGTTATCATGATCATTTTTTTGTCTGCACAACAGATCCTGATCAGGAAAATCCTGTGGTGTACAGTACAGATCATGAAGTTTATTTTCAGGAGATTGAAAACGAAGGAAGGCTGCAAGATTTTCTGGATCGGTTTATGACCAAGGAAGAGTTCTTAGAAACAGTTAAAGAATATTTAAAAGGAAAATGATAAAAAATAAGGGATTCTGGAGTCCTTAGTACTCTCTTCCAGGATTATAATAAATGTCCTATAATTTATATTATGTTAAATTGAATATTATTTGAGTTTTCAAAGGTTCAAAGAAATGTCAGATTTTATTATTTTACTGTTGAAGTTATTATATCAAATTTTTAAAGCAATAGTAAATCATCAATATTGTCTTTGATAGCCATCAGCGTATTGTATGTAGTTTTTTGTCATTATTTAATCTTAATGTTGTTGTAAATAATCCATCGCTTTAAATTCCCTACCATTCTTTTTAAATGATCTTCATTCAAAAAAATATTGGTCCAATAATCAAATCTGTCACACTGAACACTGATATAATAGGTCATGATTGCTAAACATGCATAAGGTAAAAACTTTTTTTCTTCATTACTTATTTTAGTTACAGTCTCATATCCTTTTATGAAGCTATCTGCCTTTACCTGATATTCCTCTTCGTTCAAATGGGTTGACAATAACTGAAACATGAAATAAGAAATGTCAAAGCATAAATAGCCGTTGCCACAAAAATCAAAGTCAAAAAATGTTATTTCTTTTTCATTATCAATGTGCAAATTGTCAAACCAAACGTCAAGATGAACAGTTCCATATCTCATTTTCTGTTGGTCAATATTTTCCATTTTTAGCGTTAAAAAAGCAGAAAGGGTTTCTAAAAATTCAATTTCGCTGCTATTTTTACTATAGAATTCTTTTATTCTTACAACAGGTTTCTTAAGAAGGTTTTGAGCATTATAGGACATTCTCTTCAGTTCGATATTTTCTGTGGATTGATGAACTTTTGCTAATGCCTGCCCTATCAGAAAGCTTGTTTCGGGTGAAAATTTTGCTGTTTTTATACCCTTAGCAAATGAAAACAAAACACCAAATCTTATTCCTTCTGGAGCTTCGATTTCTTGAATGAATTTGTTCGATTTATCAGCTATTGGAAAAGCAACCTGTTTACCTGCTTCTTTTAAAAGAATTAAAAGTCTTACTTCTTCTTCAATTTCTAATTGAGTCCGCCAATTGTGGGTGTAAACTCTAAAAACATATTGGTTTTCGCCATCATGAACAATATATAAATGATTCATAGCCAGTCGAAATATGCTGCATTCCGTTTTGTCGGTTAGCTCATATTTTTGTTGAATAAGTTGTCCAAGTCCAGTGGGTGAAAGTGTACTGTTTATTGTGGGAAATTTTTCTGTCATTGATTCGCAGCTCATAGTTATTTTTAAAATCTGTGCAATTTCGCTAACATTTTTCGATTTTACGCATAAAAAACTCCAAAATCCGTAGATTTTGGAGCTGATTTTTATAAATAGCCTCCCGGCTGATCTCTTATTGCTTGATTATTTTAGTGAAAACAGTATCACCTTTTAAGAAATAATCTCCTGATGGATATTCTGTAAGATCAATTGTGTTCTTCCCTTTTCTAAACAACATATTTTTAATGAGGTTACCGTTGATATCATATAAATAAACACTTTCGTCTGCTGAAGATTCCACATTGATCACTCCTATCGTTGGATTAGGATAAGCGGAAGTTTTAGTTTTTGCTGAAACTTCTCTTGTTGACAGAAAACAACCGGAAATATAGGAATCTCCAATAATATTAAACCCTTTGTTGATCAGTTGGGCTCTGGCCAGCATAGCTTGTTGTGTAGAATAAACAAGACCTGTTGCATCTATAGTTCCGGACGTTATTGTAGAGTTCGGCCATGTAGGATTATTATTCAGAGCAATGAGAAAATTGCTGTAATTGGTACACGATAAACCTGCATTTTTAAATCCGAAATAAATTGAATCCCAGCTGAAGTTTTGAAGTTTGATATTCCACCCAGAAATATCCTGGTCAAAATGTGAAGCACCCGCAAACATATTAAATCCTGCAAAATAATCAACTTTACTTACATCCCAGTTTCCGATGGGCTGATTGAATGATACTGCATTTTCAAACATATACTCAAAATCTGTTACTTTACCTGTATTCCAGTTATTAAGAGGCTGATTAAATGCTGCTGCATTATAAAATGTATAGCGGAAATTAGTAGCATTTTCTGTATTCCACGAATTTAATGGCTGGTTGAAAGCTGTCGCATCCGAAAACATGGAAGAGAAATCAGTTCCGGATATCGTGTTCCAGGCAGAAATATCTTGATTGAAAGAAGAGGCAGAAGCAAACATGCCGCTAAAATTTGTTACATTTGCTGTATCCCAGTTTCCAATATTCTGATTAAACAGAGTCGCTCCGCTGAACATGCCACTCATGTCTGTAATATGGTATGGATTCCAGTAAGAAAATGAAGTGTGGCCTGTCAAAGATGAACAGTTAAGGAACATTTGTGATAAACTGGTTACCTGTGTCATATCAGGAGTGTCTGCAGCCGTTACGTTAAGATTAGGACAGTTTGCAAATGCCCTGTCGAATTGCTGAAGCCATGTAGCATTTCCCCACTGGCTGAGTTCTATGAGTTCCTGATTTCCTCCGGGAGGCATAATGCCGGTATTGGCTCTGAATCCATAAAATAATCCATTACCGCCGGATGCTTTTACTTCGTAGGTTGCCTGCAGAGGATCTGCCTGTAATGATGGCCCGAAATTTATGGTTATCGGATTGTTGCTGTTAGAGGTTACAGCATCCATGAGTCCGTTATGCTGAGGATATCCTACTTCTTCCCAATAAATGGTGTAATCGGTTCCTGTACCGCCAAAGTTTATTGAATGATCAATAATGCCATTTGCATTTGGCTTCCAGATAGTAACAAATTCATTCTGCGCATAAGAAATGAAAAATAAAAAAAGAAAAATGATTATTAGTTGTTTTTTAAACATAAATAAAAAAGAGTTGGTTTAAGGTTAAAATTTGGTTTAGTAAGACAATTAATTTCCCGGGATTCTTTATCTTATCTCTAATACAAAGATAGAGACGCACAGCGACAGAACTTGTCGTATTAAAAGTTTTCACCTCTTTTTTTTAAGTTTTTTTTGATAATTTTTGTATAAATAAACGGGATGAAAACCACCAGAAAAGGTTTGTATTATAAGGCTGATTTTGAATAGATAACCTAAAAAAAATCTGCAGCTATTAATTAATAATAACTGCAGAAATAATATTGGTTTATATTGTTATTTTCACCCCGGCTGAAATATTAATTCCAGGAAGAGGACTTAGAAATTTTAACTGAGAGTTTTGAAGTCTTGCTTCGGTGTTCAGCAGATTATTTCCAATAAGATAATATTCCAGATCGCCAATACCTAAACTGCTGTCTTTATAGGCTAAACGGACATTCAGTAATGAAAATGCCGGCATAGGAAGCTCAGGATTAATATTTTTCCCTAAATATTTTTGTTTTAAATAATGGTCTAAACTTATATTCAGGCTGAAGTTCTGCAGTGTTCCTTCCAGATTGAATCCAAAACGGCTTGTGGGCATATTGGGCATATAATCGCCATCACTCCATTTTCTTATGGAACTGTCGGCTACACTTATATTTCTCACTAAATCATAGTAACCGCCAATCTCCCACTTCCCTATTTTTCCTAGATCTGCTTTGTAAGCGGCTTCTGCTTCAATTCCGTTGATTTCCGTATCATCAGAACGCCATTCTTTAACAAGGAAAACTTCTCTGGAAAGTCCTGTGTGGGCAAGATAAATATAATTTTTATATGAAGTATGGTACCAGCTGGCAGATATCCGTAGTTTTTTCAGATTTAAACCTCCTCCCAATTCAACAGTGTTTGCCGTTTCTTTATCTAATCTGTCATCCCCATTTTCTTCTGTAAGAATGGCAAAATGATTATTTCCTGCATACATCTCGTTCACTTCCGGCGCTCTTTCTGAATGGTTGTATTGTACTTTCAGATAAGCTTTTTTTAAGATATTCCATTGTGCTGAACTTTGGAACTGATGAAGGGTAAAGTCTCTGTCACTGAGTTTTCCACCGGAAAGTCCGCGGCTTCTGACGTATTTATCATCTGCTTCGGCCCTGCGTTGTACATGTTCATTTCTATATCCAAAATCCATCTGAATGGTATTAAAGTCAAGGTGCTGCATCGTAAAGATTCCGATTTCGCGGCTTATAGTATTGGGCAGGTATCTCTGGCTTCCAGTTCCTTCCATATCTCTGTATTGTACTTCAAGACCAGTGGTTCCTGTTAGAAATTTTAATTTCTGCTGTGTAATTTCAAGACGTCCATTGTGCTGGTTTATCACAAACTGATTAGCTCTGAAATTATCGAGAAGTTCTGCATTTTTTGAGAATACTCCCATATAGTTTAGTTTGATTCCGGAAATTGGAAAATTTGTAAATCTGTAAGCCGTTTCCAGCATAGCTTTATGGGATAAACTTCTGATATTAATAGGAAGATATTCTATCTTTTGCTGTGGTTTTCCATGAGTATGCTTGGGAATTTTAGCAATTGCATATCCAGGAACTCCAAAATAAGAATAAGAATTTTGATAAGCTCCTCCTGCATAAAAAGATTTTCCGATATAGCTGGTCCCAACATAGAATGAATTGCTTTCAGAGTGGCTGTTGGGGATAACACCGTCTTTTGTTTCCACATAATCTCTGATGCCGTTTACCTCACTTTTGTATCGGTCTTTCGATGGATCCTGACCTGGAACGTAAAGGTCATTCTTGGGATTAGGATAATTTTTACCGTCTGCAGGGTTATAATAGGTAGAACTGAAGGTGTAAAGATCATCTTCGGACAGTTCATAGTCTATCATATGATCTTTGGCAAACTGGCTGATGTAGGGAAAGAGGCTTTTGTTTAAAACACGCCTGGAATCCACATCTACCTGACATAATGATTGTAAAATACTATTGAAACCCATCAGGTTAGGATCATAACATCTGCTGTCCTTAGATTTTCCCGGAATTCTTACAATATCCTGTTTGTGGTTGCTTCCTCCTACAGTCCATATCCAGTTTTTTGCAATGACACCTTTTGCAGCAAACGCCTGTTTCTGTCCGCTATTGCTTCCGCCTTCTAGAAGTCCTTTTACATTTATTTTTTTATCCGGTAATTGTCGGGCAATATAATCGGTTTCAATATCAATGGCTCCTCCAATAGTTTTTCCTCCATATAAAACTGAAGCGGAGTTCTTATAAACTGTAATATTTTGGACACTATTCATCTCAATGTCCGTATTAAAGTCAGGGCTTATTCCCGAAAGATCATTTACTGCTGTTCCATTTTCCAGTATTTTTACCCGGTTTCCGCTCAGACTTCGGATAACAGGAGCTCCGGAATTGGGACCGTATCCTGAGTTTTGAATCCCGGGAATTTTGCTTAATGTTTCTCCCAATGTTCTGGACTGAATGAAATCCAGTTTTTTTCTTGAAATATTGACGGAATTGTAATTGGTCTTTCCCTGTATCTGGACAGATTCAATATCCTTTACGGTCTTTTTTTCAGGATTAAGTTTCTGCGCCTTCAGAATGGATGAGGAATACATCAGTGTGCTTCCTATCAAAAAATAAACGGTCTTTTTCATATGCATATACTTTAATAATCCGGCAAAGCTAGATAATTAAATTTATTAATGCAACTTTGTTGCTTTATTGATTTGTTGAAAATTTCCATGTTTAAGCCTAAGTAACTGAAAAAATAGGGCTGTCGGTTATTTACTGCTCTCAGTACTTTCTGTAGTGCATAAAAAAACCACTCTGAAAAGAGTGGCTGAACTATTAATTATAATATTATAAACTTGTTTAATTTCAAGCACATTAGTTTGGATATTTTATAGCATCCGTCAGCTCTATCGGATTGTTGTATTTTTTCAGACGAGACTGGATTGTTTTGGTCATTTCTCTGAAATCAGGCTTCACCTCTTTTCCTTTTTCATCTATAAATTTTGCTTGCACATTACTTGATTTCATTTCTCTTAAAGGGTCATTATAGTAATCTAAAGATACTTTCTGTAACTGCTTTTGCGGAACAGTAAGTGCTCCTTTGTACATATTCTCAAAATCTAAAGTATCAGATTTTTTCTTTATAGAATAAAGATTAAACTTATAAGAGCCTGTAGAATCTGCCATCTCGATGATTAATCCGGGTAAATTTCGAAAAATATAAGGTCCGGCCTGAATGGGGACATCTTGAGTATACCATGCTTCCCAGGTTCTTCCTTTATATTTTAAAATTGCTTTTCTACACAGGTAAGTGCTTATTTTTTTAGTCTCTGGTTTAAGTTCCCAGTTTAGATTTACCAATTCTTTTATTTTGTATGTATCTCTGAAAAAGAAATAATATTTAAAACTTATGTTTTCTTCATCGTTAATTACTAAAAAGCTGTTATCTCCTATCGCAGATCCTTTAAATCCTGTACTTCTAAGTGAATCTACCTGATATTGTTTTTCAGTCATAAATTTAGATTTTCCACCCTGAACAAAAAGCAGCATGCTTTTATTTGTTGTTTCGGAGCTTAAAGAGTCTTCTTTATAAGTAAGTTGGTAATCAATCCGGAAATTCTGGGCAAAAAAATTAGAGGATAGAAAAATGAGGACTAGGTTTATTAAAATTTTATAATTCATAATAAATATGGATTTATCATTTAATTGAATTCTGCTGCGTAGGGATTATAATTGCAGTTTACTTTATATCCGATGTTAGCTTTCTCCGGAATATAGGTCGTTGTACAACAATATCTGAATTCACAGACATTACAAGGCTCAATCTCATCTCTTTTAATATTCCATAATTTCGATAATTTTTTTACAGTACTGGTTTTTATTTCTTCAAAATTATCCAAAATATTTCCGTAGCTGTTTTTATCTGAAAAATTATGTTTTATATTTCCGTTTCCATCAATAAATATAGTCTTGAATAATGCTAAATTATAATTTTTTGCCACATTATACGCATTAATACTTATGGCAATATCGTACAGATTAAATCGGGTTAAAAATAATTTAGAATCATCACTGGTGATATAATTTTTAATAATATCATTACTTTTTACAGATCGTTTTCTTGGAGAATTAAATAACGTAATAGAAGTAATCCGTTTATTATCATACACTTTTTTATTTATTTTTTGGTTGGGGAAAGAAAGTGATAAATTAATAACCCTAGAATATTTCAGGGCTGATAATATCCCCAGTAGCTGCTCCATACAGCTTTCACTATCTATATGAAGATGTAGTCTTCTGATACCCAATTGCTGAATATTTTTCGCAAACATATCCATATTATCATAAATATGCTGTGATAAAACAACCGTTGCAAAAAGGATTTCTGAGGTGTCCTCATTGATACTGATTTTAGATAGCTCTGGGAAAGATGGGCTGCTGGAATAAAAAATAAATTCTTTTTTTTCTAAAAAAATCAGATATTCTTTGGCTATTTTATTGGATTTATATTCTTCCAAAACATCGCCGACTTTTCTCCCTCTGATATCTTCAACAAAATCTATTAAAGTATTGGGTATGAATTCTATAGTTTCTCTTTGGATATCATATATTGTACTTCTTTCAAAACCTCTTACCAATATACAACAGGAAAAGAAGTTGACATATTTGTCTTTATTGCTCTGTATATAAATTGATCCCATCTTTGTATATTCTTAAACAGTGTATTTCCGATTGATGAATGGATGTTGTGACTTGTCTGCTCAGATTATTCCTTCTTGCCTTTTTAGTATCTGGAAAAGGAAAAATATGTGAAAAAACAATAGGAAATAATTCCTTATTATGCTTTAATTCTTGTATTAAACTTTTTTTCATGTGTTCATGGTTTTTAGACAATGAGCGACTTCGTAATGAAGATTATAATTACATGGCAAAGATGTCATTCTGAACTGGCCGGAAGGATTTACTTCCAAAAAATAATATTCGCCGTCATCAGCTTTTATCATGTCTACAGAACCCGTATTCAATCCTATTTTTTTCATCAGAGCAGATATTTTTTTATCCACAGCATCCGGGAGAGTATAAGATACATATCTGTTAGGACTCTCGTAGTTGACTTGTCTGTAATCTGTTTTTGTCTGGGCATCATTTTGAGAAAATATAGCCATACTGTAATTCTTTCCGTTCAGGTGGAAGATCCTAAGCTCATATTCTTTGTTGATCATTTCCTGAAATAAACTCGGAAAGAAGTTTTTATAGCTTTTAATTCTTTTCTCGCTCAATTGAGTAGTGAAAAAAAAGAACGCTTTATCATCAATACCGATGACCGATCCTTCATTTATAGATTTAGTAATATACGGCTGGTCATAGTTTAAGTTATCCGAATTGTTAGTTATATACGTTTTAGGAATTTTAATGCCTGTCTCATGAGCAGCCATTAAAGTTCCTATTTTAGTCATGGATTCCAGTTTCTGATAATGATTAAGCCATTTTTTATCTTTTAAAAATTCAAAAAATATATTTAATGTAGAAATATATTCTGATTCTAAGTAATTTAATAATTCTATATTTTTTTCAGTCTTTATATTTTCTTTATACCTGTTAAAAAATCCGAATTTCCTAAACCAAACACATTTGATTTCTGACATATCCACTTTTCCAAAAAAATGATTTTCTACAATCAATTTAGGATGTGGCTGTAATTCAACATACATTTTGGTTTTTCCAGTAAATAAATCCAGGTCGTTAATTCTTATATACTTTTCGCCAAGAATTGACAAGTGTTCCATTACCCAATTCGTATCATCATCTTTGGGGGTAGATAAAATTAAAATCATGCTATAATAATTTGAAAAAATTATTTGGAAGTAAGTGATAGAGATTGAAATTTGCCTATTCTAAAGGCTTCTTTCTCTATGGAATTACAAAAAAAGACAAAAAAAGTCACCTCAATACAATTGAGGTGACCATTTTTAGCTTGTAATTACTTACGATCCCAAGATGAGTCATCAGCTGTACCTCCATTATAAATAAGGGTAATACAGTTGCCCATTTCAGCATCTAACACCAATTGATTTTGTTGATTTTGTAATCCTGCATAAACAGTTTTTAAATCACCTAATTTTTTACCTTTTAAGGATTCTAGTGACTTTTTAGAATTTTGATTTTCTTTTTTCATGGTTAAAATGTTAAAGATTAGATTTCAAAAGTATAGAAAAAAAATAATGTTAACTCTAATAATTTGTGGTTTTTTTATTATGTTAAATCCTTTATACAAAGGGTTTTATAGCGTAATTCAATATTGTGTGAGTATTTTTCACCACACAAACAAGTAGTTTTAGACACCAAATAGTGTTCTATTATAGATAGTTAGCACATGAATTTTATCATGTAATAATGTTCATTTTTATAGATTAATTTTATAGTAATGGAAGCTAAAAACTAGGAAAAAAAATTTATGAAACAGTAATTTTTTTTCATTTTGTTGTCTTTTGTATAGTAAATACCTAAAATTTTGAATGTATAATTGTACATATTGGAAAATTTCAGACAGTTATCAGCGAATATGGAATACTATTATTGAAAGAAATAATAAAAAACCAGTTTAAAAAAACTAAAAAATGGGTTTTAAGACAGACATGAAATAATCTGGATTGATACCTTTTCATATTAATTGAAGAACAGAAAAGTTATGAAGTTGTCTCCCATGAAGGAAGCTCTCGTGATGTTATATTAACCGCTTAAATCTTAAAAGTTATAAATAGAAAGGTTCTCTTTAAGATTCAGCTCAAATTTTTCTGATGGAATTATGCAATACACGATGATTAAAATTAAATAGGTTATTTATTTAATTTTTAAAATAAAAAAGAGACTGTCTAATAAGACAGCCTCATAATTTTTTACATGTAATGCTTACTGACTAGCAAGTAGAACCACACTCAAGTAATTTGATGTGGATTACACCATTAACAACACATTGTGTCTGGCATAAAGCGTTAGTTACAACAGTGCTTACACCTCCTAATACGCCACCAACTGTAGATCCTACGCCAGTAACTACGCCACCAACGATAGTACCTACTCCGCCTACTACTCCACCTACAACACCTCCTAGTCCACCTAGAAGTCCGCCGATTGGATCTAGTAATCCGTTACCTGAAATAGCTTTTAATTCGTTTCTGTCTAATTTTTTTAAGTTTTTCATAACTATAATTTTATATGATTATTACATCACGAATATATGAATAATAATATTACAATTGCAAATTATTTTCAATAAATTAAGTATATGTTTTTATTATTTAATATTTCATTAATATATATGTATTTTAATAAAAATATGGTTTTCACTTATATGTGATTGATTTACTAAATGTTAAAAATAATAACTCAATTTGTGAAATTTAGAGTTATTATTTCGGTACTAAATTTCGTTTATTAATGATTATTATTTAACTTATGCAAAGCCTTCTATATTTGTTTAGAAATCACGCTTTCGCACAATAAAATTGAATATTTGGGTATGAAAATTTCCTCGTTTTAGTAAAAATGGACAGGAGACCAGTCAAATTTCCTTATATCTTATAGTAAAACCTACTCCGGTGGTTGGTGGCGCATTCAAATTTTGTATTTTTGCTTACATATTTTTATCAATGTCAATTTTTTCAAATAATATACGCTTCTTAAGAGCCAAGAGAAAGCTCTCCCAACAAAATGTAGCCGATGAACTGATGATCTCCAGAGTCCGGTATTCAAAATATGAGAACGGAATATCTGAACCTCCTATCGAACTGCTTGTAAAAATCTCCAAATACTTTCATGTAAGCATTGATCTTATGCTGTCAGTAGATATTCAGAAATATCCTATGGATGATATGCTGAAACTTCCGGATAACAGAATTGTTCTTCCGGTAGCGGTAGATGCGCAAGGAAATGATACAATAGAAATTATTCCTCAAAAAGCTTCTATGGGATATCTGGAAGGTTACAGTGATGTAGATTATATTGAAAGTCTTCAGCGTATTGCTCTTCCCTTTCTTACCAACGGAAAATACAGAGCATTCCCGGCAGATGGAGATTCTATGCCTCCATTTAGAAATGGTTCCTATATTGTAGGAAAATATGTAGAAGGAATCAATGATTTGAAACAAGGGAAAACCTATGTTTTCGTTACGTTGAATGATGGTATTACCTATAAACGTTTTAAGGAAAGAAAAGAAAATGCAATCTGTGTAAGTGCTGACAATTCTTTTTATGAGCCTTATGAGATTCCGTTTGAAGAAGTTGTAGAAATCTGGCAGTATGCTTCAGGAATATTTCCGGAGGATTTTGAGCCTGGAGACTATGAAAGCTACAATTTTAAAGAAATGTTCCGTGAGCTGAGACAGGACATCAGGGATCTTGATAAAAAGGTTTCCGGTCGCCGCCGTAAACAGCCTTAATATTCAATTATCCTTATTATATAGTATACTCCTGATTTTATAAACCGGGAGTATACTATATATGATTTTGTTATTCTTGAGTTATAGTTCGTCTGCGAGCTCAATCCATACCGGAGCATGATCGCTGCTTTTTTCCCATCCACGTACATGGCTGTCTACTCCACCAGACTGCAGCCGTTTCTGGAGATAAGGACTCAGTAAAATATGGTCCAGCCTCATGCCTGCATTCCTGTCGTAAGCTTTATATAAGTAATCCCAGAAGGTATATTTTTTTCTTCAGGATAAAGGCTTCGTATTGAATCAAGCCATCCTTTCTTCTGAAGCATCTTTACCATTGCGGGTGAGGATCACTTCGTGCCCTTCTTTTAATAATTTGTGCTCTATCGTTTTTAGAATCAGTTCGTCGTCTTCAGCGATTAGAATCAACATAGTTTTATTTTTTTATTGTATTAAATTGTTAATTAATTGTAATCCTATTGTTATTTCTTGGATAATTTCTTTTTCCATGGAGATAAAATCCATGTCTGGCTCTGCTTTATTTTCCCAACTGGCCGTATTTTTTGTAAGCTGTAACAATCCTGCTGTTCCTGCTGTTCCTTTGAGCTTGTGAAGGATCAATTTCAGGTTGGTACTGTCTTTTTCAGCTGCGCTTTTTTTAATATCTTCTTCAGCTTGGGTAAGTTGCTGTATGACGATACCCAAAAATACTTTTCTGAAATCATCATCATCATCATCGCCTATTTGTTCATTCAAAAGATTAATGTCCAGATATTTTGTCTGATCCAGAGCATCCTCAGAAACCGTATGATTTTTATTCATGATGTATTTCTTCAGCATTTCCAGCAGATCGGCCTGTCTTAAAGGTTTCGGCAGGAAGTCATTCATCCCGGAATTCATACATTTTTCTTTTTCACCCAATACATTTCCGGCGGTGACTCCAATAATCGGAACATCGGCATAACCAGGAAGTAAACGGATTTGTTTTGTAGCTTCAATACCATCCATTACCGGCATCTGAACATCCATTAAAATAATATTGAATGCTTTTTCTTTGCATTGTTCCCAAGCCTGAAGACCATCTGTAGCTTCTGTGAGCTCTGCATCGGGAATTAATGAACGTACCATTTTGTGGTTCAGGACCATATTTACAGGGTTGTCATCTACCAGTAAAACCTGAGGAGCCTGCATCAATATTGAAGCTTCTGTTTCCGGCTGTGGAATTTGGCTGGTTTCTTTTTCTGTGTATTTTACAGCCTGTTTCAATGTTTTATACAGTTCTTCAGATTTGATAGGTTTCAGCAGGAAGTATGAATTGTTTTCCTGGCGGAAAGAATTGATGACATCATGCTCTTCAGAAGAGGTATGAAGGATAACCAGAGGTGAAAGTTCATTTTGTTTGTTAAACATTTCCTTGATTTTTTCTATCGTTTCCAGCCCTGAAATGATCGGCATATGGTAATCCATAAGAATTACATCGAAACGCTCTCCTGCAAGAAGTATCTGAAGGGCTTCCATACCATTGGCAGCAAGCTTTGAATCTATATTTTTATAGGCAAGCATATGCTGAAGAATCACTCTGTTGGCTTCGTTATCGTCAACAATAAGAACTTTTTTTATTTTCAGGTCTTCATCTTCAGGTCGTTCTGTCATTTCACAAGGAATCTTAATGTCAAAATAGAAAACAGAACCTTTATCAACTTCGCTCATCAGTGACAGGCTGCTTCCCATATATTTCAGAATATTGTTTGAAATGGTTAGTCCAAGTCCTGTTCCTCCATAACGTTTGCTGATAGAGCTGTTTTCCTGTGTGAAGGCATCAAAAATAAACTGCTGTTTCTCTTTAGGAATACCAATTCCGGTGTCCCGCACTGAAAATCTTAATGTAATATCTTTATGGTCAATCTTCAGTTTTTCTACTTTAAGTTCTATTTCTCCCTGTGCTGTAAACTTGACAGCGTTTCCAAGAAGGTTGATCAGAATCTGCTTCAGCCTGGATTCGTCCACCCAGATTGTTTCAGGAAGTCCCTGTTCTATATTCAACAGTAATTCTATATTTTTTTTCTGCGATTGATAGAGGATCACGTTGATCACCTGGCTTACAATGTCATACACATTAGATTTTTCAATGGAAAGATCCAATTTTCCGGATTCTATTTTAGAGAAATCAAGAATGTCGTTGATGATGTTTAACAGGTTTTCTCCGGATTCATTAATATAATTTAGGTATTGAGTCTGTATCTCATTCAATGGAGTTTTTAGCAGAAGATCAGAGAAGCCGATGACACCATTCAGCGGAGTCCTGATTTCATGGCTCATATTAGCCAAAAATTCTGATTTTGCTTTATTGGCAATATCAGCCATTTTTTTTGCATTTTTAAGCTCTTTATTGATTCTTACCGATGCTGTAATATTTTGAGCAGAAACAATGATCCCACCTATTATATTAGTGGAAAGATACCATGGGGTAACTTCTATATTGTAATGCTGAATGACTTCTTTATCAGGGATTTCTATGGCCATGTCTTCATTTTTATAGGCAATTCCTGCCAAGGCATTCTGATAAATTTTTATTCTGTCATCCGGAACATTAGGAGAAATTTTGAACATATTTTCTCCTATCAGTCTGATGTCATTCATCTGGAATTCTTCTTTCCAGCTGCTGCTTACCGAAAGATAATTAAGTTCTTTGTCAAACATAGCCACTGTTGCAGGAACATAGGCGACAAATGACTGCAGCATCGCCTCTTTTTTGGCCAGTTCAAGGTAGATGTTTTTGAAATTATCAATATCCTGGATGATCCCATATACTCTGATACAGGTCTCTTCTTCAAACTCAGGTATTCCTTTTACCCTTACCCAGATCGTCACACCGTCATTCCGGACAAGCTGTAATTCTTCATCGTAAGGAACACCTTCTTTTACAGCTCTTTCGAATAAGAATTTTAATTTTTCCCGGCTGTCTTCGCTATAGAAGCCTAGTGCATTTTCCAGATCAGGCTGGAATGTTTTGTCTATTTTATGTATTTCTTTGGTAGATTGTGACCAAAATACAGTATTCTTTTTAAGATTCACTTCCCATCCTCCCACCTGGGCTACAGCACTTGTCTGTTCCAGCATTTTTTTGGTATGAACAAGATCTTTTTCCAATGTCATTCTTTCGGTAACATTCAGTGCGGTACTTACTACATAAGGTTTTCCTTCTTTGTTGATTTCCACCAGATTGTGGTACATCCAGATCACTTCTTCACCTCCTTTGGTTTTCAGAATCATGGTTCCGAAATCTTCCTGGTTGTTGTTGATTCTTTCCAGATACTGTTCCAGTAAGGGCCAGTTTTTTTCAGGAACAAGATCTTTCAGGTTGAGTCCTTCTACTTCTTCTGCGGAATACTGCAGGGTTTCTCTTCCTTTTTCGTTTACGGCAGTAATATTCCCTTCCATATCATGCATACTCATCAGGCCTATTGCATTTTCGAAGAAGCTTCTGAAACGGCGTTCAGAACTTTCAAGTTTGAGTTTCTCTTCGATACGCTGGGTAATATTGATTCCAAAACAGAAAATTTCAGAATGATCCTGATTCAGTTTAAGATACCATTCTGTAATAATAGTCTGTGTATCATCTATGTTTGTAGAAGTGGTAAATGTTACTTCTTCATCTGTAGTGGGCAGGTTTTTGGTAAGTAATTGCAGTTGGGAGTTGTGGCTGCCTAAAATATTGAGGAAATTCTGGTCGATAACCTGAGACTTCTCCAATTGAAATACGCTTTCAAAAGCCGGATTGACATCTTTTATAGAGAAATTTTTATCCAAAACACAGATCAGGTTATTAGAAATACTGAAGGTCTGTTGAAAATATTCAGCCTGAATATTTTTCCTCTTCCCCATCAGAACTTTTGTGATGGCCTCTCCTATTTTTTTCAGGGTTGAAATTTGATCATTTGTAATCGTTTTAGGTTTATAATCGATAACGCAGATGGTTCCTAATACGAAACCTTCATCATCAATCAAGGGTACTCCTGCATAGAACCTGATTCCTCCCGCCAGAATTATTGCGTTTTCCGAAGACCTTTCGTCTAATAAAGTATCATTGATAATTACAACATCCCCGCTTGCAATAGAATACTGGCATACCGTATTTTTCCGGTCTACAAAATCGAGGGCAAGCCCTACACAGCTTTGAATGGTCTGGGTTTCGCTTTCCATCATTGCAATAAGCCCTGCGGGACAGTCGGTCACCAGGCATGCCGTCTCTGCAAAAATGTCTAACTGGGGATCTTTTTCAAGGTTTAAAAGATCAAAAAACTCCAGTTTCCTCATTCGGGCTTCTTCATTCCCAGGAATTGGATACTTCTTCATATGTTATTTCAATGATTAGAGATTTTTCTTTTTTGATTATTAAAAAATGATAATCAGAACCTTAAAGTTTATATTTTAAACATTTTTAGGTGCTTTAAATTATTATTTTAATAAGTAAACCAAAATACGAAATTATTCGTATTCCATTGTAGTCAATTTGACAATAAAGGTATATATCTATTTATTTCAAATGAATTGGAGTATATTCTGGATTTTAAAAGAAGTAATAGGTATTATGAAAATAAAAAGTACCACATCTAATGATAGGGTACTTATATTTGAAACCGTTAAATAAATTGAACTACTCAATTATTGTTGGTTTCTTTTAAATTGAACTGTATTTATATTGTATTTGAGTGTTTTATGAATTAACTGTGATATTTTGCTTTGAAACGGCAAATGCAACGGCAGCATCTACATGAATCTGGATGGTATCAAATACCGGAACAGCAACATCTTCCTGCTTGATCAGCAGTGGAATTTCTGTACATCCTAAAATAATTCCCTCTGCCCCACGGTCTATAAGCTCCTGAATAATCTTCAGATAATTTTTTTTAGTTTCAGGATTAATAATTCCTCTGCTCAATTCATTTCTTAAAATATCCTCAATATAATCTCTGTCTTCACTTTTCTCTGGAATAAGAGGTTCCAGACCGCCTTCTATCAGCTTATCTTTATAAAAATCAAGTTCCATCGTATAGCTTGTCCCCAATAAACCGATTTTTTTTAATCCTTTCTGTTTAACAGCATTGGCTGTAGCAGTTGTAATATGAATAAGCGGCAACCCTATTCGTTCTTCAATCTTGTCAGCAACAATATGGGCTGTGTTGGCACAAAGTACAATAGCTTCTGCTCCTGATTTTTTTAAATTTTCGGCAGCATTGTACAGAAGTTCAAAGGTAGAACCCCAGTCATACTCTGCATTAAATTGCTGAAAATGATTAAAGTTAACGGAGTAAATAATGCATTCCGCAAAATTCAATCCGCCCAGTTGCTGATTAATTCCTTCATTCAGAAGACGGTAGTAATCCAAAGTTGAAGCCCAGCTGATGCCTCCTACCAATCCTAATTTTTTCATATTCTTCTTATTTTTTTGTTCAGTAAAAGTAGATATCTTTGTCGTATTGTAACAGATACAAAAAATGAATATATTAGTATAACAGATGAAAGATTTTCAATACATAGCATTGGCGGATAAGTTTGAACTTTCTATTAATAATGGAACATATCCTATTGGAGCCAAACTTCCTTCATTACGCAGTATCCGGCAACAGTTTAATATAAGTGTTGGGACTATTTTGAAAGCTTTCACTCTATTGGAAGATAAGGGTTTGGTGGCAGGAAAAGAAAGGTCAGGATTTGTGGTGCTCCGTACCTCAGTTTCTTCGGTAAGTCTGCCAAAGCAGGCTGAAAACAATACACTTGCTCAAAAAATAGCGATCGGAAAAGTGTTGCAGGAAGTTTCATTTCCAGATTCGGAAAACAAATTATATGTTTCATTTTTTAACGCTGTTTTACATCCAGATTATCTGCCTTTTAATGCTTTGCGGAGAAGTTTGCAGCAGGCTTCCAGAGATTTAACAGGCCAGCATTTACAGTATGAACCTGCTGCTGGAAATAGTGAGTTGAGAACCGAAATTGCCCGAAGATCTTTTCTTTGGCAGGGTAATCTTGCGGCTGATGATGTGGTGATCACCAATGGTGCGTTGGAAGCAGTCAGTCTATGTCTGCGTGCTGTAGCAAAAACGGGTGATACCGTACTTGTACAATCCCCCATCTACCATGGTATATTGCAGACAATAGAAAGCCTTGATCTCAAAGTCATTGAATTCTCCGGCTGTCCTTTGACCGGAATCCATATTCAGGAATTAGAAGAAATCTGCAGCAAGCAAAAAATTGCTGCATGTCTGTTAATTTCAAATTTTAATAATCCAAATGGTATTACTTTAAATGATGAGAAAAAATCAGCAATAGCCGCTTTTGCGGAAAGAATGCAGGTTCCGGTCATAGAAGATGATATTTATGGAGATTTGCATTTCCAGGCACAGCGCCCAACAACTATAAAAAGCTATGATGAACATGGTTGGGTGATGCTTTGCTCCTCTTTTTCCAAATCGGCTGCACCCGGTTACAGAATCGGCTGGTGTGCTGCAGGACGGTTTACAGAACAGGTGGCCAAATTGAAAGCAGTTACTAATGTTGCTACAGCAAGTATTGTACAGTCCTCTATGCTACAGTTGCTTAAAACAGGGGCTTATGATCGTCATTTGCGTAAGCTTCGGCCTGAACTGCATAGACTGATGTTGTTGACGATTCAGACGATAGAAAAATATTTTCCAACCGATATCCGGATGAGCCGGCCTGAAGGAGGTTTGGTTTTGTGGATAGAGCTGCCTGCCCATATTGATGCATTTGAACTTCAGAAAAAAGCTATTAACCAGTTTGTAAATTTTGCTCCCGGACCGCTGTTTTCCAATAATGGAGAGTATAGAAACTATATCCGGATCAGCTGCAACAATGTTTGGAATGATAAAGTAGAAAATGCCCTGAAAAGATTAGGTGATATTATAAAAAGTATGTAAATAAATCATTACTGACAAGATCTGATAATAAATCACAAAAAAACAAGGCGGACACAATCAATCCGCCTTGCACTCTCCCAAATAATTAAATATGAAAAAATATGAATGTCTATATCAAACAGGCTTTCAGCATCAGACCATGCAGATCTGTATTTTTAATAAAAGGCTGTAGAAATTCATTTCCGGGACCATAGGCTGCCACTTCCACATAATCTCCGGAATGATCCATGCTGATCCATCCCACAGAATTCCTGCTTTTCTGAATTTCCGAATACAGCTTGAAAGGCAGTTTTTTATAATTATAGAGCCCTTCTTCCTCTTTCTCCAACCCGTTGTAAAAACTCAGAAGATGTTTGGCTTCATCATCGTTCAGAATGATTTTGTTGCTTTCATAGATCCAATCTTTAATATCTTTTGCAGAATCATCTTTCTGAATTTTGTTCAGAATATATTCGTTGGTGTACTGATAATCTGAAATGCTGTTAAAGTTCTTAGTGGCATCTGTTCCGTAAATGGTTCCGGGATTGGCATTTCCATGATCTGTAGTGATAATGACTAATGTATTTCCGTCTTTTTCGGCAAAATCCATTACAGTTTTTACCGCTTCATCAAATGCCAGCTGATCGTGAATGAGCGCTGCGACATCATTGGCATGGGCTGACCAGTCTACTTTTCCGGCTTCCACCTGAAGAACAAAACCGTTGGAATGATCTTTCATCTGATCAATAGCAGTCTTTGCCATTTCAGCAAGAGTTGGTGTATTGTTGAATTCCTGAAGATTTGCTCTGTCAATGCTGTAAGGCAATGCTCCTGTACTGAATATGCCTAATAATTTCTCTCCTTTTTTGATTTCTTTCAGATCGTTTTGTGTTTTTAGAATCCTGTATCCTTTTTTGCTGTATAGGGAATAAAGATCTTTTTTGTCTTCTCTTTTTACTGGATTGAAAAATTCGTCTCCACCTCCTAACAGTACATCCAGTTCCAGCTCGGCATACATTTCAGCGATTTGGGGTTCTGCATTTCTTTTTGAAGAATTTATACAAAATCCTGCAGGAGTGGCATGCGTAATGGTAACAGTTGTCACACAGCCTGCTTTCTTCCCTGCTTTTTTATATTGCTGCCATATGGGAAGATGTTTTTCACCATTGGCTCCTATGTTCAGGGTCCCGTTTTTAACTCTTATTCCACCTCCAAAGGCTGAACTTGCGGCAGCGGAATCTGTAACAATAGAACTTGCTGAAGCAGTATCCATCAAAGCACGGCTCACTTTTTTGTCGTGATACAGATTGAGCCAGTTACTCCCCTTTCCCAAAATATTCCGGGAATACAGGTCTGCCATGGAAAGTGTTCCGAGACTCATCCCATCACTTACCATAAAGATGATGTTCTTTGCTTTTCCTGCCTGGGGATTTTCAATCGTTTTCCCGAAGCTCCAGAGATCAGACGGTGATAAGGTCAATAATCCTGAAAGTAATGCTGAACCTTTTAGAAATTTTCTTCTGTCCATATTGTTTTGAAATAATGTGGTAAGTTATTCTATTTAGTTTATTATCGACACTAAGTTGCATTAATTAAAGGTTAATTTTAAATGTTCTTTGGAAAAGGATCTTCGAAAGGTATTTTTTGTTCAAGCAATTTTTTTTCCTGCTCATTAATAAGGCATTGCTGAAGGTCAGATACCATCTGATCTTTATCCAGGTTCTGCCCGATGAATACAAGCTCATTGATTCTGTCGCCCCAGTTTTTGTCCCATCTACTTTCTATAAATTCCTGATTTTCTATAAATGAGGAATATTGTACCCGTTGGTTCATAGGCATACTGCCCCACCAGACTCCCGCCTTTTCAAGTCGGAAAGAGCCGCCAGCCTGAGAAAAGTTCAATGCATCACCTGGTCTTGAGGCCAGCCAGAACAGTCCTTTTGCCCGTATTGTTCCTTCAGGATAATGATAATTCAGATATTCCCAGAGTCTTACAGGATGAAACGGTTTTTTATCTCTGAACACCATTGAGCTTATTCCATATTCTTCGGTTTCAGGAGTATGATGCTCAGATTGTAACTCTTTTTGCCAGCCCGCTGAAGATTGTGCTTTATCAAAGTCAAAAAGCTGAGTATTTAAAATCTGCTTAGGTTCAACTTTTCCAAATTCTGAATGCAGGATAACCGCATCAGGGTTTAATTTATTTATGGCAGCCTTTAAAAAACCAAGTGTTTCAGCATCTATAAGATCTGTTTTATTTAAAATAATAACGTTCGCAAACTCAATCTGATCGGTAAGAAGATTGACAATTGTTCTGTAATCTCCTTCCATATCAGTGAGATCACGATCCATAAGCAATTCATTGGAGCCGAAATCTTTCATAAAATTGAAGCAATCCACCACAGTTACCATCGTATCTACATAGCTGAAGCGGGAAAGGTCTATTCCACTCTCTTCATCAATATAGGTAAAGGTCTGGGCAACCGGAATAGGCTCACCGATTCCCGTACTTTCTATCAATAAGTAATCAAACCGATTTTCGTGAGCAAGACGTTCTACTTCTACCATCAGGTCTTCGCGGAGTGTACAGCAGATACAACCGTTGCTCATTTCTACCAATCTTTCTTCTGTTCTTGAAAGGGTATTTTGATTTTCAACAAGGCGGGCGTCAATATTAACTTCACTCATATCATTCACAATGACAGCTACTTTCAAGCCTTGTTTATTGTGCAGAATATGATTCAGCAATGTGGTTTTTCCAGCTCCCAAAAAGCCGCTGAGTACCGTTACAGGAAGTTTCTTCGTCATGTATTTTAATGTTTATGATTTTTAAAATTGATGATATGGCCAGTGATTAATCCCGCAGTTCCAAGATAGATCAGAGGAACATGAATATCAAATATCAGATCTGTGAGTACAGAAATAAAAATGAGGGAGACAGATATCCAGAATAAAATTTTCAACCATCGGTTGGTTATTTTTTTAGTAATTCTGAACACGACAACGGCACCAATACAAAGGAAAGCTAAATCGATATAGGGATTATGGGATATGCCCAAAGGGACAATCAGTAATAATGGAAAGACTATACAATGAATCAGGCATAAAACAGCAGCGGAGATTCCTACAGCATCAAGAATTTTTGACTTCATAATAGTATGGATTAATTTTCTTATTGTAACTTTGTTGCAAAAGTATAGATAAAAATTTAAATAACGCAACTTTGTTGCATTAAAATATGAAACAGGTCAGAAATACCCATGCCAAAACGGAAATTTTAAATCTTATCAATGACTCAGATATCGCTCTTACCCATTCTGATATTCAGAAAAAACTGGGAGATCTATGCAATAGAGTGACGATTTACAGAGTTTTGGAAAGGCTTGAAAATGAAGGCGCTATCCACAAGATCGTCAATATTGACGGCGTGGTGAATTTTGCAAAGTGCAGTGGAAAATGTACTCATGAACAGCATTTTCACAATCATGTTCACTTCAACTGCAAAGAATGTCATTCTGTAACGTGTATTGAAAACGCGATTCCAGAAATCAGTTTGCCGGAACATTTTATCGCACAGGAATATAATTTTATTATCAGTGGGATCTGTCCGAAATGTGCTGATGCTTAGTTAATATATAATAAACAGGCAGATTCGCTAGTCTGCAAATCTGCCTATGCTTTTATCACAATGAAATCTCTGCTATAAAGAAGAGATATAGACTTCTATTTTGGTACCATCATAATTGAAAGTGCCGTCAGCATTTTTTTTGCCTAATACCCATTTCATATCTACAGGTACAGACCATGCAGAACCTAATGAGAATCCGTTAACAGATCTAATTTCATTTCCTTTTCCTGTTGTAACAGCTGAATGAAAGAAAGTTTTATCAATAAGCCTGTAAAAACCAATCGCTTTTCCTGCGGGAATAGGTGTATATCCGTCCCACTTTTCTCCTAAAGGATAGTTGAATACAGTTAACCATTTTTGTCCGGCTGATTCTGCCAGCTGAGCAGGACTTATGGAGGCACCACGCATATATAAAGCATAGGCTACCACATCATGACATACTCCACTGTTGTATTTCGAAATATTCTCTGCTCCTGAGAGAATAGCATGAGCAACGGGTGCTCTTTCGGATAGGGATAGCTGAGCCTTCCTGGCTCCTTCCGGTGTAATAAATGACATATAATATTTTGTTTGGTAGGGTAAAGATACAGCTTTAAATTTAATCACTCTTGTTGGAGAATAAATGTGGTTTGAAGAATGAAGAAACCGTTTTTAAGTTTTGGCTAAAGCCGATAAATTTCATGTTTAAATTATTAAAACGGGCTAAAGCCCGTTCCTATTGAATGCTTATGAGATTGATGTTCATATCAATAGAAGTGGGCTTTAGCCCGCTTATTTTATTGGTAATGATCAATAGGTTTTAGCCAAAACTTACTACTTTTTTGAGACTTATGACTAAAAATAATTTAACAATAGTACATATATTCGTAGCTGAACAGTTTCCCGTCTTTAAAAGTAAAAATATGGAGCCCTGCATCACCATCCTGAATGTGGTATTCATGTGGGGAAGAAATCCAGCGTGCAGAAAGCATATCGCCAAAACGGGTCACAAAATTTCTTTCATCATAATTGGAATCCATACGTTCATTTCCTAAAACCAAAGCTTCACCATTACTGAAAGACATTTTGTAGATACTTCCGGAAACTTTTCCTTTATATTCTTCAAAAGCAATAATGATATTGGGTGTTTTATAAAAATATTGAGGATCCCAGCCGCATTCAGGTGTATTGGGAATATCTTTAACCTTTTGCATCTCCAGTTGTTTCATCTGTGCATCTGTGATTTTTCCATCAAAAAGGGCTGTTTCTTTCCATATAAAATGCAGATTCAAAGCTTTCAGTTTTTTTTCATAGGCTTTTGTTTCTGGTTTTTTCGCGAATTGATCTGCCAGAAGGAGTTCAAAATCGATATCTATCTTTGGATTTTCTATGCCAGTATTAGATTCTTTCCAATATTGTAACGCTTGTTTAAGGTTTTTATCTTCGATCCATGCTATTTCACGTAATCTTCCAACCTGGGCCAGCTCTTTTTCCCTGTCTTTGCCTTTTGCAGCCAGATAATCTTTCAGAACTTTGTCGTAGGTAAGTTCAGTACCCAGATATTTCATTTGAATATATTCGGGATTTTCGTGAAAATGATCACCAATGTAGATCCAGCCGTCCTGATATAGAGGCACATAATCTATACACACCAGTTCATTTAAAGAAGCTCTCCGGATGGCGATGCTTTCTGTGGTAGGAGCTTTTCGTACACGCAGTTCCGATACCTGTACATAAAAATGTGGACATTGGTGTCCTTGCGACCCCCGATCGAAATACTGGGCTGGTTCTCCGGCAGATTTTTTTCCACGCATACTTTTTTGTAAAGGCTGACGGTCTATAAAACCAATATCACCATTGCTTACCTGTACTTTATATTGTGTCTTGGTAGAATCCAGAAGGTAAACGGGTGCCTCTGTAGAAAATATTCCCAAAAGATCTTTATTATTTCCATTTTCACGAAAGAGATGTCCCCATTCGGATGTATAAACCGGGTGCTGGCCAGGACTTTGAGCCATGGTATTGTAAAAGCAACAGTGAATGATGCTGGCTCCTAATAGTATCTTTTTCAACATATAATAATTTGTAAAAGGTGTAAATCCTAAGTTTTTACAGGTGGATTGGTTATTGTTATTGAGTTATTTCCTCCAAAAATACTGAAAAATGAAGGGTTGTCCTATACTTATTGTTATTCAGAATGGGTATAAATTCCATCCTATTCACCTACTTCCATTGGGTAACGTAAATAAAAATACTATTTTTATCGGCCAAAAAAAGTAAAGACTAATTTATGCCGACTGATGCTTCTCATAAGCTGATTCCGATGACCACTTTCGTGCTGGAATATTATTCACACGAAGGATATGCTGATCTTCAGATTTTGAATCTGATGAATAATTATGCCAATTTTTTAAAGAAGCGTTTGACTCTTGGAATGTTCGTTCCTTTAGATCGTGAAGGAAATATCCTGAAAGAGCCTAAAAATTATGATACATGGAAATCTCTTGATCATAATGACGGAAAAAGAACTGATATTGCTGGATTTGAAGAATATGGCGAATACCAGAAAGCGGAACATAACTGTATGTTTGAAGGCTTCAAAGTAGATTATAACGGATATTCAAAAGTGCGTATCATAGCTTCTTACGACCCTTCTATAGAATTGTCTTTCAATAAAAATGATCTTCTTCCTTCAGGATTCAATGATGTAGAATCACTTACGGTATTTGATGATATCTTTTTAACTTCCAGTGCATTAAGAGCCATTGGGATAAAGCGGTAAATTATAGTTTTAAATAATATAATGAAAAACCTTTATCAACTCTGATAAAGGTTTTTTGTTTGCCCTGACTTATCTAAAATATTATTGATTTTTTACTATGTTTTCAAGCTCAATAATAAAATCTCTCTGTGCAGTATTGACCCGTTGCTGTGCTTCTTCTGAAGGAAACCATTCCCATTGATCTACTTCGGGAATTTCTATTATTTTGCCGGATTTGGGTGGCCATTCTAATGAAAAGGTGTTGCTGTAAAGATCTGAAGTATCAATATCTTCTTCCAAAGCCCATGCATACACTATTTTCCCTCCTTTTTGCTTAATGGGAGATAATTCAATAAAGTTTCCTTCCACTGTTTTTCCTGTTTCTTCTTTAAATTCCGTTAATGCACGCTCCAATGGATTTTCACCTGGAAGCATCTCTCCTTTGGGAATAGACCATGCTCCTAAATCTTTATTCTTCCAGAAAAATCCGCCGGGATGAACCAGAAAGTAATACAGACTGTCTTTTTCTTTTTTAAAGAGCAAAATCCCGGCACTAACTTTCATAATCTTAAAGGTTTGATTATTAAAGATATGAAAAAAATAAGATTAATGGAACGGAAAAAAGTCCTTAAAAATGGTGGAATGAAACTGTAAATTACTTTACCATAGATTTCTTTTTAAACTCAGAAGGAGACATTTCTTTATACCCTTTAAAGATTTTATTGAAATGGCTGGCATCATTAAAACCCAATTTATCTGCAATCTCACTGATATTATAATGACTTTGCAGCAAAAGTTTTTCTGCAGTTTTCATTTTATGCTGCATTATATGCTGTTGTATAGAAAACCCTGTTTGTTTTTTAATATAAATGCTGATATAATTAGGAGAAAGTATAAACTCTTTGGCCAGATTTTCAATTTTCATTTTATCTGCATCCAAAGCATTAACGTTTATATAATACAAGATCCTTTCAATTCTGCTTAAGTTTTGGGTAATCCAGTTTTTAGCTGTGATATTGCTCATCGTATTCTGAATCAGAATCGTAATAATGGCAGAAAAAAGATCTGAACTTATCTCTTTGTTATAAGTATTTGCATGGCTGAATTCATACAAAAGAATTCTGGCTAGCTGCAACAGATGTTCCCTATCTGTTTTACATTGGATCACCGATTCGTATACAAAAGAATGATCTTCCATCATAAGTTGAACCAGCTTTTTCAACTCATTTTTTTTATTGGAGAGCAGATTTTCCCATATATATTGTTCTGTAAATTTTATATAAATGAACCGTGTTTTACTGGTAATGGAAAACTCATGGCCATCGCTGGGCCTTAAGAGAAATACATCTCCTTTTTTGTAAGGAAAAGTAATATTGTTGAGATGGTGAAACCCCTTTCCTTTTTCTATGATAATCAGTTCATAAAAGTTATGATTATGATATTCAACGTCCCAGGTTTCTTTTTCGATGCTGAAAACATTAAAAGAATTGAAATTAACGATTCGTTTCATGAAAGAATGGATTTTTACAAATTTACCATTAATTTTTACAATACATTATGATTCATTATTGGTCAATTTTGCCTTATTAAATACATTCAAAAATGAAATATATAAAACAATCAGTATTGTTGCTTGCTTCAACAATTGTTCTGATGTCTTTTTCTGATCATGACAAGAATAAAAGGACAAAAAAAGATCAACCTGAAACACAGGCTTCAACCAAAAAATACTGGCCAAATGGAGCTCAGCTGGTGATTTCCGT
This sequence comes from Chryseobacterium sp. BGA-UO-ETr-SB22, assembly GCF_059567885.1. NCBI lineage: Bacteria > Pseudomonadati > Bacteroidota > Flavobacteriia > Flavobacteriales > Weeksellaceae > Chryseobacterium > Chryseobacterium sp. BGA-UO-ETr-SB22. The sequence goes on along the minus strand of NZ_JCAQOV010000005.1, from coordinate 1,536,637 downwards.
TTCTATGCAGTTTGAAACAGGCGGGCAGCCTGAAGGCGCTGAAAGTCCGTTCAGTGGGACTCCTCTTCCTAAAGGGCAACCAGACCTTCCGGCGGAAAGCTGGTATCGTTATGGAGGAAATGAAGGAATTTACAGAATGCTGGATCTATGGAAAAAGTATGACATTAAAGTAACATCTCATGTAGTGGGAACAGCAGCAGAAAAATATCCGGAAGTGGCTAAAGCCATTGCAAACGGAGGCCATGAAATTGCCGCTCATGGGATTGCATGGGATAATCAATGGAATAAAAATTATGCTGACGAGCTGAATTTTGTAAAACAAGGTGTAGATGTTGTTGAAAAGATTACAGGTCAGAAAGCTGTAGGTTATAATGCTAATTGGCTGCGAAGAGGTCCGAATACGCTTAAAGTTCTACAGGAACTGGGATTTTTGTATCACATAGATGACCTGAGCCATGATGAACCTTTCATTACCAAAGTAAAAGGGAAAAATTTTGTAGTCATTCCTTACACACTACGTAATAATGATATTGTCAATATTGAAGGAAAACACTGGAGCCCTGATCAGTTTTTGAACCAATTGAAATTTGAATTCGACCGTCTATATGAAGAAGGTGCTTCCAAAAGAAGAATGATGAGCATTAGCTTTCACGACAGAATCGGTGGAACTCCTGCAATGGTGCATGTCATGGAAGAATTTATAAAATATACCAAAGAAAAACAAGGTGTAGTCTTTATGAGAAAAGATGATATTGCCAAAATGGTGATGAATGATCCCAATACTCCCGTTGATAACAGCGAAGAAAAATATAATAAGTAAGAAAACCATGGGACGAGTGTAATGAACTTTCCCTATTTGAAAAACAAAAAATATTACTATGAATACAAAAACAGCCTACTTTTTCCTTCGGGTGTCGATGGGAATTAATCTTTTGGGACATGGTTTGGTCCGCCTGGTGAAACTAGAGAATTTTGCATCAGGAATGATGAAAGGTTTTGAAACAAGCTGGCTTCCGCAGCCTTTGGTACAGATTTTTGGAGTATCACTCCCCTTTTTAGAATTTATAATCGGATTGCTGCTGATGATTGGTTTTAAAACCCGTATCGCTACTATTGCCGGAGCATCGCTGATGATCTTGCTGCTTTTTGGAAGCAGTACGGTTGAAAACTGGGAAGCAATGGGTATTCAGATGATCTATGCAGGGCTGTTCTACATTCTGATCAGCAGAATTGAGGATAATTATCTGGCTTTGGACAGAAAATAATAGAAGCAAAGATTGAGGATTTGAACCCCCTCAATCTTTCCATCGTTTATTTAAAAATCAGGCGTCTGCTTCTCCTTTAGAATTCAGAAAACGGTTTAATTAACATTTTTTTGATGTGTTTAAAATGAAAAACCAAGTATAAATATTTTACTATATTTGTTTTCATTCTAATGGATTTATGGGGAAAAGAAATGGATTATGGCAGTATCTACAAGTATTAAATATATTTGTAATATTGCTCCATCTGGTGATCCTGAAAACAGAAAATACTAACTTTCTTTCCACAGAAACAAAATACCATTACAGTCAGGAAAAGACTTCTCATAAAAAATGCAATAAGCTTGATCTTGCAGATAACAACAGAACTCCGATAAAATGTAACAGTAATTATTGTTCAGGTTTTTCTCTGTTTTTTACTGCTTCTTTACATTCTTTTACCTTTGAAAAATTTATGGATCAGGAAATAAGCAACGGCTATTTCTTATATGATGATCCACCTTATTCTTCATTTTTTAATTCTATCTGGATTCCTCCTAAAATAACAGGATAAATTTCAGCTATCGTGAAATAATACGATCTGGAGATTTACATAAGAAATCTTGTTATCTAATCAAATAATCACATGACCAACTCCTGTTCATGGTGCTGTCATGTTGATTTAATCAATAAATGAATTAAAAAATAATGAAAATAATACTATCAAAACTCGATAAGAATACAGTCAATATATATGCAATCTGTAGAATACTTATTGGACTCTTCTTTTTTATAGCGGGCTTTAATAAACTTTTCCATCCTATTTTTCAGGGATATATGTTGAACACTATAAGCTCTATTGGATTCCCATTTCCACAGTTTACGGCGAATTTTACGGCTTTCTGTGAATGTGTATTCGGGCTATTTCTAATGCTGGGTTTCTGGACGAGAATAAGCTCTGTGTTTTTAATCATCATTATTCTGGTTGCATTATTTACGCATGATCTCAGTTCAATTCCTAAGGAATTAGTTCCTGTAAAACCTGAAACAGGAATTTATGAAGTAGATCCTTTTACATGGCTGAGCTATTTTCTTTATCTGCCTCAGACATTGTATCTTTTGTTTTTGCTCCTGTTTTTGTTCCAGGGGTGTACAGGTTTCGGACTTGATGCTTTCAGGAAAACAAAATCAGGAAATAGTTAGTGATTTTAAGCAGCTCTCTTTTTGGGAGCTGTTTTTTTGTTGGAAAATCGCAAAGACGCAAGATTTTTCTAAATTTTATGTATGATTTTTAAGGCGCAAGAAAATCCAAGATTTCCAGCAAGAGATGTTTTCTAAATTTTCTCGCAGATAAAAAGCAAACTATGCTGTATTCAATTTTATCGAAGATAAAATCCTTGCGTCTTATAGCAGCCTTTTTTATATTATTTTGCGTCTTTGCGTTTATAAAAATATTTAGGAAAAAGCATTTAAAAATAAAAAACGCAAAGTTTTAATGGTTTCAGATTTTCACTAAAAATGAGTAATGATAGTATCAAAAGACTGTATCATTGATCTTCCCCTATGAAGCCTCAAAATAAAGTAAAACATTAAAATCTTTGCGTTTAATAGATCATCCTTTTCTTTTTAATTTTATACTTATTTTCTTATGATAAGACTGATTTTGTTATCGTAATAAGGCTCATTGTAATAACGACCATTCCCAGGACGATAAACATTTTCTTTGTTGGAAGTTTTGAAGTCAGCATTGCAGAAAACGGAGCGGTGAAAACACCACCCAGCAAAAGCCCCAAAACAATATTCCAGTGATGGATACCTATTGTGAAAATGAATGTAATGGCACTGGTAATAGTTAGTAAAAACTTGGCAACAGTAGAACTTCCCACTACATAACGGGGAATCCTTCCCTCTTTGATCAATGTTCCGGTTACCAATGGTCCCCAACCGCCTCCTGCAAAGGAATCAATAAAGCCACCTACCAATCCTAATATTCTCAGATTCGTTCTTCGTTTGGTTTTACCTTGCCCTGATTTTTTACCTTTAAATGCATTTCTTAAGATATTAATTCCAAGATATAAAGTATAGCAGGCAATAATAGGTTTTACAATATGAGCATAATGTTCGCCATAATGAGACAGGGTTAATGCTCCGATAACAGAACCTACAATAGCCAGCGGGAATAGTACCCACACCATTTTCTTATTGACATTTCCCAGTTTATAATGACTGAAACTTCCGGCGGCAGTAGTAAAAGATTCCGCAGAATGAATACTTGCACTCACAACAGGCGGCGGAACATTAAGCAGTAAAAGTATTGTGGTACATATGACTCCATAGCCCATCCCCATTGATCCGGCGACAATTTCTGCCATGAAGCCTGCAAACAGCATCCAGTAAAAGATATGACCGTCTTTATTCAGAAAGTACTGAATATCACCGGAAAGATTGAACTGGTACACCACAAGTCCGAATAACCCAAAAAGAAGTAGAATTCCAATAATTGCAAGGTAAATATTAGCTTTTCTCTGAGCGATTTTGGTAATATTGATCAGCTTTTCAATTTCCATATCCGGTTTTGAAGAAGCTTTTCCGTCAGAAAGATATTCTGTGGTGATTTTGTTAAGTTCTTTCACTTTATAATTGAAGTCTCCGGTGAGTTGATTACGGATATGCTGCATATTATTTAAGACATGATCCATTTCGTCAGGAATAACTTCGGTAAAGGTTTCCCTTAATCTCTTGGCAATAGTAGGAGATTTTCCGTTGGTGGAAATAGCAATCTTAAGACTTCCTTTTTTAACAATAGAACCTAAATAAAAGTCACACAGGTCCGGTTTATCTGCAATATTCACCAAAACATTTTTTTGCTGGGCTTTTTCTCTGATTTCTCCTGCCAGTTCAATATCATTTACTGCAATAATCGCAAGATCTACATCATTAAAATCATGCTCGTCGTAAGCTCTTTCATGAATAATCAGATTAGAAAACTCATTTTCCAAGATCCTGACTTCAGGAATAATTTCCTTGGCCACCAGTTTGATGGACGTTTCCGGAGAATTTCCAAGTACCGATTCCAGTTTTTCAAGGGCAACCTTACCACCGCCAATGATCAGCAGTGACAGGTTTTCAAGTTTTAAAAATATGGGATATAATGAATTGCTCATCCTGATTACAGTTTTAAGTCATAAGTAAAAGCGAGATAATATAGTCCTCCGATTTCAGGACCCGCTGCATATTGCAAATAACGGCGGTTCAGTAAATTGGTTGCCCCAATTTTTACATTTGCACGGATTTCCGGAAGCTTCCATGTAGCCTGAGCATCAATGGTATAATACGCAGGAATTGCTCCAGACGCTAAAGGACTCTCCCACATAAAACCGCTCTGCCATCTTGCAACAAGCGTAAACCCGATATTTTTGACAATCTCCCTGTTTCCGAGACTTACATTTACCATCCATTTCGGAGTGTTGAATGCGGTGATAAACAAATCTGAGGTATTATTGGAAGCAAGATCATTATAAGAAACATTGGTGTTCACATTATAATTTCCTGTAATATTATATCGGATTCCCAGAGAGGTTCCATAACTTTTGTAGGTACTGTTGCTATTGGTATATACTCTGTATCTGTCCTGTTTACTTCTGTCAAGCATCGCAAGAACGGCAGCATTGCTTCCTATCTGGCTGTTTTTAGGTACTGCGACTTCTACCTGTCCCAGGAATCCTTCATAAATGTTGTAATAAAAATCCCAGTCCAGCACCAGTTTATTGTTGAAAAAAGTAGATTTGTACCCTATTTCAAACGAATTGATCTTTTCCGGCTGTAATTTTTGAAGATTGGCTACGGTTAAAAGCTGTTTATTATCCTGAGCTGCCTGAGCCTGAGTTTTTCCGGCATCTACATCTGCATTCACTGCTGAAGTGAATTTATCAATGGAAGCTAATGTATAAGAGTTTTCCAGATAGCCTAATCCGTCATTTACTTTTGAAAGTCCGCCTACTCTTCTTACATTTCCGTTGTTTACGAAAGAAAGTGCTTCAAAAAGGGAGGGAAAACGATATCCATTCTGAAAAGAAGCTCTGAAATTATGCTCTTTAACCGGAGAATACACCACACTGATTCTCGGATTTAATTTGGCTTCAAATTCCGGGTTTCTGTCGATACGTAAGGCTGCATTAATTTTTAATTTATCATTAAAGAAAAGCTTTGTAATCTGAGCAAAAGCTCCATATTTCTGATAAATAACATCTTTCCCGAAGGTACCGTTGGCTAAAGGAATATTTCTTTCACTTACAGGACGATCGAAATCAACAAAATTGTTTCCATCCGGAGTAATGCTATAGAGGCGATAATCTATACCAGCAAGAAGGTTGAATATTTTTACAAATCTGCTGAAATCATAGGTAAGTTCACCCTGATAAAAGCGGGATTTCTGTTCAAGTTTGGCACCTCCTGTTGCCGGAGCTCCTGCAATTCCTGCATTGGCAGAATCCCAGTTGTTGATTCCGATAATGATGTTTTTTAACTGTTCAAAGGCTGCGGTTCCGGGTACTGCTCTATTTTTATCTGCCTCCTGGCGGGCGATAATAAATGCATCATTAAGATTGGCTCCTGCATTTAAGTTATTCTGAAGAGCTGTCTGGAATATGTTTTTCCAATTGGTATTAGAAAGATTTGTCAAATCTAGATTGTCTGCCAAAGGCTTCAGGTTATAAGAATCACCAGTGTTTTCTATAGACACATACGCTCTGAAGGTCAGTTCTTTTCCTGTAAGCTCTATTTTATGATTCTGAACGGTGGCATTCTGCAACCGGATTTTATTTCCCCTTTGAAAAGTGCCGTCCAGCAAACCATACCGATAGACATAAGAAGTTCTCCACTGATCTCCGAAACGGTAATATAATCCTGCATCGAACTTGATATTTTTCACGTCAGGACTCACAAGATCTTTCTCCAGATATCCTGTTCTGGAAACGTTGAATGTGGTAGGTTTTCCATTATAATCCACTTTTACGGCGACACGGTTGTTTCTTTCATCACCATACTTATTCCATAGGTCTTCAGCCGGATTATTAGCCAATGCAAAATTAGGATTAGCAGTGATTAATGATCCTGGGTTCTGATCTGTAAGATTGTTGGAAATCCAGTCTGTTCCGCTGAAATAGGAAGCATTCACCTTCACTGCAAAGTTTTTATTGATCACTTTTGCAAAGCGGATGGCACTTTCTCCCAGGGAACTTATTTTATGATTGACATTGTCTACATGATTCACCCCGCCACGGAAATAAAGGCTTATTCCTTCAGACGTAAATGGATCTTTGGTTTGTAAACTTGCCAGTCCGTTGATGGCATTCATTCCGTACAATGCTGAAGCGGCTCCAGGAGTGACTTCCATAGATTGAATATCCAGTTCCGTAGGTCCTATTGCATTTCCTAAGGGAACACCCAGTGTTGCAGACTGTACATCTACACCGTCTACCAACTGCATAAAACGGAAATTATTCGGTGAATTGAACCCTCTGGAATTAGGGATTTTTAAAGTGAGACTGGATGTTAAAAGCTGTAACCCTTTTACATTTTCAAGTGTTTCATAGAATGAAGCTGCCGGACTTTCCCTGATGGTTTTAATATCAATTTTTTCAATCGCGATCGGTGATCTTAATATCTTTTCCGGAACTCTGGAGGCGGAGATCACTACATCATCAATAATCGTATTTTGAGGATTCAGTCCTATCGTAATTTTGTTGGAAGGAGAAAGAATCTCAACAGTTTGACTGGAAAAACCGTCTTTCTGAACAACTACCCTGAACGGAATAGTAACTCTTGTTCTGATTTTAAAGTTACCCTGCTGATCCGTTAATGCGATATCTTGTGTGTTTTCGATCTGTATTTTTACAGAATCAAGCGCCTTATGTGTACCTGTATTTTTGATGCTTCCGCTAAGCTCTATAAGCTGCTGCTGCGCTTCCGCCAGGTTAAAAAATAGAAATGTGAATGCGATAATGCCTGCTTTAGGTAGAATTTTCCCCTGTTTTTTGTTTTTCATTTTTTCTTCATTTTTTAGATTGAGAATGAAGCTGTCTGAATTTTAATTTAACCACAAATCGAAGATTCGACGAAGTCAAAAGACACAAAAGTTTTTAAACACTTAAGTTTTTGATTAAAAGGTTTGATACTGTCGGATATTACATTAAAGGCTTGGCATTCCCCTCCTTTGGAGGGGTGTCAAATCTTTGATTTGACGGGGTGGTTTAAGCCATTAATATTATTGCTGAGATTGCTTCACCTTCGGTTCGCAATGACAGTCTGTTAGACTTCCATGATTCAAAAACTTCAAACAGCTTTGATTGTATTGTTATTCAAGAATCAACAACACATGCACATTCGTCTACCTAAATGAAGAGGTTTAGTTTTTTTGTTTTTTTTCAGATCATCATGAAAAGTAGTCATATAATTAATTTAAGGTATGTAAGTAACGGTATGAAAAATCACCAAATGTTTCCTCTGTAAGTCTTTTCTGCACATAAATCCCGAAAAGCTCATCCAATGTGGTAAGAATCTCTTCTTCACCTATATTTTCTTTAAATTTTGTATTTAGTCGCATTCCTAAGCGGTCTCCTCCGATGTGAAGATTGTATTTTCCATAGGCTGTTCCTACAAATCCTATTTCTGCATTCGGAGATCTTCCGCATCCATTAGGACAGCCGGTCATACGGATCGTGATATCTTCTTCTAAAAGACCATATTTTTCAAGGATAGGTTCTATTTTGGTGACCAAAGAAGGAAGGTAACGCTGAGCTTCCGCTAAAGCAAGTGAACAGGTATTCAAAGCGACACAGGCAACAGAATTTTTACGTAAGGCACTTGCTCCATTGGTATATTCTGAAATTCCATGTTCTTTTAAAATAACTTCAATTTCAGCTTTATCTTTTTCATCAATATCAGCCAGAATAAGGTTTTGGTTGCAGGTAAAACGGAAATTGGCTTTACCAGTCTGTGCTACTTTTAATAACCCTGATTTTAAAGGATATTCAGCTGTATTAAGGATTCTTCCATGCTCTACAAATACGGTATAAAACCATTTTCCTTCATGGTTCTGAATCCAGCCGTAGCGGTCTTTTCTCTGTTCAAACTTAAATTCACGGGCCGGTTCAAAACTGAATCCTGTTCTTTTTTCTACTTCAGCTCTGTACTCATCGATACCCAATTTATCAATCGTATATTTTAATCTTGATAATTTTCGGTCGCTTCTGTTACCAAAGTCTCTTTGAACCGTAATGATTTCGTAGACGGCTTTTAATACTTTTTCTTCGGTATCGACAAATCCAAGAATGGATGCGAGACGGGCGTACGTGGCCTCATTTCCATGAGTGGCTCCCAGTCCGCCTCCAGCCGCAATATTGTAACCTACAATTTTATTATTTTCAATGATAGCGATCAATGCAATATCATTGATGAATACGTCCACATCATTATTGGGGGGAACGGCAATTCCTATTTTCAGTTTTCTTGGAAGATATCTGTCCTGATATAATGGATCTTCCTCCGCTTTTCGGTCTATCAGAAGTTCATCATCAATCCAGATATCATAATAGGATTGGGTTTTTGGAAGACACATTTCACTGATTTTGCCAGCCAGTTCATAAGCTTCTTTGTGCAAAGGGGATTCTGAAGGATTGGCTGTACAGGTTACATTTCTGTTGACATCTCCACAAGCCGCAATAGAATCCAGATGCTGCAGATTGAAGCTTTGAATGGTAGGTCTTAAATGAGATTTTAAAATACCATGCAGCTGAATGGTTTGTCTTGTCGTTACTTTAATGGTTCCTGTGGAATGATCTTCAGCCGTATCATTCAATCCTACCCATTGTTCCGGAGTTAAAAAGCCACCGGGAAGTCTCAATCTGATCATATAAGAATACAGCCATTCCAGTTTTTTGGAGACACGCTCTTCCCTTCGGTCTCTGTCGTCCTGTTGGTACATTCCATGAAATTTGATCAGTGTCTGATCATCTTCCCTTATGGCTCCGGTAATAGTATCAGCAAGGCTCTCTTTTAAAGATCCTCTGAGCCCGTTACTGCTGGTTTTAATCCTTTCTACCGGTGAAAGGTTTTCTTTATCGTTGTTCATAACTGTTTCCTTTAATTTTTACTTCTTTTTAATAAACATCTTTAGCATATCTGCCGCTAAGCTCCATATCTTCCAGGTAAAGTACAGCATCATCTTTGCTGCGTTTTCCTTCATTCTGAATAATGTTCAGAAGTGTTTGTTCTACATCACGAGCCATCGGTTCTTTGGCTCCGCATACATATACTGAAGCACCGCCTTCAAGCCAGTAGAATATTTCCTGAGATTTTTGCTCCAGCCTGTGCTGAACGTATACTTTTTCATTGGTATCTCTGGAAAAAGCAAGATCTAAATGAGTTAAGCTGCCTGTTTTAATAAAATCCTGAAGTTCCGCCTGGTAAAGGAAATCTGAAACGAAATTCCTGTCCCCGAAAAACAGCCAGTTTCTTCCTTCTGCACCTGTAGCATCACGTTCCCAAAGGAATGATCTGAAAGGTGCGATACCTGTTCCCGGCCCTATCATGATGATGTCTTTGTCAGCTTCCGGAAGTTTGAAATGACCAGCATCCTGAATATAAAACTCTACCTCTTCTCCTTCTTTGAATTCACTCAGAAAACCACTGCATAATCCGTTCTGTTTCTGATGGTCAATAAAGAACTCTGATCTGGCAACGGTAATATGAATTTCCGTATCACCATGAGCTTCCAAAGAGGAAGAAATGGAATACAGACGGGGTGCCTGAGCAGTTAATATCTGAATGATTTCTTCAAATTCATCTGCATTTTTTACCGGATAAATTCTAAGGAGATCAAGAAGACTGAGTCTAACTTCCGGAATGGAATGTCCCGTTATTTTCGCATATTGAGCAACTACGGATTTAAGTAAATAGCTAATATTAAGATGCTTGTGTAGTAATTCTTCAACAGAAGCTTTAATCTTTGATGTTTCTATCTGTTTTTGAGGATCAATTCCTGTCAGCGTAATAATTTCATCCACAACAGATTTTGAATTGAAAGGGATAATACCCAAAGCAGCGCCGGGTTGATAGGCAAGCGCTTCTTCTGTTTCAATTTCGATATGATAGGTTTCTTTTTCAGAAGTAATATCGTTCAGATTGATGATCGTTGAAGCTTTTCCCTGATATTTCTTTCTTCCGGTAGAAATCTTTGGAGCTGAAATATTTTTAGTACTCTGATCAGTATTTTTATTGACCGTTTCAAATACATGTTCTATCCAGTGAGAGGCTTCCTGCTCGTAATCAATATCACATTTTTTTAACGGAATAATACGCTGTGCTCCCAATATTTCAAAACGTGAATCTACATCTTCACCGGTTTGGCAGAACAAAGGATAACTGCTGTCTCCCAATGCCAGCACTCCATATTTAAGTCCGCTAAGATTAATTTCATTTTCATGGATATGATCATAGAATTTTTTAGCAAGAGCTGGCGGTTCCCCCTCTCCCTGAGTGCTGATCACGATGAAAAAGAACTCTTCTTTAGCCAGATCTTTAGGTTTGTATTGAGAAAGGTCAGCCAGTTTAACCTGAAGTCCTTTTTTCTTAACGATACCTGCCAATGCTGTAGCCAGTTTTTTGCTGTTTCCGGTTTCTGTTCCGTAAGCCAGGGTTATTTTTTTTACGGTATTCTGTGCAATAGCAGTTGTTTGCTGTGGTGGCAGTACAGCCGTCAATGAAGTTCCTCCGGCAATACCCGCAAGATATCCGCTTGCCCAGATGGCTTCGTCTCTGGTAAGGTCTCCGGAAATTTGTTTTAATACATTTAATTTAGTTTCAGACAGCATATTCAAAGAAATTTTGAGTGGTAGGGATTAGACTTCCGTTTTCTACAGATTTAAAATAAAGACCTTCCTGTTCAGCATTTTCAAGCCACGAAAATTCTTCATGCAGATTGACAATTTTACCGACAACAACCAAAGAAGGTGATGCAAAGGCTTTATCTCCGAATTTTTCGTTAAAATCTTCAAATGATGAAGTGTACACTTTTTGGTAAGGCGTTGTAGCCTGCTCAATGACTGCAATTTTTTTATCACCTGAAATCTCAAGCTGCTTCAGCTTTTCTACAAGAGGGGTAAGATTTCCTTTAGACATATAGAAAACAAGGGTATCATTGGTCAAAGCAAGTTCTTTCCAGTATTCTTCAGTCACGATCTCTGATTTATAATAGGTCAGAAAACGTACTGATGTGGAATATCCTCTCGCTGTTAAAGGCATCCCTGCAAAGGCTGCTGCTCCTAAAGCTGCTGTAATTCCGGGAATAATTTCGTAAGGAATATGATTTTCTTTTAAAGCCTGCAGTTCATCCAGAATATTGGAGAATATGGAAACATCTCCTCCTTTCAGTCTTACAATGGTTTTATTCAGAAGAGCATATTCCACCATCAATGTATTGATATGGGACTGAGGGGTGGATGCATTTTTGCTACATTCTTTGCCTACATAGATGACCTCTGTATTTTCATTGACGTATGTCTCCAGAATCTCAGGACTTACAAGGCGGTCACATAAAATGATGTCTGCTTCTGCAATTGCTTTTACTGCTTTTACAGTAATCAGTTCAGGGTTGCCGGGCCCTGCACCGATAAGGTAAACCTTTGGTGATTTTATATTTGTTTTCATTGAAGTAATTGTTAGTTAAGGATTTAGAAGAGTCCTTCTACAGACAGATACCTTTCTCCGGTATCGTAATTAATTGTCAGGATTTTAGCGTTAGGTTGTATTTCCGGTAAATGTTTTGCGATAGCTGCTAAAGCGGCTCCCGTGGAAACTCCTACAAAAAGGCCTTCTTTTTTAGCTGCATTCAGAGCATATTCATAAGCTTCTTCCTTGCCAACTTTGATGACCCCGTCCAAAAGGGTAATATCCAGAATGGAAGGAACAAATCCTGCTCCTAGTCCCTGCAGTGGGTGCGGCGCCGGGCTTCCTCCACTTAAAACAGGAGATAATTCCGGTTCTACGGCAAAAACTTTTACGTTTGGATATTTTTCTTTTACTGCTTTTGCAATTCCGGTGATGTGTCCTCCGGTTCCTACTCCGGTAATGATGTAATCCAGACCGTCTGGGAAGTCTTTTAAAATTTCCTGAGCGGTTGTTTCCACATGTACTTTTACGTTGGCAGGATTGTCAAACTGTTTCGGAATCCATGAATTGGGTGTTTCTTCGGCAAGTTCATTGGCTTTTTCGATAGCGCCTTTCATTCCTTTTTCTCTTGGAGTAAGGACAAATTCGGCACCGTAAGCTTCCATAATTTTACGGCGTTCTATGCTCATGCTGTCAGGCATTACAAGAATCAGCTTGTATCCTTTTACGGCAGCTACCAGAGCCAGTCCTATTCCTGTATTTCCACTGGTAGGTTCTATAATGGTGCTGTCTTTATTTAATAATCCTTTTGCTTCAGCAGCTTCAATCATTGCCAGAGCAATTCTGTCTTTAATGCTTCCGCCGGGGTTGCTTTTTTCAAGTTTAATCCAGATTTCATGATCTGAATTGAATAGTGTATTAATTTTCACGACGGGAGTATTTCCAATCGTTTCTAATGCGTTCTGAAATCTCATATCAATTTACTTTTTTTGTTTTTTTAAATCACAAAGGTTAATGATTCCGGTAATGAAGTATTATCCTTTATTTTTATTTCACTTTTGTGGTAGACCAGAGAGTTGGCGGGAACATCCTGTGTAATCCATACATTTCCTCCTATGATGCTTTCTCTTCCTATGGTAGTTTCACCTCCCAAAATGGTTGCCCCCGAATAGATAATCACATCATCTTCAATATTGGGATGCCTTTTCTGATGGGCTTTTTCTTTGGAAACATTCAAGGCTCCTAGAGTAACTCCCTGATAGATTTTGACATTATTCCCAATAATTGTTGTTTCTCCGATCACAATTCCTGTTCCGTGATCAATGAAAAAAGACTTTCCAATGGTTGCTCCCGGATGAATATCAATTCCGGTTTTACTGTGGGCATATTCTGAAATGACACGCGGTAAAATTTTCACGTTCTGACTCCACAACTGGTGCGAAATACGGTAGACATACGTGGCGAAAAAGCCGGGATATGCCAGATATACTTCTTCCAGAGAGTCAGCGGCAGGATCAAACTCTACAATAGATTTTGCATCCAGTACCAACTGATCATAAAGGCCAGGCAGCGCTTCAAAAAACTGATCAACCTGTTTTTCAGTACTGTCCTGATGTTCCGTTACCGTATTGATCTGTTCAGAAAGTGTGTTCTGCAGCGCTTCAAAATTTCTTTTAAGCTGTTCTTCAGTATTATCATTCTGAGGAAGGAAGAGTGTTTCATACAAATCCTTAACCCATCTTTTTGTCTTTATTTTGTCGAAGAATCCATGAATGTTATTTTGTTTGGTCTGATGAATTCTTTGCATTAAGTAATCGGAAATTGCCATTTTTTCTATTGAATTATACAGGCTGCTACCGTTGAATTGGACGTTTCATCCACCAAGATGGCAGAGCCCGTTGTTTTATTAAAGGTAAAGCTATCATAGACCAAAGGCTGTGCCGTTCGCAGGGTAACTTTTACAATTTCGTTCAGTTTAATTTCGCTGTCTGCCTGTTCCTGAATCAAGGTGTTGACATTGATTTTGTAATCTACTTCTTTCACAACTGCTTTTACCAGTCTGCTGTTCTGCTGTAACAGATATTTATTCCCCGGCTGCAATGGTTTCTGATCTAGCCAGCATAAAAGCACTTCAAGATCTTTTTCAACTGTCGGAATCTGTTCTTCTGTGGCAAAAATATCTCCTCTGCTTATATCTAAATCATGGGCAAGGTGGATCACGGCAGGCTGGCCTTCAAAAGCTTCTTCTTTTTCAATGCCATTGATCTCAATCTTAGTGATTTCGGTTGTCAGATCAGCCGGAAGAATATGAATTTTGTCTCCTTTTGAGAATTTTCCACTTAATATTTGTCCGGCATATCCTCTGTAATCATGCAGTTCTTCAGTCTGAGGACGAATGACATACTGAACCTGAAAACGGCTTCCATTATTTTCTTCTTCATTCAGGGTTACTTCTTCAAGATATTCCAAAAGAGAATTTCCTTTGTACCAATCTGTTCTGGTAGATGTTGACACTATATTGTCTCCTTTCAGTGCTGAGATTGGGAAATAGGTGACATCGTTTAATCCAAGATTTTCTGCAATTTTTGAATATTCTGATTTAATGTTTTCAAAAACCTCTTCGGAATAATCCACCATATCCATTTTGTTAATAGCTACAGCGACTTTCTTTAATTGTAATAAAGAAGCGATGATAGAATGTCTTCTGGTTTGTTCAATCACTCCTTTTCTTGCATCGATCAGAATGACCATCAGATCAGAGTTGGATGCTCCGGTGATCATATTACGGGTATATTGTACATGGCCCGGCGCATCAGCGATGATAAATTTTCTTTTTGCGGTTGAAAAATAGCGGTAGGCAACATCAATGGTGATTCCCTGTTCTCTTTCTGCACGCAGACCATCCGTTAAAAGGGCAAGGTCTACCCCGTCTTCATTTTTATTTTTAGAATGTTTTTCCAGAACTTCCAACTGATCCTGTAAAATACTTTTGCTATCGTAAAGCAATCTGCCGATAAGGGTACTTTTTCCGTCATCTACGCTTCCTGCTGTTATAAATCTTAATATATCCATCCGATTTTAATTATAAATAATGAGTAATTGATAATGAGTAATTTTATTGTTAGTAAAGGTTGTCTGTCCTATTACTTATTACTCATCGCTGATTGCTTATCTAGAAGTAGCCTCCTTTTTTTCGGTCTTCCATTGCTGCTTCTGTTACACGGTCGTCAATTCTGGTTTCTCCGCGTTCTGAAATTCTGGTGGCTACTATTTCTTCTATGACTGAATCAATGGTAACTGCATTGGATTCTACAGCCGCAGTGCAGGTCATATCTCCCACGGTACGGTAGCGTATTTTTTTGGTGGTGACAATATCTTCCGGTTCCAGGAAAACGTGTGTAGAGTTGGCAAGCCACTGGCCATTAAAATCTACCACTTCCCTTTCATGCGAGAAATAAATGGAAGGCAATGCTATTTTCTCTCTTCGGATATAGTTCCAGATATCGAGCTCTGTCCAGTTGCTGATAGGGAAAACTCTTACATTTTCTCCTTTGTGGATTTTCCCGTTAAAGATATTCCACAACTCAGGACGTTGAAGTTTAGGATCCCACTGCCCGAATTCATCACGTACAGAAAATATTCTTTCCTTGGCGCGGGCTTTTTCTTCATCTCTGCGAGCTCCTCCGATACAGGCATCAAATTCAAATTCTTCAACTGTATCAAGAAGTGTATAGGTTTGAAGCCAGTTTCTGCTTGGGAACTTACCTTTAGCCTCGGTTAGTTTTTTACTTTTTATAGTGTCTTCTACTTTTCTTACTGCAAGATTAACATCCAACTGCTTTACCAGCTGATCACGGAAATCCAATACTTCCGGAAAGTTGTGTCCTGTATCTACGTGCACAAATGTAAACGGGATTTTCCCATGGAAAAATGCTTTTCTTGCCAGGTGAGCCAGTACAATACTGTCTTTTCCCCCACTGAATAATAAGGACGGGCGTTCAAATTGGCCTGCTACTTCTCTTAATATGTAAATAGATTCGGCCTCTAACTGATCTAAATAATTTAACTGCTGTATTGACATTTTTTTATTTTTTTATTGATGAATATGCAGACCGCATTCTTTTTTGTTGGCATCTTCCCACCACCATCGGCCGGCTCTGAAATCTTCCCCTTCTTTAATTGCTCTGGTACAGGGTTCGCATCCTATGCTGACAAATCCTTTTTTATGAAGATGATTGTAGGGTAAGTGATGATCTTTTACATAGTCTGTCACTTGCTCTGAAGTCCAGTGAAGGATGGGATGATATTTAATGATTTTATTATCAGGATCCCACTCCAGCTGAGGCATATTCTGTCGGTTGGCAGAATGTTCTGATCTAAGCCCCGTTATCCATACTTCATAGCCTTCCAGTGCTTTTTTTAAAGGGTGAACTTTTCGGATGGTACAGCATGCTTTTCTCTTTTCTACGGATTGGTAGAATGAATCGGGGCCATTTTCTGTAACAAATTCTCTGAGTTCTTCTGTATCCGGATAATAGGCTTTGATGTTCTTTTTGAAGAAAGCCTTTGTGGAAGTCCAGGTTTCGTAGGTTTGTTCAAAAAGCCTTCCTGTATCCAGGGTAAATATTTCAATATTTAAATCTTTTATCAGATGAGTGATGATCTGATCTTCATAGCTGAAACTGGTTGAAAAGATCACCTTATCCGGAAATTTTTCAGTCAGTAATTGCAGCCCATTAGTTTGAAAAGAAGCTTCAGAAGCCTCTTTTACAAGATTTTCAAATTCATTTTTCAGACTGTTTTCCATTTTGAATTGAGATTTTAATCCTACAAATATATACAAAATTCTATAACTCCTATCAAAATAGTAGAATTTAGATAAAAAATTTTTATTTTTTGCTGATAAACTTAGTCAGAGTGGCTTCCATCATGCTTGTTCTCGTCTTTTCACGAACGATCATAAGTTCTTTTCTCAGGTAACAGACCGCTTCATCCACACAATCATCACAAGCTTCATAAAAGTTTAAAGAAACGCATGGCGTTAATGCAATAGGACCGTCAAAAATACGGTAAATGTCTGCTAATGAAACCTCATCGGGTGATTTTAATAGATAATAACCTCCTACTTTACCTTGTTTGCTGTTAACAAGTTTGGCTCTTTTAAGTTCAAGAAGAATTTGTTCCAGAAATTTTTTGGGGATGTTCTCATCTTGTGCAATAATGGAGGTTGACAGAAAGCCCTGGTTATAATTCCTTGCTAATCTGACCATTGCTTTGAGCGCATATTTGCAACGTTTCGACATCATAATTCCTGCAAGTTATGATAAATTATTATATAAATGAAATGTTTTCCGTGTATAGCTTAACCACAAAAGTCACAAAAGATAAAAAATGCTTAAGTTGATTTTAATTTATAGATAAGTTTACTTAAGCTTAAAAATCAAAAAAATTTTATTGATTTTTTCTTTCTGGACCTACCCTTTATATTAATAACCCTTATAGGTTTGTGAAACTTATAAGGGTTAAATTTTTATGATGAGATATTTGGGAAAGCCACCCGTCAAAAATTCTTTGAATTTTCGCCACCCCTCCAGTGGAGGGGAATTTACAGACCGTCTTTCTCAATATCAGGATCTGTTTATTATTTCTGTAAGATGAAATAAGCAAGTTCCCTATCTTCGCGTTTTAGGTTTTCAATTCTCTTAAAGTTGTTGTTCAGAAGGACTTTCTGAGATCCGATATTATCGAGATCGGTTACAGCAACGATATCTTTATTAAGTTTCAATGAAGAGCAGTAGTCGACAAGGGCTTTACAAACCTCAGTTCCAAGACCTTTTCCCCAATAATTTTCTCCTAAAGTATATCCTATTTCCAGCTGGTCAGGATTATCAAGGAAGATTCTGGCCAGACACATTCCTACAAAATCGTTATTATGAGTGTTAAATATTCCCCATCTGCTGAAGGGGCCTGTTTCATAATCTGCGAGTGCTTTGTCAAACATCTCTTTATATTCTTCAGGAGTTTTGTATGGCAGATAGCGGGTAACATTTTCATTTTCAAAAAGAGTGGAAAACAAAGGAAATTCTTCAGGTGTAAATTCACGGATGATGATGATGTCGTTTTTATAATGCATTGGAATTGTAATTACAGAATAAAAGTACACAAATAAACCAGAAACTGAACCTATATAATAAAAAATTGGGCTTACAATGAAGCCCAATCAACTGCATATGAATATTAAACTATTATTCATATTTCTGAGAAAAGTGTTTTGTTATTTAAAAAGTTTTAAACCAATCTGTAACTGCTTTGAAGTAATAATCAGGAGGTTGATGGTGTAGCAGACCACCGCCGCCAGAATATTGTCCATAGGTTAGCGTTTGATCTTATTTTTTAATGAATTTTTGGGAAGATTTTCCTAAAGTAGTTTCAATATCAATTAAATAAGTTCCGCTTAGAAAGTGTTTAACATCAACCTTATCACCAATAACTTTAGCATTCATTTTTCTTCCAAACATATCATAAACAGAAATTGATTTGATTTTCCCTTTTGTTTTAATATTCAATACATCAGAAACTGGATTTGGATAGATAGAAGTTTCTGAGTTTGCTGTATCGACATCTGCTGTGGATAATGATAATGCACAAGGGGTTGTAATACTGCCATTTGGTTGTGTATTGTATCTAAACTCAGTTACAGAATAACCTGAACCATTGGCCCCAACAGTCAGTTTGAAATAGCCGTTAATATTGTAGCCCTCGAATTGGTTTCTAAAACCAACATAAGCGGTTTGGCCAGACCAGTTAGTGTATGTAGGAGTATACACGTCAAGTTGTCCGGGAGTACCAGTTGGGTAACCTATATTATTTGCATTAGTTATAGTAGTGCAAGCCGGAATTAAACTGATATTTCTTGTTCCTGTCTGGCAAACTAATCCTTTCCAATAGGTTTCCAATTTTAATTGATTGGCTCCATAGTACCAGGCGCCATACCCTGCATCATCACTAAGCTCCGGGTTAATGATAAAATATTTCCAAGTTGCCCCGGAGTTGGTGGTTACTGTTGTAGCTGTTGGATTGGCATAACTTTCCAGAGGAGTTCCTGTAACTATTTTATAGGGATCTTTGTAAGAAAAAGTTAATGCCAAAGCTGTAGTTGATCCTAATGAAGTTGCGCTTCCTGTTATAGCCGGATTTAGGAACGTAATTGATGAATTCAGGACCTGACTTTTAGGATGACTGGTTGCCGCACCGTTTATGGTAAGTGTAGCAGTAGTAGGGCTTGTAACTACTATAGCTGCTGTTAGTCCTGCTGGTAATGAAGAAGTGAAATGTGTTCCTGCAGTAAGAGTTGTTCCATTTGGTACGGCAAATGTTGCTCCGTTTAGCGTAATCGTTGATGTAGGGGCAGATGCTACTGTTCCATCTAATGACACGGCTCCATTATTGTTTAAGTTCTCTGTAAATGTACTGTTGCTAAGGGTTAATCTAGGAGGAGTACTGGCAACTCCGGTTGCGGCTAAGTTGGCAGGCTGCCATAAATTCATTCGCGAAGGATGGTTTAATGCTGCCAGCATTCTGCTAACTTGTCCATTGGTAAACATTTTATAACAACCGGAGGAACCATTGTATCCCATATAGTTTTCAACGTTTACTTTTTGTCCAAGGCAATTGTTTCCAGCTGTACATCCTAATCCGGAAGAAGTATTTTCTACAGGGGTGTCAGCAACTCCATCACCATCATTACTAGGATTTGCAGTTGAACATGGAACGTTAAACGTATGTTGAAGATTTAACCAATGCCCGAATTCGTGAGTAAATGTATCAGAAAACTCGTTTGAAGCCGCTGTTCCTGCAGCATTAAATATATAACGTCCATTATAAACAACTCTGGCTGTATTTACTGAAGTCATGTATGAATCCGGATACCACGCAACTCCTGATTGATATAAATCTTTATTAGAATACAGATCATTTTGTATATACACATTCATATACTTTGCATTATCCCATGCATCTGTGCCAATTTCTGCATCATATCCACCTCCGTTGCCATATCCACCTTTGAAAGGGTGAAATACCACTCCGCTTGTTGCTTTTCCGGTTGGATCGATTTTCGCTAATCGAAATTCAATACTTAATGCTCCTCTGATAGATTGGAAATCAGGATCCACAGTATTTGAATCAGTGTTGATTCCATTGAAATTTAAGTTGATTTGTTGCAGTAAGTCAACTACTTTTTGGTAATTTACTTTTACATTACTCTGAGATTCTCCATACACATGAAAAACTACAGGGATGATGTACGTTGGATTGCTGATCCTATTATTCAATGAATTTTTGTCTGAACCCATTTTTTTTACGAAATCTTGGGTGTATTTCTCAAAATTTTCATATTCAGCCTTAGATTTAGGGTGCAGTTCAAAATGTTTTTTCATCATTTCATCTGCTTTACACTCATGAGGTCTGTTTTCCTGAGCAAAACCTACTATTGGAAATAGGGAAACAAGTACTAGTAATTTAAATTTTTTCATAAATTTTGGATTTGTTTGTTAATAAATTATTTGGGTTTAATTTTGTGTGTTTTGTGATGTTTTTTTAACTAAATCTTTCAGGGTTGAATATCTTTATCTCAACCGTTGGCTTTTGGTCATTGGCAAGTTCTGATACTGTTTTTCCGAAAATCGGTCCTAAACTTAACCCCATCATACCGCCGCCGCCTGCGATAATCAGGTTTTTCAATTGGGAAGATTGTCCCAGATAAGGCAGCCCATCCGGTGCGCAGGGTCTGTAACCAAACCAGATTTCAGATTCTTTTTTATAATGCATCTGAAAGTCAGGTAAATATTGAGGAATAGACCGGACGATACCTTCTACTCTTTTTATGTTAATTTTATCATGGTGGGAAGCCAGTTCCATCGTTCCACCGAAACGGATCTGCCCATTCATAGGAGTGACAGCTACTCTTGCTTCCAGTAATAAAGCAGCATGATTCATGGTATTAACCGGATTTTCAGGGGTATGCATGAAAGAATATCCTTTTCCGGGCATTAATGGAATTTTGATTCCTGCCTTCTGAGCCAGTTCAGGGAGAAATGAACCTCCGGTCATGACGAAACGGTCTGCTGTAAACTTTTTATCATTGGCAATTATGGCTTTAATCATATTTCCTGATTTTTCAAACCCGGTTACTTTGTGATGAGTATGAAAAGTGACACCATTATTTTTAAGATAAGAGATCATTTGTTTCATCAGTTTCATCGGATTCATATGGCCGTCACATTTGTAATTGATCCCTCCTATGACATCCATCCGGATATTAGGCTCAAGTTCCTGAATCCCTTTTTTATCCAAAATATCAACAGATAATCCCAGACTGATCGCTTTATGGGCAAGTTCTGTTTCTTCTTCCCTTACTTTTTCGGTTTTGTAAAGCATCAGAATACCATTTTGATTAAGCTCAAAATCAAATTCATCCTTTGAGGCAATCTCGTTGTAGAGGATGCTGCTCGCCAGATTAAGGTCTCTGATGGCTGTTGCTGAGCGGTCCACATGCTTTTGATTGGAGTGTTTTAAGAATTTTATCCCCCAGGAAAACAGGTCAGAATTCAATGAAGGCTTTACATAAAACGGACTTTTGCTATCAAACATCCAGCGGATTCCTTGTGCCACAACACCCGGTGCCGCTAACGGTGTAAAGTGGCTGGGCACAATCATTCCTGCATTGCCATAAGAACAATTGTTGGAAAGATCGTTCTGTTCCAGAATTTCTACACTCCAGCCTTTCTCTAAAAGGTAATAGGCGGAGCTTAAACCTGCTATTCCTGCACCTATAATGAGTGCTTTTCCTTTATTTTGTGTCATATGTTTGTTTACATAACCTGAAATCCCTGCCAATAAGGATCTTCATCATCAATAATAATATGATTATAACCGGTGATTCTTGCCCAGCCTTCTACTGAAGGGATAATTGCCGGTTTTCCGTCAACAATATCCGTTCCTTCAATTCTCCCGATAAACTGGGATCCGATATAGCTTTCATGGATAAACTCTTCTCCTTCTTTTAATTTTCCTTTAGCATACCATTGAGCCATTCTTGCAGAGGTACCTGTTCCACATGGTGAACGGTCCAAAGCGTTCTCTCCTACTAATACAGCATTTCGCCCGCTTGCTTCAGGATCTGTAGGATTGCCTGTCCATTGAATATGGCTTAATCCGGTAATGTGTTCATTTTCAGGATGAATAAATTGATATTTGTCATTGAGTAATTTTCTGATGATTTTTCCATAATGAATAAGCTGGCTGGCTGTAAAATCGGAAATATCTCTGAAATTTTCCTGAGGATCTATAATCGCATAGAAGTTGCCTCCATAAGCTACATCCGCTTTTATTACTCCGAGATCCGGACAATCAACTTCAAGATTTTCAGCATACAGAAAGGATTTTACGTTGGTTAGTTTTACAGAGGTTACTTTTTTGCCTTCCTGTACATAATCAATGAGAATCAGTCCGGCTGGTGTTTCAAGGCGCAGCTTGCCGGGGATTTTAGGAAAAATCAAACCTTCTTCTATAGCAATGGTTACTGTACCTATCGTTCCGTGTCCGCACATGGGAAGACATCCGCTGGTTTCAATATATAAAACTCCGATATCGTTTTCTTCGTCAATAGGCGGATACAAAATACTTCCACTCATCATATCATGACCACGGGGTTCAAACATAAGCCCTTTCCGGATCCAGTCGTATTCTTCCATAAAATGAAGCCGGCGCTCCATCATGGATTTCCCTTTTAAAATAGGGCCTCCTCCTGCTACAAGACGTACAGGGCAGCCGCAGGTGTGTGAATCTATACAAAAAAATGTTCTGTTCATGTGGTTTGTAATTTTAATGATTCTGAATTGACTTCTCCATCTATTATTCTGCTGATTCGCAACGGATTTTCATTCCTCAATTCTTCGGGTAAAAATTCATCCGGCCAGTTTTGGAAAGAAATAGGACGGATAAACCTCCTGACAGCATCCGGACCTACGGAGGTAAAACGGGAATCAGTAGTGGAAGGAAAAGGACCTCCATGCTGCATGGCATAAACAACTTCCACCCCCGTAGGCATTCCGTTGAATAGTAACCTTCCGCATTTATCCTTCAAAAGATTGATTAGTACAAGATGATTCCGGGCATCTTCATCGGTAGCTGCTATGGTAATTGTTAACTGCCCTTTCAGTTGTTTAGCGATTTCCGTCATCTCTTCCTGAGTTTCGCAAGTTACAATGATACCAAAAGGCCCGAATACCTCTTCACTTAGCACAGGATTTTTCATGAAGTTTTTGGCGTTGGTTTCTATCACGATAGCATGTCCGTAACCCTCATTAATTTCTGTATCTGCTGTTGCAATAATATGTACTTCAGGCTGTTCTGCTGCAAAAGTTTTATGTTTTTCAAAACTTTCATAAATTCCTTTGTGAAGCATCTTTGCGGGAACGGCTGTCTGAATTTCATTTTTCAGGGTAATGATAAAACGGTCCAGAGATTCTCCTTTAAGAGCAATACATACTCCCGGATTGGTACAGAATTGTCCCACTCCTAATGTTAAGGATAAAAGATATTCTTTAGCGAACACTTCTGCTCTGTTTTCAAGCAAATCCGGCAGGGCAAATATTGGATTGATGCTGCCCATTTCTGCAAAAACGGGAATAGGATCTTCACGGCGATTTGCCATATCGAACAACGCTTTTCCTCCGGCAAATGAACCGGTAAATGCAACAGCTCTGATCTCTTTATGCTGAACCAAATAAGCCCCAATATCATGGGATGTTCCGGTAATATGGCTAAAGATTCCTTCAGGCCAGCCCCATTCTTTCACAGCAGCTGTTATAGCATCAGCCATGAGTTGAGAGGTCTTAGGATGAGCCGGATGAGCTTTTACAATAACAGGACAACCTGCTCCAATAGCACTTGCTGTATCACCGCCCACTGTAGAAAAAGCAAACGGGAAATTACTGGCTCCAAAAACAACTACAGGTCCTATACCCACATTATATTTTCGGATGTCTCCCTTTTGTTTGTCAGATTGTGCAAGATCAATTCTTGGTTCTGTATATATTCCGGTGGCTACTGCTTTGGCATAACTTCTCCATTGTCCTGTTGTTCTTGCTTTTTCACCAGTAAGTCTGGCTAAAGGCAGCGATGTTTCAGTATGGGCTGTTGTCAAAAGTTCTTCTCCCAGTGCTTCAATTTGATCGGCAACAGTGTTCATGAAGGCAGCCCGTTCTTTTACAGTGGTATTCTTCAGGAACTGATAGGCTTCAGCTGCCAACTGAATTCTTTTATCAATATCTTGTGTTGATGTTTCTTTAAGCATAATTGTTTTTCTGGTGTTAATTGAGTACCGGACGATTAGCTCTGCCTTCTTCAATGATTTTTTTAACTTTTTCAGCTTCCTCTCCATGAAGTTCCAGACGTGGTGCTCTTACATATGGACTGCTTATTCCTTCTGCTGTAGCAGCCAGTTTGATATACTGAATAAGTTTAGGATGAATGTCCAGCTCAAGTAATGGCATAAACCATCTGTAGATTGCTACAGCTTTATCGTATTCATTTGCTTTCACGTAATTGTACATGGCCATGGTTTCATTAGGGAAAGCATCTACAAGACCTGCTACAAGACCATCTGCACCAAGCATTAGGGTTTCAAGGCAAATAGTATCTACCCCTCCAAGAATTTTGATCCTTTTTCCAAAGCGGTTGATCATTCTGGTTACATTCGCAAGATCTCTTGTAGATTCTTTAACAGCCTGAATGGTTGGATATTCAATGAGTTCCTCAAACATTTCAAGGGTTACATAAATTCCGTAGTCAACCGGATTGTTATAGATAAGGATTGGAAGGTCCGTAGCGGAGGCCACTGCTTTAAAATATTCTACTACTTCACGGCTGTCTGCTTTATAGCGCATAGGTGGAAGCAGCATGAGACCGTCAGCTCCTGATTCTTTAGCTTTTTGAGCGAAGTGTACTGCATTTTTGGTAGTATTTTCAGCAAGATTAAGAATGACAGGAATTCTTCCCTGCGTGATCTTCTTTGCGTATTTCAGCAGCTCAAACTTTTCTTCTGTTTCTAACGCGCTGGCTTCACCTAATGTTCCTGCAAGGATAATTCCGTGAACGCCTGCTTTGATCTGGGCTTCTGTATTGAGAGCAAACATTTCAAAGTCTATCTCACCTTCTTTGGTAAAAGGAGTTAATACAGCAGGATAAATACCTTCCCAGTTTAGTTTTGTACTCATATCAAATAATATTTATTCAAAACTAGGTGAATTTCAAAACGGTAAATGTTAATATTTTAATAGATACTAACCATATTTTAACAGGCTGTTTTTTATTGTTCTATAGTAGCCTCTTTATAATGCTTTAGGTATTCTTTAGGTGAATATTTCATAATAGATTTGAAAACCCGGTTAAAATTGGTAAGGCTGTTGAATCCACTGTTAAAAGCCACGGAAGAAATGCTGTACATACTGCTGGAGGTCAATAGTCTGCAGGCTCTCTGTACACGGAGTTCATTAAGATATTGAATGTAAGTGATTCTGGTTCGTTTTTTAAAGGATCTACAAAATGCCTGAGGAGTCATGCAGGCTTCCTGGGCAATACTGTCAAGGGTAAGTTTAGTTTGAGCAAAATTCTTCTTAATAAAGGTTTGAGCATCTATAATTCTTTGATCATAGTCTGAAATGTGATCTGGCAGATTTTTTTCCGAAGATAAAGGAATATGCAGATGCCTGTTTTGCATAAGATGGTTCAAAATCCTTATAAAATCTATAATCTGTTCTACGCCTTCTGTTTTTTGTAAGGCAGCAATGTTTTCCCCGATATTTACTTTTAACTTAGAAGCGACCTGGAAGCCGACTTCTGAATGGGCAATAAAATTTTTAAGTTCTCCAAATTCCGGTAAATCGAAAAAGGCTGCGATCTTTTTATACGGATCAAAAAATATGGAGATGGAATGAACCTTTTGTTTTTCATCTTTATCAAAATTACCTCGGAAGACGTGTGATTGATTGGCGCCCAGGTAGAAAATATCGCCAGCTTCAAAATTAAAGAGATTTTGTTCTATGGCCAGTGTTCCGTGTCCTTTAAGAATCCACATGATCTGGGTTTCTGTATGGCGGTGAAAGTAAGGATAAAAATTGGGCATTATATCTTCCTGGATGCGGATACTTTTGTTGGTGTCAGCAGGGACTGAAAACTGAAGACTCTTCATAGAACCAATATTTTGATATAAAAGGTTAAAATATGACCGAATTTAAGCAAAATATGAACACTGGATATCATATTAAAATCCAAACTTTACATTATTCTTTATTTTAGTAAATAAAGAGCGGTCAATAGTACAAAATCGTAACTTTAAAGCTTTAAATTAAAAAGTATTCATAATATGTTTTCAACACAAACCTATCAAGATAGAAGAGCAGTGTTACAAAGTAATGTAGCGAACGGAATTTTATTGTTTTTGGGAAATATAGAGAATCCTGTGAATTTTGAACACAATCCTTATTATTTCCGTCAGGACAGTACCTATTTATATTATTTTGGAATTCAGGAACCCCGTATTGCGGCCATTATTGATATTGATGAGAATAAGACCATTATTTTCGGAGATGAATTAAGTATAGATGACATCGTATGGATGGGCAGACAGGAAACCCTGAAAGAAAAAAGCCTGAAATCCGGAGTACAGGAAACTTTGCCGTATGCAGAGCTTTCTCAATATATTCTAAAAGCACAGACTTCCGGCAGAAAGGTACATTATCTTCCTCCGTATCAGTCTTCCAATAAAATTTTAATTGCCGATCTTCTTGGTATTAAAATAGCAGCATTACAGCCTTCTGCAGAGATGATTAAAGCAATTGTGAAGCAACGTTCTATAAAAGAGTCTCAGGAAATAGTTCAGATAGAACAGGCAGTAAATGTATCCAATGAAATGCATTTACTGGCAATGCAGATTGCAAAACCGGGCATTAAAGAATATGAAATTGCGAATGCCATTCAATATCTGGCTGCCAATAAAGAATGTCAGATGTCTTATCCTCCGATCGTAACCATAAACGGAGGAATTCTGCATAATCACTACCGTCTTAATACTTTGAAAGAGGGAGATCTTTTCCTTAATGATTCCGGAGCGGAAACGGCAATGGGATATGCGGGCGACCTTACCAGAACTTTTCCGGTGAGCAAAACTTTTAGTACAAAACAAAAGGAAATGTATGAAGTGGTTCTGAATGCTTTTAATAATGCCCAACAGCTTTTGAAGCCAGGAGTAAGATTCAAGGACATTCATCTGAAAGCCTCGCAGCATCTGGTAGAAGGTCTTATAGATCTTGGATTGATGAAAGGAAATCCTGAAGAAGCGGTAAAAAACCATGCCCATACTCTATTTTTCCAATGTGGCTTGGGACATATGATGGGACTTGACGTACATGATATGGAAGATCTTGGAGAGCAGTATATTGGCTATACCGAAGAAGAACCCAAAGACACCAAAACATTCGGTCTTAAATCTTTACGTTTAGGAAAAGCCCTGGAGTCCGGATTTGTAGTAACAGTTGAGCCCGGTATTTATATGATTCCGGAACTGATTGATATCTGGCAGGCTGAAAATAAAAATGCAGATTTTATTAATTATGATACAGTGAATGAATACCGAAACTTCGGAGGAATCCGTGTGGAAGATGATTTCCTGATTACAGATGACGGATACAGGCTTCTTGGGAACGGACTGATCAAAACCGTTGAAGAAATTGAAAATTACAGAGCTGAACATTGAGCTTAATCTAAATACTATCTATGAAGAATATAAAAAAACTAACGGTCATTGCATTCTACTTCCTATGTCTGTCGCCATTGGCTGCACAAAAGACACAGTGGACTCCGGATGGCAATGCTTATTATTCATTTACAAAAAAAGGGGTTGAAATTGTTGATGTACTGCATCCCGGAAAAGATCAGACTCTTTTAAACAGCAATGAACTTGTTCCTGCGGGAAGTTCTGAAGCACTGCAGGTACAAAGTTTCCAGGTATCTCCGGATGACAAAAGTTTATTACTCTTTGCCAATACCCGAAAAGTATGGAGAGACAATACCCGTGGAGATTATTGGATCTTCAATAAAAATACTAAAAAGCTTACCCAGCTTGGAAAAGGCCTGCCGTCTTCATCATTGATGTTTGCCAAATATTCTCCGGATGGTAAAAAAGTAGCGTATGTGTCTAAGCATAATATTTATGTTGAAGATCTTTCAAACAATCAGCTTACCAAGATCACTACAGATGGTACAGACGGAATGATCAACGGCACTTTTGACTGGGTATATGAAGAGGAATTTGGAACTCAGGATGGTTTCAGATGGTCACCTGACGGCAGCAAAATTGCTTACTGGAAGCTGGATGCACGAAGTACTAAAAACTTCCTGATGATCAATAATACAGACAGTCTGTATTCATTTACAGTTCCTGTAGAATATCCGAAAGTGGGCGAAAATCCTTCAGGGTGCAGCATCTGGTTTTATGATCTTGCTTCTAAATCTTCAAAGAAAGCAGATATCACAGGAGATGAAATACAAAACTATATTCCGAGAATGGAATGGGTATTGGATTCCAAATCTGTTATTCTGCAACAATTGAACAGAAAACAGAATCAAAGTAAAATCATTGTGGCAGATGCCAATTCCGGCAGCAGTAAGACTATTCACACAGAAACAGATGCCGCATGGATTGATATCAAATCCCGTTGGAACGATAATGACCCAAGTGGCTGGGACTGGATAGAGAATGGAAAAGAATTCCTGTGGCTTTCTGAAAAAGACGGATGGAGACATATTTATAAAATAGATATGAGCGGTAAGGAAACATTGATTACCAAAGATGCCTTCGATGTGATAAAACCTGAGTTTTTTGATGTTCAGAACAAGCAGATCTACTTTTCAGCGTCACCCAATAATGCGACTCAGAAATATCTGTACAAAGTAAATATGAAAGGAGGAAAAGCACAAAAAGTAACTCCTGAAACTTATACCGGTTCCAATAAATACACGATATCACCCAATGGAAAGATCGCGATATTTACCAATAATAGTGTCAATGCCATTTCCATGGGTTCTGTAATATCACTTCCGGAACATAAAGAACTGGTTGCTGCCAAAAGAACAGCCAAAGCAGATCCTGCAAGACCTAAAGCAGAGTTTTTCCAGGTTGCCACACAGGATGGGATTACATTGGACGGATGGGTGGTAAAGCCTAAAAATTTTGATCCTAATAAAAAATACCCAATTGTTTTCATGGTCTATGGAGAACCGGCAACACAGACGGTAACAGACAGTTTCTATACAGGATGGAATGATTTATATGTGGGAGATATGGCGGAAGATGGTTATCTGTATGTTTCCCTTGAAAACCGCGGAACACCTGCTCCAAGAGGACGTGAATGGAGAAAATCGATCTACCGTAAAATAGGACAGCTTAATATCCGTGATCAGGCAATGGGAGCTAAAGCGTTATTCGCTAAATGGCCTTATGCAGATACTTCAAGAGTTGCCGTATGGGGATGGAGCGGCGGAGGTTCTTCTACCCTGAATCTTCTGGGACAATATCCTGATATTTACCAGACCGGGATTGCTATTGCTCCGGTGGCTAATCAGTTGTTCTATGACAATATCTATCAGGAAAGATATATGGGGCTTCCACAGGAGAACAGAGAAGATTTTGTGAATGGATCCCCACTGGCTTATGCTAAAAATCTGAAAGGAAATCTTTTACTGGTGCACGGAACAGGCGATGATAACGTACATTACCAGAATACGGAAGTATACATCAACGAATTGATAAAACACAACAAACAGTTTCAGCTGATGTCTTATCCTAACCGAACACACTCTATTGATGAAGGGGAAGGAACATCATTACACCTTGCAACTTTGTTTACAAAATATTTAAAAGAACACTGTCCTCCGGGAGGAAGATAAAAAAGAAAAAACCAGATATCAAATTATCTGGTTTTTCTTTTAAATAGGGGTAATGAATATTGATCCTGCTTATTATAAACTGTAAGACAGCCCTACATTTCCTATTCCTTTATATCCAAAACCTGCTTCAGCACTTACTCCCAATCTGCCTCCTAATCTAATTCCGAGTCCTGTAAGTTGATAATTAAAATGTGAGATACTTTGTAAAGGATTCCTACTCTTTTCCAATGTTAATCCTAATCCCACTCCGGAATACATGCGGAATTTTGGCTTGGATATATAGTTGTAGTTACTTTTTACGGCAAAAGTATAATTGTGTGATTTTTCTGATGATGTATCGGAATATTCTCTCGTTACCTGTTGATATACAAGGTCTGTCCCAATAATCCATTTATCCTTTATTGCATAGTTATATTCAACAACAAAAGCTCCGGAATTTCCTGTCTCATAAGGGCCATAACCGAATGTAAATACACTGGTGAAAGCATTAAGAAAATCTGTGGTCGTTCCAAGTCCATAGGCAATCCTTATTTCTGAGCCTCCCTTACTTTGGGCCTTAATCATGGTACTGCCAACAATTAATAATCCCAAGCAAGTAGTTTTACATAAAGCTGCAAATAATTTTTTCTTTTTCATTTTGCAAAATTAAAGCTAATAATGCAGCAGTAAGGCTTTATTGCATTAGAATACAATTAGAACTCACTTAAAATATGGTTAAAGATATCACTTCTTTTGAAAGGGCATAGATAAATGTTGGGTTCGTTTTATCTTCTTTTAAATACAATGGTCCAGGTTATATGAAAGGGTTCTCCTTTGTATTTGTCTGTCTCTTTCATGACAATCTTCATTGTTGTTTTATCCAGCTGGGCGATTTCAAATTTTCGCTCATAATTACCCCCGTCAAATAAAGATAAGATTTTGTCGTCAGGATCTAATGAATACGAAAAATAAAGCTGTCCGCTATCAATAATGGAGCCGTCAGCATTAAACTGCATGAGGTCTTTGCTGTTTAATTTGTAATTCTTTACCGTTCGGTTTCCATTAGCTTCAATCCCTTCACTTTCTGAGAGTACAGGCTGCCATTTCCCGACAATCATTTTTTGATAAGATTGCTGATAAGGAATATTGAATGACAATGCTGTCAGACAAAAAGTAAACAGAAACAGCGTTAGATTAAAAGGTTTCATCATCATTTTATTTTTGGATTTGAATGAATATCAATAATTCATTTTCAAATGTAATAACAATCTATTTAACTCTATGAAAATTATTTTTATATCCTTATTTTTAACCTGTTAAATTTATAAAACCTATTCATTTGAAACTACCACTCTCCTATTATTCAAACCAAGATGTTCTTTTTCTTGCTCAGAATCTTCTGGGAAAAGTTCTTTTTACAGAGATTAATGGTGAAGTAACAGCCGGAATTATTGTAGAAACAGAGGCCTATTTCGGAGTACTGGATAAAGCTTCCCATGCGTATGGCGGCAGACGGACAGACCGCACTGAAATATTGTACAGTCATGGTGGTGTTTCTTATGTTTATTTATGTTACGGAATTCATCATCTGTTTAATATTGTAACTTCTGTAAAAGATGAGCCTCATGCGGTGTTAATCAGAGCTGTTGAGCCCCTGATAGGAAAAGATGTCATGGAGCTCAGACGAAATATGTCTGTCGATAAAGCGGCTATTTCTTCCGGCCCCGGATCTGCAGCCAAAGCTTTAGGTATTGATAAATCTTTTAATAAAAAAGAGCTGGATGGAAATGAAATATGGATTGAAGATCACGGAATTCAATATCCCTCTGATGATATTATAAAATCTCCCCGTATAGGCGTTGCTTATGCACAGGAAGACGCCCTTTTACCCTGGCGGTTTTTTGTGAAGAACAACAAATATGTAAGCAAACCTAATAAAACATAAGATTTGATCTATTAAAAAACAACTGCTTTAACAGCAAAAGAAATCCCGACAAAAAATGTCGGGATTTTTATAAAATGGAATCTGAAAATCCAATTACTGTATAAAAGTTACATCACCTTTATAGTTTTCGCTGCCGCTACAATTGGTCAGCTTAAGATTCCATGAATATACTCCCGGAATATTAACATAAGGTCCCGGATTACCGTTTGCATCAGGAGTGTATCTTCCATCCCATCTGATCTGGCCATTATAAAAACCGAGACAGGTTGTTTCGTATTTGTAGTAAACACGTGTTCCCCAGCGGTCATACACACTAAGTTCATATGAATAGGCATTGTATGCTGGTATGGCATATTGGTTCATCAGAGTGTTATAAATAACAAACGGATTGGTCACAGACATGCCCGTAGGTTTGAATAAGCCCGGAAAAGCACCTGTAAAAACCGGAGGAGTGATGGTTGCCGTATTCGTTCCGCAAGCACTTGTGACAGTTACGGTGGAAGCTGTATTTCCCGTCACAGCAGAAGTGTCACTTGTACTGCCTGTATTCCAGGAATACTTAATGCTGTTTGTGGCCTGCTGCATATGAAAACCGTAATCCGGACCTACTTCAGCTTCATTACCGCAAAGTTTGATCCACGGGTCAAATTTCACAGTGCCTGATCCAGTACAATTATTATAGCTTACACACCCAAACGCACCTCTGACATTCTGAATAAGAGTAACATATACCCACTGTGAATTTTTACAGCCATTATATTCAAATACAATCCTGTACTTGGTACACTTGGTAGGAGTCACAGTGATATCGTTAGCGGGAACAAATGGTCCGCCAATAGGTCCGGTAAATGATACGTTTCCGTTACCTATAAAATTACCCGCTTCATCATACCATTTGTAACTGGTGGCTGCACCATTACCTGGAGCAGTAACACTGGCTCTCAATTTAATGCTTGAACCGCAGCAGATCACCTTATTGCTCGTCTGTATGAGAGGATATTCTATTTTAATAATTTTGGAGATCACTACCCAGCCGCTGGTACAGTTACGGACCTGGAGGGTAACTTTGTAATAATGCCCACTTTGCAAATTAATCCCGCTGGACCGCAGACTGTAAGTGCCTACAGGCCCATTACGAATGACTGCAAATGGCGGGCTTCCGATGAGGTTCCCCATGGCATCACATTCCTGGGCAAACCATACATATTGAGATTCATTAGTGGTACGGCTTCCGCTGAAAAGAATGGGATCATCAATATTACATACTGTAGAAGGTCCTACAAGCTCTGGTACAGGAGGCACTGGCTTGCAAAGGGCATCAATATAGGCATAACCAAAGTGACCACTATCTCTGCAGTCTGCGGTGGCAAAATAAATGGTAAGCTGCTGACCGACATCCTGAGAAGGAATAGGAAGACATAAAGTTTGCCATTCTTTCCATGAAAGAGGTTCACCATTAAAGCTTGTCGTTTGAAGGAATGGATCAGCTACGTTGCTGCCATTAATTTTGACAGGACCAATGACCAGATTACCAGGTGCTGTACTGCTGGCAAGGTCATTGGTTCTGCTGACCCAATAGCTGAAAAAGCCATTGATCACAGGATCGCTATGGGCTCCCTGTAAAACCAAAGCATACATAAATGATAGAGAGCTTCCTGCTGTGAAAGTATAAGACATGATCTCTGCTCCGTTCATAGCGGTAGAATTTCCTAATCTGAAAGCATTGTTCCCTTCTCCCACCATAGGTAAAGAAGCTCCTAATATCGGGTCATTGCCTATTCCCGTCACGGTATGCTGGGTAGGAGAAAGACTTGGGGTAAAGGTTGATAAATTTAATGTACCTGTTGTGTTGCTTCCAACATAGGTCTGCCAGTTGCTGAAATTACCCATTTCCGCATCACCGTTGGGACATTGGGCATTAATGCATGTCATAGTCCATAACATGCAGGCTAAAAGTAAAATTAGTTTTTTCATAATTGTCTGCATTTTTATTGAACAATGATTTTTTGAGTAACAGGCGCCTGCCCCTGAGCATTGAACTGTATCAGATAGTTGCCGGCTGGAAGATTGATGTTGTGCTGCATCGTATGTCTTCCACTCTTGATCTGCTTATCCCTGAATACAGTATCTGCAGTGCGGCCATTGATATCTATGATCTGAAGACTGGCCTGGCTCTCTTTTTCCACCTGATAAGTAATATTGATCACATTTTTGGCTGGGTTGGGAGCAACAAGCAGAGGAAATGTGACTAGAGATTTTCCTTTGTTTACAACTTTATATTCAGACTTTAAAAATCCTACAGTACGGTCAATATAATATACTGAAGCAATGGTATTTCCTGAAGCATCACGGAAAAGATAGTAGGCATTATCATAATAGTAATCAATGTCTGCATTCTTTAAGGTATATTGATCGATGATTTCATCAACCCTGACGTTCTCGTGCTTTTGTCCGTCAAAAACAACATTCTGGCTGTCATAATGACGAACCTGAGGATTGTGACCAGAAGGAACTTTTGCACCCTCATTTAGAAAAAGCTCTGCAGAGAAATAGTCCTGCCCTATCAATACCTCTCTGATTTCTTTTGACCGAAGTTCAATAGGAATAGTGTTCGAAGATCTTCGCTGCATGTCACTGGAAAAGCTGTTCCTTTCTTTACCATACAAAGAGATAACCTTGTCAGCCGGATAAGGCTTTTCATTCACAGGCTCACTAGTTCTGGACTGTGCGCTGAATTGAGATGAGAATGCTGTAATAAGGACTGAACAGAGTAAAACCCTGTTCACTTTTTTAAAACATCGCTGTGGTATGCCTGAGCATAAATTTCCTGTTGCTGAATCCAATAAAGCAAAATGTCTTTTAATGAATTCGTACTCTTTTGTTTTCATAGTACTATTTAATGGTTTGAGTTTTAAATGTATCAAACAATCAAATATCTGGGGAGAATGAATAATTAACTGGGAGAATTAAATTAGTAAATGTGTTGTTTTCTCCCTTAAGTGTGATTTTCTTAAATAGAGATTAAAATAATAGGGTACAAAAAATTGAGGTGCGGTTTTGCCACTCCTTTATACTTTTGAAATTGTCTATGATGGGTTCTGATTATTTAACAGCCTGGTAAAAACTGCTGTAAGAGGAAACAAGATCGGCAAGAGAAAATCCCCGGTTCAAACCACTGGTATTAGGCAAAACCCATACCTTGGCTCCACAGAAATCTTCTGCCTGCAGTCCCCACAGAATTTCTTTCTTTTTAGAAAAAGCTTTGTAAGCTGCTTTACCCAGAAAAGCCACATATTGAGGTTGGTATTCTGTTATTTTTGCTTTAAATGTATCCAAAGCATTGTCAAACTCTTCTTTTGAAAGTTCGTCAGCACGGGAAGTTGCTCTTGCAACAGCAGTTGTAAGTCCCAATCCGAAATTTAGAATAGAAATATCATTCACCGCTTCAATTTCATAAGGAGTAAAACCTGACTGGTGAAGAACCTTCCAAAAACGGTTACTTTTCCCCGAAAAATGATGTCCGTCATCTGATGATTTTAAACCGGGATTAATTCCACAAAAAATAACGTCGAGATGAACTTTAATGATATCTGTTAGCATAATTGAGATGAATAGGTCTATAGAAAACAAAAGATTTTGGCCTTCTCTTTTCACGGCATAAAGATATCAATATTAGAGATATATTCAGACTTACATTTTATTATGGAATATTGAACGGTTCACAGTCTGTATCATACGTTCTATCTTTGTGTTTTGCGGTATCGCACAGTTTATTGTATTGAATATGAATGGATAATCGTAATTTTACAGTAGTAATTTGATGAAGTCTTTTATTGTGAAGAACTCCTTTTTAAGGACATTCTTTCAATAACAGATAACATCATTAAAAATAAATAGTATGAACTGGATTGCATTAATTATCGCAGGAATTTTTGAAATTGGATGGCCTTTGGGACTTAAATTATCTCAACAACCGGAAAATAATAAATGGAGCTGGATCATATTTTCAATCGTATGTATGTCCGTTAGTGGTGGATTTCTTTGGTACGCTCAGAAAAGTATCCCTATTGGAACAGCCTATGCAGTATGGACCGGAATTGGTGCCGTAGGAACTTTAATGGTGGGGATTCTGTTTTTTCAGGACTCTGCAAGTGTTTTAAGATTGCTTTCTGCATTACTGATTGTTGTAGGAATAGTTGGCCTCAAAATGTTTTAAAATAAAAATATTTTTGCTGAAAATTGAAAATGGCTTAAGATTATCATGATTCCTTAAGCCATTTTTAGCTTTTCTTTTTCTCATTATTCTTAAGAGTTTTGTTTCTGTGTTCAATACCCCAATCCAGCATTACATCCAGCACTTTCCGGAATGCATAGCCTGATTCTGTTAGTTCATACTGTACAGTAACAGGAATTGTATCATGTACGGTTCTGGTAACAATTCCATTGGCTTCCAAATCTCTCAGTTCTTTTGAGAGCATTGACAGGGTGGTTTAAACACTTCCCTTCTAAAGCTCCAACAACGACTTATACGTTCTTCCCACAGGAAGATTTTTCCCGTTAATCTGGATTATATTGGCCGACTTAACTTCTATTTTGCCCTTTGAAATGATATACGACTTATGAATACGGGCAAACATTTTGGGATCCAAAATTTCTTCTATTTTACTGATGGGCATTTTAAAGGTGAACGTCTCAGTTTTTGTATGAATATGAATGTATTCTCTTAAGCTCTCGATATAGAAAATTTCCTGCAAAATGATTTTAATCTGCTTTTTCCCGCTATTGATGAAGATATAATCACGTTCAGACATCTCCAGTAAGGCATCCTCCGCCTCCATTAAATATTTGAATTTCTCAACGGCAGTCAGAAAACGATCATACGGAATAGGTTTCATCAGATAATCCGCAATATCAAGTTCATAGCCTTCTACGGCATACTGATGATATGCCGTGGTAACAATTACGAAAGGCGGATTTTTTATTTTCCTTAGGAAATCAAAACCTTTTACAACGGGAAGATGGAGATCCAAAAACATCAGATCTACCTCATAAATACTTAAAAGGCTGCTGGCATATACGGCATCAGAACATTTTCCTACAAGATTCAGTTCCTGATCTCTGGAGATAAAACTCTCCAGAATTTCTGCGGCAATGGGTTCGTCTTCTACAATAATGCAGTTGTATTTTTTAGAGGCTGGGTGTGTCATGGAAATCTATGGTTAATGTTACACTATAACGGTCGGTTTGATCTTCTACAGAAAGAAT
Organism: Chryseobacterium sp. BGA-UO-ETr-SB22; assembly: GCF_059567885.1. Taxonomy (NCBI): domain Bacteria; kingdom Pseudomonadati; phylum Bacteroidota; class Flavobacteriia; order Flavobacteriales; family Weeksellaceae; genus Chryseobacterium; species Chryseobacterium sp. BGA-UO-ETr-SB22. The sequence continues at coordinate 1,499,530 of NZ_JCAQOV010000005.1, read as the reverse complement.
ATGTTGAGGATAAAGCAGTTCAAGCTGTCTCCGGATATTTTTCTGACCTATTTTTGTGGAATGCGTATGAAGGCTTTCTTCTTTGGAATTTTCTATGAAATAAATAAGAATTCCGTTTTTCAACCGGATATTGATGGTAATAAATGTCTCTCCTAAACTTTCAGAAACTCCATGTTTGAAAGCATTTTCTACAAACTGTATCAAGATCAGCGGTGATATTTCCTGAGAAGGATGATCAATATCTTCAGTAAAGTTTATGGTAAGGTGACGGTGGCGGATTTTCTGGATCTGTATATAATCCTTAATGTTTTCAATATCCTTAGCTATGGAAATGCTTTTTTCTGCGGCTTCATAGATATTATAACGCATTACCTTGGAAAGCTGAAGAATAACATCAGGAGTTTCATCGGCTTTTTTCAGAGCCATTCCGTAGATGTTATTAAGTGTATTGAACAGAAAGTGAGGATTGATCTGTGCTTTCAGCATAGTGAGTTCCTGATCCAGCTTTTCAGACTTTAATTGGGAGATCTGTTCTTTCAGCAGATTTTTCTGCCGGGTAATTTCAACCCCGAAAATCAAACCCACCATGAAAATCAGATCCATAAAAGAGTTGAATGCCACATAACCATTGATAAACCCCGACGGATACTTTCCATCCAGAGTTTCTGTAACCTCATAGATATAAGGATAAATGATATAATGCGTTAAAAAACGGTGCCCAAAAACAGCAGTTATTACAATGAAAATATAGAGAAGGTCTTTGAAAATTCCTTTCATATTGACCTTTTCAAAGACATACAGCAAAGCATAGGCAAGCGGTATTTTAATCAAAAGATAACCTAGCTCCAGGATCAGGGTATTTTGAAGTCTTATTGGCCATTTGAAATCCGGAAACTGATATCTGGACCAGTAAAAGTCAAGGTAAACTTCCAGGATATAATACAATACCCAAAAAAGCAAATGAATCTGCCATTTAGATCTGCTGTCTGGTTTCAAGTTGATCATAATGTAAGAGTACAAAGTACGAGTTGTTCAATCAAATATAAAAATATAAGTTGATCAAATTAAGGTAATGATCTACAAACTACCATTTTGAATCGTCATCAGGGAAAAACTTACATAAAAACTAAAGATTTTCAGGAAGCTTACATATCTCTTGTATGTCGAAAACGATTCTTTTTAATCAAATAAATTTCAGGATACATCAGGTTCAGAAAACTGAAGATCAGTAAGACATTGAACTCAATTCCATTAGTTCCGCCCCCCACTACAAACCAGCCGTTTTGCCAATGAACGAAATAAATTCCACAAACAAAAATGAGGATATTACAAATAGCCACTGGCTTTACATATCGGTCAAGCCAAAGTAACGGCACAGAGAGAAGATGGGTCAGCTTTACAGCCCATGCAATATAAACTCCAAAGGGACTGAACCCTATAGTGTCCAGATAAAAATGCCCAAAATTGTTAACATCTCCACTGAAAATAGAAACTACACTATGCATCAGCAATATCACTGATAACCCCAAGCGAAGGAAGAAACTTTTTTTCATCCATCGAAGCTATAAAACAAAAGAAAGGATTGTTCTGTGCTGTATATCAATTACTTTAAAGTGTATATAAAAAATAAAGAGCAGTAACTTATTTACCGCTCTTTCAATATCTGTAAGATTTTATATTCTTAATTCTGACTTAAAGTTTTCTTTAAAAATTCTTCCAGTTCTTTACCATGAAGGTTTTTAGCTAAAATCGTTCCCTGTCCGTCGATGATGACATTAAAAGGAAGTTCATCAATTTCATAAAGCTTTGCTACAGGACTTTTCCAGAATTTTAAATCACTGATCTGTATCCATTTGATCTCAAATCTGTCAATTGCTTTCTGCCAGCTTTCTTTATTTTTATCTAAAGAAACACCCAGAATTTCAAACATATTGTTTTTACCTGTTCAGAATACGTATCATACAATGTTTTCAGCTCAGGCTGTTCTTCTACACAGGGAGCGCACCAGGTAGCCCAGAAATCTATCAGAACCACCTTTCCTTTTAATGTTGAAAGGGCAAATGAAGTTCCGTCTGCCTTGGTCATTGTAATTTCAGGAGCTTTCTTCCCTACTTCTATTGTACTTTGGGCAGCAATAGACACTGAGAATAATATTAAAAATAATAGGGTAAAACCAGTCTTCATATTAATCATTTGTAGGATAATCTTTATCTAGCCAATCTGTTTTGATGTTTTTCGGAAGATTTAAAAGCTTCGCATTTTTAAAGCCCATTTCCATTAGTAATGCAAACGCAGGACGTATATTAGGACATTTTACAAAAGGACAGCATCCGCAATAGATGACGATTTCCCTGTTCTTAGGAATATCTTTAAGGTAATTTCTCAGTTTTTCCAGATTTTCGGGCTCACGTGTTGGTCCGATATCTACAGAACCTTTGATGATAGCTTCCGGACCTACTGAAATAATCACCAGATCTTTTGTTGTATGCTTTACAATTCTGGAAGCTAATAATGCCGGATCCATCAGCTGACTGTCTTTCCACGGATCCTGTTTTTGCTGTGCCTGACTGAAAATGGAACAGACAAAGCAAGCAATGATAAACAAATACTTCATACTTCTATTTTTCACAAAGATAAAAATGTTTTATGGAGGGATTATAGGAAAATCAACATCTACGGGATATTTTGAAGAGATCAGATTTTTTTGGGAGTTACATGAATCACATTAGAGGCTCCAGGTTCTATAATGAACTGTGTTCCCCGTTCTCTTTCATGCTCTCTGCCCTGAATAGCTGATCCCGTAACGAGAGTTAATTTTCCCTGAAAGACAGGGTGTGGTACTAATGGAATTTCTATTTCCTCCTCTTCCAGCTGGATAATAATTGATTCTGCATCAATAGGCTGGCGTGTTCCGTCTTTTGCAACGGCGAATGCTTGATATTTATGGTTTTCTTTCATTTGTTTAGTACTATGTAAACCATAAAAGTATTAATATTTTGTCAGCTATATTTTTTTAATTTTAAATATTTAATACATTTATAGTTAAGTATCATTCAATAAAAACACCTAGAAAATGGAAGAAACATTCCAGCCTGATGCTATTATCATAGGAAGCGGACTGGCAGGGCTTACTGCTGCCATGGAAATTACCAATGCCGGGAAAAAAGTATTGCTTTTGGATCAGGAAACTGAACAGAATATCGGAGGACAGGCATTCTGGTCTTTTGGAGGCCTGTTCCTGATTAATTCTCCCCAGCAAAGGAGAATGGGAATTAAAGATTCTTATGAACTGGCACTTCAGGACTGGAAAGGTACGGCAGGTTTTGACCGTCCGGAAGATTACTGGCCTCGTCAATGGGCTGAAGCTTATCTGAAATTTGCTGCAGGTGAAAAGTATGAATACATTTCCAAATTAGGCATCAAGCTGATGTTTATGGTTGGCTGGGCAGAACGTGGTGACGGTTCAGCAACAGGGCATGGGAATTCGGTGCCTCGTTTTCATGTGAGTTGGGGAACGGGTACAGGCGTGGTAAAGCCTTTTGTGGAAAAAGCTTACAAAGCTCAGAAAGAAGGACTCCTTCAGATGAGATTCAGACATCGGGTGACAGAACTTGTAACAGAAAATGGAAAGATAAAAGGTCTTAAAGGAGATATACTGGAAAATGATACAAAGGAAAGAGGTGCTGAGACGAACAGAAATGTTCTCTCAACATTTGAATATTCTGCTCCAAACATCATCATAGCTTCCGGAGGAATTGGTGCCAATCATGAGCTGGTAAGGAAAAACTGGCCGGAAAGACTTGGTAAAGCACCGGAAAATATGGTTTGTGGTGTTCCTGCTTATGTAGATGGCAAAATGATTGGTATTGCAGAAAACTCAGGAGCTCATATCATTAATCCGGACAGAATGTGGCACTATACTGAAGGGTTGCAAAACTGGAATCCCATCTGGCCCAACCACGGAATCCGGATATTACCCGGGCCTTCATCTTTATGGTTTGATGCTAAAGGTAAACGGCTTCCCGCTCCCTTTCTTCCCGGATTTGATACGTTGGGAACTTTACAATATATACAGGAAACAGGATTTTCTTATTCCTGGTTTATCCTCACTCAGAAAATTATTAAAAAGGAATTTGCCCTTTCGGGTTCAGAACAAAATCCGGATATTACCAATAAAGATTACGCTCTTTTTGTGAAACGTATTTTTGGTAAAAAGGCTCCCGGACCGGTAGAAGCTTTTAAAGAAAATGGTAAAGACTTCATTGTTTCAGATAATCTGGAAGATTTGGTGAACAGGATGAATGAACTGGCTGGGAATAAGCTTTTGAACTATGAGAAAATAAAATCCCAGATTGAAGCCAGGGACAGAGAATTAGACAATAAATTTTCAAAAGATACCCAGGTTAATTATATCCGGAATACCCGGAATTATTTAGGAGATAAATTGGGGCGTGTAGCGGCTCCCCATAAGATTTTAGATCCTGAAAACGGACCTTTGATTGCTGTAAGACTCAATATTTTAACCCGTAAAACGTTAGGCGGTATAAAAACCAATCTGAATGGTCAGGTATTAAAAGATGATGACAGCATTATTGAAGGGTTGTATGCAGCCGGAGAAGCGGCAGGTTTTGGCGGTGGTGGAATGCACGGTTACAGAGCATTGGAAGGAACATTCTTGGGAGGCTGTATCTTTTCAGGAATGAAAGCCGGGAAATATATTGTGGAACTTAAAAATTAAATACTAGTAAAGTATGAGCAGTTATTTTGATGATAAAGTCATTTGGATTACCGGAGCATCATCAGGTATTGGGGAAGCCTTGGTAACAAGCCTGGCAAAGAACAGCCATGCAAAAATCATCTTATCATCCAGAAAAGAAGAACAGCTGCATCTGGTGGCTGAAAAAGCAGGATTGAGTACGGATCGGTATGCAGTGATTCCCTTAGATCTGAAGAATTATAAAGAAATGCCTGCCATTGCAGCGAAAGCATCTGAACAGTTTGGGAAAATTGATATTCTGATCAATAATGCCGGGCTTTCTCAACGTTCTTTAGCCATGGAAACGGATATTGAAGTGGATAAGCAGCTGATAGATATTGATTATATTGGAACGGTAGCTCTTACTAAAGCGGTTGTACCTTATATGATCAGAAATAAAGGAGGCCAGATTGCGGTTGTATCCAGTCTTATGGGAATATTCGGAGCTCCTATGCGAAGTGGGTATGCCGGAGCAAAACATGCTTTACATGGTTTTTTTGATGCTTTACGGGCGGAATTATTCAGTCAGAATATTAGGATTACGATCATTTGTCCAGGTTTTATACAGACCGATATTTCTATTAATGCTGTCACCGGAGATGGTTCGTCACAGGGTACAATGGATGATGCCACAAAAAATGGAATGCCGGTAGATATTTTCGCAAAAAAAATGCTCTATACCATTGAAAAACAGAAGAAACAAAAAGCTATAGGAGGTAAAGAAGTAATGGCAGTGTATCTGAAGAGATTCTTTCCAAACTTATTGGCAAATATAATCCGTAAGGCAAAAGTGGTATAATAAAAGCACCATTCAATACTGAATCGTGCTTTTAAATTAAAAGGTTTTCACCAACCCTATTCCTACCATTTTATTCTGATAAAATGGCATCACCATCGTAGATGACAAGGTATTTTTACTTTTATTTTTTCCCCGCAATAAATTGTCAATTTTTGGAAACAGCCAGTACGCCAGTTCGGTAGAAAGAATTCCAAATCCGGCTCCCGCTACAACATCTCCCAGCCAGTGTTTATCATTCAGCATTCTGTAGACCCCTGTGAAAATAGCAAATGGATATCCTGAAAGGCTCAGCCAGAAATTACTGTCTTTATATTCCCTGAACATAAACTGTGCTGAAGAAAATGCTGTCGCCGCATGTCCTGAAGGAAAAGATAAGGTATTTGACGTGTCCGGTCTTTCCTCCTTTACAAGATACTTTAAAGGCATTGTAAAGGCTGCCGCAATCAATTGTGAAGAAGCATAAATGATAGTACGGTCTCTCAGGTTATGCTTCCCTTTTATCCCTGCTGCATTCAATCCGTATACAATGACCGCAGGAGCATACTGGGTATAATTATCCAGTTTTATCTGGGTGGGCTGGTGTTCGTTAATTTCAACTTTTGTAGAGATATTAAGTTTCTTCAGATTATTCATCGACAGGCCTGCTACCCCATAGGCAATGAATGCGGTAGGAATAATCAGGCTTTTATAATTCAGTCTGCTCTTTTGAATGTCTGTAGTGATCATACTGTCTTGTGCTGATTTCTGAGCTTCAATAGTGTCATTTATATTCTGAGCGTTTATTGTGCTTAAAGCCGAGCTCAAAACCAGGACATACATCAGTGTTTTTTGAAAGTACTTTTTCATCCTAAATCACATTTATAATTATTCAATTCTGTATTAAAATTTATAGCTGTACCCCAGTCGAATCACTTGGGTTTCATAATAATCATTGCTGGTATAAGCAAATCCGCTGCCCTGAATAGACTTTCTGATGACCATTGTGTTGAGTAAATCAGAAGCATTTAAAAACAGTTCACCCTTCCCTTTCTGAATGGATTTTTTCACTCCTGCATCCATAGAAAACCTTGATTTTATTCTTCCCTGCGGAATAATATCCGGTGCCAGATAAACAAGCGTGAACTGCATATCCAAGCCTTTTGAAAAATGAAAAACGTTATTCATCTTGACATTCCCTGAGATGGCAGTCTGCAGGTCTGCTGAGAAAGTATTAGGTGCAGGATATAGGTTTTCTACAGAAAATGCATTGATCTGATTACGGTATAAATTCCCGTTGACATTCAAGGAATATACATCAGATATCTTTTGGTTCCATATCGTTTCAATTCCTGTATTATAGCTTTTTCCGGCATTCTGAAATAGGGCATAAATAAGAGTGCTGTTCGGGACAATACTTGAAATTCTTGTAATAGTTCCTGTAGCAAAGCGGTGGTATAATGCAGAATATAAATATCCGTTATCCCAATTGTGTTTATATCCAAGTTCAATAGAGTTCGTAAATTGAGGACGCAGTGCCGGATTTCCTACCTTAATGATCTCTGCATCATCATACTTTGGAAAAATACGGATATCAACCTCATTAGGACGGTCTACCCTTCTGTTGTAAAAAACAGAGAACTTATTGCGGTCATCAAGCTTATAAGCAAGTCTGAAATTCGGAAATGGCTGGGTATAATTGTATCCGTCACTTTTATAAGTTGGGTGGTTAGGGTTTACATCATACTGAATTTTTACATATTCCAGCCTCAATCCGAGTTCTGCTTCCCATTTTTCATTTTCAAAAACATAATTTCCGTACACCGCAGGAATAAACTCTTTATAATCGGCTTTTCCTCCCGCAGAAACATCCAGCACAGAGTTGGCACCGGGAATAAAATTCATATTGGTAGGAATGCTTCTGTTTCGCAGCTTAATTCCGGTTTCTATCCGGCCATATTTCAGAGGTTTTACATAATCTACGTTGAAATCATACACCTGTTCATCAGATAGTAACTTGAAGGCATCAGTTCCTGTGGAAGAAGGAAGAGTATTATCATAGAAATACTTTTAATCCTCTCTGTGGAAAGTATAATTGAATCCTACATTCAAAACATGCCCGGCATCTTTGAATTTATGTTGATAAGAAGCGGTTCCCATCACGGTTGTTTTCAGTTCATCTTCCAAAAACTGCCACAGGCGCAGACGTTGCGACATATCACCATTGAAAAACGGCTGATCTCCCCTGTCGATGATCTTTTCGCTTCCATACATTCCTGAAATGGTTAATGTATTTTGCGGATCAATGCTCCAGTCTATTCCTGCTTTGGTGGTAAAGAAATTTGTATTTCTGTTTCTTTTCAGCTGAGAATTAATAACGGTTCCATCATCATAAGTACGGGTTACAAATTCATTTTTATTAAGTGTTTCGGTATATAAATTATCGGCCTGCAAAAATATATTTACCTTGTTTTTTCTGTAATTAACAGAAAGTGAAGGATTTATTTTAGGCGTTAGTGTATACTGTGGTCTTATCGTGGGAAGATTTTCTTTTCTTATCCAAAGAGAACCTAAACCTGTTGTAAATCCTGCTTTTCCGTTCCATCCGTTCTGTTTATTTTTTTTCATGATAATATTGATGATTCCTGCATTTCCATTCGCATCATATTTTGATGAAGGATTGTTGATGATTTCAATTTTATCAATAGCAGAAGCCGGAATATTATCTAACCCTGTCTGGCTTCCAAACCCGGTGAGAGCAGTCTGTTTACCGTCAATAAGTACCGTTACTTTATCATTTCCTCTCAGCTGTACTTTACCGTCCTGTACAGTGATTCCGGGAAGGTTCTGCATGCTTTGTAATACCGATCCGCCACTTTGGCTGATGTTGTCTGCTACAGAATACGTTTTTTTATCAAGGCGGCTGTCTATCTCATTCTTTTTAGATGCCGTAATGGTGATGGCTTCTATATTGGTTTCATTTTCCTGTTTCTGAGCCAGTTCAATAGCGGGGATTTCCAGAAATTCTGAAAGACTTCCTATGAAAACAGGCTGTGTGGAAGTATTATATCCGGTGATAGAGGTTTCCAAAAGATAATGGTCCGGTTTTATACCAGTAATAGAAAATCTTCCTTCTTCATTGGTAATGGTTCCGGCTGTAAAAGTGCTGTCTTTTTCTTTTTTTAAAATAATATGGGCGTAAGGTATTGCTGTTTTATCTTTATTGATGATTCTTCCGGATGCCGTCACAGAAGCTGTCTGCGCAGAAACGAGAGAAGAGATTACCATACAGGTTGGAAAAAATAACAAGGCTGTTTTATTCATTCTGCTAGTCTTTATTTTCTTTAAAAAGTTTGTTATAAGGAGAAATATTAATTATTCGTTTTGAAGAGGTAATTCCCGGCTGTGCTTTCTTTGTGAAATGACAATCATCAAAACCATCAGAGCAAGAGATATCAGGGAAGCATTCAGTGTTCCAAGATCCAGACCTCCTTTAGCTAAAGGTTTTGTTAAAAGATCTCCGAATGTAGCACCAAAGGGTCTGGTAAAAACAAAAGCAATCCAGAACAGGACAACATGATTGATCTTCGTAAAATAGTGAAGCGCCACCACCACTATTATGATCAGCCCTGTAATCAAAGCTCCTGTCATATATCCGAGTCCTAAATTATCACTCAGAAAATCCCCAAAAGCTGTCCCCAGACTATTGGAAAATAAAATTGCTGTCCAGTAATAGAATTCTTTATTTCTTTCAAAAATCGGATAAACCTCGAGGTTTTTATATTTTCTGTACCATAAGAATAAGGAGGTTAAAAGACCCAAAAACAAAATCAGACTTCCTATAAGATATCCGGTTTTTAAGGTCCGGTCGATAAAATCGGAGATTTCTGTTCCCAAAGTTGTTGTTCCGATAATCACAATCCAATAGACAGCCGGAATATATTCTTTTACCCGAAGCTGTACTGATAGTATGAGGATGAAAAATGCGAGTGTAACCAAAATTCCTACAACATACCCCAGATTAAGAGTCATAGAAATAAAATCTCCTAAGGTTTCCCCCAATGTAGTGGCTACAATCTTCATAAGCCAGAAAAGGAGTGTAACCGCTGCTACTTTGTTTGCTGTTCTCATTTTGCTTTGTTTTTTGATGCCACAAATGGCATTGATTCAGAAAACCAGATAGTTCCTGTGAATGAAAGGTTTGTTTTCCAGTCATTTGCAAATAAATATCTGCCTCAGTATTTTCTATACAAAGGTGCAATGCGATTTAGAAGAAATTTTGAATTGTCGGAACCGTGAAGTTTTTTAACTATAATTTAACAGTGAAGATATGACGATGGTTTTCAAACCGATAGCTGATCGCCCAATGGTGAAACCTGCAGATTTCCTGAATGATAGAAAGTCCCAATCCGCTTCCGTTGTTATCTGTTGAAAGTTTTGAAAATCTTTTGAACAGGAAATCTGTATTCAGTTTTTCAGCCCCTGAATTGGAAACTTCAAAGGATGAATTTGTAAGCTGTATAGAAATAGAACCTCCGGGAGAAGTATGGCGAATTGCATTGATGATGAGATTGTTGATCAGTATTTCTGTGAGAATGCTGTTTCCATTCACCTGCACACTACCTGAGATCTCTTCCTGAACGGAAATGTTTTTTTGCTCAAAATGTTCCCCGAGAGTATCAATACTTTGTTGAAGTAAATGGTCAAACAAAACAGTCTCCGAACCATCAAACTGGTTATTCTCAATTTTAGCAAGCAGCAAGAGGTTTTTATTGATGCGGGAGCTTCTTGTAAGAGCTTTGTTCATATCTTCAGCGATTCTGTACTGCTTTTCAGTAAGATTCTGATCCTGAAGCAAAAGATCAAGTTTATTCTTAATGATAGCCAACGGAGTCTGCAGCTCATGGGAAGCATTTTCTGTAAATTCTTTCTGGGTTTTATAAGTAGAAATATTACGTTCTATCAGTTTGTAAAGAGACTGATTAAGCTCTTCAAATTCTGTGGTGTCAGAAGCCGGAAATTGTATGGTATTCTGACTGTTAAGATTGAAAGTTTTCAGTTGATCCAATGTACCTCTGAATGGTTTCCAGATAGATGAAGAAAGCTTTCTGTTCAGATATAAAAGCCCTAAAACAATGATTACAAAGAAAAAAATGGTAATCATTGCAATCACTGCTATCGTCTCGTGTGATTCTTCAATATTAGTCTGTATTGTAAACAAATAAGGTTTTTTTTGCAGATAAATGACCTTTTTCAGGCATCTGTAACGTTCATTTTTTTGTTCTGAAATAAAAGGTAAATGCTTTTCATAAATATAAACCGTATCCCGTTTTATTTGTTGAGTTGAAATTTTCTCAATATTCGTTTCAGGCTGAATGTGATTCCATAGCGCAAGACTTTTGTCCAGTTCCTCTTCAGACAGCTTTAGCTGGTTGAACTCATAAGCTGTTTTCTCTACAATTATCTGATTATGTTCATCCAGTTCACTTTTCCAGATGGTGTCCACCACAAAATAATATACAGGAATACTTATCATCAGCACAATAAGTACGTAGATGAGAAAGGGTTTTGTGGTTTTTGTTAGTAGAGGTTTCAAGATAATGATGAATTATGAATTATGAATTGTTTTTTACGGAAGACTATTTGTTTTTTGATGTAATGATGATGCTTCGGATTATTTTTAATATTTCTATGGCTTCATTACTTATGCTTTCAAATTCAGTAGATGATAAATATTTAGTATGATATAAAAGCTCAATCCAGTAAATAGATTCATCACATTCTTTTTGAGCAACAGCGAGCTTATGAATAAAGTCTGCTTTACTTTCTGCATTCTGTGACTCTCTTATCAAGGCTCCTACTGCTGTTCCACTTCTTAATAGCTGTTTACTCAGAACATATTCATTCTTAGAAGTAGAAAGATATTTATAAAGATTAATAACCCTAATTGCAAAATTAAAGCTTTTATCTTTCAGCACATTTTTCTTTTCACTCATAATTTATAATTCATCATTCATAATTAATCTAGCTTTCCCACTTATACCCCGTTCCATACACGGTTTTCAGATAATGTCCGCATCCGGCATCATACAGCTTTTTCTTAAGGTTTTTTACGTGAGCATAAACAAAATCATGATTGTCGAGCATATCTGCAAGGTCTCCGGAAAGATGTTCTGCCAGCGTACTTTTGGAAATGACTTTATTTCTATTTCCGATAAAATAAATTAAGAGGTCAAATTCTTTTTTGGTTAATGAAATGGTTTCATCGTTTACAGCAACTGTTTTAGCCAGCAAATCAATCTGAAGTTCATTTTGTTTTACCACATTAGAACTGCTGAACTGCTTCCTGCGGATAATAGAATATACCCTTGCCATAAGCTCCGAGAGATGAAAAGGTTTGGTAAGATAATCATCTGCACCCAGTTTCAAACCTTCAATTTTATCGTCCAGCGCATTCTTGGCAGAAATGATAATAACGCCGTCCTGCTTCTGTTGTTTTTTTATTTCTTCCAATATTTTCAGACCATTTCCGTCAGGAAGCATAATGTCCAGTAAAATACAGTCATAATCAAATGTCTCTATTTTGTTCATCGCTTCACTGAATGTACTGGCAGCTTCACAGAGATAATTTTCTCCGGACAGATATTCGGAAATACTTTGGGTAAGTGCTGCTTCGTCTTCAACGATTAGGATTTTCATGGCATAAAACTATCATTAAATTTTGAAGAAATTTTGAATTTAAGAAAAACTCCATCTTAAGTTAATAAAAAAACAGTGAATTTATTCAGTTTCGATTCCTTTTTATAGTAGATTTTTAAATTATTAAAAACTTAAAAATAATAAGGTTAGCCAAGGTCTTGAGCTTTTTTTGAAGCAACTTGAATCGTAATGATATATTTTGAAGAGGACTCTTGTAGGTGTTTTTGTAAGATATTTCATAAATTTACGGAGCTGTATCCATTCACAACAGCATAAAAATGTTCCTAAAGTGAAAATTCACAACAAAAAAAAGTACCTGAGCTTCCTTAAATTTAAAAGAGATTTCCAGAAATACGGATTAGAAAAAGCACGCAGTTATGAGCTTATTCTGCATTGGCTGAACAACAGGCTGAGCCGAAATCAGTTTCTTGTTCTTTCCGGGATTCTGGTAGGCTGCACAGCAGGTCTTGCAGGAGTTATTCTGAAAACTTTAGTACACAGCATCCACAATTTTATTACCAATAAAGTCCACTTTGAATATCAGATATTATTCTATATTGTTTTTCCTTTTTTAGGAATTGTTCTTACTACCATGATCGTTTTAACTTTGTTCAAAGGACAGGATCGTAAAGGTATCGGAGCTATTTTATATGAAATTGCACAAAATTCCAGTATTGTAGCTTCCGTTAAAATGTATTCCCAGGTGATACAAAGTGCTGTTACCGTAGGATTGGGAGGTTCGGCTGGACTGGAGAGCCCTATAGCCGTTACCGGAGCTGCTATAGGCTCAAACTATGCGCAGACCTACAGATTAAGTTATAAAGAACGTACTTTATTACTGGCTGCAGGCGCTACAGCAGGGATTGCCTCTGCATTTAATGCACCGATTGCCGGGATTATGTTTGCCTTTGAAATTCTCCTGACGGGAGTGGTTTTTACAGATTTTATTCCTCTGGTGGTGGCAGCAGTTTGCGGAAGTCTTTTGTCGAGGATTTTGCTTCAGGAAGATGTTCTTTTCAGGTTTTATACAAGAGATCCGTTCAACTATAAAAATGTTCCTTATTACCTTATCTTAGGAATTGTAACAGGCTTGTATGCCCGTTATTTTGTAGTTATTTCTCAAAAAGTAGAACACTTTATAAAAGGCCTTCAGCTGTCCAGAATGCGTAAAGCAATGTTTGGAGGAGCTGTACTTTCATTATTATGTGTGCTTTTTCCACCTCTATTTGGAGAAGGTTATGAAACTGTGAAAGCCTTTACCAACGGAAATACCCATTCTATTATTGAAAACAGTTTTTTCAGATATTTTGAGATCGGAGACTGGACGATTATTGTATTTTTAATTCTGGTATTGCTTTTAAAAGCATTCGCCACTTCTTTTACCATATTCAGCGGTGGAAACGGAGGTAATTTTGCTCCGTCTCTTTTTGCAGGAGGAACCTTGGGGTATTTATTTGCTTTGGTTTGCCAGCACATAGGTTTTACAGATGTTCCGGTGACGAATCTTGTTTTGGTAGGAATGGCTGGAGCAATGAGCGGCGTATTGTATGCTCCTCTTACAGCGATATTTCTGATTGCTGAATCCAGCTTCGGGTATGATTTGTTCATTCCTTTGATGATTGTTTCTGTGATGTCTTACCTTATTGCCAAATGGTTTTCCCCAATTTCTCCGGAATTGAAATCTTTAGCGGATGAAGGAAAGATATTGACCAATAAACATGATAAAAACCTTCTTTTTGCTTTGAGAACAGAAGATTTTATAGATCAGTATTCTCAAACTATTAACGAAAATGCTTCTGTCACTGAACTATTTGAAATGGTAAAGAATGGAGATAAAAATATTTTTGCCGTTGTAGATGATAACAGAAAGCTGAAGGGAATCCTTACTCTGGATGATATACGACCTTATCTTTTTAACAAAGAAATGGATGCTTCCCAGCTGGTTATTCAGATTATGAAAACGCCACCAGCTATACTTCATCGTGAAAACAAGCCACTGGAAATTCTTCAGACTTTTGATGACACAGGCGTATGGAATCTTCCGGTAGTCAGCGAGAATAATGATTTTATAGGCTTTATTTCAAAATCTTCAATTTTAATGAGCTACAGACAGTTGTTGAAAGAATATTCTGATTAGTTAATAGCTGAATAATCACAATAGAAGAACTAAAATTCCCCTCCATTGGAGGGTGGCGAAAATTCAAAGAATTTTTGACGGGGTGGTTAGCGTTGTTAAATAATAAAAAAATCCGTTCATCGCTGAACGGATTTAATTTTAGTCTATAATGAAAGTTGAAAAATTAGTTGCTCGCCTTATTCAACAGATCGATATCTTCCTGATCCAGAATAAGTTTTGGGGCATTGAATACCGTTTCAAGCTGTGATGCACTTGTAGCACTTACAATGGGTGCTGTGATCAAAGGATTGGATAACAGCCAGGCCAGAGAAACCGTTCCTTGAGTGGTATTGTGTTTTGCACTTACCTGATCCAATGCTTTTAACACTTCAAGCCCTTTATCATTTAAATATTTTCTTACGCCCTCACCTCTCGCACTTTTTGCAAGATCTGCTTCATCACGATACTTACCTGTTAGAAAACCTGCTGCTAAAGACCAATAAGGAAATACGCTTACATCAAACTGTTCTGCCAAAGGTGCATAGTTTCCCTCAAATCCTTCTCTTTCCATCAGGTTATAATGAGGCTGCAATGCAACATATTTGGGAAGATTATTCTTTTCTGCAGCTTCAAATGATGCTTTTAAACGCTCAGGTGATAAATTAGAAGCCGCAATATAACGAACTTTTCCAGCCTTAATGATCTCATCATACGCTGAAAGTGTTTCCTCTACCGGAGTGATATTGTCGTCAAAATGTGTATAATAGAGATCAATATGATCAGTCTGAAGCCTTTGCAGTGATTCATCTACTGATTGTAAGATATGTTTTCTGCTGATATCATAGCCATGTTCTTTAGTTTCAGAACCTACTTTGGTTGCCAAAACAATATCATTACGGTTGGAACGGCTTTTCATCCACTTTCCGATAATCTCTTCAGACTGTCCTCCTTTCCCGTTCACCCACCATGAATAGGTATCTGCAGTGTCTACAAAATTGAATCCTGCTTCTGTAAAACGGTCCAGTATATCAAAAGACTGTTTTTCATCCAGCGTCCATCCAAAAACATTTCCTCCGAAATTGATGGGTGCAATCGTTAAATCGGTGTTTTTGATCTTTCTTTTTTCCATAAAAATAATTTTACTAAGTAACCTCTAAGGTAAGGAATATTCAACCTGATGAATATTCAAAATAGCCATTCCTGTTATAGTTATTATTAATGGAAATACTGATGTTTACACAGTTTTTTTGATTAGTATTTTATAAACCTTTGCGCCTTTGCGATATTCCAACAATATGTAGAAAAAGAGCCAATTTGTTTTCACATTTTATGAAATGATTTTGGATAAGCGCAAAGACGCAAAGAATTTTATTTGTAATATCGTTTATAAGGCGCAAGGATTTTATCGGAGATAAAATTGTGCTGTAAAAATTAGACATACGCTTGCCAAAGATCTTTGATTTTCTAGCGCCTAAAAATTAAACAGTAGGATTATAAACCTTTGCGCCTTTGCGTTTTTCCAACAAAAACAGCTAAAAAAACAAAAACAGCCTCCGCGTTGAAAGCTGTTTTTATTATCTATCAATTAAAAAATACGGTTATTTTTCAACCTGCGGAACCTCAATAGCAGTAAGCTGAAGTTTATATTCCTGTAATTGCAGGTTGATAGTTGATAATCCGTTGCTGAAGAATGATGATCCTTTAAAAAGATCATGATAATATTCTATTCCTTCCAGTACATTTTTCTTGAAGGCATTCCATTTTTTTGTTTGGGAATGGGTAATCTGTACTGATGATTCTGTAATTTCCTTTCTCAGATAATCAATATACATTTTCAGTTCATTGATGAACATATTCGGGCGTTGCGTATGAGAAAGAATATTGGTATTTCCATAAATATGTTTTACCATTTCCGAAAGTGATACTTCTTTATCAAAAAAGGCAATATTGGGTCCGGGACATATCACAACACCTTGCTTTTCACCTTTTATTTCAAGATTCTGCTCCATATATGCTGCATTCACAAGTCCTACACATAAGCAGGCTTTATCAGTAATTTGAGACTTTCTTTGCTCGAATTCCTTTTCTGTTAAGGTTTCCCGGTCTGCATACAATTCTTTCAGTTTGATATCCTGATACTTTTTAGAAGCGGTGCAGGTTCCTTCCGGAGAAAATTCTTTGCTTAGTGCCAGAAGCTTTTTGGGACACGAACTTCCATATTTGCCTTTAGCTTCTTTTTCATGCTTCAATGTTTCATTTGAGGTCCCTTTTACGGTGTTGAAAGGAACTCCCAGAGGTGAAATATTACTCAGATACAAATCCTGTTCTTTTGCTTTTACAAGCAGATTTCGGGTTTCTGTGTCTACAGAAGTGGCTTCAGGCACCAGTAAAAATGGTGAACCCCATCCTACGCTGTCTACATTATAATTAGCCAATAGAAACTCATGTTCTTCAGAAGTTCCTACTCCGCCCTGAACGGTAATTTTCATTTCCAAAGGCTCTGAAACCATTGATTTTCCTTTCTGTTCCAAAGCAGCTGTCATTAAGGTATGCGCTGATTGTATCAGATCATTTTTTTTCTGCTTAAATTCTTCCATAATCGGACCAAGAAGCATTCCTTCTGTTGCAAAAGCATGCCCTCCGCAGTTCAATCCGGATTCTATTCTGTATTCTGAAACCCACAGTCCTTTTTTAGCCAGAAAATTTCCCTGGATCATTGCAGAACGGAAGTCGCTTACTTTAAGAATGATCTTCTTTTTGATCTTTCCGTTTTCATCCGGAAAAAAGTCTTCAAACTCTTCCATATAGCTGTAGAGACGAGGATTCATCCCTGCAGAAAGAACCATTGATGATGACAGTTTGCTCTTGGCAAATCCGCGCAATGAAGCATGGGCATCGTTATACATTACCGGAAGCTGTTCGTTGTTCTGATAATTGTCCTTATCCACTTTCGTCATGATATTGACGTCAATACTTCCCGGTTTCAGATTGGATTCTATGAAGTTTTTGATATTGGTGCTCCAGTTATCTTTTTGATTAATAAGATTCTGAAGGCTTGTTTTAAGATCCGAAGTATTCGGAAGTATGGCCATGAAATCTTTTAGTGCCTCTGTATTTTTGCTGATTTCCTGTTTGAAAGATTCAAATTTTTCATTCACGATATCATCCACCATATCCAGATAGGCAGTAACTCTTCTCGCTCTGTAATCGTCTGTCTTTGTTGAGATTCCAAAATAGTCAAGATTAAACTTTTTGTTATAAAAGTTTTTCATCTTTTCCAGGATTTCATCATCAATGATGGAGATCACAGAAGAAATTCCATATTGTGCAACACGGATTGGGCTGTCTATTGTGTAAGCCAGTCCCATTACCGGAATATGGAAATTGTGCAAAGGTTTTTTTGTCATAAATTTTCGATAAAAGTTCTTTTCTTATTCATCTAAAAAATCCTTTAAAAACTATTCACTTCTTAAATATATTATTTTAAAATGAATTATGCATTAAATAATATTTTCTAAAATGAAAAACATGTCAAATGTCATTTTTTTCAATTGATTCAAATAAAAAAGATCAGCCGACTGACTGATCTTTTCGTATTGTGGTATGTTTTATTTTGACCACAGAAGGCACAAAAGTTTTGAACATTTCAATTTTTTAAGAGCCAGCTTTATGTATCATAAGTACACCTAAGTTTTATGAAAATCTTTGATTTTCGTCTTATGTGAAGTTATTTACGTTAGTATTTTAACCTTACTTGGACTAAAGTGTTTTAACATGAAAGCTTTTGTGACTTTTGTGGTTATATAAATTGAATAAAAAACCTTAGCTTAAATTATTCCGCTTTGTTTTTAAGCATCATCAAAAGGCTGTACGCCCCTTTCTGCACAATTTTTTTATCCTTTAAAGCATCTGCTTTTACAATCTCTGTAAACTGATCATCAGAAATTCCGGTTACCACTGGAATCATTTTGTAATTGGACTTTCCAAGATCTTCAAAAACATAATTTTTATTTTCAAAAGATACTACTGCTTCGTTTGGAAGTCCTTGTGTGTAACGGCTGCTGATATTGACTTCCGCATTGATATACATTCCTTTTACAAACTCAGAATTCACCGAAGACAACTTAGCAATTGCCGTTGCAGATCCCCCATTTTCAATACTTGGAACTACACTTACAATTCTGGCACTGGATTTCATATCTGGATTCTGATTGTTGTACACTAAAATTTCCTGGCCTACTTTTACATCATTCACATCATTTTCAAAAATTTTTAATTCCAAAAGCAGTCCTGCGGGGTTGATGAGCTCAAATAAAGTATCTGCAGGATTGATGTATTGTCCGTTATTCACAAGAATCTTACTTACAAAACCGGTAAACGGTGCATAAATATTGATCTTACTTCTGATATTCCCGGTATGTAAACCTTTGGCATTGATTCCGATGATTCTCAGCTTTTCTTCAAGCCCTCTTAAAGTGGCATTAAGAGTAGAATAATCTGCCTGAGCGGTCTGCATCGTCTTATCACTGCTTGCTTTACTTGTATTAAGGTCTTTCTGGCGGTTAAAGTTCAGTCTTGCGGCTTCAAGCTGTGCTTTTGTCACCAGATAATCCTGCTGAAGCTGTATAAACTGTGGATCTTCTACCACAGCAAGAACCTGTCCTTTGTTGAAATGACTTCCATTAATCACATTAATAGATTTGATATGTCCGCCCATAATACTGGAAACCGAACTGATGTGGGAAGGGGCAATTTCGGCTTTTCCATTCAGTCGTACCAGCTTTTCCATATTCCTTTTCTGAATGGATGTGGTGGTAATTCCTACAGACTGAACCTGTTTTTCCGTAAGATGAACCGAATTTTCATTGTTTTTGGTGAATTTTGTGTTCTCGTAAACTGTTTTTTCTTCCTCTTTTTTTCCTGAACATGAAGATAAAGTAAGGAGTAAAGCAAGGCTGTATATTGATATATTCTTGAAATGCATGACGTTATTATTTTGAAATTAAGAAATTAAGTTCGGCACTGATCTGATTCAGTTTTTCCAGCTGATCGATATAATCTGCCTTGGTTTTTACGGCCTGGTTCACCAATATGACCCAATCCAGATAATCAATTTCTCCTACTTCCATCTGTTTCTGAGCCGTTTTTAAAATAGTTTCAGATTTTGGGAGCTGTTTTTGTTGATAATTTTCAATGATTCTCTGTTGGTTCATATAATTATTCAGTTGTTGTCTCAATCTGTTTTTAAGTTCAATTTCTTTTCTCTGATATTGATTTTCAGAGATTGCGATTTTTGCCTGTGCAGCCTTTGCCATAGCCCTTTGCCCCTTTGTAAATAATGGAATTCCTACTCCCACCTGAACCGAATTGAAACGGTTGTTATTGATATTTTTCATACTCTGATTGGTATATCCAACAAGAAGATCCGGAAGAAGTTTGCTTTTCTCCAGCTGTACTTCGGCCTCTCCTACTTTGATCTGTTGCTGCAGATACTGAAGTTCGGGATGTTGTTTTACCATTTCCTCAGAAATCTGAAGGCCCATATTCATAATTGGTTGTTCAGAAATCGGCTGGTAAGAAGTTTCGGACTGAAGTAATAACTGAAGCTGAAGTTTCACCATATTCAGGTCATTTTCAAGACTGTTCAGCTGCACTTTTACCTGTTCATTCTGTATTTCAGCGGTTGATTCTTCCAAAATATTGGCTTCTCCTTTTTTTAATCTTAATCCCGCTTTATCAGCAAAATTATTGTACATCTGGCTGATATATCCCAATACTTTTTTCTTCTCCTGAAGTACCAATATTCTGTAGAAAACGTCTGTAACCTCTTTGGTGAGCTGTGTTTTGGTCAGATTCTGATTGATGATACTCGCAGACCATTCTGCATCCAGCATTTGTTTTCTTTTTGAATAGACTGTAGGGAAACTAAATCTCTGAGAGATTCCAAAAGAATTATCGGTTTCCTCTCCCTGAATCTGTCCAAATCCACCCGTAACTTCCATCTGTGGGATATCCAGATAGCTGGCTTTCAGTTTTTCCTGATATTCAGATACTAATTTTGAGTTTTTAAGGGTTCCATTTTGCTGATAAGCCTTTTCCAATGCCTGGTCATAAGTAATATTTTCCTGAGCCTGAAAACTTCCGAAAGAGATCAGTAGTAAGAAAACAGACAGTTTTTTATAGTTGGATTTTTTAGAGAATTTCATTTTATCTTTATTAATATTTTCGAATAAAACATAGAGAATAGGAAGTACAAAAAGGGTGAGAAGTGTAGCGAGCATCAATCCACCAATAACAACGGTGGCCAAAGGTCGCTGTACTTCTGCTCCGGCACCGTTGCTGATCGCCATAGGAAGGAATCCTAATGAAGCAACAAAAGCAGTCATTAAAACCGGGCGAAGTCTGATTTTTGTCCCTATCAGTACAATTCTGTTTGTGTTGGATATCCCGTTCTTTTTCAATCTGTTAAACTCTGATATCAAAACAATTCCATTAAGTACGGCAACTCCGAATAAAGCGATGAATCCTACCCCCGCACTGATACTGAAAGGCATTCCTCTCAACGCCAGAAAATAAACACCTCCAATGGCTGACAATGGAATGGCAGTATAGATCAGTAAGCTGTGTTTTACAGAACCAAAAGCAAAGAACAGCAACAGGAAGATCATCACTAATGAAATAGGAACAGCTACTCCGAGTCTGGCTTTGGCTTCATTTAAATTTTCAAAAGCTCCTCCATAAGAAACAGTATATCCAGGAGATAGCTTCAGGCTTTTACCAGCCTTTTGCTGAAGTTCTTCCACGATACTCTGAACATCTCTTCCTCTTACGTTAAATCCTACAATGATTCTTCGTTTGGTGTCTTCTCTCTGAATCTGATTTGGGCTGTTTTTAAGCTCTACATTAGCCAGCTGTGATAATGGGATCTGCTCTCCTGAAGCGGTCGGTATCAAAAGATTCCGGATACTGGTGATGTCTTTTTTATGTTCATTATCCATTCGGACAACGATATCAAACTTCTTCTCGCCTTCATATAAAGCACCGGCCGTCTGTCCTGCAAAAGCCATATTGACAGCCCTGTTAATATCAGCTACAGAAATATTATAACGGGATAGCTCTGAACGGTTATAATCAATCACAACCTGCGGTGCTCCTACAACGGGCTCAATATAAAGATCCTGAGCTCCTTTTACTGTATTGATGATACTTCCTATCTTTTTTGCGTAAGTGGCAAGGCTGTCCAAATCTTCTCCATAAATTTTACATACCACATCCTGTCTGGCTCCGGTCATCAGCTCATTGAATCGCATTTGTACAGGAAACTGGAAACTGGTGGTCAATCCTGGGATAACGCTTAATGCTTTACTCATTTTATCAGATAGTTCTGGAAATGTTTTTGCAGAAGTCCATTCCCTTTTTGGTTTTAAAACAATGATCATATCTCCGGAATCCATGGGCATCGGTTCTGTAGGGATTTCTGCGCTGCCAATCTTCATGACCACCTTCTCTATTTCTGGAAACTGGGTTAAAAGGATATTGGCTGCCTGAGTGGTTGCTTTTTTGGTTTCGTTAATATTGCTTCCCTGAAGGATTCTCATTTCAACCGCAAAATCACCTTCTTCCAAAGATGGAATGAATTCACCACCCATTCTGGAAAGGGTAAAAACAGCACCGGCAAACAGTATTAATACTCCCAGAATAATGGTTTTTCTGTATTTAAGAGCTTTTATCAGGAATTTCTGGTGGCCTGCTTCCACTTTGCCCATTACGCGGTCTGAAATATTTTCTTTTGCTTTCTTCTTTCTGCTCAATACCAGAGCGCTCATCATAGGAATATAAGTAAGGGAAAGAATAAATGCACCAATCAGGGCAAATGCAACGGTCTGAGCCATTGGTTTAAACATTTTTCCTTCAATTCCCTGAAGCGTAAAAATCGGAAGATATACAATTAAGATAATGATCTGCCCAAAAACCGCACTGTTCACCATTTTGGTAGCAGAACCGGAAACCTGGTCATCCATTTCTTTTTTGCTGAGCATATTGTCTTTTCCGAAATGCTTTTTGTGGGCCAGCTGATGCAGCACCGCTTCTACGATGATGACGGCTCCATCTACAATAAGTCCGAAATCAAGTGCTCCAAGACTCATCAGATTTCCTCCTACGCCAAAAATATTCATCATGATGATAGCAAAAAGCATGGCTAAAGGAATCACGGAAGCTACCAATAATCCTGCTCTGAAGTTTCCTAAGAATACAACCAGAATGAAAACAACTATCAAAGCTCCTTCCATCAGGTTTGTTTTTACCGTACTGATGGTATTATTTACCATTTTAGCACGATCAAGGAAAGGTTCAATGACCACGCCTTCAGGTAATGATTCCTGTATTTTTTCCAGTCTTTCTTTAATATTTCCAATCACTACGTTGGCATTCTCCCCTTTCAGCATCAATACAATAGCTCCGGATACTTCTCCGGTATCATTATAGGTCATGGCGCCATATCTTGTTGCATACCCTATCTTCACGGAAGCAACATCTTTAATGTGTACCGGAATACCTTCTTTGGTTTCTGCCACCTGAATACTTCCGATATCTTCCGTACTTCCCAGAAGTCCTTCACTGCGGATAAACAGAACGGTTTCTTTCTTCTCAATATAAGCACCTCCTGTATTTTGGTTATTCTTCTCCAATGCCCCAAAAACATCGTTGATATTGATATTGAATGCCTGAAGTTTGTTAGGATTAATGGCAATTTCATATTGCTTCAGTTTTCCACCAAAGCTGCTGACATCAGCCACTCCTTTAGTTCCCAGAAGCTGTCTTCTGACTACCCAATCCTGAATGGTTCTGAGCTCAGTTTCATCATAAACATTTTCATATCCTTTTTTGGCTCTTACAACATATTGAAAAATTTCCCCCAATCCTGTGGAAATAGGTCCCAGTTCCGGTTTTCCGATTCCGGCCGGGATATTGTCCTGAACAAGCTGTAAGCGCTCCTGAACCTGTTGGCGAGCCCAATAGACATCCGTTTTGTCGTCAAAGACTACCGTTACTAATGAAAGTCCGAAACGGGAAAAACTTCTAAGTTCAGTAATTCCACTGATATTGCTGGTAGCCTGTTCAATAGGAAATGTAACAAGACGTTCTATATCTGCAGCACCGTAAGAAGGCGCTGTGGTAATGATCTGTACCTGATTATTCGTAATGTCCGGCTGAGCATCTATGGGGAGTTTTGTGGTTTCATAGACCCCCAAAAGGATAAGCCCCACTGTAAACAGAGCAATGATGAGTTTATTCTTTACAGAAAACTCAATAATTTTATTTAACATGGAAAAAATTATTAATTGATAACCCGGAGTGTCTTATAAAAGTTGCTGAAGTCTTTATTTGTACAGTTACAGAAGTAAAGAAGATATCATACCATTCAGTAAGAATATCTACTTGATACTCATCTGTTTTGTTGTAAACTTATCATTCTGAAAAATTTAAACAAAATGTAGTAAAGACATCATAAACAGCGTTATAATGCACGAAAGGCTAAATTGATATGTAATAATAAATGGACTGCTTTAAAGCTAAAGCAATGTCAGTATAAAATCAGTTAAGAAAGCCGTGGAGGCTGGAAAATCTGAGAAAGGTAATGATTGGAAAAATCTTTTTCCTTATAAATACTGTTTTTTGGGGAAACAGTAATTTCTTTAGGTTTTTTTATTTCGAATGTCAGTTCCGGAAGCTGGGCATGTACAGTCAATACAATGGGAGGATTGATAAACGGCAGTTTCTGATCAGTATCCCAGTCAGAATCCTGTTTGTGATTATCATAATGTTCCATGACAAATTCTGATAAACTTCCGTGGTATTCCATAAAATGTTCCACAAACATAGGTACCTTCAGTACTTCCCCCGCATTGGTGGTAGCCAGCACATACATCATTGAGCATAATATGGAGAACCATTTTAACATGGCTGCAAATATAAGGCTTAAATTTTTCTTAAACAGGCTCCAGTATTAATTTTTTGATAATTTTAGCCAGTTTAAAAGTGGTTTAAATAAATACTAGCTATTCCTAAATAATGTTAGGTTTATCAAACAAAAAATCAAAGTCTTGACTTCAATCTGCTTAGAGTTTCCTGGGAGATATTAAGATAGGAAGCCACCATTTTATTAGAAAGTCTTCTTACTACAACAGGATTTTCATCCAGCAGCTGACGGTATTTTTCAAGGGCATCCTGAACCAGGAAAGACATCAGTCTCTTCGTATTATTCACATAAGCAGTTTCCAGATATATTCTGTAAAACTTTTCCCATTGCGGAATAATATCCAGGAGATGATAAAAATTTTTATGAGTGATATAATATACTTCGGAGTCCTCCACGGCTTCAATGAATTCATCGGAGGGTTCAGAAGTAATAAAGCTGGTAAGTGCTGTTGCAAACTGATTTTCAAAGGCAAAATAGCGGGTGGAATCCTGCCCTTCTTCATTGATGAAAAATATACGGAGACAGCCATTTACCACAAAAAATGTTCTTTGGCTGTATTGCCCATTAGAAAGGAGGATCTCATTCTTTTTTAATTGAGCAAGCCTGAAATAAGAAAGAATGGTTTCCAATTCTTTATCCGTTACTGATATTCTATTTTTGATATATGAAGTTAAAAGTTCCTGCATGTAAGCAAAAATAGCAATAAATGGCTTTGCTTACCTCTTTTATTCCATACTGTCTATGGGTTTTCTGCCTGTCCGGCTTTCCAGTATGAACAAATATACAAACCATGTGGATCCCACTGCAGAGTTGTTTTGAAATGGGTACGAAGTTCCTGTACGGTTGCATATTCTGCAGCGATATAGACATATTCTTTCAAAACTCCTGAGGGAAACTGAACAGATTTTACAACTTCTGCGAGCCGGCTTCCCTCTTCCGGATGAGGATTGTGAAGCCATTCAATTGAAATATTTGCTGCGGAACACAGAATAAGTTCATCATCCTTATCTGTAACTTCCAATATTATTTTTGCGGTCACATAAGGAGGAAACTGCTCTGCAATGGCACAAATAACGGGTAAGGCTGTTGCATCTCCTGCCAGCAGATAAAAATCGGCATCAGGAATCAGAGGCCTTGTACTTTCTTTCATTCCTATTTCCAAAGAATCGCCGGATTTCGCTTGTGATGCCCAGGCAGAAGCAGGTCCGTTATCACCATGGGCAACAAAATCTATACTTAATTCCCTATTTTCCAGATCAATTTTTCTGTTGGTATATGTTCTGATTAAAGGAACGTTTCCCTCTTCAGTTGGAATAAGGATTTTATTATTAGAACCTGAGCGTACATTGGCTAGCAGTTCAAGCTGATGTTCATTGATTTCAAATACTACACGGATAAGATGTGGAGTAAGATATTGTTTATTTTTAACGATAAATGCAGAACGTATTTTTTTAGTTTTCTCTGCCTGAGTGATTATAGATTTTTCCATTTTTATTTTTTATTAAATAGTAAAATAAGCATAGACAGAACACAGCTGATTCCTCCGAACAGATACACCGTCTGATAATCAAACCAGCCCGCAATCAGTCCTGCTATTGGCCCTGCCAGTCCTAATGAAAGGTCAACGAAAGCCACGTAGGCTCCTAATGCGGTTCCTCTCATTTGTGGTTTTACTTTTTGAATGGCAAGAACTCCCAAAGCCGGAAAAACCAATGAAAATCCCACCCCGGTTAATCCACATCCGATAATGGCTAATGTTTTGGAAGCAGATGTCCAGATCAGCAGCTGCCCTGCCACTTCGATGATCAGAGAGAGGAATGCAATCTTAAAACCTCCGTATTTATCAGGAAAAGAAGCAAAGAAAATTCGGGTAAGAACATAGCATATTCCGAAGACCATAAAAGTAAGTGAAGCATCTCCCCAATTCTTTTGTGAGAAAAATAAAGCAATAAAAGAAGCAATGCATCCAAAAGCCATTGATGAGAAAGCAAGACTCAGCCCCTGACCTGATACTGCACCAATTACTTTGTAGAAAGGCGTTCGTACGTGATCTTTATCTACAGGAATAGAAGGCAGTTTGGCGGTAGAAAGCCAGCTTACAAGAGGAAGCAGGGCCATAAGGATAAAGGCAGGCAGCATATTGTATTCTTTACTCAACCAGATGCTGACAGGAGCTCCCACCGCAATTCCTGCATACATGGCAATACCGTTCCAGGTCATTACTTTCCCGGAATTGGAGTGTCCTACCAGCCCTATTCCCCACGTTAATGCTCCGGTAACCAGAAAGCTCTCACCAACACCATGGATGATTCTTGCAAGTAAAAGAAAGATAAGTGCCATGAGCGGATGAGCCTGAAATAGTACCGCAAGTACATAAACAATCCCGGCAATAACAGCTAATACCATCCCGGACATTTTACTTTTCTTGGCACCTTTAGTATCTGTAATCTTCCCGGAATACGCGCGGGTCAAAAGTGTTGACAATGACTGGAGACCAATAACAAGCCCCACGATAACGCTGTCAAAACCTAATGTGTTCTGGACAAACCCGGGAAGTATTCCCAAAGCAATTCCTATCGTAAGGTAAACTCCGAATACCGAAATGATAATGGGAGCGGTCGCCTGATAAAAATTAATAGTCTGCCCTTTTTCTAATGTTGTACTCATAAATTTTGTTTAAAATATTCGGGTGCAAATGTCCCTGTACAACAAATACTAAACTTTGATCTAGATCAAAAAAGGCAGAAAATAGTTATTCAAAATCTAAAAAACCATCGGTAAGCTGTTTCCATTGTATTTTGGCGGCTCCCATCATTCCTCCTGCAGCGGTAACAAGATTCCTGATGATATCAAGGAACTTTGCATTCAGATTAGGTCTTTCATTTCGCCCGTATACTGCTGCTTTTAAATGAGCCGGACTTTTCGATATCATAAAGGTAGAGCTTGCTCCGGAACTGTAAAAATGAGCAATATGGCGGTTTTTTTTATTTTCAGGATTTCCGGATGGCCTGCAGGTCATTGTTATGCTTTCAGCAAAGCTGTTCTGGTAGAAGCAAATATCTGTAATCTCTACCCAATCATATCCTTTGGCCTCAGGTTCTCCCGGTCCCGGAATATCAATCCTGATGAAATCTCCTTTTTGTGGTTCACGATCTACCGGATTGCCACTGAAGTCATAAAGCTTAAATGCTGCAAATGCCTTCCCACAATAGCTTTCCCATTTATTGACTGAGAACAATCTTTCTTTTAATATTTCAAACTTCAACGACATCAAGTCCTGCTCAAATAACTTTCTGGTTTCTGTATCATGGAAACCTCCGAATTTTTGTTTAGGAACTCCTTTGAATTTTTTTGGACTCATGCAATAGGTTTTTTGAAAAAATACTGCAAAAAACTTATAGATTTTATGAGTAGAGTCATGAAAAAGTTAAACAATTGTTTGAGTATTGGTTTAAAGAGTCCTTTGTTTTGATCATAATTCACTTTTTGGGACTTCTCTGTTTGAACTAAAAAACAGTTCACAATTCATCAGGGCGCGAATTATATTTAACCGGATATGTTTTTGTATAAATAATTTCGAAATCCTAAGTAAAACTAAAATCATTTAGAGAATAATTTTTTTTACTTAAAATAAATAATTTTTAAAAAAAATAAGCTTATGATGTTTTGCATAATGTGATTTTTGTTTATATTTGTGAATCGAAATAATTTTTTTTCATCATTTGTGTTTTTTTAAGGTCTCCATTCGTGGAGACCTTTTTATTTTAAATTATGTCATAATAGAA
This sequence comes from Chryseobacterium sp. BGA-UO-ETr-SB22, assembly GCF_059567885.1. Classification (NCBI taxonomy): domain Bacteria; kingdom Pseudomonadati; phylum Bacteroidota; class Flavobacteriia; order Flavobacteriales; family Weeksellaceae; genus Chryseobacterium; species Chryseobacterium sp. BGA-UO-ETr-SB22. The sequence goes on along the minus strand of NZ_JCAQOV010000005.1, from coordinate 1,471,417 downwards.
TATTGACTGCTGAAGTGGAAAAATTGACTAAATGTGAAATATCTCTTTTTTTTAACAAGCCAATTGCTTTTCTACAAAGGATTACTCAAAGTTTTAAGATCTCAATAAGTCTCTTTTTCTATATATTTCGACCCCCTCTGGAATTGCTTTAAACGGCTATTGAATCGTTTTAATAAAATCTGTAGGCCTGAACTGCATCACAGACAAAAAACTTCTGGTATAGGCCTGCACGCTCTTGTACCCTACTTCATAAGCTGTCTCTGAAATGGTAAGATGGCCAGCGCTCAGAAACTCCAGACTTTTAATGATACGAAGCATCTGTTGATATTTACTTAAGGTGAGCCCGGTTTCTTTTTTGAAAATACGCTCCAATGTACGAAAAGATAAAAGAGCTGTATCGCTGAGATCTCCCATCTTTATTTCATCCCGGTAGTGATTATGCAGATGTTCAATGACTTTTGTAAGGCGCTGATCTTTTGGAAGAATAATGTGAAGTGTCAATGAATGTTCTACAAATCTTGGAAGTTCGTTGAAGAGTGCTTTCAGAAATAGATTTTCATTATCATCTGAAATCATTTGCTTAGACCATTTTTCTGCATATTTTATCATTTCTTTTAAAACTGGAGGAACAGAAAACACGTTGATCTCGTGATAAAAGGGATTCTTTGTACTAATATCTGCAAACATGATCATCAGTTTGATCTTTTCGGAATGGGAATTGGTTTTGTGAACGGCATTCGGAGGAATCCATACGGCATGGTTTTGTGGGAGAAGGTAGATTTTCTCTTCAATGGTAATGTACTGAAAACCGCTTTCCACATATACCAGCTGCCCTTTCTGGTGGTTATGGAAAACATCATCATGAACCCAGTTTTCTTCAAACCAAACAAAGTAAGGCTTCTTCAGATCATCTATTTTTATATTGTCGATAGCATCCATGTCGTTTTAGGTTAAAACTTTGGCAAAATTAAACAAAATTACTATACTAATTTTGTGCAAAAGTTTTTATTATGATGAAGAATGAAGTAAAAAGGAATGCTTCGTATGTTTTATTAATCATTAATGTTCTGGTGGTTATATTAATTTCCAGCAACCTCCGTTCACCCATTGTGGCTGTGGCTCCAGTGTTGGGCGAAATAAGAGATGCATTGAAGCTGGATAATTTTCAGGTGAGTCTCCTTACCTCTATCCCACTGTTTATGTTTGCAGCCTGTTCTGTGCTGGTGAGTAAGTTTTCCAATAAGTTTGGAATCAGTAAACTCCTGATGTATTCCCTGATTATTTTAAGTTTTGGTTTATTTTTAAGAATCAGCGGATCTCTTTGGCTGTTGTTTTTAGGTTCTATATTTATTGGCTTAGGAATATGCATTGGAAATGTGGTCACTCCGGGATATGTTAAAAATAATTTCCCGAAGCAGATTGGGCTTATGACAGGAATTTTCGCTGTATCCATGAATCTTACAGCGGCTTTGGCTTCTGGTTTCAGTGTAAAAATCGGGGAACTGACCGGGTTTGGATGGAAAGGTTCTTTGGGAATCTGGCTGGTTATTGCAGCATTGGGTTTCCTTGTTTTAGCATTGGAATTTATCTTTAATAAAAGAAATCCGAATCAACCAAAAACGGCACTCAGTACTTCTGATTTTAATATGTTTAAATCTGCCCAGGCATGGAATATCAGCGTTTTTATGGGTCTGCAGTCTTTATTTTATTACTGTCTTGTGGCCTGGCTGCCTTCATTTCTTGCAGATTTTCATATGCAGGGAGAAAGCTCCGGATGGGTCTTCTTTGTGATTCAGATTACAATGATTCCGGTGACGTTCTGCTGCCCGATTATTGCCAGTAAAATGAAAGACCAAAGGGTAATGATACTTTTCATATGCGCTCTGATGTTTGGAAGTACGATGATGTTTGTGTTTCTGAAATCTCAGTGGATCTATGTGAATGCTGTTATCATCGGGATTTCTAACGGATTGTCTTTCAGTTTGTCTATCCTGTTTTTTTCTACGAGAACAAAAAGCAGTATCAATGCTGTTAAAATATCGGGAATGGCACAGTCTGTAGGATATATGATTGCTGCATTTGGACCTCCATTATTTGGAAAACTGCATGACTGGGATATTTCCTGGAACAGCTCCTTTTATTTGTTAAGTTTCGCGGTAATACTGATGTTGTATTTTGGACTGAAGGCTGCAAGAAATAAATGTGTAGAGGATTAAAAGTGATTATTCATACAATAAAAAGGATAGAATTCTGATTCTATCCTTTTTATATTTTGAGTGTCTTTAATTTTTACAGTATCAAAGTAAAAGACCTGTATATAAGTTAAAAATGAAGCTCCACTTCTTCTCCATTATCAGGAACAAAACATCTTTTGTCTAATCCATTTTCATTGATCTTTTCCCGGATGAATTTCCGATCTTCTTTACAATGGCTTACTGCTTCCAGGTGAGTGACCCAAACAGTGGATTCTGGAGCGTATTCACAGACTTTCATAATATCTTCACTAGTCATAATAATAGAATCTCCCACTGAAAAAGTGGCTGCTCCTCCTGCAACAATAATATGTTGTGGCTGATGCTTATCAATTTCCTGTGCAATTTCGTCATACCAGATGCTGTCACCTGCAATATAAACGGATTTATTTTCTGTTTTAAAAACAAAACCATTCACGAGTCCCATTTTTTCTCCAATTTCTCCGGTTCCATGCTTTCCTTTGGTTATAGATATTTCAATGTTTTTCCATTGGAGTTTATTATTTACAGCGATAACATTTGTAAAACCCTGTTCTATAATTTGTTCCGAAATAACATCCGAACAGATGATCGGAATATTTTTGTCAAGAAATTCAATAGCTGCGGTGTCCCAATGATCGGGATGAAGATGGGTAACCACTACAGCATCTACTGTTTCCAGTTTTAGCTTTAATTCTTCCTTGCTAAAAGGCAGGTCTACCAGAGGATTCAGTAATTCGTTGTCTACCATTGGGAATTTGCCAAGAGACCCTTTTTCGCCAAGCATTGGATCTACGAGGATAGAAAATCCATCAATATTCAATAGCAATGTTGCATTGCGCCATAATTGTAATTTCATTTTGACTAAGTTTGTACAGCAAAGCTATTGCCGGATTGAAGTAAAACAATCGAAGGTTACCAAAAGGTTAACCATAAATATTCATTGACTTATGAATTTTGAAGAATTTAAAAACTGTGGATTGAGACGGAGTCTGAATATCCTTTCAGGGAAATGGAAACCGTTGATTCTGCACAATCTTTTTGAGAAAGATAAAGTACGTTTTGTGGAACTTTGGCGAAGCATGCCCCGGGTTTCCAAAAAAGTACTTGCAGAGCAATTGAAACAGCTTGAAGACGACCTTATTATTGAACGGATTGAAGTCTACAATTTTCCGCCCGAAGTATACTACAAGTTAACCGGAAAAGGAAAAAAACTTGGTCCTATTCTTTCTGAGTTACATTTATGGGGAAATGGACTTGGGTAAAGATAGGTCTTGTAAAGCAAAAATCTAAGCTTCTTTTTACTTTTATAAAATTTTATCATACATTTGAAAACACAACCTAAAAATTATAAACTTACACAGGTTACATTATAACCTCAAAAATTTTTATTAAAAAAACCAAACAATGAAAAAACAATTATTATTTGTGCTTACTCTCGTGGCACAAGCTTCCTTTGCACAAATTATTTCTAAAGATCCTACGTTTGCTTCAAACGGAATTCATACTCTTCCAGTAGGAAGCTCATATTTAGGAACGGGAAGCACTTATGCAGGAGAATTAACTGCAGCAACAACTTCAGTATTTTATAAATCCTATAATACCAGCACTAACCAATTAACTATTTCTAAAGCGACAACTTATAGTGGCCTTTTAGATTTGACTTTTGGTACGAATGGTAAAATTGCCTTGAACTACAATGACGGTTCTCTTGTTGGATTTCTAAGACATACCGATGATAAATTAACTTTACTACTCAAGCGATATGACTCTACAAACAGTACATATTATTTGGATGTAGTTCAATTACTTTCCAATGGACAATTAGACCCTTCATTTGGAAATGGAGGAATAAAGGCATTGGCCAATTTATCCGTTTCTTTTGAATCAACTAATCTTATACAGCAGGGAAATAAAATTCTTGTTTCAGGAATTAGTATGGATTCTTTTGGTCAGACTGATTCGAAAACTCATACATTGAGATTAAATTCTGATGGTACATTAGACAATAGCTTTGGGAATAACGGAGAAATACTGACTTATCAACAAAATCCTTTTCAAAGCTCTTATCTTCCTCGTATCATTTTAGATAATCAGTTTAATCTTCTTTTTTTCGGAAATGGCACAATAAAAAAATACACTGTTAACGGACAGCCTATGATTGGCTTTGGTAGCAATGGAGAAGTTTTGTTTAGTGGAGAAGCCAGTATTGTAAAAGTAGATTCTGCTGATAAAATTGTATATGCAAAGAATGATTTATCGTGGCAGACTCCACCTGTTTTAGGAAGACTTAATGCCGATGGTACACCAGATACCACATTCAATTATAATGGGATTGTTGGCCTTGAATTTCGGGATATCTATGAAAAAAATGGTTCTTATTATATCGCGGGCTATGCTGAACTCAATAACAGCGGATACACTTATTATTATATCTCTAAGCTTAATCAAAATGGAGCTGTTGATCCTGTATTTGGAGAATATATAGAAAATGATCCTAATTTAATTTATCACAGCATTAATTCAATAAAGGTTTTTGATGATAATATCATGGTGAGCACTGATGGAGAAACATTTAATATTGTTAAATATCTTGTAAATGGTACTGCCACATTAGCAACAAAAGGAATTATAAAAAATAATCCTGAAATTACTTTTGAAAGTCCTGTAGAACATCATTTAATGTTCCAATCAAAAGAAAAAATTGATAAAATAGAGATCTATTCTGCTGGTGGAAAATTAGTGAAAACAGTAATAGAAAATAAGTCTGATATTTCTGAACTTTCTGAAGGGGTTTATTTTGCAAAAGCTATTTTTGAAAATGGAAGATTTTCTACAAAAAAACTAATTAAGAAGTAGAAAAAATATATATTTAAAAAACTAATAACAATTCTATTAATGAAAAGAATCATCATTGTGATTTCCTTTGTATCAAGTGCATGGGCAGCTGCTCAAATCACACCTCCTCCTATTCAAAGATCTATACCGACATCTCGCGGGCTTACCATCAATTCAAGAAAAGGGACATTAATTGAGAAGAAAATTATTGATGTAGGTAAGTTTAAAAACCTAAATATTCAAAAAATTGCAACGAAAGATGCTTCGGATAATTCATCAGAAACTTTTCTGGGGATGATGTATGAATATGAAACTTTTGATGAAATATCGAAAAGGACTCTTACAATAGATAAGAATGAACTAGGAAAGCTCATTCAGGCTCTTCAGACTGTAGAACAGAAAGAAAATGAAAAATCAAATCAGGAAACCAAATATAAGTTTGTCACCATGAGTGCTATTGAATTCGGAAGTGTTTATCGGGAGAAACGTTCATCCTGGGTCAACTATATAAAAATTCCGTCAAGTCATTATAATCAGAATTTACTTGAATTCAGTAAAGAAGAATTGAGAGAATTGATTGGCATTTTAAAGAAAACGGAGCAAGAGCTTTAAATGATCGGGTTAAGATAATCTGATTAATCGCTTTATTATTAAATAATTACACATTAAAAACCTTATAGATTTTAGAAATCTATAAGGTTTAAAAAATTAAAAAAAATTATTACCTGAAGGGATCTGTTTAATCTCTAAACTGATCCAGAACTTCCATAATATTCTGATATACAAAATCCAATTCTTCGGATGTAATACAATATGGCGGAACCAGATAGATTACATTTCCCAACGGCCTCATAATAATCCCTCTCTGCAAGAATTCATTGTATAGCTTCTTCCCTATTTCATTGAAATAAGAAGTACCATTTCCGGTTTTAAAATCGAAAGCAAGGATAGTTCCGATATGACGAACCTTTTCTACATGAGGATGAAAAGCAAGTGCTTTTGCAAACTCTGAATGTTGATGAGTGATGCGGTTGATATTCATTTGAGTTTCATTTGTCAATAGTATTTCCATACTGGCCAAAGCCGCTGTACAGGCTAAAGGATTGGCTGTAAACGAATGCCCATGAAATAAAGTTTTATAACGGTCATCTGAAAGAAAAGCGTTGTAAATTTCATCAGAACAGGTGGTGATTCCCATTGGCATGGTTCCTCCCGTTAACCCTTTTGAAAAACACATAATGTCCGGCTTTTCTGTAAGATAATCAGCGGCAAAAAGTTTACCCGTTCTTCCGAATCCTGTAAAAACTTCGTCCTGTACCATAATAACACCTTCTTCTCTGCAGAATTTCATCAGTTGGCTAAGATCTTCTGCTTTGTACATCAGCATTCCAGCTGCACCCTGAACCAATGGTTCATAGATAAAACACGCTGTTTCATCAGCCAGTTCTTTAATTTGTGACTGAAGACTTTCCAGGTTTTCAGCATTGGGTGTATCAATGAAAACGACTTCAAACAGCATGCTTTCAAAAGGTCTTGTCCAAAAGCTTTTTTCACTTACAGACATCGCTCCGAAAGTATCTCCGTGATAAGCATTTTTAAAAGCTAAAATCTTCGTTTTCTTCTTTTCCTGATTGTATGCATATTGAATACACATTTTTAAAGCTACTTCAACTGCCGTGGAGCCATTATCAGAATAAAAAATCTTCTTCTGGTTGGTTGGCAGAAGCTGTAATAAGTTTTCCGAAAGCTGTACAGCCGGTTCGTGAGTAAATCCTGCAAAAATAACCTGTTCCAGTGTATTTAACTGCTCAAAAACACGTTGTGCAATATAAGGATGAGAATGCCCATGCAAAGTAACCCACCATGAAGAAACGACATCAAGGTATTTTTTTCCTTCGTTATCATACAGATAAATTCCTTTTCCTTTTACAATAGGAATAGCATCGTCTGCCGTTTTCATCTGCGTATAGGGATGCCAGTTGACCTTTTTATCTCTTTGCTGGAGGCTGGTTTCTTTTGTTATTGTATTCATGTAATGATGTAAAATGGGGTAATGAGTGATAAGATAATTTGGTTTAATGTTGGATAATTGCAAGGGCGCAAAGTTTTATCATGATTATGATGAATTAAGGTGCAAGAAAATCGAAGATTTTCAGCAAGTGTATGAAGATCGTTTTGGTGTTTCATATAGACCCGTATTCAATTTTATCGGAGATAAAATCCTTGCGCCTTAAAACATTACTTATTACATTTTTTTTTGCGTCTTTGCGTTTTCCAACCTATATCAGATTCATACAGGTTATAAAAATTCAAAAACCAATTTTGCAATAAACCCTATAATACCTGTAATCCAACTCATCACTCATTATTTATAATTCATAATTGTCTAACAGCATGTTTCTTTTTTCATCATAGGTTTCAGCCCTAAAGTCTGAAGCATCTGCATATCTTCAGAAACTCCCGGATTAGGCGTCACCAATAATGTTTCTCTTTCTCCCGTAAAAATAGAATTAGCACCTGCCATAAAGCACCATGCCTGCTCTGTTTCTGACATTTCTATACGGCCGGCACTTAGTCTTACCATAGAAGAAGGCATTACAATTCTTGCAGTAGCGATCATTCTCACCATTTCCCAGGTATCTACTTTTTCATTATCTTCCAATGGAGTTCCTGCTACTCTTGCTAATGCATTGATGGGAACAGATTCCGGATGTTTTGGCATTGTTGCCAACGTCAGAATCATTGAAATTCTATCTCTGTGCGTTTCACCAAGCCCGATAATTCCTCCGGAACATACGGTGATTCCTGCCTTTCTTACATTGTTAATGGTATTGATTCTATTGTCAAAAGTTCTGGTAGAAATGATTTCTTCATAATACTGCTCAGAAGTGTCAAGATTATGATTGTAAGCATATAATCCTGCTTCCTGCAGTCTTAAAGCCTGTTCTTCTGTAAGCATTCCGAGCGTACAGCAAACTTCCAGCCCAAGTTCATTTACTCCTTTTACCATATCAATCACCCTGTCAAAATCACGGTTATTACGAACTTCACGCCATGCTGCAGCCATACAGAATCTTGATGATCCGGAATCTTTTGCTTTCTGAGCGTGCGCAATTACTGTTTCTGTAGGTAATAAAGCCTGTACTTTGATATTGGTGTGGTAACGGGCAGCCTGTCCGCAGTATGAACAGTCTTCCGGGCAGCCTCCGGTTTTGATGGATAATAACGTAGAAATCTGTACTTCGGAAGGATCATGCCATTCACGGTGTACAGTCGCAGCTTTATAGATAAGTTCCATTAGAGGTAAATGATAAATTTCTTCAATTTCCTCTTTGGTCCATGTGTTTCTCAATGTTGTTTTAGTATCCATTATCATATTTTTGCTATTGTTAATTGCTTTGCAGCATTTTGTATTGATTCCTTGTCGGTATGATCGATCTCTGGAATCCTTATAATTTTTGTTTCTTTTTTAATAAAATTGCAGATCACTCTTTCTGTATCAGCAGGAAAATCTCCGTTAAGGATCAGGTATTCCAGTTTTATTTTCCTTTGTTGTAAAGCCATGATCGAAAGCAAACTGTGATTGATGCAGCCTAGATAGTTTCTTACAACCAATGCTGTGGGAAGGTTTAATTTTTCTATCAGATCAATCATAAAAGTAGTATCCGAAATGGGTACCATCAGGCCGCCTGCACCTTCTACAATTAGTGGGTTTTCTGTTTCAGGTAATTGAAAATCATTCAGATCTATTGTGATATTTTCTTCTCTTGCAGACTGATGTGGTGATGCGGCCAGCTGTAAACGATGAGTTTCCGGATGACAGGTTGTATGATCTGTCCATGCTTCAATCTTATGACTATCTGTATGATGCAGGTCACCGGATTGTATAGGTTTCCAGTATTCTGCCTTAAAATATTGAACCAAAACAGCTGAACAAACTGTTTTTCCTATTTCGGTTCCTATTCCTGTTATAAATAATTTCATGGGTTTGGGTTCGGGATTCGTGTTGCGGGGTTTGAAAAATTATACTTTAAATAGATTCTTTAACAATCCCTGTCATTTTAATAATTTCTTCTTCTGTATTAAAGCTGTGGAGGCATATTCTAAGGCGTTCACTTCCTGGCTTTACCGTCGGACTGTATATGGCATAAGTTAAAAATCCTTCCTCAGATAAAGTATTCTGTAATGCTTTCAGTTTTTGGTTATCCGAGATTAAAATGGCTTGAATAGGGCTTATTTCTGATGACGGGGACTGTAAATTTCTACTTCGGAAAATTTTGATATTATCCTGAAGCTTTTTTGCCAGTTCCTGATGCTGATCCAGAAATTCATACCCTGTTTTTATACTCACCCACTGGAAATCCTGCGCTGAAGTGGTATAAATAAAAGGACTTGCAAAATTCACCAGATAAGATTTTACCGTTTCATTGCAAAGAATTGCTGCTCCATGAGCTCCAAGGGCTTTTCCATAGGTAGCAACTGCTGCAGAAACCTTTTGCTGTAACTGATATTTTTCAATCAATCCATATCCAAAAACTCCGAATGCATGGGCTTCGTCAATAATCAAAGAAGCTTTATACTGATCGGCAATCGCTGCAATCTCCTGAACGGGAGCAAAGTCGCCTTCCATCGAATAAAGACTTTCTATGGCGATATAACAATGTCCTTGCCGTCTTTTTAAAATATTCTCAAGATCTTCAAGATCATTATGTTTGAACTTCAGCTTTTTAGCATTTGACAGTTGGCAGGCATCATGCACAGACCGATGAATCTGTTCATCCACAATTACCACATCATGACGGCTGGGAAGTGCGGAAAACAAAGCCAGATTAGCATTATATCCAGACGGAAAAAGTAACGCTGATTCAAACTGATGTTTTTGAGCAATAAAACGTTCCACCGAAGTGGCTACATCGCTGTTTCCACTGATCAACCTTGAACCAGTACTTCCTGAAAGCAGTTGAGGATTATCCATAATCTTCTCCAGCAGAATGTTTTGAAGCTCTTTACTTTTGGCAAGCCCCAGATAATCATTGGAATAAAAATCAATTCCATCAGATTGAAACCGCAAACGCCTTAATGTTCCTTCCTCTTCCCTTTTATCAAGGGACTCCTGAAAACGACAGCTATTGTTAAGCATAATCTAACTGAGCCACTTCTTCTGTAACAGCATTAATCCACTCTGTATGCAGATCTTTTTCTATGGTCAGGATATGATCTGCGTGCTGCTGCCAGTCTGGAGCAAATTCGTTAAGCTGATTGATCATTTCTTCCAGATGTCCTTCTTCTTCAAGGATAATAGATTTTACCATAATTTTAGAAGAAGCTTCGGTAAGAGCCTCCTGATATACAGGATAAAGCTCATCAGCACGAACTTCAATTGCATATGTTACGAAAAGATAAGCGGCATATCTCAGGTCTACTTTATTGAGTTTAAAAGCCTCCTGAAGATATCTGCAGGCTTTAATATCCAACGAATGAAGATACTGGCTTGTTGCGATAGGAGCCAGAAGCTCGGTGCTTTCATAAGTTTTGCATAATTCAGGATCTATTTTTCCAATCTGTTTTTTAAGGTAGTAAGCATGGCGATGTTCTTCAGCAGCGTGTTTCAACTGGATCTGAGAAACCAAAGTGGGATGTTCACATTTTGATATTTTTCTTGCCCCGGCATTTTCCATAAAAGAAAGGGTGTTCAGCCATTTGGCGTGGATACTTCCTTGCTGCACAATTTTTTTTAACAGATGCTGAAATTCCATAGATTTTTATTTTGATGTCAAAAGTAGTATATTGCCGGATGGTTACATGGTGCCAGTTTTTATATTATGGATAGTCCGGTTAAGATTCCTTATGAAAGTTTTATAAAGATTGATAGAAAATCAGAGACTTCTATTTATCTGCAGATCGCCAATCAGCTGATCAACGCTATTCAGCGAGGTTTTCTACCTTTCGGAACAAAGCTTCCGGGGACAAGAACCTTCAGTGAAATGCTGGAAATCCATAGAAATACAGCGGTTGCGGTGTACGATGAACTGTCGGCTCAGGGCTGGACAGAGACTTTTCCGAATAAAGGAACATTTGTCATAGGAAAAGATCAGGAAAAACCTGTAAAAGTAAACGATTTTGAGCATAATAACCTTCAAAATTATCCAATAACAACTGGTTTTTCATTCAAAACATCCAATATCTTAGATAATCCTTTTGAACATTCGGACTGTGAGTATATCTTTAATGATGGGGTGCCGGATATCCGTTTAACACAAATCGGGCAGCATTCCCGGTTTTACAGTTCTATTCTGAAACGTAAATCCAACCAAAAAGCTTTAGGACATTATAATCATGACGGAAGTGAATTTTTTAAGGAACATTTATCTCAATACCTGAATCTTTCCCGAGGACTTCCTATTTCTAAGAATAACCTCTTGATCACCCGAAGTACGGAAATGAGTATCTATATTGTTTCCGAAATTCTTCTTTCTGCTGGTGACACTGTATTGGTGGGAGCTTTGAGCTATTTCTCTGTCAATATGATCTTTATGAAAGCCGGGGTTGATATTGTTTCTATTCCCATTGATGAGGAAGGAATTATAGTGGAAAGTGTAAGAGAAGCCTGCAAAAAGCAGAAAATACGGATGCTTTATCTTACTCCGCACCACCACTATCCTACTACGGTTGCATTGAGTGCTCAGAGGAGATTTGAATTGCTGGAATTGGCCAATGAATACGGATTTATTATCCTGGAAGACGACTATGATTATGAATTTCATTATGATAAAAGTCCTATTCTTCCTTTGGCTAGTGCTGATACGAACGGAATGGTGATCTATATTGGTTCTTTCGGGAAATCTTTGGCTCCGGGATTCAGGACAGGATTTATTGTGGCTCCAGAAAATCTGATGACAGAAATGCGTAAATATCTGGGAATTATTGACCGTCAGGGCGATATTCTGATGGAAAGAGCGCTTGGAGAAATGATTGCAGAAGGAGAAATCAACCGCTATCTCAAGAAATCTTTAAAAGTTTATCAGGAAAGGCGTGATCATTTTTCCGGACTGCTGGAAGAAAATCTGGGTGAGCTTATTACCTTTCAAAAACCCTCCGGAGGGTTGGCGATTTGGATGGAATGGAATATTCCGCTGAATCTGATGCAGCTTAGCCGAAATTGTGCGAAAGACAATCTTTTCATTCCTAAAACATTATTGTACCAGAATAAAGGGCTTACTGCAATGCGATTGGGTTTTGGAGATCTTAATTTTGAAGAAATGAATAAAGGGATTGAGGTTTTTTCGAAAAACGTGAAGGGATTGATAAGCTGATTATTTATTAGTTGGACAACGCAAGGGCGCAAATAAAATTCAAAACAAGATGTTTTAAGGCGCGAGGATTTTATCTTCGATAAAATTGATTGAGGGTATTTAAAAATAGAAATTGTACAATCTTTTACATTAATTATTTTTAACCACAACAGGCACAAAAGTCTTGAACAGGTAAGTTTTAAGAGCCTGATTTACGTTAAACAAGTACACATGAGTTTATAGAAAATCTTTGATTTTCATCTTATGCGAACTTTTCTGCGCACCTTTTTAAACTTATTTAAACGGTTAAAATAAAATCTTTTGTGACTTTTGTGGCTTAAAAAAAAAGCCCCTTTCCAGAGGCTTTTATTAATGATGAGAAGGATAAACTATTTTGTTTTTCTTATGTTTTGGTTTCTTCTTTTTCTTATTTAAATAAATAATAAAACCGGTAATCGGGAGTGATGCTGCAATGATAGCAGCGAGAAAATAAATAATTCTGCTGGTCAATCCTAAGATACTTCCGGTGTGAAGATCATAATTTCTTTCTCTTAATGCGGTTCCATATCCGATATTTTTGTTTTTATAAGACTGAGATTTTAAAACGTCTCCTGAATATTGATCAAAATTAAATTGTTCGTTGCGATATTGTCTGCCGTCATAAGTCAGCTCTGCATAATAAGTCCCTTCTTCTGATCTCGGGAAATTGATAAGCGCTGATTTTTTACCAGGAAGACCTTTTTCCATAGTATTTCCAATCAGGTTGAGGATATTTCCCTGGTTGGAAAATTCTTCGGAAGGAACGGTACTTTTGGCTTTCTCTTCTATAGGAGTATTTCCGTTTAATGTATTCTTTACCCATTTGTCTACATCTTCAAAGCTCCATATCAATGCGGAATAAGAGATTAAGAGTAAAGGAATTACGGCATAAAATCCCAATACATTATGAGCGTCATAGTTGATTCTCTTCCAATTGGCGGATGTTTTAATGAAAAACATACCTTTCAGCATGGCTTTACTCATTTTGCGGGGATACCATATCACAAGCCCCGATAAAAGGATTACAGCTAATATCAATGTGGAATAACCGGTAATTGTTTTCCCGATTTTTTCGCCCAGTAAAAGTCTTCTGTGAAGATCCAGCACAATTTCAAAGAAATCCTTTTTGGCATCTTCCACTTCCTGTACTTTTCCGGTGTAAGGATCTACATAAATCCTATAATAATAAAGATAAGTTCCCCAATACGTCCATGCTTCGTCGTCCATTTTAAGAGTTCGGAAGATATAGGTTCGGGAGGGATCGGAAGAGATCACTACTCTTTTGATCTTCAATCCTTCTGGAAGTGCTTTTTCTGCTTTTTCCGTAAGTTGAGACAATTCAAGTTTTTTTCTTCCAATGTTTTCAACGTAATATCTGTTGGGGTGAATAATATGTTTTAATTCTTCTTCAAAAGCCAGGATACATCCGGTAGCGGCCATGATAACAACTATAAGCCCGGACGTTAGTCCGAGCCATAGATGTAACTGATATGCAATTTTTCTAAACTTTAACTTCATTCTTAAAATTTAAAGCTTACCTCAGCAACAAAATTACGAGGCATCTGAGCTACTACAACTCCCTGTCCTGCAAAATATTGTACATTACCCAGATTATTCATTTTAAATCCTAATCTGTATCTTTCTTTTTCAAGGGAAATGGAAGCATTGACTAAAGTATAGGCAGGGAATGCAAACTGTCCCGTAACGACTTTATTTCCGGTAATCTGCTTTCCTACACGGTTTACTCCAAAACCTACTCCCAGTCCCTGAAGACCTTTGATAGGAAGAATATAGCTGATCCATGAATTGAACACATTCGCAGGACCTGCAGATTCTGGACGACGTCCTTCTACAGCCGGATCTGCTTTTTCATATCGGCTGTGGTTATAGGCATATCCCGCCATAATATTTAATCCCTGAATAGGATTCATGATGGTTTCGATTTCAATACCTTTACTTCTCTGCGTCCCATCCTGGACCACAATATTATATTCCTTTCCATCACGGATAACTCCGCTTCCTCTCTGTATATTATCTACTAAAATATCATAGTAGCTCACCGTGAAATTAACTTTGTTTCTCCAAAGATTCCCTTTGATCCCTACTTCCCACTGGTTAGCCATCTGTGGTTTCATATCACCGCTATAGTCGGCTAACTGTTGTGTAACAGGTGCTGTGTAGCTGAACCCATTCATATAGTTCCCATAGGCTGATAACTGATCTTTAAGGATCTGGTATACGATTCCCACTTTTGGAGACCATGCAGTCTGTTTGAATTCACCCGCACGTTTGTTATCATTTAGATTAAGCTGTCCTTTACTTTCATAATGGTCCATACGCAAACTGATCAATGTAGTCAAACGGTCGGTAATATGGGTTACATTTGAAATATAAGCTCCATAAAGATTGGATGCTGTGGTATTTCGTACCAATGGAGATTTACCCACCAGCATTGCAGCCTGGGTAAAAGCCTGAATTTTTTGCAGTGCAAGATCTTTGGATATGTTACCATATATTCCTGTTACTGGTGCTACCACTGGTCCTGAAGGATTTGTCCCATCAATATAATCATATACCACAATCGGAGAATGGTTATTATTGATGGTCTGATTGAGATAATCTAATCCAATCAACACTTTATTTTTAATTTTTCCGATATTAAATTCTCCATTAAAGTTCTGTTGAACACTTGTAGAAGAAGCTTCTGAGTTCTGCCACTGTACATTACGTTCCAGCAAAGCATCACTGGTTGTTCCTCTGATAAACTGATATTGATACAAACCTTCCGTTTTTCTGAAGTTTCTTGAAAGCAAGGTTTGTGAAGTCCATTTGTCTGCAATTTTGTAGACAGCCTCAGCTTTTACATTGATAGATGGAGCTTTTAGGGTCATATCATTGTTGGAGTATGACCTTTTCCAGTCGAAGCCAAGTTCATCAGGATTGTGAGCAACATAAGGCCTTGTTCTGGTCAGGAAAATAATCGGAGTGTTTGTTCCTTCATAATTGTAAATCTGAGCTCCTAAATTAAATTTAAGCCTTTCGTTAACCTGATAACTAATTGTAGGGGCTACAAAGAATGATTTTCTGAATTCAGAATCTCTGAAACCATTCTGATACTGGTAAGCCGCATTTAAACGGAATAACATATTTCTGGATTCTGTAATGGGTCCGTAAACATCAGCTGTTACACGGTTCAGGTTGTAACTTCCCATCAAATAAGAAGCTTCTCCTCCGAAATAGTCTTTCGGTTTTTTGGTTACAGCATTGATCAAACCTCCAAAAGAAGTTACCGCACCTCCATACAATGTTCCTGAAGGTCCTTTGATCACTTCCAGACGTTCAAGATCGGCAGGATCTATTTCTCCGTTGGTCGTTGCCGGAACACCATCAACCATTGACACTTTGGTAGGGAAACCTCTAAGGCTGTAATAGAAACTTCCGTCTCCGGAACCTCTTCCCGGACTTCCCTGCATTTTTACCATTCCCGGAACATTTTTCAATACTTCCGAGATATCGTAAGTAAGCTGTTCTTTCATGATCTGCTGGTTGATGCTTGTATAAACCTGTGGATTTTCAAGAACTTTTAAAGGCATTTTGGCCACTGAAGTACTGTCTTTATCCAAAAATTTATTTCTGCTCACTGCATATACGGTAATTCCCTCTATCACATTATTGTGTAACGGGGCGTAGATTGCAGGAATTTCATTGACATCTTTCTGAATGTGGATGGATTCCCTCATTAGTTCGATGTCATTTAAAACCACCTGAAGCGTATATTCTCCAGGTGGTACATTTTCAAAGTAATATTCTCCTAAATTATTGGTTTTTGCTTGATAAGACGTGTTGACAAGTCTTAAAATAGCATTTTTTACTGGTGCCTGTTCAGTCAGCATGATCTTACCATGAATTCTGTCGCCCTGTTGTGCAGAAAGCGAGTTTGAAGATAAAGCAAGACCAAGAAGTAATATAAGGGTTTTAGATGTTTTCATGCTGTAAGTTTTGTAACAGGGGATAGTTTATTTTACCGTTTTGTGATAATGGGAATGATTCTATACGTTCTACGCGTACATATTGTGGGTTGATACGCAGTTTATTTTTAATGGTTTCGGTGATGATCTGAGGATCAATGTCCGGATTGTCATACAGCACAACGATTTTTTTATCATTGGCATTCAGACATACGAAGGTATTGCCCTGCATTTCATTTTTAAGAATGAATTCTACCTCATCCAGATTGAGACGTATTCCGAAAAGCTTCATGATACGTTTTATCCTTCCTGTGATATAATAAATTCCGTTTTCACCTTTTCTGGCGGTATCTCCGGTATGCAGTACAGAAGGCTGCTCATACGTTGTCAAATCTTCCAGCTTATTGGCGTAACCTCCGAAAATACTGATGTGTGAAAAGAGAAGTTCATCGGTTTCAGGATCAATTCTGAAGTTTCCGTTGTGTACAGGAGTTCCGATAGAAGTTTCTCCCTCCAGCAATCCTTCTGTTGCAAGATAAGCCATTCTTCCACCTGCTTCAGTCTGGCCGTATTGTGCAAAGAAATCTTTCTTAAATTCATGACAGTAAGAGAAAATAGTTTTTCTCAATTCAGCGTTAATTACTCCGCCAGTATGGGTAAAATATCTCAGACTTGGAGAATCTTTTCTGAAGAATCCTATTCTGTTCAAATTTTCATAGAGGAAAGGTACTCCACCCAAAGTACTGTAGCCGTATTCTTCCATTTCATCCCAGAATGCTTTCTGCATAATGTCTTTATCTGTACAGACAATTCTTCCGGCACGCATACAGTTGGTGGTGAAAATAGAGAATCCGTATACAAAGTTGATAGGAACGTTTAAAGGAACCACATCGGATTCCTGAACGGGCATGTACTGAAGGATGCTCAAAGCATTTTGATAAAGACTTTCATCAGATAATTTAACCAGCTTCGGAACACCTGTAGTTCCTGAAGTACTCAAAAGGATTTTGATATCAGGATGAATCGTAACTTCACTCTTATAATCATCCTTTGTAAAGATTCTGATATGGTCTGAGAATTCTTTCAGGCTGTATCCTTCAATTTTTTCTCTTTGCTGATCAAAGATGTATTTCGGACGGTACTCTGCCTCAATACGTTCTTTGAATTCCTCATGCAGTTTTTGTCCCAGTACTGCAATCGTGTGGGCTGTTCCGTAAAAATTGAGAAGTACCTCAATGCCGGGCAGCTGATTGTCATTGTACAAAAAGAGCAGGCCTTTTTCTACGGGGTTTAAGCCTAAAGACCGGTACAGTGTTCCCACCGGTATTGTTTTACCGGTGGAAGCATCTGTAAACTCCAAGTTCTTATTGGCAATTACATTTTCTAAAATTTTCATATGCTTAGTTTTCTACGAATACTTCGTATTTTTTCATTTTTTCGCGGATCTTTCCGACGGTTCCCATCTCAAGAATATCGTTAAAATCAAATTTGATCTGATAAAACTGTTCAAGCGCTTCTACGATAAGAAGATGAGACATAGAATCCCATTCCGGGATTTCCTGATACGTTAGTTTTTCATCTACCAGTTCTTTTTTTATAGCGATGGCAGAGGCGATAATTTCATAAAATTCTTCTGTAGTGTTCATTTTAAATTTTTATAGTTTTCCATTTTCCATTTCTAAAAATCATTAGGAATAACACGGCTAAAACAATTTCCGAAGAAACGATAGCGGTAAATATTCCTCTCAGTTCCCACTGAAATCTTACTCCTAAGAGATATGCCAGAGGAAGCTGAATCACATAAAACATCACCAGGTACAATAGTGTAACCTGCAGAATGTTTCCGGCAGCATTCAGAGCACGACTGATCACCATCGTGAATCCTAACAGCAGGTAAGCCATAGAAACCACATGGATATACTGCACCGCATATCTTGCAACTTCAGGTTCAGTAGTGAAAAATTTCACCACATATTCAGCAGCAATCTGCCAGAATAAAGCTACAATTACGAGATAAGTCATGTTGATGGCTCCTGCTCTCCATACTGTTTTTTCTGCACGTTCCGGTTCTCCGGCACCCAGGTTCTGTCCTGTAAGCACTCCTGCTGCATTCCCTATTCCCCAGGCAGGCATCGTAGCTACCGAAGCAATACGCTGGGCAATAATGTATCCTGCCAGAGCTGTTGTACCGAAAGTAGAGATGATTTTTACCATAATCAGCCAGCTGGATGTGGGAATGATATACTGAACCAATCCTCCAAAGGCTATTTTCAGAATCTTCTGCAGCAATGGAATGTCAACATGGAAAGGAACTCTGATGCTGATGCTGGTTTTCCCCGTAGCCAATATGAAAGCCTGGTATAAAACCCCTAATGTTCTTGATAAAACAGTAGCATATGCCAATCCCATCAATCCGAAAGCAGGAATAAATCCTAATCCGAAAACAAGGATCACGGCAAATATGATATTGGAAATATGGCAGATCCAAAGGGATTTCATGGCAATATCTGCATCACCGGCCCCTCTGAAAAGTCCATTTACCGAAAGTCTTAGAATCACAAGTCCTATACTCAGGAAGACCAATTTTGAAAATGATATTCCATCAACTACTGCACTGGCGTTTACTCCCAGGAAATCGACAATTTCTGATGCGAAAATACACGAGATCCCACCAATAAATAAAGCAAAGAATAAAGCCAGCAGGATAATGTATTGAGCCGTTCTCCCCATTCCTTCTTTATCCTTTTCACCCGCTCTTCTTGCAATAAGTGTAGCTGCTGCAATACCAAGTCCTACTGCAATGGCATAAGCAAAATTGATGTAGTTGTCTGTGATCCCTACAAGTCCCAGAACTTTGTCTCCTAATTTGGCAATAATCAATAAATTGACGCTTACAAAGACAGACTCCATCACAAGCTCCATCACCATAGGAATGGCAAGGCTAAAGATGGAACGGTTGATGCTTCCGGAAGTCAGCTCGACTTTTTTCCCGGCGATAGCTCCATAGGCAAAAACCGCTCCTTCTTTTAGTATATGCAGGAATTTCCTCATACTGCTGCTACTGAATTTTTATTGGCAATCTGATACAGTGGATTGGGCAGTGCTCCATCTTTTCTTGGAATCGCAAAAGCCTTATTTTCACTGTAACCATTATTTTTCAGACGCAGACTGTTGATATAAAATCTTTTGAATGTCGGCACGTACAAGTCATACTTTTCGTAACGTTCCTGAAGGTGGTTATTTTCAGCTTTATAGTTTTCTATGCAGTTATGAACCAATTCCCAGAATGTCTCTTCTTTAAAATCAGAATACGTATGCAGAGCATTTGACAGATATCTGAAGAAAGCATCAAAAACGCCCAGCAAAATGAACAACGGGATATTTTCTTTGTTGGAAGACTGAATCAAACCATCTGCAAGGTGTGCAGGAAGCTTTTCTCTGGCTTCAGTGGTCAAAACAATATCATCTACAAAGTCTTTAATCACAATTCTTTGCGGAACTCCGTTTTTCAACACAACCATAATATTTTCTCCGTGTGGAGTTACACATAATGAATGCGTGTAATAGATATGCAGCAAAGGCGTAAGATATGCATCGAGATAGCTTTCAATCCATTCTTTGATACTCACACCTGCTTTTTCTGCAAATGCCTGAACTAATGGAACTCCGTTTTCGTCTACATACAGTAAAGAAGCCATGGTTACCATTTGCTCATCTTCTTTCAGATAATTTTCAGCACTTTCTCTCCATAATGCTCCAAGGAATTCATTATATTGATAGGGAACGCTGGCAATAGCTCCGTATTGTGGGTGCAAATAAGTGATCGCTGCTTCTTCTCCTAAGAAAATAGTTTCTTTATTTTCCAGATATGCATCACCTTTGATTAAGCCTTTTACCCAATCCGTAATGGCTGGAGCAATTTTCATCTGCTTAGGCGATAATCCTCTGATATTTCCTGTACTCAGAATAGAAACAGCTGTTTTCAAATATCTTTTCTTCGGATGATCTACATTGAATAAAGTACGGATACTCTGCTGCGGACTATAGGTATCACTACCCTCTCCCAATTGGATTAAAAGTCCGGAAGCAATATCTCCTGTAAAATGAATCTGAAGCTTGTGCTCCCATTGCCAAGGGTGGACAGGAATAAAGTGATAATCTTCAACATTTTTACCTTTACTGATCAGTTGCTGCTGAAAATCATTATATAGCAAGTCTCCTATTTCAGAACGATAAAACTGCTCTCTGTCAATATGTTCCAAAGATTGGAATGAAGATCTGCTTTTATGGGATGCCAGCCAGATTACTTTTAAATTCTCATCTGCTTCAGGGGCAAATGTTTTCAAATCTCTTGGAGAAAAACCTAATCGGCTTTTATTTACAATTACCCACGGATGTCCGGTCATATTGTGTTCTACCGTTTGATAATCTGCATCAGCAAGGTCTTTTGAAGACATTACTCCTTTTGATAAAATCAAAGAATCACAATACAGCGTATGCAGTAACTCTTCTGTATATCTTGCAATGGTATAAGGATCTAAATCAAAAACAGACTGCATTTCCAGGAAGAAAGCCGCTACATCTACTGAAGACAAATCTTCACCGTTTTCGGTTTTTGTAATACTGTTTTTATCAATATGCCAGTAATCCATCATTCTTTCCTGTCCGCGGAAGCTGTAGGTAATATTTTCAAATCCTGTTTCAAGTTTGAAAACGGTATATCCGTCCTGATCTTCAAAAGTTACCACAGGTTTCAGAAGTTCTTCATGCATCAGTTCTGCGATGGTTTTGGCCATTAGATTTCTGTTAGCCTGATTCCAGTTGTCCTGGCTTATTGTATTTTTTAAGTTGGTGTTCATTTTTTGATTAAATTTTGGCAGTTGGTAAATCAGCATATTTTTCCACATCAAAGTCCTGGAAAGCAATTTTCTTTTCAATTTTATAATGTTCTCTTCCCAGAATATCATTGATGATGTAGGAATTACGGTAAGCCGCCATTCCCAGATCGGTAGAAATATAACTGTGGGTGTGTACTTCAGCGTGAAGTACATAGATTTCCCCTCCGTTATGATCTATTGAATAATTCCTATTGACATCAAACAATCCGCTTGAATCTCTTTTGATTCTGGACTGAATATTCTTCAGGAATCCAGGCTCATGATAGCGATATCCTGTCCCAAGAATCAGATAATCCGCTTCCTGATCATAAGGAACTTCCTGCTCAAGTTGGGTGAATTCCAGATTAATGAAATCAGGGTTGCTATTGTCTACTTTATTTAACTGGCTGTTAGGAATGATTGTAAGATTAGGATCTTCATTGTCTATATTCAGATCGTAGATAAAATCATAGATATCATTGATCAGATCGTAGTTGATTCCTTTGAACTGAGCTTGCTGTTTGCTTAAAATGATTTTCCTTGCAGACTCACTTCTGTTGTAGAAATATTCTACGTAATCAGGTGAAGTAAGTTCCAGTGTCAATTTAGAATATTCCATTGGGAAAAATCTGTCCGGACGGGAATACCAGCCCAGTTGTGTCTCTTCATTTCTGTTTTGAAGAAGGTCATAAAATACCTCTGCTGAACTCTGGCCAGAACCGATAATCGCAATTTTTTTACCCTGAGATAAAAGTTCTTCTTTTCTGTACAGATAAGAGCTGGTATGAATAACACGTGAATCATCTTTAGGAATGAAAGAAGGAATATGAGGTTGTGTCCCCGTTCCTAAAATCAGTCTTTCTGTTTTGAAAACTGTCGTTTCTTTGGTTTTTGTATGAACAGTAGTCACGTGATATAAACCTTCTTCATAAGTGATATCAACTACCTGCGTTGAAAAACGGCACTGTGGAAGCTGTTCTATGACCCATTGGCAGTAACGGTTGTACTCTTTTCTTGGGATGAAGAAACTTTCACGGATAAAGAATTTGTACAGCCTTCCGGTTTCTTTCAGGTAATTCAAAAGACTTAAAGAGTTCGTAGGATCAGCCATAGAAACGCAGTCGCATAAAAATGGAGTCTGCAGGGTTACATGGTCAATCATCAATCCCGGATGCCAGTCGAAACCATCTCTTTGGTCAAGAAAAAGAGTCTTCAGTTCCGGAATTGGGTTAGATAATGCGGCAAGTCCCAGATTGAAAGGGCCTATACCTATGCCTATTACATTGTATACGGCTTCGTTAGTCATTTTTTGTGATGTTTGTGGTGATTTGTACCTCCTTATTCTGTGGAAATTTTTCCCAGTACCATTCTCTGTAACAGAAGTTCAGATTGGCTTTTTTATGAGGCATTTCAATTACTTTATCTACTTTGAAGCCTACATGGGCTTTATTCATCATAGAAGCAAGCGAGTCTACAGATCCTTCTCCTACCATTTTTCCTACCTGCGGCTGTGCAAAAACATAGTCAACCATAGATTGTGTAGATGGAGATACAAATTTTTTCTTAGGATCAGTAGGTGCTATGAACTGGTGCGTTCCGTAATCTGTAGGCAATACTTCGTAATAATCGCCTACAATATCTCTGCATGCCCAATAGATCTCGATATTACATGAAGGTTCATCATTGCCAGCAACGATATAACTATGAGCTTCATCACTTGGAAGCATCAGTCTGTAATAGGTTTCCAGTTCGTCAATAGGCCAGTTCATCTGCCAGATTTTTACCGCATGTTCACGGTTGAACCATTCATGAAGCATTTCAAGGTCATTTTCAAGATCTATAGGACGCATACTCATGGTTACATCTTCTTTCTGGAAATACCTTTTAAAGAAAACTTCTGTTCCTTGAGGATGAATCAGCTGATCTGAGAAGAAATGTTTGTGAAGAAGATTCGGAACTTTAGCATAAGAAATTGATGAAGCATTCACCCCGCCGTCTACATCAGCAACTGCCGACTGAAGATTTGATTTTACAGCCCAATATCTTTGATTTAATGCATATTCTGTTAAAGATGATGGTTCAGATTTATGAAGGTTTTCAAATTCTCTGTACAGAATGTTAATCAGTCTTCGTTCTTTTACCAGACCTGTTTTACCTAGTGATGAGATCAATGCACTTAGGTTACTTACCAAAAGATGGTGAGAAATAATGTCCAGAAGACGCTCATCTCTAATGAAAAGATCTTCAATTTCAGGATAATCTTTGATCAGATTCTGGTATTTTTCCTTAGAACTTTCTTTTATCAAATACCCTTGTCCGTCTCTCACATAGATAGATTGAGGAAGAAGTTGGTTATCCAGTTGAATAAGAAGGTTTTGCTGATGAACTTCCGGAGCCATGCCTAACTGACTATACAATCTGTTTAATGGAGAAAGCAATAGACTTACATATTTTTCAAACCAGATAATGGCAGCCTTTTCCGTTTCCATTCCCAGTTGATTCGCAACATTTTTAAAGAAATGTGTTGTAAAGTTGAACCCATCCAAAGATTCATCCTGACAAAGCCTTGCCAATAAAATAACTTTATCTTCAGCTGAAAAAGGATTTTCACGGATCAGTACATTCAAACTCTCCATATTCTTCCCTTCGTAATGAACACTTAAAGAAGAAGGTTCCAGCAACAATTTAAAATCAGGGAAATTATTTTCAAACGAAGCCTTTTCATGCTGCCACCATACTGCGGAAGCATACCCCCGGTTAAGGTCTTTTAAGCTGTTTGTTCTCACAGAACCTGTCATCAAAACATGCAAAGAAAACTTTAGCATCCAGCTGAAATCAGGATTATATACCGTTCTTATAGAAGATGTTGCATAGAAATCTTCTCCCAATGGCCCGATGTGAATGATTTTCCCAGACCCAAGCATTTCCGGATATTCTTCTGTTGACAAAAGATATTGTGCTTCCCATGGATGGCATGGAACAATGTAAAAATCATTGATGTTTTCAAAATCGTAACTTTCTGGTATGGATGCCCATTTTTCGAAGATTTCTTTTGCTGAAATCCCCGGAAGAGATTTTTCTGTGATACAGTCTTTATGAATCAGGAAGTAATCTAATTGGAATCCTTTGCCGAATTCAGGACCATATAAAAACTGCTCTTCCTCGGAAAATCCCATTCTTGATTTGGTGAAAGGATGCAGATTATGTCCTGCAGGAAGCATTTGTTCAGATTCCAGAAAAGAATAGGTTAAAAGCTGGTCGTCCTGAAGACATGCTTCAGTTGTCAATTCCAGATTTCTTAAACTGCTGTGAAGTCTTTTAGCAAACCGTTCCAGCCCTATTTCACTTGATGTTTCTGAAAATTCCAGATAGATCAGTTCAATCAGTTTTTCATTATTCACTTCAAAAACAGTCTGATTGTGATGATCAACAGCCCACAAAGCAGATCCGTATTCATGAAAAGCACTTTCCGAGCGATAAGAAACCGGAGCAAATAAAAACAGTCCGCTTTTCTTCATCTCAAATCTTATATGCAGCGGATAATCACTGTTCTGAAGAGCTTTTGCCGTAAGAAGATCATATTTTGGAACTCCCTGGTAAAATTTTCCATTTCCAAGTTCTCTCAACATTCCGTTAAGCAGGATCCTGAAGGTAATTTCACGGGCTTTTTCTCCTGTTTTATTTTTCTGTATTAAAGTCTTTTCCATGGTTTTTGATTGTAGTAAGAATTTGATGAACGTCTTCAGTTGTTGTGATTGGGTTCAGGAAAGTGAACTTCAGATAGAAATTCCCATCCACCTTTGTACTCGCTACAAGGATTTCTCCGCTGTAGAAAAGTTTCATCTTAATGTATTGATTAAGAGCATTCAGATCATTAATGTCTGATCTTAGATATCTGAAAACAAGAACACTTAAGTCCGAATCTGAAAGCAGTTCAAAATCTGCATCCTCAGTAATCATGGCTGCTACATCTTTGGTAAGATCTATAACGGTATCTGTATATTCTGCCAGCTGTTCTCTACCCATCATTCTCAGGGTAAACCATAGCTTTAAAGCATCAAATCTACGGGTACTCTGGGTAATCGATTTATTGATCTGGGCTGGAATTTCTTCTTCATCCATCTCTTTAGGGTTCAGATAATCAGCATGATGTTTAAGGATCAACAGTTCTTTTTTATTTTTAACAATAAAAGCACTGCTGCTGATAGGCTGGAAGAATGATTTGTGATAATCAATTGTAACTGAATCTGCTCTTTCAATACCATTAATCAGATCACGGTATTTATCACTTAGCAGTAAAGCACAGCCATAAGCCGCATCTACGTGCATCCAGATATTATAATGTTCTGCGATATTGGCGATATCTTCCATTGGATCAACATTTCCAAAGTCTGTAGTTCCTGCTGTAGCTACAATTCCAATAGGAATATTTCCTAATTGTTCTTCTCTCTTAATGTATTTTTTCAAAAGAGAGATGTCCATACGGAATCTTTCATCGGTAGGAACTTTAACAATGCTTTTCTCACCCAGTCCCATAATGGAAGCGTTTTTCAGATTGCTGAAGTGAGATTTATCTGAAACAAATATTCTGAAACGGCTTGCCTCTACCGGCAGACCATCCATTTTAATATTGTGATTATATCTTTTCTGAGAAAAACAGTCACGCATCATGACCAATCCCATTAAGTTGCTCTGTGAGCCTCCTGCCGTGAAAACTCCATCGCTTTCCTCGGTATTATATCCGATCTGATCGGCAGTCCAGTCGATCAGTTTTCTTTCCATGAAAGTTCCTCCGGCACTCTGATCATAAGTATCCTGAGAAGAATTGATTGCACTTACAAGAATTTCTCCTGCCAATGCCGGAATTACAACCGGACAGTTAAGGTGTGCTACATATTGAGGAAGATGAAAAGCCGTTGCATGTTTTACATAGATATCATCTACTTCAGCAAGAAGCTCATTATAATTGGAAAGTTTATGATTAAGATCAATCTGCTGTACCATTCCTTTCATTTCTCTTGCTTCTATACCGCTGAAAGGTTTATCGTTTCTGTAAAGGAATTCCTGTACAAGGTCTAAAGTGCTGTTGACTGCATTACGGTAGTGATCGTAATTGTCAGGGTGAAAAATATTCCCAAAATTCCCCGAATTGTGAGGCAAGGTTGCATTTGAAAGTGCTTCCAGGGATATTATTTTGTTGTTCATATAAGTATTTGTAAGGTGATTTTTTAAATCAGTGAGTTGTTATTACTATTCAGATATACGTATTTATATGTCTGAATGTCAGGTTTTTAATTTTGTCATTTTTTTTAAGTTTTTGTTTGGTGGTTGTTTATTTATTACTAAATTTGAACCGGCTATTGTTATTTAGAATAATTAAAAACAAAGATAAAAATTATTAGTTAACACCAAATTTTTTTTAATGAATTCTACAGAAATTTTAGATAAAGACTGTTTAACAGCGGTAAAACTGCTTCCTACGGTCATAGAAGTCACTTCTCAGGAGAAAAAAATGATAAGAGATGCAGCGGAACATCTTCAGAAAAAATATGACAGTTATGAAAATCGTGATTTTATAAGACATGTGCATCAGCTGGCTTCTTATTTCTTACCTGAAAGAATTTTAAATATAGCGGCTGATTTTGCGAGTGACTTTTCAAAAAATCAGTATGGCGCATTGATCTTTACCGGATTAATGGATATAGATCAAGAGGATATAGGCTCTACTCCATCCAATTGGCAGTCGGCAGATTACTCAAAGTTCAATTTATATGGTTTCGCATGTGCGCTTATTCATGGGGCACTTCCATCCAAGCCTGTACAATATTATTCGCAGCGTAAAGGTGGAGGATTAATTCATGCTATAATTCCTGATGAACGAATGAAAGAAACCCAAACGGGGTCAGGATCTTCAACAGATTTGTATGTACATACCGAAGATGCATTTCTGAAACATCAGGCAGACTTTTTAAGCTTTATGTATGTGAGAAATGAAGAACAGGTTCCTTCCACTCTTTATTCCATCCGTTCTCATAAATCTATTGGCGAAAATTACAGACCTCTTTTTCAGCGTATTTATAAAATACCAAAAGATGCCAACCTGGAGACAGAAACCACTGAAGAAGAAGCATTAGATTCTGTTTTATATGGTAATTACAGTCTTCCGTTTATGAGATTTGATGCTGCTGAACAGCTGTTCAATTCCAGTATCAGGCAGTCGGATGAAGCGCAGAATTCTCTGCATGAGTTTTGGGAAGAGGCCAGACATTTGATCTATTCCGGGTTTACCCCTCAGGCAGGAGATGTTATTTTGGTTAATAATCATTTATGTGCCCATGGAAGGTCCGCTTTCCGCGCGGGAGTAAGAAATATTGACGGTATAGAAGAGCCGTGTGAAAGAAGAATCATGCTTCGCATGATGAGTAAAGTAAGCCTTATTGACATGAGAGCGCATACTCTCACAGAGGATCCGTTCTTTGTCATAGAGGAACATCTGGGAAAAAACTTTAAACATTTTTAATATGATGCTTAGTTAGCATTTTTGAACATCAATCAATCGTAAATCCTTTTTAAGCACAGCTTAAAAAGGATTTTTATTTTACTTATATTTTCTTATTTAAATTCAGGAATTATTTTGACTTTCTTTCATAACCATGTTAAGTTTTAAAACCTTGACATGGTTATATTGATACTAACCTATTCAATAGGAATGGGCTTTAGCCGAAACTTAAAAAATATGTTCATTGCTTAAAAAACCTGTCAAATAAAGACAGTTGTTCAGATAATGATCTGCTCCAATATTCAGGAACATGTCCTCCCAAAGATTCTATGTAGAGATGCTGGATCTTCATTTCTGTTAGTTTTTTATGAAAGTTTCTGTTCATATTGATCATTTGAGTATCTTCCGTACCACAATCGAAAATATACTGCTGCCCTGCTCCGGACATCAATTTTATTTTACTGTCTGTCAGGAAATTCGGGTTGATAAATTCCAGTGGTCCCAGAACGTTGTTCACCATGTATTTCTGATATCCTTCCCCAAACGAATTGAAATCCAGGGCTCCGCATGAGCTTCCCACGATACCGAATGTTTTGTTATACGTAACTCCGATATTGGTTGCGCCATAGCCGCCCATACTCCATCCCAAAATACCACGGGATTTCTTTTCAGTTTTTGCGGGATAATTTTTATCAATAAATTCTACCAGTTCTTTCCCAATAAAAGTCTGATATTGTGAGTCTTTGATAGTGGGACTGTCTACATACCATGAACTGTAATTTCCATCAGGAAGTACATAGATTGTCTTGTATTCCTGAGCTTTCTGAACCAGATCAGGAATATCCTGCTTAATGATTCTATCCGGATTACCACTGAAACCATGAAGGATATAAACCGTTGGATAAGTCGTATTAGGTTGAAGATTAGGTGTAATGATGATCGTTTTGATCTTTTTATTCATTTTTGGACTGAATATTTCCTGATGAATAATTTTTTGTGCTGATATCTGTATAAAGGCAGTCAGTACAAATACAATGTTGATGAGCTTCTTCATGCTGAATAATGTTTAATTAATGATAATCACTGGTGTCTTATTTCTTAAAACATATTGTGTACCAATGATCTTATGACAAAGCAAAATTGTGGCATAAAAAAGAGAAAAGCTTCAACATATGTTGAAGCTTTTGTTAATGTATTTCATTCAGATTTTGGAATATCAGCTAAGTTCCTTCTTTATACGGCTAAGCTGCGTAGGCGTAATCCCGAGATAAGAAGCAATATGATGCTGTTTTAATCTATTGTAAAGAGATTTGTTTTCAAGCAATTGTAAATAACGTTTTTTTGCTGTTTCAAACTTTAGGGAGACTTCCAAAGGTTCTTTTTTTACCACCCAGTTTTTCTCCAGATAATACATATGAAAAAGTGCGAGATCATGATACTTTTCAAGCAGCTCGCGGTACGCTTTTGCAGGATATTGTATGACAGCGCAGTCTTCAAGCGCAATAATTGTGAAATCACTGGGCTCATTTTTAATAATGGCAGCTGTGGAAGCCACAAAACTGTTTTCTTCAAAGAAAATTTTATAAATATTATTTCCCTGTTCATCTACCGTGTAATACCCTATCATTCCGGATTTGATAAAATAATAATACCTTGCCATTGCCCCGGATTCCAGCAGTATATCATTTTTGTGGTAATGCTTTTCAGTACAGATATTGAGTAAAGCTTGTACCGTTTCATCAGATAACGGGTAATATTTGTTGATTTCTTGTACGAATTCTGAGTTGTTCATTTAAGGATGTTTATTCTATGACATAATCGCTTGTGAAAACCTGTGCCGTCTGTGGGCAAAAAAATTAATCCAGAATTTTCTTCATCATCAAATCTGTCTGCTCTTCTTCTCCCAACCTGAAAATATGTTTGTCGAACTCAACAAATCCGTTTTTTATGTAAAAGTTCAGAGCCCTTACGTTTTCTTCCCAAACTCCAAGCCACAGGTATGATTTCCTGAGCTGTTGTGCTGTTTCCAAAGCCTGGTTATAAAGAAGCTGGCCTACTTTTTTTCCATGATGGCTTTTCTTTACATAGATTCTTTCAATTTCCAGGCTGGTTTCGTCCTGAAGTTCTGTCTGTGCTTTTCCGGAATTGACTTTCAGGTAACCCACCGGATTGTCTTCTTCCCAGGCAATATAGAAAAAGGAGTCAGGATTATTCAGCTCTGATTTTATCTTTTCAGTATTAAAACTTTCTTCCAGATATTTTTTCATAGCCTCTTCAGTATTGTCTTCTGCAAACGTTTCAGTGAAGGTTTGTATTCCTATATTTTGAAGCGTTTCGAGGTCTTTTTCGCCGGATATACTGATGATTATTGATGACATAACAGGTATTTATGGTTCTAATGTATTAATAAGTTTTTTTATTTCGGGTATGGTTAATTCTGTTTTTGTTTCTGTAAGTATAATATTTTTTAAGCTTTTACTATGAGCGGCCTTTAAAGCATCTCCACTTTTCATTTCCTGATCAGGAGTCACACCTACATGTTCCCAGTTTTTTTGTGTTATTAAAGGTGTTATTTTTCCTGCCGGAACAAGCAGTAAATATTGATCTTGGATAATAAAATGATCCACAGGATTGGCTGCACCGCCTGTTTTTTCACCTATTACTTCAGCAAGTTTATACTGCTGCAAAAAATAGGCTACAGCTTCTCCAGCCGAAAAAGTCTTTTTACTGGTAAGAATATAGATCTTTTTGTGAAGATATTTCTGTCCGGAAACTGTAGGCTGAGTACTGTTTACAACGGTCTTGTTATCATGTCTGAAATAGGTGGTATAAAGATCTTTTTTTTGATCAAAAAAATAGCTTAAAAACAAAAGAACCATCCCGTTTTCTCCACCTCCGTTTTCCCGGAGATCAATAATCAGAGAATTCGTATTCGCAACAAAATTCATGGCAGCAGCTAATGTTTTTTCACTGGCTTCGGGAGAGGCAAAGCCTTTAAAATTGATGTAACCAATATTACCCGGAAGTCTTTCAACGGTCTCAAATCCAAAATTTTCAAGACTGTTATGATCATTATTCAATTTCTCTTTTTTTTTCTCACTCATCTGTTTCTCAGGGGTGTAGTTTTCGAGATATTTAACGAAAAAATGTCCGTCTTTAATAGTGGTTCTTAGCTTTTGAGTGAGAAGTGCCGCAAAATCTTTTTTATTAAGAGGATTATATGTTCCGTTTTTCAAATCACTCCGGAATAATGAATCTACTTTTTTATAAGTCTCTTTATCAATATAATGACTCTTTACTTTTTCTGTAATATCAGCAAGTACCGTTGAAGTATCATTTCTCTGGGCATAAGAGAGCAAGGAGGCAAAAAAGAAAAGCCCAATACCTATTTTTTTCATTGAAATAAGGGTTTAATATTTCAACAAATGTATTTCAATGAGATCTGTGTAAATTGTAAAAATGGAAACTCAGATAAATAGCCAGATATTATTTTTCTCAGTATCTACATTCTCAAAGAATTTTCCAGGACTTATTCTGGTAAGTTCTTTAAAATCTTTAATAAGATGGGACTGGTCATAAAACAGATTTTCGTAAGAAAGTTCCGTGAGATTTCTGGATTTTTTATTTGATATTAAAACCTTTCGAAACCGCTGGATTTTTCTGAATTCTGAAGCGGGTTTAGCCAGATATCGTTGAGAAATTTTGTTTACATACTGCCTTGTGATTTTATTTTTTGCAGCAATTTCTTCAATGCTCAGTTCAGTTTCAAAATCATCCAATATTGTATAAGCCAACTGTAAATCTCTTTTCTGGAATTTAGAAATACAGTAATTTTCCAGTATTTCAATTTGTTTTCTTCTGTCAGACTCTTTTAAAATAGTTTTCATAATGTCTGTAAAGTCTGAAAGAAGAATTTCCTGTTCAAGATCCTTGCTTTTATCAGCATTAAAAAAATGATAAATTCCTAATGGTTTAAAGTAAATCGTAAGCTCATTAATCGATTCCCGATAAAAAATTTCAGTAGGAATAGAACATCTGAATACAAAATCAACCTCGATATTTTCAGACGGAGATCTGGCAATTTCTACCCACCCTTTATCCTGCGTAACAGAGACATCCTCACATGCTGAAACGATAAAGTAATTGTCTGGAAATGTAAGATATTTTACAGGTTTCTGATCATCATCTTTTTCTATAAAATAATATCCTTCAATATAATCTTTCAAAACAGAATGCACCGGTTGATAAAATGTAACTTTCATATGAGTGATAGGTTGAAATAGAAAACAAAATCCTGAAGCTTTGTTCAGGATGATAGTGTTTATGAAAACAGTATTTTTTTAAATGCTTCAGAGGCCAGGTGCACCTGTACGCTCCAGTCGTCTGCAGCATCACTTCCTGCATCGTCAGAAATATATTTCAGACATAGAAACGGAATGTTTTCCTGCTGGGCAATCAATGCCAGTGGATAAGCTTCCATGTCTACAATATTGTAATCTGTTTCAGAATGATTCATTTCAAAACTGTCGCCGCTACCACAGATTCCTTCTTGCAAAACATCCATTTTAAGGCCATATTCCAATACGGGAGGTACTCCGGAAAGCGGGGTTTCATAGAGTTTAAATCCAAGCCCTCTCACATCCATATCTCTCTGGATGAACTTTGTACAGCATACCACTTCTCCTTTGTGAAATCCTTTGCTTCCTGCAGAACCTAGGTTCACAATCAGTTTAGGTTTTCTTGTGTGAATTTCTTTAGTTAATTCTATCGCTGCATTTACCTTTCCGATGCCTGTAATTAATTTATTTTTATCATCAAATACAGTTCCTGCTTCAGAATCTAATGCAAAAACAAAAAGGGTATCGTCAATTGAATAGTGAGTTTCGTTGTTAATTTTTATCATTGAGAAATCAGATTTATACAGCTGTTGGTACTGTATGACAAAGATACAAGAGTTTCTTCTAATATATTAAATTAAAACCCCAAAACAATTGATTTGTTTTGGGGTTCTATTATCTTAAATACTACATCCGTCAGCATCACAGGAAGCTCCGCTGCCACCGGAAAGATCCTTAAACGGACTTACAGTTTCTTTGTAAGTCTGCTGAAGTGCATTTTCAAACGTCTCTACAGGCTGAGCCCCGGAAAGAGCATATTTACCGTTCAGCACAAAGAAAGGAACTCCGGAAACACCATTATTTCTTGCTTCAAGAATATCCTGGTTTACTTCATAATCCAGTTGATCTGTAGTAACGGCTTGTCTTGCTTCCTCTTTGTCAATTCCTAAGTTTTCAGCAAGAGTTACCAAAACTTCTGTATCTCCTACATTTTTACCGTCAATAAAATGAGCGATAAACAATGCCTCTTCCATTTCATTAGATTTGTTATGCTTTTTAGCTAAATGAAGCAATTTATGGGCACTGAAAGTATTGGTGATCAAAGTTTTTCCAAAATCAAAATCAATTCCTGCGCCTTTTCCCATCTGAGTAACCTGACCCAGCATTTGTGTTGCCTGAGCTTCCCCGACTCCTTTCTTTTCTCTAAAATACTGAATGGTATCCTGAGTTTCTTTTGGATCTAAAGTTGGGTCCAGCTGAAAACTCTTCCACTCTACTTCTACTTCATCTTTGAAAGGCAGCTTGCTCAAAGCCTGTTCAAAATTATTTTTTCCGATATAGCAAAACGGACACATTACGTCCGACCAGATTTCTATTTTCATTGTATTTATTTTAAATCAAGAAACTGTTTAAACTTAAAAAATATTCTATATATATTAAAACCATTAAGAATTGATTTAAGAAATAAAGTATAGTTAAGATGAATCATTCTGATTTTTAAGCCTAAAGCGAAGCTTATCTTAATATTCTCAACAACTTAATCAATATTAATGTTTCAAAAATAAAAATTTAAACAAGTTTCAAATTAATAGTACAAAGTTACTAAAATTTACAGAATGTAACAAAAATTGTTACAGTTTAATTCTGACAAGTGGAAAGTACCTGACTGCGCTTCTCTACTATTACTTTTAAGATCATCATCAAAAAGGCAAGAAGCCCGAAAACAAGACCTATCCACGGGATATACTCTACTCCTTTTGTAACGATCACCCATCCTCCGATTGTAGTTCCAACCGTTACTCCCAGGTTTCCGAATGAGGTCGCAAGACTGTTGGCAAATTCCAGTGAGTCCGGTGCAGAAGAAATCATATAAGTAGATGCATTTAAAAAGCTTGGGGAATACAAAAATCCCCAGATTCCAATGACTGCAATCGTTGCCCATACATTTCCATCAGAAAAATAGAGAAGTAAAGGCACTACAATGGTTCCCGAAAGAAAAATAGCTGTAGTACCAGCCACATTTTTATTAAGCATTTTCCCGGCTACTCCATTGGCTGCAACTCCTATAAGTCCAAACAAGAGCAGCATATAGCTTACCATTGATGTATCCATTCCTTTGGCTTTATTCAGATAATCTGCAAAATAGCTGTAGGTAGAAAACCATGCCGTAATCATGAAAAAGTTAGTCAGGGTACTCAGAATAAATGGAGGCTGCTTCAAGATTCTGACCTGGTTTCCATAAGATTTCTTTTCTTTAACAGGCATTGCGGGAAGAACAAAATAAATGACAACTAAAGCAATCAAACTTACTGCAGTCTGTATCATAAATGAATATTCCCAGGACCAGAGCCCTGCAATCCATGTTGCAAAAGGAACCGTTGTAACCATGGCAATGGCTACTCCATTGAATACAATTCCCATCAGCTCATTCTTTTTCCGGTCATCTGCCTGGGAAACGGCCACAGATAAGGCTGTTGCAATATACACAGGCTGTAAAAATGCCGGCAAAATCCTAACCAGCATCAAGAGCCAGAAAGGAGGTGAAAAAGAAGACACAAATCCTGTAATCAGAAACATGAAAATGGCTGCAAGCATTATCTTTTTACGATCAAAACCTGAAGTAAATAAGGTCATAAAAGGTCCTGTAAGAGCAATAATTAATGCAAAAGCACTCAATAGATACCCTGCTTTATCTATGCTGATTTTATAATGTTCTGCAACTTGCGGGAGAATTCCTATGACTCCAAATTCTGTTGTAATAACGGCTATAAACCCCAGACATCCGATGTATGCATATTTTTTCATTATTCTTTTTCTATGGCAGAATTTAGATTTTGATGAGCAAAAGCAGCCATTTCACCTACTGCGGACTGTACCTCTTCCAGAATTTCTCCCATATGCATAAATCCGTGAACCATATCTTTATAAAGACTTGTTGTAAGTGTAACACCTGCATTTTTCATATTTTCAGAAAGCTGTTTTCCGTCATCAAGCAAGGGATCATGCTCTGCAAGAATCACTAAAGTGGGTGGAGTTTCTTTAAAATCTTTTATTAAGACAGGAATCGCCAAAGGATTATCTTTTTCATCTTTTGGAAGATACCCTTCCCATGCTTCAATACCGCCTTGCTTATTAAGAACAGGCCCGTTTTCATAGGTTTCCCATGATTTTGAATTAAGCTGATTATCAGCCGCAGGATAGATTAATACCTGAAACTTCAGCTGTTTTCCTATTTGGGTAGACACAGCCGCAGCCAGTGCTCCGCCAGCGCTATCTCCTATAATTCCTATTTTATCTGGATCAATTCCTAAAGATTCTGCATTTGCTATGACCCATTTTATGCCGTTAAGAGAATCGTTTAAACCTGCCGGAAAAGGATGTTCCGGTGCAAGACGATAATCTATAAAAATAACTACAGATCCTGTTTTATTAGCCAGTTTACGGACTACAGCATCATGGGTTTCATATCCTCCAGCGATAAACCATCCTCCATGAATATAAATAATAGCCGATGAATTCTGAACATCCTTTCCATTAGGACGATAAATCCGCATGGGAATCTGATGACTTTCCTGTTGAATCTCCAATTCTTCAATCATTGCAACGGATTCTTTTTTACCGCTAAGCTGAAGGGACATTGTTTCAAGATATTTACGGGCTCCGTCTAAGGAACTCTGTGGATTGAAGGGTTGTATTTTTTCTAAGTGATTTAAAATCTGTGTTATATTAGAGGTTAACTGCATTTTTATTTTGATTTAAGTTACTATTGTTTTGCAGGGAACGTAAGCGCTATGGTTCCTTACTGCCGCATATTTTCTGCTTTCTGTGTGTAAAATTAAATCTCAAACCTTACATTTGCACTGTATACAGCTAAATGTATGGTACTAACAAATTTGTAAGTAATGGGAAAGCTAAAAGAAAATTCAACGAATAATATCAACAGAAAGTACATACAAGGATGTGATCTGAGCTATGCTGTATGTAAAATCGGAGGCCGATGGAAACTGATTATTTTAAACAAACTAAAAGACGGAAAATTACGTTTCAGCGAACTTAGAAACTCTATTTCAGGAATAACAGAAAGAATGCTTACCCTACAGTTGAGAGAATTGGAAAAAGAAAGCTTAGTAAAAAGGACTGTTCATGCAGAAGTTCCTCCAAGGGTAGATTATGAACTTACAGATATTGCCCGGGAACTGATCCCTATATGGAAACAGCTTGACGAATGGGGAGGAAAACATAGGGAAATGATGCAGGCACAGGAAGAAATTGAATAGATTTAAAAATAAAAGGAGCGGGATTTTATCAAAGATAAAATCCCGCTCCTTAAACATCAGAAATATAAAAATTTACAACTCTGCGTTTGCTTTATTTACTTTTTTGCAAAAAAGAACGTGTGCAATGAGTGCCAAAACACCAAATACAGTTCCTACAAAACATACTCCACTCCATTGAGCCTTCTGCCATGCAACGGAAGCCAACCAGGTTCCCAGTGACCCTCCTATAAAATAAGATACCATATACACCGTATTCAGTCTGTTTACAGCATTTGATTTGATCAGGAAATAATTAGTCTGGTTCATAATATGGCTTGACTGTACTCCAAGATCTACAAGAATAACGCCTACAATCAGTCCCCAATAGGTTTCTCCGGCGAAATAAGTAAAGCCCCAGCTTCCAATAACGATCAGTAAAGAATACAATATAATGCGGTTAATATCCAGATACTTTTGAAGCTTTCCTACTTTTGCAGCGGCTAAAGCTCCTACAGCTCCTGCTAGTCCAAAACTCCCTACTACAGATGATCCGGCATTAAAAGGTGGTTTCTCCATATGAAAAACCAACGTTGTAAACAAAGCACACATAGACCCAAATGCCATTGCCCCGCGGAAAGATGCCAGCTGAAGAACAGGTTGTGTTCTGGCAAGTTGGGCAACAGAACGCATCAGTTCTTTGTAAGTTCCTTTAAAATTAGGAGAAAGCTCAGGAAGCATTTTATATACTGCAAGCCAAACCAGGATCATCAATCCTGCCGCGATGCCAAACATAGCCCTCCAGCCCCAGACTTCACCTACTATTCCTCCTATAAAACGTGAAAGAAGAATTCCCAGCAACAATCCGGACATTACCAACCCTATATTAGCCGATTTTTCTTTATCTGAAGAAAGTTCTGCGGCAATAGGAACAAACAATTGCGGAATAACCGATGTAGCTCCAATCAATAAACTGGCAGCATACAGCATCCACAACTGAGTGGCAAAAGTCATCCATAAAAGAGATCCGAAAACGAGAAACAGATCTATTAAAATCAGTTTCTTACGAAAAAATTTATCACCCAACGGAACAATTAGCAGCAGCCCCAATGCATACCCGATCTGAGTAAGTACAGAAATTTTACTTGCTGCGCTCTCAGAAACCTGCAGTTCTTCTGAAATAAGTGCCAGTAAAGGCTGATTATAATAATTATTGGCGACGACCAGTCCGGAAATAACGGCCATAAGCCAGATAACAGTCCGGGAAATACCGTGGGAAGAACTCTCCTGCATTACGTATAAGTTTTTATTTGAATTGAAAAGTGATTGACAGGGATCATAAATGGTCCGTCAGATTTTTAAGAGATCAAAGATAATCATTAAAAAAAGAAATTATTCGTCCCTTGGCTTTACATTTCTATGAATAATATAAGATTCTGCGGTAAGTAGAATGATTTCAACACGCTGTCCGTATCATTGTTTTTATTGATGATATATATCGATGGAAAACCTTTTGAATGTTAGAAATATTAAAGAAATTTGCATCATGAAAATCATTCCGCTCAAAGAAGGCAATTTCTCGGCAAGCAAAACCAAAGACTTCACCCTTTTAACAGAAGAAAATTTTGATACAATTGGAGGAATCAAGATGTCTGTACAGCCTTTTCTTATCATCACTGATAATGATTATATCCTTTTGGATGCTGGAATTGGCTGGAAAAATGAGTCCGGGGAAACTGTTGTTTCAGAAATTCTGAAAAGAGAAAATATTCATCCTGATCAAATCACGAAGTTATTGCTATCCCATCTTCACAAAGATCATATTGAAGGCGCAGTAACTCTTACGGATAATGGCTTTGAAGCCACTTTTCCAAATGCTCAGATTTATATCCAGAAACGTGAACTTGATTTTGCGATGGAAAAGAAAGGCAACCCTTCTTTTGATTTTACTATTCTGGAACAGCTAATTCAACTGCCTAATATTACTTGGATGGATGAAGATCAGGGACAGATTACAGATGAGATTTCCTATGAAGTAGTGGGCGGACATACTCCTTTTATGCAGGTTTTCTGGATCAGGGAAAATGGGGAAACAGCTTTCTATGGGGCTGATGATCTTCCACAGGCTTCTTATTTAAAATACCATGTAGCCTATAAAAGTGATTTCGATGGCAGAAAAGCAATGGAATTGAGGCTTAAATGGGAAAAAGAAGCAAAAGAAAACCGTTGGAAAATTCTTCTTTATCACGACCTGGATAAAGCCGTAATAGAAATTTAAATACAAAAAAAATGGTTTAAATTTCATTAAACCATTTATAAATATCAAATTCAGAAGGAATATTGAGTTTCTTTCTGATCCTGTTTTTCCTGTTTTGTATTGCCTTTGGTGTCACAAAAATACATGTTGCAATTTCCTTCGTGGT
This sequence comes from Chryseobacterium sp. BGA-UO-ETr-SB22, assembly GCF_059567885.1. Taxonomy (NCBI): domain Bacteria; kingdom Pseudomonadati; phylum Bacteroidota; class Flavobacteriia; order Flavobacteriales; family Weeksellaceae; genus Chryseobacterium; species Chryseobacterium sp. BGA-UO-ETr-SB22. Next base: position 1,432,660 of record NZ_JCAQOV010000005.1, on the reverse strand, counting down.
CATATTGAGCTTAAGGTAAATACAAAAGATCAATTCAGAATTTTTAAGGGCAGGCTGTATAGCGGATAACTTTTTAAAAAAATCAGGATGAACCAGTCTGAATTTATTCAGTAGACGCGGGGAATTTGCCTTGGCTAAGGCCATAATTTCGTCTTGTACAAGAATTTTCTGCTTCAAATCCTCTAAGTTGGGTTCAGGTTTTCTATTTTTCATAATACTTTCTCATCTCTACTCATTTCAGATACCACATCTTTTGTGAATCTGTACAAAGTCTTTATTTTCTCTACTCAATTTTGTGTTTTTGCTGATTTAATATCGGGAACAAAATAATTTTTATGTATTCAAAATTCCATTGGTTTTCATTAATATATTGCAATAATTCATAGCATATAGTTTGTATTTATTGAATGATTATGTTAAAAAAATCAGACCTATGAATTTTATTTCATTTTTATACTGGCAAAGAAAGAGAAAATGATTAAAATTTTATAAAAACCGTGTACCACATAGATACCACGTTATATTTTAAGCAAAAATATCTTAACTGCTTTTATCAGCCAGTTTCCCTTTATTTACACTTTAATTTTGAGTAGGATGTAAATGTAACGTCTTATTACCTTTACTTTTTATGATCTCAGTCAATGTTTTCCAGGCCAAACACGCATAAAAAAATGAATATATGTGGTATGTTAATGGTACCACATGATAAGAGAAATCAATAAAATCGGTGTTTCTTTATTTTATAAATAAATCACAATCATGATTACTGAAAGTTTATTAATTTCTTTTGGGGCAGAAACAAGAACTTTTCATACAGGCGAGATGATCTTCCATGAAAAAGAGTTTCCAACTCATTATTACCAGATTGAAAAAGGGAAAATTAAACTCAATAATTATACAGAAGACGGGAAAGAGTTTATTCAGAATATATTCTCAGACGGTCACAGCTTTGGAGAATCTCTACTGTTTGTTGACCGGCCTTATCCCATGAATGCTGTAGTAATAGAAGATTCCGTCATTTACAAAATGCCAAAGCAGAATTTTTTGGACCTGATCAAAAGTAATCCTGAAATTTCACTCAGCATTTATGAATGTCTTGCTGAAAGAATGTACTATAAATACATTATGTTTTATAATCTTTCTTTCCAGAATCCGGTTGCTAAACTGAAACTGCTGATGGATTACCTGAAAAGTTATCATGAGGATAAAACGCCTTATTCTTTTCAGATTCCTCTTACCCGCCAGCAAATGGCTTCACTCACCGGATTATGTGTAGAAACAGTTATACGGACCATAAAGCAGATGGAAAAAGATCAGGTTGTGAAAATAGAAAAGCGAAAGATTCATTATTAAAAAGCAAAAGCCGGATATGTCCGGCTTTTAAAATATTGTTGAAAGATCTGTTTCTCATTTCCCTCGAATTCCACAACCTTCTCTACTGATCAAGCTGTCTTTGAAATTCTTCCAAGTATTTGGCAAGGTGAAGACCATCAGCCAATCCGTGGTGTGCTTCAATAGAAACCGGAAGATATTTTCTGCCGTCGCGGATATTGAATCTTCCAAAAGCAATTTTAGGAACCGATTCTGTGGTATTAAAATCTGTAGGATGCAGTATAGCACTGAAGGAATTCCATGGAATAGTCGTATGTCTCACGTGGTCTTTTCCCAGCCTTTCATTGCTTAATCTTAATCCTGAAGTCTGATGCACTCCTTTTATTTCCTCCTGAAGCGCTGCATTAAAGGTCTCAAAATCTTCTGAGAAATGCGTAAATGAAAATCCGAAAGTACCATCAGGTCTTCCGATCGTACTGCCGGCATGCACGGTATCAAACTGTATCACCTGCCCGTCAATGATTCTTAGTTTTAATTCATCAATGGTATTGATTGCTGCCATAGACTTGTGAAAATAATAGGCAAAAAATGAATATCCTTTTTCTTTAGCAGTATCATAGGCTCTTGTACAGTCTACCTCCGTTGTAAATCCAAAATAAGGGCTTGCCATGTTAGAAAAAAAATCAAAATGTTCTTTTCTGTTCCAGTTCTCTATATCTACAATCTTCATTACTTCTTATTTGCTGCAAATTTCGGGATTTTTTACCGGTTTTAGGGACTTACTATTCAGAAATGTTAGGAGAATTAATACATTTTTTACCTAAAGTTTGACCAAAGCATAATTATTGTATGCATTACCTTTAAATCTTAGTATTATGGAGGTTCAAAATTATAAAGGAAATAATTGGTCCGCAAGAAAAGCAGGTTCAGTATATGTGATCAGTCTTGATAATCACTCTAATATTGTAGAAACTTTAACTGATTTTGTTCGGAATCAAAATATGCGGGCAGGAGAAGTTACAGGAATAGGAGCTGTAAGTGAAGCAACACTTCGTTTTTTTAATCCTGCAACCAAAAAGTATGTTGACAAAACCTTTAAAGAACAGATGGAAGTCACCAATATCTCCGGAAATGTCTCTGAAATAGAAGGAAAACTAACCCTTCATCTTCACATTACTTTGGGAAGAGAAGATTATACAGCTTTAGCCGGACATCTGTTGGAGGCAAAAATCCAGGGAGCCGCAGAATTTATTATATATCCGCTGGATGCCAGAGTTGTAAAAATTAAAAATGAAGAAATAGGAATCAATCTTTATGATTTTGAAAAATAAAATTTCGGTTGGTATTGAAAGTGGTATTTTTGATGAAATATTTATGTGATGTTTGAGGTTCTTCTTTCCCATATTGAGAATAAAGTTGATATTACTGACGACCAGAAAAGTCAGGTTCAGTCTTTTTTTACCCTTAAAAAACTTCGTAAAAAACAGTATCTGCTTCAGGAAGGAGATATTTGTAAAGCTTTGTCTTTTGTAAGCAAAGGGCTGCTGAAATCCTATTTTCCGGATGAAAAAGGAAATGAGCACATCAATATGTTTGCCTTTGAAGGCTGGTGGATCTCAGATTTCAATAGTTTTATCAATCAGGAAAAATCAGTTCTGAATATTGATGCTGTTGAAGAAACAGAAGTATTGATGATTACATTGGAAAATTATGAAAAAATGTTATTGGAAATCCCTGTAATGGATCGTTATTTCAGAATTTTATATCAGAACAGCCTTGTTACCAAAGATTACAGGCTTATTGTTTCCAATGGCTACACTGCAGAAGAAAAATATCTTCAACTGGCACAGAAGAACCCGGAAATGATTAAAAGAGTACCCCACAATCTTATTGCCTCATATCTTGGCCTTGCTCCTGAGACCGTAAGCCGGATCCGTAAAAAGAATTCCCTGAATAACACTTGATCCAGATCAACCCAAATGCATGATCCAAGTCAAGGATAAAAGCCTGTTACCAGCCATAATTTTGTACAAGAAATTTTACAATACTTATGGAAAATATTGCATTGGTAGTAGGCGCTACCGGAATTACAGGAAGTAACCTTGCAGAAGAATTAATCGCTCAAGGCTGGACAACATACGGATTGTCCAGGAATCCAAACGCCAATATTCCAGGCCTCAACCCTATTAAAGCAGACCTGATGAATGAACAGAATCTTGCTGAAGCCCTGGAAGGGATCTCTCCCACTCATATTTACTTTACCACCTGGATGCGTAATGATACCGAAGAGGAAAACATCCGTGTCAACAGTATGCTCGTGAGAAATCTGTTAACTGTTTTATCTTCTAAAAAATCTGTGAAACATGTCGCTTTGGTTACAGGGCTTAAACATTACCTTGGACCATTTGAAGCTTACGCTAAAGAAGGCGTTTCACCTGAAACTCCTGTCAGAGAAGAACATCCAAGACTTCCACTTCCCAACTTTTATTATGCCCAGGAAGATGAAGTGTACAAAGCTTCCGAAAGAGACGGCTTTACATGGAGCATTCACAGGCCTCATACCGTTGTCGGATATGCAGTAGGAAACCTGATGAATATCGGGACAACATTAGCTGTATACGCCAGTATTTGTAAAGAAACAGAGCGAAAATTTATCTGGCCGGGATCTGAAGCACAATGGAATGGTATATCGGATGTAACAGACGCAAGAGTCTTAGCTCAACAACTGGTTTGGGCATCCACCACAGAATCAGCAAAGAATCAGGCATTCAATATTGCCAATGGAGATGTTTTCCGATGGAAATGGCTATGGAAAAGATTGGCAGATTGGTTTGCTATAGAAGCCGAAGGCTTCGATGGTACGATAAAACCTCTTGAAAAAGAACTGGAAAACGACCACGAAATCTGGGCTGCAATTGCAGAGAAATACAATCTGAAAGAAAAAAATATTGACCGTCTGTCTTCAGCATGGCATACTGATCTGGATCTGGGAAGACCTCTGGAAGTAATGTGTGATATGTCAAAAAGCAGAAAACTAGGCTTCACAGCTTATGTAAACACAGAAGATTCTTTTACAGATGTCTTTAAAAGATTAAGAGCTGAAAATATGATTCCTTAATAGAAATTGTCGGAAAATGCAAAGACGCAGAAAATCATAGCGGTATCTAATTCTTACAACTCAGAGAGAATATGCAGAGCCAAATTTTATCGGAGATAAAATCTTTGCGCCTTATAGCAACCTTTTTGATATTATCTTGCGTCTTTGCATTTTTCCAACAATGAAGTAACTCTTATAGTAAAAATTGTGTTTTTTTATTGATTTACATTAAACTTCTGTAGTCGTTACGCCAAATTTCTTTTTAAAAGAAGAATAAAAATGGGATAAATTCTCAAAACCCAGATCAAGATAAATATCTGAAGGCTTTTTATCCCTGTTTTTAATTAAATAATAGGCTTCCTTTAACCTTTTTTCTTTCAGCCATTGTTTCGGGGTCATCTGAAATGTCTTATTGAAGTCCCTTTTAAAACCTGATAAACTACGGCCTGTAAGTCTTGCAAAAGCATCTACTGAGACATTGAACATAAAATTTTTGTTCATAAACTCTGCAAGGTCAATTTTATAGGGATCAGAAAAATCAAAAAGGAGATTTTTAAGATCAGGATTACTCAGCAAAAGGAGTTCTATGGCTTCTTTGACCTTTAACATAGCTAGTTTTGGCGGGATCTCCTGTGTTTTATTAATGTAAGGAATAAGAGATGTAAAATAGCTCTTAAAAAAATCATTAGGCTCAAAAAATAACCGCTGATTCCCTGAAAAATTACTATTTACAGTGATTTTGTTTTCATTGGCATATTGTCTCAGCGTTTCATCATCAAGTGTAATGGAGATAAACTGATACTTTTCATGTGCTGAAGGATATTTAATAGTCCTGATCAGTTGATTTTTTCTGACCAGAACTACTGTATTTTCTTTGATCACAGTCTTACCATGCTCATGAAAAGCATGTGTTTCTCCAGAGATCTGAAATCCCAGAAAATGGTCCGGAATAAACTCTTCATGACCTCTGTAAGATTCAAAAGCACAAGAATAAACCAGTTTATCGAATATGATCTCAGAAGTGTTTTCCATCATACAAATATCTGAAATTAACCAATAGCCTGAGCGCCTGCTTCTGCAATTTGTTTATCCTGCTCGGGAGTTCCGCCTGAAGAGCCTATCGCCCCAATGACATCTCCATCTGCATTCTTAAGGATAACACCTCCTGCAATAGTCAGAAGCCCCTCATTTGAATTCAGCATTCCGTAGCCGTGAATACCGGTTTCTGAGATAATTCCACCCATCAAATCACTGTTTACTCCAAACATGACGGCTGTTTTTGCTTTTTTAATGGCAAAATCAATCACTCCGTAGACGCTATCCAGTCTTGCCAGTGCGACAAGATGCCCCCCGGTATCTACCACAGCAATGCTTACCGGAATATTCATAGATAATGCTTTTTCCTTTCCTGCATGCAGTGCTTTTTCTGCAGTTTTATAATTCAGTTTCATGATATTAGCTTTTTGCGGTCCATGCATCTGCCTGAAGCTGTTTTACGAAATCTTCAGTTTCTTTTGGATGTACATTTCTGAAATGACTCTCATCATCTAAAGCAACATTCACAATCACCTCTGCCATAGACTGTGGATCCAGTTGATGCGCTAAAGATTCTGCAGCTCCGTCAAAAGCGGATTCCGGCGTGAAGTTAACTTTCGGATCATACCAATGGAAAATAGAATCCACTCCTCTGTCATTAAATCCTGTTCCAAATACCCCTGGATTACAAGTTGCAATTTTGATATTAAACGGAGCAAGTTCAGTTCTCAACCCTTCAGCGATAGATTCCAAAGCATGTTTTGATGCACAATAAGCGGCTACATAAGGAACCGTCCATAAACCTCCCATGGAAGAAGTGAAAACAATCTTACCACTTTTCTTTTCAACAAACTTTTTGATAAATCCCTGTGCAAGATTCAATGCACCAAATACATTCACATCAAACATAGAACGGATAATATCTACCGGCTGTTCAGCAATTGGGCCGCCTTCCATGATTCCGGCATTGCTGATTAAAACATCTATTTCATACTTTTTTAAGATATAATCAATATCTCTTTGGCTGGTTACATCCAGTTTATCAACCGTAAGGTCAATTCCCTGTTCATTAGCTTCACGGATTAAATCACTCATCTGAGGATAGACCTGTGCAGTAGCAATTACCTTATGTCCTTTTTTTGCAAGATCAAAAGCAGCAATCTTTCCGAATCCACTTGCTGCACCTGTAATTAAAATTGTTTTACTCATTGTATTCTTTTTTAATGATGATACAAATTTCTGAGATTTCGGAAAGTTCAATATTGCTGCAGCGTTCAATTTTATATTGCTGAAAAGTTCAGATAATCCAGTAAAAAATAGATCGTATTATTAAATAAATTCCCTTTTAAAATCATAAAAAAAGAGATTTATCGTTAGATTTACAGTTTTCAAACTAAAAACCAATGTATGCTCAAAATTAAGACACTCCTTTTAATTTTTTTATCCACTTCTTCTTTTAGCTTTGCTCAGACCTGTACTTGTGAAAGCAATTATCAATGGGTAAAAAAAACGTTCGAGGAAAATGACGCAGGATTTCAATATGTAATTGATAAAAAAGGACTCCCGGCTTATCAGGCTCATAATAATGACTTTCTGACTAAGATCAAAAATTCAAAATCAGATACTGAATGTACACAGACTATTTATGAATGGCTTAAATTCTTCAGATCCGGGCATATTTCCATTAAAATGATCGAAAAAGAGAATCAGCCAGCCCAGCCTCAGCCAGCAGCCGCAATCATAAATAATAAAACAGAAACCGTAAAAGTAGATATTGAAAAGTTTAAAAAGGAAGTTCTCTCTAAAAAAGATTCTGATATTGAAGGGATCTGGGAAGTCCAGCCTTACACAATAGGAATTAAAAAATTTGGAGAGGTTTATAAAGGGTTCATTATTCAATCAGGAGCAGAAAACTGGAAACCTTATGATTTGAAACTGACTTTTAGCGCTGATAAAACAAAAGGAACGTTCTACTTAAGAAACAAATCCGGGCAGGAAATCACCAATGTCAGATTCATTGGAAAAAATTATCTTGAAATCAATGACTTTACCTTGAAAAGAGTTTCCCCGAAATTTGAAAGAGAAGAAGGTATTGAAACTTATTTTGAGGCAGCACAGGCAGAAATGCCTTTTCTAAAACAGATTAATAAAACTACCCTGCTTTTAAGAATTCCTTCCTTCAATGGAGCTTTAAAAAAGGATATAGACAGTGTCATTACAGCCAACCAATCTAAAATTGAAAGCACAGAAAACCTCATTATCGATATAAGATATAATGGTGGTGGAAGTGACAACAGCTTTGCCAAAATTATCCCATATCTCTATACCAATCCTATCCGAAGTATCAGAACACAGTTCTATTCTACAAAACTGAATAATCAGAGAATGCTGGACCTGTATGAGAACTATCAAAAATATGGAATATCTGCGGAAGACAGAGAATATCTAAAAAAATCATATGATAAACTAAGCCAGCATCTTGGTAAGTTTGTAAGCCTTAAAGACGATGGAAATATGGTAGACATCAAAAAAATGGATAAAATTTCACCTTATCCAAAGAATGTTGGAATTATCATTAATGAAGGAAACGGCAGTACGGCAGAAGAATTTTTACTGGCAGCCAGACAAAGCAAAAAAGTAAAACTTTTTGGAACTACAACAGCTGGTGTTTTGGATATCTCTAATATGTATTTCGTGGCTTCTCCTTGTAACGAATTTAAGCTCGGATATTCACTTTCTAAAAGCTTCCGTATTCCGGAGATGGCCATTGATGGAAAAGGGATTCAACCGGATTATTACATCGACAAAACAATTCCTGATTATCAATGGATAGATCATGTAAGCGATATACTTAACGAAAAATAAAATAAGAGCTGTTTCTATTTGAAACAGCTTTTTTAATACTTTAATACCACGATTAATCTGTCAATGAATGAGCTTTAGCCAAAGCCTATTAATAAAATTATGCATTTAATAGAAATTTGGCTTGATCTTTCTGCTTTCAATCAATAAAAAACAAACTGGTTATTGTAAATTGGTTAAGTTTTTGAAGCTTATTCTATAAAACCAGTCACACCATTGAAATTAATCACATTTACAAAAAAAGGAATTTACTGTCCCCAGGGGAAATTTTATATTGATCCATGGAGACCTGTAGATATGGCGGTTATCACCCATGGCCACGCTGATCATGCCCGTTGGGGAATGAAAAAATACCTTTGTCACCATTTCACAAAACCTATTCTCCATCAAAGAATCGGAATGGATATCGAATGCCAGAGTCTGGAATATGGAGAAGTTTTAAGCATCAATGGGGTAAAACTTTCCCTTCATCCTGCCGGACATATTATTGGTTCTGCACAGATCAGACTTGAATATAAAGGATATGTGACGGTCATTTCGGGCGACTATAAAGTTCAGGATGATGGATTGAGCACTCCTTTTGAGCTGGTAAAATGTAATGAATTTGTTACAGAAAGTACTTTTGGACTGCCCATTTACAACTGGCTTGAAGTTCCGGATTTAAATAAAAAACTTCAGAATTGGGTGCTGAAGAATAAGGAAAATAATAAAACATCAGTTTTTATCGGGTATTCTTTAGGAAAAGCCCAGCGCATTATGAAGGCGGTGGAAGGTCTGGGAAAAATATACGTCCACTATTCCATCGGAAAGCTGAATGAAGCTTTTGAAACCGTAGGAATTGACCTTCCGGACTATACCATTGCCGATTTCAGGGAACGCCCAAAAGAGATGGAACATGAAATTGTAATTGTTCCTCCTGCTTTACTCGACAGTAATATCATCAAAAAAATTCCTGATCCGGCTACTGCCATATGTTCCGGCTGGATGCAGGTTCGTGGTGCCAGAAGATGGCGGAGTGCAGATGCAGGCTTTGCAATGAGTGACCATGCAGACTGGAAGGGATTATTACAGACTGTAAAAGCAACCGAAGCTGAGCTCGTACACGTTACGCACGGACAAACCGAAGTTTTTTCAAAATATTTGAATGAAATCGGAGTCAAAGCAGATGTTGTGGAAACCTTATTTGGAGAAGACGAAGAAGAATCTGAAAAAGAAACCCCTGAAACCCCGGAATCATGAGACATTTTGCAGACCTTATCAACGCTTTGGAAACTACCAATAAGACCAATGCTAAAATTGATGCCATCATCGATTATCTGGAACGTGCCCCTGATGAAGATAAAGTATGGTTTATCGCCTTGTTTATCGGAAAAAGACCCAAAAGAAATGTGAATACCAATTATATGAAAGAATGGGCACTGGAAATTACAAAACTGCCTTATTGGCTGTTTCAGGAGTCTTATTCTTCCGTAGGTGATCTTGGGGAAACATTATCATTGATTCTTCCGCCTCCGCAGGAAAATATAGAGCGTACCTTATCAGAATGGATGAATGATATTGTCAGTTTAAAAGGAAAAACAGATACAGAAAAAAAAGATTTTGTATTAAACTCCTGGAACGGTTTGGATTATACTGAACGATTGATTTTTAATAAATTAATTGGCGGAAGTTTCAGAATCGGAGTGTCAGATAAAACCCTGATCAATGCTCTGACAAAGTTTTCAGGTCAGGAATCAAGTGCATTGATGCATAGTTTAATGGGAAAATGGCTGCCGGATGAAGTCTCTTTTAAAGAGCTGATTGATGCTGAAAATGTAAATCCTGATAATTCAAAACCTTATCCTTTCTGCCTTGCCTATCCTTTGGAAAAAAAGCCTGACGAACTGGGAAATCCTGATGAATGGCTTGTAGAATACAAATGGGATGGAATACGCGGACAGATCATCCGGAGAAATGATGAAGTTTTCATCTGGTCAAGAGGGGAAGAACTCATCACAGAACAATTTCCGGAAATCACCGAAGTCGTAAAAGCCATGAAAGGCAGCTTTGTGATAGATGGAGAAATACTTGCGGTAAAAGACAATAAAGTTTTAAATTTCAATGAATTACAAAAAAGATTAAACAGGAAAAGTTTAACTAAAAAAATGCTGTCGGAAATTCCGATAGAAGTCTTCGCTTATGATTTATTAGAGCTTGAAAATAATGATCTGAGGGAGAAACCTATCTCTGCAAGAAGAGCTTTGCTTGAAGAATTATTGTTAAATGAAAATCCTCAGAACATCAAAATTTCCAAAAGCCTTGACTTTGAAAAATGGGAAGAACTGGACTCTCTTCGTGATAATTCAAGAGAAGTAAACAGCGAAGGATTGATGTTAAAACAAAAAAATTCACCCTACCATTCCGGACGGAAAAAAGGCGATTGGTGGAAGTGGAAAATAAATCCGTTTACCATTGATGCAGTGCTTATTTATGCCCAGAAAGGGAGTGGTAGGCGAAGTGCTTACTATACGGATTATACTTTTGCTGTAAAAAACGGTGATGCTCTGGTAACCATAGCCAAAGCGTATTCTGGGCTCACAGATAAAGAAATCATGGAAGTAAGCAGATTTGTAACCAAAAATGCCATTGAGAAATTTGGGCCTGTGAGAACCGTAAAAGCAGAACTGGTTTTTGAAATTGCTTTTGAAGGAATCGGTTTCAGCAACCGTCACAAAAGCGGTGTTGCACTGCGGTTCCCGAGAATTGTACGATGGCGGAAAGATAAAACGGTAGATGAAATTGATAATTTGGAAGAGATAAAAAAATTAATACAATAATAACGCAATGACGCAAGGTTTTTTAAAGTGAAATATTGACTTTGCCAAGTGAAACGTCTTTGCGATCGAAAAATTAAACAGTTTCCTATAAACTATTAGCGAACTTAGCGTTAAAATTTATATAAACACTTAGCATCTTTTGCGTTAAAACTAAATCAAAATAAAATTGGCAACTTTCGAACATACCAACGGATTTAAGATCATTCAACAATGGATGACCGATAAAGATATTGCCCCTTTTAAATTCCAGCTGGAAACCTGGAAGAAATTTGGAAACGGCTACAGTGGAATGGTAGTCGCTCCTACTGGTTTCGGAAAAACTTTTTCGGTCTTTTTAGCCTTGATTTCAGACTTTTTAAATCATCCTGAACAATACAAGAAGGGCTTGAAAATGATTTGGATTACTCCATTGCGGTCTTTATCCAAAGATATTGCAAAAGCCATGCAGGAAGCCATTGATGAAATTGGGCTTGATTGGACTGTAGGCGTAAGAAACGGAGATACTGATCTGAAAGTAAAACAGCAGCAGGTCAAGAAAATGCCTGAAATTCTTGTTGTAACCCCCGAAAGTCTCCATTTGCTTCTCGCTCAGAAGAATAATGACCGTTTTTTCACAGATATGAAATGTGTGGCTGTGGATGAATGGCATGAATTATTAGGTTCAAAGCGGGGTGTTATGGTAGAGCTGGGAATCTCACAGCTTAGAAAATATGTTCCGAAGATAAAAATATGGGGCATTACAGCAACCATCGGAAATCTGGACGAAGCCATGGAAGTTCTTATTCCTTATGACAGTAAAAAGACAAAAATTACAGCCAAAGAACAGAAAAAGATAGATATTCTCCCGGTTTTCCCGGACGAAATTGAAATATTACCATGGGCAGGACATCTTGGAAACAAGCTTGCTGATAAAGTAGTGCCTATTATTCTGGAATCAAAATCTACCATTGTTTTTACAAATACCAGAAGCCAGAGTGAAATATGGTATCAGCTTTTATTGGATGCTCACCCTGATTTTGCAGGTCAGATCGCCATCCATCACAGTTCCATTGATGCCCATTTGAGAATCTGGATTGAAGAAAATCTAAGTTCCGGCAAATTAAAAGCAGTCGTTTCCACCTCATCGCTGGATCTCGGCATTGATTTTAAACCTGTAGATACTGTTATTCAGATCGGATCTGCGAAAGGAGTTGCACGCTTTCTGCAGCGGGCCGGGCGCAGTGGGCACTCCCCTTTTGAAACCTCCAAGATCTATTGTGTTCCCACCCATTCTTTGGAACTGATTGAAGTTTCAGCTTTAAAAGAAGCCGTAAAACAAAAAGTAGTTGAGCCCAGGGAGCCACAGGTCTTATGTTTTGATGTTCTGGTTCAGTTTCTGATGACATTGGCTGTTGGTGATGGTTTTTATCCTGATGAACTCTACGAAAGAATCAAAAAAGTATATGCTTTTCAGGAAATGCTAGATGAAGAATGGAAAGCTATTCTGGAATTTCTTACCATTGGCGGTAGTGTTTTAAAAAACTATGAAGAATTCCATAAGATCGTTATCATGGAAGATGGTCTTTATAAAGTGACTTCAAGAAAGATAGCTATGCTCCACAGAATGAATATGGGAGTGATCGTAAGTGATGCAATGCTGAAGGTGAAGTTTATTTCCGGAGGGTATATCGGAATGATTGAAGAATATTTTATTTCAAAACTGAAAAAAGAGGAAAAATTTATTTTAGCCGGACGAACGCTGGAGGTCGCAATGATCAAAGATATGACCGTGTATGTACGAGCAGCCAAAGGAAGAGCTCTTGTTCCGAGTTACCTTGGCGGAAGACTGCCTCTAAGTACCAATCTTGGACATTTTTTAAGAGAAAAGCTGTCCCATGCCTTAAATCCGAAAGCTTCAGAAAAAGAACTGAAGTTTTTACATCCATTGCTCGTCAATCAGGAGAAGAACTCCCATATTCCCAAAGTAAATGAATTTCTGGTTGAAATGATTAAGAACCGTGAAGGAAATCATTTGTTTATGTATCCTTTTGAGGGCCGTCTGGTGCATGAAGTAATGGCTGCTTTGATTGCTTACCGTATTTCAAAACTGGCACCTATTTCATTTTCGATGGCGATGAATGATTATGGATTTGAGCTGTTCAGTGATAAAGAAATTCCGTTGAATGAAGAAAATCTGCAGCAGATTTTAAGCAGAGATAACTTGATGAATGATGTGATTGCAAGTATCAATTCTGCCGAAATGGCAAGAAGAAAGTTCAGGGATATTGCCGTGATTTCAGGAATGGTGATTCAAAACTATGCCGGGCAGCAGCGCTCCAATAAATCTTTGCAAAGTTCAGCCGGACTTATTTTTAAAGTGCTGGAAGACCATGATTCCAATCATTTTTTAATAAAACAGGCTTATACGGAAGTCTTTAATATGCAGCTTCAGGAGCAGCGGCTTGTAGAAGCTTTTAAAAGGATAGAAAAATCTGAAATTATTCTAAAACATTCCCGTTCCTTTACTCCACTCAGCTTCCCGATTAAGGTTGACAGCTTAAGGCAGACTCTTTCAAGCGAAGGACTGGATGCAAGGATTAAAAGAATGCTGAAGCTATCCAATATAAGTGATCTTTTATAATCAATTAATGTGTTTTCTGTAAGAACATATATGCCGACGAATATTTGTTTATCGCAAAGACGCAAAAAATTGATAATAATAACGTTTTAAGGCGCAAAGCTTTTATCTCTGATAAAATTTAGTCACGTTAATCTTGCTGAAAATCTTTGATTTTCTTGCGCCTTACATAAAAATAGATAATATAAAATTTGCGCCTTTGCGAGATTCTAAAATTTATAAAATCAAATAAAAAGCCTATCGTTTTAATCTTATTCTTAGCCTAATATTCTAAGTTAATTTTCTTGATAAATTTAAATAATCACCGTAACTTAGAGTATACCTTCTTAGAAGTTGTAATAAAATTTAAATAATGGAAAAATTGTTCTTAGTCCGTCACGGACAGTCACTCTGGAATCTGGAAAACAGATTTACGGGGTGGAAAGATATTGATATAACCGAAGCCGGTATTGAAGAAGCCAAAAAAGCAGGCCTTGCTTTAAAAGGAGAAAGAATAGATATTGCTTTTACCTCGGCGCTCATCAGGGCACAGCATACCCTATCCATCATTCTGAATGAGATAGGAAATCCTAACATACCAGTTGTCAAAGATAAAGCTCTAAACGAACGTTCTTACGGAAATCTGGAAGGATTAAATAAAGCTGAAACCGCTTTGAAATATGGAGATGAACAGGTTCATACCTGGCGCAGATCCTATGATGTGGTTCCTCCCGGAGGGGAAAGCCTTAAAGACACATACAATAGGGTAATTCCCTATTTTGAAAGTCAGATAAGACCGTTATTAAAAAAAGGTGAAAATGTATTGATTGTTGCCCATGGAAACAGTCTCCGTGCACTGATTATGTACCTTGAACATCTGTCTCCTGAAGAAATTTTAGAAAGGGAAATTGCTACAGGCTTTCCTCTGACGTATGTTTTTGATGAAAAGTTTCATGTAAGCCGGAAGGTAGGCTGATTCAATTAATATAACGTAACTTTAAGCATTAAATATTCAATTATAAAGCGTGTTTATAGCAACCAAAAGCATTTCTGTACAAAATGAAAATTTCATTCTGACCAATCAGCGTGCTGCATTCTGGGAACGAGAAAAAGCCCTTATCCTTTCTGATCTTCACATCGGAAAAACGGCTCATTTCCGCAAAAATGGTATTGCAGTCGCCAATCATATTATGAAAAGTGATCTGGAAAGATTATCAGCTTTGATTGAATTTTTTAACCCTGAAAAATTTATTGTAGTTGGCGATTTACTGCATGCAGGAGATAATTCTGATGTGGATGAATTTTGTACATGGAAAAACCAATATCCTAATATTCAGTTTTATCTCATTGAAGGTAATCATGACCGGATTTCAAAATCTCTGGAGAAAAAGTTATGTTTTAATCATAAAGTGGAGTGGCTGGAAATAGATGATATTACTTTTATTCATGATTTTGATCCGTCCAGATCCGGATTTCAGGTTACCGGACACATTCATCCCGGAATTGTCCTGAATTCTGCTGTAAAAAATATCAGACTTCCCTGTTTTGCTCTCAGCAGCAACCAATTATTGCTTCCGGCTTTCAGTGAATTTACAGGATTGGATACCAAAAATCTGCCTAAGAAAAGTACTTTTTTTGTATTTACAGATGCGGATATTTATGAGATTTAAAACATATTAATCCTTGTCAAGGATAGGAAATTAATACAAAATAAAGGCAGATAAAAACCTGCCTTTATAACACCATCCACTTCATGTCATCTACCTGTTGATGACTCCTTCATTTACTTAAATCTAACATTTGATGTTTACTCTGTGCGTTGAACACATGGTATGAAATCAATATAAAAATCACTTAATTGTGCTTATTCTTTCTTGCTTAAACGGATACTGTATAAAGTAATGAATACTGTAACTACCAGAAATAAAGCTCCTATCCATGGTGTGCTTCCCAATCCTAAAGAGGATGTCACAATCATTCCTCCCACATAAGATCCGATCGCAATACCCATATTAAAAGCAGCAATATTAATCCCTGAAGCCACATCCTCAGTTCCCGGAAGTTCTTTTTCTGCAATTTGTACCACCAATAACTGAAGTCCTGGAACGGAAGCAAATGATAATGCGCCTAAAAAGAAAAGCGTAATAATACTTAACACCGGACTGCTTACGGTAAAATAAAACGCAAGCAATACCAATCCTTGAGCAGCAAACATCCATAGAAGTGCTTTCAGAGGATTTTTATTTGCAACTTTTCCTCCAATCAGATTTCCAAGTGCAATGGCAATTCCATAAACAAGCAGGATAAAAGTGACTGTAGACTCCTGAAATCCAGTGATTTTCTGTAAAATGGGTGACAGATAGGTAAAAACTACAAATGTACCTCCATATCCCATGGCTGTCATTAGAAAAGCGAAAATCAGACGCTTGTTTCCCAATACTTTAAACTGACTTTTTAAAGAAGCAGTCTTTCCGTTTTTCAGATTATTAGGAACCAATAATAAGCTGGCTGCTAACCCGATGATTCCAAGGATTGAAACGCCTATAAAAGTTGCTCTCCATCCGAAATGCTGACCAATAAAAGTTCCTAGTGGTACTCCGGTTACAATGGCAAGCGTAAGTCCGGCAAACATAATGGATATCGCTGTCGCTCTTTTTTCTTCAGGAACCAATGAGGCCGCAATGGTAGAGCCAATGGAAAAATAAACCCCATGGGCAAACCCCGTAAGGATTCTTGCCAGCACTAAAGTAATAAAACCGGGAGCAATAGATGCCAGGCCGTTTCCAATAACAAATAAAAGCATAATGGAAACCAAAAGCATTTTACGCGGAATTTTTCCTGTTAACGCCGTTAAGATGGGAGCTCCAATAGCTACTCCTATTGCATACAGGCTTACCAGCAATCCCGCTGAAGGAATCGTGATCGCAAGATCGGAAGCAACGGTTGGAAGAAGCCCAACAATCACAAACTCTGTAGTTCCTATCCCGAAAGCACTTATTGTAAGAGCCCATAATGCTGCAGGAAGACCTTTTTTCACAGTGTCTGATGCAGTGTTTATCTGTATTTCTTTTTGATAATTCATTGTCTTGTATTTTGTTGATATTGACAAGGCAAATTTCCGACGAATAATTGTATTATAAAAATTATTTAAATTGTATCAATATATCAGAATAATGATAGTTTATTTTTAAATTTAAAATTTGTTCCTTTGTATAATAATCATCCATTTTTAATGAAAAAATCAGAAGCAACCCGTCTTACTATTCTCCAAAAAGCGTTTGAACTGATCTATGTGAAAGGTTTTCAGACCACAAGCATTGATGAGATTATCGCAACGACTCAGGTGACTAAGGGTGCTTTTTATTATCATTTTAAAACCAAAGATGAAATGGGACTGGCTATTATCAACGAACTGATGAAGCCCAACTTCAGACGTAATTTTATTGAATCTCTTCAGAATAACACAAATCCATTGGACAATATTTATGAGATTATCTACAATCTCCTGATGGAAACAGACTTTTTAAAAGTTGAATACGGCTGCCCTACTTCTAATTTTATACAGCAAATGGCACCATGGCATACCGCCTTTACCCATGCTTTGCATGAACTTTCAAAAGAGTGGGAAAATGCTTTCACAGAAAGTATAGAAAAGGGCAAAGAAACTGGAATCATTAAGCAAGAAGTAAGTGCCAGAGAAGTAAGTGTTTTTGTGATTTCCGGATATTGGGGCATCAGAAATCTAGGAAAAGTTGAAAATTCAAAAGAGGTGTATCTTGTTTATTTAAAAGGACTTAAATCATATTTGAAAACCCTGCAATAATTTTTTTGATTAAAAACATACTAATTAGTATGTTTTTATTATACCTTTGCTCTGTTCTAAAAAATAAACAATGTATCAAACCCTTACTTTTTTACATTCTCAAACCCGCTGGCTGGTTTTAATAAGTTTAATTTATGCGATTTACCGTTCTTTTAAAGGATATTATTCAGGTAGAAAATTTACCGGAGCAGACAATTCTGGAAGACATTGGACAGCTACCATAGCTCATGTTCAATTGATTATCGGAATGATATTTTATTTCAAAAGTCCAGTTATCCAATATTTCTGGAAAAATTTTAATGAAGCCAAAGAATCTTTTGAACACCTGTTTTTTGGGTTGATTCATATTTCATTGATGATTACTGCTGTTGTTGTCATCACAATTGGTTCCGCTTTAGCCAAAAGAAAACTTTCAGATAAAGACAAATTCAAAACCATGGGCCTCTGGTTTTCTCTTGCCCTTATCATTATTTTCATTGCCATTCCATGGCCTTTTTCTCCTTTAGCAAACAGACCTTATTTCAGATAATTATGATAGATTTATTGAAAACAAAAATCGGCCGGCTAAGAATTCTGGCTATTCTGGAAGGCATTTCATTGCTCAGTTTAGTATGCATTGCCGTTCCTATGAAATACTGGATGGGAAATCCTTTATTTGTACGATTAATAGGCCCTGTTCATGGAACGTTATTCCTGCTCTTTCTGTTCAATACACTGAGCATTGGTGTTGAACAGAAATGGAAATTTAAAGAGATAACATGGAAGGTGATTCTTGCCTGTTTTATTCCTTTTGGAACATTTTATATTGACTGGAAAATTTTAAGCAAGCTATGAGAAACGTTTTGATAGTCTGCGGAATAGCTATTTTGATGTATGTTGTCTATAGAGTTTACCGTTTTCAGACCTTAGATAACGGATTACCTGAACTGATCAAAAAAGGAGCAGTAATTCTTGATGTAAGAACTGAAAAGGAATATGAAACGGGACATATAGAAGGTTCGGTTAATATTTCATTAGGAACAATCAGAGAACGGTATGTGGAATTGGATCCCGATAAAACATATATCACAGTATGTTCACATGGACTCCGCAGTGTAAAAGCAGAAAATATCCTGAAGGAAAGAGGTTTCAAGCATATTTATAATGGCGGTGCCTGGAGTGATCTTCAAAAAACAATCAATCCATAAGATAATAAACCCTCCCCAGACTGTGTCGCGGGAGGGTTTTATATTTTTAAACAGTCTTATCATCCAGCCATACTACTTTTTGTTCAGATGAATGCTCCTGCCCTATGATATCTCTGTATAATTCAGGTCTTCTTGCTTTAATATACCGATTTCCTCCTGACTGGTTAAGCTTTTCAGAAGTAATAATTGCAGATTCAAAACTGTCTTCCCATGACCTGCATTCTGCAATAACATCTCCGAAAGGATCTATAATCATAGAACATCCGTTTTTCAACTGGTCGTCATCCATCCCAACAGGATTTGAAAAAACAATATATGCTCCGTTATCATAAGCTCTTGACGGAAGCCATTTCATCAACCAGTCTCTGCCTTTCATTCCATTAAATTCTAAACGTAAAGATGTAGGATCTGATTCTCTGTTTTCCCAAAGCTGAGGATCTACAAAACCTGCTCCCGGTCTTGTGGAAGGGGTACACATTGTAACATGGGGCATAAAAATAATTTCTGCACCAAGAAGCCTTGTAGCTCTAACATTTTCAATGATATTATTGTCATAGCAAATGAGAATGCCGCACTTCCAGCCCATAATATCAAATACACAATACTCATTACCTGGTGTAAGATGAGGATTGATAAAAGGATGTAATTTTCTGTACTTAGCTTTCAGCCCTGCTTTATCAACACATACATACGCTTTGAAAAGATTATCATGTTCATCTTTTTCAAATAATCCGGCCAATATGGTGATGTTATGCTGGGCTGCAATTTCCTGCAGTTTTTGAATGCTCTCTCCTTCCGGAATACGTTCTGCAATATCGAGAAGCTGTTTTCTAGACAGTTTCCGGGCAAAAGTATACCCTGTAATGGAACATTCATGAAAAGCAATGACATGAGATCCCTGAGAAGCAGCCTGGCTGGCCAGTTTTTCTATGACAGACAAATTGTAAGCCTTATCCCCGCTTTTGTTTTCAAATTGTGCCGTTGAAATTTTAATATTCATTGATTTTTTTTAAGCAAAACTAGATGACTCTGCTTATAAAAAATTGTATAAAACCGACATGCTTATTTACAGCTGAATGAAATTGACAGCCATTTTATTTTCTGTTTTCAAATACTGTTTGGGAGTAAGCCCGATATTGTTTTTAAATTCCCTGATCAGATGAGACTGGTCAGAATAACCTGCTTCATAAGAAAGTATCGTCATACTTTTATGATCAATACCTCTGTTTATAAGGCTTAAAAAGTAATGAAGACGGATTATATTTCCATATTTTTTAGGAGATATTCCCATATGAAATTCAAACTTTCTTTCCAGATGACGTTCAGAATATCCTGTGAATTTTTCCAGGTCTTTGGATGCTACAACCCCTTTATTTTGAAGAATATATTGCTGTGTGGCCGCAATAATATGATGATCTGTATCTATTTTTTCAGATAAAAATTCAGTAAAAAAAACATTCAGATCATTGATAACAGTCAAAGGATCAACTTTATTAAAAAGTTTTTCCTGAAATACTTCCAGTTGATCTTTTAAAACATCTTCCACAGAAACAATCTGATTTCTAACTTCTTTAGCGGATGTTTTTAAAAGAATATTTAAAAAATAGGGTTGAAGTACAATGGCAATCAAGGAAAATTTCCCTTTTGAGGAGAAATCTTTATAGCTATTTAACGTTCCATAAAAAAAAGAAAGCGGCATCTGGTCTTCCAAAATACCTGAATACAGATTCATATCTCCGGATAGAATAAGTCCGGAACTGCCATCTGTAAACAGTCTTAAACTCCTTATGTTCTTTTCAGAATTTTCCAAAAAGATATAATGCCTGATAAAAGGAGCCAAATGTTTAGGAGGCGAAATCTGCATGCATCAAATGTACATAAACTTTTTGGCAGAAAAAGAAACTGTTTACTATTCAAATTCTCTCACTGATCAGATAGATTACACAGATGATTCTGAAAAGAAATCTACTCCAGATACCACACTTTATTGCCATTTGGTCAGGTATTTGAATGGTTTAGCCTACATCAATCACTTAAAATATTATATTATGTCAACACAGAATCTCAGCCATCTTGAGGCGATCAAAAAAATCAAAGAACTCTCGGAAAGTGCAAGAATATGTATGTTCTGTACAGAATTGGAAACCGTTCCTATCAACTCAAGGCCAATGACCTTGCAGGAAACGGATGACAGTGGAAATCTCTGGTTTATCAGCAGTGGAACCAGTAATAAGAATTTTGAAATCAAAGAAGACCGCAGGGTACAGTTGTTTTTTATGAATAACAGTAATTCTCAATATCTTTCGGTATACGGAGAAGCTTCTGTTTATCGGGATAAAGCTACCATAGAAGAAAAATGGTCTCCCTTAGCAAAAGCCTGGTTCGACGGAAAAGACGATCCCAATGTTACTATTATCCGTGTAGAACCTAAGGAAACTTATTATTGGGACACTAAAGCAGGAAAACTGGTCAGCCTGTTTAGCTTTGTTGCTTCTGCAATCACAGGGAATAAAACTAACAATTCTGACGGTGTAGAAGGAAATGCAACGATATAAAAGTTTTAAACAAAAGATAATAAACGGCTCAATTTCTTGAGCCGTTTGATTAATATTCTATTTTTTCACATCCTCCATAGATGCTCCAAAATTAATATGAAGAACGTTACCATTAGGTGTTACTAAAGCAGGTACAGACTTTACGCCTGCCTTTTCAGCCTCTTCAATTTTGTTTCTGTCATTTCCTAAATGGATAATGTCAACATTTTCAAGACCTATCAGGTTGGTAATGTCATGTTCTGCGCTGATACATACAGGGCATCCTGCATGATAAAAAATGGATTTTTTCATAAGATGGTATTAATTAACAAGGGTTTTAATAATATTTTTCAATTCTTCAGTTTCTTTTTCCTGAAGTGGTTTTAAAGGGCTTCTCAAATTTCCGCCGTCTTCGCCCAGAATCGTAAGGCCTGATTTTACAGCTCTAGGTAATCCTTTATTGACAATAAATTTTAAAAGATCGAACTGTTGGTAGAAAATAGCTTTTGCTTTCTCAAGATTTCCTTCCTCAACGGCATTATAAAGGCTGATCGTTAGTTCAGGAATAAGATTCGGGGCAGCGGTACACCAACCTCTTGCTCCGGCAGAAAAGGCAGCCAGCGCCAAAGGATTGGAACCGTTATAGAACGCGACTTCTTCTCCCAATTCTCTTCTTAAAAAGTGCATTCTCTGAATATCTCCCGTGCTTTCCTTAATCATGGTAACATTAGGGATCTCCAGGAGTCTTTTCAATAGGGCTGGCGACATGTCTACTCCACTCGTTGCCGGATTGTTGTAAGCCATAATCGGAATAGATATTTTACTTGCTACGGCATCATAATGCGTTACAATTTCGTCATCCGTAAGTTTCCAGTAACTCATCGGAATAATCATAACCGCATCAGCGCCTGTTTTTTCTGCAAACTGAGCATGATGAATGGTTTTCTCTGTCGTAAGATTGGAAACTCCTACAAGGGTCGGAATTCGTCCTCTTACCTGCTGCAAAGTAGCTTCTGTCACTTCTTCTTTTTCCTCATCAGATAAATAAGGCATTACCCCTGTACTGCCCAATGGAGCAATTCCATGGCTTCCGGAAATAACCAGTCTTTCTACCAGATGCTTGAAAAGAGGAATATTTACTTTTTCATTTTCATCAAAAGGTGTTATGGGATAAGCTATAATCCCTTTAAATGGAACATTTTTCATTTTTTACTGATTTAAAAATTTAAAATAATTTTAAACCATTAAGAGAACTTAAGATGTTAAGAATATTGAGTTGAGCTTCGCATTGAAAAAAATCATATCCGCATCAATAGAATTTAACAATGAAAGTATCTTAATGGTTTACCTATTGATTATTAAAGATCTCTGCCTTCTTCTTCTCTCAAAGCAACACCCAGATTCTGCAATTGGGGAGCATTTTCGCAGGCAATATATTTGGCAGGTTCTGTATCGCTAAGATTCTGATGCTTATGCCACGCCCATGAAGGAATATATACGGCATCTCCAGCTTCCCAATGTACTCTTTCATCTTCTACTTCTGTCCAGCCTTTCCCTTCTATCACATATAATACGGTTTCATAGGTATGGCGGTGTCTGTTGGTTTGCTGCCCTGGAGTGAGCCCGCCAATCGTCATACTGACATTCTTACTTGGAAGATCTACAAAGAAAACAGGATGCTTTCTTTCTGTTGAAAACTGATTGTGTTCTCCTGCATTTTCTACATTTTTATGAATCAAATGGCTTGGTTTTACATACTTTGGTCTTGCAAAAGTTTCGTGGAAATCTTTAGAACTGAATTGTTTCTTATCCATGATTTTAAAATTATTATGGTTTTGTGCTTTATTGCATGACAAAATTATTTTATATTTGGACTATTAAAGTGATTCAGTTTTTACATAAATAGATAGTCCAGATGTTACGCCCTTGGAAATTAGAATTGGAAATTGATAAAAAGCTTGATAAAGCCGTTTATCTACAGATTGCAGATACCATTATCAGTGATATCCGCTCAGGAAGATTAAAAGCCGGAGATGCACTCCCCGGAAGCCGAAATCTTGCACAAACCCTAAAAATCAACAGAAATACCGTGGTAGAAGCTTATCAGGTACTGATCAATGAAGAATGGGTGATTTCAAAAGAAAGGAAAGGAATTTTTGTATCCGAAAGACTACCTGTTTTGCATGAAAGAAATGCAGATACCACTCATCATTCCCCACATCAACAGGGCCAACCTACTGGAATTTTAATCAATTTCGATGATGGTCACCCGGACAGCAAAATTGCTCCCGTAACAGAGCTGGCAAGGGCCTATAGACAGATTTTCAGCATCAAGGCAAAGTGGCAGATGATGGGCTATGGAGATGAACATGGTGATAAAGAATTTCGAAAAATGATTTCCCAAATGCTCAATCACCAGCGCGGAATGCATATTCATGAAGATGAGCTTTCTATAACAAGAGGCAGCCAGATGGGAATGTTTTTGACCGCTCAGACTCTTTTTACTTCCGGTGATGCTGTTATTGTAGAAGATCCTGGATATCAACCAGCATGGCAGGCTTTTGAATATGCAGGAGCACAGCTTTTACCTGTTACTGTAGATAAAGAAGGAATCAGTATTGAAGCCATTGAAAAGCTTTTAACAAAGCATCAGAATATAAAAGCGATATACATTACGCCTCACAGACAATATCCTACTACTGTTACCTTGAGTTTATCCAGAAGATTAAGGTTAATAGAATTATCAAACCAATACAATATCACGATCATTGAAGATGATTACGATAATGAGTTTCATTTCGGTTACCGCCCTATCCTGCCGATTTCAAGCTTTCCGGAGCTTCAGAATTATGTTTATATCGGAACGTTGAGTAAGGTTGTTGCACCTGCTTTGAGAATTGGCTATCTGGCCACTGCCAATCAGGAATTACTGAAAAAAATAGGAAATCTGAGAAAGATAATTGATGTACATGGAGATGTCATTATGGAACAGGCCGTTCTTCAACTGATAAAAGAAGGAGCTGTAAAGAAACACATCAGAAAAGCAACCGTTCATTACAAAAATAAAAGAGATTATGTTTTTGAGCTGCTGAAAAAGCATATGACAGGTATTGCAGATTTTACACTGCCTGAGGGCGGACTTGCCTTTTGGATTGTGCCTAAAGTAAAATTAGATTGGGATGCCGTAACCGCTCAATTATTGGAAAAAAACATTAAAATCATTCACCCGAAACAGTACAGTCAGCATCATGTAAATGGATTCAGATTGAGCTATGGAGCCCTTTCTGAAGAACAGCTGGAACAAAGTATTCCTCTTATTTCAGAGGTTTTTTCTAAGTTTTTTAATACTTAAATAGCATAAAAATGATAAAATCTGTGGCCCAATAGTAACCACAGATTTTATTTTTTTGAAATCTATTCTACTTCAAAAACCGCCTGAATTTCAACAGAAGAGTTCACCGGAATTGAAGAGGCTCCAAAAGTCGCTCTGGCATGTTTTCCTTTGTCTCCGAAAACTTCAACGGCAAGATCAGAAGCAACATTCATCAAGTCTGCATGTTTTGTATAATCGTCTTTTGTATTGAAAATTCCTGTAAGCTGCACACATTGTTTTACTCTGCTCAAATCTCCTCCTACTGCTTCATTCAAAACAGAAATAACATTCAGCATGGTAACCTTTGTAGCGTCTTTTACCTGTTGTTCATTTACTTCAACTCCTAATTTCCCGGGATTGAAAATTTTCCCGTCTTTCAAAGCAACCTGATTAATAAATACCAAATTTCCGGAACGTACAAACGGCTGATAATTTCCTGCGGGTTTAGGAACCTGTGGAAGCATAATATTTTTCTGTTTCAGTAGTTCATTGAAGTTCTGATGATTTTCAACGATTGGTGTACTTTTTTTCGGACGGGTATCTTTCAAAGCCAAAGCTATTTTTGCAAAGTTTTTTCCCTGAAGCTCAGCAATATTTCTTTCTCCTTTGGTAGGTCTTTCAACGTCTTTTAATGAAGCCATACTCGTTATTCCTAAAACAGTATTTCCCTGTGGAATAGCTTTATTCAGTTCTTCTGTTCCACGAATTCCGTTAGGTACCAGTACCATTCCATGTACAGCAAGGCTGTTCCAGAATGCCTGAAGTGCAAGTTCTTTTCCTGCACCGCTTCCCGCTGACATGAAAACAACAGCCGGAACTCCTTCCAAAGCGTGATTGGTCCAAAGCTGAACGGTTTTAGATAAAAATTCACTCATTCCTGTACTGATATTCCCGAAATAAACCGGTGAACCAAAAGCAATTCCATCATAATTTGTCAGTTCATCTACGGTAGCTACAGGCAGATTTTTCAGATTGGGATGTTGGGAAGCTTTGACTAATTTGATATAAGGAACTGCATTATTTTCGCTTTCAATGCCTTTGGCGATCTCTTTGGCCAGTTCGTAGGTTCCTCCATTATCAGAATGGATAAGAACCAGTATTTTAGCTTTATTTTGTGCCATGATATTGGTGATATTAGATAATAAAATTAAAATAAAAAAAAGACATAATTTTTTCATTCAGAATAAGATATAAGTTAATATTTTTTTTTGAGACTATTGTTTTTTAAGGTCTGTTATCTTGATGATACAAAATTACTATTGTCGTTTTTATTAAATTTGCCAAAATATACATACAAAACGACAACATGAAATGTGGACTGATTGAAAAAACGGAAAGCCAGTTTGTAGATTCCATCGAGAAGGAAGCTTACGTATGGTGTGAAAAAGACTGGAAACATGACGATTATGAACATCAACATAACCGTGCCCAGCTTACGTTTGTGGAAGAAGGGTACCAATATTTCCATATTGACAGGAAAATCTATCTTGTCCCACAGCATCATGTCATCTGGATTCCTTCAGAAAAAGCCCACAAAATAACTTCTGAAGCACAAACGGTGAACCTGATGGTGTTTCTGTTCAAGTCAGTTTTTGAAGATGAATTTTATAAGAATGTACAGGTATTTGCTGTTCCTCCTGTTCTAAAGGAAATGCTTTTGTATGCTTCAAAATGGAACCAATCGTTGGATGAAAATGAAGAACAGGATTTGTTTTTCAAAGCTATTTTAAAGAGTCTTCCCAACTTCTGCAAAGAAAGCAGCGGACTAGAAATTCCTGTTCCTGCTGATGTAAGGTTGATTCCCGTATGCAATGATATCAATGCTCATTTTAAATATAATCTGGACATTGATTCGTTAGCTGAAAAAGCGCAAATGTCTGTGAGAAGCCTTCAGCGAATTTTTAAAAATGAAACCGGAATTACCCTGCAAAAATACCTGCAGCTGACAAGGATTTTAAAAAGTATAGAATTGATAGATACCAAACAGTATACCTTGAGTGAAGTTGCCTATAAAGTAGGTTATCAAAGCTTATCAGCTTTCACATCATCCTATTTTGCGATCATGCAGGTGAAGCCAAAGCTCAATAAAAATCAAGGGGTTTTATCATGAGGCATATCAACGGGTTTTGATTCCGGTGAGCCTTTTTCACGAAGCCAGACAGATAAAAGTACAAGAGAAGCTACAGCCAGAAATTCACTCTGCCAGTTCTGAAAAGATTCAAACCAAAACCTTGATTCAGAAATATATTGCATTGCTGTTACCGCGGACTTACTTTTCATCATCTGTTCATTATTAAAATCTTTAAGACTTCCATAGAAATGCAAAATAAAACTCGTCAGGAAGAGGATTGCAAACGCAAGTGATAGTGAATGTTTGTAGAGTTTCAGCCAAATTCCTCCTTTTTTAACGGGCCATGGTGCTTTGGAATGTACCACAGGTTCTCTGTCAACATCTTCCTTGTCTGTCAGAGATTTTGATTCGCTGGAACCTTTTTGTCTCAGAGAAATCGTTAATAAAACATAAAGCATCATTTGAAGAAATTCGCTTTCCCAATTTTCAAAAGTAGCCTGTATAAAATGACCGCTACTGATGTATTCACTCATCTTTAAAACATTCTGTCCGTTTTCAAGCAATTCTTTGTTTTCCGTTTTCCAACCCATAAAAAACTGTGCTATGAGAAAAATGATCATCAGAGAAATCAAAACAATACTTAAGCTGTTGCGATAAAAGAAACCGGAGCGTGACATATTTCTAGGTTTAAAAGTTTTAAATTCAATGTTTAAAGTCTAAGATTCATCAATCACGTTTTTGATAAGGAAATACCTTCTGCAAGCTCTTTGTTGTGGGACCTGTAAGAATTTTTCCATTGACATTGAAACGGGATCCATGACACGGGCAGTCCCAGCTCAACTCAGCACTATTCCACCGGACTTCACATCCGGCGTGTGGACAGGTACTTTTAAGCAGATGCAAAGTCCCGTCATTTTCTTTGTAAAGCGCATAGGATTCTGATTCATAACGGATCACTTTTGCCTCGCCTTCTCCTACTTCTGAAAAGGAATCAATTTTCTCGGTTAATATCTTGTCTTTTATAAAATCAAAAGCTACGGTTGCAGCTTCTTTCACGAAATCTGAAAATCCGGCAACAGGTTTGATTCTTGAAGGATTGAATAAGTCTCCATATTTACTTTTTCCGGTAACAATAAGGTCATGCAGTATCTGTGAAGAAAGAGTCCCGAATATCATTCCGTTACCTCGAAAGCCTGTTGCTACAAAGATTCTTTTTTTAGTTCCAGGAAGCTTTCCTATATAAGGAAGCCCGTCCACAGGCTCATAGTATTGGCTGGACCAGGTGTAATATACGGTTTCCACCTCGAAATATTTTCTCACATAGTTTTCAAGCCTTGAAAAGCATTCTCCGGTATCGTCTGCATGCCCTGTTTTGTGATCTTCACCCCCGGCAATCAATAGATTTTCACCATTGATGCTCTGAATACGGTAATAATGATAAGGTTCACAAAGATCATAGCCAAGTTCCCATGGATATTTATCATTTTTCATGGTAAATGCCATAACATAACTTCTGTAAGGAGCATTCGTAAAATGAAGAAGATTAATGCCAGGCGGAATGTGGGTGGCATAAACTACATTTTTTGCTTTTATTTCTCCTTTTGAAGTTTTTAAAATTACATAGTCATTGTGCTCATCATGAGTTTCACAGAGACAGTTTTCCTGAATAGATCCACCCAGCTTTATAAAAGCGTCACAAAGTCCTTTGATGTATTTTATAGGATGAAAATGTCCCTGTCCGGGAATAAGCACCGCTTCTTTGAACGGGATCGGAAAAGGAATTTCGTTCACATAGTTCATTTCATGGCCTACATTAGCCGCACCTTCTACAATATCTTTCAAACGGTCTTCCTGCTTTTCATCCAATGCAAAAAGATAAGCAGACTTTCTTGTAAAATCACAGCTGATCTTATACTGATGGATGTTATCTTCAATGATTTTGATGGCATCAGCACCGGATTCTGAATACAATTTGGCATTATCCAAACCAAAATCACGGATGACCTGAGTAAACGTTGTATCAAAAAAATCGTTTAAATGAGCCGTTGTTCCACCCGTTGTTCCAAAGCCTATATTGGCAGCCTCAAGGATAATACATTGCTGCCCGGATTCCTGAAGTTTCAGCGCTGTGGAAACTCCGGTAATTCCGCCACCTACTATGGCAACATCAAATAGTGGATTGAGATCAGTTTCTGCAGAAAATTTTCTGACCTCTTCCTGCCATATACTTTTTCTTGCACCGTCTCTGTACATAACCAGAATATTTTGTTGTTAAACTTATCTGATACTCAAGGTATCGCTTTCGGGCAGACCAGTTTTACCAGCATTGGCCGGGTTATTCTTTTGGTCTCTTTTTTTGTTTTCATCTTCGTCAATATTACACCTGCAGGAAGTAAAAGCAAATAAGCTTATTACTCCCAAAATAAATGCTGTAGTTTTCATATTATAATATTTTGATGGGGTTACTATTTTAGCCATTTACAATTAATCCTCCATTGGGATGAAGTACCTGTCCTGTCACCTGCGAGCCATCTGTAGCTGCCAGAAACAAAAAACTGAAGGCGATTTCTTCCGGTGTGGCATTTCTCTCCAGAGGAGGCTTGTTGGGATTTTCTTCTTTTTCGTCAAATGTTTCTTCAGTAAGCGGAGTCGCAACGGGGCCTGGAGCAACGGCATTCACACGGATTCCTTTTGGTTTTGCCTGTAATGCCAGTGAGCGTGTAAAGGAAACAATAGCTCCTTTTGTTGCTGAATAATCTAGCAGTTCAGGATGTCCCTGGTAAGCAGAAACAGAGGTCGTATTGATCACAGAACTTCCTTCTTTCAAATAAGGGAATACGACCTTCGTTAACAAAATCATTCCAACAATATTAGAATCAAAGGTCTCTCTGATGTTTTTCTCTACAAGATCTTCAATCGTATCCGCAGGAAACTGAACCCCAGCATTATTGATAAGAATATCAATCTTCCCGAATGCCGAAATGACTTCTTTTACCGTCATTTTACAGAATTCATAATCATTGATATCACCTTTGAAAATAATGCATTTTCTATTCAGATTTTCAATTTCTGCTTTTGTTTTTCTGGCGTCATGATCACTGGAATGATAAATAATAACAATATCAGCTCCTTCCAATGCAAAAAGCAGGGCCACTGCTTTACCGATTCCGCTGTCTGCTCCGGTAATCAAAACGGATTTATTTTCTAATTTTCGCATCGCATCATCTTTTTATTTTTCTTCTGCAGGTTTCTTGTTATTTTAAGATTAAAAGCCTGTTGAGTTCACTTTTAAAACACCCTAAAATAAATTCCGTATAATACAGCTGGGCGTTCAGGGCTTGTGTTTTAGGATGCAGTTCCAGTTTTTTAGTCAGAATAATTTCCCCTTTATAGGAGAATGCGAAATAGGCAAAAATTTTATAGCCGGAACTCCGGTTCGGTGTACAGTAGCCGGTTGTAGCGATAGACCAGTCTGATTCGTAAAGCCTGGCAACGTTTAATGCCATAGTTTGTGCAATATTTTCTGAAACACAGTCACATTCTTCAGCTTCCTGTCTGTTGACTTTTAATAGTCTTACTTTCTCAGGTAAAGAATAGGTTGTCATGCCTCCCTTATAAAACATTGAGGCATTGGGCATCTGTGAAAAAGCCAATTGCAGGCATCCTGAAGTGACACTTTCAGCAACTGAAATGGTTTCATCAGTAGTCATCAGGGACTGACTTATATATTCTAAGAGATTTTGTTGAAAATTCATAATATTAATATTTGGATAATGATGGTTAAAATTAATTTGAGAAAATGAAAAGAAAGGCTCAAAAAGCTGCTGAATGGATCAATACAGCAGCTTACTTACATATTTAAATTGGTGTGAAGGTGTTGTGATTAAGCGTTTCTCTCCATTTCAAGATCCCAGACTCTGTGTTTGGCAATAGCATTAATAAATTGATCTGCAGGATTTGCATCTTCCCATGTAATAATCCCCGGATCATCATGCTGTTTGGACGATACATTAGAATTATGATAAAGAGGCTGCGTATCTGTTCCGAAATAAATGGCCTTGCAATGCTTATAAGCTTCGTTGATAAAATGCAGGACATGATGTTTATTTTCTGAAATCATCAGTTCTTTTACGGAATCTGTACCAGAACAAATGAATAAAGCATCAAAACAGACACTGGCAGTATTCGTCAGAGAATATTTCGGAGTCAGGTCTGTACCATCATTAGTTCTTACAGGAGCAAGACTTGGTGCAATCAATTCCACTTTGGCTCCTTCTGCTTCAAGTTTTGTTTTAAGATCGCTGACAGCTCCACCATCAGCACCGTTGGCCAGGATAAATCCTATTTTTCTGGTTTTAATCGTGTTTTTAACGGTATGTCTCATACTTAAGGCATCAGAAACCTTGGTATTAGGCTCCCTTTCTTCGCTTTGAAGCTCTACAACATTACCGTCTGCGGGCAGACTTTGGTTGGGAAATTCTAATTTTTTGACTTCTACCCCTAGTTTTTCTGCAACTCTCCAGGCCAAAATCGTATCAATATATGCTAGCTGTCCTACCATTCTTTCTCTAATTTCAGGACGATTCACTTTAGACAATTCAAAGATCAATGCATTCTGGAGGTGCGTTTTCTCCGGTGTCGACTGACTATTGTAGAATAGTTTAGCCTGTGAATAATGATCTACAAAGCTTTTACTTCTTTCTCTGATCTTTACCCCTGAAACTCTTTCCTCTTGTGAAGTAAACCCACCTTCAGACATCATCGCCTGAAAAGGACATCCACCGCCTATGGAATTGGGTTCGTAGCTCGTTTTTCCTTTGACGATCTGCTGTCTCATATGCCCGTCCCGTTGGTTATTATGAACGGTATTGAGTGATCTGTTAATCGGAATTTCATGGAAATTGGGTGATCCCAACCTTGACAGCTGAGTATCGGTATATGAAAATAATCTTCCCTGCAGCAGTGGATCATTCGTGAAATCTATTCCGGGAATAATGTGTCCGGGATGGAAAGCTACCTGTTCAGTTTCTGCAAAAAAATTATCAGGATTTCTATTAAGCGTTAATGTTCCTACAATTTCTACGGGAACTTCTTCTTCAGGAACCAGTTTGGTAGGGTCAAGAAGATCAAAATCAAATTTGTGCTCATCTTCTTCAGGAATCAGCTGTACCCCAAAATCCCATTCAGGATAATCGCCGTTTTCAATGGCTTCCCATAGGTCTCTTTTGTGAAAATCAGAATCTACTCCGGAAATAATCTGAGCCTCGTTCCAGGCTACGGAGTGCACTCCCAGTTTTGGTTTAAAATGAAATTTCACAAAATGTACTTTTCCTTCCTCATTGATGAATTTGAAAGAATGGACTCCAAAACCTTCCATCATTCTCAGACTTCTCGGAATGGCTCTGTCACTCATCACCCACATGATCATATGCATACTTTCCGGCATGAGTGAGATAAAATCCCAAAATGTATCGTGAGCGGAAGCAGCTTGCGGAATTTCATTATCCGGTTCAGGTTTTACCGCATGTACCAGATCCGGAAACTTCATAGCATCCTGAATAAAGAATACAGGTATATTGTTGGCTACAAGATCATAGTTCCCTTCATCAGTATAAAATTTCACAGCAAAACCTCTTGCATCTCTGGCCAGATCTGTACTTCCTTTACTTCCTGCAACAGTTGAAAATCGTACAAAAACAGGAGTTTCTTTTCCCGGTTCTGTTAAAAATTTAGCTTTGGTATAAGCTGCAAGACTTTTGTTAAGTTTAAAAACGCCGTGTGCACCGGAACCTCTTGCATGAACTACTCTTTCGGGAATCCTTTCGTGATCGAAATGGGTAATCTTTTCTCTCAGAATAAAATCTTCCAGTAATGAAGGACCGCGCTCTCCGGCTTTTAAAGAATCCTGATTGTTATTGATCTTTAAACCCTGATTGGTAGTCAGTTTTTCATTTTCATTGGAAGTAGTGTGTACATCCAGCTGTTCTGCTTTTTTGTTGTGTTCGTTGGTTTCCATATTCATAATCTTTTGTGGTTGGTGTAGGGGTTCAAAGCAGTGAGATAAAGAAATATTTTGCAGAATTAATCTGCTCTTTTCTCAAGAACTTCAAGAAGCCTGTTGATGTATTCTTCTTCCTTCAGCACTTTATAGTAAGCCGTTTTAGCATACAAAGTAAAATCCGGAGATTCAAATCTTATTTCATCATCCATATCAGAAGTTTCCATCGTGTTTTTAGTATGGAATTCCCGGATATGAAGGATATATTCTTCCATATAGGCATCTATTACTCTTTTCAGAACCTCGCATTGAGCATTATTTTTAATCTTTTCCAATGATTTGATCAGAAAAGCAGTCACTCCGTAAGAATTGATAATAAGCGGAAATAAAGATTCATTCTCCAGCGCGTTGTTTTTATCATTCAGCCCGGAATGTTGTAAAGTGTCGTTTTCAAATATCATGTTTAAAAAGGGTATTAGTTATGGGAAGCTTTTAAATATTGCTCAAAATAATGGAGGTCGTTTTTATCTTTGATGGACAGATAAAACATGATCTGTTCCGGCTCTTTTAATCCAATGCTGTTGAAACAGTCGAAATGAGCGATTAATGCCTGTATATTCTCAATATCAATATCTTTCAGGATAATGAATAAAAGAAAGATATTATCCCTGATCTCTTTGGCATAAATTGCCGCTCCATCCTCAAAACACGTTCCTGTGTGGGTTACTTTTATAAAGTCCTTGTGTCTCAGGGTTTTTATTATTTTCTGACCGTCCATATATATTTTGATTTCATGGTTAAAATAAGCCATATAGAACAAGCTATATGGCTTATTATGTATTTTTAATCTTCCTGTTCTGCATCAAAATTGATGGATGTTTCCGCAATATCTGTAAGATGCGAATCGGTATCTTCTTCTTCCTGAAGTGTTCTTTCAAGGAGATCGGCGACTTTATCATGTCCCATGGTAGTAGCAAGCTGGGCAAGTCCGCCATAGGTTGCAATTTCGTAATGTTCTACTTTTTGTGCAGCAATAATCAATGCCACATCTCTTGTTGCAGAGCCGTCTTCTGTAGACTTAATGACTTCTTCCCCTTCTTCAATGATTCCTTTTATAGCCTTACATTCTTTTTTTTCGGGCTTTTCGTCAATAAGCTTGAAAACTTTCTCCAGACGTTTTACATGTTTTTGGGTTTGAAGATGATGATCTTCAAAGGCTCCCTTCAGTTCTTCCGTAGTAGCAGCTTCCTGCATTTTCTCCAATGCTTCAAGAATAGCATTTTCAGCATAATAAATATCTTTCAGGGCACTTACAAAGAATTTGTGAAGCGGAGCATTTTTCATTTCATCCTTGTTGACAGTCGTCTTGTCTGCAGTTCCTTTCTGGGTAATAGAAACTGCATTATTGGTTTCTAATATTTTATTGGGCATGGTGTAAAATGGTGTTTGTATTAAAAGGATTACCT
This sequence comes from Chryseobacterium sp. BGA-UO-ETr-SB22, assembly GCF_059567885.1. Lineage (NCBI taxonomy): Bacteria > Pseudomonadati > Bacteroidota > Flavobacteriia > Flavobacteriales > Weeksellaceae > Chryseobacterium > Chryseobacterium sp. BGA-UO-ETr-SB22. The sequence continues at coordinate 1,398,470 of NZ_JCAQOV010000005.1, read as the reverse complement.
CTTTATATAAGTCTAAAGAGGCAATCCAGGAAAAAGAATTATGAATTACGTCTGCCTGGAATACCTGGCCTCCTAACTATGGTTCCTGAGTTTCTAGTACATAACTAAATTATTAATATTTAGAGATGAGTATTACAGTCCGTGACTAGTATTAGACGGCAACAATTGGGTGTCGGTAATGTTAAAAATGATTATAAAAGCAAATGCTTTTTACGTGCCTTTTACTAAGGTCTTAAGTAATTTGAAACGTTTACATATCAAATATACGTCTTAATAACTCACTTTTTTATGACCTGAGTCATGTTAAAGCAGATTAATACAAAATTTTTCGGTCTTGTAAAGTGATATGCCCTTCTTTCTCCATCTTTTTTAAGGTTCTGATGACAGTTTCCACACGCAGACCCGTGAGATTGGCTATCTGCTGTCTTGTAAATGCAATGTGAAAACAGTGATGGCAGTCATCATTATGGTAGCTTTTAAGGTAATCCAATAATCCTCTCAGCCTTTGCATAGGGTTTTGAGAGGCCAGGCTCTGCATCATTTTTAATTTGTAATAAATTTCCTGTGAAAAGCAGGCATTCATTTCCAGAGAAAGATCAGGATGCTGACTGATCATTTCAAAGAAGTTATTTTTGGGAAGTCTTATAATTCTGGAAGCTTCAAGGCATACGGCATTGATGGGATAATCCTGGCTGAGGAAAAGCATCGCCTCCCCAAAGCTCTGTTTTTTGCCTAAGATATTATGAATAAACTCTTTTCCGTCTTCATTGTAATTATTAAGTTTTACTTTTCCCTCGCTGATCTGAAAATAATAAAGTGCATGATCTCCTTCCTTAAAAATCGTCTCACGGTTTTTATAATCCTTGCCTTCTGCACCAAAAGAGTACAGAAGGTTTTCATCAATATTCATGCAGCTTATTGTTTTCATAAATTCACTAGATTTTAATTGGAAAAATCACAAAATCGTATACTTGAAATTGATTCTAATATAAGATTTTGCGATTTTCAATTCTTAGGATTTTATCCCTTTCCATATGTTTGATCGTCCTTATAGCGGTTTCCACACAAAGACCTGTAAGGCTTGCCATCTGCTGCCTCGTTAATGGGATCAAAAAAGAATAAGGACTTATATCCTTTTGAAAGCTTTTAAGATAATCCATCAGTCCTTTCAGTCGTATAGAAGGGTTTTGGGATGAAAGATTCTGCATCATCACAAATTTGTAATAAAGGCGTTCGGAAAGAAAGTTGCTCACCTCCATGTACAATTCCGGAGATTGGTTCAGTAAACTGAAAAAAACGGTTTTATGAAGCCTTAGAACAGTACATTCTGTAATGGCTTCAGCATTCATTGGATAAGGTTTTTCTATAAAAAGGATAGATTCTCCACAGCTTTCTCCGTCGGATAAAATATTTTGAATAAATTCTCTCCCTTCCTCATTATAATTATTGAGTTTTACCTCTCCTTTAATAATCTGGTAATAATAATTACATACATCCCCTTCACAGAAAATAGTTTCTGAAGGGGTATAGTGTCTCGTTTCTGCTCCCGCTGAAATCAAAATCTTTTCGTCGATAACCATAATAGTTGTTTTTGGCGTTGTTTTCTTCTTCTTTTTTTCCTCTTCCTAGTCTTAGTAAAAATATCATTGGGAACTGATAAAGATATACATACAAAAATCGCACCCTTGTGATTAATTAAAAAGTTAAATAATGTTAAATTAATTATCAATTTTAAGTGCTTTCAATTTTATTTGCTAAAAAATTATCAATAAAACCATCTTATCTTTAATATTTCGTAAATTTAATATTTATCCAATGGTTTGATTATTAATGCTTAAAACCTCCATTCCTTTTTTATGGAATGGAGGTTTTGGTCCTTAACAAAGAAATATTATTTCGTTGTAGTTATTATTTTATTTTAAATTATTTTGCGAACTTCTTAGTTCCTACAACGCATAAGATCACTCCTACTGTCACCCCCAGCATTCCCATACTCACCTGCTCATTAAGAAGCCAGGCAGCCAAAGCTAACCCAAAGAAAGGCTGAAGCAGCTGCAGCTGTCCCACAGTGGCAATACCACCCTGCGCCAATCCTTTGTACCAGAATATAAAGCCAATAAACATACTGAAAAGAGAAATATACGCCATCCCGAACCATCCCTGAAAACTGACATTTTGAATATCATCAGGAAAATAAATAAAAAATAAAGGAATCATAACAGGAAGTGCCAGTACTAACGCCCATGAAATCACCTGCCATCCTCCTAATGTTTTAGATAATTTAGCACCTTCAGCATACCCCATACCACATAAAATAACGGCTAGCAGCATCAGAATGTCGCCAATGGGCGAGGCAGATATCCCTTGGGAAACGGCATATCCAATTACTAAAAGACTTCCTACAATTGAGAAAAACCAAAATACAGGATGAGGCCTTTCACCACCACGCATTACCCCAAACACAGCGGTTGCCAAAGGAAGCATTCCCAGAAATACGATAGAATGGGCGGAAGTAAGGTATTGCAGAGCCAATGCTGACAAAAGCGGAAAACCTACCACACAGCCAAGCGAAACCAAAAGTAAAGGAGTTAACTGTTCTTTAACAGGACGTTTTTCTTTACCCAGCCACAATACCACAAGAGCTAGTATCCCAGCCACCATTGCACGAACTATCGTTACAAAGGTAGGACTCATTTCCATTACAGCTAATTTGGTAGCGGGCAAACCACCGCTAAATAATACAACACCTATAAAGCCGTTGATCCATCCACTTATATTTTCATCTTTTGATATTTGTTTTGTCATCATTGTATTGAAACTTTTAATTGATGGTTCAAAATTAGAAAGGATAATTAAATAAACACAGTATCAGTTTTGTATATTTGCATGAGCACAGTTTAATAATATGAATAAAGAATTTTTATATACAGAAATTGCAGACGGTATTGCAGGACAGATCAGAAATGGTATTTTAAAGGCCGGAGACAAACTTCCTTCAGTCAGAATGCTATGCCAGGAACATCAGGTAAGTATGAATACAGCCAAGCGTGTTTTCCTTGAACTGGAATCCCAGTCTTTGGTAGAATCCAAGCCGCAATCCGGTTATTTTGTAAGCCAGTTATTATCCGCAAAACTTCCTTTGCCGGAAGTGAGCCGCCCATCATTGATCGCTAATAATGATGAACCGGATGAACTGATCAGCAAAATATATGAAAATATGGGTAAAAAGGACCTTACTTTTTTCTCTATTGGTGTTCCGTCCGGAGATCTCTTACCTCAGGCAAAACTGAAAAAAGAAATTGTAAATGCCATCAGAGAATTAAAAGAAGGTGGTACAGAATATGAAGAACTTCAGGGAAATCTGAAGTTGAGAAGAATGATTGCCATACGTTCTTTGCAATGGGGAGGAAACCTGAGTGAAAACGATCTGATTACAACCAATGGCGGAATGAATGCTTTATCTTTTTGTTTAATGGCCTTAGGAAAACCAGGTGATACAATTGCCATTGAAAGCCCTTGTTACCCGGGAATTCTACAGCTGGCTAACGGATTGGGTCTGAAAGTGCTGGAACTTCCCACGCATCCTACTACCGGAATAGAAATTGACGCTCTAAAAAAAGTAATCCCCAAAATAGATATCTGCCTGCTTATTCCCAACTTCAACTCACCTTTGGGAAGCTGTATGCCTGACGAAAATAAAAAGGAAATTGTTAAAATACTTTCGGAGAATAACATTCCTCTGATTGAAGATGATGTGTATGGAGATTTGTACTTCGGCTCTACCCGTCCTAAATGCTGTAAATCTTTTGATAAGGACGGGAATGTGTTGTATTGCAGCTCTATTTCAAAAACTTTGGCTCCGGGATATCGTGTAGGCTGGATTGCTCCCGGAAAGTATAAAGACAAGATATTGAAACTTAAGCTCCTGCATTCCACATCCTCTATTTCAATTGTCAATGAAGCTGTAGCCAATTTTCTGAAATCCGGAAAGTATGAAAAACATCTTCAGCAGCTCCGCAGAACGCTGCAAAACAATTATCAGAATTATGTTCAGACGATCGCAGAATCTTTCCCTGAAGGCACTAAAACCAGCCGTCCACAGGGAGGATTGTCTTTATGGGTAGAATTTGATAAAAAGATACGGACAACAGAACTATATGATCTGGCCATCAAGCAAAACATAAGTATTGCTCCCGGAAGAATGTTTACCTTTCAGGAGCAGTTTGAAAACTGTATGAGACTCTGCATAGGACTTCCGTGGTCAGAAGATACGCAGGCAAAACTCAGACAGATTGGGAATCTTGCGAAAAAGATCTGATAGCTATTTGTTATCCGGAACGAAATTTTTTCTCGCCAGTTCTTTTCTTACACGGCTCAGACTCTCAGGAGTAATTCCGAGGTAAGAAGCAATCATCCATTGCGGAACTCTAAGCAGTAAATCCGGATACATTTTAATGAATTTCATGTATCTTTCTTCTGCAGTCTCACCAAGCAAGGAGTTGATTCTGTTTTGAAGACTTCTGATATGTTTCTGAAGCAGAAAATCACTTCTTTCAATACTGTTTGGAAACTGTTCCACCAATTTATTAAAGAAATCAGGATGCAGAAACAGAACTTCCGAATCTTCCACTGCTTCTATATAATAAATGGATTTTTCATTGAAATAAAGACTGCTTCGGTCAGAAATCAGCCAGCTTTCAGGAGCGAACTGTATAATATGTTCCTTTCCGTTTTTATCAATAGAATACATCTTTATCAGTCCTTTTTCTACAAAGAAAATATGCCGGCATATTTCGCCATACTGAAGAAGAAACTGGTTTTTAGGAATTTTCTTTACTTCATAGTGCAAACTACAGGTGTTCACATTTTGAAGAGGAACATTTAAAACTTTGGCTAAATAATCATTTATATTCTTCATGATACAATCTGGCTTAAAGAAATATCCTGGTGTGATGCATTGTTTACAGGTTTTCCGTTCTCTATTACAATCAACTGCGGGCTTTCATGTCTGATCTCAAAATCTGCAGCTATTTTACTGGAAATAGTTCTGTGAGCCAACAGATCAAGGTAGTATACATTGACCGGCTGATCTGAGTTTTCAACTTCTCTCTCAAAGTTCTTCAGCACAGTTTTGCTGATAAAACAGCTTGTTGAATGTTTAAATATGGCAATCTTATTCTGAAAAGAGTCTTCTATCGCTTTTGTAAGGTCTTCTTCAGACTCTATCTTTTTCCAGAATGTTTTTTGGTCAGGGGTTTCGTTTTTTCCACCGAATATTTTATCAAAAAAACTCATACATTAAATTGTTTTAGATGATGATTAAGATGTTTGTACTCTAAAAATGTCCAGTCTTTTTCAGTCATGTTTCCGAATAGTCTGTGATGATCCGGCAAGTTGTTTTTTTCACAAGCTTCCCGGAATTCCTCCAGTGTTTTCAGCAGATTGGTTTTTGATTCATCAAAATCACACTCAAAATTAACGATTAGTTTTTGAAAAGTAGGCATGTTTCTGGGAATTCCATTATTGAAGACATACATTTCTGCTTTTGTGATGATTCCTATTGTCTTATACACAACATTGATACGGGGAAGTTCCACCTTTCTCAAAGCGACCTGAAGAACTAAATCACAATGCTTTAACATTTGACATACGTCCATTTCTCCCCACTTTCCAGGGGAATTTTCAGATAACATGGAAATTCTGTCTACAATTTCCTTATAGTATATGGGATTATTAAGATTCTTCCTTACCAACCTTTTTCTATCTTCAGATTTTCAATATGGGCAAAATGATGATGACAATGCCAAACGTATAAAGCAAGGCTGTCCCTTAAATTATAATCTCTATTATGCTCAGGATGATGAAAAGTTCTTTCAAACTGCTTATTGGTAAGGCTTTTAAGGAGTACAACCCATCTTTGGTGTGTTCCTTTCAGCATTCTCATGGCCGGCTTTACAGGCATATGGAAACTATCCTGAAGCTCTGCCCATTTAGCTTCATCGTAAGGCTTTATAGTAGGATTATCTTCTGTAAGAGCAAGCTTAAAACGTATAAAACTATTCATATGACTGTCTGAAAGATGATTCACAAGTTGTCTTACAGTCCAGCCTCCTTCTCTATAGGGAGTATCCAATTGATCGTCTGTAAAATGTTCAATGAGATTTTTTAACCTGCCTGGAAAGTCTTTAATCACTTTGATGTAAGTATCCAATGTGGTATCGCAGATGTTTTCGGGAACTTCAAACGGGCCTATTGGAAACTTTTTTTTCTCTAAATCACTCATTGCTCAAGGTTTTTTAATTTTTAAATATTGCCGATTTGTCCAGTCATTACCTTTTGGGACAATTTTCGAATATCATTGGTGTAAATTTATCAAAAATTCAAGAATCTAAGGTGAATAAAGCATTAATTGTACTCATAACAATTTATAAAATTGAATGTACCACCAAATAAAAAGGCTTCAATTCTATAAAACTGAAGCCTCTGTTATGGTAAAACAGGTATTAATATCCATGTAAATCAATACCTTCTGTTCTTTGCAAGGTTACTTTTTTTCCCATTTTCTTTTGAATCACTCTGAAATGCTGCAATTCATCATCCGTCAGAATACTGATTGCTGTTCCTTTCTCGTTTGCACGTCCCGTTCTACCGATACGGTGAATATAATCCAAAGGAGAACGTGGCAATTCGTAATTGATTACACATGGTAACGATTCGATGTGTATTCCACGTCCAATCAGGTCTGTTGCTACCAAGATCTGAGCTCCGTTTACCTTAAACTCTTCCAGGTTATTTCTTCGGGCCCCTTGTGATTTCTGGCTGTGAATAGCCACTGCTTTAATTTTATTCTTTTTAAGTTTTTCAACTAGATTATCTGCAGATCTTGTAGACGAAACAAAAATTAAAGCCTTTTCAACTTTTTTCTCTTTAATTAAATAACGTAAAAAAGGTCCTTTATCTTCCGGAGAAACATGATATGCCAACTGTTCGATGTTATCAATTTCAACTTCTTCTTTCTTAATTTCAATAATCGTAGGATTGATGGAAAGGCGTTCTTTCATTTCAGAAACCTTATCATTTAAAGTCGCTGAAAACAAAGTGGTTTGTTTGACAACAGGCATCATTGCGAAAAGTTTATTCATTTCTTCTCCAAAGCCCAGCTGAAACATTTTATCCGCTTCATCAATCACCAAATGCTGAATTCCTGAAATACTCAATGCATTATGATCAATTAAATCTAACAAACGTCCGGGAGTAGCAATAAGAACTTCTACCCCAAACATTCCTTTCATCTGCGGATTGATAGAAACACCACCATAAACAGCCATTGTACGAATTTCCCGCTTCAGATTTTCTGTAAAAGCTCTGAAAACTTCATCAATCTGAATGGCCAATTCACGTGTAGGAACCAATATTAAAACCTGAACATTACGGTCTTTTTTAACTTCCGAATTCTGTAGCTTTTCTAAAATCGGCATTACAAAACATGCCGTTTTTCCGGAACCTGTCTGTGCAATTCCCATCAGATCTTTCCCCTGCAAAATAACAGGAACCGCCTGCTCCTGTATTGGAAATGGCTTTAAATACCCCAGCTTTTTAACGGAACGAATAATATTGTGTGATAATCCTAACGATTCAAATGACATAAAAATACTTATTTACTGCAAAGATAAGCTATTGATATTTGGTTTATATCCCAAAATCCAATACTCTGTAAACAAAGTTCAATTATTTTGAGGCTTGAACCCTCATTTTATCAGTCTTACAAATTTATTTTGCCGATTTGTCCGATAATTCGGTTTTGGACAAATTTTTGAAGATTAGTTTTGTAAATTTATCAAAAATTCGAGAAATCAAAATATGAAAAAAGCGTTAATAATAGTCGATGTACAGAATGATTTTTGTGAAGGCGGAGCACTTGCAGTCCCTGGATCCAGCGAAATTATTCCGTATATCAATCTTCTGATGGAGGAAAATGCATACGATCAGGTGGTTCTTACACAGGACTGGCATCCTGCAGGCCACAAAAGCTTTGCAAGCAGCAATGGCAGACAGGTTGGAGAAAGTATTATTTTAAATGGTGTTCCACAGTTTATGTGGCCGGATCACTGTATTCAGGGAACTTTCGGAGCAGAATTCCATAAAGATCTGAACAGAGACAAAGTAACCCACATTATACAAAAAGGTAAAAATATTGAAATCGACAGCTATAGCGGCTTCCAGGATAATAATCATTTTATGAAAACCGGACTGGATGATTTCTTAAAATATCACGATATTCAATTGGTAGAAATCGTAGGATTGGCATTAGATTATTGTGTTAAATTCACTGCTCAGGATGCTGTAGCCAACGGATATGTAACCTGTCTTCACTTCAATGGAACACGTGCTGTAAATGTAAAACCAGACAACGCCAGAGATGCCATCTACGAGATGATTGAAAAAGGGGTAACAGTGCTTGGATAATAATGAATTATAAATGATGAGTTGAATTGTAATACTATTGAAATTCTGAAACTCATAGCCCGATATAAAAAAAGCGCAGAATTACTTTCTGCGCTTTTTATTTTTTACACTTAAATGTACTTTTAAAAAATGAAATAGGTTACAAACCTGAATCTAATATTAAAGCATTTTAAGGTTATTCACTTCCAGTTCTGTAAGGATTCTCCAGTGTCCTCTCTTGATATTCTTCTTCGTTAATCCTGCAAACATTACTCTGTCTAAAGATTCCACTTCGTACCCTAATCTTTGGAATATTCTTCTGATAACACGGTTCCATCCGATATGAATCTCAATTCCAATCTCATTTTTAGGTTTCCCTTCAATGTACGAAATCTGATCAACCACTGCTACTCCTTCATCAAGACGGATTCCTTCTGCGATAAGACGTAGATCTTCACCTGTAAGCTTTTTATCCAACGTTACATGATAAATCTTTTTAGCATCAAAAGATGGATGCGTTAATTTTTTAGTCATGTGTCCGTCATTGGTCAATAAAATAACCCCTGTTGTAGAACGGTCCAATCTTCCAACCGGGAAAACTCTGTAAGGAGAAGCATTCGCTACAAGATCCATTACTGTTTTTCTGGCTTTGTCATCTTTCGTTGTAGAAATATATCCTTTGGGTTTATTCAAAAGTACATAAACAGGTTTTTCCGGAGTAATATTTTGTCCGTCGAAAACCACTCTGTCTGTTTTTTGTACCTGATAGCCCATTTCATTGACTACTTTTCCATTTACTTCTACCAATCCCTGGGTAATAAGCTCATCAGCTTCTCTCCTGCTGCAGATTCCTGAATTGGCAATATACTTATTAAGACGGATAGTGTCTTTATGAACATCTTTGTCAATTTTGTTTAACCTTCTTTTTTGTACAAAAGATTTTGCTCGGTCTTCTCTTTCCTCTCCATTAGAGGGTCTTCTGCCATATTTCAGACTACCTCTTTCATATTTATCTCTTGCATCAAAGCTATTTCCTCCTCTTTTTGGTTTTCCGAAAGATTTTCTCTCAAAACTCTCACTTTTATTCGTGATGTAAGGTTTTCTTTCAGATTTTGAACCCGTATCTTCGTTGGAACCCTCAGAGCTGTCTGTACTTCTCTTGAAAGGTTTCTTTTCAAATTTTGAGTTAGACCCTCTATGTTCTGGAGCTGGTTTGCCTCCGTCTTTAGAAAAAGGTTTCTTAAAAGGTTTTGATCCTGAAGAATTTCCAGATCTGGAAGCACGAGAATCATCAGAACTTTTCTTAGTTGAAATTCTTGGTCTCTTTGATCTGTCTGAATTATTATTATCTCTGCTCATTCTAAAAATTTTTGCAAAGATAGTAATTTAGTTACGAGTTAAAAATTAAGAATCATAACTTTGCAATATAGTTTACATTTTAACTTTACAAATATTAGAAGATGATAACAATATTAAACGATAATTTTTCTCAGCTTAACGAGTTTCTTCATGAAAAATCTTTCAGTAAAATTTTCATTCTGGTAGATGAAAACACTCATGAATACTGCCTTCCTATTCTTTTAGGAAATATGGAAACTGATCTGGGCTTTGAAATTTTAGAGATTGAAGCAGGAGAAGAAATGAAAAATATCCAAACTGCCAACCAACTTTGGGAAATTCTTACAGAGATGCAGGCAGACAGAAAAGCACTGGTTATCAACCTTGGCGGCGGTGTAATTACGGATATGGGAGGATTTGTGGCATCTACTTATAAAAGAGGAATACAGTTCATCAATATCCCTACTACCCTTTTATCAATGTGTGATGCTTCCATAGGAGGAAAAACAGGTATTGATCTAATGCACTATAAAAATATGGTGGGAACATTCGCTTTCCCGGAACAGATCTTTATTTTCCCGAAATTCCTAGAAACATTACCATTTAAGGAATTAAGAAGCGGATTCGCTGAAATGCTGAAACATGGACTAATTGCTGATAAAAATCATTGGGACCAGCTGATTCAGGTTCGTAAACTGGAAGTAGAAACAGTAATTCCACATATTCAGACTTCTATGAATATCAAGCAGGATGTTGTAGACAAAGATTTCCACGAACAGAATATCAGAAAAACATTGAACTTCGGGCATACCATAGGCCACGCTGTAGAAAGTTTATGCTTACAGCAGGGAAATCCTATTCTTCACGGGGAAGCTGTTGCAATGGGAATGATTGCGGAGGCTCATCTGGCTTATCTGGAGAATCTTATTTCTGAAACAGATGCAAATATGGTCATCGAAAATGTTCAGAGATACTATCCTTACCTTGATATCAATGATTTTAAAGATGAAGATATCACGGCATTATTAATGAATGATAAAAAGAATACAGACAGTAAAATCAACTTTTCATTACTTTCCGGAATCGGTGCTTGTACTTATGATCACCAGTGCAGCCAGGAAAATATCCTTGAATCTCTATCTTTTTACAGAAAATTGAATAATGCTTAACGGTTTTTTGGAAAAATAAACCCGTTTAAAAGGTTGTTTTTAACAAAATTGTCAATTTAGACACCTTCTAAACAAATGTTTATTTAAATTAATAATCAACTGTAATTCAATTACATATTTCAAAAATCACTTAAACACTAAGTGATTTTTTTATTGATTTTAATCATAAAAAATATTTTTGGCAAGCAATTTGAAAGATACTCTGCGTTCAACTGAAAAGCTGAACAAGTAGTAAAATTTAAAATTAAGAAAGAGTAAAATTAAAAAAATTAAAGTTATGAAAAAGTTAATTTTAGGATTAGCGTTAACTGCAGGAACATTCGCATTCGCTCAACAGACAGGAAACACATCTTCTAATCCAGTAACATTTGGGGTAAAAGGAGGAATGAACGTTTCTTCACTTTCAAAAGACAGTGGTCTTGATGATCAGAAATCTAAAATCGGGTTCAATGCAGGTGTATTTGCCAACATCCCGTTAGCAGCTTCATTCAGCGTTCAGCCGGAGGTTCAATATTCACAATATGGTAATAAATCAGATTATACTTTAGGAGGAACAAAGTTCTCAGCTTCTACTAAACTAGATTATATTACAGTACCGGTAATGTTCCAGTACAACCTGATTCCTAACCTTTATGTGGAAGCAGGACCAGAATTCGGTTTCATGGTAAGTGCTAAAAACAAATTCAAAAATGAATCAAACGGACAATCTAATACTACAGATAACTATAAAGACAACTTAAATACTTTTAACTTTGGTATTGGTCTTGGTGCTGGGTATTATTTCACTCCTAACTTAGGACTTACAGCAAGATATGTTGCAGGTTTAACTGATGTAGCGAAAAACAGACCTAGTGGATCTGATGCTACAAGAAACAACCTATTCCAGGTAGGTTTAGCTTATAAATTCAAATAAGCTTACACATTCACTAACAAATTTTATATTCAATAGAAAAGATCAGATTAATTTTTTAATCTGGTCTTTTTTTATGTTAAAAAATAAAATTTTAAGACTTAATTTTTAAATAAAGAAAAATTCGTTCTTCACACCATACAGTAAACAACTGGCTAACAGCTAATTTCAATTTTGGCACACCATTTGATTCTTAATAAAATGTTAAATAAAACTTAAAAACTATTAAAATATAAAACTTATGAAAAAGATTCTTTTAGGCCTTGCCTTAGTAGCAGGTACTTTCACTTTCGCTCAGAAAACTTCAACTTCTACGGCTTCATCTTCACCAGTTAGGTTTGGTGTAAAAGCTGGTCTTAATGTCTCTACTGTTTCTAACAGTGAGCTAAATTCAAAAGCTGGATTTTATGGAGGTGTTTTTGCAAACATTCCAGTAGCACAAGATTTCTCTGTACAGCCGGAAGTATTATACAGTGGTATGGGAGGTAAAGCTAAATCTAACAGCAGTGCAAAGCTGAATATGGATTATATCGCAGTACCAGTAATGTTACAGTACAACCTGATTCCTAATCTATATGTAGAAGCTGGTCCTCAATTCGGTTTCCTTATCAGCGCTAAAGCAAAGAATAATAGTGCATCTGCAGACGTTAAAGACAATTTAAAAACTTTTGATTTTGGTATTGGTATTGGAGCTGGATATTATTTCACACAAAATATCGGAGTGAATCTAAGATATACCGCAGGATTATCTGATGTCCCTAAGCATAACAATGGTGATGCTGCCAGAAACGGTGTATTCCAGGTAGGTTTAGCTTATAAATTCTAAGAAATAGGTTAGCTTTTAAAGCAAAATTTTTAATCAATACAAAGCCGGATTATATTTAATCCGGCTTTTTTATTTTGCAAATGTTCTTTGGCAAGAAATTTGCGTATTGAGTAGTGATTGTACTCCATTGCGGAAATTTCCAACTTACGGTTTCTGTTTTTACAATGAAATAGTATGGGTTCAGCTGATAAATCAGTTAAATTTCAATACTAAAATCTAACTATTACCATATAAAATTTTAACAGAAGCTGCATTGAGTTGGTCCACACCTTAAAGTGCAAAGCAAAATATGAAGAGTATTTTGCTCCATAATTAGATACATTTTGATTTCAATAGAAAAAGTCAGGTTTATTAGTTTAAGCCTGACTTTTTCGCTTATTGCATGATTTTTATCACTTCTCTCCTTTGTGGCAGATATTTTGCCACAATGAAGAAAATTAAATTAAAACTTTAAATCATGAAAAAACTCTTTATAGTACTGGCAATCGCTGGTTGTCTTTTCGCCAATGCACAGGAAAAAACTCAGTCAAAATCTTCTTCTCCCGTTACTTTTGGTGTTAAAGCAGGTTTGAATGGATCTACACTTACCAGAGGAGACGGTTATGAGTATGATAACAATGAGAAAATGAAAGTAGGTTTTCATGCAGGAGTATTTGCAAATATTCCGATTTCTGAGAAATTCAGCATCCAGCCGGAACTTCTTTTCAGCCAGTTGGGATCAAAATCAGATTATAACTACAGAACAAGTTCAGGGAATTACAGAAGAACACAGCACTATGATTATAGTACAACCTTAAATTACCTTTCTCTTCCTGTAATGGTTCAATATAACATTCTTCCCCAGCTTTATGTAGAAGCAGGTCCTGAATTTGGATACCTGTTGGGAGGAAAAACAAAAGGAGATTTAACTACCATTGAAACTTCTGGAAATTCAATAACGGTTGATCATACAGACCATATTTCAAAGAGTATTTCAACACAACTTTTTAACCGTTTCAATGTGGGATTAGGTATTGGTGCCGGATATTATTTTACGAAAAGCTTTGGTGTGACAGCAAGATTTACCGCTGGTCTTACTGAGGTTTACAAATATAATGAGGAGGATAAAGTAAGAAATAATGCACTTCAAATAGGAGTAGCTTATAAGTTTAAATAGAGATATTTATTATTTTCAAAATCGATACCGGGCCTTTTAGAGGTTCGGTATTTTTATTTCAGCCTTACCATCATCCCGGATATCTTATTTCTGTTATAAAAATAGTTTCTGCTTTTAAATTTTTTATCATTTCAATTATCAACAATAAAACTTTTTGAGTCTTCAACTCTTTTCATAAAATAGTCCGTTTGGAATATATTTATTCATTAAAAAGGGATAAATGATAAAAAAAATCTTTCTAAAAACCTCTTCAAAACCCCTATAAACAGGGATTTTTCAACTTTGGCAAGCAATTTGCAAAATAATTGGAGTCTGATTGAGAAATCATTCGGCACACAAATAGTAAAATTAAAAAAATAAAATTATGAAGAAGTTATTTTTAGGATTAGCATTAACTGCTGGTACTTTAGCTTTTGCTCAAGAGACAGAAACAAAAACGGTAAATGCATCACCACTAAAAAAAGATGTTCAACCTATTAGATTCGGGATCAAAGCAGGGGGAAATTCAGCGTATTTCAGTCAGCAGAAGTTTGGGATCAATACTCAGCAATTAGGTTTCCACGCAGGTGCATTCGTTAATATTCCAATTTCAAAACAATTCAGCTTCCAGCCAGAGGTATTATTTAACCAAATGGGGGCTAAAGATGTAATGTATTCTACAGAAACTGACAATGGAGTTACGAATGTGAAAACTAAAGTACAGAGCAGAGTACAAATGAACTACATTTCAGTTCCATTAATGGTTCAAATGAGACCTATTGACAAGTTTTATATTGAAGCAGGACCTGAATTCAGTTATTTCCTTAATGGGAAAAACAAAGCAGAATCTTCTGTAGCAAGTACTACGGGAGGGGTTACTACCACTACTGCAAGTTCAAACTCTCAGGATATCGATAAAGATATGATCAACAAATTCAATTTCGGATTGGGTCTTGGTTTAGGATATGATATCACTTCCAACATTGGTGTAAGTGCAAGATATGTAAACAGTTTGACCAAAATCGATAAGAGCAGACCTGCCGCTGAAAACAACAACAGAGTGTTCCAGTTAGGCCTGAACTATAAATTTTAATCAAAAGAACCAATTTTTTAACCATAAGTGCATTAACCTGCACGCATAAATAGCCGGAAGAATTTCTTCCGGCTATTTATATTAATATACTTTACAATATTTAAAATTATTCAAATATCCTCGGATCATCACTGATAACGCCGTCTATTCCCATCTCTTTTAATTCTTTTAATCTTTCTTTTGTGTTCACGGTCCATGGGATCACTTTCATGCCTAATGAATGGCACTCCTGTACCAATTGGGGTGTAACAAGGGTATGATCAGGACTGTAAATAGTAGGAGTAAAACTCAGAAACTTCATATCTCCAGCCACACCGTTCAGATGATCGGGATACATTTTGAATTTCTCTGCAGGAATGTTTTTAAAATAAGCCTGCTGCTGCGCAAGTTTTTTATCATCCACTTTTTCTACCAGCAGAGCCGTCATGATGTTAGGATATTCTTTATGAAGAATCTCCAATGTTCTGGGATCAAAAGATTGGATAATCACTCTGTCCTGAATCTTTTTCTCAACAATAATCTTCATCATCAGATCTACAAATTCTTTAGGTTCGGGATGAAATATATGATCGGAGAAAGGACGGGTTTTGGTTTCTATATTATAAAAAGGCAGTGGTCTTTTCAATTCACGGGCATAAGCTTCACATGCATCTACGACGTCTGAAAAGAGAGGTTTCTGCACCTTCATTTTCTTTTGATCAGGATAGTTATTAAGTTTTTTCAAGCCTACGTCAAATGTTTTAATTTTTGCATAAGGCATTTCATAAATTTTGTAATAAAAACCAGAGTCTCTCGGAATATACGTTCCATCCGGTTTGGTGACCAGCTCCGGCGAGAGGAAAGCATCATGGGAAAGGATTACCTTTTTGTCCTTTGTGATAGCCAGATCCATTTCCAGCGTTGTGATATTCATTTTTAAGGCATTCTTCATTGCCGGGATAGTATTTTCCGGATAAAGAGATTTTCCGCCGCGGTGAGCCTGTTTATCGAAAGACTGTGAAGAGTAAAGCTGGGCAAATACCAGAAAAATACCCGTAAAAAATACGTTTTTCATATCCTGAAATTTTAATCCAACAAAATTAAAACTCTCCTGTGTATTGTATAATACATGAATATTAAGCTTCTGCTACATTTATAAAACAAAAGAGCCAGGTGATAGACCCAGCTCTTTTATTATATAATTTCAGTAAAGAGATTAATTGAATAACTCTAATTCTTCTCCTTTTCCTACAGGATATTCTTCAGTAAAACATCCGAAGCAGTGATTGGCAGATCCTAAAATAGTTTTCAGGTTATCTATGCTTAAAAACTCTAAAGAATCTACTCCTAAATAATTTTTAAGTTCTTCTGTCGTCATATTGGCAGAAATCAGATCATCTTTAGACGGAGTATCAATTCCTAAATAACATGGGGCAATGATTGGTGGAGAAACACTTCTGAAGTGAATTTCCTTTACTCCTGCATCTTTCAGAATTTTAACAAGTCTTTTAGATGTTGTTCCCCGAACGATAGAATCATCAATGATCACTACTCTTTTATCCTTCATCTCAGAGATGATTGGGTTCAGCTTAAGGTTCACTACCCTTTCTCTCATCTCCTGTGTAGGAACAATGAAACTTCTTCCGATATATCTGTTTTTGATCAAAACAGGACGGAAAGGGATTCCTGAAGCTTTAGAGAAACCAATGGCAGCAGGAACTCCGGAATCCGGAACTCCAATAACCAGATCAGCCTCTACAGGAGCCTGTTCCCAGATTTTCTCCCCAGATTTTTCTCTGATCTCGTATACATTGATATTTTCTAAAGTAGAGTCAGGTCTTGCAAAGTAAATATATTCAAAAGAACAGATTCTCTGCTTTCCTTTCGCCTCATCCATCATGTAAGAATGAAGTTTTCCAGGTTCGTTCTCATTGGTATAAATGATCTCACCAGGAAGAATATCACGAACGTATTGAGCTCCTACAGCATCCAATGCCACAGATTCTGAAGCCACTACATAAGATCTTTCATCGATAGCTCCCAAAACCAATGGACGGATTCCGTTGAAGTCTCTGAATGCAAAGAATTTATTTCTTGTCATCCCCACTACGGAATAAGCTCCTTCAATCTTTTCCATTGTTGCCTTAATAGCTCCACGAAGGCCTAAATCAAGGTTTTTCTGGATCAGTCTCAGGATTACTTCAGAATCGGATGTAGCTCTGAAAACTACGCCTTCAGCCTCCAATTCCTCTTTTAATTCTTTCGCATTGGTAAGGTTACCGTTGTGTGCTATAGAAAGTATAATCTGGTCATATTCGTTTTTCGCGAAAAATGGCTGAAAATTATATTTCTTTTTATCTCCTGCAGTGGTATAACGGGTATGTCCAATTGCAGAATTTCCCATAAAAGTTTCAGGTTCCTGAATGTCTTTATAAACATCTAAAACCAGTCCTTCATCTTTCATGTTTGTAATCCTTCCATCTTTTAAAACGGAAATACCACAAGCTTCCTGGCCTCTGTGCTGTAATGCAAAAAGTCCGAACTGCGAAAGAGAGAAAGTATCCAGATCATTATCCGAATACAATCCGAAGATCCCACACTCTTCATTGGGAGCATCCAGTCTTTCCTCTTCCTGAG
Organism: Chryseobacterium sp. BGA-UO-ETr-SB22; assembly: GCF_059567885.1. Taxonomy (NCBI): domain Bacteria; kingdom Pseudomonadati; phylum Bacteroidota; class Flavobacteriia; order Flavobacteriales; family Weeksellaceae; genus Chryseobacterium; species Chryseobacterium sp. BGA-UO-ETr-SB22. Next base: position 1,380,938 of record NZ_JCAQOV010000005.1, on the reverse strand, counting down.
TTCTGAAAAGATTTCTTCCGTAAGTCTGGGTTTCAAACTGTTTTAAATATTCACTTTTATGAATGTCTAAACTTTTCATTTCTATTTTTTCTAATTGTAGATCTTAGAAGTCAGATTTCAGATCTCAGACTAAAAGCTAACTTCAAATTTTAATTTTGTTTTAACTAACAAAGTATTTTCAGTACCAGCATCTGATATCTGAAATCTGGTATCTGAAGTCTTATTTCTGTAAAAGATTTTTAAGACGGTTGTAGATTTCTACATAAGCCTCAGTAACTTCTCCTAAGTCTCTTCTGAATCTGTCTTTGTCAAGCTTCTTCATAGTATCTTTGTCCCAAAGTCTGCAAGTATCCGGAGAAATCTCATCAGCAAGGATAATTTCACCATCTGAAGTTTTACCTAGTTCGATTTTGAAATCTACAAGGATGATATTGATTTTATCAAACAGGTCGATAAGGATCTCATTGATATCCGAAGTCAATTCATACATCTCGTCAAGCTCTTCGTAAGTAGCAGCTCCTAAGAAAACAGCATGGTGATCATTGATAAGCGGATCTCCCAATTCGTCTTTTTTGTAGCAGATATCGAAGATGGTTACCGGAGATTTGATTCCTTCTTCTACTCCTAATCTTTGTGCCATACTTCCTGCAGAGTAGTTTCTCACTACCATTTCCAAAGGAATGATAGATACTTTTCTTACCAACTGCTCTCTTTCGTCCAATTGTTTGATGAAATGAGTTTTGATTCCTTTTTCATTTAAGTATTCAAAAATAAGGGTTGTGATCGCATTATTCATTTCCCCTTTCAGATCAACCTGACCTTTCTTTTGAGCGTTAAATGCTGTAGCATCGTCTTTGAAACGTACTACTACTTCATCAGGATTATCGGTTGCAAATACTTGTTTTGCTTTCCCCTCGTACAACATTTCTTTCTTTTGACTCATAATTTTACTTTCTAAATTGTAGTTAGATTTATTGATTTATTTTATAATTATTCCTGTTAAGACAGCCAGTCCAAAACTCAGCAGTGTACCAATTAATACATATTCTGTAAGTTTTCTCTGTTTTGCCTGTGCAAGGTCGCTGAACCTGAAAACAGATTTGGCAGCTACCATGAAACCCACGCCTTCCCAGTGATTCACCATGATAAAAGTGAAAACCAGCAGACGTTCTAAAATTCCGATATATTTTCCGGCACTTGATAAAGATTCGGTTTGAATAGTGTTGGGGCCATCCGGAGCAGGTGTCCATGATGACAATAAGATTTTGATAAAAATGGAAGCCGGTGTTGTCAGAAACAACGCAGCCATGATGAGCTTTAAAACTTCCTGATTCTGCAAAAAGCTGAAACTGAATTCCTGAAAATAAAAGGAAACTCCGGCAATCACCAGAATATGCAGTAACTGATCAATGAAAAACCATCTTTTTTTGGTTTTTGCATTTTGAAATGTAAGCTTGGCAGCATCAATAATGAAATGAGTGATCCCTACCAAAACAGCTACCCACCAAAGTTGCAGATCCCAAAGAAAAATAAGACTTAATGCAGTGTGAATCAGAATATGAAAGTATAAAAACTTACTTTTTAGTTTATAGTTCTCCTTATCTGCAACCCATGAATTTGGCTGAAGTATAAAATCTCCGAGTAGATGTGCCAATATGAGTTTGATAAAGATCATGCCTATAGTTCTGAGATTTTCTTTCTGAAATACTGGTTGGTTTCCACGATGAGCTCATAGTTGGCTCGCTTCAGTCTCTGGCTCACCGAAGACTGTGAAATAGCAAATCTCTTAGCAAGATCTTCCTGGGTAATATCCTGATTCATGATCATCTCATGAATGATCTCTGCCGTAGCCATAGTCCAGTTGTCAAAATCTTTGGAAGACCATTTCAACAGAATATTAAGATCCCTGTCTACAGAGTCACTGGATGTTTTGATGGCAACGGTATGTCCGTCATTTTTAAGATCATTAAGTAATCTTCCGGAATGTACATAAGCTGTACCATTGGATTCTGTGATTTTCTCAGAAGAGAAACTTTCTTCACCAATACCGATGGCCATTCTTACATCTAAATTTTCCAGACTTTTAATAAGAGATTTTATGGCTAGAAACCGCCAGAAAACGTCATCAATACTGCATTTGAACTGGAACTCATCTCCTCTGTAGATTTCCCATGTGCCAGGAGCGCTTCCCCATCTTTCGAGAAGATTTTTAAGTCTGGTAATCCAAACTTCAGTGTCCGCATGCTGTGAATTTATAATATCACCGGTAATGACCGCTATCATACTGCAAATATAAGCATAATTACTTATAAATAAAAAATATAAGCAGAAACACTTATAGATATTGATTATTAGTGAATCTGCTTATATCGATTATGTAGTAACCATAAGGTTTTTAAGACTTTAACAAAAATGAAAAATTATGAAAATGCAAAGAATTGATAAAACTTTTGTTATTATGTTTACTTTAACTCCACATTTTTTATGTTATTTTTAGGTAAAAAGCTATTCCTGCTATCCGCTCATACTCCTCGCTCCTTCCTTTTCCTTTCATGCTGTGGGGTAACCGCTACTATCAGGGCTAAACTTGTCATTACGAGCAAAGCAATCTCATCAATTCCCTTTACCTATTATTTAAAAATAAACTTCACCAATTTTAGAAACCTGTGAGGTTTTGCTTGTCACAAAAAATAATATTATTTAAATCCTGAGATTACTTATTTTTTTATAAACTGATGTGTCTTATCATCAAGCTTTAAAAAATAAACTCCTGTCGGAATTCCCTGCACTGAAATACTTTTCTTATTTCTGAACGGCTCCTTCTCTGTGAAAATCACTTTTCCGGAAAGATCTATAATCTGGGCTGTTTTTACTTGTTCCGCTGCTCCGCTTACATAAAGATCATCATAAACCGGATTCGGGTAGATTTTAAATTCATTGGCTGCAGCTATCAGTTCTGAAGCAGACAATGTACCGCCAAGATCCTGACAATAATTGGACGGATAAGAATCCCATTGACTAATATTAAAGGTACTCGCTGGCTGATTCACCGTAGCTTTTCTATATAAAGATACATTCCCATTATTATTGGTAGTATATTTTACGCCGATAGCATCTATGGTAACCGTTTTATTATACGCGAGCTCTACATAGTTTTGTCCTGCAAAAATCATAGGATCAGAAGCTGTTACAAATCTTGCCTGATCATTGGTATAACATGATAAAGTCGCTTTTGGATTCAAAATAACAAAAGTTTCATTGTTTCCTACTTTGCCTTCCAGTTCATAGGTATCTCCGTTATAAATAGCTCCTGACGAATTGTTTTTAAACTGAATATTGATTCTGTAATTATTTAAATTGACTTCATGCCCGGTTTTATTAACGATTTCCAGAGCATTATTCTTAACGGAATCTGTATTGGTTCCCGAGATATACTTTGTAATCATAAGATCCTGAGCATAGGAATCCGAAGCAATTGTTGACGCTGTAACCGTATTACTGAACGGAGATTCCAGATAGGCTTTATCAAAAGCTTTCACTGTAAAAGTATAAGTTGTTGACGGACTCAGGTGGTCTATGCTTATAGAAGTTCCCTTTGTAACAGCTGCAGGTGTTGCTGAACCATTCACATAAACTCTGTATCCTAAAACATCAGTATCAGAAGAAGCCATCCAGCTAAGATTCACAAAATAAGCGTTTTGCTGTGTTGAAACCAGCGATCCGGGAGCTGCCGGAGCAACATTATCCGGAGTTTCAGACCAAATCAGATCAATCCATTCAGGATGATCAATAAATGGATTTCTGTTTTTCTGTATCGTATAAATGGTATTATTTCTGTCGATTTCTCTTTGCGAAACAGGATCTGAGGCACTCCATTGCTTCAGCATAGCAACATATGGAAGGTCAATAGCTCTTTCTTCCGTTCCGTCAAGCGGACACTGATCGGTAGCTGGTGTTAAGTTGGCTGATGTAGTATAGGCTGTATTGAACGACCCCAGTTTTCCTTCATATCTTACCGCAAAATACAACAAAGTCCTTGCAACATCCCCTTTGAACTCATTAATTGGTTCGTAAACTCTTCCGGTATAAGGATAATTGGGAATTGCAGCATTAGACATCCTCGAAGTATTGGTAAAAATATAATGATTGGTATTATTTCCTATTCCATAAGGATAATTATTCCTTCGCTGGTTAATATAGGCATCAACAGGAATAATGAAATTCAGATCAGAATACATAGGATAATCACTGATAGAAGAGCTTGTACTGAATGTACTTTGAGGCATCATATGCTCCCTGTTATAGCCCAGTCCTTCTCCGGCTGCACCAGCTATTAACTGATCTGATTTGTATTCATAAGCATCCGGGCCCGCAGGTATTTCCGAATAGATATCCAGCATATACTGAGTATTGGAAGCATCATGATCATAATATTTATCAAGATCAGTCTGGTTATAGAGCACCTTCAGGTCATCATAATGCCAGTTGATCATTTTATCCGAAATAATATCGTGAATTTTTGATTTCAGAGCATACCCTGTCAGTCCTGCCGTTCCGTCATAATATCCGGCTGGTGCCTGCGCAGAAATATAGGATGAAATTAAAATGATAGGAAGTAAAATTTTTTTCATGCTTTAAAAATTGGGGAACTAAAATAGTGAAATAAAAAACGGAAAAGACTGAATATTTTATTAAGAAAACATTAATTCTAAAAATATAAAAAATTGAAAATTAAAGGCATTACCGCTTAAATATTACGAATGTAATAATTTGTTTTAGCATTCCATCAATTTGGTTATCTTTGGGCACTAACTATTATTATATGAATACAGAGACTATTGACAACATCAAAATGATAGCGGAGACAGCTAGAGAATTTGCAGAAAAGAACATCAGACCGAACATTATGGAGTGGGATGAAAGTCAGACTTTTCCAAAAGACTTATTCCACCAGTTAGGTGAGATGGGTTTTATGGGAATTGTTGTTCCAGAACAATATGGAGGTTCCGGCTTAGGGTATCATGAGTATGTTACTATTCTGGATGAAATTTCTCAGGTTGACCCATCTATCGGTCTTTCTGTAGCAGCACACAACTCGCTTTGCACCAATCATATCTATGAATTTGGAAATGAAGAGCAAAGACACAAATGGCTTCCTCAGTTAGCTTCCGGAAAAGTAATCGGAGCTTGGGGGCTTACAGAGCACAATACAGGTTCAGATTCAGGAGGTATGTCTACTACTGCTGTAAAAGATGGTGACGAATGGATCATCAACGGAGCTAAAAACTTTATCACTCACGCTATTTCAGGAGATATTGCCGTAGTAATGACAAGAACAGGAGAAATAGGTGCTAAGAATAACTCTACAGCTTTTGTTTTAGAAAAAGGAATGCCTGGATTTACTTCAGGTAAAAAAGAAAATAAATTAGGAATGCGTGCTTCCGAAACAGCAGAATTAATCTTTGATAATGTACGTATACCAGATTCTCACCGTTTAGGAGAAGTAGGAGAAGGTTTCAAGCAGGCTATGAAAGTGTTGGATGGCGGTAGAATTTCTATTGCTGCACTAAGTTTAGGTACTGCAAGAGGAGCTTACAAGGCTGCTTTGAAATATGCAAAAGAAAGACATCAGTTCGGAAAGCCAATTTCAGATTTCCAGGCTATCAACTTCATGTTAGCAGATATGGCTACAGAAATTGATGCTGCTGAGCTTCTTATCCAGAGAGCTTCTACCCTGAAAAACGCAAAACAGAAAATGACAAAAGAAGGAGCTATGGCTAAATTGTATGCTTCTGAAGCTTGTGTAAGAATTTCTAATAATGCAGTTCAGATTTTCGGAGGATACGGTTATACAAAAGACTTCCCTGCTGAAAAATTCTATAGAGACTCAAAACTTTGTACAATTGGTGAAGGTACTTCTGAGATCCAGAGACTGGTAATTGGAAGAGATATTACAAAATAAATCTTTAAATCCCAATACAAATGATTAAACAGGCACTTTTAGGTGAATTTCTGCACGAAGCCGAAAACACCAGAAAAATTTTGCAGGCAATTCCTGACAGCGCACTAGACTGGAAACCGTCCGAAAAAAACTGGACTACCGGTCAGCTTGCTTCTCACATTGCTGAAGTATACAATTGGTACGAATCCACTTTCAATGAAGATACTTTTGATATGGGTGCGTACAAGTATGACAAGGGAGACATTTCCAAAGCGGAAAATATCCTAGCAAAATTTGAAGAAAATGTTGCCAATGCACAGAAAGTTCTGGAAAACTCGGATGAAAGCACTTATTTTAATGAGTGGAAAATGGAAATGAACGGAAATGTACTTTTCCCGCCATCTCCCAGAATTCAGGTCGTAAGAGGCTTTCTTTATAACCATCTGTACCATCACAGAGGTGAACTGGTTGTTTACTTAAGATCAACCGGGAACAAAGTCCCTGGACTTTACGGCCCTACTGCTGATGATAAAATGTAATTAAGGATTATATAAATATACTAAGCTGTTTCATTTTGAAACAGCTTTTTTTGTATAGAAACGTAGAGCATGTAGTATTATTTACCAAAATTCAATTCATCAAAATTATTTATATATAATTAAATAATTAGTAAATTTTATTGTCTCATTTTAGTAAATTAATAAAGAAAATAACTTATCCCATTTTTTTCAAAATTGAAATTCATTTCATCACTTTCACTTTTCTTTTATTAATAAGCTTTTTCAATTATATTCAATGTATCGCATAGTATTTTAATTCTATGTTCTAAATTTCTCTTAAAAAATTTTGTTTTTGATAATATATTTTTCATTAGCTTTGATATTCCACAATCAAATTTAATATTTAATATGAAAAAACAATTAACGCTGATTGGAATGCTCCTTATCTCGGGTGTTTCTTTCGCACAGACTGACCGTCTTTGGTCTGAAGGTTCCAGAAAAGCTTCATCAGAGGTTTTTGAAAACAAAACCGGTATCAGCAATCCTAAGGTTTACAACCTAAACATCGACGGATTGAAAAATGCTTTAGCAAAAGCTCCCAAAAGACTGGCTGTAGGCGAAAAATCAGAACTCATCATCTCTTTTCCAAATTCTGAAGGTAGAATGGAAAATTTTAAAGTGAGGGAAAATTCCAACTTTGCCCCTGAACTGGCAGCAAAATATCCGGATATCAAATCCTATGTAGGACAAGGTCTGGATGATCCTAATTCCACAGTCTACTTCAGTGTTTCTCCACTAGGACTGTCTTCCATGGAAATTTATGGTGATAAATCGGCTGTTTTCATTGAGCCTTACACCAAAGATCTTTCTTCTTATGTAGTATACAGAAAATCTGACAAAAAAGATGATCTTAACAAGTTTGAATGTACTGTAGTAGACGCTGCCCAGAAAGGAGTTTCCAACTCCGCTCTTGCAGCAAGACCTAATGCTGATGATGCCAAACTAAGAACCTTCAGACTCGCTCTATCTTGTACCGGAGAATACACCACGTATTTCGGGGGTACAAAAGCTCAGGCTTTAGCTGCAATGAACACTACGATGACCCGTGTAAACGGTGTTTTTGAAAAAGATTTCGCAGCAAGAATGATTCTGATCGCTAACAATGACGCTGTAATCTATACCAATGCTTCTACAGACCCTTATTCAGCAGCTTCCGGAATGAGCAGCTGGAATTCTCAGTTACAAAGCACCTTAACTTCTGTAATTGGTGAAGCCAACTATGATATCGGACACTTGTTCGGAGCATCAGGAGGCGGAGGAAATGCAGGCTGTATCGGCTGTATCTGTACAAACGGATCAAAAGGAAGCGGATATACTTCCCCGGCAGATGCTATTCCTTCAGGAGATAATTTTGACATCGACTATGTAGCCCACGAAATGGGGCACCAGTTCGGAGGAAACCATACATTCTCTATGAACAATGAAGGAACAGGCGCTAATATGGAACCAGGATCAGGATCAACGATTATGGGGTACGCGGGAATTACCAGCCAGGATATCCAGCCGCATTCTGATGCATTTTTCCATGCGATCAGCATTCAGCAGATTACTAATAATATTAAAGCCAAAACTTGTTCTGTCAACACCAATACAGGAAATTCAATTCCAACAGCCAGCGCAGGTTTAGACTATACAATTCCAAAGGGAACTCCATTCGTGCTGACAGGTACAGGAACGGATGCTGACGGAGATTCTCTAACTTACATCTGGGAACAAATGGACAATGCTTCTTCTTCTCAAACAGGAGCAAGTTCAGCAGCCAGTGCAACAAAAGCTTCAGGGCCTAACTTCAGATCATGGGTTCCAACAACCTCGCCTGCAAGATATTTCCCAAGAATGGCTTCTGTATTAACAGGTGCAACAACTACAGCAGGTTCTGAAATCACAGTAGAAGCTCTTTCTTCAGTGGCAAGAACATTAAATTTCAGATTTACGGTTCGTGATAACAAAGCAGGAGGTTCAGGAAATAATTCTGATGATGCTCTTATCACAGTTAATGCAACTGCAGGTCCGTTTGCTATAACTTCTCAGAATTCAGCAACAACCTACGCAGGAGGAAGTTCTCAAACAATCACATGGAGCGTTGCAGGAACTACAGCAAATGGTGTGAATGCAGCGAATGTAGATATTCTTTGGTCAACAGACAATGGAAATACATGGACTACTCTATTGGCTGGAACTCCAAATGACGGTTCACAGGCAGTAACTATTCCTAATTCTACTACAACTACAGGAAGAATTATGGTAAAAGGATCGAATCACATTTTCTTTGATGTAAACAATGCCAACATCTCTGTAAATGCAGGTTCAGGAACTCCTGATACCGTTGCTCCTACAGCACCTACCCTTGCAGCTTCAGGAACCACAGCTACAACAACTAACCTTTCATGGTCAGGGGCTACTGATAATGTAGGTGTTACCGGATATGATGTATATCAGGGAGCTTCATTAATAGGTTCTACAGCTTCTGCTACTTATACTGTAACAGGACTTACTCCATCAACAACGTATTCTTTCTCTGTTAAAGCAAAAGATGCGGCAGGAAACGCTTCAGTTTCCAGCAATACCGTAAGTGTTACTACTCTTGCAGGAGGAAGCGTTTCATATTGCTCTTCTTCAGCTTCTAACACTGCTGACGAAAGAATCGGAAATGTAACATTCGGATCTATTAATAATACGTCTACAGGAACAGCAGGTTATGAAAACTTTACTTCAGTTTCTACCAATGTAACCAGAGGAAGTGCTTATACAATCTCTGTGACTCCGTTTTGGACATCAACAAAATATAGCGAAGCATACGCTGTTTATATTGATTACAATGGTGATGGAGACTTTACAGACAGTGGAGAATTAGCTTGGACAAAAGCTGGATCTACAACAACTCCTGTTACCGGATCTATCACAATTCCTGCTACAGCAACTGTTGGGTCAACAAGAATGAGAGTGATGATGAAATACAGCTCAATCCCTACTTCATCTTGTGAAGCTTTCACTTATGGCCAGGTTGAGGATTACACTCTTAATATTGTTTCTTCAGGAAAAGGAGATCTTCAGAATACAAAAGATCTGATCACAGATATTAAGCTTTATCCAAACCCTGTTAGAGATATCCTTTATGTTTCCAATACAACTTCAGAAGACTATAAAATCTTCGATATGGGTGGAAAACTAATTGACTCAGGAAAACTTCAGAGAGGCTCTGTGAACGTAAGCAACCTTATCAAAGGCGCTTATATGATTCAAATTGGAGAATCATCTAAAAGATTTATTAAAAATTAATAACTTTTAAAATTAAACGATGTGAAAAAACTGCCCTTTACGGGGCAGTTTTATTTTTGTAAAATGTAGAATATTACTTCAAAAACATTTATGAATGTAATTAATTTCATAAAAATATTTTATTTAAAATAAAATAACTAGTATTTAAGTTTTTTGATTTAAATTTATCGCACAATAATATTCTTTTATTGTACCGTTTACCCAGTTTGTATTTAAGGGAGCTCCGAAGTCGTTTTTTTAACGTCTGATGCCGTTGCTTCTCTCCACCATATTTTGGCAGAATTGATTTTTCAACCATTCAATGCCAGAAAAGCTGTTATTACTGCAAATTCTGATCAGTACCTTTTATTGACCGGAAAATATTAATAATATCCATATCAGTATTTCACTTAAGATTTTTGTAAAGAAAATGATGTTTCTAAAAGGTAGCCCCCTCTAATACCTCCTGATTTTAAAATAATTTAAAATTTTTTATATGAAACATTTATTTAAGTACATCTTTTTTTTAACGATTACTTCGTTCTCAATTGCCTGTAATTCGGATAGAGATGATGAAGTAGTTGACTCCAACCCGGACGTCACCACCGTATTCTACAAAAGCCCTGATGAACTGGCGGTAACTTATGACCCCAACAATACGGTCAGTTCAACCGTTAGAAACCAAGCCTATGATCTTTACAAACGAGGTAAATGGAGTGAGCTGGAATCACTTTTTAAAGCTAATAATTTAAATGGCGGATGGCCGCCTGCTAACGGAGGTTACAATATCGTTGATGATGTTGCTTTACAGGCCGGGCAGAAATTTGACAGATACAGCGGAGCTGTAGGCAGTTACAACGGAACAGGTGTTCCTACATTGGGAGGAAGCTTTACAAGCCCTATCATCAATGGATATACATACACGTTTACCCAAAGAGCATTAAACCAGGCTGAAGAAAAGTATGATTTCTATTATGAAATTGATGTACTGAACAATTCAATGCAGTTTAAAACTCAGACAGCAGACATTATTCCTTGGTTTAGCCAGGCTGGAAAAGGAAAACAAACCATGTGGAAAATTCCAATTGATATTAACACTGGTTATCAGAAAACATGGAATAAATTAGCAGAAGAAGGTTACATAAAAGTGACTATTAAGAAAAGTCCAAGCGGAAAATACCCTAACTTAGTAGGCACGGTTATTCAGCCATAAAATCATTCAGATGTATTCAATATCAAAAAAAATAAGCATTACTAAAAAAGCTTCCGTTACAAAAAGTACTTTTATGAACGATGAAGCTCTTCCGGCAGCCATTACTACTTTTACCTGCTGTAATTGTGGTCATGAAAATACAGTTGAGATAAAGCCCTACGAATCGGGATTTCCCATCTTCCAATTGTACAATGAAGACAAAGTAATATCCAAAAACGAATTATTAAAGCATGGAATTGTCAATGGAACTTCCCAAAGAATGCTTCATTTCGGAGAACTGACAGTCAATGATCAGCCCACTTTATACTTTGGCACCGATTGTTCCTCATGCTATTCAAAATACGTAGGTGTATTTAGCTATGGTGAAAAACAGCCGGGATTGACGATATTGAGTATTTCAGGCATCTGGAAATATGAAGAATTAAAATAATTGAATATAATCAACTGATTTCAAAACAAAAACCACAATTTTTAAAGTTGTGGTTTTTTGCTTTTATAGATTCAGTTTTTCCTACAGATAATATATATTTTCACAGATGTTTATATTTAAATACGATTGTAAATTCAACTTTATTTTGAAAATTAAAAGTTATAATCTTCCCTTCCTCTTTATTCATACATTTTCCCATGGACATTTCCCATTTTAAAAATCCTTTTCTATCTTTGTGGGAAATAAAAAAATTCATGGATAAAATTGATAGTCTGAACCAAGTAGCAGAATTCCATACTACTTTCAAAGCCCCTATTTTAGATACCCCGCAAATTCCTTCTCCGGAAAGATGCAACCTTAGAGTAGAGCTTTTACAGGAAGAATTGAACGAACTGAAGCAGGCGATTGCAGACAATGATATTGTAGAAATTGCAGATGCATTATGTGATCTTCAGTATGTTTTGAGTGGTGCAGTGCTTGAATTCGGACTTGGCAGCAAATTTGTAGAGCTATTCAACGAAGTTCAGCATTCCAATATGTCGAAGGCGTGTGATAATGAAGAACAGGCAAAGGAAACCGTTGAATTCTACAAAGAGAAGGAAGTAGAATCTTTTTATGAAAAGTCCGGAGAAAAATTTAACGTTTACAGACAGGCAGATCATAAAGTATTAAAAAACAAATACTACTCTCCTGCTGATTTAAAATCAATTATCGAGAAATAATTATGAAAAAATTTATTACCAATATTGTTGCCTTTTCAAGCTTATTTTTAGCTGCACAACAGCTTAGCGCTCAAAAAGTAGTGGTAAACCGCGAGGTTGAAACTCAGAAAGATGGCAAAATGCTTTTAGGAAACCAACTGAAAGAGCAGTTTTTAAAAGCTCCTTATGCAGATTGGTATGTAAAAGAGCATGATGAATATGCCCTTGACCAAAAAGCAGTCAGTGAATTGAAAAAAGAGAAAATCGGCACGTATGACATTATTGTTTTCATAGGAACATGGTGTGAAGACAGCCACAGAGATTTTCCAAGACTGATGAAAATATTGGAAGCCGTAAACTATCCGGAAAATAAATTAAACATTATTGCCGTAAACCGTAAGAAAGAATCTCCTACCGGGGATGAAAGTCTTTATAATCTTCAGAAAGTCCCTACCATTATCCTTAGAAGATATGGAAAAGAGATTGGAAGAATTGTAGAAATGCCTACTACAGGCTATATTGAAAGAGATTTAGCTGAAATCCTTAAAAAGAATGATTCGTCTGTCATCAAAGAAATTTTTAAATAGATTTTGAGAAATTATAGAACAATCCTGTCCTTTGCAGCCGGTGCTGGCGCTATGGTACTTCTGTTTTTTGGTCTGAAGTCCTGTCTGAACCTTGGAACTAAAACTGAACAGTCGGATTATTATATCCTGACCAATCAGATTTCCAAGATGAATAAGATGGTGGTGATGGAACAGAACACTTCCAGCATGCAGAAAACCAAAATGGGCTATGAAGTATTTGGGAAAGAAGTTTCAAGCAACAGCATTATTACGTATACAAAGACCAATGCACAGGTTTCTTATGATCTTAATAAAATGAAGATCGAAGTAGATTCCATCAACAAAAAGCTGGTCATTACAGAACTTCCTGATGCTGAGATCAGAATTACACCGAGTGTTGAGATTCAATCTTTGGATGACTCTTTTATCAACCGTATTTCAGAAAAAGATATTAAGAATGTTACTGCAAAAGCTAAAGAAACGGCAGAAAAATCAATTGATCAGAATCAGTTGAGAAATGAAGGGCGTAAACAGCTGATGGAAAACCTGAATAATGTTTTTGTGTTGGCAAAAGCTCTGAATTATACTATTGAAGATAAAACCGGAAAAATTGGTATTTTAGGACTTTAGGATAAAATATTTCCGTTTGGCAAACACTTTGAATGATAATATCAATATTCTTGAAATTAAAAATTCAAAGTCATGGATACAAAAGGAAACACCAAAAAGAAAGAATCTGCCAATACCGCAGAAACTAAAAAGCAAAATCAGGATTTCCAGAATATTCCTGCTGCTTCAGAAAAGACCAATCCACCTGATATTGACAAGAAAGATATTCAGAAATCTTCAAAGGCCAAATCAGGAAAAACGGATAATACAAAATAACAAAAGAGCTTTAAAGCTTCTTTACCGTTGAAAAATGAAAAGTTCCGTCTCATACGAGGCGGAACTTTTCTTCTAACTATCTAAATGAACTTTTTTGTTTTCTATACAATGGTTGATTTTCCGATCTTTATATTTTCAAAATTATAATATGATTTTTCCGAATATCTGATATGGTCAGCAATAAAACTTCCCACTTCACTTGTTGAGTAATATTGTTTGGTATTAAGATCAACAGTAACATACTTGTTCTCAATGGCATGTTCTACCGACTGTCTCAATTTGCTTGCCGCAGCCTGTAAATTAAGATGATCCAGCATCATTGCCACACTTAAAATAGAAGCAATAGGATTCGCAATTCCTTTTCCTTTAGCCTGAGGATAAGATCCATGAATAGGCTCAAATAGAGCATTTTCCTCACCTATTGAAGCAGACGGCAGTAGTCCGATAGAGCCTCCAATCACGCTCGCTTCATCTGAAATAATATCACCAAACATATTTTCAGTCAAAATAACATCAAAATGTTTAGGATTAAGGATCAGCTGCATGGCGGCATTGTCTACAAACATATAATCAAGCTGTACATCCGGATATTCCGAAGCAATTTCCTGGCATGTTTTTCTCCACAATCTTGAAGTATCCAAAACATTGGCTTTATCAATAAGGGTAAGCTTTTTATTTCTTTTCTGAGCTTCCTGAAATGCCATATGGGCAATCGGAATAATATCTTCACGACTGTATTTGCAGACATCATAAGCATACTCGCCTTCCGGATCTGTAAATTTTTCACCGAAATAGATTCCACTTACCAACTCTCTGAAAATCTGAATGTCAGCTCCTTCAATAATTTCTCTTTTAAGCGGACTCTTATCAATTAAAGAAGCATACGTTTTCAAAGGGCGGATATTAGCAAACAACCCCAGCTCTTTGCGGAGTTTCAACAGTCCTTGTTCCGGTCTTACTTTCGCTTCAGGATTATTATCGAAAATAGGATCACCAATGGCTCCGAAAAGTACAGCATCAGATTCTTTACAGATTTTTAACGTCTCTTCAGGTAAAGGGTTTCCTGTCTTGAAAATAGCTTCTGCCCCGATTAATCCATAGTCAAAATGGAATTTACATTGAAAAGCTTCAGCAATAACATCTAATATTTTAATGCTTTCACTGATGATTTCCGGGCCAATCCCGTCTCCGGGAAGAACCGCGATTTTAAAATAATTGTTGCTCATTTGTTTTTTGTGTCTTTAGTTCAAAATTTGTGATCGTCTGTTTTCTGCTGATTAAAAAATCAATATCGTCATAGCCGTTCAACAGACATATTTTTTTATAAGAATCAATCTCAAAAGTCTCCGTTGTATCTTTAAAGCTTACTGATTGTAGTTCCACGTCAATCGCGATCTCATTGTCAGGATTTTCATTGATTCCTTCTAAAATTTCTTTTAAAAATTCTTCAGAAACTTTTACAGGAAGAAGTCCGTTATTCAAAGCATTTCCTTTAAAAATATCAGCAAAATAACTGGAAATAATCACTTTGAATCCATAATCTGTCAAAGACCAGGCTGCGTGTTCACGGCTGCTTCCACAACCGAAGTTATTTCCTGCAACAAGAATCTCACCACTGAATTTAGGATTGTTTAAAACAAAATCCGGATTGGGTTCTCCCGTATGAATATTGAATCTCCAATCTCTGAACAGGTTTTCTCCGAAACCTTTTCTATCTATACTTTTAAGGAATCTTGCCGGAATAATCTGGTCTGTATCTATATTTTCTGCCGGCAATGGAACTGCGCGGGATTTTAAAACAACTAATTTTTGCATGTATTCTACATTGTTAGACTTGAACCACAAAAGTCACAAAAGTTTTTTTCACCTCAGTTTACTTAAGGATGGATAAAAGAATCCATATAAGAAGTTCGCAAAAGAATGAAAATCAAAATTTTCATAAAGCTTAAGTGCTCTTTTTATGTAAGCAAATGATAACTTCTTCTTACAAACGACACAACCTTTTGTGCCTTTTGTGGTTAAAATAAATTTAAAATTACTTTTAGTTTAAACTTTCAAGGGCTGAAATTTTACCTTCTATTGCTGCTTTTGCTGCAGTAAGAGGGCTGGCAAGAATCGTTCTTGAACCTTGTCCCTGTCTGCCTTCAAAGTTTCTGTTGGAAGTGGAAACACAATATTCACCTTCAGGAATTTTATCATCATTCATCGCCAGACATGCTGAGCATCCCGGCTGACGGATCTGAAACCCTGCATCATTGAATATTTTATCCAAGCCTTCCTCATAAATCTGTTTAACAACCTGTTGAGATCCGGGAACAATCAGAGCTTGTACCGCTTCCGATTTATTTTTCCCTTTAATATAATGGGCTGCAGAGCGGAAATCCTCTATTCTTGCATTAGTACAGCTACCTATGAAAACATAATTAACCTCGATGCTGTTAACCGTCTGCCCGGCTTCCAGTCCCATATATTGTAAAGCTTTCTCTTCCGATTCATTCTGTGGTGTTGGGATAACTTCACGGATGGAAATGCCCATTCCAGGGTTGGTACCATAAGTAATCATCGGATAAATATCTGACGCATCAAAACTTAGTTCTTTATCAAAAACAGATCCTTCATCCGTTTTCAGGGTTTTCCAGTACTCTACTTTTTCCTCCCATTCATCTCCTTTCGGGGCAAATTTTCTTCCCTGAACATATTCAAAAGTTGTTTCATCAGGAGCAATCATTCCCCCTCTGGCACCCATTTCAATGCTCATATTGCAGATTGTCATTCTTCCTTCCATCGACATTTCTTCAAATACATTGCCCGCATACTCACAGAAATATCCTGTTCCGCCATCGGTTCCTATTTTTGAAATGATATAAAGAATCACATCTTTGGGCTGAACATTTTCATTCAGTGTACCATTGACCGTAATTCTCATTGATTTTGGCTTGTTAAGCAACAGACATTGACTGGCAAATACCTGCGCAACCTGGCTTGTTCCGATTCCAAAAGCAATAGATCCAAATGCACCATGGGTAGATGTGTGGCTGTCACCACAAACAATACTCATTCCCGGCTGGGTAATTCCTAATTCCGGAGCGATGATATGAACGATACCCTGGTATTGATGCCCTAATCCGAAGAGTTCAATATTATTTTTCTTACAGTTTTCCGTAAGCTGCTCTACCTGATTTCTTGAAAGTTCATCCCTGATAGGCTGTTCCTGCTGCAACGTAGGCACATTGTGATCCGCAGTGGCCACAATCTGTTCCGGTCTGAATACTTCCAGATTTCTGGATTCAAGTTCTGCAAAAGCCTGAGGACTGGTTACCTCATGGATAAGATGTTTGTCTATATAAATGATCTGAGGCCCGTCAGGAATGGTTTCTACCACATGAGCGTCCCATACTTTATCAAAAAGTGTCTTTTTACTGTTGTTCATTTTTACTTTATCTTGATTTACAATCAAACCTATCCTATTTTTCTGCTGAAAGAATCCATCATCAGGCTCAGATCATCATTACATATTTCTTTTTTAAGGTCAGCAATTTTCAAAAATTCCTGGTATAAATAATCAAGCTCATTCTTGGTAACCTCATATCCAATATGCTTGAATCTATACGCCAATGCTGAACGGCCGCTTCTTGCTGTAAGAATAATTGAAGAGGCATTCACTCCTACTTCTGCAGGATCAATGATTTCATAAGTTTCTCTGTTTTTGATCACGCCATCCTGATGAATTCCTGAACTGTGAGCAAAAGCGTTGGCTCCTACAATAGCCTTATTGGGCTGCACAGACATTCCCATCAGATCAGATACCATTGTGCTCATTTCATTCAGCATTCTGGAGTTCACATCTGTATGCAGATTCAAATCTCTGTGCTGTTTCAGGATCATCACGACTTCTTCCAAGGCTGTATTACCCGCTCTTTCTCCCAATCCATTGATCGTACATTCAATCTGGCGGGCTCCGTTGATGGCACCGGCAATAGAATTGGCAGTAGCCAGTCCCAAATCATTATGACAATGGCATGACAGTACTGCTTTTTCAATACCTTTTACATTTTCCCGCAGATATTTTATTTTCTGTCCATATTCTTCCGGCAAGCAATAGCCTGTTGTATCGGGAATATTCAAAACAGTAGCTCCGGCTTTGATAACAGCTTCACAAACCTGCGCCAGATACTCATTGTCTGTTCTTCCAGCATCTTCAGCGTAAAATTCTACGTCTTCCACATAAGTTTTAGCGTATCTTACAGCTTCAGCTGCTCTTTCAACAATATCTTCTCTTGTTGAGTTGAATTTATATTTAATGTGAGAATCAGAAGTTCCGATTCCGGTGTGTATTCTTGGTCTCTTTGCAAACTTCAGTGCCTCTGCTGCTACATCAATATCTTTCTTATTCGCCCTTGTCAGTCCACATACTTTAGCTTTTTTCACCAGTTTTGAAATTTCTGAAACAGATTCAAAATCTCCCGGACTGGAAATTGGAAATCCCGCTTCAATGATATCAATCCCTAGCTCATCCAGTCTTTCTGCAATAATCAGTTTTTGTTCCGTGTTCAGTTTACATCCCGGAACCTGCTCCCCATCTCTTAGTGTTGTATCAAAAATTTCAATTTTTTCGGAATCCATAAGTGAAGTTTTTTACTTAATTTTGATTCAAAACTACGGGTTGCAATATTTTTTCATTTTCACTTTTTCTGAAAACTACAATATTCAACCGTTGAAAAAACAATCGTATTCATTTATTAATCAGTATTTTAATTTATAAAAATTTACAATGGCAGAATTGCAGAAAGATTTTTTGTTTGTATTGGTAAAGTCATTGACCACCTCTGAAAAACGTCAGTTTAAGTTATATGTGAACCGTCTCGGAATTAATGTAGATGCTAAATTTCTGCTGCTCTTTTCCGAAATGGATAAGATGAAAGAATATGATGAAAGTGTGATTATTGAGAAAAAAATTTCTACCAAACAACAGCTTTCCAACCTTAAAGCTCATCTTTATAAACAGATCCTCGTGAGTCTTCGTATGAACCCGAGTCATCAGAACTATAGAATTCAGCTTCGTGAGCAGCTGGATTTTGCCAATATTCTGTATCAGAAAGGATTGTACAAACAGGCTTTAAAAATATTAGACAAAACCAAGCAGTCCGCATTGGAACTGGATGAAAAAAGTATTGCTTCTGAAATCATCGATCTTGAAAAAGTAATTGAGTCACAATTCATTACCCGAAGTATTGAAGGCCGTGCCGAAGAGCTTATCAAACAATCTCAGGAAATCAGCAAACAGAACCGTTATACCACAAAATTGTCTAACCTTTCTCTAAAATTATACAGTGAAATGCTTACCCACGGCTATGTAAAAAATGATACAGGCCGGCAGGAAGTGATGGATGTTTTTAATGCCCAGATTAAAAATATAAACCCTGAGAAGCTCAATTTCACGGAAAAACTGTGGTATTACAAAGCCCATGTGTGGAAAAACCAGCTGTTGCAGGACTACAAATACACTTTGAAATATGCTTATCAGTGGGTGGATCTATTTCATAAAAAGCCTGAAATGATCTACAGCCACCCGGTTTGGTACATCAAAGGGAATACTTATCTGCTGAAGATCCTGTTTTTGTATGGAAATATTGATATTCTGGAGGAGCATTTCGCCAATTTTAATAAAATGGTACATGCTGAGAATTTTATTCAGAATGAAAATCTTCAGTCTCTTATTTTTCTTACCCATTACAATACACTGATGAATATTCACTTTGTAAAAGGAGAATTTTTCACAGGAACAAAGCTTATTCCTGAAGTGGAATTAAAAATGGAAAAACTTAGAGAAAGAATAGATGAACACCATTTTATGATTCTCTACCTGAAAATGGCAGCCATGTTCTTCGGCAGTAAAATGTTTGACAAATCTATTGAGTATTCTATGAGGGTCATAGAATCCAAAGGAAATGTACAGGAAGATCTTCTGTTCCATACCAGGATTCTGATCTTAATGGCGAAATATGAATCAGGAAATGATGAAGATTATGATGAATTTATTGCCTCGACATTAAAGTTCGCAAAAAAAATGAAAAAGCCGGAAGACTTCCATTTTGAAAGCATTCAGTTTTTTAAGAATCTTAATAATCAGGTGTTGAATCAAAGACAGAAAGCCTTTGAAAGTTTTGATAAAAAACTGGAAGAATTTTCTAATAACGAATATTACAGACGTTCATTATTTTATATTGACATCCATGGATGGATCAAGTCTAAAGTTCAGAATGTAGATGTAATTGAAATCATCAAACAGAAAGTAAAGTATAAAAGAAAACATTAAATAAAAATACGTAAATAATTATTTTACAAATTGTTATAATATTTTAATTCATGTAAAATCAAACACAAAAACAGTGTTTGATTTTTAATATACTCTCTCACATATTTAGTATTAACAGGTCGCTCCTCTGGAGCTATAATTTTAAAACAAAATACGTTCTATTAAGAGTTAGCTCCTATTGGAGCTAGATTTGACCCCATCAGTATCTACTGTTAATAGAAAAAAAATTAAGTCCAAAAATAAAGCTCCGGAGGAGCGACCTGTTAATTATGCTTTGATTTAATCAGACAAAAATGATTCTATTTATATATATTCTCTATAAAATTCAATGCATTTTTATGACTGATCTTTTCTGCCAGTTCAGATGAAAACCGCTCTTCAATTTCTTTATTGATTGCCGGGTATACAGAAGCATTCGAATGTTCAGGAAAGAAAAAAGGATGACGGGATGTGTCCGGATGATCTTTCCAGTAAAAATAATCTGCACCATAGGCTATGCTGTATTCACCACCAAGATCCAGCCCGTATTGGATATGCTCGTAAAGTCTTTCCGGATTGTCAATATCAACATAATCTTTGATAAAATTCAGGCCAATCAATCCTTTTCTGTTAATCACTTCCTTCGCCAGTTCATCAGGAAGATTCCTGTTGTTTTTGTAAACGGTTCTATAGTTGGAATGGCTTGCCAGAATAGGAATTGAGTAATTTCTTTGATCAATATAAGTGAAAATATCATAAGCCAGCTGATCACTTGTGTGGGCCAAATCGATAGCGATTTTCCGGTCAGAAATATAATCAATCAGTACTTTTCCATCGTCTTTCAAGCCAGCCGTAGCATTATTTCCACCTCCGAAGCGGTTTTCCAGATGATGGGTAATCCCTATATAAAAGACTTTTTCAGTATTTTCAATAATTGTCTCAAGGTTTTTGAATCCTGATTCCAGACTTTGGTTTTCATCACAGAAAGCAGATGCGTTTTCAATAGAAGCAATGACTCCTACCTTGTTTTTATTTTCCGGAACTTCATTGTTATCATTGTTAAAAAGGAAAAAATTCTCGCTTTTAATAAGCTTTGAAAACAATTTGCTTTGTTCCAGTCCGTGAACTGTACTATTGGCTCCTGTTCCTGCATACATCGCCATGATCTGAAGTTTTACATTTCCGTCCTGTAAATAAGGCAGTGAACAGCCGAGTTCTTTATCATCAAGCGCGGAATCTGATCTTAAAAGGTAATAGAGAAGATCACAATGTAAATCGATGTTTATCCTACTCATAGGGATTGTAGTTTTTGAAGTTTAATATTTATTGGATTTTAATTGAATAGGGTCATTGTATTTCAGAGATTTATCAAAAAGAAGAGTAAAACTTTCTGTTCTTTCTATTCTAAACCTTTATTATTGTATCAATATCCTGTATTCATAGGATTAAGATATTACTTTTAATCTTCTAAAACTTATATTTTTATTCTTTTACTAAGATTTAAAATTTCTATTACTTTTTCCTGAGTCTATTAAAAAAGAAGACCGATAAAGTGATGAATTCCAGTCATGCTAAAGGAATAAAAGTGTCAGAATTATTTCCTGAGAACACCTCAATATAAAGTTTATGGCTTCCAAACGGTAAAAATCTTTCTATTTTCGATATTAATTCTCATTCTAAATACAGACGGATGTAGTATTTTATCTAAAAAATGCGTATTTTTGCCTCTTAAAATTTCTTAGTAAACAATGATAAAAATTACACTTCCAGACAATAGTGTCAAAGAATTCGAGGGAGCAGTGACTCCTCTAGATGTGGCAAAATCTATAAGCGAGGGATTGGCTAGAAACACCATTTCCGCAATTGTTAATGACAAACAAGTAGAAATAACCACACCTATAACCACGGATTCTACGGTACAACTATTGACATGGAATGATGATCTTGGAAAGAAGGCTTTCTGGCACTCTTCTGCCCACCTTTTGGCGCAGGCTATCCTTGATTTTTATCCTAATGCTAAGTTGACCATTGGTCCTGCTATTGAAAGCGGGTTCTATTATGATGTAGATTTCGGGGATGAAAGCTTATCTGAAAAAGATTTTGAAAAGATTGAGAAAAAGATCTTAGAAAATGCGAAGAAAGGTTCTACATTCTCTCTTTATCCGGTTTCTAAAGAAGATGCTTTAAAGACTTATGCAGATAATCCTTACAAAGTAGAATTGATCTCTAATCTTAATGATGGAGAAATCACTTTTGTAACGCATGATAATTTCACAGACTTATGTCGTGGTGGTCATATTCCGAATACAGGAATTGTAAAAGCGGTTAAAATTTTAAATGCAGCAGGAGCTTACTGGAGAGGAAGCGAAAAGAATCCTCAGTTGACAAGAGTATATGGTATTTCTTTCCCTAAACAGAAAGATCTTACTGAATACCTTGAAAGATTGGAGGAAGCTAAAAGAAGAGACCACAGAAAATTAGGTAAAGAACTTGGAATTTTTGCATTCTCTGAAAAAGTAGGTGCCGGGTTGCCACTTTGGTTGCCAAAAGGAACTGCTTTAAGAAGAAAATTGGAGAATTTCCTTTCAGAAGCTCAGAAAAAAGGAGGGTATGAGTTTGTAATGTCTCCACACATTGGAGCAAAAGAACTATATGTAACTTCAGGACACTGGGATAAATATGGAGCAGACAGCTTCCAGCCAATCAAAACTCCGAATGAAGGAGAAGAATTCTTATTGAAGCCAATGAACTGTCCTCACCACTGTGAAATTTACAAGACTTCACAATGGAGCTACAGAGATTTGCCTAAGAGATATGCGGAATTCGGTACAGTATACAGATATGAGCAAAGTGGAGAACTTCACGGCTTAACAAGAGTTCGTGGATTTACTCAGGATGATGCCCACCTTTTCTGTACTCCGGATCAACTTTCTGAAGAATTTGAAAAAGTAATTGATTTGACTCTTTATGTTTTCAAATCATTAGGTTTTGAAGATTTTGTAACTCAGGTATCTTTAAGAGATCCTGAAAACAGAGAAAAATATATCGGTTCTGATGAAAATTGGGAGAAAGCAGAAAGCGCTATCATCAATGCAGCTCAGAAGAAAGGGTTAAAAACAGTTGTAGAATACGGAGAAGCGGCATTCTATGGTCCTAAACTAGACTTCATGGTGAAAGATGCTTTAGGAAGAAAATGGCAGCTTGGAACAATCCAGGTTGATTATAACCTTCCGGAAAGATTTGATCTTCATTACATCGGAAATGATAATGAAAAACACAGACCGGTAATGATCCACAGAGCACCATTCGGTTCTATGGAGCGTTTCATTGCTATTTTGCTGGAAAATACAGCAGGTGATTTCCCATTATGGCTGAGCCCGGAACAGTTTATTATTCTACCGATCAGTGAAAAATATGTAGATTATTCAAAAAAAGTTTCACAATTTTTAGAAAATCACGATATTAGCGGTCAGATTGATGACAGAAACGAGAAGACAGGTAAAAAGATCCGTGATGCTGAATTGAATAAGATTCCTTTCATGCTTGTAGTAGGAGAAAATGAAGAAAAAGAAGGCACAATTTCTGTAAGAAGACGTGGAGAAGGAGATCTTGGAGTGATGACACTGGAGGATTTCGTTGCTTACTTTAAAAAAGAAGCAGCCATATAATTTAAAATTAAAAGATTGAAGGATTCAAAGTTTTATATAGTAACGGAATCTTTCAATTTTTAAATATTTGAATCAATTAAATTAAGTAATTAACCAATAAAATTATAATACAATAGCACAAAGATTTAACAACAGGGGCCCACAAAGACGTCCTGTACAGGAGGACTTACACTTGATCAACGATAAAATTCGTGTGAGAGAGCTTCGTTTGGTGGGCGATAACGTAGAGCCAGGAATTTATCCAATTGACAAAGCAAGACAGATTGCTGCGGATCAGGAATTGGATTTAGTAGTAATTTCTGATAAGGCCGAACCTTTTATTGCAAGAATATTAGAATACAAGAAATTCTTATATGAGCAAAAGAAAAAACAGAAGGAACTGAAAGCTAAGCAAGTAAAAGTGGTTGTAAAAGAGATCCGTTTCGGACCTCAGACAGATGACCATGATTATGAATTCAAAAAGAAGCATGCTGAAAAATTCCTTGAAGAAGGTTCTAAGCTAAAAACCTACGTATTTTTTAAAGGACGTTCGATTATCTTTAAGGATCAGGGAGAAATTTTGCTTTTAAAACTTGCTCAGGAATTAGAGCATGTAGGTAAAGTAGACCAGCTTCCTAAACTTGAAGGAAAAAGGATGATTATGATGATGAGTCCTAAAAAACCAGCAAAATAATTAAGTCATTATTTTACATATAAAACCTCAAAGTAATTTGAGGTTTTTTTATGTATTGATTTCACAATGTTTGACATCTTATTTCCTGAGCTTATGCTAATGCGGATTAAAAGTATACTTCACTTCAAAAAGTAACTTTATTTTCTCTATGAAATATTGTTTTTGGCTTTTTTGAAAATACTTGCTTTAATGTCAGTATTCTACTCAAAAAAAATCATATTTTTGTGCCCAACTAATAACCCGAAAACTAAAATTATATAATATTCATGAGACATTTCCTATTTCTAGTATTTTTTTCTGCAGGCTCATTCTATGGACAAAATGGGCAGGTAGATCAAACCTTTGGCAATAACGGAGTCCGTTATGATGCACCGAGTGGTGCCCCGAATATCCAAGTTACAAATGATGGCAAAGTTTTTTTGATGGTTAGTAACCAAATAAAAAAACTAACGAGTACCGGTACGTTAGATCCTACTTTTGGCACCATGGGTGTTTTTTCAAACCCCAACCCCTATAACAGTATATATCTCTACTCTAATGGAAAGTTATTAACGCAGGAAGCCAACAGCTTATATACTACCAGAGTAAAAAGATTAAATTCAGACGGCAGTGTAGATACTGCTTTTGGTACATCAACGAATAACAGTGTTGACTTTAATAATTCAGGATGCTCTCCTTGTATAGAGAACCCACGTATTCACCTTTCTAACAGCAATAACACTAATTCTTTTTTTATTCTGGCAAGTGATGGTTATTATATGGGAGGTCGTGGTGTAGTGGTTTTAAAAAATGAAACGGGTACTTCAGGATTTTCCATTTCACCGGTCTATATCCCTGCAATAACAGGTAGTACAGGAATTCATATGGGTACAGGTGCCGCAAAAATTCTTAAAGCATCTGATGGAAGTTACTTTGTCGGTGGTGGCTTATATAAAATTAATAATAATTCAGGTGTTAGCCATAGACAGGGCTCAAAGGCATTTGTCGCCAAGTATTCTTCTCAGGGCTCTCAGGATAACAATTTTAATTTTTATGCTTCTCAGGGTTCAGATAGTGGCAGCAATGCTGGTGTAGATTATCAGCTGGATACACAGGATAATGTTTATTTAATGGCTATGGATAATACCTATAACAGTGGTGCGTCATTGTACTACTACCGAATCTATAAAACAGATAAGTATGGAAATCTAGACTACTCTTTCGGCAATACTAATTTTACGGGGCATTTGGATGTTTCTGCCGCTTTTTCATCTATAACCACCTATAAAACTAATTTCCGAAAAATGTTCATACAGCCGGATGGCAAAATCTTATTGGTCGGGAACACAACCTATATAGTAAATTCAACAACCACTCAGGATAAGGAAATACTACTAGCACGTTTTAATACCGATGGAACATTAGATAGTACATTTGGAACCAATGGCTATGTTGTACATGATATTGACCCTACAGCTTTTGAAACTTTTGTAGATGCAGGAACTAATTCTGATATGACAGAAATCTATGTAAGTGCAAATCTTAAAAACTCAGCAACGAATTCATTTATTAAAACGGCTATCGTGAAGTTTAAAAATAATTCTAACAATTTATCTACTAAAGAAAGTAATCCTACTCAAAAGGATTTATCATTCTTTCCTAACCCTGTAAAGGATATTCTAAAATTCAATACCGAAGGAAAAGTAATGATCTATGATACGAACGGGAAACTAGTACTATCAAAAGATAATGTAGATGGGAAAAAAGGCATTGATGTTTCTGAGTTGATACACGGAAACTATCTTATCCAGATAAACAACACAAAAGAAACGTATAGTTCCAAGTTTATTAAAAACTAATAATTTAAAATTAAGGAGATTAATATCTTTGATTTTCTCAAGATAAAATTAAAACGAAAAAGTTCTCTAAATTTTAGAGGACTTTTTCGTTTTGGAAATCAACCTTAATGTTCTGCCTTTCGGAAAGCATTTTATTGTAAATACCGCGATTTTGTTAAGCATTTTAAAAGACATCCTATTTTTATCAAAATCGTTGTAAAAAAATCATCCTTCAAAATCACCACAATCATGCTCTGTGAAAAGAGGTAAAGCTTTTTTGGTAGTAAAATATTTGGATATTCTTTTGTTTTTTAACTCCAGTTTTTTACCTTCTATCACAAGTTCGTAAACGGGTGCTTTATCTATTTGGGTTAAAATATAGGTTCTTTCCGGTGTTTTAAAAAGAGTCTTGTTTCCTTCGTTAGAGTATGAAAAATCATCAATTTCAAAAGTATCTTTTTCATCACAGACATTCGTCCATGTGATTTGTTTCTTTGTTATAGACAGGCTTGTCAGATCGCATGAATAACAGTTCCCGGAGAACTCTATACCATATTTATCATGTACATTGGTACTTTTACTATTCAATAAATCAATAGGAACTAATGTTGAAAAATCACCTGGTATTTCTAATGTTGCCGGATCAATCTTCACTGGTTCTGGTTTAGATGCTGCAATTTCTTTTTTGGTGTCCGGAGAAGTATTTTTTTCCACTTTTTTGTCTGTAGCGGGTGAACAGGACGCTAATAAAGCAGTCACCACTGAAAGGCTGATTATTAAGTTTTTCATGTTGATAAAAGTAAATTACAATATTGGGTTTATCGTTTTGTAAAATTGTCCAAATTCTGCCACTTCATATATCCCTGTTTTCAGCCATTTATTGCCCATATTCAGGCGTTTTGTTGGCTGCTGGTCCGAATACAGATACATTTGCTCAAAAATATAATAAATGAAAGTCATCAATCAAATCTTTATATCATCAGTGATAGTCCTTGCAGGATGCAATCAACAGAATAAAACAACAGAAACAAACAAAGTAGAAACTGAAGTTAAGCAAAAAACAATAACACTCGCTGATTTCAAAAAAATAAAAGGGGTAGATAATGTGCATGATGTGCCCTTTGAGTTATTTACCAAGCTTGATTCTATACAATTTTTTGTGACTCCGAGTAAAGAGGCTGCTCATTTGAAAATAGCTTACAATAAATTCGATAATTATTACGGATTTGAAGAATTTGATGACTTCTACTCTATTCATTACAGCATTAATAATAACATTTCGAACAGTATTGAAGCATTTGTCCTGAAATCAGAATTCACTCCGGCATTTGAACTTACTTTAAAAGGTGCGGATCTTTATGAGATCAGAAGCAGCGCATTTAAAGAATCTAGTGATTTTAAGAATAAATCTTTTAAAAAATTTGGCACCATTGCTGAGATCTCAGAACAGGAATTTCAAGCAAACTCAAAAAATAAAATAGGTGAAGCATTGGTAAAAAATCCGAATATAAAATTGCAGGATGGTAACTGGATATACATCGAAAATGATAGAAAAGAAGTCATTACACAGCATGAAAATATCTCTACAGAAACCGGACCGCTTGGTAATGAATATGTAGGACGGTCACCTTATTTAAACCTTGAGGTTTTCAAAGAAAGCTCTGATGAAGTCGTAGATTCTTTCTATTCTTTTTACAGTATAAAGAATGCGGTGATGTTTGAACTGGGTACAGAAGGCTATCCACAAATTCTTCCTACTAAAGGCTGGGTTACTTCTGTATCATCTAATAATGATGTGGGGAGTAATTTTGTTATTGCTAAATATTTTCCACAAACGAAAAAACAGGACAATCTTTTGTATGTGAATTTTACGAGCTTCAAAATAGCTGATAATAAAAAGGCATTCTGGACGGATAACGATACATTTTATGCCGAAGTCTATCCGCTTAATTCAGCTTCAGCTAATGGTAAAAAGCAAAAAACAGCTTACATAAAGATTCAATTGAAAGCTGATTTGTTTTAGACTATTTATTGTAGCTGATATAAAAACCCCTGAAACCAGCCAGTGCATATGGCTTTAAAGTCTAATATCTTTGCTGTAATAATTTAAAAAGATACAATGAAAAAATTAAGCTTGACAATTCTTTTTTGTTTACTAAGTTTTATAACTTTTGCACAATCGCTGAAAGTGGTTATTAAACAGGATGGAAAGGTAATTGAGCCTGTAAATGATGTTTATGACCTGAAAAAATCGACTTTCCAATTTGAAATTACGTCTTCAAATCTTGAAGGGTTCTTAGTGGGAGCCACTACAAATAAAGATATTTATGCCGGCGCTCTGGGCGTTTTGAACACCGAAGTTGCGTGGTTTCAGAATACGGGTATGGCGGAGGAATTGTACAATAAAGACAAAGAAATGTTTCTTATGGATTCAGCGCCTTCATATTGGTATTATACTGATGCGAAAGATCACAGATTTGATAAAAATCCTAAAGGTAATGCTAAACAATGGACGGCTACCCGTACTATTACCAGGTTTTATGATATCATGGTAGATCAGCCCATTGATTTAAAGGATTTTAACGGCAGAGTTTTCATATTAATGTATGAACCTGTATATAATGATGAATATGATTTAGTAGGAAAGAAAAACCTGTTCCAGGCTGCTTTGAGGTTCAAAGATTAATACATACACACCCAATTATTTGATTATATAAAAAAAGGTCTGCTTTTACGATGTAAGCAGGCCTTTTTGTTGGATGAATATTTTATTCGATAATTAAACCGTATTCTATTGCCAGTTTAATGGCGGAACTAAGATTAGAGGTCTGAAATTTCTCAATAAGGTTTTTTCTGTGACTTTCTACGGTGTGCGGACTGATAAAGAGCTTTTCTGCCATTTGATTGGTTGTAAGCCCTTTTGCTGCTTCTGCTAAAATTTCCTTTTCTCTTCGGGTCAGTTTCGGAACCTGATGCAATCCATTTACGGTTTTTTTATCAAGAACAGACTTGGTTTGCGAGCATAAAAATGGGTTACCGGCATATACAGTGGTGATTCCTTCAATAATTTCAGAAACGGAAGCATTTTTTTGAATGTATCCCAAAGCGCCTTCAGCCAGAGTACTGTTAATGACAGGCAGTTCATTGTGAACACTAAGTATAATAATCTGCAGATTCCCATACTTTTTCTTTAAAGGCTTTATCAGTTCTATGCTGTTGATATCTACCAGATTGATGTCCAGCAGTAAAATATCGACCACTTGTTTTGCCAGGCCTGCATTCATTTCAGAAACGTTTCTGAAACAATCTACAACATCTATCGTATCACTGTTTCCTAAAATATTTTTCAGTCCTTCCAAGAGAAGCGGATGATCGTCTGTTATGGCTACTTTTATCATGTTTAATGAATAGGGATTTGAAGTTCTATACTGGTACCAATATTCAATTCGGAGGTGATATTCATTGTTCCTTTTAAAAACTGGACTCTTAATTCTATGTTGTGGAAACCTGCTGTTTTTCTTACGTCTAAACCTGTAGGGTCAAAACCTTTTCCGTTGTCTTCTACCGTTAGATTCAATAGATTGTCTTCTTCGCTTATCTGAACAATAATTTCTGAAGTATCAGCATGTTTTATAGCATTGTTAACCAGCTCCTGAATGATCCTGTAGATAATCAGTTGCTTTTCCTTTGATATTGAATTACTGTAATTGATAAATTCGGTATGGATCTCTAATGCGTTATTGGATA
Organism: Chryseobacterium sp. BGA-UO-ETr-SB22; assembly: GCF_059567885.1. NCBI lineage: Bacteria > Pseudomonadati > Bacteroidota > Flavobacteriia > Flavobacteriales > Weeksellaceae > Chryseobacterium > Chryseobacterium sp. BGA-UO-ETr-SB22. Next base: position 1,351,184 of record NZ_JCAQOV010000005.1, on the reverse strand, counting down.
TACGGGAAGCAAACTCCTGAATGGCTATTTCCAATCCGTATTTCGTTAATAAATCAGGCATTAAATTATGTGCTACCCTTCTTAGTTCTTCCACAGCACCATCAATCTGATCAATCGATTTTGAAATTCCTTCTTCTATATTTTCAGATTGATGTGGATTTAAATAAGACAACTGATGTTTCGTTCCTGAAAGCAATCCTCCCAATCCGTCATGAAGATCACGGGCAAGACGGCCCCGCTCCTGCTCCTGCCCTTCAAGCAATGCGGTAAGTGTGGAAATTTTTGAGTTTTGTTTCTCTTTTTCCATGGCCAGGGCATGCAGTTCGTCTCTTTGTTTCATAGACTTAGCACGCTGTTTATAAGCATAAAGCAATAAGAGAATCAGAACAATGAAAAAGGCTATAAAAAAAATGTAGTAGGTATTGATCTTTTCTTTGAATGCCAACAGCTTTTTAAAGTTGTTAATATCATTATTCTTCTGCTGGGTTTCCAGTTTTGCCAAACGAAGCTGCTGTTCTTTTTTCTCCGATTCAAGTTCTGAAAATTTCAAGCGTTCACGCTGATTTTCTTCTACCAGTTTTAAATTATTGTAAACCTGTTCACGTTGTGCACGAAGTATATTTATCAACCTGATTTCCTGCGCTTTTTTATCACTTTCCAGCTGGAGTTTTATGTATTTCTGCTCCTGACGTTCTTTATCAAACTGAGATTCTAATCTTTTGGTAATATCCAGCTTTTCCTGGTCGTAAACGCTTTTGTATTTATCAACATAGCTTTTATAATAAGTCAGTGCTTCTTTGTAATTTCCCTGCTCTTCGCTGATTCTGGATAGAGATTCAAGGATAGACAATTCTATCATATGATTTCTTACCGGGCTTTTCCCAATTTCCATAGAAGCTTTCAGAAAATAAGACTTAGCTAAATCATAATTTTTATCCTGTAATGCCAATTCTGCTAAAATCCCAAATGAAGAAGCAATGTGAATAGCATCACCAACTTCAAGGCTCACCTTATTAGCGAGCTGGGCATATTGCATTGCCTTATTACTGTCAAACCCAGTATATAAATTCGCTAAATTGATGGCAGCATATGAAAGGCTATTTCCGCTAAGCATAACATCTTTGTTTTTATTGAAAGTAGCAATAGCCTGTAAATAATACTGTTCTGTTTTAGTTCGAAACATTGTATTGGATGGATCCTGTGTATATTTTTGTTCATATACGTACCCCATCCGCATGTAAGCATCAAAGATAAGATTGGGATCATTTTGTTTGGAAGCTAACAATAGAAATTGCTTGCTGTATTTTTCTTCCAGCTGATATTCATTAAGGTCAGAATAAATGGCAGATAATTCCTTGGCTACATTACCCAATCTTCCATATAGTGTGGAAGTGGTTGGTGAGTTTTCATAATATTTGATCGCTTTCAGGTAAGCGGCAACCGCATCGGTCGTTTTATTATTACGGGTCAGAATCCAGCCTTTTGCATATTCTACATAGCCTTTTGCTTCATTGCTATTTGTTTTTAAGCTATATGCCTTTGCCAGGTCAAGACTTTTTGAAGACTCCACTGTTTTGTTATCCAGCCGATAATTCATAGCTTGTACAGCATACAAAATAGTGGCATATTTCCCATCCGCCTGTTTTGCAGCAATGGAAATATTGGTTTCTAAAATCTGGTAAGATTTAGGTTTAAGGTTATGAAAAAATAAGGCAGTCGCGTATTTGGGAGCCAGATTGAGCTGTTCTACCCTATTGTTTGATGCATGGCTGTATTCTTTTTCTAATCTGCTTAAAACATCCTGTGCCTGAACAAAAAACGGACAAATAAGTAAAGTAAATATAAATAATAACCTGTACATCAAACCCTTATCTTTATTAAATTGCATTCCATTAAGGAACGTAAATATAGGTAAATCCCTGCTAATCTATTTCGAAACCGTGCTTTTCGGCGAAAGATCTCCATTTCTGAAATTTCTTTTCATTTTTAAAGGCAGGATCTTCACCATAGTAATATATCAAACGTTGAGTTGCATATTCGTAGGCACTGTAAGCATTGGCTTGTTCAAAATACTTAACGGCTTTCTTCAGATCTGTTTTTACCTCCATGCCGAGTTCGTACATAATACCATAATAAATCCCTGAATATGACTGATCATAGTCTTTCTTTAAGTATACCAAAAGGTTTTTATAATCTCTTAACTGATAATAGATTTCTGAGATTTTATCATAGTTATAGTAGTATTTTTTCTCGGCTTTCTGATAAAAATCCAAGGCTTTAGTGTAATCCTGCAGCACATGTTCTCCAAAATAATACAGATCACCAAGATTCGCAAGCGCTAATCCGTCACCAAGTTCAGCACTTTTTCCATACGCCTGAATTGCTTTTTTGATATTAAAAGAATATCCTATTCCGTTGTGGTACAAAGCCCCGATATTGTTCCAGGCTACAGGATGGTTTCGTTTTACCGCTTTTTCATAGTAGATGATTCCTTTTTGTGGATCAAACAGTGATTCTATTTCAGGATCGGTAAGCAGTATTCCTATTTCTACCAGGCTATCTATGTCACCCTTTTGAGCAGATAATTCAAACAAGCGAAGTGCCTCGTGGTAATTTTGATTTTCTTTTGCATCAAAAGCCATTTTTGTAATGGTTCCAACGTCCATGAATTGTTCGGCGTTTTTGCCTGCCTGACTTTTCCAACGGTTATAAAAGGAAGTAAAGTATTCTAAATCTTTTCCCCGGAATGAATACCGATCCAAATAAATCGCATCATATTCAGAAACCTCTACCCGATGAATGCTTTTATCTTCATTCATTCTAAACATATCTTCATCCTGATACAGAAATAACAGACCTTCTTCCGTTCTGTAATTCAAAGGATTGGAAATACAATCGTACCATTGAGCTGACAGGCCATTCTCAAAATCGAACAACTGATACCTTTCATTTTTTTGGACCGATAAAAATCCATTGTCCAAATAATGAATCTGCTTAATTTCTGATTGGGGAGCAATTAACCAACTTCCATTGTCCGCATCAAAAAGTCCTGATCCTGTTTGGGTTTCCAGGATAAAGACATTGTTTTTATATCCGGCATTTGATTGTGCCTTTACTTTAATAACAGATTCATTTTCTAACAGAAACTGATGCTTTAAAGTGTGATAAATTTTCCAGTTCTTATCTTTACGAATAGCCAGCGTTTCAAAATTATCAATTAAAATCAGCTGATCTGCTTCGTCAATGATAAAACGGCCTGTTTCATCTATTAATTTTCCTTTTTTATCAAATTTGTTTGGTTTGATCCAGAAACAGGTACTTGTTTTTACAATACTTCCTTCTAAAAAATAACCCAGATAGTTTCCTTCTTTGGTATAATATCTGCGCTTGCCGGTTCCTTTTTGCTTGGTGAAAAATAGCTCGGGAAAATAATCGTATTCATAAGGACTTTCGCTTTCAATAGGAATAATCAATCCGTTTTCATCATTGTAGACGCCAAATCTCCCGTCTTTTTCTACGCCTAAGAACCCGTAAGCTATTCTTTCAATGGAATCATAATCGGGAGGAACCATCCAGGTGTTTGAATAGATTTTTAAAATCCCTGATTTTCCATTCATTTTTACTTCGCCTAAAGGTTCCTGCGCAAAATCAAATACATCAAAAGCTTCTTCATACACTGGAGAAACCCATTCTTTTCCATCACTTTGCAGGTAACCAAACAAAGCTCCTTTTTGAACCACCGATATACTGTAGTTATAATCTGCTTCAAAAATTTCATCATAAACAGCTGGAGCTAAAATAGCCCCTTTTGCATCCTTCAGACCAAATTTCCCATCCTCTTCAAATATTGAAGATGCTGCCTTTTTATAGGCAAGTTCCTCAAAATATCCCAATCCGTAATCAATCCAGTCGGTTTCTAAAATTTCGAGAAATGAGGAATATCCGGTGTGCGAGAACAAAGAATCTAACAGCGAAAGATTCTGAGCTTCCACAGCCTTTTTATAGAGTTTACTTTTCTGCTGAATTTCTACCAGCCATTCCTTTGCCTGTACTTTATGTTTTTCTTCGTTCATGTTGAAAACATCCGTTGCATTCAATACAAAAGAGTCGTAAGGCAGAGCTTCCAGGAACTCAAACATTTTATTAACATGTTCGTAATACGCTTTCTTATAATGCAGCTGATAGGTATCTGCCAACAGATTGAAAAAGTAACGCAACTGAACAATTCCCTGGTTTTTATCCGAGAAAAACTCAACGCCTTCTACTTTAATATCTTCCGCCAGTAAAGGATACAGCAATAACGGAATTTCGTAGTTCCACTCGCCCAGATAAGTATCAAATGTCTGATTCGATTTCTGATCGTAATTGTATAAATAAATCCGGTGTGCCATTCGCTACATTTTACCTGTCGGAAAGCATTAAAAACACTCCCGATTACAGTGATTTTATTGAAATTAAATACTCGTATTTTGTGAAGCTGTATTAAGTATATTCAAAACAGATAACTGCTTTTTTCAGCTCTTTGTCATGAAACAAATACAATTGGTCTGCTGCTGTCTTTTGAAAATCATATCCTTCCAGACACGCAATATAATCCATCAAGGTATTATCACTTTTGAAAGGTTTTTCCAAAAGGTTACATCCTGAGTAGTTACATAATTCAAAAGGAAGTTGACTGGTATTGATTTCATCAAAGATTCCCTCTGTTTTTGATTGAATTCTTTCTAGTAAATATTCATTGGGATCATCATTTTCCAGATCCTGCACCGTCAGTTTACGCAACCGTTCTAATCTTCTTATATCATCTACCTCTAATCCAGGCCGATTAAAATCCCTGTCATATAGCTTTCCATTTTTCTTAAAGTATCCTTTTAATAATGAATACATGGCGCTATTCATATTATATTCAATTTCATCATCTGAATACTGATGACCATAATTTTCCGGATCAATTTCTTTGGAAAAGGTAAAATAATTCCAGTCTGCATCAAATTTATATTTACCATCAATGATATCAAAGCCAATCATATCAGCTTTTGTAAACCGGCTATAATATTGGGAAGTAGAAGATCCAATTTGCCCGTCAAAAAGTTCTTTCACCGATACAATGTGCAGCCACGTATCATCCTGAGGATCTATCAATTTTAGATTTATTGAACAAACCGGCAGAAAATATTTTTTATGATTTTCGATATCATCATAAAATACATCTTCATATTCCGGGAAAATTTTTATTAAATCTGTCATTTCTATTTTCTTATAAATTGTAACTGCTTTCCTTTTTCTACAATATCAAAAGTAATCTCTTTTGCTGGCCTGAAAACTTGTGTGGGAGCCTCGCAGGTTCCTGATTTACGAATACTGTCAACTTCCATTTCTATTTGATTGGCCTGTACAAAATAATATCTGCCATATATTTTTGTAAAACAGTCATTTCCACATTGCCAGCTGTCAAAACTTTCAAATCTTTCTTCATCTGCAAAGTTGACTGCATGAAAATTGAGAATTAATGTAGAATCCACCCTCTTTGACAGCTCATAGGTTGTATCACCATCCGGAGCAATAAGTCCGCCACTATCAATAATCCAATGGGTATTTTTCAATTCATTCGGAAAATTCGTTTTTTTTCTCCCTGGATTCTTGCAGCTGGTGAATAGTATCAAAATGATGCTCAGCAATATTACTTTTACAGCTTCTTCTTCACTCAATTTTATTTGGCTAGTGTTTTTACCCATACTTTTTTAGTGTTTGTTCGAAATAAGAATTTATCTTTTAATTGGGTGTGAAAAAGAAAGCTATAAAAGTTATAAAAATATTTATATAAGTAAATGCGAAAATGGCTTTAAAATCACGAGGTTTTTCACCAAATTATTTTAATATTTTCCCGGATTAAAGGTAACAAAAGGGGTTGCATGAAAATATCCCTGATAATAGGGGTTTTTCGTTTATCTATTTTTTAGAATCTATTCCATCACATCTTTTAAGGCCTATAGATTTCAGCCTGTTCAAATAATATCATATAACAATAGAATGCGGTTAAAACGACTCCAATAAGTCCTGAAATAAGAAATCCGAAAATATAATAACGTCCTGTTTTATTTTTCTTTCGTATAGAATTTATAATAAAAATGATGAGCGTGCATAAAAATCCTGTTCCGAAAAATAGAATCAAAACAGCAAGAAATAACATTCTTTCCAGGTGTAAATCTGCAGATAAAAGCATAGTATAATTAGTTTAGAATGAGTCTCAGAAGATTAAATTATTGTTCTTTGTATTCTTTTCCGGAGTAAATATCAATATAGTAATAGGTGTTTTCTCCGGAACTACGTTTAATACTTACCAGACCGTCAGAATTAATGGAATTATACGTTTTTGATCCAATATCCCTTTTATTCTCATTGTCATAAAGTGTATATAAGCCGTCTTTTTCTTTTTGAAGCGCATAGATCTGTTTATCCGTGTCCAAAACCAAAATATCATTGTATTCAGGTTTGATTTCCCAGATATTTTTGCTTCTGTTCCACAGACCTTTTGTCCTCAGTTGTTTTTCATCTTCAATGGGAATAAGATATAAATTGTTCATGCTGTGATAAGAATTTATTTTCCCGAATTTCCAGGTTTTATCAATGAACTGATCGGGTAAAATCATTTTTCTATCCGGCCATACAAGGTTTCCAACCTGATCCAGCACTTTAAAATTATAGGTACCAATAGAATCTGTGACGTTTCCTTTGGTATCAATATAAAGCCAATCGTATGCCCAGATATCATGATCATAATTAAAAACACCCAGCAGAAAATAAGGCGAATTGGTAATAGAATACACTAAAGATGTTTTCTTTATGAAATCAATCTCCGAAGCGGTTGCTTTTGTAATTTCTTTCGGAAAGACCTTTTCATACTGTGGAAAAGGATAAATATCCTGGGTTTTGCTGTCTGCTAAAAGCTTGGGAACTTCCGGATCATACCGTTCTTTATTAACCTCTTTCAGCATTATCATTTCCTTCCCAAACTGAATTGAAAGTGTTTCTGTACCTTTTAATTCTTTGTGAAGTGCCTTTTTTTGATCCAATCCATATATCGAAAAACTTGCATTGGAACCTTTGATAAAGCGTTTATTTTCCAATAATTCAGTAATTCCATTTTCAATTTTATTTAAATGACCTTTTTTGATTTCGTAAATGTTTCCATTCCAAAAGAGATGTTTTTCATCTATAGAAACAAAATTCAGATAATAATTTTCTTCCAGGTAAGGAATGTCTTCATTGAGTAAGATTTGTTGGGTTTCTACAACGCCAATCTCAATTTTATGGTAAGTCTGTTCTTTTTTAATACCACTTCCCATGATATTCCAATCCCATTTCCAGACAGGCATTTTCTTCTCGTATTCAATGTCTTTTTTATAAAATGTAAGTCCGCCGACAACATTTAAACCTATTGCGCTGGCTGAAAAATCTAAAACGATCTTTCCCTTTTCATCAATGACAGCATATTCATTTTTTTCATTTTCAACAACCGCAAAACCTGTAGGAGTAAATAGAGATGCGTTTCTGAATTTTTGTTTGCTGACAGGTTGTAAACTTATCTTATTTACATAAATAAAATCATTCTGCTTCGTTAAAAACGGAACACTACTGATGCTTTTTGTTTTTGATGGAACCAACGGGAAATTATCTTTTTTTTCCTGGGTACATGCCGTAACTGAAGTCAGCATAAAAAGGATACTGCATACTATTGTTTTCATACATCGAAATTTTATTCATCGTATTCATCAATATTAGAGAGAATAAAAAAACACTGCAATCCCGATTATCAGCTATATTTAAAACAGATAGAACCTTGCAAAGGCTAATCAATACTTATTTATCAGCAAATTTCAACACCGCTAAAATTTATATACCTCTGTACTTTAAAGTATTAATTAAATATTATTATCTGTTCCCATTTTTTCAATCATAATTACATACCCCTATTATATTGTAAAAGCACCATTTATTTTGTTGTGAGTATTTTACACATAAACACTAAATAGTGTGTTAAAAAAAACAGAAAATACCTACTAATAAACATTTTAATAAAATAATAAATTCTTTACAATGTGAATTATATTAATAAATTATTATATTTGCCTTGTTAAAAAAATAACCAATGAAATTAAAATTAATGACTTTTTTAAGTCTTTCGATGCTATTGGCATCTTGTGCTCAGGATGAGACTCGCGATGATACAACGCCAACTGAAAAGCAAGCTGCTGTAAACGGAAACAATACTTCACGCCTTGGGCTTACACAAGTTACTCTTGTAAAGGAAGTATACCATTCTTCGATATTAAATGCGGGAGAAGCAATCACATTAGAGAGTAATGGCAGTACATATCAGCTAATCATGCAGTATGATCATAATCTTGTTTTATATAGAACAGTAGCTGGTCATACATCTTTTCTATGGAAATCAGATAGCTACAGAAACAATCTGAGTACCCCTTCTGCGCTTGTTGCACAAAACGATGGAAATATGGTCATTTATAACAATGGAATTCCTCTTTGGAATACGAACAAAACCGTTAATTTTTATGTAAATGATCCCCATATGAAGCTTCAGCTTTTTTCAAGAACCGGAGCAGCTATTCCTTCAGGATTTAGAATGAAGTTTGTTCTGGGAGGAAATAATCAAAATCTTAATGATGTCTTTCAGGTAGATTTTAACTAGAAAATTAGATTTATCATATTACCGTCTCTTTTCAGAGGTGGTTTTTTACATCAATACGATAAAATCATAGATTATAAAAGGTCGAATTGATTTTTTTTGTATCTTTGCACACTATTATTCCTAATGTCTTTAGGAGTAACCAAAACAGATATTGATAACAAAACAATAAAAAAGCAGAACAATGCCAAAATTAAAAACGAAATCAGGTGCTAAGAAACGTTTTGCTCTTACCGGATCTGGTAAGATCAAAAGAAAAAACGCTTACAAAAGTCACATCTTAACTAAGAAAGAAACTAAGCAGAAGAGAAATCTTACTACTACTTCTTACGTAGCTAAAGTGGACGAGAAAAGTGTTCAACGTCAATTAGCAATTAAGTAGTTTTTATAAATCTATATTCGGTTTATAAGAATTCAAAACAAATTCAACATTTTAACCCTGAAACGGTGCAAATAAGAGTAACATCAGTTGCCGCCCTTTTCAAAAAAACAATTTAAATTATGCCAAGATCAGTAAATGCCGTAGCTTCAAGAGCTCGCAGAAAGAAAATTTTTAAGCAAGCTAAAGGTTTTTTCGGTAGAAGAAAGAACGTTTGGACTGTAGCTAAAAACGCGGTAGAAAAAGCAATGCAATATGCTTACCGTGGTAGAAAAGAGAAAAAGAGAAACTTCAGAGCACTTTGGATCACTCGTATCAACGCGGGAACTAGAGAGCACGGAATGTCTTACTCTCAATTTATGGGAGCTCTTAAAAAGAACAACATCGAACTTAACAGAAAAGTTTTAGCTGATTTAGCAATGAATCACCCTGAAGCTTTCAAAGCTGTTGTAGATCAAGTAAAATAATGTAGAATAGATTTTGTTATCAATATAAGTCCCGGGTTTTCCCGGGATTTTTTTTGTTTTATACTTTTTAATCTCGTGTGTTTTCAATTCAAAATTCAGTTTCAGCCCCTACTAATTTTAGTTTCATTTGATATATCCTTAGTGACTTCTGCGGGGGTAGATCATTAAACACTAAATATTTAACATAAAATAATGAAAATAATAGAAAAATATAAACAAATACAATCTATTAAATGAACACCAGCCTAGTATAATAATAAAGCGCATAAAAAGATATATTATTATTGAAAAAACAAACAATTTGATTAAAACAGACCTAATTATTAACAATAAATAATGATTTATTGCTATATTTACAATCTATAAAAAGAAAGTATCAAAATGAAAAAAGCTGCAGTTTTTTTGCTGACTTCCATTGCACTCCAAAATATAGGTGCACAGAGTTTTATTCAGGCTTATAAAAACCGGGCTGATATGGTCACGCAAGCCAATATCAGTACCAATCTTCAGGAATTTGCCGGGTTTGGAATAAAAAAAACAGGGACAACAGCTAATAATAATGCACTGGACTGGCTTAAAAACAAATATCTGTCTTATGGATATACTGCCAGTGACTTTTCTGAAGATGCTTTCACCTACGGAGGTAATTCGTCAAAAAACCTGATCATCACCAAAACCGGAACTTTATATCCCAACAAATATGTTATTATCTGCGGGCATTACGATACTATTGTAGGGCCTGGGGTGAGTGATAATGGCAGCGGAACTTCAATCATACTTGAAGCAGCAAGAATTCTGAAAGATATTCCTACAGAATATTCTATCAAGTTTATTCATTTCTCCGGAGAAGAACAAGGCTTGGTAGGAAGTAACCATTATGTAAACAATGTAGCTTACCAGGGAGGTACAAAGGTTCTGGATATAAAACTTATTTTAAATATTGACCAGGTAGGTGGACTTATAGGAAATAATAACAACACCATTACCTGCGAAAGGGATACAGGCGGAATGTCAGCAAATAATACAGCCTCCAATACTATGACCCAGGAACTGATGACCTGTACCAGCCTCTACTCTCCTCTTCAGACCAATCTTTCTTATGCTTACAGCTCAGATTATATGCCTTTTGAAGCTAAAGGATATACGATTACAGGATTCTATGAATATCTGAGAAGTGAAAACGAGCATACAGTAAGTGATACTTTTGCCAATCTGGATCCTGTATATGTTTTCAATGTAGGAAAAGCGGCTGTAGGAGCGCTGCAGCATTTTGCCGTTGCCACTACATCGAATAATCTTTTGAGTACCCACGAGAACACAGCACAGAAGTCAGCAGAAGAAATAAGAATTTATCCTAATCCTGCTAAAGATCTTATTACAGTGGAATTTCAACAAAAAGTAACACAATTCAAAGTTGAGATTAATGACATGGTAGGAAATATAGTTTTAAATGTTGAAAACGAAGAAAAAATAAACACATCTGGTCTTAAAAACGGAGTTTATATGGTTACCATTAAGACCGATAAGGGAAATACCACAAAGAAAATAATCATTAATAAATAATGTCAGGGTTGAATACTGATAAGGGTCAACTGTTATCAGTATTTCATGCATTACCATCATAAAATGAAGAAAATCACTACTTTTTTACTGGCTTCCATTGCCATGCAAAGTCTTGGAGCTCAAAGTTTCATTCAGGCTTATCAGGACAGAGCGAATATGGTAACTCAGACCAATATTACCACTTACCTTCAGGAGTTTGCTAATTTAGGAGTAAAAAAAACAGGGACAGCAGCAAACAACAATGCTCTTGAGTGGCTTAAAACCAAATATCTTTCCTATGGATATACTGTCAGTCAGATGGCAGAAGATCCTTTTACTTCAGGAAGTTATAATTCTAAAAATCTGGTTATTACAAAGACTGGAACAGTGTATCCTAATAAATATGTCATCATCTGCGGACATTTCGACAGCATTACCGGCTTGGGAATCAATGATAACGGAAGCGGAACTTCTATTATTCTTGAAGCAGCCAGAATTCTGAAAGATGTACCAACGGAATATTCTATAAAATTTATTCATTTTTCCGGAGAAGAACAAGGACTTCTGGGAAGCACTCATTATGCCAATACAGTAGCATATCAGGGAAGCAACCGTGTTTTGGATATAAAACTGGTCTTTAACCTGGATCAGGTGGGCGGTGTGATGGGAAATAATAACAATACGGTTTACTGTGACCAGGATCTTGGAGGACTTACCTCCAATAATGCAGCTTCTGCAACGGTAACCCAGGAACTGAGAAATTGCACAGCGCTTTATTCTCCTCTTCTGACAGCTGTAGATCCTGCTGAAGACACAGATTACATTCCTTTTGAGCAGAAAGGCGAAGTGATCACAGGTTTTTTTGAAAGAATCAGAAGTACATACCCGCATACGGTAAATGACACTTTTGCCAATACGGATCCCGTTTACATTTATAATATAGGAAAAGCATCCGTGGGGGCACTTCAGCATTTTGCTGTTGCTACAGGAACACTGGGAACCCATGAAGCTGTCACAAAAAATACATTAGAAACTGTAAAAATCTATCCAAATCCAGTAAAGGATGTTATCAATATTGAACTTCCTCATTCGGGAATTAAGAATTTTACTTTTGAAATTACTGATTTCCAGGGAAGATCTATTTTCAAAAGAACCAATGAAACAAAAATCAATGCTTCGGGATTGGAAAATGGTGCTTATCTTGGAATTTTAAAAGTCGGAGATCAGACTGTAGTAAGAAAAGTGATGATTGAAAGATAGTTCGCATTACATATCATTAAATTATAAAACCTTTGAAGCTGTTCAAAGGTTTTTACTTTTCTTGCAACAACCCATATTAAAACATTTGCAACATATTCACGCCTTTCTGTGCGAAATCTATTGATAACATAGTAAAATTTTAATTTTATTTTAAAACATTAAACACTTTGTTGTGATTTATTTACTACATTCGTGTTACCAAAATAATATCATATATGAAAAAATTTACAACAGTTTTATGCACTGCATTAATGATGCAGAGTATAGGGGCTCAAAGTTTTATCCAGGCTTATAAAGACAGAGCGGATATGGTTACCCAGGCAAATATCACAGCCAATCTTCAGGATTTCGGCAATCTGGGAGTTAAAACTACGGGCTCACAGGCTAATGTCAATACGATGAACTGGATAAAAAACAAATATCTTGCTTACGGCTATACTGCCAGCCAGATTGAAGAAAGTCCTTTTACTTTCGGGAGCACCAGTTCAAAAAATTTAATTATCACCAAAACAGGAACACTTTACCCCAACAAATATGTTATTATTTGCGGGCATTTTGACACTATTTATGGCCCTGGAGTGAATGATAACGGAAGCGGAACGTCTATTATTCTTGAAGCCGCAAGGATTCTGAAAAATGTTCCCACTGAGTATTCTATAAAGTTCATTCACTTCTCTGGGGAAGAACAGGGATTGAAAGGAAGCAGTCACTATGTAAATAATGTTGTGTATCAAGGTGGTGTTCGCAAATTAGATATAAAGCTGGTCTTTAACCTTGATCAGGTAGGCGGTGTTAAGGGGAACAACAATAATACGGTGTACTGTGACGAAGATCAGGGAGGTCTTTCCAGCAATAATGCAGCTTCTGCAGCAGTAACTCAACAGCTGAGAAATTGTACAGCACTCTATTCTCCTCTTCAAACTGCTGTAGATCCGGCTGAAGATACCGATTATATTCCTTTTGAGCAGAAAGGTGAAGTGATTACGGGCTTTTTTGAAAGAATCAGAAGCAGTTATCCTCACAGCTCTAAGGACACTTTTACCAATATGGACCCTGTCTATGTATATAAGATTGGAAAGGCTACTGTAGGTGCCTTACAGCACTTTGCAACCGCTTCTACCACTATGAGCAAACCAGCACCTAAAAACGCTTTAGAAACAGCAAAAATCTATCCTAACCCTGCCAGTAATATTCTCAACATTGAATTACCGGATGCTAAAGAAAGTAATTTTAGTTTTGAACTCAGCAATGCTATGGGAAGATCAATGCTGAAAGTAAACAATGAAAGAAAAGTTGATGTGTCAGCCCTTCAAAACGGAGTGTATATTGGAGTTTTAAAAGTAGGAGATCAAACTCTTGTTAAGAATATCATGATTGAAAGATAAATATCTTCAGATCCAGAATAAAAAACAGCAGGAGGAATCTCCTGCTGTTTTTGCATTTCCCAGGTACCTCATTTTACTTTAAACAGTCATTTTGTAATGCTAATTCTTTAATTTTGGAAATTATATCTTTATCATTAATATATCCATCTTTGATATCTGTCAATAATTCTTCCAGTGTTACTTTATAAAGATCCGCTTCATTATTGGATAAAAAATCTATTATCTCATCAAAGGCATTATCATAATCTTTTAATTTACAATAAGATAAATATTTCATCTGAGAAGCCATTTCATTTTTAGGATCTTTCTGCAATAATTTATCAGCAATTTCAATTGCCCAATCATATTCCTCTAAATTAAACCAACAATTTGACATGAATAGCAACCTGTAGTTTTCAGACTTTGAGGATAAGCCATTTAATGTCTCTAAAATAGTAAGTGATGGAATGTATTGCCCACTATCCATCAAATCTTTAGCTTTTTGTAGTGGAGTCATGAGTTAAAAGATTAGCCTATTTTTTAAATTAAAAAACATTTATTTTCAAAGACTTCATTTATTCCTGTCCTGAAGAATCTTCTCTATCTCTTCCAATGAAAAACCTTTTGCTTTCAATAAAATCAGGAAGTGATACAGAAGATCTGCAGCTTCATTTTTAAAAAGTTCTTCGTTATTGTCTTTTGCTTCTATTACAAGTTCTACAGCTTCCTCTCCTACTTTTTGAGCCATTTTATTGATTCCTCTCTGATAGAGTGAGTACGTATAAGAGTCTTCAGCTTTAGCATCTATTCTCTGAGATACTTTCTCTTCCAGCTCATATAGGAATCCTTTAGTATTTTTTTCTCCGAAACAGCTGAAACTTCCTGTGTGGCAAACCACGTTCTTAGGAACAGCTTTAATTAATATGGTATCCTGATCACAATCGATATCAATACTTTTTACGGTCAAAAAATTACCTGATTCTTCTCCTTTTGTCCAAAGTCTGTTTTTAGAACGGCTGAAAAAAGTAACAATCCCTTCCGTTTTTGTTTTTTCAAAAGCTTCTTCATTCATGTAGCCCAGCATCAGCACCTGCAGTGTTCTGTTGTCCTGAATTATTACAGGAACAAGGCCGTTATCTTTATTAAAATCTATTTTCATCGCACTTCAATTTTTTGAGTTTTTAATTGTTGTTTCAAATCCTGAATTCCTATTTCATCAAAATGGAAAATACTGGCTGCCAAAGCTCCTGTAGCTTTCGTTTCATTGAATACTTGAACAAAGTCATTTACAGTACCAGCGCCGCCTGAAGCAATCACCGGAATACTGATCGTTTCTGAAACAAGCTTTGTGATTCTGAGATCAAAACCATTTTTAGTCCCATCACCATCCATAGAAGTTAACAGAATTTCTCCTGCTCCCAAGCGTGCTGCTTCCTGTGCCCATTCCACAGTATTAAGCTCTGTTGCTTCTCTTCCTCCTTTGATATGAACGAGATCAATATCTCCAACCTGTCTTGTATCAATTGCAACTACGACACACTGGCTCCCAAACTCTTTAGCCAAATCAGAAATAAGCTTAGGATTTCTTACCGCTGAAGAATTGATACTGATCTTATCAGCACCCGCTTCCAAAAGCTTCCTAACATCTTCTACAGATGAAATGCCTCCTCCTACCGTAAAGGGAATACTAAGTTCTTTCGCAATATCTTTTACCAGTTCTACAAATGTTTTTCTATCCTCAATGGTAGCGGTAATATCCAGGAAAACAAGTTCATCAGCGCCTTCCTGCTCATATTTTTTAGCGAGTTCTACCGGATCTCCTGCATTTTTAAGGTCTTCAAAATTGACGCCTTTCACTGTAGATCCATCTTTTATATCCAGACATGGAATAATTCTTTTCTTAAGCATTTTCAATAAAGTTTTGAAGTTGTTGCAGGCTTATTTTGCCCTCATAAATTGCTTTTCCGATAATTGTCCCGGCACAACCAATATCTTTCATTTTATACACATCAGCAATGCCTGAAATGCCGCCGCTTGCTACGAGCTGAACAGAAGTTTTATATAAAATCTCAATATACAGCCCTGTAGATGGTCCTTCCAGCATTCCGTCTTTTGAAATATCGGTACATATCGTGGTCTGCATACCTTTTTCCTGATATTGAAGAATAAAATCAACAATGTCATGATTACTTTCTTCCAGCCAGCCAGATGTTTTAATCTTCCGGTTTTCACAGTCTGCCCCTAAAATGATTTTCTCAGGACCGTATTTTTGCAACATTCCGAAACAGAATTCAGGATCCTGAACAGCAATACTGCCTAAAGTGATCTGCTTTGCTCCGGAATTAAAGGCCGTTTCAATATCCTCCTGAGTTTTTAATCCTCCTCCAAAATCAATATGTAATGAAGTTGAACCAGCGATATTTTCCAACACCTTTTGATTAACAATATGTTTTGATTTTGCCCCGTCAAGATCCACTAAATGAAGATATTGAATCCCAAAGCTTTCAAACTCTTTCGCCACTTCTACAGGGTCTTCGTTGTATATTTTTTTTGTGCTGTAATCTCCTTTTGATAAACGGACACATTTCCCGTCGATAATATCAATAGCCGGAATTATTTTCATGATTATAAATTTATAAAGTTGCTAACGATCTGACTCCCCACCATTCCTGATTTTTCAGGGTGAAACTGCACGGCATAGAAATTATCTTTCTGCAAAGAAGCACTGAATGGCAGGATATAATCACAAACAGACGTTGTAAAATCTGACAGTTCACAATAATAGCTGTGAACGAAATAAACATCACTATTCACATTCATTCCTGAAAACAATGGAGAAGTCTGCCCTGACAGCGTATTCCAGCCCATATGCGGAACAATATCTATGGGTGGAAATTTTCTGACATTGATATCAAAAATTCCCATTCCTTTAGTATTTCCTTCTTCATTCCCTTTACACATCAGCTGCATTCCTAAACATATTCCTAAAACAGGCTGCGTAAGGCTAGGAATCAGAATATCAAGCTCCTTTTCCTTCAATAATTTCATGGTTGATGAAGCTTCTCCAACACCGGGAAAGATCACTTTATCAGCTTTTAAAATCTGTTCAGGATCATCGGTAATCACAGAATCAACATTCAGTCTGTTGAGGGCATTCTGAACAGAATTGACATTTCCTCCGTTGTATTTTATTATGGCAATCATATTTATAAACTTCCTTTTGTAGAAGGTAAACTGTAATTGGCATCCGATTGGTTGACAGCCATTTTAACGGCTTTTGCGAATGCTTTAAAGATGGATTCTATTTTGTGGTGCTCGTTATCTCCTTCCGCTTTGATGTTCAGATTGGATTTTGAGGCATCTGTAAATGACTTGAAGAAGTGAAAGAACATCTCCGTAGGTACATCCCCTATTTTTTCTCTTTTAAATTCAGCATCCCAAACCAGCCAGGGTCTCCCTCCGAAATCAATAGCCACCTGAGAAAGGCAGTCATCCATAGGAAGCAGGAACCCATATCTCTCAATCCCTTTTTTCTTTCCTAAAGCTTTTACAATAGCTTCTCCCAGAACAATTCCCGTATCTTCTATCGTGTGGTGCTCATCTACAGCAAGATCTCCTTTTACTTTGATTGTAAGATCCATATTCCCGTGTCTGGCAATCTGGTCAAGCATGTGATCAAAAAAGTGAAGCCCGGTTGAAATTTCTGACTTTCCATTTCCATCAATATTAACTTCAATTTCTATGTCTGTCTCATTGGTTTTTCGGGATACTTTCGCCTTTCTCATTCCTGATTTTAAGAACTGATAGATCTCCGCCCATCCTGTTGCAGACAGCTCAGATTCACCATTAAAGTCTTTATTAAGATAAATTGCTTTAGTTCCCATATTTTTAGCAAGTTGCACATCCGTACTTCGATCACCAATTACATAGGAATTTTCAAGATCATAGTTGCCATAAATATATTTGCTCAACATCCCAATCCCTGGTTTTCTGGTAGGAAGATTCTCATGCTCAAAACTTTTATCTATTAAAATATCACTAAAAATGATGCCTTCATTTTCGAACGCCTGTACCATTTTTTCCTGTGGTTTTATAAAATTTTCTTCAGGAAAACTTTCAGTTCCCAATCCGTCCTGATTGGTTACCATCACCAATTCATAATCCAGTTCATTGGCGATTTTTGATAGGTTCTGGATGACTCCGGGATAAAACTCAAGCTTCTCCAGAGAATCTACCTGAAAATCTGTAGGAGGCTCAATGATGAGTGTTCCGTCACGGTCTATAAAGAGTACTTTTTTCATTTTCAGATACTTTTTAAAAGATTAATTAATTTTTCATTCTCTTCACGGTTTCCTACATTGATTCTGATACATCCGGGAATTGCAGGATCTCTTCTGCTGGTTAAAATCTCTTCTTCAAGCATTTTTCCATATACATTGTCTACGTTTTCCATTCTGATCAGAAAGAAGTTGGCATCTGTAGAAAATACTTTTGAAATACATTCGATTTCTTTAAACTGCTCCTGCAGCCATGTTCTTTCTTCCAGAATATTTCTTACATTGTCCTGAAGCCTGTTTTCATCATCCAACGTCTTCAAAATCAGTTCCTGACTTAATACATTTACGTTATAAGGTGCTTTTACTGTATTGATCAGTCTGATAATTTCTTCGGATGCATAAGCCATTCCTACCCTTGCACCAGCAATTCCCCATGCTTTAGAAAAGGTTTGAAGTACAATTAAGTTGGAATACTGATCTAAAAACTCAATACTTGATTTTTTCCCAGAGAATTCGATATAAGCTTCATCTACCACCACAATTCCGTTGAAATTCTGAAGGTAAAATTCAATATCATCAACACTGTTTCCTGTAGGATTATTAGGAGAGCATAAAAAGAAAATTTTAAGTGATGGATCTTCTGATGCTTTTAAAAAATTATCTTTTATGATCTCAAAGTTTTCATCCAGGTCGACTTTCAAAACTTTATTCTCATTGATTGTCGCATAGAAAGCATACATCGCAAAGGACGGATTCATCATCAGAATGGCATCTTTTTTAGGCTCACAGAAGATTTTAATGATAAGGTCTATCAGCTCGTCACTTCCGTTTCCTATGGCAATCTGTGAAGGTGAAATATTTTTAAGACCTGAAAGCCTTTTTTTAAGCTTTTTCTGGGTAGAATCAGGGTAACGGTTGCATTCCCCAAAAGGGCTTTCATTAGCATCCAGCATAACGGGTGCATTAAATTCATTATGATCCCTGAAACTGATGTAGGGCTGTAATTGTAATATATTTTCCCGTACTAAAGTATTGATACTGTTATTTTTCATTGTATTACTTTTCATTTTAAAATTATTTTAAACCATTAAGATGAATTAAATTGTTAAGAATAGTGAAGAAAATATCACGTAATATTTAATAAGCTGTGAGCTGAATTCCAATCTATTGGAATCTTAACTTTACTTAAAGGCTTCTTTTTCTTAATGGTTCAATTCTTTTTTTGGATAAACGCAAAGACGCAAAGTTTTTTAATTCTTTAATTTTTTTAAGGCGCAAGAAAATCGAGGATTTTCAGCAAGAGCTGAATTTTATTTATGTTTTTATATACATTATTCAATTTTATCGGAGATAAAATCTTTGCGTCTTAAAACATGCTCCAATTATATCCTTCTTGCGTCTTTGCGTTTTCCAACAATTATTATTTTAATCTTATGGATACTGCATTTTTGTGGGCAAACAGGCCTTCTGCTTCTGCCATGAGTTCTATTGTTTTTCCTAAATTCTGAAGCCCTTCTTTTGAAAGTTGCTGGAAGGTGATTTTCTTTACAAAACTATCCAGTGAGACTCCGCTGTAATTCTTTGCATAGGCGTTGGTGGGAAGCGTGTGATTGGTTCCGCTGGCATAGTCTCCGGCGCTTTCACAGGAGTAATTTCCAAGGAAAACAGAACCTGCATTTTGAATCTCGGGAATATATTTTTCGAATTCGGCAATGGCCAGAATAAGGTGTTCAGGAGCATAAAGATTACTGAACTCAAGAGCTTCTTCCAAAGTATTCACCAAAATAAAAGAGCTATTTTCCAAAGCCTGACCTGCAAACTCATTTCTAGGCAACTCTTTGATCTGTTGTTCAACAGCACTGATTGTTTCATTAAAAACTTTAAGATCAGTCGTCATAAAAACAACCTGACTGTCACTACCGTGTTCTGCCTGTGAAAGAAGATCTGCAGCACAGAATTCAGGAATAGCCTGTTCATCTGCTATGACAAGAACTTCACTCGGCCCGGCAGGCATATCGATGGCGACTCCATAACGTTGGGCATATTCTTTAGCAGCAACCACAAACTGATTTCCCGGACCGAAAATTTTATAAACTGCAGGAATACTTTCTGTTCCTAAAGTCATAGCTGCTACAGCTTGTGCTCCTCCTGTTTTAAATATTTTTGAAACTCCGCAAAGCTTTGCAGCATATAGAATTGCAGGATTAATATTTCCGTTTTTATCCGGTGGTGTACACAGAAGAATTTCTTTACAACCTGCCAGGTTAGCAGGAACAGCAAGCATCAGCACCGTAGAAAATAATGGCGCAGTTCCTCCGGGAATATAGATTCCCACTCTTTCTACAGCACGATTCTCGCGCCAGCAAACAACTCCCTGTGTAGTTTCAATTTTTTGAACTTCCTGTTTTTGGGAAGCGTGAAACGTTGAAATATTCTCTTTTGCCTGTTGAATTGCCTGTTTCAGTTCATCTTTTATCTGCATTTCTGCCTCCAGAATTTCAACATCGGAAACTTTTATACTTTGGGTTTCTGCTTTATCAAACTTTCTGTTGAACTCTATTAAAGCTTTGTCTCCATTTTTTTCAACCTCTGTGAATATTTCTGTAATCAGACCTGAAATCTCTTTCTGCTCCAAAACAGGACGCTTTACCAGGTCTTTCCAGTTGTCTTTTGTGGGAAATCTGTATATATTCATTGTATCATTTTTAATTTTAGCAAGCTATTAAATTGTTGATTTTTAATTGTTTTTTTACGCAAAGGCGCAAAGTCTGTTTAATCCTAAGTGTATTTTAAGGCGTAAGAAAATCTAAGATTTTCAGCAAGTATGTGAATATGGCTTTGCGACTTACAACAGCATTCAATTTTATCGCAGATAAAATCTTTGCGCCTTACAACAGTCTTAATTTTTATTCTTTTACGTCTTTGCGTTGACCAACATTTTAAATAACCATTTTATCAATGGGAATAATTAAAATATCCTGCGCTCCGTTGTCTTTCAATTCATCAATCACTTCCCAGAAACGCTCTTCATCAATAACAGAATGAATACTGCTCCAGCCTTCTTCTGCCAGCGGAATAACGGTAGGACTTTTCAAAACCGGAAGAACTTCCGATACTTTCTGAATTTTTTCATTGGGAACATTCATCAGAATATATTTTGAATTTTTTGCTTTTAAAACAGATTTGATCCTGAATACAAATTTTTCCAGAATTGCTTCTTTCTCAGGTGACAACTGTGGTGTTTGGGCTAAAACAGCCTCTGACTTCAACAAAGTAACCGTTTCTCTTAATCCGTTTTTGAATAAGGTACTTCCGGAGCTTACAATATCACATATCCCATCTGCCAGACCAATATTAGGCGCTATTTCTACAGAACCTGAAATGACGTGAATATCTGAAGTGATTCCTTTTTTTTCTAAAAAGTTTTTGAGGGTATTAGGATAGGAAGTGGCAATTTTTTTACCTTGGAAATAAGAGAGTTCATCAGTTTCCACCTCTTTGGGAACAGCCAATGAAACACGGCATTTTGAAAACCCAAGTTTCTGGATCGTTCTGATATTTTTACCTTTTTCAATCAGGAGATTTTCACCCAGAATAGCAACATCTACCACTCCATCTTCCAGGTATTGTGGGATGTCTGAATTCCGAAGGTACATGATTTCCATTGGAAAGTTATCTACTGAAACTTTGAGTTGGTCTTTCCCGTTGTTGACGAAAATTCCGCAGTCTTTGAGAAGCTGTAGAGATTCTTCGTAAAGCCGGCCGCTTTTTTGGATTGCAATTTTTAATTTACTCATTTTGCCTTTTTTGAGGTCCGAGCAAATAAAAACTGATCTGTTGAGATTTCTGAAGAGAATTCAGGAAACAAAAAAACCGTCTATTTACTCAGACGGTTTTTAATTATTTTTGATTTCAGCATATACTTATATCAATCAATTCCGCCTAACAGAGATGATGATAATAATGATGTAATGCTAAAAAAACTGGTTTCATTGTATGAATTATGATGCAAATGTAAGATTTATTTTTAAAACGCAAAGTTTTTTCAGATCAATTTTTGATAAAAATTCATCAGCTGTTCTGCAATGGGTTCGTCATTAAACTTCTGAACAAACTCAAAACCCTTTTCCTCACGGCGTTTTCTCTCAGATTCATTTTCCCAGAGAAATTGTATTTTGGCGCGGATATCAAGATCGTTATCCGGATTGATATATACGGAGTCTTTCCCTCCTGCTTCAGGCAGACAGCTTGTATTGCTTGTAATCACAACGGTTTTAGAAAAAAGGGCTTCTATCACAGGAATTCCGAAGCCTTCGAAGAAACTCGGATAGATAAAAATATCTGCGAGTTTATAGATTGCTGCCAGTTCATCCATAGAAACTCCCTCCAGAAACAGCACCTGCTTTTCCATCTTATTTTTTTTAAGAAAGTTTTCTATTTTCTGGTAATATTTGGTTTTTCTTCCCACTACAACCAGTGGAATTTCCGTACTCTTGATTGCTTTTACAACATTCAAAAGGTTTTTACGGTCTTCAATGGTTCCTACATTGAGAATAAATCTTTCAGGAAGGTTATATTTTTCTTTTGCAGCCTGCATCACTTCCGGAGACTGCTGTTCTTTAAAAGCGTGGTGGCATCCCTGATAAATGACTTCAATTTTATATTCAGGAACTTTTAAATACTGGATAATATCTCTTTTGGTCTGTTCTGAAATCGCGATAATCTTATCGGCCATATCAGCTGCTTTTTTAAATTTCCAGAAGTGAATTCTCCTGTCAAAAAAAGAGTAATACTGAGGATATCTTACAAAGATCAGATCATGAATGGTAACCACTTTTTTAATAGATTTTGGATCCCATTTTAAAGGAAGTTCACCGGATAATCCATGGAAAATGTCTGCATCTTGTTTCTGGGCATCTTTACCCATTTTCAGCTGGCGTGAAAAGTTTCCTTTTGAAGTTTCAATAAACTGAACATTCGGTCGCTCCAGAATCTCTTTTCCTCTCTCCGACTTGTTTTTGTTGAGTAACAGGTATTCATTATCCGGCTCATACTCAGAAAGTATTCTTACCAGATCTCTTGAGTAATTTCCCAGTCCGGATGTATTGTGGAAAAAACGTTTTGCATCAAAAGCAATCTTCATCGTTGTATCTGTTTTTGAAATTCCTGAAATGTTCCGAATGTATGCCCTTTCTGTTTTAGCCAGCCTACAAACGAATCAAATCTTTCCACCATCTCTTTTCCTGAGTTTTTTACCGTAAATCCAGGAAGTTTAAATGCTTCATCTTTGATCTCTGCAAATTCCCATGGATGGAAATAAACATTAAGATACTTATCCTTTTTCAAGGTATCTGAAGCTAGTTTCCTGTACAAAAACAAAGGAAAGTTGTGGAAGCTTAACCAAAATAAAGGAATTCTGAAGTTAGGTGAAACAGAAGCCGGAACCTGAGTTACATTTCCTTCTTTAAAGTAAGTTCTGGATACTTTTAAATTATTATATCTTCCCGGTAAAAACGTAGGATTGATGGATGAATTGTATGAATACCCTGCCCTTTCCACTTCTTTTTCGTCTACAGGCATCATTCTCGGCATTCTTAATCCGGTTACTTTGGTAGAAAATAATTCTTCCAGTTTTTCTCTTGATTCTTTCAGATGTTTGTCTTCAAATTCTGAATGAAACCATGTGTGAGAAGCCAATTCGTGGCCTTCACTCAACAGTCTTTCAATAAGATGTCTGCTGTTTTCTGCAAAAACTACTGTAGAAAAGAAAGTAGCTTTAGCATTATGTTTTTTAAGGATGTCAAGTATTCTCTCTAATCCTGTCTGTGAAATTGAAATCTGCTTTTCAAAGGGAATTTCACCCTTATATTCTAATGGCATATCAAATTCTTCAATATCAAAACTCAATAAAACCATTCTAAAATTTTTTGTTTTTAATAATATAATTAGGTCTGTCTTTCACCTGTTTAAATATTTTACCTAAATAAATCCCCATGATTCCGAGGATAATCAACTGAAGTCCTCCAAAGAAAACAATGGTCATAATCAGTGATGCCCAACCAGAAATTTCTGTTTTTGCAATAAACGAATGAATCACATATGTTCCATACCCAATCACCGAAACGGCAGAGAACAGAAACCCCAAATACGCAGCAATATACAGTGGTTTTACACTGAAAGCCGTGATTCCTGTAAAAGCAAAAGTGAACATTTTTTTAAGGTTGTAGCTGCTTTTTCCTGAAAGTCTTTCTGCAGCAGTAAAGTCAATTCCTATCTGTTTAAAGCCCATCCAGCTCGTCAGTCCTCTGAGGAATAAGTCATCTTCATTAAAGTTTCTCATGACATCAACTGCCCTCGCATCCAGTAATCTGAAATCTGAGCCACCTCCTTTCGTCAAATTAACGTCTGAAAGACTGGATAAAAGCTTGTAAAATAAATCTGATGTTTTTCTTTTAAAGAAGGATATCTCCTTAGGATAAGTCCTGAAAGTAAAAACTACATCATAGCCTTCTTCCCATTTCTGAATCATTTCCGGAATAAGCTCCGGAGGATGCTGAAGGTCTCCGTCCATCGAAATAACTGCATTTCCCTGAGCATTGTCCATTCCTGCTTTCACTGCAGGCTGATGTCCAAAATTTCTTGAAAACTCAATGAATTTCACTTCGTCATATTGACTGGAAAGTTCTTCTAATTTTTGCTGGGTATTGTCTCTGCTGCCATCATTTACAAATATGATTTCAAAGTCGTAATTGTGTAAGCCATCAAAAACTTCTTTAATTTTCTGATGGATCATCGCGACATTTCCTTCTTCGTTATAGGCTGGAATTACAATTGAAATTTTCTTCATATTTATTAATTCAGGCTGTAATTTTTCTCAAAATCTTTAGTCAGAAGCTCATAAGTCACTCTCAACCAGATTACAATACAAGGTACAGCTTTTAATGAATATTTGATGATATAGTTTTCTTTTACAAATTTCGGGAATAGATCCGAAGTTGAAAAACAAGTGAAAATAATGACAAAAACCAACAGTCCAATAATCAACGGTGTTCTTTCTTTCTGAAGGAAAAACCATATCAATACTCCTACAACTGCAATAATGTAAGTTGGAGATTCTGAACTGGAACTGAACAATACTAAAAACAGTAAGGTTGAAGCCAGAATCATCAATTGGAAAGCATAGTGTTTGTATTGTTTAATTCTGATATAAGGTAAAGCAAAAAGCGGTAATCCACCTGCTAAAAAAACAAGGTTGGAAATAGATGCATCTCCTAAAACTCTTCTTACAAAGCCCATCAACGAGATATCCTGCATATTTCCTAATACCTGATTTTCACTGTTCTTTTCTACAATAGACTGAAACCAGTCCGAATAACACTGAATGACAAACTGCGGGCTTGAATATGCCATCGGAAGCACGAAAAATAAAACTGCAATGGCAACTCCCGAAAGAATAAATTTGGTTTTGTTTTTAATAAAGAAAAACTGTGTCAATCCTACAATTCCGTAGATTTTCACAAATATTCCTATTAAAATTGCGGTTACAGACTTTACTTCTTTTCTTTCGTAAATATAGACTGCGGATAACAGCAAAAGGCCTGTCAATGCTACATTAAACTGCAAACTTAAAGCTGCTGTAATATATTCCTGAAGGCAAAGCAGTCCGAAAATTGCTTTTTTACTGTCTGAAAACGGCAGTTTATAAATTCCGTAGATAAAGATAAAAGTATTGGCAACATTCCAAAGTGAGATTCCCAGCCAATCCGGCATCATGGCAAACGGAACAATTAATGCACTGAAAAATACGCCATAATGGTTTAAATCAAAATAAAGATCTGGATAATGGATGAATAAGTTTTTCTGATGAATGGTATTAAAGAATACATTTTTAAAAATCAGATAATTATTAATCGCATAATCTCCTCTCAGATATTTGGAAATTGCTGTAACAACCGATATAATAAGATAAACCCCAAATATATATTTAGGGTTTAATAGTATTTTAAGAAATTTTTCTTTCAAGATTGTGGTATTAGCTTACAATATTAATCTTATACTGCTACATTATTATCTCTCAATGCATCATTCAGAGATGTTTTCTTGTCTGTAGATTCTTTTCTCTGACCAATGATCAATGCACATGGAACCTGATATTCTCCAGCTGGATATTGTTTTGTATAGCTTCCAGGGATTACTACTGAACGTGCAGGAACTCTTCCTTTGATTTCAATAGGAGTATCTCCTGTAACATCAATAATTTTTGTAGAAGCTGTCAATACTACGTTTGCCCCCAATACTGCTTCTTTTTCTACGTGAACTCCTTCTACAACAATACATCTTGAACCGATAAAACAGTCATCTTCAATGATTACCGGAGCAGCCTGTAACGGTTCCAATACTCCACCAATACCAACACCACCACTCAGGTGAACATTTTTACCGATCTGTGCACAGCTTCCTACAGTCGCCCATGTATCTACCATTGTTCCGGAATCTACATAAGCACCAATATTAACGTAAGAAGGCATCAAAATCACTCCAGGAGCAATATAAGCACCTTCTCTAGCAATCGCATGCGGTACAACTCTCACCCCTTTTTCAGCATAATTTCTCTTTAAAGGCATTTTGTCATGAAATTCAAACGGACCTACTTCAATAGTTTCCATTTTCTGGATCGGAAAATACATTACCACTGCTTTTTTCACCCATTCATTTACCTGCCATCCGTTTTCAGTAGGCTCTGCTGTACGAAGTTCACCTTTATCAACCAAAGAAATAACCTCTCTAATTGCCTTTTGGCTGTCTTCATTCTGCAATAAATCTCTGTTGTCCCAGATATTTTCAATAGTTTGTTGTAACGACATGTTTCTTATTTAAATTAGTTTGAAAAATTATACCGGCCAAAGATACAAAAAAGTTCAGCAAAACGGTTTTTAACGTTATGCTTTTAATAAAGGCTCAGCATACGCTTAACCCTATTTTTATAGGCCAGGTAAATTTGTCCGTGCTCTTTCATCAAATACTCTTCTTCAAGCCGTATCTGAATCTGTATCAAAATACTTCCCATCAAAAAGAAAGTCAGGGCAATTACAGTGGGGATAACAAGAAAAAAACCAATAAGACTTATTGTCATTCCCAGAAAGATAGGGTTTCTGGAAAATCTGAATAATCCTTGGGTTATCAATTCTGTTTTTGTTGTATTATCAATCCCGATCCGCCAGGAGTTTTTCATCTGAATCTGAGCTGTGATGACCCAAATCAAAGCCACAATCATTAAAATAAACCCAACACACTGAAAAACAGCTTTATTGAGAAATGAAATTTTAAAAACGGATAAAATATGTGGAAAAATTGAAAGAAGCATTACATAGATAAACAATGTAAAAAGTATCAGTTTAAAATAAAATCCTACAAGACCATATGTAGAATCGTCTCTGGGGAGCACATTAGGGTTTTTACCAATCCGTTTTGCGACTCTGTAACTGATCCCGATAAACGAGATGGCAAAGAAGAGAATGAAGTATAAAGGAATAAAGAATCTGGTGAAATCTGTCATATGGAATAGTTTTGGACAAATTTCCGGAGTTTCAGAATGCAATGCTATTGCAATGACAGGAACTTCATTAGGTTTGCAGAAATTCCCCTCCTTTGGAGGGGTGCGAAAATTCAAAGAATTTTTGACGGGGTGGTTAAAGAATATGATTATATAAATTTTGGCTAAAAACCCGTTCCTATTAAATTACAAATAGTAATCTCCGATTATAAACTCCATTGTTCTGGCAATATGTTTGTCCTGAGTAATCCCTTGCGAATATGGGATATTGTGGCCTGTATTGTATTTTGTCAGATATGCCTGATTAATTTCTTCAGTAAGTTCGTTGATGTCATCAGGAATGACAGCTTGTATAGGATAAATGGCTTCGCCACATTGAATTTCTCCTGCTGAATTTTCTAAAAAGGCAGTATACCAGCTTCTTTGGGCAAGTCCCCAGGATCTAGCAAATACTCTGTTCCGGACAACAACCATCCATATTTCAAGAAACTCAGGTCTTTGCTGTCCTGCTTTTATTCCAATAATATTATTGGTTTTGATGTAATGCAATGCATTGTCTTTATTCATTCTGTAAGTTTTTGGTAAAACTAGAATAAGAAAACAGGAATAAAAACTTTTTTATGTACAGGGTAAGAAATAGAATGCAGATGAATCTTTTTCTGATGTTGATAAGATTTAAAGCATCATTTTACTGAGAACGGAATGGAGACAGTCTTTATAGCTTTTGGCCACTGTAATTTTTAATTCACCACATATGAGGTGATTGTCTTCAAAAGATTCTATATTGGTAAGATTGACAATGTATGAATTGTGAACCCGCATAAATTCGTCCGGAAGGCTTTCAATGAGGTCTTTAAGTGTTTTGTAGTAAATATATCTTTTATGATCTATGGTATGAACTTCTACATAATTCCCGAGCCCTTTGATAACATTAATATCTTTAAAGAAAAGCTTGATCAGCTTTTTATCTGTTTTAATGAAGGCAAATGTTCGGTTTTCTATCATGTTGAAAGATATTTACAGCACTCTTTGGGCATGCAGGTATGCCTTATTCCAGTATCTTTCGTTCAGGGATGAAATCATCACTCCTTTTGAGGTAGAGGCATGGATGAACTTCACTTCTCCGTCAGGACCAATATCATGTACAATTCCTACATGAGAGACTCTGCTTCCTCCTGCTGTTGCAAAAAACAAAAGATCACCAGGTTTTACTTCTTTGATATCAATATTTTTTCCGGCTTCAGCCTGATCAGAAGATCTTCTTGGAAGGTTGAAATCATTTTCCTCAAACACTTTTACGGTAAATCCGGAACAGTCAAATCCTGATGACGTATTTCCTCCGAATTTATAAGGAGTTCCGATGTATTTTTCAGCATCTTTCAGAACATCATTGATTGATCTGGATACACTCCCATCAAATTTTGAATCCAGTTTTCTGAGATTTTCAGACTTGGCAACAGTTTTCGTATTTGACTTTTTACTGCCGGAAACACTTTTCGATGATCCGCAGGAAACTACAAAAGCAGATGCAATCAGTAAAACAGACCACTGCTTTATTCTCATTTTTTGTTCAAATAATCCCAATCCCATATTCATCTGATTTATACTTGATTAAGTAATTCTTCAACAAATATACATTTTATATTTTAATTATAATATAACTATACTACAACTATATGATAAATATATGTTAAAATTTTGTTTTCAGGTATTTATTGGTATATTTGATTTCTATTTAGAAGATATGGCAACCTATGAAAGTCTCATCAAGATCACAGGCGCTGTAGGCGACCTGGTATTTTATAATCTGAACGGTAAGAATGTGGTTCGGAAGAAAAGCGGGTTCAATAAAGCTGCTTTTAAAAAGAGTCCGTCGTACGAGAAAGTACGGCAGAACAGTTCGGAATTCGGGCACTGCTCCAAAATCGGAAAGATTATCAGAAATACGCTGGAGCTATACATTAAAGAAGCAGGTGATCCCCTCCTCTACCAGAAATTCGCAAAGCTTATGACAATGATCAAAGATCTGGATAAGGTTTCCGAAAAGGGAAAACGAACGGTTGAAAATGGGTTAAAGACTGAAGAAGGAAGAAAGTTTTTGAGAGAATTTCAGATGGGTACGATCCCTAATGTTTTAGATTGTATCAGAATTCAGGATCAGCTCCTCTATAAAAATGATGAATGTATCGTTGATAAAGCTGTAATCATCACTATAAAGTTAGATTCGGAAAATTACAGCACAGAATATGCTGAAGAAATAATCAGCTGGAAGCAGCAACAGGAAGGTACTTTTAAAAAGTATTTTTCAGAAAATGATCTTCTCCTTTATTTTATGGTTCTGAAGAATGATCACGATGAGATTACCCATATGGGATTTGTTTAAATAAAAAAAGTCTGCAGAATCTGCAGACTTTCTTGTTTTATTTCTTTTCTCCTTTCCAGCTTCCTGACTGTGCTGGTGTTGGAAGTGTGTTGGACCAGTTTCCGTTTCCTTTTTTCTCCGTTGTTAACGTTCCCTTGAAATCTCCTTGTGAAGGAAGTCCCACTCTTGCGTTAAGATCTCCCGATTCACTTAAATTTCCGGTAATGCTGTAATTTTCATTATTAACATCGGAATGCATTGTTCCTACTACTTTACCACCCTCATCTACCACGAAGTTCCAAACTCCTTTATCATTTCCTTCATAAGAACCTGACCATGTTCCTACATAATCATAGATGGTATCATCATTAGAGCTGCAGCCGATAAATAAAAACGCCGTTAATAAAAGTAAAAAAAGTTTCTTCATAGTTTCAGTAGTTTTATAACCTAAAATCCTATTATTCCCGATGTACTTCCTTTTAAAAATTCCGTCACAGAGAATAGTGCTTAATATTTATTATTTTTTTTGTTCCGTGCAAATCTACTAATTTTTTCATTCAAATTATCTGAATTTTAATTAGCACCTAATATGTTTATTAAAAAACAACATATTTTGGCTAAAATACAAATATTTTTCAAACAAATACATAGTGTATAAACTTTGAGTTATTTTTAAAAAAGATATTTAAAATTTGATATTACTCTATTTAATATCCGTTTACAATTAGTTTATATGAGATTTCAGGCGATTTCTACAAACGTTTTAAAGTTATTTCCTATATTAGTGAAAAATTTAACCTTTTCAAAAAATAACATGAAAACAAAAACATTCTTTTTGGCAGCAATTGCTATTGGTGGGAGTTTAACAGCACAGGTTGGGATTAATACATCTACTCCTTCTCATACGTTGGATGTGAATGGTCTGGTAAGAGTAAGAGGACTGTCAAATGCTGAAAAAAAAATTGTTGCGGCGGATGCACAAGGAGTTTTAACCCTTATATCTCCTGAAGAAATTTTTGCTCCGAAAGCTTTATTGAACACTTCTACTTCTTCCAGTGAACAAAGGCTGACCATCTATGAAGGAAAATGCTTTCAACCTACTGATAATGCTTCTTCGTGTACGGTATCTGTAAACCACTATACTTCTTGCGCTGGTTTTACTAATCCTGTCGATACACAAATCATTGTAGGACAAGGCATTAATACAGGTAACGGACAGTTTTTAGGAACCTGGGCAGCCCGTTATGTTGATAATAAAGGATTCAGCGGAACAACTCCTATTGCCAATCAGACAGCTCCAGATTATCCAAGAATCTCCTATCCCGCTACTAATACTGTAAACTATTTAGGAAACGGTAATTTCGGTGGGCAATGCAATACTGATCTTGTAACAACGATCAACCAGACCACCGGAGACATAAAAGTAGAGTCTGTGAAACGAAACATGTTTGCACATCTTGTGTATCTTATCAACATTGCCCGTTCCAGATCTTTATAATACCAATATTTGATTTCAAAAAAGACAGCCACAATTGAATTGTGGCTGTTTTTTAGTAAGATTTCGTAAATAATCAATCTTTTTATTGAAAGGAAAAGAAATACATTACTTAAAAAATCGTACTATTATCATATGAAACAGATACCGACTGAAGAAACTTTTTCCTCCCCGAAATGGTTAAAAATAATTTGTTATTTTTTCGGACTACTCTTAATCTTGGCTGGATTTGGTCTTCTCATACAGAAAGACCTTCCACAAGAGATTATTTTCTTGGTGCCATTACTTTTGCTGATTGCTATAAGTATGTTGATGTATACCCGGCTAAGACTAATCATTTCAAATACGGATATCCGTTTTACAGGAGGTCTGAGACAACATCAATTTCTTTGGACTGATATTACAAGAATAGATATGAGAAAGGTTGGTAAATATCAGACCCCCATCTGCACTTTATTCTATGGCAAAAAATCACTGCCACTCCATAGAGGCTTTTATTTAAAAGGACAGTTTGATAGAATTTTATCCCTGTTGGAAATGAAGGCTGCACCGGAACTATTCTCTGAGCAATATCAAGCAATCCGTCATCAGATCAATTAATCAGTAAGATTATTCCAATAAAAAAAGCCCCCATCGGGAGCCTAAAACTATTGGATGAATGAAAAACTTATCCCAAATGTATGAAATATTCATTCCGCCTTTTATGCGTACAATCATAATCAAAGATTTTCCTTGTACTTATTATTTGATATCGAGTAGATGAAAGCGAATAATAGGGTTAATTGATAATCTCCCCTTTGCTGTCATCTAATTTTTCACGAAACCTTTGAAGATCTTCAGGATTAGGTTTTGTCCATTCTTTAGCCTCTCCAATAATTTTTAAAGCCATTTCGGAGCGATAAGAACGGGTGGGATTCCCTGGGAATTTCTTATCTGTTACATTGGGATCATTTTCATAAATTCCCGTGGGCTCTACAATATATACACGCTCTACTCCATCTCCTTTTGCTAAGGCTGCAGCAAGTCCAGCTCCATTAATCAAAGCTGTGAAGTAAATATGGTTCATTTTTAATTCTGACTTATAATTGGAGATTCCGCCTGCGGTCAAAACATCTCCAATATGCAGATCGGCTTTTGTTCCATGGTAAAAAGGGCCTTTATCAGAAGGATGATTTTTTAATAACAACGATCGTTCAGCGTTCTTTTTTGACATTTCAGTATCTCCCGAATCCTCATAGCATTTGGAAATATTCAAATAAAGAGCAGGCAACGCACTTTTAACCGTATCATCATTGACTTTTAAAGCAAAGTCCAAGGCTATTTCGAGCCATTTTAACCGATCAGCAGCTGTTTTTTGATGTCGTGAAATATAATGGGCTGCAAGAAACTTCTCATGGTCATCCGTAGCTTCTTCCCAGGCTTGTAAAAATAATCTTTCTGCCTCTTCTAGCATTTTATTCTCTTCCATGCTCATCCCTTGCAGACATAACTTAACTACATTATTAAAAGGTGAAAATTCCATACTTTATTTTTTACTTATTTCTGAATGCACTTTATCCTAATTGAGCAAATTTATACAAAATACAACAATGCTGGTCGCCAATGAACTGAAATTATATTAATGTTCTCTTGATAACAATATTACTATGATAAGCTTATTTATCCGAATTTCCAGCTATTAATAATCATTTGAGAAACGGAGCTTTTCAACGATTGCTTATGCCCGTTTATCGAAAACCGAGGCCGTTTTACTGTATTATGCAGGACCTTTACATCAGGAAAAGAGCAATAATGCTCAACTATAAATACCATTATTATGAAAACAAAAATCGGAATTACAGAAAAAAACACAGAGGCAGTCGCAGAACAATTGGCAAAATTATTAGCTGATGAGACACTGCTTTACATCAAAACAAGAAATGCACACTGGAATGTAACGGGAGACAACTTCCACGCCAACCATATTTTCTTTGAAGAACAGTACAAACAACTGGATGAACTGATTGACAGCGTTGCAGAACGTATGCGAAAAATAGGACATTATGCTCCGGCAACCATGAAAATCTATCTGGAACTTACTCATTTAACTGAATATAGTGAAAGAACCAATGACGGACTTGGCTTTATGAAAGACCTTTTGAGTGACCACGAAAGCATCATCGAATTTCTCCGTGGAAACATCACTCCTTTTGCAGAAAAATACAAAGATTACGGAACCAGTGATTTCATAACAGGATTGATGGAAACCCATGAAGAGATGGCCTGGATGATCCGTTCATATTTTAGATAAAAAATATATTTAATTTTAAAAAAAAACAGTTATGAAAACCGCATTGAAACAACTTATAGTCATTTTGTTTACCATTACAGGAGCCTTAGGGAATTTTATGTATGGACAAAAAATGCCTGTCAAAAACATTGTTTTGGTTCATGGAGCTTTTGTAGATGGCTCCGGCTGGGAAGGAGTATATAAAGAACTTGTCAAAAAGGGATATCATGTTTCTGTCACCCAACAGACTTTGCTATCTTTTGAAGATGATGTGAAGCAGGTAAACAGAATTATTGACCAGCAGGACGGTCCCTGTATTCTGGTAGGTCACAGCTATGGCGGCGCTATTATAACTACCGCAGGAAACAATCCAAAAGTTGCCGGACTGGTATATCTTGCTGCACATGCTCCTGATGAAGGCGAATCTGAGGCAGACAACGGAAAAAAATATCCGTCAGAATATAAATCTCTAATTAAAGGAAATGACGGATTTGATTATATAAATCCTTCTAACTTTCCGACAGACTTTGCAGGAGGTGTGGCAAAAGAAAAAGCTGATTTTATGGCCATATCACAAACGCCTACACAAGATTCTGTTTTTCACGCCATTATTCATAATCCGGCCTGGAAATCAAAACCAGTATGGTATATGGTTGCTAAAGCAGATAAAATTATAAATCCAGATTTGGAACGTCTCTATGCAAAACGAGCCAATAGCAAAAAAACAATAGAAATTGCAGGTGCAAGCCACTGTGTCTTCATGACCCATCCTAAAGAAGCTGCTGAACTGATTATTGATGCCGCTAATGGGAGTAAATAAAATTTGATACACATACGATCTTATTAATTTACAAATTCAAGCATAACGAAAGAATGTCCGAAAATAATTAAGTAGTATATTTGTGTAAACAGAAAGAATTATACCTATGAAAGCTTTAATTGTGGACGATAATGACATTGCAAGAACTACTTTAGCACATCTGGCAAAACAGATTCCGAATCTCACGGTTATTGATGAATTTTCCAATGCAATTAACGCTTACAATTACCTGCAGTCCAATCCGGTCGATTTAATTTTTCTGGATATAGAAATGCCTGAAATGACTGGAATTGAACTCACGAAAACCCTTTCAGGTAAAGATACTATTATCATTTTCACGACTTCCAAAAAAGAGTATGCACTTGAAGCTTTTGAACTCAATATTGCGGATTATCTTTTAAAACCTATTATGCCGGCAAGATTCCTGCAGGCGGTAAGCAAGGCACAAACTATTCTCGAAAGCAGAAAAGAAAATGTGGAAGTAACCAGGGATGAGTTCCTTTTCGTAAGAGATTCTAATGTTACCAGGCGCTTAAAGCTGGATGATATTTTTTACGCAGAAGCCATGGGCGATTATGTGAAGTTTTATACAAAAGAAAAAATGTTTGCCATTCATGGTAAAATGAAAACCGCTGAAGAACGTCTTCCTAAAGAGCATTTTATAAGAGTCCACCGCTCTTATATTGTTTCTGTAAGTAAGATTGATACCCTTCAGGATGGCGGGATTATGATCAACGGTAAATTCATTCCCGTAGCGGATGCCTATCGTAAAGCACTCAATACAAGAATGAACGTTTTTTAACAGCCAGAGATCGTTAAACCCCTTACCCCATCTTTTGATCCTAATCCTCAATAGGCTTAGGGCTATCCCCTTCTTTTACCAATACTTCCACCTTTAATCAGATCGTTATTTATGAAAAAAACATCTTCAGTAATGAATAGTAAACGATTCAGTTATTTCATTATTCTGGCATTTATTGCGGGCTCGCTTCTATTGATCATTGTTCAGATCAATTCAGCAAGAAATACCAAAGCTCTTATTCAAAATAACAATACCCTTCTGAATGAATTGCGCTCAAGCAACCATTTACGGGAGATTGACCGGGATATTTTGGGGGTAGAAAGCAGAATCAGGGCTTCAATTGCCACGAATGATACGTCACACCTGGAAGGCATTGATCAAAAAATCAATCAGATTGAAAATTTCCTGGACTCTCTCTCCAGAGACAATGTAAGTGCCTCAGAAGAAAAGCTCATCCACAGGTTAAGTGTTCTTGCCATGGAAAAAAAGACCACCAAAGACAAATTAATGCAGCGTTACAGGTCTTTGGGAAATATGGATGACAATACCTCAATCGCCAATCCACGCGCAAGAAATATTTCTAATGAAATCACCAGGATTACTGCCAAGATCTATGAGAGCCGAAAGCTGAATATGGTTGAACTCAGCCAAAAAAGTGGAAAAATGGGTCAAAAAGCAAGGTTCTATGATATTTCATTGCTGATTTTGCTCATATTAAGCGGTTCCATTGTAGGGTATCACATTCTTCGTCAGTTCAACCGCCAGAGATTATTGATCAGTGAACTAGATGTTGCCGAAAAAAAAGCGTTGATAGCCGCACAAACCAAAGAAAATTTCCTGGCCAATATGAGCCATGAAATCAGAACTCCTTTAAGCGGAATTCTGGGATTCACCAATCTGCTTCAAAAACGTCCACTGGATGAAACTTCAGCAGAGTTTGTCTCTTCCATACAGCGTTCCGGAGAAAATCTGATGACCATCATCAATGATATTCTTGATTTATCCAAAATAGAAGCAGGAATGATGCGCATCACACCGGGAATATTCAGTATCAATGGACTGGTTAACTCTGTTGAGACATTCTTTACAGAACGGGCAAAAGAAAAAGGGCTTACCATTGCCAGTAAAATTGACTCCTCCATTCCTGATACTTTGGTAGGAGATGCAACAAGATTAACCCAGATTCTGGTCAACCTGATCGGAAATGCTATAAAATTTACCCAGCAGGGAAATATTACCATTGAAATTTATAATAAACAGCAGACTGAAAAAGAAGCCATAGTCGGATTCAGAATTTCAGATACCGGAATCGGAATTGACAAAGAAAAACTCAGCGAAATTTTTGAAAGATTCAATCAGGGAGAAGATTCTACTACCAGAAATTACGGAGGAACCGGATTAGGATTATCTATCGTGAAAAGTTTAATTGTATTGCAGAATGGAAACATTGAAGTGACCAGCGAACAAGGCAAAGGCACAACATTTCATTTTTACATACCTTACGGGATTGCTGAAGAACAGCTCACAATAGTTCCTGCAACGGATCCAAATTATTTTAAAGATACATCCAATACTCCTTTGAAAGTTCTGGTTGTTGATGATAATACGATCAACCAGAGTCTGATGAAACATCTGCTTTCCCAGTGGAATATAGATTTTCATGTGGTATCAAACGGTCTTGAAGCAGTCGGTTATCTCACCAATAATGAATGTGATCTCATATTAATGGATATACAGATGCCGCAAATGGATGGATATGCTGCCACACAAAAAATAAGAGAGGAACTGAAACTGAATATTCCGATCATCGCAATGACTGCCCACGCTCTGCCAGGTGAAAGAGAAAAATGCCTGAGCCGTGGGATGAATGAATATATTCCGAAGCCTGTAAAGGAAGAAGAACTGTTTACATTGATTTCAAAATTAGGATTTAAAGAAAACAACAGATCCGAAAAGAAAGCCGAAGATACCCCATCTGATTATCAGTACATCAATTTAACTTATATGCACACTGTAAGCGGTGGCGACAAAAGCTTTGAAAAGCTGGTCACCCAACAGTTTATTGAGAATATACCCAATCATTTACAACAGCTGGCAACAGCATATAAAAATCAGGATTTTGCAGCCACGAAACTATGGGCTCATGACCTCAAATCAAGTATTTCAATAATGGGACTACACCCCTTACTAAAAGAAAAACTGGATATTCTGGAAACGGCTTCAGAAGAAAACCCTGAGCTTCAAAAAATATTGACAGAGGTACAGGAAATTCTGTTACAGGCTGTTTCCGAAGCTCAATCATTTTCAAAATCACTTTAAAAAACTAAAAAAATGAATTTATTTTCACCGATACACATCCGCAGTCTTACGTTAAAAAACAGGATTGTAGTATCTCCTATGCAGCAATACAGTGCAAAAAACGGAATTCCGGGCAACTGGCATCTCGTTCATCTGGGAAGCCGGGCTGTAGGCGGAGCCGGACTGATTCTTACAGAATGTACTGCTGTTTCAGAAGAAGGTCTGGCCACATTATCCGATGTAGGAATCTGGAATGATGAACAGCAAAATGCATGGACAAACATTGTGAATTTCGTTCACGAGCAGGATGCAAAAATAGGCATTCAGCTGTGGCATGCCGGAGGAAAAGGAAGCCTGAAGCATCCCAATGAAAGAATGAAACCTCTCACCCCAGAAGAAGGAAGCTGGACTGTAAAATCTTCTTCTGCCAGAGAATTTAACGGCGTTTTTGCAAAAGAGCTCACCATAGATGAAATCAGGGAGCTTACCGCTAAATTCGTAAAAGCAGCACTCCGCTCTGTTGAAGCTGGTTTTGATACTATTGAACTTCATGCGGGGCATGGTTACTTATTTCATCAGTTTTATTCCGCAGTGATCAATAAAAGACAGGATCAATATGGCGGAAGTTTTGAAAACAGAATCCGGTTTTTGATAGAAACCGTTCAGGAAATCAGAAAAGTGATTCCGGTTGAAATGCCTTTGTTCGTAAGAATTTCCTCAGTTGATTATATAGAATCAGATGAAGCGTGGACATTGGAAGACAGTATCAGACTTTCAAAAATACTCAAGGAAAATGGTGTAGACTTCATTACTGCATCCGGCGGCGGATTTACCAATGTAAGCAAGGACAAAGTGTTTCCCGGATATCAGGTTCCTTTTGCAAAATCAATTAAAGAACAAACGGATGTGATGACCGGAGCTGTTGGAATGATTACAGAAACTGAACAGGCTAATGATATTATCGCCAGCGGAAATGCAGATTTGGTTATTATTGCCAGAGAGCATTTGAGAGATCCATATTTTGCAATTCATTCTGCTAAAACATTGGGTATTGAAACAGAGATCCCATGGCAGTATAAAAGAGCGTATTAAATCAAACAGAAAAAATATCAGTTATGGAAAATCAGGGCGCTTCCGTTGTTATTACCCATCATATTCAGGATGGAAAACAAAGGGAATACGAAAAATGGCTGGACGAAATTGTTCCGGTTACCAAGCATTCAGAAGGATTTATTGATCTGCAGATTGTACGTCCTATTCCTGATCTGACTTTTGTATATACTGTTATTATCCGTTTTGATACCATTAAAAACCTTAGAAGCTGGATGGAGTCAGATGACCGGAGAAATCTCATTGAGCGAGCCAACCCGCTATTCACAAAAAATGATAATTACCAGATAAAATCCGGACTGGATTTCCTTTTTAATTCAGAAAATGAAGGCAATAAAGTTCCTGTCCGCTGGAAACAGTTTCTGGTTACCTGGTCTGCCATTTACCCGTTATCAATTCTTATTCCTATTGTCGTCCTACCCTTTTTAAGATTATGCTCTATTCCTGCTAATCATTATTCTGACGGATTTATCAATTCAGGGATCATCGTTTTTCTGATGGTATTCGCAGTAATGCCCAATTATACCCGGCTAATCAAAAAATGGCTGTATAAATAAATGGACATCATAGAATTCAACTATACCAAAATCACTGGAAAATTCCGGTGATTTTTTTATTGAATAAAATCCGCATCCTCCTCCCGGCCGCCCTATTCATCGATTATCGCATTGTTTTTTATTCTCAACGACTCATTTTGCCTTTTCACCGAATGACACCTAAAAAAAGAGCGGTTTCGAGGTAGCTTTACAATAGTAAAAACAAAGAAAATTAATCCCTAAAAAACAAGAATATGAACTCAACATCATTAAGTTTCAGATACGAATTAGAAAAAAAGGAACCGCGTACCAATGATGGCGGTACAACAAGAGGAGCTTCTGTAAAAGAATTTCCTGCGTCTATAGGTATTGCCGGAGTTTCCATGAGACTACAGCCCGGAAGCATGAGAGAACTTCACTGGCATGCCAATGCTGCAGAATGGGCTTATGTGATTTCAGGAACGGTACGTACAACGATCATTCATCCGGACGGTCACAGTTATACAGATAATTTTGAGCCTGGTGATGTTTGGTATTTTCCAAAAGGTTACGGTCATTCTATTCAGGCTACAGGAACGGAAGAATGTCATTTTATCCTGATTTTTGACAATGGTAATTTTTCGGAAGATCATACGTTCAGCGTCACAGACTTTGTTTCAAGCATGCCTCCGGAAATTGTTGCACAAAATCTTGGTCTGAGTCTTGAAGAAGTAGCAGCACTTCCTCAGAAAGAGGTGTACTTCGCGGCAGGAATTGTTCCGGACGAATTATCTGCTAATGCAGCAGCCCGTCCAGAAGAGTCAGATATTGAACTGACAAGTCTTCACCGCTACCCTTTGCATTCTCAACAGCCAAGAATTATTCCTGGTGGAGGTTTGCAGAGATTGGTTACCCGTAAAGAATTTCCTATCAGCACAACAATGGCCGGATCTATACTGGAACTTCAGCCCGGAGCATTAAGAGAAATGCACTGGCATCCCAATGCAGACGAGTGGCAGTATTTCATCTCAGGACAGGCAGAAATGTCGGTGTTTTTGGCAGAAGGTGTTTCTGTTACAGAGCAGTTCAATGCCGGGGATGTGGGTTATGTACCTATGGGAGCCGGACATTACATCAAAAATACGGGTGATACGGTCTGTAAAGTATTGATTGGATTTAATAACGGTACCTATGAATCTATTGATGTAAGCGAATGGCTTGCAGGAAACCCGAAAGATGTAGTCACAACTAATTTTGGACTGAAAGAAGGAGAAATAGAAAAGTTTCCGGAAAAGAAAGTATTCATCAAACCTGGAAAATAAACACCTTGCTTTCGGAAACACAATCTCTTATATCTGACGGCTCTGTCAGGCTACAGGAGAAACTTGCAATATTTCTGGCTTTTATCGCGGGATATACCGATGCTACAGGACTGATTCAATGGAAAACTTATGTTTCTTTTATGAGTGGAAATACCACGCAGCTGGGGGCGGCTTTTTTCAATGAAAAATCCGGCATAATCATTACTTCTGTTACAGTCATCTTATTTTTTCTGATCGGAATCTATACTGGTACCTGTTTATCATTATGGAAGAAATGCAAAATTAAAAATATTACCTTCTACATCGTTTCAGGAATAATGATCTTTTACAGTATAGCTGATTATTATGAACCTATTGCCAATGTGATATCTATCGCAGTGATTGGTTTTTCGATGGGACTTATGAATACGATTGTAACATCAGTCGGCAGCCAAAAGATCAACACTGATTTTGTTACAGGAACTTTAAACAGCCTCGCAAGAGCAGCAGCTATGTTTGTAATGAATGATCATAAAGACCAGCGCAATGAATATAAAGCGAATATCTTTCATTTATTATTCTTATGGCTGGGTTTTCTTTCCGGTGCTTCAGCTGCTCCTTTCCTACTCTCATTTTTAGGAAACTGGACACTGATTTTTCCGGCAGCTTTACTGCTGATTTGCGCATTAACAATACCTATTTCAACTATTAAAAACTAACCCAATGTTACAAAA
This sequence comes from Chryseobacterium sp. BGA-UO-ETr-SB22, assembly GCF_059567885.1. Classification (NCBI taxonomy): domain Bacteria; kingdom Pseudomonadati; phylum Bacteroidota; class Flavobacteriia; order Flavobacteriales; family Weeksellaceae; genus Chryseobacterium; species Chryseobacterium sp. BGA-UO-ETr-SB22. The sequence continues at coordinate 1,309,929 of NZ_JCAQOV010000005.1, read as the reverse complement.
AAATACAGTTGCTCCTGATTTTACATTATTTGCAACTCCGGATCAGAAAATCACCTTATCCGAATTCAGGGGCAAAAACGTCATTCTTGCCTTTTATCCCGCAGACTGGAGTCCGGTTTGTAGTGACCAGATGGCATTGTATAACGAAATGCTGAAATATTTCAAAAAGTATGATGCTGAGATTTTTGGAATTTCTGTAGACAGTAAATGGTGTCACCTGGCATTTTCACAATCCAGAAGCCTCCATTTTCCTTTGCTGGCAGATTTTGAAGCGAAGGGAGACACCGCAAAGAAATATGGGGTTTACAACGATGAGGAAGGAGAATGCAACAGAGCACTTTTTGTCATTGATAAAGACGGCATTATCCAATGGAGTTATCAGTCTCCCACGGCTATCAACCCAGGCGCGGACGGAATTTTAGAAGCATTAGAAACCCTTAACACAAAATAATTATGTCATTAAAACCAGCAGTCAGTAATGCTGACCATACCCAAGGCAGTTTAGATGCCGATTTAGTCATTGTAGAATACGGAGATTACCAGTGTCCTTATTGTGGAGCCGCCTATCCGGTTCTTAAAGAATTAATGAAAGAATTCGGAGATCAGATCAGATTTGTTTTCAGAAATTTTCCTCTGTCAGAAATGCATCAGTATGCAAGACCGGCAGCGTTGGCAGCAGAAGCGGCTGGATTACAAGGGAAATTCTGGGAAATGCATGATGCTATTTATGAAAATCAGGAATTTCTGAATGAAGATCTGTTACTAAAGCTTGCAGAAAAACTGAAATTAAACATTCCCGAATTCCAGGAAGATATTCAAAAACAGGCATTAGCAGAAAAAGTAGATACCGATTTTGAAAGCGGTATTATGAGCGGGGTAAACGGAACTCCTTCATTTTTCATTAATGGAAATAAATTCAATGGCAGCGCTGAAGATCTTTTTCAGCTGGTACGTGAAAATACCATTAACTAAACAAAATCATTTTTAAAATAAAATCAATTCATAACATTAAAAACATAACAACAATGAGCACATTAACATTAAAAGACGGAACAGAAATTTTTTACAAAGATCAGGGAGAAGGACCAGTACTGATGTTTCACCACGGATGGCCTTTATCATCCGATGACTGGGATGCACAGGTGATCTTTTTCTTACAGAAAGGCTACAGAGTTATTGCCCATGACAGAAGAGGACACGGACGTTCAAGCCAGAACATTTATAATCATACCATTGAACAATATGCTTCTGATGCAGCCGAACTGGTAGAATTTCTTGATTTGAAAGATGTGGTTCACATTGGGCACTCAACAGGCGGCGGTGAAGTGATCCGTTATGTGAATAAATATTCTAATGGAAGAGCTAAAAAAGCAGTTCTGATCAGTGCTATTCCACCAGTAATGGTAAAAAGTGAAAGCAATCCTGATGGTGTTCCGATTGAAGTTTTCGACAATATCAGAGACCAGACCCTCAACAACAGAAACCAGTTTTATATTGATTTAACATTTCCTTTCTACGGGTACAACAGAGAGGGTGCCAACATCAAAGAAGGTATTCAGAGAAACTGGTGGAGACAAGGCATGATGGGCGGTATTGTAGCACATTATGACGGTATCAAAGCTTTTTCTGAAACAGATTTAACCGAAGATTTAAAAGCTGTTGATATTCCTGTTTTAGTTCTTCACGGAGAAGATGACCAGATTGTCCCGATTGAAAACGCCGCTATAAAATCAGCGAAGTTATTAAAGAACGGAAAACTGATTACCTATCCCGGTTTCCCTCACGGAATGCCGACTACAGAGCATGAAACAATTAATAAAGATATTCTGGAGTTTATCAGATCTTAACCCCGATCTCTATTATCCCTATACCAAGATGAGCCTTTAGGGCTCATCTTTTTTATTATTTTCAGAAAATATGATAATATTTTTCACAAAAGACCAATGATACACAGAATGCAATATTAGTTCTGTAAGTAATCTTTAATCGCTTTCAATACACCAAAGCTGTCATTCGTAGAAGCCTCAAAATTGGCTACCTGCTTCACATTTGGGTGGGCATTTTTCATAGCATAGGAATATTTGGCATTCTTCAGCATTTCTATATCATTCATATAGTCTCCGAAAGCCATCGTATTTTCGGGAGAAATCCCCAGAGACTTCTGAAGTATTTTCAGGGCATTCCCTTTATTAATATCTTTATTCATGACATCCAGCCAATGTGCTCCAGAAATGACTATTTCCAGACCCAGATCTTCAAATTTTTTAAGAACAGGATAAAGATGCTTTTCAGAACCATCCGGATGATAAACTGCAATTTTAAAAGCTGTATCATCAATTTTTTCCGTCAGATCATCTTTCTTCATATTTTTGGTATAATACTTCGAGAAAAAATCCACGAACTGTTGATCATCAGTTTCATAATAAGCATATTTCTTGGCTGATAATACAGCTTTGGCTCCTGGTATTTCACGAACAGTCTTTATGATCTCAACAATATGTTTATATTCCAGGGTATCAGCAAAAAGTTCCTGATCTTTATAAACCACATAGCCGCCGTTTTCAGCAATAAAACCGATCTCGTTCTCTATATCTCCGAAATAATGGGTAATCCCCGGCATCTGCCTTCCGCTTGCCGGTACAAATAAAATATTTCTTTTTTTCAGTTCCTTGTAAACATCCGAAAATTCAGGGCTCATTTCATGACTGGAATTGAGGAAAGTCCCGTCCATGTCGGTAACAATTAATTTAATATGCTCCATAATTTTAGTGGGAAAAGCTACATTCTGAATGAATCAGAATCACAATTGGTTTATTCTTTTTCAAAGATATTGATTTTATTATTTTTTATTGCAGTGAATAGCTGGCAGACTTTCTAATATTTATTTTTATATTGTCTTTTACTATCCTTACATCATCCTTTTGCAACATCCTATCAGGGTAATAATGTTAAGCACCTAAATTTTGAATGCGTACAAAATGTAATTCTTTTCCATTTCAAATTTTTATTAAATAAAAAACTACAAAATAGTTGCATATATTATTTAAATACTTACTTTTGTACCCGCTTCACAACAAAAGAAGACAAGGGGGATTGGCGCAGTTGGCTAGCGCGTTTGACTGGCAGTCAAAAGGTCACGGGTTCGAATCCCGTATTCTCCACTTTGTGTAATTGATGAAATCCTCAAAATGCACTAAAAACTCATAATCCTGCAAAATTAAAATTTGCAGGATTTTTTTTGTTCAATGAAATCGCAGATTTTTCAGCAGAATAATTTCTGGACATTGGTAAGCGCATGTAATTCAATCGTTTTCGAACATAAAAATCACTATAAGAATCACGTTCACCCCTTAACTACTTGCTTTTTTATTTATAGGAAAATAAAAATTAATCACGGTTAACACTTTTTGCCTGCCGGACAGCCTGGTTATCTTTCAGATTAAGCTTATAGACCAATGTTAACCGATAGCGGGCTGCATTGGGAATACTGGTTTGGTTGATCTCATAATCTGAGCCTTTAGTCACGCTACTGGATTTTCTAAGCGCAAACAGGTTACTTACATCAAATGTCACCGTTACTTTATCCTTCAAAAAAGTCTTGCTGCAGCCAAAATCAATACTATGTAGAGCATTGTTACGGGTTTGCGCAGTGGCATTGGCTCCTCTCAGATTATAAACGGTCTGGAAAGCAAGTTTATTCTTCAGTTTCAGCTGGGCACTTAACCGTGCGGTAAGCGTATTACCTGAATAATCAAAGCTTTGAGCCTGATAAGTCCCTTGCTTGGCATAATGAAATAAATTAAGCTCTGTATTTACCTGCAGCCATTTAACAGGGTTATACAATAGTGATAATTCAAAGCCCTGTCGTATTTCTTTATCAATATTAACGGGCATACTGATAAACAGTCCATTGGTATTTCTGTAGGTATAATCTTCTATTACTCCCCTATTTTGCTGGTAATAGAATGCAGGATTAAAAGTGAGGGTTTTCCAGTTTCTAAGAAAAGCGACTTCAAATACATCAGCATAAGATGGGTTGAGATCAGGGTTACCAACATAACGAGTGCTCAGATCTGTTAATTCGTTAAAAGGATAAATCATGTATAGAGAAGGTCTGTTGATCCGTTTACTGTAACTGCCCTGCAAGGTTGTCCCTTCATTAAAATGATAGCTGATATTGAATGTTGGAAAAAGACGGTTGTAATTTTTATCATTGGTATAGCTCCCTTTGAGGTCTTTGATTCCGATATGGGTCAGCTCACCGCGTAAGCCTGCCTGATAGCTCAATTTTCCTGTCTTCCCGGAAAACTGTACATAAGCACTTCCAATCAATTCTTTATACAACAGATGATTGTCAATCTGATCAATGATTTCCCATTCTGTATTATTTTGTTGTTCGGCAATAAAATCACTGGTTACACTGCGATTCTCTGCTTTCAGTCCAAATTCCAGTACAGAAGTGCTGTCCAGAGGTTGTATCATATCTGTTTTAATCATAAAATCTTTACTTCCGCCCGTTGAATTTGTTCTGATTACAGGCAAAGTAGCAGCTACCGGTAAAAGCTTACTGGTTGCCAGATTCCAATCTTTACTGCTGTTCCAGAAATCATATTGCAGATCAATGGTAAATTTCTTTCCAACCCGTTCAAAAGTACGGGTATAATTAGCTTCCAGCTGATTGAAGCTTCGTTTTTCCCATGATTCACCTTTGCGGATAAGACTGCTGTCTATCATGTCATTCTTTCCTGAATACAGGTAATTTAAGCTGGTCTTGTCATGATCATTGGTTGCGTTTCTTAAAAATGCAACAGTAAGCGTATTATGGTCGTTGATCTGATAATCTGCCCCAAGATAAAGTAATCTGGCATCATCGTGTCTGTCTTCATCCTGTCGCTGGTTCAGGTAAACCGGTGTATCCAGAAGCCCGGTAGACTGCTGCATCGTGTACAAGCCTACATAATCTGACAATCTCAATCCATAAGTTCCAAATAAATTAAGCTTATTTGATTTATAATTAAGACTGGGGCTCAGACGGGTTTCATTGGGAATACCACCAACTACCCGAAGCTGGCCGCTAAATCCTGACTTCTTATTCTTTTTCAGGATAATATTAATTATTCCAGCCGAGCCTCCGGCATCAAACCTTGAAGAAGGATTGGTGATCACTTCCACCCGTTCCACCTGATCTGCAGGCACCTGCTCAAGGGCATTCCCTTGGGTTAATCCGGTACGTCGTCCGTCTATCAATACCAATACATTCGTATTTCCCCGAAGACTGACAGCGCCTATAGGACTTACACTCACCGAGGGAACCATATTCAACAGATCTGTGACAGCTCCCGATTGTGAGAGAACATCTTTCCCCACTTCGAAAACTTTTTTATCCAGTTTCAGACTGACAGATGCTCGTTGAGAAGTCAGTGATACTTCTTCCAACAATTTTGCATCAGGCTCTAAAAGGATTGTCCCAACCTTTACCGAAGTCCCAGAGCTGACCTGTATAGGCTGATTAATGGTTTTAAAACCCATAAGACTGTAACTGATATGGTAATTTCCTGCAGGGATATTTTCCATACGGAACATTCCTTTACTATCTGTGATAACAACGGCAAGTTGTTTTTCCTGATTTTCTTTAAGTATTACAGTTACATACGGTATAGGCAGAGCCGGTTTTTCATGCACTGTACCTATTATTTCTGATCCCTGTGCAAAGCCGTATTGAGCAGTAATCAGTATGACAAAGATTAATATTATCTGTTTCATAATGTAAATGTAAAGCGAGGAGCCAGGCACTTTACTTAAAAACATGTGAACGGCTCTATCAGCTTTTAAACAGTCATCAGATTTTGGGTATTCCGTTGTATATTTACATTATGCAGCATCTGTTATTTTTATTAACGTTTCTTGGTTTCCTGGTTCCGGCTGTTATCAGCAATGAAAATCCCATACCTGTCTACAAAACCGGTGACAATACGGCATGGGTAGCAAAAAACTTCAATGATAAAGACTGGTCAGAATCCCGGGGAAATACTTCGGACAAGATATTCTGGTCGCGAACGCATTTAGAACTTCGTAAAGTAGAAAAAGATGTCCTTCCTCTTGGCCTCCAGATACAATCCTTTGGTGCTTTTGAAGTCTATTGGGATGGAATATTAATCGGTAAAAACGGACAGGTTCCTCAAAATGGAAGACCTGAAGTACCCGGTACCGAGGGCAGCTATTACAGAATTCCGGATCATTTAGTTTCACCGGGTCTTCATACGGTTGCCTTGCGAAGTTCACAATCTTCGCTTCCCCATGTACAACGGAGCATTAGTTTTAGTATAGAAAACTATCCTACATTATTGACCAATCCATTGATTACCATGTCTTATATGAACTTAATGGCCGGAGCCTTCCTCACTGCAGCCATCTATTACTTTTTCCTTTATGTGAACAGCAAACGTAAACAATGGGATATCCTGATTTTCGGAACCATTTGCCTGCTTTTTTTTGCTTTACTAATAATGGAATACCTGAAGTTCCATGTGGTTATCCCTTATTCCAGATTTTTTATCCGGCTGGAAATCATCGGCTGGCTGACTTTTGCCAATGCACTACTCGTTCCCTTGTATTTTATCATCCAATTCAACTTTAAAAAAGGAGGCTGGCTCATGGCAGCTTTATTGGTAACTCTGCTGTTATTGTATGGGTTTAATTATGGGCATTATGACCTGACTGCCCGGCTCTACAGTCTTGCTATGCTTGTCACTGCTTTTATTGTGGTACTGAATAGTATTATCCAAAAAGAGAAAGGTAGTTTTATCGTACTGACCGGACTTTTACTCAGTGCTTTGGTCAACAGATATATGGTATATGATTTCGGACTGTTCGTGAGTTTTACCGTGATCGTCTTATGTATGCTTTACCTGCATTCCATCCGTACCAGTGTTATTGAGGCTGAGCATCAGAATTCTTTACTACTTTCTTCAAGACTGCAGCTGGAACTGATCAAAAAAAATATCCAACCCCATTTTTTAAGAAATACTCTTACTTCTATGATGGATTGGGTGGAAGAATCTCCCAAAGAAGGATCACGCTTCATCCAGGCATTAGCGGCAGAATTTGATATTATGAACGAAATCTCTGAGCAGACCCTGATCCCAATATCCAAAGAACTGGAACTCTGCAGACAGCATCTTTCTGTGATGGGATTCCGAAAGGAAATCAATTATATCTGGGAACAAACCGGGATTGACGAAACACAGTTTATACCGCCTGCCGTTATTCATACTTTACTGGAGAATGGTATTACTCATAGTGAACCGATGTCCGGAAATACTGTTAAATTCATCCTCCATTATTCGGTTACGAAAGAGGCTCATCAGTATGTTTTTGAAACTATCGCAAAAAATCGGCGGGTACTGACAGACCGTACGGGTGGTAACGGTTTTAAATATATCAGAGCGCGTTTAACGGAAAGCTATCAACAAAACTGGACCTTCAATTCGGGAGCTACAGAAAGCGGCTGGGCATCTACTATTCAAATTTTACGACCATGAATATACTCATCATAGAAGACGAAGCCCGTATTGCCAGACGTTTAGAACGAATGACCACTGAGTTTTTCGGGAATGAGCCTACCCGAATTACGATCTGTGATTCTCTACAAAAAGGGCTTGATGAAATTGCCAGTCAAACTCCGGATCTACTCCTTTTGGATCTTAATCTTAATGGTGATAACGGTTTTGAGATATTGGAGCAGATGGTTGCAGCTTCTTTTCATACAATTATTGTTTCCGCCAATATCGACAAAGCGATCCACGCATTTGCCTATGGTGTGCTTGATTTCGTTCCCAAACCTTTTGATCAGGACAGGCTTTTTCAGGCTTTGAACCGGTTTATCAGTCCGGCAATAAAACATGATGAAGCTATTAAATACCTAGCAGTAAAAAGGGCCGGACAGATTCGGCTGGTGAATATTGCTGAGGTCATCTACGTCAAAGGGGCCGGAATTTATACTGAACTGCATCTTAAAAACGGGCAGCAAGAATTACATGATAAATCACTTGAGCTTTTGCAGCAACTCCTTCCTGACCGGTTTGAACGTATTCATAAATCTTACCTTGTTAATCTTCAACAGGCTGAAAAGATATTGATTAATCCTGGTTCCCGGTATGAATTGCTGCTCCTGACAGGGGAAATCTTACCAATAGGACGTTCAAAATACAAGGAACTTAAAAAAAAGATAATCTGATGCATGATATAAGCTGAATCATCACCTTCAGAGTTCACTACCTGCCAAAAATTCCGTTTCTGTATTTTCATCATTAAAGTGCTACCCTGGATGAGATCGATACATTAAATAAATAGAAGAAAAACAGGGTAGCACAATTTTAAATAATAAGCCTTAGCTTACTCATCTTCTAATGGTAAACGTGATACTTTTATATAATCATTTTTAGATTTACTAAATACAACGATAATTAATAAGCTAAAGAAAAAGATAAAAAATAGCAGTGTTATACTTTGATATAATTCTTTGTTTTCAATATTGAACAAAAAATCTTTAAAATTTTGTGGTATCATTTTATGTTGTTAATTGTTACTAACAGTTTTTATTTCTGTTGTTTTTATATCTGTACCTAACCTTTGAAGGTATGAAATAAGTGCTACAATTTCTTTCTTCTCCAATTCTCCTTTAGGTTTTTTAGAATATGCTTCTTTTAAGTCATTCGCTTCAGAAAAAATATCTTTTACAATTTCAGATGCCTGATGATCTGCCCATACTTCAGCAGAGTCAATTTCAGCTTTACTATATGGAACATCATACATTTTTTTCATAAAAACAATCTTATCTACCATTTGAGACCTATCAAGATCATTCGTAATAAGCCATGGATATCTCGGCATTATTGAACCTGCAGAGGTAGATCTGGGATTATACATATGTTTATAATGCCATGAACTTGGATTCTTACCGCCTTCTCGATGTAAATCCGGGCCGGTTCTCTTTGAGCCCCACAAGAAAGGTCTGTCATAAACAAATTCTCCAGCTTTAGAATACTCCCCATTTTTCCCATTAAATCTTACTATTTCGTCTCTAAAAGGTCTTATCATTTGGGAATGACAAGCATTACATCCTTCACGAATATAAATATCACGCCCCTCTAACTCAAGTGGTGAATAGGGTTTTACTGCTGAAATAGGTGGAACACTCTGTTTTAGAGATAATGTTGGAATAATTTCAACGGCACCTCCTATAGATATTACAATAAAGGATAAAACACTTAATAAATAAGGCATCCTTTCGATCCATAAATGTACTCCCTCACCGTCTTTTCGGCGATTGCTTATAACTGCCAGTGCAGGGGCTTCAGCATGTACAACTTTTTGAAATGATCCTTTTCTAACGGTTGCAATAACATTTATAATCATAAGAATAGCTCCAGAAATATAAAAAGTTCCTCCAATGAATCTCATTTTATAATATGGAATAATAGCCGTCACTGTATCCAGCCAGTTTTTCCACATTAATGTTCCATCAGGATTGAATTGTTTCCACATCAAGCCTTGGGTAAACCCAGAAATATACATGGGAACTGCGTAAAAGATTATCCCTAATGTTCCTAACCAAAAATGCCAGTTGGCCAGTTTAGCAGACCATATTTTTGTTCTCCACATAATAGGAACTAAGTAATAAATCATCCCAAAAGCCATAAATCCGTTCCATCCCAGTGCTCCTAAATGGACATGACCAATAACCCAGTCTGTAAAATGTCCAATTTTATTAATATTCTTGGTAGCTAATAAGGGACCTTCAAAAGTTACCATTCCATAGCAGGTTACTGCAACGACAAAGAACTTTAATATCGGATTTTCTCTTACCTTATCCCAGGCACCTCTTAGTGTCAAGAGTCCGTTTAGCATTCCGCCCCAAGACGGAGCAATAAGCATAATGGAAAAACCAGTTCCCACTGCTTGAGCCCATGCAGGTAAAGCTGTATACTGCAGGTGATGCGGACCCGCCCATAAATAGACAAATATCAATGACCAAAAATGGATAATTGAAAGTTTATAGGAAAAAACAGGTCTTTCAGCAGCTTTAGGAAGAAAATAATACATTAACCCCAAAATAGGAGTTGTTAAAACAAATGCAACAGCATTATGACCATACCACCATTGTACTAAAGCATCTTTCACACCGGAATACATAGAATAAGACTTCCACCCTGTAAAAGATAAAGGAATCTCCAGGTTATTCAAAATATGGAGCATTGCCAACCCAATCCAGGTTCCTATATAAAACCATATTGCCACATAAAGATGCCTAACCCTTCTCCTGGCAATTGTCATAAACATATTAACGCCAAAAATAACCCATGAAAAAGTAATTAAAATATCAATTGGCCATTCATGTTCTGCATATTCTTTAGAAGTATTTATACCCATAAAAAAGGTGATAAATGTAGCTACAATCATTATTTGCCACGTCCAGAAGTGAATCCAGGATAATGTTGCACTTGCCATTGGTGTCTTTAAAAGCCTCGGTAGAGAATAATAAACTCCGGTATAAATACTATTGCAGACAAAGGCAAAAATAACCGTATTAGTATGCAGCATCCTGATTCTTCCAAAACCAAAAGCTCCGTGTGTATCAATTAAAGACTGAATTCCTCCTGTCTTTAAACTTTGAATTGTTGTATCATCTGTTCCAAATAAGAACTCAGGAAGTTCAGGATAAAAAAGCATTAATGCTGCTGTTAAACCAAACGTAAATCCTATTATCCCAAATATTATCGTAGCATATAAAAAAGCCCGGACAATATTGTTATCATAACTAAACTTTTGTGACTCCATATCAACTATCTATTTTATTTTCCACTTTTCAACCTTATCATACCGCTTTAGTGCGCTATTTCTTAGCCTTAAAATAATTTTCAAATTTATAAAGTCCACTGAGTCTATCTATGGTAATAATTATGGAAAATATTGCTTTAATGAAAGAATTAATGAAGTTATTATTCTAATTATATAGGGTAAAGATTTAGACTTTAGAAAAGATGATTGTTAACCAACACATCGTAAAACGCTCATTGTTATGAGTAATTTGTACAGTATTTTGTACAATTAGTCCTATTATTTCATTTAAAGATTGGCTTACATTTGATAAAATAATTAATCCTAACCATTGTTATAAAAAGTTCATAATAATTCTACGGTCTAAAAGAATAAACAATAACCTTGAACATTTTACTTTTAAACTATTGATGAAATAAAAACATAGAAAATTAGATGGAAAAACCATATCCAACATTTGATATTTGCCATTTGATAACTCATAAATTATCAAACGATCTTTTCAATGCAGACAGATTTGAAGGATATTTAGCAAAGAATCCCCCCATAAAAAACATTCACAAACACAATTTTTATCATCTGGTCTATTTTACGTCTGGTACAGGAAATCATACTATTGATTTTACAAATTATCCTATTGAAGCAGGCAGTATTTATTTTATGTCTCCCGGACAAGTTCATCATTGGGATTTTGAAACTGATGTTCAGGGATATGTTATTAATTTTTCCGGGATTTTTTTTGATCAATTATTTCTAAGCTCTTCCATTCTTGATCAGTTTGCATTTTTCAATGTATTTTCTCGTTGTCAAATGTTAAAGATCAACGAAACTAACCGATCAAAGGTTATTGATATTTTTGAAAACATTCTTGGAGAATTGACTAACGATGATCAATATATACCATTGATGATCGCTTCAAAAATGCTGCAACTTTTTATCATTGTGAGTAGAGAATTACAAATGGAGATCCCTGTTCTAGGTACAACCCATCATAATTCTATAATATTAAAGCAGTTCTTTTCTCTTATTGAGGACAATTTTAAGGATCTTAGGCTTCCAAAAGATTACGCTGCATTACTCTACATAACTTCAAATCACTTAAATTTTTTATGTAAAGAACACCTCAATATATCATCTGGGGAAATAATAAGAAACAGAATATTACTTGAAGCTAAAAGAATGCTTGTGAATTACAATGTATCAGTCGCCAATATAGCACTGGAATTAAACTTTTTTGATACTTCTTATTTTATAAAATTTTTCAAAAAATATACAGGGCTTACTCCTGAAGCATTTAGAAAACAACATTATACAGCGTAGTTTTTAATTCTTAAAAAACAGCTTTAAAATGATGAGCACAAGGTTTCCCTTTCAAGTATTAATCGTCTGAAATGCAAAGCCAATAAAGAAAAAACATAGTGGATGCAGCAAACTGAAAGTCAAAAAAATCTGCAAAGAAGATAACCTTCACTCTTCTTACAAATGAGCAATCTATAATACTGTATATTTTTCGTAAAATGGAGCAACCCTTGTTCTTACAATAATTAAAGTAACTAAATCATTATCTATTAAACAGGATATAATAATGGTCCTGTACCATTTTTTAATTGTAAAGGTAATCCAGTTACCCTTTTCGATCCATTGGTACATTTTTTTCTTAAAATACCGCATAATATGATCCTTCCTCTTCCCTTGTAATGAAAATAAGTCTTTCATAATCTTTGATAATCTTTGATAATTTTTAGTCTAACAAGTTTTTATGTTATCCTTATTTCATGGATTAGTTTTATTATTCCAAAAATAGTGAAATACGAGTCACAACATTATGATTAAAATCATAATATTCATGTTAAAATATATTAAATCCTTTCTGGCAGGGAATTTCCAATTGTAAACAACAGTGAAGGATTCAGAAAAAAGAGTAAAAAATGTGGTACTTTTTTTTACAAAATTTGATAAATATGGTTTGTTTTTTGTTTTGCGTTTGATGATTTTTTTAAAATAATTCATTATTAACTTATAAAATTTAAAGACATGATAATAAGTGAAGATTTATTATTAGCCTACGGTGCAAATTATGAAAGCTTTGAAGCTCATCAAACGATTTTTCATGAAGGAAATTTGCCAAAGTTTTATTATCAGATTATTAATGGTATTGTTGAACTAAACAATTATCACGAAGACGGCAAAGAATTTATTCAAAACATTTTGTATGACGGGGAAAGTTTTGGAGAATCTTTTCTCTTTGATGAAAAGGCCTACCCTACCAATGCTGCAGCTAAAACTTCCTGTACTGTCCTCAAACTATCCAAAACGGATTTCTTCAGATTACTGAATCAAAATCCTGAAGTGTCTTCCAAAATGTTCAAATGCCTGGCTGAGCGATTATACTACAAGTATGTCATGTTATTTAATGTTTCCTCACCTGATCCCTTAAATAAGCTCAAAACGGTAATGGATTATCTTAAGGGTGATAATAACCATAACAAATATTCATTCCAGATTCCCCTTACCAGACAACAGTTAGCTAATTTAACAGGGCTGCGCGTGGAAACAGTGATCAGAACAATAAAAAAAATGCATAATGCACATTTAATAAAAGTTCAGAACAGGAAGATATTTTATTAAAAATCAGAAATTCAGTAGTATCACATAAAAAAATGAGAGGCTCCCTGAACAAAGGAGCCTCCCAGCATATATTAAGACATTTGTGTATTGTATATATAAATCATGAATCAACAGCATTATTGTTCTACGATCGTCAGTGAATTGTATGCTCCGCTTCCTGATATATCAAATTGGCTTATTGTACCGTCAAATGCCACTGTAATCCAGGTAAAAGGTCTCAACCGATCTCCTTTATTCAAATAAACACTTACAGTACATGCGGAACCTACAGGTACAACATTGGGACTGGCTCCTGTATCAGAAGCATATCCATTATTTGTTTTTACCCTTTGAGTAATTGTACCTCCCGGATTTCTGACCTCCCATATGGCTTCTGTCTGGTTATTTCCTCCGGTATTTACCTGGCTTGGCTGCAGCGCAAAAGTAAAGGTTGCAAAGTATACTCCAGTTCGGGGAGCAATAAACTCTCCTGTTGCAGGATCAAAATTATTTGTAGCCACTCCTGAATCTGAGTCAAGTTTTTCTACCCAATTGGTTAAATAAGACGATCTACGCTGTACAATACCGGATTTAGTCCCTATTTCTGAAGGGGTTGCACTTTCAAACACATAGGTATCCTGAGTCATTTTATTGGCCATTACTACAATACGGGGCTTACCTTTAGGAAAAAAACTTACCCAGTTGGTACCATCAGAAAATTCTAAATAGCCTTTTACTCCGATGGCTGGACTTGCAACATACCGCAAAGCCCCTGCCCCTGCCTGGCTGGCTGTTTTATCCGTATTGCCTATCGCTACGGAACCATTATTTCCACTGCGTAAATCTACAGCAACCTTAGGACTGGGAACCAGTACTCCCAACCTGCCCGTATTGTCTATAACCACCTTACCTGCATCAGTATTGATTTCAACTGGATTTGTCGGGTTACCTACTCCGAATCCTATTTGTGCATTAACATGAAGAGTTCCCAAAAGCAGAAGAATGAAAACGAAGGGTGTATTTTTTGTTTTATATAGCTGTATCATCATTGTATTTTTATAGCTCACTAATACTTAAATTATTTAATTTTCCATCATTCAGGGTATTTCTTGCAGCCCCTAAATTATGTTTAACACTGAATTTAATCGTGTTCCCAGTCTTCAGGTTGAAAATGGCATTACAGTTTCCGCTTATAAAATTGCTTACTGCCCCTGCCTGAAATGCAGGATAAGAGTTTACTGTTTTAAATACGGGAATGTTTTCAGCATTTTGGTTACTTTCTATTGCCGTTTCTATAAAGGTATTTTTAGGAATATTACCATTGGCTAACGTAATATTAAATGACACCAGATAAAATCCGTCACGGGGAGCAGTAAACGTCCCGTTAGAAGGATCAAAATCACCATTCGGAACCGCTGTACCCAAATCAACAGTCTCATTCCATCCTGATATTGAAGTGGTTGTATTGTTTCCGATGCTTTGCGCTGATGTTTTATTGGCATTAACAAGTGCTTTGGTTGGAGCTTTAAGAGGAAGCGCAATCCATTGTTCTCCATCAGAGTATTCTAAAAATCCACCTGTATTGTAGCGTATAGCACCGGCACCCGCTTCTATTGCGACTTGTGTGCCTGTTCCTAATCCGATAATTCCTTTATTATCTGCAGAACGAAGATCAAGCTTGGTAACCGGATTCAGCAGACCAATTCCCATATTGCCTGTTGTGCTTACAACAATATCATTAGATAATTTCAAAGCATCTGGTGTATCACCATTGTCTTTGGCTGCATCTATGTGTAAAGTCTGTGCAGGGTTATGAGTAAAAATACCTACCTGCGCAAAAATGTTACCCGAGGAAAAACATAAAATATAGGCAAGCAGTATGTATGGTATATTCCTATTCTTTTTCATCATATTCATTTTTTTAATGTTCGATAATTGTTAAATTATTAAACCCATCATCCGGATTAGTGGGATCTGTAGAATTGCTTGTGACCCTGAGTGTAACGGCTCCGCTCGAAATGAGATTATGCCAAAGCCTCGTCACTACTTTTGTACCGGCACTCAACGTAAGGGTAACTGTACTTGATCCCCCGGCTTGGGTAGACCGGGTTGCATTAGCATCATCTGAAGTACCTGTCATAGATTGCCCGAAGGTTTTATACACACTTGCCAGCACAGTGTTTGTTGTTGTATTGTAAAATTGTGATTCAACTCTGGAACCGTCATTTATAACCACTCCATTAAAATTAAAGGTTAATAGAAAAGTATATGTACCATCACGGGGAGCTGTAAAAATGCCTAAAGCAGCATCAAAACTATTGCTCATATCACGTACTACATTCCAGTTACCAATATTGGTCGCCGAGCCCTGTGTTATAGACTGGCTTGTAATTTTGCGTGCCACTACCACTGATTTCTGGGGAGCAACATAAGCCTTGCCCCATACTGAACCATCTGACACTTCAATCTTGGCTCCTGCGGGTGCATTGATGACATCATAGCGTACGGCTCCTGCTCCGGCCGAAGCAGCACTCATTGTAGTGGTATTTAATCCCAGAGCATTTTCCAAGCCTGCAGATCTCATATCAAGCTTTACTTTAGGTTCAAGAACTCCCAATCCTAAAAAACCGGTAGTCTTGTTGATGATAACATCATTTGCAGCCTGAGCTGCAGTTGGTATTCCGGTAGCAGCATTATCCCTGGCACCATCTACATGTAAAATGCCTTGAGGATTTGAGGTTCCTATTCCTGTTTGGGCATATACCGGAGAAAAAAGGCCATGTACTCCGCCCAGTAGTACTATTATCATTTTTTTATTCATCTGTTTTATATTTTTTAAGTGAACTATTGGAGTATCATCATAGCAGATCTGTCAAAAGGGTAAGAAATATTAGATAGGAAAAAGAGTTTTCCATTTAGTAACAGTATTCCTGCTTAGTTTAAAATGCCCGGCAAGTTGAGAATTGTTCAGCCGGTTCTTTTTCTGATATTCTAATATTTGATAAATCGCTGATTCATTATAAGAGCGGTGTGTCTGGTTAAAAACACTATTCTCTTTGGAAGAATTTCTGAAAAGAAGCTCATTGAGGTCTATAATATCAAGTATTGATAAATGGGACTTATCTAATAAATGGCTGCATATTTCTTTTTTTTCAGGGAATTTTATATTGATTATATCGGTAAAAATTTTTTTATAATCAGGCGTGTTTTTCATTTAATTAATCTTTCTTTTTTGATTGTGCATATTTGTTCACCCATTTGTACAAAGTAGATCTCGGAATTCTGTACTCTTTTACGATTTGCATTTGTGTTTTATTTCCATTTCCAATTTGTTCCAAAATAAAGTCTACCATCTCTTTTGTATAGATGTTTTTCCGGTATTGAGGAAGAGCGGTTTTTTTTTCAGGATCATTTGAAATGGTTTGAGGAGCATAAAGGATCAGATACTGAGAATAAAGTCTGAAAAAATCATATTCCAGCAGTGTACTTAGTTTCAGGATGATTTCAGAATCCAAAGACTTTTCAGAGAAAATTGAGGTTAATTCTTCTTCTGTACATTTTAGAAATTTACATATCCGGAGTACATTGATATTCCGTTCTTCAATACGCAGTTTTATCAGAGATCCTATATGAATGTTTTTAAGATCCAGCATCATTGGCGTAAAGCTTTTACAGTTATTTTTTTCATCATTCAGTTTTTTTTGTTTAGAGTTTTGTGTTTATATCAAAGACTATTTTATTCTACAAACATTAGATTTAACTAGTGTAATTTTTCAAATCCTTGTCGCAGCGTAAAGCATTCTTCAATCGCAAATGTAGATGATTGGGATATAGTAAATGAGAGTATATAGTAAGAAATTCGGTTTATATTACTGAAAACTGATGCCCTAAAATCTTCATATTACAGCATATTTGGTGGTCTTTGACTTTTGTGTTTGAGAATATTTTTGACCAGTAAATACATTCTTTTTTATCTATAATTCTGCTACTCACTTTTCCTCTATTATGAATAATTTTAATGTCAAAAATCTATTGAATGAAAAATATCACATTCCCAGAACAGGCAAAATACAAGGTTAAAATCACATAATTGGATAAGAAGGGAATACAATGTATGAAAACACTTATTAATACGGATGAAATTAATAATCAAATATTTATCTACAAAAACAGCATTATAATTTCCGAAATAATTACATTTAAATGACAGATAAATACTTAAAATAGCGCTAAAATTGCAAACAGAAAAAACAACTTAATTAGGATGAAAAACAACATTATTCTTTTGTTCACTTGTATCATTTTCGGTTTTTATCACGCACAAATAAATAACCAAACTATTACAAAGCAAAGTATAGAAAAGAAATTAGCATCAGCTAAAAATACATCTCTTGATCCCAAAAAAAAGATTCAGCTTTATTTACAAATATTCAAGGATGCTAAAGACATTAATGACAGAGAATCTATCCTTACAAGTGGGAAGAACCTGATGATGCTCTATCATAATATTGGTGAAAATGAAAAATCTATTGAATACTCGTATGAAGTAGAAAAGGCGGCCAAAGAAGCTGATGATAACGAATCTATTGCCATGGCATATATTGAGAGAGGGACTGCCCTTTCGGCACTTGGCCTTTTTGATGAAAATTATAAAGAACTTCATAAGGCAGAATATTATGTCAATAAACTTACTGATGAGAACAAAAAACACTTTAACAGAGCTCATATTTACCAGGGGTTAACAGCTGGTTATTATATTCCCAAAAAAGCCCATCAGGATACTATTTTACTGTATTTCAAAAAAAGCCTTCAGGAAGCAGAAAGGATAAGTGATGTTGAGAACAACCGGCAGACAGACGAAAAGTATGACATGATCTCCTATCTTTATATGAATATCGGGATGCATTATGCCATGATTTCAAAGCCCAAACGGCTGGATATTGCTGAAGAATATCTTCAGAAATCATTAAACATCCTGAATCAAAGGAAATTTACCCACATGAAAGTTGATAAAATTCCCATCTTAAATTATTTGGGACATTTCTATTCGGAACAGGGTAAAAATACAGAAGCTATTGAGTATGCACAGGAAGTTTTACAATTAGAAAAGAAAACACATTCTCCTGCCAGCAGAGTGGCTGCATATGCTACTTTGACTAATTCTTTTGAAAGTCTTAAAAATAAAGATTCTACCATCAAATATATGGCTCTTTATTCAAACCTTAGCGATAGTTTAGCTCATTCTAATAAGCTGTCTGCCGATAAAACTATAAAAAAAATCAGTCTGCAACAAGATAAAGTCCATCAGGATAATATCTTACATTTCGCTGCTATTTTTTTCATCATTGCCCTGATTCTTATTGCAGGAGGATGGTGGTACTGGAAACGAAATCAGAATAAGCTTCATCAACGATATGAAACAATTATTGAAAACCTAAAAAAACAAGTTCAAATTTCTGAAAATCAACCTACTGAAATAAAAACAGAGAATAAAGGAACCGAAAATAATCTGATTATCTCGGAAGAAACTACAGCCTTATTACTAAGTAAGCTTTCAAAATTTGAAAAATCTGAAAAGTTTCTGAAAAAAGATATGACACTAACCTCTCTATCCAATTCACTTACTACCAACCCAAGGTATCTTTCAGAGATTATCAAACAATATAAAAACAAAAGCTTCAATAATTATATCAATGGGCTTCGGATTCAATTCATTACAAACAAGCTTTATGACACTCCTATTTTCAGAGAATATAAAATAAGCTATCTGGCCGAGGCTTGCGGTTTCTCTTCAAGAGAAGTTTTTGCAGTAATATTTAAAAAAGAAACAGGTGTAAGCCCTTCATATTTTATCAACCAATTGAAAAAAGAAAAAGCAGCAGAATGATTCTATCCATCAACAACTGTCTGAAAAATAGAGTATCTTCGTTAGAGACAGAAATTTTTATCAATCATGAAGTTAGAATTATATCAAATAGATGCATTTACTGAGAAAATTTTCCATGGAAATCCAGCCTGTGTCGTTCCCCTAAAAAACTGGTTACCTGATGAGGTCCTTTTAAAAATATCCCGCGAAAATGCCGTAGCTGAAACAGCTTTCTTTATTGATAACGGCAGTACAATTCATCTAAGATGGTTTACGCCTGAAATAGAAATGGACTTATGCGGACACGCTACCCTTGCCACAGCGCACTGCCTGATTTCAATCTTAAACTATCAGAGCAATAGAATTGTTTTTGAAACTAAAAGCGGTGAATTAACGGTTGAAGTTAAAGAGGACATTTATTATATGAATTTTCCTTCCAGAATGCCTGAAGCTGCAACTCTTCCGGAAAGCCTGTCCCGATCGCTCAATATTCAGCCTAAGGAAGTTTTCAAATCAAGAGATTATATTCTTGTATATGATTCTGAGGATGATATCAAAAATATCAACATTGAAAGATCCGTTTTTGACCTTATCAATCTGGATCCTGGCGGTCTTATTGTAACGGCAGCAGGTACTGACAGTGATTTTGTTTCAAGATATTTTACTCCCCAGTCATCTATTCTCGAAGATCCTGTAACCGGCTCTGCACACTGCTCGCTTATACCGTTCTGGTCTTCAAGATTAGGAAAAGACACACTTTTTGCCCGTCAACTTTCTGAGAGAGGCGGACAGCTCTATTGCGAAAACAAAAAAGAAAGAGTGATTGTAGCAGGTAAAGCCAAAACGTATTCTATGGGACATCTGTGGATAGAATAAATAATGCGGACATTATAAAAAATCATGTGACAAAAGCTTTGGGAAAAAGCAGATCAGATCATCCCAATAAAAATTTTTTATTAAATATGAACGAAATTAATCTAGTTTAATTTCAGTGAACGATAACTGTCCTACATTTGCTAAAGAATTAAGACAACAAAAAATTATTAAATAAAATAATCATTCACATTAAAAATTTAAAACTATGAGCACATTTACATTAAAAGACGGAACTGAGATTTTTTACAAAGACCAAGGACAAGGACCAGTATTAATGTTTCACCACGGATGGCCATTATCATCTGACGATTGGGATGCACAGGTTATCTTTTTCTTACAGAGAGGTTTCAGAGTAGTTTCCCATGACAGAAGAGGCCACGGCCGCTCAAGCCAGAATATTTACAACCACACTATTGAACAATATGCATCTGATGCTGCGGAACTTGTAGAATTTCTTGATTTAAAAGATGTTGTTCATATAGGACACTCTACAGGTGGTGGTGAAGTAATCCGCTATGTTAATAAATATTCTAACGGAAGAGCTAAAAAAGCTGTATTAATCAGCGCTGTTCCACCGGTAATGGTAAAAAGTGAAAGCAATCCTGACGGGGTTCCAATGGAAGTTTTTGATGGTATCAGAGAGCAGACTTTGAACAACAGAAACCAGTTTTATTTTGATTTGACTTTCCCTTTCTATGGATACAACAGAGAAGGAGCTAACATCAAAGACGGAATTCAGAGAAACTGGTGGAGACAGGGAATGATGGGTGGAATTGTAGCTCATTATGACGGAATCAAAGCATTTTCTGAAACCGATTTCACAGAAGATTTGAAAGCCGTTGAAATTCCAGTTTTGGTTTTACATGGAGAAGATGACCAGATTGTTCCTATCGAAAATTCTGCTATAAAATCAGCAAAATTATTAAAGAACGGTAAACTGATTACTTACCCAGGTTTTCCTCACGGAATGCCGACTACAGAACATGAAACTATTAATAAAGATCTTTTGGAATTTATCCAGTCTTAATAACAGAATATACTCATTATGAAGAAAGGTGGACTATTGCAGTCCACCTTTTGTTTTTGATCATATTATAAAAACTAAATTGCTCAATAATAAAGCTTTTTACGTTTTAGATAATTGATAAGCTCTTTCGGTCGGTCGGTCTGAATAATGTTGACTCCTTTATTAATGTACCAATCATATACCTCTGGATTATCCAGAACCAGATCATCATTATTTCCGGCATTATGATGCGGCCACAATGAATTGACCCATATTTTGACCTTTTTTTCTCTTAAAGATTTAAAATCAATCAGATTTTTCTCGGTTATTCCTACTGTAAATTCAAAACCGTAGATTTTATAGTTTTTGATATAATCTGATATTTTTGTAAGATCATCGCTTTTACCTAACTGGATAATCGGCATATAATGAATATCATTTTTTATATCGCCGTATTTCCGATTAAACTCCATGTAAGATTCATGACCTTTAAACAAAATCTGATCAAGCATATTTCTTTTTTTCACCAAAGGATATACCTGTTTGATGTAATCAAAACCTTTATCCAGATTCAGAAGAATTTTTCCGTCTGAGATTTCCAGAATTTCCTGTAACGTGGGAACTTTCATTTGTGTTTCCACCCCAAGTCCGTCTCTCAGATGCAGTTTTTTAATTTCGTCCAGTGTAAAATCAGACGGTTTTCCTTTTCCTGTTGTCGTTCTGTCTATGGTATTATCATGCATCAGGATTAAAATACTGTCTTTGGTCATGGCAAGATCTATTTCAGCCATATCCACTCCTTTTTCAATGGCCTTTTTTACTGCCCACACTGAGTTTTCCGGCGCTTCTCTCCAATCGCCTCGGTGGGCAACCACCATTACTTTATCATCAGGAAAATCAGAAAGTGAAATTTTCTTTTGTTGCGCAATGAACAGTGAAGAAAAACTCAGAAGAAATATTTGTAATAATTTATTGTTTAGCATAATTTTAAATGTTTAATTAATATCCGGGATTTTGTTTAATAGCTGGATCTGTATTGATCTGTCCCTGCGGAACAGGCATAAGAAGATGATAGGATTTAATCTGTGCAGTACTGTAACCCTGGTTATTAGCAAAATGAGCAGTCATCACCGGGATTGCTTTTCCTGTTCTCAAAAGGTCAAACCAACGGTGCCCTTCTCCTACAAATTCAAGCCTTCTTTCGCGGTCAATTTCATTCAGTAAAGCATCTTTTGTTGAAAGGTTTACGGCAGTAATTCCTGCTCTGGTTTTAATTTTATTCAGATATAGATTCGCATTGGAAATGTCATTCTGTTCCGCAAAACACTCTGCCATCATCAGGAAAACATCGGCTAATCTCAGCACCACAAAATTGCTTCCTCCATCGGCAATGGTATTGGATGTTTTTACCAATTTCTTACTGAAAGGAATTCCGTTTGAAGTGAGCCCAATGTATGCAGAACGTCTGGTATCCCCGGCTGAATAAAGATTGTAAACTTCTTTGGTCGGAAGATTGTGACCTTTAGCTCCTGAAACCGATCCGGAAGGACTGAACATCTGAAATGCCGTACTTCCCTCCGAATTTCCGTTCAATCCCGAAGTAAACTGTACATCGAAAATAATTTCAGCATTATTTTCATTGGTGACATCAAAAATTTTATTGATATCAGGCAAAAGCTGGTAACCTAAAGATTCAATCTGATTTAAATAAGTCAGTGATTCACCAAATTTCTTCTGTGTTAAAAGCACTTTTCCCATAATTCCCAACGCAGCTCCTTTAGTCACTCTCCCCTTTTGTGAGGTTGTTGTTGGCAAAAGATCAATAGCTTCTTTCAAATCCTTTTCTATAGCAGAATACACTTCAGCAACAGGAGTTCTTGGCTGCCCGAAATAATCGTTAACATTCGTGGTTTCTTTTAAAACCAATGGAACATCACCATAAATTCTTACGAGGTTAAAATACATCAACGCACGAAGAAATTTCATTTCCCCTATTCTTGTATTCTTCAGAGCATCCGTCATATCAGGAATTTTCCCAATTCTTGTCAGAATAATATTTGCCTGCTGAATACCGATATAATGGTCCTTCCAAGCACTTGCAATAAGACTGTTATTGGGCTGAATTGTGAAAAAATCCATTTCACCATACGTAAAAGAATCATTGGCAGGAACCTCATCATAGGTATTGTCTGAAGGTAATTCTCCCAAAGCCGGCATTGCCAGCTGATATTGTCCCGTATACTGAAGAGCGCTGTACACTGAAATGATACCCTGCTCAATTTCAGAGGAATTGGTATAAAATTGTGAGGATACTTTCTGCGCCTCAGGATTAACGTTCAAAAGATCAGACGAGCACGAACACATCACCGAAAGGCTGAATATTGTAATGAATATTTTTTTCATGATTTTAGAATTTAAGGTTAAAGCCCATAGAATAAATTTTAGCGACCGGATAATAAGCCTGATCAAATCCCTGCGTAAGAACATTGTCTGAAGTAGCATCGATGTTCATTCCCTTGTATTTTGACAGGGTAAAAAGATTGTTTCCTACCAGATAGATCTGTGCGTTTTCTATCCCGATATTTTCAAGCATAGATTTAGGGAAATTAAAAGCCAGACGAAGCGATCTTAATCTCACATAATCTGCATTTTTAAAGTATAGATTAGAAGTTCTGGCTTCTTTTCTGTTGTTGGAGAAGTTCATATTTGGCATCCCGAAAAATCCATTGGGATTGGTTGCGGCGTTATAACGATTGTCAAAATAATACTGTGAAGCCATTCCGAAGCCTTCTCCTGATTCTAAAGTTGTCACTGCATCCGCATTATAGATTTTCTTCCCAATTTCACTGTATAATGAAAAGCTCAACTCAAAAAGTCCGTATCTGAAATTATTATTGAAACCAAGAATATATTTCGGAACACCGCTTCCAAAGCTTCTTTTATCGTTGACATCAATTTTTCCGTCACCATTCAGATCTTCCATAATATAATCTCCAACCATCGTTCCGGTAATGTGCGGTGAATTGTTGATCTCTTCCTGAGTTTTATAGATTCCAAGGATATTATAGCCATACATTTCACCAATTGAACCCCCTACTTTGGTTACAGAGAAGTTATTTTCTCCCGTGATAATCTGGTTCTGGCCGTTTGCCAATGCCAACACTTCATTTTTATTGGTTGAAAAATTAAAACTTCCGGAATACGTAAAATCTTTAGCGATGGTAAACGTTTTTGAGGCAATCTGTAATTCAAAACCGGAATTCTTGATCTTACCGATATTCTGAAGTGAGGTACTGAAACCGGATTGCTGCGGAACAGGAACATCCAATAACAAACCATCTCTGTTCAGGATATAATAATCTGCGGAAATGTTCAGGATATTTTTAAACAAAGAAAAATCGATCCCGAAATTGTTTGATCTTGACTTTTCCCAGGAAATATTCGGATTGGGCGCTGTTGCCGTTGTGTATCCCGGTACTAAAGCTCCCCCAAAGTTATAATTATCAGGATTCATCAATGAAAGTGCCCCGAAATTAGGAATCTGATTATTTCCATTGCTTCCCAGACTGTATCTAAGTTTCAAATCCGTCACGAAATTATTTTCAGGAAAGAAATTTTCATTACTGACGGTCCAGCCTGCAGAAAATGCATAGAAATTCCCCCATTTAGAGTTTTTCCCAAAACGGGAAGAACCGTCTCTACGATAGGAAGCCATCAGGTTATACTTATTGTCGAATGTGTAGTTGACTCTGGTAAAATAAGACATCAGCCGCCATTTGTATTGCGTTAATGTATTTTTAAATGATGTTCCTCCTGCTATATTCCGGATGCTGTTATCAGGAAATGCGGTGGCTTCAGTTAAAAGCTGTGTATTATCTTCCTGCTGGAAAGACTGTCCGGCAATGGCATCCACTCGGTGAGCACCCCATTTTTGATCAAATGAAAGTAAATTTTCTATTAAATAATTTTTGCGGATATATTCTGTTCTGTTGGCAAAAGTCACATCCGGAGCTGCTGCTCTGTACGCTCCTACCGTAGAAGGATCGAAGAAATTGTATTCGTAATTTGAATAATCTCCACCTACCGACAATCTGTATTTCAGGCCCTTTAACAATTCAAGCTCAGTAAAAATATTTCCGAATGTTTTAAATAAAGTATATTTTCTGTTGGTCATTTCCTGAACAGCCACGGGATTTTCTACCAAAGCTCCGTCCGTTGCTGTATTTCCCAGGATCTGTTGAGAAATGGCAAGACTTCCGTCATCATTGTAAGGTTTAAAGAATGGATACATTGCAGTAGCCATCTGCAAAGGATTATAACTTCTTGAATTTTCTGAGGCATTGATCGTACCCGTTGCATAAGACGGCGTCATTGTTACCCCTATTTTCCATTTATCTGTAAGCTCAGTTGAAAGGTTAATACTGGTAGAAAACTTTTCGTAATCGGTCCCGATAACGAGCCCTTTTTGTTTAAAATAACTCATGGTAAAAGCATATTTGCTCTTATCGCTTCCTCCGGTAATATTCAGTGAAGTCTGGCTGATGGGTGCTGGTTTCATGACCGTATTCAACCAGTCGGTATCGGTTAATCCCGGCTCCTTTGCAAGGTAAGGTGCTAAATAATCGGGAATTAATTCTCTTAAAGAAGCTCCCTTGCTTATTCTTGTCGCATTATTATCGGAAATGCTTCTGTTGCTGCCTTTAGAAAGATAATTATTGTCTCGGGCTTCCTTTAGAAAAGTGGCCATGTCATAAGCATTGACCAGTTTTACATTATCGCTTCTCATCTGCATTCCGTAGTAGGAATCGAAAGAAACGGCCATCCTGCCTTTTTTCCCTTGCTTTGTTTCAATGATGATTACACCGTTTGCTCCTCTGGAACCATAGATTGCAGCTGAAGCGGCATCTTTTAAGATATCAATTTTGGCAATGGAATTAGGATCAATCGCATTCAGATTAGAACCTTCAGTTAACGGAAGTCCATCTACAACGATCAAAGGATTGGACCCTGCCGTCAACGTTCCAATACCTCTCACTCGTATTGAGGGTGAACTTCCCGGACTTGCATTCGCCTGAGTAATCTGAACTCCGGTTGCTTTTCCTGCAATAATATCCCCAAAATTACTGGAAGCCACTCCTTTCATCTGCTTCTCGTCAATAGAAGAAATAGAACCCGAATTGTTTTTCTTACTCTGCTTGCCATAGCCCACCAAAACAACCTCATCAATATTTTTTTCTCTTGATTTTACCGTGTCATTAATTGGATTTATATACTCTGCAGATTGTTGAGCATTGATTCTCTGAATTTTTGCCATCGCTCTTGCATTGAGACGAACGGTTACTGTTTTTTGATCTACATTAAAATCGAGACCGACATTTTTTTTCAGATAGTCTAAAGAGGCTGATAAAGACTGATAGTTAACCTGAGATTCATCCACCTGAATATCTTTCAGGTCTGAAACCGAATAAAAGAATTTTACGCCATGCTCTTTTGAAAGTTTTTCAAAGATTTTAATCAAAGGCGTTTTCCGCTGAATAACGGACTGTTGAAAACATTTGTTAGCCTCTGCGTAGGTAAACTGTGGCGCACACAAAAGACCCAACAACATCATGCTAATTGTTGTTTTTTTCATAGCTTTGCTGAAATTAGTTGTTATTTGACTGATTTATATTCAATGCATCGGTAACCCCAATTACTGGTGCATTATTTTTCTAAAATGATATGATTTGCTGATTGTTTTCCTGCAGTCAGATTAAATGGAAACCCTATTGTTTTAATAACCTTATCCAGATCTCCGGTGATGTCTCCGTCTATTACATTCTCTTTGTAATCCTGAGGATATGCTATGGAAACATTGTAGGTCTTCTCCAATTGAGAAATGGCCTGCCCGAATTTCATTTCATTAAAATCGAATGTTCTTACCACATCCTGATCGTAGAAGTGTTTCTCGGCTCCGTCTTTTTCAGCAAGCCAGGTTTCTTTAGGCAGAAGGAATGTTGTATTCCCTTTGTAATCAATTTTTACTTTCCCTTCTTTCAGATAGACTTTCTTATCTGCGGATCTCTGATCAAGCAAAAACTGAGTTCCCAATACTTTTACTTTAAATCCATTGGCATCAATGATAAACGGCAATGCTTTATTTTTAGCAACACTGAAAAAAGCTTTCCCTTTAAAAGATACATTTCTGGTCTTCTTTCCGAAATCATCCGTCAGTTTCAATTCACTTTCAGGTTCCAGGGTAATAATACTTCCGTCAGATAGTATAAATTCTTTTTGAATCTTTTCTGTCCTGAAAACCATTTGCTGGTGATCCGGAGATTTCATTTCATTTCCAGTAGAAAACAAAGTAATCAGTGTAAATAAAGGCAAAAGAACAGCCGCAGCCCATAAAACCCGTTTTGTATTCTTTCTGAACCTGATTTTATTTTCAAGTCCATTCCAGATTCGCTGATCTGCGGAATCTTTCATTTTCCGGTTTTCATCTTTGACTGATTTCCATTGATTGTCGAAATCCATATGCTCCTATTTGATCTTTACTAGAGAATACGCAGGAAGTGTAGAATCGTCAACCTCTATTTTTTTGATTTAACGATTTGTTCATATTCATTCACATTCGGTTAAAATTAATTAAGGTAGTTAGATACAATTTTACATTAATCCTGCTCTCTTATTATTATGACGCTGTCATTCAGAATGTAACGCAGTGAAATGAAGAATCCAGGCTTTACATGATGACAATGAGGTAAGTTGTATATAGCTGCCTTAATTAAAACTAATAAACAATTGATATACAGATCTGAAGTGAAGCTTGTTATCAATATAAACGGAAAAGGTTAAAAGAAAAAATTCAAATTTGCTCTTAGAAATTTCAAAACCTTATTGACATGTTTTTCAACAGCAGTTTTGGAAATATGATTTTCCTGAGCAATGGTAAAAAGACTGAGATTCTGAATTTTATTTTTGATGAAAAACTCACGGCTTCTTTCGGGAACCTGTTCCAGAAGGTTTTCTATCTTTTTGAGCTGATCTTCCTGCTGCAGCTGTTTTTCGATTTCAGAGGTTTCTTCATCCTGATTTTCTGGGGAATTTTCCAGCGGAACAAAGATCATTTTCCTTTTACGGTAAAAGTTGGAGATTTCCTGTTTGGCAGATTTAAAAATAAGTGCTTCAATTTCTGAAGGTGAATTGGTTTTGGATAAATATTTCCAGACATGCATAAAAATATCCTGAACAATTTCTTCAATATCTTCTTCTTCCGAAAGGTATTTTGCCACAAAAAAATACACCCTGTGCTTGTAACCGGAATATATTTCTTTAAAATGATCCATCCTTTAAAATATCTTTGAACCTACAACTCAATGATGCAAAAGTATCTAAAAGCAATGTCAATCATATTAAATTCATATTAAGTTTAAATTCATAACCATAATGCAGTTTAACTTTTGAAAGACTTACATCTACCTCAAAAAGAAAAATCTAACTCATCAGCGGAAGGTCTGAAATTGGAATGCATCGTTGCTGTAAAATAATCACAAAACACCTGATATATTGCAGAATCAGTAGCTGTTGCCCGGATTCCAAGCTGAGTGTAAACAGTAAGTATTTGATGGGATAATTGACTTGTTAATGCTGTTCCATAAGTATGAATCTCATTTTGCTGATCCGCTGAAATCTCTTTGTTATCAGCAAGAATATTTTCAATATTTCTGGCCATACCTAACACCTTTTCCAAATGTTTTTCAACAGACTCAGCAAAGTTTTTGAAATTGATCTGAGGACGAATAAGCTCTGCTTCTTCAATAAAATGAGAAGCCATTCCAAGATAATTCACCAAAAGTGTCAGATCAGCAAAAACCCGAAACGGAATGCTGTCCAGTATATCATCCGTGAAGAAATGATCATACACAAAGCTGTACTCTTCGCTGACGATAACATTTTCAATGGTAAAGGAATAAGTTCCGCTGGCTTTCATTCCCATTGATTTCCAGTTGGGGATAATTTCAGCCTGTTCTCTCGGAATAATAAAAGAATGAACCATTTCGTTGCCTTCATTATCTAACATGGGTTTGCCCTTTTCTGTAATCCTTGCATTGAGAGTAAAATGAGTCAGATGGGGAGCTCCTGTGGCAAAATCCCATAATCCATTGATGATATAAGTGTTATCATTTTGCTTTTCTGCAGTTCCGCCCACCATTCCGCTTCCTCCAAAACAGGTTTTAGAATCAGTGAACAGCAATTGAGCCACATCGGGTTTTATATTTCTTGAAAAATAATTGGCTCCGGCACAAAGTGTCAGCATCCAGCCAAAGCTTCCATCGGTTTCAGCCCAGCCAAATAATGCTTTAAGTCCCTCTTCAAAAAGATATCCTAATCCTCCGTATTTCTTCGGTACCCAGATCTTAAGCCATCCTTCTTCATGAATATGCTGTATCACCTTATCAGAAATTACAGAAGCTCCTTGAAGTTCTTCTCTGATGTCTTTAGTATTGAGCATTGGCTTTGGTTTTAATAAGTTTCTGCCATTCCATATAACCGGAGATTGCCACTAAAAATAAAAATGACGTCAAAACAGCATAGAGATATAATTCCTTATGAATCATTAAAGGGATAGAAATAATATTACTGACATTCAGTATCACCCAATTTTCAATTTTCCGTCTTGCCATCAGCCACATTCCTGCCCATGCAAAAGCACTTACCAGAGAATCCCAGACCGGAACATCCGAGTCTGTAAAATGAGTGAGAAAGAACCAGAACAGACTAAAAGTTCCCAGTACAATTCCTCCGGTAATCCATTTTTCTGAGGTTGAGGTAACAGAGATTTCCATTTCGGATTTCTGTTTCCCGAATTTCCAATACAGCCATCCGTAGATGCTCATGATCAAATAATAAAGATTTAATGTAAATTCAGCATACAGTTTTGAGGTAAGCATCACATACAAAGTAAGCAGAATACCAGCAATACCGAAAAGATAGTTATTGACATTGTTTTTACGAGCCAGTAAAACCTGAATGACTGAAAATAAGACTCCGAACCATTCCGGTAAGGTAATTTGTTTTAAAATGTCCTGCATCATATTAATTGTTAGAAATCAAATGATGAGATGATAAGTAAGCAATCCCTACGCCGGCATTATCCGGATCAGGTGTGGAAGTAAATTCCTGGGTATCATCTCAGCCACTGTTCTGTAGCACCCCATTGTTGGGGCAAAGGTGCAGCTTTTTTCCGGAAAAAGAAAACACATCGCAGCTTTTTATTCTGAAACACCATTCATGTATAAAAAAGGAGCAAAAGATATTTTAAAAAGTCTCAGAATAACCAATAATTTTTATATTTGTCAGATAATACCTTATAAAAACTACCCCATGAGCTTCTTCAAAAAGATTTTTTCAAAAAATAAAAATACCACAGATCAGCAGTCTGCAGATCCAAGAATAGACGGAGCTTATACAGACGAATATTTTAGTAACCGATATACTGAAGATCCGCTTTTATCAGATGATGTTCTGATGGATGGCTCATTCAGAATGTTGAACAGCTATTTTATGGATAACAAAATAGCACAGGCTCTTGAAAATCCTATTTATCATCCCATGAATTTAGATAAAGCCGTTACTGTAGAACCTGGATTTTATGAGTATTGTAAATCATTTGATCAGGATGATAAGCAGATTGGACTGATGTTGACAGTAGCATTTTCATACTATATGGTCCATGAATTAGGATTTAAATTGTATAGAGATAAAACCCCGGAATTTCCTTTACGATTTATGAGTCTTAAATACAATAACAATGGGGGTGTTATTTCTTTATATCCATTCGAATATTCATTGAAGGTTTTAAACGGAGAAGCTTTATTCAATGATCTTTTGGAGAGAATTAAAAGCAATTTAGAGAGTATCCCCAGTGCGGAGGATTTTATCGCTAATTTTAAACAGAATCTGTCTCAGGAATAAGGCTTATGAAGCTTTTAATCATTACGCTTCTCTTACTAACCGAAATGTAAGATTAATGCGTTCTTTCATAGAGGTTACAGATTTAGCAATCCGATGTTCCCAATGTTCCTGCAAGTCTCCTTTCATGATCAATAATGAACCATGAGGAAGAGGTAGACTGTATTTACTCTGATGATGGTCTCTTTTACGGAAATCAAAGTTTCTGGTCTGTCCTAAACTTATTGATGCAATCACCGGTCGGTTTCCATATCTGCTTTCCTTATCCCGATGCCAGGCAACAGAGTCATTGTGATTCCGGTAAAGATTAAGCAATACGGAATTGAACTGATAACCAAATGTTTCTTCTATTCTTTCTTTTAAAGAAAACAGTTCAGGTGTCCAGAGATGAGTCTCCACTTCACCATTTCCTAATGGATAATCCGTTTTCGGATCTCCATACCATGCCGTTAAGCGCGGTGTCAGCACCATTTTATCATACATTTTCTGGGTTCTTTGTTTCCAGGGAGCTGTTTCAAGCAAATGAGCCTTAAGTTTGTCAGCTTCTTCCTGATTCAGGAAATATTCTCGATACTCCAGAAGATCTTTGGGAAATTCATACAATTCTTCTGAGTCGAACAGGCTGAGCTGGGTCATATTTTTTAATTTTTAAATAATAGAATTATATTCCTAAGCATAGCAACCGTTACTAACACGGAGCACTCTTGAAGCTTTTATTGGCTCTTTGAATATTATACGATAGAAGGAAATTACAATTGATACAAATAATATCTACAAATACATTAAAAACGATACAAAAATAACCAAAACTATTACCACTTCTTTCTTGAATCTCTGGGATCTCAACATAAAAAAGGAGATCAAATTGATATCTGATCTCCTTTCTATAATTGAATATTGTTTTATATTGCTTTGCTGTTAAGATTAGTATCAGCAATTTTTGTTAACAGATCATCACATTTTTTTTCTTCTTCTAGTGTGCTCAAAAGATTTTTAAGACAATCCTTCTCTTTCAATACTTTTGCAAAGGCTGCAAGTGTACCATAGGAAGCAATTTCATAATGTTCCACTTTTTGTGCTGCTGCAATGATTCCTGCATCTCTTACCGCTCCCGGCTCTGTTTCTTCTATAATGCTTTTCCCCTCATCCAGCAGTCCCTGCATCGCATCACATTTCTTTGCCTGAGCTTTCTTACCGAGTGCTTTAAAACATTTTTCCAGCCTGTCAACATGATCTTCCGTTTCCTTAATATGTTTGTTTATTGCTGTTTTAAGTTTTTCACTGGTCGCGTTTTTCATCATTCTTGGCAATGCTTTCAAAAGTGCTTTTTCAGCCCAGTAAAGATCTTTCAGTGCCTCTTCAAAAAGGTCTTCCAACCCTTTTGCCGCACCTTTTTTAGCCGGAGTCTTTGCAGATGCTTTCCGTGTTGCTGCTTTTTTTACGGTTGCTTTTTTTGTTGCTGTTCTAGTTTCCATAATATACTATTTAGTGTTTGATTGGTGATAATTCTACAACTATAAGACCATTTTTGCCTGAAATACTGAGATGTGGTATCTAAAAAATTTAAGGAATATAAGTTATTTTAAGACTGATATTTCTTTACACAAACGGTTATAGATATCAAAATAATTGATCTGTCACTATGTGCAGAAATTTTCAGGCTCCCACCATATCGACAATTATTTATATCGTTGCTGCTGCTCGGTAGAATCTAATGAAGGTCTTGGTTTATTGGAAAACTTCCCTAATTTTTCATAATACTTATGAAGCTGGTCAAGTTCTTCTTCCGTTAAATCTTCAATATCCACCAGCCTGTTACTGGCTTTTTCATAGGATGCTATAAGTTCATTCAGCTTTATCTGGATCGCTTTAGAGTCTTTATTCTGAGTTTTTTGAATCAGAAATACCATTAGGAAAGTTATAATAGTAGTACTTGTATTGATAACCAGCTGCCAGGTTTCTGAATAGTCGAAAACAGGTCCGCAAACCGCCCAGATAACAACAAGTAAAGTTGCACCGATAAAAGCTCCGGGACTTCCGGTAATATAGACAACACGATCTGAAAACTTTTCAAAAAAATTCTTTTTCATACTATAAATACGGTTTTAAAATAAAATGATAATACAAGGTATCAAAACAACAGTATAAAGTTTATGACTCTAGTCAATTACCAAACGTTCTATCACTAAATGGATGAATAATTAGAATATTTTAAAGAAACAGCGGTCGTTATAATGAAAAATATAAGGAACTGCATAATTATTTTATGCAGTTAAACACATTTCCTGTTTTTGATAATTCACTTTTATAACAAATTGTAAATTAAATATCTGAATTAATTAATACACTTAAAAAAATGAGTAATAACAGATCATCCGGATGCTTTCTGAAATCACGTAATGAAGATTTAATACTTTATTAAAAAATAAATATCCATCTTTGCAGCCTTAAATTCAAAAACGCTAGTTTATTTCATGAGCATTACTTTTAAAAAGCGACTAATTATAGCGCTTGTATTACCTACGGCCGCCATATATTATGGGCAGAGTACGAAGGATTCTTTAGACAAATCAAAATCTATTGATGAGGTTATGTTGGTAGGTAGAAACCTTTCCCAAACAGCCAAAGAGAGAAAAACACCTGTTGCAGTTTCCAACATCAAAGCAGCAGAGATTCAGGAGAAACTGGGAAACAGAGAATTTCCTGAAATTATGAAGTCTACTCCATCCGTTTACGTGACCAAAGTAGGTGGAGGATTCGGAGACAGCAGAATCAACATGAGAGGTTTTGACGGTGCTAACATTGCAGTTATTATCAACGGGCAACCCGTGAATGATATGCAGGGAGGTACTGTGTACTGGTCTAACTGGACAGGATTAGCTGACATTGCCAGCAATATTCAGATTCAGAGAGGATTGGGAGCTTCTAAATTTGTTGTTCCCTCTGTAGGAGGAACCATCAACATTGTAACCAAAGCTACAGATTCTGAGCAGAAAGCAATGGTGAAAGGAGAAGTTGGTAACGACAACTACTCCAGAATATCTGCAATGTACTCTTCAGGGTTAAAAAACAAATGGGGAACAACCGTATTGCTTTCCCGTTGGCAAGGGGACGGTTATATCAACGGAACACAGGGAGAAGGTTATTCCTGGTTTTTCTCTACAGGATTTAAGCCTAATGAAAAACATGCTTTCAATTTTATCGCAACCGGAGCACCACAGGTACATGACACAAGAAGATCTTCTGCTACGGGAGCGAATGTGGCTACTTTGCAGCAACTTGATACTTATGGAAGAAGATACAACCCACAAACAGGAATGCTGAATGGTTCTCAATTCAATTTAGCACCTAACTTCTACCACAAGCCTATTGCTTCATTAAACTGGGACTGGAATATTAATGATAATCTGAAATTATCTACCGTTCTTTATGGTTCATGGGGACGTGGCGGCGGTGGTACCGGACTTAACGGTTCTATCAAAAACGCAGCAGGACAAACTATGAATTTCATGAATTCTGGTGCGGGCGGAGACGGTACGATCAACTGGGATATGATTTACCGTTATAACAGAGGCGGTATGGTAACAGATTATAATGGAAACAGCTTCCAAAAATCAACCTTTACAGCACCTGCAGGCTCTCCTACTGATTACAACGGAAAATACGTAGCTACTCTGAACGGAACCAATGGTATCGTTAGAAAGCAAAGCATCAATGCTCATGACTGGTATGGAGTCATTGCAGACCTTAATTACAAAAAAAATAACTGGACCTTTAACGGAGGTATTGATCTTAAAACATATAAAGGAGCTCTGTATGACATTGTAACTGATATGTTAGGATCAGATGCATTATATGTTCCCAATACAGCCAATGCACCAAAAGGATATTTTATCAATCAAACTGTAAAACCAGAACCACTTACCAAGCTTAAAGATGCTCAGAAAGTATCTATCCACAATGAAGGTTTGGTAAAATGGGCAGGTATCTACGGAATGGTTGAATACAGTTCTGAAAAGCTAAGTGCATCTGTTCAGGGGTCCGTTTCCGAGCAATACTATAAGAGAGTAGATTATATGCTGTATACACCAGGAAACCAGGAAACCAAATGGTACCACAAAACGGGATATATCGTAAAAGGAGGAGCCAACTATAATATAGATGATCATCATAATGTATTTTTCAATACAGGAGTGATCTCAAGACAGCCGTTATTCAACGCTTTATTCCCATCCAACCAGAATATTTATAACGATGCAAAGAATGAAAGAATCTTCTCTGTAGAATTAGGATATGGTTTCAAATCGCGTTATATAGATGTAAACATTAATGCTTACAGAACGCAGTGGGATGACAGATTTATTTCAAGAACATTCAATGCTACAGCAGCGGATGTTGCAAAATTCCCTCAGTTAAGCCTTGGAAATGCTTATTTCTATAATGCACTGAACGTTGGTCAGGTACACCAGGGACTTGAACTGGAGACAAAAGCAAGACCTTTTGCTAATCTTAAACTTAGAGGAATGGTTTCTTTCGGGAACTGGAAATACAAAGGAAATGCTAACTTCAACATTCTGGATGTTCAAACCAACCAGGAAATATCCGGAGCTACAGGAGTGATCAATATCAAAGACCTGAAGGTGGGAGATGCTGCACAAACAACAGCAAGCATTGGAGCGGATTATAATATTACCAAAGCTTTCAGTATTGATGCAAACTGGGAATATTATGACAGACTGTATGCACAGTTCAACCCGATTAACTTCCTTACTGAAGCAGCAAGAGAAAAAGGAATTGTAAAATTGCCAAGCTACCATTTATTTGATATAGGTGCTTCTTACAAATTCACATTGGATGCGAAAAAATCTTTAACATTGAGAGCGAATGTATACAACTTATTCAACAAATATTATATTTCTGAATTAAGCTCCAATATTTTCGCAGGTGATAAAATTGCTAATGGTCCGGATGCAGGGAAAACCTATCAGGATGCAGGCAGAGTGTATCAGGGTGTTGCAGATGGCAATACAGGATTCCTTGGTTTTGGAAGAACCTGGTCTGTTGCAGCCACTTTGAGATTCTAAGACAATATTATTTCAATAATGAATCAATTGAATCGGCTGGCCCAAAAATGGGTCAGCCGATTTTTTTATCTTACTCCGAAATCTCGAATAAAAGAATACGCTGTCTTTTACCGATTAAAAGTTTTTAGGTTTTTTATTCTGAGCAGCGTGTGTCGCTATTTCATTTATACGGTTTTTCCTGGTTTCGGGTCTTTTGGCAAGTATGACCCACTGCAGCAACATTTTTTTAATGGATTTGCTCAAACTTAGAAAATACACTTCTGAACCTTCATGAATTTTAAATGCCTCCATCAGATCTTCAGGAATGGCAAGGTCTTCCACACTATCTAAAATATTCCAGGAGCCATTTTCTTTAGCAATTCTAATGGTTTCAAATCCGGCTTTTGTCATCAGCTCATTTTCAATCAGTCTTCCAACTTTCTCTTTATTGATTTTTGACCATGTACTATTAGGTTTTCTCCTGCTGAATAACTGCATAAAAGAACCTTCATCAATGGTTTTTCTTGTGCTGTCAATCCAGCCAAAACAAAGAGCTTCATCTACCAGCTCAGTCCAATACACCATGGGTAAATTAGATTTTCGTGTATTGCAGACAAGCCATATAGATTGTAATTTCTGATGGTTCTCTTGTAACCATGCCCGCCATTCTGCTTTTGTATTTATATATACAGTTGGTCTTTCTGGAGTTGTTCCCATACTATCTGCTTTTACACGTTTTGATCGTTTAAAATTAAGAAAGATGATTGACAATAGTTTGTCAGTAAGAACAATTAAAAAAACTATTAGAATCAAAATATATTTAATAATTAATCCCTTTATAAAAATTATCATTAGTGAACGAAAATAAATGATAAATTAGAGAGAATAAAAAACTAAAAAATCATTAATTTTTCAGTGAAATATGGACAGAGAAACGACAGCTTATATTATCAACTATTTCAGTAACTTAATGACTAAACATGAAAAGTTAGCTCAAAAACATCAGATATATTCTTTCAAGAGTAATGAAAATCCAAAATTCCGAAAGATAATGATAGATAAGGGCTGGATAAGTTCTGATCCTGAAATCATAAATCTATTAGAAAATGGTTATGAGGTCTTTGAACAAAACATTGTCACGCGTATAATGACTGAAACTCCAGAAAAAGTTTTTTTCAACGATTGTCCGAAATGCAACAAACTTACCCGTACTCCATATGCAAAACAATGCAGACACTGCGGACATAGCTGGCATCATTTAACTGTTGCCCAATTTAAGCTTAACGATACTTTTCAGATTACAGAAAGACAATTTTTCTTAATAGGACAAATTATAGAGGGCGAAATCAAAGAAGGACAACGGATAGATCTGAGAATACTGGGGCTTAATAAGAAAATCAAAATCGAATCCATTGAATTTGCTCTTAAACGTCAGAATGGTAAAGCTTGGGAAGATATTGCACTTGGAACAAATGAATTAACGGAAGAGGAAAAAGAATATTTAAAATGTAGGATATCATCCATAAGATCATTGGATATAGTACTAGAATAAAAAGAGTTGTATCCTAATACAACTCTTTTATCGGAAAAATAATCTATTCTATTTCGAGTTCTTCACCTGCAGCGCCCTCTGATAAAAAGACTGGCTTTCAATTTTCTCCTCGGCCTCATCAATAGCTGCCAGCAGATTATTATTGTTATCAGTAATTTCCCCCAGAATCTGTGACATCAACTCCCAGACCGGTTTCATTTTATCAATGAGTTCCTTCCCCTTTGGAGTTAATTTAAACATCCTTTTTCGTTCATCCTGTTTATCCTTTTCCCATTGTATCAACTCCAGTTTTTCGAGTTCTTTGAGCAGGGTTATGGTGGATGGATGGGTATACCCTATCTCATTGGCAATTTCAACAACGCTTGCGATTTCTTTTTTATAAATGGTAAAGATCACCGGAAACCATTTAAGCTCAAAATCGATTCCAAATGCTTTATAGATCAGGGCTCCGTCTTTTCTCAGTTGTTCACTCAAACGGTGCAATCGGGTTGATATGGCAAGAATTCCTGCTTCGTTGATCACATTCATATTCAGTCAATATTTAAATGGTAAAAAATATCATCAGCACTCATTAAAGGGAATTTCTCAGGGAGATTTCCTTTTTCAATCTTCACAAAGTGATTCCTTTCGTAGAAACGCTGTGCTGCTTTCAGGACCGTTATGGTTCCCAAATACAGATCATCAATTGCTGTTTCACGGCAGAAAGAAATTAACACTTCCAATAATTCCTGAGCAATATTCAGTTCTTTCCCTCTGAATTCTTTTTTAACAAACATCTTTCTGATCGCTCCTGCCCTTTCATCAAACTTAACCAATGCAATGGAACCTACCAGTTCACCATCTACAAAAGCACCCCAAAAGTTACCTCCTGCTTCCGTATAAAAACTTTCAATCTGCAAAAGATCAGGCTGATCTTTAATGGTGATCGGAATATTAAACTCCTTCTGCTGAATATTCAAAATCAAGTCAATCGCCTGTTCCGAATAAGAATTTCCTATGGGCTGTATCTTTAATTTCATAGTGTTTGAATTTTAAAGTACAAAACTACGTAGTTGAATACATATATCCAAACTAAATTTATTCTTTAAAGAATTTTAACATAGAACAAATAAAAAACGTATGCCATTACTGACATACGTTTTATCGTCTATACTGTTAGAATACGGTTACTTCCAGCCTCCTCCTAAAGCCTGGTAAAGCTCCACAGCTGCCTTCATTTTACTGTATCTCGCATTGGAAATATTAAGTTCTGCGTTCAATGAATTTACACTTGCATTCAATACTTCAAGATAGTTTGCCATACCGTAGTTCACCAATTCCTGGGAATAGTCAACCGATTTTTTATAGGCATTCAGTTCTTTTTGTTTCAACTCAATAAATGAATCCTGCACAGAGAAAACTCTGATGGCATCTGAAACTTCTTTTCCTGCAGTAAGAACTGTCTTTCTGAAGTTGAGATAAGCCGTTTCCTGATTGGCAAGACTTACATCATAGTTGGTCTTGATCTGTCTTTTGTTCAAAATTGGCTGAGCCAGTCCTGCTACTACATTCGCAAATAATGAATTGACACTGAATAAATGGTCAATATCCACAGACTGAAGACCTCCGCTTCCTGTCAGTTTTAAAGTAGGATAAAACTGAGCTTTGGCAGAATTCGTCAGTTCGAATGCATTCATTAAGCTGTATTCTGCTCTCATTACATCCGGACGGTTAGCCAAAAGCTGAGTAGGATAACCCAATTTTAAATCAATCGGAAGGTTTTGCCCTTCTAATGTAGATCTTTCAATAGAATGAGAAGATTCTCCCATTAAAAGACTCATGGTATTTTCAAGAAGCTGGATCTGTGTATCAATATCAATCAGTAATGATTTGGCATTGAAAACAAGTGCCTCACTTTGCTGTACAGCAACTTCAGTAACTGTTCCTGAAATTTTTAAAGCCTTTGTAGCTTCTAAGTTTTTCTCTCTTACTGCAATAGTTTCTGTAATAATTCTCTTCTGTGCATCAAAAGTTAACAATTGATAGTAAGCCGAAGCGATGGAAGATACAAGACTGCTTTTAACAGCTTTGTGGGCAGCAACAGTTCCTAAATAAGTAGCGACTTGCGCTTTCTCCTGAGCTCTTAA
Source organism: Chryseobacterium sp. BGA-UO-ETr-SB22 (assembly GCF_059567885.1). NCBI lineage: Bacteria > Pseudomonadati > Bacteroidota > Flavobacteriia > Flavobacteriales > Weeksellaceae > Chryseobacterium > Chryseobacterium sp. BGA-UO-ETr-SB22. The sequence continues at coordinate 1,270,040 of NZ_JCAQOV010000005.1, read as the reverse complement.
TTTCCCCCAAATATCTGCTTCCCAGCCAATACTTGCTGTGATATCAAACTGGTTTACATAACGCCTTTCTCCAATAATCTGCCCAAACTGGGTATTGATAGACTGCGTCTGGAAGGTATAGTTGGGTCCTATAGAAAGTGTCGGCTGATAAGCTGCTTTACTTTGTTTCAGGTAAGCTTCCGCAGAATTGATGCTCTGCAGTGCGATTCTGATATCTAAGTTGTTTTCCAATGCTTTAGAAATATGCCCCTGCAGTATTGGATCTGTAAATATCTCTTTCCATGAAATATCTGCGATATTGGTACTGTCTGAAGGAAGCATATCTGTACGAAAAAGCTTTTCGTCCACAATGCTCTTCGGTCTTTCATACTCTTTTCTTGCCATACAGGATGAGATGGCTCCGAGTATGAAAACTGAAAAAGTGATTCCTTTTATGATGTTTAATAAACTCTTCATTATAAAAAATTAGAAATTAGATGTTAGAGGCTAGAAGTTAGATATGGTTTTAGACTGATTTCTAAATATCTAACTTCTAACTTCTCTAATTAATTTTATTCTGCTAAATTGATATCTTCTTTTTTGATAGGTTTAATTTTTTCCTGCAGTGTTTCAAAAATCACATACAGAACCGGAATTACAAATAATCCCAAAATAGTTCCTATCAATAGTCCAATTGCCGCACCCGTAGCGATAGATCTGTTCCCTACTGCTCCAATTCCACTTGCCAGAACTAGCGGTAATAAACCGAAGATAAAGGCGAATGATGTCATTAGAATAGGTCTCACCCTGGCTTTCGCTGCATTGATGGCTGACATGACAATAGTTTCACCATGATGCCTTCTCTGAACAGCAAATTCAACGATAAGGATTGCATTTTTCGCCAGTAGTCCTACAAGCATGATCAGGGCAATCTGGAAGTAAATATTATTTTCCAAGCCCATAATCTTCTGTCCGAAATAAGCTCCCATTACCCCAAGAGGAAGAGAAATAATAACGATCAGCGGAAGGATATAACTTTCATACTGTGCAGAAAGAATAAAGTAAACGAAGATCAAACTTAACCCGAAAATCAGAAGCGTCTGAGATCCTGAATTTAATTCTTCTCTGGTTAACCCGGTAAATTCTACTGCGTAGTTTTGATTCAATGTTTCATTAGCTACCTGCTGTACAGCGGCGATTGCATCCCCGGAACTGTATCCGTCAGAGTTGGCTCCTGTCACTTTTACTGAAGTAAACAGGTTATAACGGCTAACAGATTGTGGTCCGTATGCTTTTGTCAATGTTACAAACTGTGAAATCGGAGACATGATGCCTGATCCTGTTCTTACATAAAGCTGATTCAGATTTTCAATGTTTTTTCTGTTTTCAGGAAGAGCCTGAACCATCACTCTGAACTGTTTTCCATACTTGGTAAAGTCGGCAGTATAAATACCTCCAATATATCCCTGCATGGTAGCCAGAATGTCATTGACAGAAACCCCAAGCTGCTTGCTCAGAGGAACATTAATTTCCATCTGATATTGCGGATATTTGGTATTAAATGAAGTCTGCGCAAACTGAATTTCAGGTCTCTGCATCAGCTTACCGATGAATTCATTGGTTTTATTATCCAGATCTGCATATTCTCCACCAGATTTGTCCAGCAATACCATTTCAAAACCTGCACTGTTACCAAAACCTGGTACACTTGGCGGCTGGAAGAATACTACTTTGGCATCAGGAACAGCTCCTACAATTCCAAATAACTTTTTGGTGATATCTTCAGAAGTCTGCCCGTCTTTTTTCCTTTCTTCGAATGGTTTTAGCTTAACAAAGGCAAGACCGTTATTACTTCCGTTTCCGGATAGGAATCCTCTACCTGTGGAAATTGTTACGTTCTGTACTCCCGGAACTTTCAATGCTTTAGCCTGAAGCGTTTTCAAAGCGTTGTAAGTTCTTTCCATAGAAGCTCCCGGAGGAAGCTGAACATCTGTAAAGATAATTCCTCTGTCTTCTGTAGGTACAAACCCTTTCTTCATACTGCTGCTTGCCCAGAATAAGATACCTCCGGTAACAGCAAAAATAATAAGGGTTACCCATTTGTGTCTTAACAGGAATACAAATCCTCTTCCGTAACGTTCAGTAGTTGTTTTAAAAGCAATATTAAACTTATAGAAAAACTTCTGTAACAGATTTAAATTTTTATACTCTTTATGGTGCTCTGCATGAGGTTTTAAGAATAATGAACATAAAACCGGGCTCAGCGTTAATGCATTAATAGCAGAAATGATAATCGCTATAATCAGCGTAATACCAAACTGTTGGTAGAATACCCCTGTAGGACCTGTAATGAAGGTTACCGGGATAAATACTGCTGCCATTACCAACGTAATAGAAATAATAGCCCCTGTAATTTCATCCATCGCTTCTACCGTTGCTTTTTTAGCATCTGAAATACCATGCTCCATCTTGGCATGAACAGCCTCGACGACGACAATGGCATCATCCACTACAATACCAATCGCAAGAACCAATGCAAAAAGGGTTAGCAAGTTTAATGAATATCCGAAGAGATTCAGGAAGAAGAAAGCCCCCACAATAGATACCGGAACCGCAATGGCCGGGATCAGCGTAGATCTGAAGTCCTGAAGGAAAATATATACTACAATAAATACCAAAATGAAGGCCTCAATCAGGGTATGTACTACCTTTTCAATAGAAGCTTCCAGGAATTCGTTGGTATCAAAGTTGAAAGTATACTTCACACCCTTCGGAAAAGTTCCTTCCGCAGATTTCAGATATTCTTTGATATTTTTAATAATCTCCTGTGCGTTGGATCCCGGAGTCTGGAAGATCCCCATACTGATGGAAGGATTGTTTCCATTCTCCCCGATTCCTGTATAAGACTGTCCTGCCAGTTCTACTTTAGCAACGTCTTTCAGCATCAGGTTTTGTCCGTTTGCAAGAGATTTGATGATAATATTATCGTACTGTTCTTTATCATTGAATTTACCTACATATTTGATGATATATTCAAAAGAACTTCCGCTGTTTTGTCCGATAGAACCTGCTGCAGCTTCTCTACTCTGCTCGTTGATGGCATTGGTAACATCGGTAGGAGTTACGCTGTAGGCAGCCATTTTTGCCGGATCCAGCCAGATTCTCATTGAGTAGTTTTTACCTCCGAAAACGTTGGCATCCCCTACACCATTTACCCTTTTCAGGTTTGGAATAATGTTAATATTCAAAAAGTTCTGAAGGTATACATCATCAAGATCTTTATTTTCAGAATAGAAAGACATATACATCAGGGCACTGGTCTGCTGCTTCTGGGTTACAACACCTGAACGCGTTACTTCAGACGGCAGAAGAGGTGTCGCTCTGGCCACACGGTTCTGTACGTTTACTGCTGCAATATCCGGATCTATTCCTTGTTTGAAGAAAACCTGGATCTGCGCAGAACCATCATTCCCGGCACTGGAAGTAATATAATCCATTCCTTCCACCCCGTTGATCTGTTCTTCCAAAGGAACTACCACACTTTTCATCACCGTCTCCGCATTGGCTCCCGTATAGTTGGCGGAAACACTCACTGTGGGCGGTGCAATATCCGGATACTGTGTAACCGGTAACGAGATCAGTCCTAGCACACCGAGAATCACAATCAAAATTGAGATTACGGTAGATAAAACCGGTCTGTTAATAAAGTTTTTTATCATTAGAATTTCGGTTTTATTGATTGAACAAGACTATCCATTTTGATGGGCTTCGGTTTCACTGCTGTTCCCGGTTTTAAACCTCCGATACCAGCTGCAACAACTTTTTCACCCTTATTAACTCCAGATTTGATAAGCGCTAAATTGTCAATTCTGTCAATAACATTTACAACAACGTTTCTGGCAGTATCTCCTTTTTCTATTTTGTATACGTAAACAATACCTTGTTGTTCGTAAGTAGCACTTTCAGGAACTACAAGAACATTATCATATTGATGAGGGAATCTGATGGTTCCACTGTTACCATTACTTAATAATTTCTGAGCATTCGAGAAAGCAACTCTGAACTGGATGGTTCCTGTTGTAGGATCAATCTGACCGGTAATGGCTTCAATTTTCCCTTTTTCAGGATAAAGACTTCCATTCGCCAGCTGAAGCTCAACCATTGGTAAGTTTTTGATTTTCTCAGGCATAGAAGCTCCCGGAGACTTTTCAAGGAAATCAAAATACTCTTTTTCATTCATTGCAAAGTAAGCATAAATCTCAGACGTATCAGAAATCGTTGTCAGAGGAGTCTGATCAGATGGTCCTACCAAACTTCCTACTTTTAACGGCAGTCTTCCGATCACCCCTGAAATAGGAGCACGAATGATGGAATATTCGATATTGGCTTCTACTCCTTTATAATTGGCTTGTGCCTGTCTTTTGGAAGCATTGGCCTGTTGTAACTGAGCCTGTGCCTGTGCCAGCTGAGCCTGTGCGGTCTGTAACTGTACGTTGCTGATGATGTTTTTCTGAACCAGAGGTTTTAGTTTGTTAACTTCAACCTGAGCAGCATTTACAGAAGCCTGAGCAGCGGCAATACTGGATTCAGCAGCACCGATTCCTGCTTTGGAAGCAGCTGCAGTTTCGTTCAGGATATTGGTTTCCAAACGGAACAAAGGCTGTCCTTTTGTAACATATTGTCCTTCATCTACCAATACCTGGGTAATATATCCCTGTATTTTTGCACGTACATCATTGTTTACTCTACCCTGGATGGTAGCCGGAAACGTCTGATAACCCACTATATTTTTTGACTCCACGGAAACAACAGGATATGGCTTGGCACCATCCTGTTTCGGAGCTTCTTTTTTGCAGGCAGTCAGTGAAAGCGCTGCAATGGAAAGTATAACTAGCTTATTATTCATTTTATAGTTTATTAAGAGATTCCTGAATATTTTCTATGTTTTTGTTTAAGAGTGCTTTGTAAACTTCTATTCTTTCATTGTATCCATCGTCTTTACTTTTTTTAAAATTGTTTAAATCATCTAATAGTTTCATTTCGTCCTTCATTTTCTGGACAATTTTTTCGAATCGTATTTTTTTGTATTCATCATTGATGAAAAAATACCGCTTCCGCTCATCCATTTTGTTATGATCAACAATAAGCTGAGCATTTAACAATAATGAAATACTGGTAGAAACGGAGCTTTTGCTCGCGGAGAGCACTTCAACAAATTCGTCAAAAGTAATTCCTACTTTCTCATAGTCAAAAAGAAGGTAGGAATAGATTTTTGATGCTAAAGGGGGTAAGCTGAACACGGTGCCATAAAATCTTACGGCATCCTGAAAAATTTTCTCATCAATTTCTATACTCTGGTGCATATATAAAAATTTGAACAAAAGTAAAAATTAGTTCAGAACCAAACGAACAAACCTGATAGAGTTTATAAATACAGGGCGGTTTAAAAATTCAATGAAAGATGATTTAACTTTTTGCTTAAATTATAATCTTCTCAAAAGCCTTTCTCATGCCATCTCTTAAAAGAACCTCTCCACAATAAGAATAGCCTCTGCCTTCAAGGATTTTCAACATGGCAATATTGTCATGATTGGTATCTACTTTAATACTCTGAATGTCATGGGATTTGGTAAACTCTTCGATATGATCAAAAAATTTCTTTACCATTCCCTGTCCTGCAAATTTTTCATCCACAGCTACTCTATGAACCACCACGAATTCTCCATCACTCAGCCACGCTCCTTCAATGGTACTGTAAGCTGGTTCATCATTCAGAATCAGGGCTCCATAAACTGCAATTTCGCCGTCTACTGTCAAAACATGTCCGAAACCTTTGGCAATATCACTTTCCACAGTTCCCAGATTAGGATATCCGTTCTGCCATTGGGTACTTCCATCCTGTCTTCTTCTTTCAATTGATTGCTGGATAATTTCCCAAATTCTGTTTCTGTCTTCAATTTCCGATTGTCTTAGTTTGATCTCTGGGTTCATGTTATAAAATTTGATTAAAAATTAAAAGATTGAATGATTAAAGAATTAAATTAATCTTTTAATGGTTTGTAATTAATTAAAAAACCGAAAATTAATGAGAATTAATTTTCGGTTTGAAGTAGTAAAATTTAAAATTATGAAATTGTTTATTGATTTTCACTTTGTTGAAGGTAAGCATCAATAATTTCAAATGCTTTTTTTTCTTCTTCCAGATCTACCATTACCTTCAGCGAAGTTGCTGTTGGGGTTGTGGTAAACGTAAGATAGTTATTTTCAACGGTATTTGTAATTTGCGCGTCATCCAATTTAGACTTAACCAACTGAATTTCTGAAGGGTTATCACTTTCATAAACTGATACTCTCGTACTTCTTTCCATATTCTAATTGTTTGAGTATCTAAATATACGATATATTTTTCAAAATTACAAATCCCGGGTTTTAAATTTTATTAATATTGCTTTCAATTTTGTCTAAAGCAAGTTGAATTTCTTCCTTTGTCACATTCAAATGAGGTCTGAAACGAAGAGACTGATCTCCACATGAAAGAATGATTAATCCATCGTTGAAAAGCTCATTCATCAAGTGATTTCTTTGTTCTCCAGATGGCAGGTCAATAGCGCACATCAAACCTCTACCTCTTGCATTTGAAATTTTTTCAGGATATTTTTCAGCAATAGCTTTCAAGCTTTCCAATAAGAAGTCCCCAACCACTCTTGCATTCTCAACCAGGTTTTCTTTTTCAATCACTTCCATTACCAGTTGGAAACGAAGCATATCAATAAAGTTTCCTCCGAATGTAGAATTGATTCTTGAACTTTCTCTGAAAACATTGTTCGGAACTTCATCAAATTTTTCTTTATTGGCTAAAACACCACAAACCTGTGCTTTTTTACCGAAAGAAATGATGTCCGGTTTTGCTGTAAAGTGTTGGAATGCCCACATTTTTCCTGTAATAGCGATCCCTGTCTGAACTTCATCAAAAATAAGTAAGATTTCGTTGTCATCACAGATTCTTCTTAATCCTAATAAGAATTCGTCTCTGAAATGGTTGTCACCTCCTTCTGCCTGAATAGGTTCTATGATGATACAAGCCACTTTATCAGGGTGCATCAAGATAGCCTCTTCAATCTGAAGTAAAGCAAGGTTTTCATTTTTGATTGTTTCTTCAAGGTTTTCTTCTGTAATCGGGAATTTTAATTTCGGGTTTAAAATTCTCGGCCAGTTAAACATTGGGAAATATTGGTACTTTCTTGGGTCAGAAGTATTGGTTAAGCTTAAAGTATAACCGCTTCTTCCATGGAAAGCCTGTTTGAAGTGAATGCAGATTCCTGCTTCTGTTTCTAATCCTTTTGCAAAATTTTTGCGGGTCTTCCAGTCGAAGCATGCTTTCATCGCATTTTCAACGCCCAGAGATCCACCTTCGATAAAGAAAGCATATTGTAATTCTTCAGGAATAACCACTCTTTCGAATACTTCAAGGAAATGAGCATATTCTTCCGAGTAAACGTCAGCCAAAGTAGGTTTGTTCACAGCCATTTTTCCCAGCCATTCTGATCTTTCTAAAAGGTAAGGATGATTGTATCCGATAGATGCTGATGCAAACATAGAAAACATATCCAGGTATTCTCTATCTGTAAGTTTATCATAAAGCCATGATCCGTGTGATTTTTCAATATCCATCACAAAATCGAAACCGTCTGCCAACACATGTCTTCCTACTATTTCTTTTACTTTATTTGCTTTTATATCTAATATCTGTTCCATAATAAATTGTTGTGTGATTTAATAAATGAATGATTAAATGATCCACAAAGAATGAATCATTTAATCATTCAGGTTATTAAGTTTTATGTTTTTTGAGTGTTTTAAGTAAAGCTTTTATAAATCAAATTTAATCCCTTGTGCTAAAGGAAGCTGTGCGGTGTAATTGATAGTATTGGTTTGTCTTCTCATATAGTATTTCCAAGCGTCTGATCCAGACTCTCTTCCTCCTCCTGTTTCTTTTTCACCTCCGAAAGCTCCACCAATTTCTGCACCGGAAGTTCCGATATTTACGTTAGCAATACCACAGTCTGAACCTGCATGAGAAAGGAATAATTCTGCTTCTCTTAAGTTCTGAGTCATGATCGCAGAAGACAACCCTTGTGGAACATCATTCTGAATAGCAATAGCTTCCTCTAGTGTTTTGTATTTGATCAGATACAAGATCGGTGCAAATGTTTCATGCTGCACAATCTCGTATGAGTTTTTCACTTCTGCAACGCAAGGCTTCACATAGCATCCGGATTCGTAATCTTTTCCAGTTAAAACTCCGCCTTCAACAGCGAATTTCCCACCTTCTTTTTTACATTTCTTGATAGCTTCTTCGTATTGATTTACTGCATCAGTATCAATCAGTGGACCTACATGGTTATTTTCATCCAGTGGATTTCCGATTTTCAGCTGCCCGTAAGCTTTTGTCAATCTTGATTTCACTTCATTGTATACACTTTCGTGGATAATCAGTCTTCTTGTTGAAGTACATCTCTGGCCTGCAGTTCCTACAGCTCCGAAAACAGCTCCAATGATAGACATATCAATATCAGCTTCTTTTGTAATGATAATAGCGTTGTTTCCACCTAATTCAAGGATAGATTTCCCGAATCTCTCTGCTACTTTAGAAGAAACCATTCTTCCTACTCTTGTAGATCCTGTGAAAGAAACAAGGGCTACTCTTTTATCATCTACCAATTTCTGCCCGATTTCGTGGTCTGATACCAATACACTTGAAAGTCCTTCAGGAAGATTGTTTTCCTTTATTACTTCCATCATGATATTCTGACATGCAATGGCACAAAGTGGTGTTTTTTCAGATGGCTTCCAGATCGTAACGTTACCACAGATCCAAGCCAATGCTGTATTCCAAGACCAAACGGCTACCGGGAAGTTGAATGCAGTAATGATTCCTACAACCCCTAGCGGATGATATTGCTCATACATTCTGTGTCCAGGTCTTTCAGAGTGCATGGTGTATCCCTGAAGCTGCCTTGAAAGTCCTACAGCGAAGTCGCAGATGTCAATCATCTCCTGAACTTCTCCAAGTCCTTCCTGTAATGATTTACCCATTTCGTAAGAAACAAGTTTACCAAGATCGTCTTTATATTCTCTTAATTTTAAGCCCAGCTGTCTTACGATCTCTCCTCTTTTTGGAGCCGGGATCAGCCTGAATTCCTGAAACGCTTTTTGAGCAGTTTCAATTACTTTGTCATAATCACTTTCTCCGGAAGTTTTTACTTTAGCGATCAGCTTTCCATCTACAGGAGAAATGCTTTCAATCACCTTTCCTGAAGCGAAATATTTCCCGCCTGTTGAGGTACCTTTATTTTCTTCTTTAATACCTAAATTTTTCAGCGTTTTTTCGATTCCGAAATCCTTTACTTTTTTTGACATAAAATCTTACTTTTCGTTCTCTCTAAAGATAAAAATATTATGTGAACCTCAAAACTTTAATTTTTAATGTGTTTTTTATTTGGACTAATTATAAACATGTTTATCTTTGCAGGGTAATCATTTTGATAATCACCAATGGAAAATTCACAAGAAAATAACTCAAAGCTTAAGAAGTGGTTCAAGCGTGTGGGATGGGCAGGACTTGCTTTCTTTACCATTAAAGGCTTGATTTGGCTCGTCATATTCTACGTTGGAGCAGACAGTCTTCAAAGTTGTATAAAATAAAAAAGCAGAGAATATTTCTCTGCTTTCTTTTTGGTATAAGGTTAATTGAATTGTTATTTATTTATTGAAAAGCTAAAAAAAGAATCCTTTTTTATATTTTCTGCAATTTCAAAAAGAGAAGAAATACTATCTTTTGGCAGATCTGCTCCCTAAAAAAAGCATTTATACTCCTCAATTCTTCCTTTTTAAAACTACTCCTTCTTCTTCCTCCCTGCGTTGATCAGGCTTTGATGCAACAGGTATTCTATCTGTCCGTTTACACTTCTGAAGTCATCATTGGCCCACTTTTCAAGGAGTTTATAAGTAGACTCATCTATCCTTATCACAAAAGATTTTTTGCTTTTGTTTTCTGAAGAGTTCTGAGCTTTTTCTGATTTCATTTTCTAAAATTCTCTAACATTATTTCTGACTATCCCAGCGTAGATAAGATCTGCACTAGAATCTATTTGTTAATTTTTCACTTCTTAATTATAAAGTGTTCCCGCATTTAATATTGGTGTAGCTGCTTTTTCTCCGCAAAGAACTACCATTAAATTGCTTACCATTGCCGCTTTTCTTTCATCATCAAGCTCAACAATGTTTTCTTCTGAAAGCTTTTTCAATGCAAGATCTACCATTCCTACAGCTCCTTCCACAATCTTGGTTCTTGCTGCTACAATAGCTGTTGCCTGCTGTCTTTGAAGCATTGCTCCTGCAATTTCCGAAGCATAAGCAAGGTGCGAGATTCTCGCTTCCTGAATGATAATTCCTGCTTTTGAAAGACGGTCTGTAAGCTCCTGCTCCAAAATAGAATTGATTTTATCTCCTCCTTCTCTAAGGGTAATGGGAGCATGATCATCTTCTAAATTATCATAAGGAAAACTCATCGCCAAATGACGTACCGCTGCCTCACTCTGCATTTTCACAAAGTCTGAATATCGCTCTACATCAAAAGCTGCTTTATAAGTATCTCCCACTTTCCATACCATAACAACTGCAATTTCAATAGGATTTCCCATTTTATCATTTACTTTCAAAGTCTGTCCTTGTAAATTCTCAGAACGTAAAGACATTTTCTGTGAAGAATATAAAGGATTGATGAAGAATAATCCGTTCTCTTTTACACTCCCTACATATTTTCCAAAAAAGTTCAGCACTCTTGAGTGGTTGGGCTGAATGATCATTAATCCTTTCAGAAAAAAGCATGAAGTAAGGAAACAAAGCATCGATAGTACCACGAAAGTAATGCTCTGATCTACTCCACTCACAAAGAAATAAACAGCGGCCACAAACAAAATGAGACAAATCACTAATGTCAGATAGCCGGACATAGGTTTTAAGATTTTTTCCATAATTGAATTTTAATTTGATATTATTTTGATATCATAAAGATGGTGATAAATTTTGAATTATGAGTTATGAATTATGAATTTTTTACGGGCTTCGTGATTCGAGGTGTTTAACTAAGCGCAAAGTTCGCAAGGTCAATTTGTTTTATATTGCGTTTTATTTTTTTTCGCAAAGGCACTTCGTTTTGCTGAGTGAAACGCCTTTGCGAACGATCAATCAACACAATAAAAAATCATTGCATACTTAGCGTTAAAACAGCTTACCCCAATGTCAAAAAAAATAGAAATAAAAAATCCCGGAAAGTAAATTCCGGGATTTTAATTGATATGTTGAACGTTTTATTTCTTTGTTAAGGTTTTAAACTTGAAATAAGAAACAGCTGATAAAAGAATCATTGTTCCTATTCCGATGTATACCCAAGCCGGTACTGGCACCGGATCTCCCGCTGCATACGAGTGAAGTCCGCTTAAGTAGTAGTTTACTCCAAAATAAGTCATTACCATTGAGCAGAACGCAAACATTGTTGCTACGTGGAATGCCCATCTGCTTCTCAATCCAGGTACTAATCTCATGTGCAGTACAAATGCATATACCATGATGGAAATGAAAGCCCATGTTTCTTTCGGGTCCCAGCTCCAGTATCTTCCCCATGATTCGTTTGCCCAGATTCCTCCTAAGAAGTTTCCTACTGTTAATGCAAACAATCCGATGGTTAATGACATTTCAGAAACGATTACTAATTCCTTCAATGTAGTATCGTGGTGAATTTTATACGTTTCTTTATTAGAGATAATATAAAATACCAATGAGATCACAGCAATAATCATCGACAGGGCGAAGAATCCGTAACTGGATGTAATAATCGCTACGTGAACAATTAACCAATAAGACTTCAGTACCGGAACAAGCGGCGTGATCTGCGGATCAAGAGCTGAACCTCCGTGAGCAAATCCCATCATGATAACAGCTACCATAAACCCGGCTGCAGGAATTAACGCATTTGAGTTTCTATATAGTAATAAACCTGCTGTAATACCTACCCAAGAGATGAAGATAATTGCTTCATATCCGTTACTCCATGGTGCGTGTCCTGAGATATACCATCTTGCTACAAGTCCTAAGAAATGACATAGATATCCTACTAGACCAATCGCAATAATTACTTTAATAATTTTATTTAAAATCTTATTAGATTTAAACAACTCAACAAATCCTAAGATTAAAAGAAGCCCTCCAACAAGAGTATAGAAAATCAATAATTTGAAATTAATATCTGCTTTATTCATGAAAACCTCAAGATCAACTTTAGATTTTGCAGGAACTACTGCCTTACCCCATTTCTGCTGGTATTCTGAAAGCTTCGCCAATTCTGTATCTGCTTTGCTCCAGTTCCCTGTCTTCTGTGCAGTAAGTGCTTCTGCAAAGTAAGGTCCCATCACTTGCTGAGATTCCATATCCGGTTCGAATTTCTGATCTAACCATGAATGCCATGTATGATTGGCATCATTTTTCACAGGAACAATTCTCATAAACTGACCACTGAAGAACTCATTGAAGATCTGTACTCTTTCGTTTACAGCAATGATTTCTTTATCATAATTAGTCTGCTCAGCCGGTTTTTTACGGAACGCTGTGTTATAATCGTGTTCCAGAATATAAGTTAAGTTTCCGTTAGCATCTGCCGGGAAAAGGTTCATCAATGAAGTGTACCCCTCTTCATCAGCCTTTGTTTTATTTTTCAGTTCATCACCACCTTTAGGTCCCACTTTGATCATTGGAACCATTGTCCAGCTTGGTGTATCTGTATTGATAGAAAGGAACCACTGGTTGGCAGTAAGAGACTTTCCGTCTGTTCCTTTGAATTCGTCTTTTTTGTATAGTTTTCTTAAAACATCCAATGCTTCTGTATTGATAGGAACAATTCTTCCTTCAAAACTTTGTACCAAAAGATATCCGAATTTATCAGCATGTTCTTTACTGATTTTGTTTCTTGCAATAATTTCATCAGCAGAAATAGATCTCATTTTCCCCATTGGAGTTGCCAATGAATTCTGTTTTGGAGCAGCGCCATCAAGCGGTTGAGCAGATGGAGCCGGAGCATGGGTATGATTATCACCTTCTACATGAATATGTTCTCTGCTTCCGTCAGTAGTTCCATGAGTTTCAATTTTCTGTGCATTTAATCCTAAGCTTAAAAACACTAAAAGTATTGTTGCTGCTTTTGTCTTCTTTTTGTTTGCATCAATCAGCATTTTATTCAGTTTCCAGAAGTGAGTTCCTTTCCAAAAGAAGATTACAAACATTCCTAAGAATAAAAGAGTGTATCCGATATAAGAAATTAAAGTTCCCCAGTAATCATGGTTTACAGAAAGAACAGTTCCCATTCTGTCCGGATCAAAACTTGACTGGAAGAAACGGTATCCACCATGGTTTAGAACGTGGTTCATATAAATTTTATAAGGCGTTTCTTTTCCTCCGTCAATGATCTTTACATGACTTTCATAAGCACTTGGAGATGAACTTCCCGGATAAGTTTCCATAACGAAGTCATCCAGTTTTAATGCAAAAGGAGTATTGTATACTTTAGGTCCGAATCCAACCATAATGTTTAATCCGTCCATAGTAACCTGTTTGTAGGCGTTAGGATTTCCTTTTTCAACAGAAAGGTCTACCAGCTGCTTTGTTTTTGGACCCTGCAGCTCTATCTGAAGCATATCCGGAACATTAGCATCCTTCTTTCTGTCACCTTCAATAGCCATCAGTCTTCCTTTTTTAAGACCTTCAGGAACTACAAGTTTCAGTTCGTTGATTGTATATAAACTTCTTAATACCAAAGGCTGGAACTCATTTTTCACAGTACTTCCTGTTGCCTGAGTAGCCATGGTCATAAAGCTTGCATCTACAGGTGTTTTGATAAATAATTGTCCTCCTTCATTTTTGAATTCAACCGCTCCTTCAATAGCTCTGTTGAATGTCACCAAAGTTCCGTTGATCGATTTTGTATCACCCGGTTTGATGTAAATATTTTGTCTTCCGGTACTTCCGGTAGATACCAAATGAAGATATTCTGCTCCGTTTGGCTCAGCGATAAGGCTGTCTTTTTTTCTTTGAATGTATTCCTTAGCAAACACTTTCACTTCTTTTCCGTGGAAGTCATAGGTTGCTTTAAGATCTTTGTTCAATGGAGACATCAAATAAGGAACATCCTGATAGTTAAGAACATCACCTTTTTCTTCGATCTGGATTTTAAAGAAATTTTTATCCGTTACGATCTCGTTGGAAGTTTCGCCTTCTCTGATGTGCATAGTCCCTTCGAAACTGATGTATCTAGTGATGGCACCACCGATAAAAATAAAAATAAAGGCAAGGTGAAAAACAAGAACCGGCCATTTCTCTCTTTTCCATAGTCTGTATCTTCCGATATTTCCTATGAAGTTAAGAATGAGCAGGACCATGATCAGTTCGAACCATTTGGCCTCATAAATTAATGCTTTTGCTGTAGGAGTTCCGTAGTCGTTTTCTAAGAACGTTGCATAAGCCATTGCAAATGCGTACACCAGCAGCAATACAGCCATTGTCCTGGTTGAGATAAGAATATCTTGGAGCTTCTTCATGATTTAATTGTACTTGACATGCAAAAATAAGCATGATAAACCATAAAGAGCTTAAAAAAAGCTGTTTTTTGTCACTTTGGCCTCTGTTTTGCTTATTTTGAAAGATTCTTAATAAGCCTGAAAATATTAAGGAAAATTCAATTCCTAAAACCGAAAAAATAGAGATTCATAATACCTATATCCGTAATTGAAGGCTTCTATTTTTAATTTCAATCATACTTTCCGAAACCACCCCGAAAATAGTCAATATTCTGAATTATTTCGAAAACCAATTTTCAACTATTCTTAACGATTTTCTTCCTGATTTTACTTAAAAATTCATGAGTTATTCCCAAATAGGAAGCAACCTGCTGCTGAGTAAGCCTCTGCTCCAGTCCCGGATACTTTTCAAGAAATTCAAGATAACGTTTATCTGCCGTTTTACCCGTTAATGAAAGAATCCTTCTCTGCAATGCTACTGAAGATTTCTGGTTCATGATCCTGAAAAGTTTTTCTATCTGAGGCATGATCTCGTACAGATGTTCTTTGTCTTTTTTGGAAATTATCAGTACTTCGCTGTCTTCAAGGGCTTCAATATTCAGAATGCTCGGAACACTATTGATAAGACTGTCTATATCTGTAATCCACCATCCTTCTACAGCGAAATATAAAGTCTGCTCGAATCCGCTTTCATTGAGGTAATAGGTCTTAAAACAGCCACTCAGAACAAATCCTTCAAAAATACAATAATCACCTTCTTTGAGAACGACTTCTTTCTTTTTAAATTTTCTGAATTCAAAAGGCTTTACAAACCGGTTGAAATCTTCTTTGGAAAGATTCACATAGTTGCAGATGTTTTTATAGAGCAGATCAGACATTCTATTATTTAAGCAAAATAAAGGTATCAAAATTATTGACACCTATATTGAATTAAGTTATGTTAAGTTATTTTTGTTTCTAAACAATGGAACTTCAATTTTTTGTTGGGTAAACGCAAAGGCGCAAAGTTTTATTATACATTTTGTTTATTTTAAGACGCAAGAAAATCGAAGATTTTCAGCAAAGTGAACCTATTAAATTTTATCGGAGATAAAATCTTCGCGTCTTATAGCATAATTTTAAATATCATTTTGCGCCCTTGCGTATCCAAAGAAGCCTACTTGCTTAAAAATTCATTTGTATTCATTACGTGGGCATAAAGATTTCCAAGAGCAGAAATTCCCGCTAAAAAAGATCTTTGAACCTCTGCAGCCTTTACCACTTCCCCATTCAGTTCCCGGTTTCTGGTTGCCGTGGCATCTCCAATTATCGTATTATTAAATCCAAAGTCGAAAGCAGCTCTCGTAGTTGCCTCTACACAAACATCCGTCATCATTCCTGTAATGACCAGATTTTTGATTTTCTTTGATTGAAGATAACTCAAAAGATCAGTTTCCCTAAAGCTGTTCGGAAAATGCTTGACAACTACTTTTTCATCTTCTTTTGGTGAAACCAGATGATTGATTTTAGCACCTTCTGTATCCGGGAGAAAAAAAGCAGCTCCCTCATTGTCAGAAATATGTTGAATATGAATAACAGGAAGATTATTTTTCCTGAAATATTCTAAAACCTTTTTGCTATTTTCTCCAGCCTGCTCAGCTTTTTCCAATGTCATTTTTCCTCCTGGGAAATAATCATTTTGTACATCGATAATTAATAATGCAGTGTTTTCCATTTTTTGTTTTTGTGCGTTCATTGTAATCAGTGAAATAAAGATCAGACCTAAGGTCAGGATAGTTTTGAATCTGTTTTCCATATGTGAAATTTTCTGAGACAAAATTATAGCTGTTTAAAATCCTGACCTTTGAACTAGTTCAAAAAACGCATCTGATCTTTAATAATATCAATCATAATTTTTAATAGTATTATTTTTTTCATTTCTATATATTTAAATCAGAAATTTTATTATCTTTTTTTAAAGAAATACAAATATGATTAGTTAATATAATTTAACAGCATCAGATTTGCATAAACAAAAAAAATAGCCCTATTTTTATTTTATAATTGCGAACAATATTTTTTAATCAAATTTTAAATAATCGTTGTAAAAATCGGGATTTCCAAAATATTTTTTGGAGAAAAAAGATTCTTTTAGTGTTGAAAAAACATTAAATTTGCGACATTGATATTATGGATAAAAAGACACAAAAAAAACAGACTGAATCGCCTGAAACAGGCAAAATCTTATCTAAGCCGCGTATTTTTTCCGGGCTTACTTTTATACTTTTATCGGCTGTTCTTGCATTCTCATTCATTTCTTATTTAATGAACTGGAAAGCAGATCAAAGCCAAGCGGGAACGATGCTGGACAAGAGTATAAAATCTTCCAATATCTTTGGCAAGGCTGGTGATTGGCTGGGGAATATTTTCATTTTCGAAAGTATTGGTATTGCTTCATTCATCATTGCATTTTTATTTCTTGTAGTGGGTACGCTGATCCTTAAGAAGAAAATCTTCAAACCATGGAAAACTTTTGGGCACTCTTTATTTTTTATCTGCTGGCTTCCGATTTTTATGGGAGCACTTACTAAAGGGCAAGGTGTTTTAGGAGGAGTGTATGGATTTCAGATCATGGATTACCTTAATTCTATTATCGGAACGGTAGGTCTATGGACTGTATTGGCAGCAAGTATCCTTTTATATTTTATTCTTGAATTTAATCTTCGTCCAAGTTCTATCAAAGCAAAACTGGATAAGATCAATGAAAATACTATTGGAAAAGTAAAATCTATGATTCCTGATTCGGATGATGATTTTGAAGCAGATGAGGAATTGAAAGAAGAAGCTGAAGAAATTGAAGAGGCAGCCCCATCCCGCGTAACGGTAAGTGATATTACCAACGGTACTTCCAATAATTCAATCAATACAATGAAAGAACCAGAAACTGTAAGTATTCCGAAAGGATTTCCAGAAGTTCCGGTTTCCACCGATATAGAAACCATTACCACTCCTAATCACACTTCTTTTGAAGCAGAACCAAGAGAGGTTGCTCAACCGGTAAGTTTAAACCTTTCTACAAAACCTATTGTACCGGTTTCTAGTCCTGAAGAAGCATTTGATATCAGACCATCTGCTCCATCTTCTGGTGTAACCACTGCACCTGCACAGGAAAACATTAAATTCAATATAGAAGTAGCTCCTGTAATTGACATTCTGGATGATACGGATAAAAAATCTCAGGAACTGATAGAAAAACATGGTTTGTATGATCACAAACTGGATTTGGCTAAATTCCAAATGCCGCCTGTAGAATTACTGAAAGATTATGGCAGTGAAGAAATTGCGATCAATAAGGAAGAATTAGAAGAAAACAAAAATAAGATTGTTGGACTTCTGAAGAACTTCAACGTAGGAATCGCAGAGATCAAGGCAACAATTGGTCCTACTGTAACCTTGTACGAAATTGTACCAGAAGCAGGAATCAGGGTAGCTGCAATTAAAAAACTACAGGATGATATTGCACTGAACCTTTCCGCTTTAGGAATCAGGATTATTGCTCCAATGCCTGGAAAAGGAACAATAGGTATTGAAGTGCCAAGAAAAAACCCTACTATGGTTTCTATGCGTTCTGTAATTGCTTCTCAGAAATTCCAGAATACGGATATGGATCTTCCGGTGGTTTTCGGAAAAACGATTTCTAATGAAGTTTTCATGGCTGACCTTTCAAAAATGCCTCACTTATTGATGGCTGGAGCAACGGGTCAGGGTAAATCTGTAGGGATTAATGCAATTCTTACTTCCCTTCTTTACAAAAAACACCCAAGTGAACTGAAGTTTGTAATGGTGGATCCTAAAAAAGTAGAGCTTTCATTATATTCAAAAATTGAAAGACACTATTTAGCAAAACTTCCGGATGCAGAAGAAGCGATCATTACGGATACCAATAAAGTAATCAATACGCTGAACTCTCTTTGTGTTGAGATGGACACGCGATATGATCTTCTTAAAAACGCTTTCTGTAAAAACTTAAAAGAATACAATAAGAAATTTGCAGAAAGAAAATTAAATCCAGAAAATGGCCACCGTTTCTTACCTTATATTGTATTGGTAGTGGATGAGTTTGCAGATTTGATCATGACCGCAGGAAAAGAAGTTGAGTTACCGATTGCCAGACTGGCACAGCTTGCAAGAGCTGTAGGTATTCACCTTATTGTAGCCACACAGAGACCATCTGTAAACGTCATTACAGGTATGATCAAAGCCAACTTCCCTGCAAGAGCAGCCTTCAGAGTAATCTCCAGTGTAGACTCCAGAACCATTCTTGATTCTCCGGGAGCTGATCAGCTGATCGGTAAAGGAGATATGCTTTATTTCAACGGAAATGAGATTTTAAGACTTCAGTGTGCTTTTGTAGATACGCCGGAAGTAGAAAGGCTTGCAGAATTTATTGGAGAGCAGAAAGGATATGCTTCAGCATTCTT
Organism: Chryseobacterium sp. BGA-UO-ETr-SB22; assembly: GCF_059567885.1. Classification (NCBI taxonomy): domain Bacteria; kingdom Pseudomonadati; phylum Bacteroidota; class Flavobacteriia; order Flavobacteriales; family Weeksellaceae; genus Chryseobacterium; species Chryseobacterium sp. BGA-UO-ETr-SB22. The sequence goes on along the minus strand of NZ_JCAQOV010000005.1, from coordinate 1,250,974 downwards.
GCTTCCTGAATATGTTTCTGAAGACTCTACAAGTACAGTAGGTACTTTTGACCCGAACGAAAAAGATGCCCTTTTTGAAGATGCCGCCAGAATTATTGTTTCTACTCAGCAGGGATCTACATCTATGCTTCAAAGACAATTGAAACTGGGTTATAACAGAGCGGGAAGAATTATGGATCAGCTTGAAGCCAGCGGTATTGTTGGAGGTTTTAACGGCGCTAAAGCAAGAGAGGTCCTGATCAGTGATCCTCATTCTTTGGAACAGTTTTTGGAAGATCTGCGTAGTTAAGGGAGAAATCGAATGGTTTAACCTTTCAAAATTTAAAATGTCTAAAGATTATTAAATAAAAAAATGAAAAATATTATTTCAAAAGTTATATTAGGAAGTTTTGTTGTAGGTGCAGTAGGTATGGCCAATGCTCAGAAGATTGATGCTAAGGCTAAAAAGATATTGGATGATATTACAGCCAACTACAATTCTAAAAAGAATTCTTACTTCAAATTTTCTTTTGGAAGCGGCCTTAACGGGCAGGTTACGAAAACAGAGCCAGGTATTTATTATGCTGCCGGAGAAAAATACAAACTGAAGATCATGGATACAGAACAGATCTTCGACGGAAACAAAATTTACAACATCAATGCAGATGATATGGAAGTAACCATCGCTAAACCTAACGGAAGCGGTACCATGTTCTCCCCTATCAACTACCTGACCAATTACAGAAACGATTATAATGTAACGTACAACGGTAAGAAAATGGTAAATGGTGTGAATGCTGATTTTATTAAACTGACTCCTGTAAAGGCAAACGGAATACAGTTCGTATATCTTTTTGTAGATTCTGCTAAAAAGCAAATGGTAAAACTGGAACAGCACGGAAACAACAAAGATGTAGCCGTAATTGCGATAAAAGAATACAAAGAAAATCAGCAACTGGATCCTAATATGTTTGTTTTTGACAAGAATAAGTTTAAAAACTACGTAATTACAGAACTTTAAAAAGCTGAAAGTGAATTGCCAAATAAGCAAATTTGCTTTTTAAGTTAAAAAAATAACAAAATATAAAAAGCCACAAGTAAACTTTGTGGCTTTTTGATTAATTTTGGCGCATGTTAAAAATACTAGACCGATATATCATAAAAACCTTCTTTGGACCGTTTTTCTTTATATTCAGCGTATTGTTTTTCATTTTTATTGTAAACATTATCTGGGTTCAGTTAGGACAGTTTATGGGAAAAGGATTAAGCTACTGGCAGATCCTCAAACTTCTTTTTTATCTTGGGGTAAACGTCATCAGTATGGTTCTCCCCCTTACCATTCTCCTTGCGAGCATCATGTCGTTCGGGGAATTTGGGGAACGGTATGAGCTTGCAGCCATGAAAGCGGCAGGAATTCCTTTGACCAGGGTAATGACTCCCCTGCTTGGAATTTCAACGATTCTTGCTATCATGCTGTATTTTTTCTCAAGCAATATCATTCCCGATTTTCAAAAGAAAGCTAAAAACATGCTTTTCAATATTGCACAGACCAAGCCTGCTCTTAACTTTACACCTGGCCAGTTCATCGATCAGATACCTGGTTATATGGTGAAATTTGATAAGATACATGGAGAAAGCGGAGAAAATATTGAAGGCGTTTTTGTGCATAAAAAAGCCAACGCTTATGAAAACCAGCAGTCGATTGTAGCAGAAAAAGGAAAGTTTGTTCCGGCTGCCAATAAGAATTTCCTGAAACTTGTACTGTATAACGGATATGTATTTGAAGATGCTTTCGCCGGAAAAGGAGATAATGTGAGACAGAAACAGCCCGATCAGGCCATTAAATTTGACACATTAGTTTCTCACTTCGACATCAGTGAAATCATTAATAAAGCAATCGAAAAAGAGCAGATCACAGATGATTACCGTTTTGAGAATTTTAATCAGCTGAACAAAACCATTGCTAAAAATAAAAAGGACAATAAGCAGTTCTTTGACAATATTGGTTCGGAGGTTCTTAACCAGACCAATTCTGTTGTTACTTATATGGATAAGGGCAATAAGCACAAGGTAGCTCCAAAAACACAGATAAAACTGGATACAGTAAAAGGAGACAAAAAACTGGAAATCATTTACAACTCTTACAACAGACTGGATAATCTGAAATCCACCCTGGAGTCTAAAAAGAATGAGTACAGCTCCAATGTAAAGTACTTCAGTAAAGTTGTGATTTACCAGCAAAGAATGGTTGCCTATTCAGTGACCTGTATCATCTTCTTCCTGATTGGAGCCAGTTTAGGTTCTATCATCAGAAAAGGAGGAATGGGACTTCCTGTAATCATCGCTATTGTGATTTTCATTATATTTTATGTAATGAATGTCGGGGTAGAAAACATGTCGTGGAGCGGAAAAATGAATCCTTATCTTGCGGCCTGGCTTCCTAACCTGATCCTTCTTCCTTTTGGAGTATGGATGACGTATAAAGCCCTTACAGACTCACAATTATTTGATGCTGAAAAATACAAAGCATTATTCAAACCCATTACCAGGAGGTTTGCAAAAAGTAAAGAACATCAGAGATATCAATAATTCTGATATACAGCATAAAAGTAGAAAGCTCCGATTTTTTTCGGAGCTTTTTTTGTTGAGTTATTTTGAATATAAAAAATTATATTTGCTAAAATTTAAAAACAATACCATGAAGAAATTACTACTTATTGGCCTATTCGGGCTTGTTTCCCTGAACACATATGCTCAGGAGCAAGATGAAAACGGAACCTACAACGGTGAAAAATACGGATACATTATTGATAAAAGCGGAAAGAAAACTGAAGGTGTTGTCCATTTGCACGGAGGCTACTCCAGCCCATGGCAGAATCAGTTAAAAGTAAAATTTGCAGCCACTGCTGATATTGATAAGGTAAAGAATAAGATCAAATTCAAAACCTACGACACAGGCGATATTAAAGAATATATGGTGTATGAAGGTGATACTCCAAGGATTTTTAAATCAGTAAAATATTCGAATATGAGAGAAGCGTTAAACAGTTCTGAAAGCTCAACAGGGTTGTCAGCGGGCTTTAAAGCAATCAATAATCTTTCAAGAACAGATCAGTTTGCAGAAGTAGTAGCAGAAGGTAAAGTAACCGTTTATAAACTCTATGGTTATCCTACAGCCCTTTCTCCCAACAGCACACAGGCAATTACACAGGCAGAAACAGACCGTTTAAGAGAAAATCCCAATTACATCTTTTCTAAAAAAGGAGGAAAAGTGGAAGAACTCACTCCTGCAAAGGCAAAAGTCATCCTTGCAGACTGTCCGTATGTAAAAGCAAAAATTGCAAAAGGAGAATATGGTTCTCTAAAAAATGAAGAAAAGAAAAGATCCGGTTTCGGAAAATTTATCAGAGATGAAATCAGCAATGCTACAGTAGATAAACTTTCAATTATCAATGAAGTGATCTATGATTACAATGAGAATTGTAAATAAAAAAATAGGCTTCCCTCGGAAGCCTATTTTTTTATTTTAAGACTGAAATTATACTTTTCATAATTTCAGTTTTTTTTACTCAATATAAGTTTAAAACTGGTAAACGAAGGCGTTAATATTCATTCCTGCCCCTACAGAAGCAAATAAAACCACATCATCTTTCTGGATTCTATGATGTTCCAGTTCATCCTTTAAAATCATCGTCAGTAAAGTAGGAATGGTTGCTACACTGCTGTTTCCCAGTTTATGAATGACCATAGGCATTATATTCTCAGGAACCGGTAAATCATATAGCTGATAAAACCTGCTAACGATAGCCTCATCCATTTTCTCATTAGCCTGATGAATAATAATTTTATTTAATTGACTGATTGAATATCCACTGCTGTCCAGACATCTTTTCATGGCATCAGGAACATTCACCAGCGCAAATTCATAAATTTTTCGCCCATCCATTTTGATGTATTTTGTATCCGGACATTTCTCATTGTTGTAAGATTTTCCAAAATACAGATAATCCTTTTCCTCAAAGGTATAAGAAGCTGATAAATGAGCCTTTATTCCTGAGTCATCATCATTGTTAACTTCCAGCACAGCTGCTCCCGCACCATCAGCATAGATCATACTGTCTCTGTCATGAATATCCGATACACGGGAAAGAGTTTCACCACCAATCACCAAACATCGTTTAGCCATACCGGCTTTAATAAATGCATTAGCCTGTATCACTCCTTCAATCCAGCCGGGACATCCAAAAAGAACATCATAGGCCACGCAGAAATTATTTCTGATTCCTAATAAATGTTTCACCCTTGACGCAAGACTCGGCACCGCATCAGACTGAGCTGTTCCAAAACGAACATCTCCAAAATTGTGGGCAAAAATAATATAGTCTAATGTTTCAGGATCTATTCCTGCATTTTCAATGGCAGCCTTGGCTGCGATAAATCCAAGATCTGAAGTAACCTCTGTACTATGGGCATATCTTCTTTCTTCAATGCCTGTAATTTTTTTTAACTTGTCTGTAATAGATGTATTATTTTCTTTTAATAATATCCCCTTTTCATTAAGAAAAATATGTTTATCAAAAAATAGATTGGTTATCGTTTCAGATGGTATGTAGTTGCCTACACCAATAATCTTCGTCATCACTTTAAAATGTTTAACTTCCTGTTTTTAAATTAAGACTGCAGGAATAATTCTATAAATATAATGAATTAACGCAAATACTCATCAATATATTATAGAATGAAGCCTATTTACGATAAAATTCTAAACAAAAATACCAAATACACGGTTCAAAAGCAATAGGACATGCTTATATAAAAGAAAAAAAGAGGCTACCCATCGGAAACCCCTTTATTATTTTCAAAAACTGAAAATTATACTTTCATAATTTCAGCTTCTTTTGTCTTAAGATGCTCATCACAAAGCTTTACATATTTATCAGTAAAACCTTGAATTTCTTCTTCCACTCCTTTTACAACATCTTCAGAAACTCCTTCCAATTTTTTAAGTTCTTTCAAACCGTCCTGTCTTGCGTTTCTTACCGTTACTTTAGTGTTCTCAGCTTCTACTTTAGCCTGTTTTGCAAGCTCTTTTCTTCTTTCTTCTGTCAAAGGCGGAACATTCAGAATAATATTCTCTCCGTTATTAGAAGGAGCAAAACCTAAGTTTGAATTGATGATCGCTTTCTCAATCGCATTGATTGCAGTTCTGTCCCAAGGTTGAATAGAGATTGTCATTGCATCCGGAACAGAAACATTCGCAACCTGGTTGATAGGAGTTGGTGCTCCGTAATATTCTACCATTACATCCTGAACCATTGCCGTAGAAGCACGTCCTGCTCTAATTCTTTGAAATGCATGATCCAAGTGCTTTACAGCTGCATCCATGTCTTGTTTTACAGATTCTAATATAAGATCTAATTCTTCCATTATTATATTAAAGTTTGATAAATTACACATCTATTAATCAATCTGAATATCAATTAGTTAAAATTCACAAATCCTGTAAACATCAGTGTTCTTTCACTGTTTTAAACTATTTTTTTCTATTCAGTGCTGCAAAAATAATGATTATTTCCATATTTTGGTAAGACTGCATTCTGTATTTTATGAAAACATTGATATTTTTAGATATGATAGTATACAAAATTATTTTATTACCAGTCGTTACTTGTTTCTTGTTTTGTTCGTAGCGGATTTAAGTTGATCAATTTGCGAGGTTATTTCTATCCTTTAGACGCAATATTAAATCCTCAAACATTTCTATTGTCATAATATGCATTTTTTAATTTGTAATTCAATGCATAGTCTCTAGTTTCGAAAAAAAATAATTAAAACCCTAACTTATCTTGGCATCTTAATTATAAAGGGAATAGCTGAAAGTATGCAAAAGTGTTAACCCAACATGGACATATAATGCACGGTAATTTAGTAGATATTATTGAGAAACTTACAAACGAAAATGGGATATTTATAATCTCAAGGAAAAGCAACCAAAAGCTATTGTCAATTTTCTTAGCACTTAAAGGAAAAAATTTAATGGAAATACATTACGGAAATCCGTAAAAAAGCTTATAAGAAAATAGCTTTCTTTGGAAGAAAATTAATTATATGAAAATTGAAATCGGCAACACTGTTTATGAGTTCCCATGTGGGGGGCCTCTTGACCTTCTTGAACCAGACGAAAGAGAAATGTTAAATGAATATGAAAAAGCTATTGACATAATTGATAAAATCAATTCCAATCCCAATTTCAACTCACCGCTGGAGTTTCGTTATAGAGAAAATAAAATAACCTATACTGCTGAAGAGGTTAGAAACTTAGGTGCCATTTATCATTCCGAAGATGAAGATGCTATTCTCCCATAAAATTTAGCCCCAATTAAGGGGCTGTTTTATTTAGCTTTATAATTTCTGGAATTGCCATTTATTAGTAATACTTCCAGGATATTTAGTGAAATATTTCTAATTATCATATCTTCAGTGTGTAACGGTTCAAATTCTCCATTTTCAATGGATCCCAGTTGTCCCTCTTTTCCTTTGTATCCTACAACAAAAACTTTGGGGATTCCAGTTTCAAAATAGGTTGCACCTAATTCCGGAACAGTTAATACTTGTATTTTAAACACTGCGCCTGAATATTCTTCACTTCCTAAATTTTTTATTGAATCTAGTTCATCATTATTTAATGATGTAATAATACCTTTTACAGGCGTTCCTTCCAGTTGCAATTCAAATGTTTTGTTGATTGTTTCCATTATTTTCAATTTTAGCAAATATAACAAAAAGCCCTCTCAAAGAGAAGACTGTTAACTAGTTAATTTTAGTAAAAAATATACAATCCTTAGTAATTTTGGGCCTTAATTTATAATGCCATGATTCATCTTTTACCATCTCCATGAAATCTTCGCTATTAATTGCAAATTTTTCACTAATTTCTTCATAAGAAATTCCCATACACTCATTTTGATTGATTACTTTTAAAATGTAATCAAAAACTATCTGCTTCATTTTATTCCTTGAGCATTAGAGCTCTTTATCTCTAATATAATGATTATAAATTAAATATCAAATTGTTACACGATATTTTTACAATTTCTTTTTCCAGAGCATGTATTTATTTCTTAATCTACGCTTACATATTAGTCCATGTGCTTGATACTTGTTTTCTTCATTATATTGTGTACTTATCTCCTCTTGAAAAAAGAAACTTATTTTTTACCTAAAAATTCAACTGAAAGCAAACACCTCGGGTACAAATACCTATGGAACATTTTGGTTATTTCTACTTAGTGTGATATGATTTTTTATAGCTTCCTTTACTATGTCTTTTAAACAGAACATTAGCAGGTATATTTAGATATAATATATGCAATAATAAACAAAAAGTCCTGGAGAAGACATTTCTTATTAATTGAAAATTTAAAACTAATTTAAACCAATCACATTATGACAAATCCATCTTTAGATGCCTATCAACAAGTATTTGGTATGGCAGGTCTTGCAAACCGCGCGGGAGGCTACAACGGCCTGGGTATCCAATTGCAATTACAGCTTCAGTATGACTTATCTTTTTATTTTAACAATGTTCCTCCTGTTAAGATAATGGGTCAGAAAGCACCTTCAACAGCTGATCCTTCAGTTCTTCCGGTATTAGGAAACTGGGATCTTGTCTGGGGACCTGCCCTAGTCGAAGAAGAGAATAATCATGTTCCTACAGGAGTTGCAGATAACGCATTATACGTAGTTAAATGTGATGCTGTTGCATTTCCGGGAGGCCCTACATTGCCTGCTTATGTGGTGGCTGTTGCAGCAACTAATCCATCATCACTTTACGATTGGGAAACAGAAGATTTCGCAGTTTCAGAAGTGGTAAACTGGACAACTTATAACCCTTCCAATCCCACTACATCACCATATAATGGCACAGATCCTTACATTTCAAAAGGCACTGCTACCGGTGTAGGTATCCTTCTGGGACTTAAAAGCCCTGATTTTGCGGCCTCACCTAACACGACACTGCAACAGTTTCTTGCAGGTTTAAATCCGGAACCGGGCACAGCCATTATATTTTGCGGACACAGCCTTGCAGGAGCATTATCACCTACCCTTGCCCTTTATCTGAAAGAAAACAAAAATCTGAATGCTTTCGGGGTAACCCTTGTATACCCTACTGCCGGACCAACTCCGGGTGAAGCAGCATTCGCCAGCCTGTTCAATAGTAAATTTCCACCATTACCGCCAGGATGGGAGGAACAAAAGGGTACTTACCAAAGCTGGAATACCATGCACTGGAATGATCTGGATGTAGTGCCTCATGCGTGGACAATATCAGAACTGGAGAAAATTGCAACTATATATGGTCAGGCTACTAGCAATATGACTCCTTATATATTACAAACTTTACAAAAAATGGCTATTGATGACTCTTCAAAATCAGGAGCAAGTTATACAAGAATACAAAACCAGTCGCTTCCAGGCCAACTCCAAACCACTATCAAAACGCCTCCTGCGACTTTACAAGATTATATGCTTCAGCTAGCCGTACAACATGTTGCCATGTATAATGGTATTCCTGCAACAGGGCCTAATCCTCAGGTAAATGGCCTTATTTTACCACAGCCATTACCCAAACCGGATGTTGTAAATCTGGTACCAGGAGTAACTGCTGTCACTGAATCTGAGATGATTATAAAAATAATAAATCAGATCATTGAATGGATTTTGTCCCATTACACTTTGGTTGAAAAGGAAAATGCCACGCAAAATATTGAAGCAGATAAATAGGTATTCGAACTGCTATAAAAACAAAACACCTGTCACGATTATCGTGGCAGGTGTTTTTATATTTTTCTACTAAAATTGATTACAAATCAACCAAAGTACCTACAGTTTCTCCGTCTACAATTTTTGACAGGTTACCATCTTTATTCATATCGAATACAATGATTGGCAACTTATTTTCATGGCTCAAAGTAAAAGCAGTCATATCCATTACTTTAAGGTTTTTTTCAAATACTTCATCGAACGATAATGAATTGTATTTTACAGCATCAGCATTCTTCTCTGGATCACTGTCATAGATTCCGTCTACTCTTGTTCCTTTTAAGATCACATCAGCTCCAATTTCGATTGCTCTAAGTGTAGCAGCTGTATCTGTAGTAAAATAAGGGTTTCCTGTTCCTGCTCCGAAGATCACTACTCTTCCTTTTTCAAGGTGTCTTACGGCTCTTCTTTTGATGAAAGGCTCAGCTACTTTATCCATCTCGATAGCAGACTGAAGTCTTGTCTTGATTCCTGCATCTTCCAGCGCTCCTTGTAAAGCCATACCGTTGATTACAGTTGCCAGCATTCCCATATAGTCTCCCTGTACTCTGTCCATCCCTTTTGCGGCTCCTGCAACACCACGGAAAATATTTCCTCCTCCAATGACGATCGCAACTTCACAGCCTTTTTCGACTACTTTCTTGATCTCAACAGCATATTCCTGCAGTCTTTCGGTATCAATACCGTATTGTCTGTTTCCCATTAAGGCCTCACCGCTTAGTTTCAGAAGGATTCTTTTATATTTCATCTTTTATTTTTAATAACTTTTTACTAGTAGGGATTTCCCCAGATTTTGATTTTGCAAATATAATCATTAAAAATTTTGATAAAAGAAAAATATTAAATAGAAATAATGTAAGAAATATTTTGAAAAGTACGAAAAAGGATTATTTTTGCATTAATTATAAATTGAGTTGAAGAAAATTATCATTTTTTCATTATTTCTATCAGGAATTGTTTCTTATGCGCAAACAGGAACAAATGTTTATCCGTTCTTAAATGTACCTGTATCTGCAAGACAGGCTGCTTTGGGTGGAGATGCAATTTCGATAAGAGATTATGATGTTTCCTTTGCTATTGCAAACCCTGCTCTATTAAATAGAGATTCTGACAAACAGCTTTCTGTAAACGCAACAGCTTATCTTGCCGATTCGAAATACGGAACTATTGCTTATGCCAAAGACTTTGAGAATGGCCATATGGCTACTATCAATGCGAGGTATATGAGCTATGGAAGTATTCCGAGAACGGATGAAAGCGGGTTCGAAAACGGAGAATTCAAAGCTTCAGATGTAGCCATTGGTGCAGGTTATGCCTACCAGTTTGAAGAAGACTGGACAATTGGTGGAGGGCTTAATTTTGTCACCTCAAAAATTGACAACTATACTTCTTCCGCCATTTCAGGAACAGCGGGAGTTACCTATCATAATAAAAAAACCAAAGAAGTACTTTCTCTGGTCATGAGAAATTTTGGTTTCCAGCTGAAATCATTCAATGGAACAAGAGAAAATCTTCCTTTCAGAATTGATCTGGGATATACCAAAATAATCAAGAACTTCCCTCTTGCGATTACTATTACTGCACACGATCTTCAGAAATTTGACATTTCTTCAGAATACAATCTAGATGGCCAGAAAGTGAATGCAGGCAGAAAAATTGCAGACCACTTTTCATTGGGAGCTGAGTTGTTTCCAGAGAAGAATTTCAACATCCGGTTGGGTTATAATGTAAAAAGAGGAAATGAACTGGCAGTTTCAGAACAAAGAAACTTCTCAGGACTTTCTGCAGGATTTGGAGTGAAAGTTTCCAGATTTCGCATAGACTATGCTCATGTAAGATACCACAACTCTTCGAACGTCAATCAGATAGGGATTTCCATGGACCTTTCCAGCCACAGAGGAGAGTAGTCTTTCCGGCTGAAATTTTCTTAATTATTCTGAAATTTTCTTACTTCCTCTTGATTTTTAAGAAAAAATCTTGAAATTTGCAGTATGAAAAAACCTGTAATTGCTATCGATGGGTACTCGTCTACCGGAAAAAGTTCTATCTCTAAAATCATTGCTGATAAACTGGGACTTATTCATATGGACACAGGAGCTCTGTACCGAGGAGTTACCTGGTATGCATTGCAGCACTGTCTGAACAAAAATGAAGAGATTGATCTGAACACACTATTCTCTTCTTTAAATCAAATCAGACTTGAGTTTAAAAACAACGACGGAACACTTATTCTTTTCCTTAATGACACGGATATCTCTAAAGAAATCCGCACTAATATCGTATCTGACAATGTAAGCCTTGTTGCCAAACAGAAAGAAGTAAGAGACTTTTTGCTGCAGTCACAACGCATTTTGGCAGAAAAAGGAGGTGTCATTATGGACGGACGTGACATTGGGACAGTAGTTCTGCCAAATGCAGACTATAAATTTTTTCTAACTGCCAGTATTGACGAAAGAACCAACAGAAGGTTTCTGGAACTGCAAGGCCTGGGAATTGAAGCAGATAAAGAGCAGGTAAAGCAGAACCTTATAGAACGGGATAAGATTGACAGTGAGCGGGAAATAGCCCCATTAAAGCAGGCTGAAGACGCTATCGTTATTGATAACTCAGCATTGACCAAAGAAGAAACTATAGAACTTATTTTATCTCACATCGAAAAGATTTAACAATTTTTAATAGGCTTAAAGCCTCCTTTGGTATACAAATTGTAAGTTTTATTACTGTAAAAACTAATCTATTATTAATTATTAAAAAACTTAAAATGTCTAGAAAAGGAAATAATACAGCAGGTATATTGGCAGGACTTCTTGCAGGTGCTGCGGCAGGTGTAATCTTAGGAATGCTTTACGCACCGGAAGAAGGTAAAGAAACCAGAAAAAAAATAAAGGATAAGGCAAATGATCTTAAAGATCAGGCTAAAAATAAATACGGAGAGGTTTCTGAAAAAGTAAAAGACCAATATGGCAATATTTCTTCTACTTTCAAAGAAACAGCTAATAGCGTAGCACATACTGTGAAAGACGGATATGATAAATACAAAGATCAGATAGTTTCTAAAACTGCAGATGTAGTAAAGGATGTAGAAGCGGAACTGAACGATCTAAAATAATAAGTAATTTATCTTTTTCAGGTAAATTACAGAAAGGAACTTTTGTGCAAAAGTTCCTTTTTTTGTAACTTTAAAAAAAAACAATGATAGAAACTATTAAAGAATATGCCTCCAAGAGAATAGATCTTCTGAAAATTGAAGCGACTGAAAAGTCGTCTCTTTCTGCCGGGCTCATTACTTACTTTGTAGTACTGCTTGTTGCTTTTGCTTTTTTTATTATCCTTTTCAATTTTGGAATCGCTTTCCTTATCGGAAAAGCACTGGATAATTACTCTTACGGATTCTTAATTGTTGCTGCATTCTATGCAGTGGTAATGGCATTTGTCGTTGCCTTCAAAACTAAGATTGTCAATACTGTTGCAGATCAGGTTATTAAATTTTTAAATCATTAAACTATGGGCAGAAATTACGAGAGCATAGAAGAATTAAGAAGAAAGAAAAAACTGCTTCAAGGTGAAATAAATGATCTTGAAAATCTTCTTACCTTCAAGAATACGAAAGAAAGTCTTAGTGCATTTACCAATGGGTTAAGCGATCAGTATCTTCAGGAAAAGATAGATGAAGACGGTGATGAAAAAGTAGTTCTGAGAAAGGACGTCATTGCCAAACAGCTTACCTCAGAAGTAAAAGATTTACTGATTAATAAAAATACTGCTGTAGGGCTTGCAAGTTCCGCTTTTAAAGGAGGAAACATTACGGACAGCCTTGTTAAACTGGGAGTTACTGCTATTGTAGGAAACTATGCCAAAAAGAATATGAAAAGCTCCAACTGGAAGAAAAAACTGATTGGTGCGGCATTGATCTACCTCGCTCCTATAGCACTGAAGTATGTCAGAAAAAAGATGGAAGTATATCAGAAAAATAAAAGTGTTTCCAGTATGGAACAATTGATTTAAGGAATTAGGGCTTAGAAAATAGTTTTACATTTTTTCTAAGCCCTAATTCTTATATTTTATTTCGAAAATAACTGTCCTAAAATAATCCCGGCAGCCATTGATACATTCAGGCTTTCTGTAGATTGGGATTTTCCAAACCTCGGAATGCTGATACTTTTTTGTAAAAGTTTTTCGGTTTCCGGTCTCATTCCGTTTCCTTCGTTTCCTAAGATCAGGTTGATCTTTTCCGGTTTCTCAAACGTGTAGAGGTTCTCCCCTTCCATATCTGTTCCGATATTTACATTTCCTGTTGCAGAAAGATATTCCACAAGATTTGTATAAACAACATTAACTCTGGTAAAAGAGCCCATAGTCGCCTGAATCACTTTTGGATTGTAAACATCTACGGTATCTTCACTGCAGACAATCTGCTCTATTCCGAACCAATCTGCCAGACGTATAATTGTTCCTAAATTTCCGGGATCCTGTATTCCATCCAAAACCAGCTGTATATTCTTCTCCGTCATTTTTTCTTCCTCAGCGAGATAACATACCGCTACGGAATCTTTTGGCGTTTTAAGAAAACTAATTTTTTTTAATTCATTATCAGAGATATGGGTAACAGGAGCATCATTCCGGTCCAGTTTTTGTGGATCGGTTGATAATATTTCTTTAACTTTAAAGTTAGAATTAAAAAGTTCACAAATGATTTTATTACCTTCAACCAAAAACAAATTGTATTTTTGTCTGAACTTCTTTTTATCTAAAGATTGTAAAACTTTTATTGTATGAGCTGTAAGCATTATAAGAATTCTCCTCAAAAATATTATAAAATTATCTCATTTGCAACATTTGTTGGTCTCCTTTATGCTTGTAGTACAACAAAAAAAGTTCCTGAAGGCGAATATCTGCTTACTAAGAACAGTTTAGGGTTCGAGGATAAGAAAGAATTTTTCGATGAAGAACTGAAAGATTATATTCAGCAAAAGCCCAATAAAAAGCAATTTCTTTTCATGCCATTAAGTCTCCTACTGTACAATATGGCTGATACGAAATACGATACGATACTTAATGAATACATGACCTATCCCGGTGAGATGAGAAATCAGAAACTGAGAGACTCTTTATTCCTTAAATACAATATGAAAAGCAGTGTTGGAAAAAGCCTGCTGTTTGATCGTTTATTGCACAACTGGGGAACACCACCGGTAATTCTTGACCAGACGAGAAGTGAAAAAAGCGCTGAATCTATTAAAAAAAGACTTACCTACAGAGGATACTGGGATGCGGATGTAACGTTTAAACATACCTTAGATTCCGCTTCTAAAAAAGCAGCCGTTAATTATTCCATCAAGCATAACGATCCTACCCGGATCAAGGATTATTTTTATAATATTCCGGATCAGGGGATCAAAGGATTCTACAATTATAATCTGAACAGAAGTCTTGTGAGATCCGGACAGATTCTTGATCAAACCGTTCTTGAAAGAGAGGTAACCCGAATTACTGATCTGATGAGGGAATTTGGGTTCTATAGATTCAATGCCTCCAATGATGAAGTTTATTTTGTAGCGGATTCTCTTAAAAACAGAAAGCAGGTTCCTTTGACACTGGAAATCCATAAAGACTCGCTGGATACTCCCTATAAGATTTCTACTTTCGGAAATATAGATGTGGCGATTGTAGATGAACCGGGCGATTATCCTAAAAATACAAAAAAAGACAGTTTAAGAAGAATAAGATTCCATACGATGAATGATAAATATAAACTTTCATCCATATGGAGAGCTATTATTCCGGACAGTAAAAAGGTTTTCGACCAGACCAAACTGGATGTAACCAAGAGGAACCTTTTGGCAATGAACAATTTTAGCATCGTTAAAGCAAGAGACTCTCTGAGACAAGGAGGAATGGCTTCTCCTAACGACAGTATTGTTGATGTTTTATATGTATTGAAACCACTTCCGAAGTATGAGTTTAAACTGGGAACAGATATTAATTATTCTCAGATTCTAAATCTTGGGATCTCTCCTTCCGTAGATCTTACTACCCGAAATGTTTTTAGAGGTGCAGAAAACCTTTCCACGAGCCTTTCAGGGACATTTGGTTCTATCAGAAGTACTAAGGATATTGATAAGAGAGTTGCTGCCTATGAAATATCAGCTCAGGCATCCTTGAATTTCCCAAGGCTTTTGCTTCCTTTTAATTATTATAAATTCATTCCTAAACGATATACGCCTACTTCATCTATTTTATTGGGGGCATCCATACAGAACAACATCGGTTTGGGAAGGTTGATTTTCAATACCGGGCTGAACTATCAAGCCAGTGTAAATGATCAGGTGTATCATAAGCTTACTTTATTCAATACCCAGGTCAGTCTGACAAAAAATAAAGATGCTTATTATGATTACTTTGTGAATGACGGAAGGGTAAAAGATGAAGTTTTCGGGAATTATTTTATGTTTAACCCGGAAACTCAGCAAACCGGACAAGATTATAAAGATGGAAAACTTAGTGTAGATGAGGTTTCCAAAAAGATTATTGAAAATGATGCTTACCGTGGAAGTCTTAATCAGCAGGGAACAGATCTTTTGACAGCATTCAGAGGAACATTGGTGAATAAAGACAGGCAGACGCAGGATGTCCTTATTTCTTCCATGATCTATAACTTTGTATACAGTGAAATCGGGAAAAAAGAATATCCAAACGCATTTTATTTTAATGGGAAAGTGGAGCTTGCAGGCAACATTTTAAGCTTATTCAACAAAAAAGATAATAGCGGAGGGGTTGTTACCGGTCCTCAAAAAACCATTTTCGGATTACCCTATGCACAGTTTGTAAAATTTGATATTGACGCCAGAAAATATTTCAAATTCAATGGAAACCAGACACTGGTACTTCGTCAGTTTATCGGGGTAGGAATACCCTATGGAAATTCTCAGGACATGCCGATCATCAAGTCTTATTTCAATGGAGGTTCCAACGATATCAGAGCCTGGGTAGCATTTGGAGGATTAGGTCCTGCGGATTCTCAGGTTGATGAAAGAGTGCGTACTTATATGACCGACAATTTAAAGCTTACCACCAATATTGAATACCGAATTCCATTCAATAAAACTTATGAGGGAGCTTTGTTTACCGATATAGGAAATACATGGAGTCTTCGTAACTATAATGATGGATATGGAGATGAGTTTAAATTCAATAAGTTCCTGAAGCAGGTAGGTATCGGAAGTGGATTCGGATTAAGGGTTAATATCGCCTATGTAACTGCCAGAATTGACCTTGCATACAAGATCTATGACCCAAATAAACCTGATGGAGACCGATGGAGATTCAAATATTTCCAGCCTTTTAAACCTACTGTTAATATCGCGTTCGGATATCCGTTCTAATCCGGAGAAACGCCTAAAATAAAATATACTACAGCAATCACACGGGCGAGGATTTCCCTCGTCTGATTTCTGTAGAAGCTTTCAGATTTTGTGACATCCTGAGCATCAAATCCCAAAGCGTTCATATCATTATTTCTCGCAAAGAACAAAGCTCTCAGGTTGTGATATCCCTGAGATACAATAATGACATTTTTCTTTTTATACACATCCTTACAGCGGAGAATACTTTTATAGGTATTGAAACCTTTAGGATCTTCCACAATAATATCTTCCGGAACACCTTCCAGATAAACCAGATAATTTTTCATTGCTCTCGGTTCATTATAGCCTTTACTCTTCTCCCCGCTTACTATGATTTTTTTGATCTTCCCATGATGATAAAGAAGAGCCGCAGCATCCATTCTTTTCGTAAAATAGGGATTGGATTTTCCGGATCTCATTTTCGGAGATGTTCCCAGAACAAGGGCAATTTCTCTGGGTGGAATTTTTGAGATTTTGGTATAGGTTCTCCCATTGGTAAGCCCGAAAACCCACACATTACAGAAACATATCATCAGAATTCCCAATTCCAATGATATAAAACCCAGGTTAAATATGTTCCTAATAACTCTCAACTAAGATCAAAGTTAAGCTTTATTTTTTTACTTTTCACAATAGACATGCAAGCTAATATATGTCCCTGCTCTTCCTCTTTTTCGGTAAGATACTCATTTTCCAACAGTTCCACCTCTCCTTCTTCCAAAGAACACTCACAACTTCCACAAATTCCGGACTTACAAGAATAAGGAACCGGAAACTTTTGAATCAGAAGCTGTTGCAGGATTCTATCCTTATTATCAGAAAGTTGAGTAGTATATTTTTTTCCGAGCATGGTAAATTCAACCTCTATATTTTCAATCAGAGGAAATTCTTTTTCTACTGGATAAATATCATCATTAAATTCCTCAAAAAGTTCAAAATGAATATTCTTTTTCGGAATCCCGTGGTGATAGCAAGCATTGGCTAGTGTCTTGATCATTTCTCCTTTTCCACAGATCAGCACTTCATCCACAGCATCCCAGATCGTAGATTCTTCGTCCGTATCGTCCAGATGAAGAATCTGATTGATGATAAGATTTAGTTTCTTGGCATCCAATCTGCCATAAAAAAACTGATCCCCTGTATTCTCCTGCGAAAAGAAATAAAAAATCTGAAGCCTGTCACCACATGTTCTGGCAAGATTATCCAACTGCTCCCGATACACCAGATCGTCAGAACTTTTATTTCCAAAAAATAAAAATAACCGTGTTCTGGGTTCGTTGTGAAGAATATTTTTAAAATGACTCAAAATCGGGGTAATTCCAATACCCGCGGCAAAAGCTACAATCGTTCTGAACTCACTGGGTTTGGAAACCAGGGTAAATCTACCTCCTGGATCACTCACCCACAGATCATCACCTGCATTATAGTTTTGAAATAACTGTGAAGCAGCACCTTCAGGGGAGTTGATCTTTATTCCCAGGCATATTTTTCCCTCATAAGGCGCCGAAGTCATTGAATAATCATTAATAACCTCTTTACCATGTGCTTGAAATCTTACACTAACGAACTGCCCTGCTTCAAATCTGAAATTTTCTTTTAAATTCTCAGGAATATCAAACTCCAGAGAAAAAGTATTTTTGGTCAGCTCTTCCTTTTTCGCTATTTTTAACGGATGAAACTGTATCAGTTTCCCTTTATAGATTTGTTGTTCCATAACTTCAATTCAAAAATAGATAAAAAATAATTTATGAAGAAGATAATTTTATCCACGTTACTTCTTACTGCATTGTACAGCTGTAAAAAAGAAGGTCAGAAAACTGAAAACACCACAGCTACAGACTCTCTTTCTGTATCTCAACACACAGAACCTGAAGGAAGTACAATTCTCCCAAAAGAACTTTCTCCTGAAAATATCAGCCAGCATTTAGCAAAAAATAATGATACTTTATATGTCACCAACTTTTTTGCAACCTGGTGCGGCCCATGTATGAGAGAAATTCCGAGTTTTAAAAGTAAAATGGAGGAATTAAAGGGTAAACCTGTAAAATTCACTTTCATCAATCTTGATGATAAGGCAGAATGGGCTGGTGCAGTTAAAAATTTTGCAACACAAAATAAACTAGGTGGAAATATTATATTACTTGATGGACAAAAATTAGATCAAAATTTCTTCTCTTCCAATTTCAAACAATGGGACGGAGGTTCCATTCCTTTCACTTTTATGAGAAAAGGAGATAAAACCGATGAATATCTGGGAATGATGACGGAAGATGTATTAAATTCAAAAATCGATTCTTTTTTAAAATAAAAATAGACTGAGCTCTTTCTGAATCATGTCAAAAAGATTTAAAATCCTGTGTTTGCTATTCGTGATTGCCATTATTATTAGTGCTGTCATCAATCTGAACACGGGATTTTTAAGTTTAAATTTCCAGGATTTCTTCCTGGATTCTGCTCATAATCAAATCGCCGAAATCCGTATCAACCGAGTTCTCGTCATGATGCTGGCCGGAATTTCAATTCCTACTTCAGGTTTTCTGATGCAGGAATATTTTCAAAATCCGCTGGCAGGACCTGATATATTGGGAATCACTTCGGTAGCCAGCCTGTCTGTCGCCTTTTATATTTTCTTTTCGCATAATATTTTACTTCCTGAATTCTTACAAAACAGTTTTCTCAGCTTATCAGCTATTGGAGGAAGTTTACTCCTGATGCTGATATTATTATCGATGTCTAATAGATTTCAGGACAAATCTTATCTTATTATTTTTGGATTTCTTGTTTCTGCCTTTGCCGGGGCAATTGTATCACTGCTTCAGTTTTATGCAGAGAATCAAAGTTTAAAAAACTATATATTATGGTCATTCGGAGCCAATAATATGGTGACCAGAAACCAGATTTATGTATTACTTGTCTTGGTTTTAATTGGAATATTCATCTGTTTCCGGGCTATAAAACCTCTCATTGGAAACTCTCTTGGGAATTCCTATGCACAAAGTTTAGGAGTAAACCTGAAACAGCTGAAGCTTTTAATAATAATCGCTTCCTCTCTCCTTTCGGCTTCTATTACTGCATTTCTAGGACCTATTCTCTTTGTCGGAATTATTGTTCCTCACTTTTGCAGACTCGTTTATAACCCTTCAAAACTTTGGCAGCAGTGGATTCTTAATATGTTTCTGGGAATGCTGATCATGTTGCTTTTCTCAGTGATTGCAGAAAAAACACAAATACCTCTGAATGTGATAAGCTCTGTATTTGGAATTCCTGTGATTCTGATGATGCTTCTGAAGCAGAATAAGGTATAACCTTTTGTTGGAAAACGCAAAGGCGCAAAGATTTTATCTGCGATAAAATTTAACACTGCATATTCTAAACCACAAACATCTTTAAACACTTGCTGAAAATCTTTGATTTTCTTGCGTCTTAAAATATGCAAATTGCATAAAAATCTTTACGTCTTTGCGTTTACCCAAAATACTTTAATAAATAAAATTATAATTACCTCGCTACATGCTTACTTAACAATTCTTATATTTAAATTCAATAAAACACTACAAATGACAGAAAACGAAATTTCAAAAATTGTTTTTGAAACAGGATTAAAGATTCATAAGAAACTTGGAGCAGGACTATTTGAACATGTGTATGAAGAATGTCTGTTCTATGAATTAACAAAATCAGAGCTTTTGATAGAAAAACAGAAATTACTCCCAATCATTTATGAAGATCTAAGAATAGAAAATGCCTTCAGACTCGATATTATTATTGAAAACAAAGTAATTCTGGAAATAAAAACAGTAGATTATATCAGCCCGACTCATAAGGCACAGCTTTTAACCTATTTAAAAATAACAAACTGTAAATTAGGACTGCTGCTCAATTTTCAATCTGATATTTTCAAAAACGGTGTAACTAGGGTTGTAAACTATTTATAAATTAAAACAAATATAAAAATTTGACTTTGTCAAATTCTTTGCGCCTTAAAAACATTATTTTTGCAATAATCTTGCGCCTTTGCGTACAACCAACAAAAATATGCACCTACAGATCAAACAGGCAAATATCGGCTATAATACAACCTTAATCTCCAATGCTAATGCGGACTTGAAGCTTGGTGATGTATGCCTGCTGATTGGTAATAATGGTGTGGGAAAAACAACGCTGATCAAATCTATTCTGCATCAGCTTCCTTTACTGCATGGAGAGATTTCTATTAATGGGAAAAATGTAAAAAATCTTTTTGTAAAAGAAATTGCGGAGAATATTGCTATTGTTTTTTCAAAGTCGGTGATTCCGCAGCATTATACGGTTGAAGATCTTATTTCTCTTGGAAAATACATCTACTATCCTTTTTATTTTGAGCTTAAAAAAGAAGACCGTGAGGAAGTTGCCCATATCATTGAAGAACTGGATTTAAATCAGTACAGGTATACCCTTCTGAAAAATCTATCCGACGGAAACCTTCAAAAAGCATTCATCGGGCGGGCAATAACCCAGAATTCTCAGATCATTATTCTGGATGAGCCAACTACCCATCTGGACGAAAAAAACAAAATCATTATTCTTAAAACCTTGAGAAAACTGGCTAAAGAACAGAACAAACTTATCCTATTTTCTTCCCATGACTGGAGGCTGGCTAAAGAATTTGCAGACAAGATATGGTATGTAAAAGAAAATCATCTGTATTCAGGAATTGTTGAGGATATTCTTCTCCAACATGATGAACTCACCAATGCATCGTTATTTCAAATCAATGAGACTTTTATTCCGCCTTTCATCTTGGCACCGCAGTTTCATAAAGAAATGCTGTATTCTCTGCTTCAAAAAAACTTTCCAAAAGACCTTTCTACGCTCAATTTTCACTTTCAGAATGGTTTTTGGGTTATTACTAAAGATTCAAGCAAATACCAATGTGAATCTTTTGAAGAAATCGTTAATTTGATCCAAAACATTCATTAATACTGGGTTTTCTTTGATTAATCCACATACTATGCATGCATAGTATTATGCTAATCATACAATTTAACCTATTTATTCTCAGGTTATTAACAAAATTTAACGTTAATAAATACTATGCATGCATAATATTTACTACATTTGGGTAAAACCATTGGCGCAAAAATGATGGATAATAATAAGGAAAAAATAGAAAACGTAGATTTAATTTTAAAGCAGACCTGGTTGGCTGTTTCTAAAATGTACACAGAACTAGCCCAGGAACATGATTCCACAGCGGTACAGGCGCTTACTCTTCTTAAAATTGATCCCAAAGAAGGAACCCGAAGTACCAATCTTGGTCCAAAGATGGCTATTGAACCCACTTCATTAACGAGAATCATCAAACTTCTGGAAGATAACGGATATATCTATAAGGAAAAGACAACCACTGATAAAAGGGAGGTTATCATTAAGCTTACAGATAAAGGATTAAACTCCAGAAATATGTCAAAGGAAGTCGTTGTTAACTTCAACAAGAAGGTAATGGAAAAAATTGCTCCCGAAAAGCTGGATGCTTTCAAAGACGTGATGACCGAAATCATGAAAATAGCAAACGAATTATTAAACAACAGAAAATAAATTATGATGGGACCTTTGGGTGTCATATAATCTTATAAAACTAAAAATTTACATATGAAAAGAAGAATCAAACATGTAACGGTTCTTGGTTCAGGAATTATGGGAAGCGGTATCGCAGCTCACTTCGCCAACATCGGTGTTGAAGTATCACTCTTGGATATTGTTCCTTTTGAACTTACTGAAGCTGAACAGAAAAAAGGTTTGACCAAAGATGACAAAGTAGTAAGAAACAGAATTGCTTCTGAAAACTTTGAAAAACTTAAAAAAGCAAGTCCTGCACTTCTTTATTCACCAAAGTTTGCAGACAGAATTAAAATCGGAAACTTCGATGATGATTTGCCGAAAATAAAAAATACGGACTGGATCATTGAAGTGGTAGTAGAAAGACTTGATATCAAAAAGTCTGTTTACGAAAAGATTGAACAGTTCAGAAAACCGGGAACATTGATTTCTTCTAATACTTCCGGTATTCCCATTCACTTCCTGACAGAAGGAAGAAGCGAAGATTTCAAAAAGTACTTCGCAGGAACACACTTCTTCAATCCGGTTAGATACCTTCCTCTTTTAGAGATTATCCCTACCAACGATACAGCTCCTGAGATCATTGATTTCTATATGAATTACGGAGCGAAATTCTTAGGTAAAACGACTGTTTTAGCCAAAGATACCCCGGCTTTCATCGCCAACAGAATCGGAGTATTCTCTATGATGGATCTTCTTCATAATGTACAGAAATTAGGCCTTACCGTTTCTGATGTTGATAAATTAACAGGTCCGGTGATCGGCCGTCCAAAATCTGCCACGTTCAGAACAGCTGACGTTGTAGGTCTTGATACTTTGGTTATGGTTGCCAACGGAGTTCGCCAGAGCGGTGCCGAAGCCAATAATTTCAATGATGTATTTGCACTTCCAGCTTATATCCAGAAAATGATGGATAATAAATGGTTAGGTTCAAAAACGGAACAAGGTTTCTATAAAAAAGTGAAAAATGCAGAAGGAAAATCTGAAATTCACGGATTAAACCTTGATACTTTAGAGTATGAACTTCAAGGAAAATCATCATTTCCTACTTTAGAATTAACAAAAGCGATTGATAAACCAATTGACAGATTCAAAGTTTTGATCGGAGGTAAAGATAAAGCGGGTGAATTGTACAGAAAATCTTTAGGAGCATTATTCGCTTATGTTTCGCACAAAGTACCTGAAATTTCTGACGAAGTTTATAAAATTGACGATGCCATGAGAGCTGGTTTCGGATGGGAAAATGGTCCATTTGAAATCTGGGATGCTGTAGGTGTTACAAAAGGTATTGAGCTTGCGAAAGATGCAGGATACGAAGTTTCTGACTGGGTGAAAAACGTAGAAACCTTCTATAAAGTAAATGATGAAGGCCAAAGTATTTATGTTGATAAAAACTCAGGGGAATACAACAAAATTCCTGGTCAGGATGCATTCATCATCTTAGACAATATCAGAAAAAACAAAACACTTTGGAGCAATTCCGGTGCTTCTATTGAAGATTTAGGAGACGGAATCATCAACTTTGAGATCCGCTCAAAAATGAACTCTCTTGGAGGCGAAGTTCTTGACGGGTTAAACAGAGCGATTGACTTAGCAGAAAAAGAATATGACGGATTGGTTGTAGGAAACCAGGGAACAAATTTCTCTGTAGGTGCTAATCTTGCGATGATTCTCATGATGGCTATTGAGCAGGATTGGGATGATTTGAATATGGCAATTGCTTACTTCCAGAAATCTATGATGAGAGTACGCTACTCCTCTATCCCTGTTGTGGTTGCTCCTCACGGAATGACTCTAGGTGGAGGATGCGAAATGACGATGCATGCAGACCGAGTGGTTGCAGCAGCAGAAACTTACATCGGACTAGTAGAAACCGGAGTGGGTGTCATTCCTGGTGGTGGTGGAACTAAAGAATTGACTTTAAGAACTTCCAGAGAATTCCACAGTGATGATGTGAAAAATAACAGACTTCGTGATGCTTTCATGAATATTGCAATGGGTAAAGTAGCCACTTCAGCATATGAAGCTTATGACATGGGTATCCTTGAAAAAGGAAAAGACATTGTTTCCGTAAGCAAAAACAGACAAATTGCTGAAGCTAAAAAAGTAGCAAAATTATTAGCAGAACAAGGATATACTCAACCTATCGAGCAGAAAGTAAAAGTTCTTGGTAAAGATGCATTAGGAATGTTCTACGTAGGAACTGACCAGATGCTAACCGGAAACTTCATCTCTGCACACGACAAGAAAATTGCAGATAAGCTAGCTAATGTAATGGTAGGTGGAAACCTGTCTGAGCCAACAGTTGTTACAGAACAATATTTATTGAACCTTGAAAGAGAAACCTTCCTTCAGCTTTGTGGTGAAAGAAAAACTCTGGAAAGAATTCAGTATATGTTGCAAAATGGAAAACCTTTGAGAAACTAACAGGCAGCTCCGTAGGAGCAAACTGTTAATAGCATGAATAATTTAAAAATTGGAGAGCCTCGTAGAGGCGGCCTGTTAATTTATGGCAAATACCTACACTCAGATTTATATTCAAATTGTTTTCGCTGTAAAAGGAAGACAAAATCTGATTTCAAAAGAAAACAGAGAAGAGTTACATCGGTTTATTACAGGTATTGTTTCCAATAGAAACCAAAAATTATTCGCAGTTTTTGCAATGCCAGACCATGTCCATATTCTTGTAAGTATGAATCCGACACTATCGGTTTCAGATTTAATAAGAGATATTAAAGCTGGTTCTTCAAAATTCATCAATGAAAAAGGATGGATAAATGGAAAATTCAATTGGCAAGAAGGGTACGGAGCTTTTTCTTATTCTAAAAGCAGTGTTGACTCTGTTGTAAAATATATTTTGAATCAGGAGGAACATCATAAAAAGAAAACTTTTAGAGAAGAATATCTGGATTTTATGTCAAAATTTGAGATAGAATATGATCCAAAATATTTATTTGAATGGGTTATTGATTAACAGGTCGCTCCTACGGAGCTCCACAAAGAAAGCATAAACAAATACTATGAACAGTTTACCTCTACGAGGCAAAAAATTCTTAAAACAATTTAATTAAACAAAAAAAAATGAAAACAGCATATATAGTAAAAGGTTTCAGAACTGCCGTTGGAAAAGCTCCAAAAGGAAGTTTAAGATTTACAAGACCTGATGTCATGGCCGCTACCGTTATTGAAAAATTAATGGCTGAGCTACCACAATTAGATAAAAACAGAATTGATGACCTTATCGTAGGAAATGCAATGCCTGAGGCAGAGCAAGGATTAAACGTTGCCCGTTTGATCTCCTTAATGGGTTTAAATACAGATAAAGTTCCAGGAGTAACCGTAAACAGATACTGTGCTTCAGGGAGTGAGGCAATTGCGATTGCTTCTGCAAAAATTCAGGCTGGAATGGCAGACTGCATCATCGCGGGTGGTACAGAATCGATGTCATATATTCCGATGGGAGGTTACAAACCTGTTCCAGAAACGGATATCGCAAAAACTAACCCTGATTACTATTGGGGAATGGGTTACACGGCGGAAGAAGTTGCTAAGCAATATAATATTACAAGAGAAGAACAGGATCAGTTTGCTTTCGAATCTCATATGAAGGCTTTAAAAGCAAATCAGGAAGGAAAATTTGCCAACCAGATTGTTTCGATTCCTGTAGAATATAACTTTCTGGATGAAAATCAGAAAATGCAGACTAAAAAGTTTGATTTTTCAGTAGATGAAGGGCCAAGAGCTGATACTTCTCTAGCTGGTTTAGCAAAATTAAGACCTGTATTCGCCAACGGAGGAAGCGTAACAGCCGGAAACTCTTCTCAAATGAGTGATGGAGCAGCTTTCGTGATGGTAATGAGTGAGGAAATGGTCAAAGAATTAGGATTGGAGCCCGAAGCAAGATTAGTTGCTTATGCTGCAGCCGGATTAGAGCCAAGAATCATGGGAATGGGACCTATCTATGCTATTCCAAAAGCTTTAAAACAAGCAGGTTTAGAATTAAAAGATATCGAGTTGATCGAACTTAACGAAGCTTTTGCTTCTCAATCTGTTGCTATCAAAAAAGAATTAGGGTTAAATCCTGACATCTTAAACGTAAACGGAGGAGCCATCGCCCTTGGACACCCACTGGGATGTACTGGAACGAAGCTAACCGTTCAACTTCTTGACGAAATGAGAAGACGAGGCAACAAGTACGGAATGGTTTCTATGTGTGTGGGAACCGGACAGGGAGCGGCTTCTATTTTTGAACTACTTTAATAGACAAATAGAGAATAGACGGATAGATAATAGAAGGTAAGAGACACAAGAAATGCATGAATGATTTTAAAAGGCACAATTTTAAGAAGCTTAAAATTTGGCAAATGAGTATGGAGTTGTCAAGATTAACTTTAGATCTTACAGATACTTTTCCAATTTATGAAAAATACGGATTGAAAAGTCAAATAGACAGATGCTCAATCTCAATTCCATCCAATATAGCTGAAGGTTCAAGCAGAACAAATAAGTCTTTTAGTCATTTCTTAGATATTTCTTTAGGTTCATCCTTTGAATTGCAAACACAAATATTGTTGGCAAATCATAGAAAATATTTATCTGATGAAAAAACCGAAATCTTTGAAACTAAGATTGAGGAATTTCAAAAAGCAACAATGGTATTTCAGAATACTTTAAACAGAGACTAATAAGAAAAAAGATAAGGAGATAATAGACCGAGAGAAAATAGACAAGGATGAAAGTCTATCATCTATTATCTAAATGTCTTAAAAAAAATTTAAATAACAAAATAACATATGGCTACATTAAAAGGCGGAGAATTCCTGATCAAACAAATTCCTGCAAACGAAATTTTCAGTCTTGAAGAACTGAGTGAAGAACAAAAAATGCTTCGTGATTCTGCGAAAGAATTTATAGACAGAGAAGTGATTCCACATCATGACCGTTTTGAGAAAAAAGACTATGAATTGACCGAAAAAACAATGCGTCAGTTAGGTGAAATGGGACTTTTGGGAATTACTGTTCCCGAAGAATATGGTGGTCTTGGAATGGGATTTGTGAGCACCATGTTGGCTTGCGATTATGTTTCAGGGGGAAATGGCTCATTAGCAACAGCTTATGGAGCACATACCGGAATCGGGACTCTTCCAACTCTTCTTTACGGAAGTGAAGAATTAAAAAAGAAATATCTTCCGGATTTAGCTACAGGAACAAAGTTTGGAGCTTATTGCCTGACTGAACCGGATGCCGGATCTGATGCCAATTCAGGAAAGACAAGAGCAAAATTGTCTGATGACGGAAAACATTACATCATCAATGGACAAAAAATGTGGATTTCCAATGCTGGTTTTGCTGATACTTTCACTTTATTTGCTAAAATAGATGATGATAAAAATATTACAGGTTTTGTTATCAACCGTTCAGAATTAGAAGATCCAAACAGCTTAACTTTTGGTGAAGAAGAACATAAATTAGGAATTCGTTCCTCTTCAACTCGTCAGGTTTTCTTTAATGATATGAAAGTTCCTGTCGAAAATATGTTGGGAGAAAGAAACAATGGTTTCAAGATCGCTTTGAACGCATTAAATGTTGGTAGAATTAAATTAGCTGCTGCCAATCTTGACGGACAAAGAAGAATTTTAAACCATTCTATTCAGTATGCAAACGAAAGAAAACAATTTGGAGTTTCCATTTCAACTTTTGGGGCCATCAGAAAGAAAATTGCTGAAATGTCAACCGGAGTTTTCGTAAGTGAAGCCGGTTCTTACCGTTTAGCAAAAAATGTAGAAGATAAAATTGCAGAATTGGTTGCCGGAGGAATGGATCACCAACAAGCTGAATTGAAAGGTGTTGAAGAGTTTGCAGTGGAAGCTTCTATCTTAAAAGTTTTTGTGTCTGATCTTACTCAAAATACAGCTGATGAAGGAATTCAGATTTATGGTGGAATGGGATTCTCAGAAGATACTCCGATGGAATCTGCATGGAGAGACGCAAGAATTGGAAGAATCTATGAAGGTACCAACGAAATCAACAGGCTTTTAGCTGTAGGAATGCTTATCAAGAGAGCAATGAAGGGTGAATTGGACCTTTTATCTCCTGCAATGGCAATCAGCAAAGAATTGATGGGTATTCCTTCATTTGAAGTTCCTGATTATTCAGAATTTATGAGTGAGGAAAAAGCAATTATCGCAAATCTTAAGAAAGTATTCTTAATGGTTTCCGGAGCTGCTCTTCAGAAATATATGATGGATATTGAGAAACAACAGCATTTGCTATTGAATGCATCTGAAATCCTAAACCAGATCTACATGGCAGAATCTGCAGTTTTAAGAGCTGAAAAACATTTCTCTGCTGATTCTGTAGAAGCTGCGATGGCTCAATTAAATCTTTACAAAGCTATCGACAAAATCATTTCTTCAGCAAAAGAAGGAATTGTTTCTTTCGCGGAAGGCGACGAACAGAGAATGATGCTTTCCGGATTAAGAAGATTCACAAAATATACTAATCAGCCGAATGTAGTGGCTTTAACTGAAAAAGTTGCAACTCACTATATTGAGAAAGGAGCTTATTAGTCTTTAACAACATAAATTTGATTCAAAACGCCTCATTTTGGGGCGTTTTTTTTATATTTAAATGATAAAACTAAACATGAAATTAAAATTATATTTTATCATTACTATTTTACTACCCGTTATTGCTTTGTCACAGCGCAGACAGAGTGATACTTTAGCCTGCAATGGTATTCTTGAAGATCATGTTTTAAACAAAATATTGGGTGCCTATCATTCCAAACCAGAGAAACCCAAAAAGGTATTTGTAGATCGCAGGATAGTCGTTTGTGGTACTGAAGCGATGCAGGAATTCGAAGAAAGCAGATGTAACGATGCCCGCATGATTTTGAAAAAATATCCTTTTCTGATCGATGAAATAAAGAACCTGACCAATGATTATCCTGGTTATTTAAAGATGGATTTATTTTGGATGGACAGGAAAAGAGATGAAAGTGATGAAAGCCTGCAAATATATAGAGATACGGAGTTTGAAAAATGGAAATCGAAAGGAAATCATTCTTATTTCTCCATAGCTATTATTTCCGATAAAAAGGATGATCACCATGAAAATATACTGCTTAAAATCTTATTTCCTAAAAAGATCATTACAAAAAGATATCAGTTATCATTAAAAGATGAATGGACATTTAAAAAACTTTAAATATCAATAATTTTTGCTAATTTTATTATAACTAAAAACCATAAAACGCAAAACATAACATGAAGACATTATTTCCCCTACTCCTTTTATCTGCTGCTCTGACGGCACAACAAAAGGACAACTTACTTCCTATTCCCAAAACAGATACCGTAAAAATTGTCAGCAAAGGGAAATTCCCCGGATACTTTGCGTTGAAATCGGATCAACCCCGGACAGCATTTTATAAGATGTTGATTAAGAAACCTAATGATACTATGATGTATCTGGCTTTGAAAGAGCCTGCAAAGGATTATTCGCAATACAAAATTTTAAACGCTATTACGCCCGACAAACTCCAGGTAAGTCCAAAAAAACTCATACCCTCTAAATAACACAACACCAATTCAAAAAACAATAAACATGGGAAAATTTATTATCTCTAAAAGAACAAACGGAGACTTTCAGTTTAACCTCAAAGCCGGAAACGGACAGGTTATCTTAACCAGCCAGGGATACAGCACAAAACCTTCCTGTGAAAACGGAATCGGATCTGTAAAGACCAATGCACAGGAAGATTCAAAATTTGAAAGAAATACAGCCAATGACGGCAGATGTTATTTCAATCTAAAGGCAGGAAACGGGCAGATCATAGGAACCAGCCAGATGTATGAATCTGATAACGGCATGGAAAACGGAATAGAATCTGTAAAAAACAATGCTCCACACGCTCACGTAGAGGATGAAGCCAGTCTTTAAAATGAATTGAAATAATCTTGATAAAAATGTCTTATTTTTTTAAGGCATTTTTTATTTTTGTACTCTATTTTTCATTAGAAATGACAAAAGAAGAATTACTGAATAGAGCAATTAAAATTGCAGACAAAGCCCATAAAGGACAAACCGATAAATACCATGCCCCGTACATTGCCCATGTAATGCGTGTGATGAATTATGGTAAAACACTGGACGAAAAAATTGTAGGTGTACTGCATGATGTAGTAGAAGACCATCCGGAAGAATTCAGTCTGGATTATTTAAGGTCTGAAGGGTTTCCTGAATATATCATTTTCGCTATCAGCTGCCTTACCAAGTTTGATCCGGAAGAAGATTACGATGATTTCATTAAAAGAACAGAAAGATCTCTTCTCTCTGTTGCTGTAAAACTAAATGACCTTCGTGACAATATGGATCTTAGAAGAGTCAACAGAGAACTTACGCCTAAAGATATTAAAAGATTCAACAAATATCTGAAAGCGTATCGCTATCTGATAGAGAAATATTAATAAAAAACACATGACTAATAACCTCCCTAAAATTTCATCAGCTTATCAATCCAAGCTGGTCTCTGCTATTGTATCTATTTCAGTTTTTTTCCTGATTTATCTGATACTTATACTCGCTTCACTCCTGATGATCTTCTTATTAGGATACGGAGCAATAAAGCTGTTAAGTATTTCTCTCAATTACTTTACAGTTTTTGGTGCAGCAGGATTGCTAAGTGTTGGAGTTTTTGTGTTTATATTTCTCGTTAAATTTATTTTCAAAAAGACGCATTACAGTACCCGTCATCTGATAGAAGTCAACAGATCCCACCAGCCTGAGCTGTTTGCAATTATTGATGAAATTGTAGCTGAAACCAAAGTAAATACACCGCAGAAAGTTTTTCTTTCACCTGATGTGAATGCCAGTGTAAGCTATAATTCTATTTTCTGGAGTATGTTTTTGCCGGTAAAGAAAAACCTGACGATAGGGGTTGGACTTATCAATTCAACCAGCGTGGGAGAATTAAGATCCATTTTAGCTCATGAGTTTGGACATTTCTCTCAGAAAAGCATGAAGGTAGGCGGCTATGTGAATCAGGCTGAAAAAATAATCTTTGAAACTGTTTACAATAATAAAGAGTATGAAAATTTCATATTGGAATTTTCGGGAGGCAATGCTGTTTTTAAAATTTTTGGTCTGATTTCGGTTAGTTTCATCAATGCATTTCAATCTGTTCTTAAAAGTATATCAAATTTTCTTTTCAAAAACCATGCTTCTCTCCAAAGAGAAATGGAATATCATGCAGATGCTATTTCAACCTTTATTACCAATCCTGAAGAGCAGGCTTCATCGCTGTTAAGACTGGAATTAAGTGATGCTGCTTTTAATTATTCTTTTAATTTTTATATTGAAAACCAGCAAAAATACCTTCCAAAGGATCTTTATAAGAACCAGATTTCTTTAATGAAAATCTTATGCGAAAGAAATAATCATCCTTATGTAAACGGACTTCCTAAAATAGATCCCGAAGATCTTACCCGGTATAATAAATCCAGAATAGAAATTGAAGACCAATGGACTTCACATCCGGATATCCTAAAAAGAATTGAGAGGATTAAAACAAACGAAACCAGGAATACAGCTGCAGACCACAGATATGCGAAAGAAATCATCAGTGGTTTTGATAGTATCTGCGAAATCATGACATCAAAATTCCTCACTTTACGCAGTGTAAAAAATGTAGGTGAAGTGATAGATGATGAAAGCTTTATACAACTCTATCTGGACAACAGTACCTATAAAACGTTCAGTTCAGATTTTAACGGATATTACGAAAGGCATAATCCTATTGTAGAAAATATTGAATCTGTAATTTCAAGCTCCTCACCTCATCATGCTTCTGAACTTTTCAGTGACAAGAAAGTATCTTTAGTCTACGAAAAATCCGGAATAGAGAGTGATA
Source organism: Chryseobacterium sp. BGA-UO-ETr-SB22 (assembly GCF_059567885.1). NCBI lineage: Bacteria > Pseudomonadati > Bacteroidota > Flavobacteriia > Flavobacteriales > Weeksellaceae > Chryseobacterium > Chryseobacterium sp. BGA-UO-ETr-SB22. The sequence goes on along the minus strand of NZ_JCAQOV010000005.1, from coordinate 1,219,258 downwards.
TACAGACTCTGCAATATCTGGCTTCCTATCCGAAAGAAATAAAAACCTTCAGATTTGATGGCAGTCTGTACAAAGCAAAAGATGCCAGAAAACTTATTCCTGATCTTGAAAATGAACTGAAAAAAGTACAGGAAGAACTTCTGGAAAATGACAAAGCGATCTTTCAACACTATTATCATATTTCTAATGAGGACCTTAAAAAAGACCTGCTTGGCAAGTATAAAAAACTGGCCGTCATAGACAGAGAATTTGATGATTTCCAGAAAAGTCTAAATGAATTTACGGTATATCTGCAGTTTATGGCAGTCACTTTACCTTTTGAAGAAATCCGTAAACATAGAGCCAAGCTGTTAAAAGCAGAAGAACCTTTTAAACAAAAGACCAGAGTACTTCTTGAAAACTCAGCTTATAAGGAAGCCTTAAGTGATGAAGACAAAAACCTTTTTCAGGAATTTGTAGATTCCGAATACATTTACTTCAACAAAGACAAATATCTTGAACATGAGGTAAGTGCTGTATCCCTGCTGATTGAAAAATACCGGGCATTACTTAATGATCATTATCTTAATTCTAAGCTGGATTTATTAAATTTTCAGTCAGGTTTAAATAAGAATTAATCCGCCCCCGGGAAATCATAGGTTTTTGTGTGATGATTTGTTCCATCAATGTTGATGTTTAACGCAAGGTAAACAAAATGTAAATTTTTATTCCCTTTTGCTTCAAATTCACGCTGCCAAAGATATCCGCTTACTATCCCAAAGTAATCATCTATCTGATAGCCGAAACCGCCATAGACTCTGTTTCTGGCAAAACTAGGCTTCATCGGGCTTACAAAGAAGATTTCGTCATATGCATTAGCGAAAACAGTTCCTTTTTTAATGGTTTTGGAGTTTAAAGGGACACTTACATTCAGACGGTATCTATAGCGCATTCTCTGGGAAGTAAGATCCGTTTTAGGCTCATAGAACCAGCTTTTTTCAACACGAAAACGGTTTTCAAACTTTACAATGCCTTTTTTAATATCAATAACATCCTGAAGCCATACTCTGAACTCCTCTCTGCTTAAGCTGTGCTCTTTATAGTTAACATATCTTCCCAATCCCACAAAAGGCTTGTGATTCTGGGTAAGATTGTATCCTAAGCCCCCTTTTATCTCATAATAATCAGGATAAGTGTACTCTTCATTACCACGCATCTGCCCTTCTGCATAAAGGAAAAATTTCGGATGAAACTTATAGGTCAGAGTCACTGCATTGAAGCTGGAAATATGTTCCTGTGCTTTAAAAAAAGAAATTCCAAGTAGTAAACCTAAGCCTATAAGACGTTTCATAAAAAATTTTTGCAAATGTATATTTTTTAACAATTTGTTAATATTAACTTTCATTAATATTAAATTAACACCTACTTAATATTAATTGTGTAAGAAAACCCAATGTGGAACCACCTTTGTGGCATTGCTACCCCAAATGCTTCCGTGTAGTTTGTATTCGTAATATTGTTAATCAAAACATAGACTGAGTAGTCTTTTTTAGCAAAACTCAGCTTCTCATCAAGAAGATTATAAGTTCCCAGATTTACTCTTTCATTGTAACGGTAAACAAGCTCGTTGGTAAAGTTTTTCAGGAATTTCACCTCTAATTTGGAAACCAGCTGGTGCTTCAGATTATCCAGAATATATCTTGAAACCAAGCCAGTTTTTTCTTCATATTTACTGTCGATATAAGTATATCCAACCGTATATTTCAGCCAGTCTAAAGGCCTATGGCTCCACTCTGCTTCAATCCCTTTGGTTTTGATATCTCCTACATTTTCTGCAAACCAGACTTTGTCTTTAAGGTCATTTTTAACCCAGTCAATAGAATTGCTGGAGTTCCTTAAAAACCCGCTTATTTTAGCTAAAATTTTGTTATTCTGATATTGATATCCTACCTCGGATGAAAGCGCATTTTCAGGCTGTAAATTAGGATTTCCCTGTTCCGTTCCGCTTACATAATAAAGTTCGGTAAAGGTTGGTATACGGTGTACTTTTGCAATATTTCCGTAGATTTTACTATTAGGATTAAAGTTATAACCGACATCTAAACCTGGATAAAAGAAATTTCCTTCTTTAGAATAGTTGGCCCATGAAATTCCCGGGCTGATGTTCAGTTTTTTATCCAGTAATGAAAAATGATGTTCAAAAAAAACCTGAGATACAAAGCGGTTTCTGTTACCCAGATTACTGCTCACCAAAAATTCTTTTCTCAATTCTACCCCAATTCCGGTTGTTCCCAATCCCCATTGGTAGCTGGAATTTACTTCGCCACCTACATTATTTCCAATGTGCATATTTCTGTAAAAATCAGGATCCCATCTGTTATAAAGATACATATCCTGTCCTCTTCTCCAGTATGCATTTGAATTCAGTTTCAGTTTCCCAAACGTCTGCTGATGAGCTACACTTACAATAGATGCCTGTGTCTCTTCATACTGTTTTGTTGCAGCACTGGAAGCATAAAAACCATTGGCCCCGAATTTCTTTTCCGAAAAACCTGCCTGAACCTTTACGTCCCCGTTTTTAATGTTCAGTTTTCCCTGATAAAAGACATTCCTTATCTCATAATCAGTATTGAACATATACCCTTCTGAAGAGGAAGAGTTGGCCTGAAGGGAATTGGTGAATTTTTCATTTCCTATCTGCGCATTGAATCCAAGCCCATACGTACTGAAATCTCCTCCATCTGCACTGATTTTCACTTTCTTTCCGGGAACCGTTTTAGTAATGATATTGATCACACCTGCATAAGCATTTTGTCCAAAACGTCTGGCAGCCGGCCCTTTTATGATTTCTATTCTTTCTACGTCATCCAGATCAACGGGAATATTCATATTGTTATGTCCGGTCTGGGAATCATTCATCCTGATTCCGTTCAGAAGCAGAAGAACCTGCTCAAAAGAACTTCCCCGGAAACCGATATCACTCTGTACCCCATTGGCTCCTCTCCTTCTGATATCCATTCCGGGTACCTGCTGAAGAATTTCGTCTATACTTTTAGCCGGAGAATTTACAATATCTTCTCTGCTGATAACGCTGATATTCTGGTTGGCACTTTTATAAGGTGTAGAGATAAATTTTCCCTGAAATTCAATGCTTTCAATGTCTGTTGTCTTCTCCTGTGCATTTACCCAAAGTAAAGATCCCAGAAAAAAAGCACTTCCTATCTTTTTGATCATAATCGTTTCCGTAGTTTTTTCTTTTATAACAGATTCCAAAAGTAAGGGAGTTCACCAAGACAGGCAAATGATAGTTGTCATAAAAAAAGATGCAGCGTAATGCTGCATCTGTGTGTGAGGGAGTAATTCTATCTTTTCTTCATTAAATGTGTAACCAGATCTCTGAATAATTTTCTCATATCTATATTACATATTTACTGGTACAATTTTAAATAATTTTAAAATACAAAACAATAGTTTCATGAAAAAATTTAACATAATTTCTAAAACTATATAAAGTACAGTAAAATAAACAATAAATGAAGAATAAATCACAAAACCCACTTGATTTTATCATTTTTCGATGATTATTTTCCAATTTTAATTGTGTGATTTACCATTTATAATAATAATTTTTAACAATAATATATGCATAAAATTTTCACTAAAAATTCGTAATTTTGTGGGTCTTAATTTTATAATGAAATTATTCTTTTTCAACTGTATTTTTTAATGCATTCTTTTAAAAAATGAGGCTAAAAAGATCAGACAGATTCAAGAATAGAGGAAAAATTCAATTGATGACAGCCTTGGAATATTCTGTGGCAAAACACCATTATACTGGCAGCCTTAATGCTGTACAGTCACTTTTATGAATAAACAAAATATGGCTAATACAACAGAAATAGACATAAAAAAACAGATTTTCGTTAAGAATGCACATCTTAACAATCTGAAACATATAGATGTTCTGATCCCGAAGAATAAACTGATTGTGATTACAGGAGTTTCAGGAAGCGGTAAGTCATCTTTAGCCTTTGATACCATTTATGCTGAAGGGCAGAGAAGGTACGTTGAAAGTTTAAGTTCTTATGCACGTCAGTTTTTGGGGAAATTAGAAAAGCCAAAAGTAGATGACATTAAAGGACTTGCGCCGTCTATTGCGATCCAGCAGAAAGTAATTTCTTCCAATCCGCGTTCTACGGTAGGAACCTCTACGGAGATCTACGATTATATGAAACTTCTTTTTGCCAGAATCGGGAAAACATTTTCCCCTGTTTCGGGAGAAGAAGTGAAAAAAGACTCGGTTTCTGATGTCGTAGATTTTATCAAAGCATCCAAAAAAGATACTTCTTTCTTATTGACAGCTCCTTTAGAATATGATGCTGACAATTTTAAAGAAACCCTGAATATTTTAAAACTGGCAGGTTTCACAAGACTTGAAATCAACGGAAACTTAGCAGGAATCGAGGATCTGGAAAGCTTTGGATTTGTTCCTGAAAAAGGAATGACGATCAATCTTGTCATTGACCGTTTCTCCTATGAAGAAGACGAAAGCTTTTTGCAAAGGCTTGCGGACTCTATCCAGATGGCGTTTTATGAAGGACGCGGCTATTGCTCGTTAAAAAATACAGATACTGAAAAAGTAAAAGAATTCTCCAATAAGTTTGAACTGGACGGAATGGAATTTCTTGAACCGAATGTTCATTTTTTCAGCTTCAATAATCCATACGGTGCATGCCCTGCATGTGAAGGATATGGAAAAGTAATCGGAATAGACGAAGATCTTGTAATTCCCAATAAAACATTATCCATCTACGAAGATGCCGTTGTCAGCTGGAGAGGTGAAACCATGAGTGAATGGAAAAAAGACTTCATTAAAAAAGCAGGTGACTTCCCTATCCATAAACCTTATCACCAATTAACAAAAGAACAGAAAAATTTCCTTTGGAAAGGTGATGGAAAAAGCAGTTTCCCATCCATCAATAATTTCTTCAAAATGCTTGAAGAAAACTTATATAAAATCCAGTACAGGGTAATGCTTTCACGTTACAGAGGAAAAACCCTTTGTCCTACGTGTGAAGGATTGAGACTACGTGAAGAAACAAGCTGGGTAAAAGTAGACGGACATAATATCCAGTCTATGATAGAGCTTCCTTTGGATGAACTGGCTCCTGTAATCAATGGATTAAAGCTTTCAGATCATGACAAAGAGGTTGCTAAAAGGCTGATCTATGAAATCACCACCCGCCTGGAATTTTTATTAAAGGTAGGGTTAGGTTATTTAACACTAAACAGGACTTCCAATACCCTTTCAGGAGGAGAAAGTCAGAGAATCAATTTGGCAACAAGCTTAGGGAGTTCATTGGTAGGATCTATTTATATCCTGGATGAACCTTCTATCGGCCTTCACTCTAAAGACACGGAAAACCTGATTGAAGTATTGAAAAATCTTCGTGACCTTGGAAACACTGTAATTGTGGTAGAACACGATGAAGATGTCATGAGAGCCGCTGATTATATTATTGATATTGGTCCGGAAGCGGGCTACCTTGGTGGTGAGCTGGTATTTGCAGGAGATTATAAAGATCTGAAAAAAGCCAATACCCTTACTTCGGAATACCTTACCGGAAGACTGGAAATTGAAGTTCCGAAGAAACGAAGAAAAGGAAAAGAATGGATCCATATTAAAGGAGCCCGTCAGAACAACCTTAAAAATATAGATGTAGATGTTCCTCTGGAAAGTCTGGTTGTTATTTCCGGGGTTTCAGGAAGTGGAAAATCTACTTTGATGAAAGAAATCCTTACGAATGACATTCAGATCCAGCTTGGAATGGGTGGTAAAAAAGGAGACTATGATTCTGTAGAATTCCCGAAAAAACTGATCAAAAACATTGAACTTATTGATCAGAATCCGATTGGAAAATCATCCCGTTCAAACCCTGTAACCTATCTGAAAGCTTATGATGACATCCGTGATCTTTTTGCCAAGCAGAAAATAGCGAAAATGATGGGTTATAAGCCTAAACACTTCTCTTTCAACGTAGATGGAGGAAGATGTGATGAATGTAAAGGAGAAGGAGTGATCAGCGTTTCTATGCAGTTCATGGCAGACATCGAGCTTGAATGTGAGGTTTGTAAAGGAACACGATTCAAAAACGAAATCCTTGAAGTAAAATTTGATGAGAAAAACATCTCGGATATCCTTCACATGACGGTAAATGAAGCACTGGACTTCTTTAAAGATAATAATGAAGAAAAGATCGTAACAAAACTGAGACCTCTTCAGGAAGTTGGGTTAGGATATCTGCAGCTGGGACAAAGCTCTTCTACCCTTTCCGGTGGTGAGGCACAGCGTGTAAAACTGGCTTCATTCCTCGTAAAAGGGGTAACGACAGATAAAACCTTATTTATCTTTGATGAGCCTTCCACAGGATTGCACTTCCATGATATTCAGAAGCTGTTGAAATCATTGCAGGCATTGATTGACCTTGGGCATTCCGTGATTGTTATTGAACATCAGCCTGATATCATCAAATGTGCCGATTATATTATTGATATTGGTCCGGAAGCAGGAAAACACGGTGGTGAAGTTGTATTTGCAGGAACTCCTGAAGATCTGACAAAAAATAAAAAGTCTTACACCGCAAAATACATCAAGGAAAAACTTGAACAATAAAATGAAAAGCGACTGTTTTAGAAACAGTCGCTTTTTTTTATGCTGATTTAAATAATAACGGGCTGCATTTTAACACCTGTTTTAAAATAGATTCTTTACCTTTATATATCATTTCAAAATTATTTTTATGCCTTGGAATCCGGAATTATACGATCAATACAAAGATGTACGCTACAAACCCTTCTACGATTTATCAGCATTAATCAAACCTGAAAACGATATAAAAGCCATTGACTTAGGTTGTGGTACCGGAGAACAAACCTCCATTTTAGCCGAAAAACTGACAGGTTCTACATTTTTAGGAATTGATTCTTCAGCAGAAATGCTTGAAAAATCAAAAAAATTTGAAAAAGACAGTTTACACTTTAAGCTTCAGAGCATTGAAGAAACAGTACAGTCTGATCAAAAGTGGGATCTTGTTTTCAGTAATGCGGCTTTACAATGGGCAGATGATCACGAAAATTTATTTCCTAAAATCATTGGATTGCTATCACCTGCAGGACAGCTCGCTATTCAGATGCCTGTTCAGAAAGAAAATGTTCTCAATCAAATTCTTACGGAAATGGCAGACGAAGAACCTTATGTATCACAGTTAAATCATTTCAACCGTGATTCGCCGGTGCTTTCCATGGATGATTATGCTCAGATTCTCTTTGATAACGGAATTCAGGATATAGAAATTTTCCAGAAGGTTTATCCTATTATTGCAGATGATCATGAGGCTTTATATGAATTTATTTCAGGAACAGCCTTATTACCTTATCTGGAACGTCTGGAAGGAGATCAAAAAGAAAGTTTTATTACTGAATTTAAATCACGTATCTCACAAAGGTTTACAAAATATCCGGCCATCTATGCCTTTAAGCGAATATTGATGTATGGCCGTAAGAAATAAAAAGATATAAAAACAGAAACAGCCATCTCAGAATTCAAATAGTTTGAACTTTGTCATTGACTACGTCGAATCTTTGATTTCTGACGAAGGAAGAATCTCATTGATAACCAATATATGAGATTCTTCACTACATTTCATTTCGTTCAGAATGACATTTCTGAAACGACTGCTTCTGTTTATTAATAAAATAGTTACTCTTTCAGATTATACAAAAACGGACTCTTTCTGATGTATTCAGAATTGTTAATCTGAGAAACCAGAAACTCGGCCAGATCTGTGGCACTGATGCTTTCCCCTTTGCAATCTGTAAGACAAGTTTCCGCTGCAAAACTTTCTTCTGTAAGATGAATGAGTGGCAATCTTACCAACGTCCAGTCCAGATTACTTTCCATAAGAAGTTCATACTCTTTTTGCTTATCAGCCGTTGTTTCAGGATAGTTCTGATACATCCAGTCTGTAGCCATTTTTACCCTTTCATTTTTTTGATCCAATAAGGTATTCACACTCAAACCTGTGGTTGCGATATAACGACTGATCCCATGATGATTCATCGCCCTGATGATATTTTTCGCTGCATCACTGAATATAGATCTCTCTCCTTTGGGCTGCCCCAGAGTGCTCATTACAATATCAGTCCCTTCAATCAATGAACGGACAGCTGCTTCATCTCTTACATCTCCTTTTACCACTTCAATTAAGGAATTTTGAATGGTAAAATTTTCAGGATGTCTTACTAAAAGTTTAAGGGAATATCCCTTTTCCAAAAGGTTTTGCACCAGATATTGACCGGATTTTCCCGTACCGCCGATAACGGCAATTTTATAGGTATTCATAATGATTTTTTTTAATATTAAATATCAATAATCAACAGCAAATTAACCGCTAATGACTGTTGATACTACAAATGACGTATTGCCTTTGCTTTTTAGATATGATATAATAAAAGTATTGGGTTCAGAAATTGAACCTAGGATTTTCAGGTTTCCTAATGATTCCTGAATCAGTAATATGTATTACGAGATTTTAATGAATTAAAGTTACCTTTTTTTCATCATTAAAAAATCAAAAAATTTATGATTTTGACAACACTTATTAAAAGAGAAAGTTTATAACTTTGATAACAATCTTATTATCAACACCTTTCAAGACAATCACTTTACACCAATATAATATATTAATATGGAACCATTTACTGTTAACATCCCCGAATCGGTGATAGTCGACCTGAAAAACGTATCCAAAACACCCGATGGCCCGAAGAACCTGAAGGCTCTGGCTGGAATTACGGCACCAACGAAACTTATCTGAAAGAACTTACCAACTACTGGGTAAATGATTACAACTGGAAAATGCATGAGCAGCAATTAAATCAACATCCACAGTATACAACACGTATTGACGGAATTCTGATTCATTTTCAATACATCAGAGGTAAAGGTTCTAATCCCAAACCTTTGATTCTTACCCATGGCTGGCCAGACAGTTATTACCGTTTTCATAAAATTATTCCTTTGCTTACCGAAGGCGAAGAGAGTTTTGATCTGATTATCCCTTCTATTCCAGGGTTTGGCTTTTCTGATAAAACGGCAGTCAGCAGTGAAAGAGTCGCCGATCTTTGGAAAAAACTGATGACTGAAGTGCTTGGATATGAAAAATTCTGTGCTGCCGGAGGTGATATAGGGATGGGAGTTGTAAAAGCATTAATTTCAAAATATCCTGATGTCATGGAAGCGGTTCATCTTACAGATGTTGGATATCCAACCGGACAGGAAGATCCGGCAACAATGAGTGAAGATGAAAAACAATTCGCACAGTTTGTTCAGCACTGGTGGTATAGCGAAGGAGCTTACGCAATGGTGCAGTCTACCAAACCCCAATCTCTTGCTTATGGACTGAACGACTCTCCTGTCGGGCTTGCAGGCTGGATCATAAGCTTTATAAATGCAGGAGCGCCACCAGAATTAGTCGAAACTGCGTTTGGAGGAAGAGATGAGATGCTTACCAATATTATGATTTACTGGGTAACTCAAACGATAGGATCTTCTGCGAGAATGTACAAAGAAGATGCTGCGGCTTTATGGAGCGGAACTCACGTTCATCAAAAAAGCAATGTTCCGGCCGGCGTGCTTGTATTTCCCCGTGAAGCTCAGTTTCCGAAAGAATGGGCAGAACGTTTCGTGAATGTAACCAGCTTTAAAAAGATGAATGAAGGAGGGCATTTTGCCGCATTGGAATTACCTCATATATTTGCAGATGAACTAAGATCATTCTTTTATTCTGTCAAATAAAAACCATCCATGAAATACTTCTTTACTGCCCTTTTTATTATTCCTCTTTTTATAACCAGCTGTGCTGTACAAAATAAAAATACTGAAAGTCATGATTATGAAGTAAAACTGGATACTTTAACCTTTTTTGATCAAAGCAGAAACCGTAAAATTCCTGTTGCCTTTTATCATCCAAAAACTGATAAAAAGATTCCCAACCAGCAGATTGTTATCTTCAATCATGGGTATGGTCTCAATAAAGGCGGCGATTATTTTGTATATTCTTATTTAACAGAAAAACTGGCTTCAAAAGGTTATTTTACGGTAAGCATTCAACATGAACTTACTACGGACAGCTTGTTGCCGACAGATGGTAATTTACAGATGGTAAGAAGACCTTTCTGGCAAAATGGTTCGGATAATATTCTGTTTGTCCTTAATGAACTTAAAAAGACAAAACCGGAACTGGATTATAAACATCTGACATTAATAGGACACTCCAATGGCGGTGATATGGCAGCGTTATTTGGCAATCAGCATCCTAATCTGGTATATAAACTGATCACAATGGACAACCGGAGAATGTTTCTGCCAAGAACTTCTGTTCCTAAGATTTATACTTTACGTTCTAACGATTATCCGGCTGATGAAGGTGTACTTCCTACTGAAGCAGAACAAAAAAAGTATTCTATAACGGTACAAACAACCTCTATCAATCATGGTCATATGGACAATAAAGGCAGTGATGAAGAGAAAAAAATCTTAAATGATTTTGTTTTACAATACCTTTCTGAACAGTAATTGTAAGAAATCATGTGTAAAGTCTAAAATATGTTAATCCTTCTAAACCATTACTAAAATTTGTTAACAGAACATAAATTTGCTGACAAGTTCTTTATTTTAGCCAAAATTAATAACTATGAAAAAATTGACCTACACCATGATAGCAGCCTTTCTGTTCTGCTCAGTGAAAGCTCAAATACAAAATCCAGATTTTGAAAACATGACAGATGGATTACCCAATCACTGGAATATTAAAAAAGCAGATTTATACGAAGGAAAGCTAGATTATTCACAGTATTTTGGAGGAAAAGCCTCGATGCAGCTTATTGGAAAGTCTGATGATACCAAAAACTTTCAATCTTTTTCCCAAAAAGTTCCTCTTGACATTCAGCAATTAGAGAAAATAGAAATCAGTGCATATGTAAAATCTGAAAACACCAATGGAATAATCAATCTATGGACTCAGGTAAAAGATGAAAATGGCCAGATGATTGACTTTGGAAATTCAGATTCACAGCAAAAGTCTATTGCTGTGAATAAAGACTGGACAAAGTATTCTTTAATTTTCACTGTTGATAAAAATGTAAAAAGCCTGCTTCTTGGAGGGGTGTTTACAGGGAACGGAACAGTGTGGTTTGATCATTTTGAACTCAATAAAATTGCATTTTCAAAAGAGGAGCCTTCAAAAGTTTCTGCAAAATACATTCAGGAGTTTAAAGATATTGTAAAAAAGAATTCTATTTTTTCAGATAAATTAGACTGGAAAAATATTGATACAAATCTGAATTATCTTTCAAAAGGAATGAAAACCATTGATGATGCAGATCCCGCTTTACATTATATCATCAAAAACCTGAGAGAGGCTGGTGATAACCATTCTTTTATTGATAGTAAAGAACGTACAGCAAAACAAAAAATTGCCAATACTAATGATGCAAAACCAGATTCCAGACTGATTGATCAGAACATCGGGTATGTTTCAGTTCCGGGGTTTGCTTCTTTAAATACAGAAGTTGGGGATGCATTTGCCCTGCAAATCCATGATATGATTAAAAAACTGGATTCTGAAAATACAATTAAAGGCTGGATTGTAGACCTGAGAACCAATACCGGAGGAAATATGCATCCTATGATCAGTGGACTTGGCAGTCTGATTGGTGAAGGAACACTGGGATATTTTGTTTACAATAGTAAAAAGACCCCATGGATCTATAAAAACAGAAAATTTGGTCCGCATAAAATTAAGGATTCTTATGAGCTTAAAAGCGGCCAGTCAAAAATAGCAGTACTGATCGGCCCGAATACTGCTAGCTCAGGAGAAGCCACCACCATCGCCTTTATTGGGAAGGGTAATGTAAAATTATTTGGACAGCCATCTGCAGGATATACTTCAGCCAACATTCCATATCAGTTAAGTGATGGAAAAAGCCTTGCTCTGGCTGTTTCTTATGAAATGGACCGCAACGGAAAAGTCTATAATGGAAAGATAGATCCGGACATTCCTGTAGAACCTAAAGAAGGACAGGATACGGATATTGAAACGGCAAAAGGCTGGATTTTAAACTAACGAACAAGTTATCCACAAAAAATTGTGGATAACTTGTGAATTTTAACATTAAATTCATATTTCGTATTAAAATTATGACTACATTTACTATGTAATAATAATCGAAGTGGAAACTTTATTTGCTTTTCTTACTACTATTGAAATTGCAATTAAATTTGAAATAAAAATTTAAGCACAGCATTGTCGGCTGTGCTTTTTATTGTTGTCTAATTAAAAAAATGAGATGTATTTATCTACTGGATCTGCCCCTAAAGGGCAGATTCTTTTACCCATATACCCTTTTCCAATAGAGCTTTTTTTAATTTTTCTTCCTCAAATGGCACAAACATATTTGTCCCAATCTCTATTCTTACAATACTCGTTGATCATTAAATAATTTGTATTTTTATAAGCCGGCCTCATAGTTCAATGGATAGAATAAAAGTTTCCTAAACTTTAGATCCAAGTTCGATCCTTGGTGAGGTCACCAGACAGGGATAGGCTCTACTCTCTTCCCTATCTATATTCGTTTCTTAATATAGTTCTTTATCGGAAAATTTAAAATCCTGTATTTTAGGCAGAGGTCTTATTAAAACTCTTTTTTTTCTTACTTTCAATGCTTTGTCTGAACCTGACATTTCATCAGTTTCGGTTCTGATCCCGGTAACCAGATCAAATTTAGTTTCTGTAAATATTGTTTTTTCATCAATATAGCCTTTAGTTGCGTTATTAGTGAGCTTATCAACATAAATTAATTCAAAATTGCCATTGTTATATTTGAAGTCGTATGTAATATTCCCGCCTTTAATTTCACTCCACATTTTTAAGACCCCTTTTTCAATAAAAAAATCAGGAATTTGATATCCATTAAATTTCCCGTGGTTTCCAACCGGATATTGGGGTTCGATGATTTGGGTTGAAGACACGGCCAATGTTAATTTCCCATTCGGTTGAGACAGGAAAATTTGTAATCTTAACGGTCTTGTTTCGTTCACTGTATCCATTTCCACAATTATTCTATCCATCTTACCATCGCTATTTAAATCTCCATGTTCTTCTCTGACCTGGTATGTATAATGCTCTTTACTATTACTATTTTGAGCCAATAAGTTCAATGGGGCCGAAAGTAAAATAAATATAAAATATCTGTAAATGCTTTTCATTATTTTAGTCTTTTTTATGATTATCACAGAAGTTAGAATATATTGCAGTAATCATTTATTCTCAATGGCATGACCAACAATATTTGACATTTTATTAATGAAATAAGTCGGTAACGACTGCTTCCAACTGTTTCTGTAACGATTCTGTCTCAGTCGTTTTGACCTTCCGGTTGATTCTTATATCATTTCTAAGTTTGAGATAATCATCCAATTCATTTTTTGTTGTGACAGGTTTGATCTGATGGAAATTTGAACTTATCCAATAATCTCCTTTACATTTGTCATCATATAATTCTAAAAAGATAAAATCGTCCTTTTTATCTCCATTAATATCTTTAATGACGAATGCAGGTATACTGAGATTACATCCCTTTACAGTCAACACAGACTGAAACTGTGAAATCATTTGATTGGTCTTAGGGCTGATAAAGAAATAGGTCAATGACGATGTTTCTTTATTATTTTTCTCTACCGTGCAAATTGCCAATACAACCTCTTCCTGATCTACTTTTGTAATGTAAGCTTTTTTTAGAGTGATAGGAATCAACTCACCATTTATTTTTTTTGGTATTATTTTCTCCGCATATCCGAAAGGATCATTTCTCCAGTCCAATAGTTTACTTTGAACATCCATTTTACTTTTCTGTGCGTTGATACCTATAAATATCAACAGGAATATGAAAAATAACAGCCTTTTAATTTCTTTCATCTTTAAAATTTATTAAATGACTACTGAATTTTTTAATGATAGAACCATTTGCATTAAAAAGATTTTTTCCAAAATTTATATCCTGCTGAATAGATACCCAGCTCTTCCATCTTCTTAATATAAGACATTTCAAACATCGTCAATCTGATTTCTGTTACTTCTACCGATTTCGATATTTTATTCCCCTGTGAGTCGAAAGAGATCTCCTCTTCTTGATGATCATCTTTAAAAAGATAATAGTAAAAAGATTCATCTTTCCAGTACGAAGCATTTGGATCATCATCGTCAACAGCAATTTTCTTGCATTTTTTACTGATGTAGTCTTTAACTTTACTATAGTCAGCAGGTGTTTTTGAGGTCTTTTCTACTTTAAGATACATTAGTTTGCCTTTCCGGTCTTCTATCATATCCATTTTTGGGAAAGTTACTGTATTCAAAACAGCTATCTTGTCTTTTTCCGGATCGTAGGCGACCGTTTTGTATCCATAGCCAAATATTTCAGTTGGTTTCTTATTTCTCACCATCCAGTCATTGGTTGATTCTAAAGAAAGCTCTGTGGGGAATCTCCCATCGGTTTTAAAATAACCTAAAGTATCTTTTACAAAAAAAGCATTATCTAAAAGATTAAGAGCTTCTTTTTTATCCATACTTTTAGGATCTTTCGAGATGATCTCGTTGGTCTTTTTGATCTTATTGCTGTAAAATTCCGAGACATCAAAATCATTGGATATTTTTGCCAAATCAACAATTTTGTTATCTTGTGAATGACAAAAAGACAGAAGCAATAATACGAAAAGCATGTAAATTTTATTTTGCATAGATCATTTGTTTTTTCTGGATTTTTAATGCTTATAGTTTCAATAATGATATTGTAGTTGGTAAAGTGGTCATTAGGTAATAAAATTTTCTTTTATCTGATAAGGAAGTAAATGACTCTTTGGTATTCAAAAGTGTAAAGAAACATTAATCTTCCTCTGTTTCTGCAGATCTCTGAATTCGCTTCATAATCAATGTCCTTAACCGATCCTCATGCTGATCTCCCCATTGCCCCAATGCTGCTATTACAGGAATTAAACTTTCACCAAATTCTGTCAGGTTATATTCTACTTTTGGAGGTACAACAGGATAGATTTTCTTTGTAACCAATTCGTGGTCTTCCAACTCTTTTAACTGGATATTTAAAACCCTCCGGGATGCATCCGGAATCTTGCGCTGCAATTCGCTCGGTCTTTTATATCCCTGATCAATAAACCAAAGCAAACGTATCTTCCATTTGCCGTACAGCACTTCACCAATTAGATCAAGCCCGCAATTTAAGTTCGGAATTATTTTTCTCTCATACATAATGTAAAAGTAAGCGTATGTTCCGATTGGTACAATAGGGGAATAATTTATCCCTATATGAATCGTAATTCCGTACTTGTTCGAACTGTTTTTATACCTCAATTTTGTCCTATAAATAATTTTTAAAATGGAACAATTTAATTACAACAATGAGTTATCCGGTAAAATAGCATTGGTGACAGGAGGTACAAAAGGCACCGGAAAAGCAATTGCAGAAAGGTTACTACAAGCTGGTGCAACGGTTATTATTACCGCAAGAAATGCACCTGAACAAGAAAACAGCAATCTGCATTTCATTTCAGCAGATTTGAGTACAGCAGAAGGTACTCAAAAAGTGGTCAGCGAAGTGCTTACGAACTACGGAAGGCTGGATATTCTGGTAAACAATCTTGGTGGATCATCTACACCTGCAGGAGGATTTGCCGCGCTTAGTGATGAAGATTGGGAATCAACGCTGCAAGCTAATCTTTTGACTCCGGTTCGGCTGGACAGAGGATTTTTACCCCAGATGATTGATCGAAAAAGTGGTGTTATCATTCACATCGCTTCAATACAGGGTAAATTACCTCTTTATGATTCTACTTTACCTTATGCAGCTGCAAAAGCGGGATTGAGAAACTACAGTAAAAGTTTATCAAACGAAGTTACCCCTAAAGGTGTTCGGGTGCTGACGGTTTCACCCGGCTGGATCAATACAACAGCATCGGAAGCCTGGCTGGGTGAAATTGCAAGAAACTTGAACAGTACTGTAGAAGAAGCACAACAAAGTGTGATGAATGCATTGGGAGGAATCCCTTTCGGAAGACCTGCTGAACCTGCCGAAGTAGCTGAATTTGTTGGCTTTCTTGTTTCACCAAGAGCCAGCTATTTAACAGGAACTGAATATGTAATCGATGGCGGAACAATACCAACAATTTAATAATCGTCAAAAATAAAAAATATGAATTTACCAAAAGTAATCACCGAGTTAATAACAACACAGAACAATTTTGATAGTGCTGCTTATGCGCAATGTTTTACAGAAACAGCCGTAGTCTTTGATGAAGGAAAAACACACAACGGAAAAGCAGAAATTGAACAATGGATTGACAAATCCAATAAAGAATATAAAGCCACTATGGAACCGGTGGACTATGATGAAAAAGAAAATATTCTGTCGGCCAAAATTTCAGGATCATTTCCGGGCAGTCCGATTATTTTAAAATTTAATTTCGATATTGTTGACGGAAAAATTCAGCAATTAAAGGTAACAGAATAAGATATCTGTTTCAAAACCAAATAAGGCAGTTTATCTGAAAACTCTCCCAAACAGAGGAGTTGAGAAAAATTATTAAAAAGCCCGTTTCACGATTTGTGAAACGGGCTTTTTTATTCCAAACTGAAATTATGATAAACGGTATCAGCCTTTCATATTCAGTCTTTCTTCTTGCAAATCCAATAGTCTCAGATGTTTTCTAATGATATTTTCATCCAGCAGCAGTTCTTCACGATTTTTGTTAATAAGCCAGCTTCTTTGAGTGTCGAGAATATCAATATAAATACGTCTGTATTCATCATAGTTTAGAATAATTTCAGAACTACTCAACAGATTTTCATATTTCTGTAACTGATCTTTCAACGCCGGAAAACTATCTATTTTATCAGCATAGTCGCTACTTATTTTATCAATCGCTACTTTTGCCAGACTGTTCTGAATGTCATAATCTATCTCTTTCGTACTTCTTACGAAATCCCGGTCTACCGGAGGAAATTTGTTAAGCAAAAAAGGAAGGGTAAGCCCTTGTAAAAGCAGTGTTACCAGAATCACAATGAATGTAATGAACAGGATCATATTTCTTTGTGGGAACGGAGATCCATCCTCTAAAGTCAAGGGTATGGAAAGTGCCGCTGCCAAAGAAACTACCCCTCTCATTCCGGTCCACCCAATAATTAATGGCGTCTGCCACCCAGGTGACTGAGGATCGGCAACAGTGATAAAATTTCTCATAATTAAGGTCGTCACCAGCGCTCCGTATCCTGCTAAAATCCTGACGATAATCAGCACTGCCGTGACTGCAATTCCGTAACCAATGGCTGTATAAATATCTGTGCCGCCTAAACCTGAAACAATTTCCGGCAAATCTAAACCAATAAGCATAAACACTATTCCATTTAAAAGAAAACAAAAACTTTCCCAAACGGTTACCGTGCGTATTCTTGATGCGCTGCTTAAGAAATCATGACTGCGATAGGAAAGAAATAGTCCGCCTGTTACTACTGCCAGAACTCCGGAAGCATGAACCTGTTCTGCTATCAGATACATGGAGAACGGAGCAATAAAGGTCAGCAGAATATCTATATTTGAATCAGTCGGCAACATTTTGTGCAATTTCAGAAAGATGTATGCAATCGCCAGTCCGATTCCCAAACCTCCGAAACACATCCATACAAAACTTCCGGCCGCTTCATGCCAGACAAACTGTCCGGTTGCCGCAGCAATCATCGCAAACCTGAAAATAATCAGAGAAGAGGCATCATTCAGCAAACTTTCACCCTCCAATATGGAGGCCAGCCTTTTCGGAACTTTTACAAACTTTAAGATGGCTCCGGCACTCACGGCATCCGGCGGTGAAACGATACCTCCCAGCAAAAAGCCAAGAGCCAGAGAAAACCCGGGAATAAAATAATTGGCGAAAACGGCAACTGAAAGCGCAGTAAAGAAAACAACTACGAAAGCAAAGCTGAAAATAATCCTGCGCCATCGCCAGAGCTCTTTCCATGAAGTTGACCAAGCCGCTTCATACAATAAAGGAGGTAAAAAAATGATAAATAGTAATTCGGGTTCTACTTTAATGGCTGGAACACCTGGAATAAAACTTATCAGAAGTCCTGCCAACACCAGTAAAACAGGATATGCAACTTTAATTTTATTCGCCAGCATGATGAGCATGGTAATTAAGAAAACCAAGAAAAGATAAAATTCAAAGTCTTTAAGCATATGAAAATTTTAGATACTTAAATATATATTAAATTCTTAAAAATTTTACTCTTTTACGAAATTTCATTTACAGCAAATTCTTATTTCCCATTCATCTCATCCATCAGAATATTAACGAATTAAAATGCAAAAAAAATGGGACAAATTTAAAAAAGATAGATTTATCCCAATAAGTACTGAGAGGTGCAGTTTTAAAATTCTAAAAAAAGATACCATGAAGGACTATAAAAATGTGCTTATGAATTTTATCCCGACTATTTAAATAATTTATATCTTTATAAGCGAGATCGTCTTATTTATAAATCTCCACAACAAAATTATAACCTGCAAAGCCATCAACAAAACATCATGAAAAACAAGTCAATAAGCGAATACACAAATGAAGAACTCATAAGCAATGAAAAGAAAATTAAGATTATTACTATCATGCTGGGCATTGCAATCCTCTTATTATTCCTGAGCAATATAGTCTTAACATTCAAACGTGGATTTAGTGCAATGAGTGTAATTCCTATAGCTTTGGTTCCAATCCTAATTCTGAATATCAATAATTGGAATCAGTTAAAAAAAGAGAAGGCAAATAGAAATTTATAAAGATAAAAGTGAGATTCTTTGCTGTATAAAAAAATACTACATTATAATCTGCTGGTTTTATTTAAAGGATAAAAGTGAAGAGTAATGTAATCAGCTCCTCACTTTTATATTTTATTTTAATTTAAAATTGGGAGCAATCTTAACACCTAGCCAGGTCCATGTCTGCAAATTTTTAGGATCAGGAACATTTTTAACAAACTTCATGCTTTCGCCTGCGAACATAAATGAATGTCCAAGATTTGCAGTAATCACTTTTCCGAATGTATGGGTAAAAACCATATCTAATTCGCTTCCTAAATAAGATGAATATTTGTCTCCTACATTATTAAAACCTAATTTCCCGTTTGAAGTAAATACATGGAAATTGGTTTGCAACTGAGAATTGGAAGTGATTTTAACATTTGATTTTAAATAGTAATCATTCAATCCAAAGCTGTTGAAATGACTGTTTCCCAAATAGAAATAATCCATAAAACCATTATACAAATGATTGGTACCGTACAAAGGGCTGAAAGACCTGTTCTTGCCGGCTTCAGTATCATAATTTCCTCCTGAAAGCCATTCCGTTCCGGCAATGACATTGAACTTTGGATGAATTATAAAATCCGAATTGACAGAAAACTGGTATGCAGATTTACTTTGGGCCTGAGTATTTTTTCCGGTTTGATAATATGCAGAACCGAAAAAGCCGATGTTTTCGAAATATTTTCTGGCATTTACTCCCAACGTTAGCATATCATAATGGGTACCGGAAGGATTCTGAAGCACATTATTCATCGCAATAGCAGAAAATTGAAATTTATCTTTTCCTGTGTATTGGTAATGGATGATTTGAAGAGATTTTGTGATTTCGCCACTTTCAGCAATGCTGTAGATTTCTTTTTCAGGGAGATCATTGGTGTCATTATCGTCATTATTATACGTTACAACAGCTTCAATCTTTGAATTCGGATTAATTTTGTAAGCCGCTTTCAAAGCATCGAAACTTCTTCCCTGCATCGCCCAATCAAGCGCACCCACTAAACGTTCGTTATCATAAGAAAGAATCTGTCTACCAATTTTCATTGCGAACTTGTCTGAAAACTGATATTTTGCCCAGGCCTCATTAAGGGTGAAATTTTGATTTTTCCCGGCGGTAGTTGTTGTTTCGCCCCATGTTCTTACATCTTGTGCACTGATATAAACTTCCAGTTTTTTGTAATAATAATCGATTCCGAAACGGGCGCGTGAGAGAACCGTAGTTTCAGCTGATTTTCCTCTGGGAATTAAAGTTTTTACACCATTATCCAGTTCTCCTCTAGTTCTCAAATCAAAATTCAATTTTAAACTATCCATTTGTGCATTCGCATGGCTGAAAGCTAACACTAAAACTCCAGCCGCTATTATTTTTTTAAACATCTTTAAACAATTTATATTGCGCTTTTTTAATTATCTACAGGTCTAGCAAGGTCTTTCACAGCCTTTTCTTGTATAGAAATACCAATTCACAAAAGTGGCCATCACACAACCTGCGATAAGAAACCAGAAAAATAAACGGGCATCACCGGAAACAGCCCGGGACTGACTGATCAGTACGTTGAAAACAAATGGACCAAAAGCAGCTACAGCAGCTGTCCATCCTATCACACCAGCCGCTTTTCTGGGAGAATTTGAGAAAATCACAGGATATTGCTTGAAGGTTGCAGCATTTCCGATTCCTGTAAAAAAGAAAACACAAAGAATAATTATTAAAAATCCTTTGAAATCATCTTTGCTCGTTGGAGTTAGATATCCACCAAAAATCAAAGCCAGGAAAAGAAGAATTAAGCATAATCCTGTAAGCTGAGTAAGGAATGCACCTCCTATTTTATCAGCTACCTTACCAAAAATAATTCTGGTGGCAGAACCAATAAGAGGACCATAAAATGCATATTGCAAAGGATCCAGATCTTTATCTAAAGGAACATACAGATTTTTAATCATTAATGGAAAAGAGGCAGATAGCCCTGCAAAGATTCCAAAAGTCATAATGTACGTCATGGTACAATACAGGGTATGCTTATCCTTGAAAATATCCAATTGTTCTCTGAAAGTAGCCATCACCGGAATACTTTTTAAAGAACACCAAGCCCAGATACCTGTTATAAATAAAGGGACAACATAAATAAATGCAATATTTTCAAGATAAATTTTCTTCCCGGTAGCGACAATTGTTTCACCTCCTCCAAGAAACGAGAATATTGTCAAACTCATAATGAGAGGAGAAAGCAACTGTACAAGGCTTACTCCGAAATTTCCAATCCCGGCCTGAATTCCCAATGCTGTTCCCGCCTCTTTTTTGGGAAAGAATAACGAAGTTGAAGGCATATAAGATGAAAAATCTCCACCACCAATTCCCATTAAAAAACCAATAATCATGAAATACTGGAAAGAAGTATTTGGATCCATTACTGCAAACCCAAGCATGAGCAGAGGTATGATTTTAATAAAAGTAGTTATGGAAATTACTTTTTTGGTGCCATAAATAGGAATGAGAAAGGTATTTATAATCCTTAATATACCACCTGCAAGGCCAGGCATTGCAGCAAGCCAGAAAAGCTGATCATCTGAAAATTGATAACCGATCTGTGGAAGTTTAATGACAATAACACTGTATAAAAACCATGTAGCAAAAGAAAAAAGCAATGCTGTAGTAGTAATTGTGAGTGTCTTCCAGGCAATTTTTTTTCCTGTAGAGTTCCAGAACCCTTCGTTTGAAGGATCGTAGTTGGATAACCATTCTGAGTTATTCATCTGTAGTGATATTAAATTAGAAATTTTTGTATTATGATCAATGCTCAATTTTATCTTTGATATGAGGAGCCTCGCGATACGTCATATGTTTGATAACATGATTCATCCAGAAAAGAGAGACGGCCGAAATGATGAATACAAAGATCCACGAGCTGGTCCACAATCCCGAAAAATCAAGGAGATACCCAAAAAGAATAGGTCCGATAAAGCCTCCCAGTCCTCCTATAAGTCCTACCATTCCGCCAACAACGCCTATTTCATTTGGGAAATATTCAGGGATGTATTTATAAACTGCTGCTTTACCAATCCCCCACATAATTCCAAGGAGAATAACGAGAACCGAAAATACCCAGATATGAGCTTCAAATTTGATAAGTGTATTACCTTGGGCCAGCAGTTGTTTTTTGTTTACCTGCTGGTTTTGCTTCACTAAAACTTCCTGCCATGAAAAGGATTCGGGAAGTATGGAAGTATGTTCAGGAATTTCAGGTTTGGATTTTATATTCAGAACTTCTTCTCCTAATACAATTTTATTGGTTGAAACCTCAGTAATTATTCCTGTTTTCTTTGCAGTGATCCCCTTACCTGGTGTCAATATATCCATCTTAGGAAGCATAAGAAAACCGCTCAGAATAAGAGAAGAATAAAGAACCCAATTCATTACTTTCCTTGCTCCAAATTTATCTGACAAATACCCTCCAAAAGCTCTTATAACTCCGCTTGGTAGACTAAAAGCTGAGCTTAAAAGTCCTCCAAGAATCAACGACGTTTTATAAACATTGACATAATAAGGAAGCAGCCATTGAGAAAATGCTACAAACAATCCGAAAACAAGAAAATAATAGAGTCCGAATCTCCATACTCTCAGCTTGGATAGCGGAGCCAGAAGCTCAGACATTGTTTTATCCTGTACTTCAGCCTTTTTATTTTTAACAAAGAATATAAAGATCAATCCGATCAGGATGAGTATAATTCCGTAGATGACAGGAAGCATTCTCCAGCCGTTTTCGGGATCAGTTGCAGACAGATAATTCAGTAAAGCGGGGGCAAAAAATGTAGTTAAGGCAGCACCGGCATTTCCCATTCCGAAAATCCCAAGTGCTCTTCCCTGCCATTCCTTCGGATACCATACAGAGGTAAAGGCTATTCCTACGGCAAATCCGGTTCCTATCATTCCGAATAAAGCGCTTAATAAAAAATAAATCCAGTACGAATTCGCAAAATAAAGTAAGAATAAAGGAATACTGCATAGTAACAGTAAGGTTGAAAATACCGGTTTTCCCCCATACTTATCCGTTAGAATTCCTAAAGGCAACCTCATGATAGAACCTGTAAGAATGGGTATTCCCAGAAGCCAGCCTGTTTCTACTACCGACCAGTTAAAAATACCATTATCAACCAGATACGTCACCAATACCCCATTCATTGTCCAGCAGGCAAAGCAGACTATGAATGCCAGGGTATTCAGAAAAAGTATTTTGTGTGCAGAGGCTAAAGAATTTTCTATCATCAATCTATATTTTGAATTTCAAAATTACTTTTTAAATCAGATAAAAACATCCTATTTAAAATTATTTTTCTTATTTCTGTCAAAAATCATAATCATGATCTTTAACAATAATATTTCACAATTGTTAGAAAAAAGGGGTTATGAAATGTAAATCTGAGAGAATCACATCGGAAAAAAACTTATAATGAGTAGAATACCTTAAACCTCACTTTATTTTATAGTTACCTTATTTTAGGCAGGATTTTGTATTTTTGTACTTTAGATATTCTTCTTAGCTTTAATAATTATATATAAGGAATGCTGATATTTTCATATACATGTCAATACGCCATCAAAGCCTGTATCGTGCTGGCGTCCGAGAGAAAAAAAATAGGAATCATTGATATCTCTGAACAGATTGGTACGCCTACTCATTTCACCTCGAAAATTCTGCAGCAGCTTACCAAGAAACAACTGATTTCTTCAGGAAGAGGAAAAGGAGGAGGATTTTACCTTAATGATGAGCAGTTTGAAAAACTAACCATTCAGGATATATACGAAAGCCTTGAAAGAAAAGGAGTTCTAAATTCATGTCTTTTAGGCCTTAAGATCTGCAGCAGCGAAAATCCCTGCCCTATTCATGATATGGCTGTAGTAGTGAAAGAAAAAGTTAAAATAATTTTTGATTATAAAATTAAAGATTTAAAAGATCTTGGAAGTGTAATGAAAATGATGGAGTATCCCGGTTAAACCAGTTGATTAAAAAATCATCTGATAACCAGTTTTTTATGGGTATAATCTTCAAACTCATCTTCGTTATGACTGATCACAAAAAAAGTTACTCCCTGATTGATAGAGGTTTTCACGATCTCCTCTTTCATTACCTTTCTCATTGAAGGATCAACGGCTGAAAAAGGTTCGTCTAAGAGCGCAATTCTGGCATTCTGAACCAGTGTTCTTGCCAGTGCAACTCTTTGCTGCTGGCCACCGGAAAGCCTGGAAGGGGCTGCATTTTTCAGATTTTCCAGATTAAATATTTTTAAAAGGTGATTAATGATCTCTTCATCCTTTTTTTTCTGTGCAAATTCAATATTCTTTTTCACAGTCATATTGGGAAACAAAGCATAATGTTGAAACATCAATGCAATATCACGCTTTTGAGGTGACAGAAAGGTTTTGCTTTTTGTATCCGTTAAAACTGTATTATTTACTGTAATGAGTCCGGAATCTGGAGCAATTAATCCTGATATAATTTTAAAAAAAGTAGTTTTTCCAATTCCCGAATCTCCGGAAACATGGATAATACTTCCTTCTTCAAACTGCTCATTAATCTCAAGAAACTGATTTCCCGAGGAGGTAAAGATCTGGTGTTTTATATTGATCTCAATCATCGAAATGTTGTCATATTAACTTTACGGTTGATACTATAAATCAGCACTAAAGTAAGAAATGAAAGAATAAAAAGTACAAATGCATATCGGTTTGCGGCTTCAAAATTAAGAGCCTGAACCTGGTCGTATATTGCAACGGATGCAATTCTGGTTTCTTTAGGAATGTTTCCGCCCACCATAATGACAATACCAAATTCGCCGATACAATGTGCAAACGTAAGAGCAATTCCGGTAATAACGGAAGTTTTTATGTTGGGAAGAAGAACTTTAATCAGCGTAACGATTTTGGATTTACCCATCGTATAGGAAGCCTGCCTCAACTCATCGGACAATGAGGAGAAACCGTTCTGAAGGGGCTGAATCATAAAAGGTAAATTGGCGATAATGCTTGCAATAACAATTCCGTTAAATGAAAAAGCAAGCCGGACATCAAAATACTGCTCTAAAAATTGTCCAAAAGCATTATCAGGACTGAAGGCCACCAAAAGGTAATACCCCATCACCGTTGGCGGCAAAACCATAGGCATACAAATGAGCGCTTCTACGATAAATTTCAGTTTAAATCGTGAATAGGTAATCCAGTAAGCCACCGGGATTCCAATGATGATCAGAATAGTAGTGGTCACCAGTGCCAATTTTCCGGTGAGAAGTAAGGTGTAAACAAAATCCTGATCCAGCATTAGAATTTAATTACGGGTTTATAGCCATATTTTTTCCAGATTTTTATTGCTTTTTCACTTTTAATAAAATCGAAAAAAAGCTGTGCTTCCGTTGTATTTTTCCCTTTCAGAATAATACCGCTTTGTGGAATTGGAGATGACTCCTGTTCTGAAAGCTCATAAAATTTCCCTTTTCCTGTCATTTCTTTACCTATCACATTGGAAAGAGCAACAAAGGCAATATCAGCATTACCAGAAGAAGCAAATTGTGCTGCCTGATTAATATTTTCTGCCCAGACAATTTTATGTTCAATCACCGTATATAAACCGGATTTTTTCAAAGCTTCAACAGTATTTTTCCCGTAAGGAGCAAGTTTCGGGTTGGCAATGGCTATTTTTTTAACTTTTGGGTTTAATACAAGCTTCAAACCTTCCGAAACGTCTAAATTCGAGCTCCACAGAGCAATCCTTCCATAGGTGTAGACTGAAGAATTCCCGAAAGCTTTATGGGTATCTTTAATCTTTTCAGGAAATGAAGAATCTGCTGAAAGAAACAGATCGAAAGGTGCTCCGTTTATTATTTGCTGAACCAGCAATCCTGAAGACGCATAGCTAACTTCAACTTTTCTATCAGGATTTTCTTTTACATAAACTTCCTTGAATTCTTCTAAAACATCTCTGAGATTGGCTGCCGCTGCCACAGAAATTACAGAACTTTGACCGTTTTGTGCATGCTCTGAAGGATTTTTTGTACAGCTAAGAATGAGAAGTGAAATAAAAAAAACACTCTGTAAAAATTTTAATGGGATCAATTTATTCATAGTACGAATCGTATAAAAAGAAAGATTTATAATACAACATCATAGACTGCTCAAAAAACATGATAAACAGAAGAATTACTTCAGTTTTTCCAATGTTTTGCATTTTTCTTTATCACCGGTTTTTATCACAGAAATATCAATGTATTTAACAGTTCCGCCACTTGATGATTCAAATTGTTTTGCCTTTTTATCAGCATATTCAAGGGTATAGCCAATTCCCATAACGACTTTATGTCCGTTACATTCTCCCATGGCTAAAAACAGATATTCTCCTAATGCAGATTGGATATTGGTACTCATTTTTAACTATTTAGATTATTTTATTGTATTGATTTTGTTCCGTTTTTAATGCTGGGCTCCCGCCACTATTTTATAGATATGAAGAATTCCCGGAAATAGGGCGTCCATTGATTCCTCTGCTCCTTTTGTAGAACCTGGAAGGGCAATGACAAGGGTATCGCCAATCATACCCGCCAGACTTCTGGAAAGCATTGAATAAGGGGTTCGCAGCTGTCCATAGCTTCTTATAGCTTCTGCAACACCGGGAATTTCCCGCTCCAGAAGAGGGCGAACAGCTTCAGGTGTTACATCCCGTTTTGACAGTCCGGTTCCTCCCGTGATCATGATAAGTCTGGTTCCCTGCTCCACATCTGATTTTATTTTGTCTTGAATTTCCTTGATTTCATCAGGAATAACAACATAATCATTAATATCTACATGATGTTTTTCCAGAGCTGCAATAATTGCTTTTCCAGCTTTATCTTCTTTTTTCCCTGCAAAAATGCTATCTGAACAAACAATTACGGATGCATCAATACCTTCTCCAGAATCTTTATTATCTGATTTTCCTCCTTTTTTCTCCAGCAGTTTAATATTTTTGATTTCAATATTCTTATCAATAGGCTTGAGCATATCATACATTGTGAGTGCTACTACAGATGCCGAATGCATGGCCTCCACTTCTACCCCGGTTTTGTAAATGGTATGAATTTCTGAGGTGACATGAATATCGAGATTCCTGATTTCAAACTGAATTGAGGTATATTCTATCGGAAGCGGATGGCAGTCCGGAATAACATCGCTTGTTTTTTTGGCAGCAAATAAACCTGCAGTCTTTGACATTTCAAATACATTTCCTTTCGGAACTTTATGATTTACAATGGCATCGATAGTATCCTGTGAACTTACGCTCACTATTGCCTCGGCAATAGCTTTTCTAAGTGTACTGTATTTGTGGGTGATATTGACCATATTTCTGTAATTAATTTTGTTATTAAAACCTTATTTTTTGCTTATCTGTTTTCTTTCCAGGTATGGGATTGATCTTCTAAAATCTCTTTTCCCCACAAAGGAATTTCTTTCTTAATTCTATCTACCATTTCGTCACAGGCATTGATGGCTTCTTTTCTATGCTCAGCAGAAGTAAAGACAAATAAACAGATCTCTCCAACCTTGATATTTCCTAATGAATGGTAGATATGTGCACATATCAGCTTATATTTTGAGATGATTTCTTCCCGGATATCATGGGCTTTTTCCAATGCCATTTCCTGATAAGCAGTAAATTCCATGGATTGAATTTTTTTATCATTAATCGCGTCTTCACGAATCTGTCCCAGAAAAATACTGTGTCCGCCAATATTGGTTTTAACGGTATGTTTGGCAATACTTTCAGCGACAAATGATGGACTGATAGGGCCTTCAATAAATATATTTTTTATTTTTTTCATGATAATATTGATTTTGCTCCAGCTGGAAAATGTTTGATTTCTTTTTCCGGAAAATATGTTTGGGTAAGTTCTAATGCTTTTCTGCTTCTCTTTCCTGAGGCACAGATAAAGCATAGATTTTCGTAGTTTTCTAATGTTTTCAAATTTTGTCCGAGGGAAGCTAACGGAATTTCCAAAGCCTGGAATGAGTTTAATCTCGGCAGCTCATCTGTTTCCCGAACATCAATCAGAATGCTGTTTTTCTGATTCAGGAATGTTTGTAAATCTGCAGTTGACCGAATTTCATTTTCTTTCCTGATATTACAGAATTCTTCGTAGTTGAAATTTTTAAATTGTTCAATTGTTTCGGGTCCTGATTTTTCTTTGCATGGATTAAAATTAACAATCATTGATTGGTAATTTCTGGTATTGAAAGACAACAGTTTATGAATCAGCACATCTTCCGAACCAATTAACAGCTTGATTACTTCATTGGCCTGAAAAGTACCTATCACAGCCGAATGCGCTGGTAAAACTCCTGCTTCATTACAATCAGGGACTTCATTCTGATTGGGTGATACCGGAAAAAGATCACGATAATTGGTTACCTTATTGTCCTTTTCTACATTGAAAACAGAAATCTGGCCTTCATGCCTGAAAATAGATGCATACACCAATGGTTTCCTCAACAGAGCGCAGGCATCATTCAGTAAATACCGGGTTGTAAAATTATCCGTACAGTCTACAATGACATCGAAATTATGAATAATGGAAAATACATTATCTGATGTGAGCATCTCCTGAAATGCTGCAATCTCAGTATCTGTATTCATCTTATTCAAATGTTCAACTGCTGCAATGACTTTTGGTGTTCCCACATCCTGTTCATCATACAGAAACTGCCTGTGGAGATTATCCATCTCTACCATATCAAAATCAACGATTCCTATTGCTCCTATTCCGGAAGAAACCAGAATCTGAAGAACGGGACATCCCAAACCTCCTGCACCGACAACCAAAACTGAAGATTCAGCGAGTTTTTCCTGTGCGGTGATTCCAAAGTCCGGGAGTATCATTTGTCTGTTGTATCTTTTTAAATCCATTCTTAAAGAAGTTTTTATTTGCAACATAAGGTTAGCCAATTGTTTACTCAAAGGCTTTCATTCCTTCTAATTATCAAATCATTAAAATCAACCTCCTGAATAAGGCGGCAGCAAAGCGATTTCTGCATCACCGGAAATAGATTGCTCCTCTTCAGCCTTTACCCCGTTCACGACAATTAAAAATGTAAGTTCTTTTAAAGCCGGAAATTTTTCATACAACAGGTTTTTTAAATCAGAAACATTATTGATGTTTTCCGTGTCTAAATCATATTGACCGTTCTTGAAGATGTCTGTAAGTTTTCCAAATATTTTAAGTGTCATTATTTCATTTTTTAAAAGTGATAGTTTAATGCAGTTATGAATGATCTTCCTTCTTTCGGATAGCCATAAGACAGATAATAATTTCTATCTAACAGGTTTCTTACACCGAAGTCAAAGTTTACCCCTTTTACAATATTTACAGAGAGTTTGGCATTCACCAAAGTAAATTCAGGTGCCTGATCTCCTGTACTGGTTATATATCTTTTTCCATAAAATTCTACATTGACATTAAGGACAGAGCGAAGCGACGGAGCTTCTAATTTTGTGTAAGCCATCATTTTATGGTTAGGAACATCGGTGAATTTCTCGTTACTTCCATCCGTCATATCTTTCATATCAATATAACTGTAATTGGCTCCCAACGTGATATTCTTAACCGGGATATAATTCAGGGCCAATTCATATCCCTGAAATATTGCCTTACCGATATTTACATTCTGGATAATGGGATTTCCATTGTCCTGATATCCCACTGTTCTTGCAAAAATGGCATCCCGTATCGTATTGATAAATCCTGAAACTTCATAGTTGAACTTATTCCCCAATTTTGCTGAATAAGTAAGGTCGTAAGCCCATGTATATTCTGATTTTAAATCCGGATTGGGAACCTGATTTCCAAAACGGCTGGAATATCTTTCTTTCTGAGAAGCAAATCTTGATCTTTTGGATGCAGATGCTGTAATGGTATGATTTTTAAAAGGTTGTATAATAATTCCTCCTTTGTAATCAAATGCATGATCAGATCCTTTCGGGAAGTCATATAAAACATTCTTTTCTCCTGTCTCATAATGAGTTCCGTATTCCTGAGCTTTGATATTGTTTCTCGAATTAAAAGATGCCCCAATAATTGCTTTTAAAAAGGAATTGATAGTCACAACATCCTCTAAACCAACATACAAAGTGTTGTCTTTATAGTTTTGTTCCGGTTCTCCGGCTTTGAACTTTTGCCCAGAAGTGCTGTCAGCTAAAATTTCTTCGTTGTATTCTGTATGTGAATCATATTTGTTATTCACTGAAAGCGTAATGACATTGTTTTTAACCGCTTCAGTGGTCAGATTGAGGATCGCACCTAATGAATAGTCATCATACACGCTCGAAAAAGAGGAATTCTTGTTGAGCAAAGTATAGGTATTATTGTCATACTGTTTCATTTTATTGTAATAGGTATCGTAATATCCAGTAAAATTCAGGAACGTTTTGGGAGCAACTAAGGTCTTTGTTTTAATGTATATACTTTTCTTATCATATACCGGGTAATCGCGCCAATTGCTGTTTCCTTTATTATAGGCATTGGGTGAGATATTCTTTTCAGCATTTTGTGAAAGAATACTCAATGAGTATTCATCTGTTTTGTTAGGTGTATACCCAAATTTTGCACTTAATCTGGCATCAATAGATCCCGAATTTTCTCTTTCTAATGATGGCTGTAGTTCTGTACGGTCAAACTTTCTGGAAATTAAATAATTATCAATTTTCAATATGGAAGCGGATCCCATCAGGTAATATTTATTTTGTCTTGTCCCGATGTTGAGCGACGTAAAGTAAGAGTTAATACCGGTTCCGTCAGCAAAACCTACGCCTGACTGACCGTCAATATCCAAAGCCTTTACTGGTTTTCTGGATACAATGTTCACAGCACCACCCATCGTATTGGGACCATATTGAACGGAAACCAATCCTTTTTCCACGGAAATACTGTTGATATCAAAAGTGGTGAAACGACTCAAATCAAAATTACCGTCATAAGGGGTATAAATAGGAATTCCGTCATAAAAAACCGGTGTTCTGAGGGAGTTAAATCCTCGTACCAGAATGCTTCCTTCATTCCTTGCTCCCATCTGCGTGATGCCTACACCCGGCAGTAGATTGACTGCATCTACCACATTCATTTTGTTGAAATCCTGCATCAGCTTAGCATCAATTCGGGTAATGGGTCCTTCATTTTTTTCTTTTCCATGGATATTAACCTCTTGAATTTCATACAACTTCTGTAAGGTATCAGTCTTTATCTGCTCTTGTGCAAACATATTCAGTGACAACAAAATTGCACCTGCAATCACATAATTCTTTTTCATGATCTTAACTCTTTGATTAAAATTTCAGCATTCTTAAAACATTCCGGTGTATTGATATTCAAAAACTGATGTTCAAAATCACCACTCAACTTTATATAATTGGCATTTTGCTGCTGAAGAAAATGCATCATTTTCAGATTTTCTTTTTCTATTGATTTTGTGAAGGCATCCAGAAAGCGATAAGGGTAAATACCCACAACCGGATACACTTTTTCTTGATACTGCGCTATATTTATCCTGTTTTCCTCTTTTCTTTGAAGTATATTCTTTATTAATTCTGATGAAAAGAAAGGCATATCACAGCTGCAGACAAAAATATCGTCTTTACAGTATTCTAAGGCCGAACGAATGCCGCCCATCGGGCCTTTATGAGCAATAACATCTTTAATAATTTCTTTAGAATCAGGATAATCTGAATGATTACCAGAAATATAAACCTCATCAAAAACCTGCGACAGATTATCTATTACATATTCTATTACAGTTTTTTGACCCAGCTTCATCAGGGCTTTGTTCTGACCCATTCTGGAGCTTTGACCTCCTGCTAAAACAACTGCTTTCATAGTATTTAAATGGTTTCTTTTGAGAATTTCAAAAAAAACTCTTCTGCTGTTTTAAATTTTTCAACGATGAGTTTTCCGTAATCAGTGAGCTGACTTTGCCCACCGGATTTTCCTCCCACTTCTTTTGTAACAATTTCACAGGAGGCATTAGAATTAATATCACGCACGATTCCCCAGGCTTTCCGATAGGGTATTTTCAGTGCTTTTGCTGCTTCTGCTATACTTCCCAACTGATGAATATGTTCTAAAAGTCTGGCTCTTCCAATACCAATCTTCAGACCGGATCCGGTTTCTATCCATATCCTTCCTTTGATTTTCAGATTTTCCATATTTTCACTTTTTCACCAATATTTATTTCGGTAGCCGTTTCAGAAAATTCTACCAGACAATTGGCCTGAGCTGCCGAATTCATTTTATAGGATTCCTGACCGCTGAGAATACGAACATTTCCTTTGGAATAGAATGCCTTCAGAAACTGAGTCTGCTCATTGCTTTTTTTTCTTACGTAAGATTCTGAAATAGCAAAATCCACTTCTTCTTCAAAGTTCTGACGACCGAAACATCCAAGCAGGAATGGCTTCACATACTGATGGTAACAGGAAAAAACAGAAGCCGGATTTCCGGGTAATGCAAAAACAAATTTCTCATTTTGCTTTCCGAAGAACAGCGGTTTTCCAGGTTTTTGTCTGATCTTGTAGAATAATTCTTTAACGTCCAGTTTTTCCAGAGCAGGTTTCACATAGTCATAATCCCCGACCGAAATTCCCCCTGTTATGAGTACAATATCATTATGATCTAAAGCTTCTTTGATCGCATGAAACGTCGCATCTTCTGTATCTTCAGCATGCTTTATACACGAGAACTGATGATTGATTTCTGCTAAAGCTGCCTGCAGAGTATATCTGTTGGAATTGTAAATTTCACCTTCTGCCAAAGAATTTCCCAGTTCAACCAATTCATTTCCAGTGAAAACAAGTCCTATTTTCAGGCGCTGATACACCGTAATTTTTTCAATTCCAAATCCTGCCAGAAATCCGATCAATGCGTGATTGATATATGTATTTTTTTCAACAATCACAGTTCCTGACTGTGTCTGTGAAGCTTTCAGTCGAATATTTTCACCCTTTTGAATTTCATTAGTAAAATGAATAAGATGTTCATTCTGCTTCACCTTTTCCTGCATCACCACGGTATCAACACCGTCCGGAATTTTAGCGCCTGTAAAAATGCGAACAGCTTCTCCCCTGCCTAAAACAAAGTCATTTTTTGAAATTCCTGCGGGAATGATTTGGGTAACCTTCAATTCTGTATAATATGCCAGGTCTTCAAAACGGAAACCATACCCATCCATTGCTGAGTTATCGAAAGAGGGAACATCTAAAATTGCCCGTATTTCTTCTGCAGCATAAAACCCCTGTGCTTCTAAAAGTGAGAGCTCTGTTTTTTCAGTTATGAAAATTTGATTCTGAATGATTTTTCTGGCTTCGGAAACGGATATAAAATGGTTCATCTTTTTTCGTTTGAAATTTTCAATTTGATTATTTTACTCTGGTCACTTCTATGCTTTTCAGCCATTTTACGTGACGCGGGCCTGTTTTGGTGTCAGAAAGGCTTACCACAATCATTTCCCCTTTTTTCTTGAGTGGTTCTCCATTTTGTTCAAACACCACATATACTTTTTCCCCTGCCGGATTGTTGAATAATTCTGCCCAGGAAAATGTAGCCTTATAATCATCTGAAGCGCGGGCAACAATGTAAAAATTACGGTCTTTGTGATCCTTTTGGGCAATTTTTGCTTTATCTAAAATATCAGTAAGAAGAACAGCTTTTGTAGATTCTATGCTGTCTTTGGTTAAACCGCTCTGACAGACAATTTTGAAGTCATTGAGTTCCTTCACATTCATTTTTTTCAAAGAATCTACGGTTAAGGTAAGCGGATTGACTACATCTCCTTTTACCTGTACTTCCCGGCTTACATATTTCAGATCATCTTTATCATCGTGCTTATGGTTTTCTTTTTCAGAAGCGGCTTGTGAAGTTTCTGCATATTTTTCAGCCTGAGCCGTTTCCGATTTTGTACATTGCGTCATTGTGAGTGTTATCATGACAACAGCAATGAATTTAATTAATCCTTTCATTGTTAATAAGTTATTGAGTTTAGTACAGTTCGTTATGTCTTTTTTATCCTATCGGTTGATAAAAAAATTATCCTCCTATTTTGATCATACTCCGGTTAATCATTGATTGGTTCCTGACACTTTCCATTTCAGAAAATTGTCCGCCTTTTTCTTTGTGTTTTTTGATTATACCGAGTTGTATGAGTTCTGTTATTTCTTCTTTATTTCTGAAAGCTTTAAGCAAATCAAACTCATCGGCACCGAAAAGGCAGTTTTTCATTTTTCCATCGGATGTTATTCTGATCCGGTTACACCCTGCACAAAATGAATTACTCATGGTAGAAATCAAACCAAAAACACCTTTACTTTCTTCGTTGACTCTATATTTTCTGGAAGTATCATTTTTATGATCTTCCATCTTTTCATACTTGAAATGCTGAGAAATCAGACTGAGCATCTCCGCAATGGGGATAACTTTTTCTTTTTCCCAGGAGTTTCCGCTGAAGGGCATAAATTCTATAAACCTCAGCTCAATCGGGTAATGATGTGATAAGGCAATGAATTCAGGAATTTCATCTTCATTGAAACCCCGCATGATAACCACATTCAGCTTAACATTAAATCCTCTTTTGATACTTTCTTTGATATTCTCCCAGACTTTTTGAAACAGATCTCTTTTGGTAATATATTTGAACTTATCCCGATCTAAAGAATCAATACTGATATTGAGGTTTTTAACCCCACATTCCTGAAATAATTCAAAATATTTGTGAAGCAAAACACCATTGGTCGTTATTCCTATACTTGTCCCTAATGTTGAAATCTGGCGGATAATTGTTTCAAAATCATTTCTTACCAAAGGTTCTCCACCCGTAATCCGGATTTTATTGATATTAAATTCATTAACAAAAATTTTTGCAATTTCAAAGATCTCCTGACTGTTCATCAACTCGATGGAAGGAGTACTTTTAAAAGGCTCATCCGGCATACAGTACAGACATCTGAAATTACAGCTGTCGGTAACCGAAAGTCTGAGATAATCATGTTTTCTGCCAAAAGCATCAAGCAGATTAGTAGGCGTGGTCATTCTCATCTTCCTGTTTTTTATTTTGACCAGTCGGGATATCGGGTACGTATCTTAAAAAGAAAACTGTACATAGAAATATGATGACTGAAGCAATGGCTGAATAAGTTGAAAAGTCCAGATGCTCTTTGTCTAAAGCTTTATTGATGGTTCCAAACAGAAGCCACATCTGCAGACTTACCAGTAAAATATAAACACTGATAATGGCTACAAGCATTTCATTGACTCTGAAGGTTACTTTTTTTATGGGTTTCTTTCGTACTGACATCTTTATTTATTTTTGGGGGTGAATCTATCCGTGAGATTCTGCGGTTTGTTTTACGAAATCTGTTACGAATATTTTATCTTCTTTGATGACAACTGTAAGTTGCGGAAGTGGTCTGGGTGGTGGTCCTTGTATAACAGAACCATCCTCCGGATTGAAAAAGCCGTGGTGGCAAGGACATTCTATGACTTTTTCATTATGATTGTATAAAACAGAACAGGAAAGGTGGGTGCATTTCTGCTCGAAGACTTTCCATTTATCTTCCGCCAAACGAATCAGCATATAAGGCGTTCTATGGTCTTCATTGATGTAGAAAGTCCGCATTCCCCCTACATTGAGATCTGTAGTTAATCCAACAAAATATTGCCCTATTTCCTTTTCTTCTTTAAAAAAATTGAATGCAGGAACTGCAACATTGGCCAAAGCTAAAGTCCCTGAGAAAAAGGTAATCAATTTGATGAATTCTTTTCGGGAAACATAGGCTGCTTCACGTTTTTTAATCGGAAAATCGGCTTTCCAGGCGGGTATTTTTTTATTATCTTCTGACATTGTAATTAGTTTTAAAAGACTTTTAATTCTTCACTGCCTTTCGGCATCATTATATTTACTTTTGTGTTTACTATTTCTTTTCCGAAAATAAAGCGGTTTACCGGTGTACTGTTCGGTCTTTTTTTAGCTACGTTTTCTCTGGTATCAAAGGTTAATGCCCCACTTGGGCAAACTGTGGCACACATAGGCTTCAGTCCCGTACTGGTTCTGTCGTAGCACATGTTGCATTTCATCATCAGCATTGCGCTCTGATCCGGAATTTGCGGAACTCCGAACGGACAGCCGATAACACAGTTGGCACAGCCGATACATTTGGAAGTGTCTGCTGTGTGAACAATTCCGTATTCATCTTTTGTGATGGCATCTGCCGGACAAACATTGGCACATATAGGATCTTCACAGTGCATACATACCTGAACGGTAGTCTGAATTGTTTCTGCTCTGTCCACATAATGAATATGAATCATTGAAGTTTCTCCATTGGTTTCGCACTCTGCACAAGCCATCTCACACGAGTGACACCCTATACATCGCTGCATGTCAACGAAAAACTCCATATCATTAAATCTTTCAAATTGCTCTGCCATAATTTTTTTACTTAATATTGAATGTCTCTGCTTTGATTGGCAAATTCTTTTGAATGCTCTCCTTTTTTCCTTCCTGTTTTTTCTATTTTGCAGGCACAGACCTTAAACTCAGGAATTTTTGAAACAGGATCCAAAGCATCAATCGTTAATTGATTGGCTGAGTTTACGCCGCCCCAATGGTAAGGGATAAATACCGTGTCCTGTCTGATTGTTTCCACCACATTTGCAGGAAACAAAGCATTTCCTCTTCGGGTAGAAACTTTGATCAGATCATTTTCTTCAATACCATATTTTGCGGCAAGATTGGGATGAATTTCCAGTAAAGGTTCCGGATACAGGTCTACTAATTTTCCAATTCTTCTCGTTTGTGAACCACTTAAATATTGGCTTACCACTCTTCCTGTAGTTAGAACAATCGGATACTCTTCATCCGGTTCTTCGGTTGGCTTTCTGTAAGGGGTAGGATTGAAATGTGCTTTTTTATCGTTGGTATTAAATTGTTTGTCTTCCCAAAGCCTTGGTGTTCCAGGATGATCTTCAGTAGGACAAGGCCAGAAAATACCTAAATTCTTTTCTACTCTTTCATAAGTAATGCCGTAATAGTCTGCTGCACTGCCTTTTGAAGCGACTCTTAATTCATTAAAAGTTTCCTCACTATTTTTATAATTGAATTTATCGCCTTCGCCTAATCTTCTTGCCAATTCCATCAGAATTTCACTATCTCTCTTGGCTTTCCCCGGTGGTTCTACTACACCCCGGATTCTTATTACACGGCCTTCTGCTGAGGTAGTTGTTCCTTCTTCTTCTTCCTGCAATGAACCTGCAAGAATGATGTTGGCAT
Organism: Chryseobacterium sp. BGA-UO-ETr-SB22; assembly: GCF_059567885.1. NCBI lineage: Bacteria > Pseudomonadati > Bacteroidota > Flavobacteriia > Flavobacteriales > Weeksellaceae > Chryseobacterium > Chryseobacterium sp. BGA-UO-ETr-SB22. The sequence continues at coordinate 1,181,982 of NZ_JCAQOV010000005.1, read as the reverse complement.
GACGCAGGGTTTCGGATAAAAAGAAATCAATTCCGGCATAAAATTCCAGTTTTTCTAATGCTGCACGAACATTGTTATTATTGGGTAATGAAACCAGCGGGTTAAAACAAATTGATAAAAGCCCTTTGATCTCACCGCGGTTGATGGCTTCGATAATCTCGTAAGCACTCAATCCTTTTCGCGGCATATCTTCTTCTTTGATTCCCCATACATCGGCAACAAATTTTCTGTGTTCCGGGTTTTCAATATCTCTGTTTCCGGGAAGCTGATCGCATTTGTGACCATGTTCTCTTCCACCCTGGCCATTCCCCTGTCCGGTAATTGTTCCGTAACCGCAATAAGGTTTACCGATTCTGCCTGTTGCCAGCACCAAATTGATACAGCTTGAAACATTCTGAACTCCTTTGGAATGATGTTCTATTCCTCGGGCATGCATCAGGAAGCTGGTTTTTGCTTTCCCCCACATTTCTGCGGCTTTAAAAATCAATTCTTTTGGAATGCCTGTAACGGCTTCACCCCATTCTAATGTACATTCTTTTACTGCCTCGGCTGTTTCTTCAAATCCTGAGGTATAATTGTTAATGAAATCATTATCCAGCCAGTTATTATCAATCAGAACTTTAAGCATCGTATTCGTTAATGCAGAATCGGTTCCCGGTCTAAGGGGTAAATGAATATCTGCAGTTCTTGCAATGGGTATCTGACGTGGGTCAATCACAATTAATTTCGCGCCATTATCGCGGGCTTCCCAAATCTTGTGTGTAAGAACCGGAAAACATTCACTTACATTGGCTCCGGTAATGATAATGACTTCTGCATGTGCTAAATCTGCCCAGCTGTTGGAAGAGCGGTCCATCCCGAATGCTTTTTTATTTCCTGCCCCAGCACTTACCATACAAAGACGGCCGTTGTAATCAAGATTAGCAGTTTTTAAAGCAACACGGGCGAATTTTCCTACCATATAACTTTTTTCGTTGGTCAGTGAAACACCGGAAAGCATTGCAAAAGCGTTTTTCCCATACTGGTCCTGTATTCTTCTGATTTCTTTAATGACTGCATCATATGCCTCATCCCATTCTATAGGTACAAAGCCTTTTCCTTCTACTCTTTTATAAGGTGAAAGTAAACGATCCGGATGATTGTCCTGCATATACCGCTGAACTCCTTTGGGACATAGTCTTCCTTCATTAAAGGGAAAGTCGTTCCAAGGCTCAAAGCCTACCACTTTTTTGTCTTTTACTTTTAGCTGAATTCCACACTGCAGACCACAAAAGCAGCAATGTGTTTTTATTAAGGCATCAGGATTCTGAGGATTAGATCTTACTGTTCCTTTATTCGGATAGTGTTGATGTGGTCCGAATACACTGATGATTTCGTCGGCTGATACGGGTAATTTTGCCATTGTATTTTATTTTAACCAAAATAAGTTCCTGATTCCTGTCTTGCTTTAAAGTGTGCTTTTGCAAGCATTGCTCTTTTTCCTTCCGGGCTATAGTCTAAATAGCTTTTACCGTCTTCACGCTCAAGATCAAATCCCATTTCTTTTGTAATTTCTTTTAAGTCTTCGATATGCATTGTTGTAGTGTACTCGTCTCCGGTATGTGGGCAAACCTGCATTCCTCTGCGTTTTCCCTCAATTTTATAAATATTGGCTCCTACCTGCGCAGGTCTTTGGAAAATGTGAAAGAACTTTCCAAAAGGAATCCACATCAGAAACAGCGCTACGGTAATGGCATGGGTAATTGCCATAAACTGGCTCATCTTCCCTTCCAGAAAGGAATAGTCAAACCAAATTCCCAACCCTGTAACAGAAACCGCTACAAGTAAGATCAATGGCAGCCAGTCTCTTTCAAACCATTGGGTTGCTATTTGTCCTTCATCCACAAATCTTCTGTGCATCATAATCAGACATCCGATAATAACCATAATGGCGGTCCAGACCAGGATATGAAATAATATGAGAGCCATTATTGTATTGAGTGGGAAAGTCATCACTGTAAAACCCATCATATGGGTTTCGTACATATCAGTAGTTCCTTCCTTTAAGGTAAAATGCATCCACCCGAATGTCAATCCAAATGTTACTGCAAAAGAGATAAGACATCCTGTGGCTAAAAGAAAATGCCCAAACCATCTCGCCTTACCTCTTGGAAGAATAAACCGTTGAAATAAAATATTACGAACCGATAAACGGATCACTTCTTTGAGGTATACGGGATAATCTTTACTGAAAATAAATTCCCATGTACGTTTCCAATATTTCTGTGTTGCCGGACGCTGTTTCCATACCGAATGGTGATAGACCACTCCAAAAGTCATACTGATTGTTCCGAAGAAATAAATAATTAACGCTGCATCAAAGTTTTGAAGATTAACGGACCCTATTACTGTCATAGCGATGACCACTAAGGTTGCAATAATGGCATTAATGAATGCTTTCCTGTTGATATTTGTAAAAATGCTGAACATCTTTTATGTTTTAATAGTCACTCATCAATAATCAGAGGTAGACTATATTATTCTTCAGCAAAGATACAGCAACAAAATTTTAAATAAGACTATTTTGTCTTATTTAAAATTATTCAAAATAAATTCTATGAATTATAAAGTATAAAATATTAATAATCAGAACATTAAATCAATTATGATTTACATCATATAATAACTTATCCCATTTATTAAAAATATTCGAAATGTCTTAAGCTCATTATATACAGTCAAAATTAAGTACATTCAATAAGGGGCGATTGCTGAACTTGTCTATTTATTGATGAAAAAGATCTTTGTCAATAATACCGCTATGGTCTGTATCAATCTGGCTGATAAGATTAAAGGGAAATTTTACCTATAATCATATTTTATAAAAATAATATTTATATAAATTTTGGAATAAAACCGGATTATCTCCCGAATCAAAATATTCATATATACTTTCCATTCGCAATAAATCTTCTTTAAAAAAATTCGAGAAATCATCTGTTGGGCTACCTATTCAGACTTATATATTTAAGCCTTTCCCAACAAAAAACCTCCCTTGAATTGGGAGGTAAAAGTGCAAAATGAATTATAAGTTATAATGATGTGGTGTTAAATAAAGTCTCTCTTAAAAACTCTTTTTATCACGAACAATGCATATGCCATAAGCTTCACTGTTTAATGAAATCGTTCTTTTTGTGGTACATTTTCTTTTAACGCAAAAATCCCCGGCAAACCGAGGACATTAAAAAAACTTTGACTTGTACTTTTAGTTTATACAAACTCCGTAAATATACGGAGAGACTGTAGTTATAACTCTACGGGAAACCGTAAGGATTGATTTTGAATTGTTTGTAGATTAGGTGCTTAAAAAATATAATAATTATGACAATCGAATTCACAATTGATCAATGGCAAGAACTAGCACCAGGTGTTTATATTATTTTATTACAAACCAATGAAACATTGGAAACTCCATTAATGCAAGCGTTCAGATATTTAGACCCAGAAGCAAAAACAGTAATGGGATTAATTACACCAAATATGTTAAACTACACAAGCATGAATAATACTATAATAATGCAAAGTCATGAGCCATTTGCAGGATATATAGCGATTAGATAGCAAAACAATCTCCACTAATAGGTGGGGATTATTTTTTTTATATATCTCTTATTTCTAACAATTCATATTCTGTCTTCTCATTCCCTGTAGTATATTTTATTTTGTATGTTTTCAAGTGAATCAGGCATTCTCTATTAAGAAATAATCTATCATATTCAACCAAAGATTCTTCATCAAGTTCACTACTGATTGTCCCTGATATTGAATTTGACGCTTCATCTAAAATTTCAAATCTATTGGAATCTAAAAGTAAACCTCTAAATATTCCTTTCAGAAAAAGTTCGTCTTCATCTTCTACAGCAGAAGAAACTCTTTTTGCAGCCGCATCTACTTGTTCACTTGTTAGTTCTACATGCAATTCACCACTATCCATTTTAAGAATTGACTTTTCATTTGAAATTTCTTGCAAAAGCTTTTTAAGGTAACTTAAATTTCTTTTAGGAGTATTTTCAACAACTGATTGAAAAGAATCATCACTTTCGGCTGTATTTTTAATCATTTCTATAACATCCTTCATCGCCTCTGATGTTTCTATCTGATCATACAAATCATTTTCATCGTAATCCATTTTTGTCAATTCTATTCCAAAAGACCCCGTGGGTAGAGCAGTCAAGTAAAGATCATTATTAGCTTTTTTCTTTGCACGTCCTCTACTTCCTGTCTTTCCATATTTCTTAATTGCTAATTGTGTCTTTACTAGTCCTTGAATGGGTGATATAATCTTACTGACAAATGTTGATTTTATCCCTTCAGAACCTGACACAGCATTTCCACTAAATAAAAATTCTATTACTGGATCATAAGATATAGTAGGCATTTCTTCGAGTTCCAGCCTCAACATATCTATTTTTTCTTTAAGACCAATAGACATAAATGGATGATCCCTTACCATATCTAGTAATCTTTCAGTATCAGCAATCTGCGCGTTAATATATTGTATTTTGCTAAAGATACTCATGATTAAAGTGAATTTAAGTAAAGTAATGCTTTATCATCTTCATACATTGTATTTAAAGGTATTTTCAATATTCCTTTCCAAACTCCATTTCGTTTATGTGTAAATAATTGTATCCAATATCTTGCCGATTCTACTGTAAAACCTGGATCATAGTCATAATGAACCGGATAATGATCCACTTTATATGTGCTTTTAGCTAATAAAGGACTGAAGAACTCAGGAAATATGGTATTGACTGTACGCTGTTCAGGAATTGTTAAATTTCCAAAAAATGTAACAACATCTATATCTTTGGGATCTCTACTTTCTGATTTTTCAATATTCTCCAGAAAACTACCATCAATCCACTGAAAACCAAAATTCAAACCCACATCACGCATTCTTGATCTAAACTCAATAAATTTCTTTAATAAATCAATGCGCACAGCAGATGTGGAAAACTTCTCACATAATTCTAATGTTGTACATTCATATGGAGAAACATTTAATCTAATTCTGGGATCACCTAAGTGGGGAGGCAACACATGATTATGGTCAAAGTCTGGAATTGGCATTTTTTATCTGATGGTTATTGTATTAAAACAAATATACAATTATTTACAAAATGCAATATTACGGTAAACCATAATGCTATTTAAAAACGGTCTTATAGTACTTCAGCTTATTTCGCAAAAAAACAGCTCAGCTTCAGCCTTTCTTCTCCGGATCAAACCATTTAAAATTTTTCCTCCGGAAGTAATATATCGTTTTGTAAACCAATTTCTGATTGCCTGCTCTTCTGCTTTTTTATTAATTAAAGAAAACAAAGTTTCAGATCCTCCGGTATTATAAGCATGAGAAACCAAAGCATCAAACTGATTCTGATTAAGTTCTATTTTCACTTTTGAGTTCACGATCTTTTCATAAGTTGGCAGGACTTCAGCGAATAGCTCTACTCCTTGTTCTTTTGTAATTGCTGGATCTTTCATGGTCACTTTCTTTCCTTCAGGATAATAAGTGTTACCATACCCAATTGTTGGAATTCCTGCAGCATCCAGATAAGGCTTAGCGCTGAAGCCTTCAAATGATACAATCAGACTGATTCCTTTTTGTGATGTTTTCATGTATTTAGTTTTATGTATTGCTCAGCAAAATTAAAATTGTAAATCCCAAAACTGTGAGGAAAAACACCTGTTTTTATCCAGTGTTATTATTGTTTTCCTTTTATGTACTGACTTTCTTATTATCTGCTAAGATCTCTGTATTTTACGGTTGTTGCTTATCTTCGGCTTGTTAGCGCATGTTTGCTGAATTTGCTCAATCTCTAGATTTATTGAGGCTGTAACTTATAAACTTAATATAAAACAAAAACCTCCCGAATCATCGGAAGGTTATACTGTAATTTGTCAGAAATATGAAATTTCAATGGGCCAAATATAATAAGTGTTTATATCACAAAATATGATCTGGATCATACTGCTATGGAAAATATTTCATGGGCCCTACGGAAGATAAAATCATTAGGTTCGAAATCATAGCTTGAAAAATATCTGTTACTTTTTCTTCATCATCCCATTTTTATCAAATTAAATTGTACTTTTGTTTTTCTATTATGCAAAAATTTCTCAGAGTCTTTTTTGTTTTCTCTTTACTTCTGATATTTGTTTCTAATGTCAGCGGTGTAAGCACATGTCTTGATCATGCTAAGCACGCAAAGAGTAAAGTGATCTATAAAAAAGGTTCCAAAGAAGAGAAAATTCCTACCTTTTCACAGGACGACGAATGTCAGTGTGTGCTTCATATGCATATGAGCAATGTTCTCCTTCCTGAACCTTTGGACATGGATTTTGCCATCAATAGTACAAATGACAGCGAAATGCCTCAACCGAAAGCCATTTGGTACCGTTGTCTTCTCGACTTCTTCAGCTCCCGAGCTCCCCCATCCTCATTTTTCGCGGCAGCTTAATCTATAATACTGCCCCTATTTTTTGTATACAGATTTCTTAGTCTGTACTGTGATTCCGTGGATACCTGTGTTTTCACACAAGTAAAGATATCCTTTTATTAATGGGCGTTTTCACTGCCCGTACATTCCTATTCATGATTACCAGTAATTTTAATTATTCGGGAATAATTCATTGTATTTCCCCAAATTCTGTGAAACTTTTAAGTTTAAGTTTCCTCACCGCCTCCTCATTTCTGTATGCTCAGTCCCGTTCTGAAGATTCCTTATCTACAGTGGTACAAACAGTTGAGATCATCGGAAGAAAGTCTAAAGATTATACATCCGACTACTCTTTTGCTGCTACCAAGATTGCTATGAAAAACAAAGAGCTTCCTTTAACCCTTAATACGGTCACCAAGGAGCTAATCACCGACCGCCAGGCCTTTCAGCTTGGAGATGTTATGAAAAATGTGAACGGAGTCTCTCCTTCCAGCTATTACAACCAATACAACATCCGTGGAATCAGTCAAAATGAAGAAGGACAGATTATCAATGGAATGCGGACAAGACAGTATTATTTTCTACAGCCTATGACTTCCAATATCGAACGTGTGGAAATTTTCAAAGGTCCGGCAAGCATTACAATGTCCAGTGTAGATCCCGGAGGAACAATTAATATGGTTACTAAAAAACCATTGTCAACTTCCCGCCACGAGATCAGTTCATCGGGAGGAAGTTTCGATACTTACCGTGTTACTACAGATCTTACAGGCCCTTTAAATAAGAGTAAAACCCTGCTGTATCGTTTTAATGGCGCTTACCAAAATGCTCATTCGTTCAGGGATCACGTCAAAAACAGCGGGATCCTGATTTCTCCTTCCATCACCTTTGTTCCCAATGAAAAGACCTCTGTGAATGTAGAAATGATTTTCAATGATCTTTATGGAAACCTGGACAGAGGACAACCCATTTTCGGTGCTGTTGCAGGAAAAACAGATTTGTATAGTACTCCAAGATCTTTGAACCTTGGAGCTCCTGATGATTTTTTTAAAACCAGGGAATTGATTTTAATGGGAAGTGTTGCCCATCATTTTAACCAATCCATCAGTTTTAATGCCTCCTATATGAAACAATACTGGAGAGAAAACCTGCAGGAACACCGAACAACCAATTCTTTTGTCCCTGATATGGATAACAAACCGATTTCCAGTCTTGCAATGATGCAGTTTGTACAAAGAAAACAAAACTGGGCAACAGACAATATCAATGCTTATTTTAATTTTAAATTCAAAACCGGAGCTGTTCAGCATCAGGCTTTAATAGGCTATGACAGTCAGATCTGGGAAAAACGTAAAGGCGGACAGCAAAATGCCGCAAGAGGTTTTCTTTTAAAGAATGGTTCTGTAGCTCCTTCTTACAAACCAGCCAATGCTGCTGATTATCAGACTTTCAATTACAACGGAATACTCATTCCTAAGCCCAACGTCACTCCGTTTGATCTGAATCAGGGTGCAGATAATTATCAGGGTAATGATTTTAATACTTTGAATGTCATAGCTCCCCTGCCTTCTGCTCTTACCACTACACACGCTGCCTATATTCAGCATTTTTTCACGTGGAAAAAGTTTAAAATTTTATCTGGAATACGTCAGGAATGGTTTCAGGACATTACCAATTTCAAAGAATCCAATGAGTCTTCATTCCGGAATAATAAACTTCTGTACAGATTCGGGATCACTTATAGTCTTACGGATAACATTAATTTTTACGGAACTTACCTTACGGGGTTCCAGCCACAATCCAATACGGTGACATTAATGCCCAATACCTCCAGCCTTACAGGATCTGCTGCCAGATTTAAACCTTTGACATCCGATCTTAAAGAACTGGGAATGAAAGCACAGCTTTTTGGAAAAATCTCATTGAATCTTGCTGTGTATGAGATCAATCAGAGAAATATTTTAATCAATGCCAACAATCCTTCGGAACCGGATGAACTTGTACAGCGAGGGGCCGACCGGAGCCGTGGATTTGAAGCTGAGATTTCGGGACATATTCTTCCTCAATGGCATATTTACGGAGGTTACAGCTATATTGATGCTAAAATACTGGATGATACGAATCCTGATCTTGTGGGGAAAAGGAAAGAAAATACTTCTAAAAATTCTTTCAATATCTGGACGCGCTACAATTTTTCAACCATAGAGTTTATAAAAGACTTTGGAATTGGAGCGGGAATGCTTTATCAAAGTTCAAAAGTACCATGGTTTACAAGAAGTTTTGAGCTTCCGGCATATACCACCATAGACGCTGCATTGTATTATACTCCAGCAAAATCTATTCAGCTGGCTTTTAACCTGAATAATATTACCAATAAGGTCTACTGGATCGGCGCTCAGAATTACTTAAGACTCTTTCCAGGTACCCCAAGAAACTATTTACTAACTGCTACTTATAAATTTTAAATTATGGCTATTTCAAACTTACAACTGATTGTGAGAAAGACCTGGCAGGACCTGTTTAAAGGGAAACAGAACCTGCTCATCACCATCACTGTACTCCTCTTCTGTATGCTGAGCATCGGCATTGGGTTTACAAAATACACCGATTCTTTTTCAAAAATAAAGGAATACCGGGAAGAAGTCCGGGAACACTGGGAACACAGGCCTGATAAACATCCGCACCGTATGGCTCATTACGGCTATCTGGTTTTCAGAATCGGGCATCCACTGAATATTTTTGACAACGGATTAGATGACTATCTTGGAAATGTGATATTCCTGGAAGCGCATAAACAGAATACAGCCAATCTTTCGGAAGCAGGAAGTTCAGGTACTTTGGTAAGATTCGGAGCTTTCAGCAGTGCTTTTATTCTGCAGAGTATTGTACCTCTGATTATTCTTTTTTTAGGGTTTGGATTAATAGTACAGGAACGTGAGAACGCTACCTTAAAAATCATCAGTGTACAAGGGGCATCGGGAAGAGATATTATCTGGGGAAAAGTTCTGGGACTCTGGCTGTTTTCTTTATGTTTCCTGATTCCGGTAATTCCTGTTGTATTTGTGGCTGCATTAATGTCACAAACTACAGATTTGGCTGATATCCTGATGCGTTTATCATTGCTGATGCCCGCTTATATGATCTATTATTTTTTCATCAGCGCCTTAACGGTTATCGTTTCTGCGAACAGTAAAAGTACCTCTTCAGCACTGATCGGTCTTATCGGGTTCTGGCTTCTTTTCATTATTGTTTTGCCAAAAGGAGTTCAATTTGCAGCGCAGAATTTATATCCGGCTCCTTCCCGTATTGCTTTTGAGACCAATCTGGAAAAGGATATTTTAAAATCGGGAGACAGCCACAACCCCGACGATCCCCATTTTAAGAAAATTAAAGATTCTCTACTCGCTCATTATAAAGTAAGTACGACTAATGAACTTCCCTTCAACTACGGCGGGTTTGTCATGAAGGAAGGGGAAAAGATAAGTTCCCGGATCTATATCAGGCATCAGAAAGAATTGCAGACCATTTACCACAAACAACAAAACCTCACAGACATTTCGGGATTAATCAATCCTGCCATTGCTGTTAAAAATTTTTCAATGATTGCAACAGGTACTGATTTCTTCTCTTATACCCAGTTTCAAAAGCAGGCTGAAGAATACCGTTATCAGATGGCTCAACACTTAAATGATCTGCAGATAAAGCATATCAGTAATATAAAACCGGAAAAAGGAGGACCGCCTGCTGTGATTGATAAAGATAACTGGAAGAAATTCCCGGACTTTAATTATCAGTATACGAATGTTTTGGACAGCTTGAAAGAGCAGTCAATACCTGCTGTTGCTTTACTTCTTTGGTTAGCAATAGGTATCGCTGCCATTGAAATAAGTGGAAGAAAATTAAAATTAATCTAGATGAATCGTTATTTATACATACAATTTTACCGTAACAAAGCATATATCATTGCGTTGTTATTCTTATTCATGGCCGGGATGATGGCTATTTATACCGGGAAGAAATTTCTGGACCGGAATGAAGATATTATTTCTAAAAGCGGAGCATTCCAGAAAGAAAGCATAGAAAGGAATACGAAGTTTCATAAAGATGATCTGGGATTGGTTCTTTATTATATTAAGTTTAATCTGGTGAATGAAACTCCCAGACTGGCTGCCTTGAATATCGGAATGCGTGATTTAAATCCTTCTATACAGGGAGTCACCATCCGGAATCTTGAAGAACAGCGTTATAATTCTGATTTTTATAATCCAGCCAATGCTGCTGTAGGAAACTTTGATTTCAGTTTTGTGGTTGTATTCCTTTTCCCGTTGGTGATTGTCGCTTTTTGTTATAATCTGATTTCTGAGGAAGAAGAAAGAGGAACCTGGAAGCTGCTGTCAGTTCAAAGTGGCAATTTACAAAAGCTTCTGGATCATAAAATGCTCATACGACTGGGTGCTGTAACAGCAGTGTATCTGGCATTAATGATTATCGCTTCGGTATGGATAAACATACCTTTAGACCTTTATTATTTTGCGTTTGTCATCAGTGGATGGCTTTATATTCTGTTTTGGTTTGCGCTGTGCAGATGGGTTATCTCTTTCCGGAAATCATCAGCTCAGAATGCATTGATTCTTCTCATTGTATGGGTCAGCATCAATTTTATCATTCCGATGAGTGGTAATATCCTGATCCAGAAGATCTATCCTGTACATGAATCCCTTAAAGCGGTTATGGAACAGAGAGAAGGCTATCACAACAAATGGGATGAAGCCAAACACCCGACTATGGAAAAGTTTTACAAAGTATATCCTCAATACAGAAATTTTACGGTAGAAGAAAATGATACATTTACCTGGACCTGGTACTACGCTATGCAGCATATGGGTGATCTTGAGTCTGCGAAATCTGCAGAACTGTACACTGAAAAAATGCAGAAACGAAATCAGGCAGCAACTTATTTAGGCTATCTTCTTCCGAATCTCCATACGCAGCTTACAGAGAGTCATCTGGCAAAAACTGATATGAGTAATCAGCTGCAGTATGCTTCTTCTCTCCAAAAGTTCCATGAGAAAAAACGGTTGTTCTTCTACCCGCTTATTTTCTCAGGAAAAAATGCAGAATCTATCAACTGGGCACAGCAAACCATAGAGGTATTCAGCTTGTCTGAACATTTGAAGTGGTTTCAGCTATTGCTGCCCTACCTCATCTTTATTGCTTTATTCATCATCCTTTCACAAAACAAATATAGAAAACTATGTTAAAAACAATCAACTTACATAAAAAATACAACGATTTTACAGCCCTTCATTCTCTTAATCTTGAAGTAAAGAAAGGGGAAATTTTCGCTCTTTTAGGACAAAACGGAGCTGGAAAAAGTACAACAATCAATATTCTTCTGGGGCTCATTAGAGCCACTTCCGGAGATGCTTTCATTAATGAGATTTCTGTAAAAGATGAACCTCAAAAGATAAAAAAACATCTCGCTTATATTCCTGAAACTGTTCTTTTATACCCTCATCTCACTGGAATAGAAAATCTGGATTTTTTCTCTAAGATCGCAGGATTTGATTATCAAAAAGATGAGTTATCTGCATTACTTAAGCGTACTGGCTTACAGGAAACCGCTCACCAGAAAGCATTAGGTGGCTATTCTAAAGGTATGCGTCAGAAAGTAGGAATTGCTATTGCGTTGGCAAAAGATGCAAAAGTCCTGCTTTTAGATGAACCCACCAGCGGACTGGATCCGATAGCTACAGCAGAATTTACAGAGATTGTACGCCAACTCGGTAAGGAAGGCAGAACGGTTCTAATGGCTACCCATGATATTTTCAATGCGGTAAGTGTAGCCACTAATATCGGTATTATGAAGCAGGGAGAACTGGTGCAGAATTTACCTTCCAAAGCCTTTACTGCACAAGAAGTACAGGAGTTGTATCTGAAAACAATCTGATGTTTCGTTTACTTCAATAAGTAACTTTTCATATTTAATTTGGTTGATGCCCAGTGACTTTTATAGTCATTGGGCATTTTTTGATCCCTGTTATTTATGCCAATCCTTTTTTATATTCTGCTAAAGCTCTTTCACGGGCAAAGGCATGTTCTACTATCGGAGCGGGATATGCTGGTGTATTCCATTCCGGAAGCCATTTTTTTATATAAAGCATATCTTTATCAAATTTCTCAACCTGAGCCGTTGGATTGAAAACCCTGAAATAAGGAGCCGCATCACAGCCGCTTCCTGCCGCCCACTGCCAGTTCCCATTGTTGGCAGAAAGGTCATAATCATTCAGCTTTAAGGCAAAATAAGCTTCTCCCCAACGCCAATCAATCAGTAAATGCTTACATAAGAAGCTCGCCACAATCATTCTTACACGGTTATGCATATAGCCTGTCTGATTAAGCTGTCTCATTCCGGCATCTACAATAGGATATCCTGTAGTTCCTTCACACCAGTGTTTAAATTCTTCTTCATTGTTCCGCCAGTTGATATTATCATACTGCTTTTTGAAAGATTGATGAACTACCTGTGGGAAATGATATAAAATCTGCATAAAAAACTCACGCCAGATCAATTCTGAAAGCCATGTTGCATTATGATTCAATGCAAAAGCCACACATTTCCTGATACTGACTGTTCCAAACCGTAAAGCAATTCCGAGTTGTGTGGTATGCTGTAAGGCCGGATAATCGCGGTGTTTATCGTAATCATCAATAATGGAAGCATCCAGAGTCGGTTTTGTAAAATCAAAATCTGTTTTTCTGAAACCGATCTCTTGTAAGGTAAGGATATCAGAATGTTCCTGTGAAAAGAGATTTTTAAAGGATAATTCAACAGATGTATAATGTTCAGGAGTTAATGCTTCCCTCCATTTCTTGGCAAAAGGGGTGTAAACGGTATAAGGCAGTCCATCTTTTTTTACAATCTGATCTTTGTCAAAAATCACCTGATCTTTAAAAGCTTTAAAAGGAATATTCTTTTCCGTAAAGAAATAATAAACCTCCTTGTCTCTTTCAATCGCCTGAGGCTCATAATCCCGATTGCAGAAAACACCCTGAATATCATACTCTTCTGATAATTCCCTGAATATCTCTATGGGTTTACCATAATAAGTATTGACTTTTGAATGGTATTTTTTCAATGAAATATTGATATCCGTCAAAGCCTGATGGATATAATCTACCCTTCTGTCTTCCTTATCTTCCAGTTTCCCGAGAATATCGCTGTCAAATATAAAAACAGCTAATACCGGAGTGTCAGATTGCAGAGCGTGGTGCAGACCCATATTATCTTCCAGTCTCAAATCACGTCTGAACCAGAATAGGGTGACTTTATTTTTCATATTCAAAGGTACTTTGTTTATCTAATTTAATCTAACATCCTTTAAAGATAAACAGAATTCAATAGGTCCTATTTCCCGGTGTTCAGAAACTTATTAAGTCTTACCGCAAATTCCCACTGCTTACAGCCTGCCATAAAATAAACAAGTCCTATTTTCTGATCTTTATAAATCTGAAACAGAGAATTATAGCAGTTGCCATTGCTTCCTCCATGATAATATTTGGCTCCGTACGGTGTTTTTTCTACGAATACACCCAGTCCCATCGCAATTTTCAAATTCGGATCCATATCCGGTTCATGAATTTCTATCTGAGGAACAGCCATCTCCTGAAAAATACTTTTTGAGTCTGCACTTTCTTTCATGAGCCGAATGACAAATTTTGCATATTCTCTGGGCTCCGTATATAAACTTGAGGATACCCGGGCTTCCCGGTAAGGCTGATTTCTGGCTCTTTCTCCGGTATCTGTAATGCCATCCGTTATATGTTTCGCTACATAATCATTATAAGTGAGATAAGAGTTTTTAACAGACATGGGTTTAAATATATACTGCTGAAAAAGGTCCTCCATTTTCCTACCTGTGAGATGTTCTGCCACACGGGCAAGATATTCGTATCCTTCTCCTGAATAATCAAATTTTGTCCCGGGAGTGAAGTTAATGGTCAGCTTATTATCTCCCCGCCAGTTGGGAAATCCTGTGGTATGATCCAAAACCATTCTTGCCGTTATTAAGGTATAGCGTTTATCATAAGCAATATCATTATTAGGCAGATAGGTATACAGCGGAGTATCCAGATTAAGTTTTTTTTCTTTAGCAAGCTGAAGAACAATATAGGCAAACATCGGTTTTGTCATGGATGCTGCCTCAAAAACAGTATGTTCATCAACAGGTTGAAGCTGAGTATTTTTAGTACCTGCAGCTTTAAAATAGACTATTTTATTATCCTTTATAAGAGCCATTGATAATGCCCGGATCTGAAGAGAATCCATCTGAACAGCAATAAATCGATCAATTTCTTTTGGAGATAGACTGGCTCCTTTCAATTCTTTTATCTGGGCCGTCATATTCTGGCTTATGAAAAAGCCTGTCAATAATAAATATACTTTTACATTTTTCATAGGTCTGTATTAAAGTTCTGTTATTCATAAGCTAGACAAATATAACAGTCATAAGGTTACATGTTTGAATATTTTCACAATAATTATAATAATTTTCCGACCTTTGGCCGGATTTTAAATGAGTAGAAAAGTATAATAATGGAAGAATTTGAAGTACCCGTTTTCTATAAAGGGAAAGAGCTGTTTTTCAACGGAAAACTGGCTACATTCTCTTATGGATATAAGCTTTATGTAGATGTGGATGGAACTGAAGTGGTTATTGAGCGTGATGATCATGGTGACTTAAGAGCTCTTTTACCAGATGCGGCTTCGGAAAAAACTATAGATAAAGGGCTTATTGAAGCCATTATTGAGGTTTTTAAAGAACTTCAGGTTTTATAATTCATTTTCTGAAGGTTACAATTAAAAAAAGAGATCCTGAAAGATCTCTTTAAATTCAAATATTGTAATTTCATTTACTCGAAGACTACATAATTTACCTTATCTACGCCCGTATTTCCTGTTTTCTCATGATATGCATACAGAACAAGTTCATAGTTTCCCGGAGAACTGATGAGGTGACTTCCTTCAAACAGATTGGTTGAAACCAAAGATATATCTATATTCTTCACAAATTTGCCGTCTTTTTTCAGAATGCCCTTCACTTCAATTTCGTCGGAATTCCATACGCCTCCTTTATCAATGACACATCCGCACATCATGACAATATTAGCCTGAAAGAGGAAAGGTTTATCTTTAATGCTGCTCAAAGCAATATACTGATGGGTTCTGGGTTTCAGAATATCAATAATATATCCCGGGATCTCAAGAATAACTCCTTCCCCCAGAATATGTTTTCCGGGAATCAACCATAATTCTGTACTTACCACCGCCTGGGCCTGTTTGCTGTTCAGAGGAGAAATGACTTCTATATTCACAAATGTGGGTTCATCAATATCTACTGCTGCCACAAATCCCCCGGTTTGATCATCTGCAATTGAGTTTCCTCTTACTTTTGGAGTTTTCATGATCAGATCTGTGTTTCCAGTACTTCCGGTGGTATTTCCTTCGGCCAGAATCCTTTGATTAAGTTTATTTCTGATGATGATATGAGCTCCTCCTAGTGAAGTTCCGATAAATTTGGCATCTCTAGCTTTTGCGCGTACCATTATTTTTGTTTCCGTTGCCGAAATCATAAGATTGGAAAAAAGAAATGCTGTGATGAGAATTAATGCTTTCATGATTGGGTTGATTTTAAATATTCCTGTTTAAACCTGTGATGGAAAGATTCATCTTTTAATTCCTGATCAATATGATCCAGATACGTGAAAATCGTCAGATCTTCTGATAATACTTTCAGGATTGCTTTTTCACAACTATCCCAGATCTGCTCCAGCTGTGGAAGCATTTCAATGGCTTTGGGAGACAATGAAATAATCTGTTTCCGTTTATCCACACTGTCTTTTTTGATGATGAGATAACCGTTTTCATTCATTTTTTTGACAATAACCACAACAGATGGATGTGAATATCCCAGTGGTTCAGCAATATTGGTAATTGAAATTTCCCCTTTTTTCTTCAACAGCATAAACACTAGATACCAATTAGGTTCAACATCAATCCCGAATTCTTTATAAAATTTACGAACATCATGAGACATCCTGTCGCTGATTCTTTTCAGTCTGCTATCCAAAGCTTTATATCCTAATTCTTTAATAAAATCAAAATCCATCTGAACTATATTTGCTGTAAATATATAAAAATACAAAGTCAACTATATAGTTAACTTTGTATTTTTTTGAATTAAGAATTTAAGATAAAAGTTATTTGAAATTCTTTCTGTATTCACCGGGCGTCACTCCCCTATATTTTTTAAAAAGCTTGGAAAGATGGCTTTCATCACTGAACTGGAGCTCATAAGCGATTTCACTTAAGCGTACACTGCTGTATTTTAAATAGGTTTCAACCAGCTTCAGTCTATAATCCAGCAGATAATCCTGATAGGAAACTCCTGTCTGCTGTTTGAAATACTCTCCGAAATAATTCCCTGAAATCCCGAAATGTTCAGCAATAACCTGAATTCCACTTTTCTCACGGTCTTTTATATGCTGCTGAATATAAGCTATGATCTTCATAATGGAAAAAGCCTTCCGGTTTTCCTGAAGGTCTGAAGTTTCACTCTGAATGATATTTCTGGCAATCAGATTGAGAAGGATCGACATGCAATTGCGGATGATAAGATAATCCTCAGCTTTGTTTTTGAACTCATTCGCGATCTGTAGAATTAGGGTTTCCGCAAATTGTTCATCATTTTTATTCCTGAAGACACAGCCAGCCCTCGCATGATAATTATGGCTGATGTACTGGAGTTTATACAAATTCTCACAGCTTTCAATACGGTCTGCCTCTAGTCTGATTTTATCAATAAACTCAACCGGACACTGAATACTGATAAGCTGAGCAATTTCACTCTCAAAACGGTACTCTTCCTGTTGAGGAATAATGAAAAGCTTACCCTGAGAAAAGTTAATACTGCGATCATCATAGGTAAGCGTACCTTTTCCTTTGACAATATAAACGAATGAGAGAAAAGCTTTTGTTTTAAATATGATCTCTTCTTCTTTCAGTTGTATTTCTCTTACCTCAATCTCTTCAAGTGGCAGTCCTTTCATTATACACTGTATTTTCCTCCAAAAGTACAATTTTAACAGAGCACAAAGCGGGTATTTTTGTATAAAAAAACATGAACACATATCCGAAACGATGGCAGGCACTCAATTTTCTGATTGCAGGTGCATTTCTCTCTCCGCTGGATTACTTTATTGTCAATATGGCTTTGCCTTCTATCAAAAAAGCATTCAGTGCCAGCGATCATCAGCTTCAGATGGTCATTGCCATCTATGGACTTACGTATGCAGCACTTGTTGTTTGTGGAGGAAGATTAGGTGATATTTACGGCCGTAAAAAAGTATTTATATCAGGATTATATACTTTCCTGTTCTCATCTCTGGCCTGTGCCTTCTCTCCTGATGTTACATGGCTGATTATTTTCAGACTGTTTCAAGGTGTTGGTGCATCATTGCTTGCCCCTCAGGTGTTGGCTTCTATAAAAGGTCTTTTCAGCAGTCAGGAGCAGCCTAAAGCTGTGAGTCTTTTCAGTTCAGTATTTGGGCTTGCTTCAGTGGCTGGACAATTGCTTGGCGGAGTTCTTCTAAGTATGCATTGGGGAAATTTTTCCTGGGAAATGGTTTTTCTTGTGAATGTACCTATTACTGTGATTTGTATTCTGGGAATCCATTTTACCATGAGTGACGGCAATAAGAAAGAACAGACAGGCATTGACTTTACAGGAGCTTTATTATTAATCCTGGCTTTACTTATGCTCATCTGTCCTCTTATTTTCGGACAAAAATTTGAATGGGCCTGGTGGATTTTCGGAATTCTTTTTTCCGGAATCTTACTCATAATCATGTTTCTAAAATATGAGAAAAAACAGCTTCAAAAAAACCGTCCGATACTTATAGATCCGGCACTGCTGCTGCATAAACCTTTTGCATTAAGCCTTCTTATTATTTTCTTTTACAATTTCACGGCAGGGTTATTCATTTGCTATCCTTATTACCTCCAGCAGTTTCTTCATCAAAACTCAATGCAGACAGGATTGGCTATCGTTCCTTATGGGCTTGCATTTTTTCTGGCACCATTGATTACTTCACGGACAAAACTGGCTACTGACAAAATGATTTACGTAGGATTAGGATTGTTGTTGACCGGATTTTTACTCAGTGCGGCTGCTTTCTATTTTCAGCAAAAACCATCTTTTATCACTCATACTACCCTTTTTATTGCCGGATTTGGGCACGGTACTATTATGCCCGTTATGATGCGCACAGCTATTTCTCTGGTTGCTAAAGATAAAGCTGGTCAGGCTTCTGGTCTGGTAAGCATAGGCATTCAAATCGGAAGTGTGACCGGCGGAGCTGTTATTGGGACTTTATTTTTTAATCTGATCTCAATTCTGGGATTCAAAGAAGCATTTGTGATAGCTGTGGGAATGATTGGTATTTTTCAACTTATTGGAATAAGGGCAGGAAATAAATTGAGGAAATTCATTGATTAAAAGACATTTAAATAACAAAAAAATTATACATTTAAATATGAGCAATACAGAAAAAATTATTCAGGAAATAGAAGAATTTCACAGGAATATTGAAAAATGGTTTCAGGGTAAAACAGACAATCGGGAAAGTCTTTACAACGAATTATTATCCGGATTCTCTCCGGACTTCAGAATGATAAATGGAAACGGAGATACTGTTACACTATCCATGCTTGGAGATTGGCTTCCCACCGTATTTGGAAAATTTCCGGAACGAAATATTCAGGTTGAAAATATACAAGTACATTATTCCGATCATCATGGTCTTGCTACTTATATCGAGACTCAGATCACAGGAGAAACTACAAACAAAAGACAATCGTCAGCTGTTTTTCTGTTAAATGAAGAAAAAGCGTTGTGGTTTCATCTTATTGAAAACTGGATATAAACGTATAATAGCCCTGATCATCTGAGAATGTCCAGGGCTGTGTAATTGTAAGCATAAATTTCTTTTGCTTATTCAGACCACGGCGAATGCAAAATACAGTCACAGAAGTTTTTCCTTTGGAAATTCGGGATCATTAAGGCGCAAACATCCGCCTTAATATTTCCAAAAGTGGTTTCTGTCTTATGTTCAAAACCACCGAAAAAAGTAGGAATAATCTTCTTTTTAAAATCATTTCTCGGAAAAGCTTTGATAATTTCCTCCCGATGCTCTGCACTCAGGTTTTCATATCCTTCTCCCATCACATCCAATCCTACTCCTGAATACATTAAGGCTACTTCATTCTCTTTATGTTCTGCAATTCCAATAGTAGTGTGAAGTGCAATGGTATCCCAAACCAGCTGAAGTTTATCCTGAGCAATCCCATGCCCTTTCAAAAAGTCTCTTGCCGCATTGGCTCCGTCTACCTCAAATCTCAGGTCAGAACTGCTGTAATGAGAAACAAGCCCAAGATCATGAAATACTGATGCCACATATAACAGTTCTGTATCATGAGCCTTGTTTTCCCGTTGGGCATTCAATGATGAGAATAAAAAAACACGCAGGGAATGATTGTAGATAAATTCTGTTCCGTGTTCCAATAGAAGCTCTGTGGCTTCTGTTGCGATTTTACTGTCCGGAATGATGATTCCGGCAACTTCTTTCATACGATTTACTGACATAGCTTTATGTAATTTTATCCAAAGGTATTCTGATTACAAATGCCTGAGAATATCAATAAATACAGATAACATGTCAAAATTTCCTTCTGTATTATATTCCGATATGAATGAAATTACTCCGATAATTTGCCGGAGATATTTCCGTATTTTTTTTGAAAAAGTGACTGAACTGCTCCGAGGTTCCGAAATTAAGTTGATAAGCAATCTCTTTTACGGTATAAGAGCTAAACTGAAGAAGTCTTTTCGCTTCCGCAACAATCTGTCCGTTAATGATCTCTTTTGCGCTTTTATTACTGCATCGTTTACACAGTTCACTCAATCTTCTGGGTGTTATATTCAACATTTCCGAATAATCATTCACAGCATGAAGACTTCGGTACTGACCACTCAACTGCTCCATAAATTTGCGGTAAATGATATAATCCTGACTGTCAAAAGTTTCTTCCTTTACGATTTTTATGTTAGCTAATTTGATCATAATGATCTTTAAATAAGCTGCCAACACATCCATCTGATTGGGATAAGACTCTGTTTTGTATTCTGTCAGTAAAATTTTAAACAAACTTAAGAATTCGTCTGTTTCAGTCTGATCCGGTAACAGCTGTTGATTCGCAGCAGCATTATTAAACAAAACCGCTTTACAATTACTGGCACTGGAAGGCACTCTTTCCCAAAAACAGTCTCCAAAAGAAATATGATAGCCACAGACATCAGAATGATTTTCAGACTTACAGATCTGGCCTTTAGAGAGTAAAAAGATTTTCTGGCCTGCAATATCAAAAGAATGTTCATCTACACTCAGTACCCCTCTGCCGTTCTCAACCATTAAAATATGGTGATAATTGAGTCTTACAAAGCTTCCGGAATAGAGAATATCATCCTCCAAACGCTTGACAGAAAAAGAATGATCAATAACAGATTCTGTTAAAATTCCTAAGAGCTGTTTCATAGAAGGAAATTTTTAATAAAGATAGAAAGATTTTGAAATGCAAGATTAACAAGGAATAATGAACCAGAAAATGTCAAAAAAAACCTAACGGATGTCAAAATTCCCTGAAAAGTTATGATTTTCTGAAAACCTTCATCTGTCCGGCCATAATCGCCAGTAAAATTCCAAAACAGGCAAAAAGTCCGTATGAATAGCGAAGATCAAAACTTTCAGCAATATATCCGATTAGTGGCGGCCCCATCAGGAATCCTAAAAATGAAATACTGGATACAAACGATAGTGCAATACTTGGCGCTACCGTACTCACCTTTCCCACTGTGCTGTAAACTGACGGCACACTCAGCGAACTTCCAAGACCAATGATCATAAAGGCGAGGATACAGATCCATAATTCCGGGAAGAAAACGCTTAAAAAAAGTCCTCCGCTCATCAGGATACCGCAACATTGCAAAACGATCTTTTTCCCATACCTTTCTATGATTCTGTTCCCAATAAACCTACCTAAAGTCATCATTAAAATAAAACTTGTATAACCCAGTATCACAAGGTTTTCAGGTGCTTTAACTATAGTTTGAAAATAAACCCCGCTCCAGTCGAACATCGCTCCTTCAATCGCCATACTCAGAAATCCTATGATTCCCAAACCAAACAGTGTAGGATTCACAGATTTAAAAATTGACCGGGTTTGCGGCTCTGCTTTATGAATAATATTGGTCAGATTTCTTTTACTGTAGAACCAAAGTACTCCTACCAGAATAAAAATAGTGACAAAATGATAGAAAGTTCCCACATGAAGGTTAATCATCAATAAACCCACAATAGCTCCCGTAAGACCTGCAAAACACCAGGCTCCGTGATAAGAAGAGAGAAGGGATCTCTTGGTAATAGATTCTATTTCAATCGCCTGCGTATTGATCGCTATATTGCACATATTTCCGGAAACTCCAAAGAAGAACAGAACAATTGCCAATGTCCAGTAAGAAGGTGATAAGCCAATTAACAGAAGGAAAAAAGGATACAGCATAAAGCATCTTTTAATAATCCCGCTGCTTCCGTAGATACTAATCAGTTTTCCCGCCAAAACCATTGTTGAAAGTTGTCCTATCGGCATGAGAAGTAAGAGGGTTCCTAATTGTGCCTCATTGATGGATAGAGCGGTTTTAATAATAGGAATCCGGCTGGCCCAGGAAGAAAAAACAAGTCCATGGGCAAAGAAAAGTAAAAAACAGGCTGTCGGCATTTTTGCATTAAAAGATTCTCTCTCGTTCATTATAACAGGGTAATAAAAATTCCTTTTGCAAAGGTAGACACGCCCCCCTATTAAAATCTAGTCCGTTTTTGTCATTTTTATGTTCCATTTTAACCAATAACAAAAAACACCCGGTAATTGAACCGGGTGATATATCTAATTGAATGATTGTCTGTAACTCAGAGGGGTTTTGTCTGTCTTCTTTTTAAACAGTTTATTGAATGACTGTGGATGTTCAAATCCTAACGCATAGGCGACTTCAGATACCGAGAAGCCTGTTGTGGTAAGATATTCCTTCGCTTTTTCAATCAATTTCTCGTGAATGTGCTGCTGGGCATTCAGCCCTGTAAGATTACGGAGCATATCGCTCAGATAATGAGGCGACAAATTAAGAGTGGAAGCAAGGAATTCTACCGTAGGAAGCCCTTTATTCAAGGTTTCCTGCTGATTAAAATAATTTTCCAGCACAACATCCATTTTGGTCAACAGATCGCTGTTTACCGCCTTTCTTGTGATAAACTGCCTTTTATAAAAACGGTTGCTGTAATTGAGAAGAACATCCATATAAGAAATGATAACATCCTGGCTTACTTCATCAATCGTTGTATTCAATTCATTTTCAATAGTATCCAGCAGCCCTGTTATCGTTGTTTTTTCCTGATCAGACAAGTGCAGCGCCTCATTGGTATCGTAAGAAAAGAAACCGAAGTTTTTGATATTCTTTGCTAAAGGGTAATTTCTGATAAAATCAGGATGTACCATTAATGTATAGCCATAATATTCTGCATTTTCATCGGTGGAAAGAACCTGTCCGGGCGCGGTGAACATCATACCTCCTTCATTGAAATCATAATATCCCTGACCATAGCCCATTTTCCCGGTGGTAGAATATTTATACGAAATTTTATAAAAATCCAGGATAAAACTTCTTTTCAGCGTATCCTTTTTAATACTCATTTTCGTATTATCCACAAGGCTTACCAACGGATGAAGCGGTTTTGGGAGCTGCAACATATCGTGCAGTTCTGATATGGATGATATTTTCAGAGGAATGTTATCTTTCTTTTCCATGATATAAAATTATAAATTATTTGATTGAAAAGACAGCATAAATGTGATTTACTTTATACTGTCTTCCAAAAAGCTGATTAAATAAACTGTTTACCAAACTGCTCTCTGAATGCTTCATCACCTAATTCAAGGCGCTGTGCATAGATTGCTTTAGCATCTTCTCCTGCTACATATCTCAGCTGTTTTTTGCCATCTGTAGCAGCCTCGTACACCACTGCTGCAATCTGCTCAGGAGTAGAAGCAGCCTCCATCATTCCTTCCATTTTAGAAAACAGAGAATTCGTCATGTCTTCATACGCCGGACTGGATGCTGAGTCCAGAGAGCGGCTTACAAAATCGGTCTTAATTCCTCCTGGAGAAACTGTTTTAATATCAATTCCAAACTGATTAAGTTCAAAAGCCATACTTTCGCTCCATCCTTCTAATGCCCATTTTGTAGCATGATAAATAGAGTTTAAAGGGAAAGCAATTAAGCCTCCAATGGAAGTAGTGGAAATAAACATTCCGCTCTTTTTCTCTCTGAAATAAGGAATAAATGCCTGCGTTACGCGGATAACTCCTAATAAATTGGTATTCAATTGTCTTGCAATCTGGTCATCAGCCAAAGCTTCCAAAGGTCCCATAAGACCATATCCTGCATTATTAAAAACCACATCTATGTCAGTCAGCTCTAATGTTTGTTTTACGGTAGACTGTATTTGGTCAAAATTTGTCACATCAAGCGGAAGCACGGTTACATTCTCCAAAGCAGCAAGATCGGCTGCAGCTTCTGGATTTCTCATTGTAGCGATTACTTTCCATCCTTTGTTTTGAAATAATTGGGCAGTTGCTTTTCCTAATCCTGTAGAAGCACCTGTTATAAAAATTGTTTTCATTTTTCTTGGTTTAAAATTATAGGACAAAGGTCAGCATTAGAACAAACCTGTGAGTTGCCAAAATGGGGTAAGCTGTAGCCAAAACGGATTCTCAAATACATTTGTTTTTTGTAAGTTTGCCTTCATCAATTTTTATGGCAGAATATATTCTTGACAACATTAATATCAGTACACTTTCCGTATATGACCTGCTGAAACATACCTCAGACAGTGCATTCATCGGAATCAAGGATTTCCGCGAAATCTACCCTGCTGCTATTGAAAACAATACAGGAATATTTACAAAGCAATCTTCATTACAGGATTTCCCAATGGTCAGCATCAGCAAGATCGGCAGTTCACTACTCTGCTCTTGTACTTGTGATAGCCAGAAAGACCTGCTTTGTTCTCATCAGGCAGAAATCATCCATTGCATCATTGAGGATAAAAATTACCGCCTGTTTTTTGATGACACTCTCCGTAAAAAAGCTTTTCTCCCTAAAGCAAAAGCCTATGGTCTTGAAAATGAACCGGATCTGGATCAATATTTCCAGCTGGAATACAGAGATGGGAAAATTGAAATCCATCCTAAGATCAAGGAAATGCTTCCTGTAGAGGATGTGATGTTTCAGAGAGATCTTCTTCCACAGCTTCCGTCCAAACTGGAGGAACTGGCTGTATTGGAAACAGGTAAGAAGCAAATATTGGTTATTGGTAAGCACCGCTATTATAACCATATGACCTTCTCTCTGATGGAAGCGGAAATAACGCAGACAGGTAAGCTTAAAAATCCGGTGACTCCTGTGGATGCCATGCAGCTGATTTGGAAAGCCGAGAAACCGGCAGACATAAAATTTTATACAGCCATCATCTCTTTTCAGAATAATTATAATGAAGATTACAATCCTTCAGAGCTGGAAGCTTTAAAACTTATTGTACAGAATCCTTTGGAACTGGATGTCTATTATCACGACCGGGAAATTGCAGAAACGGTGTCTGCAAAATCACTTTCTCAAGTTGAATTAAATACTTTAGATGCCGAGGTTCAATTATCTGTATTTAAGAAAGATCCGTTTTACGAAATAACGGGAAAATTGTTATTTAATGATATCTCTGTTCCTTTCAAAAATATTGTTCTCAGAAATGAATATTTTGTATATAACCGAAACATTTTCAGTTTTGTAGAGCATCCCGACATGCTCAGAATCATCAGGTTTTTTAAGGCTAATAATGAAATTTTACTGATTCATTCCTCAAAATATGAGGCGTTCATGAAGGACATTCTCTCTACTATAGAAGAACGTATTCATATAAATTACAATTACATACAAGTCGCAACGAAAGTACAGCTTGAAGATAAGAATTATCACACGGAAAGAGTGATTTATCTTCGTCAGCAGGAAAATTATATAGGAATCACACCGGTAATGAAATACGGAGATGTTGAAGTTCCCGTCTATTCACGGAAGCAGCTTTTTGATACAGATCAGAATGGTAATCCGTTTAAAATAGATAGAAATGAATCGGCAGAAGCCCGCTTTACATCTTTGATCATGCAGCAGCATCCTGATTTTGAAGAGCAGATGGACGGCTATCAGTATTTTTATCTTCACAGAGATAAGTTTCTGGATAACAACTGGTTTCTTGAAGCATTTGACACCTGGAGAAATGAAGGAGTAACGATACTGGGCTTTAACGAATTAAAAAACAATAAATTAAATTCCCACCGCGCTAAAATCAATATTCAGATCACCAGTGGGCTGGATTGGTTTAATGCTAAATTAAAAGTAGGTTTTGGCCCTAAAGAAGCCTCTTTAAAACAACTTCACCGCTCGATTCGCAATAAAAGTAAATTCGTTCAGCTGGATGATGGCAGCATGGGAATTCTTCCTGAAGAATGGATGGAAAAGATAGCCGCTTATTTTCATGCAGGAGAAATTGACGAAGAACTTTTAAAGATTCCGAAAATCAATTTCACGGAAGTCACCTCTTTATTTGAAAAAGAAGTACTGAGCCAAGAGATTCAGGAAGAACTCACCACTTATTCCACCAAGTTCTCAAAAGTAAAAAACATTCCCCAAGTCAATATTCCGGCAGCGCTGAATGCTGAACTTAGGGATTATCAGCATGACGGACTGAACTGGCTTAATTTTCTTGATGGATTCAACTTCGGAGGGTGTCTTGCCGATGATATGGGACTTGGAAAAACCATTCAGATCATTGCTTTTATTCTGTCACAGAGGGAAAAACGGGGACACACCACGAATCTTATTGTGGTTCCTACCTCCCTGCTTTTCAACTGGCAGGAAGAGCTCAGCAGATTTGCACCTTCTATAAAAGTTCTGCTTCATTATGGTGCAGACAGGCCCAAAACAACTGCTCATATGCAAGACTATGAAGTCGTTCTTACCACTTATGGAATGATGCTTTCGGATGTCCGTTTTCTGAAAAATTTTAATTTCAATTACGTATTTCTGGATGAATCACAAACTATTAAAAATCCAAATTCGGAAAGATACAAAGCCGCGCGACTGCTTCAATCGAGAAACAGGATTGTATTGACTGGTACACCTGTTGAAAACAGTACTTTTGATCTTTACAGCCAGCTTTCTTTCGCTTGTCCGGGGCTTTTGGGAAGTAAGCAGTATTTTAAGGATATTTATGCTATTCCTATTGATAAATTTGAATACAGTAAACGGGCGTTAGAACTTCAGCAAAAGATAAAGCCCTTTATTCTCAGAAGAACCAAGAAACAGGTTGCAAAAGAGCTGCCTGAGAAAACAGAAACGGTTATCTACTGTGAAATGAATACGGAACAGCGCAAGATTTATGATGCTTATGAAAAGGAACTTCGTGAGTTTATTGCAGCCAATGACGACGATGATCTGAACAAAAACAGCATGCACGTCCTGACAGGGCTTACAAGGCTCAGACAGATCTGTAACTCTCCTGTTCTGATGAAAGAGGGATATTCCGGTGCAAATGCCGTTAAAATCGAGATTTTGATGGAACAGATCCTTGGGAAATCAAAAGACCATAAAATTCTGGTCTTCTCACAGTTTGTCGGAATGCTAGATTTGATAAAGACAGAGCTGGAACGTCACAAAATTCAGTTTGAATATCTTACAGGACAGACTAAAGACAGAGGAGAAAAGGTAGCCAATTTCCAGAAAAACAATGATATCCGTGTATTCCTGATCAGCTTAAAGGCTGGTGGCGTTGGTCTCAACCTAACGCAGGCTGATTATATTTATCTGGTAGACCCATGGTGGAATCCTGCTGCTGAAAACCAAGCTATTGACCGAAGCTACCGTATCGGACAAACCAAAAATGTAATTGCCGTCCGAATGATTTGTTCTAATACGGTGGAAGAAAAAATTCTTACGCTACAAAAAAAGAAAAAGCAGCTGGCCGAAAATCTGCTTACGACCGATGGAAAAAAATTCCAGGGACTTTCCAAACAGGATCTATTGGATCTATTGGAATCAGGTTCGTAAAGTACTTAATGATTTCCACCTATTACATTTACGGCAGAACCAACCTGTTAGTTTTGAAAGTCTGCAGCATATTATATCTGATGTCTGATTCCAAACTGTATGATTTGATTAATTACCGGAAGCAGCTCTTTTCCTGTATCTGTTAATGTATATTCTACTTTTGGGGGAATTTCAGCGAAAGACTTTTTATGAACGATACCTTTTTCACAAAGAAATTTTAATTGGCTGATCAGCATTTTTTCGCTGATGCCCACAATACAACGTTTCAGCTCACCATAACGGATTGTTCTTTCATTAATCTGAAAAATTATCAGCATTGTCCATTTTCCGCCTATAATTTCCAGCGTCTTTCTTAACGGACAGTTTTCATCAGAGATATTTAAATTCATTTTTTATAGTATTGATAATCAATGTTTACAAACCAAAACACTGTACTATACCTAAAGGTAAGTACTTGTACAATTGAAAGCAAAATTAGACATTTGTAGATATTTATCAACCAAAAAAAATAATATGTCAAAAAACATTGAAATCGTTCAGTCATATTTTAATGCTGTCGCAAGAGGAGATTTTGAAACAGTAGATCGTCTGTTTGCAGATGATATTGTATGGCACCAGCCTGGAACAGGTGTACAGTCGGGAATTTATAAGGGTAAAGCTGAGGTGTTTGCCCATCTTGGAAATTTTGCACAATGGAGCAATGGTACTTTTGCAATAGACACTATTGAGTATTTAACAGACAATCGTGATCTTGTTTCTGCTTCTATTCATTTCAAAGCTGAGAAGAATGATCAGTCAATAGCTATGAAAGGGATAGATCTGTTAAGGATGGAAAACGGACAGGTTAAAGAAGTCTGGTTATTTTCAGAGCATATTGAAGATGAAGATGCTTTTTGGAATTATGCTTCAAATAAGTAGTTATCAGATATAGCAAAATCGCATAAGCTTTTCAACCATAAAAGTCACAAATTTTGGTTCTAAAAACTTTTGTGTCTTTTATGGTAAAAAATACCCAGCCTTCAAGTATAAAGAGGAATCATTTCAGTAAGTCTTGCTTTTTAGTGATCAATGATCTGCATAAAAAAAACCGACAGGTAAAGGACCTGTCGATTAAAAACAAAAATTGATATGGATATGATTTAGATATGATGTGTCTATTTTTTGATAATCTTTTCTGTGACTATTTTGTGATTTTTTGTCAGGATTTTAATAAGATACGTTCCCGGAACAAAATTGTTCATAGAAACTGTCATCGAACTGCCTTCCAGCATCTTCTGCCCTGACATATTATAAATTTCATATTTCTCCAGCCCTTCTTTCATCCTGATTGTTACCGAATCTGTTGTCGGGTTTGGATATATTTTAACATTGGTTGAAGCATCTCTAGAAACTTCTACAGTGGAAAGGCTTTCCGGCTGAATATCAATCGTATAATCTTCTGCCTGTCCGATAAACCATCCTGAAGGGCAAGGAAGGTTTTCCAGAGTTCCCATCCATGAATTGGATTCATAGGCTTTTACCAATCTGAAACGGGTTGCTCCAAGCTGTGCTCCTGCCGGAATTGCAATACTGCCAGATGTAATTCCTGATTCTGTAGTAGTCACCGGATTGGAATTGTCCAGATACCCCAGATTAAACTTTTCATCCGCATCAAACTGATTATTATGGTTAAAATCAATATAAGCATAGGCTGATACGGTATTCTGTCCGTGTGTACCTCCTGTTACTGTTATAGGATAGGTATTTCCACGGTTAACCGTAAAGACAGTCGCTGTAAAATTTTCAAGAACGTCTGAGTTCCCATCAATAGCACTGTTTCTTACGGTTCCGGCAAATTCTACCTTGCTTATTTCGCTTACTGTAAGACTGGTTACATTTTCAGCACCACAGTAAGGAGCCGGGAAATTCACTGTATTTCCAATGATATTGACAGTATAATCTTCCGTCTGCCCTGCTCTTAAACCAGAATCACAGGCTGAACTGATAGAGTTGGGAGCTGAAGAATCAGAATAAGCCTGAACATTTGTATTTTTGAGAACGCGCATTCTTGTACTTCCATTGGCTGCAGTAGCAGGAATCATTATTGTATTGTTGATCGTAAATGCATTGGCTGGATTGGCTGCTTCAAGTCTTCCGATATAAAAGCTTTCTCCGGCATCGTCAAAATTACCATTCTGATTAAAATCTATAAAAACAACTACATCACTCGGAAATGTACTGGAAGGACCAGTTACAGATATATTATAATTACTTCCATGTTGCAAATCTGTAGACATTGATGTAAAATTCTCATAAATTTGCGCATTTCCGGACTGAACCGGTGATGAATTATTAATGCTTCCGAAAGTAACATTACTGATCATATTGCTGTCAGCTCCATACTGAAATGCAGGCATGCAATATTGCAATTGGGCATTCACCAGTGAGCAAAGTACAATACCAGAAAGAGTAGTTATTTTTTTCATTTCTTGTTTTAATTTCTTGGGACAAATTTATATTTATTTAGAATGAATAAAAATAAGAACGTGATGATATTTATCAGTTTAGCAAAAATAAGCCTTTTAACACCGAACCGGATTTGTAAAATAATTCATTTTACTATTGGGTAATCAATCTATTATAAATAAAAAAGACCCTTCTCAAATTTTGATTTTAAGAAAGATCTTTTTGTTGTAAAGAATGAAATCTAAAGAATTCTCCTTATTTTCAGCTTATATTTTCGATAAGAACAGCTGATGCTCCACCTCCTCCATTACAGATGGCAGCGATCCCAAGTCTACCCTTTTCCTGGCGAAGTACATTGACTAAAGTCGTCATAATTCTAGCTCCTGAAGCACCAATCGGATGTCCCAGAGCAACTGCTCCCCCATAAGCATTTACTTTATTCAGGTCATAACCCAATATCTGCTGATTGGATAAAATCACTGAAGAATACGCTTCATTAATCTCGAAATAATCAATATCGGATAAAGTAAGACCTGTTTGTTTCAGTAACTTTTGAATGGCAACAGACGGAGAAGTGGTAAACCATTCCGGGGACTGAGCCGCATCTGCATATGCTACGATTCTGGCTAAAGGTTTCAAACTATATCGTTGAACAGCCTCTGAAGATCCTAACAGTATTGCTGCAGCTCCGTCATTCAGATTACTGGAGTTGGCGGCTGTTAATGTACCATCTGCTTCAAAAGCAGGTTTCAAAAGAGAAATCTTCTCCGGAATAAGTTTGTCAATATCTTCATCCTTATCTACTATTGCAACCCCTTTCTTTCCTTCAATCGATATCTGGATCAACTCATCGCTGAAATTGCCATTTTTTGCCGCTTCCTGAGCCCGATGATAGGAAAACAAAGCATATTCATCAAGCTGCTGACGTGTTAATCCATATTTTTTTACCCCTAATTCAGCAGCACTTCCCATATGGAAATCATTATACACATCCCACAACCCATCTTTGATCACGCCATCAGTAAGATGGGTATCTCCTAGTTTTGTTCCCTGACGAAGCTTGACATAATGAGGAACATTGCTCATACTTTCCATACCACCAGTCATCACAATATGTTCCAGACCAAGCTGGATCTGCTGAGCACCAATCATTGCCGACTTCATTCCGGAAGCACAGACTTTGTTTATCGTTGTTGCATCTTTATCTACCGGAATTCCGCCAAAAATAGCGGCCTGTCTTGCAGGAGACTGTCCAAGTCCGGCACTGAGTACATTTCCCATATATACACTGTCTATATGTTCCGGAGCCAATCCGATGCTTTCATAAGCGTTTTTAATTGCTACAGCTCCCAACTGAGGAGCTGTAAATCCGGATAAGCTTCCTATAAAACCACCCACAGGAGTTCGCTTTGCAGCTAATATAAATACTTCTTTCATAGGATATTATTTTTAGTACCGATCGGTATATGTATGATTAAAAAAATTTCCTTTTATTTTTTAAGGAATAATACAAAGATAACTAAAATATACCGATTGGTATATTAAATATTTAAAAAAAACTTACTTAGTATAGTAAGATTTTAATTTTTATGTTCTACTCAACTGATCAAGTTTTTTCAGCAGCGTAGGCATTCTGTAAATACCATGCATTTGCTCTACTTTTAGCTGAACTTCATCTACATCCATTCCTTTGGCCGTTACAAAAAGTGGTGTTTTACTTTCTCCCCGAAATACACTTCTCCTTTGGGAATCCGGAGTTGTAAAACCATTTTTTGCGATCCCAACAATAGGAAACTGTTTTTCCAATGCTTCATAAAGGTGCCCGCCCAACCCAATTTTTCCATCATTATCAAGGGTAACATATCCGTCAACAATGATAATATCTTCTGGTTTCAGTGCTATTTTTGTCAGTAAACTTAAAATGCAGGGTAATTCTCTTTTGTAAAACGCTCCGCTTTCATATTCTGAACTCACAGCGGTCTGTTCTATAAAAACTTCCACTTCTTGTTCAGATGTCCAGTCTTTAAATGCAATACACACGGTATTGGCATAATCCTCATAATAATAAGTATCAAATGCGTAAATCATAGCTTTATTCCCTTAAAAAATTCACCGAAATGCCACAAAATCCCTGACGGATCGTGTACAAAACACTCTTTTCCCCATTCCATAGTCCTTACAGGAGTAAGTCTTACATTTTCATAAGTGTCTGTAAGCTTTAAAGAAAGAAGCTCTTCCCAGAAATCTTCTGTATTGGCCACTTCCATAAAGATCATCGTATTGTCAACCCAATCTTTTGTATAATAATCCTGCAGATAAAAGCCAATTTCCTCCCGTATAAACAAAGATAGTTTGGGCTCGATAACAACTTCTTCAAATCCCAGATCCCGGTAAAAGTTTCTGCTGATCTCAAAATTCTGTGCTCCGATAAAGGGTCTGATAGATTTCAGTTTCGGTGTCATAATTTTTTATTTTTCCAGTCTTCATAGGTCATTTCAAACCTGATCTCTCCTTTTCCATGAATTCCTGTTTCCTTCCAGCCAGATTTTCTATATAAGTTTTCAGCCCTGGTTCCGGGTGAAGTACCAAGCCAGACATCGTCTTTCTTTTGTTCAAAATACCAGTCGAGCATAATGTCATGAAGCTTTCTTCCGATTCCCTGATTTTCAAAACCAGGATGTACAAACAATGCCCAGATATTATTTTCTTTCAGGTCTGCAATAGAAAAGCCTACAATCTGACCTTCTGCTTCGCCTACCCATCCTTTTCCTCTATGAAACAAGAATTCTTCGCAGTCCTTATCTGTAACCAAACCTGGATCTGATAACGTGTTTTCTTTCACAGAATTTCTTACGACCTGAATTTGTGGGATGTCTTCCGGTCTTGCTTCCCTAATGATTATACTCATGGCAATTTGTTGATAAACGCAATTTTTATCTTAATCCTTGTCAAGATTTAAAACCTTGACAAGGATTATAATTACTGATTATTTTTTGTCAACGACAATTCTTTCTTCTCTGTTGGCAATATCCCAAGCTGTAGTAAAAACAAGCTGAGTTCTTTTTTCTAGTAACTGATAATCAATCTTTTCCGGATCATCCGTAGGTTTATGATAGTCTTCATGAATACCATCAAAGAAGAATGCTACAGGAATATTATGCTTGGCAAAATTATAGTGATCTGAACGGTAATACAGTTGCTCAGGATCATTCAAATCATCGTATTTGTAATTAAGCTCCAGATTATTGGTTCTCTTGTTTGCCGCTTCGTTGATTACTTTAAGCTGAGAACTTAACATTTCAGAACCAATCACGTAAACATATTGTTTTCCTCTGTTGGCAGGATCATCACGCCCTATCATATCAATATTAAGGTCAACAACGGTATTGGCTAATGGAAAAACAGGATTTTCGGAATAATATTCTGAGCCAAACAATCCGTGTTCTTCTCCTGTAACATGCAGAAACAGGATTGATCTTTTAGGTCCTTTACCTGCTTTTTTTGCCTGTTGGAATGCTTTTGCAATTTCCATTACAGCTACAGTTCCGCTCCCGTCATCATCAGCTCCGTTGTACACCACTCCATTTTTTGTTCCTACGTGATCATAGTGCGCAGAAACCACCACAATCTCCTCTGGTTTTTCACTTCCTTCTATAAAAGCTAAAATATTTTCAGAATCAGGAAGATTACCTCCACCTCTTTTTTTCATAAACTCAGATGGCACTTTCTGATAGTATGAACCTAATGCTTTAGGTCCTGAAATTCCAAGGTTTTTATAGTAATTAATCATATACTCTCCCGCTTTTTTCTGCCCTTTGCTGCCTGTATCACGGCCTTCCATATCATCTGCTGCAATGACATAGAGGTTTTTCTTCAAATCTTCAGCATTAATTTCCTTGTATGCATTATTAAATGCCTTGTTGTGTTTTGTAGAAACAGGATGTGAAGCATTTCCATCAGCTATTTTTGCTGTCCCACAGCTGGTTACTACAGCCATAGCAAATAACGGAATAAGTATTTTTTTCATAAAGAATAAATTTCTTAAAAATAACAAATTTTATTGAATTCCAATATGAGAAATCAATTATCACCAGATCATATGTTATCCATTGTAAAATTAACAATACGTCAATTTAAAACCCAATACGATATCGAATTTTTATTATATTTGATTAAATTACAAAATAAGTGGACAAGATTTACGGGTTTACTCATTATTCCTTTTTTACAGAAATGTCCGAACTGGCAATCAGGAACGGAAGTTTTGATCTTTCTCTCGGAATTCCCGATTTTGATATCGATGAACGTCTTAAAATATTTCTAAAAGAGGCTGCTGAAAAAGAGACTTATCATTATGAGCCTCTTGCCGGTAATCCCCTTCTGATTGAAAGTATCATCCGTTTCAATGCAAAACGAACTAACAGAATTCCTGTAACAGCTAAGGAAATCACCATTATCCCATGTGCAACCTTTGCTTTATATACTTCCCTCAAATCAATTTTAAATCAATATGATGAAGTGATTATTATTCAACCATCTTATTACACATATGGACCTGCTGTTGTCATGAATGGCGGAATCCCTGTTTATTATGATCTTGATGGCGATTTTATGATCAACTGGGATTTGTTTAAAAACTGTATTACTGAAAAGACCAAAGCCATCATTGTAAACTCTCCTCAGAATCCGACCGGAAAAGTATGGAAAAAGGAAGACTGGAATCAATTGTATGAACTAATTAAGGATCGTGATATTTATTTGATTTCCGAAGAGATATATGACACCTATTGCTATGACGAAGCTGAACATTACAGTTCTTTTATTCATCCTGGGCTTAGGGAAAAGACGTTCTGTATTTTTTCTTTTGGCAAAATGTTCCATACTTCCGGATGGAAAGTAAGTTACATGCTTGCTTCTGAAACTTTAACGGCAAGATTTCAGTGTCATCAACAGTATATTTCTTATAGTGCCAATGCGCCTGCACAATATGCGATTGCAAAGTATCTGGATGTATTTGACCCAGCCATCAATAAAGAAATAATGCAGAATAAAAGGGATATTTTTAATCAGCTGATTCAGGAAACTCCCCTGCAAGTAGAACAACAGGCAGAAGGAAGCGTTTTCCAGGTTGTTAATTTCAGGAATATTTCGTCAACAATGACGGATGTAGAATTTTCAAAATGGCTTACGATTGAGAAAAAAGTGTCTTGTCTTCCACTTTCGGCTTTTTATAATTCAAGACAGAACTCAGATTATGTAAGGTTTAGTTTTGCTAAAAAAGATGAACTGATTATTCAGGCTTTGGAGCATTTGAAAAGGAATCTTTAATTTTTCATGTATTTGTTTTTTTCCGCAGATTACACCGATTTTCACAGATGACTATGGATATCTAATTATTTATCATGCTATCCAAAAACATAATAACAAAAGCACCGCCTAGGCAGTGCTTTTGTTGTATTGTAATGATTTTAAAGAGCCAGAACTCTTACATCAATTCTTCTGTTTTTTGCTTTACACTCATCAGTGTCATTGGCTTCACATACAGGATGCTGTGATCCGTAGCCTTCAGCTTCTACTCTGTCTGCAGAAATACCCAGTTCCAGTAACTTAAGTTTTGCAGTCTGCGCTCTTAGATTAGATAATTTAAGATTACTATCCTCATTACCGCTGTTATCTGTATATCCGCCTAATTTTATTTTCAGGTCGGGATATGCATTTAAAATTTCAGCTAAAGTACTCAACTGGAGTTCATATCCTTCTTTCAAATCGCTTGAACCTGTTTCAAAATAAAGGTTTTCAATCGTGTACCATTTATTAGGATCTAAAGCTGATTTGTCTTTTTGTTTCACCACATTATAAAGCTGATAAAGCTGGCTTCCATCTCCAATGGCAATCGTTTTTCCTCCATCCAGCTTTATTTTCTGAACATTTCCTGTTTCGTATACAAAGTCACCGCTTTCATTAAGGTGCCCCCGAACTTCACCAGGAGAAACCGGAACTGCTGTAAGATCTGTATGACCAGCTGCTGTAGCAGATATTCCTGTAAGGCTTTCAATTTTTGCTTTTCTGTTGGCTTCGATTTTATCTTTATGCAATACTGCTAAAGTAGGCGCAATAACTAAAGAAACGATGGACATTAATTTGATCAGGATATTCATGGATGGTCCGGAAGTATCTTTAAACGGATCTCCTACTGTATCTCCTGTTACAGATGCTTTATGTGGCTCTGAACCTTTATAATAGGTCTGTCCATTGATATCCACTCCTTTTTCAAATGATTTTTTAGCATTATCCCAGGCTCCTCCTGCATTATTCTGGAACATTCCCATCAAAACACCACATACTGTAGCACCAGCCAAAAATCCTCCCAATACTTCAGGGCCGAAAATAAATCCGATTAATAAAGGTGAGATGATTGCTATAGCACCGGGCAGCATCATTTTTCTGATGGATGCATCGGTGGAAATGGCAACACATTTTTCATATTCAGGTTGTGCTTTTCCTTCTAAAATTCCCGGAATTTCGCGGAACTGTCTTCTTACTTCTTCCACCATGGCCATAGCAGCCTGTCCAACCGCAGTGATTGCCAATGATGAAAAGATAAACGGAATCATTCCTCCAATAAATAATCCGGCCAGCACATCTGCTCTGTAAATATCGATTCCGTCAATTCCTGCAATTCCTACAAAAGCGGCAAATAATGCCAGTGCTGTTAAAGCGGCTGAAGCAATTGCGAATCCTTTTCCGGTAGCTGCAGTTGTATTTCCTACAGCATCCAGGATATCTGTTCTTTCGCGTACTTCTTTGGGAAGTTCACTCATTTCGGCAATACCACCGGCATTATCAGCAATAGGTCCAAAGGCATCAATAGCCAGCTGCATAGCTGTAGTAGCCATCATTCCTGCCGCTGCAATAGCCACTCCGTAAAGTCCGGCGCACAGATAAGAACCATAGATTCCACCTGCCAGCACAATAATCGGGAGTAAAGTAGATTCCATACCAACGGAAAGTCCTCCGATAATATTAGTTGCATGCCCGGTAGAAGACTGTCTTACAATACTGGAAACCGGTCTTTTGCCCATTGCAGTATAATATTCTGTTATGATACTCATTAAAGTACCTACAACCAATCCTACCATTATAGCTCCAAACACCCCCATTTTAGTAAACTCATGACCTCTCAGAACCATTTTTTCGGGAAGGATATATGTTACTAGGAAGTAAGATGAAATGGCTGTAATAACAATACTTCCCCAGTTTCCAAGGTTTAAAGCATTCTGAACACTGGAAGTGGATGAGCCTTCGTTATCGTTAATTTTCACAAATAAAGTTCCGATCATTGAAAATATAATTCCTGTTCCTGCGATCAACATCGGTAAAAGGATTGGCGCAAAACCTCCGAAAGCATCATCGGAAATAGTTTCTCTGCCTAATACCATAGTTGCCAAAACTGTTGCAACATAAGACCCGAAAAGATCCGCTCCCATTCCTGCTACATCTCCTACATTATCTCCTACATTATCTGCAATTGTTGCAGGATTTCGGGGATCGTCTTCCGGAATACCGGCTTCTACTTTTCCTACCAGGTCAGCGCCTACGTCTGCCGCTTTTGTATAAATACCGCCTCCTACTCTTGCAAAAAGTGCTATGGATTCTGCCCCTAGAGAAAATCCGGTAAGAATTTCAATGGTTTTTTCCATTTCATGAGAATCTACTGTAGCATCAGGGGCAAAAATCTGTTTAACGATAAGAAATAAAGCTCCTAATCCTAAAACAGCAAGTCCGGCAACGCCCATTCCCATCACAGTACCTCCTGTAAAAGATACTTTAAGGGCTTTTGCCAATGAAGTTTTTGCAGCTTCTGCCGTCCTGACATTGGCTTTGGTAGCGATTTTCATCCCAATAAACCCTGCTAATGCTGAGAATACAGCTCCTACCGCAAAGGCAATACCGATACTCCAATGTGAGTTGGCGTTGCTTGATCCCATTACGGCAAGTAAAATGGCGACTACCACCACAAAGTACATTAAGATTTTGTATTCAGCCTTTAGAAAAGCCATTGCACCATCTGCAATATGACCGCTGATTATTTTCATTTTTTCATTTCCGGCATTCTGTTTATTTACCCAGTTGCTCTGAAGAAATGTATAAAGCAAAGCGACGACACCAAAAATTGGCACTAACATAAATAGATCCATAGTTTAATATTTTTTTGGTAATAGAAAATTAAATATAATAAATAATTACCATCAAAGCATTAAAAACTTTAACAGTATGATGCTTATCATCAAAAAAAATAAAAATATAACGATGGAATACCGATGATTAAAATTTATGAAATAATAGTACTGAACAAGGCTTTCAGAAAGATTATCTGAGTGAAGAATCTTTGAATAATTTGGATTATTAAGATGTTTTTCAGAGTTGAAATTGCTTCACATTCTGTTCGCAATAACTCTTAACCAACAAAAAAGGATAAGCAGAAAACT
Source organism: Chryseobacterium sp. BGA-UO-ETr-SB22 (assembly GCF_059567885.1). Taxonomy (NCBI): domain Bacteria; kingdom Pseudomonadati; phylum Bacteroidota; class Flavobacteriia; order Flavobacteriales; family Weeksellaceae; genus Chryseobacterium; species Chryseobacterium sp. BGA-UO-ETr-SB22. The sequence continues at coordinate 1,143,243 of NZ_JCAQOV010000005.1, read as the reverse complement.
GCCTATCCTTTTTTGTTTTATGAATAAAGAGAATCTTATCCTCCGAATTTATCTGCGTAATCTGTTTGAGAAGCTTTAATCACTTTTCTTGCATGCTCAGCACCATAAACTTCCTGGATTCTGCATTTTGCAGGCTCATCCGGTAGGTTTTTATACGTAAGGAAGTAGTGCATTAATCTCTTTACCTCTGCTTCTGGTAATTCAGCAATATCTCTGAAGTGTCCGAAAGCGTGGTCATTGATCATTACTGCAACAATTTTATCATCAGCTTCACCTCCGTCGATCATTTTGAAACCTCCGATTGGAATAGCTTCCATCAATAAACCTCCAGCATGGATATTGTGAGAACTTAAAACACAAATATCAAGAGGATCATGATCTCCCATTGTAACATCAGTAGCTCCTGCTTCTATAGCAAGTCTCATCACTTCTTTATCACAGTATGTTCTTGGAACAAAACCATATAAAGCAGGAATAATGTTAGAGAATTTCTGTGGTCTGTCTACCTTTAAGTATCCAGTTTCTTTATCTACTTCATATTTAATAGTATCTGAAGGAACAATTTCCACAAATACGTTTACAACATTTGGCGCATCTTCTCCTGCAGAAATTCCGTGCCATGGATGTGCTTTAAAATTTGGAATCATTATTTATCTGTTATTTTTTAAGTTATTATTAAAATTTCTTTTCTTAAGTCTTCGATTGTTTCAACAATATAATCATTGCTTTCCATGTAGTTCATGATGAAAATCGTTTTGAATTCATCCAGCTGAACCTCTCCTTTCAATCCGTCATAGGTTTTGTGAAGCAGTTCTATGATCGCATTTTTAGAATCTACAATATTCTTCCATGAATTTTTTGTAATGTATAACTGCTGTGAAGAGTTATATTCAAATTCTTCATTGATTGTTTTTTCAGTAAGGAAAATAAACTCATGAACGGCTAGTTCTCTATCAAACCTCTGGATAAGGTTTGACGGCTTCATTCTATCAAGAAACAGGGTCATCCTTTCGTAAGAATGCGCCTTATTCTCTGAATTCGACTTCACGGTGAGTAGTTTGATTTCCTGGTTTTTAAGGGTAATGTACGAGTGTACAAATTGTCTCAGCAAAACCAGAAAAGGAATTGCAATAATCAATGCAAATGCATACGGTAGATATCCTGAAAGACTCGTCATAATTTTAGACTGCAAAATTACTAATTATTTTCCGTCTTCTAAAGAGTTTTTAAAGATATCCACTTTAGAAATCTGTATATAGATCAACGCGAGTATAATTATAAGATAAAAGCCCACCATCATCCTGTTTGCCAGAGACGGAAAAACCAAAAATCTCAGCATGACCGTTCCATAAATAATAGCAAAAAACAAGGCTTGAGCCTGATTATTTTTATTACGGAATGAAAAATGATTAGCCAGAATAATGATTATAAAAATCAACAGAACCGGAAAATAGGAGGAGTTAAACTCCAGCATCATTTTGCTTTTAATAAAGTGAATATAATCAGAAAAGATAAACGCATCAGGCTGTGACACAGGATAGATCTGAACTTTAGTAAACTGATTCATAAAGAGTGCAGACCACGAAACCTGATTAAAAGTCTGTATCAAAAAGAAAGAAAGCAACAGATATCCGTATGATATGAATAATGGACCAGTTTTCACCTGAAGTTTATTCCTATAAAGGTAAATAAGAGTATACAGGAAAGAATAAAAAATAAAATACTCCGGTCTGGTAAGAATACACAGCATAGCAAAAATTCCCGCAAGAAATAAATTTCTTCTTACTAAAAATACATAGAAGCTCAAAAGAAGCAACAGACATGATAATGAATCTGCTGAGACGTGTCTGGCTGATTCTGGAAGAGGTTTAAACAGAGAAATTAAAATCGTGATGATAAAAGCAAGAGGATAATTTTTCAGAATTTTTATCAGAAAACTGAAAATCAGAATAAGAATCAGGGCATAAGAAATAACTGAAATTAAAGAGTTAGAAGCAGACGCACTAAAACCTAATTTAAAGAATGACCAATTGATGAAATTATAAAAAGGTTTCACCACAAAAAGCTGCAATTCTTCTTCATAAGCTTTAGGATTTTGTGATAATACTTTGTAATAAGTACTTTCACCCTTCGCTACTTCTTTCACCATCGGATCTACAGGCCCTAATCCTGCAAAATCAGGATTCTTTTCCCGCAATTCATCATATACTTTCTGATGAATTTCTTCAATTTTCATATCGGGATATTCTGTTTTATACATCAATCCCATATAAGCTTCCATATCAGTATTGTAATAATGGTTGGTATATAGGTAGTATGACATGAGGCATACATAAATTGAAAATATAAAAACAAAAATATTTTCCCTTTTTTTCATACGTTGATATTATAAGTACACAAATGTAAAAAAACTATCATTTAAACTTATATTCTTATAAAAAGCTTTTATGATAAAGGATTACAATTCAAACAATGCCGGCCTTTGGGTCACTTCGTGATAGCAAACACTATTTTCGTCAAAGAAATGATATACAAGGCTTTTTCTTGTTCTCTTTTTATCTGTATGAGGTTCGCCGCCGTGAAGAATATTGGCATGCCAGATCAATAAATCTCCTTTTTTAGCTTTAAAAACTTCTTTTTTCAATCCCAACTCTTTTACTTTATCTTCAAGGAAAGTTTCATAAGCTCTGTAACTTTTCTTACCGATTTTCAGCGCTGTACCTTCATTATCATAATCAGAATTCAGGAAATATGGAAGTTTATGGCTTTTAGGAATATAATGCAAAGCTCCATTACTTTCATCCACATCTTCCAATGCAATCCAGACTCCCAGCAATCCTCCCAAAGGATAGGTGGTCATATGAATACTGTCTGAATGTGTTTTTTGCTGGCTTCCGTTGATGAAGTTGATACTTTGGAAAAGTTTAGATTTCCCATCCATTAAAATGGATAAAAAGTCTAACAGTTCTTTGTCACTTCCGATATTTTTAATGATTTCCGAATGATGAATGGCAAACATCAGTTTTCCTCCATAAATAAACTTCAGTGTTCCGTCTTCCATTAGCTTATCAATTTCTGTATTGATTTGATCAGCCGTTTCCGGAGTCAGGAAATTCTTTAGAATCAGGTAACCATTATCATCATACCGAAGAGTACTTTCTTTATTTTCTTCCGACAGCTTCTTAAAAAAAGGAGTTTCTGTTAGTTTTGCATAATCTACTCCTCTGTTGCTGGCGGGAAGATGAGCAAAATCTTTACTTGAAATACTTGAAAAATAGTTCTTGTTGATACCGTATTTTTTATATAGCGGAATGTTATGTTTTAACTTATTCTTTTTAAATAAGTTATAAAGCATATATGATAGTTTGTACTGACGAATCTGTTGTAACATAACTGTTTTACTAAGGATTTTATAAAGTTACGGAATATTACTTAATTAGAACCAATCTAAACAATGCTTTTCATCATAAAAAGGGCTTCCCTCTCATGATAAGATATCCTAATTTTTTAAAAAGGTTCTTTTTTGAATTTTCAATAATTCCGTAAGGTCTTAATTCTGGACGAAAACCTCTGAAAAACTCTTCAATATTGGGTAATTCTCCCCCTTCAAAATCAAAAATATGAGTTTCAATATTTTCTTTAATGGTATGATCAATCAATACGGATGCTCCCGATAATTTGACATAGTCTTTATCATTAAAATTACCTAAAAGCGCCACCATATTGCAGTCTGAATACGTCGCTATCACATTGACAATTTTATGCTGATAATAAAAAGCCGTAAATTTCAGGTAACCTAGCTTGTGGAAACTTTTGAAAATCCTCATGAATTCATACAGATCATTGTCTTTGCTCAGTCCAATTGTATTAGCTTCAATAAAAGTCTTTGCTTGGTCGTAGGAAATGGCTTGGATTTCTGTTTCTTTTAAAACTTTTTCATCTAACCGAAGTTTTCTTTTTCTTTTGGGAGAATAATTGGCAGATACTTTCTCATAAGTATCAGGGTACAGTAAAAAGTTCTTCTTGATTCTGATCTTGGTACGAAGCTGATTTACATCATTAAACGGATATGCCCTGATCATGTAATTTTTTTCCAGATATTCTAAAAAAGCTTCATTAAGGTCGACATCATCTTTAGTGGAAAAAACACCGAGCTGCTGGCAAAGTTTCGGATTGTGAACAATTTTCATCCCATATTTTCTTACAAAAGGTACGGGCATTACGGCTTCATAATCTTTATAAACCAGAATTTCCCATGGCATGGTAGAAGTTGTATCTAAAAAATCTTTTGCAGCAGAATATTTTCTTTGTTCGGAATTTTCTAAACATTGAGCATATTTTACAAAATCAATTTCATGGTATTTTAATCTTCTAATCATAGTAATCCTGCGTCTGAAAAACTAAAATAGGTATCCTGCGTGACAATAATATGGTCCAAAAGCTGGATACTTAATGTATTTCCCGCCTCTTTTATTTTTTGTGTAATGCTGATATCTTCCCTGCTTGGCTTTAAGCTGCCGGAAGGGTGATTGTGGGCAATGATAATGCCTGTTGAAAAATGCTCCAACGCTGTTTTATAGAGAATTCTGACATCTACAATAGACTGGCTGATTCCTCCTTGGGTAAGCTGCGAAACATGAATCACTTTGTTGCTGTTGTTAAGGAAAATAGCCCAGAACTCTTCCGTTCTTAAATCAGAAAGCTGATTTTTGAGAACCACATAAGCATCATTACTGTTCCCAATGATTGCTTTTTCCGGAATTTCCTGCCCTATTCTCCTTCTTCCAATTTCTAAGGCTGAGATGATCGAAATAGCTTTCGTCTCTCCAATTCCTTTAAACTTTATCAGATCTTTAACGGAAAGCAGACTTAACTGATGCCAGTTATTATTGACGGAAATTAATATTTTCCTTGCAAGTTCTACTGCATTCTCCTCTTTATTTCCACTTCCCATAATAATAGCCAGGAGTTCAGAATCAGAAAGTGAGCTTTTGCCTTTCTGCAAAAACTTTTCTCTGGGTCTGTCATCTTCTGCAAGAAATTTTATAGTCATGGAAAAGAGATTATGAATTAATAAAATGCATATAAGATCACCGGCTTTGTCGACTGATCAATATATTTTGCTGTTTCTTTAAAAGCATTTGCTGAAAGCATCGGGCACCCTAAGCTTAAACATGCCGGAGTCTGGGATTCCAAATCCGGAATACAGCCATAGGAATGAAGAACAATTGCCCTCTGCATTGCATTGCTGTTAGTAGAATCAAGGCCTTTTAAGCGGTAAGCTTTTCCAAATTTTCCTACATAGCTTTCTCCAATGGCATATTTCCCCAGAGATGACTGATAGGAGCCTTCAACATTACTGAATTGTAAAGCATCTGATTTTGGAATGACAGAACCTGAACCATGAGATACAACAGCCTGCTGTATAATTGTATTATTTTTCAGATTATAAATGAAATAACGGTATTTCCCAGAAGGAAGTTTAAAGTTGATAAAAACAGCCAGTTCCTGGTTATATTCTTTTCCTTTGATATAATTTTTAATCTCTGAAATCTTTGCCTGGGGCACAATCAGTGAATTCAACTGCTGGGATTCAGCTTTTGAACAGGAAATTAAAATTATAAAAAGAAAAATAAAGTGTTTCATCATCCGGTGCTGTATACTTTTATTCTATGATCATTCCGTCTTTCATGACCAATTTACGGTCTGTAATTTCTGCTAGATTCGGGTTATGGGTTACAATGACAAAGGTCTGGTTGTATTTGTCTCTCAGATCGAAAAATAATCTGTGAAGATCATCCGCGTTCTTGGAATCAAGGTTTCCTGTAGGCTCATCCGCAAAAATGATTTTAGGTGAATTGATTAAAGCTCTCGCTACTGCTACCCTTTGCGCTTCTCCACCTGAAAGCTGATTGGGTTTATGCTGCAGTCTTTGTTCTATTTTTAAATCTTCAAATAAAGCATAAGCTTTTTCAAGCGCCTCTTTTTCATTAGCTCCGGCAATCTTTGTCGGAAGTAATACATTTTCCAGTGCTGTAAACTCCGGAAGAAGCTGATGAAACTGAAATACAAAACCGATATTCTGATTTCTGAATTTTGACAGCTGCTTATCATTCATATTAATAAATGACTCTCCTGCTATTTCAATTTCAGTATCATATTTGTTTGATTGGCTCGGATGATCCAGCGTTCCTAAAATCTGCAGCAACGTAGATTTACCTGCTCCTGATTCTCCTACAATAGAAACCACCTCGCCCATTTTGATGTGAATATCAACTCCTTTCAGTACTTCTAAATTCCCATAAGATTTATGGATATTTCTTGCTTTAATCATGATTCAAAAATAGTAATTTGATTTTGAAATTCCATCAAAAAATACAGTGATAATTTTTAATTCTCAAATTGATATCATCATAAAAATCTTCGAATAATTCCGAAGGCATATTATATTTTAATTGATTTTCTAAAATTTGTTCTTGTTGATTATGAGAATCAGACATTGGTAGTATAAAATTCAATCTCCTAGTTTTTGCATTTATTTTACACCTATAAAGTTTATGAAATATTATGGCGTTATTCAGCCATTAACAAAAACAAAAAAACCTCCCGATTTGGGAGGTTTCAATATTCTTAATTCAGAAAATTACAGTAACAATGTTAATGGACTTTCTAAATATGTTCTTAATGTTTGTAGGAATTGAGCACCTGTAGCACCGTCTACCACTCTATGGTCACATGCCAATGAAAGTTTCATTGTATTTCCAACTACGATCTGACCATCTTTAACGATTGGCTTCTCGATAATTGCTCCTACTGAAAGGATAGCAGAGTTTGGCTGGTTAATGATACTTGTAAATGTTTCGATTCCGAACATTCCTAAGTTGGAAATAGAGAATGTAGATCCTTCCATTTCGTTAGCTTTAAGACCTTTGCTCTTAGCTCTTGATGCCATATCTTTTACGGATGCAGAAATCTGAGTATACGTCATCTGATCTGTATTTTTCAATACAGGAACTACCAATCCGTCAGGAATAGCTACAGCTACACCAATATTGATATTTCCTCTGTGGATGATCTTATCTCCTGCCCAGCTTGAATTCACCTGAGGGTGTTTTCTTAAAGCAATTGCAGTAGCTTTAATGATCATATCATTGAAAGAGATCTTAGTATCAGGTAAAGAATTGATTTCTTTTCTTGCTTCAATTGCTTTATCCATGTTGATCTCAACCATCAGATAGTAGTGAGGTGCAGAGAATTTACTTTCAGCAAGACGTTTTGCAATAATATTTCTTACCTGTGAGTTTGGAGTCTCTGTATCTTCGCCCTGAACGAAATTTACTGCAACCGGAGCAGCAACACTTACTGTTGGAGCCGAAGCAGCTGGTTTCGCAGCTGGCTGATAGTTTTCAATATCTTTTTTAACGATTCTTCCGTTTTCACCAGATCCCTGAACACTGTGGATATCAACTCCTTTATCCTGAGCCATTTTCTTAGCCAGTGGAGAGATTGCTACTCTGTCAGAAGATGAAGAGTCTACAGCAGGAGCCGTTTTTTCTTCTGTTCTAACTTCTGCTTTTTGTTCAGCTGGTTTTTCTGTTGATGCAGCTGCAGCTTTCGGAGCTCCTACAGCGGAAATATCCGTTCCTGCAGGGCCAATGATTGCTAATACTGAATCTACCGGAGCAGCACCACCTTCTTCTACACCTTGCTTCAATAATACTCCATTGAATTCAGATTCGAAATCCTGTACCGCTTTATCTGTTTCGATCTCAGCAAGAAGATCTCCTTCTTTTACTGTATCACCTACATTTTTGTGCCATTTAGCTACTTTACCTTCTGTCATTGTATCAGAAAGTCTTGGCATTGTAATAACTTCTACTCCAGCCGGAACTTCTGTTGCAGCAGGTACAGCAGTTTCTGCTTTAGGCTGTTCTTCTGATTTTTTTTCTTCAGTTCCTGCAGCGGGAGCAGCAGCTCCACCTGTCAATCCTGAAATATCTTCTCCTTCATTCCCGATAATAGCCAAAACAGAGTCTACAGCAGCAGCACCTCCTTCTTCTACGCCAACGTATAAAAGGGTCCCTTCTATTTCAGATTCGAAATCCTGTACCGCTTTGTCAGTTTCAATTTCGGCTAAAATATCTCCTTCTTTTACTTTATCTCCTACTTTTTTATGCCATTTTGCCACTTTACCTTCCGTCATAGTGTCGGATAGGCGGGGCATCGTAATTACTTCTGCCATAATTTTCTAATATGATAATTTGTTAATGTGATGATGAGAGAATTAAAAAATCTAATTCATTTTCAAATTCTCAAATTATCTAATTATTAATTTTCTAATTTGTCTAGGAATGGATAGTTTTCCTGAGCATATACATACTCATAGATCTTTTCTACTTCTGGATATGGAGAATTTTCCATAAATTCGATACACTCGTCAACAAAGTCTCTTGACTTATTGTCTGTAACTTCCAATTCTGCTTCCGTAGCCCATCCGTTTTCTAAAATTCTGTGTTTTACAAGCTCGATTGGGTCATCGTTTTTATGAATAGCCACTTCTTCTTTAGATCTGTATGGCTCAGCATCAGACATAGAGTGTCCTCTGTAACGGTATGTTCTTGCTTCAATGAATGTAGGTCCGTCTCCTCTTCTTGCTCTTTCAATAGCCTCATAAGCAGCTTCAGCTACTTTTTCAGGATCCATTGCATCTACAGCAAGACAAGGCATTTCGTATCCTAATCCTAATTTATAGATATCTTCGTGGTTGGCAGTTCTTTTTACAGAAGTTCCCATTGCATATTGGTTGTTTTCTACCACAAATACTACAGGAAGTTTCCAGTTCATTGCCATGTTGAATGTCTCATGTAAAGAACCTTGTCTTGCAGCTCCGTCTCCGAAGAAACAGATGTTCACTGCTTTTCTGTCAAAATATTTATCTGCAAAAGCAATACCTGCTCCCAAAGGAATTTGTCCTCCAACGATACCGTGTCCTCCATAAAAACGGTGTTCTTTGCTGAAAATGTGCATAGATCCACCCATACCTCCGGATGTTCCTGTAGCTTTACCGCAAAGTTCAGCCATGATTCTTTTAGGATCTACTCCCATCGCCATTGGATGGATGTGGCATCTGTAAGCAGTAATCATACTATCCTTTGTCAAATCCATTGCGTGCGTGAATCCTGCAGGGATAGCTTCCTGACCGTTATACAAATGTAAAAATCCTCTGATCTTTTGTTTTAGGTAAAGAGAACGGCATTTGTCTTCAAACCTTCTCCACATTGTCATATCTTCATACCACTTCAGGTATACCTCTTTAGAAAATTCTTTCATGTGTTAGCTCTTGCTTTTTTATGATGAAATAGTTGAGCAAAATTATGAAAAAAACTTTGTTTTTATTCTATACATAGATAACTTTTCGCTTTTTCTGTAAAATCTATTTGCAGGCCGAATGGATTATTCTTAATTTTCGACCCGGGGAAAGACTGATAAAGCCACGTTTTATCCCTTCCTTTCTTACCGTGATATATAAAAAATCGTCCTATTCATAAGGTTTTTCTGAAACAATCCATTAGTTGAGGATATCAGAATTCATTACTTTTTGTTCTCTTATTTCTTTCCTCTTTAATTATTGTTAATATATCTTTTGGTTATTTCAACAGCTTTTTTTCCGGGGAAAAATCTGTAAGCTTCAAGGTTCTGTCTTCAATTTCATTAACGAAATTACCATATTGCTTTGCTGTTCTGGCTTTAATTTCCTTCCATTCGTTATCTGCCATAAATCCTTCCCATGCAGTTTTCATAGCAGCTTCATCCTTCCACTCAATCAGGTAAACAAATTCTGATTTTTCCCTGAACTCTGATTCCCATATCGATACAATAGTAAAACCATATTTCTTCATTATTCTGAGTGCATGGTCACGAAAACGATCCAGAAAAACCTGTCTATTCTCTTTGGGAACTTCATAAATCCTTAACTGATGTACAGGAACTGGCAGCGCAGAAGTATTCCCCTGAGAAAGCTTTTGCCCGAAAGTAAAATAACTTGTGATTATCAATAAGAATGTGAATAGATGTTTCATTATAAAATAAGATTAAAACTGATGAATTAAAGGTATACATTTTCGGCAAAATTTAATATTAATTTAAAATGACTGAGAAAGATCTCATTTCACCAAAAGCAACTGATACTGAATTGTTTTTATATGAAACGCTCTCTTTCATACCTCTGTTTTCCGTTTGGTTTTTGAGGTTATAATGGTATATTTGGTTTTTAAACTTGATTATGGAAGAAAAGCAGTCTTCATTATTACACAAAATTTCAAAAGTCATCTCTGATTTTTTCAATCCTCTGGTCTCTCTGATCTTATTTTTTATCTATATGAGCATCCGGGAATATACCCTTAAAGATTCTATGCTGTACTTCATTCCTATATTAGCAATGATTATTATTCCGGTTGTCATTTGGCTGGTATGGAATGTGAAAACAGGAAGATATACCAATATGGACGTATCCAACCGGGTTCAAAGAAAAACGCTGTATATATTTATTGCAGCCTGTGTGATTGCCTATCTTCTTTTCAATTACATCAGAAACGGATCTGTTGATCTTGTCATGCTGTTTATTTTAATTCTTCTTTTTGCTTTACAGATCAGCAATCTTTTCATCAAAAGTTCAATGCATACTGCATTCAATATATTTGTAGCCGCTTTATTCTTTAACCTTGACTGGAAAATGGGTCTGCTATGGCTGGGAATTGCCGCTTTAGTAGGAATTACCCGTGTTATTTTAAAAAGACATACAGTAAAAGAAGTATTTATGGGGGCTGGAATAGCTTTTATGGTATCTTTTATCTATCTTTATTGCAATATTCAATTTCAACATTAGAATACTCTATGAAAATAAATCATCTTACTGCCGCAGAAGAAAACTTCATGAAGCTGTTTTGGAAAATGGAATCTTTCTATCTGAAGGACGTTATGGAGCAGCATCCGGAGCCGAAACCACACCAGAATACGGTTTCCACTTATTTGAAAATATTGGTTGAGAAAGGTTATCTATCCACTGTAAAAGAAGGAAGAATCTTCAAATATACTGTACTTGTTCCTTTGGATGGATATAAAAAATTCCTTTTGAAAGAACTTTCACATAACTTTTTTAATAATTCTGGGAAGGAAATTCTGGAACTTCTATTAAGTGAAAAACTAATTTCACAGGAAGATATGAAAGGCCATTTTGATCTTAAAATCGAAATAAAACCAGCAAAAATTGAAGAACCTAAGTTTGAATTTGCTGAAGAAATCTTGAGTCCTAAAAAAGAAAAGAAAACCAAAGGAAAAGAGAAGGAGAAGGAGAAGGAGAAAGACAAGGACAAAAAGAAAAAGAAGAAAAAAGATTAATCTTACCCTCAAAAACACCAAATCATGAAAACAAAATTCCAGGAAACTTTAAGCCGGGCCGGCGAAGTCATCTTCCGTTATCCGATGGTTTTAGCAGTAGCTTTATTAGCTGCAATTGGTGCCATCTGCATTGCTGAAACAGAGCTTAATGAAGTTACAGCATATATTAAGTTTACCATTTGTGCCTGTCTCGGGATTTCACTGATGTTTGCCCTGAAAATGGTATCACAGAGAATCGGGAAAGAATTACTCTTACACCTCTGTGGAGTTGCTTTCCTTATTGGATTCTATTGTATTCTGCCCGATAAAAAGAATAATTTCACAGAGATCTATATTTATATCATTGCAGTTACAGCACTTCTCTCCCACTTACTGGTTTCTTTCATTCCGTTTCTTGAGAAAGACAAGGAACTCAGGTTCTGGCAGTACAACAAAAATCTTTTTGTCAATTTTTTCCTGACTGTTGTATTTACCGGGGTCTTAACCGGCGGCGTTGAATTGGCTATTTTAGCCGTCGATAAACTTTTTGATTTTCATTTTCATCACAGAATTTATACCGATACATTTTTTGTTCTGGCTATTTTCGGAAGTAGTTTTATTTTCCTTTTGTTCAGTGATAAAGGTTTAAATAATCTTGAAAAAGATGGAACATATCCTGTTGTTTTAAAGTTCTTCACTCAATTTATCTTAATCCCGCTGCTTCTTATTTATGTAGCAATTCTTTATTTTTACTCTTTTAAAATCCTGATCAACTGGCAGCTTCCAAGAGGCTGGGTTTCCTACCTTGTTTTAGCCTACAGTATTGTTGGGATTCTGGCGTTATTACTGGTACATCCATTAAAAGAGGAAAATGCAAAATCATGGGTTAAAATTTTTTCAAAGGCATTCTATTACACCATTGTTCCTTTAATCATCCTTCTTTTCACAGCTATTTTTACAAGAATTCTGGAGTATGGTTACACAGAACCAAGATACTTTGTTTTTCTACTCGCGCTTTGGCTGTTAAGCATTGTTATCTATTTTATTTTCAGCCGAAAGGCTACGATAAAGTTTATTCCGGTCAGTTTATTTTTGTTTGGAGCTTTTGCTTTAATCTTCCCTTACTTCAATGCTTTCAGTGTCGCCAAGAGAAGTCAGAAGGCCGAGCTGATGAATATTTTAAATCAAAATCAGTTAATCAGTGCTGGTAAAATTAATTTCAATAAAAAAGTTACCGATACAGTCCGTAATGAAATTGCTGATAAATTTGAATTTCTTGCAGAAAGAAAACAAGGTGATTTTTTATCAAATTTCCTGAACCCAAAAGACCAAGCTGAATTATCAGACAATATTGAAAAAGGTTCATTTTACAGCGTCAATTATACGATTCAAGATAAATTTTCAAATGTAAATATCACTGTAAAGAACAGACCTTACGACCTCAATAGAATAGTTCTTGTACCTGAAAAACAAAGCATAGGAATCCAAAATTATCAATATTTACTTTCATTCCATCGTTACAGCAATGAGCCACAGAAACTGAATGAAGACCAGTTTCAACTTACAGATCAGCTGACTGACAGATCCTCATTGATATTAAGATTAAATTCTAAGGAAGAAGTAGATTTCGGACCGCAAATCATTCAATTATTTGAAGAAAATAAAAACAAAAAAGGAACTGTAAAGGTTCCTGAAATAACAATGGAATCCGATTTGGGCAAATACCATGTTAAACTTATTTTCAGTGAGATTACAAAAGAAAAATATTCCGACAATGCAGTAGCCAGCATCTATTATGAGAATGTTTATATTCTGATAAGATTAAAACAATAAATTACAAAAAAAGACTGCCCAAAGGACAGTCTTTTTTATTGTATATATGCGTTTTTATCTCTGAGTTCCTGAGCTCCAAATTGGAGAATAATCTCCATAGATTACAAGATTCCCATCATTTTGTACCGTAAGTTTTACAGCTCCTTTTCTGTCAGTATTTGAACTCCATACCGCTCTATTATAAGAATCATATACAACCAGGTTTCCATCCCCTTGAAATTCTGCTCTGCCACCTTTGTTATCTGTTGCAGTAGCCCAGATCGGATTACCGTTTCTGTTAGCCAAAACCAGGTTACCATCATCCTGGAAAACTAAATAATAATTACGGTCAGAAGAATAAAGCTTCACATCTTTACGGAATTTATGGCCGGTTCTTACATAATCATTGCCACGCCCATTATTGTTATTATCCTTTGAACCTCCCTGAGAAGCCCATAAAGGGTTAGACCCATTGTAAATAACAAGATTACCATCATCCTGAACGGATAACTTATCTGCTCCTTTACCATAAGTATTTGAACTAAAAGCAACACCATTCCCTCTTGTGTATACTACAAGATTACCATCTTCCTGAAAAATAGCTCTTACCCCTCTGTTTGTCGTTTTTGATTCCCATGCAGGAGCGCCAGATTTGCTATAATAAACAAGGTTTCCATCATTCTGAAAGATCAGATAATATCTTCCGTTATCTGCCCAGTACTTTCTGTCCTGCTTTATCGCCTGGCCCGCATAGATGCTTTGTGCATTGATTAATAATCCGCCAAACACCACCATTAATGCTAATAAATGTTTTTTCATTATAATTACTTTTTGATTGATTGATAATTTTCTAAAATTATGCCAAAACATCATAATATTTCAATACAAACTCTAATCAAATGATTTACTGGAAATTAAATTGCATAAAAAAAGCGGCTAAAAGCCGCTTCATATTTTTTACCAACGATTTCCGCCGCCTCCGCCACGGTTGTTGTTACCACCACCATAGCCACCGCCACGGTTGTTGTTACCACCACCATAACCTCCGCCACGGTTGTTGTCGAAGCTTCTTCTTGGTTTTTCTTCTCTAGGCTTAGCCTCAGATACGTTTAGAGCTTTTCCGTTGAATTCTTTTTGATTAAGAGCTTCAATAGCCTGCTGTCCTTCTTCATCACCCATCTCTACGAAACCGAAACCTCTAGAACGACCAGTTTCTCTGTCTGTAACGATTTTAGCTGATGATACATCACCAAATTCTGCGAATAGATCGTGCAACTCATACTCTTTAGTTGCGTAATTGATGTTTGAAACAAAAATGTTCATTTTGAATAAATTATAAAAATTAATAAAAATTTGGTATATAAAAGAAAAACAACATAAATTAATGAACAAATATTGATTCCAAATATAAACGTATGCAAGATACAATTAAAAACTTCAAATCAAAGCTTTTTTTTAATATTTCTCACATTATGTTGAGTCTAATAAAATAAAAACCACCAAAAACAACATAAACAAACTGATTATCAATGTATTAAATACAAAAATCAACTATTATAAAATTAGTTAAATTTTCAAAATAAAAATTAACTAAAGCATCTATACGCTTGAAATACATACGATAGTATCCTATTTATAGGTCTCTTTACTATTTGAATTCAATAAAAATATCAATTAAAATCCAGAAAATGAAACAATACACCACCAATTACACCAATACCTTTATAGAAATAGCCGAAGATTGTCCCGTTTCCCAGGCTCAGATCCCTCCTGAGAAAAAAGAAAAAACAGTCGCCAATCTTCAATATGATAAACTTATAAACAACCCTTATCAATATTCATCAGATGACATTATTTTTGAATGCTATGCCATTAAAAATGATATTTCAGAAAATGAAAAACAGGAAGAAAGAGAAAAATTCTTTTCCAAAGGCCAGGCCTGCCTTCGAGCTTCTCCATTAGCCAAAAGATATGGATTCGGAATTCATCATAATAAGGAAGAGAAAGTAGCCCTGGTTCCTATAGACAGCAAGGAATATCACGCGTTACTGAATGATATTTCTATTACAAAAACGAAAGCTATGCGCTCCAAAAGAAAATGATTGAGAAAATGAATCATTATTTTCAGATCAATAAATGCTATTCTGTTGAAAAAATCAGCTATTAACACTAAATTTGTACTACAAAATTATTAAAAGATGAACTACCATACCAGAAAATGGGTAAAACCCGAAGATTTAAATCCTAATCATTCTCTTTTCGGAGGAAGACTCTTGCAATGGATTGATGAAGAGGCTGCATTATATGCTATTATCCAGTTGGAAAACACAAAAGTGGTGACCAAATTTATCTCTGAAATTAATTTTGTCAGCTCTGCCAAACAGGGAGACATTATAGAAATAGGGATTGAAGCTTCTCATTTCGGATCCTCCTCTGTTACTTTAAGATGTGATGTACGAAATAAGATGACCCATCAAACCATTATTACTGTAGAAAAAATCGTAATGGTAAACCTGGATGAGGAAGGCAACCCTTCTCCCCATGGCAAAACTCAGATTGAATTCGTAAAAGACAGGTTAAACAGCAGCTTATGAAGATTTTCATAAAAAACATGGTCTGCAACAGGTGCATTGCGGCAGTGGAAAATATCTTCCGTAATGCAGGTGTAAAAACAAGTGCGGTCTTATTAGGTGAAGCTGAAACAGAAACCGAAGTTTCTCCTGAAAAGATGCAGGCCATAGAAAAAGAGCTGCTTGATACAGGTTTTGAAAGAATTATGGATTCTGCGCATCAGATTGCTGAGAAAATCAAAAATCTGATCATTTTAAAGATTAGCGATCTTGATATTGCTGAAGACTTTCTGCTTTCAGAATTTTTAAGTTCAAAACTTAATAAGGATTACAGTGCCCTTTCCAAAACATTTTCACAAAACGAAAATATCACATTAGAACAGTTCTTTATTCTTCAGAAAATTGAAAAGGTAAAAGAACTTCTTCTTTATAATGAATTTAATCTTACTGAAATTGCAGGAAAGCTGGGCTATAAAAGCGTTCAGCATCTCTCTTCCCAATTCCGGAATACTACCGGGTTTACTCCCACCGAATTCAAAAAACTTAAAGAACACAATCGTAAAGCGCTTGATAATCTATAAGTAAGAGCCTTTGATAGTATGGGGTGAAAGAGTTAAATATTCCTAATTTCACTTACAACCCCTCATACTCTCAAACGCTTTGCACTCTCACACCCTACAATTCTCCCACTTCTTAAACCTCCAACCTAATTTTATAACTAATATCCTTAAATTTATAACAACCTTAATGTTCCTTTTTGGAAATTTGTATTATAATTTTAAGAATCATGGAACAACAGTATAAAATACTCGGAATGACCTGTTCTGGCTGTCAGAAAAAGATTTCTAACCAACTGAACAATATTGAAGGTGTGCAAGCCGATGTAAATCTGGAAAACAATACCGCAACCATTACTTCCGATCATGAAGTAAAACTTTCAGTTTTAAATGAGGCTTTGGCAGAAATAGGAAAATACAGACTTGAAGATCCGAATAATCCTGAGAAAGCCTTTGTAAAGCCTCAGGACCGCGTATCTCCATCTTCAGTATACTATTGTCCAATGGAATGCGAAGGAGATAAAGTATATTTCAAACAAGGTGAAAGATGCCCTGTATGCAAAATGTACCTGGTACCCATTGAAGAAAAACTAGCTAAAGATCCTAATCATAAGCCAACTTATTCTGTAACCAATCTTCCCGAAAACTTTAAAAACAGTATAGGAAAACACTATTGCCCTATGTTTTGTGAAGGGAATAAAGTATATGATGAAAAAGGAGACTGTCCGGTTTGCCACATGCATTTAGAGCCTATCACTGAAGAACTCGTTCAAAAAGGAAGTTCACACCAGCATCATTCTCACGCCCACGCTCATAATCATCATGATCATCACAGTCATAATCACGAAGCTCCTAAAGTAACTGATGAGATGGCAGGCCGATACTACTGCCCTATGTATTGTGAAGGAGATAAAACCTATGATTCCAATGTAGGATGCCCTGTCTGCGGGATGGATCTTGTGAAATATCCGGAAAAGAAAACAGCAAAATATACCTGTCCTATGCACCCAGAAATCATTCATGATGAACCAGGAAGCTGTCCGATCTGCGGAATGGATCTCGTAAGAATGCCAGACAGCGGTGACGATGAAGAAGATGAAACATACAATATATTAAAAAGGAAGTTCATTACCTCATTAGCATTCACCATTCCTGTTTTCATTCTTTCAATGGGCGGAATGTTTATCAATTTTCCCTTTTCTCATCAGATTCAGGGATTTATTGAACTTGCTTTGACTCTTCCGGTAATGTTTTATTCAGGATGGTTCCTGCTGAAAAGAGGTTGGGTTTCTTTTAAAACATGGAATCTCAACATGTTCAGTCTTATCGTTTTGGGCGTGGCAGCTGCATTTATTTTCAGTATTGCAGCGTTAGTATTCCCGGATATTATTCCACACGAAATTCGTGGGCACAACCATGAAATTCCACTATATTTTGAGGCAGTCTGTGTGATTTTAACCCTTGTTATTTTAGGGCAGTTAATGGAAGCTGCTGCTCATAAAAAAACAGGTAATGCCATCAAAGAATTGATGAATCTTTCACCGGACGAGGCCAACCTCATTGTAAATGGCGAAGAAAAGAAAGTGCTTCTTTCTCAGGTGAAAATTGGAGATTTATTAAAAGTAAAACCGGGTGAAAAAATTCCTGTGGACGGAAAAATTACCGAGGGAAATTCTATCGTAGACGAAAGTATGATTACTGGTGAACCTATTCCTGTTGAAAAGAATGTAGATGATAAAGTATCTTCGGGAACGATAAACGGCAATCACGTATTCATAATGAAGGCTGAAAAAGTAGGAGATGAAACTCTCCTTTCACAGATCATTAAAATGGTCAATGAAGCCAGCCGAAGCAAAGCTCCAATCCAGAAGCTTACTGATAAAGTTTCAAAAGTATTTGTTCCTGTAGTAATTCTTATTGCTGTACTTACTTTTATTCTGTGGCAGTTTTTCGGCCCGGAAGGAAAAAGAACTTTATTTGCATTCGTGAATGCTGTGGCTGTTTTAATTGTTGCATGTCCGTGTGCCCTGGGGTTAGCAACTCCTATGTCCTTAATGGTGGGAATCGGGAAAGGTGCTAAAAACGGAATCCTGATTAAAAACGCAGAAGCTCTTGAACAAATGAATAAAGTAAATGTTTTGATCACAGATAAAACAGGAACTTTAACGGAAGGAAAACCTTCAGTAGAACATATTGAAACCGTAACCGGAGATCAGAATCAGATTTTAAAACTGGCCTTTTCATTGAACCAGAACTCAGAACACCCACTTTCCAATGCTGTAATAAAAAGAGCAAAAGAAGAAAATATAACTTCTGAAAAAGTAGATCAGTTTGAAAACATTTTAGGAAAAGGAGTGAAAGGAAATATTAATGGTAAAACGGCTTATTTAGGAAATGAAAACCTGTTAACCTCACATCAGATCATCATTCCGGAAAATTTAAAACAAAAAGCTGTGGAAGTACAGTCAAAGGCACATACCATCTCTTATATTGCACAGGATCAGCAGGTGCTTGGCTTCATCAGTTTTACAGATAAGATAAAGGAGAGCTCCAAAAAAGCCATTAAACAGCTGATGAGCGAAGGAATTGATGTCATTATGATGACCGGAGACAATGAACATACAGCCAAAGCCGTAGCCGATGAATTAGGGATCAAACATTTCAAAGCCAATTGTCTTCCGGAAGATAAACTGAACGAAGTAAAAAGGCTGCAACAACAAGGTAAGATTGTTGCTATGACCGGAGACGGAATTAATGACTCTCCTGCCCTTGCCCAATCTAATGTAGGAATCGCTATGGGAACAGGAACAGATGTAGCCATTGAAAGCGCTGAGATTACTTTATTAAAAGGAGATATTATTGGGGTTGCAAAAGCGAAATTACTAAGTGAAAAACTTCTCAAAAACATTAAAGAAAACCTGTTCTTTGCATTTATATATAATGTACTGGGAGTTCCAGTAGCGGCAGGATTATTGTATCCATTCTTCGGAATTCTGTTATCACCAATGATTGCAGCTGCTGCTATGAGTGTCAGTTCTCTGTCTGTGATTCTGAATTCATTGAGATTAAATTCCGTGGATCTGGATATAAAATAACATCATGACAAAAGAAAATCTTTACATAGGGTGTTCAGGATTTTATAATAACGACTGGAAAGGGTCTTTATATCCTGAAGATGCCCCAAGTAAAGATTTTCTTTCTTTATATTCAAAAACATTCAACTCAGTAGAAATTAATTCTACTTTTTATAGAAAACCCACATCAAAAACACTTTTGAAATGGTATGATGAAACTCCTGATTCTTTCAGATTTTTTATTAAAATCCCAAAAACGATTACCCATATCAACCGTCTTGAAAATTCGAAAGAAGACATTACAGCATTCTGCAGTCATATCCAAAGCCATCTGAAGGACAAACTCTCCGGATTTCTATACCAACTTCCTCCTTCCTTTACAAACACATCGGAAAATAGAGAACGTATCATCAGTTCTATCGATCATACATTTCTGAATGTCATTGAATTCCGGCACAACTCATGGTGGCAAAAAGAAGTTTTTGATCTTTTAAAAGATCTTAATATTGTTTTTTCAGGCGTAAGCTTTCCGGGTGATCTTCCTGAAGATTTGATTGTCAATCATCCAGCCATACTCTATTACAGACTTCACGGAAAACCTGTCCTTTACAAATCTGAATACAGCGAAAGTTTTTTGAATGAACTTGCCGGGAAGATTAAAAATTCTGAACAAACTTCTTTTATATTTTTCAATAACACCTGGGGAACTTCAGCTATTAAAAATTCACTGTACCTAAAAAGTATTTTAGACAAATAAGAATCTTTTTATTTCAGCCACCTGGTTGTACTCAAAAATAATTCCCTATTATATGAGGAATATTGAAACCTTAATAAATATAGAAAACAACTATCGGTTTCGTATTTATAAATGTTAAAAAACAAAGAAAAAGAAACCATAACTTTACTATGCAGAAGTTAATGGAAATCTCCTTTAAAATAAAGTTCTTAAAATAAACTTAAAAAGGCGAAACTCAGTAAAATATGGCATATAATTTGTTAACTTTTAACTGTTATTTTTAACAATCTTTAACAATTTAAATTCCATAACCTTTATGAGAAAAATTTTTGCGGGAAAGTCAAGAAATAAGACTTTTCTCGGGATGTTTGCATTGATGAGTGCAACTTCGGCTTTATTGTACAGCTGTAATTTCAAGAATGAAGTGAATAGTGACCCTGTCGTCAATTCACAGGAACATCCTTCCGCAGAAATAGTCCCCAAAATGGACGATGAAAGCGTAGACCCGGATAAAAGAGTGATCTACCTTACCTTCGATGACGGCCCCAATCAGGGAACCGAAAATCTTCTAAAAATCCTGGACAAAAGAAATGTTTGTGCAACCGCCTTTCTGGTAGGGAAACACGCCTATGGAAGCAAAAAACAGAAAGACGACCTGCTGCTTCTGAAGCAAAACCCTCTTATAGAACTGGCCAACCACAGCTTTAGTCATGCCCACAACAAATACACGGATTTTTATAAAAATGCTGAATCTGTAGTTCACGATTTTGATATCGCCAAAGACAGCCTGAAGCTTTCTGATAAAATAGCAAGAACTCCGGGAAGAAATATCTGGAGACTTAATAATATAAATGTAACCGACATCAAAAGTTCTACTGCAGCCGCTGATGGTCTTAAAAATGCGGGCTATAAAGTAATCGGATGGGATCTTGAATGGAGACCTTCCCAAAAAATGACTTTAAAAGGAAGCCATGAAGCGATGATCAAGAAAGTTGACAGTATTTTCTTTAACGACCTTGAAAAAACTTCAAGACACCTTGTTTTTCTTACTCATGATCAATATCTCAGAGATACAGATTCCATCAATGAGCTGGACCTGTTTATTGAAAAATTACAGAAGAGCAACAAGTTTGTTTTCAGAAAGATTTCTCAATATCCTAAGATCAATGAGGTTTTGAATTAATTTTTCTGTAAAAGCTCCCCATAAAATGGGTTGATGTCTGGCAACTGTCAGCGAAATTTCGGAAATTTGCATCTATGAGTATTAAAGAAAATTATAAATCCATAAAAAACCAGCTGCCATCCAATGTTCAGCTGGTTGCTGTTTCCAAAACACATCCTGCTGCTGCAGTTCAGGAAGTATACGATCTGGGACAAAGAATTTTTGGAGAAAACAAGGTACAGGAACTGATGGAGAAACACCCTCTCCTTCCTCAGGATATCCAATGGCACCTTATCGGTCATTTACAGACCAATAAAGTAAAATATATTGCTCCTTTTATAGATACGGTACAAAGTGTGGATTCTGAAAAGTTATTAGCAGAAATCAACAAGGAATCAGTGAAAAACAACAGGATCATTAAGGTTCTGCTGCAGGTAAAAATTGCGGCTGAAGAAAGTAAATTCGGGCTTGAAATCTCAGAGGCAAAAGATCTGTTTCAGCAGTATATTGAAGGCCAGTTCTCCAATATTGAAATTACTGGTTTAATGGGAATGGCAACATTTACGGATGATGAACAACAGGTCAGAAATGAATTTTTAATCCTGAAGGGGCTTTTTGATGAATTAAATCAATTAAAACCACTAAATACATTATCAATGGGAATGAGTGATGATTTCCCGGCAGCTATTGAGTGTGGTGCTAACTCTGTGAGAGTTGGATCTGCAATTTTTGGAAGAAGAGACTATTCAAAATAGAATATTTAGGTATGGTTTTTGCTAATAATTGAAACAAAAAATTTAAATTTGCAACTATGCAAAAAATCCTTATAGTAGAAGACGAAAAAGCAATCTCGGGAGTACTTCACAGTATTCTTTCGGATGAACTAACCGATTATGAATTTGTTATCGCTGAAGACGGCCTTGAAGGTTACAAGCAGGTAGAAAAAGAAGATTTCGCATTGGTGATTTCTGATATTAAGATGCCTAAACTTTCAGGAACTGAACTTTTGAAGCAAAGTCTCGCATTAAAACCAGAAACTACTTTTATCATGATCTCAGGCCACGCAGATATTGATTCTGCTGTTTCCTGTTTGAAAGAGGGTGCATACGATTTTATCTCCAAGCCTATTGATATCAACAGATTGATCACGAGTGTGAAAAATGCTTTGGTGAAGGAAACTCTGAAGAAAGAAAACAAAAATCTTCAGACTGAAAATAAAACCTTAAAAAGAAAAGTAAACAAAAAATACCAGATGATCGGTAATTCTCCTGCTCTTCAAAAGATTCAGGATATGATCGAAAAAGTAGCCGTTTCTGACGCCAGAGTTCTTATTACAGGGCCTAACGGTGCCGGAAAAGAATTGGTAGCTCATGCAATCCACAATCAAAGTGAACGTGCAAGAGGACCTATGATAGAGGTAAACTGTGCTGCAATTCCGTCTGAGCTTATTGAGTCTGAACTTTTCGGACACGTAAAAGGATCTTTTACAGGAGCTATTAAAGATAAGCAGGGAAAATTTGAGCAGGCTAACGGTGGTACGATCTTCCTTGATGAGATTGGTGACATGAGTCTTATTGCTCAGGCTAAGGTATTGAGAGCTCTTCAGGAAAGCAAAGTTTCTCCTGTAGGAAGTGATAAAGAAATAAAAGTTGACGTAAGAGTAATTGCGGCAACCAATAAAAATATGCAGAAAGAAATTGAGGAAGGGAAATTCAGAGAAGACCTTTACCACAGACTTTCTGTTATTGAAATCTATGTTCCACCACTAGATGACAGGAAAGATGATATCAAATTGCTGGTTGAGCATTTCTCAGGTATGATTGCTGATGAACATGGTACTGCTATGAAAAAGTTTGATGATAAAGCTGTTGATGCTTTAAAAGCTCTTTCATGGACTGGAAATATCAGGGAATTAAGGAATGTTGTGGAAAGATTGATTATTCTTGGTGGAAACACTGTTTCTGAAGGTGACGTTGCAAGTTTTGTAAGGAAATAATAAAGCTATTATTTACAATATTATACAAATTTGCAGTGTACCCACACTGCAAATTTTTTTTGTCCCTATTTTAATTATAAACTATATGAATCTTAAAATATTATGAAATTTTTAAACAAAAACTATACGAAAGAATGCCTGACTTTGGCTCTGCCTGTGATGCTCACCCAGGTGGGGCAGGTTTCGGTAAACTTATTCGATAATATTATTGTCGGAAAACTTTTGGGTGCTGATGCATTGGCATCCGTATCATTGGGGAATGCTGTGTTTTTCTCAATATTTGTATTAGCCCTGGGCTTTTCGTTTGCCATCCCGCCACTGGTTTCGGAAGCACATTCAAAGCAGGATCATGCTACCATCAATTCTGTTTTCAGTCACGGTTTTATCATCAATATGTCTGTTGGGGTGATCCTGATGGTTATTTTACTTTTGGGGATGCCTCTACTCTATCACACAGGGCAGCCGGCCAAGATTATCCCTGATACGGTAGGCTTTTTAAGTATAATGGTAATCAGTATGATCCCGTTTATGGCATTCCAGACGCTTCGTGAAGTTTCTGAAGGACTATCTTATACCATTGGAGTTACCAAAGCAACCATTATTGCGAATATCATCAATATTGCTTTAAACTATGTCTTCATTAAAGGACTTTGGGGAATCCCTGCAATGGGTGTACAGGGATCTGCTCTGGCAACTCTGATTTCCAGAATCTTCATGGTTGTTTTCCTTTATTTTGTTTTGGTAAAAGAAGAAAAAACAAGACGTTATATTAAAGATTTCTCTTTAAAAATTCAGGATTTCTCAAAGCAGATGTTTGATAAAATGGTGAAACTGGGATTACCTACCGCTTTACAGATGTTCTTTGAAGTAACCGCTTTCGCCGGAGCTGCATTTATCTGCGGACTGATTTCTGCTCATGATATTGCTTCTCACCAGATCGCCTTAAGTATGGCTTCATTTACCTTTAACTTATGTGTTGGGTTTAGTGTTGCCTCTACGGTAATGATCGGCAGAAAAGTGGGTGAACAGAATTTTGTGGAACTCAGAAAAGTAGGAATCAACAACCTGAAGATTGCCTTTATTTTCATGTGTATCTGTGGATTGGTATTTATTTTAGGAAGAAATATACTTCCGACTTTCTTTACGAAAAAAGAAGAAGTAGAAGTAATTACCCTGGCATCAAAACTAATGATTATTGCAGCACTATTCCAACTTTCTGATGGAATTCAGGTGACTGCTTTAGGAATGCTGAGAGGGTTGCAGGATGTAAAAATTCCATCTATTTATACTTTTATCGCTTATTGGGTGATTACCATTCCTTTGGGATATTTCTTCTGTGTTACCTTGGAAATGGGAGCATTCGGAATGTGGATTGCGCTCGGATTAGGATTAACAGTTTCTGCTGTTTTCCTGGTGAAACGATTCCTGAATATGTCTGCGAAAAGAATTAAGCAGAATTCATAAACATAAAATATAAGTAAATATTGACGCAGAGCTCAAAAACTCTGCGTTTTTTATTTAACTTTATTATTTAGTAATTATGATGATATAAATCAGCTATGGATTTAACTAAAGAAGACCTTCGAAACGATGCTCTAGCTTATGATTTTAGTTTTGAAAGATTAAAGATTATCATTAATGGGCTTAAAAATGCTTTAACTTATTTATTAGATAATGAACTTAGCATTGATTGGTGGGAAACTATGGATGAAAAATATGAACATGAATCAATATATAATCTGGCTATTTTGGCTTTTGAACATTATTTAAAAACAGTATTAACAGACTATAAACTAGTTAATGAAGAAGACAACCCACAACTTTACTATTCCGATCCCGATATTTCCTTAATTTTTGTTCTGGCAAAATATATAAAAAATGAGCTGGAATCTCCACAAAAAGCTTTGAGTCATTATAATTTAAATATTCACGATTACCCTGTATACAATGGTATTATTGCCCTAAATCCCCAAAGAGATCTAGAGGAAATTGTGAAGCAAATAAAAACGTGGAGAAATAAAATTATTAATTTATATTATCAGGAATCAAAACAAAAATAATCTGCCAGGTAAAAAATAAGATGGTTTAAAATTGGAAGCGATCTTGCTAATTTTTAAGATTTTATAAGCACAAATTAAATTCACAGATAGACACAATTTTCTATCCAGCTTAATCTATTCTCTTTCCTAAAATCTTTAGACTTCTCTCAACGCCATCCAAAATTGCTACATTAGGCAGGCTTCCCCAATCTTCAAATCCAAAATATCTAAACAGTTTCAAACTTGGTTCATTATGAAGGAAAATAAGTGCTACCAGGTTTTTTACTCCAAATTTTCCAGCGTTATCAATACAATACTGAAGAATTGTTTTACCATATCCTTTTCCTCTGCAGGTTTCATCCAGATAAATGCTTACTTCCACCGTTCCGTTGTATGCTGCTCTCTCATGGAATGAACTGAAGCTTACCCATCCGATCATTTGGTTTTGATCATCTTCAACCACCCAAAGTGGTCTTGTCTGAGGGTTATGTTCTTCAAACCACTGCAGCTTGCTTTCTACAGACACTTCTTCCATATCTGCAGTTACCATTCTTGAAGCAATTGTTGAATTATATATAGCTACGATTTTATTTAAATCGGCCAATTCAGCATTTCTGAACTTTAATTTTTCCATTGATGAATATTCAACTTAATTTTACACAAATGTAATAAATTTCCAAAACACCCCATAAAAATCATTACTTAATTATTAAATATCGGTATTTAAAACAAAACACCCCTAAAAATAACAAATAAACAACTTACTATTTTATTTAAATACGCAAAGGCGCAATAGAATTAAGAGATAACATACTTTTAAGGCGCAAAGATTTTTTCTTCGATAAAATTGAATATTGCTTATTTCTAGTCACACCCAAACAGATAATAATGAAAAGATCTGCATAATTTACTTAATCTGCGAGAAAACTTATCATTATTTGCTGAAAATCCTCGATTTTCTTGCGCCTTAAAATTCTAAACATCAACATGAAAAGCCTTTGCGACTTTGCGATTTTCCAACAAAGAATAGGAATATTACTTATATATTTTTCCAACAAAATCATTTCAAATCCTTTAAGATTCGATTGAGACTTCTCACTGTGATTCCCAGATAGGCAGCCATGTCTTCTTTTGAAATCTGAATTCCCTGTTTGGACTGCATATTCAATAATTGGGTTAAAGTATGTTCTACCGTATAAAGCTGTTGGTAAGAAGCCCTGCTGGAAGTATTGATAATTCTTTCTGCAAATGAATCCAGCAATAAATGATTCAGAGTCAGATCATTCTTGATCAAAGATTTAAAATAAGAAATGGTTGTTTCATAAACAGCTACATCAGATACTGCTTTTACCCCGCATAAACAGCTGATGTTTTTAATCAATTCTACTTCTCCAAGGACTTCACCGTTTCCCAGAAATTCGACAATGTATTCCTTTCCATTTTCTTCGGTAAAATAGCATTTGGTGATCCCTTCTTTGATCAACATGACCTTTGATAATAGCTGATCCTGAACCAAAATATTTTCATCCCTGGAAAAAGATTTTAAAACGACTTCTTCTCTACCCTCCTGTTTATGATAAAGTTCTTCAAAATAATTTAAAAATGCCTGATTCGTTCGTAACATATGGATCCGGGACAAATGTCCTTTGCTTATTGAGTTTTTATACTGAATTTTGAGAACAGAAAATTACAAAACAAAAATGAATAATCATATTACTACGATTGCCTTTGATGCAGATGACACGCTTTGGATTAATGAACCCTATTTTCAGGAAGCTGAGAAAGAATTCTGTATACTGCTTGAGGATTATCTTCCGCAACATTCGGTATCACAGGAATTATTTAAAATGGAAATGCAGAATCTTCACCTTTACGGTTACGGCGTAAAAGGATTTATGCTTTGTATGATTGAAACCATTGGCAGGGTCTCCAATAACACCGCTCCGTTGGAACTGGTAAGCAAAGCCATTCACCTGGGTCAGAATCTTCTTCAGAAACCAATTGAATTATTGGATGGGGTTACAGAAACTCTTGAGAGCTTAAAGGGAAAATACAGACTGGTTGTGGCTACAAAAGGAGATCTTCTGGATCAGGAGCGCAAACTGAAAAACTCAGGGCTGCAGGATTATTTCCATCATATTGAGATTATGAGCGATAAAAAAGAAAATGATTATAAAAAGCTTCTGAAACATCTGGACTGCAACCCTGAAAATTTCCTGATGCTTGGGAATTCAATAAAATCAGATATCCTTCCGGTATTGGAAATCGGGGGAACGGCAGCTCATATTCCTTATCATGTCACATGGAGCCATGAGCAGCATGATATTAATCTGGAGCATCCGAATTTTATGGAGTTTAGGAGTGTTGATGAAATCTTGAAGCATCTTTAATATGTAAACCATTAAGGTTTATTAAGGGGGTAAGATTATTCAGATGAGCTTCGCTTTAAGCAAGTATCTCTAATGGTCTATTTATGGAGTTTTTGGATGATACCTTTAGCTTCTTTATTATTTGTTTTAATCAAAAAAAGAGACTGTTTATGATAAACAGTCTCTTTTGTAATTTATTTCTTCAAACACTTTTCAAGGAACTGATCCTGTTCCCATAAAAGGTGTAAGATATTTTCTTTAGCCTGATATCCATGGGCTTCTTTTGGAAGAAGAACCATTTTTACCGGGGCACCAAGATTTTTCAATGCCTGGAAGTATCTTTCAGTCTGTAATGTGAACGTTCCCGGATTGTTGTCTGCATCACCATGAATCAGAAGAAGCGGTGTTTTCATTTTATCCGCATTCATGAACGGAGACATCTTGTTGTAGATCTCCGGAATATCCCAGTAATTTCTCTGCTCGCTCTGGAATCCGAATGGTGTCAACGTTCTGTTATAAGCTCCACTTCTTGCAATACCACATGCAAAAAGATCAGAATGAGTCAAAAGGTTAGCCGTCATAAAAGCTCCGTAAGAATGTCCTCCTACCGCTACTTTCTTTCTGTCGATATATCCAAGATGATCTACTGCATCAATGGCAGCGGCAGCATTCGCCACCAACTGAGGGATAAAGGTATCGTTAGGCTCTGTTTTCCCTTCACCAATAATCGGGAATGCAGCATCATCCAGAACTGCATATCCTTTGGTTGTCCAGTATACAAAAGATCCGTAATACGGGAATGTAAAGTCGTTCGGGTTTTGAGTATTCTGCCCTGCTGTATTTTTATCTTTATATTCAGTAGGATAAGCCCAGATTAGCAACGGAAGCTTCTCTCTTTTCGCTTTTCTGTCGTAATTAGCAGGTAGATAAAGAGTTCCTGTTAAAGTAACACCATCATTTCTCTTATACGTAATCACTTCTTTGTAAACGTCTTTGATGCTTTCAAAAGGATTGGCAAAGTTAGTTACAGCTTCTGCTTTATTAGATTTAATATTCTTTTTAAAATAATTAGGATAAAGGCTCGGTGATTGTTGAGTTGTAAGAATTTCACCCTTTGAAGCATTAAGAATATCAATGATATCTTCTTTACCGTTTTTTATATTAGAAGTATAAAGTCTCTTCTTTTTCAGTGATTTAACGTCCATTTCATCAATAAAAGGATGCTGTCCGTCTTTGGTAAATCCATCTCCGATCAGATAGGTCTTTCCTCCTTTCATATCGATTACATATCTCCCATACTGGTTTTTCGTTGTGTTAAAGTTTCCCGGATCACTGTAAACATCCTGATAATTTCTGTCATCAAAAACTTTGGATTCTCCGTTGTTAAGATCTATCAGGTAAGATTTTGTATTTCTTGTGTCATACCAGCCTTCAGAAACAATCGCATAATGATCATTAGTCCAAACTACATCCTCATATCTCTGTTTTGTTTTGAAGAATGATTTCGGAGCTGCTGTAAATGGTGCTTCCCAGGTAAATATCTCGTCTCTGTAGTCTGCTGTTTTAGACTGATCTCCTCCGTCTAAAGCTTCAGCATAGGTAAG
Organism: Chryseobacterium sp. BGA-UO-ETr-SB22; assembly: GCF_059567885.1. Classification (NCBI taxonomy): domain Bacteria; kingdom Pseudomonadati; phylum Bacteroidota; class Flavobacteriia; order Flavobacteriales; family Weeksellaceae; genus Chryseobacterium; species Chryseobacterium sp. BGA-UO-ETr-SB22. The sequence continues at coordinate 1,113,948 of NZ_JCAQOV010000005.1, read as the reverse complement.
CGTAGCAGGAGCATCACTTCTCCATGACATGTCTCTTTTTCCCGTTCTTACAGATGAGAATCCTTTCGGCATTATTTCATTCAAAGGAACTTCGTTTACTGTTTTCACAGCATTTCCTTTCATATCATATATAACCATTGTTGACGGAAATCTGTTTAATGGAACGATATAAGAAAACGGCTTTTTAATTGTTGTAGCCATCAGGTAATTTCCGTCTGGAGAAAAACTCAAGCCGGCATACATATCCTGATCTTTCACTTTCTTAAGATTTCCTGTAAGATCTACATTATAGATTTCAGAAGCTGTAAGTGTCTCAAAGTTTTTTTCATCCTGAGGATTTTTCAAAAGATCCTGATACGTTCTGTTTTGAGAGACTTTACCATCTGCTGTTGAAACAATCGGGCCTGTCGGAAGATCTTTGGCTGCATCTATAAGGGCAGGTCTGTTTTGTGGTAGTATTCTGATCAGGAAGCTTTGAGAGTCATTATACCATACGTAAGGCATTCCCAAGTTGGCATTCAGATTATCAGCGGTAATTTTTTTGGCAGAGGCCGTTTCCATATCTACAACCCAAAGCTCTACCCCTTTATTTGTTGTATTGGTAAAAGCTAGTTTTTTCTCATCCGGTGAGAAAGAAACATATGCAATTTTTGGATTGGAAGGCATATTTTTTACCTGAATCTCATTTTTATCATTGATCTTTCTGATCTTCAGATTATTTGAGTAGGTCATGCTGCTCGAAATATTAGTAACCGGATTGATTCTCAGTCCACCCAGTTTCATTTCATTCTGGCTAAGGTCTTCCAATGTTTTATATGTTGGACGATAAGTAAAAACTACCCAGTCTTTTTTGCTGTTCATCAAAACACTTGGAGGTCTTTGATAATCTGCAAGTTTTAAAATCTCAGCAGAAGGTTTCTGATAAGTAATATTTTCCTGTGCATCATAAAAATTGAGAAATGCCAATAGGCAAATAGTCAGTTTTATCTTCATATAAATTCATTTTCTACGAATGTAGTGAATTTTAACAAATTTCTAACATGAAAAAATAAGACTCTTTTTGGTGTCATATTTGTTTTTTTATTACTTTTATCTTACAAATTAAAATAATATGAAAAATTTAAGAAAATTATCAAAAAGCAATTTGAAAACGATTAAAGGAGGAAGTGCACCATTATGTGATTCAGGCTATATGGCTTGTAGAGTAAGAGACGAAAACGGAGCCCTTATTTGGGAATGCTTACCTCATTGCAACTATTAATAACAGAAAAGGCACTTCATTTCCTGAAGTGCCTTTCTTATTTATATTCTTGTTAAGATTACCAGTCTGAAGCTCTTTTTCTTCTTTCAATCATATGATCTACCGAAACTTTTCCTGCTCCAATTACCATGAGTAAAAGATAAACGGAAAGATAAACAAGTGCCATTTCTCTTTTCTCAAAAGGATCTGCTCCATGTACTGCAAAAGCAGCGATGATCATGGTAAAGATCAGAAAACCTAAAGAAACTCTTGTAAAAAGCCCTAATATAAGTAGTATTGAACAAACAAATTCAGCAAAGACCGTAAGAATCAGAGATATCTGAGGCCCAAGTCCCATAAAATCGAAGAACTCAATTTTACCACCTGCCAATAGCATCTGAAGTTTTGGAAAGCCGTGAGACAGCATTGCAAAACCAACAAATACTCTCACTGCTAATAAAATAATATCTTTAGGTATTGAGCTCCAATTTGAATTATTATAGTTCATTTACTAAAAAATTTATACTAAGGTAATAAAAATCTTTTAATACAACGGGATTACAGCCGTTTTAGTTTATCTGTAACCGAAATTTTTAAGATCTCTGTCGTTCTTTCTCCAGTCTTTTTTCACTTTTACAAATAAATTTAAGTGAATCTTCTTGGTGAAAAACTTCTCAAGGTCTAATCTCGCTTCTGTACCTACTTTTTTAATGGCCTCTCCTTTGTGCCCGATAATAATTCCTTTCTGAGTATCTCTTTCTACATAAATAATAGAATCGATAAAGATAATTCCTTCTTTCTCCTTGAACTGCTCAGTCACTACTTCTACTGAATATGGAATTTCCTTATCATAGTTCAGAAGGATTTTCTCACGTATTGCCTCGTTTACAAAGAATCTTTCGGGTTTATCCGTATACTGATCTTTGTCGTAGTAAGGAGGATTTTCAGGAAGTAAAGATTTTATTTTAGGTAAAATAATCTCTGTATTAAAGGCATTTAACGCAGAAATAGGCAGAATTTCAGCTTTTGGAATTCTATTGTGCCAGTCTTCTACTAATTTTTCAAGGCCCGCCTGATCGGTCTGATCTACTTTGTTTAATAAAAGAAGTACAGGTACGGGGATTTTATTCAGTTTATCAATTAAAAATTCTGATGGTTCCGCTTTATCGGTAACATCTACAATAAACAGGAAAACATCAGCATCCTGTAAAGAGTCCTTTACAAAATCCATCATTTTCTCCTGCAATCCGTATTTTGGATCCAATACTCCCGGAGTATCAGAAAATACAATCTGAAGGTCATCTTCATTATAAATACCAAAAATTCTGTGGCGGGTTGTCTGAGCTTTCTGCGTAACAATCGCCAACTTCTCTCCCATTAATTGGTTCAGCAAGGTCGATTTTCCCGCATTGGGCTTTCCAACTATATTTACAAATCCAGCTTTGTGCATAAAAATAATATTACGAACTGCAAAGTTACTAAAACAAAATTGGTCTTTACGGTTAATCTTAATTTTTAAAAGAAAAAAGAGAGTTATATCCCCAGATATAGTATGAGGAAGGGAAATATTTAATGATATGTATTCTGAATCGGAATAATTTTGATTATCTTCATTACAATATTTCTTATAAAAATTACTGATAATTTTGTATTGCATTAGTTAAAACTGATATTTTTGAATATTAGAATTCATCTTTATGAATATAGACCAGATTCTTGACCAGATTTACATTCTGCCTGAAACATCAAAAAACAGTTTAAAAGAGCACATTACAGAGGTTTCTCATCCTAAAGGTTTTTGCCTGATGGAAGCTGATAAAGTGATTCCTTATCTTTATTTTATCCGCAAAGGGATCGCAAGAGCTTATTCTTCAACAGCTGATAATGATATTACTTTCTGGTTTGGAAGTGAAGGGCAATGCATCCTTTCTATGAAAAGCTATGTGGAGGATAAACCCGGCTATGAAAGCATCGAATTGCTGGAAGACTGCGATCTGTACAGAATGGAAACGGAAAGTCTCAGAAAACTGTTCAATGAAGATATTCATATTGCCAACTGGGGAAGAAAACTGGCAGAAGCAGAGATGATAAAATCTGAAGAACTGATTATTTTCAGACAGTTCAAAACTTCGCTGGAGCGCTATAAAGATATTATGACTTATCAACCTGATCTGCTTAAAAGGGTTCAGCTGGGGTATATTGCATCCTATCTTGGGATTACGCAAGTAAGTTTGAGCAGGATACGGGCAGAAATCAAGTAGATTGAAAAATTGAAGGATTGAAAGATTTAAAAATTCTGTAATTCTTAATTTAAGTTTTGGCAAAAGCCAAAGGAACGATTGTTATATTGAAAGCGGACTAAAGTCCTCTCCTACTGATATGACCATCCTTTACTTCCAGCTTCATTCTTCCCGCTCCCATCTACCTTTCTTAAATCTTTCCTCAACTTCATTTTTTAACAATTGTAAAATTTTTTCTCCTTTCAAATTCTGAACTTTGCGGTAGAAAAATTTAAAAAATGAATTGGTTACTATTAGTTATTGCGGGATTATTTGAAGTTGCCTTCGCATCATGTCTGGGAAAGGCAAAAGAAACATCAGGAACTGAGATGTATCTGTGGTATACCGGTTTCCTGATCACCATGACCATCAGTATGGTTTTATTGATTAAAGCGACCCAAACCTTACCTATTGGTACTGCTTATGCGGTATGGACAGGAATTGGAGCGGTAGGAACGGCTTTAATGGGGATTATCTTCTTTAAAGATCCTGTAAGTTTTTGGAGAGTTTTCTTTATTGTAACGCTTATTGGTTCTGTAGTAGGCTTGAAAGCCGTGTCTTCATCACACTAAAAGGCATAAACTTCTATCTATATTTAAAAATGGAGCCGTCTTCGTCATGAAGGCGGTTTTTTCGTTCTTAATTTTGATCTTTATGATCCTGATCAACTGATAAGTGGGAATGATTTCTTTTTATATCTTTACCGGAAACTTTTAACTATGAAGAAATTATTATTCTTTTTAGCGGGTAGTTTACTGACTGCCCAGCAAACTTCTGAACTGCTTTCCAACAACTGGTATATTTCCAAGATGGTAACAAGCGGCGGCCAGACAACCAATACTCCTTTAATAGACAACGGAGTTCCTGCTACAACCTTCAATTCAGCGGGAGGTACCAGCTATGTTATTAATTCCAAATATTACAATTCATCGATGATGAGTTTTGGGATCATGCCTGGAACAAATAACCTTATCAAAACAGCAAGCTCGTGTACTCTTCTGTATTATAACGGAGGAAATGCCGGACCTGTTCGTGCCTACGATCAGAAAAACTGTGATATTTACGGTTTGGCAGCGTATGCATCTATATACAGTTATCAGATCACAACCAACGGTAATCTAAAGACACTGGCGATCACAGATCCTTCAGGAAACAAAATATATTATAACAACAGTGCGCAATTAAGCACTAAAGAAAGTGAAGCGGTTAAGAAAACGTTCAAAGCGTACCCTAATCCTGTAAAAGAGGCTTTACATCTTGAAAATATCGAGAGAAGGCTTGCGCTTAAGATTTACGACTTATCAGGGAAGCTGGTATTTGAAACTACGACAAATGATATTACACTATCAATTAACACAAGCGGTTTTCAAAAAGGACAGTATATTTTAGTTTTGGAAAATTATAAATCATATCCTTTTACAAAAGAGTAATAAAGAAATAAAAAACCCGTTTTCAATAATTGAAAACGGGTTTTATTTTATTTTTTATAAACTATAGGTAAAATTTCATTGTGTCTTAACCCATATTTTTTAATTTCTTCTTCCGGGAATTTCTGTGAATAGAAGTTCGGTTCTGCTTCAAAACCGGCTTTTCTTAAGCGGTCAAAATAATCCATTCCGTACCAGCGGACGTGATCGTATTGGCCGAAGTGTTTCTGACGTTCTTTCGGATCTTTAATGGTAAAATCTTCATAGGTCTGTTCCAGTGAGTTTTTCATCGGAACCTGAAGAATTCCCCATCCGCCGGGCTTCATTACCCTGTACAGTTCACTTATTGCTTTGGCATCGTCTTCGATATGTTCCAGAACATGATTACAGAAAATAATATCAAAACTTTCGTCTTCAAAAGGTAAATCCAGAATATCTGCTTTCACATCTACAATGGGAGAATATAAGTCTGCCGAAATATAGTTCAGGTTACTCATTCTCTTGAATTTCCTTAAAAATTCCTGTTCGGGAGCAATATGCAGAACTTTATAATTTTTAATGAAAAAATCAGTTTCATTCTGAAGATACAGCCACATCTGGCGGTGTCTCTCCAGGCTTAAAGTTCCCGGAGAAAGAGCATTTTCTCTTTGCTTTCCATATCCATACGGAAGGAATTTTCTGTAAGATCTTCCATCAATAGGATCGTAGAACTTATCTCCTTTGAAAAACTGATAAATAAGCGGTCTTGCCCAAATACTCATTTTAATAAGCATAGGACGCGGAATTTTATTCAGTAAAAGTTTCGTTACCTTTTTCATTAAAAATCCAGTTGGAACTGCTTTTCTTCATCACTTACAATCCCTAAAGCTTCATATACATAGTCAAATGTTGAAAGCAATACCGGTTTACCATTAATTACCGCTACATCATGTTCAAAGTGAGCAGATGGCATGTTATCAAGAGTCGTCACTGTCCAGCCGTCATTATGGAACTTTACTTTTTCAGTACCCATATTAACCATCGGCTCAATAGCAATCGCCAAACCGTCTTTAATTATTTTTCCACTTCCCTGTCTTCCGTAGTTAGGAACCTGTGGATCTTCGTGCATTTTTCTTCCTAAACCGTGTCCTACAAGTTCTCTTACTACTCCATATCCTTCTTTTTCACAATGTGCCTGGATGGCATGGGAGATATCTCCTATTCTTTTTCCTCTGACAACCTGCTCAATTCCTTTGTATAAAGATTCTTTGGTCACCTGCAGTAATTTTTTAACCTCAGGCTTCACTTCCCCGATTTCAAAAGTGTAGGCATGATCTCCTACGAAACCGTTAAGAATAACTCCACAGTCTACGGAAAGAACATCTCCTTCTTTTACTACGTCGTTATTTGGAAAGCCATGAACTACCTGCTCATTCGGAGAGATACAAAGAGAATTCGGGAATCCTCCGTATCCTAAAAATGCAGGCTCAGCACCATGATCTTTAATAAAATCATGAGCCAGTTTATCTAAATATAAGGTCGTAATCCCTGGTTTAATTTCTTTTGCCAACATTCCCAATGTTTTAGAAACAAGTCGGGCACTCTCCTTCATCAGACGCAATTCGTCTATCGTTTTTAATTGAATCATTGTTGTATAGATGTTAGATATTAGATGTTAAAAGCCAGATTACAGCATGTGCCTATTTCACTTATAACAATCTATAAACTCTTTCTGATAAAAAATAGAAGCCTGGATTTTATAATATTAAACTAATTTCCAATATCCGGCTTCTCATGTTATATCCTACCAGAAAAGTCCTTTTTTCTTTTCTTTTTTAAGTTTTGAATAGGCAAGAACTTCTTTTCCTTCTACACGGAATTCTATTCTTTCCTGAATAATATTGTAGATCTCACCCCATCCAGGGAATCCTCCTAAGTTTCTGTCGTCAATAAACCAGTCTGCATCCAGTTTTCTGGATTGAGTTTCAGGATCAAAAACTTCACCTTCAAAGCTTGAATTTACTGCATAAAATTCTATTCCATTTTTTTGACAGAATTCTACGGCTTCATCTAAGGTTTTTCCATGTCTGTAAGTCCAAAGAATAAGTCTGAATCCTTCAGCCTGAAGTCTTTTCAAAGTTTCGAATGCAAAAGTTTTTGGTTTTCCGATTGCCGGGTAAGCATCATCAACAATAGTCCCGTCAAAGTCAACAGCAATCTTTTTATTATTTAACATTTTGTCTTTTTTTAGCTTTGCAAAGATAAGAAATAAAAAGAGTGCCCAAAAGAAAGGCACTCAATACTTTTATAATTTAAATAATAATATCGTTCTATTAGCTTTTCACCCATTTAAATTCGAACTGAAGATCCGGAGTAGAAATTCTGTCTGTGATTTTCTGTAGTCTTCCCGGAAGTTTCATTAAATATTCCTGAGCTTTTTCAGCTTTTTCAGTCAATCCTTTTACATGTTCAATCTTCCATTCATCCAACAGGTCAGATAAAATATTGATATAATCATTTCCTGTATAGACCATACATCTTTGTGCTGCATCTGAGAAATGCCCCCAAAGCTCACCTGCTTTCTGACCAGACTGTCTCATCATGTGAGCCGGCATTACGATCTTTTTACGCATCATATCTTCAAATGCAAGAATCATTTCTGAAGGATCTATTTCTAAAATTTTAGCAACGAAATGTTTGTACGCTTTTGCGTGTCTTGCTTCATCAGCAGCAATCACTCCACACATTTTCGCCAGTTTTCCGTTTCCGGACTGTTTAGCTAATGTACCAACTCTTCTGTGAGAGATATTGGTTGCTGTTTCCTGAAAACTTGTATAAACGAAGTTTCTGTAAGGATCCATGCTTGTCCCTAAATCGAAACCATCATTAATTAGATATTGAGTGGTAACTTCCAGTTCTCTCATGTTTACTCTTCCACACAAATAAAGATATTTGCTCAAAAGATCTCCATGTCTGTTCTCTTCACCCGTCCATGCTCTGATCCAGTTGGCCCAGCCGACTTCATTTTTCTCCTGATCAATTCCGTCAACTCCCATTAACCAAGACTCATATGAAGGAAGAGCTTCTTCCGTGATACAGTCTCCGATAAGAGTTACAAAAAGATCATAAGGCATTTCACGGGCGAAAGTCTGAATTTCTTCCAGGTCGTGTTTAAAGTCATCGCTTGAAGGATCTGGCAAATAATCGGAAGGCTGCCATATTTTTTCAATTGGCGTTAAAAATTTATCAAGAAAAGAACCTACTTCCTTTTCCAATAATCCCATTACTTCTTTCCTAACAAGCTTTTGATACATTTTACTATTCAGTTTTAATTTACAAAGATATAATTTATTTATTATTTAACGCATAATAAAGTATGCAACTCATACCTTATCTGACATAAATCATAAAAGAATGCCATCATACAAAGTATAACGGCATTCTTTTGACAATATTATTGAATTTTAGCTAACTAAAACATCTCCATTTATAGCCGGTATTTCAACTCCCATTACATTAAGAATTGTAGGTGCTACATCTCCCAGTTTTCCTGGTTTTAAATTCCATGTCTGATCTTTGTCCATTACAATGAAAGGAACAAGATTGGTTGAATGCTGTGTATTAGGAGTTCCATCCGGATTCATCATTACATCTGAATTTCCGTGATCCGCAAGAATAAAAACAGCATATCCGTTTTCATAAGCAGCCGTTGCTACTTTTTCTATGCACTGATCTACTACTTCAGCAGCTTTTACAGCCGCTTCAAAAACTCCTGTATGTCCTACCATATCTGTATTGGCGAAATTCAGACAAACAAAGTCAGCAGTTCCCTGTTCCAGTTCCGGTACTATTGCATTGGTAATATCATAGGCTGACATTTCCGGTTTAAGATCGTAAGTAGGAACATCTTTCGGGCTTGGGCAAAGCAGTCTTCTTTCTCCTACAAATTCTTCTTCTCTTCCTCCTGAAAAGAAGAAAGTAACGTGAGGATACTTCTCTGTTTCTGCGATTCTGATCTGAGATCTTCCATTTTTTTCAAGAATTTCACCCATTGTTTCCGTCAATACGTTTTCGTCAAAAACTACCTGTACATTCTGGAATGTTTTATCATAATTCGTCAACGTAATATAATAAAGGTTCAGTTTCTTCATAGAATATTCCGGGAAATCCTTTTGGGAAAGTACTTCTGTGATTTCTCTACCTCTGTCTGTACGGAAGTTGAAGCAGATCACAACATCATTATCAATGATTTTTGCTACCGGCACTACATTTCCTGTAGCGGTAGTATTCATTAAAATGATCGGTTTCAGGAATTCGTCTGTAACGTTATTATCATAGGACGTTTTAATGGCAGCCAAAGCATCAGTTACTAGCTCACCTACTCCTTCTACAAGAGCATCATAAGCTAACTTTACACGCTCCCATCTTTTATCTCTGTCCATTGCATAGTATCTTCCTACCACTGTTGCCAGCTTTCCGGTAGTAGCATCCATATGCTTCTGAAGTTCGTCAATAAATCCGAATCCTGAATGTGGATCACAGTCTCTACCATCGGTAAATGCATGAACAAATACGTTCTCATTTAAACCGAATTCTTTTGCAGCAGTCAATAATCCCTTTAAGTGATTGATATGTGAGTGTACTCCTCCGTTGGAAACCAACCCGATAAAGTGTATTTTTTTATTTTCTTTTTTTGCATATTCGAAAGCATCCTGAATCACTTTTTCCTGACCCAGTGTTCCGTTTTCAACCGCCATATTCAGTTTCACCAGGTTTTGGTAAACCACTCTCCCCGCTCCCAGGTTCATGTGCCCAACTTCAGAATTTCCCATCTGTCCTGCAGGAAGACCTACAGCCAGTCCACTCGCTTCAAGTGTAGTATGCGGAAATTTTTTGTAACAGCTGTCTATGAATGGTGTATTTGCTTTATCTATTGCAGAAACGTCAGGGTTTGTTCCCAATCCCCATCCGTCAAGAATTGCCAGTATTGCTTTTTTTGACATTTTGTAAAACTTTTGTTAGACAAATTTACCTAATTTCCTATGAATAGAAGAATTTGAAGTCTTGAATTTTATTGATTACTGATGGTCAGGGTGATATCGCAGCTAATCAAACCCTGTTAAGGTTTAAAATGAAAAATTGAAATTTCGTTGATTATTTCAGTTCATTAATCAGTAAATCTTTTTAATTTTGCTTTATGGATTTACGAGATCAATTGAAGAATCTTTTTCCTGATCATGATGAGCAGGATTTTGAGATGCCTGAAGAGCAATTCAAGCAGAAAGAGCCTTTGGTATGCAAGTTTGAGAAAAAAGGGAGAAATGGTAAGCCTGTTACCGTTGTTGAAGGCTGGGAAGGCAGCGAGGAAGACCTGAAAAAAATCTCAAAGAAAATAAAAACCACCTTAGGTATAGGCGGTTCTGAAAAGGATGGAACGATTATCATTCAGGGGGACAACCGTGATAAAATAATGAATATCCTTAAAGAAATGGGATATAAAACCAAACGTGTTGGCGGGTAGATCTAGAAGTAGATCTGCGTATCCGGCAGTAAGGTTTTTAAATTTTCAATAGTAGATTTTTCTATAGGATTTCCTGTAAGAATCAAAGTTTTCAGATTTTTCAGCTGCTTGATTTCTACAGGAATATCTTTCAGATTATTGTTGGCTAGATTCATGCTGACTACATTTTTCAACCCTTTTACTTTGGGTGATATCTCTGAGATATTGTTTCCACTTACATTCAGAAATTCAAGGTGTTGAGCTTTGAAAAGATTTTCCGGAAGCTTAACAATTGCATTCTGCTGAAGTTCAAGATATTTTAAATTTTTAGGAAAAGACAAATTCCCAAGGTCATTGATCTGATTATCCGAAAGATTCAAAAATTTCAGATTCCTGATCTTATCCAGTTTGTCAGCAATAAAACTGATCTGGTTTCCCTGAAGATTAATTTCTTCCAACGCTGCAATTTCCATAAGTGCTTCGGGGAAGGTATTCAGGTTGTTGGCATCAAAATGCACTACTTTTAATTTTTGAAGCTTTGCAATATTGGGATTAATGCTTGTCAGACTATTCAGATTCATTGAAAAAGTCGTCAGTTTCTTCAGCTTGCTTACCTCATCCGGAATATATTTGATGCTGTTTTCATTCACATTTAAAATTTCCAGTTCTTTCAATTCAAAGAGTTCCTGATCCATTTTTTCAAGCTTATTGGCCATGATATTCAAAAAGAATAATGAATCCAGTTTCACGATCTGAGGCGGAAGATTGAACAATCCCTTTTCTCTGAAACTCATACTGTAGACTGCTTTTTTACTATGTAAAGCGTCTTCAATATTGGTAAAAGTGGGATATTTCACAGGATCAATCTGAGCTTTGATCTGCGAAAGTGATAGTATGGAAATAAGTAAGAAAAGCTTTTTCATAAACATAAAAAGGTCTGCCAGCAACAGAAGTCACTGACAGACAAGAATTATAAATAATTTATTTCTTTAAAAGTTTAACTGTTTTCTGGAATCCTCCTTCAGCTTCAATATTTAAAACTAAAACACGAGATCCTTCCAACTGTTGTGTGAAGTCAAGATCCAATACTTTATTTGTTCCGTTGAACTTCTTCGTAAATACGATTTTCCCGTCCATGCTGTAAGCTGTTACTGAAATATCTTTCAATCCTTTTACTGAATTGATTTTTACGATTCCTGAAGTCGGGTTTGGTGCTACCGTTACTGTATTTTCTGCAGTTTTGCTGTCGATAGTACCTAAAGTTCCTTCAGTTCCTAAGTTGTTTTTAAGTGCAATTACGATGGTTGCTGATTTTCCTTTATAATTGATTGTATTTCCTGTAGCATCCACATCTGTAGAGATTGTTGAATCCGGGTGCTGAATAGAGAAGAAACCAAATTTATGATCAGGCGTAAATGTCAATCCTGTAGGTTCTGAACCTGCCGGCATAGAAGCAAATAATTTTACTTTAGGGTTGGCCTGTGTATGATCTGGAGCAATTACCCAGATATAGTTTTTACCTCCATCCTGAAGTACCCAAAGGTTTCCAAGCTCATCAAAAGTAAGGTTGTCATTTCCGTCTCCCCAAGCTTCAGATTTCATTCCCTGAGCTGTATTGAAAGAATATACAGAAGAACCACCTCCTACAAATGTTTCTACCTGAGAAGCTGTAGTTCCGTTATCCTGTAAACGATATACTCTGTCTAATCCTTTTGCTGTAAAATAGATTCTCCCGTCTAATGGGCTGATGTCAACATCTTCTACTCCATTAAATTTTGTTCCACCCAATGACTGTGCAAGTGTAGCTGTATTGTTTTGGTCTGCTTTGGTTTTATTAGGAACCTGAATCCATGTTGCTGTAGTTCCTACCGGATCTCCTGCAGTTGATAATCCCTGGTCTAATTTTAAAACATACAGGTTTCCTGAAGAAAGATTATTTGGAGTATCCATTACATATTTATACACCATATGCGTTCCTCCGTCTTCCCCATAATAAGCAGTTGTTCCTGCGTTATTTACCACTACGTTTTCGTGGTTCATGATTCCCATCTGCCAAAGTTTTCCTTTAGATCCGTCAGTATTTTTAGAAATTACCTGAGCTGTTGCAGGATCAATCTCTACCAACCAACCGTAATCTTTATATCCATCATTGTTCACGTCATTGGAAGTAACAGATTCTTCCGCGGTCACAACTGTTCCCCAAGGGGTAATTCCTCCTGAACAGTTTCTAATAGTTTGCACCAGACTTGGATCTGAGAAACTTACCGCTCTTGATTTTGTCAGCTGCCAAAGCTTTGAAGTAGCATTATAATTGATTTCTGCCATGGTAACTCCTCCAGGATTCGTTTCATGGTTTACAGAAAGATATCCGTTGGTACTGCTTCCTGTTTTTGGAACATAAGCTGTAAAGTCATTCTGACCTCCTACTAATCCTCCTCCTTCAGTATAGCTGTCTCCTTCTTTTAAAATAAGCTGATATTTATGTTCAGCAGGGATAATTAACTTATCAGTCTGTGCTGTAGGTACAATGGAAGTAAAGCAGCTGATGTGCGTTCCATTACAAGCTACAGGAATGGTTGTATTCGCTGTTGTTTTCAGATAAGCATCAATTCTTAAATCTGAACTGGTTGTGCTTCTGTTGTGCAATTCTATAGAAAGCCTGTTGACACCGTTTGAAAATTTTGATTTTGGAATAGAGAAAATGTTGTAAACGCTTTCTGCTGCCCCATCAATAGTTGTAGACGAAAAAGTATTGAAAGTAACAGCACCTGCCGGCATGTTATCTCTTACTACTTCTTCACCGTTAAGGTATACTATAATACCATCATCTCTCATTACTCCCAATTCCATATTATCAGAAAGAGTTGAAAAATCTACCGTGAAATCTTTAGCAAAATAAGCTGTAGTAAGTCCTGAATTGATGGTTGTAGTTACAGGATCTCCATATCCTAACGGACCATTTCCTGCTGACCATGCTGAAATATCATAGGTCTTGGCATTCCACCCTGCAGGCTGAGCCTGGTTGTTATCTTTGTAATTCCAAGATGCATTCTTATTGAATATCATAGTTTGCGCCTGGATACCTGAACTGGCCAGTATAGCCAACGCTCCCATTGTTAGTAGTTTTTTCTTCATTTTTATTTGATTTATTAGACAATGCAAAACTATTTTTTTAGCTCTTTTTCTCTGTTAATAGGATTTTAAATATAAATCAGCAAATATTAACTTATCAAAAACCTAATGTTAATGGGATTAATTTTTTGTTAAATAATACGGGTTTCGAGGTTTCGAGGTGCGGGATTCGAGATTAGGGGTTTTGAAGTGCGAGGTTCGGATTATGATGTATTCTAATTGAAAACACACAAAAAAGAAACATCAGCTACTCAGTTCATTTTCATCCTGAATTTCTTTATTTGCACCCACATCCCGAAACCCGAAACCCGAATCTCGAATCACGCACCCTGCCTACTTCGCTTTACTCACATCCGTAAGAGCATTCAGAAAGACTATAATCTGTTTTATTTCTGTTTCTGTGAGGTTTAATTTATCCGGTGCAAGAGTTTGGTTTTTCATTTTTAATCCTAATCCTTCTCCGCCTCCTTCATTATAAAAATCAAGAACTTCTTCTAATGTATTGAAAGCTCCGTTATGGAAATAAGGTTTGGTAAGAGCAATATTTCTGACAGTGACTGTTTTGAATGAATAATCATAAATCCATGATTTTTCTTTTTTTACAGGACTGTTTCCTCTTCCCAGGTCCTGATCAAGTTCTACAGGAAGTTCTTTAATAGGTCTGGTGGGTATTCCCAGTACTTCAGATTCGTTTTCATTGAAAAACGGTGGTACCAATCCTGAAAAGTGAGGCGCAAAGTGACAAGTTGCACAATTGGCTTTTCCCATAAACAGGTTGAATCCTTTTTTTACATCATCAGAAACATTCTTCTCATTTCTCATAAAACGATCAAAATCACTGTCAAATGAGTATAATGAAGCTACATAAGAACTTAATGCTTTCGAAAAGTTCTCTTTACTGATCTTTCCATCTTTGAAAGCCGCACGGAAAGCCTTTTTATATTCAGGTTTTGTTTTTAGTTTCTGAATGATATTTTCATAGCTTGTATTGAATTCCTGCTCATTATAGATGACATGTTCTGCCTGCTGCTCCAGATAAAAAGCACGAAGGTCATAGAAAAACCTCTTGGCAAAAACAGCATTATATAAAGACGGGGAATTTCTCAGTACTGTTTTTCCTTCCACATTGCTTTGTGATTTTGATTTAAGGTCTGTAAAGGCATTTTCCTGAAGATGGCATGTCGCGCAGCTCATTTTTTCGTTGCCGCTTAAATTCTGATCATAGAAAATTGATTTTCCAAGATTGCGGAGTTCAGGGTTATCTTCTGAAGATTTCAATAAGGTATAAAAATACGGATCTAAAAAGTCACTGCTGAAAAAGTTCTTGTTTCCTACATTCCAACCGGAAAATTCTTTAAGATCATCAGCTCTTCCGTCCCATTTCCCAAGCTCTTCATATAAAGGCTGTATGTATTTTTTATAGAACTCAATCCTGTCAAAAGTTTCAAAATCTGTATTTTTTGAAAGGTAGCTGATTCCTTCTGTTAAAATCTGATTGGCTTTCTGGGTATTATAATTTTTAAAATAAGGATCATCATTAATGTATTTCTGCATCCCTGAAAAAGCATGGTTTGTTTCCTCAGAAATATTCAGAGAACCGGGAGTATCAAAACCTGTTACTCCGAGAGAATAGATTCTGATCAGCTCAATACGTAAGGGTAATGTCTTGTTATTGCCCTTGCTCAATCCATTTTTTAAAGCACTTAGATAAAACCCGGAATAACTGTTGTATAAAAAGGTTGTAATTGTTTTGATCTTTTCTTTTTCATTTCCTGCTTCATCTGAAAATATCAATTCATCCAGTACCTGCAATCCTTCAGGGGGAAGTGTATAAGCAGACGTTCCAGCAGCTTCAATATGAAACAAAGGAGCTGCATTCAGATGGGTTTTGGTAAATTCTGGATAATGATAAGCCACATAAAATTCTATTTCTTTGAATGAATTTCTTGTACTGCTCAGTGATTTCTGTAGTTCTTCCAGAGAAATACGGTCTTCAGAGAACTTATCAACATCTGATTTCAGCTGTTCAAGCTTGGTTTTGAAGTTGGACAACCCTTTATTGACAAACGTATGTTCGCTTTCTTTTCCTTTATAAACAGGATTAAAAGACATTACTGCAAATCCTATCAAAAGGACGATTACAAGCAGTGGATAAGATCTCATGAATTTTTAGCGGCAAAAGTATTCATCTGATGTTATCTCAGTTTTAATAGCAGATTAAATAATGTTTATATTTCTGATATCATATTTTTCACTAATTTTAAACCCCGAAATCAAATTCATTATTCTAAAGGAAACGGTTTTTCGAAATACCGGTAAAAATAATGGCGGGAGATTATTGGGCGAGGATTTTTTTTTAATTGAATTCAACACATCAAAAAAACTAAAATAGTATTATGAAAACAAAACTATGGTTTGCTGTTGCAGCAAGTTTCCTTTCTCTGACGGCATTTTCACAGAAAAAAAAGCAACCGGAAAAACAATCCGGAAAGCCTCAGGAAATGGCTGTCTACGCAGAGAAAAGAGGTTCTGATTATTATCTGGTCCGCCTGGAAAAGGACAAAAACATTCCCAATGTGTATGTTTATTCCAATGGGATCACCAAACCCTATAAAAATTATACGGATCTGAAAGATGTTGTTATGGATTTCCCCGGAATGATGACTTCCAACAATTCAACAAAAGAAGAACTTGTTTCAATTCTTAAAAAAGATGATCATTTCTACGAAATCACTTCACAGCGAAAAGATCCCAAAAATATTGAAAAAACGGTCGTTACGGTATACGAAGTGATGAACGGCCAGAAAAGAATTGTAGAAGAATACAATGACATCTACGAGGTAATGGCATCTCCTTATAAAGATGCGATTATGATTAATTAAAAAAAACAAAAAATATACATATTATGCTAAACAAACTTGCTGCCTCAGAACTTGTTCTGAATGAAGACGGAAGTGTATACCACCTGAACCTTTTACCTGAAGATATTGCTGACAAAATCATCCTTGTGGGTGATCCTGACAGAGTGGCAAAAGTTTCAAAATACTTTGATACTATAGAGATCAAAAAAAATAAAAGAGAATTTTATACGCATACAGGAACGCTTCGTGGAGAAAGAATTACTGTAATGTCTACCGGTATTGGAACAGAAAATATCGATATCGTGATGAACGAACTTGATGCTTTGGTGAATATCGATCTTAAAAATAAAGAGTTTAAGACTGAGCACAAAGCCCTTGAGTTATTCCGTATGGGAACTTGCGGAAGTGTAAACCCTGATGTACAGGTTGATAATATGCTGGTTACTCAAAATGTAGTAGGATTAGACGGATTGATGCATTTCTATCAGGATTACAATTTTGAAAATGAGTTTTCTAAAAACTTCTTAGAAAAATTCCCTTACGAAAAAATCAAGCCAATGCTTTACTTCTCAGATTGGGCTGAAGAAATGGGTGACTATTACAAAGATGCCAAATACCACGGAAATACAGCAACATTCCCGGGATTCTATGCTCCACAGGGAAGACAGCTTCGTTTAAAAGCAGTAGATGACAAATTCTTAGAAACATTGAATGATCTTGGAATCACCAATTTCGAGATGGAAACTTCTGCAATCTATGCGCTTTCAAAATTATTAGGCCACAAAGCCATTACTGTAAACAACGTTATCGCAAACAGAAGACGCGGTGAGTTCTCTGCAGACCACCATGCTTCTGAGAAAAACCTTATTAATTGGGTATTGGAAAGAATTATTAAGTAATTATTTTATTGATATCATACAAACCCCTCCAGAAGCAACTTTCGGAGGGGTTTTTTATAGGTTTTGGCTGAAGCCAACTGAATCTTTATCTATTAAAAATGGACTAAAGCCCATTCCTATTGAATTTGATTTTGCTGAATTTTGAGTCTTTCACAATGAATAAAACGACCTATTCAGCTTGTCATTCCATAGAAATCCAGATACACAACTTTTAAAAATAGCGTCGAGATTCCTACGGAATGACAAAGGTGTCAATAGAAATTTCGTAAGCAAAATAGGTTAAAAGCAAATGATCAATGATACAAATGCCAGGATCACATATGAAATCTTCTAGGATCCGGATACTGAAATGTATAATCCAATTCTGAAACCAGCTTTGAAGACAGAACCTTCTTTCCTTTCACTTCAAAAACTTCTTCATCAGGGATATTTTTCTGTGCATTAATCACCTGACTTTTTGCCGGATGAATAAGAGCTGTAACATTATAAAGTTTTGCTTCTGTTTTGCTTTCAATCATTTGTGTGATAATAGCACTGATATCAGCATAATGAATATGATTCACGGCATGATCAAGATTACTAACATTATAATTTTTCAAAAGTCTATTGTCTCCCATCAGACCTCCAAGCCTTAAAATATTGAGCTGAGGATATTTGTTTCTCAACATTCTTTCTCCCGATACATTCTCCAAAGGAACATCTTCTTCTGTAAAATCTTTTGGAAGATCGGGATAAACTCCTGTGGAGCTCATCAGAAACATCTGCCCTTTAAAATCACCGATAAATGCTGATAAATTCTGAATCCTGTTATATAAAGAACTTACACAGCAGCTTTTTTCAGAAACCGGAATGGTAATAATCAAAACATCACTATTTTTAATTTCCTCCCATTGAGAGATAGGTTCTGTCAACTGATAGTCAGGGAAGGAAGCTACTACAGCACTCATTCCTTTGGTATTCAGGTCGCTGGCTTTACTTTCTGTTGTTGTCGTTACAGATAGTGTATATTTTCCGGATAAGGAAGAGGCTATTCTCTCTCCCAGCCAGCCATAGCCTATAATTCCTATTTTCTTCATATTTTGGATACCGTTTGAATGTATAATATTTCGTCTAAGGAAGCACTCAGTTGAGTTTTCACATCATCACTCAGATGCATACAGCTTTGAACCGCCGCAGGAATATGCTTCGCTCTTTCTTTCAGTTTTGTTCCATTTTCTGTAAGGTTGATCAGTACTACTCTTTCATCTTCAGAGCTGCGGGTACGGATAATCAGCCCGTTTTTTTCCATGCGTTTCAGAAGCGGAGTCAATGTTCCATTATCCAGATGAAGGTGTTCACCGATCTTTCCGATATTCATTCCGCTATGTTCCCACAAAATGATCATTACAAGATATTGAGGATATGTCAATGAAATTTCATCCAGATAAGGCTTATATAAACCTGTAATATAACGGGAAACAGCATAGGTTTTAAAACATAAATGTTCTGATAAAGGAATCATTTTCTTTTTTAATGAACAAATATAGTTTATTTTGTGCACAATATTTTTGTTTACAATATTTATTTTATTCAAATGGCCTGAGAATTAAAAGCACTTTATGAAAGCAAATATATTTTTGTGGGACTCTATTTCTGGCTTGTATCTACGTCATCATAAAGAAAGGTTTTAATGGAATAACCGCGCTTTCTTTGGCTTTTTTCCCTTTGTATCTCATTATAAGGAATAGCTGGCAAAATGTCCGCCAGGAAATCCGCTTCTTAAAACTCAATTAACATCTTATAACCAAAAAGGACCTCCAACAGGAAGTCCTTCACACCATATCAACTATAATAAAAACTTATTATTTTAAAACTCATTGATCATCACATAAAAATGTCCGGAATACAAGCTATTGGCGCTTCCTGAAATATTAGTAAGATTAATTGTAATACTTGATGTGGAAGTCATCCTAGGATTCGAAATAGAGAATGACGAATTTCCTGCAAAATCTCCTGCCGGAGAAACCACCACAGCAGCTCTTGCAGAATTTGGCTGATATCCCGAAGGAACCGGAATTTCTATTGTTGTAGATTTTCCCGATGGCAAATTATTGATGGATATTCCCGGCCATGCTTCAAAACTGATCTGATTTTTCTGCACACTTCCTTTTTCTCCCAATTTGAACTGTCCGTTTATATCCAGTTTTGCAGAGATATTCGGAGTACTTGTACCAATCCCGACATTGGCATTATTATTTCCCAGAACAATAGCATTGGCCTGTGAAGTAGCTGCTCCATATCCTACTGCTGTTGAATATTGTCCCAATGCGTTGGCTTCTGAGCCTAAAGCTGTTGAGTTCTGACTGTTAGTTACTGTATTATATCCTAAAGCTGTTTCACTATTTGTATTCGTTTTTGCATTAAATCCTAATGCGATAGACTGAAACCCGTCTGCTGAAGAATTATTTCCGACTGCAACAGATTCGTTACTGCTGGTTTGGGCATGAAATCCTATTGCTGTAGATCTGAATCCAGCCGCTGCCGTCTTATTTCCCACTGCCAAAGCTTCATTTCCGGAAACTACGGTTGCACTTCCAATAGCTATTCCCATAAATACTGAACTTGCACTTCCAATGGCAATACCATTTTGTCCTCCATTTGATCCTATTCCCAGGCTTACAGAGTTGTCAACCCCCAGTCTTCCTGCTGTCAATGCATTGACTTTAAATATCAAATCATCGTATGTTTTTGTTCCTAAAGCCAGCGTTGTATTCGCTCCTCCATAATTTCCCACATTTGTTCCAGAAAGGTTCCAGTTTGTTCCATCCTCTACCTTAGTGGTAGTGCCACCATTTGCCAAAATTTTATTCCATTTTGATTCAAACCAATAATAAAATCCAATTTCTGTCAATGTTCCATTACCATTATTCCACACGATAAGTCCATCTGCCGGTGAAGGTACGGTAACATTGTCTGTTGTTGATATCAACGCAATACTGGGAAGAAGTACTCCTTTATCATTGGCACTGATATGAAGCATAGCAGACGGATTTGGATTTGGTAATCCAATCCCAACCTGAGCGTATATAAAACAAGTGAAAAATAATAAAAGAAGAGTATAAGGAAGTTTATAGTTTTTATACATTACCTACGATTTTCGAGGATGCAAATATACAAATTTCTAACAATACATTGGTTTTATTGAAAATTTCATAATTAAAAATGCTTTCAAGTGATTAAACCTGAATTTACTCACAAAACAATGAAATCTGTTTAAATATAAACAAGTTATAAACCACAGTATTCATTAGCTTTTCCAACAATCCCTGATTTTATGCTTAATTATTTAAATTATAATATCAATAAAAAAAATCACTAAATTTTGAATAAATAATAACCATTACATTCTGGTAAAGCAGTCTTTTATGTGGTCATTTACCATTCCGGTAGCCTGCATATGGGCATAAATTACTGTAGAACCCACGAATTTGAACCCTCTTTTTTTAAGTTCTTTGGATATAAGATCGGAAATTTCTGTTGTAGCTGGAACATCAGCTAAAGTCTCGGGACTGTTATCAATGGGTTTTCCGCCTGTAAAGTTCCATATATAGTTGGAAAAACTCCCGAATTCTTTCTGAATTTCTATGAACCGCTGAGCATTGGAAACTGCTGCCAGAATTTTAAGCCTGTTTCTGATAATTCCCGGATTGTTCATTAATTCTTCGATCTTTTTCTCTGAATAAACAGCTACTTTTTTATAATCAAAATGATCAAAGGCTTTCCTGAAATTTTCTCTTTTAGACAAAATAGTATACCAGCTCAGCCCGGCCTGAAAGCTTTCTAGAATAAGGAATTCAAAGAGTGTTTCATCATCATATACGGGTCTTCCCCACTCTTCATCATGATACTTTCTATAGAGGTCATCTTTTTCGCACCATCCGCATCGTACTGTTTCCATAATTATCAAATTTTATCAATTAAAGATACTGCTGATTTGGAAAAATATAACAAAAGATTATGAAAAGTTTAACAGAGATGTCCTATTTTAGGAATGGTTATTGTTTAATTACTGATACCAAACTAAAATTTATACTATTATGAACAATTCAGAGTACAACAAAGCGGAAAATGCAGTAAACAATGTAGAAAATTCTTTACAAAATGCAACGGACAAAGCCAAATGGAAAATCAATGAATTGGCAGACAAGGCTAAAGATTATATCAATGAGAAAAGAGATAATGATCAGGAAGCCAGCCAGGAAGACTGGCTCGACAGGGTAAAAGCTAATGTATCCGATGCCTGGGAGGATATCAAGGATAAAGCAGATGAGGCATGGGAAAAAACCAAAGATGCGGCAGAGGATGTAAAGGCAGAATGGAATAAGAAAACCAATTAGTATTTCAGTCATATAAATATTTTCAATAAAATGGAGTCTTAAATTGATAAGGCTCCATTTTTTATTATGCCATAAGCACAATTATTGCTACATTTGTATTATAATAAACATTAAAAAATTATGTCATACGGTTTACTTAAAGGCAAAAAGGGAATTATTTTTGGAGCCCTTAATGAACAATCTATCGCATGGAAAGTTGCTGAAAGATGCCATGAGGAAGGTGCTGAATTTATCTTATCCAATGCTCCGATTGCTTTGAGAATGGGGGAACTTAATGGATTAGCAGAAAAAACAGGTTCTGAAGTAATAGCAGCAGATGCTACTTCTATAGAAGATCTTGAAAAACTTTTTGATGCCGCTGTTGCAAAATTTGGAAAAATCGACTTTATCCTTCACTCCATTGGAATGTCTATCAATGTAAGAAAAGGAAAACATTATACAGAAATGAACTACGATTGGTTGGAAAAAGGTTGGGATATCTCAGCTGTTTCTTTCCATAAAGTAATGCGTGTGGCTTGGGAAAAAGATTGTATGAACGAATGGGGAAGCATCCTGGCACTTACTTATATTGCTGCTCAGAGAACATTCCCGGATTATAATGATATGTCTGATAACAAAGCTTATCTTGAAAGCATTGCAAGAACTTTCGGAAACTATTGGGGTGAAAGAAAAGTACGTGTAAATACGGTTTCTCAGTCTCCTACAATGACTACTGCAGGTAGTGGTGTGAAAGGTTTTGGAGGATTCCTTGGATATGCAGAAGATATGTCTCCTCTAGGAAATGCTACAGCTCTTGAATGTGCAGACTATTGCGTTACCCTTTTCTCTGATCTTACGAAGAAAGTAACGATGCAGAATCTTTTCCATGATGGTGGTTTCAGCAGCTCTGGAGTTACTCAGAAAGTGATCGGTAAATATGATGTTGAATAATATCATTTATCTTAAAAAATAACGAGCTGATAAAGTTTCGTTTACCATACATAACCCCCATGAAGCTTTTTCATGGGGGTTCTTTTTTCTTGAAACCTCATCTTTTATCAGTTGAAGCCAATAATTATAAAAAGGCTTTCATGAAATTGAATGTCTAAGCTGTATAAAATAAACCCGGCGGCCTCAGAGAGGCCGCCGGATCTGTCAAAAATAATATTAATATGATATTACAAAATTACGGTCTGTATAGAGTGTGCAGGAGCATTCAGCTTGGCAGCCTTTCCTTCTATCCATAGATTGGTTTCTATATCATTTTCTGAATCATTCATGATCACAGTTACCAACTGTCCGTTTTCATTCATAAAAGCGGAAGAAGTTAATGCCGCTCTGTTAGAAGAACTTCCGATTCTCTGAGCATTTGGTTTGATATATTTTGAAACATGGCCTATATAATAGTATTCATAGGTATAGAACACCTCTCCTGTTTTGGTATCTGCAATAATCGGGGCAAAGCAGAAGTTCCCTTTATGGTTAGGCCCTCCGGTTTCATCCAATAGAATATTCCAGTCTGTCCATAAAGCATTTCCTTTGTTGAAATCATTCAGCATATTTTTGCTGTAAAGCTCACCCAGACTTACATCATAGATCTTATCCATACTGAACTGTTCTTTACATCCTTCCGTAAAAGCCAGAAACTTATCCGGAAAAGCTCTGTGTGTTTCTGCCAGGTTATCAAAAAGCTGGGTTTTATTATTCCATGTTTCATACCAGTGATACCCAATCCCGCTTGCGTATTTTGAAGTTTCCGGATCGCTTAGTGTAGTGGTTGCTCTTTGATAGATAAGGTCTCTGTTGTGATCCCAGATCATTACTTTTTTATCTTTATATCCGTTTTTCCAAAGCGTTGGTCCAAGGTTCTTTTTCAGGAATTCTCCTTCTTCTTCAGCAGTATAGATACATGATTCCCAGCTTTGGGTAGCCATGGGTTCGTTTTGGACGGTCAGTCCCCAGATATTAATTCCTCTTTTTTCGTATTCTTTAATAAATTTGATATAATAATCTGCCCATGTCTGATAATACTCGTTTTCTAATCTTCCACCTTTATACAAACTTTTATTTGATTTCATCCAGGCTGGCGGGCTCCACGGAGAGAAATAGAAGGTAAAATTATTCCCGATCGCTTTCTGAGCTTCTTTAATCATCGGAATTTTATACTTCTCATCATGAGCAACGTTGAACGTCTTCAGGGAAGTATCATTATCCTCTACATAAGTGTAAGAATCACTGGAGAAGTCACAGGAATTCATATTGGTACGAACAACGGTGTATCCCAATCCGTTTTTTCCAAAATAAGCATCCAGGATTTCTTTCTGCTTGTTTTTTGGCATTTTATAAAAAGTTTCTGCTGATGCATCTGTGATAGCACCACCAATCCCTATCAGTTTCTGATATTTAAAATTGGGAGCCACAAAAATACAGGCCTCTGTTTCTTTGGGCTGACCAAACTGTTCAAATTTAACGGCTCCTTTATCCACCATCTTCTCATTCGACTTCGAGTTGGTAAGGATTACCTTAGCTGTTTTTCCTGCATTCTTTTTCCAATAATTCTGAGCATTGACATTGATGACAACGCCTACAACAAAACAACTTACAATTAGTTTTCTCATGATTTTTTTTCTGTTTTTGGACCTCTTGTCCTCATTTTCATTATTTATTCTGATAGACTCTTATGTAGTCTATGTAATACTTCTGTGGAAAAATAGAATCATCTATTCCTTTTTGGCCTCCCCACATTCCACCTACCGCGAGGTTTAAAATGATAAAGTAAGGTCTGTCAAAGGGCCATGCTTCATTACTTTTCTCTTTATTCACATAGGTGAAAAATTTCTTATCATCTATATACACATCAATCTTTTCCGGTGTCCAGTCTGCTTTATAGACATGAAACTTCTCGCTGGCATCTTTTACAAACAGGGTATCTGTTTTCTGGGTTCCCTGGATATGATTGTATTTTTTAGTGTGAACGGAAGCATGTATAAATCCCTGATTAAAACCCACGTGTTCCATAATATCCAGTTCACCGTCATCCGGCCATTTCTTCATATTTTCACTCATCATCCATATTGCCGGCCAGGTTCCACGGCCTTTGGGAAGTTTTGCTCTGACTTCTACTGTTCCATATTGAAAAGCGAATTTCCCTTTGGTTAAAAGTCTTGCAGAAGAATATTTATTGTTTCCCCAATTTTCTTTTTTGGCTTCAATGATGAGGTTTCCTTTTTCCATTCTGGCATTCTCAGGTCTGTTTTTAGTATAAAATTGAGCTTCCTCGTTACCAAAACCTCCTCCTCCGGTATCATAATTCCATTTTAATGAATCCGGAAGACCTTTCCCATTAAATTCATCATTCCAGATCAGGGTTCTGTGAAAATCAGGTTTGTGCGAGGCACAGTTCAAAACAGAAAGGAAAAAAGTTCCTGCTGCACATATTCTGATGATATTTTTAGCTTTGAGATGCATAGGTTTATGTTTTGGCTAAAGCCATATTCTGAATCTTTTATTAAACGGGCTAAAGACCACTCCTATTGAATTTATTTTGTCCAGTTAATTCTTTTGGTCTGCACATTTTGAGAATTGGTTCCGATCATAATGTCAAATTCTCCACTTTCCCAGTCAAAATTCAAGTTGTCATCAAAAAATTTCAGGTCTTCTGGTGTCAGCTTAAAATCTACTTTTTTACTTTCTCCTTTTTTGATCAATATTTTCTGGAAACCTTTCAGTTCCTTTACAGGTCTCACCACTTTTCCGAAAAGATCTCTGATATAAAGCTGTACCACTTCTTCACCATCATATTTTCCTGTATTGGAAACGGTAACACTGACATTAAGAGTCTGATTTCCAGTAAGGCTTGTTGAACTTAATGCCATATCAGAATATTTGAAATCAGTATAGCTTAAACCATATCCAAACGGATATTTCGGGTCATTATCAAGGTCTATATAGGCTGAAACATAGTTTCTGTCTGTATTATTTTTTGCGGGTCTTCCTGTATTATAGTGATTGTAATACACCGGAATCTGCCCTTCTGTTCTTGGGAAACTCATTGGAAGCTTTCCTCCAGGATTCACGGTACCAAACAGAACATCTGCAATAGAATTTCCTGCTTCAGTTCCCAACCACCATGTATATACAATTGTTGGAATATTATCTGATGCCCAATTGAAAATCAAAGGTCTTCCAGCATTAATCATCAAAATGATTGGCTTTCCTGTTTTTGCAATTTCTTTCAATAAGTCTTCCTGAACTCCTGTAAATCCAATAACACTACGGCTTTTCGCCTCTCCGCTCATCGCATGTCCTTCTCCCAATGTCATAATCACCACATCTGCTTTTTTTGCAGTTTCTATAGCTTCTGCAAATTGGGTTTTGTCCTGATCATCTACATTACAGCCTTTTGCGTAGAGTAAAGTGGAGTTTTTATCAAGCTGGTTTTTAATTCCATCAAATTGTGAAACGATTCTTTGGTTGTCATCTTTGAATGCAATAGACCAGAAACCGTGATTAGCTACTGTTTCTTTCCCGAAAGGGCCTATCAGTGCAACTGTTTTTGTAGTTTTTGAAAGGGGAAGAATATTTCCTTGGTTTTTAAGAAGAACAATACTTTTTGAGCCAAATTCTCTTCCGAATTTTCTGTTCTCCTGATTGTCGGTTTGTTCTTTCTCTCTCTTTTCATCGCTGAATCGGTAAGGATCATCGAAAAGACCCATTTCGAATTTCTTGGTTAAAATTCTTCCCGCTGCATCATCTACCAGTTTTGGATCTACTTTTCCTTCTTTGACCAATTTTGGAAGTTCTGCCATGTAGACACGGCTTTCCATATCCATATCGCTTCCGCCCTGTATTGCTTTTTCAGCCGCCTGGCTGGCATCTTTAGCATAGCCATGAGGAATCATTTCCCCGATGCTTCCCCAGTCTGAAACCACAAAACCTTTATAGTTCCATTTTCCTTTTAACAGATCTCTCTGAATATATTGGTTAGCCGTTGCAGGAATTCCGTTGATATCATTGAAAGAGTTCATAAAAGTAGCTACTCCTGCTTCAGCAGCGGCTTTAAACGGAGGAAGATATGTTTCATTGAGTTGTCTGAGACTCATATCTACAGAATTATAATCTCTTCCACCTACCGCAGCTCCATAAGCCGCGAAATGTTTTGCACAGGCCATCACAGCATCAAGACTTCCCAAACCTCTGCCCTGAAATCCTTTGATCCTTGCCAATCCTATTTTTGTTCCCAGGTAAGTATCTTCTCCGGAACCTTCCATTACTCTGCCCCATCTCGGATCTCTGGCAATATCCACCATTGGAGCAAACGTCCAGTGAATACCATAAGCAGCCGCTTCTGTTGCAGCGATTCTTTCTGATTTTTCTATCATTCCGAGATCCCAGCTTGCTGCCTGTCCCAGATTTACAGGAAATGTGGTACGGTATCCATGTATAACGTCCTGACCGAACAACAAAGGAATTCTCAGCCTTGACTGCATGGCCAGTTTCTGAAATGCTCTGGTTTCTTCTGACCCTGCCACATTCAGCATAGAACCTACTTTACCTTTTTTAATTTCTTCTAAAACGGCTGCCGAATTAGATTTCTGAGGTCCTGTAGCATATTCAAATCCGCTGTACTGAACCATCTGTCCTACTTTTTCCTCAAGGGTCATTTTAGACAGCAATTCTGTTACTTTCTGATCAATGGTTTTCTGTCCGTAAGCATTCATTCCCAATGTGGAAAATGCCAGTAAGAAATAAACTCTTTTCATAGTATCAAATTAAAAAATATAGGTTGCTGTAGAACGTCCTGAAATTGTTACAGCAGCGGTTTTCCCGGCAAATTTAATATTAAAATTCTCATCTGAAGGGTTATCGTTCTGCACAATTAAAACTATTTTCCCAAATTGAGTCTTAAAAGCAGCAGTGGAAAGTTTATCAGTCTGTGTGGAAGCGATACGCTGAGCTCCTGCAGGAACAAATTTAGAAGCGTGTGCAATAATATAGTAGGAAACATTTCTTGTGAAATTTTCACTGTCAGACACGGTAATTGCTCCTTTACACTCTGTACAACCTCCGTCTGTATGCGGAGCGTATTTTGGATCGTTGGCAAGGTTCCATTCCAGTGCAATTTTACTCCAGTTCCTCATAGATCCGATGATTACATTTTTCGTATGCCAGTTCAGGTCTTCGGTAAAAGTTCCTTTGGACCCGGTCCACTGTTCGGTAAAGTATAAATTCTTGTTCGGAAAAGCATCATGTACATTACTTAATGCTGAAATATCTCCTTCATATAAGTGAAAAGCAGATCCATCAATATACGGATTGGCTTCGGAATCTTTTAAAATATCAATGGCATATTCAGGTTTGTTGCAGTTGTGATCATAAACCACGATTTTAGTGGTAATTCCATTAGCTTTAAAAACCGGGCCTAAATGATTCTTAATAAAATCTCTCTGTTTTTCAGATGGCATATACAAACTGGGATTATTTCCCGGATGCAGAGGTTCATTCTGTGGCGTTACAGCATCAATAGTGATGCCTTCTTTTTTCATTCCCTGAATGTATTTTACAAAATATTGAGCATACGTTCCTGCAAATTCAGGTTTCAAACTTCCTCCCTTTGATTTACCATTGTCTTTCATCCAAACCGGAGGTGACCAAGGTGCTGCAATGATTTTTATTTTTGGATTGATTGCTAAGATCTCATTCAACATAGCGATCAACGCTTTATCTTTTGCCAAGCTGAATTTTGAAAGAGAAGGATCAGTCTGTCCTTCCGGCAAATCATCATATGAAAATACTTCACCATCGAGATCGGAAGCTCCTATACTTAGTCTTAAATAACTGATAGAAATTGAGTTTTTGTTGTTTCCAAAAAGCTCATTAAGCAGTGCTTTTCTTTTGGAAGGCGACAATCTGTTGATTACCTCAACACTTCCTCCTGTTAATGTATATCCAAAACCATCAATATATTGAAACTTTTGAGAATCGTCAATTTCAATATTCTGAAAGCTGTTGGTATTATTTACAAATTTAACAGAGGTCTGCTGTTGTAATTTTACACTTCCATCACCTTTTGTAAGCCAGTACTGAACTTCATTTCCTTTGTTGAACGCAATGGATGTACACGACAAAGGAAAAAGGGCCACACCACTAAGTAGTGCGGCACCTCTAAAGAAACTATATAAGTTGTGAAACTTCATGTTTTAGTATCCAGGATTTTGTTTTAAAACTGTATTCGGCAATTCATTGAACGGAATGGGAAGAATTTCATTTTTATTGGCTTTAAATCCTTTTGATGCAAGTTTAGAAGGAGCATCTCCCCATCTTACAAGGTCGAACCATCTGTGTCCCTCACCTGCAAGTTCTCTTCTTCTCTCATCTTTTATGGCCTGTAAAGAAACCGGAACCGATGATAATCCAACTCTTGATCTTACCGCATCTAATAAAGCCTGGGCTCTTGCTCCTGCTCCACCTAATGCTTCTGCCTCCATCAGATAAGTATCTGCTAATCTTATGGCGATATAATTCTGACGAAAATTTAGTTCTGCCGGACCTGGAAGCGAGGTTTTTAAAGCATTTGTAGGCAAATATTTATTAAGGAAATATCCGGTATCTGCAAAAGCAGGCCCATAAATGACTTTACCTTCCGCTACCAGTTTTTTAGCATTGAAAACAGTCACATTCAGTCTTGGATCTCCCTGCATAAAATTGACATAATTCTCT
Source organism: Chryseobacterium sp. BGA-UO-ETr-SB22 (assembly GCF_059567885.1). NCBI lineage: Bacteria > Pseudomonadati > Bacteroidota > Flavobacteriia > Flavobacteriales > Weeksellaceae > Chryseobacterium > Chryseobacterium sp. BGA-UO-ETr-SB22. The sequence continues at coordinate 1,084,557 of NZ_JCAQOV010000005.1, read as the reverse complement.
GTTACGGTATTAAATGCCCAGCCTGAATAGATATCTGGTGCATCATTATTTGGAATGCTTTTTAGTGAATAAGAACGAGGGGCCACCATAACATTGATAGAATTTCCTTCATCCTTACCCTGTCCCCAGAATCCCCAATCAGAGCTTCCTTTGTTGGTATGCATTATTTCAAGAATAGATTCTGATAAAAATTTATATTTATTTGGATCCGGATCAGATTCTAAGGCAACTTTAAATAAATCTGCATAATCTGCCACGAGCTTGTATCCATACTGACTGGTTCCTCCAGGTGTACCGTTTACTTGGGCAAATTGTGCAGCAGCTTCTGGCATTTTTTTATCATAAAGATAAATTTTACCTAAAATAGCTCTTGCAGTTCCCTGTGTAATTCGTCCTTTATCACTGATAGCAGGTGTCATCATCAGATCCGGAATAGCAGCAACCACATCATTTTCTATTTGTGCATAAACATCACCTGGTTTTGCCTGTGGTATATGCCAATAATCATCTGAAACAGTTATACTTTTAAGAATCAAAGGGATATTGCCAAACATTCTTACGAGTTCAAAATAATATAAAGAGCGAAGAACTTTGGCTTCTGCAATATATCTCTTCTTAAGATCTTCATTCATTGAAGCACCCGGAACTTTTTCTATTACAAGATTGGCACGTGCAATTCCCTGATAGTAATCTTTCCAGTAGCTGGCTGGCATTGTATTCGGGTTGATCATATAATTATTCATTCCCTGAATACCTGCTCCATCACTAGAGCTTCCTCCGCCGGAATAAAAGTCATCAGATCCTGCATTAAAGAAAGTAACTGTATTTTCAAATCCTGCAGAATATTTTCTTAAAACATCATATACGGAAATCAGCGCACTAAAGGACTGCTGTTCATTTTTAAAATATGAATCAGTACTAAATGCCCCGGAATTCTGTACTTCATCCAGATAGGAATTACTACAGCCTATATTGGTAAAACTCAGACCTGTCAGAAACGCAACGGCAAGTCCTTTATGTATAAAATTCTTATTTTTCATTTTGTTGGTCATTAAAATTGAATATTAGCTCCTATAAGGAATGTTCTTGCTTGAGGGTAATAAGCTCTGTCTACACCAATAATATCCTGTTCAGAATTATTTCTTCCCGCAATTTCAGGGTCATATCCTGTATATTTTGTAAAAGTAACCAGGTTTTCTCCTGTGATGTACAGTCTTACTTTGCTCATTCCGAAACGTTCGGTAACGTCCTTAGGAATGGTATAGCCTAACTGAACAATTTTCAGACGCACATAATCTCCTTTCTGAAGGTAGTAGTTAGACATCCATGAATAGTTGTGGTTAGAATCAGTGCGGGTAAGTCTTGGATTATCATTGGTAGATCCCTCACCTGTCCATCTGTCTAAGATTCTTGTCTGGTAGTTGGCATCAGGCAAATCCAATCTTCTTAGCCCCTGGAAAATCTTGTTACCAGCCTGTCCTTGCGCAAACATCATCAGATCAAAATTCTTATAGCTCATATTCACAGTAAGTCCAAAAGTATATTTTGGTATAGAGCTTCCTAAGTTTACTTTATCATTGTCATCAATTTTACCATCTCCATTATTATCCTGCCAGATAAAGTCTCCAGGTTTTGCATCTGGTAATAATTTTACACCATTGGCATTTACATAATTATCAATTTGTGTCTGATTTTGGAAAACACCGCTATATGTTTGTCCGTAAAATGATCCATAAGGCTGCCCTACTGCTACTCTGGATACTGCTCCCATAGTCTGGAAAGAAGCCAGGTTGAAGTATTCAATATCATCTTCTAGTCTAAGAACTTTGTTCTTTATGGTTGCAAAGTTACCGTTAACTGAGATGCTGAAATCCTGCCAATTCTTTTTGTACCCCAATTCAAGCTCTATCCCGGTATTCTCCATATCCCCTACGTTTGACCAAGGTAGATTTGGAACTCCTACATAACCCGGAATATTGATTTGTCTAAGGATATCAGTTGTTTTCTTTTTGTACCAGTCTGCTGTCAAAGTAAAATTGTTGAATAATTTTAAATCTGCAGCAATATTCAGCTGGCTGGTCTGCTCCCATTTAAGGTTTGGATTTTCCAATGTACTTGGCGCATAACCAATAATGATATTGTTACTGGAGTTGGTATAGTTACTTCCGGAAACCATGAAACTTGCATATCTGAAGTTATCCATTTCGTCATTTCCTAACACCCCATAGCCTCCTCTCAATTTCAAATTATTAACCACTTTATTCTCCGGCCAGAAATTTTCTTTATGAACATTCCATCCAAGAGACATTGATGGGAAAGTTCCCCAATGCTGGTTGGTTGCAAATTTTGAAGAACCATCTCTACGAATTGTTCCTGTGAATAAATATTTGTCAGCATAGTCGTAAATGATTCTACCAAAATAAGATGCTTTACGGGTCTCGATTCCATCCCATCCTTTGGCAACAATATTATCCTGAGAAATATCGAAGTTGAAGGAGGCATCCTGCCAGTTATCAATAGGCAGATTACTATAAGTCAGGCTCGCCCCACCGGCAATATTATATCGGTAAACTCCCTGACCCACCATGATGTTGATGTTGTGATCACCAAACTTATTCTGGTAAGTCAACGTATTTTCCATACTCCATTCAAATTTATTTTCGTCCACTTTGTTTAGACTGTTGAAGCTGGTATTGTTAAAATTGGGACTTAAATAATATTTCGGAGTAAAAGAACGGCTTCCCCAATAGGATTTTTTGCCATTTAAGCTTGTTTTGAAGGTGAAGTGATCCAGAAATTTAAGTTCTGCAAAAACATTCCCTACAAAATCATCAGACCAGCTATAATTTCCTTGTTGTATATGACGGAAAGCCTGCGGATTGGTCATCTCGTTATTTACATATGGGGAAATTCCATAAGGGCGTCCTTCAGAATCGCGAATAATATTAGGGTTTGTATAACCACTTGGTTCTACCATAGACCAATCTGTCACAACAACCGGAGTGGTAGGATCCAGGTTAACTGCTGAAGCCAAAGGCCCTCCAAATTCTTCGTTTGCACTTATTCCCTGAGATTTCACATGGGTATAGGCAAAAGTTTGCCCTATGGTCAGGTAATCCGTAACTTTATGTGTTGAGTTGAATCTCGCATTGATTCTTTTATAATAAGAAATATCACTCAATACAATACCACTCTGATCAAAATATCCGAATGATGTATAGTAGGTTGATTTTTCATTACCTCCAGTAATGCTTACTTCATGAGATGATTTTTCACCTGTTCCGAAAATAGCATCCTGCCAGTTGGTTCCTTTTCCAAATGATTCAGGATTAGTAAATCTGGGAGCTTGTCCATCATTAACGAACCCTTCATTGATAATTTTGGCATATTGTGTGGCATCTAGGAGATCCAGTTTTTTCGAAGCATTGGAAAAACCGTAAAATCCATTATAGGAAAGGGTCAGTTTTCCTTTTTTTCCTTTTTTGGTCGTAACCAGGATTACTCCTTTAGCAGCGGAAACTCCATAGATTGCAGAAGATGCTCCATCTTTTAAGACTTCAATACTTTCAATATCAGACTGGTTAAGCCATCCTATATTGTCTACAACAATACCGTCTACTACCCACAAAGGACTGTTACTTCCAGCCCCGAAACTGGTAATACCTCTTACACGTACAGTGGCAGCAGCTCCCGGCTGTCCGGAATTGGTCACTACAGAAACTCCGGCTGCCCTTCCTTGTAATACCTGTTCCGGCTTACCGGATGGAATATTTTCAATATCGCTGGCTTTAATACTTGCTATAGCTCCTGTCACATTACTCTTTTTCTGAGTACCGTAACCAATCACTACAACTTCGTCTATTTTGTTTTCTTTAGCAATTGTGTCCTTCGCCTTGGTGGTCTGGGCACTGAAGTTGGCCGTAAAATAGAGGACGGCAACCACTCCTACGCTTCGTGATATTCTTACATTCATATACAGTTATTGTTTAATTCTCAAATTGAGACAATAAAAATATATTTTTTTTCAATTAATTAACATTCTATTCACAAATATTTTAATTTTTCTTTTATTTTTCAGGGTTAGAAGCCCTATCTTCGCATCAATATTTCATAAAAATTCACAAAAAAACAATAAAGAAGTCTCCCAAAATGATCATCAAGCATTCTAAAATTTCTCTTCCGTTAAAACTTACCTTTCTTATTTTTTCAATGGTTTTGAATTGTATGGGACTTATTATTCTGCAGTTATCTGAAGAGAAAATCACTTACGGAGAACTGGGCTTTTTAGAATCCTTTAAAGACTTACCTATTGCCTTTATTTCTCTTTTTGCGGTAAGCTTTATCAACAAAACAGGAACGAAAAAAGCATTGATTTCAGCTCTGGTCATTGTTGGATTCTGTTCCTGCCTGCTTCCCTTTATAGAGGTTTTCTGGTTTTTCAAATTATGGTTTGCCATCATCGGAGCCTGTTTTGCTATTGGTAAAATTTGTGTTTTTGGGATTATCAGGAACAATATTTCGGATGAGAAATCGCTGGCAAAGACGATGAATAGCGTAGAAGCTTCTTTTATGATCGGAATCTTTGTTGTCAATACCTGCTTTGGATGGGTCGTATCAAGTGAATACTCTGAATATTGGAAGTTTTGCTTTTTATTAATCGCGTTTTTATCGGCATTAACTATATTCTTGTTATCAAAAATTACAATTTCTGAATCCAAGCCTTTAGAAAATAAAAGTGTATTCTCTGAACTTTCAGGGTTTGTAACTCCTTCTATAGCATTATTCCTTGGTGTCCTCTTTTTTATTGTGTTTGTAGAACAGGGATTCAATTCATGGCTTCCCTCATTTTATAAAAACCATTTAAAGGTCAACTCATTTTTTGCGCTTCAGGCCACCTCCTTTCTTGCTGTATTTTCGTATCTGGGAAGAACGATAACAGCCAATATTATCAGAAGATTTTCATTACCCACTTATTATATTTCATGTATGGCCTTCATTATTGCCCTATTGATCATTATTGTAGGAATACAGTATTTTGAATCTGTAAATTCGAGAATCATTCTTTTCTTATTTCCGGTCATTGGGTTGTTTTTATCTCCGCTCTACCCTGTGATCAATTCAAAGATGATCGCGCAGGTCGACAAAGAGAGGGTTACTCTTTTCACCTCTCTTATTGTTATTTTTTCATCCCTTGGAAGCTCTGTAAGTTCTATTATTATGGCAGTTCTGTTTGAAAAACAATTATTAAATTTTTATCCATTATATATATTATTTTTCGTTATTATTCTTTTTGTTACCAGTTTGCTCTTTTTTAACGTTTCAAAAAGAAAATAGTTTTATTTTTACTGCCATGAAAATCAAAGACACAAAAAGTAAAGAAACACTTCGGGAACTTATCGATACCAAAGATTTTGTTGCCCATATCTCTGTGGACTGTACTATATTCGGCTTTCATAATAACATTTTGAAAGTTCTTCTTTTAAAGTATCACGATCTGGATTTATGGTCACTTCCGGGTGGTTTTGTTTTCAATGATGAAGATTTAAGGGAAGCAGCAGCAAGGGTTTTATTCGAAAGAACACATCTTAAAGATATATTTCTGAAACAATTTCATACGTTTGGAAGAATAGACCGTACTGAAAATAATGTTCATCAGATTCTTCTTAACAATAAAGGAATTGAAGTACCGGAAGATCACTGGATTTTTCAAAGATTTGTCACGGTAGGTTATTGCAGCCTTATTGATTTTTCAATGGCCAATACTTTCCCTGATGCCTTCAATGAGAGTTGTGAATGGTTTGAGGTAAACAATCTGCCCAAGATGGCTTTCGATCACGACAGAATCATAGAAACCGGGTTAGAATACCTGCGGATGAATATCAATACAGAGGTAGCGGCCAGTAATCTGCTTCCTGAAAAGTTTACGATGAAAGATCTTCAGTCTCTTTATGAAACCATTTTAGGCCAAAAATTCAGAAGAAATAATTTCCAACGCAAAATTTTAAGCTTAAATATTCTCGACAGGCTGGAAAAATTGTACGATGGCTCTGCCAATAAAGCACCTTATCTATATAAATTTAAAAGTAAAGTCCACAATTCTACCAATCAGTATCCTATCTCTAATGATGAGGAGGCTTAAAACACCGAATTTATCCCATTAACAAATAAAAAGAGCATTATCTACCTGAAAACCAACCCAAAGATAAGTTTTCAAAAAAATTTTCAGGACACCACGAAAAATGTTACTTTTAACCAAATCAAAAAATCATGTCATATTATCCTCTTACAAGCATCCCTGATTATTATGGAATTGATGCTTTACTTACTGAAGAACACAAACTCATCCGCCAATCTGTAAGAGACTGGGTTGAAAGTTTTGTAATGCCGCAGATTGATCAGGCCGCTCAAAATCATACAGATATACCTAATCTTATGAGAGAACTGGGGAAAATCGGAGCGCTGGGACCTTATATCCCGGTTGAATATGGCGGTTCAGGGTTAGACCAGATTTCTTATGGTCTTATTATGCAGGAGTTGGAAAGAGGAGATTCTGCAGTACGTTCTGCTGCTTCAGTTCAGAGCTCGTTGGTGATGTTTCCTATCAATGAATTCGGTTCTGAGGAACAGAAAATGAAATATCTTCCTAAGCTTGCTGCCGGAGAAATGATTGGATCTTTTGGATTGACAGAGCCTAACCACGGTTCAGACCCAAGTTCTATGGAAACTTATTTTAAAGATATGGGAGACCATTATCTTTTGAATGGAGCTAAAATGTGGATCACTAACTCTCCTCTATGCGATATCGCTGTGGTATGGGCAAAAAATGAGGAAGGAAAAGTACAGGGATTAATTGTTGAAAGAGGAATGGAAGGATTCACCACTCCTGAAACTCACAATAAATGGAGCTTAAGAGCTTCAAAAACCGGAGAATTGGTATTCAATGACGTAAAAGTTCCGAAAGAAAACCTTCTTCCAGGGGTAACAGGACTGAAAGGACCTTTATCTTGTCTAAACTCTGCGAGATATGGAATTTCATGGGGAGTAATTGGTGCTGCTATTGACTGCCACTGTACTGCTGTTCAATATTCTAAAGAAAGAAAACAGTTTGGAAAACCAATCGGTTCTTATCAGCTTCAGCAGAAAAAGCTGGCTGAATTCTTAACAGAGATTACAAAAGCTCAGTTATTATGTCTTCAGTTAGGAAATCTTAAAAATGCCCACAAAGCAACTCCAGCTCAAATCTCTATGGCTAAACGTAACAACGTTAATATGGCTATTGAAATTGCCAGAGAATCAAGACAAATCCTAGGTGGTATGGGAATCATGGGTGAATTCCCAATGATGAGACACGCTGCTAATCTGGAGTCTGTGATCACTTACGAAGGAACGCATGACGTTCACTTGCTGATCACTGGTTTGGATATTACAGGAATCAACGCTTTTTAAAAAAAGATAAAATATAAATAAAAGAGTCTGGCCTTCGGCCAGACTCTTTTATTTTACTCACTTTGCAGAGAATTGATATTCAATGAATAATTATTGATGTTGTAATATTTTCACGGATTTGTTAAAGTTATTACCTTAATACCATAGAAAATACATCAATATGAGAAAAATCACAACTTTTTTACTGGGCCTTGCCGCTCCATTCTACTTTGCACAACAGGCTGGAGACGTTGTAAGCGCTGAACAGAAACTGGATTTAACGCCACAGGGAGTCATTAATTTTATCGCCAATAATCTCGGCGATCAAAACGCTCCGGAATTTGCCGGCTACCTGAACAGTTTTAATGTGGGCCTAAAGGGCTACAAGATCACTTATTACACCAAAAATGAAAACAATGTCCTTGTAAAAGCTACCGGACTCCTTATGTATCCCAATGTAGGATTCAAATTGTCAACAGTTGTATCAGATCATGGAACTACAGACAGCAGAAATAATGTGCCTTCTAATTTCAAAGGAGCATTAACAGCAGGGTTTGTAGTGGAACTTTCTTACGTACTTAATGGCTATATTTTAATGGCACCAGACTATGTAGGAATGGGAAGTGGCGACGGAGTTCATCCTTATGTAGATTATGCAACTGAAGCGGGTGCAACCATTGATTTCGTCACTGCCGCCAACAAAGTACTCGGACAATTGGGTGTTAAACGCTATGATGAGTACTTTCTAGCCGGGTATTCACAGGGGGCTCATGCGGCAATGTCTACTTTAAAAAGATTAAGCATTTCGAATCCCAATAATATCAAATTCAAATATGCTTATATGGGCGACGGACCTTATGATTTCTCCGGAGTAACCTTAAATAAAGGCGTTCTGGAAAAAGATATTTATCCGTTTACCTCATTCCTGGCCAATGTTCTTCATACCTGCAACAATACAGGATATAAAACCTATAATAACAACATTTCAGAAGTTATTTCTGCAGAATACCTTGATAAATATAATTATCACGTTGTTCAAGATAATGGCGGACTTTTATGGGGTCCTGTGATATGGAAAAAACTCTTTACACCCAATTTTGTGAACGATGTCACCAATAATCCAAACAACAAGCTCAGACTGTGCATGAAACCTAAGGATGTATACGACTGGTACAACAAAACACCTATGACATTGGGTCATTCGACTGTAGATTTAGCTATTCCACCTGAAAATACCTCTAAAACCATTGATGTTCAACGTGGCTATTATGCATGGTGGGATCTGAATAAATATAAACTGGATTCTTTCTACTGGGGACCTCTTGGACACGTAGGCGGAATTCTTCCTTTTACTTTAGCTTCCAATGCCAAATTCAATACTTTGAGAAGCGGCGGACTTCTTAATGAATGGGCAATTGTAGGATCCATTTTCGGCAAGCAGTCAGTAGAGAAAACATTTGAAAAGCCTTCCCTTCTCTCTTCACAAATCAAACCGGATCTGGGAAATATGCAGCTCGTTGAAATTACAGATTTCAATAAAGAAAAAGCCCAGAGCAGAACAGCCAATGACCAAAATTTATCAACTTTAAAAGACGGAGTTTATTTATTAAAAGTATCGGAAAACAATGAAAATAAGATAATTCCATACATCAAAAACACTCCTAAAGAAGTTTCTGAAAACGAAATCGTACAATCTTCCGGCCCATCGGTTTTACAGTTAAAAGTTGATCAGGACGAACTTTCTGCAGTAAACATATTTGATGAAAATAAAACGTTAGTCAAAAGTATTTCTCAAAAGCAATACCGTGAAGCCGGAGGGATCAATGTACAGGATCTGGAGAATAAAAACTACACTTTTGAAGTGGTAACTTCTTATTATAATCTTCAGTTCAATAAAGCAGTTGGAGGTACAATATCTTCTGAAAGCAATACGGATATCTTTACCCAAAAACAGCAAATTATTGCAAAATCTGGCAACGACATTAAAAACATCAGCATTTACAGTATTTCCGGTGCTCTGATCGTTCAGCAGGAAGTCGGCAAACCACTGTTTGAATCCAGAAACCTAGAATCTGGGGTATATCTGGTACAAATCACACTTTCTAATGGGAAGGTCATTAATAAAAAAGTAAAACTGTAATACAATCCTCTTCATAATCTCATTTCAAGTTAATTTTGGCACTTCAGCAATGAAGTGCTTTTTCATGTATGCAAATCCAATAACTCCACAATAAATAATTAGAGATAAATTGCAGCTAAAACCAAACACAATTACGCAATTCATTATTACAAACCCTTTTACATCTCAAAATTTCAACTTTAAACAAAAATATTATCAAAACAGCAAAAATGATTCTTGTCATTTATTTTAAATTATTCTAAATAAAATTAGCAAACTTATATTGATGCTCTTACTTTTGCCGAAAGAATAATGCCAGATGGTACACCATGACTCCCGATTCCCTTTGAGACTCCGATTTTTCAGCTTTCTTATTTTTATCACCACGATCACAGCAGTCAGGTCCCAAAATCTGGAATTTACAATTACTTTTGAAATAAAAGACAAAAATCAGACTTCACTAAAAGACTCTGAAATAAAAATTTTCTCAGAAGAAAACACTCATACATCTTCTACCAATGACGAAGGAATAGCAGAAACACATCTTCCCCCCGGAAAATATAAAATTGAAGCCTGGAAAAACGGAATTCTTGGATATTCAGGCAAAATATCTGTAACAAAGTCTGAAACGTTTGTTTTTCCATTTGCGGAAAAGATAAATACTATTGAAGAAGTGGTTATTACAGCCAAAGAAGGCAAAGGACTTACCTCCTCCTCTATGATCAGCCAGCGGGCTATGCAGCATTTGCAGCCTTCAAGCTTTTCTGATCTTCTGGAACTTCTTCCCGGTGGGAGGTCAGGTGATCCGGTTCTTAATCAGGTTAACAAAATAAGTCTCCGCGAAACCGGCAGACCAAGCAGTGATTATAACACATCTTCTATGGGAACTACATTTTTGGTTGATGGTGCTCCGCTAAACTCTAATGCCAACCTGCAGTATTCTTATGATTTTTTAGACAAAACCAACAATGGACTTAAGAGAAGGCTTAATATAAACAGCGGTGTAGATATGAGAACCATTTCTACGGATCAGATTGAGAGCGTGGAAGTTCTTCGTGGAATTCCGTCCGCTATCTATGGAAACCTTACTTCAGGAATTGTAAAAATCACGAACAAATCCGGATACACAAAATGGAAAGCAAGATTTAAAGCAGATGGTTACAGTAAACTTTTTGCCGTAAGCAAAGGTTTTGAAAATAAAGAAAAAGATCTGAAAATCAATACAGGACTGGATTATCTGAATGCAAAATCTGACCCCAGAGACCGGCTTGAAAGCTATAAAAGAATTACCGCTCATATCGCCGTTATAAAAGAAAAAAAATGGGATCGCGGAACCGGTAAATGGCAGAGCAATCTCAGTTATACAGGTTCACTGGACGGTTCAAAATCTGATCCTGATGTAGATATGTCCGAACTCAATTCTTATGAGGTGAATAATCATTTTTTGAGTCTTTCCAATTTGTTTACTTATACTAAAAATGAACCTTCGTTCTATCGGTCAACCGAAATTCAGGCAACGGCAAACCAAAGATTTGACAGGATAAAGCAAACCAAATTTATTCAGCTGGAAAATGCAATGGCCTTTCCTCTCTCAGAAACTGTAGGGGAATACGATGGTTATTATCCTGAACCAAGATATATTTCCAATTATACAGTGGACGGAAAACCTCTTGATCTGTTTGTTAAAATGATCAATAACTTTCAGGTTGATTCAAAATCTGTTCACCATGAGTTCAATGCCGGATTTGACTGGCAAATGAGTAAAAACTGGGGCAAAGGGCAGCTATTTGACATCTACAGACCCATTGACCCAAAAGCTACTTTCAGACCACGCCCTTACCGCGATATTCCGGCTTATATGACTTCAGCGTTATTTCTGGAATCTGTAAGTTCATTACATGCAGGCAATCACAAACTTACATTAGCATTAGGATTAAGAGGAAACACTATGATGAACCTTCCATCTCATTTCAAAATGAATGGAAAATGGTATACAGATCCGAGAGCCAATTTCCAATGGGAACTTCCTTCGTTTGACTGGATGAATAAAAAAGCAACTTTAGCTTTAACATTAGGATATGGCAAACAGAGCTTATTTCCGGACCTGAATTTATTATACCCTGAACTTATTTATAAGGATATTCAACAGCTCAATTATTTTCACAACAATTCAAACTACAGAAGAATCAATTATAAGACATTGATCTACAATCCGCAGAATCCTGAAATAGAACCTGCTGTGAATGAAAAATTTGAAGCAAGAATTGATTTCAGTCTGGGGTCACATCAGTTATCTGTTACTGTTTTTAAAGAAAATATGCACAATGCATTCCGTTCCATGAATGAATATGCTTTATACCAATATAAAAAATATGACACTTCTGGTCTGAATCACGATGCTATCACTTCTCCGCCTGATTTGAATACACTTCCCTACCAGACAGTGAATGAAAACTTTCTGTATGCCACTCAGCGGAATGGCAGCAAAGTAGATAAAGAAGGTGTAGAATTTCAATATTCTTCCAACAGAATTCCCGGAATTAATACAAGATTTACTTTAAACGGAGCCTGGTTTCGTACAAAATATGGCAACAGCCTGCCGGTATACAGAGGAAGAGATTTACTGATCAACGGAAGACCTTATCCTTATCTGGGATTATACGAGGGAATGGAACCTAATTCGTTGAATGAAGTACTGAATACCAATCTGATGATGGATACTTATATTCCCCGTTTGGACCTTGTTTTTTCATCCTCATTCCAGTTTTCATGGTATTCTATGAGAAAACTTGAGCCTATGAGCGGAATCCCCAGTCATTATGTAGATCAGGACGGTCATATCCTCCCTTTTAATCCGGAAACAGCCAAGGGAACAATCCTTGAAAGTCTTATCATCGCTCAGAATGAGGACTTATATAATGCCTCCCGAAAACCTATGGAAATGAATCTCAATCTGAAAGTAACCAAAAGCTTCAGAAATAAAACTGTTGTAGTATCTATGTTTGCCAACAGGCTGTTCAGCTACTATACACCTTACAATATCAACGGATTTACCATTAATAGAAAAGGTGCTTATGATCCTTATTTCGGGATGGAAATCAATTTCAATTTATAAACAATTTCAATTCAATAAGTTATGTTAAAACATGTATTAAGAACACTCTTCGTATTGTGTGCAGCAATTGCGATAACAGCCTGTTCTTCAGATTCCAATGATGTCGCAGAGGCAAAAACTTCATTAAAGCTGGAACTCAAAGTAGTTCCTGAAAATATTCAGGTTAAAGAATACAAACATCTCACGATAAGCTTCAAAGAACTTAATTCCGGATTTACGGTTACCCAGGAGCTTAAAAACACCAATAAACTGCATATTGTTCTTCCTTCGGGAACCTATAACATCATTGCAGAAGGAAACATTGTGTATGCTGATAATTCCGGGGTAATAGAAGCCAAGGTTGCCGGTGTACAGAACGGGGTTGTCATCAATGGCAGTGAAACCAGCAAAACTCTGGATCTTGCATTAAAATCAGGCAGCAGCAGTGATCTTATCCTTGAAGAAATCTTCTTTACCGGAACCAAAACCCCACAGGGAGCCATGTACTTTGGTGATCAGTATTTTAAAATTACCAACAATACAGACCAGACTTTGTATGCAGATGGCATGCTGCTGATACAATCCAGCTTTATGACCAATGAAAAACAGGATTACAGCCCCAATATTATGGGAACTGCTCTATCTGCCGGGGCTATTATCAGAATTCCAGGAAATGGAGCGACCTATCCTGTAAAACCGGGAGAATCTATCATTATTGCTGAAGATGCTATTAATCATAAAGATTTCAATCCTTCTTCCGTTAATCTTTCCAATGCTAACTTCCAGATTTTCAAAGAAGATTCTGATGACATCGACAATCCTTCGGTTCCGAAAATGGTAAATGTTTTTGAAAAAATGGTGATTCACACGCAGGGATATTACGCTTATGCATTAGCACGTATGCCACAGGGAATGACCAATGAAATGCTGATCGCTCAAAACACATATACTTACAATTACAACCTTACTATAAGTGGTGATGTGTATCCTATGGACGGAACTGCTGTCAAAATTCCCAATGAATGGATTACAGATGCTGTTAATTTAAGTGTACAGGATTCATTTCAATGGGTGGTAACCACTCCTTCTCTGGATCTGGGATGGACTTCTGTAACTACTTTTGACGGAGATAAAAACCGTTTTGGAAAAGCTGTACGCAGAAAAGTAACAGGAAAAACAATAGATGGTAAAAATATTCTTAAAGACACCAACAACTCCACAACAGATTTTGAACATGGTGTAAAACCATCTTTATTCAACTAAAATGAAATATTTTCTTTCCATATCCGTCCTGCTGATCTCTTTTTCAAGTGTAAAACTGCATGCCCAGATCACGGACACGATAACAGAAAAAGTACGTGAAGAATACAGCTTTGAAAGGCTTATTAAAAACAGTATTACCACCAATCCTGCCAGTTATGCGGAAGCAAGGAAATACGGGATCACAACTTTCAATGTGTTTGCTGAAAAAAGCAATACTCCCAACCAGCTGCAACAAAAAGGCAAAGGCAAAAATCTGTGGGGTGCAGAGGTCTACAGCTTACAAAAGCTCGATGACAGAACAACAGTTTGGGGTAATGCTTCTTATACTCAGGGGAAAAATAAGCAGGTGGTATGGAACGAAAATTCAGATTATGATCTCATCTATCCTTACGTGGCGGCAGACAGTGTAGGCGGAGATATGAAGTTTGAAAATTATAGATTTTCAGGAGGATATTCTAAAAAAATCAATACTTACACATTAGGAATTACAGGAAGCTATGAAGCAACATTGAGCTATAGAGACATTGACCCACGACCGAAAAATACAGCAGCTCATTTTTCTTTGACAATGGGTGCCAATAAACTGATGTTTCAGAAGTTCAGAATCGGGGCTTATGTGGATGCTGAAAAATATACTCAAAAGCATTATCTGAGCTTTGTGAGCAATCAGGGATATCCTATGATCTATAATATGAGTGGACTGGGAAATTATAACGAACTGCTTTCCGGAAAGCTCCGTCAGGCTTATTATGAAGGCTGGTCTTATGGAGGAGGTCTGCAAATCTTTGAAGCAGGCAGCAAAAACTGGTATCTGAATATAGGTCTGAAAAAGTTTAATCTTGATAAGTTACTGACAGAATATGCAGATCTCAACGCTTCAAAAATTGATGAACGTCAGTTGACTTTTTCAGCAGGAAAATTCTTTGATTCCGGGAAAATAGTCTGGGGAATTTCTGCCGAAGGAAACAATACAGAAAGAAAAGGAACTGAAAATCTGTTTTTAAATGAAAACTCAAGAAACTACCTCCAGATCGGAAGTGTGGAAAAGTACAATCACAAGATCAGCAGTATCATTTTTAAAGGGCTCATACAAATGGGTAATGAAAAGGCAAAATCCTCTTTAATTCCCTTTTTTGGATGGATTCAGGAAAAAGAGAAATACAGCAGTCCCACATCAAGAATAGAATTAAGTAAGATAATCTATGGCGCGGATTATCAATGGCTGAAAACTTTTGAACATCAGCAGACACTCTCTGTAGCTGCAGGGCTTTCCGCAACTAGTATCTATCAAAAAGATGCTCTTTTCAACAATTCCGGAAAGCCATCCATTAATACAATGCTTCAGGAGAATTATCTCTTTCAGTCTTCAGATTTCTGGCAGGCAAAGCTTGATATTAATTTTCATTTCAGCTTCCCGGTTATCAAAACCGCTTTTGTAGGAGGTAAAATCATGTACAGCAATTTTAAAAACAGCAGCAATACCCTATTTGCAATCAGTATAGGAAGTATTTTTTAAACACATTATGATAAAATTTTCAGATCTTAAATTAATCGCAGTTCTCGGAAGTATTTCTCTATTCTGTATGCAGCATACCATTCAAAAGTACAGGGTGGACTATGGAGAAACTGTGGAGCAATACAAAAAGCCTGTAAGATTCTGGCCTAAACCCACAATCGATGCCGGGGTTAACTGGAAAGAATTTGAGGCTATAGACTGGGATTCCAACTATTACGAAACACAGGAACTTCCTGAAGTAATGCTTGGAAAAAAACTGTTTTTTGATCCCAAACTATCATCATCCAGCCAGGTATCCTGCAGCAGCTGTCATAATCCTGAACTGGGCTGGGGAGACGGCCAGGAAGTAGCATTGGGAACAGATCATCTGCAGGGAAAAAGAAATACACCGTCTCTTTTTAATATTGCAGACCGGAATTCCTATTTCTGGGACGGAAGAGCCAGAACGTTGGAAGAGCAACTTGTAGGTCCTATTTCTGCTCATAATGAAATGAACATGAAACCGGAAAAACTCGCAGGAAAACTGTCTCAATTGAAAGAATACAGACAGCTTTTTAAAGAAGTATATCAGACGGATAAGATTACATTTGATAAAATCGCCAAAGCATTAGCAACTTTTCAAAGGACCATCAAAAGCCAGCCGAGCAAACTGGATAAGTTTATGAAAGGAGATTATAAAGCCATGAGTGATCAGGAAATTTACGGCATGCATATATTTCGTACTAAAGCAAGATGCATGAACTGTCACTATGGAAAAAATCTGACAGATGAATCTTTTCACAACATAGGGCTTACTTATTACAAACGGGAGTATGAGGATCTGGGGTTGTATAATATTACTAAAAACTCAGATGACACAGGAAAGTTTAAAACTCCTTCTCTGAGAGATCTTAATTATACCGCTCCATGGATGCATAACGGATTGATGGATGACATGCACGGCATTGTCAGTTTATACAACAGCGGTATGCAGATGATTAATCCTACTCCTGAAGAAAAGAAAACTGATCCTAATTTTCCTGTTACCGATCATCTGATAAAACCTTTGAATCTCAATGAGCAGGAACTGGATGCAGTTGTTTCATTTTTAAAAAGCATGTCCGGAAGCTACTATAAAATGCCAAGACCGGAAATCCCAAGAAAATAGTTTTACAACAGAATAAATAATTGATTTTAAAACAGTAAATCCTTTTATCTAAAGTATATTTTTAGGTAAAAGGATTTTTAATATTTTCTAAACCGACTCCGGTTATTCTTTAAAACTTGAAACCAACACTGAAATATATCCTTGAAAAATCAAGCTGACTGTTTCTGGAAACATTGATACTTATAGGGCCGATAAGAGATTCATATCCCAGGTTTACTCCATATCCAAACATATCGAAGCTGTCATTAAAAGGAGAAAGTTCTTCACTTACTTTTCCATAGCTGAACGAAGGGGTAAGATAAAGTTTTTTCATAATTCTGTACTGAAATGATATTGCAGCCTTCGCAACAGAAGTCACAGGAAGCTCTTTCTGACGAAGACCATTGAATTCAGGGCTTAAAAGATCATTATTATATTCGCTGCCTCCAAGATTATATTTCTGATTCAGGAATAGATAAGGAACCTGATCGTCTCTCCTCGAGCCAAAACTTGCTCCCAAAAATACGTTTGCCTTTACCGTCAGCCTTCTTGTGATGGGTTGATAGAAGTTTTCATTCAAAGTAAAAGAAATCAGGTTTTTAGGTTCGTAATAATAAAAATCTTTAGGATTTAGTATCAGATACAGAAGAGGCTGTACTGTATTCAGATCATAAAGCTCGTACTGATCTCCGTAATAAAATCTTGTACTCACCTGAAGATGATTCCCTTTTGTTGTGAAATACCTTTTGTTGAGACTGTTCTGTTCAAACTTCAGGAATG
This sequence comes from Chryseobacterium sp. BGA-UO-ETr-SB22, assembly GCF_059567885.1. Taxonomy (NCBI): domain Bacteria; kingdom Pseudomonadati; phylum Bacteroidota; class Flavobacteriia; order Flavobacteriales; family Weeksellaceae; genus Chryseobacterium; species Chryseobacterium sp. BGA-UO-ETr-SB22. The sequence continues at coordinate 1,067,234 of NZ_JCAQOV010000005.1, read as the reverse complement.
TGTTGAAGTTACTGTGGTTATACAATTTCTTACTGTAATTATCCACTTTTGACTGATCCACTTTATCCAGTAAACTGTACATTCTTTCTGTACTGAATTCTGTTCCCAATGACAGATAAGCATTTGGAGTGATGTTATAGTTCAGCGCAATCTTTCCTGTTATATTACGGTACATATGGTTAGGAAAACGGTCACTTCCGTCGTCATTCACATCATATAACCTGAAGTTAAGGTCATTACTTTTAAGATTAACCATCTTGGCTTCCAGATCCAGCCACAAACGCTCTCCGCTGTCCAGAAACTGCTGGTAAGCAAGTTTAGCCTTGAAACGCTCAGAAATATCTACGGTTGCCAGAAATCTTGACCTGTTCAAAAGAATGTTTCTGTATGTATAATTAACAATAATTCCTACCGACTGTTCTGTATCATAGTGCAGAGCCAGTTTAAAAGCTCCTTTTTTTGCCCTTTTCACAAAAACATTCATGATAAGACCATCATTTTCATTGGTGTAGGTATAATACACCTTTATATACTGGCGCATTCCGAATACCCGGTCTATTGCTTCATTTACAGTTTTTGCATCGTAATACTTCCCTTCCGTCAATCCCATTTGCTTTTTAAGCACTTCAATCTCCGCAGCATCATTAATAGGCGTTCCATCTTCTTCGTTGAATGTGAATTTCGTAGTAGGCAATTTCACCTCTTCAATCATCTGATGTTCATATTGGATTCCGGCTTTTCGCTGAGCTTCTGCCAGGGCTACAAACTCAGGAAGGTGTTTTCTTGCTTCCACCTCTCCAATTTTGATGATCCTCCTGAACTTGGCAAAATCCTTCGTTGTAATCTCACCCAATGGATCTACAAAGTCTACCAAAACATTAGACAGCTCTTTTTGATGTTTAAAATCCTCCACCGAACGGATGGCATGCGTTTGATAAATCATCTTCATCGGATTCTCAATTTCTTTCTTGGTAAAAAGTCTGAAGCCGGTATACCCTCCGATGACAAAATCTGCTCCCATCTCCCGAACCTCATTGGCTGGATAATTACGGTCTAATCCACCATCTACCAAAAGCTTTCCATCAATATAAACAGGTGCAAAAGCTGCAGGAATGGCCAGTGTAGCACGAATTGCCAACGGTAAAGAGCCTTGTTTCTGCATAATCAGACCTCCGTTTTCAATATCGGAAGAAGTAAGCTGAACAGGAATCCTCAGTTTGCTGAAATCATTGATATGTTTTGCGTTGAAAGTAAGTGTATTAAGAACCTCACCCATATACTGCCCTTCAATATACGAGCCTGGAAGAGTCGGAATCCCTTTTACCACAGGAAACTCGAGGATATATTTGTCATATTCGTCTTTTTCACTGATATTGACTTTCCTGTAAGGAATCTTATTACTCAGAATCCTATTCCAGTCCATTTTATAGACCGTGTGTTTCAGTTGATCCGCATTATACCCCATTGCATACAAACCGCCCAGAATTCCTCCCATACTGGTTCCTGTAATGTAATCCACCTTGATTCCCAATGAGTCAATCATCTTCAAAATCCCAATGTGTGCAAAACCCTTTGCACCGCCACCGCTTAGAGCAAGGCCAAATTTAGTGTCTTTGGTCACATTCTGAAGGGCAATATTCAGGGAATCATTCTTTTGCTGGGACTTGATAATAAGAGAGAAAGCTATGGCAAAAAATATCAGGATCTTTTTCATTGGTGGGGCTTAATGTATCTGATTTAAACTTTAAAAGCTTTTAATAAGTAGTAAAGATACACAAAAAGTTACCTGCTTTATCAGTGCATTCTGTGAAGCAAATAAATACACTTCATCATGCTATTCGAAACAAATAATATTCTGATTTACAGACAAAACCCGTTGTTCATCTGTAATTGAATATTTTTAATAGGTTTTTATTGTTTCCACAAAATTAATATCCGGATTCAGGATTTCAAGAATAAGGCTTTTGACAGATTTCATGGCGTCATCAATATTTCCTTTGTCAAACTGTAGAGAAACCATTCCCTTTCTGGCATCTGCAAAACTCCAGATCCCTGTTTCAATAGGATATCCCCAAAACTCAGGAAGATGCTGTACCACGTAATGATAAATACAAAGCTGAAGCGCCTGTTTTCTTTCACTGTTATGGAAATATTCAGCAACATTGTCTCCATCAATTTTCACAATGAGATTTTTGATCTTGGCTGTTTTATAATCAATAATCCTCAATGTACCGTTCAGTTTATCAATCCGGTCAATATATCCCAGGAAAGAAATTTTATCATTTCCATCGAGAGGAAAATCAATGTTTTCAAACTTTCTTTCGATATCAATAATCTCCAGTTTGTTTCCCTGTTTTATTAATTCAAGATCATGATTAAGGACATTTTCAATCACCTTTTTAGCAATTGCTTTATGAATATAATTCATCCCCTTCTCATAGAATTCCGGCTGATGTTTCAGTTTTTCAATAGCAATATTTATATAATGATCTATTGCTTTAACTGAGTCTTTTAAATCACTTTCTTTTAAAACTTTACCCTTCAATACCTCATACACTTCTTGAAGTGAATAATGGACTAAATTTCCGTAATTTTTCACAGACAGTTCTTCTTCAATCTCATCCGTTTCTGAGGTATTCAAAATCTTGGAAAGGTAGAAATCAATCGGATTATAGAGGTAACTGGTAAGGTGAGATGCGGATACTTTTTCCTTCCATTTCTGAAGGCGTTCCTGTACAATCTGCGTCTTGGAAATTTCTATCGGTTTGGTGGTAATAGGTTCGGAAGAATTTTCAATAATCAGGTGTTCGATCTCGTGTGAGCTCTCCATTTCAATCTGTGTAATGAAACGGCTCTTCTCCCCTGTATTCACTCCGGAACTTAAAGCATTGTACAGCAAATGAACATTCTTCGCATCCTGAATGAGCCTGTAAAAGTGATAGGCATAAATGTTGTCATTTTCCAGGAAAGTATGAAGATCAAAAAACCTTCGGATATCAAAAGGAATATAAGTATTCTGAGAGTTTCCAAGCGGCAGTTTTCCTTCGTTCACAGAAAGCAGGATAACATTTTCAAAATTCAGGAGACGGGTTTCCAGCAATCCCATAATCTGCAATCCTCTCAACGGCTCTCCCTGAAAATCAATACTTTCAGAGTTAATATGCTGGTTGATCAGAATTTCCAGTGTCTCCATTTTGATTTCAATATTGTAGGGAGTCAGCTGATTTTTAATGATTCTGAATGCATTTTCAAAGTGTGAAACATTCTCATACTGAATATCATCTATTTCCAGCCATTTTACCTGCTGGCAAAACGCGATAAGCATATCCAGATAAACATTTGTTCCTACAGCCTTTTGGAGAAGGTTAAAATATGATAACCCGCTGAGCAGTTCATGGAGCAGCTTTTTAGAAATATAAACAATATTCCGCTCTTCTACTTTGGCTTTAAAATCATTGATAACAAGCTCGTCTTCAATAGATTTAGGCAATTCTTCCAGAATAGGAAAAACATCTCTGTAGTAATATGAAGATTTATTTTTTTCCAGTTGTTTCTGCAGATAAAACAGACGTTTCACAGCATTGGAGAAAGATAGGTTCTTCAACGGAAATCCCATTGTAATATTCAGATTATCAACACCGTGCATTACATCCAGACTTGCAGGAAGAAGGTTTTCATCCAGCAATACTACTGCTGTATTGGAATAGGTTTTATTATTGATTTCCTTAAAGATTTCGGGCAGCACTTTCGTCTGAGTCACATTCCCCGATACTTCGTATACTTTAATTTTTTTAGGTTGATTAAAATCGTCCTCTATCCATTGAAAAGTCCTGTTTTCATCAAATTCTTTCCAGGTCTTATGGTTTCTCAGAAACTTTCCGGCTTCCTGTCTCTCGTCATCAAAATAATAGCGGTCTGCCTGAAAAAAACATTGCGCTTTATTCCATTTTAAAAGGCTTCTCACCAGCTTTTCCTCCACCGGAGTAAAAGCGTTGAATCCACAAAAAATAAACTCTTCTTTGGTGTCTTTAGCAAAATCTAAGATCTCGGCTTTGGCTGCCTCATGAATCATTCCTGAAGTCGCCCAGTTCTTTTCCTGTAGTCTCTCTTTCAGAACAGGAAGAAAAACGTTCATATTCTGCCAGAAATTAAGAAACTTCTTTCTTGGGACATCCTCATCATCGCCCAGGTTTTGAGCCCATTCTTTAATCCTTTCTTCATCAAACATATACTGCAGAACTGCCTGATCACTGTCTGAGAATTTGAGAATATCATCCCAGTCCTTCTGCAGCGTTGGAAACCACTTCAAAAAGTCCGAAAAATCATCTCTGGGAATGAGATTCAGACTTCTATACACATCGAATGAGAAAAGCCACAATGGGATTCCCTGAATTGGCTGTTGATCGGAAATTTTATTGATAAGCTCTTCAATGGTAAAAAAATTGGGAAGAAGCCCTGAGTAATTGTTTTCCTCCAGAATCTGTCTGATAAACACAATGGGACGTTTTCCGGGCAGAATGATATTAAACGCAGAAAGGTCCGGGTTTTGCGCTAGCAGTTCGTGGATAATCTTATTGAGGAATTTCAAGGGGCTTGATAGCTTTTTAGGTTGTCTAGTTGTTCAGAAATCGTGTTATTATATTCTGCCTGTTTTTCTTTATTGATTCCGTGGCGGGTTTCTCTGTCATAAGCCAGTTGGAAGTTTTGATAATCAGTGGATATTCCATCATAAATTGATTTGAAATACTTGTTGTAATCACCGGAAGTTCTGATTTTTTCAGCGACTGCCTTTCTGAATTTTCTCACAAATAATTCTGCAATATCAAAATGCTTCTGCTCATGAAGAAGGATATAATCATCCATCTTTCTCACGTCTTTCCAGGATTTCTCTTCGTTAAATATGGTTTTGATGGTAATCGTAACCAGTGCTTTTGGATTGGAAGATTTTACCGAGGAAAATTCCCAGCCGCAATGGGTATACGCTGCTACATCGGGATTCTTTTTCTTATTGACAGGGCTTTTAAAATTATCCCAGGTCAGTTTTCTGTCTTCCTGCCAGGTAATTTTTTGCCCGAATACCATCTGAGCTGCCAATAAACACATTACAAAAGTCAATCTCATTATTCCACTACAATTGTTTTGGTGATCCAGTTATTTCCACCATTCCAGAATTTAAAAGTATAAGTTCCTTTTCTCTGCGGACTGAAGTTGATTTGATTAGCTCCTACATAACTGCCCTGTGTACAAGGTCCGTTTGTAATGTATTTGTAGGAAGTAACTGTTCTTTCAAGATTAGTATTGTAAATATAATCATAGCCGTAAAAGCCGTCACAATGAGACGGATAGGTGGAATAAGTTTTTATGCTCTGTATTGCAAAAACGTCCATGGTATCATTGACGATTTTTACGCTGTCTATTTTGATCTTATCAATAGATTCGATTGTATGGTAATCGTCATCATTACACGAAACCAGAAGCCCGCCAAACAGTAATACTGAAAATCCGATATTTAAAAGTTTTTTCATAACCTTTGATTTTCTGATTATTAATAAATATTTAGCAAAAATTATTCCCCAATCACATAAAATCAGGAACTAAAATTACCTTTTGATACATAAACCACTTTTTTAGTATCAAAAAATTCTTCATCAAAATAGTGTTTAAGGTTGAAAATTTCAGATTTAATTCCGGCTAGTTCTTCTGCAAGATCACCACCTTTTAAATATAAAATTCCGTTATGCTTAGGATTAAACTGTTCTTTTTCAAACTTTCCTTTCAGCCATCTTAAAAATTCAGGCATCTGGGTTACCGCTCTGCTGACAACAAAGTGGAATTTCTCTTTCAGCTTTTCTGCTCTTCCGTGGATAGCCGTTACATTGGTCAAACCTACACCTTCTGCTACAGCCTGTACCACACTTATTTTCTTGCCGATAGAATCAATCAAAGTGAATTCTGTTTCAGGAAACAGGATCGCCAAAGGAATTCCCGGAAAACCGCCTCCGGTTCCGATATCCAAAACTCTAGTTCCTGGAGCAAATTCCATCACTTTTGCAATTCCCAAAGAGTGCAGAATATGTTTTTCATACAGCGACTCCATATCTTTTCTGGAAATTACGTTGATCTTTTCATTCCATTCATTGTACAGATTTTCCAATTGTGAGAACTGTTCTATCTGTTTTTCAGTAAGATCCGGGAAATATTTTAATAGTAACGATGCAGACATGTGAATTATTATAAACAGCAAAAATAAGTTTTATTTCTCTTGTATTCAAATCTACTTTTCCCGGCAGACCCCGATCTCTGGTTTTCAGCAGAGGCCATTACTTCGCAATACCCGGAATTACAGGCACGTTCAGGTTTCCGGACTGACTGATTGTCTGTACAGCAAAAATATAATTGTCTTTGGAAAGCGAAACTTTAATGGAAAGTGCCGTTGTAAATATTTTTTTCTGCCATACCGGACTGTCTGTTTCCCGTGCCAGTACATAATATCCTGCCGGAGTTCCTGATTTTGGTTTTTCCCAATGCAAAGTTGTAGAGTTAGTCAGTTCTTTAACATCCATTTCTACTTTTTCAGGTTTTGAAGTGGATTTTGCAAGGCTTGCCAGTACCGCAATATTGGCAGCCACGTTTTTCTTCAGGTAGTTAAAATCTATAAATTCAGGCAGGTCGCCATATTGCTTATTGTTTTCTATTCTTATATCCTGATGCTGATGATCGTAATTCTCATAATACTCGGTCAATCTTACGGAAGGAAATCCGTTGTTGACAAAGCTGGTATGATCTCCTCCACGCAAAAACCTGTCATTTCTGTAGATCAGCTTTACTTCAAGTCCTTTGACGTATTGTTCCGTAGTTTCTTTGATATATCTTGCCAGCTGTCTGGATTCGCTGTCATTTTCAAAACCCAGATTTCTGATCGCCATTGCTTTTTTGTCCAGATCTTTATATGGCAGACCTTCACTGAATACACGGAGTATTCGGGTATTGACTTCTCCTGTTTCTCCTGCTTTAGGATTGCCAATCATATCATTGTTCAGGACGGCTTCCAGCTGTAGATTTTCTCTCTTAATTTTTTCTGCCAATTGTTTAGATCCCAACAACGATTGCTCTTCCCCGGAAAAGGCCACAAAAATAATGGAAGCTGGAAACGCAGACCTGCTCAGGATTCTGGCAGATTCTATAACAGCACTTACCCCACTGCCATCATCATTGGCTCCAGGTGCTTTTGAAGTTCGGTTCATCACATCCGTAACCCTTGAGTCAAGATGTCCGCCGATCAGGAAAATTCTTTTGTCATTAGGATCTGTACCTTTCAGAAAAGCAACAGCATTTCCTAAGCTGACCGTTTTATCAATCCGTTTTCCATCCGGCTGAATATCTTCCTGCTGAAGGTACACTTCCATTCTGCCACCGGAATTTTTTGCATAATCATTGAATTTTTTAACGACCCAGTTTCTGGCTGCTCCTATCCCCTGTTTGGGATCATCTATTGTACTCAAAGTATGTCTGGTCTCAAAGCTTACCAGTTTGCCAATGTATGATTTCAGTGAATCTTCATTCACCTGCGACACGTATTTCTTCACTTCATCATCTTTTGAATATCTCTGAGAAAAGACAGTACAGGAAATCAGCAATAAAAAAACGGAACATTTCATAGAATGGGTCTTAGATTGTTTAAAGATACAAAACACTGAGCTTCAGAAGTACTTTTTATTTACCATAAGATTTTCACCTATTCTATTTATTGATTATCATTTTACCAAAACATGATTCAACTGTTTATGCTTGTCTAAGTAACATAATGATTTCTAAACAGTAAAAATTTGTTCAAAACCTGACAAAAATCTTTTAAGTACCCCTACTTTTATTATCCCCAGAAGACGTTTTTATTATATATTTGTTAAAATTCAAAAAGTACATGGATAAACTTTCAGATAGAGTAAAAAGATTAGGATACTCACAGACATTTGTAATGTCTAACAAAGCCAGAGAGATGAAAGCCAGCGGAATAGATGTAATCAGCTTAACTCTTGGCGAACCGGATTTCGATGTTCCGGACAATATCAAACAGGCAGCCTTCGATGCCATCAACCAAAATTACAGCCACTATTCTCCTGTACCCGGATTTCTGGAACTACGTGAGGCTATCGCTTATAAATTAAAAAGAGACAACCACCTGGAATACAAACCTAACCAGATCTGTGTTTCAAATGGTGCTAAACAAGCTATCCTGAATGTTCTTGCATCCATTATCAATGATGGTGATGAAGTTCTCCTTCCTGCTCCTTATTGGGTAAGCTATGATGAAATGGTAAAAATGATGGGTGGAGCTTCTGTAATGCTTCCTACCTCTTATTTAACAGATTTTAAAGTGACTGCTGAACAGCTTGAAGAGGCTATTACAGAAAAAACCAAAGCAGTACTTTTCAGTTCACCATGTAATCCATCAGGGGGTTATTACACTTACGACGAATTAAAATCCATTGCAAAAGTTATTGCCAAATACCCTCAGGTAACGATAATTTCTGATGAGATTTACGAATATATCAATTACGAAACAAAAACAACTTCTATTGCACAGTTTCCAGAAGTATATGAACAGACCGCGGTAATCAACGGAATGTCAAAAGCATTTGCAATGACAGGATGGAGAATCGGGTATTCTGCATGTCCGGAATGGCTGGCAAAAGCTTGTGAAAAAGTACAGGGACAGATGACCAGCGGAGCTAACACTGTAGCACAGAGAGCGTCTATCACCGCATTGAAAACAGACCCATCCGAATACAGATACATGATTGATGCTTTTAAAGAAAGAAGAGATCTTGTGTATGAACTGATCAAAGAAATTCCAGGATTCAAAGTATTGCTTCCTAAAGCAGCATTTTATTTCTTCCCGGATATTTCGCACTATATCGGAAAAACCCTGAACGGAACGGAAATTAAGAATTCTGACGACTTTGCCATGTTCCTTCTGGAAAATGCTCATGTAGGTTGTGTTGGCGGATTCTCTTTCGGAAGTCCGGAATGTATCAGATTCTCTTATGCTGCTTCTGAGGAAGATTTGAGAGAAGCTATGAGACGAATTAAAGCCTTATTGGAACCATTCAATTAAAAAATTAATAATCAAAAATAAAGCACAACAGCAATGAATCTGTTAAAAAAACTAACCATCGCAACAAGTATTGCAGCTGCAAGTTTCGCAGGATATGCTTTTGGTCAGGATTTCCAGTGGAAAGAAGGAAATTCTAATGGCTACAAGTATAAATACGTTACCAACGACCCTACTTCTGCAAGGTACTACACCTTAAAGAACGGGTTAACAGTTATCCTGAGCCCTACCAATAAGGACCCGAGAATTCAAACGTATATCGCCACAAAAGCAGGAAGTAAAACCGATCCAGCAGACCACACAGGTCTTGCCCATTATCTGGAGCACATGCTTTTCAAAGGAACCAATCAGTTTGGATCTAAAGATTGGGCGAAAGAAAAACCTCTTTTAGACCAGATTGATGCTCTTTACGAAAAGTACAATCAGACTAAGGATGAAGCTAAAAGAAAAGAGATCTACAAGGAGATTGACAAGGTTTCCGGAGAGGCTGCCAAATATGCAATTGCAAATGAATACGACAAAATGATGGCGGGTATGGGAGCTGACGGAACTAACGCCTTCACTTCCTTTGAACAAACGGTATACACAGAAGATGTACCAGCCAACGTTCTTGACAAATTTCTTGCTGTACAGGCTGAAAGATTCAGAGAGCCGGTTTTGAGACTCTTCCACACAGAGCTTGAAGCGGTATATGAAGAAAAAAACAGATCTCTTGATGATGATGGAGATAAAGTGTTCGACACCATGTTTGCCAATCTTTTCCCTAACAACAACTACGGAAAACAGACAACCATCGGAACGATTGAACACTTGAAAAACCCTTCTTTACACGCTATCAGAGACTATTACAATAATTACTATGTTCCCAACAACATGGGAATCATCATGTCCGGAGATTTTAACCCGGATGAAGTGATTGCAAAAATAGACAAGGCTTTCTCTTACATGAAACCTAAAGCCATTCCTGAATATAAAGTAGGACAGGAAAAAGCTATTACATCTCCTGTTGTAAAAGAAGTTACGGGGCCAAATCCTGAAAACGTAATGCTAGGCTTCAGATTTCCGGGCGCTTCCACAAAAGATGCAAGAATGCTGAACCTTGTTGGAAATATGCTTACCAACGGACAGGCAGGATTAATTGACCTTGATCTGGTAAAAAAACAAAAATTACTGGGTGCTTATGCAGGATCTTATGCCTTAAAAGATTATTCAGTATTACTTTTACAAGGAAAACCAACTGAAGGACAGTCTCTGGATGAAGTAAAAAATCTTCTTCTTCAGGAAATTGATAAATTAAGAAAAGGAGAATTTTCTGACGACCTGATTCAATCTATCGTGAACAACGAAAAGAAAGGTATCATTCAGAAAGACGAAAAATATTCATCAAGAGCAAGTATTCTGATGGATGAATTTACTTCAGATATTGACCACAAAGCATCGCTTGAATATGTTGAAGAAATTTCCAAGCTTACGAAAAAAGACATTATGGATTTCGTATCCAAATATCTTCAGAATAACAACTATGTTGCGGTTTACAAAAGAAAAGGAGAAGACAAGAGCATTGTGAAAGTTGACAAACCAACAATCACTCCGGTTTCTGTGAACAGAGAAGACCAGTCTTCTTTCCTTAAGAAGATTGATGAAATGCCTGAAAACCCTATCGCACCGGTATGGTTGAATTATGACAAAGACATCGCTAAAAACAAATTAGCTGATGTAGATGTACTTTCAGTAAAAAATACAGATAATGCGCTTTTCAGAATGTATTATCATTTTGATTCAGGAAAATGGAACAACAAAATTCTTCCTGTAGCAGCAGAATATCTTCAGTATTTAGGAACTAAAGACAAATCTTCAGAAATCATCAGCAAAGAGTTCTACAAATTAGCTTCAAGCTTCAATGTAGGTGCTGGAAATGAAGAAACTTATGTATCTCTTGAAGGTTTAAATGAAAACTTCGATAAAACGATTGCTTTATTTGAAGATCTGATTAAAAACTGCCAGGCAGATCAGACAGCTCTTGATGCTTACAAAACAAGATTGAAAAAAGCCAGAGCGAATGCGAAACAAAATAAAGGAACCATTATGGCCGGGCTTAGAAGTTACGCACAGTATGGCGCACAGAATCCTTTCAATAATGTACTAACTGATGCTGAACTTGACGCCTTAAAAGCAGAAGACCTGGTCAATGTACTTCACGACCTGTTCAATTTCAAGCACAAAGTATTGTATTACGGTCCGAAATCAGGAAACGAGGTGGTAGCATCATTAAAACCTGTCCACAAACTTCCTGCAACCCTGAAAGACCTCCCTAAGTCTAAAACTTTTGCGCAGATCCCAACTGATAAAAACAAAGTATTATTTGCTCATTATGACATGGTACAGGCAGAGGTTTTCTGGGTAAGAAATGCAGATCAATACAATCCTTCAACCACTCCTACCGTAAGCTTGTTCAACAACTACTTCGGAGGCGGAATGGGATCTATTGTTTTCCAGACGATCAGAGAATCTAAGGCATTGGCCTACTCTACGTATTCTTATTTTGCACTTCCAAGCAAAAAAACAGATAAGGATATGGTAATGGCTTATGTAGGAACACAGGCTGACAAGTTCAATGAGTCTACAACAGCAATGAATGAGCTTTTAACGACGCTACCAAAATCTGAACAGTTATTTGAAACAGCAAAAAGCGGATTGAAAAAATCAATTGCTTCTGAAAGAATCACTCAGGACGGAATCATCTTCTCTTATTTGAAATCTCAAAGACTTGGAAACAATTTTGACATGAGAAAGAATGTCTACGAACAGGCACCAAAATTGTCATTCACAGATATCAACTCTTTCCACGATAAGGAAATGAAGAATAAAAACTATACCTACTGTCTTGTTGCTTCTCAAGATAAAGTAAATGAGGCCGATATGCAGAAATTAGGTGAAGTAAAAAAACTTAATTTAACTGAAGTATTCGGTTACTAAAATAAACAAAAGCCCTGTTGTCAGGGCTTTTTTATTTAACAACACCCCAAAAACAATTATAGATTTTATTTATCGATGTTTGTTTGTTCGATAGATGAATCTTTCATATCTTTGCAATAGAAATTTAAATATAAAAACAGAAAATTATGTCTTTAGTAGGAAAAAAATTCCCAAATTTAACAATTGACGCAATGTCCGAAATGGGTGACGATCTTAAAATCAACATCCTTGATGAAGCAGTAAACAACCAGCAAAAAGTTCTTTTATTCTGGTACCCTAAAGATTTCACTTTCGTATGTCCTACTGAGCTTCACGCTTTTCAGGAGGCTTTAGGTGAATTCGAAAAAAGAAACACTAAAGTAATCGGTGCATCTTGTGATACTAACGAAGTACACTTCGCATGGTTGAACACACCAAAAGATAACGGAGGTATCGAAGGAGTAACTTACCCACTTTTAGCTGATACTCACAGACAATTGGCAAACACATTAGGAATTGTTGATCAGGATTTCGAATATGACGAGGATGGAAACGAAGTTTTCACAGGTTCTAATGTAACTTACAGAGCAACTTACCTTATCGATGAAACTGGAAAAATCTTCCACGAAGCGGTAAACGATATGCCTCTAGGAAGAAATGTAAAAGAATTCTTAAGATTAATTGACGCTTACACACACGTTCAAAAACATGGTGAAGTATGTCCTGCAAACTGGGAAGAAGGAAAAGATGCTATGAAAGCTGACAGAACTTCTACAGCAGAATATTTAGCTAAGAACTAATATAATTTGTTAATTTGAAAATGAGATAATTTGAAAGTTAATCTCAGGGTTATTAAAAATTATCTCATTTTCTTCTTTACAAATCATTGACACATTTCCAAATTTTCAACTTTTCAAATTACAATCATGTACACAGAATTAACCGAAGATACATTACAAAATATAGTTAACGACAACGAAAAAGTAGTTGTTCAATATGGCGCAACATGGTGCGGAAACTGCAGAATCATGAAGCCGAAGTTCAAAAAACTGGCATCTGAAAATGATACGATTCCATTTTTATATGTAGACGCTGAAAAGCTTCCTGAAAGCAGAAAATTAGCAAAAGTAGACAACTTACCTACTTTCGCGATCTTTAAAAACGGAGAATTGGTCAATCAGGTTCAATCTAACCAGACTGAAAGTTTAATTAACCTTTTTAATGAATTAGCATAATGAAATTACCCGTAATCAGACAATTTTATCAGAATCAGACTCCTGAAAATCTTGAAAAAACATTAGAAGTTCTGGAAAGTTTCTGTGAATTCAGAGGAACAAGTGAAGAAGACTTAAATGTTGCAGGAGAATTGATTACCAACATTTGCGGAGCTTTAGAAGTTCACGCCAACGTACAAAACGGAATGAGCGAAAAAGATGCTTTAAATTCTTTTGCTCAGAAGGTTTTAGGATCAATCGACAAATAATATCTTTCGATTATTTTAATCAAAAGATTATAAAAAACACAAATTTAATACCTGAGGTTTTCCTCATTACTATATTTTTTCTATTCTTTAAGAATCTTTTTACATCAATAGTAAAACCTACTTCAAAAGACTTTAATCAGTCTCCTGAAGCTGGTAATTGCATGAAAATTTTTAAAGAATATCCAACAAAATCCGGTGAAATTTCATCTGGATTTTTTGGGTTTATGGTTTAAAACACTAATAGCACAAATATTTTTCACAAATTTCACAAATAGAATAATACCAGTCGATTCATTAAAAACCATACATCATTATGCTTATCAATCCTTGAAATCTGCGTGACAAAAAGTCAACATGATCATAAGTTTCGGCTAAAGCCATTGGAAAATCACCAAAGATAAACGGGCTAAAGCCCGCTCCTATTGAATCAACCATAATGATCTAAGGTAAAATACACCCTACTAAATTGTGTTATTCATGAAACCATTCGTGCCATTTGTGTTTAAAAAAATTACATCCAAAAAAAATCCCGATGAAAATATCACCGGGAATATTATTTTAAAGATAAGATCAACTCATCAATTAGTTTCTTTTACTCATCAAAATACTCAGAATATACCAGAAAAGAAGCATAATAGAAGCAAAAAGCTGTAATGCTGCCCCTACATACTGATTCGTTCCATAAGAATCTTTTAATTTGCTTGTCTGATATAAAATAGTAGCCGAAGCCAGGATTACCATTCCTACTGAAAACCATAATCCAAGGTTAAAACCAAAGATCATCCCACCTGCAATCAGTCCGATTGAGATAAACCCACCAATTACAATAATATTTCTTAAAAAAGAAAAATCTCTTTTAGAAGTGAATGCTACTGCTGAAATACCTGCAAACATAGCAATAGTTAAAGTAGCCGCCTGGAAGATTACATTGGTACCTCCTGCCATATTGGTTGCAATAAAAAGCAGAGGCATAAAAATAATCGCTTCCAGTAAGATATAAAATCCTAATCCTAAATATTGGGTAGATTTACTTTGTGAAAGTGACCATTTAGAAGCTAAAACAGAAGCCAGCCAGAAAACCCCAATGATTAGTAACCAAATATATTTCTGAGCAAACATCATTGCAATAAGCTCTGCCGGAACAGTTTTCAATAATATCGTTTCAACTCCAATAAATGCAAGAATAGATAAAGCAACATGCAAATACGTCTTCTTGTAAAAACTCGCTTTTTCTACATCCGAAGAATGAGCGACTAAAACATCTGTCATCATAGTTAATATTTTTTTAGTTAATCGAAAATAAATTTACAATCTTATTTCGCAGGCAATACACCCAAAATCTTTCCATCATCCTCAAATACAGCTGTAATAGCCTCTTTGGAAGATAATTCTCCTGCATATTTATATTTAATACTTGGATGATTGGTACCATCCATTGTTTTATAATATCCAGCTTTTAAGATTTCAAGCTTTTTATTGGGGTCAATGCCTTCTTTTACTTTTTTGAGAACTTCATCCGTTACAATCTCTTTTACCTTCTCAGAAAGCAATCCATCAATTGTCTTACGGTCAGAAGCCTGTAAAGCCTCAACAAACCTAAGAAAGTTATCATTGTACAAACTTACTTTCTCTTTACTTATAGCAGCCGGCTGCTCTTTTTTCTGGTTACTCTCAACCTTTACACCTGCTACTTTCTGAGCAAACATCAACTGTGCACCCACAAGAGCAAATCCCAGCAATAATTTTTTCATAGTATTCATTTTAGTTACCTGGTAAAACAAGTGATGGAAGATACGAAAATCAGACCAGTTCTAAAAATTTCATTGTATCCACATTATCTGCATAGGTATCAAGGCCCGGATTCTGCGCTTCTCCAAACGGAATAACGTTCAGCCCCAAATCCTCTTTCCCTACCACACACTGGATATTTTCTTCATTTTCAGCTATAAAAGATTTCACATCATCCAAAGATTCATATCTGCTGAAATTGATTACAGAAAGCGGGCTGAAAAGCTTATCATCCTCTTTCAGCATCACAAAATTATTATCCCAGAATTTATCCAGATTTAAAAGATAAACCGCTCTATTATAATCATAATTGTTAGCATATTTATTATGATTGATGATATCCTGGAATGCTAAGAAGTTCTCAAACAATCTGTCAATAACAAAATCCTGCGGAATAAAAATTCTCGTCACATTTCTGCATCCCAGTCCAAAATACTGGAAAATATCTTTTGCCAGCAGCTGCAGCTCCGCATCCGTTTCATCGCCTTTCAACACAGCAACGGAAGTTCTGTTCTTACGGATAATGCTTAAGTGATTTTTAAAATAATATTCAAGGTATCTCGCTGTATTATTGCTTCCTGTAGCGATCACTGCATCAAAATTTTCTAATCTCTCTACAAATTCAAACACTACATTCTCATTGGAGAATTCATTCCATTTTTTTAATAAAAACGGAACCATATACTTATCTTTTGAAGACAGCTTAATAACAGGAATATGATTGCCCAACACAACGGATATCACATCATGAAAGCCCACCAAAGGAATATTTCCGGCTAAAATAAGTCCAACTCTTTTTGAAATTTTAGAGATTGAATAATTTCCAAGCCAGTTTTTGATATTTTCTTCAGTCAAAAGATCAGCCCATTGCTGTAAAGCAAATTTCTGATTATCAATAGTAAACCACGGATTCTCTATTTCAGATCTTTTTAACAATAATACAATATCAGCATCATCTTCATTGTGATCTTCCGGTTTCTTCGCTAAAAACGCTTTTATATAATCACTTAATTTAATAAGTCCTAAAACTTGATTTTCGGTATTCATAATTACTTTAAAATTGGGGAATATTTTGTAATTTTGTGCAAATTTAAAAAAAATTAGCGATGGCTATTAAAATAACTGATGAATGCATTAATTGTGGGGCTTGCGAACCGGAGTGTCCAAACAATGCAATATATGAAGGAGCTGTAGATTGGAAAGCTTCCGAAGGTACGGCTCTTCAAGGTACAATCACAATGCCGTCGGGACTTACTGTAGATGCAGATGCACCACAGGAACCTGTAAGTGATGATGTGTATTTCATTGTAACAGATAAATGTACAGAATGCAAAGGATTCCATGAAGAACCTCAGTGTGCGGCGGTATGCCCAGTAGACTGTTGTGTTCCTGACGAGGATCACGTAGAATCTGAAGAATCTCTTCTTAATAAAAAAGCATTCTTACACGGCGAATAAAAAAATTCCGTCTCATCATCTGTGAGGCGGTTTTTTTGTCAAAAAATCCAATGTAACCAAAAATAAAGCTGAAGGAATTTAAAACCCGGAAGCAACCAAAAAATAAAAATATGAACAAAAAGCACAACTTCAGCGCAGGGCCATGTATTTTGCCACAGGAGGTATTTGAAAAATCAGCACAGGCTATTCTGGACTTTAACGGTATCGGATTGTCTCTTCTTGAAATTTCTCACAGAAGTAAGGATTTCGTAGCTGTAATGGACGAAGCGCGTGCAATTGTAAAAAGACTGATGAATCTTGGTGATGATTATGAAGTTCTTTATTTAGGTGGAGGGGCCAGCCTGCAGTTTGCCATGGTACCTTACAACCTGATGAAAGTAGGTGGAAAAGCAGCTTACCTGGATACAGGAACATGGGCAGCCGGAGCCATCAAAGAAGCAAAAAAAGTAGGAACAGTAGATGTAGTAGGTTCTTCAAAAGAAGAGAATTACTCTTTTATTCCTAAAAATTATACCATTGGTGCAGAATACGATTATTTCCACTGTACTTCCAACAACACTATTTATGGAACTCAGATGAAATCTTTCCCAGAAGTGGATACACTGATGGTTTGTGATATGAGTTCTGATATTTTCTCTAGACAGCTTGATTTTTCCAAATTTGACCTGATCTATGCGGGTGCTCAGAAAAACATGGGACCTGCAGGAGTTACCTTAGTGGTTATAAAAAAAGAAATCCTTGGAAAAACAGGAAGAGAAAATATGTTCTCTATACTGGATTATTCTCAGCATATTGCTAAAGAATCAATGTACAATACGCCGCCGGTATTCCCTGTATATGCCTCTTTACTTACCCTTCAGTATCTTGAAAAAAATGGAGGAATTGCAGCTGCAGAACAGAGAAACGAAGCAAAGGCCAAGCTTTTATATGACGAAATCGACAGCAATCCATTATTCGAAACTTTCTGCGTGAAAGAAGACCGTTCATTGATGAATGTTTCTTTCAAAATCACAGATGAGAGCAAAAAAGAAGAATTTGACAATGCATGGAAAGCAGCAGGAATCAGTGGATTAAACGGACACAGAAGCTTGGGCGGATACAGATCAAGTTTATACAATGCCTTACCTATTGAAAGTGTACAGGTTTTGGTGGATGTAATGAAGTCAATCAAATAATTTTAAGCATTAAAAATTCAAAGATTGGAAGATTGAAAAGCAGTTAATTTAAATTCATTAATTTGCACCTCAGTTTTAAAATGTTGAAATATTTAAATTTTTCAATCTTTAAATCAAATAACTCATGAAAGTTTTAGCAAACGATGGAATCTCAAAAGCAGGAGAAAACGCTTTAAAAGAAGCCGGAATTGAAATTCTGGACAATAGAGTGGCTCAGGATCACGTTATTAATTTTATCAACGATAATAATGTGGACGTTCTTCTTGTAAGAAGTGTAACGAAAGTGAGACAGGAGCTGATTGATGCATGTCCCGGCCTTAAAGTCATTGGAAGAGGCGGTATTGGGATGGACAATATTGATGTAGAATATGCCAAAAGCAAAGGCATTAAAATAATCAATACACCTACAGCATCTTCAAAATCTGTGGCAGAATTAGTTTTCGGACATTTCATTTCACTGGCAAGATTCCTTCACGAATCTAACAGACTGATGCCTCTGGAAGGAGATACTCACTTCAGTGCTATGAAAAAGTCATTCAGCAATGCCTATGAACTTTCAGGGAAAACATTAGGAGTAATCGGCTTTGGAAGTATTGGCCAGGAAGTCATTAAAATAGGAATTGCTTTAGGAATGAAAGTAAACGTTCTGACAAGAAGCCCAAAGACAGAAGTTCTTACCCTGAACTTCTTCAACGGACAGTCTGTCGACTTTGAAATCACTTCCACCAATGATATGGATGCATTCCTGAAAGATTCAGATTTCATCAGTATCAATACGCCGAAAACGAATGAATATATTATAGATACCCCTCAATTTGAAAAAATGAAAGATGGGGTCTATATTGTAAATACTGCAAGAGGAGGTGTCATCAACGAAGTGACACTGATCGATTTTATTGAATCAGGAAAAATAGCCGGAGCGGCATTGGATGTTTTTGAAAATGAACCAAGCCCGGAACTTCCTTTACTGATGAACCCTGCATTATCTCTTTCTCCACACGTTGGAGGAAACACAGTAGATGCACAGGAAAAAATCGGTATCGAACTTGCAGAACAAATTATTAAGCTACAAAAAGAAACTATAAGATAAATATGCCTGTTTTTAAACCTTTCCGTGGAATAAGACCTCATAGAGACTTCGAGAGCACTTTCCCTACCCATCCACTGGATAATTTTACCCAGGAAGAGATCGCAGAGAAGGCTCAAGTTGAAAATACTTACATCAATATGATCAAACCCTATGTTGTAAGTAAATCTAAAGATATTGACCGGAATCTGCGAAAGATCCGCTCTACATTTGAAGAACTTCTGGACGAAAAGAAATTGGTCCAGGACAATTCAGCCTACTATCTTTATGAGCAGATCTACCCCAACAAACAGGTGTTCAGAGGACTTCTGGGATTAGCAAGTATTGAAGATTTCTGGAATGGAAAAATCAAAAGACATGAAAGTACCATTCCTCAGAAAAAAGAAAAACTGGCTCATTACCTTGAAAAAGTAAACCTGCAGGCAGAACCTGTACTCCTTACCTATCCTGCCAACTCAAAAATTGAGCTGCTGATGAATCATGAGGAAAAAAATGTCCCTATCTTCAACCATGTGGATACCATCGGTATCAGACATAAAATCTGGAGAATAGACAACCGTCTGAAGCTACAGCAGTTTAAAGAAGTGATTGATCAGATTGATTCCTTTTATATTGCTGACGGACACCACAGAATTGGTTCTACAGCAATTAATGCCAAATATCATAAGGAGAAAAACAAAAAACATAACGGTACAGAGCTTTACAACTTTGTTTACAGTTTTATTGTTTCCAATCAGTCTATTAAAATTCATGATTATAACAGAATCTTACATGATCTGAACGGTACTTCTCCCGAAGCTTTCCTGAAAGAACTTGAACATTATTTCCTTATTCATGAAAAAGGAGAAGCATCCTACTACCCTTCTCAGAAATTCCATATTTCAATGTATATGGATGGGAAGTTCTACTCTCTTCACGTGAAGCACGATCTTCGTTCCAAAGAAATGTCTCTGGATAACCTGGATCACCACCTTATAGACAAGTATATTTTCAAAAATATCCTGAAAATTGAAGATCCGGATAGCTCTGAACTTATTTCTTATGTAAAAGGAACTTCCAATATCAACGGAATCAATCTTCTGAAAGAAAAAGTAGACAGCGGTGAAGGTAAAGTTGGTTTCGGAATTTATCCTGTAAGTTTTAATGACATGATTAAAATTTCGGATTTAAGATTAAGCATGCCTCCAAAATGTACATTTATTGAACCAAAATTGATTACAGCTCTGGTAATGTACGATATGAAACCTTAATAAATTCCTATTTTTTCCCTACTTTTATCAAAGGAAAAAGAAAGGTAAATAAAAAATGAAAAAAATATTCATTATACTTCCACTCTTTTTGAGTGGATTTTTATTTTCTCAAAAAAAGCCACTCAAAAATCCGGCAAAAAAAACAACTCTTGCCAAACTCAACTATCATGAGGAGTTCAGAAAAATTTCAGATGAAATCATGACCAATGGTAAGGCTTATGATAATCTTGGAGAACTTACGAAAGGAATTGGATCGCGTTTCAGCGCAACTCCCGGTTATACAAAAGCCGTAGAATGGGCCGAAAAGAAGTTCAAGGAAATTGGTATTGATATGATCTGGAGACAAGAAGCCAAAGCTCCTGTCTGGATCAGAGGAAAAGAATCTTTACAGATAAAAGCCGGAAATGGAGATTGGAAAAATATCAGAATGCTTTCTTTTGGAAACTCTGAAGGAACGGGCGGAAAAGACCTTACAGGTGAAATCGTCTTAATTAATTCCACTTCAGAGCTTAATGCCATGTCAATAGGTCAGCTAAAAGACAAAATAGTTTTCGTAAATGTTCCTATGGACCCGAAAATTATCAATACAAGTGACTCCTATTTACAGACTGCAAAATCAAAATTAATTTCCGCTTCTATCATCGCTAAAACAGGCGCAAAAGCATTAATTATAAGATCACTGACAACGGCAAATGACGATACTCCCCACGCCAAAATGATTTACTACGAACCGGATGATAAAATTAAAATTCCGGCTTTATCCATTGGAGTAAGATCTGCAGATGAGTTGGAAAAAATATTGAAAAAGCAAAAAGTTACTGCTAAAATCAACATGACTGCTGAATCAAAAGGAGACACTACAAATCCAAATATTATTGCTGAAATTCAAGGCAAAAAAGATTCTAAAGTAATTGTTTTAGGTGCCCAGCTTGATTCATGGGATTTTGGCGAAGGCGCCATTGATGATGGAACAGGCGTTGTTCAGTGTATCGAAGTTTTAAGAACATTGAAAGCATTGGGATATGAAAATAATCACACCATCCGGGTAGTTTTATACGCCAACAGTGAAAACGGAGGCCAGGGCCGCGAAATGTATGCTGCTTTTGTAAAAAAGAGGGATGAAAAACATGTTTTTGCCTTAGGAACAGATGCCGGAGGGTATTCTCCAAGAGGATTTTCTCTGGATATGTCACCTCAAAGAAGAAGGTTGATTTATCCATGGAAAGAATATTTTCTTCCTTATGGCGTTTATGATTTCGACCAAACTGAGGCAATTCAGGACATTTCACCTTTGAAAAAACTTGATATTCCACTAGCAGAGCTTGTAGTAGACACCCAAAGGTATTTCGATTATCACCATTCCGAGCAGGATACTTTTGATAAAGTGAATAAAAGGGAGCTTCTTCTCGGGGCGGTTGCCATCACACAGATGATTTTCATGGTTGATAAAAACTGGTAATATGAAAAAGATAATAGGCACTTCATTATTGCTTTTTGGAATGACTGTTTTTGGTCAGACTAAAGAAGATTCTATCCAATTCAAAAAAATTTCAACAGAAATCCTGAACAACGGCAAAGGATACAATGAACTGAGAGAACTTACCAAAACGATAGGCAACCGTTTAAGCGGTTCCGAAGCGTATGAGAAATCAGTACAATGGGCTGCACAGAAACTCCGTGATGCCGGAGCTGATAAAGTATGGCTTCAGGAAGTCATGATCCCTGTCTGGGTAAGAGGAAAAGAATCTCTGCACATACAAACCGCTAACGGAAAATGGAAAAATATTAAAATGCTTTCCCTCGGAAATTCTGAAGGCACAAACGGGAAAGACATATCAGGTGATATTATTATGGTAAAATCACTTGAAGAATATGATCAACTTCCTGCAGAAAAGGTAAAAGATAAGATTGTATTTTTCAACTATCCTTTTAATCAAGGGAATGTACAAACCTTCATTTCTTACCGCGATGCAAGTGCTTACAGACGAACTACCGCTTCATTAACGGCTAAAAAAGGAGGTAAATTTGCCATCATCCGGTCACTTTCTTCCGCTTTTGACGATGTTCCTCACACAGGCAATATGCGCTATGATGAAAACATTTCAAAAATACCCGCCGTTACCATCGGAAATACTTCTGCTGATGAACTGGAAATACTGTTGAAAAATAAGAAAGTAACTGCCAAACTTAATTCCAACTGTGGAATGAAAGGCGAAAAGCTTTCCCATTCTGTAATCGGGGAAATCACAGGCAAAAAAGACCAGAGCGTTATTGTTGTCGGCGGACACCTTGATTCCTGGGATGTAGGCGAAGGTGCTCATGATGACGGAGCCGGAATTGTACAAAGTATTGAGGTACTGAGAACTTTTAAAAAATTAGGAATACAAAACAACCATACCATCCGCGCTGTGTGCTTTGCCAACGAAGAAAACGGAACAAAAGGCGGAAAACAATATGGCAAAATTGCCAAAGAAAACAATGAAAAACATCTTTTTGCTATAGAAACGGATGCCGGAGGTTTTTCACCACGGGGAATTTCCCTGGAAATGGATGATCCTCAAAGAAACCAGATCAAAAGCTGGGTCAACCTATTTTTACCTTATGGAGTTTACAATTTTGAAGGTAAATATTCCGGATCAGATATTGCTCCGCTTCATGAAATGGGAGTTCCCACTGCTGAACTGGTTCCTGATCCGCAGCGTTATTTTGACATTCACCATACAGCAGAAGATACTTTTGAAAAGGTCAACCGCAGAGAATTATTACTTGGTTCTACGGTAATGACACAACTTATTTATATGATTGATAAAAATTGGTAACAATGAAAAAGATATTAGGAACTTCACTATTACTTTTCGGAATGGTCACTTTTGGCCAGTCTAAAGATGATTCTATCCAGTTCAGAAAAATCTCCACAGAAATCCTGAACAACGGAAAAGGATATACAGAGCTGAGAGAGCTTACAAAAAACATTGGACATCGTTTAAGCGGTTCTGAAGCTTACGAAAAGTCAGTGCAATGGGCTGCACAGAAACTCCGTGATGCCGGAGCTGATAAAGTATGGCTTCAGGAAGTCATGATTCCGGTATGGGAAAGAGGAAAAGAATCTCTGCACATTCAGGCATCTAACGGAAAATGGAAAAGCCTGAAAATGCTTTCCCTTGGAAATTCTGAAGGAACCGGAGGAAAAGATATTTCGGGAGAAATTATCATGGTAAAATCTATGGAAGAATATGACAAACTTCCAGCTGAAAAGGTGAAAGATAAGATTGTATTCTTCAACTATGCTTTCAGCCAGTCATTTGTCGAGACTTTCAAAGCCTATGGGGATGCTGCAAAATACAGAACGACAGCTGCTTCTTTAACCGCTAAAAAAGGAGGTAAATTTGCTATCGTAAGATCTCTGTCTTCTGCTTTTGATGATGTCCCTCACACGGGAGCCATGCGCTACGAAGACAAAGTCTCCAAAATACCAGCCGTAGCCATCGGAAGTACTACCGCAGATGAACTGGAAGCTTTACTTAAAAATCAGAAAATCATGGCTAAACTTAACTCTAACTGTGGAATGAAAGGCGAAAAACTTTCCCATTCTGTCATCGGGGAAATCACTGGTAAAAAAGACCAGAGCGTTATTGTTGTCGGCGGACACCTTGATTCCTGGGATGTAGGTGAAGGTGCTCATGACGATGGTGCTGGGATTGTTCAAAGTATTGAAGTTTTGAGAACTTTTAAAAAATTAGGAATACAAAATAACCACACCATCAGAGTAGTCTGCTTTGCCAATGAAGAAAACGGAGTAAAAGGCGGAATTCAATATGGTAAAACAGTAAAAGAAAAGAATGAAAAACATCTTTTTGCAATAGAAACAGATGCCGGAGGTTTTGCACCGAGAGGAATTGCCCTGGATATGGATGATGCCAAAAGAAATCAGATCAAAGGCTGGTCAAACCTATTCCTTCCTTACGGAGTGTATAATTTTGAAGAGCGGTTTTCCGGAACAGACCTCTACCCGCTTCATGACATGGGAATTCCTGCCGCTGAATTGATGCCGGATTCTCAACGCTATTTTGATATTCACCATACAGAAGAAGATACGTTTGAAAAGGTGAACCGAAGAGAGCTTTTATTAGGCGCTACGG
Organism: Chryseobacterium sp. BGA-UO-ETr-SB22; assembly: GCF_059567885.1. NCBI lineage: Bacteria > Pseudomonadati > Bacteroidota > Flavobacteriia > Flavobacteriales > Weeksellaceae > Chryseobacterium > Chryseobacterium sp. BGA-UO-ETr-SB22. The sequence continues at coordinate 1,042,788 of NZ_JCAQOV010000005.1, read as the reverse complement.
CTTTAACACAGATGATCTACATGATTGATAAAAACTGGTAATAAATATGAAACCGTCTTTAGAGGCGGTTTTTGTTTTTTATAGACTTTTTACTATTTCAATAGGAACAGGCTTTAGCCTGCTTAACTTTACAAGTATCTTCCGTTGGCTTCAGCCAAAAATTATCTTTATTTTATAACCACTGATCTACAGAATTGGCACAGATGATTGCATTTTTTGATAAATAAATTTTCACCTACAATCTAATCTGTGAAATTTGTGCAAAGCCATTCGTGGTATTTGTGTTTTAAGATTATTGATGCTGTCTTTTAAACTTTCCCGGTTCATTTTCTAAGCAATTCTAAAATATTTTAAATATAAAAAATAATTGTACCGTAATATTTTCTTTGTTTCAAACAACTCAACCTTAAAAACAGAAAATTTTTCTTTGTTTAAGGAAATAACAGATAAAAACACGCTTCATCAGGAGCTTTATCAATCCCGTGAAACAAAGTGTTAATCGCGAAACTTTTATTTTGGCATGATATTGGCATGTAAGATATTGAGAAAAAATTAAAAAAACACTAAGGATGAGAAAAAAGGTTTTCTGTGGATTTTCAGTTTTTCCACTGATTCAAATTCATATCTAGTATATGAATCCTTTTTTTTCTACGATGCCGTACCAGATACGGGTTCGTGATTAATTAACCCCCGTTGATTTTTCACAGCAATTTTGCACCCCGTATCTCACTGGTATCATCAATAACCAAGAATCATTTATTGATTCAAAAAAAACAAAAATATCCCGGACTTTTAGCCCGGTATTACGATATAAATAAATGGCAAAGTCATCGTGAACCTTAGCCCTGTAAAGGAATTTATTCTTTTTACCGTGATGAGCGCGCCTTTATCCTATTAATTAATGTATAACCCTTAAAATGTAAGTAATGATGAGAGACTTTTTTGAAATGATTTTTAAGAGAAATGAAGATGCTGCAAAAATGAACATCTGGAGCTTATTGCTCGTATTAAGTTTTGCTGCCTTTTCTGTATTGGTATACGCCTTAAAACCAAGCTTAAACAGCTTAATTATATATCTGACGGCATTTGCCGCTTATATTGGCTTTGGCCTTGTATTCATCAGTTCCCTAACCGGAACAAGTATGAAGAAAAGATAACAGAACATATAACTTTCAATTAATTTTTACTGAAAAAACCGTCCTGTTTGGGGCGGTTTTTTATCTTATTTCCATATTATTATAATGGAGAATATAAAAAAAGCCACCCCCTCCGGAGCAGCTCGTGATAACAAAGTTATCTTAACATCGTAAAAACTTATTCTTTAAACAGCCCCTTCATCATTTCTTCGAGGATCTTTTTGGTTTCTTCTTCAATCATATTTCCGGATTTCTCAACCATCTTTTCTCTGAAAGGTTCACAACAGGCTTTTATTCCGAAGCCTTCATCTGTTTTAATCAATTCCGGATGCAGACTGTGTTCTTCACACACTTCTGACTCAATTTCTTTTTTTATGAGGTCGTAATTCAGATCAAACATATTTTATTTTGTTTCTTATAAGTGTTGGGTAAAGATAGAGGTAATTGATATTTGCCGAAATCCGTATTTCTACGGTATTTATACAAACAAAAAAAACCGTCCCTTTCGGAACGGTTTTCATATCTTAAAAAGATTCAATTATTTTACTTTTACAAGCTCAACATCGAAAACTAACCAAGAGTTTGGTGGGATCACTCCTCCTGCTCCTCTTTCTCCGTAAGCCATTGCGGGCGGGATCAATAATGTAGCAGCTTCACCTTCTTTCAACAATAGGATACCTTCATCCCATCCTTTGATTACTCTTCCCATTCCAATTGGAATTTCGATCGGCTCATTTCTCTTGAATGAAGAATCGAACTCAGTTCCATCTACCAATTTACCTGCATAGTGTACAGATACATTATCACCAGCTTTTGGAGCTTTACCGTCAGCTGTTTTTGTGATTTTATAGTAAAGACCTGATTCCGTTTTTTGCATACCAGCTTTTAAGTTTTCAACTAATTTCTCCTGGTTAGCTTTGAATTCTTCTTCTTTTTTCTTCTTTTCAGCTTCTTCTTTAGCTAAAAAAGCCTTATTGTTTTCTGCGATCTTCGCTTTTCCTTCGTTGAAAGTTTTAGCTGCATCGTAGTGCTTATACTCATCACCTTTACCAAAAACAGAAACTTTTTCTAAAACGATATCTGTTTTAGGCTTATCCTGAGCTCCTTTTTCAACGTTAGCAATAGCATCAATTACGTCATTTCCTTTTACCACTTTTCCGAAGATCGTGTGTTTTCCATCTAACCAAGGTGTAGCAACTTCAGTGATGAAGAACTGAGAACCGTTTGTATTAGGCCCTGAGTTTGCCATAGAAAGAATACCTTTTCCTGTATGTTTAAGGTCATTTCTTTCGTCCTCGAATTTATATCCAGGATCACCTGCTCCCGTTCCTTTAGGATCACCTCCTTGGATCATGAAATCTTTGATTACTCTGTGGAAAATAGTTCCGTCATAATAAGGAACTCCTTTAGCCTTAGCTTTGTTGTCGATTTTCCCTTCTGCAAGACCAATAAAGTTGGCTACAGTTACTGGTGCTTTCTTGTCTTCAAGCTTCACAATCAAATTACCTTTTGTGGTTTGAAGATTGGCATAAAGCCCGTCATTAAGACCTTCGTAAGTTTCTTTGTCTACGTTCATTTTTTTATAAATTGGGGTACAACTCATCAGCGAGATACTTGCCGCTGCCAGAATTATATTCTTGTTAAACAATTTCATGTATTATAGAGCTTTTAATTTTATGATTAATGGAATGTCGTTATCTATTTTCTTTTCGTCTCCGAAAGTTCCGTAAGCCAAAGAAGATGGCACCAAAAGCGTTACTTCCTCTCCATCATGTATAAAACGCAAAGCGTTCTCCACTGCCCTCAGTTCATCAAAGTGCCCGAATCTGGCATCTCTTCTTTCAAAAGACTGGTCATAAATTTTAGTCTGGTCAAAATCATACAGATCATAAGAATAAGAAATCAAAGTTTCATCTTTCCTTCTTTCTCTCTGATCATAACCTTCCGCCGTTACCCAGTAATTAAGCTGCGTAGGATAAAACTTCACAGACTGGCCATTGATCCAATCCTGAATCTGGCCTCTTTCTATGGTATTCAGATTTTTCATCCTGTTTTTAGAAACATCCAGGTCTTTTTGGCTTAAAACACCGCCTATCGGAGGATGGGCCGTCTGTGTATTTCTGTTGCAACTCAACAGGCTAATGGCTGATATGAAGAGTATTTTTTTCATAAACTTTTGCGAAAATACACATTTCGCGAATCAATTACAAAACTTGACACAGAAATATGTGAATGTAGAAATCTATCAATCTACTCATAAAACCGGACAGCTGGCTGAATTCCGTCATTAAAAGTAATTCATATATTTTATACGAATACATAAATACAAAAAAAGCCGGGAAAAACCCGACTTTTATATAGTTTATTTAAAAACATTAAACTGTTTCCAAAGCGTGATCTACTATAACTCTCCATCCGAAAGGATCTTCAGTAAGGTTATTTTGCAAGTCTACCAAATCTTTCTTAAGGATAGCAGCAAAGCTTTCTTCATCAGATAATCTTGGAAGTTCCAGTTTCACACCCTCATATCCTAAAGCCTGGAACTGAGTGGTTACCACTGCTGTACCTACTCCCCATACTTCTTTAAGAGAACCATTCTTCAAAGCTTCAATAACTGTTTTCACAGGAATTGGCTCTATTTTCACTTCAATTCCTCTTTTCTTAGCTAACTGAATGAAGCTGTCTCTTGTAACTCCATCAAGAATTTTCTCAGAAGTTGGTGGTGTATAAATTGTATCGTTGATTCTTACAAATACGTTCATTGTACCACTCTCTTCGAAATATTCGTGAGTAGCATCATCCGTCCAGATGATTTGCTCATATCCTTCTTCGATCGCCAATTGCGTAGGATAGAAAGAAGCCGCATAGTTACCCGCAGCTTTTGCAGAACCTACTCCTCCGTTTGCCGCTCTTGAATAGTGATCTGAGATTTTTACAGATACCGGCTCAGAATAATAGCTCTTCGCTGGTGTTGCAACGATTGCAAACATATATTTATTAGATACTCTTGCTTTCAAAGCTTCCTCTGTAGCAAAAATCAATGGTCTGATATAAAGAGACATTCCCTCCCCCTGTGGAATCCACTCTCTGTCGATATCTACCAATGCTTTTAATCCGTCTAAAAACATTTCTTCAGTTACTTCCGGCATAGCCAAACGTTTTGCTGACTTATTGATACGTTCAAAATTCTTTTCAGGCCTGAAAAGTAAAACCTGCCCGTCTTTGTCTTTATAGGCTTTCATACCTTCAAAACAAGCTTGTCCATAGTTTACGCCCATCATAGCAGGTGTAAATGGTATTGGACCGTAAGGAACTAATTTTACATCACCCCATTTTCCATCTTCATACTCACAAATAATCATATGATCAATGAAAGTACCACCAAATGAAAAATTGTTAGGGTCAAATGTAGAAATTCTGGAGTTTTCAGTTTTTTGAATTATCATTTTTTAAAATTTTTACGATGTTCTACAAATTTAACATAATTTTCTAAATATAAAAATTTTAGAGTAAATTTGACAAAAAAATAGCTTGAAAAGAGAGATTAAGACCACAAACGATGGAAGTAAAACATTGTTTATCAATGAATTAAATGAAAACTACCATTCTCACCATGGAGCACTTCAGGAAGCAGAACACGTGTTTATTAAAAATGGATTGAATTTAATAAATGATTGCGAAATTAATATTTTAGAACTCGGTTTTGGAACAGGTTTGAATGTTTTAGTAACAATTAATGAATATTTAAAAACTGACAAAAATCATGTCATTAATTATTTTTCTCTTGAAAAATATCCCATAAATGAATCCGAAGTTAAGGATTTAGCTTATTTTGAACATTTTGACAACCCTGAGTTTAAAAATATTTATCAGAAAATTCATCTGGCAGATTGGGAAAAGTCAGTAGAAATCATTAGTGGATTCAACTTAAAAAAGATAGAATGTGATTTTTTTGACCTAAAAGACATTGATTTGCCCAAAATCAATCTTGTTTATTTTGATTGTTTCGGCGCCAGAGTACAGCCTGATCTTTGGGAAAAACCACTATTTGAACTGGTTTCTGACAAAATGGCCATTAACGGATTATTAACCACCTATTCTTCTAAAGGCAGTGTAAGAAGAATTCTTCAAGAACTGAACTTCCACGTAGAAAAAAAACAAGGACCTCCGGGAAAGAGAGAGATGATCAACGCTGTTAAGCTGTAAGATTATAATAAGGTCATCATTAAAAAAGTAAAGAAACAAATTATATAACGGCTAATTTACAACTTGCTTTTTCGCTATTTTGCCCAAAATTCCTTACATTAGCTATACAAATATTATACATTATATATATGATAGATAAGATCAACATTAGAGTGTATGCGTGTGCGGTAAAAGATAAACAGGTACTGACCTTATTTGAAGAATATGCCGGCGAACCTTTAATGAAATTTCCGGGTGGCGGATTAGAATATGGTGAAGGAGTATTGGAGTGCCTGCATCGTGAATTTGATGAAGAGCTGAATGTACAGATCAATATCCTGGAACATTTTTACACTCAGGAAAACTTTCTGGTTTCCCGTTTCAAAGAAAATGAGCAGCTTCTCACCATCTATTATATAGTAGATATAGTGAATGAGGAAGATTTCATTATTATGGATCCCTGCATTGAAAAAACAGAATGGATTGATATAGACAGACCAGACAATCCTTTTCCTCTTCCGATAGATAAGATTGTATTTGATAAATTAAAAGAAAAATTCCTGTAAGTATTCTTACAGGAATTTATATTATTTCTTAACTTTAAAATCGCTTGCTCCCGGATAAGGCTGCAGATACCCTGAGTTCCAATTGGACTGAAGCAATGACTCTACAAATTCATCAGTTCTGTTTTTGTGTGGATCATATTGTTCTTTAAGATCAATATCAGCCATTTTACCTTTTACATTCCACCAGAAAGCACTCCATCCGCCTCTCAGTTCTTTGATGATTTCAAATACATTTTTTCCGGTAGCCCTGTTCATCAGCTTTGCAAAAACCTGCCCCTCGGTAGTAGTAAGATCTCTCAGTTGTTTTTCATACTGATCTGCCAGCATATTCTGTCTTTCTCTTACAAATTTTCTTTTAGCCTTACTGTCCATATCATTCATATCCTTTTGGATATCTCTGTACTGCTGTAATGCAGTAACAAATAGTGGATATACTCTGTACAGCTTTTTATTCAGAAAATAATAATAGTTTTTATCCAGTTGATTATTAAATCTCGGTTTATTAACCAAAATCAACTCGTCTAATACAACTACAGGCTCGCCATTGATTTCATAAATCTTGACTTTTTGCTGTTCGTCATAATAATATTTATTACCAAATTCATCCGTTTTCAAGGATTCAGCTGGATATTGATTGAGTGGTTTTGCCACTACACCATCCTTTTGGCCAAAAACACTGACTCCAAAAAAGAAAATAAAAAGGCAGACAATCTTACTAAAATTCATTATTTTTACACTTATAAGAACAAAAATTAAACGCAAAAATCATTCCTTTTTATGAAATTTGAAAAGAAATCTTTGAAATTTTTAGAAAAATATTTAAACACTTCATCTCCAACAGGTTATGAACATAAAGGTCAAGAAGTCTGGATGGACTACATCAGACCTTATGTGGACAAAATAGAAATAGACCATTATGGAACCTGCTACGGGATCATCAATCCGGAAGCTGAATTTAAAGTAGTGATAGAAGCACATGCTGATGAAATCTCCTGGTACGTCAACTATATTACGGATGACGGATTAATCTATGTAATCAGAAACGGAGGTTCTGATCAAACGATTGCCCCTTCAAAAGTTGTGCATATTCATGGAGAAAACGGAATCGTAAAAGGAGTATTCGGATGGCCTGCCATTCATACAAGAACAAATCAGAATGAGCCTACTCCTAAAATAGAAAACATCTTCATAGACTGTGGCGCTACTTCTAAAAAAGAAGTGGAAGAAATGGGAATCTTTGTAGGATGTATGATTACTTACCCGGACGAATTCTTCGAAATGAACGACAGATATTTTGTCTGCAGAGCACTGGACAACAGAATCGGAGGTTTTATGATTGCAGAAGTAGCAAGACTTTTAAAAGAAAATAAAAAATCGATCCCGTTCGGGCTGTATATTACCAATTCTGTACAGGAAGAAGTAGGTTTATACGGTGCAGATATGATTGCTGATACCATCAAACCGAATATTGCCATTGTAACTGATGTTACCCACGATACTACGACTCCGATGATTGAAAAGAAAAAAGAAGGAGATCAGAAATGTGGTGCAGGTCCGGTAGTATTCTTTGCTCCAAGTGTTCACCACACCATCAGAGAATTGATTATTGACACAGCAAAAACAAAAAAAATACCTTTCCAGAGAGCAGCAGCAAGCAGAGCTACAGGAACTGATACTGACGCTTTTGCCCATTCCAACGGCGGGGTACCAAGTGCTTTAATTTCCTTACCTTTGCGTTATATGCACACTACGGTAGAAATGGTATCTAAGGAAGATGTAGGTAATGTCATCAAGCTTATCTATGAAACAGTCCTTAAGATCAAGCCGGAAATGAAACTGAAATATCATTAATTGAGATTTCAGATATAAGACATCAGACACAAGACTCAAATGACTGCATACTTCTGCTCTTTAAAAATCTGAGATCTTATATCTAAATAAAAAGTATAAAAAGTAAAAATGAAAACGAAGCTTATTGCTCCATCCCTTTTATCTGCAGACTTTGGGAATCTGCAAAGAGACATTGAAATGCTGAATAATTCTCAGGCCGACTGGTTCCACATTGATGTAATGGACGGCCGTTTTGTACCCAACATTTCATTTGGCTTTCCGGTAATGAAAACTGTTCAGCAGCATGCCAAAAAATTTGTAGATGTTCACCTGATGATTGTGGAGCCTGAGAAATATGTTGATGAATTCATCGATCATGGTGCAGACCTTATTTCAGTTCATTATGAAGCATGTACACATCTTCACAGAACCATTCACCACATTCAGAGTAAAGGAGTAAAAGCAGGTGTTGTTTTGAACCCATCTACTCCGGTATTAATGCTTGAAGATATCATTGCAGATGTAGATCTGGTATTGTTAATGAGTGTAAACCCAGGATTTGGAGGACAGAAATTCATTGAAAATACTTACAAAAAGATTGCTGAAACCAAAGATCTGATCTTAAGCAACAACTCTACAGCGCTTATCGAAATAGACGGCGGTGTGAATCTTGACAACGCTTCTAAGCTTTTTGAAGCTGGAGCTGATGTTCTTGTTGCAGGAAACGCTGTTTTCTCGGCAGAAAGCCCTGAGAGAACTATTGAGCTTCTAAAGATTTAATAAATATCTTTATCATAAAAACAAAAGGCAGCCAATGGCTGCCTTTTCTCTTGCTTGGAATGAAGTCTTCTTGGTTATAAATTTTTTTTCAACATTTTGAAAATGTTAAAACGTTGTTTTGTCTTACTAACAATACAAAGATCTGAATTAAACCTTATGCATTCATCCGTAGAAATACTGAATCTGTCATTAAGTATTTCTACCTATTTCAAGTCCTTTTACACTTCCCTGTCCCAAATACAGGCACAGACTACAAAAATGATGGAAATAACGGAGAAAACAGTTCTTATGTTGTTCAGTAAATTCCATCTGTTTTCGAAATTATCACGCATCTGCCTGACTGCTTCCGTTGTAGAGCTGGAAATATCAAATGTATCAAGAGCGTCATTCATCGGAACATTCCCGGCAACCGTGACTCCGAAAACCCCGATCAGGTAAGCCAGTGCTGCTAACAGGAGAAAAATAAAAACAGGCTGATGTCCGCGGAACAAAAAAGCAGATACCGGAAGGAGAATCGCTGTTCCCATAAAACTTATAAAGAAAACAGGGTTTAGAATTTCCCGGTTGATGCTCTGCATAGCTTTCAGATATTCCGTATCAGAAAGTTTTCCCAACCCGAGAACTACAGAACATGAATAAGCATAGAAAAGTCCTCCTATCAAAGCAGTGAGGACAGCGGTAATGATCAATACTAGTGTTGTCATTTTCATATATTTTGATTTTGGTTATCAGGATAGAATTAATATGGATTCCATTTTTTAATGATATTCTGGGCTGTAAGAATCATTTCGGGGTCCCAATTCTCTGTTTTAAAATAATGAAAATCCTGATTTTTGATGTCCCCAGCTCCTGCCCCATCAAAAAGAAGCCTGGTAAGCCTCGATTGCTCTTCAAACAAAGTCAGATCTTCTAAAGGTTTTTCCGGAAGCTGTATTTCCCGCTTGCTCCAGTTGCTCTTTTCCCTTTCTTCCCAATCTGAAGTTTCGATTATCGTTTTAACTTTATTGAAATCATTCAGGAAATTTTCTTTATCATCTTCTGCTTTCAGCGTATGTCCAAGCCTTTCAATAATAAGATATTCCAGATTTTGACACTTTGCTAAAACAGAGGGCAAAATAGAAAATATCTCTTCAGGAATAACATCATCATGGGTATCTCTCCTGACCTGCTTTTTCCCATACACACTCTTCTGCCAGCTTCCTCCAGAAAGATGAATCTCTTTTACCTTATCCAATGGGTACAGATCAATTATTTCCTGCATTTCTACTTCAAAATTACAGGATTGGCAGTAAATATTATGAAGATCGAGAATCAGAAAGCCATTGGTATTTTCCGTAAGTTGGTCAAGAAACACTCCTTGCTCTTTAATATCATCAATTGAAAATGAAAAAGCCAGATTTTCTATACCAACAGGGATATTCACAGCCTCCTGAAGCCTGTGCAGTCTGTCTTTTCCTATCTGTAAAGTTTGGGGATGCAGAGATACCGGTAATGGCACTCCCTGATGAAAATTTTCAGTATTCATGAAACCAAAATGTTCCGTGATATGATTGTATCTCCTTAGATTGACTTCTTCTTTTAGCTTCTGCAGCCAATCTTCCTGTCTTTCTGTCCATCTTGCATCAAACAGGGAATAATAAACACCATGTCCTATCAAACGGTTATTTTCCGCATAAAAGTTCAGCAAATCACGAAGCCAATCCGGTTCATTAGCATGGTAAAGGGTATCAAAAGACCATTCCAGAACATCAATAGCGTTGTTCTGCAGCAATGGCAAGACAGCAGAAACAAAATCAGCTTCTGCCATCATTGATATTCCTAACAGTGGTTTATTCATCTTTTATCCCATTCCACACGCCGGACAGCCATGGCCACGAAGTACAAGCGTATCCTTTTTTACGATTGGCTTAGGAGTTCCCGGTTTTTTCTTTTCAACGGTATCGGGTGTTGTTGCTCTCTTTACTTTTTTTACAGGCTTTTTAGTTTTAGCTTCAGGTTTAGTACTCTGTGCAGAGACTCCTACCGCCAATAAACTTGCCATTAATACTACTGGGATTTTCATAATCGCTTTTTTCAAATAAAATTTACAATAAACGTTCCATTTATCTAATTCAATAGATTCAATCTTTTATTTTAAGTTTAAATTACCTGAAGATGGTTTTTTGTTTGGATTTTGGTTTAAATCATAAAAATACAATAATAAAGGAAACGCTTTGATAATTATTATGAGTAAATATCAAGAAATTATTGCAATACTGTTTACTTTATTTATATTTAGTGGTAAAATAAAACTATATATGAAAAGCAGTCTGATTAAAGCTGTTTTCCTCGGATTGGTATTGTCTGCTTACCATACCAATGCACAGGTTCAGACAGTTGACAACAGCAGGAAAATGGAATGGTTTAAAAATGCCAAACTGGGTATTTTTATTCATTGGGGAATCTACTCTGTGAATGGAATTTCCGAATCGTGGTCATTTTTCAACAATTATATCAATCACGAAAATTACATGAAACAGCTGAATGGTTTTTCAGCTTCAAAATATCAGCCAGAACAGTGGGCAAAACTGATTAAGGAATCCGGAGCAAAATATGCTGTTATTACAACCAAACATCATGACGGAGTTTCATTATGGAATTCTAAGGCTGAAAATGCAACTACTATTCCCGGGCAGTCTTTGGCCAAAAAAGATGTTTTAAGTCCTTTTGTTTCCGCTCTGAAAAAATCTGGATTAAAAACAGGGCTTTACTTCTCTTTACCAGATTGGAGCCATCCTTATTATGACATTAACACCCGGACAAAAAAACGGTACGAAATAAAAGACGACCCGAAAAGATGGCAGAATTTCATCAGCTATTATCAAAGCCAGCTTAATGAACTTTCTTCTCAATACTCGCCTGACCTCCTCTGGTTCGATGGAGACTGGGAACATACTTCTGAAGAATGGAAAGCTTCTCAGACGCTGGATCTGCTTAAGAAATACAATTCTGATATCATCATCAATTCAAGGCTTAATAATCATGGAGATTATGATACTCCTGAACAGGGAATTCCGGTAGTTCCACCACAAAATCCATATTGGGAACTTTGCTATACCATGAATGATTCCTGGGGTTATCAGCCTTATGATAAAAGCTATAAAACACCCAATATGATCGTAAGAACTCTGGCAGACGTGATCAGTATGGGAGGAAATCTTCTGCTTGATATCGGACCCAAATCAGATGGTACGATTCCCGAAGAACAGATTGAAATTCTGAAAAATCTTGGCCGCTGGACCTCCAAAAACCAGCAGGCCATTTATGAAACAACCCGTGGAATTCCTTTTGAAAATTATAAAGGAAAATCTTCTTTATCCAGCACAAAAAAGTCCTTATTTCTTTATCTGGAGGAAGCCAAAAACTTCACAAAGATCTATGGATTGGGAACAAAGCCTCTTTCAGCAAAAATAATAGGAGATCCTTCGGCTGTCATCAAAACAGATTACAATACTGAAAAAACACTGACATTGAATTTTTCCAATGTAAAATTTGACCAAGATGTCACCGTTGTAGAACTAACTTTCGAAACTCCACCTGTATTTTTGAAGGATTTCAAGGAGAAAGAGCGTTCTCTCAATGAAATTCTGGATAATAAAAATACACAGGAAGCGGTTTACAATATAGCCAATGCGTTATATAACGGTCATAATCTGCCAGCTTCTTCAGGTCTTACCAGTGATGGTCTTACTATGACAATCAAGAAAACACCTAATACCAACCAGGAAGCCCTGCAATGGATAAGCAAGCATTCGGAATCTCTTTTTGAAACTGAAAAAGGATTACCGGATGGTCATTATTCCGGAATGAGTGCGTTATCAAAAGACAAACAGACCCTCTATCTTTTTGTAGAAGGAACTCCTACAGGCCCTATTGCCCTTAAAGGAATAAAAAGTGAGATTGCAAGAATTAGAGTTGTGGGTGAAGGCACAATCCTCTCACACACGATTTACAACAAGCTTTACTGGAGCTCCCGGCCTGGAATCATTTACATTGATATTCCTAAGGAAAAGTTTGACAAGCAAATGACCGTCATTGCTGTTTTACTAAACAAACCTATTGAACTTTACCGAGAAAATATAGGCGCCATTGAAAACAATCTTTAATGGGAGTAAAGTTGATACACCTTGCCATCATAAAAAACAAAATCCGGAGAAAATTCTCCGGATCTTTTATTTTGTAAGATAATCTTTTTAGAAAATCTCTCTTCCTGAAAAATGGAACTGAGCTTCGATTAATGCATTTTCATCAGAATCTGAACCGTGAACAGCATTTTCTCCGATGCTTCTTGCAAACATCTTTCTGATTGTACCTTCAGCTGCTTCTGCAGGGTTAGTAGCACCGATTAATGTTCTGAAGTCTTCAACTGCATTGTCTTTTTCTAAAACTGCAGCAACGATAGGACCAGAGCTCATGAATTCTACCAACTCACCATAAAATGGTCTTTCAGCGTGTACTTCATAGAATTTTTTTGCATCAGCAACGGTAAGCTGAGTTAATTTTAAAGCTTTGATCTTAAAACCTCCTTCAGCAATCTTACCCAATATAGCACCGATATGTCCGTCAGCAACTGCATCAGGCTTAATCATAGTGAATGTAATGTTAGACATAAATGTATATTTTTTTAATGGCGCAAAATTACAAAAAATATCTTTGATTTTTATTTTAATTTTTTTTTAACATAAAAATAACTTTTATTAAGAAATTGTGAACCAACCTTTGGCACAGTAATTGTTTATTCTATTGCGATTCTCATGTTTAATTTGAGTTTTCATGGTTATTAGTTTTTACCCAGCTTCGGCTGGGTTTTTTATTTTTAAAAAACAGGGCTATTTTTTATTAATTTCATAATTTTAAAAGCCATATAAAAGCATATTTAATAATTTCATTGCTTTCACTTCAATTAATGAAATATTCACTTTTCCTGAAATACTATTTTCCAAATGAATGAAAATATGCCAAAAGTGGAGTTATCTGCCAAGACAGACATGCCAAAAAGTAGAGTTATCTAAAAACAGATTTTTTTTCGTTAAAAATCAAAAAAAAATAATTCATAAAAAACTGGAAGCTAACCAAAAAGGTAAATCTGATCTTTAAAAACGATGTGAGAAAATATTATTTTGATGTTGTGACAATAGAAAATGTACAGATTGTCCGAATTAATCTGCAGCTGTAATAATATAGTAAATTGATGTATACTTATTTCTGAGAAGCTTCTTCTGCTTCATCCATCAATTTAATGTAAGTAGAATAACGTGAATGTTGTATTTCACCTGTTTCAAGTGCGTCAAGAACGGCACACTTCGGTTCATTCACGTGAAGGCAATTGTGAAATTTGCACTCTTCTCTCTTTTTGAAAATCTCCGGGAAGTAATGCTGTACTTCTTCTTTTTCAATATCAATCATGGCAAATTCACGGACACCAGGGGTATCGATAACGTTTCCGCCAAAATCCCAGAAGTGCATCTGTGCAAAAGTTGTTGTGTGTTTTCCTTTCAGGTGGGTGTCTGAAATTTCGGATGTTTTTAAATTCAATCCTGGCTGTAACGCATTTACTAAAGTAGATTTTCCACAACCGGAGTGCCCGAAGAATACGGAGGTTCTGTCTTTAAGGATTTCTTCCAGCTGATCAAGATTCAGTCTTGAATAGGATGATATTTCCAGTGTCTGATATCCAATTTCCTGGTAGAGGAACTCAATGTCTTTTACAATTTCAATTTCTTCCTCATGAAGAACATCAATTTTATTAAAAAGAATCAATGGTTTAATATTATAAGCTTCACAGCATGCCAGAAATCTGTCCAGGAATCCTAAGGATGTTTCAGGATGTTTCAGGGTAAAGATAAAACATGCCAGATCAATATTGGAAGCAATAATATGGGCTTCTTTTGAAAGGTTTACTGATTTTCTGATCAGGTAATTGGAACGGGGTTCAATTTTTGTAATCCAGGCGATATCATCCTGTTCCAGCTGAAACTCAACAAAATCTCCTACAGCAAGTGGATTGGTAAGTCTTGTTTTTATCAATTTGAATTTCCCCCTGATCCTGGCCTCGAAAATTTTATTTGTTTCCAATTCCAAAACCTGGTACCAACTGCCTGTAGATTTAATGATTTTTCCTTTCATAGATAATGCTGGTGCAAATATAAGGAATTAGGGCTTAGAATTCAGTAAATAGGTTAAAAACACATGTTTCAATTCTCCTACATCCTGAGGTCTAAGCCCTAATTAATATTTATTGCCGGAAACTGGTAATCGTTTTCAGGAATTAAATCAAATTCTATTTATCCTAAATCCTAATCCTCTTACCCGTTATCTGCCGTTTATCTCTTATCGATCATAATGCTATTCTGAACTTCAATAGATTCTTCGTGAATCGCTTTGAAGACCTTTTCAATAAATTCATGAGACATTCCTGTTTCTTTTGCTTTCTGATTGGCGTATTCTGTGATTACTTTCCAACGTTCCGGCTGGAAGATCGCAATGTCGTTTTCCTTTTTAAGTTTACCAATCTTTTCAGAAATTTTCATTCTTTGTGAAAGAAGTTCAATTAACTGGAAGTCAAGATCTGAGATTAGAGTTCTGTGTCTTCCCATCTCTCCTTCAAAACCTGCAAGATTAGAGCTTCTTACTTTCAGATTACCAATAAGGTCTGCAAGAACCTCCGGAGTAATCTGCTGAGAAGCATCACTCCAAGCTTCATCAGGGTTGCAGTGCGACTCAATAATAGCACCCTGGTATCCTACGTTAAGAGCTTCCTGTGTGATATCAGCAAGACCGGTTCTGTTTCCGCAGATGTGTGACGGGTCTATCAACATTGGGATATTCGGAAACTGGCTCTTGAAATCAAGGGCAATCTGCCAGTTCGGGTTGTTTCTGTATTTTGTTTTCTGGTAAGTTGAAAATCCTCTGTGAATTACTCCAAGGTTTTTAATATCCTGACCTAAAAGTCTTTCCAATGCTCCAATCCATAATGCAAGATCCGGATTCACAGGGTTTTTCACGAATACAGGCTTATCTGTTCCTCTTAAAGCCATTGCAATTTCCTGTACCGTAAATGGGTTCACTGTAGAACGCGCTCCGATCCAAAGAACATCCACATCTGCTTCCAGAGCGGCGAACACGTGATGTGCATTAGCAACTTCGGTAGCAGTTTTGAAACCATATTCTTCTTTTACTTTTTTTAGCCAGTTCAAACCGATCACTCCTACTCCTTCGAAACCGTTTGGTTTGGTACGAGGCTTCCAGATTCCTGCACGGAAAACTGACACATTGGCATTGGATTCTTTAATTCTCCTTGCAGTTTCAAGCATCTGAGCTTCACTTTCCGCACTACATGGTCCCGCGATCATTAGAGGCTGTGTAAGCCCATCGATCCACTCATTTTTCAAATCATTTAAATTCATATTCTAAATTTTATTGTTTTTTTTATATAATTTTTTCGTTGACAGCAATAGCCCTTTGGATTATAAAATTTAATTTATAATTCTTTTCAAAAAATGCCGTTCAAAAATTTTTAAAGGAATCAGGAAAATAATAGGGCTCTACTTCTCCTGTATTTTTTGGAAAGAAATTCAGTTAACAGTACCAATAAAATCGGTAATACGTTCTGAAATTTCTATAATAAGAAGCAGAAAAACTAAAATAACCGCTAAAAAAGTAATTAGCGGGTGCAAAAAAAGACAGATATGTGTTAGTCAATTTTTCCATTTTATTCTAGAAATGCCTTTGTTTTAGCTTTTCTGGTTGTAATTTGTTCTTGTTGAAAACATATTTTCAACAGAAATATTTGACAAATATATAAAAATTATGTCAAATCAAACTTCATTAAATCATCAAGATCTTTTAAAAGTGGATTTTTTTCGATCAGTTTTTCAAACATTTTTCTTTTTGTTACCACTTCAATCTTCAGATTTTCAACGTCTCTGACGTATTCTATCTCAATCATATGGTTTTGAATTTTTCTTTTAAAATGATTAAAAAATTCTCCACTTATTTTATCAAATTCTACTTTGGCAGAATCTGAAGGGAATAAAACTTTGATTTTATTTTCGTCAGCTTTTATTAGCTTGAAGGTTTTTACTGCGTTAAAAACAAAGTTATTTTTTACCTGAAGCTGTTTCAGCATAATTTTCCATTCCATCTGCAGATCTGTATCTGTAAAATGGTTTTGAGGAAGGTTTTCAGTTTTCGCAACAATTGTTTCTGTTGTTTCCACTTTATCTTCTTTATTCAGGAAAGAATTGATGCTGAAGCCCGAAGAGATTCCCGGTCTTGATAATGGTTTGGTTGTCTTCGTTACTGGAGTTTCCTCTACTTTTTCTGAAGCTGCAGGCTGTTGTTCTGCCTTAACTTCTTTTTTCTCCGGAGTTTTTTCCGGCATCTTCACCTCCTGTTTCTCACTAAGAAACGGAGCTAGAATCAGGAACTTTTTTTTTTAGTATCGCCTAAATTAGCTGTCAGTGAAGCCAGCTGCATTAATGCAATTTCAACCGTAAGTCTTGGGTTTTTTGAATTCTTATAATTAATATCTGCATGGTTGCAGATTTCAATACCATCAATCAGCTGTTGGGCGGCCCACTTCTGTCCCTGCTCTATAAATTTGGATTTTGTCTTCTCTCCCACTTCAATGAGATCGATAGTAGAAGTATTCTGCGCCATCATCAAGTCTCTGAAATGATTTCCTAATCCGGCAATGAAAATATGGGGATCAAATCCTTTTTTCACAATGTCATTGAACGCGAAAAGCATTTCAGGAATTTTATTTTCCTTGGCAAGATCTACGATATTGAGGTATTGATCATAATCCAGAATATTTAATACTTCGGCTGCTTTTGCCAGCGTAATATTTTTCTGGGAGAATGTAGAAAGCCTGTCGAAGATAGAAAGTGCATCTCTTAGTGCACCATCAGCTTTCTGAGCAATCAGATACAATGCATCGTCTTCGTACTGAATATTTTCTTTCTGGGCTATATTTCTCAAATGATTTTGAATGTCTTCAATGACAATTCTTTTAAAATCATAGATCTGACAACGGGATAAAATTGTGGGAATAATTTTATGTTTCTCCGTAGTCGCCAAAATGAAGATTGCATGGGCAGGCGGTTCTTCCAGGGTTTTAAGGAATGCATTGAAAGCGGCAGAAGACAGCATATGAACCTCATCAATAATATACACTTTGTATTTACCAACCTGAGGTGCAAATCTTACCTGATCTATCAGTTCCCTGATATCATCTACGGAGTTATTGGATGCTGCATCCAGCTCATAGATGTTATAAGCAAAGCCATCTTCTGAAACCGAGCCATCTTTCTCATTGATCTTTCTTGCCAAAATCCTTGCACAAGTAGTTTTACCCACACCACGAGGGCCGCAAAAAAGTAATGCCTGAGCTAACTGACTTTCTTCAATTGCATGTTCTAAAGTATCCGTAATATGGGATTGTCCTACAACCGTATCAAACTCCTGAGGACGATATTTTCTTGCAGATACTATAAAATTTTCCATTGGTCAAAAATAAGAAATATAGTTTTAATTTGAAAATTAAAAGTTTTCAAATATCAACAAAAACGTATTTCTGTTTAAATCGGAAAACTTTTAACCTCTACTTCTTTTTGCTGTATGCGAAGTCAATCAGTTCAACAATAGCCCCTTCAATCTCTTTTCTTCCATCTTCAGTTTTCAGATCAATACCACAAAATTTATTGGCATTATATCCTGTATAAAGGTTAAGATAGTAAGCTCCAGAAACAATCAGAGCCATAATTGCTCTATGTCTTGTTGCCACACCATCTCCGAAATAAGGATCTGAAATATTTCCAAACAAAACCTCCCCTACATCTTCACGCTGTTCAACCAATTTTTTAAGAATAGGCTTGCTTTCTGAAAGCTCCCAAAGAATAATTTTCTGAAGTTCTTTATTTTTCTTCAGGTTTTCGAACTGATTAAGTACAACCATTTTGGTAAGTTCATGTCCGCCGTCGGAAAAATCCATATCGACGTCCTGATTCACCTGACTCCAGTAATCCTGAGATTTGATATATTCATCGATCAGTTTATCTGTACTTCCAAAGTACTCATAGATCAATTTTTTATCAAATCCGGCCACCGCAGCAATTTTACTTACTTTTAATCCGGAGTATCCTTTTACTCTTAAAATTTTACCAACTGCAGCAAGCAGTTTTTGCTTTGTTTTTTCTTTGTCCCTAATGGGGCCCTGCACTACTTTTCTAGGCATAATTTATTATTTTTTTGCAATATGCAATTTTTTATTAATATCATCAAACGCGTTCAGCGTTTTGTCGAGATGTTCTTTTTCGTGTCTGGCAGTCACACTCATCCTTATACGTGCATCTTTTCTTGGTACAGCCGGGTAAAGAATCGGGTTGGTATAGATTCCTTTTTCTATTAGTAGTTTTCCGGCCTCTCCTGTTACATAAGGATCTCCAATTTTTACGGGAATAATTGCGGAGCAGGTAACTCCCGTATCCAATCCTAAATCGTCAAGACCTTTTTTGAAGTAATTGATATTGTTCCAGAGTCTTTCTCTCCAGATAGGTTCTTCGTCTATTAAATCAATGGCTTTAACAATTCCTGCTGATGATGGTGGAGCTGTTGCTGAGAAAATCTGCTGACGGGATTGGAATCTGATAAATGCTGCTATTTTTTTATCGGCAATGACATATCCTCCAAGGTTACCAAACGTTTTACTGAATGTTCCTGTGATGATGTCTACTTTATCAAGCAATCCGGCCTGTTCCAAAGTACCTCTTCCTGTTTCTCCAAGGATACCGACACCGTGTACGTCGTCTACCATTAGAAAGGCATTATACTTTTTCACAAGATTGTAGATCTCTTTAATATGGGAGGTATCACCATCCTGGGAATACACTCCGTCCACAATAACGAGTTTCGTACGGTACAGATTTTCAGATACCTTCAAAATGTGTTCCAAAGATTCCAAATTATTGTGTGGAAATGTTTTTTTATTGGTAAAAGCACATCCTTCGTGTACACTGGCATGCACTGCCATATCTAAAATAGCCAGATCTTCTTTCTGCATTAAGCATTGTAAAGAAGCGCTGTTGGCTGTATAACCGGTGGTAAATACTACGGCTTCATCTTCTGTTCTTTTAAAAAAACTGGAGATTTTTTTTTCTAAGGCATTGTGGTAATCAAAATATCCGCCGATAAGAGGAGTAGCTCCTGTTCCTGTACCATATTTTTCGATTCCTTCAATAGCAGCTTGTTTTACTTTTGGGTGCTGCGTAAATCCTAAATAATCACTTGATACAAAACTAACAAATTCTCTGTTTTGGTTTGCAATATTTACATTCAGTATTGCATTGGTTCCTGAAGTATTCTTCAGTCTGTAATTCATGTGTCCATTAGACTTTACATAGTCTAAATATTCATAAAAAATTTCAGCCCTTTGAGCCATATCATTATCTGGTATATTCTCAAAGTCTTTAATAGTTGCTGTTGTGAAATTGATGCTCATCCTTAATCTTGTTTGTTGTGGTTTAAAAGAAACAAATATATAACTATTTAGAGGGCATAAACGCCTGCATTAAGATTAAATATTATTAAAGACACAATAATTTATTCTTATTATCTGGTAACCAAACTATTTTATATATCTGTATCTTTTTAACATTTTCTTCCTATTGAATTAATTAGTTTTTTCTTACCTAAATTTAATAAAAAAAGTAAACAATAAAGAAATATTAATATATAAATAATAAAAAAAGGCGCTTATTTTTTACAACCATCTCATTTATAAAAGATTATTTACTACTTGTTTTCTCGTAATTATTCACTGAAACATGCATTATAACAAAAACCTGGCAGGATTAAATCCCTACCAAGAGAGGAAATTCGTCACAAGTTCCCTGTCACAGCAATTTTAAAGAAATAAAATAGGCAGGCTAAAGTTTGTTTGATTTTCTGAATTCTCCAGGAGTAAAGCCGGTCATTTTTTTGAAAAATTTTGAAAAATTGGATGGATCGTAAGTAAAAATACGGGCAATTTCTGCTACAGACTTATCGGAATTGATAAGCATCTTTTTAGCCTGTTCAATAATTTTGTCATCATAAAAATAGCAGGGATGCTGTCCGGTTTCTTTTTTAACCGTATCGGTGAGATGTTTATGAGAAACAGCAAGTTCTCCGGCAATTTCGTTTAGTTCCATAAAATCCGGAACGGTCCCGGAAATAACCTCCTGTATATGGGTGTCCAAAAAGGTAAAATACTGACGGGTAATTTCTTCACTTCTTTTCATCATGTAGTGTTCTTGCTAATCCGTATTCAAGGTATAAATTTAATCATAACATCCAAAATAACATGGTGGACTTTTCGGATATTTAAAGTGGAAAAGTTAATAAAAACTATCTTTGAAAGCTTGTGTAGAATTTTTCACTTTCAGTTTTTCCAGAATATTCTGCCGGTGTCTGCTTACGGTATTGATACTAATAAAAAGCATATCAGCAATTTCCTTACTGGCGTAGCCCTCCCCTACAAATTTTAAAACTTCCAGTTCTCTTGGGCTCAGAATATTTTTATAATCAAGTTTATCTTTTACAACCACTTCTCCTTTTACTGTATTAATAATCATAAAATCAGGAACAGCAGATGAAGTCAGGGCAAGATTATAAAGACAGAGCGCTAGCCTCAGCCTCCCATTGGAAGGTGAGTACACATAAAACATACGGTGTTTTACCCAGCGGTACTCTTCATTTTTATCTTTCATCCTGATTTTTGACAGTACACTGTATTCTGTGCGCTGTTCCATATCCATAGTCCCCAGCAGTTTGAAAAAACGAAGTTCATGGATATATTTCTTTACCCGGTCATCGGGATGAATCTTTTTCAGCATCTCTTCTTCCCAGATTGAATCTATTTCTGTGGGGTTTTCACCTGTGGTCAGTCCAAGTTCTTCAGCCGCTGCAGACTTATAAATATAGCTTTTATTCGCCTGCATATCGCTCAATACACAGATTGCCCCTTCCATCTGTGAGTAAGCAAACGCTCTCTGTTTATAGACTTCTATATCAAGCATGCATTTTCTGGAGGCGTTATCGAGTAATTGATCGCTGAGCTGTTCACGGATTTCCATAATGGTTATTTATCAGTATTGACGTGATTAGGGTTTAATCATACTTTTGCTAAAATAATAATTTACCTTTAGAATTTATCCAAAAGAGAATGAAGAAATTGATTTTAGGTTTTTGTACCTTATTCCTGATTCAAAAGCTTTCTGCGCAGAGCCTGGAGAAAATGACCTGGTTTAATGAGCCTGAAAAATGGGAAATCAAAAATAACAGCCTTTCGATGTTTGTTACCCCGCAGAGTGATTACTGGAGAGTTTCACATTATGGATTTACAGTAGATGATGCTCCGTTTTACTATACTACGTATGGCGGTGAATTTGAAGCAAAAGTAAAAATCACAGGCAATTATAAGGCCCGGTTCGACCAAATGGGACTTATGCTGAGAACCGATAAAGAGCATTACATCAAAGCCGGAGTGGAATTTGTAGACGGCAAATATAACCTCAGCACTGTTGTGACTCACAATAAAAGTGACTGGAGTGTCATAACATTAGAAAAAACACCTCCTGCGGTATGGATAAAAGCAGTAAGAAGGCTGGATGCTGTGGAGATATTTTATTCTTTTGATGATAAAAATTACATCATGATGCGGAATGCTCCTCTTCAGGATAATACTCCTGTAATGGTTGGGTTAATGGCCGCCTGCCCTGACGGACAGGGATTCAATGCTGTTTTTGAAAACTTCAAAGTAAAACACCTGCCTGATGAGCGCAGACTGAAGTGGCTTGAAAACAATAAATAATGATTGAATTACACTTCAATATACAATCAGTTTAATTCGCCTCCCGTATTTATGGGAGGTTTTTCTATGTTTAAAAATGGATTTTTTGAATCGGAGAATAAAAAAGAGGCTTACTTTTGATGCAGCCTCTTTTGTTTTTGAGATAAAACCGTTTGTGTTCTTAGAATCATTATTTATACAATAAATCTTCTTTAATCGTTGTGAAAATATTTTTGCAAAAATATGAATATTCATAAGCCTTAACAAAGATATCATGTAGAATTAACCTCAGTTTTTTGTCAAACTTTTACTACAAAAAGCAATTAAATCTCACTAAAAACCATTCCTCAGGAAATCTTTAAAAAAATACAAAAGCATAAATATTCTTTATTTATGAAATCCTAAAACAAATCACAAGTTCGGTACAGCACTGAGATTTATAAAAGGTATTTCAAAATGAATCCGGTATAAATTTATCACTTATTATTGAAATATTATAATGTTTCAGAAAATTTCATGTACTCTATCGTCAGCAAACCATTATAAAACTTACACAAAACAGATTTTAAGATACTGATTTATCGCCATAATTTCACTATTTTTACACGATCAAAAAATATAAAACACAAAAGACCTGAAAACTTCAATGATAAAAATTTATTTTCAATCGTTCCCACCCATTAAAAAAGCTTTGACTTGTACAAATACTATTATTAACCGTCTTTTGCATTAGTGCAGAAGATATAGATCAGTTTTGCACATATATGAGAGTTTGGGCATTTATATTTGCTTTCATCTATTTAAACATTTACGGACAGAGCCATACTTCTACGTGGTACAATATAGACAATGGACTTCCACAAAGCAGTGCAAAGGCTATTGTTAAAGATAAATATGGTTTCATCTGGATTTCCACAGAGAACGGGCTTGTACGGTATGATGGAAGTTCGTTTATTACTTTTAATAATTTCAAAGCAAACAATGTTCATTTCGGGGAATTTATTGGGGATCCGACTCTGGACAGTATTACAGTTCTCAATAATTTTCAGGAGAATAAAATCATCATTAAAAACAGATTTCCAAAAATTTCCAGCCTCACCAAGAGTGATAAAATGACTTTTTCCAATGGCAATACTATTGTACAGCGGATTGCCAATAATATTATAACATCAAGCTTCTATAATGATATTCATTATTTCATACAGCTTAAAAACTCAGCCTATTATTTTACAGAAAAAAATTACATTATCTATAAAGAGGGGAAAAAGGAAACAAAAATAGCAATCCCTTTTACCAATAAGAATCTGAATAATCTTTTTATTCTGAATGATACTCTTTTTATTAATGATCTGAAAAAAAGGAAAACCTATACTATTTATAAAGGACAGCTTTCTGTTTCTGAAGAGCCTACACTTTTTAATCACCCGGACACTAAAATCTATTGGCAGCAGATAACCAATCAGACTTTTATCATCAATCATGATAATATTTATATTTTAGAAGGTAACGAAAAGAATCTCCGCTTAAAATTTCTCGTTAAGTTTGAGGAAATAGGCAATCACTCCTACTGCTCTATGTTTTTTGATAAAGACTTCAATAAGCTCTATCTGGGAACACTTAATAATGGGCTTAATGTAATTAAGCTCACCAATTTTTATATTTCAAAGAAAGAAGCCGATTTTTCCAACAATGTGTATTACGCTTCTCTCCCATTCAGTAAAAGTACAATCATTGCAGAGGACGGAACAGAATTCGGGAAAAACGGCATTGTCAATAAACACCTGTTCGGGTGTAATGACAATTATCTGATGATGTATGACGACTCCGAAAACATTCTGATCAGAAAAAGAAACAGCATTATCAGGTACTACAAAAATTCAGGATACAAAAAGAAGGATTCTACTTTTATCAGCAATGGGTTTGAAAGTTTCATGAAAAGCGGAAATCTTTATGGGACTACATTTACTGATCCTTTGGGTACTCAACTTCGTCTTTATAAAAAAGATCTGTTTACCTCTCCGGATTTCACTTATAATTTTAAAAGTTTTGTCAATATTTTTTTCCAATACAATGACCACGAAATTCTGACCGGTAATAGTGACGGTCTGTATTCGATAACACTGGGAAACAATACAATAACTCCAATAATCAAAAATATTCATGTTAAAAGTATTTTCAGGACAAGGGATAATCTGATCTGGGTTACTACGAATAAAGATGGGTTTTATCTTTTCAAAAACCACAAACTCATCAAAATGCCGAATGACAGGAATGGCTACCTGCAATCTGCTCATTATATGCTTGAAGATCAAAAGGGAGCTTACTGGATTTCTTCCAACAATGGCCTTTTTAAAGTTCCTAAAAAGCAATTGCTGCAATACGCAGAAAACAGAAAAACCCCGGTTTTTTATTACCGTTTTACCAAAAGAGACGGTTTCCTGACGAATGAATTCAATGGCAGTTCGGAGCCTAATGCCTATGCTTTGGAGAATGGAGAATTTGTATTCCCGTCTATGGACGGCTTTGTGTTTTTCAACCCGGCCAATATCCGGACTTATTATCCGGAAAGAAATAAGATCTACATTGAAAGGGTAAAAATTGGAAATTCTGAACCTCAGTCTTTTCATGAGACCCTTGATTTAAAGAATGATTATAAAACTGCAGATGTTTTTATTGATATCCCCTATTTTTCTAACCCGGAAAACCTTTATATCGAAGGAAAAATATCGGGAAAGGAAAATACCGGGTGGGAGCAGATTGCAACAGGAAACGAACTAAAATATACCATCAGCAACCTTTCTCCGGGTGAATATACGCTCAGTATAAGAATTCTTATTTCTCCGGATGGAAAGTATGAGGAAAAGACCATCCGATTCAATATTCAGCCTCTTTTCTATCAGACTTTATTATTCAGAGTGTCTGCTTCTGTTATTATACTGATTATCATCATTATCATTGTACAGCTGACTACCAACTTTTTAAGAATAAAAAATAAAGCATTAAAGCAAATTGTCCGTAATAAAAATTCTGAACTGAAAGAAACCTCTCTTCACCTTGAACTGGTGAAAGGCAACCTGCAAAAAGAAACGGAATATCAGAAAAAACTGGTGGAAACCATCAGTCATGACATTACTACTCCTATCCGGTTTATAGCCATGCTTTCCCAGAAACTTCACGAGTCTGATGATCTTGAGCTTCAGAAGAAATATTTTGACAGTATTTATAAATCTTCGGAACAGCTTTATCAGTTTACTCTGAATTTAAAAGAATATACAGAGCTTTACAAAGCGGAGAATATTTTTGAAGAAAAGGAATATCCCATCAACAGAATCCTGGAAATTAAGAACAGGCTATTCTGTGAAATTGCCAAAGAAAAGGGAACAACAATTACCCAACTTACTGAACATACTGTGTATTCTAAAGTGAACGAAAGTATTTTAACCGCCATTATTCATAACATTCTTGATAATGCCGTTAAAAATACCTTTGAAGGGAATATAAGTCTGAATATTACAGAAAACCAACAAAAATCCACAATCATAATTGCTGATACAGGAACCGGAATGTCTGCAGAACAGATTGCCATTTATATGAATCTGTTTAGAAATCCCAGGCTGGAAACTCCCAGCTTCAAAGGAAAAGGGCTTGGTCTGCACATGGTCATCCATCTGGTAAAAAAGATCAACGCTGAAATTAATTTCAGCCAAAACCAACCCACAGGAACGGTTGTGGAAATAATACTCAAAAAAAACTAACCTCTATGAATGAAAGAATTTTAATCGCTGATGATCATTATGTAGTAAGAGCAGGAACCTCTCTGGTTCTTGAAACTGCTTATCCGGAGTTGAAAATAGATTTTGCAGAAAACTATGACCAGGTGAAAAAAAAGCTTGGCAGTTCACGTTACGACCTTCTTATTTTAGATATTGACATGCCTGGAACTCAGTACAAAAAAATGATTCCGGAGCTTAAAAATATACAGAATGACCTCAAGATTCTTATCTTTTCAGGATATGACAAGGATGTAGCCATCCAATACATCAGAGAAGGAGCCGAAGGGTATCTGAATAAGCAAAGCAGCGAGGAAGAAATAAAAAATGCAGTGAAAACGGTGATCGAAAAGGGATATTTTTATCCTGCAGAACTGATTGGTCTTATTATCCAAAATAAAAGAAACAATCCGGTAGAAAAGCTGTCGTCCCGTGAATATGAAATCTTCAAGCTCCTGGCGGACGGAAACGGAAACCTTGAAATAGCCAACAGACTTAATATCCAGATGTCTACTGTGAGCACTTACAAAAAAAGAATTTTTCAAAAACTTGATGTCGCTAACATCGCAGAACTGATCAAGGCTTACGAAATGATGCATTAACAAAAGGGGCTGGAATATCCTATTATTCCAGCCCCAGAAAAAACACAAATCTCATTAGATTTTCATCGGTTGATCTGTTAATTTTTATAGAATCAATGTATTTTTAGAATCATAGAAAAACGTTCTGTTAATATAACCTCTGTACAGAAAGAAACAGTTCTCTTGTATTATCAGCAGTATTAGAATCCGTTGTAGTAGCATCACTGCTTCCTGTTGTAGATTTGTTATCTACACGGAATGCATAATACACTCTGTACCATCTTGGCTCCGGTTCCTGTATCGTAATATCAAATGTTACCGTTTCATTGTGGGACTGTGTAAGATAGACGCCATCATCAAACTGTCTGTAGGCTCCTGGTGATAGTTTAATATTCCCGTTGTCAGAATCACCGGTATGGGTAGACATTTCCGAAACCCAGATTTTCACATCTGAAGTTCCTGCATTATAAAGTCTTGGATTAAAAGTAGTGGCTGCCCCTGTACCTGATGAACTGCTGTTAAACTGAGCATCCAGTCTTAAGAAACCTCCTAACACGGGAAGATCAGAAAGATAGGTACTGGCCAGCGTACCAGCTCCGGAGGTACCTGCAGGAATGCTTCCATGATAGTAGATAAGGTCTCCAATGGTAATATCATCGTCTTTTCCTCCAAATGCAAACTTCCAGGTGGTTCCGTTGAACATATAATAACCGGCTTTATCTACTTTTGCTGTTTTCGAAGAAGGCATCGTCACAGCTTGAGTCACATACACCAATGCTCCAGTCTGTGCCGCTAAATAGACATCATCTTTCGCCCGCAGCTGATCACCCGTTACTCTGGGAGCCATTACACCATCAGGAACGGTAGTAATATCAGGTTTTCCTTCTACATGTAATGTTACTTTAGGAGAATCCGTATTGATGCCAACCTGGGAATATAGAGCAGCTGATGTACACATCATTATGCCAATAAGAGGTAATTTTATTTTCTTCATTTTAGTATATTTGTTTAAAATTTAGGGATGAATAAATCATGACGGTCAATTGACAGGTTATCAATTAACCATTGTTGAGCTAGCTGGTGCAAAGTTATCTGCACTGATAAATCAAATTCCTGAATTATCAATGAAAAACCGGAAACGGCTTACCAAAACACAAACAACTAACAATCAATATTTTATCGCAGCCATTTTTGGTATTTGACTGTTATAAAGTGCATTGAAATGATTTAAAAATTATCTGTTGCCACAAATGACTACCGCAAAAGACATAAAAATTGAAGAGTACAAAAGACAGCTGGTGTATTATTACAACATTCTAATGTCTGTGATTCTTGCTGTATTTGGGTTGATATTTACTTTTATCATCCCGGATAAAATAATGGCCTGGTATCTTTTTGGGGGACTTTTTTTACTGATCTACACTTACCTTATTGTGCGTAAAACGTATTCGGTAAATGTAATGGTGCATTCCTATATTGTGATTGCGACCCTCTACAATTTTTATATCATGCTTGCTTTCTGGAACAATTCTATAGCAAGTTTTGTCTGGCTTATCCCGATTCCGCTGGCAGCCTATGTTTTTTTTCAGAGGAAATATGTCCTGATCTACAGCCTGTTTGTATTACTGAATATTATTGTGGGATATCTTATTTCAAAAAACTTCAGCTTTGACTTCCCTCTGCACAGTCAGGATGATGTAAGAATTACAGATACTATCCTTATGGTTTCTAATGTAGCCGTAATATCCCTTCTGATCTATTTTAAAGATAAAATAAAACGAGTTGAAATTTACCATGAAATTGAGGAGAAAGCCCTGAATCCGGGAGTTCAATCCACATTGGTGACAGAAAAAGCTCCTTTTGCAGATGAGCTGTTTGAGAAAATTGAGCTTGTCATGAAAGAAAAACAATTGTATAAAGATGTTAATTTCAATATTTCAAAGCTAGCTGCAGAAATGGATATCAATAGCAGCTATATCTCAAAATCCATCCGAGCAAAAGGATATCCCAACTTCAACAATTATCTGAATAGGCACAGAATTGAGTGTGTAAAAAGACTGCTTACTGAAAATGATATTGAGAAAGTAACCCTTATGTACATTTATACCGAAGCAGGCTTCTCCAACCAGTCTACTTTCAACAGGGTCTTTAAACAGATGGAAGGTATTACTCCTTCCGAATACATCAGCAGTTTGCAAATTCACTGATTTGTTTCACCAATACCTATGATTGAGATTATGATTTTTAAATTCGGAAAATAATCAGGAAATTTGCAAGACTTAATTTTCTGTTAAACCACTGCATTTTAATTGCAAAAAAATCATGAATTCATCTGAAAAAGCCAGTCAGGGAAGCTCACGTTTCCGATATATAAAACTTTGTATTTTCTTTTCAGGACTTTCTGTTTTTGCACAGCTTTATCTTTTCCAGCCGATGCTGCCTATGGCTGCAGAACAGTTTGAGGTATCTGTAGGTGATACTTCCCTGCTTGTCTCTTCCTCCACAATTGGTATGGCACTGGGGTTATTGTTTTTTGCTTTTAAAGCGGACAGTTATTCTAGGAAAAGTCTGATGGTCTTTTCATTGATTTCATCTGCTGTACTTACCATTATCTCCACCTGGATACCAAGTTTAAGCCTCCTAATCACTATCGGAGTACTGAAAGGCTTTGTTGTTTCCGGAGTTTCTGCAGTTGCTCTGGCTTATCTCACAGAAGAAGTGAATGCTCTGGCAGTACCGGCAGCCATCAGTATGTATCTCAGTGGTAATACCATTGGTGGAATGAGCGGAAGAATAATGGCTACACTCCTTGCAGGGGAATTCGGATGGCGTAATGCTGTTCTTTTTATCGGAATAGAAAGCTTCATTCTGGGAGCTGTATTCTGGAAATTATTCCCGGAATCAAGGTTTTTCAATCCACAAAAAACAGATTATCACCTTAAGGTAAAACAGATGAAATTTTTCCTGACGAACCCTTATATGCTGCGTTTATATTGTACCGCCGCTTTGCTGATGGGTGTTTTTGTGAGTGTTTATAATTATCTGACGTTCAGACTAGAAGCAAAACCATTTTCATTAAGCCACTTTATCATCGCTTTTATTTTTCTCATGTATATTTTTGGGGTTTTTGGAACGATGATCGTAGGCCGTCTTTCAAGGAGATTTCCCATGAATGATATTCTGAAAGGCTCTATCTTGTTTATGCTCACGGGAGCAGCGTTGTTATTATCTGAAAACATCTATATTCTTATTTTCGGGCTTGGTCTTTTCACCCTTTCTTTTTTCGCTGCCCACACTATGGCCAGCCAGATGACTGCATTGTATGCCAAACGCGGAAAATCTTCGGCCACATCCATTTACTGGCTGTTTTACTATTTTGGTTCAAGTATCCTGGGTAGTGGTACTGGTTATCTCCTGCATGCTTATTCCTGGAATGTTTTCATAGGAGTTCTTATCATATCTGTCACCATTGCACTTCTACTGGCTACAGCTAATGTAGTACCCAAAGGAAGAACAAAAAACTAGTACCACATACATACCACATCAATTTTTTATTACAATCTGCTATGATCCGCCTATGTGGGAGTATTTTAACATATCATTAATTTTTTATAGTGAAAATTTAACCTAATCTTCACTAAAACAAGACTTAACAACGCGATGCAGGGCATAGTATTTGCTGGTTATACAGGACTATATCATCACCTAAAAATCAAAATATTATGAACGTAGCAGATTTAAAAATCAAGAACTTGGTGGAGTATAAAAATCAGATTTATACAATCTCCGAGATCTTTCACAATGTCGAGCAGGCTTATTTTGTTAAAATTGAAAATGATATTCAAAGTATCTCAGTCCCGGCAGCTTCCATTAAACCTATCAAAATAACAGAAGAATGGCTTGAAAAACTGGGATTCTCAAGAACGTACAGTTCGGATCAGAGTATACGGTATGAAAGACCGGAATCTTTTATAAAATATGATATAGACCTGAGTTCCAGAAAAATACTGGAGGGTCTGAAAATATATGGGAACGCGATAAAGTGTAAGTACATCCATGAGTTTCAGAATATTTTCTCAAGCTTGTTCGGAAAAGAAACAGCTTTGCATTATGGTTATTTGAAAACAGAATCGTAGTTTAAATAGTTCTAAGCTGTAGAAGACCACAATTTAACTTATAAATTGTGGTCTTCTTCTTTTAAATACGATTCAAAAGAGTTTTCCCCAAAAGACTATTTTATTTTTTTAAATTCAATCTGGTTAAGACTTGCTCCTGAAAGCATAAATCCTGAAATCGTTTTGTTCTTATCATATTTAAAATCAAGTTGTCCGAAAATGGATTCATAAGAATAAACTTCTGCCTCACTTAGAAAATACAGTGGGATATCGGCGTTTATAGAATGTCTGGCAACCAGCTTATTATTTTCGACAACCAATTGATAGATGGTATTGAATTCATCATTTCTATAGAAACCCACGTATTTATTAAGATCAATTTTATCCTCATTCAAAGGCTTTAATATTACTTTTTTACAAGTAAATGTAAAGTCACCAATTCTGAACGTTAACTTCCCTGGATGAATTGTGAAGCTTCCAGTGGGAAGAAAAGGAATATTAAATTTATTGTCTCCTGCAGTTTTTAAAGGTGTTTTATTATGATTCCAGTAAAGATTTTTGCCATCTGTTGTGATATCCAGATAATTTCCGGGATTCATCTCATAAGTACCTTCAAAAGACTTTAGTTCAGCACTGGTATAAGCTATTTTTTTAGGAGGATCCGGAAGAACCTGCTGATCTTTAAGCAATACATCTACCAATCCGTAGGCAACCAGCAATCCGTCAAAAACCTTTTTATTTCCCATAAGAACAATAGATAGATGATAGGCAGGAATATGCAGGATATAAGATCTGTAGCTGGCTGTACCTCCACCATGAAAGACAATATCCAATCCTTTATACTTTCCGGTTTGCAAGCCCAATCCGTAGTCTACTTTTTCACCAGTATTCAAAACCGTGCTTTGCTGCATCTTATTGTACATTTCACGCCTTCCAACGGTTGGTTTCTGAAAATTGACAGCCCATATACACAGATCATTCAACGGGGTAAAAATATTGGAAGAGCCATTTTCCATTTGTCCAAGAGGTGTTTTTACAAAACCGGAACTATCTTCCTGATAAGATTCTGCTCTATTCGGAATAATGTTTACCGGATCATTCACTGCCATCGTATGATCCATATGCAACGGTGTGAAAATATATTCTTTAAGGATCTGGGGAAAATCTTTTTTGTAAACCCTCTGGAGAATTTCGGCCAACAGCATAAATCCGGTATTGTTGTATCTGTATTCGTCCCCAGGTTTAAAGTTGACGCTTTTAATCGCCAAAACTGTTTTTACGGCATCCGCATGAGTCACTCTTACTTCAGTTCCAATTCCCTGCAGACCTTTTATACTTGTAAAATCCGGCAGTCCATGGGTATGATTAGCCAGCTGTCTTATGGTAATTTTATAAGGCAGATTTTTCAGCTCCGGCAGATAAGTTCTGATATCATCTTCCAATGACAATCTACCTTCTTTTTCAGCCAAAAGTGTCACAAATGCAGTGAATTGTTTAGAAACAGAAGCAATATCAAAAGCCGTAGAATCGGTTACGGGAATCCGGTCTTCAAGATTGGCGAGTCCGTATGTTTTTTTATAGAGTATTTTTCCGTCTTTGATAATGCCAACAGCCATTCCCGGTTCATTGGATCTGGAGTAGCTGTTCACGAGGGAATCCACTTTCCGGATTTTATCCTGCTGAATCTGTTGTCCGGAATAAAATCCAATGTTCAGGATAGTAAAAAGAAACAATGCGAATCTGATTTGTAGTTTCATCTGTTTAAATTTTAATGATGAAGCAAATCTGAAAATTTACACTGATTTAAATATCCGACTACCGGAAACCGAACTCTTTTTATCTGAAAAATCAGTCCGACTTAAAATCGGACACTATTTAAACAACTGATTTTCTGTAATCTGTAGGCGTTACACCTGTTTCTTTTTTAAAGGCAGTATAAAATGAAGATTTGGAATTGAACCCCACTTCGTACAGAACTTCAAGTACTGTAAGCTGAGGCTGATCTCTGAGAAGAGCTTTAGCTTTGTTTATTCTGAACTCATTGATAAAGTCGAAAAAGTGTTTACCCGTATGCTGATTAATCAATACAGATAATTGCTTTTCCAGCATACCAATCTGTTCTGCCAGTTTCTGTAAGGTTAGCTTATCATCCAGATAGGGCTTTTCGGTTTCCATAAATTTTAGGAGGTTTTTCAACTGCTCCGGTTCTTCTTTTTGAGATTCTTTAACTTGCTGTACAGGAATCAGATTTTTATTGATTCCCGCCAGAAGATTGGGACGGTATAAAGCATTTAATACAAACCAGCTGATGACAAATAACACAAATATAGAGTTCAACGTATATAAATATAAAAATGCAGTTTCATTATCTTTCAGAAACTCCCTGATCAATACAAAAGTATTTCCTATCAAAAAGAGAATTGTTGTCTGCATCAGCCATTTATAGGTAAGATGATGATTGCTGGAATAGTTTTCCTGATACAGCTTTCTGAATGTTCTCAAAACCAGAAATACGGCAGCAATATAAAAATAATACTGTACAGTGGAAACAACATCAAATGCCTGATTATTTTGCTCAGAAATTCCTGATATACTGAACCAGACCAGGAAGAACAAAAACGGTACTGCGTGAAGAAGGTGTTTTATACGAAGGGTAAAATTATAATAACAGGCCGCATTGACATATAGAAAATATAAAGGCATCTGCAACAGAACAGTGGCCATCTTGAATCCTTTGATTATTTTGTCATCAGGCGGTGGCAGGAAAAACCCGGAAAGGTCAATGATAGAAATCAACAGAAAGGCAGCAAATAAGTAATTCGGTAGTTTTCTTTCAGATTTTGCTGTAATCAGGAAAGCACTCAACAGCAGAAACAGGAAAAAAATAATTTTGCCCAAATCGTTGATCAATGACATATTCTCTATTTTCATGATAATCACAAAACTACAAATAATAGTTTCTTCTTGTGCACTTTACCCCATTGGAAGACTGCATTTTTCAAAACCTATGATCCTTTCAGTCCGTATTCAGCCTGCTTTCTCACTATATTTTTTTAATATTTCCGTAAATTTGTGCCTATAGCGCCCCCTGACATGATCGTTGGGAACAAAGCACAATACTTCATGATGGATACGGATACTATACTTTTACAGCTGATAAAACACTTTAAGGAAATCGTTTCTTTAGAAGATAAGGATATTGATTATATCACTTCTAAATTAGAAATCATACAGCTCAAAAAGAAAGAATATCTGCTTCGTGAAGGTCAGGTTTCCAGACACATGCGCTTCATTGCTCAGGGAAGTCTGTACGCTTATCATATTGATGAAAAAGGAAAAGAAAATACCACTCAGCTAGGTATTGAAAACTGGTGGGTGAATGATCTGTACAGCTATCTGAGCGAACTGCCTTCAAGAATGTTTATTCAGGCTAATGAAGATACCACGATTATACAAATCAGTAAAAGCCATTTGGAATTATTATACAAAGAAGTTCCGGCCATTTCAGAATTCTGGCGCCTGAAAATGCAGTCTGCATATGTTACGTTACAGGAAAGAACTTTTGAGCATTCAAGAGTTGATGCTTACACCAAATACAGGACATTCGTCACCACCTACCGCAATATTGAACAGCGTTTTCCTCAATACATGATTGCTTCCTACCTTGGAATCACAGTAGAATACCTGAGTTATCTCAGAAAAAAGCACCTGTCTGACCTTTCTTAAGATTTCTTAAGTTTATTCCGTTCCAGCCCGAATAATTTTGCTCTCAGAATTTAATGAGTGAAATATGAAGGCAAAAATCATCACAATAACAGCTCTTGCGTCAGCTTCCCTGAATCTGAATGCGCAGAAACTTTCTTATACTCCGGATCTTGTTTTAGGACATCGGTCGTATACCTATATGCACAATGTCAATTATCAGCTGAATGAGCGGTTGAAACTGAACAATCTTACTTTATTTGATACAGAATACACCAAAGACAAAGAAAATATATTCTTCATCAGAAATACCCTGGCTTATAACTTTACCAAAAGACTTAGCGCCAACGCAGCGTTTGGAATTAAAAATCCGGGAGCATTTTTCAGTGCTTACCTGCAATACAAGATCTTCCAGCCCAGCTATTCTCTCTCCTACTCCATAGGAACTACTTATCAGAAAGGATTTTCGCTGGAGCAGTCCATATCATTTGAATATACTCCTTATCTGACAAAAGATCTCAAAGGATATATCAGTGTACTGGCTATTGGAAATCTTGATGACAGCGGATATCCCAGAGGACTGCAGTTTATCAGACTTGGTGTGAAACAGGATAAAATGATGTACGGGCTGGCCTCCAATTTTGATCAGTTTAATAACGGAAAAAAGACCCTGGAAAATATCGGGGCATTTATAAAATATAACTTTTAAATAATAATACGAAATGAAAAAGAACATTGATTTAGGAATGCTTATCTGCAGAATAGCTATCGGATTTCCCATGTCGGTTTATGGAATCAGCAAACTGATCCACGGAGTTGGATTCATTAAAGATATGATGACCATGCACGGTTTACCAGCATTCTTTGCTTATGGTGTCTTTGCGGGTGAAATTATAGCTCCTGTTATGTTGATTATAGGATTCAGGGCAAGACTGGCAGGATTAATTTTTACTGCTAATTGCTTTACTGCTACCCTCCTTGCGCAAACAGCTAATATTTTCAAACTTAATGAATTTGGAGGCTGGGCTTTGGAATTACTGGTGATCTATATGCTCATAAGCCTAAGCTTTTTCTTTACAGGAGCAGGAAAGTATGCCGTTTCTACCCAAAATAAGTGGGATTAAAATACCTTAAAATTTTCTATTCACTAATTGATAAATCAGGATCTCAGGATTCTGGTTTATTTTTTTATCAAATGACAATAAAACAGACATCAGATCTCTGGTTTCATTCCGTATTTTTACCGTAAACTTATGTATTTTCAGAACAACTATGTATTTGAAATAATTCTGGCGTTTATAGAAAATAAATGTCCCCATTGAAGAAAATTAGTCGTCATCAAGATGAATCAAAAATTTGAATACAATGAAAGAATTCTTATTAGTCTTCCGTGCAGATTACAAGTCTATGCCTAAGACATCACCGGAACAGATGCAGGCCAACACCCAAAAATGGATGAACTGGATTGCAGGAATTGCTGCGCAAAATAAACTGACAGACAGAGGAAACCGCCTGGAAAGCACAGGACAGGTTGTAAAATCTGATGGAATAATTTCTGATGGTCCATACACTGAAATCAAAGAATCCATCATGGGATATACACTCATCAATGCAGAATCTATTGAAGAAGCGACTGCTCTATGTAAAGAATGTCCTATTCTGTTATTTGGGGGAAGTGTAGAAGTAAGGGAAATCAGTACATTGTAATAACTATCTTTGTTACAGTCTTTTCATCAGCCATGACAAATCCGAATGAAATAACCCCGCATTTATTCAGAACTGAGTATAGCAAAATTGTTGCTGTACTTTGCAGAAGTTTTGATATTAAACATATCGAAATTGCAGAAGATATTGCCAGCGAAACCTTTCTGAAAGCTTCGGAATATTGGACATTAAACGGGATTCCGGACAATCCTGCAGCCTGGCTTTACACAGTGGCTAAGAATAAAGCAAAAGATTATTTCAAACACCTTTCCATTATTGAAAAGAACAAAGAAGAAGCAAGAACCACCGAAAAAGAGCATCCAACCATAGATTTCGACACCAAAAACATCACTGACAGCCAGCTGGAAATGATTTTTGCGGCCTGCAACCCTGTCAATTCCCCGGAAACTCAAATATGTCTGGCCCTTCAAATTCTTTGCGGCTTCAGTGTTGAGGAAATCGCCAATGCCTTTCTCTCCAAAACGGAAACAATTAAAAAGCGTTTGCAACGAGGTCGGGAAACTCTCAGGGCATACCATTTTACAATAGATTCTTTACGTGAACAGGATATTCACCAGCGATTGGAAACGGTACTGACTACTTTATATTTATTGTTTAATGAAGGCTATTTTTCCAGGACGAATACTCTTTTAATCCGTAAAGATCTTTGCCTGGAAGCCATGAGACTTACCCTGATCCTTACTGACAATCAGTTCACCAATACTCCAAAAACCAATGCCTTGCTGGCTTTGATGTGTTTTCAGAGCTCGAGGCTTGATGCAAGAACCAATGATGAAGGTGAAGCCATTCTTTTTGAGGAACAGGATGTAGCATTATGGGATAAAGCATTGATCGAAAAAGGCAATTATTACCTGTTAGAAGCCTGCCAGACCGACAGTACTTCCGTTTCAAAATATCATCTGGAAGCTGGTATCGCGTATTGGCACACTTCATCTGCTAAAGATAGATGGCAGCATATTTTAAATCTTTATAACCAACTTATTATCATTGAGTACTCTCCTATTACTGCCTTAAACAGGGCTTTTGCTTTTTCCAAAGTGTATGGAAATGAGAAAACAGTCACTGAAGCAGAAAAACTTAATCTCACGGGCAACCAATATTATCATGGACTGCTGGGATATTTGTATGCTGAAATCAATCCAGATCAAGCGATTCAACATTTTGAAGAAGCCATTCGTCTTACGAAGTCAAAGCCGGAAAAACAGACTTTACAGAAACAGGTCAATCTTTTGAAAAAAACAAAGTAAGATTAAAAAAGAACCTCCCAAACTAGTATTGAGAGGCTCTTTTATTATTGAGCATCTTCGGTCCTGAGAAATAATTCCTCTTTCCCCATAAGGTAGATGTTGATCAGTGTTTTTTTGTCGATGGTAACCGTATCACCGTTTTTAATCTTGTATTTCTTTTGTAACGGTTTTTCGTTAAAATAAACTGTACCTGAATCAAGCAGAAGGTTCAATTTAGATGATGAAAGGCCTAAACATGTCCTGACAACAGTTGAAACTCTTACGTTACAATCAAAAGAACATTGTATTTGAAATGAAATCGTCTCATCATCCATCTTGATCAGATCTTCAACAGAAATGGGAGTGTACAGAATTTCATATGCTACGCTTTCCATATCTGCTTCTACATTATTTTTCCTTCTTATTTCCTGTGAAAAGGCATATTCCCAGGCAACCTCAGTATTGTTTTCTGAAAATTTATTGAAGAGCTCTTTACTGACAGATTCTGTTCTTATTCTTGAAAAAACAGTCATGTTATAGGTGTTGCTGCATTTTACACATCGGTAAATCAACCATATATCAATATTCTTTTTTTGTGCATTCAATCTGAATTTATCGCTGCAGTAAAACCTGTCGCTGTTACAATGATTGCATTTCTTTTTTAGTAAGGGGGTGTTTTTTGCTTTTACCTCCCAAATATGTTGTGTACTCATTACTTATAATCGTGCTTGGTATTCTTTGTTGGATTTTTTCCATATTATTCACGCATTACAAGAAGGTTGATACATCTGAGATTTACCCAAAGACTATTCTTAAGGTATAATTTGATCTGTATTCAGTCTTCGAAAATCATAATGATTAAAACTAAAATCACAGATATAGCTGCCTTTTGCAGGCAATGCAGTAGATAATATGATGAAATGAAAACCTGTTCGGATAGAATTATCCAAACGAAAGAACGATCAGCCTGTGGTTACGAAGACTGATACTAAGCAATAATAAGTTTAAGTGTTGTTCTCAAAACGACCTATTTACTTGGTTATGATAAAAGTAGTCAATTTCAGGGAAGAACTCACCATTTTTTCATGTTAAATCAAAAAGGAAGACAAACAGCTAATATTTTATACACAAATCTGAACCATACAACAAATAAAAATTGAACTATACAGCAAACCTGTCTTTTCTGTTTCTGACGAACTTTGTCGTATTAAAATCATCAAAATGAAACAGATTAATACAATTTACATCAACGGTGAATTTGTTACACCGAATGGAACAGAAACATTTGACCTTATCAACCCTACGAACAATCAAAAAACAGGAGAAGTAGTTCTGGGAAATGAAGAAGACACCCGAATAGCCATCGCCGCAGCGAAGAAAGCTTTTAAAACCTTTTCAAAAACTACAAAAGAAGAACGCATCAATTTACTTCAAAAGCTGCATGAATCGGTGAGTAAGCGGGAAGATGAGTTGGTTTCTGTGATGGTAAATGAAT
The DNA here is from genome assembly GCF_059567885.1 of Chryseobacterium sp. BGA-UO-ETr-SB22. NCBI lineage: Bacteria > Pseudomonadati > Bacteroidota > Flavobacteriia > Flavobacteriales > Weeksellaceae > Chryseobacterium > Chryseobacterium sp. BGA-UO-ETr-SB22. Next base: position 1,003,807 of record NZ_JCAQOV010000005.1, on the reverse strand, counting down.
ATGGAGGAACGTTACAGTTCTGCAGAATGAGTGTTCAGAATGCAATTTCAGCCTTTACCACAACCATTACTACACTGGAATCTTATGACTTTGAAAAGACAGTGGGACATTCTAAAGTACGTTTTGAATCTTTGGGAGTGGTAGGAATTATTACTCCATGGAATGCCAGCAACAGTTTCATCTGCAACAAACTGGCTACTGCTATTGCAGCCGGTTGTACAGCCGTCATCAAACCAAGTGAAATGAGTGCTGCCCAAACCCAGCTGCTTACCGAATGTTTCCATGAAGCCGGATTACCTGCCGGGATATTCAATATTGTAAATGGGTTAGGAAATGTAGTAGGTGCAGAAATTACCCAGCATCCTGATATCGCAAAAATCTCTTTTACAGGATCTACCCTTACAGGAAAAGCTATTGCCAAAGGAGCCGTAGATACCATGAAAAGAGTAACCCTTGAACTTGGCGGAAAATCCCCGAATATCATTCTTGAAGATGCGGATATGGAAAAAGCTATTCCAATGGCGGTTTTCGGAGCGTATATGAACAACGGACAGGCCTGCATCGCTCCTACCCGTCTGCTTGTTCCCAAAAACAGATTGTATGAAGTGAATGAACTGGCTAAAAAGGCTGTAGAACAGGTAAAAGTAGGAAACCCTGATGAAGAAGATACCCTTGTAGGGCCTATGGTAAGCGCCAAGCAGTTTGAAAGAGTACAAAGCTACATCCGTCTGGGACAGGAAGAAGGTGCTACTCTTCTTGCAGGCGGCGAAGGGAAACCGGAAGGTCTTGAAAACGGTAATTTTGTAAAAGCAACCATTTTCACCAATGTTCGTAATGATATGCGTATTGCGCAGGAAGAGATTTTCGGACCTGTGCTGTCTATTATTCCTTATACTAATGAAGAGGAAGCTATTGCTATTGCGAATGATACTACTTATGGATTGGCAGCTTACATCAGTTCTTCTGATAAAGAGCATGCAGAGCGAGTTGCAGCACAGATTGATGCCGGGAGAATCTGTATCAATGGATTTTCGCATGATCCTTATGCTCCTTTCGGTGGGTTTAAGCAAAGTGGGATCGGCCGTGAGTATGGGGTATTCGGATTGGAAGCTTATCTGGAACCTAAGACCATTCTTGCCTGATAGTAAAATCCTCAAAGTCTGTGAATAACGGGCTTTGAGGATTTAAACACTATGCAATTCATCATTGATACTAAAAAAGTTTTGTAAGTTTGAAAAAGAATCGATCAAGAAATAACCGTCTGAGCCATGAGCGAAAATAATATTCCTTTACCTATCAATTATTCCTGTCATTTTTCAGAATTCAGGGAAGGAGAACAGTTTGCAAGAATCCACAGTCTGGGGCTGGTTCTTTCCGGGGAAATGGAACTGAATGACGGGATCACAAAGACAATATTTAAAGAGGGTGAACTTTATTCTGCGAGAAAAAACCGTCTCCTGAAGTTTGCAAAATATCCTCCTAAAAATGGGGAGATAAGAACGGTAACTATCTATTTTGATGAAGCCATCTTAAGAGATTTCAGCCGTGAATATGGTTATCAGGCAGAGAAGAAAGACAATACTCCAGCTTTTATAAAACCAGATCAAAAGGCATTAACGTCTTTCATGTACTCACTGCTGGCTTATGAAGAACTTCCTGCTTCTATAGAACTGCTTCGCCTCAAACAAAAAGAAGCTTTACTTCTGATGCTGAGCGATGATCTGGGTCTTAAAGACATTTTATTCGATTTCTCTGAGCCTTACAAAATAGATATTGAAACTTTTATGAACAAAAACTTTCATTTCAATGTCAATGTAGAGCGGTTTGCTTATTTAACTGGGAGAAGCCTGTCTGCCTTTAAAAGAGATTTTCAAAAGATATTTGGTGTTCCTCCAAGACAATGGCTGCAGCTTAGACGATTAAAGGAAGCTCATTTTCTGCTTACCCAAAAAGGGAGATCGGTTTCTGATATTTATCTGGATCTGGGCTTTGAAAATTTATCCCACTTCTCTTTTGCCTTTAAAAAGCAGTTTGGCTATCCGCCGAGTTCATTACAGGCAAAATAACTTAGACTTCATCTAAAAAAATGTATCTGAAAGCGAGGATAATCAAAACAACAGATCGTGCCATGAAAATCATAACACGATCTGAATAATTGAATCTAATTATTTAAAGTTTTTTAAAGTGCATATTCTACGGAAGCTTCTTTAGCAGCTGCCACCATTGCTATCAAAGCTTTTTCTGTTTCTTCCCAGTGTCTTGTTTTCAGCCCGCAGTCAGGATTTACCCAAAGTTGATTGGCAGGAATTACGTTTTGTGCTTTTCTCAATAATTCAATCATTTCTTCTTTTGACGGAACTCTTGGTGAGTGAATGTCGTATACTCCGGGACCAATTTCGTTTGGATATCTGAAGTCTGCAAAAGCATTCAGCAGCTCCATCTGAGAACGGGAACATTCTATGGTAATCACATCAGCATCCATATCAGCAATGTTTTCAATAATATCATTGAATTCCGAATAACACATGTGGGTATGAATCTGAGTGGCATCTTCTACTCCGCTTGCAGAGATTCTGAAAGCTTCTACAGCCCATTTCAGGTAATTCTGCCAGTCGGTTTTTCGTAATGGAAGTCCTTCTCTTATCGCGGGCTCATCAATCTGAATAATTCTGATTCCCGCTTTTTCAAGATCTACAACCTCATCACGGATGGCCAGAGCAATCTGTTTACATGTTTCTGAACGAGGCTGATCATCACGTACAAAAGACCATTGTAAAATGGTAACGGGACCTGTCAGCATTCCTTTTACCCATTTTTCAGTCTGGGACTGAGCATATTGAGACCAATATACCGTCATCGGCGTGGGGCGGGAAACATCACCAAAGATCACAGGAGGCTTTACACAACGGCTTCCGTAGCTTTGTACCCAGCCATTTTTCGTAAATACAAAACCTTCCAGCTGTTCTCCGAAATATTCCACCATATCGTTACGCTCAAATTCCCCGTGAACCAATACATCTATCCCTATTTCTTCCTGCCAGTTGATGGTTCTCTGGGTTTCTTCTTTCAATAAAGTATCATACTGCTCTGCCGTAAGCTCTCCTTTCTTGAATTTTGCTCTCCAGCTTCTTACCTCCGTAGTCTGTGGGAATGATCCGATGGTTGTTGTTGGAAATAAAGGAAGCTGCAGTACTTTCTGCTGTTCTTCTTTACGGATTTTGAAGGTATTGATCCTTTGTGCATCTTTTTCAGTAACAGCATTCGCTCTTTGCTTCACCTCATCATTATGGATAAGCGAAGATGTTCTTCTGCTTGCAATTGCTTTTTTATTTTCTTCAAAAGAGGCAAGAATCTTTTCATTTTCTGTTCCGGATGCCAGTTCTTTAAGCGTTACCACTTCTACCACTTTCTGTTTAGCAAAAGCCAGCCAATTTTTAATTTCCGGATTAAGAGTGGTTTCAAAATCCAGATCACATGGTGAATGAAGTAATGAAGAGGAAGGAGCAATTAAAACCCTTTCAGACACCAATTTCTCAACTGCTTTTCTGATGAAAGACAAAGATTTTTCATAATCATTTTTCCAGATATTTCTTCCGTCAACTACTCCTAATGAAAGGCTTAAGCTTTCAGGAATACTTTTAAGGATTTCATCTAATTGCTCAGGATTTCTTACCAGATCTACATGCAATACATTCACGGGAAGTGATACAGCAAGTGATCCGTTATCATTTAATCCTTCAAAATAAGTAGCCACAATCAATTTCAGTTTCGGGAAGCGTTTTCTTATTTCAGCGTAAACAAAATGATAGGTATCTTTTGCTTTCTCCGTTAAATCCAATGCTAAGAAAGGTTCATCAAACTGAATCCATTCTGCGCCCTGCTCCTGAAGTTTGGTTAAAATCTCTGTGTATACCGGAAGAAGATTGGCAGTCAGATCCAGTTTATCAAATCCTTCTTCTTTTTCTTTTCCTAATAACAGATAAGAAACCAGCCCGATGATTACCGGTTTTGCATTGATTCCTGCCTGTTTTGCTCCTGCAAATTCATTGAAAATTTTATCTGAACTCAGTTTAAACTGCTGATTTTTATAAAACTCGGGAACGATATAGTGATAATTGGTATCAAACCATTTTGTCATTTCCATCGCAGTGATATCCAGTCCATCTTTCTGGTATCCTCTTGCCATGGCGAAGTAAAGATCCAGCTCAGAGTTGTTCTTTTTAAGCACTACTTCATGATAACGTGTAGGAATTGCTCCTACCACAAGGCTCATATCCAATACCTGATCATAGTATGAAAAGTCATTGCACGGAATAAGGTCTATTCCTGCTTCTTTCTGAATGTTCCAGTTTTGGTTACAGATCGTTCTGCCTGTATTCAGAAGTTCTTCCAAAAGGATTTTACCTGACCAATATTGCTCGCAGGCTTTTTTGAGTTCTCTTTTGCTACCAATACGCGGATAGCCCAGAATGTGAGTTTGCATTTTTAAACTTTTTAATTAAACTTAATATCAAGTCTTTTTAAAATGCTTCGTAATGTTTTAACGGATAAAAAATTTCATGGCTCATGATATAACCAACAACACAATTTCCCTTACAGAGAAAATGTATTCATTCGATATATCATCTGTATGACCCAAAAGCTTCAGACCGCGAAAGCATTGTCAATTCAGTAAAGGCAGGTCTCCTGACTTGTAACAGTTTCCGTCATCCTTCCCGCTTTTGACAGTGGATATCCAAGGACAGAAACCTTTGTATGTTACTTACAGTTGCGCGACAGCTCGTGATTCTCACACGATTCCCTATTAATCTACGTTAAGTAAAACCTTTCCTGTTTGATGAAGTATCTCTAAAGAACTGTACTTTTACTCATAACATGGTCATCAGTAAAAGTTTTTAATTTTGTGTAAAATTACTAATACAGAACAAAAACACAATCAAACCCAATTAATTAAGCAAAATAAGCTTTTAAAAACACCAATAAAAGCATATAATTCTTTACATTTGACTGTTTTTATAATCTAAAAGAATAATATTCTGTGGAACAACTCGATGATAAGGATGTACAGCTGCTGAGGCTGCTCCAGAAAAATGCAAAACTGACCGTTAAAGAGCTTGCAAAGGAAGTGAATCTTTCTACTTCGCCGGTTTTTGAAAGGGTAAAAAGATTGGAACAGGAAGGATTTGTGAAAAGATATGCAGCTGTTCTTGATGCTGAAAAGCTCAACCGTGGGTTTACAGTTTTCTGCCAGATCAAGCTGAAAATTCACGACAGATCTGTAGGGTATGATTTTGTAAAAGAAATTTTAGAAATTGAAGAAGTAGCTGAATGCTATAATATTTCCGGAGATTTTGATTTTCTTCTGAAAGTTCAGGTACTGGATATGAAACATTATCAGGATTTTGTATTTAACAAACTGGGATCTGTAGATTCTATCGGGAGTACCCACAGTACATTTGTCATGGCTGAGGTGAAAAACAATCATGGGCTGACCATTTAAGTAATGGAAAAACAGAGAATTGAAAATGGAAGATGATGCTTAAGTTAAACCATATTATTTTCAATTCTCTATCTTCCAATCCATTAGTTTCCTTTAAAGTCTGGATTTCTTTTTTCTATGAATGCTCCGATGCCTTCATTGTGATCTTCTGTTGTGAACAATTCTCCGAATAAAACGGCTTCCTGTTTCAATCCGTCTGTGATATGAAGTTCAAATCCTGTATTTAAAGACTGTTTCGCTTTTGCCACAGCTACAGGACCTCTTGCAGCAATTTTTTCTGCCAGTTTTTGGGCTTCGTTCAGTAATTCTTCGGGAGCGAAAACATGGTTGACAAAACCAAAATCTTTACAGGCTTCCGCGGAATAAAATTCTCCGGAGAAAACCATTTCTCTTGCTTTGTATAATCCAATAGCTCTTGGCAAACGCTGGGTTCCGCCAAAACAAGGCAATAATCCCAATGTCACCTCAGGGAGACCAAATTTTGCTTTCCCACTGGCCAGAATAATATCACATGATAATGCAAGTTCACAGCCTCCTCCCAACGCAAAGCCATTTACAGCGGCTATCACCGCAAAAGAAAGTTCTTCAATAGCGTTAAAAGCGGTCTGTGCAGCAATTGAAAATGCCTCTGCTTCTGCGGGAGTCATCTGCTGCATTGCTTTAATATCAGCCCCTGCAACAAAAGCTTTTTCTCCGGAACCGGTAATAATTAATACCCTGATATTTCGATCTGATTTTATCTGGTCAGCAAATGATTTCAGTTCCTGTAAAACCTGTTCATTCAATGAATTTAAAGCCTGCGGACGGTTAATTGTTAATGTTCCAATATGTCCGTTCTGTTGATATAGTAATGTTTCAAAAGTCATTTTTAAAGGTCTCTGTTTAGAAATTGAATAATGCTTGAAAAGTCTGTTTTTCCGTTTCCGGATTCGCTCCACATTCTGTATAAATTCAATGCGGTATTGCCCAGAGGTGTGGATGTTTTGGTTTCCAGACCTGCTTTTGCGGCCAGCCCAAGATCTTTTGTCATCAGATCTACAGCAAAACCACCGGAATAATTACGGGAAGCCGGAGCATTTTCCATCACTCCCGGATAAGGGTTATACACGTCCAGCGACCAGTTTTTCCCGGAGCTCTTCTGCATAATCTCACTTAAAATCTGAGGATTAAGACCATGTTTCACCCCCAGATTGATGGCTTCTGAAGTTCCGATCATATGAATGGCCAGCAGCATATTATTACAGATCTTGGCAACCTGTCCTGCCCCGGATTCTCCGGCATGAAATATATTCTGCCCCATACACTTCAGTATCGGCCTGGCTTTTTCGTAGTCTTCCTGTTTACCGCCTACAATAAAGGTGAGTGTACCCGCCTGAGCACCAGAAGTTCCCCCGGAAACAGGGGCATCTATCATTTTGCAGCCTTTTGAAACAGCTAGTTCAGCCACTGTACGGGCCGTAACCGCATCAATGGTACTGCTGTCAATCAATAATGTATTTGGTTTCAGGCTGCTTATAAACTCTTCTGAATAGAGTTCAGCAACGTGTTTTCCTGAAGGCAGCATTGAGATCACCACATCTGCGTTCTTAGAAGCTGCTACAGCAGATTCGGCAGCCTGGCCTCCCTCTGATACCAATATTTTCAACGCTTCTTCCGAAAGGTCAAAGCCCACCACGTTATGACCTTTTTTGATCAGGTTGACGGCCATAGGTCCGCCCATATTTCCTAATCCTATGAATGCTATATTTGACATAATTTTTAAGTTTAAAGTTGAGCGTTCAAAGCGTAATACTTAAATCTCTATTCTCAATTTTTCATTTTCAATTTTCAGTTCTTTAAAATAGGAATCGATCCATTCTTCTGTAATATCTTCCCATGTTGCAGGATGCCATTTCGGAGACATATCTTTGTCTACTAATAATGCTCTCACTCCTTCTGCGAAATCAGGGTGAATGCAGCATTGACAGGATAGATTCAGTTCAGATTGAAAAACCTCCTCAAGACTTAAATCTTTACCTTGTTTCAGTTGTCTGAAAATAATATGTGCCGAACTTGGAGATCCGGATTCAAAGCTTTTTATACCGTTATTGATCCATTCATCTTTATCATTATGGCTGATTAATATTTTTCTGAAATCCTCCAGAGAATCTACACCTTCAAACTGTCTGATAAAAGGCTCATGTAATGCTGCCTGAGACTGAGGAATAATGACCTCTTTTGAAATATTTTCCAGGATATTGGAAACAGTTTTATGAGATGCTCCGTTCCAATCTGCCTGCAGAAGGGCATTCAGAATAGTTTCTTTTGAAGAGAATTCTATATAATAATCTGCCAGTCCTAAGAATTTACAATCTGCACCATCCAATCTTGCGCCTGTTAATCCTAAATAAACGCCATAAGCGGAAGGCATTTTATTCAAAAACCAGGTTCCTCCTACATCAGGGTATAGGCCAATTGTAACTTCAGGCATTGCCAGCTTACTTTTTTCGGTAACAATTCGGTGTGAAGCACCCACCATTAAACCAATTCCGCCACCCATGACGATTCCGTGTCCCCAGACGATGACAGGTTTTGGGTAGGTATGGATGGTATAATCTACTTCGTATTCTTTTGAGAAGAAGTCGAAACAATCCTGCGGAACTTTTGTGTCATCTATTGTACGCTGTGCAATAATGGCATCATGTAATTTTCTTACATCACCACCAGCACATAATGCTTTTTCACCAGCTCCCTGAAGGAATATACAGGTTACTTCATCAGAGGTTTTCCAGTCTTCCAAAACGGCTTTAAGTTCTTCTATCATTTCCAATGATAGCGAATTGAGCGTTTTCTCTGAATTCAGGGTAATAATTCCGACCTTATTTTTTATTTCTGTTATAATTACACTCATGGTATTTAATTAAAAATTGAGAGTTGAAAATTGAAATTTATTATTTAAAAGTTATCTAAACTTTATACAACCACAAAAGTCACAAAAGTTTTTATTTTAAAATACTTTAATTCCCTTAAGTAAGTTTAAAATGATGCCGCAGAAAAGCTCACATAAGATGAAAATCAAAGATTCTACAGTAATGAAAATCTGTTATCATCTTATTTGTAAAGTAGCTCCTTCTTCAAGGATCTTTCTTGAAATAACGAGTTTCATAATTTCATTGGTTCCTTCTACGACCTGATGTACTCTGGCATCACGCATCAGCCTTTCTACCGGAAAATCCTGTGTACAGCCATAACCGCCTAAGATCTGAAGAGCATCATTGCATATATTGAAACTCATATCTGTAGCCAGTCTTTTGGCCATTGCACAATAAGTAGTGGCATTGGGATCTTTGGAATCAAGCTTAAATGCTGCCAGCTGTACCATTTGACGGGCTGCAACCAATTCTGTCGCCATATCTGCAATTTTAAACTGAAGAGATTGAAACTGGGCCAATGATTTCCCGAACTGCCGCCGCTCATGCATATAACGCTGAGCCTGATTAATTGCTCCCTGTGCTGCTCCTACGGAACAGGTTCCGATGTTGATACGGCCTCCGTCCAATCCTTTCAGAGCTATTTTAAATCCTTCCCCTAATGTACCTAAAAGATATTTTTCATCTACCTCTACATGATCCAAAAACACAAAACGGGTCGGCTGCGTATTCCACCCCAGTTTTTTTTCTTTTTCTCCGAAACTGATTCCCGGAGTATCGGCATGTACTACAAAAGCACTGATTCCTTTGGTACCAGATTCACCTGTACGGGCCATGACAATTAATATATCGCTTTCACCGGCGCCGGAGATAAATGCTTTGGTTCCGTTAATACGATATTTATTTCCTTTTTTTATGGCAGTTGTTTTCAAACCTGCTGCATCTGAGCCTGAACCGGGTTCGGTAAGACAGTAGGAACCTAAGAGTTTACCTGATGCAAGATCCGGACATAGTTCTTTTCTGATTTCATCGCTTCCAAATTCATCAATCATCCATGAAACCATATTGTGTATGGTAATATAGGCTGTGGTTGAAGGACACGCGGCTGCTAATTCTTCAAATATAATAGCAGCATCCAGCCGTGATAACCCCAGCCCTCCTCCTTCTTCACTGGTATATACTCCGCAGAAACCCAATTCTCCGGCTTTACCAATAGCCTCTCTGGGAAATTTCTTCTCAGCATCCCATTCTGAAGCATATGGAAACAGCTCTTTTTCAGCAAACTTTCTCGCAGCATCCTGAAATGCCAGCTGATCTTCATTTAGATTAAACTCCATAATATTGTATTGAAAATTTATTTGAATTGAGAATGAATAATTGAACGTAAAAGTGGATAACTGAGCATTACAATCATTTTCAATGATCTACTTTCTCTTATTTTAAGTTGATGGTCATATTTACACTTCCTCCCGGCACATCTTCTTCAAACCAACGGGCCGTAATGGTCTTAGTTTCGGTGTAGAAACGAACGCCTTGTTTTCCGTAAGAATGCAGATCGCCAAAGAATGATTTCCGCCATCCTGTAAAAGAGAAAAACGGCAGTGGAACAGGAATCGGAAGGTTAACGCCAATCTGCCCTACTTCAATTTCATGCTGGAATTTTCTTGCAGCAGCTCCTGAATTGGTAAAAATAGAAGTTCCGTTTCCGTATGGGTTTTCATTAATGATTCTGATCGCCTCATCTAAAGTTTCTGCCTTTAACAATAACAATGCAGGCCCGAAAATTTCTTCTTTGTAGATGTCCATATCCACAGAAACATTATTAAATAAGGTGGGCCCTACAAAATATCCGTTTTCATAACCTTCTACGGTACAGCCGCTTCCATCCAACAGAACTTCTGCTCCCTGATCATAGGCACTTTTGATTAACCTTAGCACTTTTTCTTTGGATTGCTGATTGATCAATGGACCAAATGCAGCAGATTCATCAGACCAAACTCCTGGTTTGATTGTACTTAAAGCAGTTTTAATATCTTCTACCCAGTTTTGTGCCTCTCCTACCAATACGGCAACACTGATCGCCATACAACGCTGGCCGGCAGCACCGCAGGAAGCTCCCACCAGATTATTGATCACCTGATTTTTATTGGCATCCGGCATAACCACCATGTGATTTTTTGCCCCGCCAAAAGCCTGAACTCTTTTCAGATTATCAGTTCCGGTGCGGTAAACATGTTCTGCAACCGGTACAGAGCCTACAAATGAAATAGCCCTGATGTCAGCATGATTCAAAATATGATTTACCTGATCTTTGCTACCATGAACAATATTTAAAACACCTTTAGGGAAACCAGCCTCCAAAAACAGCTCTCCCATTTTCATAGAGGTCATAGGAGTCTGCTCAGAAGGTTTCAAAATAAAGGTATTACCGCATGCTATTGCCATAGGAAACATCCACAAAGGAATCATGGCCGGGAAGTTAAAAGGAGTAATTCCTGCACAGACCCCAAGAGGCTGAATGTAACTGTAGGTGTCTACCCCTCTTGCTACATTTTCTACCGTTTCCCCCATCATCAGGGTCGGAATATTACAGGCATGTTCTACGACTTCTATACCTCGCCACACATCTCCCATAGCATCTGCGAAAGTTTTTCCGTTTTCCTTAGAGAGAATTTCTGCAATTTCTTTTTGATGTTCTTTTAAAAGATGCTGGTATTTCAGGAATAGTCTTGCTCTTTCCGGAGTGGCAACTTCTTTCCATATTTTGAAGGCTTCCGCAGCGGCTTCAATAGCTTCATCTATTTCAGATAGTTCCGTGAGAGGAACTTCTGCCAGGATCTCCTGGGAAGCAGGATTTTCTACAGGAAGATAGTTTTTCGTTGTACTTTCTGTAAAATTTCCATTGATTAATATTTTTATTTTTTGTGACATAGTTTTTAATTAAAAATTGAGAATGGAGAATTGATTATTTTTCAAAAAACATCGACTATTTATTAAAAAAGTTTTGCAGTTCAATTCTCCATTTTCTTATTGATTTTAAATGACTAGAAGATCTACAAATTCATTGACGTTAAGATTCACTAAGGTTTCATATTCCAATGAATTTTCAAGAATTGTTCTTTGTTGTTTTTCCGGGAAAATACGGGCAAGATTAACTTTATATTTCTTGATCAGTTCAGGAATACCTTCGCCCCTTCTGCGTTTGTGGCCAATAGGATATTCTACCACTATTTCGTCTAAAACAGTTCCGTCATTAAGTTCTACCGTCATCGCATTTGCAATGGAGCGTTTTTCCGGATCGTGATAATCTGTAGTAAACTGAACATCTTCCACACATTCAATTTTATCACGAAGTACATCAATTCTTGGGTCGGAAGCGATGTTATCTTCATAATCAGCAGCTGTCAATCTTCCGTGAATCAATGGTACGGCCACCATATATTGGATGCAGTGGTCGCGGTCAGCAGGATTATTTAACGGTCCTTTTTTATCGATAATTCTAATCGCTGCTTCGTGAGTACGGATGGTAATTTTTTTGATATCATCTGTTGTTTTCCCAAGGCCTCTTAAAGTTGTGTGTAATGTCATTGCAGCTTCTACTGCAGTCTGCGAGTGAAATTCTGCAGGGAAGGAAATTTTAAAGAGTACATTTTCCATTACGTAAGAACTGTATTCTCTCTGGAATTTGAATTCATTTCCTTTGAAAGAAACATCATAGAATCCCCATGTTTTTGCCGTCAATACAGATGGATAGCCCATTTCTCCTGTTTTTGCAATCAGGGCAAGACGTACAGCTCTTGATGTAGCATCTCCTGCAGCCCATGATTTACGGGAACCTGTATTGGGAGCGTGGCGGTATGTTCTTAAAGACTGTCCGTCCACAAAAGCCAGTGACACGGCATTGATAATTTCATCACGGTTTAACCCGATCAGCTTTCCTACTACTGCTGTGGAAGCCAGCTTTACCAATAAAACGTGGTCAAGCCCTACTTTGTTGAAAGAGTTTTCCAATGCCATTACACCCTGAATTTCATGAGCCATGATCATTGCTTCCAGTACCTGCTTCATTTTTAAAGGTGCTTTTCCTTCTGCAATATTGGTTCTGGATAGCCAGTCTGCAGTCGCTAAAATTCCTCCAAGGTTATCAGAAGGATGTCCCCATTCTGCCGCCAGCCATGTATCATTGAAATCCAGCCAACGAATAATCGCTCCGATATTGAAAGCTGCCTGAATCGGGTCCAGCTGAAATTGGGTACCCGGTACTTTTGCTCCGTTAGGAACCACCGTACCCTTTACCACAGGTCCTAAAAGTTTTGTACATGCGGGGTAAGTCAATGCTTCCAGACCACAGCCAATCGTATCCAGAAGACAGTAATGAGCGGTCTTCCATGCTAAGTCATTTTTAATTTCGTAGTTTAAGACATAGTCTGCAATGTCTGTTAATACCTGATCGGGTTGTGGTCTTTCGTTTGAGATGTGTGAACTCATTTTTTATTGTTGAAAAATTTTAATTAATTAAAAGTTAAGAGCGGAAAATTGAAAATGAACTATTGATATTTCCATTATTTCCTGTCGTTGATGGACACAAATTCTTTGTTTTCGGGTCCTGTATAGTTGGCACTTGGGCGGATAATCTTCCCATCCTGTCTCTGTTCTATAATGTGGGCACTCCAGCCTGTAACTCTTGAAATGACAAATAACGGAGTAAACATCAGGGTAGGAACTCCCATCAAGTGATAAGAAACAGCGGAGAACCAATCCAGATTCGGGAACATTTTCTTTTCTTCCCACATTACAGTTTCAAGCTTTTCAGCAATAGTATACAGCAGCATATCTCCTGCTTCCTCGGAAAGTTCTTTAGCTACCTTTTTGATCACGACATTTCTTGGGTCTGAAATGGTATACACTGGGTGTCCAAATCCGATAATCACTTCTTTGTTCGCAATACGCTGGCGAATGTCACTTTCTGCTTCATCCGGAGAATGATAACGGCTTTGGATTTCAAAAGCTACTTCATTAGCTCCACCATGTTTAGGCCCTCTCAAAGCACCAATGGCTCCTGTAATGGCAGAATAAATATCAGATCCTGTACCGGCAATCACACGGCTGGTGAATGTTGACGCATTAAATTCATGTTCTGCATACAGGTTCAACGAGATTTCCATTGCTTTTACCCAGGAATCTGAAGGTTTCTTTCCGTGTAACAGGTGAAGAAAATGCCCTCCTATTGTATCATCATCGGTTTCTACATCAATTTCTTTTCCATTATGGGTATAGTGGTACCAATATAACAGACCTGAGCTGAAAGATGCGAGTAATTTGTCTGCAATATCTCTTGCTCCCGCCATATTATGATCGTCTTTTTCCGGCTGAATACTTCCGACAGCGGAAACCATAGAACGCATAACATCCATTGGGTGGGCTGCTGCAGGAATACTCTTAAGGATATTTCTCACAGAATGAGGCAGTCCTCTCAGAGATTTTAATTTGGCTTTATAGTTTTTCAACTGTGCTCCAGTAGGCAGCTGGCCATAGATCAACAGGTAGGCTACTTCTTCAAATTGCGTTTTTTCTGCCAGATCCAGAATATCATATCCTCTGTAATGGAGATCGTTTCCACTTTTTCCGACACTGCAAAGCGCAGTATTACCTGCTGCTACCCCTGAAAGCGCAACGCTTTTTTTAGGTTTAAATGTGGGTTCACTGTTCGTTGACATTATCAATTATTTTGTTTAAAAAGGTTGTCTAATTTTTGTTCATAGTCGTAGTATCCAATGCTTTGATAGAGTTCTTCTCTGGTTTGCATGGTATCTAATACATTGACCTGTGTTCCGTCTTTGCGAAGGTGTTCGTATACATTTTGAGCCGCTTTATTGGCGGCACGGAAAGCCGAAAGCGGATAAAGAACCAGTCCTACGCCTGCATTTTTTAATTCTTCCACTGTGTACATTCTGATCATCCCGAATTCTGTAATATTAGCCAGTACGGGAACTCCTGTAGCTTCAACAAACTTTTGGTAAAAGCTTAAGTCAGGAACGGCTTCTGCAAAGATGAAATCTGCTCCGGCTTCTTTGTAAGCAACTGCTCTTTCCAATGTTTTTTCCAATCCTTCATTAGCAAATGCATCGGTACGGGCACCTATTACAAAATTCTCATCGGTACGGGCATCTGCAGCAGCTTTCAGCCTGTCTACCATTTCTTCTTTGGTTACAACTTCCTTTCCCGGGCGGTGTCCACAACGTTTTGCACCTACCTGATCTTCAATATGCAAAGCAGCAGCTCCGGCTTTAATCAGTGACTTGACGGTTCTTGCCACATTGAATGCTGAAGGCCCAAATCCGGTATCAACATCTACCATCAATGGTACATCGCAAACATTCGTGATACGCTGAACATCAATCAATACATCTTCCAGCGTAGTAATTCCTAAATCCGGAATACCCAGAGAGCCTGCAGCAACACCGCCTCCTGAAAGATAAATTGCATTGAACCCAGCCTGCTGTGCTAGCAGCGCGTGATTGGCATTAATGGTACCAACAATCTGAAGGGGACTTTCTTTTCGCATGGCCTCCCGAAATTTCATACCGGGAGACTTCAAACTTTCACTTGTAGTCATTATAATATTTATTGTTTAGTTGAATTTTGTTTACAGAAGACCATGAATAGACGCAATAATAGCCACCATTCCATGATGTGGTAAAAAGGAAATCAAAAGGAAGCAGAACTGTTTTATTCGTTTTTTGTAATCCGGAATTATGCACCATTACCTCCCTGCAAACCTGTTTATTTCCAAGTCTGCTGCTCCTGCATGAATAACCGAAATCGAATGGGTACATTTTTTAACTTTTTATATTGATTAAATCCTCATAAAAAGTTCCTGATAAACTTCACAATGCCTGTGGAAAAGAAAAATATGGAAAAGGAAAATACGATGAATACACGATAATGAAAGAGCATACTGCCCCACTACTTACCTGCATCACAAAATAACACGAGCTGACAAAATATATTGATCCCACTGTTATCCATATCGTATCATACCTGACTATAAGCTTCATACCGCGAAAGCATCGTCAATTCGAAATAGGCAGGTCTCCTGACTTGTAACAGTTTTTATCGTCCTTCCCATATAACGAGGCATACAGTGGACCTTTTTTGATAAAAACCTTGATGTTACTTACAGTTGCGCGACAGTTCGTGATTTGCACACGATTCCCTTTTAAGACACAGCTAAGTGTAACCAGTTTCGGTTGATAAAGAAGATGTTAAGAACTCCTTGGTGGTAAATATAGGTATTTTATAAAAACGTGAAAGATATTTTATGCAAACAATAATTATTTAACCATAACCCACTGATTTTGTTATTATTAAAAATACATTTTTTATTCAACAGACATTGTAATTTAGATGATTCCGTTCGTTTTTCGTTACTAAATTCTTAAGATATATAATGAAAAAATGAAACAACTTTAAAGAAATAACTTCCTCGTTGTCATTTTTCACCCTGGAATTGAAGTGTTTTTTTGAACTGTTTTTTTTAAGAATTGTGAATGTTTATCTTTTCATATTAAATGATCTTTTTTATATCATTTTTAGTAAGAAACTTGAATCTTTATTCTACAATCCATTTTCTAAAAGCAGCTGTGTTGCTTTGTAAGCAGAGATTTTTTTCTCCTTATTATTTAGAATGAATGGATAAAAAAAATCCGCCAAAAAATGACGGATTTTATAGTATTTGAAAGCTGTTGAAATTAATTGGCAGCCGGATCAACCAGTTCTGTGGTAAGTGCTAAAGATTTTAGCAGATTTTTATTGTTAAAAAACAAGGTTGCATAATGTTTTCCTTTCTTAAAAATCAGTTTTGAACCTCCTGGAAATTCACTGTCAGAACCTAGCTTCTGTGTTTTAGCACTGTACTTACTGAACTTCGTTTTGCTGTCCTGCAGCGAACTTTTATTCATGATAAGCCCAAATGGAAGCCCTTCTACCACTACGGGTTTATTGTCTGAAATGGTAAAGAACATCTCATTAACAGCATTACTTTTTCCCAGGCTGCAATACAGTTCCAATCCTGTTTTTGTAGGCCATTTCACATATTTTTCTTCATTGGCATCTTCATAAAACACAGGTTTCATGTTCAATGCTTTTGAGATCTTATCGGGAGTCTGTGGAAAAATAAATTCTGAATTTTTATCTAATAGAGAGTTTAGAACAGCTGTTTTCTGTGAAAATGCTGTGATACTTATCAGTTGAAAAAAGATAATTAAGATGAAAGTTAATGGTTTCGTCTTCATGGATTATTTAGAATTTTAATGATTTGAAAGTTAAAGGTATTAAAATTTACTCTATCCGGTTACTACAAAACAATAATAATATGATCTCTTCTTCTTAATTTTTACAGAGCTTCCTTTTCTCTTTTAATATTCCATAGGTGTAATTCTTTATTGCAACAACTTTTACATATGATTCTGATAGCAAATGAAAGCTAACTATTCTTAATTTATTCTGTAAAAATCAGGTTTTAATGATCCGATTTAAAAGTTCACATTTTCATAGACCACTTTTCCCAAAAAGCCAAAATTAACCAGCAAATAACAAAATTCGATAAGTTTTGACAGTTATCGACAGCTACGATAACCCCTGTATTTATGCAATATTAATAATTTTGCATACGATTTGAAATGATATAGTTCACTTCAAATATTTTTAGAAAAACACAAATTTAATACTAAAGGATGATTCACGATATCAAGAATATTCATATGGGCGACCTCATCACCCAAAGAATAAAGGAATTTGAAATAGATCAAATACGAATCTGTAAATTTTTGAAATGTACAGATGAAGAATTAACTCAAATATTATCCCAAAAATCTATAGAAAGCGATCTTATTTTACGGTTCAGTATTTTACTTGAATATGATTTTTTTAGAGTTTATTCACATTATCTTATACTCTATGCACCTCCTGCTAATGTAAATACAAGCAATACAACTATCCAATCTTCACTCCCTCAGTTCAGAAAAAAACTGTATACCCAAGAAATTATTTCTTTCATTCTGGATCTTATTGATACAGGGAAAAAGAGTAAGCAGGAGGTCATGAATGAATATAAGATTCCCAAGACTACCTTATACAAATGGATGGGTAAATACAAAAACGGATTCAATTAGTAACACTTTACATTCGTAATTTCCAGTTCTCATAACTGCATTCAATTAAAGGTGAAAAAACAATTTTACCATATGCTCTATGAAAATAGACAGCTCAAAAAGTGTTATTAAATTTCATAAATAATTATCTATATCAATATAGATATAAAACTTAATTATTACATATTATGATAATTCAATAAACCACAGCAAATAAATAAGTAACTTTAAAAAGTAAACTAAATGAATCAATTTATGTTTATTAATGGGATTTTATTCAACGTATAAAAATTTTTATTTGTGAAAATTAAATTTTTACTGATAATTTTAGTTGTCTTTTATAATTTTTGTTATTCACAGGATAATATTAAACAACAAAAAAGAATCGATAGTATGATTATTGTTGTCCAGGATAAGGGCATATATGCCAATAAAGGCAGCAAAGAAATCTTAAGAATCTGTACTGAAATATATTACCAATCTAAAGAGATTGACTACTCCAACGGAATGATTCAGGCAGATATGAAAATGTCGGAAGTTTACCTGAATGAACAAAATTATAAAGCTGCTCTTGAGAAGATTCTGCAAGGCAAAAGTCTTGCAAAGGAAGAATATAATTATTACCTATTGTCTCTTTTCTTTATACAGGAAGCTGTTGTTTATTCTGAACTGGGATATGTTAAAAAATCTCAAAAAGCACTTAGCAGTTCTTTAGGACTTCTTAATAGAATACCTGAAAAAGAAAATTATTTAATAAAAGGGCTTGTTAACAGGACAAAGGCAAAAAATATTCAAATCTCTGCAAACAGTACGAAAGACTCAGCTTTGGTTTATTTATATCGTGGTCATCAGGAAATAGGAAAAATGGACAATAAAAGTCCTTATAAAAACTTTTTTCTTGGCCTTTTTGCAACAGATCTTGCCGAAGAATATTATCTGAGAAATAATTATTTAAAAGCAGAAATATTTCTCAATGAATTTAAGGAATTGATGTCTCAGGAAAATGATCAATCTGAATTTATCCGTTATTATATCCTTAAAGGAAATATAGAAAATAAAAAGAAAAACTATACGCAGGCACTGGAATACTTTGATAAAGCCTTAGAAATTAATCAAAAATATAAAATATACACGCTCGCATTAAAAGATATTTATTCGGGGAAAGCAGAGTCTTATTTAATGCTTAATGATTTCAAAAACCAGGCAGCATACAGTACAAAAGCAAAAAGAATCACAGACAGCATGGTAATAGCTGATCAGCAATTGCTGAACACGACAATAGATATCAATGAGAATGAGGATCCTTTTACGGATAATGAAAATAACAACTACTACCTTGCAGCAGGCATACTTATAGCATTGGCGGGATTAACATTTTATATTTTACGTCATAAAAATTCAAAAAAAGAACGTGTAGAAGAAAAACATCTGGAGCAAGCCCCTAAACCAATTATTGTCCCTGAAAATGAAAAGTCTGAAACGGAAGTTGAAGCCCTTAGGGAACTTGTTCAACTGGCTAAAAATGATGATAAATCCTTTTTACTCAGATTTTCTGAAGTTTTTCCGGCCTTCAATCAACAGCTTTTGAGTATAAATTCTCAGCTTACTCATTCAGACCTGGAATACTGTGCCTTAATCAAATTAAAATTTGACACTAAAGAGATCGCTCGTCATAAAAATCTTACTATAAATTCTGTAGTCAGTAAAAAATACAGGATCAGAAAAAAACTGAATATAGGCACTGATGAAAATATGTACACATGGATGTTGAATATCGGATAGTCATATTTAATTTAATCCTGCTTTATAATAAAAGTTTGGTGTTCTTATTTATATTTTACTTTTTAAACTTACTTCTGTGAAAACAAAAATCATTTTCTTCATACTCCTTATTTCCAGTACTATAAATTGTTATTCGCAAGATTATTCTAAGCGTAAAAAAGAAATTGATAGCTTAATAAAAATTGTAAAAAATAAAAATGCATACCATGATATTGGCAGCAAAGAATTATTAAGATTGTGCAATAGTATATTTTCACAATCAAAGAGTATTCAATATCCAAAAGGAATCATGGAATCTATGAAAGTAATCCCTTCCATTTATATGAATGAGCAGAGGTACGAAGAGGCCATGAAAATAATTCCTGAAGGTAAAATTTTAGCCGAAAAATATCATGATTATAATACTTTAGCATGGCTATATATGGAAGAAGGAATGGTTTATTCCGAGTTAGGCTATACCAAAAGATCCCGAAAATCAATCAATAAAGTTTTTGTTCAGACAGATAAGATCAGTAATGAGGAAGCTCACATCATAAAAGCGACGGCATACAGAACCATGGCGAGAAATCTCAGAAAAGAGGGTGGAAACGAAAAAAAAGATTCTATCTTGATTTATCTTCACAATGGTTATAATGAATCAAGAAAAACAAGCCCTACATTTCAATACAAGAATTTTTACCTCTCTTCATTTGCTATAGAATTAAGCCAGGAATATTATTCTAAACATGATATCATCAATACTGAAAAATATCTGGCTCAGTTTGCCCGAGATATGAAAACAGAAAAAGATCAATCAGAATTTATAAGCTATTATACATTAAAAGGAAATCTAGAAAACAAAAGAAAAAATTATACTACAGCGTTAGAAAATTTTGAAAAAGCAACACAGGCAGCCAAACAAGCTAAAATTTATCCGTTACAGGTAAAAGATATTTATTCTGGAAAGGCTGAATCTTATTTGGGGCTTGAAGACTATAAAAACCAGGCACTCTATTCTGCAAAAGCCCAAAAGTTAACAGACAGCATCTTAACCGTTGAAAAGAAAGTCTTGAATAATGTTATTTCTCCTCCTGACAAGGAAAACATTTCCAATACAGAAAATACAGAATCAAATAATAATCAACTTCTGATTATCATTATCATTTTATTTATTTCGGTTATTGGCTTTGTCATATATGTATTTTATATCAAAAGAAAGAGCTATCATAAAACAATTGAAACATTCACTGAGAGTAATGAAAGCTCAATACAAAATGATGTACTTCCGAATAAAAATATAAAACAAAATATCAATACTGAAGATTGTTATGAACTTATACAGCTTGTTCACAACAATGATAAATCTTTCCATCTGAAATTTTCTGAAACATTTCCTACATTTAACAAACAATTGCTGGAAATCAATCCACAACTCTCCCATTCTGACCTGGAATATTGTGCGCTAATCAAATTAAAATTTGACACCAAAGAAATAGCACATTATAAAAATGCGACCCTCAATTCTGTTATCAGTAAAAAATACAGAATCAGAAAAAAACTGAATATCAGTACAGAGGAAAATATGTATTCATGGATACTAAATCTTTGATAATTTTCAACGTTTTTACCTTTTTAACAATTCCGATTACCCAAACGACAGGTTTTGCTAGTTTATGACAATGTCTTTATAGTGCTAATAATTAAACCTTAAAATAACTTTGCCATAGAATTCAGATGATCAATTGAAATAAATGATTAGCATAATATTATTGTCACAATGAACAGTTTTAAACTATGTCATTATGTATTTATTGGGCTTCGATTCTATTAACACAAATGTTATTATATTTTGAATTAGGAGGAAGGATATTTTCCCATATCCTTCTTTCCTAAATCTAAATTTAAAACACAAGAATGTAAAAAATTATACAATGAAAAAAACACATTTCATGCTATTCTGCATGCTGACCGTTAGCGGATATGCTCAGGTTAGTATTTCTACCAACCCCAGTGATCATGAGCCGCACCCTAACGCTATTCTGGATGTAAAATCCACAGTTCCGGCAAAAGCTGTATTACTGCCCTCGGTATCTCAAATAAGCAATGCAGCCAATCCTGTTGGAGATAATACCTTCAAAGGAGCATTAGTATATAGTAAGAACAATGCTTCTGTTTACGAACATGATGGAACCCGCTGGCGAAGCACATATGATTATGTAGTGGAAACCAAACCACAATATTTTGCTCATTTTTCCAGGCCTTCAAATGTTACATTGTCATGTACTATTCCCTTTCTTGGAAATGGCTGTACGGTATCAAACGTAATAATACCAATTAGTAATTCGGGAAGTTCAGACTTTCAGGGAACTAATATCAATCTGTCACTTGCCTCTAATATTATCACGGTAAACGAGACCGCATTATACAGAATTACCTATAGATCGTTTGCAGCATTAGCCACAGCATCTAGTGACGTACGATTGAAACTACAAAAAGCAAATGCAGCAACCCCTACAACTTTTGCTGACATTGATTCTCAATCATTTACTTCTGACAATGCCCGCTTAGGATATAATCCTGTATTTAATGGTTCAATTGTTATTCAGCTCAATGCTGGTGATAAAATTTCTATGTCAGGTTACATGCAGTACTCTCCTACGATACCTCTGGCTGGTCTTTCTGCATCTGCCACCTTCCAGAACAATGGAACAAACGGAACCGGGGAAATTATTTTTGAAAAAGTAATCCTTTAATTATACATATAATGAAAACAAAAATATTTACTTTTCTTTTTTCTGTGTTGCTTGGCGTTTCCGTCTCTTCACAGATCCTGATATCTAAAACTGCAGGTAGTCCTAATGTTAATGCATTGCTTGATATAAAGGATTCCTCCAGAGGACTTATACTCACCAAAACCAGCACTATAGGTAATTTCCCTCTTTACAATACCTCAGTAGAAGATCACTTTGATGATTTACCTTCTTTGGAAGGAGCTCTTCTGTACAATAAAGAAGATAAGCAGTATTATAAATATGACGGAACTGTATGGATTCCTGCCTTGCAGCTGGGCGGATTTTACAATCCCTTTGAAGCCCGTACAAAAGCAAACGGAGCAAAAAACTGGACATGTGTTTCACTTCTGGGAATTAACACCTGTGATTTAACACAGTTGTTTGGAAGTAACAACAGACAGACTATTCCTTTATCCAATCTTACCAATAGATCACAATTACTCGTTAATAATTTAAATACTCAGATTGGAACTGATTATATCGTTATTCCTGCAGCCGGGCTTTATCACGTTTCAGGTGTAGTAGGTTTTGCCGGAACCAGTTTACTGGGATTTGGACAGGATGTTTCTTATTGGGTAAATCTGGATGTGAGCTATGACAACGGAGCAAGTTGGTCTACTCTGGCCTTTAAAGAAACCAGCCAAAGCGGAGGAATATTTATTGACCTTGGACAATCCGGAAATAAAAGTGCCAGTGTATCTTCCACCATTACATTACCTGCTAACAGCAGAATCAGATTGGCAGCTGCCGTATCCACAAGCTCTCTTATCTCTAGTTACTCCAGCTCTACGGACCATACAGATACTTTTATTAATGTACAGAGAATCAGATAACTTTTAATACACAAACGATGAAAAAATACATATTATTAAGCAGTATATTGGGAGGATGTTTATTCAATGCCCAAGTAATTATGGGAGGAGCCAATGTTACATCTCCATATACACAGTTAGAACTACAGAATACTACTGGACAAAAAGTATTGATACAGCCTGCTGCAAATAACAATACAACTTTACCGAAATATAATGCAGCCCAGCCCGATGGCTATGATGATGATGCTACTATGGATGCCATGCTGATGTATGATAAAAATGCATCCGTTTCCAAAGTATATGATGGTATCACATGGAAACAAGCGTTTATTCCGCAAGGCAAAGCCACTACATGGACTCGTGCAAGAATAGAAACATCTAGTGTAGCATGTCTAAGCTTCTTGTGTACTTCCGGAAACCTTCCTTTATCTATTCCCAATAACAGTAATCAATTTTCGGATTACCTATCTGTTTTTCGGCCATCAGATACTTTCCGCATACGCCAGAAAGGACTATATAGAGTCAATTTCAATGTATTATTCAATGGAGCTAACATAGGTTTTGCAGGCGTAAAAGTAAATATAGCTATCGCTGTAAACGGAGAACAAAAGGCTTATATGTCAGCCAATGCGGCCTTTATCAGTTCAAATAGTTTT
Organism: Chryseobacterium sp. BGA-UO-ETr-SB22; assembly: GCF_059567885.1. NCBI lineage: Bacteria > Pseudomonadati > Bacteroidota > Flavobacteriia > Flavobacteriales > Weeksellaceae > Chryseobacterium > Chryseobacterium sp. BGA-UO-ETr-SB22. The sequence continues at coordinate 980,222 of NZ_JCAQOV010000005.1, read as the reverse complement.
TCAGCTTCTGCAGATACTGTTTTATTTCTTGATGTAAATAATGATGTGAATTTCAGAGTTAACATTAATACTCCAGGATTGTCTATTGCAGCTTTTACATTTGGAGGAACACCGGACAGCAGTATCAGTTTAGAAAGAATACTATAAATGAAGTTTACAAACAGTAACGAATGAATAATCCAGATTACAAAAAAATATTTAAAGATATTATTCAATATCAATATTCCCAAAAAGCAAAGGATTGTGAAAGTATTTTGAATAAGGAAAGCTTAACAGGAATAGATGTTATTACACTGAACAATATTATTTTTGGATCATGCAGTCAGGAAACGGCTGTGTTCAACCAAAAGCATCGTTTTTACGATAAGCAATCAATTACACAAATATTAGAGTATCAAAAAAAACACAACCTTAATAATACTCAAATTGCTCAAAAATATAAACTCAGTAGAAATACTGTTGCCAAATGGAAAAAGCTTGGACTGAATCAATAGTGAATAATTTCTTGTTCATCCAGCAGTATGTGTTTTATAGCCTTCCCCTATTGGGGAGGTTATTTTTTACTCATTAAATAGAAGAGATTAGACCTGTTTCTTAATAAGATAATATTCTTTTGCCAATTGGACTGAGAAAATTAACCTTTAAAAATATTTCTTACATATTTAATAACAATAAGGACTTTTATCCCTGTTTTTTTATAAGGTTTAATTCACTTTCAAATCAACGAAAACCTATCTATTCATGGCATTAACAGAGTGATAGAATTCTTTCCAATTCCTGTTTTTGATATCGTGTCCAATTCTTACATACCTCAATTCAATAAATTAAATGATGAAATTTTCGATTCTTATTGCCAACTACAATAATGGCAAGTTTTTCAAGTCCTGTTATGAATCCTTACTCAATCAAACCTATAAAAATTGGGAAGCAATTATTTTAGATGATGGTTCCACAGATGATTCGGTAGAAATAATCAAAAATATTGTTGGTAAAGATCTTCGGTTCAGTATTTTTGAAAATGATAAAAATTGTGGTGTAGGAGTAACTAAAAGTAAGTTAATCGAGTTATCAGATGGACAATTTTTTGGTTTTGTGGATCCTGACGATGCAATAACACCTAATGCCATTCATTCAAGTATTAAGGCTTTCATCAAAAATCAGGATGTAGTGCTCACTTATTCCAAGTTTATCAGATGTGATGAGAACCTTACCCCGATTAATACTCCAAAATTAACAAGGCAGGTCAGGAACAATGATCAGTACTTTTTTAACTGCCCGGTACAGATCGTAAACTTTACGGCCTTTAGAAAGGATGCATATGAGGAAACTACAAAAATTGATCCTACTTTAAGAATAGCAGAAGATCAGGATTTATATCTGAAGTTATATGAAAAAGGGAAATTTAAATTTATCAATGAAGCTAATTATTTGTATCGTATGCATAATGGTGGTATTTCTCAAAACTCTAATAAGGAAAAATCAAGAGAATATTTTGCAAAAGTAATATTCAATACCATGAAACGCAGAAAACTGCAAATGATAAATGGAAAAAAAATTCCAGATCAGTATAATACACCTTCTGATATTTACACTTTGTTAGAATATAAACATTCCAGACTGCATCGTTTGAAAAATAGAATCCACGTATATATAGAACTTTTATGGGGCCTGTAAATAAACTGAATACAGGATGAAGAGTATAATCTTAATAACATATCAAATTGCTATAAATATAAACTCAGCAGAAATACTGTTGCCAAATAGAAAAAGCTTACATAATGAGTAATTTCTTATTCACCCAAAGCTGTACGTGTTTTTTTATTACCTTCTCAAGCGGGAAGGTTATTTTTATACTAGAATATCAAGCTCAGAAAAAAATAAAACGATACCAACTTCCTTATTTACCCTACCTCTCCTGTTTCTTTCTTATATATTTTTTAGAAAATATTTTCTATTATTTTTGCTGTAAATTAAACACGGTACCAGCAGGGTCTGTAATCCAATGCATATTTTCAGGAAGCTCTTCAATTTCGTCACAGGTTTCTACTCCGTTCGATTGCAGATATTCTGTAGCTTCTTCTACATCAGGAACGGTAAGCTGCAGCCAGGTTTCGGAATGGGTATAATTATCTACACAGTCCAGCCAGATGATATTATTACCGAATTTTACCTCATGGGTTCTGGAAACAGTTGGATTATTAATCGGTTTTTCTTCAACATTTAACTTTAAGATGTCTCTATAAAAGACTACCGTTTTTTCATATTTATTTTTAGGAATTTTTATGGCAATATTTATTCCTGCTTCAAATTTCGTATTCATATTGTAAGTTTAGCAATTGTAAAAAATAAAATTAAAAAGATACTCATTTACACTTCAACGTTGCCTGTCACAATCTCACCGGAACGTTTGTAATTGGCTATGATAACTCCTTTTGATGTCACATGGCTTTCTGTCAGGGTAAAAGCGGCCGGAACCGAACTATTATCAAACAGTTTTTTCCCTCGGCCAAGAATCAATGGATATATTTTTAGGCGAAGTTCATCTACAAGATCATGTTTCAACAGCAGATGAATGAGTTCACTGCTGCCCCAGATCTGAATATCAGCGCCTTCTGATTGCTTAAGTTTCCGGATATCATCCAGGTTTTTGAGGAAAAAGGTATTCTTCCAATCTGAATTTTCAATGGTTTGAGACAGCACATATTTATTTCCTTCGTTGATTCCCGGCCAAAATTCAGCATGCTGAGGCCAATACGATGAAAAGATATCGAATGTTTTTCTCCCCAGAAGATAATCAGTCTGTTTCATTTCCTCCTGCATGATTTCACCGAAAAGTTCATCACCATAAGATACAGTCCATCCTCCATATTTAAAGTTTCCAGATGTATCTTCTTCAGGACCACCTGGTGCCTGCATGACACCATCCATTGTAATCATTGATAAGACCGTTATTTTTCTCATTATATTCAATTTTATGAAATGATAGTGTATCTCATTATTTTAAAAAGCCGTTCAGATAATTCAGAATGGTTGCTGTCTGCATCATCAGGCTGACATGGGTTTGTCCCGGAGCAACGGCCAATTGAGATTTTGGCATTGGTCCCATATCTGCAAAAGTATCACCTCCCAATAATTTATAGGTTTTTGATAACTCGGTTTTATCCAATCCATCATTGTCACCCGCAATAATTAAAACTGGTGCCGAAATTTTAGCAATATTATCATCACCCAGATCGAATGGCTGTCCGGCAGAAGCAATCATCTGCTCCAGAAACTTGGTCCATTTTGTTTTATCTGGTGCCACGGCATTGTAGGCAGTATGCATAGGGCTGTTTGTAAAGAGTTCGGGTTTCATCCCTTCAAGAGCTTTATTTACTTCAGGCAGCCAGCCGTTAGTTTTATATGTTGATGAAATAATCACCAGTTTGTTCAGTCTTTCCGGGCTTTGTATAGCCAATTGATAAGCTACTTCTCCTCCAAAACTGTATCCTGCAACATCTGCTTTATCAATTTTCAGATAGTCCATTACTTTTGTAACATCACTAGCTAAAATAGCATGAGATAATTTCCTTTCTGAAAACGGTGTATGTCCGTGTCCCTGTAATTCAACAGCGATTACTTTTCTGTTTTTAGACAGTTCGGGAATCAGCTGTCCCCAATTTGTATCAATGGTCATGAAAGCGCCATGCAGTAATACAATAGGCTGGCCTTTTCCATAGACCTCGTAGTAAACTTTTATGCCATTAGCAGGTGCATAGCCACTTTCAGAAGGCTTCACTTTTTGTCCGTATATCTGGGAAGTGGTAAGGATAATGGTTAAAATCAGTAATGATTTCATTAGGGCTGAGAATTTGAATAGATTTTTCATAATAGTATCGGATTTGGTGGTTAAACTTTTACCCAAAATTAGCAAGTCATTATGAAATCCAACTTGCCACAAGACAAGATTTTGTTCAAAAGAAATTGATTCTTTGTGCATCTCTTTAGTAAGGCCTATTTACCCCCACTTCACAGACATTACATTTTACTTCATTATAGAAAATCCAAAGGAAATTATCAAACAATGAACTTATTGAAAATAAAAATTTTCTTGATAATTCTACAACAGTTGATAAAAATTGATTAATTTCGAATAGAACTAAACCTATATTATTATGAAAAATTTAAAGAAAATCGAAAGACAGGAATTGAAAACAATTAAGGGTGGTATTGACTGCAGAGGCGGACAGCTTTGTTTAATCGGCGGAAAATGGCAATGTATGCCCTATGACGGATGTGGTGGTGGAAACCAACCTTAATTTTTAGTTTAATTCAATTACTTGACTATGAAAAATTCTAAAAAAATTTCAAGAGATCAGTTGAAGAATATTAATGGAGGAGCATTGAGTTGTTCTGAAGCATGCTGTCCTCCTCCGGGAATCAAGAGATGCCCATGGGTAATTTGTATAGCACCATGTGAGATATTAAGTTAAGACACTGTATTCTCCAAAATAAAACCTGCAATTCCTATGAGTTGCAGGTTTTTATTGTTTGTATGGTCTCTTTTTCTTACTTTGTTGTTCACATAATATTTCCCTAAGGTTCTGACTTAAAACCGGATATAAAAGAAAATATTGCAGAAAAGAAAACTCTCTTTTCTCTTTAACGGTGATCAATTTTTATAACATAAGATTAGCTCAATAGCATTTTCAATAGCAGAAAATATAATATTTCATAAAAAATTCAAATAAATATACCGAACGGTATATTTATTTTATATCTTTGCAACTGTAAAAGTTTTCCAAATTTAGGATATAAAGAATATCAATACTAACTGATATATACATGAACTGAATGCTGAAAAGCATATTTTTTTAAACAACAATATACCGATTGGTATATTTCAATCAATACAAATGAAAACAATACTAACCGTAGCAACTAAAAAAAACTTTCGCAGGTGTCTTTAAAACTTTTGTGGTTTCAAAAACCTAAACAACATTACTTCTGAAATATAAAACAATAAAAAGAATTTTATGAACAGTTTATTAGAATTTACAATTGAAGCTCATGGCGGTCTCGAGAACTGGAACAGGTTTGAAAATATATCAGCTCATCTAAAAGTAGATGGACTCACCTGGATCCGGAAGCAGCAACCGGGGCTTATCAGTGATACTTTTGTGTCAGTGGATACCCGGAAACAGTTTGTATCTTTCCGCCCGGCCCTTGCGGATTGGAAAACAACATTTGAAACCGATCATGTAGCTGCTTTATCGGAAGATGGTGAAATTATTGAAGAACTTTCAAATCCAAGACAATCATTTTCCAATCATAAAAGGGAAACACCCTGGACGAAGCTGCAGGCATTTTATTTTGCAAGTTATGCTATATGGACTTATATCAATGCGCCGTTTTGTTTTGCCAATCCTGGCTTTGAAGTCACAGAAATTGAACCCTGGGAAGAAAATGGTGAAACATTCCGCAGACTGCAGGTAATTTTCCCAGAATCTATTGCAAGCCATAGCCGCATTCAGACATTTTATATAGATAAAACCGGACTTATACGAAGACATGATTACAATGTAGAAATTTCCGAAAATGTTGCCAGCGCACATTATCTGTATGATTACACAGAAGTACAGGGTATACAGTTTCCTACCAAAAGACAAGTATTTATCCGTAACGAAGATAATACAGCTCTTCAGCCTGAACCGGTTCTGGTAGTTGTGAGTTTAAGTGAAATCATTCTTAAGTAATTCACATTATAGTCATCATTTAAAATAATTTTTTCGAGCTTAAAAATACCGATCGGTATATTAAGAAATAATGAAAACCAATAAGGAATGAACCGAATACTCCTGATCATCACCGTTATATCAGCTGCAATAATGGAACTGATAGACACATCAATCGTCAATGTAGCTATTAATCATATGAGCGGAAGTCTGGGAGCAACGCTGGAAGATACTTCCTGGGTTGTCACTTCATATGGTATCGCCAATGTTATCATCATCCCGATGACCGGATTTCTTGTCAATAATCTGGGACGCAGAAATTATTATATCGGCTCTCTCATTCTTTTTACATTATGCTCTTTTATGTGTGGCAATGCAACCAGCATATGGGAATTAGTAGCTTTTCGGTTTTTACAGGGCATTGGCGGCGGTGCATTACTTTCTGTATCTGCAACCGTTGTTTATGAATGCTTTCCGAAAGAGAAGCAAAATATAGCAAGTGCTTTATTTGGTATCGGTGTTTTTATAGGACCAACGATAGGTCCTACGCTGGGCGGCAATATCATTGACAATTATTCCTGGTCCTGGATATTTTATATAAATATTCCTATCGGGATCATTACCGCTATTATCTGCTACCGTTTATTACCGGAATCTCCCACAAGGAAAAAGGTAAAAGAGATTGACTGGATTGGCATCACCCTATTAATTGCTGGTGTAGGCTCTTTGCAGACCATTCTGGAGCGTGGAGAAACTGAAGATTGGTTTGAAACCCGGTATATTACGGCACTTACTATTACTGCTTTCTTTTCAATTATTCTGTTTGTATACAGGGAGCTTACTACAGCGCACCCGGTTGTTAAGCTATCTATTTTACAATCTCCTTCACTGAGTATTTCCGCTTTGCTCACTTTCATTACCGGAATGGGAATGTTTACTTCCATTTATCTTACACCGGTACTTGCTCAGCGGCTTTTACAATTTACCCCTTCTATGGCAGGTCTGATGCTGCTGCCGGGCTCTATAATTGCGGTATTCGCCCTGATCATTACGGGACGTATACTGCAGAAAGGGGTACCGCCCGCGCTTATTGTATTGATTGGCTTCTGTTGTTTCATCTATTTCAACTGGTCTATGTCTCAGGTCAGTTTAGATGTATCCTTCGCAACAATTTCTGTTAATTTAATTTTCCGGGCAATGGGGATGGCCTTATTAACGGTTCCGCTTTCCACCCTTGCAATTTCTTCATTGAAACCCGAAGATATACCCCAGGGAACAGCCATCAATAATATGATGAGACAGCTTGGCGGCTCTTTCGGGATTTCTATTATCAATACGTTTATTATCAGAAGAATGGCAGAGCACAGAACAGACCTGGTTTCAAACATCACCCCTACCAACAATCTGGTAACGGAAAGACTGAACAATTATACACAACTGTTTCAAAGTAAAGGTTTCGGATTGCAGGATGCCCAGCACAGAGCCATCAGCCTCATGGACATGATAGTACAAAAGCAGGCTTTCATCTTAAGCTATATTGATGCTTATCTTCTTATTGGGGCAGCATTCGTTCTATGTTTACCGCTGCTGCTGTTTTTCTCTATCAAGAAAGGTAATAAAAAGGTAATTATAGCATCAGCAGATCATTAAAAATATATTTTAAATATTAACAGAAGAAATCCATCTCCATTTTTTCATAAGTACTAAACACTAATATATTTTTTGAGTACTTCAAGAAGGTCTGCCTGCCGTATAGGTTTGGGAAGAAAGTCATTCATTCCGGCTTCAAGGCACTTTTCTTTTTCACCCAGCACATTTCCCGCTGTAACGCCTATGATAGGTATGTGTTCATATCCCGGCAGCATTCTAATATTTTGTGTTGCCTCAATACCACTCATTATCGGCATCTGTACATCCATCATGATAATGGAAAACTGCTTTTTCCTGCATTCTTCCAAAGCCTGCAGCCCATTAACAGCTTCCGTTAGATGTATACTGGGAGCAAGAGACTTCATTATTCTATTATTCAGCACCATATTCACTAGGTTATCATCAACCAAAAGCACTTCTAATTCTGAGGCAAATAAATGCGAAACTTTCTCAGACTGATCCTTACTAATTTCTACTGCATTACTTTGGTCTACCTTTTTTAAGGTTTTATATAGATCATGTGATTTGATAGGCTTCAACAGTAAATGTGCATTTTCTATTTTCCTAACTGAAGTAAGTATACCCAGTTCTTCAGAAGAAGAAGAAAGTATTATAAATGGAGAAGTCTCTTTTCGCTGGTTGAACAGCCCTGTTATTTTATCTATTGTTTCTAATCCGGACATAATAGGCATATGGTAATCCATCAGGATCACATCGAACCGATCACCTTTCAACAGGATCTCCAGTGCCTCCAGCCCATTAGAAGCCAAAGTTGATTTGATATTTTTATAGGTAAGCATATGCTCAAGAATGATCCTGTTGGTTTCATTATCATCAACCACTAAGGCCGTTTTAATAGTTATTTCCTCCTCCTCTTTCAATTGAGAGATCTCGTAAGGAAGCTCAATGTCAAAGAAAAATACAGAACCACTTTCCTTTGCGCTGCTCAGCGACAAATAGCTTCCCATATATCCCAGGATATTATTTGAGATCGTAAGCCCTAGACCCGTGCCGCCATATCGTTTACTGATAGAACTGTTTTCCTGAGTAAAGGCATTAAAAATATACTTTTGTTTCTCAACAGGAATGCCAATCCCCGTATCTCTTACCGAGAAACGCAGAGCAACAGTAGTATCATCCATACGCAATTTCTCTACTTTCAGCTCTATTTCTCCCTTTTCTGTGAATTTCACAGCATTTCCCAGAAGATTAATCAAGATCTGTTTTAACCTTGCTTCATCCATAAAAAGTATTTTTGGAAGACCTGGTTCAATATTGAGAAGAAGTTCGATATTTTTTTTCTGGGATTGATAAATAATAACATTTATGACCTGACCCAACATATCATAAACATCACATTTCTCAATCAAAAGTTCCATTTTTCCGGATTCTATTTTAGAAAAATCCAATATATCATTGATGATGCTAAGCAGGTTTTCCCCTGATTCATTGATATAATTCAGATATTGCATCTGTGTTTCATTCAGCGGTGTCGTGAGGAGAAGGTCTGAAAAACCAATAACTCCGTTTAAAGGAGTTCTGATTTCATGACTCATATTGGCCAGAAATTCGGATTTTGCTTTGCTGGCTATATCTGCTGTTTCCTTGGCATTTTTCAGTTCTTCATTTATCTTTACAGCATTTGTAATATTCTGTATGGAAATAATTACTCCCCCTACTTCATCTTTTGTAAGATACCAAGGTCCGACTTTAAGGTCGTAATGCTGAATTTCTTCTTTTCCTTCCACCTTGAGTATAAAGTCACTGTTGATGTACGTTTTTCCCAACAGCGCATTGTCATAGATCTCTTTTCTTTCTTCGGGAATATTAGGTGATATCGTGAAAAGATTATTACCGATAAGATCTACATTATTCATACTAAATTCCTCTCTCCATCTGCTGCTTACGGCAATATAGTTAAGGTCTTTATCAAACATGGCCAAAGGAACAGGAACATCAGTGGCAAAGGACTGCATTATAGCCTCCTTTCGGGTAACCTCCAAAAACATTTTTTTGAAGGCATCAATGTCCTGAATGATTCCGAAAACTCTTTTGCAGATATCACCTTCAAATTCCGGAATACCTTTTACTCTTACCCAAATCGTAACGCCATCATTACGCAACAGCTGAAGTTCCTCATCAAAAGCAATTCCTTGTTGTATTGCCCTGTTCAAAAGATATTTTATTCTCTCCCCGCTTTTTTCTTTGTAAAATCCAAGGGCATTTTCAAAAGTAGGCTGGAAATTATTTTCTATTTTGTGAATTTCTCTTGTACTTTGAGACCAGAAGATCTTCCCGGTCTTCATATTGGCTTCCCAACCTCCTACCTGGGCTACTGAGCCTGTTTCCTCAAGCATTTCCTTAGTGTAAAACAGATCGTTTTCTAACTTACCACGCCGGATAAGGTCAGATTTTAGTTGTATATAAACAAAAAGGGTTACACCGATGGCTGCAACAGCAGAAAAGATGATAAATAAAACAGTCCAATTCGAAGACTTCTTCAGATCATCATTTTTTATGGCGAGTTGAACTTCCTCAAGTTTTACAAATTTCTGAACGAGCATGCGGCATCTGTCCATAACCTCCTTATTTTGTACAAGTTCTTCTGGACTCATTAATATTCCCTTTTTACGATTCTCAATGAGCAGGACATATTCTTTCATCAACATTTCTGAAGTATGTAGCAGTTCATTTAGGATATTAATCTGATCTTTCTCTCTAAGATTAAGTCTATCTTTGTGAGAAACAAACAGCGGATATTCATTCCTACTTTTATTGAAAGGTTCAAGGAAATTTTCCCGGCCGGTAAGCTGATATCCCCGATTGCTCGTTTCAGCATCTAAAAGAGTATTTAAGATATCTTTTGCTAAGCTTATAGATTCCTTACTTTCCAAGAAGTCTTTCCTATTCTCCATTTGCTTATGTATGCTTATATAAGATGCTATGGAACTAGCAATCAGAAGCATCAAAGAAATCACTACTCCTATCTGAAGATTTCTTATAATTTTTTTCGGCATTGAATAGTATTTTTGTAATAAAATACTAAAAATAGGTCATTTTATAATATTTACAAATTAATTTAGAAATTTGTCAGCAGATATTGGAAAATGAATCAATTTAAGTCGTTTAAAGATGGAGTTGCTAAAATTATAAAAGTTTATTTTGTATGGTTTCCTGATTGTTTTTCTTGCCTTTCAAAAATTCGGAATCAAAACACAAAAAGTTAAATGAGCTTCATCTCTTTTCTTATTCAAGTTAATTTGATTCAGGAGCTTTTACCTAAAACGATAATAAAGCATTCTGTGAAATAAAAAATTACTTGATAATAACAGCTCATCCATTAGAAACCGTCATATTGATTAATTAATAACAATGAAGGCTTTGTCATGTCAGATAATGTTATTAGATTTATAATGAGTCTAAATGACCATATTATTACACCTCACTAAATTTATTAATCATGAAAAAGCAAATCTTTATCGTTGCACTTTCTCTGGGAGCAATCGCCTTAGGAACCCACCGGGTTATGGCACAAAATTCAGAGCAGGTGAGTACATCAGTAAATATTATTTTATCGGACGTTATTGCAATGGACATTGGCTCTGTTGCTTCAGAAGGTGCTGTAGATTTTAATTATGGGAGCACGAAAGACTATAATTCATCAAAAAATGTGACCGTTCCCAATAGTTTAGTCATTATTTCCTCTAAAAATTTTGATATAAAGGTAAAATCTGAAGGTGCACACTTTGTAAGTGGTGCAAACGTAATTCCTGTAGATATATTACAGGTAAAAGCAATACCAGGGGGAAGTCTGGTAGGAACCCTGAATGAGGTCACTTTATCTACAACTGATCAGGTGCTGGTGAGTAATGCAAGTTTAGGTACTAAACAGTCTTTAAATATTGCCTATTCTATTTCGGCGGAAAATGCATCCAAGGTACTTCTAGGTAAACCACAGGGAACTTATACACAAAAAATAACTTATACTGCCACTGCATTGTAAGTAAATACCAATTTTTAAATAGAAAAACCCTCAATACTTAGTGTTGAGGGTTTTTCTATTTAAACCACATGAGTAATGCTGTAGTGATTTTACTACATGAACTTCCATTTTCCACTACAAATAAACTTTTATCGCCGCTGTAAATTTGCAGTATACAAAAGAGAACAATTAAATAAAAATAAAATTTAAATATTACTATCATGAAAAAACTAATCGTAATCGCAGCCTTAACTTTTGGAGCAATCATATTAGGAACTAACAATGTTCAAGCTCAAAATACGACAGCAACCACAACGGTAAACATTACTCTGAACGATGTAATCTCCATCGACGCGGGAAGTACTGCAATTGGTAACACGGTTGACTTTAACTATGCTACTGCAGCTGATTATAACTCTGATCAGACGATTACTAAAGCCAACTCTTTAAAAGTTACTTCTACAAAGAACTTTAATGTTAAAGTAAAAGCAGGAGGTGCTAACTTTATGAATGGAACGAACTTAATTCCTGTAAATGTTTTGACTATCAAAGCAGCTACAGCTGCCGGAACTATGGGTGGAACAAAAAGCGCTGTAGTTTTATCTGCAACGGATCAAACTTTAGTATCAAACGCCCCGCTTGGAAGTGCATTAACACTGAATCTGGATTACACTATTCCAGCAGTAAAATCATCATCATCTGATATTTTAGGTAAACCAGCAGGAACTTATACACAAACAGTAACTTATACTGCAACAGCTTTATAAGTTAATTTTTTCATATTAATATTTTGTGATTTGGTGTTTCGAAGGCTTCCTCAGGAGGCCTTTGATTTTGTATGTATTGTACCGATATAGATAAAATTCAAAATCTGGGAATAAATATCTGTGATCTGTAAGGTAGATTATATTACTACAGCTTTATAATAGAAATAACAGGAATTTATATACTCCCTCAATACTTAGAAAGTGTTGAGGGTTTTATTATTGAAGTCAAATGAACAACCCGTGTAGTGATTTTACTACATGAACTTCCATTTTCCACTACAAAGAAACCTTTATCACCGCTGTAAATTTGCAGTATACAAAAGAGAACAATTAAATAAAAATAAAATTTAAATATTACTATCATGAAAAAACTAATCGTAATCGCAGCCTTAACTTTTGGAGCAATCATATTAGGAACTAATAATGTTCAAGCTCAAAATACTACTGCAACCACAACAGTAAACATTACCCTGAACGATGTAATCTCTATCGATGCAGGAAGTACTGCAATTGGTAATACGGTTGACTTTAACTATGTTACTGCAGCAGACTATAACTCTGATCAAACAATTATCAAAGCCAACTCTTTAAAAGTTACTTCCACAAAGAACTTTAATGTTAAAGTTAAAGCGGGGGGAGCTAATTTTATGAATGGAACGAACTTAATCCCTGTAAATGTTCTGACTATAAAAGCAGCTACAGCTGCCGGAACAATGGGTGGAACAAAAAGCGCTGTAGTTTTATCTGCAACGGATCAAACTTTAGTATCAAATGCCCCGCTTGGAAGTGCATTAACACTGAATTTAGACTACACTATTCCAGCGGTAAAATCTTCATCTTCTGACATTTTAGGTAAGCCAGCCGGAACTTATACGCAAACAGTAACGTATACTGCGACTGCTTTATAATAAAAAAAAACACATCAATATATTTGCCCTCAGCACTTTTCAGTACTGAGGGTTTTTCTATTTAAACCAAATGAGTAATCCTGTAGTGATTTTACTACATGAACTTCCGTTTTCCACTACAAAGAAACTTTTATCGTCGCTGTAGATTTGTAGTGTTCAAAAGAGAACAATTAAACAAGAATAAAAATTAAATATTACCATCATGAAAAAACAAATCGTAATCGCAGCCTTAACTTTTGGAGCAATCATATTAGGAACGAACAATGTTCAAGCTCAAAATACAACAGCAACCACAACAGTAAACATTACTCTGAACGATGTAATCTCTATCGACGCAGGAAGTACTGCAATTGGTAACACGGTTGACTTTAACTATGCTACTGCAGCAGACTATAACTCTGATCAAACGATTACTAAAGCCAACTCTTTAAAAGTTACTTCAACAAAAAACTTTAATGTTAAAGTAAAAGCAGGAGGTGCTAATTTCATGAATGGAACCAACTTAATCCCTGTAAATGTTTTGACTATCAAAGCAGCTACAGCTGCCGGAACAATGGGTGGAACAAAAAGCGCTGTTGTTTTATCTGCAACGGATCAAACTTTAGTATCAAACGCTCCGCTTGGAAGTGCATTAACACTAAATTTGGACTACACTATTCCAGCGGCAAAGTCATCATCTTCTGATATTTTAGGTAAACCAGCCGGAACTTATACACAAACAGTAACGTATACTGCGACTGCTTTATAATTAAATTTTTAGTTTGCAAAGGTTCCTTTTGCTATGTTTTCAGTAGTTTTGGGAATCTTTTATTATTAAACTATTTACACCATGCACAAGTTTATTCACCTTTTCATTTTCTTTATCCTTACAGGGTCTTCTTCACTTCTGGCACAAAGTATCTCTATGTCACCTACACGCTTGTTTTTCACAGGTAATCCAGGAGAAAAAGTAACAAAGACAGTCACGCTTCAAAACAGCTCGGACAAGGATTATGTTTTTAATCTCAACTATAAAGATTGGGTTAGAGAAGAAGACGGAAATAAGGTTTATCTTGAGGCAGGCAGTTCAAAAATTTCCAATGCCTCCTGGATCTCCACCTTAGAAAATGCTGTAACAGTTCCTGCGAAAAGTACAAAGGAGATTGTAGTAACCATGCAGATCCCGGCAAACGCATCACAGTCTGCCGTTACGAACAGTATGTTGTTTTTCACGCAACTTCCTCAGCAGGCAGATAAGGCACGTGTTCAAAATGGTATTGGTATTATCACCTTGTTTGAGGTGGGACTTCACATCTTTTATACTCCACCGGGAAACCATGTGAAAAGTTTGGATATTACCAATATTTCAGAGGTAAGTAATGAGAATGCAGCGAACAGAAAAGTCGCAGTAAGCATCCATAATGATGGAAACACTATCAATGATGCCACCGTTGAGTTTGAACTAACCAACACAGACAGTGGTAAGGAAATAAAATTGCCTTCAATTTCTATCTCCATGCTTCCGGATACCAATCAGGTTGTTCAATTTTCTTTACCAGAGAATATTTCAGGGAACTTCCTTGGTGTGGCTATTATCAAAATGGCAGAATCCAATGATTTACGTGTAGGAGAAAAAAACTTTAAATTTTAAAATTAAGCTTTGAAACCACAGAATGGAATATCAATATCAGTACTAAGAAGAACAATCTTATTTTTTGTATTTGTTCTTCTGCAATTTTCGTGGGCTTTTGCGCAGGAAAAGAAGGATATTCAAATCCATTTTGAAAATGACAGTGTTGCTGTTGAGAAAGGTTCTACTTTTACTAATTTTCTGGTCATTGAGAATAAAAGTTCTGAAGAGATTACCATTCAGAATATCATACCTCAGGAAAAATATCCGGGATTGCTTTTTTATCCCAAAAATGACTTTACCTTAGGCGCAGGTCAGTCTAAAAATCTTCCTGTGAAACTGATCGCCAACGTGGATTTTATGAAACTGAGATCCAATGAGATCAAATTTCAGGTTTCGTATACCAGCCCAACAGTTACCAAAACTGAAAATGCCTCTTTCTTCGTTGCTAAAGAAGAGAACAAAAACATCGCAGTTTATACCGCCACCTACGAAAATTTCATTAACCCCGCATTGCCCCAATCTTCAATTCTGTTGACTGTAGAAAATCAGGGTTATAGTAAACGAACTGTTAGAATTGATTTGCAATCCATTCCTGACGGTTTGGAAATAATGCCAAAACAACAAACCATATCTCTGGAAGGTCTGGAAAAACAAACGGTTGAGATCAAAATTGCGGTAAGAAAACAGAATACACTTTATCCGGAATTTAATATTAATGCAATTGTCACAGACCTGCTTGATAATAAAATCGTGGGAAGCAACACGCTTTACTTAGTCATTTTGTCGCACAACAGACAACTTGCCCGCGGAAACGAAGCGTTGAGCGGAAGTAATTTTGCGGAAATCAGCTATAATGAAAACAGTTCAGGTTTCAATTATCTTCAATTGAGGGGGAATACAGCGTTTCGGGTGACTGATAATTTAAAATCGAGCTTCAATATTGGTGCAGATTACTATGTTGAAGACGGCCGTTATAACCTCTATGATACCTGGCTGGAGCTGGAGAGAAAAAATACAGTATTACGGTTGGGAAATGTTAATAGCAGTGATTACGATTATCCGGTTTTCGGAAGAGGTGGGAAAGTTTCTACCAAATTTGGTAACAATAATCAGATTGAAATTCTTGCGCTGGAAAATAATTATAATCTGTATGGTACTTATTTCCAACAAACAGAAGGATCTACCATCGCGGGTGCAAAATATGCTTTTGGGAATGCTAAATCTTTCAATGGGAAAGTGTCTTATATATTCGATCATGATCCGCGCTTTAACATAGATACGCAGGTGGCGAATGCGGTAACATCATTTTTAATAAATGATAAAAACACAATCCGCACTGAGGTTGGTCTGAGCCACGAAAAAGGCCTTTTGAACAAAGATGAAAACGCAGGAGCTTCAATGGGAGCCAATTACGATGGAAAAATAGGGAACTGGGATATACAATCTGTCAATTCCTTTGCTACCAAAAGTTATGCAGGGATCAAAAGGGGATCCTTTTTCTCAAATCAAAGGATTGGCCGCCAATTTTCTACCTCTCAGCGTGCTTTTATACAATATCAGAATTCACAGATAGAGCCCGAATTCCTGAGTTTTCAGGGTGCATCAACCCAACCTGGGAATACCTCTAATTTACGTTATTATTTCAACAGTACAGAAGCTTTGGGATTAGGTTATCAGTTTTCTTTAAAGAAGTGGAGTTTTCTACTGTCTCCAAAGGTTGAAAAGCAAAAAACAGCTAATTTTTACACATCCCAGGAACTTTTTTCATACCGGTTGGAAGCTAATATCAGCACTACATTAGGTGCCCACGGATTGAACCTGACGGCAGAATACTCTTATTCAAAAGAGAACAATAAAGCGGACTGGTTCAACAGTTTGAAAACAACTTTATCTTACAGATATAAATCATTCTCTCTCAACGGAACAGCCCAATGGAACGCAACCAGTGTCTTTGATTTAAATTCTTATTATGATGTAAGCCGTAATTTCGCCAACTATAACGTTTACGCCTCATATAATTTCCAGATGTTTAATCATAATCTGACTGGATCTTTTTCAGCGGGAGCCTTCTATTCAGAACTTTATAAAAATTTAAACAGTAATATCACTGGTAATCTGGAATATAAGATTTCACCTTCATGGTCTACCACAGGTTATTTTAATCTTTCCGGTTATAAATCTACGGCTGAATATGCAACCAGTGGCAGTTATTATCAGTTCAGAGTGGGGATTAAAAAATATTTTACCACAGCTACGGCTCTTGGAAATCATAGAGTGTCGTTCCAGTTCTTTGAAGACAAAAATTTCAATGGACTTCTGGAGTCCGGCGAATCGGTACTTGCTAATGAAATTGTAAAACTGGACAATTATGTAGCGATGACGGATAAGAATGGAAAAGTAGTTTTTCAGAATGTGCCTGAAGGTACTTACACACTAAAGGTGAACGAAAGTGCGGGTGCCCGATTGATGATGGATCCTGTCATTATGGTACATAGCAATATTAACCGCAAAGTGGGCTTGGTAAAAAACATCAGGGTAAGTGGGAAATTAACAGAGATCAAGCAAGCCTACGATGTTTTGGAAACGGATGTAACCGGAATAGTGGTGTATGCAAAAAGTGAAGATGGCATGGTCTATACTGCTGTGGTGAACCAAAAAAATGAGTTTGAGTTTTTCCTGAAAGATGGAAAATACAACCTCTATATTGAAAATGACAAATACAGCTATACACAACCCACCCAAACTATTCAGGTGACAAAAGAAGGGTATTCAAAAACCGTAGTTTTTGAATATAAGAAGAAAGACACCACCATTAAGGTGAAAAAGTTTTAAATTTAAAAGTATGAAAAAGATGAGGGTTTTTCTAATAGGAATTTTTACCGTGTTCTGCGGGTCTACAGTCACTAAAGCTCAGGATGTGTACCTGTCGATTCCTGACAGTAATATTTTTAACAGGAGCGAATTTACTTCAGTACCTACAAGGGTAATGACGAACGCCAACAGAACAAACTGGGATTATGCCTTTTTGGGATTACTCCCAACAGCTCCTACATTTACCTCTGTTTCCGGACCAACTTTTACTCACTCTTCTTCCTCATCTACTTTACCCAGCTCCACTCTTCTGTGGCAGTTAGAAAGTATGGGCGGGCAGCTACCCTATACTGGACTTTCAGGTTATTTGCCAGGTTTTCAGTCGTTCAGTACAAGTGCTGTAAAATGGTTTGAACCACCATCACTCAGTATCGGGGGAGGATTCAACCGGGGAAATATCAATTTTACATTTAAAATTCCTTCCTCACAATTTACTGCCAATGCCTTCCGGGCCGGGAATTACTCCATGGATATAACTCAGAACTATAATGACTTCACACCACGTAATTTTAAAACAATTTTAGTCATTCCTTCATCTATGCGATGGGTTGCAAACTCTTTAACAAAATACATAGAAATATCTTCTTTGAATGACTACCGCAATACTAGCACACGGGTGTGGGATTTGGGGAATACAGAAATCGCGCATACAGTTGATTTTAATTTTTGGGCGAAAGCTGCTTCCACAAACATTCAGTTCACCTCTTCTAAAGGTGTTCCAGGAACCAGGAATATAGCAAACATTAAGTTGGGTAGTAATGGAGCTGCACTTACAACCAAAGCCTTATCTGCCGATTTCCAGAATTTTTCCGCTGCTAATTTCAGTGTTGTAGCGGGAAACAGAAACAGCTTTATCCCGGAGCTTTATGTGTCTGCGGATGATTTTAAAAACCTTTTTTTTGAAGCCGGAACTTATACGTTTGAATTGAACTTCAATGCCAGAAGTACAGATAACTCAATTAACAGTTTGCAAAATACGGCTGTTCAGTTAAAAGTGCTTCCTCTGTCAGAGATCACCATCCCCAGTTCCGGGCGCAATGTAAACTTCAATTTTAATACCGCGGCCCAATACACCAATGGTCAGTCACAAATGATTCCCAACCAAATTATGTTATCCAATAATGAAAATTTTGAGCTCTATGTAAAATCGGACGAAAATTATTTCAAGAAAGGCGGTCTGCAGACCAACATCAATTCCAACATATTACAAATTGGCATAGATGGAAGTTCTGTAAATGCTCCATTATCCAAAACGCCTCAAAAAATACTCTTTAACGGAGCACCGGTTTTGGACCGGGGACTGAACGTAAAATACACCATATCACCTGCAGGTGCCCAAAGTTTGGTAGGGAAGGAAAATACCACCTACTCTATCAATGTTTATTATAGCTTTACAGCAATTTAACAATACTTTCTAAAAAAACTCTTCCTTATGGACCATATTAATGGCAATAGTCAATCACCGGATCAGCACTATATTGATAAATTAAATGCATTCGAAAAAAAATATACCGATGTTTTTGATTTCTTAGTGTTCGCGGCGGCTAAGATGATCAACATGGAGATTTGCACCATGAGCATTACCACGGAAGGGCAAGTTTATGTTCTCGCTTCCAGTGATGCGTCCCTCAATCAGATCTATCCCCAGAATCCACACTTTATTTTGGAAGACCAGACTTCGGTTTATGAGTTTAAGAACGTGGAATTTAAATTTCATAGAAGTTATCCCATCCCCGGTCTTGAGGACAATCTGATCGCTCATTTAAATTTATTCGACAAGGAAGAGAAAAATTTAGATAAAGCAGAGGAAGAGTTGGTCAACAAGATATTGAACCAAGCGTCAAAATGGCATTTGAGTAAAGAAAAAGAACTAGCAGAAAAAGCCTATGCTTTAAAATCAGAGTTTGTGGCCAATATGAGTCATGAGATCAGAACCCCGTTAAATGGGATTATCGGTTTTACAGAGCTCCTTCTGGAAACGAATCTGAACGAAACACAGAGACAGTACCTGGAAATCATCAACCAATCTGGTGTATCCCTCTACAGCATCATCAACGATATTTTGGACTTCTCAAAATTAGAAAAGCAAAAACTTAAGCTAAATCTAGATAAAGTAGAGATCGAAGAACTGGTTTCAGAAGCCTTCAATATTGTTGCGTACAGTAATACTAAAAAGCAATTAGAAATGCTCATTGATATTGACGACACCATACCTAGATATATTTGGACTGATGAGATGCGCTTAAAACAGGTTTTCGTCAACCTTTTGAGCAATGCTTTAAAATTTACTGAGGAAGGTGAGATTGTTTTATATGTTAAAGTTTTAGATGATTTAGGAGAAGGAAAAAGACGAATCCGATTTGGAGTTCGAGATTCAGGTATTGGAATTAGCAGCGAAAAACAGGCTGAAATTTTCAACCCTTTTTCACAGGAAGATGGCAGTATCACTAAAAGATATGGGGGTACTGGTATGGGACTCACCATTTCGAACCAAATCCTGACACTTGCCGGCAGTGTTTTACAACTCGAAAGCGATCAGGGGAAGGGCAGCAACTTTTTCTTTGATATTCTGTTTGACACGCAGGAAGAGGAGTATGATTTAAGCTTAACTGATATTAAGAGAGTTTTGATTGTGGACGATAATGAAAACAATCGGAAAATCCTGAAAAGGATGCTGGAAAGAAAAAATATCGAAGTAACGGAATGCGATAGCGGGTTGAAGGCTTTGCTATTGATCATGGACAAATCCAAATTCGATGTGATCATTATGGATTATCATATGCCCATCATGGATGGCATTGAAACCATTAGAAAAATGAAAAGTATTATTCCCGATACCAACCACGTAGCGCCGTATGTTGTTTTGTACAGCTCGTCCGATGATAGTAATTTACAGGCTGCATGTGACGAATTAGAAATAGAAAATCGGCTTGTAAAACCGATTCGTATGAAACAGATGTACCAGGTTTTATCCGCCTTAAAGAGTTCTGAAAAGAAAAAACCGGAGCAAATAAAAAATGCAGCAAATGAAGTGAACGAGCGCGAAATAAAAATTTTAATTGCGGAGGATAATGCTATTAATTTACTTCTTACCAAAACTTATTTAAAGGATATTATTCCTCAAGCTTTCATCATCGAGGCAAAAGATGGCACTGAAGCGGTTGAAAAATACCAAAAAGAGAATCCTGATCTTATTTTAATGGATATTCAGATGCCTCATCTCAATGGTATTGAAGCAACCAAAGAAATAAGAGCCTTGGAAAAAAACATCGAAATCCCTATTATTGCACTAACAGCAGGGAGCCTGCCTGGTGAGAAAGAAAAATGTATGCAAGCCGGAATGTCAGATTTTTTAACCAAACCTTTATTAAAACAAACCCTGTCTAATATGATTCAAAAATGGTTTGGTACAGAAATCGAAAAAGAATAAATAATAAACTATGCTTACAAAAATACCGGAGTAGATTTTTTTAAGCTTTGATACAGAATTTATGAATGACCCTAATAACGAACTACAATTAAAAATCGAAAGACTGGAAAATGAAATCAGTTTTAAAAATGGACTGATCTCGATATTGTCTCACGATTCAAAAGAAATGTTTGGAAATTTTCTGTGGCTGATAGAAGCGGTAGAAGAAAAGACCATAAGTGAGGAAGATTTTTTTAAATTGTTGCCACAGTTAAAATTCGATGCCCAGAAGAATCTGCAAACCATTCAGGACAGCACCTCTTGGTTAAAAACGCAATATGGGGAATTTAAGATTAAACCTGAGAAAATCATGGTGGTGGATCTTTTTCACCATTTTGAAGAAAAATATGCTGCTAAACTAAAAGAAAAAAACATTAGATTTCATTTTAAAGAAGATTCCAAAGCATTTGTTACTACCGATCGTTTGTTACTGGAATATGTTTTAGACAAAATTTTAAATAATGCAGTAAAATACTCTTTTTCTGGGAACGATATTCACTTGCAGGAAGTTACAGATGATCATCAGGTGACAATTTCCGTGATTGACTTCGGAACGGGAATGGATGAAAAATATGTATCTGAAATCTTCACTTATGGCAACCCCTTATTCCTTGGTACTGCTGGTGAGAAAGGAGTTGGATTAAGTTTGAAAATTGTAAAAAATTTTGTATCCTTGATGCACGGAAACATTCAAATCACTTCCACTGGAAATAAAGGCACTACGGTTTCCATTTTTGTACGTAAATTTATAGAATAATGGGTTTAAAAGTAAACGTTCGTATTATTGTAGCAGATGATCATGGTATTGTCAGGATGGGTTTAATACAAACCATACAACGCCTCCGCCCTGATGCTATAATCTCTGAAGTAGAGGATTTTAAGTCACTGTACAAAGTAATTTTAAAGGAAGAATTGGATTTGGCCATCATGGATGTTAATATGCCTAATGGTTCTGTTCAGGAAGCGATTGATTACATAAAAATGCACCAACCCGGCTTAAGAATTCTTATATTTTCTTCTCAAGATGAAGAGGTGTATGCAATGCGTTATCTAAAGATGGGTGCCGGTGGCTATTTAAGTAAACAAAGCTCCAATGCAGTAGTTGAAACTGCTTTGACGGCAATGCTCAGTACTGGCCGGTATGCAAGTGACGATGTAAAAGAAGCGATGTTTTTAGAATCGATAAATGGCACGACAAAAAACTCACCCTTCGAAGCACTATCAGACCGCGAATTGCAAATTGCCAATAAGCTTGCTGAAGGTCTTCCTCTCAAAGAAATTTCTAATCAACTTAATCTCCATTCATCGACGATCAGTACTTATAAAAACAGGCTGTTTGAGAAGCTGAAAATACGATCCATACCTGAATTGGTAGAGATTCTCAGGCTGTATAATCAGTAAGCATTCTATTATTTCCCGCATTGTCATCCTGGAGAATTGTGGGATCTTGTACATCTGAAAAAGATTTTTCACTCTACTACCCTCCAGAGAGGTTTAGCTAAATCACGTTGTATGTACAGAACAGGAGAGATTGGCAGAAGCCAAGCTCACGAATTCGCTGTATTATCAGATATATTTTTTTCTGAATCAAAAAACCTTTGAAGAAAGAGTGCTCTGAATCTTTTAAGGTAGAGATTCATTACTGATTTTATTCTTTTTTATAAAGAAAAATAGATTAATGTTTTGTTTATTGTGTGATATTGAAAAACATTTAAAAAGTCGGACACATTTTTTTACTTAGCCCCCAACTTTTGCGCTTGATCCATACTAAGACAAATTCACAACAATAAAAAAGCCTCAAATCTTTTGATTCGAGGCTTTTTAGCGGAGAGAGAGGGATTCGAACCCCCGGACCTGTTACAGTCAATAGTTTTCAAGACTATCGCAATCGACCACTCTGCCATCTCTCCTTAAACTCCGGTAGTACCGTTGTTTTCAGTGGTGCAAATATAGAAAGTTTTTTATTACTGACAAAATATTTTTTTAATAAAATTTACATTTCTATTTTTTTCAAGAAAATTTTATTTTTCAAGGCTGTTAAATCAAAGTGATTAACAGCTAAAATTCAACTGTTTATCCCTTGACAAAAGGGATTCAGCTCTAATAGATATTTTTAATGAAATTTTTTAGCCGTAATAATATTCGGTAGTGACATCACCGCTAAAAGCCGGATGCATGTCCTGTTTCTGCATATTCAGTTCAAATAATCTTTCACCATCTTTTTTACCTCCCCGTATTTTTAATGAATACCATCCGTTTTCTAGAGATAAACTAATGCTGTTTTCATCATTGATAGAAGTAATGTCTTTTAAATAGCCAATACCAACAACTCTTACTTCATTATTAGCGGTCTGAAATACCCAGCCTCTGGACTCCACTTCTACTTCATCATCATTCAGAATCTTTTCGCCGTTCATAGAGACCCGGAATGTATAATGATCTTCTTCTACGCCTATTATGGGGATTGCGATTCCTGATTTCGTTATTTCATCCCCATGTTCGTTTTCTACAAAATATTTTAAAATATTATTACCCTGAAGATGATTTTCTTCCAGGTATTTTGCTAAAAGCTGTGGACTGAATACCACAAAACCTTTAAGTTCAGAGAATATTTTCTTCATATATGGATTGGATTTGGATTAAATTTCACTTGACATTTCGAGGTTGACAAGTGGATGTTGTCTCTTAATTGATCATATTTTCTTGATTAAATGTTATAAAATCATTTTGTGAAATAGTATCAATTATGTCTATTAGTTTATCTTCTGCTGAAATTTCTTTATCATAAAACTGTTCAATAAATTCTTCACACTCTTCATCATCACCATCAGGATCGTTGGTAAAAAATTCTTCAGATTTAAGGTTGTTGATTACATCCAGAGTATAATCTATTGTTGATTTTATCTTTGCTTCCTCTCCTTTTACTATTTTAATAATATTAACGGCAATCAAGGCGATATTAACTGCAATTGCGGCCTGATAACTGCTGTATTCATCATCTTCAGGAGCTAAACTTTCAAGGGTATTGAATCTCTCAATACCTGCAGAATTCAGTTCATTACCTGTAAAAACACTATTTAAAACATAATCTGAAAACTCAGCAAGCTGTGTACTTCCATTTTTAAAACGTTGGGCATACTCATAATCATCATCTTTAATTTCTTCCTCAAAAAGTTGATACAAGTCTTTAATTCTTATGAGTGATGACAGATTAAATTTGATTTTATTTTCTTTACTTAGGTTTAATGATTTTTCCTTAACCGAATTTTCGCTCATATCTGTTTATTTATATTTTGGTTGATATTTTCCTTCAGGAATATGATATTTTCCTCCTTCCTGACGGTTTTTGCTAAACTTACCCGTTGTAGCTTCTTCAAATTTAACATTATTATTATTCATGTGATGCTCACAATCAATACAAATTTTAGTGCTTGGCTCAATTTCTTTAATGCCTTTTTTAGCATTGATTAGGGCTTCTTCAGCGTGAACATTATCTGCTTTACTCTGAATCACAGTGACACCCATTTCTTTGGCCCAGTCTTTTATCTGCTTTGGCACATATTTCTTACTTGAAGAAACGTAATAGTTACCATTACCATCAGTACCCACAGCCGTTACACTAAATCCTTTAGCGTCGCCAAGAGTACTGTGCGCATCCTTAACCAATTCCTGCAAAAAGTTGACAGGATCGTTATGCAGACCAAAGATGTCAACCCAGCTGTTACTGTCGCTTACAAAGGCATACATAGTATCATTATTCCCCATTAATCCGATGGGGTCTTTTGATATATACGTTCCTGAAGAAGAATCATAATATCTCCATCTGTTATAATAAAGTCCTTCTAGTTCCTGATCTTCATATTGCCCAAGCTGCCGGAACGGAATGAAAAACGGATCTCCTTTCGTGTTTCTCAGATTTCCATATATATCAGACTCTGCACTCCAGATGAGCTCTCCATTATCATTATAAGATTGTACAGGTCTTCCCATATAATCTGAAATTATACTAAAGTGCTCTCCGTTTACAATTTTTGCAGAAGGAACAAATACTCCTCTCTCGTATACCCACGTGATAAGATTCTTTACTGTTTCATCTTCAGATTCCAGTTTACCCTCATCATTGATGTGTGTTTTAGGGATTTCTTCTGTATCATAGCTCCATTCATGTAAAATAAGATTAGCATCCCATACAAAGCGGCTTACTCTATTCTCTGTAGTTTTTGAAATTCTTCTTCCCAGAGCATCATATTCAAAACTTATTTCTTTACCATTTGGGCGCTTAACTTTCGCCAGCATTCTGTTGGCATTCCATGAATAGGCCCAATCTCCAGATTCCCATTCCTGTTTTTGAACTTCTGTTGAAGGATCTTTATATAAGTCAGGTAAAGTATTTCCATCAGGCAGTTTTGGGCTGTTCAGCCAATCTGAGGCAATGTTTTTATAGTAAGGATGAGTATCTTCGTATTTTTCTGTATGTTCAGGTTTAATGTTATTGATGGGACGTTTACTTTTCAGCAGTAAGCAGCCTTCTTCATCATAATGATAAAACCAGTTTTTATCACGCATCAGCTTTCCTCCTTTATCATAGATACGGTCTGTCTGCTTTGCACTTTCATACAAACAGCCTATTTCATCAGGATTTTTATACTGTATTTCTCCATTAGAGTATTCTGCAGACACAAGGCTTCCAAAAGCATCATAATCAAATCTTACCCTTCCGCCAGTTACTCTGTCCAGAATGTGTAACAAACGGCTTCCAATGCCCCAGTCATAATCTTTATGGAAAGTCGTATTTGTTTTATTGACTGTTATTTTCTGGCTTATTGGTATTCCAAGGTGATCAAATTCAAAAGTGCTTTCCACCCCTCCTGTCATTTCGCGGGAAAGCATCTGCCCGTTACGGCTCACTTCAAGATTCATCTGCCATGGAGTATTAGCATTCTGATGGGCAGCAGTTACTGTTTTCAGCTGATCAAGATCATTATAAGAATACCCGATTTCTGCTCCCAAACTACTCTTTAAACTGAGTAGATTCCCATGGTTGTCATATTCATATTGAATGGAATGCTCACCTTGCTGCTCGTTGGTAACCAATCCTAATTTATTTCTCTGAAAGGCAACGCTACTGTTTTCATTATCTGTCTTAATTAATAATCCTGAAGTATTATACTGATACGCTTCCCATGAACCATCAGGATAATGAGTCTGAGTCAGTCTTCCCGCCAGATCATATTCATAAAAAATATTTTTTCCGTGTGGGGTTCTGGTTTGGGTCACCAGCCCGTCTTTATCTCTTACAAAGAATTTTTTCAGACCATCAAAACCTGTTTCACCAATTATTTCACTGTTATTATTTCTTTCAAAAGAATAAGTTTCTCCTTTTTGGTTGGTAATGCTCATTAAGTTTTCATAAGCATCATATCCAAAAGCAAGTGTTTCCTCTTTTTTACTGGTAATAGCATTCCGGCGAACCTGCCGCTTCAGACTTCCCATTGGCGTATAGCTCATCAGCCATTCTGCACGCCCATCTGTAGCATAAACCGGAAGATCATATGCATCGTAACGAAGTTTTAATGGCAATTGTCCCTGTTCATTCACTTCTACTACTCTTCCCATTTCATCCCTGTTCCAAAGAATTCTGTTCAAAGGTTCCGGACTAAAGACCAGAAGTCTTCCATATTCATCATATTTCCAGTACTGCTCAACTCCGATAGTATTGGTCAGTTGAATGAGCTGACCTCTCTTATTATACTCGTAATGTGTTGTAATATTTTCTCTTATACATTTTTCAGGAATTCCTTCGCCATCAGCATATTCATAATAAATACTATCTTCAGTGGGATCTGTATAACTTATCAGCTTCCCATCTTCATCATAGCTCCATGTTTCTGAAACCCCTGAAGGGGATAAACGGGCTAAAACCTGCCCGAACTCGTTGTATTGATAATGATATTCTTCGCCATCAAGACTATGGAAAATTTTAATATTTCCCATCTCATCATAGGTGTATCCCTGAACTTTTCCTTCCGGAGTTCCTATCATTTTCAATTCGTTGTGAGCGGTATAATCGTACCAGTACTCTCCACCTTCTCCATCTACTTTTTGGTAAACAAGAAAATTTTCATCATAATAATAACGCTCTGTTTTATTGTTCTGTTTAGGATATATTACCTCTGTAAAGCCTTCCTCCTCATTATAAAGAAGCCTACCTTCCATGTACCCGTCCACTCCTTTGGTATGAACTACTCTTCCTTCTGCATCATATTCCCACTGATAGCTCATTCCGTTTCTGTTGGTTCTTCGGACAACATGGTTTTCTCCATCATATTCAAAGACAATGGCTTTTTTGTGAATATCCCAGACATGAGTAAGATTCCCGTGATCATCATAATCATAGCGAACCTGAAGATCTCTCTGTTTTTTATAGCAGTAAAATACTTCTTTTACTTTCTTATGCTCTGGATGAACAGCCGTTTCTATACTAAATCCGCTCTTAACATCTTTGATTCTTTTCAGGACAATACTACGATCTTCATACTCATATTCCCGGATGGTTCCGTCACCATATTCAATGCGACTTACCTTATATATTGTACCTTCTGTAATATGATGAAAACGTTTATAGGTATAGATATCAGTTCCTTTACGAACAATCCAGATACTGCTGCTTGGTCTATACTGCCATATCTTCTGGTCTCTGAAATAGGTCATTTCTTCTCCTATTTCAGGTGCAGGAATCAGCATAGCTATATTTTCGTCAGGATGCATCCATCCGGCAAACTTATTGTCTTCTTCAGGAAGGATAAACAAATCATGATTATTAAAGACAGCATTTCCCAAAGGTCCAAAATCATAAGGTCTGTCACTATGCCATACATTTCTCCAGGTTAAAGGTGTACTCCCCTGAATGGCAAAATCATCCCACTCAAAAACCATTGCCCCAGTTACGAAATTGACAGGCTCGAGTCCTAAATGACATAATTTCTTGGATAAGGCATTCGCAAACTTGAACTTATTGAATGGTGCTTTCTTGAGAACACTGTTATTGAGTTTCTTTAATCCATTCGCACCCAGTTTCCCTATTTTCTTGGTCAGGCTTCTCATTAAAAACATCCCTGCAAGACGCATCAGCATTTCTCCGGGTGTATAAACATGGGGAACAAAAGCTCCTCCCACCAATACAGGACCTCCCGTATTGATCTGGATATACATGCTTGAAAAATTATTATAGAAGGCAAAATAGGCCAATGGGTTTTTCTTTGGCTTATCCGGCATGGCAGGCAGCATAGTCATCCCGAAAGGGAATCCCATACAGGTAAGAACCTGTTGAGGCTGGTTTCCACTCATTTTACTTCCCTGCGCCAAAACAGTTTGTGAACCATAATAGACTTCTCCTTCGTGTGGTGCCTCCTGAGGAAAAGGTATCAGATACACCGGAATCAAGGATGTGATATGTTTAAACGGAATCACGACTCCCATAACACTGGTTGTGGTAGTTGCTTTGTGTCTTCCGTGAACGTATATAGAGCCTCCCATCGGAATACTTTCCGGCAGTGACGGCATCAGATTTCTTGCAAACTGTGGAATCGGAATAGTGATCGTAATGTA
Source organism: Chryseobacterium sp. BGA-UO-ETr-SB22 (assembly GCF_059567885.1). NCBI lineage: Bacteria > Pseudomonadati > Bacteroidota > Flavobacteriia > Flavobacteriales > Weeksellaceae > Chryseobacterium > Chryseobacterium sp. BGA-UO-ETr-SB22. Next base: position 951,641 of record NZ_JCAQOV010000005.1, on the reverse strand, counting down.
GTCCATGATGTCAAAAACAATCCCGATAAAAGGATGCGGCAACGGCAGAGGAATCAACATAAATGAAGGTGGTGGCGGGATCAGCGTCCAGTGGATATCAATTGCCAGTACAATATCAAAATGCTTACTTGTATGCTGAATTGCAGTAGAAGGCATTGCTGGAGTATTCACTTTGATCAGTTTTACTTTACTTTCCGGAGCTGCTTTTTCGGCAGTCACAGCACTGCTTCCACCGCCACCTCCACTACTTTTCCCAGGTTGTGCGCTGTCTCCTCCAGCTAAGGATTTAACCATAGAAACAGGGTTCAGGGAATCAACGTTATTTTTCATCCCGTTTTTCCACCCCTGTTTGGTTTTGTCCCAGCTAACCGAAGTAACGTCTGCGTTCACCTTCAGAGAGCGGTCCGGGTTCATATCCGGTTTTGCAACCTTTATGGGTTTTACTGTCTTTTTATTCAGATCTGCCATGATTCTTTTAATTTGAGATTACCCTGCTTTTGGCCTTTCTACACTTACCCTCCAGTCATCACCAAAATAAGTCTTCATTTCATTGTCCAGTAATGTTTTTTTATCATGATCACCTTCGTATTTGAGAATCAGCATTGAGGCTACAAACCGCAGGCTGCTTTGTTCCCGTATTGAAGGGTCCATTAATTTTGCTATGTCGAGGCATTTCTCAAAATACCTTATCATTTTATCTTTTGTCAGTAGAGTATCATTCAATGTTCCAATGATTCTATAACATTCAATAGCCATCGCATATTCTCCTATCTTTTGTGCGGCTTCAGCAGCTTTTTCAAATATTTTTTCTGCTTTGGATTTTTTGGAATTTCCTAACAGATGGCTACCGTAGTTCATATACATCTGAACTTCCAAAGGCGAGTCAGGTTCTACTTCATCAAATATGGTTTGGTAAGTATCTTCTGCCCTGTCTTTTTTTTTGTCGGCTGTATATGCCTGGGTAAGCATAAAATAGGCAGAGATCTCTCCTTGTTTATTTTTTTGTTCTTTAGCCAGCTTCACTGCTGTTTTCAAGGCGTGTTCCGCTTCTTTGAATCTTTCTTTGCTTAAATGATTACTCGCTATAAGAATCTGCTGCTGAAAATCTGTATCCGGGCTGTTTTTCTTCCGGTTAGTATGCGCTGCCGTATTCTGCATTAACTGATGAATATCTACTTCTACCCTGAAGCTGTGCGATGAAGAAATTCGTGATAACGTTCTATAGGTATGATGCTCTGCCCAGACCAGTTTAATATCTTTATTTTCCGAGATTTCACACATCCTGCACCATTCTTTCACCCAGAGAGACAGCTCTTCAGTATCGCTTATCCTGAGCGGAGCAATGTAAAGGTAGATTTTGGAGTCCTTAATATTCGGGAAGTTTTTCTTTAATTCCAGCAAAGGATAAAATGCTTTGTACGCATCAGTTTTAAAAGCCTGTTCCGGATCTTTTAAGTCCCATTGCGGAATATCTTCTTCACTTTTTTTCAACATTTCGTAGAACTCTGTCCATTCATCCAGTAAAGTCTGTCCGAAAGAACTCATCCCGTTAAATTCCTGATAATGAAGTAAAAAAATATCATCTCCTTCTTCATCTTCGGAAAGTTTCGACTTGATAAATCCGTCAAAAAGATCGGTTTCATGTTTTTCTCCTATGCAGATGAGCATAGGTTTTTCTTCGTTCTTTGAAACGACTTTCTGCCATTGTCTTTTTAATTTTACCAACTCCAAATCTACTGGATTCATCTGCTTTTAATTCAGTTTTACAGTTCCACTTACAATATTTGTTTCACTTCCGCCGCCTACATTTATTTTTCCTCCACTGCTGAGATTGGCTTCGGTATCTCCTCTCATAGAAAGGGTTTTGGTTCCGATATTCAGGGTATCCGATTTTATTCCGATTCCGGAAGTAGGATCACCATCTTCAGGACCTACTCCAACGCCGATACTTGTAGTTCCGCCAACTCCGATGTTAACCCCTTGTACAAATATTTCTTTTCCTTTGATTTGAATATTTCCATCTTTATCCATATAAATAGAACTGCTTCCACAGCTCAGGGTAATGGAAATTTTACTATCTATACTTATATTTCCTGCACCATCCAGAAAAACGGAATTTTGGTCTTTATCTCTTACCGTAATTCCTCCGGCATCATCCAGACTCATGGTATGTCCGCTTTTACTGCTCAAGCTTTTGATGTTATTTCCGGTTCCGCCGCCGCCGCCAACTCCGCCATGGAACATTCCTCCCATCACGAACGGACGGTCAGGATGCTGATGGGCAAAGTTGACCACTACCTGATCTCCTTCTTCCGGAATAGCCATAAAGCCACGGTTTTTGCTTACTTTCTCGCTTCCACCACCATCGGGAGTCATTACCCGGATATATTCTGTAGTGGTAGAGCCATTCTGCCAGTCAAACTGAACTTTTACTCTTCCTTGGTTCAAAGGGTCTGTATTAGAAATTACTTTGGCAAATTGTGCATCTGCTTTTGGTATATGAAACTCCGGACGGGGAATAAATCCTGTGTCAGAAGCTATTGCCTCAAATGTTCCGGTATAATATCCTCTTGCATCCACCTCATGATACATATCTATAATCATCAGTTTGGTGAAATAGGTGGTTTCACTGCTTTCTGCTTTCCGCATTTCAATATCAGCAATACAGCCAGGATACAGGAATGGTACTGTTGTAATCCCTGAAATAACAAATACTTCTGAAGCTTTACTTCCTGCTGTTCCTTTCTGAGAGTTCTCCACATCCATAAAAGACACTGCTTTTATTGGAGCTACCCTTAATGAAGGAGTAGTAAAAGTTTTTTCTGAAATTTCATAAGCTCTTTTAGCAATATCTGAAGTATGGGTAATTTTAGAATTCCCTGCTGTTAATTTTTCATTTTTACTGCTGTTATATCCATAAAATGACGGATTTACGTGCTGCGCTTTCATTTTGATCTTTACGTCACTCACACTGCTTCCGTAGGTAAGTTTTACAGGCTTTTCCTGGGGTGGAAGTTTCCCGAAATGCAGAACTTCACCATCATAATAAAATTGTTCTCCATATGCTTCTGCTATTCTTGCCAGATAGTTGTAATGGGTTTCTTCATATTGTGAGCTATATGAAATGTTTCCGTGTGCGGCATCAACTCTGAAATCAAAGGAATTCTGTCCAAGCCCTTCTTTAATAACTTGATCTGCAATACTGTTCAGGCTGATTTCCTGTGCTCCGCCAAAACTCTGAATGTGAGGAGCTGCATCTAAAAGAACAGTGGGACTTGACCCTGTAAGAACAATATTTCCCAGACTTCCTTTTTCCTGACTGAAACCTACTTCGGTGATGACCCCTACAAAGTTTCTTTCAGGACCGTCTTCAACGTCTTTGTATCTGAAAATCACTGTAATTCTTTTTCCCAGAAAGTTCTGAGCTTCTTCCAGATTATGATTTTCCGAGCTTCCCAGAGTATCGTGAGCCAGCATAAGATCGAACTCATGATGTTTTACAGCACTTTGTTTTAGCTGAAAATGTTTGAAATGTTTGATTACTTTTCCGTCAATTACAATTTCAAGCTTTATCACACGGTTGATTCCTGCTACCTGATTACCAGGGATTGTATTGGCGTTATAGATCCCGGAAGTAGGCTGTTTTGACCATACTTTGTCTTCTACCAATGTAGGTGGATTAGGCTGTTTAACCTGGTTCATAAACATTTGGGAACCGCTTTGAACCATTCCGGTGTAAGCCTGTGCCTGAACCATTTTTTCTGTAGCTTTTTTAATAGTCCCACTAGATTTCTCCTGTACTTTCTGGGCAGCTTTGCTTACTGCCTGATCTTTGAGAGTATCTTTTAGATTATTTACAGCTGGAATTTTATCTTTGGAAACAGGCATTTTTGATGAATGATCGTCCTGAAACATAGTTGTAATATTTTGATTGATTGGGTGTCAAATTTTTAAGGCTAAAATCTACCTGAGCAAAAAGTTCAGATACATTTTCGTTATCCGTTTTCATTACAAGAATAAAATCCGGATAAGGAGATCAAAAACAGGGTATAGAATAATAAGTAAAAAGGTAAAGCAGTTGTATCTACTTTACTCCCTGTTGAATTTTAGGTTTTTCTTTAGTTTATCGTGATGATAGGCAAATTGTAATCATTATTATTTTTTTTGTAGTTGATTGGTGGTATTACAAAGATAAAACGCTAATCTCTATCCAAAAAATTTTCTATAGGTAATCTTAAATTTTGTAGTAGTTCTACGACTTTCCATTAATAATTCCAAAATAAATGATTAAAAAATAGAAATAAATAACTCTTTATCAAATGGATATTTAACAGTTTTTAATAAATAAAAACAAAAAATTTATCACTTAAAATAGAAATAAGATAAAATAATACCGAAGTTCAACAATAAAAAAACCAGCTGCAAATAATGAATTTACGGCTGGTCTTTATATTAAAAAATTAAATCGTTTTTACTGTTTTCTCAATTCTGATACTTTTTTCATATAAACATCAGTCTGATCCAGAAATTCCTGATCGGTCTGCTGTATCTGAATGTGAGGAATGATTCCCTGCCCTCTTTTTTGGTCGGGAAGATTCTGTGCATCCTGAATGACATGCACAATAGAGAATCCGGTCTGAATACCGGTATTGGGAAGTTCATATACCAGTGGAAGATGGCCGTTATGCTCATAATATCCACCCACTGTTTCTTTCCCAATTACAATGGCATTGGTGTAAGATTTAATCAGTGAAGCCAGATGTGAAGCTGCAGAAGCAACGCGTTGGTCGGCAAGCAGATAAAGCTGTCCTTTAAAAGTTCTGGCATTAGGCAAAATTGCAGGGTTTTTATCATCAGCCCAGTAATATTTTCTTTGAACCCCCTTTGGATAAAGCTGTTTCAGATAGGCATTCAAGCCATGTTTATCCTGTACTCCATTGGAAAGAAAAAGAGATGTTATGACCAGTTTCTCTTCCATAGGCACTTCATTAAAGTTGGTATAGGCATATTGACTGTCACGGAAAGGTCTTGGTGTAAGGTAAGAGAATACTTTTTCATAAAGGGCTCCCGTACCTCCGGTATTTCCCCTGAGATCAATGATCAGGTTTTCTATTTTTTCTCGTTCCAGAGTGTCCATCATCTGCTCAAGAAAAATACTGAATTTTTTATAGGCAGGATCGTCTTTCCCTGTGGCAAAATCAAATCCTCTCAAGGACAAACGATAGATTCCATCTCCTTCTTTATTCAGGCTGTATTTTTCAGACAGCAGTTTTTTGTCAAAGGCAAGCGAATGTCTTGAATCCTGAAGTTTTTTAAAGTTTTCCAATGATATTCCCGGCAGCGACACTTCTTTTATGGTTCCGTTCCATTTGTAACTGATGACATAGTTTTTATGAGTTCCGAATTCGATATAAAATTTATCCATCATTCCTCTTTCAAAACCTGTTGTTTCTTTATAAGGAACTGAATATCCGTCAGAAAAATAATATTGAGAAAAGCGGCTGATCATTTCTTTTGCAGAAACTCCGTTGATGGAAAGTATTTCAGCACCCAGAGGTAATTCATTGTCTTTTGAGTCCTGAAGAAGACGTCCGTCAATATTCTTTAAAGTAATAGGTAAATATTCCGGTTTCTGTGTGAGATAATAAGAGGCATGATTGGGAAGATCTGTATAGTTATGACAGCTTCCTTCAAATCCGGTAACCTTTGCAATTACCTTATAAAAATCAAAAATATTTTTGCTGTTTCTTGCTTCTTCCTCAGCCTGTTGGTAAATACTGTCAATTTGCTTTCTTGTTCTATATACATAAAGTCCGGAGTTTGCTTTTTCTCTGATAGAACGGAATGTATGAAGATCTTCTACCAACTGATCCGGAGTAAACTGCCCCTCCAGAACTGACACCTTTTTGGATTCTGTAATGGAAACTTTGGCCGTTTTACTTTTTTCAACATAAGATTTGGCCCAGATTTTAAGTTCATATTTTTTTCCTTTTTCCGGGGTAAAATAGAAGCGTTCAACGCTCTTTATCCCTCTGGAATCATCCTGTTCTTTTACCTTTTTTCCATCTGTAAACAGGGCAACTCCAAGATTAGCATCTGCGGACTGTACAGAGATCCAGGAAGCTTTATGAGATTGGGGAGAATATTTTAGAGTATCTCCCGGTTTCAGCTCTGAATGGGTTTGTGCATAGGCATTGTTTAGAAAAAATAAAAGAGGAATGATGAAAGGTCTGGTCATTATTATTTTTTGAATAGGCTAATATACAAATTAACCCCAACGGATTGAAACTCTTCAAAATCCCGTTTCAACTTATAGTTTCACACTCAGCTCCTGAACTTCTTCGGCAGAAAACCCGTAGATCTGTGGTGTTTTTACATCCAGAAGATTCAGATAGATGTATAATTCTGCTCTGTGATGAATCTCGTGTTCTATCATCGCGCGGAGCCATTTCCATACGGAGATTTCACTGTTGGCCGGAGTTAAACATTTACGGGTAAGATCTTCATCAGAAAGATCACTGATAATTTCCAACGTTTGTCTGTGCATCTCATTGAAAAACTTCACGGTATTTTCATAGCCATCAGCCAGTTCTTTTCCACATCCCGGATAAGCACTTTTCTTTCCTGTAATGGTTTCTCCATACATATAGCGTTCTATAGTGGCAATATGTCTTATCTGATCACCAATAGTAAATTTCCCGGGCTTATAGGTAAAATCTATGTACTCAGGAGGAACAACTGCAATAATTCTGTTGGTTCTTTCTCTTATTTTTTCATAATAATCAATGAATGATTGTACTGTTTTTATTTCCATATCTATTGGGACTTGTCTGATCTGTTTGGTAGGATGAATGTAAGAAATCTAATGAGAGAAATTTTTGATTTTATTATAAATTATTCATAAAAATAAAAAAAACACCCAATAAGTGAGTGTGAAATTTGGCTGCTTATTAAATATCCAATATTTTAGTTAAAAATAACCATGATGAAAATAGGAATTTGCTTGTGCATCATTCTATTAGGCTTTAACAATATCACTGCCCAGTCAGCAAAAATTGATACTGAAAAGCTTCTTGAATATTATGAAACACAGCGTTATGCCGATGCTGCAAAATATCTTCAAAGCATATATCCCGGAGATACACAGGATATAAAAGCTCTTTCGCAAATAGCTTACTGTAATATGATGGCAGGAAAACTTCCGGAAGCAGAAAAAAATTATCTAAAAATCAACACCATACAACCGAACAGCCTGCCTACTCTATTTAGTCTGGCAAGCATCAATTCCAGACGTGGCAATGCAACCAATGCCAAGACCTATCTTCAACAAATTATTCAACTGGACAGTCTCAATTTCAGTGCTTATAAGCAACTCGCAGCCTATGCAGACACTCCTGAGTCCAAACTCAATTATTTAAAAAAAGCTAACTCTCTGAATTCTACGGATGCTGATGTGGCTTATGATCTTTCTCTCACCTACAATGGTTTGAAACAATACCAGCCTGCGTATGATGTTTTGAAAACAGCCATTGCTTCTGACCCTGAAAATTTCACTTTACAACAGGCGTTATTACCTGTAGCCAATCAACTTGCCCAATATTCAGAAGTAATTGAAATTGGTGAAAAGCTCCTGAAAAACCATACTGATGTGAATATAATAAATGATATGGGACAAGCTTATTTTTATGTAAAAGATTATCAGAAATGCATCAGCCTTTATAAAGTACTGGAAGATATGGGAGTGCAAAACGAAGGCACATTATATTTTATGGCTTTAAGTTATCGTGAACTGAAAGATTATAACAATGCTGCCATCTATGCACAAAAGACTATTGATGAAGCTATTTCAGATCATACCACTCTTTATTATGCAGCTCTGGCGGGCATTTATGAATCCAAAAATCAGTATAATGATGCGTTAACAGCCTATAAAAGAGGATTAACTTTTGGCAGCAGTAATATTATTTATTACCGTTTAGGTCTTCTTTATGATTTAAATCTGAAACAGCCTAAAAATGCAGCCATCTACTATCAGATGTATCTTAAAAACCGTCCGGATCAGGAAAAGGAAAAAGATCAGATTGCGTATGCTAAGGCCAGGATTCCTGTTTTAAAATAATAAAAAATCCGAGTCATTTTGTGATTATAGTCACAGGTGAAGCATCTTATGAACGGCTAATTTTGTACTCAACAAAAAAATAATATTTATGGACAATATAACCCAAAATGTGGCGGAACAGTTTATTCAATATTTAAATGAAGAAAATTTTGATAAGGCAGAAAGCTGTCTTGATCCTGATTTTAAATTTATCGGAGTATTGGGAAAAAGGGATAATGCTTCGGTTTACATCAAAGATATGAAGCAGATGAAGTTTAAATATGAAATTCTGAAAGCTTTTACATCTGGCGAAGATATATGTTTCTGGTATACTATTGACATGGGAGAGCAAGCGATAGAAGCTTCCGGATGGTACCAGATCAAAGATGGAAAGATTCATTCATTAAAAGTTTTGTTTGACCCAAGACCTTTATTGGATAAATAAAAAATGCTGAATATTACATTTAAGCAAAAACTAAAGGGCAAATTTAAAATACTGTCCCCATTCTTATGTCTTAATCGTCATGTAAATAAAGAATCTGATTATGAAAGAATTTGCATTAATCTTCAGGCTGAAAGATATTTCTGATTTTAAACCCTCCCCGGAGCAGATTCAGGAACGCCTGAGTTGGCTGGGAAGCATTGCTGCACAAAACAAACTTGTAGATAAGGGGAATACTCTTTTGCCCGCACCGGGAACTGCAAAAACGGTAAAACCGGATCATATTGTAACAGATGGTCCTTATACTGAAATCAAGGAATTCATCAGCGGATATATTATTGTACGGGCAGAATCTATTGATGAAGCAGTAGAAATGGCTAAAGGAAATCCTATTTTTAAAATTGGAGGAAATATTGAGGTTCGTGAAATTCTGAAGATCAATTAAATCCAGCCTACTTTTTTTCTCCAAACTGTATATTCAACATTTTTATCATCTATTTCCGGAATGTCTTCAGGTTCCGGAATTTTGTTGATTTCTGCCAATGCTAACGGCGGAAGGTTTACTTTTTCACGTTCTTCGTTTAAAGCTTCTTTGTTTTCTACAGGATATACCATTCCATCAGCGGTAAGCTGTGTTCCATATCTTTGAGGTTTGCTTTGAAAGAACTGAATCCGGTCGTATAAATAAGCTTTATGTATCGGACTAATATCACTGCTGTTTTCCTCCATCATGGTACAGCATTCTTTCATAAACTGAGGCTCACTAATAGCGTGCTGGATAATCAGCCATGCAGCATTGCTTCCTTTTTCACCGACTTTTGAGAGGGTTGGAAATCCTATTTCTGCTATAATTTCCCGAAGCCGATGGGAATTAGCTTTATGAATCTTTTCCATCTCGGGATGGTAACCTCCGGATAGTTTTCCAGCAGCGAGCAGCTCTCCTCTTACAGTCAGATCTTTCTCAGCAAGTTCGATCAGTTCTTTTTCAAATGGGAATTTGTCCATACTATAATAAATGATAATTGGTTGTTGATAAAGGATAGTCCTCAGCTGTGCTTATTTTAGTTTTACATCAAAACTCTCTCAAGGATAAAACGCGCTCTCATTTCTACAGTAACTTTCGGTACTTCAATGACAGTAAAGCCATATTCCTGATAAATTTCTTTCATACATTCAAAAGTAAGGGCCGCTTTTTCAATGGTTTGTTTTCTTTCCGGATCATTTTCATAAATCTCTTTCCATGGGGGAAGAATAAAAACATGGTTATTATAAACCATTTCTCTGGCTTTTGTTATCATTACTTCCGGAACAGGAATATTTTCAAGCCTCATATACCCCAGCGTATCCCATATTCCACGGTCAAAGAAAACGGGTTTCAAATGGGCGGATTGATTGATTTCCAGATAGGTTTCCACCGATTCTTCAAACATCAGACTGGCAAAAAGCTTTTTGTTAAGCCATGGAAGTCCTTCTCCACCGGACTCCATCTGTTCTTTTATAATTCTCCTGCCTTCCTCCGGAACTGTTGTCAATCCGTATTTGTTTAATTCATCCAACAGCGTTGTTTTTCCCGCTCCCGGACCGCCTGTAATGATATATAATTTTGAAATATCCTGCTTCATCGGTTTGAATTATTTTTAAATACAGCCCGAAACCTCAGGTTTCCTGCAGGGCTTACTTGTTATTTTTAATGATACTTTTATAGGTGTAAATACGATCTTCTTCCCGGTACATATTACACAATATCAAGAGATTATCCGTATTGTATTTTTCTGAAACCTGTTGTAATTTCTGCCCCACAGACTGTGGCGTTTCTATGATAATTCTTTCTAAAAAGGTGAAAAACTCATCTTCATCTTTAGTTCCCAAAACCTTCTGCTCTATGACTTCGGGAGAAAGAACAGCATTGGGACTGACTAATTGACGGGATTGTAAAAATTGGTAGGCCATTCCATAAGCATTCCGTCTGGCTTCTTCAATAGTAACTGCTACTGATACCGCAACTGCCAACTGCAAAGAAGGTTGCGAAAAATATTGAGTGCCATCAAATTCTTTAAGATAAGCTTCTGTATTTTCCATTCCGTTCTCACTGTTCATAAAAGCAGCGAAAGAATACCCTGTCCCATGTTTAGCAGCTTCTTTTGCTGAAGTCATTCCTGATCCCAGCCACATGATTTCAGGAATATACTGTAAATGGGTAGGCTGCGCAATAAGTCCTTCATAAATTCCTTCTCCATCACGGATCAATTGAATAATCTCTTCCAGTTTCGTTTCCATGTTTGATAAAACTACCGGTTTATGATTATTAAGTGCCATGACAGCATCTTTCAAACCTCCGGGAGCTTTTCCCAATCCGAGAATAAAACGTTCAGGATATAAGGTAGACAGCATTTTTGCCCATTCCGCAATTTTATAGGCAGAATAGTTTCGCATCATAATTCCGGCTGTCCCTATTTTGATACGGTGGGTTTTACTGAGAATAATTGCTGCTAAAAGTTCAGGACTGGAGCTACCATAGGCTTCTACTCCATGATGTTCGGAATACATGATGCTGTGAAAGCCTGTTTCTTCAGCCAGTAAAGCAAGATTGACACTGTTCTCCAGTGCAGAGGCTGCATTGCTGCCCATTGTTACAGGAGACTGGTCTAAAATCCCTAATTTCAGCTTCATACTACAGAATAAATTTTAGGTGAAGGTATGAAAAAAGGGAATATACTCTTCTTATTCTTTAGGCGGAAAAACAATTCCTTCATCTTTGATCAGGTCGTAGCCAAACTGCATAATGGTTTCAATAACCGGAATGGCTTTTTTCCCTTTCTCTGTAAGACTGTACTCCACTTTCGGCGGTACTACGGGAAATACTTCACGATGGATCATATCTTTGGCTTCCAGTTCGCGCAGCTGGCTGGTCAGCATTTTGTCTGTAATATGAGGAATATCCTTTTTAAGTTCACTGAAACGGAGGGGTTTCTCCTGTAGTCGCCACAAAATAGGCATTTTCCAGGTTCCTCCAATATGGCTTAATGCGAATTCAATTGGGGTATAATAGAGTCTTTTATCGTGGAAAAATTGAGGCATAATAATCGTTTTTTTATTGACACTATCAAAAAGGTAAGTATAGAACTAAAAGGTAAGTATATAGTTTTCTGATAGTCTATTCTGCAAATTTGCAAAAAAAATAATGAAAATGAACAGAAATCTTTATGTACTGGCACTTGGTGTTTTCGGAATCACAACCACAGAATTTGGAGTTATTGGTGTATTGCCTGAAATAGCTTCAGCGTTCCGGGTTTCCATTGAAAAAGCTGGATGGCTGTTGAGTGCTTTTGCGTTAATCGTTGCTGTTTTCGGTCCTTTTATGCTGCTGGCACTGTATTCTTTCAAAAGAAAAAGTCTGCTTATTTTTTCGTTGTTAATTTTTGTGACAGCGAATGTTCTTTCGGCATATATCACTCATTTTTATCTGCTTCTTGCTGTCAGAATGATTCCTGCATTTTTCCATCCGGTATACTGGTCAATTGCTTTATCCACAGCAGGAGAAATGTTAGATCCCAAAGAAAAGTCAAAGGCCGTAAGCATTATTTTTTCGGGACTTACCCTGGCTACTGTACTAGGTGTTCCATTGGCTGCTTTGATGTCTGATCTGTTTTCCTGGCAGTCTTCTTTTTTGCTTACGGCTTTTATTAATGCGGTCGCTCTGGCAGGTGTTTGGATCTATTTACCACCTATTCAGAGTAAAACCGGGGCTTCAACAGGATTTCCGGGTCAGATATTTCGTAATAAACACTTGTGGATCGGGCTTTTCCTTGCATTTTTCACTATTGCTGCCATGTATTCTACTTACGGTTATATGGCTGATTTTTTAAAGAATATAACGCAGATGAATGGAAAACAGATCAGCCTGATGCTTTTCTTATTTGGGATGGCAGGAATTATTGGGAATAAAATTGCAGGAAAATATACGAGCAGGTTCCCGTTTCAGACAACCCTTTTATTTTTGATCGTATTATCCGGCATCCATCTGTTGATCTGGTATTACGGGAGCCATTTTGTACCTATGATCTGGATTGTTGGATGCTGGGGACTGGTTCATTCCGGAGGATTTCTGATCAGCAATATCAATGTGACCTCTTCTTCAGATTCTTCTGAGTTTATCAATAGTATTTTTACTTCTTGCGGGAATTTCGCTGTAACAGCAGGTACACTTTTCGGAGGATTCTGGATTGCTCATTATGGCATCGAAAATATAGTGTGGTCAAGCATTATAGGGTTGATTCTGGCTCTCATCATGTTACTTATCAAAAGAAAATATTCAGAAACTAAGCTTTAATACAGAAAAAATAAAACCTTCCGATGTTCGGAAGGTTTGTTTATAAGAATCTTTATGCACATCTGAGGTCACCACAGCCTCCGCCGCCGCCGTTTCCATTTTTATAATAACATACTGATGTAGGGCAGCCACATGCAATACATTCACTTTCTGCAGCCGGACGGCCTCCAGTGATTGACTTTAAATTCTTTCTTTCGATTTTCTTTAAATTTTTCATAATAAATAAGTTATTAGTTTGAAAACCTAATTTAATAAAAAAATCATTGAAGATACTTACTCGTGAATGTTAAATAGTATTAAATTAAAATCCTGTCTAGAATTTAAGTGCATTCAATTGGCTGAATTCCTCCTTTTCATAGATCTTTTCAATGTTACCGTTTTGCAGAAAAGCGATTTTATCACAGGTATGAAAAAGAGTTTCAATAATATGGGAACTTACAATGACTATTTTGTTTTCGGATTTCAGCTGTCTGATAATATCATAAAGGATGTGAACGCCTTCAAAATCTACCCCATTGAAGGGTTCATCCAGGATATTAATAGGTTTATCCAGCATCAGCATTCCGATAAGAGCCAGTTTTTTCTTCATTCCGCTGGAATAGTACTGCACATATTTTTTCATCGGAAGATTAAATTTTTCAATAATTTCCTTGATTTCAACTTCTTTTTTTGAAGTAAAATAAGCAAGATATTCTTCTCCCGTAATGTAAGGGTAAAAATAGTTTTCGGTTTCCAGATAAGAAATCATTTCACGCTTCAACCGTTCGTTCTTCCAGATAATATCTCCGGAGAATGGAATACTTTGATACAGAGACTCGAACAGAGTGGTCTTTCCAGCTCCATTTCTCCCAAGCAGTCCCAATATGCAACCTTCTTCAATGGATAGGTTCAGATGGTTTAAAACATTCTGATTTTTAAAATGAACATGTATATTTTTAATCTCCAACATAAGTTCTGATATTTTGAGATGCTTCTTTTATATTTTTTTTCAACAGGAATACCGCTGGAATAATGATGATACTGCATATGATATACTCAATAAAAACACCTATCGTATAGTAATTGCTCTTTTCTTTATGATGATAATTCTTATATTTTCGGGTCAGAATCAGCATAAAATACAGGTTCATAAAGGCAAAATAATAAAGTATGTATAAACTTTCAGCAGGGTTCAGAATCAGAAACAGACAGTATGTTGGCAGCAGTAAAGCATTGAAAAGCAGAGAATTTCTTCTGAGTTTCTCTTTTAAAGTATATTTTTTGAAATACATTTCCAGCATTTCTTTATTTTCATTAGGCTCGTAAAGATGTGAGATATAATCCAATGCAAAAACTCCCGCAAGAATAAGAGTCACAAGGTGATAAGCTGAGCACCATAGAATGACGAATCCCAGAACTGCCAGCAAAGTGTTTTTTCTCAGAAAGCTCTTCCATTCAAATAAATCATCAGGAATAAAGTTCCACTGAAATGTCATCAAGGGTTGGGTTCTTGGAGTGATAAAAGCCAGTAAGACAAACATCGGCAGTGAAAGTAATGCGGTTTTCTCAAATGTATAATGAATATTTCCGCATAGCAAAATACTGTAAATGAATACCGCTTCCAGTACAATGACCCACCGCCAGCTTTTGACAAAGACTTTTTTAAGGAAAGGAATGTCCTTTCTTTCATAGTGAAACAGTAATACCAGTATAAAAAATAAAGGTGGATAATAAAAACTTTCGGGCATCTTCATGGCCATCAGAACGCCCAGAATAATCAGAACAGGTACACCCGCTCTCGGATTCAGGTTTAGCAGCCTGAAACTTTGATAAAATCTGAATCTTAAATGGTTAAATAATTTATTCAAGGTTTTACAGTTATCTTTTAATCCTCTATTTTAATTTAAAGGTAAATGCTTTTTAAGGGATACTTCCTTATTTCAAATCCTGATTTTTACGTAAACGTTTGTCTTTGATAATAGTTATTACTACAAAATAAATCAAAAGCCCCAGCATATGACACCCTGATAAAACAAGCAGAAAAAACCACCAAACAAGACCTGTTCCTCCACTGCTGTCATAGATTAAATGATAATATAATACTGAATTGTATAAGCAGAACAGTATCATATTAAAACCACCAAACTTCCGATTGTGCCAGAAGGTTACAATAATGACCAAGAAACAAACGATCGAAACCGTATACAAAAGCTGGTTATCATTCATGATGGTCAAACTATTTATCACTTGTTTTAAATTTCACCAAAAGCGTTTCATCTCTCAGGGGATACCCGTCTTTAGAAGCGAAACTTTTGTTCGTCAGTACAAATTCATACTCCTTCCCCGGTTTCAGATCTGCTGAAAGAACCAATGTGCTGTTATTATTTTCCATTCCTATTATTTTGGTAATTGGAAAATACTCTTTTCCTTTATCGGAAAGATTAATGGAATAGCTTTGGGGAACCATTTCTTTTGAAAAGGTAATTCTTATTTCTTTGGTATCAGCACTTACATGTACGGAACCGTTTGCAGGTTCTGTTTTTACAACATAGGGTAAATTTTTCTCATATTCTCTGATCAGTTTTTGCTTATCAATTTTTTCTTTGAAAAATTTTGATTTGGTGAGAAAGTCTTCAACAGCTTTATCATTATTGTAATTCAGTTCAATAATATCTTTTACTGCCTGTTTTTTATCTTTTGCGTTCTGGTAGTAGGATTTAGAGATCTCATACCCTACATAATATCCCAGATCGGCACTTTCTCCTTTTTTTCTCCCGTTATACAGCCAGTTTGCAAAATTACCAGTAAACATTTCTTTTTTAAACAAATCCTTCACCTCAGCGGCATGTGCTGTTCCATAAGACAGGTATTTTCTTTCTAAAGGTTTATTCATGACCAGTTCAGCAATCAGATCGCATACTCCTTCTTTGATAGATTGGCTTAGAACTCTTCTACGGTCTCCAATCTGCTGGGTATGGATATATTCATGAACATTTAAAGAGACAATATTATCCAGAGACTGCATTGCAAAAACACCCTTCAGCCAATCATCCTGAAACTCTGAAACATCTGTAGACGAAAGTCCGGTAGCAAGCTCAGCACCTACCAATACCTTATTTCCACTTACTGTTCCTCCGGAATTAAGTCCGCCTATCGTAAAATACATCTCAGCTTCTTTAAGTTTGGGATAGAGTTCCTTCAGCCTGACAACGCTGGCTTCCAGTTCATTTGTTTTGGTTTTTATCGCCAGGGTATTGGGTCTGATAGAATTCCAGAACTTAGGGTACTTATCAATGAGGTTTACAAATACAGTATCATTATAATCTCTGGCTTTCATAAAGGCTTTTAAGCCTTCTGTTCCTTTGTCTGTATACAGTTTTTTTATCAAATCCAGTTTTTGGGCCTGATCATTTGTCTTTTGAATGCTGTCATAGGCCACCCAAAAATTGTCAATATCTGAAGTAAAAATTTTAGTTGATTTCTGTGAAAAAGCACTTGCAAATACAAGTGAAAAAATGATTGTAGTGAAACTTTTCATGGTTCTTTTTAATATCACAATGATACACACAATTATTATATTTCACAACAATCATTTTCCAGTATAAACACTGTATATTTCAGAAGCAGAGACGCTAAAAATCTATTGCAATAACTCTACAAAAAAGAGGTCAGAATAGGTATTCCGTCATTTATTTATATTAATTCCAAATAATTTTATTTCTTTCCATTTTTATTGTCGTAAATATTTAATACTTTAGCTTAATAATTTGAACAAATGGGAATAATCCTTAAACCAATTGATATTGTAGATGACATTTCACAAGAAGATTTCCGTGAAAAATATCTAAAGCCATGTAAGCCAGTGGTAATCAAAAATATGGCTAGAAAATGGCCTGCCTACCAGAAATGGACGATGGAGTATATGAAAGAAGTGGTTGGCGACGTTGAAGTTCCCCTTTACGACAGTTCCAAAGCAGATCCTGCCGCTCCTATTAATACTCCGACTACGAAAATGCCTTTTAGCGATTATGTTGATCTTATCCAAAAGGAGCCTACTGATCTGAGAATCTTTTTCTTTGATCCTATAAAATTTGCTCCAAAACTTTTGGACGATTATGTTCCGCCAAAGAATCTGATGGGTGGATTTTTAGATAAATATCCGAGTATGTTTTTCGGAGGTAAAGGTTCTGTAACCTTCCTTCATTATGATATAGACATGCCTCATATTTTCCACACCCACTTCAATGGAAGAAAACATGTCATGCTATTCGAATATAAATGGAAATCAAGACTTTATAAACTCCCATATGCTACCTATGCACTGGAAGATTATGATATTTCCAATCCTGATTTCGAAAAATTCCCGGCATTGGATGGTATTGAAGGAATTGAATGCTTCCTGGAACATGGAGATACATTATTCATGCCTACAGGATGGTGGCACTGGATGAAATATCTGGATGGATCTTTCTCTATTTCTCTGCGTGCATGGGACAAAAGCTGGGCTGTAAAAGCACATTCTCTTTGGAACCTTGCCGTGCAGCGTAATTTTGATAATTTCATGAAAGGACGATACAAAAAAAGGTATATGGACTGGAAAGAAAGAAAAGCTGTAGAAATTGCTAATAATGCATTAAAAAGAGGACTTCCTAAATAACAGGAAGAATTTATACTCATAAAAGAGGATGGTTTATTACAATCATCCTCTTTTTTGTTTAGAGACTTTAATTTTTTAAGATATCGTTTAAAATTTAATTAAATTGCATACTGCGTTCCCTTAATACCCAGTATATGTTTGAAAAGTTAATCGATAGTTTTGAGAAGCTGTGTCTGCAGATTATTATTGAAATATTGTTGGTTCCGGTTACCATTTTCAAATTGTTTCAGGATCCCCGCCGTTGCTATGATCTTTCTGTACATGAGATGGAAAAAGAAGAGATTGAACGGTTCCAGGATCACCTATCACCTATCAAACTTTCCGTTTATACCTCTGTTATTATCTCTGTACTTCTGATGGATTACGGTGGTGAACACAATATTATTTCAAAGATCAAGGGATTAAGCATGGTAGAAAAAGCCCTGTTTGTATTTCTGATGAATAATATTACTGCAGTACTATTCAGTGTTGCCTTATTATGGTACAAAAAGGAGAAGGTAAATACAGTTGCTTTCCGAACCCTCCTTTTTTCTTTCATTTATACAACCGTATATACATCTACTCCATTTTTTATAGTGATCATTTCGGCCATGTTTTCAGGGCAGACCATTAATGTGGAATCTTATCTGGATCATCTTGGGAAAGTAACCAGCTATGAAACCAGAGATTATATCTTTTTTATAGCTTTCCTTGCTTTTATTATCATTAGTTTTATTGGTGTTTTCAAACTTTTCAAGGCTTTGCATTACATTCTGAAGAATAATTTCAGTTATCATCCTTATATCGTCTGGTTTTTCACGCTGTTGTTTTTCGTTATACAGCTGTATTATGCAAGAGGGTTTATTTAAAAAATGCACCAATCTGTTCATATTTTGTTTACATTTGTGGGATATCTTAAATTATGCCCCGACCTCGCGAAAGAATACTAAGCACCGCTATGGTCCTCTTCCATAGACAGGGCTACAACAATACAGGGATCAATCAGATCATTGAAGATGCAGAGGTCTCAAAAGCAAGTTTTTATCAGCATTTCAGGTCTAAGGATGAACTTTGTATTGAATTTCTTAATAAAAGATACGACTACTGGGCTTCTGAGCTTGAACAATTCACGTCAGATACCAAAACAGTGCAGGAAAAAATCCTAAAATCGTTTGATTTTTTGATTGATATGAATAAAAGAGAAGACTTCAGAGGATGCAGTTTTCTGAATATTTTATCTGAAATTCCGGCCGATAAAGAAGAGATTCACAAGGTAATCCGTTATCATAAAAACAAGCTGAGAGCATGTTTCAATGAAGATATTCAAAACGATGTTACAGCAGCACATATCTATCTTCTTTTTGAAAGTTCAATACTTACCAGCCAGCTTTACAGATCCAATGAATTAATCGAAAAGTCTAAAATCATCGTGCAGGATCTATTGAGTACTCCTGACTAAACGAAAATTCTAGGTTTGGGCTAAAGCCAATAGAATTATTTATAATTTGTAAGGCGGGTTAAAGCCCACCTCTATTGAATTTTAACGACAAGATCTTTTATCTTTTATCTTTTATCTTTTATCTTTCTATATTAACAATTCTTAAGAAACATTTAATTTTCTCTTCAACTTCTTTTCCAAACAGTCGTTTAATTTTGTGGTGATTGTTATCTAAAAAAGGAAAAGTGAAGAAAATTTTTACATCTGTTTTATTTTGTGCCTCTATTTTTTTCTATGCACAGACCGGTTCTCTTTCCGGAAACATTAATGACGACTCGAAAATTGCCCTGCCGGGAGCCAAAATCTCCTTGAGTCCGGGGAATATTTATACAACCTCAGATGAACACGGAAACTTTGTCTTCCTGAATGTTCCCCCGGGAAGTTATACCATGAAAATTGATTATCTTGGATATGGCGTACATGAATACAATGTAACAGTGGAGTCTGAGAAAAATACCCGCCAGAATATTATTTTCGACAAAAAAGAAAACTCTATTGCTGCAATTGTAGTGTCAGGAGCCACCTTAAAAAATCAGGCAAGAGCTTTAAACAAGCAAAAAAACAACGCCAATATTACCAATGTCATTTCTTCGGATCAGATCGGACGTTTTCCGGATGCGAATATCGGGGATGCTTTGAAACGTGTTCCTGGAGTTACCATACAGAATGACCAGGGAGAAGCCAGAAATCTTATTATCAGAGGACTTGCTCCCAACCTTAACTCTGTTACCCTGAATGGTGACAGAATTCCTTCTGCTGAAGGAGATAACCGTAATGTGCAGATGGACCTGATTCCTTCTGACATGATCTCCACGATTGAGGTTAATAAAACCCTGACTCCGGATATGGATGCCGATGCCATCGGAGGTTCTGTAAACCTGATTACCAGAGCTTCCCCGAACGGACAAAGGATTTCTGTAACCGTTGCCGGAGGATACAATCCAATCCGTGAAAAAGGAAATTATACTGCAGGATTTGTGTACGGAAATCGGTTTTTAGACAAAAAACTGGGCGCTGTATTCAGTTTTTCTTATAACAACAATAATTTTGGTTCGGACAATATAGAACCTGTATGGAGCCAGGCGAATGATCCTGCGAAGACCGTTTATGTAAGCAAAATGGGAATTCGATCTTATAATGAACACCGTATCAGACACAGTTTTGATCTCAATATGGATTATGAATTCAATTCCAAAAACAAAATCTATGCTTCTGCGATGTACAATTTCAGAAATGATAAAGAAAACAGATTTGCTTTGGGATATAAGATCAAACCTGTATACAATGCTGATGAAACCGAGATTACAGATTGGAAAGGAAGTATCACAAGACAAAACAAAGGCGGTGCTGCTGATAATGACAATACCCGTCTTGAAAAACAGAAAGTTCAGAACTATGCTTTACGAGGAGAACATTTATTAGGTTCTAAAGTAGATCTAGACTGGTCGGTAAACTATGCCATCGCCAGCGAAGATAAGCCGCATCAGCGTTATATAGAGTTTGAAAACAGTAAAATGAATTTCTCTCCTGACCTTAGCAATCCTGAAAAACCAATGTTCAATCTGCTTGCCGCTGATAATTTAGGAAGTTATAAATTGAGTGATCTTTCGGATGCCAACAACTTTACACAGGAAAAGGAACTGGGCGCAAAAGTGAATGTCCGTTTTCCATTTTCAGTAATTGATGGCCAGAAAGGACGTCTTCGTACTGGTTTTCGTATGCGTTTGAAGAAGAAAGAAAGAGAAAATGATTTCTATGCTTTTACTCCTGTGAACACTATGGGAAGCCTTTTATCTGTTCCAACAGTACATCTTGACGGTCAGAACTTCCAGCCTGGAAATTATGTTCCGGGAACATTTGTTGACCCTTCTTTCCTTGGAGGGCTGGATTTATTCAATCCTACTTTGTTTAATGGTAAATTAAAGCCTGAGAAATATCTTTCAAGCAATTACAATGCAAAGGAGCAGATCTATGCAGGTTATATCCGTTGGGATCAGGATTTCAATGATCAATTATCCATGATCGTTGGAGCGCGTATTGAAACAACCAACATCGATTACACCGGAAATTATGTAATGAATGAAGAAGATCTGGTAGGAAAAATCAATAATACAAATACGTATACGAATGTTCTTCCGAATATTTCCTTCAAATATGTTCCGATACAGGATCTTGTGCTTCGTGCAGCATTTACCACAGCTCTTGCCCGCCCGAATTATTATTCATTAGTCCCTTATCTGAATGTTATTTCAGAAGACGAGATTGTAGCTGCCGGAAATCCAAACTTAAAAGCAACCTATGCATATAATTTTGATTTTATGGCAGAAAAGTATTTTAAGTCTGTGGGAATACTTTCGGGAGGTATTTTTTATAAAAACCTGAATAACTTTATTTACACGTATTCCCAAAGAAATTATACGGCGAATGATTTTGCTAACGATTTTGCAGGACAGTCCAACCCCATTCCTGCGGGAGAAAGCAACTGGAAGTTTACCCAGCAGCGTAATGGTGACAATGTAGATATTTATGGGTTTGAAGTGGCGTTGCAAAGACAGCTTGATTTTATTCCAGGAGCTTTCTGGAAGGGACTTGGAGTGTATGTAAACTATACTTACACCAAATCCAAAGCAAAAGGAATCACCAATGAAGAAGGTGTTGAAAGAACAGATGTAGGGTTCCCGGGAGCGGCTCCTCATATGTTCAACGGATCTCTTTCATGGGAAAACAAACGTTTTTCAGCCAGAGTTTCTATGAACTATGCGTCTCATTATATTGATGAACTGGGAGGAAAAGCCTTTGACGACCGTTATTATGACAAACAGTTTTTCCTTGATGCCAATGCTTCCTACAAGATTACAAGCCAGCTCAGAATTTTTGCAGAAGCCAATAATCTTACCAATCAACCGTTAAGATACTATCAGGGAATTCAAAGCAGAACCGCTCAGGCTGAATATTACAGACCAAGGTTTACAATGGGAGTGAAATTTGATTTTTAAATACACATGAAAAACATACATTATATATTGGCTCTTTCAGTTCTTCCTTTTGTGATCAACTGTACAGGGCAGAAAGATTTAGCAGAAAAATTAAAACCAGCAGTTATTACAGAAACAGTGGCTCATGATACTGATGATCCCGCTATATGGATCAATCCACAGGATGCCTCAAAAAGTATCATCATTGGAACCGATAAAGATACGGATGGCGGATTGTACGCCTTTGATCTCAACGGAAAAATTATCAACAAAGTTTCAGGATTGAAACGTCCCAATAACGTTGATCTGGAATATGGTTTTATGCTAAACGGTAAAAAAACAGATATCGCTGCTGTAACGGAAAGGGAAACTAACAAAGTAAAATTATATACGCTTCCTGAGCTGAAAGAAATTGGAGAAATCTCTGTATTTGACGGAGAATCTGAACGTGGCCCGATGGGAGTTTCTCTATATAAAAATCCGCAGACAGAAGAAATATTTGTTATTGTAGGAAGAAAATCCGGTCCGGCTGACGGCTACCTTTGGCAGTATAAACTGACTGAAAAGAATGGATCTGTCACAGGTGAAGTTGTTCGTAAATTCGGGAAATACAGCGGACTGAAAGAAATTGAAAGTATTGCTGTAGATGATGAAATGGGTTATATCTATTATTCTGATGAGCAGTTCGGCGTTCATAAATATTATGCAGATCCGGACAAAGGAAATGAAGAATTATCTGTCTTTGGGAAAGGAGATTTTAAATCTGATGTGGAAGGAATTTCGATCTATCCTACTTCCAAAGGAAAGGGATATATTCTGGTTTCCAATCAGCAGAATGATACCTTTAATGTTTATCTAAGAGAAGATCAGTCCAAAGGAAGAATTGCAGAAATCCCAGTCTCTACGCTGGAAAGTGACGGTTCTGAAGTGACGAACGTTAATTTAGGACCCAAATTTCCTAAAGGAGTTTTCGTTGCGATGAGCAATGGCAGAGTATTTCATTTTTACGATTGGAGAATGGTTGAGAAAGCCATTCAATCTGCTGTGAAAGCTGGTAAATAAAATCAATCTTTAAACCATTAAGATTCGATAAGATTTTAAGAGTATTAAGTTGAAGATTGCTTCACCTATGGTTCGCAATGACAATGCAGTTCAACTTAATACTCTTCATTTTTTAGCTTACTGAACATGCTTCTTCAGAAATTCTGCTGTGAATGATATTTTGTTTTTCAACAGCTCCGGCGGAGTGCCTTCAAACAATACTTTCCCACCAAATTTTCCTGCACCTGGTCCCATATCAATGATCCAGTCTGCCTGTGAAATAATATCCAGATTGTGTTCTATAACAATCAGCGTATTATTCTGATCTACAAGACCGTTAAAAAAAGTCAGCAGTTTTTGTGTATCACTTGGATGCAGCCCTGTACTCGGTTCATCCAGAACAATGATCTGATTGGTGTTTTTCAGCTCTCTTGTCAGCTTCAGGCGCTGTCTTTCACCTCCGGAAAAGCTATCAAGCCTTTGTCCCAGAGTCAGATAATCAAGTCCCAACTGTATCAGCAGATCAAAATTTTTGAGAACATGTTCTTCCTTAAAAAAAGAGACTGCTTCAGAAACCGTCATATTCATCACTTCTGCAATTGTTTTTCCGCTGTAGGTATATTGCAGCACATCAGGATCAAATCCCGAACCTCCACAAACTTCACAAGGCTGCTCAATATCATCCATAAAAGCAAGATCAATCTTTTCTATCCCCAACCCTTTACAGTTTTTACAGGCTCCTTCACTATTTCTGCTGAACAATTTATCTGAAACATGATTAGATTGTGCGAAAAGCTTACGTACAGTATCTGATATCCCCAAATAGGTAAGCAAATTGGAGCGGGCACTTGCAGCAAACAAAGACTGATCAATAATGGTCACATCAGGATAAAGCTCCGGAAGAATACGGTTAATGAGAGTACTTTTGCCAGATCCTGCAACTCCCGTTACGACTGTCATTACTCCAGTTGGGATATTTACAGTTACATTTTTAAGATTAAACCTATTCGCATTTTTAATTTCCAGATATCCATCAGGCTTTCTGAATTTTTGCTTTATAAATGGTTTCCTTGCAAAATATGAACCTGTTTTTCCGGTTGACGTTTTTAAGCTTTTAAATGTTCCTTCATAGACCACTTCTCCCCCGTTTCTTCCTGAGCCTGGTCCTATATCAATAATATGGTCTGCCATTTTTATCAGGTCCGGATCATGCTCTACAATTAAAACAGAGTTTCCTTTATCCCTGATCTGCTGTATAATGGTGATAATATTTTGCAGATCTTTTGGATGAAGACCAATACTGGGTTCGTCAAAAATATATAAAAGATCTATCAGACTGTTTCCCAGACTCCGCACCATTTTTATACGCTGAGACTCTCCTCCGGAAAGGGTGTTGGTACTCCTGTCAAGAGTCAGATATTGCAGCCCTATCGTCATAATATTCTGTAATTTTGCCGAAAGTTCTTTGATGACCACTTCATATTGTTTTGAATCCAACGAAGTAATGAACTCAAGCAGTTCATCTACGGAAAGGGCCATACAATCTGCAATACTTTTACCTTCGATTTTACAGGACAATATTTTTTCATTCAACCGTTTTCCGTGACATGACGGACAGGTTTTTGTGATCACAATATTCTTCAGCGCATCTTTTCTTGTGATATTTTCTTTAGAATCTTTTTTCAGGAACGCTTTTTCTATTCTTGGAACAATTCCTTCATATTTTACAGTTTTTCCCCAATCTTTATGTGGATGTTTAGGCTTTTTTTCCGGTGCATGCAGCAAAATCTCCCATTCTTTTCCGGTAAAATCTTTCAGTTTTTTATCATTATCAAAATAACCGGACAAAGTATATCTTGTTAAACGCCAACCACCCGGCTGGAAGGTCGGAAACCGGATTGCCCCTTCATCTAAAGATTTCTCACGATCAATTAATGCATTCACGTCCAAAGTTTGAACAAAGCCCAGACCTTCACACTCAGGGCACATTCCCTGCGGATGATTAAATGAAAAAACGTTAGAATATCCTACAAAAGGTTCTCCCATTCTCGAAAATAACAGCCTTAAGGAAGCAGATACATCTGCTGCCGTTCCCACTGTAGATCTTGCATTTCCTCCTAACCGCTTCTGATTGATAATGATAGGAACATTCAGGTTTTCAATTTTATCTACATCAGGCAGACCATAATGCTGCAGACGATTTCTGATAAAACTGTTCTGGGTCTCATTGATCTGTCTCTGAGCTTCTGCTCCAATGGTTTCAAAAACCAATGAAGATTTCCCAGATCCTGATACTCCCGTAAAAACCACAATCTTATATTTTGGAATTTTTATGGAAATATTTTTGAGATTATTTTGCCGGGCATTGGTAATTTCTATATTTTCCATAATTAAAATGCTTAACTTTGTTAATAATTAACTAAGTTAAGTATATTTATCATGAAACACATTGAAAAAGAGTTTTTTAACACATTCACAAATTTCCAATGCCTTATTCTGGCGCATATGAACCGGGGAAATATCAATGGAGTTACAGCCGCTCATTATAATATCATTGAATTTATTTTAAGAAAAGAAACAGCCACAGGAAGGGAAATTTCAGCAGCATTTAACATCAGCCAGGCAGCCATCTCGAAGCAGTTGAAATTTCTGATCAGCAATGATTTGATTATTAAGAGACAGGAAGAAACAGATCACAGGAAATTTAATCTTTCAGTAACGGATAAGGGAAGATTTATCATAGAAAATTCAGAAACTTTCCGTAAAAACATTACCGGACAGACAGCTTCTATACTGACTTCTAAAGAATTGGAAAATTTTAATTACCTGTTAAATAAAGTATTGAATCATGTAAAACTATAATACTTCTCTCCTACTTATACGTTCTAAACAGCCTGTCCCAGATAGAAGTATAAAATCCAAAGTTTTTGCTTTCATCCAGGTGATGCTGATTATGAAATCTTGTTGTTCCTACGAATAAACGGTCAAATGAGGCTGGAAAAAACTCCCTGTTCAGATGTCCTATGGTTCCCCAGACAAGGTTGAGCAAAAGATAAATGGAAATAGAAATTACAGAGAAATCATAACCGATGAGTAAAGCAAGCATCATCAATCCAAATCCTACTGTTTCAAAAGGATGCAGAACAAAAAGGCTCAGAAAGTTGGTACTTACATGCTCATGGTGCTTTCTATGCAGAATTTTGTAGATGAAAGGCAGATGGGCTCCATAATGAAAGAAATACATCAAAAGATCCATCAAAAGTAGCAAAGCAATAACTTCCGCTGTTATCCTAATTACCGATTGAGTTTCTCCAAGCACAATCCATCCGTTTTTCCATAAGAAAACTCCCAGCAGCATCACAAAGCTATTACAAATTATGGTGAAAAGACTGAGAAAGAAATTGGATCTTGTAACGGGATGATTTGTTTCCTGCAGCTGACTTTTACGGCAAGTTTTTTCAATAAAAATATATAGACCTATAGAAAACAGGTACAGAAAACTGTTAATAACCAGGCTGAATATCATCCACTGTGGCCAGGAAAACTGCCAGAACAGATGCAAATAACCGGAAAGTTCTGTGTGATTAAAATTCATAAACCTTTCATCCTTCAGCTTGATGTCATAAAGGTATGAATTTCATGGTAAAATCAGCTGATAAAGTAAATTTCAGGTATTATTTCTGTCTTGCCTTTCTTCTAAGCTCCCGAAGTCTTACGGTAAGGTTTTTCCGTAAGTCATTATGATACTGCCGGTAGTTTTTGATGCTGTTTTCCAGATTTTTTTTATTAAGCAGATATTCTTCATACAGATGACCCAGTTCTGAAATCTGTGTAACCACATCCGAAGGCTGGCTTTCAGGATCTTCTGCAGCTTCTATCAACAGACGGTAATATTCAATACGGCTGGTCAGGTTCATGTGAAGTTTCGGTTCTATACCCTGCATGATTTTGTGATTTTATGGTGTTCCTGAATAGGTAAAGGGCAAAAAGGTTTTATCCTTTTACTATTCGATATTATTTTTTATTATTAAATAAACTTTTTAATTTTTTCTTGAACCATTAAGATTGTATTAAGGTGTTAAGATTATTAAGATAAGTTTCGCTTTAACTTAAAATCAGAATGATTGTTCTTAACTATACTTTAATTCTTCAAACTTCTTAATGGTTTAAAAATATGTACTACATTTTTTTCTCTATCCGAATTCTATTTTTCCATCATAACCGGAGGCACATCACTCTGATATAGAATTGTAATGCTTCCGTTCTTTTCCTGACCTGCAGATTTGAAATACCCTCCGTTAAGGGCTGAAGAAATAAGGGTTTCGTTAGGATCGCCCAAAGGCAATAGTGGCAGCCCGGCATATTCGTTGACCATGAGCTGTGGGGAAATTCCATTACTGTATTCTCCGGCACCGTTGGCATTAAATACTTTATAAATCACCGGATGAATCTGCCAGGAAATTTTTCTTGGCTTCCGTTTGTCTTCTACTACAAATCCAGCCATATCTTTACCTAAAGTAGTATCTCCGATCTGAATAACCTGCATATACGGCTTCAGGTTGTTGATGACAATTTCTGCTGCAGATGCGGTACTGTTGGAGGTAAGAATAAACACTTTCTGCAATCCCAATGCATTGGCGCGTAAAGCAGCAAAATCAAGAGCTTTGGGATCATAAGCGATCTGCTGGGCAAATGTTCTTTTCACTTCACCTCCGTTTTTATTTCCTTTAAAAATGATGAATGGCGAACCAGATGACAGCCCTGAGGGAATCAATGAGCAAAGAGCGGCAGCAGACGATACCGAGCCTCCATAATTGTATCGGAGATCAAGAATCAGTTCCTGTACTCCAGCAGCTTTAAATTCTGCAAACTTCTGGTTCAGGGTTTGTGTCATTCCGTCCGGGAAATCATAGATATACAGATATCCTGCTTTTTTACCGTTTTTCTCAAAGACTTTAGATAAAATAGGCTGTTCAAAGGAAAATCCATAGTAAACGGTAATGTTTTTTTCATTGGTAACCGCTCCGTTCTGCCATTTCCCTACCGTAAGATCTACAACAGTCTGGTCTTTAATGGATGAGGCCATTGATTCTGCATTGGCTTCTGTAATACCTTTTCCATTGATTTTGGTAATAATCATTCCCCGTTCCAGCCCTGCATTGAAGGCGGGAGAATTTTGAAGAACCAGTTTTACAATTGTAACAACCTGATTGTTGGCAATTTTGACAACGGTATAATCAAAACCATACATATTCCTTATGGAACGTGGATAGCTGGAAGAATCTTCAGTATTGACCATGAAAGAAAACCGGTCCTGGGAAGACAGCAGACTTTTAAAAAAATCTTTTACGGGAAGACGATAATCTGGTTTTGCAGGCATTTGATCTGCCCAGTAATAATACCGTTTCATACTGTCCTGAACCCAGAGATTGACAGATTCTGTACTTCCTTCCGGAAAAACAGGTGCGCTTTCGTCATTATTATTCGTACAGGAAATGAGAAAGACTGTCAGAGCAATCAGTTGAAGTTTTAGAAAGTTTTTCATATTCAATTACAGATATTCTGCTACATCAATGTCTCCTTTTACCACCCATTCTCCATTTTCCATTTTTTCCTGAAGAACAATCATGTTTGCTCCTGTGTGCTGTTTCAGTTTCACCTGAATCATTTTAGATCCTGCATAAGGTTCTGTAGTTCCGGGTTTGTACAACTCCAGAAATATCGGAGCTGTAGAACTGAAAAAACTATAGATTTTCAACGCGGTAAAATTGTCTTTCCCTATGTTGTCAAATTCTGCCAGTACCACTCCATTTTCTCTTTTCAGAACGCCTTTCACCTCTTTCTGTGTAGTTCCGGAAAATTCGCCAAGATTAGGGAAAATAAATTCAAACCCTACTTTTCCAAGATTAACCTGAGGTTTTACAGCATATGTCTGCAGATAAATCCCCGGAAGATTGAAAAAATATAAGTTTTTAAAATCATTTATATTGTCATAGGTAATATTGTATTTTGCAATTTCGGTTCCTGTTTCATTATTATATACGGACAGCTTATTGGTTTCTCCCTGATCCAGGACAAACTGAAGCTGCGTTTCTATTTTATTGGTATAGGATGTTTTTCCGTCAATGGATACAGGTGCTCCATTGAACCTCAGCTGAAGGACCTCAGGCTTGGAAAATCCTTTGATATTAACCTCTCCGGGTTTCTGTACTTTATCATACAACTCCATCGTGTTGTTGTCTGTGCATGAAAACAGTGCAGTAAATAATAGTAGTAATGCAAAGATTCTGTTCATCTTTCTTCAATTATTTCATTGTAAAACTTAAAAATATCACCCTACCCGGGAGCAGGGCGATATATAATTATAAAAAAACTAGTTGGATATGTTCTGGATAGCCATTGTCAAATACTATCCATTATCTTATATTAAAAATTCATGGTGTTTCTAGAATCAGTTTCTAAGGGAAGACGAGTTATTTTTTAATAAACTTCAACCTTTCCATCGTCTTTCCATCTGTAATTTCTGCTATATAAGCTCCAAATGTAAGACCTGCCGTATTAATTGTTTTAGAATACTGAGTGGTCAATACTTTTTGTCCTGCTGCGCTGTAAATAGTTACCATCGTCATATTTTCTTTCAATGCCGGGTTAAGCTGCAGCTGTAAAGATTCTTTTACCGGATTTTCTGCTATTTGTGTTACAATTTTGTTTCTTTTTACATCCTTAGTTCCCAAAAATGAAGTAGCGTAGATTCCCATTTCATCAATATTGATATTCTGGACATTATTTCCGCTTGTTTTTCTGTTTGACCACATTCCGATATAGATTTTCTTCCCTGCAAAAGCAGAAAGATCTACAAGGGATTCTACAAACTGGGTAAGATCAGCCGGAAAGGGATTGGCTGAGTCACCTACCTGTATTTTGTATATACTCTGAACATCATTTCCATCTGCATCTACTGTCATTGCCTGAAAGTCTGATAATGCAGGAACTTCTTTCTGTGGTGTGCTTACATAAATAAAAAGCTCTCTGGCAACAATAGTATGAGTAGATCTCTGTCTTCCGATATAGGCAGCCAGAGTAACAGTTCCTGCAGTATTTGAAAGATCAATCTGAGGAGAAATAATCCAGTCACTTTCTGTCCCAAATCCTGTAGCACTTCCACTTGGAACCAAGCTGATAGAATGACGAAGAACTCCGGTAGTTCCATAGGTTAGAGCAGTTCCGTTGTGATAAATGTTCTGCCCCTGTACCCATCCGTTGCCATTGCTGTTCAAATCATGGAAAGTCCATCCCTGAAGGTCAGCAGGAGTATCAAAAGAATTTCCCCATACCAGAGTCTGCGCTGCAGCCAGGTGAGATAAAAACAGAACAGATGATAAAATTATTTTTTTCATAATGCTGATTATTAAGGTTTTTGAAATAAAAGCAAGGAATCAGCATGTGCTGTTCCCTGCTTTTTAAAGTTTTTTATTATTCTACAATGGAGAAATTGTATTTTGTCCAAAGTCCCTGGAAGTTTCCACAGTTTCTTGGAGATACATTCCAACCACCTTCGTTGAAGAAAGGCTGGCTCATACCCCATAGAGATGCAGGAGTACCAGTCAATAGGTTAGCTGCAGGGATTCCTGCTGTTCCTGTACCTGTAACTGAAGTAGTAAATCCGTGGATCTGGATTGTGTTGTATGCTGAAGCTGAAGAAAGTTCAGAACCTGTACCTTCTACTTTGATTCCCACAGGGTAACCTGTAACCACAGCGTTATTTAATGTTAATCTTCCGTGTCTTCTGATGTGGATACCGTTTTCATACAAAGCACCTTTCGTAGAGTTCTTAGAACCAATGATCGTAAGGTTGTTGATAACCGGGTGAGTCAACAATGATGTAGAAGAACCGTCTGCGTTGTTATCAAGCTCGATACCGTTAGAATCCGGGCTTGCTCCGCTAAGACTGTGTGTAGAGTTGTAATCTGCCAAAGCAAGAGCACAAGTAATAGTTCCTGTATATCCGTTATCGAAATCGAAGTTGTCATCATCCGCAGCGAAAGAAACAAGGTTTGAAGCGTTTACAGTACCTCCAAAGAATTCAAAAGAGTCATCTTTCCCGAAAGATACCTGGATATGATCCAAAGTAGTTCCGTTTCCTACTCCTCCTAAAGTAAGACCGTTGATTTCGTTTCCTGAGTTAGGAGCCAAAAGATCGAATCCTGCAAACTCGATACGTACATACTTCAATGTTCCTCCGTTGTGAGAAGCATTAGTACCTCCGTAATAGAAATCAGGACCAGATAATCCTTCAACTGTTTTTGTGAATGGAGTGTTTGTAGGAGCATCTCCTAACATGATAACACCTCCGAAATCACCAGGAGCAGCAGTTGTATCTTCGTTTCCGTCTAGCAATTTGTAGCTTGTGAAGATGATTGGTTGCGCTTCAGTACCTGCTGCGTTGATTTTTCCTGTTTTAGCAATTACCAAAACTCCTGTAGCAGTATTGCTAGTGTTTGGTTTAGCTTTAATGAATGTACCCGGCTGGATTGTTAATGTAGCACCATTTTTTACGGTTACAACTCCATCTAATTCAACTACACCGCTCCATGTAGTATTTGTAGTAATAGCACCACTTACGCTGGTTACCGGAAGAGCCGAAGCTGTAAGGTACTCAGCAGAAGTAGATTTCATTTCGAATGGAGAAGATGAATCCGCCAGTTGATCGTTTTGACAAGCTGTAAGAGATAATGCTGCCACTGCAATTAGAGTTAGTCTTTTCATTGTTATAATTTTTAATAAATCCGGTCGTGTTATTTTATATACCAGATCAGTTTTTTAATATTCAGGAATATCTGCCTCCCTATTCCTTCGATTTGGTTTTTAAAATTCATCCGTCACTGCAGGAGGAGCTGCATTGGGGAAGTTCCCATAGAAACCGTTAATACCTGGGAAAAGCCATTAACGCTCGGTTTTTTTCTGAACCGGTACTGGTGTGCGCTTCATCAGTATTCTTCCAGTTTTTGATCAGGTTACCGAAACCTGTACGCTGCTATCTCGAGCTCTTTTTTATAGTATTGTGTTTGGTGCACTTATTTCTTAAAAAGTATAATTCACGCTTAGGCTGAACATTCTTCCACTGTAAGCTCTGAACATAATTTTATCAATATTTTTATCATATTTATCTGTTGCTCCCGGAAGAAGCTCCCAGCCTTCTCTTTCTGTCCCCACATTACTTCCACCTCCATCTTTTGCCGCCAGATAAGAATTGAAGTTGTTATAATACTCCTTCACCCTGTTGAATAGGTTTCTTATATTCAATTTCACTTCAAAATTTTTATTACGCAGGAATTTATAGGAGATCTGAGCGTCTGCCACGGCATAAGGGCGTTGAATTTCTTCACCTTTATAAGCATATCCTACTGTAATGTACTGGTCTCCTTTCGCGTTATACAAAAAGCTCAGTCCAAGGCGGTCTCCGTCATAGACCAGTCCAAGGTTGTAGGCATAGGGAGTCTGCCCGTAAAGCGGTCGTTTCACTTCGTAGGTTTCATCATTATCCCCTGTTTTGTACAGGTCTTTAAAAGCCACTACTTTTGTATGGTTATAGGTAAAGTTTCCACTTATAAAAAGTTTTTCCAGAAAAGTTCTGTCAGCAATAAAACCAAGATTCTTTCTTACCTCTGCCTCAACTCCCAGCAGCTTTGCATTTTTTGAATTCCCATTATACAGGGATAGATTTCCTTCACTGGAGATGTGGCCTTCACGTTCAATAGGTCTGTCTATATTTTTGTAGTACAGTCCTGCTGAGAATATTTCTCCTAAGCCTGGAAACCATTCAAACTTAAAATCATAATTATTAATGACCGATGAGCTCATTTCCGTATTGTAAATCAATCCATTGGCAATAGGATCAAAGTATGGCAATCCTGTTCTTTCATTAAACTGCGGGCGGATAACAGATTTATTATACGCAAGTCTCAGGTTTATTTTATTGGTCGGGCTGTACGTAAAGTTCACGGAAGGCATAAACTGCCAGGGTTTATCTTCAATTGCCGTTCTCAGGATGTGCTTGGAATCTGAAGGATCCAGCTGCTGGGAAATCATGTCATATTTAAAATATTCTGCACGAAGTCCCCACACTAATCTCAATTTATTCTTCCAACGGTTGTCAAACATCACATAAACAGCATGCTGATTGACTTCTCCTTCATATTTATCATTTTTGTACAACGCTTTGGTTTCCCAGCCAATACCACCCGGAACATAATGGGAGCCATTAAACCAATCTGCAAGTGAACCATACATCGTCAAATGATTCTTCTCGTCATTGGGAACGTCCCGGTTTTCGTCAACACGAAGGAAAAACTTCTGTTGTTGGTTGGTATTGCTTTTTATAGCTCCGGCATATCCGGTTTTAATTGTATTTTCAAAACTTCCTGCATCCATGTCCCATTTTACAGAGGCTCCATAGTTGTAATCTGTTTCTCTGTTTTCAATATATCCTCTGTAAAAATCAGCTCCGGAATTGTAAATCTTATGATAGGTTAAAATTTCATTTCCTATAAAATCATATCTGGTAATATATTGTGTGTAATCTTTAGTATCTGAAGAAACTCCTGTTCGGGCTCCAAACCAGCTGATCTCTGTATTTCCTATTTTATGGTTTCCTTCGATTTTATTTTGTAAAAGGGTCTGAAAAATCGGATAGTTGGTATTATCAGTATAAGGTTTATCTAAGGTTTTGATCTGAGCTGGATCATTATTGGGTATAATTCCGTTGTAGAAATAATTATAGGCTAATTCTGCATTGGCAGCCATTCCGCTCCCGGTTGAATATTCATTCCACCCGGTGACTCTTGTCAATGTATTATCAAAAATATGGGTATAGGAATTACGGAATGAAATTCTGTTTTTTCCCAGTTGTAACCCGAAATTAAGCATTCCTGCCAGCGTAGAATTATAGTTGTAAGAAGCTCCGCTGTTTTTGAAGTTGTAAAACGGAATCTGTCCGTTGGCATCCGGCATTCCAGTAGTATCCAGCCAGTTTCCTCTCCCTGTGTGGTCTATATCCAGTTTATTCTGTTCATTTCTGATGACAAATGCTCCGGCAAATCCCCATTTATTATTGTTTTTAAGAGCATATGTTCTTCCTAATGCCAGCTGTATGTTAGATCCCATATCACCTCTGGTTTTATAGGTGCTGAAATTGTCATTGGTAAATTGTCTGGACTGTTCAAAAAATTTCGGATCCGTCCAGTTCACGGCTTCCAGTCCTTTGGGAAAATCCCTTGTTCCGTCGTCATATCCGAAATAATCATGCTTTCCCCGCTTGCGTGTCAGGAATTCTTTAAACGCCGACTGGTCATTATAAGAAGTTCCCATTGTTACAGTTGTAAAATTCTCGTTGGGAATATCCTTGGTTCTCACTTCTACATAACCTCCTGCAAAACTGGCGTTCATATCGGGTGTTGCAGATTTACTCACCACTACACTCTCCACCATGGCTGTAGGAATGATATCAAATGAGAAATTCTGATTATAGGCTTCCGTACTTGGAAGATTAATTCCGTCCATCGCTGCCGTATTCCATCGTTCCCCCATAGATCTTACAACTACATATTTATTATCAATAGTGGTAATTCCCGTTACTCTTTTCAACGTTCCTCCTACATCGCTGTCCGGAGTTTTAGAAATTTGTTCTGCTGAAATCCCGTCGCTCATCTGTGCTGCTTTTTTCTGCTGAGCAAGGAGTCCGGCCTGAGTATCTGCTTTACGGGCTGCGGTAATCACAACTTCTTTAATATCTGTAATTTTATCAGAAGCTTTGTTCAGAGCAAATGATACGGAACTTGTTTCTTTATTGGTTACAGATAGTTTTTCAACTCTCAGCGTATTATATTTGGGGGCTTTTATGGTAAGGTTATAAGTTCCTGAGGGAAGATCTACTGTAAAATCCCCGTTATTATCTGTTACTACGGTTTTCTGGGCGATATTAATTTCTGCTCCGGTAATCGGATTTCCTACCTCATCCACTATTTTACCGGAAATACGTCCGTTTCCCGGCACAGAGATGATAGAGCTTTCATATTTTATCGAAATAAGGTCACCATGCAGGCGGAATACTACAGGAAGACCATTGGTAATATCCTTCAGACAGCCATTAACGGATGTATTTTCACATTTTACACCTTTTACCTTCAGCTCTTTAATATCTACTTTAGAATAGGCCAGTCTCAATCCCGTTTTCCCGGCAAATTCCTCCAAAACTTCAATCAATGGTCTGTTGGCAGGTACAGAAAATGTTACTTTCTGAACCAGCTCCTGTGCTTCTGCGGCTACAGTAAAAAATAAGGCTGCTATGGTAATCCCACATTTCAAACTTTTCATACTTAAAGTGTTCTCTTGATTATGATTATTTATTTTTTTTGAGTAGTGTTTTATTTCTTAAGGATATAGGTGTTTTCTTTTTTCTGGACTTCCAATCCCAGGATGAAAGCCAGTGATTCAATATTTTCTCCAACTGTTCCTCCTGTGAAGTCTGCGGTGATCTTCTTATCTTCAGCATCTTTAGGATACAATACCTTAGTGTTATAGTTGCTCTCCAGAACGGTTACCACTTCTTTTAAAGGAACATCGTTAAAGCTTAAAGACAGTATGACAGAAACTTTCTTCGCAGCATTTTTTACCGGATTTATTGAAATGACAGCTGTAGTATGGGCAATCCCGAAATTGGTCCATTTCTGATTGGGTGTAAGGAAAGAAACCGGAACTCCAGGAGAAGATACAGCCACCTTCCCTTCATAAAGATCAACCGCTTTTTTCTTTCCTGACTGTGAGATTTTAAATACCGTCCCCAAAACTTTAGTGCTGAAACCGTCAGCACGCACTACAAAAGGATGTACTTTTGACTTGGCTACGGAGAAGATGGCATCTCCTTTTAAATCTACTACTCTGGTAGAAGCAGGAAATGATTTTTCAACGGTAAGTTCGGCACCCGGTAAAAGGGTAACTACGGATCCGTCCTCAAGACGAACAATACGGTTTTCCGATTTTGCCATATAAACATCAGGCTTAATAAACACGGTATAGGTGAAGATACCTCCCAACGACAAAAGCAGAATAATGACCGCTGCAATTTTATATAGGTTGGTTTTAAACCTTTTTGCAGAATGTATAGAAATAATATCTGTCTGAGTAAAATAATGTTCCAGTCCGGATAATACCCTTTCTCTGGATTCTTTCCTATGAACAGCATCCAGATCTTTTTCAGTCTGAATTTTCCATTGTGTTAAAAGTTCATTTTCCTTTTCAGAAATTAAGTCTTCAGAAACTTCCCGTTCCCAAAGTCTGAAAACAAAGGCTTCAATATTTTTATATGTTAAACGATTTTTCATAAAGTCTTTCATGGTATTCACAGATACTTCTATCTATAAGACAGTGAAAATGAAAAACTTCCCCAGGGCATTCTTAATGTTATATTCATATTACGAGCAAATTGTTAATA
This sequence comes from Chryseobacterium sp. BGA-UO-ETr-SB22, assembly GCF_059567885.1. Classification (NCBI taxonomy): domain Bacteria; kingdom Pseudomonadati; phylum Bacteroidota; class Flavobacteriia; order Flavobacteriales; family Weeksellaceae; genus Chryseobacterium; species Chryseobacterium sp. BGA-UO-ETr-SB22. The sequence goes on along the minus strand of NZ_JCAQOV010000005.1, from coordinate 915,153 downwards.
ATTTTCATCGTTTTTCACATTTACTCAACATTAACCCACTATTTTGACCCCGTTTTTCAGAAATATTTAATCTTACCATCCCCAAAGTTCACAAAAAGTTAATTTTCCTTTAGGTAATTTTGCATCAACAATATGAGCCCAACTGACTATACATTATTAAAGAAAATAAAATCAGGCGACCGCCCTGCATTTATGCTGCTGTATGACCGATACTGGGATAGTCTATATAGTTTTGTCTTTGTACGGACCCGGGATAAAGAAATTGCTGAAGAAATCCTTCAGAACCTATGGGTAAAGATTCTTGAGAATACTGATACAATACAAACTGACGATTCCGAAAGTGCAAAAGGCTATCTTCTCCGCCATCTTCATTACCGTATCCTTGACTTTTATAACAGTTATAAAAAAGCCCCTCCCACGCTGAGTATTGACGAGTTTGATATTCCCAGTGAATTGGAAATATCGGATACAGACTATTTTGAAATTCTTGAGGAAAATGAGATCAATACTTTATTATCAATGATTGATGAAGTGGTAGCCCGGCTTCCTTCCACGGAACAGCAGGTATATGATATGAGGATCCGGAAAAATATGTCCGTTAATGAAACTGCTGAAGCATTGGGACTGAGCAATAAGACAGTAAGTAATAAATTAAGCAAAGCTTTGGGGGAAATCCGCGAGCAACTGAATCCGGAATATCAGTCGTCTAAAAAGCTGGTTTCTATTCTGCTGATGATGGAGATTTTGATGAGGTATTGAGATATGGGTTGCGGGGTTTGTGATTCGTGATTCGGGGATTGTGTCAATAGTCAATTTGCTGCGCAGTCAATCGTCAATTTTTACAGGACTTATTAAAATTCACAGCGAGGCGGATTCACTATTCACCATTCACTATTATCAACTTATTCACTAAACACCGGCAGCAAAGTGCTGCTAAAGTTCAATATTTTAAAGTCGGCAAGATCAGAATCAATGCTTTCATTATCATTGGTAAAAACAATGGTCTGCATTCCTGCTGCTTTTGCTGCTTTTAATCCTGAGTGGCTGTCTTCAATAGCAATGCAGTATTCAGGAGAGACACCAAGGTTTTTTGCAGAGGTAAGATATACAGCTGGATGAGGTTTGCCATGGGTTTCAAATTCGGATGAATGAACGGTATCAAACAGGTCACGAACCTGAAGTTTTTCAAGAACAATATGTGCCACACGCAAAGGAGCGTTGGTCGCCAGTCCTATTTTATATTCTTTATGCTTAAGATATCTGATAAACTCCTGTACACCAGATATTGTACAGTCTTGGTTTTGTATCATTTCAATTACTCTTGTGACTACTTTATTTTCCAGATCGGATGTATCAAAGTTTTCCCAGGGAAATCTTTCATACCAGAATTCTGTCACTTCCTGGGTGGTCATATATTTGGTTTGTGCGGCAAGATCTTCTGTGACTTGCACTCCATAAGATGAAAATACATCAAGCTCTGCCTGAGTCCAGAATTTTTCTGAATCGATTAGGACTCCATCCATGTCAAATATTACTGCTTTTAAAGCCATCTTCCGAATGATAAATGATGAATTACTGACTGATTTTATAAACACAGCGCTGTCCGCCGGAGATAATATGATCTACTCTTTCAACCGTATATTCTTTCCCGATCAGCGACTGGAAATTGGATAATTCGGCACGGCAGAACCCTTGACATTCTGTTGCGGCAGCACATATCGGGCAATGGCTTTCAATCAGAAAATAGTCTTTCCCTTCTTTTTTCCATTCTGCCATATATCCTTCTTCACTACGTACTTTTGCCAGAGACTCAAGGCGCTGTTCCAGAGATTTTGCCTTAGAAAGCACTTTTTCATACCGTTCATGAGTGTTCTTCTCACGGTCACTGATTAATAACTCCAAAGCGTTTTCACCCAAAATATTTTTCACTGATTTCAGAATCTGAACCGTTACATCTGCATGGGTATCAGGAAACTGAGCCAATCCTTTCTCAGTAAGCGTATAGTAAGTAGAGGGACGTCCCACTCCTTCGCTCTTCACCGAAGACCGGATCAATCCTTCCTGAGCAAGATTCAATAAATGTTTTCTTGCCCCTTCTTTGGTAATCGACAATTCTTCAGCAATAAGAAGGGAGGTAACTTCACCCCTCATCTTTAAAAACATCAGAATGCGATCCGCAGCCGGCTTCTTCATTTGACAATATTTAGGTTGTTTTATTTTTCAACAACAAATATAGTCATTTTCTATAACCTCCAAAAATACTGGATAAACCAAACATTTACAGCTCATTATCTTTTCAAAGTGTAAAATACATAAAACAACCATTAAGTTGTTTTATTGAAATATATTTTTACCTTTGTGAGACAATAATTAAAAAAATAAATACGATGAATCCATTTACATTACCTCAGTTACCTTATGCTTATGATGCTTTGGAACCTTTTATAGATAAAGAAACAATGACGATTCACCATCAGCGCCATCACCAGGCCTATGTTGATAATCTGAACGCAGCCCTGGCACAAACCAATGAAACCAACCCTGATCTTGATTCTTTATTACAAAGGATAAGTGAATACAGCCCTGCTGTAAGAAATAATGGTGGCGGGCATTACAATCATTCTTTATTCTGGGAAATTCTTTCTCCACAGCCCAAACTTACTCCCGAAGGTTCACTTAATGATGCTCTTACTGCAACTTTTGGAAACCTTGAGAACCTTAAAGCAGAAATAAAAAAAACAGGTTTATCACAATTCGGGTCCGGATGGGTATGGCTTTTTGTAAAATTCAACGGATCTCTGGCCATCAGCTCTACCCCTAATCAGGATAATCCGATGATGGATGTTCTTTCGATGAACAGAGGCTTCCCAATTCTTGGAATAGATGTGTGGGAACATGCTTATTACCTGAACTATCAGAATAAAAGGGCAGATTATCTGGATGCTTTCTGGTCTGTTCTGGATTGGTCTTCTGTAGAGAGAAAATATGAAGAGGCTTTGTCAAAAGTAAGATAATTAACACTTATTACAAACAAACTATGACTGAGGAAAATTTTATCAATAAAGCAAAAGCTTCAGGTATTATCGCCCTTGATCTTTCAGATTACAAACCAAAAACGGAAATTGTAGAACTGGATATCAAAGATCATCTCTTCATGGGAGTGATTGTCAAGGAGAAAGAGTTTAAAGAATCAATTGCTGCGGTGGATTTTTCTGTCTATAACGAAAAAGCAGTAGGAATCATCTGTTCCACGGATGCCATTATCCCGCCCTGGGCCTATATGCTGATCATGAAAAAACTATCTCCTTATGCTTCTTATGTAGATTTAAACAATGCCGAAACGGTTCTGCTCGATCTGTGGAAACGCCGTCTCATCTATGCAGACCTGAAACAGTATCGAAATCAAAAAGTAGTTGTCCGGGCGAGTACCTATCATGATCCTTCCCTCTATTTATTAGCTGCAGGGCTTCTGAAACCATTGGTTAAAACACTGATGTATGGCGAGATCGGATTACCCAAAGTAATTTTTAAACAATAAAAAAATGAAAGCAATCATATTCAACGGATCTCTGGAAAGAAGAACACCATCTACTTCGGGTCTGATTTCCAATTATTTTTCAGAACGTCTGAAAATGCTGGGAATTCAGACTGATATTTTCACCCTCGCAGATTCCGGCATTCCGTTATTCGATGTCACGCTTACCAAAACTCCTTTGGCAGTAGAACGCATGACCCAGATGTTCACTGATGCTGATCTGCATATCTGGCTTGCTCCGCTTTATCATGGAAGTATTCCGGGAGTGATGAAAAACTGCCTGGACTGGCTTGAAGTGACCGCCAACAGGTACGAGCCTTATCTTACGGATAAAACTGTCGGGCTGGTATGCTGGGCAGATGGTCTTCAGGCTATGCAGGGAATCAACACCATGGATTCTATCGCCAAGTCATTAAGAGCGTGGCCATTGCCATTCAGTGTTCCTATTGTGAGATCATCATTATTTGATACTGAGCATTCAACTGAAATTTCGGAACTTTATTCCGGTAAGTTCGATAAACTTATCAGCATTGCAACGTCTAAAAAAATAGAAAGCCTTAATCCTTCAACATTCACAAAGTCAAAAGATTAGTCTCCCGATACCTTTTATAAAGCAGATGCGAGGACTTCTCATAGAAATTGCTGCAGATTAATGATTAAAAAATAAAAATTAGCACACTTTATGCTGCTTATTTTCAAAAGAACAGTGTTGAACTGCTGTAATTAAGTTTAGCAGGGATTTCCGAACCGTTCAACGTTGAAGAAATCCCTTTTTAAAACCCTCTAAACATATATAATATGGCTATAAAAATAACGGATGCCTGTATCAACTGTGGGGCCTGCGAACCTGAATGTCCCAACTCAGCCATTTACGAAGGAGCCATCGACTGGCGCTGGAAAGATAAAACAAAACTTGAAGGTCATATAACGTTCCCTGACGGTACGGAAGCTGATGCTGACACATACAATCGGGCGGTTTCAGATGATGTTTATTATATCGTATCCGGAAAATGCACAGAATGCAAAGGTTTTCATGAGGAGCCTCAGTGCAAGGCTGTATGCCCGGTAGACTGTTGTGTAGATGATCCTGATCATCGCGAAACGGATGAGGTATTATTGGATCGGCAGAAATTTATGCACAATGCTTAAAAAATTGTACGAGAGATGATCAACTATAGAATGAATAAAAATTTCTATCTTTTATATTTAATTTCAATAGAGGCGGGTTTCAACCCGCCTTTTTATTATTTTTTCATCCGGCTTTAGTCCAAGCCTATTTTTCTTTAATCTCCCTATAAATTTTTTGAGTAAAAGGAGTCTCAAGACCAAGTTCGGCTCCATATTTTAAAACAGCTCCAGCGAATAATTCCAGCTCATTATCTTTTTTTCCTGAATGAATATCAAGCTGTAAAGAAGTCGGGGTTTCAAAAGGAAATGTAGACGCTTTTTCAAAGGTTTTATCAATGATATCTTCCTGAAGGTAGATTTCTTTTTTATCAGCAATCTGCTTTATTTCTTTCATAATTTCGGCCGCTTCATACTTTTGCTGTTCATCTGTACATACCGTCCCAATAGATGAATTATGTTTAGCTGTGACCAATCCAAAACTGGCGATAAAAATGAATTTCGTCCAAATATCCGTTAATGAATTTTCTTTAAAATCAAAATCAATTTTACTTTCACTCAAAAGATCCATAATCCATTCTACAGGCGTAGAAAAATGCTCAGGATCTCTTCCCACAATCATTTTTCCAGCTTTTCCTTTATGCTCCACAATCCCTCTTTCTTTAATATGGGAAGCTACATAGATGCAGGTTGGAAGAACGGTATGATCAGGAATTATTTTACGTATTCTGTCATAGATATCTGCTCCGTTCATCATTGGAAGCAGTATAGTATTTTTATTAATAACCGGAAGCAGCTGCTTACAAACATTTTCAAGATCATATTCTTTTACACAAATCAGTACCAGATCAGGATTTTGAATATCACCGATGTTCTCTTCAACAGCATTAGGATGTGTTTGAGTATTGGAATGTTCGGGAGATAGCAGAGTCAGTCCGTTTTCTTTTACTTTCTCATAAGTTTCTCCCCGGGCAACAAAAGAAACAGTATATTTTCCGGAAGTTTCATTGGTCTGGTTTATTTTAAAACCAAAGTAACCGCCTACTCCACCTAATCCTACAACGACAATATGTTTTTTGTTCATGAAATTATTTTTAGCAAATATCAGAGATGATCTCTGAAATATCACTTGACAAATGCAAAGAAATTAAAGTTTATGAATATCCCTTCTGATCCGGCTCAGAGAACTGTCTTTGATTCCCAGATAAGAAGCGATTATCTTCAAAGGAACATGCTGAAAAATATCAGGATCTTTCTTCATCAGGTTAAAATATCTTGTGGAAGCTTTCTGGCTTGCCATTTCTATCAGCCTGTCATGAATATTGTAATAATTAAGAACAAAAAGAAGACGGCTGAATTCTCTGAATTCAGGAATATTATGGAAATTATCCTGTACATTTTCCAATCCTGTTTCCCAAAAAACACAGTCAGTCACCGTCTGGTATATTTCTTTGGTTGGCTGCTGCCTGAAAAAAGACAGAAAATCATTCACAAAACACGGAGCTTTATAAATATTGGTTGTAATCTCCTCATTATCTTCATTCAGTATATACGAGCGGACATAGCCTTTTTCCAGAAAGTATGTTTTGGTACTTATCGCATCCTTATCCAACAAAACGGTATTTCCTTTTAATTCAAAACGGATAAATTTTTCTGTGATCTTTTCAACCACTTCCGCTTTGATGCTGAACAGGGAATGAAAGTAGGTGTTAAGTGATGATTTATTCATAAGAATAAGAACTATGATACATTTATTTTTTTTAAATATCTCAAAACAAAAATAGTATTTAAAATCTTAGCGTTAGTCTTAATCTTGTATAATAAGGAATATCTTGTCAGTCTATTCCAAATTTTGTAATTTTCTTCTTTAAAAGCATCTTCCTACAAGCATAATTATGGACAACAATTTCTATTATAACTTCATAGAACCTGATAAAGAGATCGCTGATTTTGTTGAAAATCTGGGAACTTTTCAAAACCTTTCAGGTGAAGCTAAAGAAGTTGTGATTATTCCTGACGGAAGAGTTGATTTGTTCTTCTCACAATCAGCATCAGAACCTTTTCATGTGACCCTTCTAGGGCTGGAAACTTATCCGGAGCAAAGATATATCGCACCTCATATGACTGCTTTTGTTGTCAGTTTCAAACCCATCGCTGTTGAATATATTTTAAACACATCTATCGCCGATTTATTAAATATAGGAAAAGAACTTTCTCCTGATTTCTGGGATTTTAAAGCCGATGATTTACAAAACTTTGATCTTTGTTGTCTAAAAGCAACTAAAAAAATTAAAGATCTGCTTCCCCAAAAGGCGGATGAAAGAAAACGCAGGCTTTTCGAGCTGGTATATGCGTCAAAAGGAGAAATGAGTGTGCAGGAACTTTCTGAAAAAACAGGCTGGAGCAGCAGGCAGATCAACCGGTATTTTACCAAACAGCTAGGCTTATCATTAAAAGCCTACTCTACGATTTTGCGTTTCAGGGCTTCATTGGAACATATTGCACAGGGAAAGCTCTTTCCCGAACTTAATTACACAGATCAAAACCATTTCATCAAAGAAGTGAAAAAATTTTCAGGAGTTGCTCCCAAAGAATTATCCAAAAATAAAAACGACCGATTTGTACTATTATCAGTGTTGAAAGGAAAATAAATTTGCATTGTAAAATTTAAACTAAAAATGCTGATAGAAAACAAATCAATAGCAATCGTTGGTGGTGGTCCCGCAGGACTTACGCTGGCAAGACTTTTACAATTGAAAGGTGCAGATGTAAAAGTGTATGAAAGAGATTTCAATAAGAATGCACGGGTACAGGGCTCTCCTCTTGATATGCATGAAGATTCGGGGTTGGCAGCCATACGTAAAGCAGAACTGCTGGAGGAATTTAAAAAAGCTTTCCGCCCCGGAGCAGACAGAACACTGATCGTCAATGAGCAGGCAGAAATATTTTTCGATGATCATGAGACGAAACCTGAAGAAGATTTTGGGGAAGAACATTTCCGTCCTGAAATAGACCGCGGACCTCTAAGGAATATGCTTTTAGAATCATTACATCCTGAAACTGTAGTCTGGGACAGCCATTTTCTTACGATGGTACCTCAGAATGAAGGATGGCTTTTGCATTTTAAAAACGGAACTTCAGAATATGCAGATCTTGTTATTGCAGGTGATGGAGCCAATTCTAAAATACGGCCTTATCTTACTGGTATTAAACCTATTTATTCCGGAATTATCATGCTTGAAGGAAACGTTTCAAAAGAAGGTGCACCTCAGATTGATGCTATGATTAAAGGAGGAAAAATAATGGCCTTTGGAAATACCAAAAATATTCTGCTTGGCCAGAAAGGTAACGGAGACCTTGGATTTTATGCAAGCTTTAAAGCTGATGAAAACTGGCCTGAGAACAGTGGTCTTGATTTTTCTGATCATGCACAGATGCTACAATGGTTCAAAACAGAATATGCTGAATGGAGCCCTATCTGGGATGAATTGTTTGCAAATGCCATAACTCCGTTTATTCCACGACTGATCTACTCTATGCCTTCAGATCAGACCTGGGAAACTCAATCCAATCTAACACTCATCGGAGACGCTGCTCATGTAATGCCACCATTTGCAGGAGAAGGTGCTAATATGGCCATGCTGGACGCCCTTGAACTGAGTGAATATTTGACGAATAACAGTTACAGCACATTACAGGAAGCGATTTCCAGCTATGAACATCATATGCGTGAAAGAGCAGCCATTGCCACACAGGAATCCCTGGAAAATGGAGAACGGATGCATTCTGAAAAGTCATTGGCAACCATGCTGGATTTTTTTAATGGTCATCTGACTTCATCATAAACAAAAGGCTGCCTCAACCAGAGACAGCCTTTTTTAATTAAATAAATCTTTTTTCTCTCCGCTTTTTTAGATCCTGATGCGGAGATTCATGTGTGTTATTTCTTGATTAACTTAGTATTATAAGTATTCTTATCATCTTTTATAGTGATCACATACATTCCTTTTACCAAAGAGGCAACGTTGATCTTTCCTTCGATTCTACCTTCCTGAACTAATCTTCCGTCCGCACTGTAGATTTTGTAATCCGCTTTACCTTTAAGGTTTTTCACTTCTACAAATGTATCTGCAGGATTAGGGTAAATAGTTACTTCCGAAGATTTTGTATCTGCTGATTCTCTCACAGCAAGCGCCCCAGCAGTAATTTTCACAGGAAGATCCATAATACCTCCCGCCTGGCTTGCCAGTTCACCACATGCGCTATTTAATGCACTGGTCGCGAATTTAGCCACTACTCTCATCATTAATGTTTTATCTCCAGAATAAGTGTTTGCCGGAACTATAAAGTTAAAGCTGTTCAATCCCACATTCCCTGTATTTATTGTTGCTGAAGTCTGTCCTACTCTTTCTGTGGCTTCAAACACTCCGTTTCTGTTATAATCAATCCAGGCGGATACATTAACCGGCATTCCGTTTTGCAGCAGGTTTCCGACTCTTGGTGTAAGCGTATATGTACTGCCTTGCATCAAATTAACAATCTTGGAAGGATCTTCGCTTAAATCTTTATAAGATCTTGCTGTAAGATCACTGTAATCAATATTTGCAACTGTAATTTTTAAGATGGCCCCTAAATAAGGCGAACCGGAATTTAAAAAGCAGTAATCAACTCCTGTCTTTAATCCTTTTGTTTTAAATGTATAATTATTAGAGAAGGTTCCAGGAACTGAATTGACTACAGCCGCCACCTGTACTTCATAATTTGTTTCGTCTTCTAAATTGTTCAGCACTACAGAATTGGCCTGGCTTACAGCATTAGACCAGTTTACCGTTCCTGTTTTTCTGTAATTAACAGAATAGGTAGCCCCTGGAACACTGTTCCAAGATACCCTTGCCGTTGTTTTGAAAATCTCAGTATTTATAGCAGAAACACCTGTAGGAGCTGATGTATTAGATGTAGGGGCACTACCAATAGTAATTGCAGGAGATACGGCATAAAATATATTACCTACAGCTGATACTCTTAACTTTACAGCTCCAGTTAGATTACCCGGCATTTGAGCGCTATAACTTCCTGTATTAGGGGTTGCCGCTACAAGATTTGTCCATGATACTCCGTTATCTGTAGTATAATCTATTTTTACACTGGCTGTATTATAAGGAGCATTATTTGTATTTGCTGTATCCCAGTAAATCGTGTTCATTGCATTGTTGTACAATATTGAAGATGCAGTAAGCCCATTGAATTTGAATGGCCCGTCATTTCCTACCGTCACTGTAGTTGTTGAACTTGAAACCATTGGGCGTTGTGCATTTTGGTCTCTTGCTGTTACTGCATAATTTAACGTTCGGGGAATATATGATACTGTTTCCCATCCCTGCTTATCTGTAAGAGATCCGTTCATCACAGTCTGCAGCTTAGGAAAATATCTTGTTCCATTTGGTGTACCAGGAATTGATCTTGTTAAGGCTCCTTTAGGATTATACCCCCATCCGCTATCTCCTGAAATTGTAGAAAATTCATCAGTGGAATCATTTTGCTCCCATGTATAGTTTACAGCATCATTTTCAGCATCTGCAGCAGAAGCTTCAAGATAATAAGCCGTTCCTTTAGGAATATTATAAGCTGACAATGGATTAATTGCCGGAGCTGTATTATTAGTAATATTTTGAGATGTTCCACAGTTAAGTTTATTCTCTAAATTAGTCAGTACCTGATCAATTGACTTGTAATGAAAATACCCATCTGCATTAGCCTGCACATTATCATAGGTAATCCCTGCATATCCCATAATGGTTGTTCCTCCTCCTGGTTCTACGTTGGCTCCTTGATTGGCATCTGTGACGGAAGTATTTGAAAACGTGTGATTAGCTCCCAGCTGATGCCCCATTTCATGAGCTGCTGTAAAGTCGAAAACGTCGCCTACAGGAATAGGCCCTTGTGTATAAGCAGAACCTTTTTTTATTTCAGTGTTAGTTGCCGGATCTATACAGACAATCCCAATTCCACCTGCATTTCCACTCCTTTCGGCATTTTGATTAAGAACATGCCCAATATCATAGTTGGCATTTCCTACCACAGAAGTAAGTGTCTGCTGCAGCTGAAGATTTAAATTACCTGTGTAAGGATCTGTAGCCGGATCAAGATAGATGATATCCGGAAGATTCTGAACAGTAAGATGAGCGCCAAAATCGCGTTCAAAAACACCATTTATGCGGGTCATTGTATTATTCATAGCTGCCAGCACCACTCCTTTCTTCACATCGTTGGTAGCATTGGCTGGAGTTCCTGCAGCTGTTAATTGATATTGGCTGTATTCTCCTGTAACGGACAATGCCATTCTAAAATCTCTGTATTTTGTATTTGTGGGTCTGCTGGCAATTCCCACTCCGGAAAGCATTTTTTTACCGTTTGCTACCAACTTATTAATATCCTTAAAATCATGTTCTCCTGTGTCACATTTAAAGCCATGTTCTCCTTCATTCTTTGTTTTATAAAAGACACCATAAGTCTGTTTATCTGCGCTTATAGGCTCAATAAACTGGAATACACCGTCTTTAATGATCATAGACTGCATATCATTCGGTGATGTACTGAATCTTAAATATTTAGAAGAATCATCTACACCAATTCCCACATAGGATCCCAACTGATATCTGTCTACAATTGATTTATCCATTACAGGATTGCTATAGACAGCAAATTTTTCAATCTTTCCTTCTACTGTTGGTAAAGAAATAATAACAGGGCGTGCATTTTTCCCTGTTTCTTCAGCATTTTTCAGCATCTCTCTAAGAGATTTCAGATCTACTCTGTAAGAATACTGTACTTCTACTCCTCTTCTTATCTGCGAGGTTTTTTGAGAGACAGATTCCCATCTCTGAGCATTGAAAACCGTAAAACAAGATGCTAACGCGCAAACGAATAAAATTCTTTTTTTCATAGATTTATTTAAAAGTTATTTTGGGGAGCTTATTGAAAATATTATCCAAAGACTGTTTCAGCTTCTCTTCTTTAATCATCTTAATGACAAATACATCATTATCATAAATTCAACAAAACGAAACATATCATACAACATTCACAATAAAACTCTGTACAAAACTTATATATTTTAAATAAAAAACAAAAAAAGTTGATACTACACAGATACACATTTGCCGTAAATAGCTAAATATCAATAATTTATATTTTTCTTCTTTTGTATTCATTAATTAGCAGAACTTTAAATGATAAAATACATTGAATATTCTGATCAAAATATAACCGAAAAAACAAACTGAAAATCAGAGAGAAAGTAATACTTATATGCTACTTAAGTAACATCTTAAAAGAGGAATTATAAAAAATATAGGCTAAAAAAATCAAGCAATTTAGTATTGCAGGTTCTTATTTCATAAATAAACCTTGAAAACATTCAATAAAAACAACTAACTGTATATCAGTATTTTAAAAATACAAATACACGATGTAGTACCCGTGTAGTAGAGCTTTTTTTCCTGTTTTCGTTAAAAATTTTCATATTTGACCCCGAGACCACAAAAAAAATCCAAGTGGTGAAAAGAGAATATTTTCGAGTACTGTCTGAGATGATAAATCAGACAGTTTTTTTTTGGAATTATTTCGGATCAAGCGCAAAAGTTGAGGGCTAAGTAAAAAAACTGAGATAACCTTGATCAAACAATATGATTGTTTGATCGCTTAGAAAAATCAATGAAATTGATTCCGCCTTTGTCTCCTTAACTTCTTAAAAATTAACGTCAGAATTACATTCCTAACAGTCTTAAAAGTTGGAAAAATGCATAATTCTCGATTTTATAATGCAAAGATTTATTTTCAGCTCTATTTATTTAAGTGAGCAAAGAAGTGAATCGATAGTCAATTGATTCTGTTGAAGCATACCTTAATAGCTGTGCTATCTTTCATAACTAAATATTCCCCAGCATTTGAGACCGATCCATTATTTCAAGGTATCAAAGAAATGATAAATATCTGTTTCTCCGGGAATATTCAGCTTCTTTCTTATTCGGTATTTTTTCTGCTGAACACTTCTGTGCTGAACCAAAGTATAACTTGCAATTTCTTTGGATGTAAAATGCAGTTTCAGCATCGCACAAAAAATCAATTCAGAGCTTTCAAGACCGGGATTAATCGTTAAAAGCTGATCTATAAATTCAGGATAAACTTCTTTAAAACGATTCAGAAATTCAGGATCATTCTTCTTACCAAGTTCTATAATCTCTTCCTGCTTGTTGTCATTCATTCTGATTTTCAGATTTTCAGCTTCTATTGTAAGTACCTCTTTTCTTTTTCCAAGTGCTCTGATAATTCTCCATGCATATAATCCTAATAAAGAAAGACCTACTAAAGACAGAAAGATAATCCAATATATTTTACTTTTATGATGGTCAGCATCCTGCTGGGCTCCCGTAATAAAAGATTCCATATCCTGATTGATTGTGGCCAGTAAAGATGTATTGGTTTTATAGTAAGCATCTGTATAGGCTTTCAGATAAAGGTATGCTTTTTCCTTATCTCCCGTACGTTCATATAACACTCTGAGATCGTTATAGATATACTTCCCATAGTAGGCATAGATACGTTTAGTCTTTTCATTGATTTTCAGAGCCTTCTTAAGGGTTTCTTCTGCCTTATCATATTGTTTGTTGGTAAGAAAATATTCTCCCATGATCGTGTTGGCATACAGGGAAATTCCGTCTTCCTTCCCTCTTATATTCGCTTTATCGTAAGCAGTCGTGACGTATTTATATGCAGAATCTTTATTTTTGTGCATATAAACATAATCACCTATGGCACAATCTGTAAGACCTGTGTGATCCAGTTTTTTCGCCTTGTGAAAATATTCAAGTGCCTTTTCGTAATTCTTTTTTTGGATAAAATAAATGGCCTGTCTGAAATAAATACTGAAAAGAAGATCATTTTTAAGTTCAGATTGACCGCTTTTCTGTATCAGGTTCATTGCTTCATTATTATATTGAAAAGCTTTGTCAACCCTTCGGAGTTCTATATTAAAACGGCCATAAACATTGTAAAATCTGGCTTTATGTAGGTTATCTTCCGAATGATCCAGGATCTCTTTTGCATTATCAAAAAGAATCTGAGACTTTTGAAAGTTTTCTAATGAAATATTAAGCTCTGCCAAATTGATATAGCACAGGGCTTTTCCATCTGCATAATTTATTTTATCGGCCTGTTTGTAATATCTTTTATTAAGATTGATCAGAGAGTCATACTCTCCGGCTACTCTGAATTTCTCATTTTGCTTCAGCAGAGAAACATCAAATTTCCTTTCAGCCTCTTTCTTTGAATGAGAATGGCACGAAACCAAAATAATAAGTAAAAAAGCAAGAAAAATACGTGTCATATGTTTCTCTATTTAAGCTAAATTTCTGTATAAATTATGATTAAAAAATAATCTCTTAGAATGAATTGTATTTTATTTTTTTGACTTTCTAATGGTAACTTCTGGTGAGATCAACAATAAAAATCTTTTATAAAACAGAATCCGGCATCTTTTATTGTGATGAAATTCTTTATTCTGTTAAGTTTTCAAAAAAGTCATAAATATCTGTTTCTCCGGGAATATTCAGTCTTTTTCTGATCCTGTATTTTTTCTGTTGTACAGACCTGTGCTGTACAAAGGTATAGTCTGCAATTTCTTTGGATGAAAAGCGCAATTTCAGCATCGCACAGAAAGTCAGCTCGGAATTTTCCAGATCAGGATTTATTTTCAGAAGCAATGCTATAAAACCCGGATACAGTTCTTTGAATTTCAGTAAAAACGAGGAATCATTCCGTTTGGCAAGTTCTATCACTTCTTCCAACTGCTTTGTCTCCACATGATTTTTCAGCTCATCTGTTTCCTCTTTTAAAGAGTTTTTCTTCAACTTCAGCTTATTGATCATCTTTCGGACATATACTCCTGAAAAGGTAAAAACAGCAATAGACAGGGCAATAAATAAAGGAAGGTCATTCTTATGCCAGTCCGACTCCTGTTTTACTTCAGAAATAAAATCTTCGGTTGCTTTATTCATTGTAGTAAATCGTGCGGCATCAAACCTACCCTCCTCTTCCATATACTTTTTCAGATAGAAATAAGCCTTCCCGCCGTCATTCTTTTTCTTGTACAGCTCTGCCAGTGCCCTGTAAACCTCTTTTATATGTGAAGAATACGTACGTCTTGTTTTTATATTGATGTCCAGGGCTTTCTTAAGTGCTTTTTCAGCCTGCTCACTGTTATCTATTTCATTATAGTAATAGCCCATCGTATAATAAACCCAGAGAGATTCTACATCAGTTGTTTTTTGGCTCAACATCTTTTCATCTGCACGCTCAATGTATATTCCTGCAGAATCAGGTTTATGGACAAATAAATAGTATTGGGCGACCATACAATTACTATAGGCAGAATTTTCAAGTACATTCGCTTTAGTGAAACATTTTAAAGAAGTTCCAAACCACCCTTTCCAGGCATAGTAAATTCCTTTGTTTACGTATAGCCTCGGAAGAAGTTTTTGAGCAAGACTGGTTTTTGCGGCCTGTTTTAAATAATAAAATGCTTTATTATTGCATTCAATAGCCTTGTCATTTATTTTAAGGTGAGAATAATACAGGCTGTAATCATTATAGAATGCTGCTTTATGATAACTATTCTCAGAGTTTTCCAGATCTTTTTCTGCCTTATTGAAAAAAAATCGGGCTTTTTCATAATTCCCTGCTGATACATTCACTCCAGCCATATTCAGATAGCAGAGACCTTTTCCAGCTTTATATTTCATTTTAGCGGCCTTTTTCAGGTACTTTATATTCAGCCGGATAAGAGCTTCATATTCTCCTGACAATTGAAGATCTGTAGTTTGGTTTAATAAAGAAGTGTCAAAATTTTCTCTTTCTTTATCCTGAGAATCATGGCTGCACGAAAGTATACATAAAAATAATCCCATGCAGATTGTAGAGGCTATTATTTTCTTTATATCCTTTGAGTATATTTTTTTATTCCTAAGAATGATCAAATTAATTCTTTCCATCAGTACCACTTTTCCCTATATCTACCTATACATATTCCACTGAAACATGTTGATAAATTTCTACTGTTATTCTATTATTATTCCCCAATAAGTGTTATAAATATACATAATTTATCATGCTTATTATGAAATAAGCAATTAATTTTGCAAAAATGTAACATTTAAATAAAGTACTAAAATTCCCCCCTTAAACAGACATTTTTTTAAGTTTTGTGAACGGCTTTATACACTATTCCGATCAAAAAAAGCTGTTTTTCTTTATAATAAGACTATCTGAAATGAAATTTGTTACAACTACATTGGCAGGTTTGATAATTTTAATAGAATCATTGAAGTTCAAACTATCATATTAAGAAGAAGTTTAAAATAATCTACATATTTGCATCCGGGCATTAATGAAAACGAATAACCAAATAATTATGACAAGTATTAACTATCGAAAACTTCTCCCAACAGAAAGTAAAATTTATCGGGCCATCCGCCTGGAAAGTCTGGAAAAATTCCCGGAATCTTTTGGAGCAACCTATCAGGAAGCCTTGAGTATTGAAAAATTCCGGATCGAAACTGATATTGAAGAACAAACACCGGAAAGATTTGTATTTGGAGCTTTTGAACAGCAGGAGCTTGTGGGTATCTGTACTTTTGTTAAAAATGAAAACGGCACCGGAAGCATTTACCAGATGTATGTAAAAAAAGAATTTCAAGGGAAAAATATCGGGCAGGGATTGATAGAGGCTGTTATTTCTGAAGCCTGTCAAAAATTTAATAGGATTGAGATCATTCTGGAAGTTACTCCCGGAAATGACAAAGCCTACAATCTGTACCGGAAAATAGGATTTCAGGAAATCCCCAATACTTCTTCTGAAGAAATTAGTATGAGATATATTCCCAGATAAGAATATTTCAGTTTTAACAATAAAAAAGCGCCATGTAAAAGTTATCATTTTTACATGGCGTTTTTGTTTGATCCCAACCCATTTTTATCCCTTAGAATAGTTGAGTGTCCTATTTATGTGATGTAGGTCACGCAATCCTTTGCCAGGCTCTGCCGAATTTTGTTCTAGAATTTTAGGGTATCACAATTTATCCGAATACATCCATTGGGTAAAAATAATGAGATAACCAAAGTCCACCTTCCGATCGGTTTTTACTACAATAATTAATTTCTAAAAAAATGAAAAAAACAAATTACTTCATAGCTCTGTTTTGCACCATTGCATTTCTAAGTACAAACCGCGCTAATGCTCAAAGTTTATCCAATAATGAATTGGGTGATATCTATGCAGAAAACATCAAATGGTCGGCGTTTCCTGCATTTCCACCGGAAGCCCGCCTTGCTGTACTGATAGGAGATCCGAAAAAAGCAGAACCTTATGTCGTTCGGGTAAAAGTACCTGCCGATGTGATACTACTTCCGCATAAGCATCCTGAAAATAGAATATATACAGTCATAAGCGGTGTATTTTATATTGGTATAGGCGAAAAGTTTGATGCAGCTCAATTAAAGGCTTATCCACCGGGAAGTGTTGTGGTTCTTCCTGGAAATACACCGCATTTTCATTGGGCAAAATCAGGCAGTTATGAAACACAGGTTAGTGCCTATGGGCCGTTGGGAATAAGCTATATGAATCCTTCAGATGACCCCAGAAATAAAGGAAAATAAGAAGAAGTAAGACTTACTAAAATGAATTAAAATATAATTGTCATGGAAAATAAACCAATTATTGTTGATTCAAGCTTTTCTGCTGTGATCAACGCACCGATTGAAAAAATCAACATTCCGGAATGGTGCTTTACTCTTCCGGAGCACGAATATCAGGCATGCTCTCCTGCTCACATTTCAGCAGGTGTTACAACCTCACCTGATGGTAAAAGAATGTCTATCAATGTAGAAATACTTGGAGGAAATCCAATGGTGCAGCATTATCTAGAAACTGTTTCAGAGCCCGCACATCTTATCCTGGAATCTGTTTCGGATGTTTTTACTCCTACCGGCCGTGTTACTATTTTAGTACACTGGGAAATGAGTGTAAAAAGGATTGATGATAATACCTGTGAATTTACCAACAGAGTGATATCAAGACCCACTGAAGAATTCATGAAAGGACTGGAAAAACAGGGCATCCCATTTGAACTTTTTAAAACCCAGCGGCAACCGGTCTCTATATACCACAATCAAAGCGAAACCCCTCTGTTTGCAAAAAGCATAGAGCGACATGCTTTGAAACAAAATTAATCTTATATTAAATAAAAAAAGAAAATGGAAACACCAATCTATGAACGCAACAAAACAGCTCTGTTGTTTATTGATCCTTACAATGATTTTCTGTCTGAAGGCGGTAAAGTGTGGCCAAGAGTGAAAGAAGTTGCCGAAAACAACAATTTATTAAATAATCTGCGAAGCATCGTAAAAGCTGTAAGGGAAGCTGGTATACAAATCTTTATTGTACCCCACAAACGATGGGAACCTACGGATTACCAATACTGGAAATTTCCCAACCCTACCCAGATAGGCATTATGGACCGTCATTCATTTGCAAAAGGCAGCTGGGGAGGTGAATGGCATCCTGATTTTATTCCTCAGGAAGGAGACATTATTGCTAAAGAACACTGGGCTCAAAGTGGCTTTGCCAATACAGACCTGGATATGCTGCTCAAACAACGGGACATCACCCATGTCATCGCTATAGGATTACTCGCGAACACCTGTGTTGAAAGCACGGCCCGTTTTGCCATGGAGTTAGGATACCATGTAACTCTGGTAAAAGATGCAACAGCAGCCTACACTTCCGAAATGATGCATGCAGCACATGTTCTGAACGGTCCTACTTACGCTCACGCACTACTCACAACCCAAGAGCTTATCACAGCATTACCTGCGGAAAATAACATTGGGTCATAGTAGATGATCAGATAAAAACAGATTTGTTTTAATGTCTTTGAACTGCTTATTTTCAAAAATAAAAACTCATCTTAGATAGAAAGGCACATTTTCATGTGCCTTTTTTAATTGATTAAAATCTGAACAGGTTTTTAGTGACTGCACTTGGTACAAAACCCGAATTTTTTATTAGAAGATTAAGAAAGCTAAGTATTCTTGACCTTAGCTTTGTTGTTGATTATATATCACCGCTCTATATCCAAATCATTATACGAAAAGAAGTATTCATTAACAGAAAGAAGGTTTCGCAATAGAATTGTTTTTGTTACTGATTAACAAATAAAAAGGCTTAAACCCTCTATTGAGATTGGTTTAAGCCTTGTGACCCGGCTGGGATTCGAACCCAGGACCCATACATTAAAAGTGTATTGCTCTACCAGCTGAGCTACCGAGTCGGCCGCTTACTTTTTCAAGTAAATCCCTTTGTTTAAGGGACTGCAAAGATAGAAACTTTTTCTAAAACTCCAAATTTTCAGCAGCGTTTTTATTCAAAAAAATCACTTTAATTTTATAAAGAATAAAGCATTCCTAATTTACTTAGACCAAAGACTCTATTATTGCGTCCATAAGTAATTGTTTATGAATTACATTACACTCAAACATCCTATAGAAAGAGGTTTACACAGTTTCTAAAATAAATTTCAAAAAAAAAATCAAAAATTTTTATAGATGAGCGCTCGCTGGATTTACCAAAGCAACGGAGCCTTATCTCCTTTTTTATTTTCCATATCCAGTTTTGTAAGACGGTATGGAGGAACAAGGTAAATGTAATCACCTTTCTCAGTCTGGGAATCGCCTGCATTTCTATATTCTTTCATCCAGATGATTTCAAAAAAGTCGGCCCGCTGAGAACTTTCCAGATAAGGAGTAGGAAAATGAGAAAGTTCAAAAAAAATAAACTTCAACGGGTCAATTTGGTGAATGAATTTCATATCCTATGCAATTTTATACAAATATACAGCTATACTGAAACGAGATAATACAAGCAAATGCTCTCACAGATTCTTGTGTCAAAAGAAAGTTGAGAAAGTGATCGGAATCCATCAACAATGGAAGAAACTTTGGTTTTGCAAATCTTCTCAGATGCATCTTTTATTAATTTTTTATTAAGTTTAAAATCAATAACTTGTTTTTTTCAAATAAATTCATTATATTGAGGAATGAAAAAAAATGAACGTCAGGACAATATAACACACGCTGGCAAAATTAACGAGCGAACAAAAGCATTGGAAGTTCTTGAACAAGCAAAAAAAGTACAAGGAAAAATAACATTTCTCCGACAAGGAGCTGGGAGAAACTTTAAGCCGAAAACTGAAGAATAAAGAATATTCCTGAATTTTAATCGCAATAGAAAGAGTAAAGTCAAAAACGATTTCTAAAGATAAAAAGAAAAGAGAGTTTGAAATCAAAGCGTAGATTTTTGAAAACCTGACCATAGTACCCACTATTGGTCTGTTTACGCTGAATTTACAACTAATGTGTTACAAACTTTTAGAGTACTTTTGAAAATTATAGCTAAGGCTATAAAAAAACCTGCAAATTAATAATTTGCAGGTTTTTTTAATTTTTGATGATTTTGAAAACTTTTATTTTCACATCTTGAGAATAGTGACCCGGCTGGGATTCGAACCCAGGACCCATACATTAAAAGTGTATTGCTCTACCAGCTGAGCTACCGAGTCGGCCACTTACTTTTTCAAGTAAATCCCTTTGTTTAAGGGACTGCAAATATAGAAACTTTTTCTTTATTTACAATACTTCACAGACATTTTACGAACCAAATTTCGCTAACTTTTACAAAATCAGAGACAAAAATTTCATGCTCTATTGCCGATAAGGTTATTTGAATTTCAAATATTATAAAATGATTAAGAAATATCATTCCAATAAAAAATGGATTGCTCAAATGAACAATCCATTTTTATTTAGTGACCCATTAGTACAAAACCCGAACTTTTGTTGGAGGATTTATTTCAGTATTTAACGCAATGCTATTATCTTTCTTTGGTTCTTCAACCTGAGTGGTAATATTGTTTGTTGGGAAAAGTTATTTTTTGTGAATTTTGACATCTTAGTAATTAATTGATTTTAAAATTTACTCGGAACACTTTATTAATTGAATATTGACTTCTTTAAACTTTGTAAGAATATTTTGACCATAATCTGTGTAATATTTATGATCCTTTAAAGAGATATTCTTCTGGAAGACAAAATGCAAATAGTCAAAAGCATTACTAATACAAAAGCTGCTAATCCTATATTTTCTGTCTGAATTTCATATCCTCTATCAACAACTGCGTTCCAGATACCGGATTGATTTTTAAAACCTGTTACCCATTGTCCAAAATTCCATGGTGTATGAAGGGCAATGGGTAAAGCTATTCCTCTTGTTTTTAATGCCGCAATTCCAAATAATAAGCCTCCTAAACCGGAACCAATGATTGGCATTTTCCAACTCATTCCGGATAAGATGTGTTCAAAAATAAAAAGTATAATCATTACGGATAATGCGAATACTGCTTTGAATTTATAGTCTAATGTTCTCAATAAGTAAGATCGGAAAACCAATTCCTCCCGAACTGCTATAAGCACATAAAAGAATAGAAAAAAAACAATTGTTCCCCAATTGAAGTTAGAAGTCATTCTCAATTTTAGATGTCCAAAAGCCATAACAATTAAAGCTTGGAGGATTGCCAACAGTAAACCTATTATAAATCCGGTAAAAAGCCTTCTTAACATTAATTTGCCTGGTGCCACTCCAATTTCGGAAAGTTTAATATGATCCCATCTTACAAATAAAACGGTAAGAAGAAATGTTGTTAACATTGCTATAAAAACAGATAATAAATCACCACTGGGTTTTGATAATTCTTTTGTTAATTCTGATGCTGAAATCAGTATTATTATAGTGCAGACATAAAATAACAATACTTTTGTAAAAGCCTGAACCTTTTTTTTCCTGAAATTTAGTTTATTATCTTCCATAGTAAATTTAAGGTTTATAAAGTATTAATTTAGAATCGCTGACTTTGTTAAATATGGATGGGTTCTAGTCCAAAATCCAAATAAAGCAACACTACATCTATTCGTAAAATTAACCAATTAATTTTTTCAGGTTGAAACTAAAGAATTGAATTTTTATATCGTACATAGAAAATATGGGAATTATTTAATGCAAGACAAGTCATTAAATATTGAGATTTTACCAAAAAAACTGGAAAAATTACTTTTATATGATACGGAACAATTAATCTCCTGAAATCATCAAACTATCTTTACTTGAACAATAGCAGCTTGAAGTACAAAAGGTTATTGATATAAAAAAAGGAGACAACTATTACAGTTTGTCTCCTTTGTGACCCGGCTGGGATTCGAACCCAGGACCCATACATTAAAAGTGTATTGCTCTACCAGCTGAGCTACCGAGTCGGCCAATTACTTTTTCAAGTAAATCCCTTTATTTAAGGGACCGCAAAGATAGAAAAACAGTCTTAAATTCCAAACTTTTCCGTGCATTTTTACCATAAAATTTACAGTCAAAAAGTCAAACACCTGTTTATAAATTAATTACATTAATTATTTTTTTCAATAAAAATCATAGGAATAATGGGAATTACCAGATTAAGCCATTTTTTGAACATAAAAAATATTTTGCTGAGTCAGAAACAAATAATATATTAGCAACTAAGATAATTAGATACTAATTAAACTATGAATAAAAATACTGTCCACCATTTCAGCGAAGCCAGCAGATCATATTCTGATGCTTCTATTTTTATGCACGAAGCTATTGCCAGAAAAGCAGGTCTTTCCAATGCAGACCATAAGTATCTGGGACTTATTCTGAAGTATGAATCTATAACAGCAGGTGAAATTTCAAAGTTAACAGGCCTTACTACCGGTGCTGTGACAGGATTGATAGACAGGCTGGAGAAAAAGGATCTTCTTAAGAGACAGTTTATCCGGGAAGACCGAAGAAAAGTAATTATCATTCCAAATGTTGAGAACATCATGAAATTATTAGGACCAATTTTCGATGAACTACAGCAAAAAACCCTAGGTATCATTGCTTCTTTTTCTCAAAAAGAAATAGAATCTATTGAACGGTATTTCAGAGAGGCAACTATTCTTATGAAAGAAACAGCAGATCATTTAAACAACCCATAAATACCAAATAAAATCATGGAAAGTTTAACCATCACTTCTATTACCCGCGCAGAAATATGGCTTTGCATTACCACATTGCTTTATTTCCTTATGAATGGTGCGCAGATCTTCGAGACCTTTATATTTGTGCCTAAATGGGCTTCTTCCCCACCCGACACATTGAAGCTGCTTCAGGATGGAAAAGGAGCAAGTCTGAAATTTTTTTGGATCATCCTACATTCCCTTCACGAAATTGCCTTTATTCTTGCCATTATTTTTTGTTGGAAAATTGATCCGGTAAGAAACTGGCTTTTGATTTTATTTATCATTCATGCAGCGGTAAGAATCTGGACACTAACCTTTTTTGCTCCAAACATCATTCAGTTTCAGAATCTGGCTTCTCCTTCTGTTTCAGAAGAAATAATAAACAGAATATCACTTTGGAAAAGCCTTAATTATGTGCGGGTAGCTATTTATATTGCTCTTTCAATCGGCTTTATTCCTCTTTGTATTAAACTATTCAGCTTCCGTCATTAATTATTTATTCAAAAAAAAATTTCCGACGGTTTTTACAGTTGTCGGAAATTTTTAATCAAACTGTTTTATTTCTAATGTGAAACATCAGCATTATTATTCTGATATTCAAAAATTTTAACGATTGTATCAACAGTTTCCTGCCCCAGATGCTTTCCTATAAGATAGAGGGCAGCATCAATTCCGGCTGTAATTCCAGCAGTAGTAACTAACTGTTGCTGATCAACATAACGTACATTCCGAAGAACATTGGCTTCCGGATTATATTGTTCTAAAACATCCAGCAGCATACTATGAGTTGTGATATCGTGACCAGCAAGTATACCCGTTCCGGATAACAGCATGCTTCCTGTACATACTGTAAATACAACAGTTCCGGTATCGTAATGATTTTTAATCCATTTCAGAACAGTTCCCTGAAAATCCTTATCCTGAATATATTTCATGATATGGTCTGGATTTGCTCCGGGAACAACAATCATATCCGGCTTTGGACAAGACTGTAAGTCATAAGTGGGAATAACAGTCATCGTATTTGCTTCCGTGTATACGGCTTTTTTTGTTTTTCCGACCGTAAAGCAATAATAGCTGTCGGGCTGTATGACATTTGCTTTAACAAAAACATCCAAAGGACCGTTTAAATCAAGTACTTCCACCTGATCATAGACTAAAAATGCTACATTCATTGTTTTACTGTTTTGTTCGTGATTCATAATTCTATTATTTTAAATTGATTATTTTGGAAATAAAAGACATAATTCTTCCTTACTGACAATTGATGATTATCAGTTTTTATAGTAAAAAGAAAGAAAAAATGATTATTCTGTGCGCTTAAATGTTTTCCGGTATTGCGCCGGGGTAAGGGAAATATTTTTAAGGAATAAACGACGCAGCGAAACCACACTGCCAAAGCCGCATTTATCAGCTATTATTTCTATACTCATATTGGTATATTCAAGCATATTTCTGGCCTGATCTAACCTCATCTTTTCAATGAATCTGCCAGGAGTTATTCCCGATTCTTTTACAAATACCCTCGAAAAGTTGCGGGCACTCATGTTCAGAGATTCAGCAATATATTCTACTGTTATGGTCTCTCCCAGCTTGTCTTTCAACAGATCCCGAACCTGTTTTGTAAAAGGAGACATGGCTTCATATTCCGGCAATGCGTTTCCAAACTGAGACTGCATGCCGGGTCTTTTTAAATGCAGAACGAGGTGACAGGCTACTTCTGCTGCCAAAGCTTTACCAAAATCCTCTTCCAACATTGCCAATGCCAGATCCATACCTGAAGAAACACCTCCTGAAGTATAGATGGGCTTGTCACAAATAAAAAATGGATTAACATTGACCTCCAGCTTTGGGTAAGATTTTTGTAGTTCATCAGCAAATTTCCAATGGGTAGTCACTTGCCGGCCATCCAGCAGACCTGCTTTGGCAAGAACAAATGCTCCTACACATACTGATCCCATCCGCCTTACTTGTGGTGTTATATTTTGAAGATAATGATAAACATCGGGACTGATCTCATCCAGCACACTCAAAGTGGTACCAGCTACGAGTAAAGTATCTACAGAAAAATCAATATCGTAAATGGTATGACTACACGATAACGGCATTCCCGAACCGGAATAGATTATTTTCTCTGCTGTTCCGGATACCAGATGAACATGATAACCGGAATCCTGTCTTTCGTTATTCAAAAAACGGTTTGCTGATGTAAAAACATCCCACGGTCCTGCAATATCAAGCAGCTGTACCTGTGGCAGTGCCAAAAGCACTATGTTTTTCTTCCCGGTATGTTGTACTTCTTTCTTCATATCTCATTCTGTATGAGTACAAATGTAGAGAGAAAGCGGCTTGTCTGCAATGACAAAAAACATACAGTTCCGGCCAAAATATTTTTTTCCTGTCACAACAAAAGAGACTGCCTTATCAGACAGTCTCAGCACTCTACTATAAAATTAGCTTAATAAGCTATACTTTCAAATATTAAAATTTCACCTAAGCTGGCGATAGTCTTCGGGATTTCAAATAAAGAGCCGTACGGTTCAGATAAGGAAAAAGAAAAATTAATAATAGTGAAGCCGCAAGAAGCCACACCATCATTTCATAATAATCCATAGCAAAACGGACATGATTCTGAACATTCATTCTTCCCACCAACAATTTATTGGCTGCTTTTACCGCCTTTTCTTCAGGCATTCCTCTGGAAATAAGTTTAGCTGTCTGCTGATGAAGAAAATTTTTGACAGCAGGATCTACAGCACTTAAGTGATCCTGAAAAGCATTGTAATGGCGGCTTTTTTCAAACAATTCAAAAAAATTGATCAGTGCTATACTGATACAAAATCCCAGGTATCTGACTGCCAAAGCCGTTGCAGCGGCTGAAGGACCAATAATAGCAGGAACTGACGAAATAATAAAAATAATCGTCGGAACCATAATCAACCCTACCCCTAATCCCTGAAGGAACAAAGGAATATAATAATTAAACTCATCAGCTTGAGTATCAAAAGAATAATACATTAATCCATGAAAAATCAACAGCATTAAAAATCCGGAGCCCCAGATGTACCGTATATTTTTCTTTTGCAACACCATACAACAGGCAATAATCACTCCGGTAACCAAGCCCGCAAGGTTGAAAATGTTTATATAAGAAATATGAAACGGATCTAAATGCAGTTCCGCAGCAAAATAATTGTTGACAATCCCAGATGCAAACCGGCAGATATACATTATAAAAAGGATCAGTAACCCCACTTTAAAATTTCTGTATTTAAAAATCCGCAGATCAATATAGGGTCTTTTAATCGCCTGTTGACGGAATATGGATATTCCACTTAACACAACAACTCCAATGACACTTCCCATAATCCGGTTATCTTCCAGCCAATAATACTCCTGTCCAAAAATGGTAACATAACCCACCAATACCAATATGGCACTGAATAACCCAAAGCTCTGCCAGTCGAGCTTATACAAATGAAATCTCGCATGAGTTCTATAATTGCTCATGGCAAGAGTGAGAAAAATAAGTCCCGGTAGATAAGAAAATATAGCCGTTTTATAGACAATATTAAAATTATAGGAATCAATAAGATCTGCAGTAATCAGATTATTAAACGGCAAAGCACAGATCAGAATCCCGAAAAACACTGAAAAACTGATCTCTCTTCCTCTCTCACTGCTTAATCTCGTAAAAATAAGGGTAAGCGAAAGGTTCACGTTTCCTGCAAATAACATTCCCTGCATGAAGCGCACCGGAAACAGGATATAAATTTCCTTGGTAAAATAACATACCAGACAAGCTAAAATTTGCAGTGTGGTAAACAGAAGAAAATATTCCTTTGCTGCCAGAAAGCTGAAAAACCTTCTTTCCAGACTATAAAATCCTACATATCCGGCATAGAACAGCGCTACAGAAAACTGGATATCTGCAGGTTCACATCCATAATATCCCGCTGCGGCATTCACATTCGCCAAAGGAAGGAAAAATATAATAATCCCCGGAAGAGTCATCGAAAAAAGAATGATCTTGATCAGCCATTCCGGTGCCCATCTTTTGAAAAAGGGCAATTGTCTTTTAGCCATTAGAATGTTTTTTGTCGGCATATACATTCACGTTCATTCCCACTTTCAGGACACCAATATCTTTTCTTGCTCCATCTACTTTTATTCTCACAGGAATACGCTGTACAATTTTCACATAGTTCCCTGTAGAATTATCCGGTGGCAGCAATGAAAAACTTGATCCGGTGGCCGGGGAAAGCGAAATAATGGTTCCTTTAAATTCACTGTCAGGATAAGAGTCGGCTACAATTTTCACATGGTCCCCAATATGCATATCCTTAATCTGTGTTTCTTTATAATTGGCAACCACCCATTTATCTGTTTCATTATTGACAATAAATGCCAGCGTTTCTCCGGCATCAATCATCTGCCCTACTTCAACGGTTCTACGTCCCATTCTTCCATCATAAGCTGCGGTAACTGCGGTATAGCTTACATCCAGTTTGTGGCGGTCCAATAGTGCTTCCAGTCTTGCAATTTCTGCCTGAACAACCATTTTTTCTGCCTGAATATCGCTTATTCTTGATCGTGAAGCAGCATAATTATCCTGTGAAGATTTGTAATCGCTTTCATTCACATCCAACGTTGCTTTTATGTCTTCAAGCCGCTGTTTTGTAGCAGATTCTTCATCATAGAGTTTTTTATATCTGTCATAATCAAGCTGCTGTTTCCACACTTTTGCTTTATTGGCATCTATCTGAGCCATTGCTGCAGCGGCTTCCTTTTCTGTGGTGCCTGTATTACTTTCCAATACTTTTAGCTGGGCACGAGCTTTCTGAAGAGCCGCCTGCGTCTGTTTCTGCTGAAGAATATATTCACGGTTATCAATAATCAGAAGGGTATCTCCTTTTTTAACTTCCTGGTTTTCTTCAAATTTCACGGCCACAATGAATCCTCCGGCTCTTGAAATAATAGGGTTCACATATTCCTGAACCTGTGCATCATTGGTCTGTTCATAGGCATAATAATTTTTTAGGGTAAAACCGCCCCATACAGCAAGTGCAGCAACGATTAAAACTGAAATCCATCCTGTGATCTTTGTGATTAGTCTGTCGGTGGGAGTATATTTTTTTTTCATTGTATTATAAAACGCCTGTAATGTTTTGTAGTAAATAATAATTGTTCTGTGCCATAATTTTTGCTGCTTCCAGTTCAAATTTTGTCTGAAGAAGCTGTATATCCGCATCCAGCAGTTCTGTAATAAGCGAAGTCTGGCTGAAGTACGTATTCTTAATGATACGTGCATTCTCTTTGGCCTGGACGACATTGGCTTCCGCTACCTTTATCTGTTCAAGAGCTTCCTGATACCTCAGATAGGCTTCTCTCACCTGCTGTCTTACCTTATCTTCTGTATCCTTGTGTACCTCCTCTTCTTTTTCAAACTCCAGCTGTGCGGCTTTTACTTTATGAGTATTGTGGTAAAGGGAAGAGATGGAAAAGGAAGCCTTGATTCCGACTATTCCCAATGAATACCAATAAGGATTGTAGGGATAAAGAAAAATCTGCGGATTGGCATAGTAAAATTCACCATACATCCCGATTTTAGGTCTTACATTCGCTTTTACCTGCTTCAGTTTGATCTTACTCAACTCTGTCTGCTGTTCAGAGACATGATAATTGAAAGAGTGATCCAATGCCAGTTTCAAATAGTCGCTGTAAGCCGTATTTTCATTCCATTGATTAGATGGTGCTTCAGGAATGACAGTCTGCTCATCAGGAATACCAAGGATAATATTCAGTTTCTGGGTAGCAATGAGAATATCATTTTCTATCGTCACCAATGCCATCTTTCGCTTCGAAAGTTCAAGCTCAATTCTTAAAACATCGCTTTTTAAAACAACCCCGTTTTTATAAAGAGCCTGAATTTCTTTGAGCTGTGTTTTCTGATCGGCAATATCCTGCTGAATAAGGTTTCTGAAAATTAAAGTTTTCTGAAGTTCAAGATAAAGAGCTGCTGTTTTGTAATGAATATCAGAAACAGACTGCTCTTTCTGGATCTCCTTAATTTTCTGAAGGGTCTGGTTTTCCTTAATCTTAAGATTCAGCTTGTTTCCGTTATAAATGTTCAGATAAAAATCTGCTCCTGCACGGTAAAGTGTGTGAATGACTTCATGTTGGGTTGGTTTGGAAAAAATTCCGTTTTCATAGATAGGAATGTTGGATGCTTTTTCTGCAGAACCTTTAACTTCTATTTCCGGAAGCCGTTCTCTTTTCACATCTTTTACTTCAGCTTCCGCAATGTCTACATTGATGGTATTGATTCTGATATGGCGGCTGTTTTCCTCAGCTTTCTGCCATGCATCTTTTAAGGAGAGTCGTAGGGTATCCTTTGTTGGGCTGCCTGTCTGAGCTGATATTGTGCAGGAAATTCCCCACATCAGCAATCCGGCGACATAAATTTTCATTTGAATTTTCGAATTATTGCACTGCAAATTTATTCTCAATCCGGAAATTATATTTATCTAAAATAGTCAAGTTTTACATGATTCCGGCCAAATGATTATATTTGCATTTTCATTGGTATTTTATATTTTTTATGGGATTAATTGCGGCACTTCCTGATATTGACAAAGACGATAAAAGTGTATTTGTTATGCACGAAAAATCGGAAAAACTGATTCCTTTCCACAAGCATACAAAAGGTCAGCTGAGCTATGTAGAAGGCGGCATTGCCTATATTACAATCAACAACAGAACCTATGTAGTTCCGGCCCGGCATTTCTTCTGGGTTCCGCAGGGAATGGAACATATTTTAGAAATCGGACACACCGCCACTGTTCTGCGCTCTCTTTATTTTTATGCCCATGATGATCCCTCAGATCCTTTCTACAGCAGGCTGGGAATATATCCGGCCTCAGAACTTTTGATTCAGATGATTAAGTATACAGAAATATGGGATGAAAAACATGTTACCTCAAAAGATGAAAACTTTGAATTTCTGGTCGCTTTAAAAAAAATATTGCCAAAAACCCACCAGCAGCCTTTACCTATCATTCTTCCCGCTACACACAACAAACAGATGATGAGAATTGTATCTTACCTGGAGTGGAATATCGGGGAAAAACTTACTTTGGCCAGTGTAAGCGGCAGATTTGGTTTGAGTGAGCGCTCCATGTCCCGTCTATTCAAAGCTGATATGGATATTTCTTTTCTTCAATACCTGAAAACATTAAGAATTATCAAAGCCATTGAATTACTTTTAAATACAGATAAGCCCATTAATGAAATTGCTGATGATGTGGGCTACAGCTCTATTAGCGCCTTTAGTGATACTTTCCGTGAATTTACACAATCCAGACCCTCAGACTTGAGAAAGAGTAATAAAACGACTCAGAATACAATCGGATAATTACTTTATATGACCTTCGTCAGCTTTAAAAAAATAAAAGAGTAATTTATCTTTTATTAAAAATATCTTTCTATCTTTGTCTCATAAAACTCAGTCAAATGTTTTCAAAAACCTGTGAATATGCCTTAAGAGCTTTGATCTACATCGCCCAGCAGTCTAAAAATGACAGCAGGGTCGGGATTAAAGAGATTTCAAAAAGCATCCATTCACCGGAACACTTTATCGCCAAAATTTTGCAGGATCTCAGCAGAAAAGGATTTGTACAATCTGCCAAAGGTCCGAATGGAGGTTTTTATATGGATCAGAAAAACCTGAAAACGTCCATTGCTGATATTGTAAGGGAAATTGATGGTGATAAACTTTTTTCCGGTTGTGGACTTGGACTGGATCAATGTTCAGAAACGCACCCCTGCCCTTTGCATGAGCAGTTTAAAAGCATCAGACAGGATCTCCGTATCATGCTTGAAACCTCAAAAATTCAAACATTTGTTGATAATCTGGATTTAAAGCTTACCCATCTCAAGGTGTAAAAAAAATTAATTAAATAAAAGATAAAAAGATCTTTATATATTATAAATTTCAAAACGATACCCACTACTTCACTAACTAAAAAAATAACTAATGCATACAGAAAATATTGAAAAAATGTCCGGACACTGGTTACTGGCTAAAATCGGTAAAAAAGTACTGCGTCCCGGAGGTCTTGCGCTTACCAAAAAAATGTTGTCGATGCTGGACATCACCTCTGCAGATAATATAGTAGAATTTGCTCCCGGTCTTGGTTTTACCGCACATATGACCTTGGAAAAAAAGCCTAACTCATATATAGGAATTGATGCTGAACAAAATGCGGTAGATTATCTGAATAGAGAATTTGGGCGAACGTCAGCCCAATTTAAACTGGGAAATGCCGCGGAGAGCTTTTTACCGGAGCAATCCGCCAGTAAAGTATATGGAGAAGCTATGCTGAGTATGCATGCAGATCACAGGAAAGCAGAAATTATTCAGGAAGCTTATAGAATCTTGAAGCCTCAGGGATATTATGCAATTCATGAACTGGCCTTAAGACCTGAAAACCTCGACAGTAATGTAAAACTGTATATTCAGAAGGAACTGGCTTTAGCTATTAAGGTAAATGCACGTCCGCTGACTGTTTCTGAGTGGACAGCTTTACTGGAAAAAGAAGGATTTAAAGTATTAAAAGTAGAAACCGAACCCATGCATCTCTTAGAACCTCAAAGAGTTATTGATGACGAAGGGGTTTCCGGAGCGGTTAAAATTGCTAAAAATATATTACTCAATCCGTCCATCAGAAAAAGAGTTTTTCAGATGAAAAGGATATTCAAAAAACATGAAAAAAATATGTGTGCTGTTGTGATTATTGCAAGAAAAGAATAAGTTTTGAAAGACTGCCTCACAAAGAAAGATCATTATTCCGGTCATGCTAAAAAGTATCAGACTCATATTTAAAAACTAAATAGGTAATGATTGTTTGATAAAACCTGATCAAAAAAACAATTCAATAAAAGATAAAAGGCGATTAATATTCTAAATAGTAAAAAAATGAAACTGAATGCCAAAAATCCTCTTGTATTAATGATGCTATGTCTGATGGCAGGCGTTTTTATCACGGTCAGTTTTCTGGAAACCCCTATGAAATTTCAGGTTTCAGGAATGACACTTCCTGTAGCCCTTGAACTGGGAATGATGATGTTTGGGATATCCACAAAAATACAATGTGCTTTCCTGATCCTTATTATAGCAGGAATGTTTATAAGCAGAAAAAAATATACAAAAACAGACTTTATAATAATAGCCTTTTTATTAGCAATCCTGCTGTTAGAAAAGTTCTGGATGCTCCCAGTTCTTGATGACCGGGCACAACTGTTATCAGCCGGAAAACCGGTTCTATCTTCAGAAATGCATAATTATTTCATCTATGCCGAATCTGCCAAAGCAATCATCCTGTGTATAGCCATCGGCTTACAATTTACCAAACAAAAAATGAATACTGAAGCAATTCTGCAAAATGTTTACTCCAGCAGAAAAATTTAAACTCTTAATTCCCTTATTATGAAAAAAACGATCATACTCACCGCGGCCTTGTGCACAGTGATGCTATTCAATGCCTGCAAACAAAGCACTTCAGCTGATACAACTAATGGTGCCAATACAGAAAATATCAAAACGGATGGCACAAGCGAAGAATTAAAAATGCCAGCCCCACCCAATGTTCCAGCTCCAGTGGGAAATCGGGCTGCTAAAAAAATTATTGTAAGACTGGAAACGATAGAGAAAACGGGCGAACTGGCAGATGGAACACAGTATAATTTCTGGACTTTCAACGGAACAGTCCCCGGAAGCTTTATCCGGGCAAGAGTTGGAGATGATATTGAACTTCATCTTAAAAACCATGAAAATAATACCTTCCCACATAATATTGACCTTCATGCTGTGAACGGACCCGGTGGTGGCGCTGAAGCTACTTTTGTAGCTCCCGGTAAAGAAGCAACTTTTACTTTCAAAGCACTCAACCCCGGATTATATGTCTACCATTGTGCAACAGCACCTGTGGGAATGCATATTGCCAATGGGATGTACGGTCTTATTCTTATAGAGCCTGAAGGCGGCCTTCCAAAAGTTGACAAGGAATTCTACCTTATGCAGGGGGATTTTTATACTAAAGGTAAATTCGGGGACAAAGGATTGCAGGAGTTTGACATGGATAAAGCGATTGCCGAGCATCCTGAATATGTAGTCTTCAATGGAAATACTGCTTCTCTTTTAGGAGATAAAGAGCTTCAGGTAAAAACGGGTGAAACAGTAAGATTCTTTGTGGGAAACGGCGGTCCGAACCTTACCTCATCTTTCCACATTATCGGGGAAATATTTGACAAAGTATACATCGAAGGAGGCAGCAAAATAAATGACAATGTACAGACCACGGTAATTCCTCCCGGAGGAGCGTCTATCGTAGAATTTAAAGCGACAGTTCCCGGAGAATATGTGATTGTAGATCATGCTATTTTCAGAGCGTTCAACAAAGGCGCTTTAGGTAAGATAAAAGTAACCGGACCAGAAAATCCGGCAGTATATAAAAAGAATCAGTAATGAATTAAGTTCATTGGGATTTCAAAAGAGAAACAATGAGAGCTTTTGCAGTTATAGTATGTCTGGCAGTATGCTCACTAATGACATGTTGTTCTGAACAGACGAAAAGTCCGAAGGTGAAAATTTCACCCCAACATCATTTAAACCTGATTGTAAGTCAGAAAAAAATGATTGAAATACCGGGAGGAACATATAAAGCATTCATCGGGAAAGATTCGGGAAGAATTGTAAGAGTACAGTCTTTTTATCTGGATGACAGCCCTGTTACAAATGGGGAATATCTTGAGTTTCTTAAAGCAAATCCTCAATGGACAAGAAGTAAAGTGCTAAGACTCTATGCAGACAGTAATTACCTGAAACATTGGAAAAGTGACTACGAAATCCCGGCAGGAATAAGTCCGGAAGCACCAGTCACCAACATTTCATGGTTTGCAGCTGAAGCGTATGCAAAAAGTACAGGAAAAAGACTTCCGGTAATCGATGAATGGGAATATGCAGCACTCGCAGATCAACACACTCTGGATGCCTCCAGAGATCCCGCCTTTACAGATTATATTCTGAAGGCTTATCAAAAAAAGGATAAAAACAAACAACCAATAAAACAAGAACCGCCCAATTATTACGGAATTTATAACATGTATGGAATGGTTTGGGAATGGACTTATGATTTCAATTCAGTGATGATGAGCGGAGAATCCAGAAAAGATAATACGGTAAATGACAACCTTTTCTGTGCCGGAGCTGCAGTAACTTCTTCTGATTTAAGAAATTATGCAGCCTTCATCCGGTACGCATTAAGAGGAAGTATAAAAGCAGATTACTGCCTTAACAATCTCGGATTCAGATGTGCTAAAAACAAAAATTGACCCTTATGAAAAATATAACCCTGATATTACTGGCTTTGATCATGACATCCTGTAGCAGGAAAAATGAAGAGGTAAGCCCAGATTCTATCTACAACGTACAGACAAACTGGGAAAAACAGGATGGCGAAAACATTACATTCTCAGATCTGAAAGGGAAAGTACTGGTAACCGCAATGATTTTCACTTCCTGTAAAACGGCCTGCCCAAAACTGACCGCAGAAATGAGAACAATTGCCCAGAAAGTAGGAAAAGTAGACCCAAAGGATATTCAATATATATTAATCTCTATTGATCCGGAAAATGATACTCCAAAAGTAATGAAGAGATACCTCTATGTAAACCGATTTGATGAAAAGGAATGGACTTTCATCCGGGGTAATGAAGAAGATACCCGGGAACTGGCGAATATAATGGCTGTAAAATATAAGCAGATATCCCCTATAGAATTTTCCCACTCCAATATCATTACAGTGTATTCAAAAAAGGGAACTCTTGCATTTCAAAAAGAAGGTCTCGATAGCGATTATGAAGCTATTGTGAACGAAATAAAAAAACAAATACAACTTTAAATGGATAAGATTATGAAAAAATTACTTGTAACAGCTGTGCTGTTTTCACTTGCTGTAACTTCATGTTCAGATAAAAAAGGTACAGATCCTACTCCTCAGCCACAGGAAACCAATACCATGCTGGAAGAACCCAAACCTCAGGAAGCATCACCAGCTGCCACTCCTCTTTCAGGAGCTGATGCAGAAATTGCTGAAGGAAAATCCCTTGTAGAAGGTACAGACTGCTTATCATGCCATAAAATTGATTCAAAACTTGTAGGCCCCGCATATCAGGAAGTTGCTGCAAAATACAAAGATGCAGATATTGATATGCTTGCACAGAAAATTATTGACGGCGGGAAAGGTAACTGGGGAGAAATTCCGATGACTCCTCACGCAGGACTGAGTAAAGATAACGCCAAGCTGATGGTAAAATACATTCTGTCACTTAAGAAATAGTAAAAAAATTTAAAATAATAAAAGATAAAAAAGTATTATATTATGAACACAAGAACAGACTTTATAGGAAATATGGTTGCTGAAGATTTCAGAACGGCAGCAATCTTTAAAAGACATGGAATTGATTTCTGCTGTAAAGGCGGAAGAACCATAGAAGAAGCATGCAGCACTAAAAAACTTGCTCCGGAAAAGATTTATGAAGAACTCGAAGATCTTCCGAAAAATGAAGGATCTGCAATAGATTTCAACAGCTGGCCTTTGGATTTGCTGGCAGATTATATTGAGAAAACCCATCACCGGTATGTAGAAGAAAAAACGCCTGTTCTGCAAGCTTTCCTTCATAAATTATGTAAAGTACACGGAGACAGACATCCGGAGCTGTTTGAAATTAATGCAATATTCAATGAGTCGGCACATGATCTGGCAGCTCACATGAAAAAAGAAGAACTGATCCTGTTTCCTTTTGTAAGAAATATGATGAAGGCCAGAATATCAGGAGAAGCACTTCCCCAGCCTCCTTTCGGAACAGTAGAAAATCCTGTTAATATGATGCAGCACGAGCATACAGTGGAAGGAGAACGTTTCAGAAAAATTGCCGAAATCACGGATGAATATCTTCCTCCCGCAGATGCCTGCAACACCTATAAGGTAGCATTTGCCATGCTTCAGGATTTTGAAAATGACTTACATAAACATATTCATCTTGAGAATAATATCCTTTTCCCAAAAGCAATCCGATTAGAGAAAGAATTTTCCGTTGAATCATAAAAACTAATACAGAATGACACCTAAAAAACTTTGGATATGGCTTGCTGTAGTAATGGTTGCTTCGTTTGCTGTTCTTATCTTTTACGGAACTGAAATTTACAGAAAAGTCCCCCCAATTCCTGATAAAGTAGTGACTACAGATGGAACTGTAATTGCTACCGAACAGGATATAAAAGACGGGCAGAATGTCTGGCAGTCTATTGGAGGGCAAACGGTAGGAAGTATCTGGGGACATGGTGCTTATATTGCTCCTGACTGGACTGCAGATTACCTTCATAGAGAATCTGTGCTGCTGCTTGATGAACTGGCCAAAAAGGACGGTAAAGTATATAAAGACCTTCCGGATGATGAGCAGGCTAAATATCAGGTACTATTGAAAAAAGAACTCCGTACCAATACATTCAATGAAAGCAATAATGAAATTGTTTTCTCTCCCGAACGGGCCGAGGTACAAAAACAGTTAGCTCAGTATTATTCAAATTTATTTATGAATGATGCTTCTATGGCAAAACTCCGGGATCAGTACGCCATCCCGGAGAATACCATCAAAGATACCGGAAGAATGGCTCAGATGAATGCTTTCTTTGCCTGGAGCACATGGGTCTGCATTACGGAAAGGCCCGGAGATGATGTGACGTATACCAATAACTGGCCGCATGATGAATCGGTAGGAAACGTTCCTCCGCCTTCGCTGCATTTATGGTCTGGTTTCAGCGTACTGCTCTTGTTGGGATGTGTAGGTCTTCTGGTGTTTTACCATGCCAGAAATAAAGAGGAAGAGATCAGCGAGATTCTTCCACTTGAAGATCCGCTGCGAAATATGAAGCCTACCCCTTCTATGAAAGCTACATTAAAGTACATATGGGTAGTTGCTTTACTGATTCTGGTTCAAATGCTTGCCGGAGTTGTTACCGCTCACTATGGTGTGGAAGGAAGTGGGTTTTATGGTATTCCGCTGGATCAGTTTTTACCTCAGTCGGTTTCCAGAAGCTGGCATGTACAGTTGGCGATATTCTGGATTGCCACTTCATGGCTTGCAACAGGACTTTATATTGCCCCGGCAGTTTCCGGACATGAACCGAAGTACCAGAAACTGGGAGTGAATATTTTATTTGGAGCTCTACTGATCGTTGTTCTGGGTTCTCTTACCGGACAGTGGCTTGGTGTGATGCAGAAGCTTGGTCTTGTTGATAATTTCCTTTGGGGACACCAGGGCTATGAATATGTGGAACTTGGAAGAGTCTGGCAGATCTTACTGCTGGTAGGACTTATTTTATGGCTGGTTTTAATGGTAAGAGCGCTGCTTCCGGCATTAAGACGTAAAGATGGAGACCGTCATTTATTGACACTGTTTACCCTCTCAGCTGTAGCTATTGCTTTATTTTATGGAGCAGGATTAATGTATGGAAGACAAACCCATATGGCCATTGCTGAATATTGGAGATGGTGGGTAGTTCACCTTTGGGTAGAAGGCTTCTTTGAAGTATTCGCAACGGTAGTGGCAGCATTTTTATTTACAAGACTGGGATTATTGAGACTGAAATCTGCTACCAATTCAGTATTGTTTTCTACGATTATATTTCTTGCTGGAGGAATTTTAGGGACATTCCACCACCTGTATTTCAGTGCAACACCTACGGCTGTATTAGCATTAGGAGCTACTTTCAGTGCATTGGAAATTGTACCGCTTGTCCTGATTGGTTATGAAGCCTACCAAAATTACCAGTTGAGTAAATCAACCAAGTGGATTCAGGCTTATAAATGGCCGATCTACTGCTTCATTGCAATGTGTTTCTGGAATTTTCTGGGCGCTGGAATCTTTGGATTTGCTATCAATCCACCGATTGCGCTTTATTATATTCAAGGACTGAATACCACTGCTGTTCACGGCCATGCTGCTTTGTTCGGAGTATACGGAATTTTAGGAATCGGATTAATGTTGTTTGTATTACGTGGACTTTATCCTGACAGACAATGGAATGATAAATTAATAGGCTGGGCTTTTTGGCTGACTAATATCGGATTGCTGGTAATGGTAACCATCAGTCTTCTTCCTATAGGCATTATGCAGTCGGTAGCCTCTATAAAAGAAGGTTACTGGTATGCCCGTTCTGCGGAATTTATGCAGACGGATATCATGCACTTCCTGAGATGGATGCGTGTTCCGGGAGATATTTTACTGGCTGCAGGTGAGCTGCTTCTGGTAATTTTCATCATCGGACTTAAATTGGGTTGGTCGTTGAAAGAAAAACGTTAGCATTCTTTATTCAAGCCTCATGAGTTATCCAACTTGTGGGGTTTGATTACCTTTAATCAAAAAAAAATCATGAAACGTAATGAAAATATTATCCCGCTTTCCAAAGATCATCATTTCGGGCTTCTATGCAGTTGGAAAATAAGACAGGGACTGAAAAAAGAAATTGAGGTTTCCCGGATTAAAGATTATATCGAGTATTTCTGGAATCTTCATCTGAAAAAGCATTTCAGGGAAGAAGAGGAAATTCTGTTTCTTTATCTTGAAGATGAATATACGCTCCGTATACAGAAAGAACACAGACAGATTCAGAATATTATTTCTCAAATTTCATCCTCAGAAAATATTGATCTTTTCTCAGATTTTGCAGACCTTCTGGAACAGCATATCCGTTTTGAAGAGCGCGAATGGTTTCCTCATCTTGAAGAAAAACTGGAAGTACCTGTTCTGGAAAAAATCGGAACAGCACTGAATGATATCCATACGGAAGAAAAGGATGATTATCAAGATGAATTCTGGAAATAAGTTTGAATTTATTTTATTGATGCTAGTTAAACTTCAGAAAAAACCACAAAAGTCACAAAAGCTTTCATTTAAAAAAACTTTAGTCCAAATAAGTTTAAAATAATGTCGGATAAAAGTTCACATAAGATGAAAATCAAAGATTTTCATCTTATGTGAACTTATTATGTATAAAGTTTGGCTCTAGAAAAAATTGCATATTTAAAACTTTTGTGACTTTTGTGGTTAAGAATCCTCACAGTAAGTTTAGACAGCTTCTATAATTAAAAAGAGGCTGTTTCAAAAAGTCAAATTGTTGACTTTTGTCATTGACTACGTCGAATCTTCGATTTCTGACGAAGGAAAAATCTTATTGATAATCATATACATGAGATTCTTCATTACATTGCATTTCACTCAGAATGACACTTTTGAAACAGCCCCTTTTCCATTCTATTGTGTTGCTTTCATCATAGCATTGGTAATCTCAATTTCCTTTTTTCTGGAATATGCAGAATCAAAAGGCTCCATGACATTGAATAAATATTGGTAAAAAGGAGCAATCTGTCGCACATTTTCCGATTCTTTAATCGCTTTCTCTTTGCCCATTTGCTGCAATCCTTTTATAAAAACACTGAGTTTTTTATCAATAGGTTCCATTGACTTTAGAACATAGGCATGTGCTTTTTCATTCTGTCCCAACGTTTTGTAGGCTTCTGTGACTGCTGAAATAACTAAAGCATATTCCATTGGTTTTGACCTCATCTGTTTTCTGGCAGCTGCTTTAAATGCTGGAGAAAGATTTTGATAGTAGTCATATTCTTCAAATATTCCTTTCTTAAGGGTTTCTGCCAGCTGAAGACCTTTCTGCTCCTGTCCTGCAACAATATATCCGGTTACTATTGAGCTTAATGACCTTGGATCGTTGTACTTCTCAACCGGAATTTCTTTCGCTGCAAGATCCAGCAGTTCTAATGCCTTAGCTTTCTGTCCGTTGACTACAAGTGCAGATACAGCCCTGCTTACTGACATTCTGTAGCTTAAAATATTGGAAGTAGCCGTTTCATTATAATAAATGCTGAGGTCTTTAAAATTACCCCATCTGAAGTTTTTCACCACCTGATAAAGAGAATTGGCATCTACCCTTCCTTTATCTCCATCCGGACTCTGAGGCGTGTGAATAGGAACCAATCTGTAGCTGAACCCGTCAAACTGCAGATATTCATCAAGGTAAAAAATATTTTCACTGTCATACATTCCGCCTGATGAGAAATTAATAGGACGTTTCCAGTCGAAATTGGCCAGCATATCCAGCATCATCAGATTACTTTTGTAAAGAGTATTCGCTTCATATTTGATCATAATCTGATCCACAGCCTTGGGAAGATCCACCTGATTGATGATCCCCGATTTTACAGCATTTTCCTTATTTACCGGAAGTATAAATTTACTTACCGGGAGAATATTGTATTTTTCATATTGCTTTTCCCCGAAATACATCTTCAGCAATTCATCTTTTTCGGATGATTTTATTTTAAGGAATCTGATAGCATCTTTCACTGTCAGAGAATCCTGGGTAAGAAATTTTCTAAACTCCTGAAAAGTGGTGTTTGGTGCTCCCTGTTCTTTCAACATCTGGAACACGCCTTCCCAATCCTCTTTCTTCATCAGATACACCTGATCATTGACACCGTCTCTGTACTCTTCGTGAGTGAGCTCTCCCGGAATCCCCTTAGCATTGTATGTTTTTCTTTTTACCTGATCTATATTCCATGGTGTCGCTAAAAGGGTAAAGTTGACCGTTTTCACATCATCCCTGAATCTTTCGGTCTCCTGAATTCCCCATACCGGAAAAGTATCATTATCACCATAAATGAAAATAATATCATCTTTAGGCAGCGAACGTAAAAATGAATAGGCATAATCACGGGCTGCGGTCTTTTTGCTCCTGTCATGCGAAGTATAATTCTGGAATCCCATCATAAAAGGAATTCCCAGCAATATAATTCCCAGAACAATATTAGCAGCATTGGATTTAAGTTTAGACTGAATCATCCAAAGTACAGCTCCTGCCCCCAGACCAATCCAGATCGCAAAAGCATAGAATGAACCTACCATTGCATAATCTCTTTCCCTCACTTCAAATGGTTTTACCCCGGTATAGAAAACAATTCCCATACTTGTAAGAATAAACAGCGAAAGAATAGCATAAAATCTCCCAAAGTCTCTGTTCAGCTGGAAAAAGAAACCGATAAGTCCTAAAATCAAAGGCAGAAAGAAAAACTTGACCGTACTTTCATTTTTAAATTTAGCAGGCATGTGGTCCTGGTCGCCCAACAAAGCATTATCAATGAAAGAAAATCCTGAAATCCAGTTCCCATTGGTGTTTTCCATATGCCCCTCAAGATCGTTTTGCCTTCCTACGAAATTCCACATCAGATATCGGACAAAGTAGTATCCGTTCTGGAATGAGATGAAATAATCCATATTCTGAGCAAAGGAAGGACGCTGCACCTTAATAAGATCATAAGGTTTTACTTTCAGATAATCTTCTGCGGTGATAGAATCTCCTTCATATTTTGCTCTCAGGTCATCAAAAATCCTTTTAGCTTCAGGATTATCCGCTACGTCTTCATTATCATACTTGAAGGTAAAATCAGGAGCGCCATACAAAGCAATATAATTGGCTGTAACCTCTTTATCTTCATTAAACATCCTCGGCATGAAACTGATATGCGATTTATTAAATACATAATTGAATCGTTCCCCGGTTTTTCTGTAGGTTCCGGTTTTTTCATCCTTTTCGTAAATATCTCCTGTAACATCTCTTTTATAGCTTCCGTCTTCGTCTTTTTCCAAACCGTTTTTATCAAGAAATGCGGTGTAATTCTGTCCGTAAATGGTAGGCCAGTCACCATACTGTACCCTGTTATAATAATCTCTCATTCCTATTGCCGTATCCGGATCATTAAGGTTCATCGGCGGATTGGCATTTGCCCTGATGGGAATCACCAGCCAGCAGGAAAAACCAATCATCATATACACAACGGATAAAACGATGGTCTGATAAACTTTTCTTTTTTTTTTCCTTGCATATTTAATCAGGAAATAACTTATTGCAGTCATAAGAACAAATGCGACAATTGTCCCTGAATGGAAAGGAAGTCCCAGTCCGTTCACAAAGAAAATTTCAAGTTTTCCAAACATGGTCATGACCAAAGGGAAAATAATCTTGAATACGAAGGCAAGAATCCCCAACGTTACCAGATTGGCAACCATGAAGCTCTTCCAGGAAAAAGTATAGTTTCGGGCATAATATACCAGGCATATGGCAGGAATAGCCAGCATACACATCATATGTACCCCCACAGAAAGACCTATTATAAAGAAAATAAGAATGATCCATCTCTCGCTGTCAGCCGCTTTAGATTCATTCTCCCATTTGGTGATCAGCCAGACCAGTAATGCAATAAACATAGAAGCCATTGCATAGACCTCTCCTTCTACTGCTGAAAACCAGAAGGTATCTGAAAAAGTAAAGGATAAAGCCCCGATGACCCCGGCAAACAAAATTGAAATCTCCTGAGATTTGTTAACTTCTTCAAACTCTTTATTTAAAAGCTGTCTTAAAAAATGGGTGATCGTCCAGAACAGAAACAAAATAGTAAATGCACTGAATACTGATGACATCGCATTGATCACAATAGAATAATTTTCTGCATTTCCAAAAGCAAAAATACTCGCCACCGCTCCCATAATCTCGAATAAAGCGGCTCCCGGAGCATGGGTCACTTCCAGTTTTACCGCAGAAGAAATATACTCCCCACAGTCCCAAAAACTCAGGGAATGCTCCATTGTTGAAAGATAAGTGATAAGTGCAACAGCAAAAAGGAACCACCCCAGTACGGTGTTCCATTTTTTAAATGACCAGTTTTTCATATAATATTTTCAATATGTATATGACAACCGGGGGAAAGGGTTTATTACATGAAAGAAAATTTATTTTATTCTAACCATAAAAGTCACAAAAGCTTTATTCCAATTCAATGAGTTTAAAATGAACCCCTACAAAAAGTTCATATAAGAAGAAAATAAAAAATTTTCAAAACTTAAGTGTGCTTTAATATATGTGAAGCTTAATGCTTAAAAACTTTTGTGTCTTTTGTGGTTTAAAATATCTTGAATTATTATAAATCTTTAATACGTATTATTCAATCCACCATCTAAAGGAATACTGGTTCCGGTAAGATAATTTGAATATTCTGAAGCCAGGAAAGCTACCAGATGACCATATTCTTCCGGCTGCCCGAATCTTTTCATGGGAATCTTATTTTCTCTTGCTCTTTTTATTTCTTCTTCCGGAGCACCACTTTGCTGAGCTTCATGGGTAACCAGTTTTTGAATTCGTTCGGTATCAAAATATCCTGTCAGAACATTATTTACGGTGATATTATGCTGTGCAATTTCATTCGAAAGGGTTTTTGCCCACGCAATGACTGCAGAACGGATAGAATTTGACAGCGCAAGATTTCCGATTGGCTCTTTAACTGACAAAGAAGAAACGTTGATAATACGTCCTTTTTTCTGCCGGATCATATGAGGCAAAGCCAATAAAGTTGTTTCGCAAACCGTTTTAAAAAGAAGATCAAATGCTTTCTGATAATCATCCGGGGTTTTATCGAGTGCTAAACCTGGTTCCGGACCGTTTGTATTGTTAACCAGAATATCAACCGAATGGTCATTAAAGTATCCTGTTATCATTTTTTTATAATTTTCAAAGTCCGAGAAATCAGCCACCAGATACTCGTGTTTCTGCTCCGGATTAATTACTGGCAGTGAAGAAACGAAAGCTTTAAGTTTTGTTTCATTGCGGGCCATAACGGTAACATTAGCGCCACATTTTGCCAGCTCTGTGGCAATTCCTGCTCCTATTCCCTGAGTTGCCCCACCTACTAAAGCATTTTTTGAAAAAAGTTGAATATTCATATGATCTTTAAATATGGTAATTGGTATAGGATAAATGTAAGAAAAAACCTCCAAATTATATTTTGAAGGTTTAATTTTTTAAACTCAATTTCTCATTTATTTGACCACTGTAGCTTCAAGTTCTATTTTTAAAGTTTCAAATAAACCTGTTACTTCCAGCATTGTCGTTGCCTGCTCGATCTTATGTCTGGCAATCCACTCCTGAAGGATGGGAAAATAAGGCCAGAATTCTTCAGTAGAAGTTGTATAGATATTCAGTTTCACGATACCACTACATTCATATCCCGCTGTGTGGATCACTTTTTCCAGATTGGCAATAGTCTGTTCCACCTGGGATTTCATATCCTGATCACTGGATGTTCCATCAGGATCAATAGCCGCCTGTCCTGAGCAGTATAAAGTACTTTCAACATTTTTTACCTCTACAGCCTGAGAATAGCTTCTCTCATCCTGCCATTTCCATGGGTTAACCGTTCTTTTTTCCATTGTATGAATTTGTTATATGTTACTGTACAAAATTGCAGAACAAATACAGCAAATTCCTGTGATCCCGATCACGATTATGAGGTGAGTACAATCACTTTCTTATAATGG
The DNA here is from genome assembly GCF_059567885.1 of Chryseobacterium sp. BGA-UO-ETr-SB22. Classification (NCBI taxonomy): domain Bacteria; kingdom Pseudomonadati; phylum Bacteroidota; class Flavobacteriia; order Flavobacteriales; family Weeksellaceae; genus Chryseobacterium; species Chryseobacterium sp. BGA-UO-ETr-SB22. The sequence goes on along the minus strand of NZ_JCAQOV010000005.1, from coordinate 870,812 downwards.
TAACCGGCTCAAAGTTTCTCTGGAAACTCCTAAATAAGCAGCTAAAAGAGATTTCGGGACACGTTGGACAAGAGAGGGATACTTTTTCAAAAGCTGATCATACCGTTCTTTTATTCCGGTGGTCATCATAGAAACGGTTCGCTGCTGAGCGGTAATAAATCCCATATATGCTTTTTCAAGAAAAAAATGCTCCAGTTTTGGCAGATGGGCACAGAGTTTTTTATAGTCATCTAACTGAAGACACAATACTTCCGTATCTTCAAGACATTCCAAAGACATTGTTGCCAAAGCCTGCTGATAGTAAGCCAGGAAGTCTGTTTCCCACCAGTCTTCCATAGCAAATCCAATAATATGTTCTTTTCCGGTTTCATCGGTGTAAACCAGTTTCAGAAGACCTTTCAGAACAAAATAATTATAAGGTACTGTTTCTCCTTCCTGTACTAAAAACTGATGTTTTTTGTATTTTTTATAGGTAAAGCAGGATGATATGAATTCAAATTCATCATCATTAAGAGGGATTATTTTTTCAATGTGAGATCTTAGCAAATGTAGCATGTTCTGTTTCCTATGATATAAAAATACGATTTAAACAACTAAAATTTCTGCTTCAACAATTCATCGATTTGTTTGTAAAAAGAATCTTTGCTGTAATCTGCCAATCCCTTATGATGCAGACGAATTACTCCTCTTTTATCCAGTACTACCGTTGTGGGCAGTGATCCACTGTAAAGTACATCAGGAATATGGCCAGCAGGCACCAGAAATGGAACTGTAAAGCCTTTTTCTTTTAAATAAGATTTTCCAAGAGCCGTGTCGTCATCCAGATTTACAGTAAGAAATACCATATCCGGATTGTTCTTATATTGATCATACAACTTCTGAACGGAGGGAAACTCTGCCCTGCACGGAGGACACCACGATGCCCAAAAATTGATGAAGACTACCTTGTTTTGTAAAGCAGAAGTATTGACAACGGTTCCATCTTCATTTTTCAGCATAAACCCGGCGTAGGAAGCTTGTCCTGAGGCACTTTGTTCCTCTTTCGGTTCTGATATACTGGAATTGAGGATTCCTGTAGAAGCAACCTGTCTCATCAACCATGCCTTTGCATCTTTATTCACCAATACGATAATGAACAATATTGTCAGTATTGCAGTAGAACCATTTTTCCTGATCCACACTTTCACATTTTCCATACCCTTTCTTCTTAATTCTTAGCCAAGATAAGACTAAAATTCCGATCAAAAATCCGGAAGAAGCGTTTTTAAGCTAAAAGCCTTTCCGTCACTAGAAATAAAAGCCATTGAAGTAGTAAGTTGTATTATTTTCATAACAGCCAGCAATAAAGCTCGCACACAACCGTTAATAATTTATTTTTAACATAATTAACTAAAAGACAATTAATCAATCAATATACAATGCATAATATTATTTTTTATGTAATAGTCTTATCCAATTCTTGCTTTTACCATTTCCAAAAACACATTTTTTCAATGGATTTATTTCATAATTAATTTGTTACGTGTAACAAATTCCCTATTCATCTAACTAATCGTACATCAACAAAACATTAATTCCTATACAAGAGATCTACTACTTTAAAATAAACTAATGCAAACATCCTTTTTTAAAATTACCGCTGCCACCGCAGCGCTCTGTTTCAGTACCCTGGCAATAGCCCAACAAACCTATTCTGTAAGCGGAACCGTGAAAGACAAAAAAAACGGTGAACTGTTAATCGGAGTATCGGTAAAAGTAAGTGAAGATCCTACCATCAATGTTTCAGCCAATGAATATGGTTTTTACTCTCTTTCACTGCCTGCAGGTACTTATACCATCATTATTTCCAATCCTGGATATAAAGATTTTGAACAGCAGATTAAACTAGATCAAAATATTAAACTAGATCTTCCTCTTCTGCCGCAGGAAGAAGTTACAAAAACAATTGACGAAGTAGTGGTATCCGCCGTAAAAAAGGATAAAAATTTAACCTCCGCTCAAATGGGAGCAGAAACGTTAAATATAAAAAGTATAGAAAAACTTCCTGTTCTTTTTGGGGAAAAGGATGTGATGAAAACCATACAGCTTCTGCCAGGTATCAAAAGTAATGGTGAAGGAAGCAGCGGATTCAGTGTAAGAGGTGGTGCTACGGACCAGAACCTGATATTACTGGATGAAGCTCCGGTTTATAACGCATCTCACCTTCTTGGTTTCTTCAGTACATTCAACAGTGATGCCCTGAAAGATGCCAGTATCATTAAAGGAAACAGCCCTGCACAATACGGAGGCCGCCTTTCTTCCGTTCTGGATGTCAAAATGAAAGACGGAAACAATAAAGACTACAACCTGAATGGTGGAATTGGTCTGATCAGCAGCAGGCTGAGTGTAGAAGGGCCTATCCAGAAGGAAAAATCATCATTCATTGTTTCGGGAAGAAGAACATATGCCGATTTGTTTCTTAAAACCAATAAAGATTATAAAGACAACAAATTATATTTTTATGATCTTAACCTGAAAGCCAATTATCAGATCAACGAAAACAACCGTATTTACCTGTCAGGATATTTCGGAAGAGATGTTCTGGGATTGGGAGATACCTTTAATACAGACTGGGGAAATACAACGGCAACTTTAAGATGGAACAGTATTATCAGCAGTAAGCTATTCTCTAATACATCTTTCATCTACAGCAATTATGATTACAAAATCAGTCTGAAAAATGATGATACGGTATTTGATTTAAATTCAAAAATACGTGACTGGAACCTTAAGCAGGACTTCACCTGGTTTGCCGGGAACAAGCATTCTGTACGTTTCGGCCTTCAGTCTATTTATCACACCCTTACTCCAAGCAGTGCTTCTGGTACTACAGTAAGCAGTTTCCCAAGAAATCCGAGATACTCATGGGAGAATGCGGTTTATATCAATGATGATTTTAAAGCAACGGAAAAGCTAACCATCAATTATGGAGTAAGACTTGCAATATTCAGTGTATTAGGAGGAGATACATTCAATACATATGAAAACGGAGTACTTACCGACAGTGAATTTTTAGAGAAAGGAAAATTCGGGAAAACGTATGTGAATCCTGAACCGAGAATTAGTGCCAACTACCGCATCAACGAAGTAAGCAGTGTGAAAGGAGGTTATTCCAGAAATACGCAGAATCTTCACCTTTTAAGCAACAGCAACAGTGGAAATCCTACAGATCAGTGGATAGGAAGCAGCTATACGGTAAAACCTGAAATTGCAGACCAGATCAGTGTGGGTTACAGCAGGAATTTCAACAACAATAATTATGAATTGAATGCTGAAGTTTACTATAAATCCATGAAAAATCAAATCGACTTCAAAAACGGAGCTCAGATTGGATTTGATGCCGGATCTGATGTAGAAAGTGAGCTACTGTTCGGAAAAGGAAGAGCTTACGGTCTGGAACTTATTGCTAAAAAGAAAAGCGGAAAACTTACGGGATGGATTTCCTATACCCTTTCTAAAACGGAAAGAAAGATCAACGGAATTAATAATAACGAATGGTACAACGCCAGAATGGATAAAACCCACGATCTATCCATCGTTGCCACTTATCAGCTTAATCCGAAATGGAGCTTTTCAGGACTATTTGTTTACAGCACAGGAAATGCCGTTACCTTCCCTACCGGAAAATATGAACTGAACGGACAAACCATATTCCAATACAGCAACAGAAATGCTGACAGGATGCCTGCTTATCACAGAATGGACCTGAGTGCTACTTATGAGCCAACTTCCAATAAGCGCTTCCGCGGTTCATGGACCTTCGGTATTTATAACCTGTACGGTAGAGAAAATGCCTACACCATCAACTTCGAAGACAATCCTGACCGTCCCGGAACAACACGTGCAATGCAGACTTCTCTGTTCCGATGGGTACCCAACATCACTTATAACTTCAAATTCTAACTCATGAAAAATACTTTTTATATCATATTATCTCTTTTTGCATTAACTTCTTGTGAAAAAGAGATCGACCTGGATCTGAACGATCAAAGCGGAAATATTGTCATTGAAGGAAATATAACCAACCAACCCGGACCTTATACTGTAAAAATTACAAAATCAGTTGGTTTTTCGGAACCTAACCAGTATCCGGCTGTAACCGGAGCTCAGGTTGTTTTAAGTGATGATACAGGCCAGACTGAAACACTTCAGTACACAGGAAACGGAATGTACAAAACAACCACTTTTGCAGGCCAGCCCGGAAGAACCTATACCCTGAAAATACAGGCAGAGGGAAAACAGTATACCGCTCAGAGCAGAATGCCTGAAATTGTTCATTTTGACGGACTTGAACAGAGTTTTTTCAAATTCGGTGATAAAATTACATATACCCTCTTACCCATCTTTACAGATCCAATGCCGCTTGGAAACCGTTATCTTTTTAGTTTCACAATCAATGATCTTCCTAAAAAATACATGAATACCTTTTCAGACAATGTAAATAACGGAATGCTTAACCAACAGCCTTTGATTCTACCTAATGATGATAACGATGGCAGAGATCATGAAGTGATCGTAGGAGACAAAATCCATGTAGAGATGCAATCTATTGATAACAATATATTCACCTATTATAATGCTCTCCTTCAGATTTCCGGAGGCAATGGCGGGGGCGCTACTCCAGCCAATCCACCAAGCAATATCAACAATGGAGCTTTAGGTTATTTTTCAGCTCACACAACAGATACGGAAACTTTTGTGATTCAACAGACAACAACACCATAACATTTAAAAAGGATATTCCAATCAACGGAATATCCTTTTTTTATCTCTTTAAGGTTATCTCAGTTTTCTTTTTAAAGCATAATATCGGTACAAAAGTTTATCATACCTGATAACACAAAACAATAATCCTGCTGTTACTACCAGTGTTTTCAAATGAATGATTCTGTACCCAAAACCTCCTATTATACATCCTGAAAAAAAGCAGGCTATGATAACCAGCTTCAGGGTAATATTTTTTTTAAGCTGTTTCTGTTCATTTTCCCTCTCCTTAAAAAACAGTTTTGAAAGCTCTATTCCGAGATCTGTAAACAATCCTGTAAGATGGGTCGTTCTCACCACAGACTGTGATACTCTTGTCACCAATGAATTCTGCATTCCCATTGCAAACAGCAAAAGACCTGCAATGGTATAAAGAGATACTGAGATTTTTAATACCTTATCATCTGACATTCCTACAAATCCCAGTATCAAAATTTCAATTATTAAAGGAATGAGATGCGGGCGAAATGTTCTGTGTCCTGAAGAAAATTCTACCAAAAAGCTGGAACAGAAAGCTCCTCCCAGGAAACAGATAATAAACAGAAAGTAAATAAGTGCTTCACTGTAATGATCGAGAAGAATCTCTTCAGAAAAAAAAGCAAAATGCCCGGTTAAATTAGTTGTAAGTACTTTAACGGATAAAACACCTACAATATTCACTATTCCGGCAACAAATGAAAGTACTGATGCCAGTTTTAGGTTGTGAAAATAAGTTCTGTTTTTCCCTCTGTGTCTGAACATTTTATATTTCTAATAATTCAAAATACAGATTTTAAAAGCCCATCTTTAAAATGCTATTCTAAAAAACAGCTGGATAAGATAAATAAGTAAAAAAAAATAATTTAGAAATGTCAGTGTCAAACTGTGAAAAACATGTCCGCTTAAATATTTATCCAGTGTTCTTATAGATTTCCTCTATCTCTTTTACGGTATGAGTAGTAAAATATAACCCTTTATAAGTTGTAAAAACAGCTTCTCTACCCCTCTGCAAAATGTTCTGTTTCTTGATTCAAAATCAATTTTATTACTTTTGTAAAAGTAATTCGTTTAGAAAAAAAAGTTGGTGATCTGCATCAGCTTAAAATGTGATTTAAGTTAAAAAACTGAGCGTTTTATTCAATAGTCTGTATAGAAAAATTATGATCTCAAAATTTATTTTTAATAATCAGTATCTTTTTGATGAGCTCCCTGAATATGATAAAAATCTGCTTACAGGAGCCATGAAAACCAGGAACTACCGTAAAAATGAACCTATATTTACTGACGGGACAAAACCTAACGGCGTTTACTATCTCAATGAAGGCAAAATAAAGAAATACAAGGTTGATAATGACGGAAGAGAACAGATTATCTACATTTACAGTTCGGGGGAATTCTTTGGGTATTCTGCTATTTTGAGTAATGAATCCTATGGGGATACAACCTCAACATTGGAAAATTCTGTTATCTCTTTTATTTCAAAAGACAATTTTATGGATATCCTTGGGCAGTCATCAGTACTTTCAAGGCTGCTGCTGAAATCTTTAAGCCATGAATTCAGTGTCATGGCCAATCTCATTGCTGTTTTATCTCATCGTACAGTCAGAGAGCGAGCAGCTTTGAGCCTGCTTATTCTTCATGATAAGTATAAATCAAATAATGAGCCTGAGCAGGAAGTATTCATCTCCCTTTCCCGTATCGATCTGGCAAATATGGTAGGGACAGCCAGAGAAACATTGGCCCGAATTATCAATGACTTCAAGCAGGAAAAACTCATCAGATCCGAAGGACGGAAAATACAAATCCTCAACTTTAAGCAGCTAATTCATATTGCTAATTTTTATTAGTCAAATAATTTAGTTTAAAAGCTTTAATTTTCTACTGACAAGCTGTTGTCATAAGTACCTATTACCTTTGTTTAAAATTAATTCAAACAAAAAAATACCTTATGAAACTTACTTCATTAAGACTCATCAGCAAAGACATCAAAGCAGCAGTAGAATTTTACGAACAAACCATGGGAGCAACAGCCAGATGGTATACTGAAGATTTTGCAGAGCTTTCTGCAGATTCTATAACGATTGCGATCGGAAGCACCCGGACAATGCAAATGTTTTCACAAGGTCTTACAGAGTTCGCGGGAACAAAATCAACCATTATTGAATTTATGGTTAAAAATGTAGATGAAGAATACGAAAGAATTAAAAGTATAGCTTCCGAAATTATTCAGGAACCCACAACGATGCCTTGGGGAAACAGATCGCTTCTATTCTGTGATCCGGATGGAAATCTGATTAACTTCTTTACTCCTGTAAGTGTAGAAGCTGTACAAAAATTCAGCTAAGTATTTCATCAATAAAAACAAAAACTCGCTGAACACCACAGCGAGTTTTATTGATATGAATGTTTAAATATTAAATTTATTTTCCAAGGAATTCAATTGCTTTTCCTACAAAATTATCATGGTATTGATAGAAAGAGGCATGCCCTGAATCCGGGAAAATCACCAATTCTGCCTGATCTAAATTCTGAGCCATATTTTTCGCATTCTGAACAGACACCGGGAGATCATTTTCACCATGAACAATGAGTACAGGATTTTTGATCTTTTGTATCTCTGTAAGAGCATCAGCATTGGGTTGCGCCCAGCTTAATACAGCAGTAAATTGCGAATTGGAAGCAGCATCACTTAAAAGAATATCCCTGTCTGTTGTACGAAGCTGAATTCTTGCGTATGATGCTTTTCCCTCCGCGGTACTCTGAGCAGATTCTGTAAATCCGAATTTCAGGAAAGAAGCTTCAGGACTTAATCCCGCTGTTCCTGCAATGATATTAGGAAGGTTTGATAATCCGATGGCTCCCTGAGGCCCTGTTCCGGTTAAAATCACTTTATTGATAAGTGAAGGATAAGTCAGCACTATTCTTTGCGCAATAAACCCGCCCATAGAAAATCCCATGATATTGACTTTGTTCAAATTCAATGCTTTGACAAAATCGACAGCATCATCCGCCATTGCCTGAACCGTATTCGGGGTAATTCCCTTTGAAGAAGCCACTCCTTTATTGTCAAAGATAATTACTTTATATTTTTTTGCCAGTCCATCTGTTACTGCAGGATCCCAGTCATCCATTGACCCACCCAATCCCGGCAGAAGAACCAATGGAATTCCATCTTCTTTTCCCAAAACGCGGTATGCAATGGCATTTCCTTTAACGTTTATGAATTGGGTTTTGGCAGTTTGGTGGTTTCTGTTTTGTATCTCCTGTACCGTGGGAGGCTCATTTTCTTCAGTGCAGGACACCGTCACTACGGTAAAAAGAGTTAAGCATAATAGGCTAACAGCTGAGATTTTTCTGATTGTTTTCATTGTCGTTTATTTTTGTTTGATTATGGTGCAAACATAAAACACAAAAACAGGCAGCACACTCAAAAACATATGGAACAGGACATTTCAGCGGTTTATCCAGACAATTCAGAAACCGAAAAATTGAGAAACCATCAATTATTTTCTTTTTAAATATAATAAATGTATTTTTTCCGACGAGAATGAGGAATTATGATCATCTACGATTTCTTTAAAACAGATTGCTGAAAATCCTTTTCTGAAACCCAAACGGTCCCACATTCTCCACATCCCCAAAATTTTTCATTCCCATCATCAATATAGTTTACAATACCGTCTGAACAAACCGGACAGTTAATAATAACTGATTGGCTGCTCTTTTGATCTTCATCTTTCTGAGACTCCATTGATAATAGATCAGCAGGATTTACAGGGATGTGTTTGTAACATTTCGGGCAGTCAGTCATGATAAGACGTTGGCCTTTTTGTATAGCTTCTGTAATAAAAAGTTCCTGATCATGGTTTGCCTTAAAAGTTCCAAGACAGCCTGGGCATCTTATTTCCATTATTGTTTAGTTTTTTTCATTATTCGCTCTATCTCAGCTTTATCAAGATAGAAATTGTCTGCCATAGAAATTCCATTCTCACTGATAGTAGCACTCTTTGAGACAAATTTCTTATCATCCCAATTAAGAATATAGGTTCTGGTATTGGTCATATAATTATTTGTTTTTTCAGTGCCATCCGAGTTCATCGCAGTAATCCGGTCAAATTTGGCTTCATCCATAGCGATTGGTTCATTATTATTTATATATATCATCCTGTATTCCAATATACAGCCATAATATTTTATTGCATATTCGTTGCAGTTCTGTTCTCTGAGCTTTTTGCTTTGGGGTAACAACTGGTTGATTTTTTCAATTTTTATCCGGTCATCATTACTTACATTATCAAACTTTATTTGTTGTATTAACGACTGGCTCGGGCACAGCTGAAAAGCTGCGGCAAAAAAAAGGATAAAAAAAATCTTCATAGGGAGTTATTCAAAGTTAAAAGAGATGTGGGCTGGACTTAAAAATAAAGTTAAAAATTAAACGTAAAAATAAGGTATAAACTTACATCAATTATTTTTTAAAGTATAAAGAGCTTCCATCGCCTTTTCAGCATCTTCTTTTGCCACAAAAATATGGTCATGAAAATAAGCCGCCACTACATTACAACTTATATTTTTCTGGTTCAGGGCATTGGCAAAGGCTGCAGTGAGTCCTACAGCTTCCAGAGAAGAATGAATATTAAGAGTAATCCATGAAGCAATATAACTGTAAGCCATGCGCCATTTATCTGCTGTCGTTTTTTCTAAAACAATGGTAACAGCTTCAGTTTCCCGAAAGAAAAACAAAACGTTTTCTATATACGGTATCTCACGGAGGTTTTCAACGGTACAAAATACATATTCTCCGGCATTTAATACCGGTTCCATGTTCTGAAGCAAAACGGTCAGATCTTTTTCTCCTGTCATCTTTTTTTGGGTACAAAACTAAGATATAGATTACAGCATCTGTTTATCAAATGATAAAAAACAAAAAAGGAGGCTGTATGCCTCCTTTTTTGTTTTGTAATTGTAACCTGTCAACTGAACCTCTTTATGTGTATTTGTGTTTTTTTCATTTGGCTTTTTAAGAAGCCTGTTGAAGGTTATTCATACACCTCTTTTAATTTCATCAGTGTGTTTATAAATTTCATCATTTGTGTTTCTATAATTATCATTTATTAATTGAATAATTATAATCATTTGTTGTTTTGTGTATGAAATTTAAAACCTGAATAAGCAATTCTCATTTACTTTTTTCATTACTTAAATTTCACAGTACAAAGGAACAACATTACAAAATAAAATCCTCTATAAACCCCATCGATACATCTCGACCCATCTATAGATATTTATCGATAAAATCAAATTCTCTGATAATAAGAAGTGCAGAATCTCCTACAGACTGCTATAGTTTATGGTGTGTTTTAATGAGGTCCACCAGCTCAACCATGTTCTCTATCTTTAGTTTTTCAAAGATATTTTTTTTGATTGTGCTCACTGTATTCTGTTTGATATTCAGGCTATTTGAAATTTCCAGGTTTCCATATCCTTCCGCATAGAGTTCTGCAATCTGCAGTTCCCGTTTGGTCAGACTATTGAGAGGACTTATCAGATCTGGATTGTACACAAACTGAACCAATAGATTCCGCAAAAGATCAGAGAAATACTCTCCTTTCTCTATAAAAGTTGTGATCGCTTCCCTTACCTCTTCCTCTTCACTTAATTTGCTCAGGTAGCCGTTGGCACCCGCTTTGATAAATTTAAGGCCATGCAGATCCTCTTCTAGTCCTGTAAAAATCAAAACCTTAAGATCTGGATTTACACTTTTCATCTGAGGCAGAATATGCAGACTGTTTCCGTCCGGAAAATGGGCATCAATGATCGCCATCTCAATACCTTTTGATTCTATCAGCTCCAATACCTGGTGTAAAGATGAAGTTTGATAAACTTTTGCGTGAGGAGCAATATCACTGATAACAATTTCCATTCCCTGGCGTACAATGCTGTGATCGTCTGCCAGCAGGAATATTATCTCTTTATTTTGAATTGGTATTTCCATTATTATTAGTATTTAAATTGATACTGAATGTCACTTTTGTTCCTTTATGCAATTTACTTTCAACTGATATATCACCATTGAAAAGCTCTACAATTTCTTTTACAAGATTAAGACCTAAACCGGCCCCCAGATTATCTACTTCATCAGATACCATTCCCTGATAATAAGGATCAAAAATTTTACCAAGATCAGATTCTGATATCCCTACTCCGGTATCTGCTACCGTTGTAATCAGAGAAATTTGGTTTTCTCCTATGGGTTCTGTGACCATAACAAGATCAATCTGACCATTTTCTGTAAACTTGTTGGCATTCCCAAGAATATTCATAAAAATCTGGTTGATTCTTATATTATCAGAATATACCTCTAGGTTTTCAGGAATTCTGTCTGTTACCGCAAACCTGTTATTTCTGGTTTCCAGATAAGGAGTAATCACCTTCACAATAGAACTGATCTCATCTTTAAGATTGAAAACCGATTTTATAAGTTCTTTTTCAGCATTTTCATTTTTAGTATATTCCAGGATCTGGTTAGATTGCAGAAGCAGAGTGCTGTTGGTAAACTTGATAGATTTAAGATAATCTTTTATCGTTTCATCCTCTGTGGTTCTGTGGATTTTATCTATAAAAATATTGATAATTTTTAACGGGGATCTCAGATCATGGCTCAGCATTCCCAGAATTCTATTTTTAAAATTAAGGTTCTTTTTAATCTCTTTATTTGCAGCATTCAGTTTCCGCTCATATATAAATGCTACTCTTGTAAAATACATGATCAGAATAGATACAATAAACATCAGAATCATCAATCCCAATACCAGATAAGTCCTGATTGTATTATTATTGGAACTCTGCTCGTTATACTCTTTTTCCAATTCTGTTTTAAAATCCTTGATGGCATTTTCGTAAACTTCTATCAGTCCATTACTGTAAACCAGCAGTTTACTAAAGTTACTGTAAAACTGTAGATTATTCTTCTGACGTTGTGCGGCAAGCATCTGTACCTTCTTTACTTCAGCGGCATAGTGCTTATCCATAGACTTTATCGTGTTATCCATTTTGGATTTTACCTGAGAAAGATCTATGGTTTTGTTGTTGGTCATCGTGATCACAGTACTTTCTTTCTGTACATCCACTTTCCCTGTTACAGCATCTTTTAAACGGCCGAAAAAGCCTTTCTTTTTAACAGTGTCGGCATAAGTACGGGTCTGGATTTTCAAATCGTCAAAATCATTTTTATACTTTGCAGGTTCATATTGCTTATCCTCAATCTTTTGAGGTGGATTCAAGGAACTCTGATATACTGAATCTATCAATGTTTTCAGTTTGGCCGTCTTCAGCGTATCCTGTCTATGAGCAGCCAGATTTTTTTTTAGCCTTGGGCTTGTATTTTCATATTGACCAATCTTATCAAAATTCATTTTAAGTTTTCTCAATGACTGAAAATAGAGCTGCAGGTCATCATTATCCTGAGTAGCCATATATCTTTGAAGATGATCCTGCGCATCCATAAAATCTTTTCTGGAATTATCCGTCAATCCGCCCAATGCACGGGTTTCTTCAAGCTGATCTTTAATAAACTTCAGCTTCTTTCCGTTGACAAATTCATTATAAAAAAAAATGGCGATAATGACCTGTATCAGTAAGATACAAAGGATCAATGAGTAATGAACAACTTTTCTCAATTTAAAATTTAAGAATTTATATTTCATATTTGTTTATCAGTTAAATCAATTTCCTGACTACATGAGTCCATTTGGCATTAATTTTCAACAATATACCATTATTTTCAGCAATTCCATAATAAGGATATACCATCCAATTTGCAAAGTTAAAGTAATTTTTGTCTTCTTATAATAATGAATATTTGATTAAACCTTCAAAAATGAATTTTATTTTCTATCAAAACACCTTATAAGCATTAAGTTTTATTCACGTAAACTCATTTTTTTAGATCAATTGCAAAAAATGAGGCTCAGTAAAATATTCGCCCTATATCTATTTTGTTATAAATGGTAAACAATAATTGATAAAATGATGTATAAAATTACAAACTTACTTCTATCTCTCCAATATTTTTTTTAAAGGTTAAAACTTCCTTCCATACAAGCTTTTCTCATCATTAGGTATTTCTACCCAATGCAAAAATTGGTTATTTACACTCTAAGAACATATACCCTCTTCTTTGTTACTTTGAAATGCTTATTAATAGTGATAATATTCTATGGGAAACCATGATATTCACATGTACCGGCAGATTCGTCTCTATACTTAATCTATCATATGAACAGAATTCGGAGATTATGAAGATCAGTAATGATGGTACATTTCTACATATGGCTGTCTTTACTTTTCTGTATCTCTTCAATATGATTATAAAAAATAAAAATAAATAACCTATGATTACAGAAAACTATGACGTAATCGTCATTGGTGGAGGAGCAATAGGTCTGGCAACAGCCTATCATCTCGGTCAGCGCCAGGCTAAGACATTAGTACTGGAACAATACACTTTTGTGAATCAGCTGGGCAGCTCTGCAGGAGTATCCCGCCAGTTCCGGATTCCTTATCCTGATGAATATATGATACAAATGGCTTTGGATTCTCAGCCTTATTGGGATGAGCTTCAAAAAAAGACCGATACCCAATTGCTTGATAAAGTAGGCACACTGTGGTTTGGAGATCCCGAAGTACATTCTACAGAAGGTAATATTGCCGAAGCTGAGAAAGCTTTAGAAGCTTTAGGCGTTCCCTATACCAACTTAACTTCAAAGGAAATTGAAGAGCAGTATCACTTCAAAAACCTGCCGGATAACTATGTAGGCCTTTTTCAGCCTGATGGAGCCAGCATTAATTTTAAAGCAACTATTGAAACGCTTTTAAGCCTTTGCCAAAAAGAAGAAACCGTAGAGCTCAGAGAAGACTCTCCTGTACTTGAGATCAAACAAAACGGTGAACTTTTTGAGCTGACCACTCCCAACGGAATTTATATCGCCAAAAAACTGGCCATTATCCCTGGGCCTTACATCAACAGTGTAATCAACTTACTGGATTTTAAAATAGAAGCTTCTTACTGGAATATGTCTTCTGCTTATTTCAAAAAGACCGATCCTTCTATACAATATCCAACCTGGTTTGTGTTCCAGAATGCAACAGGAGATAACGGCAACCAGTTTTATGGTTTTCCTTCCGTTGAATGGGACCATCCGGAATACATACGTGTAGCACCTGATTTTGTCATCAATCCTTTGGAAGAACCAAACGACAGAACATTGATTCCGAATCCGCAGGAACTTGCCTACACATCCCAGTGGATACACAATCATATGACTGGTCTCAGCATAGTACCGGAATATACCTCGACATGTCTTATCGCTTTAAGCACCATTCCCAATAAAGAGTTGCTGATTGATTTTGCACCTTCCTATGTACCCAATCATAAAAACATTGTGGTCTATGCCACAGGATGGGCTGCAAAATTCACCCCTTTTTTAGGAAAAATCATGTCTGATCTGGCATTAGACGGACATACCGATTTTGACATTACTCCATTCCGATTAGGATATAAATATTTCTTAGCACTTTAAAAAATTATAAAGCCATGAACAGAGAAAACGTAAATAAAGATACACCATTGTATCCGGGAATGCAGCCCGATCTGAAAGTAGAAGTAGCCATTATTGGTGCCGGAACTTCCGGATTATATACTGCTTTCCGCCTGGTTACTGATAATAAGTATAAGGCTCATGAAGTACAGATCTTCGATATGAGTGACAAGTTGGGCGGAAGACTGGAATCCGTAGTTATGCCGGGAATGAATTTCTGGGGTGAGCTCGGAGGAATGCGTTATCTGACTTCTCAGGAAATTGTAACCACATTGATCGAGGGTTATCCATTAAAAGAAGAAGATTTAAGCAAGAGAACTCCTGTTCTGAAAGATAAGATGACTCCTATCCCATTCCATATGGGAGAGCCTGAAAAACTCCTGATGTACATCCGAAAAGAACGTTTCAAACAGAATGCCTGGACAGAAGAACAGAGCCATGACAACAAACTGATTACCCGTTATTATCTGAATGAAGGGGATGAAGGTTTCAGCTCTGATCAGTTATTCAATAAGATCATTTATAATGTTTTAATGGCAGATGCATGGGTGGCCGAAAATTATAAAGAATTGATCATCGCAGATCCTAATGGCTATGATTATACATTCAAACTGACCAGCCGGGATTGGGATGTTATAAAACCAAGGCTGATCTATAATTTTTCTGGTTCTCCTTATGACAAACGTCTGGTAAATGATATCGGTTTCTGGAATTTAATCAAGGATCAGGTTTCTCAGGAAGGCTATGAGTTTTTGGCCAACGCCGGAGGATATTATTCCAATACCATCAACTGGAATTCTGCTGAGGCATTTCCGTATATGGTAGGAGATTTTTCTGCCAATACTACCTACAAAACCATTGAAGAAGGCTATGACAGCATTGCTTATGCAATAGCCAACAACTATATGGAATATGAAGGAGCACGCATCTGGTCCGAAAATAAGCTGATTACCTTTACCAAAGATCATCATTTAACCGCAACTCATAAATACGAACTTACTTTCCTGAATATACAGAGTAACACGACATGGAAAGTGTATGCCAATTCAATTGTGTTGGGTATGCCGAGAAAATCTCTCGAACTTCTGGATCAGAATAACTTCTTTTTTGACGCTAACAGGCATCAGGAACTGAATAAAAATATCCGTTCTATTATCATGGAACCGGCATTTAAAATCCTGATGGGCTTTGAAGGTCCGTGGTGGAGAGATCTGGGGATTGATTCCGGACATTCCATTACAGACTTGCCTATGAGACAGTGTTATTATTTCGGTACTGATACTGAGACCAAAAACTCAATGTTACTGGGAAGTTATGGTGATATGGAAACCGAAACATTCTGGAAAGCACTTTCTGATGACAAAGTTTTGTTTAAAGTAAGAGCTGCAAGATCTGCGTCACTGGAAGAATTGCATAAGTTTGATGATGTTCAGGCTACAGAATTCATGGTGAATGAATTGATGAACCAGCTGAAAGAATTACACGGTATAGATATTCCGCAGCCTTATGTAACTTATTTCAGAGACTGGACCGATGATCCTTACGGTGCAGGATACCACGCATGGAAGGCTGGTTTCTCAGTGAAAGATGTCATGCCTTATATGAGAAAACCTTTAATAGATGAACATATTCATATTATTGGGGAAGCCTATTCAGATCAGCAAGGCTGGGTAGAAGGCGCTTTCTGTGAAGCTGAAAAAATGCTTCAGACCCATTTTAAATTAGACTGGCCGTACTGGCTGGATCGTGAATATTATTTAGGATGGTAATCTTAAATACATAATAGTAAGATGATGTGTATAAATAAAGCTCCGGATTGTTTCGGAGCTTTATTGTTTTTATTCGGATTAACTCAAGTTTTTAAAACCCGTAACACACTCAATTCAAATACATTAAATTTATTTTTAAATTTTTCACTCAAAATATTTATTACAATATTCATTAATTCATTACATTTGCATAACTAGTTATATAATTAATTATACTTATGGACTTATTTGAAAAAACAGGAAAGATTGCATTGGGAAGCAGATTGCGGTTTATGGCTTCAAATATTACAGAAGAAGCAGCAAAGATCTACGAACTTTATGGTGTTGATTTTTCACCAAAATGGTTTCCGGTATTTTTTGTTCTCTCCGAAGGAGGTTCAAAGACCATTACCGAAATTGCTGAAGAAATAGGACATTCTCAACCATCAGTAACCAAAATCATCAAGGAAATGACCACTGCAGGATTAGTTAAGGACAATCAGCAATCAGATGATAAAAGGAGAAATATTGCAGGACTTACGGAAAAAGGAAAAGAACTTTCTGAAAATATAAAAATCCAGTGCACAGATATTGATCATGCCATCGATGAGATGATTGGCGAAGCCACTCACAATCTCTGGGAAGCACTTGCAGAATGGGAGCACCTTTTTGAACAAAAATCTTTGCTTTCAAGAGTAAAAGAACAGAAAAAAGCCCGCGAAAGTAAAAATGTAAAGATCGTTGATTATGATCCGAAATACCAATCCGCATTCAAAGCACTTAACGAAGAATGGATCTCTGCTTATTTCGAAATGGAAGATGCCGACTATAAAGCGTTGGATAACCCTGAAGAATACATTTTAAATAAAGGTGGAAAAATTCTTGTTGCCTTATACAATGAAGAACCTCTCGGGGTCTGTGCTCTTATCAAAATGGATGATCCTGATTATGATTTTGAGCTGGCAAAAATGGCTGTATCTCCCAAAGCACAAGGAAAGAATATAGGCTGGCTGCTGGGACAGGCTATCATCGGCAAAGCAAAAGAATCCGGAGCATCCAAAATATATCTTGAAAGCAATACCATCCTGAAGCCAGCCATTAATCTGTATTACAAACTGGGTTTCCAGAAAGTATCCGGACGTTCAACTCCTTATCAGCGCTGTAATATTCAGATGGAATTAAATGTAAAAAATTAAAATATGTACGATAAAAAAGTAGCTATCGTTATCCAAGATGACCTGTTGCCATGGCAAAAACTTAATGTTGTTTCTTTTTTAGCTGGCAGCATTGCTATTGAATTTCCGGAAACCCATGGCGAAAAATTCATAACAGCTGACCACGAGGAATTCCTGGCTTTTATAAAGCACCCTACTCTTATCTATAAAGCAGACAGTACAGAAAAGCTTCAGAGAGCATTCCGCCGGGCAAAAGACCGTGAACTGGCAATAGGAATCTATACCCAACAGCTCTTTGATACCAGATCAGGTGAAGAAAATGTTCTCGAAATAGCAAAACATACTGCAGATCATCTGGATCTGGTTGGTATAATTGTATATGGTGAAAATAAAAAGGTTGACAAAGCCTTAGACGGGTTAAAATATCACGAATAAAAACTACTTATTAAAAGCCAATTTCTTATAATACTAAATATGCGCAACGATTATCTTGTGCATTTTTTTATATCATCTAATATTCAACGATTGGAAAACGTGAGATCTTATATTCTTATTCCATATCATAATCATTAGTATTTTCTATTTTTCTAAGGGGATCTTGAGATGATATTTTCCTAACTTTTCCGTTTGAAACGAATTAAAGAATACTTCAGACAAATCATTATATGCTCTGAAATATTCAAAGGCAAATAACAGCAAAACAGCTTCATCATCTTATGACAGATAAAAATTTTAATCCCGGAAAAGGCTTTATATTCAGTAAACATGTGCCTGAGGAATTATCGCATTTTGACCGGGTCTTTGATGTTTTCAAAGATTTGCTTACCCACACCTCCGGAGATCTTGAAGAAGCCTTCGAATGGCTTGATATGCTGGATAAGGAATATGACATTTTCGATGAGGAATATACCCTTCAGGATTTTGAAGAAGATCTGAAAAAACGGGGTTATATAAAAGAGGAAGATCCCGAAGAAGGCAATACCGGAAGCGGAAAAGGTAAAAATATATTAACTCCAAAACTGGAAGCAGCCCTTCGTGAGTATGCTTTAGATCAGATATTCGGAAAGCTGAAGAAAAACGGAGCAGGAAATCACCGCACCAGCAAAACGGGAATTGGCGACGAACGTGATGGTGAAAACCGTTCCTTCCAGTATGGAGACGACTTAGCCGCCGTAAACATGACTGAAAGCCTAAAAAACGCTCAGATCAACAATGGAATTTCAGATCTGCGACTTACAGAGGACGATCTTATCGTAGAGGAAACCAAACATAAGGCCCAGATGAGTACTGTCCTGATGATCGACATCAGCCACTCCATGATTTTATACGGTGAAGACCGCATTACTCCGGCGAAAAAAGTTGCCATGGCACTTGTGGAACTGATTAAACGGAAATACCCCAAAGATTCCATTGATATCATTGTTTTTGGAAATGAAGCGTGGCCGATCAAGATCAAAGACCTTCCCTATTTAAAAGTAGGCCCTTACCATACCAATACGGTAGCCGGTCTGGAGCTGGCAATGGATATTCTTCGCAGAAAAAGAAATACCAACAAGCAGATTTTCATGATTACCGACGGAAAACCGAGCTGTATTCAGCTGCCCAGCGGAGAATTTTATATGAACAGTTTTGGTTTGGATGAAAAGATTGTTACCCAATGCCTCAACAGAGCAGCGCAAGCCAGAAAGCTGAAAATTCCTATCACCACTTTCATGATTGCCCAAGATCCTTACCTGCGTCAGTTTGTAGAAGAATTTACGGCTCAGAACAAAGGAAAAGCATTTCTGACAGGACTATCAGGTTTAGGACAAATGATCTTCGAGGATTACGAAAAAAACAGAATAAGAAGAATATAGAGGTCAGATTTCAGACTTCTATCAAAGCATTAAAATAAAATCTTAGCAGATAAGACAATGAAAAACGATATTACATTCAAAGAATTAAAAGACTCCGGTTATACCCATAAAACGATTAATGAGGAAATTCAGGCCAACTTAATTGCCAGGATTAAAGCTAAAGAACCTGTATTTGAAGGGCTTTGGGGCTATGAAGACACCGTAGTTCCCCAATTGAAAAAAGCCATTCTTGCCGGCCACCACATCAATTTACTAGGCTTACGCGGACAGGCAAAAACAAGAATTGCAAGAAGCATGGTCAATCTTCTTGATGAGTATATGCCTGTTGTAAAAGGATCGGAAATCAATGACAGTCCATTCCAGCCAATTTCAAAATATGCCAAAGATCTCATTGAAGAGCTGGGTGATGAAACTCCGATTTCGTGGGTACACCGTTCTCACCGTTTCTATGAAAAACTGGCGACTCCTGATGTGAATGTTGCCGATTTAATTGGTGATATAGACCCCATCAAAGCGGCTACTTTAAAACTACCTTATTCCGACGAGCGTGTTTTGCATTATGGAATGATTCCACGTGCTAACCGTTCTATTTTTGTTTTAAATGAACTACCGGATTTACAGGCAAGAATTCAGGTTTCCCTTTTTAATATTTTGCAGGAAGGAGATATTCAGATCCGTGGATTTCAGTTGAGAATGCCGCTTGACATTCAGTTTGTGTTTACGGCCAATCCGGAAGATTATACCAACAGAGGAAGTATTGTAACGCCATTGAAAGACAGAATCGGGTCACAGATTTTCACCCATTATCCAAAAACAATTGCGCTTGCCCGTCAGATCACAGAACAGGAGGCATTGATTTCTGCTGAAGACAAAGCACAGATACAGATTCCTGACCTGGCGAAAGATCTTTTGGAGGAAGTTGCTTTTGCAGCACGTATCAGTGAATATGTAGATGCAAAAAGTGGCGTCAGTGCCCGTCTGACGATCAGTGCCATGGAGAATTTAATTGCAGCAGCCAAATTACGTTTGATAGAATCCGGAGCTGAACGAACTACTGTCCGTTTGCTTGATTTCATGTCCATTATCCCATCCATCACAGGGAAAATTGAACTGGTATATGAAGGAGAGCAGGAAGGTGCTGATTATGTTGCCAAAATATTGATTGACAAAGCGGTTATGACTCAATTTGAAAGTCTGTTCCCGCGCATTTCCAAGCTTGAAAAAGAAGGCATCAAAACTCCTTATACCGACCTGATCAGATGGTTCAATAAAAATCATTTGGAACTTAATTATAATGATACGGATGAAGAATTTTATGCTAAACTCGATGGGATAACTCCTCTCGCTGCCGTAGTGGAAGAAAATACGTCTGAACTGAGTCCGGAAGATCAGAATTTCTGTAAAGAATTAGTATTATGGGCATTGACGATCAATAATAAAATTGATAAGTCTGAAAATCAAAATGCTTTTACTTTTGATTCACCTGGAATTGGTCAGTTTTTGCGAAACTAGATCCATTAATAAGCCAACAGATTAAAAATAACCCCTTCAGAGTAAATCTGAAGGGGTTTTATTTGTTTCCGAAAGACTTTACACCATATTATCATTTTTAAGTATAGCAGAACCAAAAGGATTGTCGACCAGCCACAGCCATTCTCCATCTTCATTTTTTTTCATGATGCAGGAAGTATGACCCGTCATATGTATAGGGTGTCCGTCCGGAGCAGTTCCTGTCATTTCCCATTGATCAAGCCACATCGCAAGATCATTTACAACGGTCACATGGGGAGCTTCTCCTTGTATATCCAGGTGTAATCTGCAGATCTCATTCATTGCCATACTTATCCGTTCAAGACCTCTCAGCTCTCTCCCATCTCTATCAATGTAAACTGCTTCAGGATGGAAACAGCTTAATGCTCCTGCCTCATCTCCGTTTTTTATACAATGACGGAAATAGGCTACTGCTCCCGCTTCTGTTTGTCTGTTAAAGTCCTGCATTTTATTTTAAATTTCTCGAGTTTAGTTCTTCTTCTAACTGCTTTTTGTTTTTATTCCAGCGGCTAGCGATAGAACCTACAAAAAATAGGGGCAAAACGGTCAGAAATCCGAAACCGCCAGTTATGGTGCTATAAATCGAAATACCTACCATTACTCCCAGAATTACAGCGTTGAGAATGTTATTGGATTTGATTTCTTTTTTCTTTTTTAATAATTCATGGTCGGTTAATTCTGACAATTCTTTTTCCATGGTTTTATTTCAAGTTTTTGGGTTATTTTTTGTTTTTAAAATGGTAAAAATTATGGTTTCCGGATTTATTTTTACCGAAAGCTAAAGTACAATATTGTGAAGACATTTTTTTATTTCTTTTATTTGTAATGTATTTCAGACCTCTTATTTCTGAAAATTTCAAAGCTTATGGAAGACAACCTGAACTGTATTTACAAAGTCATCAATTTCATGGAAAAGAATTATGACCAGCCCGTCTCTGTAAAGGAACTGGAAGAAATTTCCAATTATTCTTACCGGAATATCCAGCGCATTTTTAAGTACAGCTGCGGAGAAACCATAGGCGCTTTCCAGCAAAGACTGAAGGTAGAAAATGCCTATAAGCGGATTCTTTATACCCAGGAAAATCTCACCACAATTGCTATTGAAGTGGGATTTGCCAATATTGCTTCTTTTTCCAAGGCTTTTAAACAGCATTTCGGAATTTCACCCAAAGCAGCAAGATTAAGTAAGGAACAGCTTCTTTGTGAAGATGAGATTATTCCGGTAACATCTGATGTATTGCTGGAACCGGAAATTGTATATCTCAAACCGCTGCAGGTGTACTACCAAAGTATTAAAACGTATTATAACAATGATGAAATTGAAGTATTGTGGGAAAACTTCATGCAAAACGATTTTCCTGACTCCAAAACAGAATATTTTGGAGTTATAGCAGATGAACCATTAATTAAAACAGAAATCAACTGCCGGTATGATGCATGTGCTTCTGTACAGTCTGGAAACAAGAAACTACCTTCAAAAACAATATTCGGGGGTAAATATGCCCGTTTTATCCATACAGGAAGCTATGAAACGATAGACGAAACCTACACCAAAATCTACTCCCGATGGATTTTTAATTCTGGTCTTCAATTTTCGCACTCTCCTATTATAGAAAAATACGAAAGGCATGTGGAACAGAATGATAATCAGGAAGAACAACTTATGTATATTTTACTGCCTTTGAAGTAAGTTGTCAATTTGGGACAAGTTTTCACATTTTTATCGATCTAATTTTGCCCTGTTAAAAATAGATCAATTATGCAAAAAAAGAAAATCATGTTCCTGTTATTACCAGCTCTTTTACTGTCCTGCTCTCAGACAGACCCGGTAGAAACTCCAGATGCAGCAAATACCGGAACTGTAGTTTACAAAATGCCGGAAGAATCTGCTCCACACGAAGGAACCTGGCTTCAATGGCCCCACCAGTATCAGTATGGAACAACTTACCGCAACCGATTGGATGCAACCTGGGTAGCTATGACCAAAGAACTGGTACAGAGTGAAAAAGTTCATATCATCGCTTATGACGGTACAGAAAAAGCTCGTATTACAGGGTTATTAAACAGTGCCGGAGTTCCCCTTACCAATATCAATTTCAAACTTTATCAGACAGATGATTTCTGGGTAAGAGATAATGGTCCTATTTATGTAAAGGATCAGAATGGCCAGTTATTCATTCAGGATTGGGGATTTAATGGCTGGGGTGACAAAGCTGATTACAGCAAATGCAATGCAATTCCTTCAAAAATAGCTTCAGATACCAATGTTCCTAAAATCAACCTCAATTCTGTAATGATCAATGAAGGCGGAAGTGTAGAAATTGATGGAAACGGAGTGTTGATGGCCTGTAAAAGTTCCATCCTTAATAACAATAGAAATCCGGGGATGACCCAACAGCAGGCAGAAGCCATATTCAAAAAAAATTTAGGAGTCACTAAATTTATCTGGCTGAATGGAAAAGCCGGTCTTGATATCACCGATATGCACATTGACGGTTTTGCCCGGTTTGCCAATTCGTCTACGATGATCACGATGAATCCTGATGATCTAAACTACTGGCAGGTTCCTGATGGCGACATTGATAAATTATATGATGCTACCACGAAAAACGGTTCTCCTTATCAGTTTGTAAAAGTTCCATTGACCAGAAATGACGTGATAACCACTTACGGAAAAAATGTAGGCCGTGCTTCTTACATCAATTATTATATTGCGAATAACCGTGTATTGGTACCTAATTATAACGATCCGAATGATGCCGTTGCCAACAATATTATCCAACAGCTGTATCCCGGTAAACAAGTGGTTGGAATAGACTGCCGTAACTTATTTGCCAATGGAGGAATGGTACACTGTGTAACGCAGCAGCAACCACAATAAAATAATCTTCCCAATGATAAAGTCTGTTGATTATTCAGCGGGCTTTATTCATTCATACTCAGAATACCGTTGAGCCAGACTTTTAAATACTTAACCTGATTATGCACCATTTCTTAATACAACAGAAAGGCAATCGCCAAAAAATAGCGTAAATTTGCTCTGTCCATCAAGTAAAGGATGGTTTCCAGTTTAAGTATTATGAAAAAAATAGCAGTTTCTTTATTGGCCCTACTTCTGAATATTGTTTGTCAGGCACAAAATTTTGATGTCATTCCCTTAGGGATCTATGGTGGAGAGCAGGAAGACAATTTATCAGCCTATCTGGTAGGCGCTCCGAAAGACAATTCATTTCTCTGCCTTGATGCTGGTACCGTAAATGCAGGAATACGAAAAGCTATTCAACTGAAAAGTCTTGACGGATCTACAGAAACAGTCCTGAAAGATCAGATAAAAGGATATTTTGTATCACATGGGCATTTGGATCATTTATCAGGGTTAATCATCAATTCTCCGGCAGATTCTAAAAAGGATATTTTCGCTATAGCTCCTGTGATTCAGATTTTGCAAAATCATTACTTTATCACAGATACCTGGATTAATTTTGCTGATCAGGGCCAAAAACCGATCCTTGGGAAGTACCATTATAATGAACTTCAGGAAGGAACTGAAATCCCGGCGCCTAAAACTCCGTTTTTTATAACAGGCTATGAACTGAGCCATGTAAACCCTTATAAAAGCAGTGCTGCACTGGTAAGAAGAGATGATCACTATCTGCTTTATCTGGGTGACACTGGTGCTGACCGCATTGAAAAGTCTGACCGTCTTGATCATCTTTGGAGTACAATAGCTCCACTTGTTAAAAAAGGACAGCTAAACACAATACTCATTGAAGTTTCGTTCCCCAACAGTCAGCCTGAGCATTTACTGTTTGGCCACCTTACTCCTAACCTGCTTATTGAAGAACTGGGCAAACTGAAAGAGAAAACCGGACAAAACAGCCTTGAAGGTCTCAGCATCGTAGTTACGCATAGAAAACCAACAGGAGATAATCCTGAACTTATCAAAAAAGAGTTATTGAAAAACAATCCTTTAAAAGTAAATTATATTTTCCCGGAACAAGGTAAAAAGATTAGTTTACCATAACAATAATAAAAAGATGAAGCAGAAATAAGCTTCATCTTTTTTTGTATTACATCATTTAGGTGGAATGATTTCTCGCAACCATACTGTTCTCATTTTGTATATTTGAATAGTAATAACACCATCATTTGGAAAATATCATCAATCATTTTAAAAAGTATCTTCCTTTAAACAATGAAGAAATACAGGCTTTGAAAGACCGTGTAACGGAAAGGAAAATTAAACGCAGACAGTTTCTTTTGCAGGAAGGAGATGTATGCAAATATTTTACGTACGTGCAAAGTGGCTGCTTCAAAATGTATGGTGTGGATGATAAGGGTGTGGAGCATAATCTTGCTTTTGCAACAGAAGATGACTGGATTTCAGATATTGGCAGTCTTCACAAAGAAATACCTTCCAAACTGTTTATTGAAGCCATTGAGCCATCGGTAGTGTTACAGATTTCAAAAGGAGATTTATGGTTTTTATATACCAATTATCCAAAATTTGACAGAAATTTTCGTGTAATCATTGAAAATAAATACATTGAACTTCAGGACCGCTTATTACAAACATTCAGTACCACTGCTCTGGACCGGTATGAAAGTTTTATCAGTCAATATCCTCATTTAGCAAACAGATTACCTAATACACAAATAGCTTCCTACCTGGGCATTACTGCCGAATTTTTGAGTAAAATAAAGAACGAACGATTTAAAAAATAACTGTACCCTTAATCTATATTAAGGGTATTTCTTATCCTATCTTATAGGCAGCAAATAACAGTTCATTGCAACTTTGTAAAGTCAATATTGACAAACAATTTTTTAAAACAAAGCAATGAACACAAAAAATCCAAAAACAAAAATTGCCATTATAGGCTTAGGAAATATCGGCAAAGCTATTGCCGCTAATCTTGTAAAAGGCAGCCACCCGGTCATCATATCCTCAAGGGAAATTGAAAAGGCGAAAATCCTTGCCAGAGAACTGGGTGATCTTGCCAGTGCGGAAGAAATTTCCACGGCAATTGATCAAGCAGATGTGATTATTCCTGCAATTTATTTTGATAAGATCAAAGAGTTTCTAAAACAATATGCTGAAGAACTGAAGGGGAAAATTATCGTAGATGTCTCTAATCCTATTGCCCCTGATGAAAATGGAGGATTTAAAAAGATTATTGATAAAGATACTTCTGCCGGCCAGATTCTTTTACCTTTAATTCCAAAAGATGCCAGCTTTATCAAAGCATTCGGAACATTGGGAGCTGCCTCTTTATCTGGAGCTGCATTTTCAGAACCTGAAAGAAAAGTTCTTTTCTACGCTTCAGACAGCATCAACAGCAATAAATATATTGAAGAACTGATTACTGACAGCGGTTTTGAACCACTGCACATAGGAAGCATCAATCAGTCTATCCGCATTGAAGTATTTGGTGACCTGCATGAATATGGTAGATTGGGTAAAACGGTAACCCTAGAGGAAGCGAAAAACGCCCTTAACTCAACCAAAGAATAAAACGTTTGCTTTATGAAAGGAATCACCACATTAGCAGCACTGTTATTAATTTTAACAGCCTGTCAAAAAGCAACAAAGCAGAAACAAAATAATTCAACAACCATTAATTCGGCAACAATGGAAAATAAAACAGCAAAAATAGAAATAGAAAAATCATTAGGCATTTACTTTGATGCCCTGAATAAATCGAATGTAGAACAGGCGGTTAGCCAATACACATCTGATGGTATTTTTATGCCAACCGGACTGCCGACCGCAGCAGGAACATCAGAACTTACAACGGCTTATGAAAATGTATTCAAGGCTATCCAGCTTAATGTAACGTTCAAGATTGAAGAAATTGTATTATCGGATAACAGTACTGCATTTGTCCGTACGCAATCAAACGGAACACAGCTTATACATGCCAACAATCAGAAAACGGAAGAATTAAACAGAGAATTTTTCCTGATGAAAAATGAAAACGGGAGTTGGAAAATTTCGCGGTATATGTTCAATCAGCCCAAGTAATTGATAAAGTAGTTTTTGATATTAACCTTATATTTTATCAACGAAAAACCTCAATATAGCAGATATATTGAGGTTTTCCATTTCTTTACATCGATACAATTCCGTAATAAAATATTGCTGATATAACAGACGTGGTATATAGGCTTGGCTATTTATATTTCCTATTCAAGATACATGAATAAGCCCTGCCCGGCAATAAATATTACATTCTGATACCTTATGGCATATTATAAAGACAACCCATATTCAGGTTTCGGATATTCACCAGGAGTTTTATACCTTGTAGAATGCCCTTTCTGATACCATGCTCCCAGCCCTGAAATCATAAGCGCCATATTATGTACAAAACGTTTTGTATACTTTTGGTGTGAACCAAAATCCGGAAGATTATCCTGCAGATCAACAAATTCTTTAACATAAGTATTATGAATGTACATAGCTTCCTTAATGGCTTCTTCCAACGAAATCTTATATTGATTTCTGATGACCAGTATAATATTCAGGACTTCTGTATCAACCGCTAATTCTTTCTCTATAGAAGCAAAGTCATTTTGGATAGCCATAATACGACACATGAGCATTTTCAATCGTTTAATTATAGGATGATTCGATATGTTCTTGGGAACAATATAATCAATAGCCGGCTCTACAGGATCACCATAAGGATACATTGAAATTGAGTACTCACGGATCAGTAAAAGGGTATGCAGGGTTGGAAACTCCTTTTTTAGTTTATACGGAGTTTCTTCCATCACTCCATAGGTAGAGTAATCATAAAAATTCTTCGTCCAGCGTTCAAACCATTCATCATTAACATAGGGAAGAAATTCCTGCCTGCTTAAGGCGACCTGTCTCATCAGTCCAATATCATCCGGCTTTGGTTTTGCTCCCATCATAATATCCATGATATGATTCCTGATATCAGCGAGCTCATGTACAGGGCATAGTTCGTGATAATCATCAAATAAGGTAAGCCATACCATAAATCGGGCTATAGGTCTCATCTGTTCCTTTGTACTAACTGCCGGAAACATATAGGAGGCAGCTTCTACCAAACCGTGTTTCTTATATTTTATTCTGGCAGTTTCAGACATAAACAGATAATCAGTATCAATCCAATCGTTCTGTTCTTCGTAGAATGATTGGGAAAAAGGCCCTATTTCATAGGGCCATGGATATTGTAAAATAGGAATATCCTGTTGTTTCATCTCGAAAATTTTACGGTTACATTACAAACTTTTATTTGCGGCATGATTATCTTCAGGCCAGGCAAAACCAATTCCTCCATGCTTATATCTGTTTGTTTCCAGATAAAAAGTATTTACTCCCTGCAGCCCAACACCAGCATAGTAAACAAACTTGTCAACATATTCCTGATATTCGCCAAACTCACGATATTCTGTATGTAAGCCATTCAGACTAGCCAGTTCTTCATTATGTATACGCAAAGCCTCGGCGCAAGCATCTTCCAATGAAAGGTCATATTCCTGCTGCAATACAAAAACCAGATTGAAAACCTCTGTTCCCTTCGCCATTTCTTTTGGCAGGGAGTGAAGATCATTTTGCCAGGCAACCACCAGGGTCATATGGGAAATCATTTTTTGTACCACTATATGCTCAAAGATATGTTCCGGCAGGACAAGACCTGACTCAATCTCACCAAAGATCAGATAAGGGCGCATTAGAACAGAATATTCCCGAATGGTTTTGTAAAGGTTCAATGATGGAGGACGGTGAACTATTTTGTAAGGGTACTCCAATTCTATTCCGTATCTGAAGGATTGATAAAAATAGTAAACAAACCGATCAAACCATACATCTGGCATGAAAGCACGAAATTCATCCCGGATCATTGCCATATGATGATAGAGAGCATTTTCCTCCGGCATTGGGTGAGCCCCCCTGAGAATATCTGTACAACGGATCCGCAACTGCTGGATTTCCTCAAGGGACGAATGTTCCACCTGATCATCAAGAGCAACATACTGAAGCATGAATCTGTTGCATGGAATGGCTTGCTCGTAAGTTAAGTGCGGCCACATACGTGCAGTACACATATGAAGTTCCATTTTTTTATAAATTTTGCGTTGTTTTTCGGTCAAAAAAGTATAATCATTATCAATCCAACTATCCATATCTTTCCCCATTTGTTCAGCATGTGGATTTATAAGGTCGGGCCATGGGTAGCATCCCCTTGGCAAGTAGTCTGCACTATTAAATTGTTCTGGTGTCATTTTATCTGTATTTAAAATTAGCTGTACTTAAATAAGCAGCAACTCCTTTATGCTCAATACATCACAACCGGATTTTTTCTGCATACTGATTGCTGCAATAAAACCGTTCTGTATTTCATAGATCATGTATTCACTCAGGTAAAACATATTGGTATACCCCACTCTGTTCCGAACATATAGCAGGTTATCAATTGTGCTTACCATAAGGTTAATGACTTTTCAAATACCATGGTAATTGTTCAAATTTTATTGAAGTTGGTTCTGCCCCAATGTTTCTTTTAATTCGGAAGCACTTGGAAATTCAGTTCTGTTATAGCGGTCGAGCTTGGTGGATATATTTTTCCAGCCACTCAGCACCATACTCATATAGTGTACCCAATTGACCACAGCCTCATGCCATACACCGAAGTCAGGAAGTGAAGCCTGCAGAGTTACAAACTCCTTGAGATCTTCATTATGGAGGCGCAGGTCTTCCAGGCAGGCTTCTTCTAACGAAACCCGCCGTTCATTCTGGATCACCTTCACGATATTATAATAGATACTACCTGTGGCTTCATCTTTTACAACAGATTGAACTTCATTAAAAAAAGTTACAAGATGGCAGGCAAGTGCCTGCAGACGAAGGATCACCGGATGATTATGAATCTCCGGAGGCAGGATGATGCCAGTTTCAACTTCAGTAAGCTGCAAGAAAGGGTACAGACAGATGGAATCTTCCCTTAGGACAATACATTCTGCCGTTGTAGGAAACATCTTATTCTTTTTGTATTCCTGTTCTTTTTTAAGCCCTTTAAAATATCTGCTGATCATCTGTGTGAAACGATGCATTGATTCTTTGGGAATAAACTGCTGCAGCTCTTCTCTTAATGAAGCCAACATAGAACCTAAGGGGATCCCTGATTGTGCTGCTGTGATCTCGCCATTCAGTATTGCGATCGACTGACCATGTACAGAATCTATCTCTTCAGGATTACTTTCCTCATACAGATCATCATTGTACAGAGTCCATAGCATCAGCCTGCATATTGGCCTGAAGCGTTCAGCAGAAGCCGTTGGAAACCATTGTGCTGCAATATGGGCAGTCTTGGTTTTTTTGTACTTTTTGCGTACATCAGGATTGTTTTCATAGAGCCACAGATATTCTCCGTCAATCCACTGATTTTCAGTAATCTCCTGGAGCTGTTCAGCATGTGGGTTTTTTAGGGTTGGGAATGGATACCTGAACTTATTCTGGAGAAGTTCAAGGGGATTAAATTTTTCGTTGCTCATGATTGTATGTTTTAATAGTTATAGTTTTTTATCCATATATCATTTTTAGTTAAATATATTCAGCACCAAAAAAAACTGAAAAATATATTCAAAAACAATATATATAACTAATAAACAACAAGATACAATCATTATTTATATACTAAATATACAATTAATTATATTACATTTTAAATAAAAAACACAATATTATCAAATAATATACAAAATATTGATTATCAAATAATTAAACTCTAAACAATATAATAACTCATATTTACAACACAGAATACCAACCACTTACGATATTAAAAATCAGACTATCTTCTATACTTTTATCATTTTATATAAATTTTTCATTCATTAATTTGAATAAAAGAGTTGAGAAACATACTCATAAAACTTTCTATATTATTTATAATAAAATAAGCCTTGAATCAAATGATTCAAGGCTTATTTTGTGGAGATTCCATTATTTACCCGATAAGCTTTCCTAAGAGCATTATTCTGGTAAATTCTTTACTGAATTTCTGTAGTGATATGCTTAGCGTTTGATTACTTTTACAGTTTTTACAGTATCATTATCCGAATGTACTATCACCTGATAAATACCCGGTAACAGAGTAGAAAAGTCAACTGTTCCTTTAGCATCATTAATTGCTTTGGTAAGTACCTGTTTTCCGGCTGTATTGTAAACCATTACTGAAAGAATTTTCTGATCCAATGAGACTGTCAGGACATCGTATACCGGATTTGGATAGACTTTCAGCTGTTCTGCCTTTGTTGGAGCTAAACTTTTCCTTGCTGAAACTACATCAACCACTACATTACTTGCAGGACAGCCAACAGGCGTAAAAATTGTCCTTTGAATATCTGTGCCATCAGGGATCTGTCCTTCACTATTATAACCAGAGATCGCTAAAAGTCCATTAGTATTTATAGCCAGTGTATTTTGACCTCCTGCTGAGATATTTTGCCAGTCGGTGGCAGTTCCGATAAGCATTGGGGTAGATCTGTGCGCTGTAAAGCCGTCTCCTAATTGTCCTGAGGCATTATATCCCCATGTCCAAAGCGTTCCATCTGTTTTTATCGCTATAGAGGACCCATTAGTACCACTGCTAAAATTTCGCCAATCTGTTGCGGTTCCTACTTGTATAGGTAGGGTTTTATTCACTGTTGTACCATCTCCCAATTGTCCCCATCTATTATCTCCCCAGGCCCAGATTGTTCCATCTGTTTTGATTCCCATGGAATGAATCCTTCCTCCATCAATAGCTTTCCAATTCGTAGCTGTTCCTATTTGTACAGGTAAGGTTTTATTTACTATTGTGCCATCTCCTAATTGTCCGCTCTTATTATCCCCCCAGGCCCAAAGCGTTCCATCTGTTTTTATGGCAAGAGTATGATTGCCTTTGGATGCTACATTTAGCCAGTCTGTTGCGGTTCCTATCTGTATAGGTAAGGTTTTATTTACTGTTGTGCCATCTCCTAATTGTCCACTCTTATTATTTCCCCAAGCCCAAAGGGTACCATCAGATTTTATAGCTGCCATATTACCATCTCCAGTTGCCATATTTACCCAGTCTGCATCTGTTCCTAGTTGTATTGGAGCCGTCCTCTGGGTTGTAGTTCCATCACCTAATTGCCCGTTATAATTCCAACCCCATGTCCAAAGGGTTCCATCTGCTTTTATGCCTGCCGAATAAGAAAGCCCGGCAGCTATTTTCACCCAGTTATCAGAGGTTCCTATTTGGGTGGGAATATTTCTGTTTACAGTAGTTCCATCACCCAGCGCTCCGTCAGAGTTATCTCCCCAGCCCCATAATGTTCCGTCTGTTTTTAATCCTATGGAATGATAAAGACCGGCACTCACCTTTTGCCAACAGCCGGGTTCAGTGGAAGGAAGTGTAGTAAAAGAACCTCCAGACAGCCAAACTGCCTGGCTAAATCCGCAATCAGAAGCTACCCACCAATAATAAGTGGTGGCAGGCAGTAAATTGGTTAAATTTACCGTTGTAGAAGTAGTAGCTCCATTATTTCCACTCATTGCAGGATTTGTGCTATACATGTACAAATAACCCATACCAGGCGCTTGAGTGGCTGCCGTCCAGGTAATAGTAGCTGTTGCAGAAGTAATATTGGCTGTTGAAAATTGTGTTGGAGGAATACAAACTTCAGGACAGGCAATAGCGACAAACGTATCTTTCTCAACATTAGTACCATCTCCTAACTGACCTAAACTATTTTGTCCACAAGATTTAAAAGTACCGTCAATATTCTTTACAAGAACATGATTTTTTCCAACATAAATCTGAAGATTGTCTGAAGAAGAACCTACTTGTGTAGGTGGTAATGCGGCATTTGTTGTGTCCGTTCCATTTCCAAGTTGTCCAAAAGCATTATATCCCCATGACCAAAGGGTTCCATCTGTCTTTGTTGCAAATGCAGCCCCATTTTTAGCCCCTATATATAGCCAGTTAGTTTCCGTTCCTATTTGAGTCGGAACTTTTTTTGATATGTTAGTTCCATCACCTAATTGCCCATAAACATTCTGACCCCATGCCCAAAGGGTACCATCTGTTTTTAGACCTAGTGAATAATTATCTGAAGCGTCAACGATTTTCCAATTCGTATCTGCTCCTATTTGCGTGGGAACTTTTTTTGAAAGGTTTGTACCATCTCCATATTGTCCGGAACTATTAGAGCCCCATGCCCATAGTGTCCCATCTGTTTTGATTCCTAATACATACTTATAGCCGGTATCAACGCTTTGCCAATCTGTACCTGTTCCGATTTGTGTTGGGATTTTTTTTGCAGCGGTAGTTCCATCTCCCAATTGTCCGGAATCGTTACGTCCCCATGTCCATAATGTTCCATCTGTTTTGATTCCTACCGAAAAGTCTTCCCCTATGCTGACACTTTTCCAATTCGTATCTGTTCCAATCTGTGTTGGGATATTTTTTGTAGCGGTAGTTCCATCTCCCAGCTGTCCATATTCGTTACGTCCCCATGCCCACAATGTTCCGTTATTTTTAATGGCGAAAGTCTGATAACCTCCGGCACTGATAATTTTCCAATCTGTAACTTTTCCTATTCGGCGTGGTGCATTTCTGCCCATTGAGGTTCCGTCACCTAGCTCTCCTGAAAAATTAGTTCCCCATCCCCACAATGATCCGTCTGTTTTGATTCCTACTGAATGTTCATTTCCAGCACTGAGACTTTGCCAACATTGAGCAAAGGTGTGCAAACTAATGAATACACATAATAAAAGTATTTTTCTCATATTTTAATTTTCATGATATTTTCCTACTCATATAGCTTTTCGGTTCCGCTTCGTTTACATGGTTTCCAAACTCCATACAATAAGTCATCTGAATACCAACAATTCTTCAAAATCAAATAAATTCATAGAGAAACAGAAATGTTAATCAATGAATAAGCATTGATTTTAAAAAGAATTTTGCAGATGTTACTTGTAGCCCTGAAGAAATTTTGAGGACTTACTGTTGTTTTAAATTACAGGAAAAAAAGAGTATGGTATTCGTAAAAACAAATACAGTGTAGTTTTGTTCATTTTCATGGTTTAATTAGTTTTTAAGGTTTAGTTTTTGAGGAAACAACATTATCAGTTATGATAATTTTTATGCTGTTGGTTACAAAAGTAGATTTTTATGATGAATCCCGAAATAGCATTTATGAATATTTTCAGCAAGGTCAGAATGCTATCGTTTCTACGTCCATAAAGATATAAGCTATCTATTTTTCTAAATTGATTATTTTATCCAATATTTGCTTTTTTCTGTTATCCAGAGTTCCTGTTACTACTAGAATTTCATTGCTAAAATCTCCAATCCAGTCCTGCAAGATATCATTGACTTCGTGTCTTAGATCGGGCAAATCTGATTCCTGATAGATTATTATATCGACAGTTTCTATGGGCACAAAAACCAAAAGGTCAATCCCAGCAATTGCGTTGGTCATTTCTTCGTAGAGAGCAGATATATTTTTCTTTTTGTTTATCGCATAAATGTACGCCAGCAGGTCTAATGGGCAACGGTCAAAAATCACGTTGTCATCACTATTTCTTATTTGTTCTACAGAAAAATTGAATTGTTCAATGTAATCATCCGAAGTTGGTATTTCTGAAAACAAATATCCCTGCTCTTCAAGTTGAAGATAAGGCTCATTAATAAATTCATAGTCAGGTAAACTTTCAGCTATTTCCTCCGCCAAAGTTGTTTTTCCGACCCTATGTGAACCTGTAAAAGCTATCCGCATACTTTTAGTTTTAAAAAATTAAATTATTTTATTTTGTCCCACTTAAAGATATAGCTTTGCTCCAATAAATTTCTTCGGTTAATTTACAAAACAAAAAATCCTGTACGAATATCGTACAGGATTCACTTTTTTGCGGAGAGAGAGGGATTCGAACTTGACAATAAAAACGATCTGAATATGGTATAATTAAAATAAAACTCAGACAATTGCCACGAATTTGCCACTACTCTATATTTTTAATCTGCAAAATCTTAACTCTTGACTAAAGAACTCTTTAGTTTGAATATACAAATATAAAACATTTTACCTTAAAGGATTAATTCACTATAATTTATTTAAATATTGCCCAATAAAAGAATCCAGGTTCTGCATTGAAAAGATGGCGATAGGTATTATGCTAAATTTGGTTAATATCAATGATTTTAGAAGAATTATTACGCCTAAGAAATTTGACCGCTCCCTGTATATGATCTAAACTTTTCTAAGGCCTAGCCTTCACTATTAATTTTTTCCACGTCTTTCATTATATAGTCCTTAACAGTTTCAGGATATCCGCTGTCGATCACGGTGTATTTGATTGGTAGTATCATTGCCGAAGCATATTAACAGACAATCTCCTTGAAGATATTCAGGAGAATACATTTCAACTAAATCAGTTTCATTTAATAATTTTCGATAATCGTCAGAAATTAAATTCTGTCTATCAACTGGTACAATACTTTCAAATTTTTCTAGATAAAGAATTGAAAATTTCAACCATTCCGTATTTGGTGGTTCTAAGTTTGGATAATATATAAATTTTTTCATAGTACTGTTTTTAATGACGTGCAACGTTTTGGGCTTGCCGAAGACGGGGATTTTAGCACAAAAGTTCAATAGAATTAATAATCTTGAACCTTGCACAAATGTTTAATCGAATAACTTCAGCCTCGCTTTTGGTAAGCACTTGTTGAGCTGTGGTTGTTTTCCCTCAACGAAAAAAGCCATTCACAAATATATGCAAATGGCTTAAATTATTCTTGGCAGTCAGATTAGAACTTTCCGTTATTGTTTTTCCAATCTTCTTTCGGTGTCATTTTCTCAATTACGTCCCAATGTTCTGCAATCTTTCCGTTCTCAACTCTGAACAAGTCATAAAAAGAATTGTGGTCTTTTCCGAAGTACCCTTCACTTACGACCAATACAAAATTTCCTTCTCCAAGTACCCGGTGAATTTTGTCGTACTTCATAAAGATGCCTTGTTTCGCCAATTCGGCAAGTGTAGCACCTAATCCTGAAAGTTGGTCTGGAATATTTGGATTATGTTGGATGTAATTATCTCCATCAAAATATCCCGCCAGTTTTTCCATTTTGCCATTTACTAAAATGTCTTCAACAAAATTTCTTGCTAATGTTTTGTTGGCTTCGGTTTTGTCAAGGTCTTTAATTTCTGTTGCACCATCAATCATTGTATGTCCGCTTGGATTTGGCTTTGCAGGTGTTTCTTGCAAATTATCCCAATGTTCTACAATCTTTTCGTCTTCAAAACGAAAAATGTCAAAACCGATTTTTGGGCCAAAGAAATTGTAATCTGTATGCGTGAATACAAAATCTCCGTCTTGAAAAGCTCTTACAGTATTCACTTTTGCTGAATTTGGTGGCAATGCTTGCAACACCGCTCCGAAACCTGCAAGTCCATCTGCAACACCTAAATTGTGTTGAATGTACTTGTTAGAGTTGATATATCCAACAGGTTCTGCTGCTCCTGTTTCAATTGCTTTTAGTAGGCTTACTACTTTTTGTTTGTTTTCCATTTTATTATTTTTTATTAATGTTAAACTTCCTTTTAAATTTAAAAATGTATTGTCTGGTGAGGTGATATTCGTGTAAACAATTTGCTTCTCAAAATCTTCCAAATGAGTTACGGTTGTACCAGACTTCTCTTTCCAATATACCATATATAAATTGGGCCTGATTTGTGTTTTTGTTATCGCAACAGTTTCTGATGCGCCAAAACCATCATTCGTTAATGCTTTCCAGGTTAATTTTGTTTCACTTTCAAAAAATAGTTCGAAAGCATAATTGCCAAAATCAGCCTTGAATTTGTTGCCGATTACTTCAACTTGATTGTTTATTTTATTTAATTTTTTTGAATTTACATTTGATTTGGTTTGAGCATTTAAAGTAAATAACCCAACACTTAAAATCATTGTTGCACTTAATAATATTTTGTTCATTTTGCTATGTTTTAATTACAATGCAAAGTTGCAACGAACTGTAAAAATGGAAAAGGTAGTAATGTTCCTTTGAATGATACTTTTACGCCACCGAGTTCTTTTCTCTAAACTCTATTGGAGTAATTTGCGAATGCTTTTTGAAGTATTTTATAAAATTGGTGGGTTCCTCAAACCCCAAATAATAGCAAATTTCTTTTACGCTTTCGTTTGTATGGGCTAAAACTCTTTTGGCCTCCAGCATCACCCTGTCATTAATAATTTCTTTAGATGTTTTGCCAAAAAGTTTTGAAGTGGCCTGATTTAGGCGTTTTTCAGAGATAAACATTTCTTTGGCATAGTAGGATACTTGCTTTTGAGCTTTGTAGTTTATTTCGAGAAGGTCTTTAAACAGCATCACATAATCAAGGTTAGCTTCCTTTTTAAGTTCAATAAAGTTTTGTTCACGCTTTTTTCTTTCTGAATGAAGTAAAAAATTGTGTAGTAGATTTTTCAGAATGTCCGCTTGTGAATTATCTTTAACATTTTGTATTTCACTGGTCATTTGATGCAAAATATCGGCGAACACAGTTGTTTGCTCATCCAATTGAATTCGAGAAACCGAAAACAAATCATTGAACAAAATATTACTACGCAAAAATTTAGTATCGGCTTCAGTTTTGCAGAAAAAATTGTCCGTAAATAAAATTGCTTTTCCTTCAAACTTTGTTTTACTGTCAAAGCGTTGAACTATATCTTTATTGAGAAATAGCAAAGTGTTTGTCTTTATTTTTATTGGGTCAAAGTCCACTAAATGTGTCGGATTTCCTTTTTGGAACCAAATAATATGATAAAAACCAGTTCGATGTGTCGTGGTTAAAGTATCTTCAAAGTCTTTGTATAATTCCACCAAATCCACAATTTCAAATTCTTGTGGAAGTCCGGTCTTAAAGTCGTAATTTTTAATATCTGTTGTCATTTGCAGGGTATTGGTACAATTACAGCTAACGTATAAATTTACGCATTGCGCAAATATCACCTATCTATCCTTAGGCTTATTAATTCCATAAAACATTCATAATCAATCAATTGAATACAACAAAATTAGACAAGCACATAAATGTAATAATAAACCTATATTACGAAATTTATTCTGATAATTTGGATTCATTTTTATTTGGGAAGAAAAACAAAAAACATAAATCCCAGCTTTACAGTTGGGATTTATTTTTATTACTTTGAGTCTCCGGGCTTATGCTTGTGTGGTTTCAAATCAGGATGTTTCGGTTGATTTGGCGGAGTTACGCGAGGTCTTTTATCTGGCGTTCCATCTTCTTTCTTAGGTTTTGGCCCTGGCTTAATAGCTGTTACGGTTTCCATATAAATATTTTTTAGTTAATTCTTTATAAAGGTCATCATAAACATTTTAATTACAATACGGAAAACCATAATGGAAGTAAGAATATTTAATTGAAGATTCTCTGTTTTCATTTACAATACCACTCATTCAAATCAACACAATCAAGATAAATTTGAGAACAATCTTCTACGTTATTATATTGATTCTGAATTTTTGTTTTAACCGATTTCCCGTTGTCGTCATTATCCAAAAACAATGAGATTTTATGATACTTATTCAATTCATTTTCAACCTTAAAAAACATTGAAGTAGAATTCAGAATCAAATAATCTGCATTTTGTTCTTTATCCATAATTCTATAAGTCAGGTAATCGAAATAACCTTCAGAGCAGCGATTTCTTTCAAATATTCATTAATTTTCTGATTACTGAACACTGGGAGAACTTTCTCATCATTGAT
Source organism: Chryseobacterium sp. BGA-UO-ETr-SB22 (assembly GCF_059567885.1). Classification (NCBI taxonomy): domain Bacteria; kingdom Pseudomonadati; phylum Bacteroidota; class Flavobacteriia; order Flavobacteriales; family Weeksellaceae; genus Chryseobacterium; species Chryseobacterium sp. BGA-UO-ETr-SB22. The sequence goes on along the minus strand of NZ_JCAQOV010000005.1, from coordinate 832,305 downwards.
ACATCTAGGATGCATTCTATAGCTATCTAAAATCCCTTCGGCAATTGGTAATAAAGGAATATTTGCTTCAACTTTGGTCTTTGTTCTTTTGATTTTAATCCATTTCTCTTTATTATTTCCGATCCTTATATTTTCGTTTGCCAATTTTTTCACATCAGAATATGATAATCCTGTAAAGCAACAAAAAAGGAATATATCCCTAACTATCTTTAATCTCTCTGTTTCAAACAGTTTCTTTTTTATCCTATCCAATTCACTCTCTGTCAGGAAACGCACATCCGAAATCACAATCTTAGATTTGTAGTTCGAAAAAGGATTTTTGGTTATCCATTCATTGTCCAAGCAAATATTGATTATTTTCTGAAAATTCTTAATATATTTTACTGCAGAATTATTCGCACAGTTACGAACGGTTTTTAGAAAGAATTCATAGTCTGCTATAAAAGCAGGATTAATTTCTCTTATATCAATGTCCGAAATATTATATTTTCATTGCATAAATTGCTGGGTGTGTCTTAAGGATGTCTCATATCTTTCTAATGTTCCACGAGCAAAACCTTTTCCTATCAATTCTCTGATTTGATTATTGTGGTCTTTAAATACTTCCACTAGAGTAACTCTCCGAACGTCAATACCTAAAAATCTATTTTTTAAACTTTCACAAGTGATCATTTTTTGATTGTTTAAAAGATAATTATACGATTCGAACATTTTTGCTCTCAAACCTTCTAGAAATGAATTTAAAGTTTTTGACTGTGAAGAGGTCCCAGAAATTTTACCGGATTTGGAGCTCCAATCAATAGTTTTAATTGTTCTCCCTGTTGAGATTTCACTTCGTTTTCCGTTGACAGTGATTCTTAAATAGATGGCTGATAAATCAGAATTTCCTTTTGTCTTTTTTACGTAGAATAATAAACTGTAGGTTTGCATTAGCATGGTTTTAAAGGTTAATGAAATTAATTCTGAATCTTTAAAACTACAAGATGTTCAATAGCGTGTATGATTGATGAACAGGCTGTTTCTTACTAAATTCGGTGAGTACATATCTTTCAATATTTGCTACTCACCAAGTTACTCCCCTTTTTATTTGAATTATTATGATACTTTTTGATAAGTCATAAAAACAAAAAAAGCCTTTAAATATTACTATTTAAAGGCTTTTAATGTTCTTTGGTTTCTCACCTAGCGGAGAGAGAGGGATTCGAACCCCCGGACCTGTTACAGTCAATAGTTTTCAAGACTATCGCAATCGACCACTCTGCCATCTCTCCTTAAACTCCGGCTATACCGTTGTTTTCAGTGGTGCAAATATAGAACGATTTTTAATTTCTGCAAAACTTTTGCCACACAAATTTTAACAAAACTTAATAATAGACTAGAAATCAAGGGAATTATTTTCACCGAACACATCACCTATTCTCTGTCTACGATTGTAATGAAGCTGTTTTTTAAAAAATCGGACGGATATACAAACTGATCTCCGTCTTCTCCTTTTACCACGATAGCTCCCTGCTCATCGTTCAGGCATTTGTCTAGCTGGCTTTTCAGATCATTAAGTTTTCCAAAGGGAGCCTCAATAATGTAGGTTCCGGTAACGTGCGTTATTTTGATGACTTTTGTTTCCATTTTTATTTTCGATTAGAAGCTAAATTTAGGAATTTTACTCTAGGTAGGAATATTTTTCAGAAAGATAAACAACTTGCCCTTACACGAGTATACCAGAAGAGCCAAATTGTTTTTTCACCGGGTACCAATCAAAAAATCCTTTATCCCCTTTATAAAGTAGGTAGAACTCCTTCCGAAGTGGCTGAAGACCATACATGAACCTCTCCAGGATGTTATACAAGTATCCGGAGAATAAAGTATATTTGTAAAGATTCAAATCACTCTATAACAGAACTAAAAACTAATAACACTATTTTCAAATGTTTACTCAATCTTTTATTAAAAGTACGATTGTTACTGCTTCTCTAGCTTTTTCCTCAATGGCTTTTGCCCAGAAAATGCCTATGTCTGTTCTTCCATCCGGCCATCTGATTGTAGGGGCTGAAGTAGATGGTAAAAAGGGAAATTTCATTTTTGATACCGGTGGTGGAATCAATCTTTTCCTGAGAAATTTTTCCAAAGACCTGGGCCCAAAAGAAACCTATAATTACCTTACAGCTTTCAGGGCAACAGGCGAGAAAATGACTATTCCCCTATTCAAATCGAAAGAGATTATTTTTAATGGTAAAAAGTTTAAAAACACATGGTATGCCACGCATGATATGGAGATCAAAGGAATTGACGGCTTGATTTCCCTTCCAATGCTTTATGACACAGAGTTTATCATTGATTATACTACCAACGAGCTTGTCTTTCCAAAAGAAAAACTGAGCAGTAAGAAAGTGATGGATATCCAGTTGTCTACCAACGCAGACCAGTCCATGGATATTACTACTTATGTGCTATTAAACAATAAATACAAGATCAATGTTCTTCTGGATTCCGGCTCTGGTAAAGATTCTTTTTGGCTTAATGAAAACCTGATGAATACACTAGCCATCAAAAAAGAGACCCTGCAAGTAATGGAAAAGAAAAGTGAATTCAACCCCGATCTGACAACCAAGTTTTATATAGGTGATATTGGCTCTATTTCTACCCCTTTTGCTACCGTTGAAAAGCCTAAGGTCGCTTTTGTGGAAGGTCTTATTTATGAAGGCAAAACGAGTATCAACTGGCTGGGTAAAAAACTGGGATTCAATCTTAAAGAGAAGAAGATTTACATTTTAGATTAAAATTAGAGATATGTTGCAAAACTGTAATTTTGACGAAGAATTACCTCAAAAATAAGATTCTTCCTTCGTCAGAAATCGAAGATTCGACGCAATCAATGACAATGTGGAAAACTATGCTGCGAAAGCCATCCCATCAAATTTTTTTTGAATTTTCGCCATCCTTCCTAGCAAGGGAAATAGGTATTACTTCTGTCAGAATTTTGTATGGTTTCTCATTTCTTACAACCTTATTTTTTCTGAATTATTCACACTGGATTCTACGGAATGACAAACGTTGGGATAAGTTTATGTCATTCCGTAAGAATCTAAATTTATTGAAATACTTTAGATTTCACGCTTCAATTTGTATTGCTCTGAATGATAAACTTTAGGTATAGTTAGTAGCAGGTTCTTAATTACAGCCTTTTCCGTCTTTTATTCCCCTGCTGGTTCAAACAATTCTATTTTATTACCTTCTGGATCAAGAATGTGTACAAATTTCCCGTATTCATATGTTGCCACTTCGTCCAGTACCGTTACACCTTCTTTCTTTAGTTCCTCTACTAATGCTTCAATATTCTCTACATGGTAATTGATCATGAATTCTTTTGATGAAGGTTCAAAATATTGGGTAGAGTCTTTGAAAGGGCTCCACAGCGTATATCCTTTCTTATCAGAATCAGCCTCTTTCCAGTCGAATTTGGCTCCGTATGGGCTGGTTGGTAAGCCAAGGTGGGTTTTGTACCATTCGTTTACTTGTTCCGGGTCTTTACACTTAAAGAAGATGCCTCCAATGGCAGTTACTCTTTTCATTTTTTATTCGTTTTTTTAAGTTTATATAAATGGAATGCAAATCAGTTTCACTTTGCAGTTTCACAAATATATTAATGTTTTCATTAGATATTTCATGAATTTTTCATTGGATATGGAGAAATATTTTTGTTGGAAAACGCAAAGGCACAAGTAATCCTAAAAACACTTACTATAAGGTGCAAAGACTTTATCTCCGATAAAATTGTACACTGTTTAATTTATTTTATCTCATACTGATGTTGCAGATAGTAATAAAAAGCTGCTTGACGTGCAAAAACACTCAGATAGATGGAAAACGAAAAAAGCGCACCCATCAGGCACGCTTTGTATTGTATAAACTGAATACTATTAGTGTAATTCAGCCAGATATTTTTCTGCATCCATTGCAGACATACACCCGCTTCCGGCAGCTGTAATAGCCTGTCTGTATATATGGTCCTGAACGTCTCCAGCAGCAAATACTCCCGGAAGATTTGTTCTTGAAGAACCTTTTTCTGTTAAGATATATCCGTTTTCATCAAGATCTATCTGACCTGCGAAGATATCCGTATTCGGCTTGTGGCCAATTGCAATAAAGATCCCTTCAACATCTACTGTAGATTTTTCCTGAGTCTGATTGTTGATGATTACCGCTCTTTCTACAAGGCTGTTTTCTCCTTCAATCCCGATTAATTCATGGTGAAATTTCACTTCGATATTCGGAGTGTTTTCCACTCTGTGAATCATTGCTTTTGAAGCTCTGAAAACGTCTTTTCTTACCAATAGTGTTACTTTTTTACACAATTTAGCAAGGTAAGTAGCCTCTTCAGCTGCTGTATCTCCTGCTCCTACTACCACAACATCTTTTCCCCTGTAGAAGAATCCGTCACACGTAGCACAAGCTGAAACTCCACCTCCTGCATATTTTTTTTCATCATCAAGCCCTAAATACTTTGCAGTAGCTCCTGTAGAGATAATGACTGTTTTTGCAAGGATTTCTTTGTTTCCTGCATATAGTTTGTGAACACCGCCAACTTCCTTAGAGAATTCAGCTTTAGTGATCATTTCATAATGAACTTTGGTATCAAATCTTTCTGCCTGTTTTTGCAGATCCATCATCATTTCAGGACCTGTAATCCCAGCTGGATACCCTGGAAAGTTATCCACCTCTGTGGTTGTCGTTAATTGTCCGCCTGGCTCCAAACCTGTATACAATTCAGGTTTAAGGTCTGCTCTTGCTGCATAGATAGCAGCGGTGAAACCAGAAGGCCCAGATCCAACGATCACACAATCTAAAATGTTTTGCTCCATAATTTACTTTGTTCGAAAAGATTTAATTTGAATTAAGACCGCTAATTTCGGAATTTTTAATTTCTCCTTAAAGTTATTTTAATGATACTTGTCAATATCTGATATGTTGAATTTCGATGGTAATTGTTGTGAGGCTCGGGATTCGAGTTTCATGATTCGGGTTCGAGGGTTGAATTATTGGGATTCAGGAGGGATTTGGCACGAAAATTTAACAATTTTACAACCTCATATCCCGCAACTCGTATCTCATATAATATTACCTCGTATCTCGCATTCTCATCACACTTTCATCTTAATCTTATCTACATTGATAATCTTATACACCAGTTCCCTAATCAGCTCAGCTTCTCCCATATTCACTGCTCCCAGTCCTTTTCCTTTCATATCAAACTCACGTAGAATAGAAATGACTCTTGTAGCATGTTTTAGAGGATAAAGTCTCGCACTTTCCGCATAATCTTTGATAAAGTATGGATTTACACCCATCTGAGATGCTATGGTCTGTGGAGACTGCCCAGCCATCGTCTGATAGATGATAACGTTTGAAAAGTAATTGTAAAGGCTTGCCAGCATCATGACGAAAGGGTTGTTCTTCGGATTCTTTCCCATAAAATGGGCAATTTTAAAAGCAGTATTGGCATTTTTGGTCCCCAAAGCCTTTTGAAGTTCAAAAATATTATACTCTTTACTGATTCCGATATGGTTTTCAACAATAGTTCCGTCAAGGATTTCTCCTTCTTTAAGGATGATCTTTAATTTGTTAAGTTCATTCACAATTCTGGACAGGTCGTTACCAAGATATTCTGCTAGAAGATGGGAAATATTAGGCGCTGTATTGATTTTACGTTTCACACATTCATCTGAAATCCATTTGGGAAGATTGTTTTCCTTTACAGATTCACTCAGAAAAAGAGTTTTAGCTTTATCTAAAGCTTTAGCTGCCTTTTTTCTGCTGTCTAGTTTTTTGTGCTTGTGTGCGAAAACCAATACTGTAGAAGGAACAGGGTTTTCTACATAAGATTCCAGAATTCTGTTTTCCTCTTCATTGAATCGTAAATCCTGAGCTTCTTTCACGATAATCACCTGCTTGTCTCCCATCATGGGAAACTGTCTGGCCAGAGAAAGAACTTCCTGATAAGAAGTATCTTTTCCATAAGTAACTGTCTGGTTGAAAGCTTTTTCATCTTCTTCCAAAAAGTTATGTTCAAGGGCTTTTACAGCGACATCAATAAAGTAAGCTTCTTCTCCGTGGAAAAAATAAATAGGTAAAACTTCTTTATTTTTAATATTTTTGAGGATTAAATCTAATTCTTTCATCTTATTAATGGAACTTCCAAAACTGAATTTTCAGGAAACTTTTGATTTTAAATTCAAGAAAGACAAAGATAAGTTTTTTATTTATGATTTGGTTCGTAAAACTTATCTTCTGCTCACTCCTGAGGAATGGGTAAGACAGCACTGGATACACTATTACCTTACTGTAAAATCCTATTCTACATCAGCCCTGATCACCGAAAAAAAGATTGTCCTGAACGGGCTTACCAAACGTGTTGACCTTCTGGTTACAGAGAAAACAGAACCTATTATTCTGATCGAATGCAAAGCGCCACAGATTAAATTAACGGAAAAAACATTCGAACAGACGGCCAGATATAATTCTATTATCGGAGCCCGGGAAATCATCCTGACCAATGGGCTTCAGCATATCAATGCTTATTATGAAGATGGGCAGTATCGGTTCTACAGACCAGAGTAAACCATACTATGACTCCGTTTTTACCAATATTGACAGGAAGGGCGAAAGTTCAAAAACAACCTTAATAAATTGATTTACAACAATATCAATTAATATGAAAATCAAGAACATTATTTTCGATTTCGGAGGCGTTCTTATGGACTGGAATCCGAGATATTTTTTCAAAGATTATTTTAACGATAATGAAAGAATGGAATACTTCCTGAAACACATTGCTCAGGATGAATGGAATGTAGAACAGGACAGAGGAAGAAGTCTTGCTGAAGGAACAGAAATCCAGATAAAAAAATTCCCTGAATGGGAAAAAGAGATCCAGGCTTTCTATGACAACTGGACCGTCATGCTGAAAAGTGATATTCCACAAAACGTAGAGGTACTGAGAAAACTTAAAAATACCGATTATCAACTGTTCGGACTCACGAATTGGTCTGAAGAAACCTTTCCTTACGCATTGGAAAACTATGATTTCTTCCAGATATTTGAGGGTAAAATAGTGGTTTCCGGAACAGAAAAGCTTATAAAACCAGACCCTAAAATCTGGCATGTGCTGTTAGAAAGATACAACATCAAGGCTGACGAATCTGTTTTCATTGATGATAATCCAAAGAATATCGACATGGCACAGTCACTGGGATTCATTACCATTCACGTTTTTCCGGATACCGACTTAACGAAGGAACTGAAAAAATTTGGAATTGAAGTTTAACCCTTTTAAATATTTTCTTAATTTTAATCTGTTTTTACAATTCACAAACAATTAATTATGATACGTTCCATCTTATTAACCACAATGATTATGGCTTCAGGAACCCTTTTCAGTCAGAAACTTAAAACCGTTTCCTATCAGGACGGCGCACAGAAGCTGAATGGTCTTATCACTTCCAATGCAGGAAAGAAACTTCCGGGAGTTCTGATTCTTCCAGCCTGGAAAGGGATTGATGAGGAAGCTAAAACAGCCGCTCTTGAACTTGAAAAACAAGGTTACATTGCTTTTATCGCTGATATTTATGGCGAAGGAAAAATTCCGGCAGACAATGAATCCGCGGCCAAAAGTTCAGGATATTACAAACAGAATTACAACGAATACCAAAAAAGAATTGCACTGGCTTTGGAACAGCTGAAGAAAAACGGGGCGATTTCTGATAAAACAGCTGTTATTGGCTATTGTTTTGGCGGTACTGGAGCATTAGAATCAGCCAGAGGTCATTTACCTGTTGCCGGAGTGGTTTCTATCCATGGAAGCCTTGCAAGGGATCAGAGCAGAAAAAACGAAGCACTAACTGCGAAAATTCTGGTTGAAAATCCTGCTGATGATAAAAGTGTAACTCCTGATGATTACAATAACCTCATCAAAGAAATGAATGAAGGAAACGCTGACTGGCAGATTATTACCTATGCCCACTCAAAACATACTTTCACGGATCCAAAATCACCGGATTATAATGAAACAATGGCCAAAAGAGCATGGAATCATACGTTGGTATTCCTGAAAGAAATACTGAAATAGGAATAACAAAAAAGGCAAATTCGCGAATCTGCAAATTTGCCTTTTTCTTTTTATACTTTTATCCAATTATGGTTGAGCTGCCAGCTCAACATCATATTTTTTTGGAGAATATTTGGTTAGAGAACCTGTTGCGGCATCAATTCCAACTCCTATTGCTCCTCCCAGAATAATATTAAGTAAAGTTACTGCATTAAAGTTTTTTGTCAGTTTCACTTCTTTCTTCTCAAATCCTTCTTTTTCAAATGTAACCATCTGCTTACTCAAAGATCTTTGGATTTTAGCAGTACAAGGCGTTGTACATTTTTCTATTCCTTTGTGAAACACTTTTGCTCCTTCAGGGCTCGAAGAAAAAGCTATTGCATCCTGAGTTCCTGTAAAAATAGATGCACATGAAGTAGTAGAAAGTGTAATACCCAGCAATAGTACAATCGATAATTTATTTTTCATAAATTTTAAATAGTTTTTTTAAGCCCGCGAACTTACAAAATAATTTAAAACATCCAATATCAATTTTGAAAAAAACATAATAAAAGATAGAATTCATAGGCATTTAAGAAAAATAACTCTAATTGAATACCAAACAAAAAAGCAAATCCAAGGATTTGCTTTTTTATAGTTTAAAAATGTTCTTAATCTGCTCTTTCCTCTTCCCTGTTGACCAGCTCCATAGAAAAGGCTGGCAGACAGATGGCAAGGTATTCACAAGGTTCTGAGAATGGGTTGCTGTAACGGATTCTCGCTCCTTTTTCAATAAGAATACTCTGACCTTTTTCCAAAACAACAACTTCTCCGTCGATTTCGAATTGTTTTTTCCCTGAAATGATATAAGTAAATTCATCAAATTCAGGCGTCTGATGCGGCTCACTCCAGTCCGGAGGTGCTACCATATGGGCAATAGAAACATTAGAATTTCCGGTAGAGTTTCCCCAATGCTCTTCAATCAGTTTCCCGTCTGTAGTAGGAACTACAAATGGGGAATGTTGAATTTTATATTTTTTCATCCCCAGTCTTCTTTTGTGATTTCATATACAAAATTGGTTCTTGTAGGCTCTGCAAAATAAGCAACTTCTTCTTCAGCAATTTTTTGTCCGCCAAGTCTTTCCAAAGCTGTCTGTGAACGGAAATTTTCTTTTCCGATGTGAAAATGAACCTTATCTACAAACTGAAAGATATAATCCAGCATCAGCTTTTTAACCTGTGGATTAATGCCTTTGCCCCACGATTTTGTTCCGTAGAAAGTATATCCTACGAAAATATGGCTGTCTTCTTCATCAAAATTATAATAACGGCTGCTGCCCAATACATCTCCGGTAGCTTTCTCAATAATTTTGAAAGCTCCGCCACTCTCCATAGCTCCTGTAAAAAAGTTTTCGAAAACCTCTCTCTGGTAACGATCTTTGTTGGGATGCTGTTCCCAAACTTTAGGATCGGAAGCTACTTCATATAAAGATTCAAAATCTCCTTGCTGTAAGGGGATCAGTTGAAATTCTTCATTCTCTAAAACAGGCTGAACAGAAAAATTCATTGCTTAGCTCTTTTTAGTAGAATCTGATTCTATTTTCTTGATTTCTTTTAACTTGTCAGAAATCTTGATCACAGTGTCTAATTTTGATGGCTTCAAAGGAACTTCAGCCTGAGCCATATCCCATTTGATCACTAAGTTTCCTGTATTTTCATCTGTAGGATTCAGGGTGATTTCAAACCACTCTTGTTTGTCTGTAAGTACATTAACTGGTACGGTAACATCTACTACATCTTGTTTAGGATCGTAAGTATAAGCTCCCCACTGTTGGAAATCTTTATTCAAAATCACTTTCCATTCCTTTTCTGTAGGAACGATGAATAATCCGTAAGTTCCTGCAGGAACTGTTTTCCCACCGAAATTAACGGCCTGTCCGAAAGTAATTTTCGTAGACGAGTTAGCACCTGCTCTCCAAACCTGACCATAAGGAACCAATTCTCCAAAAATCTTACGTCCTTTCACTCCTGGTCTTCCATAATCGATGGAGATTTTAGACATAGAAAACTGTTGCTCAACCTTCTGGCGCGGACTTGCTGCCGGCACAGAATAATCCTGAGCAAAACTGAATGCTGAAACTGAAATGCAAACTGCTGCTAATAACTTTTTCACGTGTAAATTTTTGTTTAAAATTACAAAAATCAAAACAAAATAGCTTTCACAAACTTCGTTAATTTTTGTTTTACCGATATTTTTCTATTAACATATTATTACATTCAAATCCTTTTTGAAATCAGTATCTACCCATTAAATAGTTTACTTTTCTTGATTGTTTTTCCCTTTCTGAGCTGGATTGAATGAAAAACAGAAGGAACATCATTGGTCCATGTTTTCAGGATCAGAAGAATAGCAATAATTTCTGCCCTGGTCAGCAATCCCACCCAAAAACAAAGATTAAATAGAATAATCGACTGACACTGAAAAATAACCTGAATTAATGTTCCAAAAAGCAATATAGTCCATATTTTGGCACCAATAGAGTGTGTAGCCACTTCTTTTCGGAATTTTATAAAGCTTACCAGATAAATAAGGATTTCAACCCCTCCAAGAATGATTATTTTATAAGCATTTGTTTTGAAAAACTCGGGACATTGTATATACGTGGCAAGTCCTACTGAAACGAAAAAAATCTGATCAACAGTAGAATCCAGACGTCTGAGTTTTTGGGTTGAAATATTAAGATATCTGGCTATAATTCCGTCAAAAATATCGGTTAATAGTCCTATGGTTAATAAAACAACAGCAATTGTCTGATAATAACCGACTTTAATAAGGCTTAATAAAATGATGATTAATCCAATAATAAGTCTGGAAAAAATTAAAATAGCCGGAATTTTTGATTTCATAAAAGAATATAGCAAGATCATTTTAAGGGGTAAAAAGTAAGGAATAGAAAGGGTTTTTAAAACAAAATAGCTTTTTCTAACTCCAACAATTTTTGTTTTCTCCAGATACCTCCGGCATAGCCTACCAATTCTCCGTTGGAGCCTATCACACGGTGGCACGGGATTAAAATCGCAATTTTATTGATCCCATTGGCTGTTCCTACGGCACGTATCGCCTTTGGATTTCCTAAGATCTCCGACTGCTGCTTATACGTTCTTATTTCTCCCATCGGAATTTCACGGAGAAGCTGCCAGACTTTTTCCTGAAACTCAGTTCCTGTCGTAAACAGCGGAACATCGAAATGGCTTCTTTTTCCTTCAAAATATTCTTCCAATTCTTCTTCCAGCTGGTGAAAATGAAGATGTTCTTGTTCTACAATTTCTGCTTTCAAAGATTTTGACAAAGCCTTCAGCTGTTTTTCAATATTTTTCCGGTCTGTAAATTCAAGCAGACAGATCCCTTGGTCTACGGCACAGACAATCATTTCTCCCAGCGGGGTTGATATATTTTTTTGGTGTATAAATTCCATTAGTTTAAAAGTAAGCTTTTTTGGAAATTATATCTTCTTTTTTAAAGGTTAAAATTCTTTTTATCTGTTCAACATGTCTTACATTGTGATAAATAACAAAACGAAAGGTATCGCCCAGCTTCAATTTTATAAACTTTGAAATACTGATACTGGTTTTCGTTTTTTCCAGATCAATATGCTGAGCTTTTTCTAATAATTCGAGTAACTGCTTTTGCTGATTGATAAATTCATCCACAACTGTTTTATTGAGTCGGCTGTGGATGGGATTCATTGTTTTAAGTGTTTTCATCTTATTCAGTTTTTCTTTGGGGAGCATGCTTTTAGCAAAATAATTCCCAAGAATTCCTGATTTGAAAATATCGTTTGGAGAAGTTTTGGAAGCCGCAATTCTATTAGAAATTTCAGGAATATAAAAGGTTCCGTAACGGTTGAGATGTTCCAGACACTCCAATGGACTCCAGCTATCCTGTGAAGTTCTGAAGTTCAGCTCCTCCTCTGTTTTTTGTGTGAGTGCCTGTGCATATTGTATATGCTGTCGGGTTATTTCTTTTAATTGATCTAACAATTCTGAAGCTGAAATTTTCATTACGTTTTTTATGCAAATATCCTGAACAGAGTATTCTTAAATCTTGACTGAACTCAAGATTTTTTAAGCCTTGATAAAGTTTCCGGTGACATTCTGAGATAATTGGCAATATATTTATTGGGAACTTCCTGAAACAGCTTCGGACTTCGTTTTAAAACCCTCTCAAAACGTTCTCCGGGAGCATTGATAAGCAGGTCTTTTTCTCTTTCTAGCTGCTGCAATACCAGATCTTCAAGAGTATTCATCCAAAATTCCAGATGCTCTTCACTAGATTGTACAAACTCATAAAAATCTTTTTTTGAAACTATTTTTACGATTGATTTTTTTATGGCCTGAATATAAAGATCAGACGGCTTTCCTGTTAAAAAGGAATCAAGGCTGACAATAATATTTCCAGTATATCCGAAACGGATAATTCTTTCTTCCTTTTCATCCATCATGAAGATCCGGACGCTCCCGCTTTCAATAAAATAAATATTAGTATCCGTACTGCCCGAAATCTTCAGGAACTCATTTCTTTTGAATTCTTTCTTTTCCCAATGAATTTCACTTTGAAGCAATTTTTCAACCATTTCATTTTATTATTTGCTTTTTCAAAGATAATAGGTAATTTTAATGTTTTAAAACACTAATCACTGATAATGCTCAAAAAAACAGCCCTTCTTATGCTGCTTTCTATTGGATTTTCCGGTATGAAAGCCCAGCAAACCATCCCTTTCAGGATTACCAAACACAATAATATCATTGTGAAAACCCTTATCAACAAGAAGGATTCGCTGGATCTGATGTTTCAGATTGCGATGAAAGATTATTCTATCTCCCCCGAACGAAAACGGAAAGCAGATCATATTATTTTCAACAAAGAAGAAATCAGTGATCATAATACCGTAGAAATTGGGAAAATCACCCAGAAAAATGTACGCTTTTTTGACAATCAATTAACCGGGCATGAAGCTGACGGAAAAATAGGAACCGGAATTTTTGAAGGTAAAGCATTTAAAATTGATTATGATAACAACCAATTTGTAATGTATGATAAAATGCCGGACCTGAAAGACTACCAGCCTTTAAATATCATCTTAGATCATGATGGATTCTATCTTGCCGGAGATAATATTATTGATGGAGATCAGCAGCAGGAAGCCTATTTTGTCCTACAATCAGGGTTTTCCGGAGCGATTCTGTACAGTAACGAATTTGCAGAAGAAAAGCAACTTGACAAAAAACTGAAGGTAACCGGAGAGAAAACGCTGAAAAATTCTGAAGGCAAGACTTTAACGACCAAGCAAGCTATTCTTCCTTATTTTAACCTGGAAAAGAGTGTTTTCAAAGATATCCCGGTAGGATTTTTCTCAGGAGAACTTAAAACACAAAATGTAAGTTATCTGGGTGCTGATATGCTCCGCAGATTTATCTGGGTCTTTGATGCCGAGAGGAAAATGGCTTATATAAAACCCAGCAAATATTTTTCAGAGCCCTACTACAAAATGAATTAGAATATGATAAACACCTTAAAACTAAGAAAGATCATGAAAATCAAAACTGCTGCAGCCCTTTTATTTTCCTCACTCGTTATTGTAAGCTGTCAGAAAGAAGAGAAGAAAACAACTGCCACAGAAACAAAAACCACAAATGATTCTATAAAAACAACTAAAACTGAGGAGAAAATAGATTACACCGATTTTAATATTTTCAGTTTATCTGTTATTTCATCCGCTGAAAAAGATTCTGATATGGATATTTTCATTTCTGTTTCAGATATCTACAAAGGAGAGCAACCTATTCCTGCAGACATTGTTAAAAATCACAAGCAGATGACTTATGAAGAACGCCAGCATTTTGAACTGGATACTCCCAGCAGAAAGAAGCTTCTTAACGGAATTCATCTCACGGAAAATGATTCTCTCTTTATATATGAGTATGGTTCTAATAAACTTCAAAAAATGCCGATAAGCCAATTAAAAGCAGTAGCTTATCTAAGTCCTTATACAGATAGTGAAGATTTAGATCCGGATTCTTATATGATGGGCTTTCAGGTAGCTACTCACCAAAAAATCACAGAGTACGACCAATTTAATAATGCCATCGCTTATTTTGGAAATAAAAATCCATTCGTAGAAAATAAAATGAAAGCAATGAAATGGCAAAAAGCAGGTGCCGATATTTCAAAAAAATATTTTTCTCATTCAAAATTAGTTCAGGGAAAAACCTATCAGTCACAGTATGAAAATCTGACCTATTATCTGCAGGATTATCTTGAAGAAGGAAACATTGTAGATCGTAAACTGGTCGTCATCAATGATCGTAAAGAAAAAATTGCTGAGAAAACATTCAGTCTTGCAGGAAGTGATGGCGGAGAATTTCTTCCTTTGTATGGAATAGATGCTGATGAAGCTAACATTTTCCAATATACAGGTCATCTTTTCAAAGGAAAACCTCCGGTGATTTTTGGCTTTCTTGTACAGTCTTTTGGCTGTCCTTCCATTAGTTTTTTAGATAAAAAGGAGAAGGATTTTCCGATTAATTGTGATAACAGGCATTAATACAGTAAAAAGCAAAATGATAAAAAGGTTTTCTCTACAGGAAAATCTTTTTATTTTTACTTAATCCATCCATTGATTAATAACTCTATCTCCTTTAAAATATAACCATTTATACTTATTTCCATAATCAAAATAAGTATTAAAATGAAAATACATTCTCTTATTTATTTCATCAAAGTACATCTTATTTTCTTCTGCAATATCAGTACTACACTCGCCTTCCGGAGTACTATTCAAATCACTATTGATAATAAATTTAAAATTATTCAACGGGTGATATTCAATCGGCATACAAGTTTTTTTATCCAAAGAATAAAATTCATTAGCACCTCCGAACCTTGTTTTATAATCAAATTCAAGACCTTTTATATGAATGGAACCATCTTCTTTCCACATAAAATGCCAATAATCTTTAAGACAACAATCCTTGTAAAAGGTAATAACAGATTTACCTTCATCCAAGTAACCTAGCTTAAAAAAATTGAAAAAGTTAATATTGATATATTCATCTTTATCAAAAACAGGATAATCATAGCTTAATTTTTTTCCGTTTTTAAAAGGTTGAATAGTACTAATAAAAATAACCCTCTTCTGTCCTTTAGCATTTTTAACTTTATCAATCAAAACATACTGCAGTTCTAATTTTTCAGACTTTTCAGGGTTCGGATTTAATTCACTATTTGTATTTACTTCTGAAAGTCTGTTAGGATTATTAGTTCCATAAAAACTTTTAGAAGGATAATCTCTGTTTACATAGCGGATAAAGGCTGTAAAATCAGAAAGTTTAATTTCAGAGAACCTGATTTCTTCATTACTTCTTAATCTGGCTACTTCTTTATCAGTCTGATTAAAAAAACTTTTACAACTGAAAAGAGAAAGTAGTAACAAAAACATAAGCACTTTATTTTTCATGATTGGAAAGATTAAGATTAGACATATTATAAGAACCTCCGGCAGAGATATAAAAAGGTTTCTGGTTCTGATGATAAGAGCTTTTGGTAAGATAATGGATAATATTCTGCACTTCAGACAAATCATAAACATTATTAAGCCTTATAAATCCGTTCCAATTCTCTGTGTTTCCTATCCCAAAATTCCAGAAGCCATGATTAAAGTATTTTTGCTTCGGGTCAGCATAATCTACATAACCGAAAAGAAATTCATCTGCGGTATCAAAAGCAAGTTCCGAATAACCTGTAAATCTATAAAAGCTTGCATTAATATTATTGATTTTACGGTCCATTGGTAAATTAATATTGACAAATCCTCCACCTGTATAATATCGATCTTCTTTGTCTCCTAAGCCAGTTCTCTTAATTGGTGTTCCTCCGTCATTAAGATATCCAAATTGAAAATTATCTATTTTAAGTCCCAAAAACCCCACCCTTTGTAAACGATTAGGTTTAGAGATATTGGCAGAAAGATGATAAACCCAATTGGCTCCAAAAGTAAATGAAGAGTTGAATGGATTTTGTAATGACGGCTGAGTCAGATCTGTAAAGTAGTAAAGGGGGCTATTTCTGTTTCTGATATATTCTAAAGAATTGTTTCTGAATTCGTTATTCAAACCGGAGGTTAAAGATAGTGAAGCGGCAAATTGATTTGAAAACCTTTTTTTATCCGGATCCTGGTACGTACTAAAACCTCCATAATTAATAATATACTCAACATTTATAGCTGGCAATAAGGAATTAAAAGCAAGATAACCTACTCCTGTACTTACTCCGAATCTGATATTAGGTGTTCCATACTGAAGTTCGATAATAGCTTTTGCGGCTACACCCAATTGAAGATTCTTCGACATATCTGTCTGATTAATATTCATTTGTGAAAACATCCAACCGGGCACAAAGAGTAATGCACAAATTATCAGAATTTGTTTTTTCATGGTGTTATTTTTATTGGTTTTCAGCTGTTTTAATCTATATATGATAACCAATTATATAATCTAATTCTCAATATATTTCAACTGCTTACTTAACAAATTTAGATACAAAACCTTAATATTACCATCCCCTTTTAGGGTGATTTTATTTTTAAAACTAATTTCATTTACAAGCATCAAAAAAAAGCAAATCTGTTGATTAACGGATTTGCTTTTTATTTTCACTTCTTTATTTCTTAGGATAATATCGGTCTTTCAGATTCATAAAATAGGTTTCGGATTCTTTGAAACCATTACTCTTCATGAATTTGATGACTACATTAAGGTAAGCTTCTGAAGGGGTGAACTCTGTACCCATTTTTTCGGAAAGCTTTTTATAATCTTCTTCAAGCAGTTTGGGATTTTTGGCAAGTTGTTTTATATCCGTTCTGAAACCTTTAAATATAAATTTTAATGCTTCATAATTTCCCGGATAGGAAACCGTTCCGTGGGTTTCTCCTTCAAAAAAACGATGTTTATAGTTCAGAGATCCGTTTTTTTCTATGATTTCTTTAAACTCTTCAATGGCCTGGGTCATATCAGAATTCCAGTTTTTCTGCTGTTCTTCATTGTCTGCCTGAGAAACGTACAATGTCTTTTTTGCCAGAAACGTTTTATTCTTTTCTAAATAGTCTTTTGTTCTTGAGATCATTATTTTGTTATCCCACCATAAACTCGGGTCATTAGCAACATAGCCATTGAAATAGTCAGGATGTGAAAGAAATGTATTGAGGGCAAATAATCCCCCGAAAGAATGCCCAACCAATACAGAATAATCCTGAGTCCTGTAGTTTTTGATGATGAAGGGTTTCAGTTCTTCCTGCATAAATTTCAAGAAATTTTCGCTTCCGCCACTGTCTGCAAAAAGGGTAATATCCGGATTTACAGGACTTTTCTTCTGAGCTTTTGTGGGAGTAAGATCTCTTGTTCTTTCTGTATTTTTAATTCCAACAACAATACACTCCGGAATATCAGCATAAGGAGTCCGGGCAAGAAAATCGATCATTCCAGTAAAGTATTCAAAATTGATTTCTCCGTCTAAAAGATAGATTACCGGATATTTGGCGGGACTTATGCTATTGTCATTATAGGTTTTTGGCAGATGAATCCAGATTTCTCTGTTTTCATTCAAAACTTTTGAAAATAAGTTCTGCTTCTCTCCTAATGTTAGTTTTTCCTGGGCTTTACCCGGTGTGAACAGTAAAAATAATGAGAATGAGATAAATTTAAACCAATTGTTCATGGTGTGAGTCTTTTCTGTGTTGATGAATGTTTTTAACTTCTTTATTCTTTTTGGGTGATTTGTTTCTTCTGCCCCACCAGATCAGGAATCCTGTAACCGGAAGACTTGTACAGATAATTCCAATGATGAACGTGAATATTTTTCCAAACATTCCGCCCCAATATCCTACATGGAGATCAAAATTCATATGCTCAATCACTTCGTGCATCTGCACTTCTTTCGGATAATCAATTTCTTTTCCGGTATATTTATTGGTTTCCATACTTTTCCCGTTGACAAGGCTTTTTAACCCGATAAACTGAGCTGCAACCACATGATAGACTGCTGCTGAATCATTTCTTGGAATACTCATCCTGAACTGTTTTGCTTCTGGAAACTCTTTAAATTTTCTGTCTACAAAATCAGTGTAAGACAATGCTTTTTTCTCAGAATCAAATTTAGGTTCATATTTTTCTGCAATGGTATGGGCATCTGGTACGCCACCAAAGGCCTGTTGGGTAAGATCCGTTAAGACTTTATAAGCCATAATCAATCCTGTAATGGTTATGAATACTGCCGGCAGCAATGAATAAAAGCCGAAGACATTATGAAAATCATAATTTTTCCTGCGCCATTTTGTTCCTGATTTGATTTTAAATGCAGTGGTTCTGGTTGTTTTATTCCATTTTTTAGGCCACCAAAGAATCAGTCCGCCTATTAACTGGACAAAAAATATGATTGAAGCAATGCCAACCACCGTTTTCCCGAGCTTTCCGGACAGCAATTGGGCATGAATATGGGCTACGACATAGAAAAACTCATAGCTTTTGGTAGAACCAATAACCTTTCCGGTATATGGATCAAGATAATGATAGGCAAATACACCTCTCGGACCACGCTCTTTCTTCTTGGGTTTATCTACTTTGTTGACAGTTTTGTCTTTAGGTGGCTTAGTTGCCGAAGCTACTCTGAAACTTCTGTCTGTTTCTTTATATGTATCAAAATAAAATGCTTTTCTGTCTGGAACCTGCTGGTGAAACTGAGCCAGTAATTCTTCAGGTGCCATCTTTTTAGCATTGACCGGGGCCTGGACATATTTGGCACTTCCGCCGCACAGATCAATGATTTCGTCACAAAAGACAAATACAGTCCCGGAAAGGGTAACGGTAAGCACAATGCTGCCAGAAACCAGTCCGAGCCATAGATGCAGCCATCCAGTGATCCTTTTGGTAAGGGATTTTCCCTGTTTTTTTTTAGGATTAGTTTTTTTATTCTCCATATCTGTTTTCATCATTCAAAAATGTAATAGTTGAAAATGCAAAGGCGCAACAAGATGATAATAATGGCGTGTTTGAAAAGTGAAAAGAGTTATTCCTGCTGCCATTTACTTTAGCATATTTGAGGGCATCAGAAACAGTTGTTTATTATTAATCAAAGCGTTACACCTTTGCGGTTTTCATCCTTATATTTTCGTTGAGATTATTTTTTGTTTTTACGTTTTAAAATTTAAATGCAAAATTGGCAAGGATTTCTCTTGGCTTCTGTGGCTGTCCGTAGAAGTTCCAGTAGTTTTCATTCAAAGCATTATTCATTTTCAAACCGATTCTGTATTTTTTCTTGTCATAGAAAACCGTAGCACCCACTGTAGTATAAGAGGGAGCAAGGAAATGATTGGTAATATTGATGTAGGTTTGATCCACAAAATTGAATCCGGCTCCGAAACCAAGCCCTTCATACGCACCATCCATAATCTTGTAACTTGTCCATAGATTGGCTACATGTTTTGGAGTCCAGGCGATTCTTTTTCCGCTGTCTTTGCTTCGGTCGTCATATTTATTATCGTTATATCCGTATCCCGCAACGATATTCCATCCTTTGAAAGGATTGGCGATAATCCCTATTTCCAGTCCCTGGCTTTTGATATTTCCATCCTGAATGCTTCCTATTCCGCCAGGATCAGCAACAAGTCTGTTTTTAACATTAATATTATAATAGCTTATGGTTGTCAATAATTTTTTATGGAAAAGGTCTACTTTAAAACCTGTTTCAATCTGATTTCCCTGCTCAGGATCCCATTTTGTCAAAACTCCGGATTCATTAAGGGATGGAGCATAATTTTTGAACCCGTTTACATAATTGGCAAAGAATGAAATCTGTTCCTTTACAATTTCATAGACCAATCCGAATTTTGGTGAAAACTGAGTCTGGCTGTAACCGGAAACTTTATTTTCTGGGTAGCCGTTTTTAGTGGAAATCTCAACTCCATTCACAATGGTATCATCATTTTTATAACTGTCTACTCTCAGACTTGCCATTACCAGTAAGTTATCGGTAATATTCAAAACATCAGAAATATAACCACTTATTGTTCTGAATGTTGTAATATCAGATTCTGTAGATTTTCTCTCCTTATTCATGAATTTATTTCTTGAAATAGGATCCCACGCAGAAGAGCTGTCCAGAGTCACTTTATCATAAGGCATAAAAACATTACTGTATCCGTTGGCTTCATAGTAAGGGAACTGATATTTCGTTCTTTGCTGGAAATAATCTATTCCTACTACCAGGCGGTTTCTTAGCTTTCCTATTTTAAAATCTCCAGTAAAATTCTGCTGGATATTGTCTGTGGTCACTTTAAAGCTGTCAAAAGGGCGGATCATTCTTTCTACCTGATTATTATTCAGATATCTGAGTACTAAAAAGATAGATTCATTTTCATTGGCTTCTCCTCTCTGGTAAGACGTTCTTGAAGTCCATTGGTCATTGAATTTATGGGTAACTTCAGCCATCGTTACAAAATTGGTTCTTTTAGAACCGATATCATTGCTTGTAAATGCTCGTTTGTAAGCTACTTCCAGGTCCTTCATAGAGTGTAGGGTCAGTTTTTCTGAGTTTCTTACGTAAGCATTCAATGTTTTATCCGGAGCATGAAACTCGGTATCAAGCGTTACTGTGGTTTTGTCACTTACTTTATATAAAATACTTCCTGAGAAGAACAATCCTTTGTTGTAACCGGCATCCTGGAATGAATCCTGAGAATAAACTGCCACATTAAATCTTGCCAATGCTGTTTTTTCTTTATTCAAAGGGGTATTTACATCTGCCGTGATCCTGTTCATTCCCCAGCTTCCGGTAGTATAATTGATAATTCCCCCGAAGTTTTCCTGTGGTTTTTTTGTAACGATATTCACTACTCCACCATAGTTGGCCAATGTTCCTCCGAATAAGGTTCCGGACGGTCCTTTAATTACTTCTACTCTTTCAATATTAGCGATTTCGGACTGTACTCTTGGGTTTTGAGTCAATCCGTTTCTGAAACTTGCATTGGAGCTGAATCCTCTCATGAAAATATCATTTCCGCTGTCGTTTACACTGTTGCTTACCACAACACCCGGAGCAGAAGCCATCGCTGTGTTGAAGTCCATGGCTCCCATTTCACTGATGATTTCTTTGGGAACAAGGTTGTAAACGGTAGGGTTTTCAAGGTTTTCAAGAGGAAGTCTTGCTATGGATTCAGATTTTTTGGTTCTGTAATTATGGGTTCCCTGGAGTGATACAGACTGGATTTCAGCCACTTTGATGGTATCTGTTTCCTGGGCACTCAGCATCGTTACGGCTAATAGAGCTGCAGAAATAATTGTCTTTTTCATGTTTATAATTAAGTTAGTTTTACAAAATTATCTTATTTTTATTAATTCTAAATAAAAACATGATACAAGTCATAAAATCTCCTTAATCGAGATACCCCATAAATAAAGGATTCCTGAAAATTCAAGAACCCTTTATTTCATCATATACTGATGCTATTTTATTTATTTTTCCAATTTTTTATCAATTTTCTGTAACGGTCAACATCACTTTTCTCTTCTTTTAACATGAAACTAATGATTTCTATTCCATGGCTATTTCCTGTATATACTGCTGTTGTTTCCAATACAGGATCAATGACAAATATTGAGTCAAAAGTTTTACCGCAGCTTTCGTTATCATAATTTTTCTCGATGACAATCTTCTTTAACTTTTCATCTTCAGAAAAAAAATACCTTTTAGTGTAATCTCCACATTCAGGATGATTATTAACTTCAAGACCTTTTAATTTACCATTTTTAAGATAGGCATAAACAGGGTGTAAAATATCACCCTCAAATAAAACCTGATCTGAGTCAGAAACAAACTTTTCGAATTCTTTTGTGAAATTTTTATCAGCAAATTTATTGCAGCTAAAGAATAAGAATAAGCTTAAAATCCCAATAAAGCGATAAATTTTGATCATCAATACTATAAAAATAATAGGATTAATCCTACATAGCCATCATCATCGACATATAATAATTGGCACAATGCAGCGCATTCATTAACACAATTTCTTTATTCAGCAGTGTATCAAATTTTTCTGAAGTCGTAATATGATACTCATAATTCATAGAACTCCATTTCAGATTTGGTTTCATGACAAAAAGTTCAGTTCCCTCCTGATCAGTAAGCACAAATGATTCTTTAAAGATTCCTCTATGCTTAAAAAGAAAACCTTCTTTGACTCCATCAAAATAGGTCTGCACTACAATTTCTCCATTCCAGTTCATCCGAAACTTCAGAAGAACCCTTTCATGATCTTTTAATTCAATAGTTGTTCCCCAGAAACCTTTCGGCTCAACCAGATAAAAACGGTTACCAATCTCAATTTCTGCATTAAATTTAAACCAACTTGTATAGATAAGTCTTCCTACGAACTGACTATCCTTTGTGACTTCAAAAGATAAAGAATTGCTTGATTTTGCGTAATATTCTGCCATGGTTGATGATTAGTTTGGTGAAGTTTTTATTAATTTTTTAATATTAATAAAAACTTGAATTTTAACGCTCTAATTTATAAATAATTCGGCAAACATAATCTACTTTTAAGCTGAACCGATAAAAAATCCCACAAGTTTTCTTGTGGGATTTTTTATTTCACATTGTTTCAATTCCAAAATACATATTTTATAAGTTGTAGCAGGAAAATAGATCTTCATCCATTCAATGAGTATAATTTATATAAAGACCTCAAGCCTGTTAATTTATTCTTATAAAATAATTGACAGCCATATTTTTTGGACGGGTTTCTTTTCCTCCTGTAATAGCAATAACTAAAGGAACAGATGATTTATCATAACCACTAACGATCTGTGAACCATCAAGATCACCATCAGCACCTGATGTATTTCCTGAAACCGCCCGGGGTGTTGAAGTCACTCCACCAAAACTCTGCTGTACAATCTGATGATCGTGTTCTTTAATTTCATCGCCCTGAATACTGCCCCGTAATCTGTTACCTGAAGGATCTTTTTGATTTTCAGAAACGGACGGAATACCAAAGGTCATTTCATTGGAATCAAAAGCATTA
Source organism: Chryseobacterium sp. BGA-UO-ETr-SB22 (assembly GCF_059567885.1). Classification (NCBI taxonomy): domain Bacteria; kingdom Pseudomonadati; phylum Bacteroidota; class Flavobacteriia; order Flavobacteriales; family Weeksellaceae; genus Chryseobacterium; species Chryseobacterium sp. BGA-UO-ETr-SB22. The sequence continues at coordinate 809,091 of NZ_JCAQOV010000005.1, read as the reverse complement.
TTTCCACGCAGGAAAATACCTCTTAAATCGGGAACATTGATCAGATTTTGTGTGGCACGAGCGAGTCCGCAGGTTGTGTCTACTCTTCTGCCATCACAAGGGGCCCATTTTGAGTATTTGCTATTCCAGTTCTTATCAGGGTTGGTTAAATTGTTTTTTGTCACCTCCTGAAATTCTTCCCAGCTTAAATATGAACATAATATTGTACCTACAGGGAAGTCTTTGTTGAAACCTGTTGGAAGTCCGTTTAACAAACAGTTTACAGGTCCCTTATCCGTATCTAAGAAAAAGAAAATATCTTTTGAAGGATCCTCTCTTTTAATGGTAATCGAATTATTTTTATCAAGAATTTCTCCTTTATTAAAGCTTTTACTTATTTCTACCCCATTGGTTATTTTATAATCTTCAACAATAGGATTTGGGTCCGTATTTGATATTTTCTCGTAAAAAATATAGATGGTTATCCCTTCATTCCCTTCCTGTACTACTGTTGATAATCCTTTTTTATTATTTTGAACTTCTAAACACTTAACATACCCCTCAATTATATCTTTGTTTGGAGTATGTAAACTAAATGAGTCGAAAAATGACTGAGAAACTGTAATATTTTCAGTAGCCTTGACTTTCTCCTGAAAAGTTCTGATTTCATCATCTGAAGCGCCTAAATTTAAGACATTCTTAACCATAGATGTAGGATCAATTGATTCAAAGCCAAATGAGAATTTTTTAGCTTTAAAATCATCTTTGAATTTTTCAGATTCATAATATTTTTTCAAATCGTAAAGAAAATCACCTGTGTTTGTGACATTCAGGGTGGTATAAATTCCACCTTCAAGAAGTTTGGTACATTGATTAGGTTCCATTTGTATAGTTTTTTGAGGTTGGTTACTGGATTTTACATACAATAAGAGTTGTATTGTCAAACTTTCATTTGTTATGACTCATCAAAAGTACTTCATGTGGAATCGTGTGTCAATTACCCTTTTGTGGTATTTATATTAAGTAAAAACCCCTGCAAGTTTCCTTACAGGGGTTGTAGTATTATTTATTTTGTTCGAATTACATCGTCTCCATTTTGAAGCTCATGCTTTCGATTACTTTTAAGATTGCTTCTACTGTATCCATTGAAGTTAAACAAGGAACACCATTTTCCACACTCATTCTTCTGATCTGGAATCCGTCTCTTTCAGCCTGCTTACCTTTTGTAGTGGTATTTACAACGTACTGAACTTTTCCTTTCTGGATCAGGTCGATAAGGTTTACACTTTCTTCTCCGATTTTGTATCCGATTTTGCAAGGGATTCCTTTTTCCTTGAAGAACTTAGCAGTACCTTCTGTAGCCCAGATTCTGAATCCTACTTCATGGAATCTTGCTGCAAGAGCTGCTGCCTCATCTTTGTGCTTATCTGCTACTGTGAAAAGGATAGAACCGTGCATAGGAACTTTTCTTCCTGCTGCAACCAATCCTTTGTAAAGTGCTTTCTCAAGGGTTGTATCTTTCCCCATAACCTCTCCTGTAGACTTCATTTCAGGGCCTAAAGAGATGTCAACTTTCGTTAGTTTGGAGAATGAGAACACCGGTACTTTTACAAACACTCCTTCTTTGTTTGGAACCAATCCGTTTTTGTATCCTAAATCTTTCAGTTTTTGTCCTAAGATTGCCTTTGTTGCAAGGTTAGCCATTGGAACCTCTGTGATTTTAGATAAGAAAGGAACTGTTCTTGAAGAACGAGGGTTTACTTCGATTACATATACATTTCCTTCGAAAAGAACGTATTGGATGTTCATTAATCCGATAACTTTCAGTCCTTTTGCCAGTCTCTGTGTATAGTCTACCAAGGTATCAATTTCACTTTGAGAGATATTCTGCGGCGGGTATACTGCGATAGAGTCTCCGGAGTGAACTCCTGCTCTTTCGATGTGCTCCATAATCCCTGGAATCACCACTGTTTCACCGTCACAGATTGCATCAACTTCAATTTCTTTTCCTACCATGTATTTGTCAACCAAAACTGGGTGCTCAGGGCTTGCTTCTACCGCATGCTCCATATAGTAAGCCAATTCTGCTTCTGCGTATACAATTTCCATTGCTCTACCTCCAAGAACGTAACTTGGACGTACCAATACCGGGTAACCGATCTCGTTGGCAATTTTTATAGCTTCTTCTTTCGAAGTTGAAGTTCTTCCTTTTGGCTGAGGAATTCCCATCTCCTGAAGTGCTTTTTCAAATTTGTCTCTGTTTTCAGCTCTATCAAGGTCTTCCAGTGAAGTTCCTAAGATCTGTACTCCGTGAGAAGCTAATTTATCTGCAAGGTTGATTGCAGTCTGTCCTCCGAACTGTACCACTACTCCTTTAGGTTTTTCAAGCTCTATGATGTTCATTACATCTTCTTCAGTAAGTGGCTCAAAATATAGTTTATCAGAGATAGAGAAGTCTGTAGAAACAGTTTCAGGATTGTTGTTGATGATAATTGCTTCATACCCCATTTCTTTGATCGCCCATACTGAGTGAACAGTAGCGTAGTCAAACTCAACTCCCTGTCCGATTCTGATAGGTCCTGAACCCAGTACAATGATCTTTTCTTTGTCTGAAACAACGCTTTCGTTCTCTTCTTCGTAAGTTCCGTAGAAATAAGGCGTTTCACTTTCAAACTCAGCAGCACAAGTGTCTACCATTTTGAAAACCGGCATTATTCCGTTTTCCTTTCTGAAATTGAAGATCTCACGCTCTTTTACATCCCAAAGAACTGCGATATTGACATCTGCAAAACCTAATCTCTTAGCTTCAATTAATGTTTCTTTATCAAATTTGTTCTCAGCGATTACTTTTTCGAAGTCAACTAATTTTTTCAGTTTCCAGATGAAGAACTTGTCGATTTTACTCCATTCTACAATCTGCTCCCAGTCATATCCTCTTCTTAAAGCATCTCCGATGATGAATAATCTTTCATCATCACATACTCTAATTCTTCTTTCGATTTCTTCAGCAGTAAGTGCTTCAGCTTGTTTTGTTTTTAATCCAAGGTGTTTGATTCCTGTTTCTAATGAACGGATGGCTTTCTGTAAAGATTCTTCAAGGTTTCTTCCGATGGCCATTACTTCACCAGTTGCTTTCATCTGAGTGGAAAGTCTTCTGTCTGCAGTCTCGAATTTATCGAATGGGAATCTAGGGAATTTTGTTACCACATAGTCCAGTGCCGGTTCGAAACATGCGTATGTTTTTCCTGTCACAGGGTTCATGATTTCATCCAGCGTTAATCCTACAGCAATCTTTGCTGCGATCTTCGCAATCGGATATCCAGTTGCTTTACTTGCTAAAGCTGATGAACGGGATACTCTTGGGTTTACCTCGATAATATAGTAGTCGAATGAGTTTGGATCTAAAGCCAACTGTACGTTACACCCTCCTTCGATACCTAGAGCTCTGATGATCTTCAAAGAAGCATTTCTCAGCAGCTGATACTCTCTGTCTGAAAGCGTCTGAGAAGGTGCTACTACGATAGAGTCTCCTGTGTGAACACCTACCGGGTCGATATTTTCCATGTTACAAACTACAATGGCGTTGTCGTTTGCATCACGCATTACTTCGTATTCTATTTCTTTGAAACCAGCGATTGATTTTTCAATCAAACACTGTGTAACCGGGCTGTGCTTTAATCCTAATTCGGCAATTTCTTTCAATTCTGCTTCGTTGGAAGCAATACCTCCTCCTGTTCCTCCCATTGTAAAGGCAGGACGAACAATTACAGGATAACCGATCTCATTTGCAAATGCAATAGCTCCTTCTACCGTATTCACGATATCAGAGTCCGGAACCGGCTCATCCAGTTCTCTCATCAATTCGCGGAAAAGGTCTCTGTCTTCTGCTCTGTTGATGGCAGAAAGTGTAGTTCCCAATACTTCCACTTTACATTCTTCAAGAATTCCTGATTTTTCCAGCTCTACCGCCATGTTCAGTCCTGTCTGACCTCCCAAAGTTGGTAATAATGCATCCGGACGTTCTTTTCTGATGATGTGGCTTACAAACTGTAATGAAATCGGCTCGATATATACTTTATCAGCGATTTCCACATCCGTCATGATTGTTGCAGGGTTTGAATTGATCAAAATTACTTTATACCCTTCTTCTTTCAAAGACAGGCAAGCCTGCGTTCCTGCGTAATCAAATTCAGCTGCCTGACCAATGATGATAGGTCCTGAACCGATTACTAAAATTGTTTTTATATCTGTACGTTTTGCCATTTTTCTTTTTTATTAGAGTCTTAAACATCGTATTTTTTACTTTTATAAGACTTACGATTGTATTTTGTCATTCCGAGGAATCGAGGAATCTAATTCTATTGCTGAGATTCTTCACTCCGCTTTCGCTTCTTTCAGAATGACATTTAGTCGTGTTACTTCTTAAAGTCCTCCATCATTTGAATGAACTCATCAAACAAGTAGTTTGCATCTTCAGGGCCTGGGCTTGCTTCCGGGTGATACTGAACTGAGAAACAAGGGTGGATTTTATGTTTTAATCCTTCGTTTGTTCTGTCATTCAATGCGATATGAGTTTCAACAAGATCTGTTCCTTTTAAGCTCTCCTGATCTACAGCATATCCATGGTTTTGAGAAGTAATAGCTACTGTATTTTTCTCAAGATCCAGCACCGGGTGGTTTCCTCCTCTGTGTCCGAATTTAAGTTTGAAAGTTTTCGCTCCACAAGCAAGACCAATCAATTGGTGTCCTAAACAGATTCCGAAGATCGGAACTTTTCCTAATAATCCTCTGATCATATCTAATGCATGTGGTACATCTTCCGGATCTCCAGGACCATTTGAAAGCATGATTCCGTCCGGATCCATCAATAAGATTTCTTCTGCTGTTGTATCCTGAGACACAACAATGATATCGCAGTTTCTCTGAGATAATTCTCTGATAATTCCCAGTTTTGCACCGAAGTCTACCAATACAACCTTGAAACCTCTGTTCGGGTTAGCATAAGGTGTTTTTGTGGAAACCTCTTCTACCTGATTGGTTGGGAAGCTTGTTCCTTTCAGCTCAGCAACTACTGCCGCTTCATCTGCATCAGCGTTTACAATTTTTCCTTTTACCACTCCAGAGTTACGAAGAATTCTTGTCAGTCTTCTTGTATCAATTCCTGAAATTCCTGAAAGGTTTTTCTTTTTAAATAATTCATCTAAAGTAATCTGAGTACGGAAATTGGAAGGAAGATCGCAAAGTTCTTTTACGATAAGCCCTTTGATTGCCGGCTCAATACTTTCATAATCATCACGGTTAATACCATAATTTCCGATAAGCGGATAGGTCATACAAACTATCTGACCGCAATACGACGGGTCAGAAATCAATTCCTGATACCCTGTCATTCCGGTATTGAAAACTACTTCTCCTGCAGTTTCCAATTCTGCTCCGAAACCTTCTCCATGAAACACTTCACCGGACTCCAGTATTAATTTTTTCTTCATTTTAAACTTTTATCTCTTATTATTTTATTTATATGTCATTAACAGGCCGCCCTTACAGGGCTTGGATTGTCTCAATCCTTTTGTTTCCATGGGCTTCACCCATTGCTATTAACAGACCGCCCCTACGGGCTCTTTAACTTTTAACTTCTTACTTTTACCCTGGCTCTTTTAATTGGGCTCTTATTTAAAGGTATACCCTTTACTTTCCAACGATTCTTTTAAAATGGCCATTCTGGCAAAAACACCATTTTCCATTTGTTTGAAGATTCTTGATCTCTTGCATTCTACAAGGTCCGAATCTATTTCCACTCCTCTGTTGATTGGCGCAGGGTGCATGATGATTGCTTCTTCTTTCATTGACTGTTCTCTTTCTTTAGTCAAACCATATCTTTTATGGTATTCTGAAGCGGTGAAACTCATTGCGGCATCGTGTCTTTCGTGTTGAATTCTTAATAACATTAAAACATCCACTTCACCGATCAGCTCATCTACTGACATATAAGTTCCGTTGATTAAAGCTCCTTCATCAAACCACTGTTCAGGTCCTGAGAAGTATACTTTAGCGCCTAATCTTCTTAAAGCCTCCGCATTTGAGTTCGCTACACGACTGTGTTTTACATCCCCTACAATTCCTACTTTTAATCCTTCAAACTTCCCGAATTCCTGATAGATGGTCAGTAAATCCAGCATACACTGTGAAGGGTGGTTTCCTGTTCCGTCTCCTCCGTTGATTACAGGAATCTGAATGTTTTTCAGGTCTTCAAAGTATCTGTCTTTCTTATCGCGGATTACCACAAGGTTTACTCCTATACTTTCAATGGTCTTTACTGTATCATAAAGGCTTTCTCCTTTGTTTACCGAACTGTGTGATGCATCAAACGGAACTACCTGAAGTCCCAGTTTTCTTTCTGCAAGATCAAAACTTGTTTTCGTTCTTGTACTGTCTTCGAAGAAAAGGTTTGAGCAAAAAACTTCTCCTTCAATTTTAGCAGTTTTACCGTTCGCAAAAGCCATCGCTTCTGTCAGTATACTGTTGATTCTCTCGGTGCTTAGTTCTGTAATCGTAAACATAATTCTTATTTTTGGGCATAAAAAAAGCGAAGACAACAATCTTCGCTAATAACAATAAATATCGTAAAGGGCGCTTTCGCCCGGTAAATCTAATGATATAAATGCTTTTTTATTCATTAGGTGCAAAGATATAACAATTTTATGAACCTACAAAAACAAAGTTTAAAATAAATTAAAAACCTCAGTATTTCCTTATTCTCATTTAAAATTAATATTTTTGTTACAACTCAAATTATTTTATGGATTTAAAAGACAAAATGATTCTCAGCATTATTCAGGAAGACTCCACATTATCGGTTAAAGAAATTTCCGAAAAAATAGGTCTTACCTTTACTCCTACGTATGAGCGAATCAAACAATTGGAGAAACATGGGATCATTCAGAAATATGTAGGACTTTTAAACCGTGAAAAACTGGGTTTGAATATTGTAGTCTACTGTAATGTACGTCTCAAGGAACAATCCAAGAAGGTATTGGAAACTTTTGAAGAGCATATCGGAAAATATGATGAAGTACAGGAAATCATCAGTCTTTCCGGGGAGTATGACTATATGTTGAAGATCATTGCCAAAGACATCAATTCTTATAACGAATTTGCTGTGAATGTGATATCAAACATTCCTAATATCGGGCAATACCACAGCTCTATCGTGCTTCACGAGGTGAAAAAATCTACCAAGTTCAAAATTGATCTGGAATAAATCCTTTTATTTTAAAACCAAAACTGATTTAGACTTCTTGCTGAAAATCTTTGTTTTTTTTGGGGTCTTAAAAATAATAGGCATCATTATATTTGCGCCTTTGCGTATACCAACTTATTTTATAATCTCTTATTTTGTTAGAAAACGCAAAGGCGCAAAAGAAATTTCAAAAATTTCATCATATAAGACGCAAGGATTTTATCTCCGATAAAATTTCGCCCTGCATATTTACTCTAAATTTCAAACTGTAAGTGATGCTTCATAAGGTGAAAAAATCCACTACATTTAGAATAAATCCTTTATTTTAAACCATTAAGAGCTTTTAAGAGGTGAAGAATTATTAAGGAATTCGCAAGCGAATTTTAAAACTATGCGGCTGAAAAAACCGCAGATTTTCTTAAATTACCTTAAACCCTTCATCTACCTTAATGGTTCAATTATCAATCATCAAATTCAAAGAGCGGAGTAAAAAATCAAACCATTAAGACCACTTAAGCAGATAAGATTTAAGATTAAGGCTTTCACAACGAAAAGGCAGCAGGCTAAAATAATTTTAGAAATTCTACTGATTTTTGCTTAAGTTTTTAATGACCTTAATGGCTTAGATTTTAACCCAATAATTTATTTTTCAGTTTATTGAACTGATATTCTATTTTATCCAGACAAAGATTTCCGATACTTCCCTGATGGGTATGTTCAAGGTTTCCGGGTTCAAATTCAAACGCATTATTTTCAATCTCCTGTCCTACTTTCACGTAAGCATCACGGAATGAACTTCCGCTTTTCACTTCTTCATTGATCTTTTCTACACTGAAAAGGTATTTGTATTTTTCGTCTTCCAAAATTCCATCTTTTACCTGAATATTAGGTAAAGTGTAGCTTAGGATCTCTAAACATTCTTTCAGAGAATCAATGGCTGGGAAAAGAATTTCTTTCGTCAGCTGCACATCTCTGTGATATCCTGAAGGCAGATTATTTGTCAATAAAATAAGTTCATTCGGAAGCGACTGGATTCTGTTGCATCGTGCACGAACCAGCTCAAAGATATCCGGATTCTTTTTATGAGGCATGATACTACTTCCTGTGGTAAACTCCTTTGGAAAACTTATAAAATCAAAGTTTTGATTCAAATACAAGCATACATCATACGCAAATTTCCCAAGCGTTCCTGCTAAAGTTGCCATAGACATCGCCAGCATTTTCTCTGACTTCCCACGGGTCATCTGAGAATACACAGAATTATAATTCATCGACTGAAATCCTAAGTTGTAGGTTGTACTTTCACGATTGATCGGAAAAGATGAACCATAACCAGCAGCAGATCCCAATGGATTTTTATTAATGATATTCTTTACTGAAAACAGCATTTCCACATCATCCAAAAGCGCTTCCGCATAAGCTCCGAACCACAATCCGAATGAGGAAGGCATCGCAATCTGCAAATGGGTATATCCCGGAAGTAAAACATTTTTATGCTGATCTGCCAATTGAATCAGAATCTGGAAAAACTCATCTGTAAGAGCTGTGATCTCACGGATCTCATCCAATAAATAGAGTTTGATATCCAACAAAACCTGATCATTTCTTGATCTTGCCGTATGAATTTTCTTTCCTGTATCTCCTAATTCTTCAATGAGGATTACTTCTATCTGAGAATGGATATCCTCAGCTTCTTTATCAATTTCAAAAGTCCCATCTTCAATTTGATTTAAAATAGTGTTCAAAACAGATACCATCTGCTCTGATTCCTCCTGGGAAATAATCCCGGTTTCTGCTAACATTTTGCAATGTGCCATAGAACCTTTGACATCATATTTCGCCAAACGCTCGTCAAAGTCAAGGTCTTTCCCAACGGTAAATTGGGTGACTAATATATTGGTGGCAAGGTTATCCTTCTGCCATATTTTTTTCATATGTAATTGTTTATTTTTTTAAATCATATGCAATCACCACTTCTATCTGCTGTATTACAGAAAAATTCGTTGGTAGTGACTTCATACTATTTGATTTAAAATATTTGTTGGTTTTGACATGCCCGACAAGGCAATCCTTATTACTATTAACTATAAAAAAACATTTCCTTATGAGAAGCTTTCATTTCTAATTTTCTTTTTGCATAAATCTTATTAAAAACTAAACTTCGTGCCTGCCGGGCGGAGTCAAAACATATATTGCGCTGGAAGCCTGATGCTGGATACTGAAAGCGAATTACAAACTCTAATAACTCCCATCTTCCTGCTTCATTCTTCCATTCCTTATAACACTTTTTCTAAAATTCTGATGTAGATTTCTATTCCCTCTTCTATTTCCTGGATATAGATAAATTCATCTGCCGTATGAGAGCGCCTACTGTCTCCAGGGCCCATTTTCACGGATGTACATGGGATAATCGCCTGATCTGAAGAGGTTGGCGAACCGTAAGTTGTCCTCCCGATTTCGATTCCTGCTTTTACAAACGGATGATCCATTTCGATCTTTGAAGAATTTAGTCTGAAAGACCTTGCTGTCAAAGTGGATTCCATCTGCGACTGAATGATTTCAAACGCTTCGTGGTTAGAATATTCATCTGTTACCCTTACATCCAATGTGAAATTGCAAGATTCCGGAACAACGTTGTGCTGCACTCCTGCATGAATTCCTGATAAAGTAACTTTAACTTCTCCCAGATATTCTGAAACTTTTGGAAATTTAAAGGCTAAAATATTCTGCAGATCCAGCATACATTTTACAATCGAATTATCATCATTAGGATGAGCGGCATGAGAAGGAGTTCCTTTCATTTCTCCATCAATCACAAGAAGTCCTTTTTCTGCAATCGCCAGATTCATCTGCGTGGGTTCTCCTACAATGGCGAGTTCTACGTTGGGTAGCTGCGGAAATAAAGCTTCAATTCCATCAAATCCTGAAATCTCCTCCTCTGCCGTCAAAGCAATAACTAAATTATATTTTAAATCTTCTTTATTATAAAAATGTAAAAAAACCTGCGCCATAGAAACCAAAGAAGCTCCGGCATCATTGCTTCCCAATCCAAACAGTTTTCCGTCTTTTTCAACAGGAACAAACGGATCAAGTGTATATGCTTTATTAGGTTTTACGGTATCATGATGGGTATTCAGTAAAACGGAAGGTTTAAACACATCAAAATGTTTATTCACCGCCCAGATGTTATTCTTAAAACGTTTGGTAGGAATCTGATGTTTTTTGAAAAAATTCTCAATTTCTACCGACGTATTAAATTCATCTTTACTAAATGAAGGAATCTCAATCAAATTTTTAAGCAATCCGACTGCATTATTCAACAATTCTTCTTTATTATAAACAGATTTCAGTTCCTGCATGATGATTTTCTATATGATTTTTAAGTTCTGTTTCTTTGATCAGAAATACCTTATTTACATTATTTTTTATCGCTCCAAGAGCGTTTTCAAGTTTGGGTAAAATCCCTTTGTGAAGTTTCCCTTCTTCTTTTAATACTGTAAACTCTCCTTCAGTTACACTTTTGATCACTGATTCGGGATCATTTACATCTTCCAACACTCCTGCTTTATCAAAGCAGTACAAGAGCTCCACTTCATATTTCTCCGAAAGAGCCTGCGCCATTACAGAGGCAATGGTATCTGCATTGGTATTAAAAAGGTTTCCTTTTTTATCGTGGGTAATTGCAGAAAATACAGGAACCAGATCCAGTTTCATTAATTTTGAAACCAGCTTTTTATTCACGCTTTTCTTATTGATATCTCCCACAAATCCGAAATCAATTTCAGGATGTTCTCTTTTCTTGGCCTTGATCATATTTCCGTCTGCTCCGGAAAAGCCTATGGCATTGCATTTTTTCTGCTGAAGCTTTTCAACAATATTTTTATTGATTCCTCCTGCGTATACCATCGTTACAATATCCAATGTCTCTTTATCCGTAACCCTCCTTCCGTTGATCATTTTCTGCTCGATGCCCAGTTTATCAGCCAGCGTTGTCGCCAACTTTCCACCACCATGAACAAGGATCTTCTTTTCCTGGATTTCAGAAAATTGTTCTAAGAATTGGGTTAATAATTCCTCATCATCAATTAAAGCTCCGCCAATTTTTATGATGTATAACTTTTCCTTCATTGTAAACGTTTTGTGATCCATACTCTTTTTTATCCTTGTCAAGGTTTTGAACTTTGACAAGGATTATTTCAGGCTTTTAATTCATCTAAAATTTCACTGAAAACGGCCTGCGCAGAGAAAATTCGGTTTTTTGCCTGCTGATAGATAATAGAATTATCTCCATCCATCACCTCATCACTCAACTCTACATTACGGCGAACCGGAAGACAGTGCATTACTTTTGCATCATTGGTATGAGCTAATTTTTCATTCGTCAGCATCCAGTCTCCTTTCACTTCAGGCATGGCAGCATAGTCATCAAAAGAAGACCAGTTTTTCACATAGATAAAATCTGCATCCTTCAACGCTTCGTCCTGATCATGAACCACTTTTACATTTTTTGTAAAGTTTTTATCCAAATCATACCCTTCGGGATTGGCAATTACCAACTCTACATCCATTTCCTGCATCCATTCTGCGAAAGAATTTCCAACAGCATGTGCAATAGGTTTGATGTGCGGCGCCCAAGTTAAAACCACTTTTGGCTTATGATCTTTTTTCCAGTTTTCTGTAATGGTGATACAGTCTGCCAGGCTTTGCAGCGGGTGGCGGGTTGCTGATTCCAGTGAAATCACAGGAACTTTTGCATGCTTTTCAAACTGGCTTAGGATACTTTCATTCACATCATCTTCCTTGCTCTTCATTCCTGCAAAACAACGTACTGCGATGATATCACAATATTGATTAAGAACCTCGATAGCATCTTTGATGTGTTCTACGGTATCTCCGTTCATTACAGCTCCGTCAGCAAATTCAAGATTCCATGCCTCTTGTGCAGCATTTAACGTCAATACATTTAAACCTAGATTTTGCGCAGCAATTTGGCTGCTCAGACGGGTTCTCAGGCTTGAGTTTAAAAATACAAGTCCTATTGTTTTCCCTTTTCCTTTTTCTGTTTCAGTAAGCGGGTCAGCTTTTATTTGTAAAGCTTTTTTTATGATTTCCTGTAAGTTTTCTACATCACTTACAGAGGTGAATTTTTTCATTTTGAATTAATTTTAAAGATTTTGTTTTTAAATCACTTAGATATTTTCCAATACTGTTTTCAAAGCATTAATGAAAATATCTGTTTCCTCTTTTTGAATATTCAGTGCCGGAAGAATCCTCAACACTGTTTTATCATTAGAGTTTCCTGTGAAAATATGATGACCGAACAATAAGCTTTTCCTTATTTCTGAACAGTCTCTGTCGAGTTCTATTCCGATCATCAATCCTTTCCTTCGGATGGATTTAATATGTGGTAAATCTTTAATTTCATTCTCAATATATTCACCCATTTTCTGAGCATTTTCGATAAGATTTTCATCTTTCATTACATCCAACACAGCAATTGAAGCTGCACAGGCAAGATGATTTCCTCCGAATGTAGTTCCCAGCAAACCGTTGCTTGCCTGAAATTTAGGATGAATCAAAACTCCGCCAACAGGGAAACCATTTCCCATTCCTTTGGCTGTAGTGATGATATCAGCTTCAAGCCCGAACTCCTGATGAGCAAAGAAATATCCGCTTCTTCCGTATCCTGACTGTACTTCATCCAAAATAAGAACAGCATCATTTTTTTCGCACAGTTCTTTAATTTTAGATAAAAATTCCGGCGTAGGAATCATAATTCCGCCTACTCCCTGAATTCCCTCGATGATCACAGAAGAGATTTCACTTCCAAATTTTTCAAAGGTTTCTTCAAGCTGCTGTACATCATTCCATTCCGATTTGATAAATCTTTCTGAAAAGTTAACTGGAGCTACAATTTTAGGATTATCTGTCACTGAAACCGCTGCTGAAGTTCTTCCGTGGAATGAACCTGAAAAATAAAGCACTTTACTTTTTTCATTATGAAATGAAGCAAGTTTCAATGCATTTTCATTAGCCTCAGCCCCCGAATTACATAAAAAGAGGTTATAATCTTCATATCCTGAAAGCTTTCCTAATTTTTCAGCTAATTCCGTCTGCAATCCATTCTGAACGGAATTGGAATAAAAAGATATTTTTTCCAGTTGATCTTTCAGCTTATTCTGATAATGTGGATGATTATGGCCAATAGAAATGACAGCATGACCTCCGTAAAAATCAAGGTACTTTTCGCCTTTTTCATCCCAAAGGAAAGATCCCTTTGCTTTAACCGGATTTATATTGAATAATGGATATACGTTGAATAAATTCATTTTTTGTTTTTTTTAAATTTTTCTTTTGTCTTAAAACAAAAGAAACAAAAGTTCAAGACCTGGAAACTTCCGCTAAAAATTAGTTCTATTCTCTAAAAATTCTAAAACTTGTGCGAAATCCAAATTGGCTCTTCGGTTCTGTATTTCCCTCGCACTTCGAACAGTAGAATTTTCTTAACGTTCATAGAATTAATTTTCTTAACGCTTCATTTTCCTAAGTCATTTTACTTCTAGTTAGAAATTGTGATTTAAAATGCTATCGGTTTTAAGTTCAGGCCTGCATTTTCTTCCCAGTTCATGGCCAGATTCATATTCTGTACTGCTTGTCCCGAAGCACCTTTTAACAAATTGTCAATCGCTGAGTGAATAACGGCAACATTTCCACTCTTTTCGATCTGAATCACACAGCGATTGGTATTGACAACCTGTTTTAAATCCACTGCCTTCCTACTTACCGTAACGAAAGGCTCCTCCGCATAAAAATCCTGATATAATTGTTCTATTTCCTCCAGCTCCAAATCCGTCTTCATGGTGGAACTTGTAAAAATTCCTCTTGCAAAATCTCCTCTCCATGGAACAAAATTCAGGTTTACTTCTTTATTATTAAACGAAATCAACTGTTGTAAAATCTCATCCACATGCTGATGCGTTAAAGTTTTATACGCTGAAACATTATCATTTCTCCAGGTAAAATGAGTTGTTGCCTGCAAAGACTGTCCGGCTCCTGTAGAACCTGTAATCCCTGTAGTAAAAACTTCATTTAACGCTTCTTTTTCCGCCAATGGCAGTAAAGCTAATTGAATAGCCGTAGCAAAACATCCCGGATTAGCGATGCTTTTAGCACCTGTCAGTTGTTTTTTATTGATTTCAGGTAATCCGTAGATAAAATCTCTGTTTCCAAAGTTTCCTTCTAAACGGAAATCGTTTCCAAGATCAATCACCAGCGTTTCATCGTTGACAGGGTTTTGAGTTAACCAGTTTTGACTTTCTTTATGGGGAAGACACAGAAAAAGAATATCAACCTCTTCAGGTTTATCCGTCAAAACCATTTCACAAACTGTCGTTAAATCCGGGTACAGATCCGAAATTCTTGTTCCCGAATTCGAACGACTATATAAAAAACTCAATGTCACATGGGGATGAAAAGCCAGTAAGCGTATCAGCTCACTTCCTGTATAACCGTTGGCACCAATTATTCCTACTTTTTTCTTCATTTTGATTCTGGCGGAACTCTATTCTGCCTTGCATTAATCGTCCTTCCGGAACTAATTGATATTTTGGTTAATCTGGTGGTATATATTTAAAGAATTGCTTACAATTTTTGTATATCCTTTCACATCATCTCCTGTCCATGCTCTGTTTGCTTCTCCATAACTTCCGAATTTATCGGACATCAGGTCATGGGCAGATTCTATTCCATTCAAAATAAATCTGTATGGATGAAGGCTTACAAATACTTTTCCTGTCACTGTTTTCTGAGAATCAATCAGGAAAGATTCAATATTTCTCATAACAGGATCTAAGAATAGCGCTTCATGAAGCCAGTTCCCATACCAGTCGGATAACTGAGACTTCATCATTTGCTGATATTTTGAAAGCGTATGTTTTTCTAATAAATGATGTGCTTTGATAATCACCGATGCTGCTGCTGCTTCAAATCCCACTCGTCCTTTAATCCCAACAATAGTATCACCCACGTGAATATCACGTCCGATTCCATACGCTGAAGCTAAAGCCTCTATTTTTTGAATAGCATCTACAGAATGTTCAAAACTTTCACCGTTCACTCCTATTACCTCTCCGTTTTTAAACTCAATCTCCAGTTCTGAAGGATGAGTTTCTTTAATCTGGGATGGAAAAGCTTCTTCCGGAAGATTATTTCTGGATGTCAATGTTTCTTTACCGCCTACTGAAGTCCCCCAAAGTCCTTTATTTACAGAATATTGTGCTTTATGAAATTCCATTTCATAACCATGGTCTTTCAAAAACTCAATTTCTTCTTCACGGGATAAAGCCATATCACGGATTGGCGTAATAATCTCGATATTCGGACACATTACCTGGAAAATCAAATCAAAACGAACCTGATCATTTCCAGCTCCTGTACTTCCGTGAGCAATAGCGTCTGCTTTTACTTCAATCGCATATTTTGCAATTTCCTGCGCCTGAATCGTACGCTCAGCGCTTACGGAAAGAGGATAAGTATTATTTTTCAATACATTCCCGAAAATCAAATATTTCACACATGAATTATAATAATCTTCCTGAGCGTCTACACACCTGTATTCTTTTACCCCAAGATTTAAAGCTTTTCTTTCCAACTCTTTTTCTTCTTCTTTTGAAAAACCTCCGGTATTTACAGTGACTGCATACACATCATATCCAAGTGTTTCACTAAGATATTTTGCACAGTAGGAAGTATCTAAACCTCCGCTAAACGCTAAGATGACTTTCTTTTTCATCTGGACTTTTTTTATTATTATTAATGGTCACATGGAATTCACTTGCAGAGTTTTGTGCAGAATACACAAAATCACTTGGGCTCACTCCATTATATTTATTTTCAGGCTGATCTTTTACAACCTCTTTTTTTTCTATATTTTCAGGAACAAATAACATCGCTGTACACAGACAGTTTTTACGTTCCTTCATCATTAAAATTTCATAGTTCACACAGTTTTTGCAGCCACTCCAGAATTCTTCATCCTGAGTAAGCTCAGAATAGATTACCGGTTTATATCCTAAATCACTATTGATTTTCATTACTGCTAAACCTGTTGTCAATCCGAATACTTTCGCTTCCGGATACTTGTCTCTAGATAACTGGAAAACCCTCTGCTTGATTTGAGTTGCTACGCCTCCATTCCTGAACTTCGGTGATACAATTAATCCTGAATTGGCTACAAACTTCCCATGCGACCAGGTCTCTATATAGCAGAAACCTACCCACTCACCATTTTCAGTGGCTACCACAGCATTGCCTTCTGAAATCTTCTTACTCAAATATTCTATGGAACGTTTTGCGATTCCCGTTCCTCTGCGCTGTGCAGAATCATACATTTCCTGCTGTATTTCACTCACATACATTAGATGTTCGCATGAGGAAATTTCTATTTCCATTTATTTATCTAATTTTTTTGGCAAATTTAAAATAAAACTTCTTTAAAAAACAAATAAAAAAGATATTTTTTTTGTTTTAAAATTTTATACAGGTAAAATTATCTTTATTGAAAAATATACATTTGCTAATTTATTATATATTTGCTAAAATAATATAGTTATGGAAAACGCCTGCCCTAAATGCAACAGTACCAAGGTGGTAAAAAGCGGCATCATCAATGAAAAGCAACGCTTCCACTGCAAAGACTGCAAGTATTATTTCACCGTTAAAAAACTGGGAAAACAGATTGATGATTATTATGTCACCAAGGCTCTTCAGTTGTATCTGGAAGGTTTAAGCTATCGTGAAATTGAAAGAATTATCGGAGTTTCACATGTCACCATAAGTTCCTGGATTAAAAAGTACAATATTACCAGACCTCCCCATTCTGAGTTCCATCCTGTTTATAAAATATTAAAGCAGAACGAGCTCATTGAATATATCGCTCAGGAAGAAAACATTAAAAATTCCGGGATTATCATTACTCAGTTTGCTGATAAGTATATGCTGATTAAATGGGAAAGATTTAAGAAATAAGTAGAAAATGGATGCATCAGACTAAGAGATAATAGACTGATAGATAATAGATTTTATATATTATTCAAATATTAACTATACTATTACCACTAATATATATTAAATTTTCATAAACAAATTATTAATTACAATTTGGCATTCACAAAAAACAACGCCAAAAATTGATAATTTATGAAGAAATTACTTACATTTATTGGAGTAGCCTTAATTAGTAGTTCTGTATACTCACAAGGTTCTCCTGATTACGGCAATGGCTTAAAAATAACCCTCAATCCGGATGGTGACAAATTCCTCCGATTTATTTTATGGGACCAGCTTTGGCTGAGAAATACCTCCATGAATCCCGGAAGTATGGTAGGTGGCGAGCCCACAGATAACTCCTGGAGCATAGGAAACAGGCGATTACGTGCTTTAGCATACGCACAGGTCTCTAAAAGATACATGATTCTCCTTCACTTTGGAATCAACAACCAGACCTTCATCAATGGAGGAGCTACAGGTACTTCCGGCACGGGAGGGTATGGAAACGGAAAGAAGACCCAGTTATTTTTTCATGATGCCTGGAACGAATATGCAGTTATTTTACCTGGAGAAGCAGGAAAATTCAGTTTATCTTTAGGGGCAGGACTTCATTACTATATGGGACTTTCTCGTATGACGATGGCTTCAACGTTAAATTTCCTTACCCTAGACTCTCCTGTTTTCTCGTGGCCGCTGATCGACAACTCAGACCAATTTGCAAGACAGCTCGGCATGTTTGCAAAAGGTAAATACGGAAAATTGGAATACCGTTTCAGTTTAAATAAACCTTTCGCCACAGATCTTATTCCGGTAAATGCGACAGATCCATCAAAAGCTGTTGCGGTAGACAACAACGGAAATCCAAGTTTTTCAAAAGCTGGATATGTAGAGTATCAGTTCCTTGATGAGGAATCCAACACCCTTCCATACAAAGTGGGATCTTATCTGGGAACGAAGAAAGTTTTCAATGTAGGAGCCGGTTTTTATCATCAGGCAGACGGAACAAGAACTTCCGTAAATTCCAACATTGAAAAGCATGATATTACACTTTTTGCAGTAGACGCTTTTGCAGACATTCCTTTGGGTGAAGCAAAAAATAAAATGGCGGTTTCCGCTTATGCAGGATATTACAATTACAATTTCGGCCCAAACTATGTAAGAAATCTGGGAACAATGAATATTGCAGCTTCCGATCCTAATTTTATCGGAAATAAAGCCATTGCAGGACCAGGAAATCTGCAGCCAACCATCGGAACAGGTAATATTATCTACGCACAGGCTGGTTTACTATTACCAAGTCAGGCAGAAAAGCCAAAAATCAGAATACAACCCTTCGCTGCCTATACCCACAAAAGTTTTGAAGCATTTGATAAATCTTCCTCTCAGTTTGATGTAGGAGCCAACTGGTTCATAGACGGACACCATGCAAAAATTACGACACAATATTCAACAAGACCAGTTTATACCAACCCTACGGAAAGTCCATCTTCAAAAGGAGAATTTATTGTACAGTTTCAAATCTACTTGTAAAATTCAAATTAATATCCTATTCCATTAACATCAAAAACTAATCAATATGAGCGAAAATCATCACGAAAGCTACGAAAATATGACCGACAGGCAGAAAAACCGCACCATATGGAGTGTGATCACTGCCTCTTCACTCGGTACATTGATAGAATGGTACGACTTCTACATCTTCGGAAGTTTAGCCATTGTTTTAGCGACTAAATTTTTCCCTGCAGATAATCCTACTGCAGCATTTTTATCTACTCTGGCTACTTTTGCTGCCGGATTTGTTGTAAGACCTTTCGGAGCTCTATTTTTCGGAAGACTGGGAGATATTATTGGAAGAAAGTATACTTTTCTTGTTACTTTACTGATCATGGGATTTTCCACTTTCCTGATCGGCTGTATTCCAAGTTATAAAACTATTGGCTTTATGGCTCCGGTTTTAGTTTTAATTTTAAGACTACTTCAGGGACTTGCCCTTGGTGGTGAATATGGAGGCGCCGCCACTTATGTAGCAGAATACGCACAGCCTCACCGAAGAGGTTACTGGACATCCTGGATTCAGACCACTGCAACAGCTGGACTTTTTATTTCACTGATCGTTATTTTAATTACAAAATCAACTCTTTCTGCAGAAGAGTTTGACAACTGGGGATGGAGAGTTCCTTTCTGGATCTCAATTCTGATGGTTGCCGTTTCTTATGTTATCAGAAAGAACATGAAAGAATCTCCGCTTTTTGCTAAGGCTAAAAGTGAGGGAAAAACGTCTAAAAACCCGTTGAAAGAGAGTTTCGGGAACAGATACAACTTCAAGTTTGTGCTATTGGCTTTATTCGGAGCAGCAATGGGACAAGGGGTTATCTGGTATACAGGACAATTTTATGCCATGAGTTTCCTTCAAAAGGTAATGAATGTAGAATCTGCACAGGTAGATTCACTCATGGCTACTGCTTTATTTTTAGGAACGCCTTTCTTTGTATTCTTCGGATGGCTGTCTGATAAAATAGGAAGAAAAGCAGTGATGATGACCGGAATGTTAGTCGCTATTTTAGCCTACAGACCTATTTATGACAGTATGTTCAAGAGTGTAAATCTTGAAAGCAAAACCGTTGCGGCTAATGGAATTACAGAAAAAAGAACCGCTAAAATACACAGTGATATTGCCACGGACAGTCTGGTTACTTTCCATAAAGAAACTCTTTACACAGACGGAACTTTAATTAAAAAGGACAGTATCATTCACTGGTCGCCTGCAGGACCTGTTATGAAAGACGGAAAAGCGGAAGAACCAAAAATCTCCACATCCCTAAAATTAAGCGACGACACGAAATGGTATCTGGTCTTCCTTGTATTTATCCAGGTAATATTTGTAACCATGGTTTATGGACCTATTGCCGCTTTCCTTGTAGAAATGTTCCCTGTGAGAATCCGATACACCTCAATGTCTCTGCCTTATCACATCGGAAACGGGGTATTCGGAGGTCTTCTGCCAGCTGTAGCAACTTATCTGGTTACTACTGGGAAAGAAGCTGGACATGCTACCTGGTATCTTGAGGGGCTATGGTATCCCATTGGAGTCGCTACAGTGTGTCTCATCATCGGATTATTTTATCTTAAAAGTAAGAACAATAATCTTCACGATTAAGTATTGAATCACTCAGATTTTTATTAATTTTAAAACTACTAAAATGAACGGACTAAAAAAAATATTAGGCATTCTCTGGATCGCAATT
The DNA here is from genome assembly GCF_059567885.1 of Chryseobacterium sp. BGA-UO-ETr-SB22. NCBI lineage: Bacteria > Pseudomonadati > Bacteroidota > Flavobacteriia > Flavobacteriales > Weeksellaceae > Chryseobacterium > Chryseobacterium sp. BGA-UO-ETr-SB22. Next base: position 788,580 of record NZ_JCAQOV010000005.1, on the reverse strand, counting down.
GCGGTGATTGTAGGATATTTCGGAATTACAGTCTTGGGAATTCCCAAAATCGCATCCGGAAAGCAGGAAGATCTGGTTTTTGGCATTATCATTCTTTTTGTACTGATGCCGATTATCTCAGGTGGAATGGCCATTTTCGGTTATTATGCCCTGAAAGGAGAATATTCTGACGACAAAATTTAAAAACAAAATGGATAATTGATGAATGCAGCATTCATCAATTATCTTTTATTAATAATCATTTATGAAAAAGAGACACGAGCAAAAACTTATTATACTGAGCGTAGGGCTTATGATCGCTTTCAGTATTCCTATTTCATTGCTTTTCAACAGTGAAAGGGAAGTTTTAGGCTATCCTATGATCCTTATCTACCTGTTCATGATCTGGATGATTTCCATTGTGATTTCTTTTGTAATCGTAAAAAGACATGATGAGTAGTTTCGCATTATTTTTTGTAGTCCTGTTTTACCTGGCCCTTCTTTTCTTAGTTGCCCACCTGGCAGAGAAGAAAAAGAGTAAGCTTTGGATCAACAATCCTTACATCTATGCGTTGTCTCTTGCAGTATATTGTACTGCCTGGACGTATTATGGAAGCATTGGCGTTGCAGCTACAAGCGGATTAAACTATCTGCCGATTTACATTGGCCCTATTATGATTGTTCCGGCCTGGATCTATATCAATACCCGGATTGTGAGAATTGCAAGGGTTAATAAAATAAGCAGTCTTGCTGATTTCATCTCATTAAGATATGGAAACAGCAGAAGCCTGAGTGCTATTATTACTGTAGTTTGCCTTTTAGCTATTGTTCCTTATATCGGATTGCAGATCAAAGCCATTTCGGAGACGTTCCATTTGGTAACGGAAACTCCGATGTCAAAAAATATACTGACCGACAATGCTACTTTTGTTGTGGTCTTAATTGCCCTGTTTTCTTCCTATTATGGAACGCGATATGTAGATGCTTCTGAAAAACGACTGGGAATTATCTCAGCGATTGCATTGGAAAGTTTTTTAAAGCTGTTCTTTATTATCATTCTCGGACTTTTCGTGATCTATTATGCCTTTGACGGGTTCTCAGATATCTATGAGAAAGCCAGCAGGTTTAAAGATTTTAAAGAAAAAAACACCTTTAATGGCATTGAAGGTGCTATGAACTGGATGATCTTGTGCATGATTTCCGCAACGGCAATCTGTATTCTTCCGAGACAGTTTCACACCGCCATTGTTGAGAACAGACAGGAAAAGCACATCAAAACTGCGATTTGGTTTTTCCCTCTTTATCTCCTAATCTTCACTGTATTTATTTTTCCGATTGCCTGGGGAGGAAGGTTGATTTTTGATGGTCAGAATGTCAATCCGGAGTTCTACTCTATTCTGATACCTCAGCATTTTGACAATACCCTGATCACTGTGCTTGTTTTTCTGGGAGGATTGAGTTCATGTATTTCCATGATCATTATTTCCGCTATTACTTTATCTATCATGCTTTCCAACAACCTCATCATTCCCTATGGATTGCTTGGAAAATTAAAATCCGAAAGTGAGGAACAAAATACAAGAAGCATTACCAACATTAGAAAAATCAGCATTTTCGGGCTGATTATTATGGCTTTTGTCTTTTATAAGTATTTCATTCTGAAAACATCACTGGATTCTGTAGGATTGATTTCATTTGTCATCATTGCCCAGCTGGCTCCTGCATTTTTCGGAGCTTTATTCTGGAGAAGAGGAAGCTATAAAGGTGCTGTTACAGGACTTATAGCAGGATTAGCAATCTGTTATTTCGGGTTGATTATTCCGCAGTATTATTTTTCATACAATCAGGAGCTCAAAGGGGTACTGAGAGAGATGTATGATGCTTTCGGATTTTTCACCATTCCTTATCTGGGAAGAATTCCACAGATTTTCTTTTGGTCAATGCTGGTGAATACAAGCCTGTTTACGATTGTTTCTGTAAGTTCTAAAGGAAATTACCGTGAAAGAAACTTTGCTGAATTGTATGTAGACATTGACAAGTACATTCAGAATCATGAAAATGCTTTTATCTGGCGGGGAACAGCCTATATTTCAGACATTCAGAATATTCTTGAGCGTTTTTTAGGTAAAAACAAAACAGAGCAGGCTCTGCGAATTTTTAATTTAAAATATAATATTGATTCCAAAACGGAAACTGCCGATTCCAGATTTATTAAATTTTCGGAAAACCTGTTGGCTGGAAGAATCGGGACAGCTTCGGCAAAGATATTAATTGAAGGTGTCACCAAGGAAGATAAAATATCTTTAAAAGAGGTCTTAAATATCCTTGAAGAATCTCAGGAAAATATCAGTTTAAATAAAAAGCTTACCGAACAGTCCGAAGAGCTGCAAAAACTTTCCGATGATCTGCGAACCGCCAACCAGAACCTCATCATCAAAGACCGTCAAAAAGATGACTTTCTTGACTCTGTAGCCCATGAACTGCGAACCCCGATCACCGCTATCCGTTCTGCGGGAGAAATTTTAGCCGATGACGATGATATTCCTTTTGATATCAAACAGGAATTTTTAAATAATATCGTTACAGAATCCGACAGACTAAGTGAAATCATCAATGATATTCTCTATCTGGACAAACTACAGCATGGCGAAATCTCTCTACACATTCAGGAAAATAATATTATTGAAACCTATAAAAAAGCATTAAACCCGCTTCTTCACCTGATACAGCAGAAAAATATTCATTTAAGTGAAGTTAATCTCCTGAATCAGTTTATATTTGAATATGATGAAGCAAGAATGATTCAGCTGTTTCAGAATATCTGGGGAAATGCATTAAAATTTACAGATGAGCAGGGAACCATCCAGACCAAATTATTTGAAAAAGACCAACAGCTGACCATCAGTATTTTCAATACCGGGAAACATATTCCGGAGGAAGACCTGGAAATGATTTTTGATAAGTTTTATCAGTCTAAAAACCAAAATATTATAAAACCAACAGGAAGCGGGCTAGGACTCGCCATTTCCAAAAAGATAGTACAGGCACACGGAGGAAGTATAAAAGCCGAAAACAGCGGATTGGGCGTAACTTTCACCATAAGCATTCCCGAAAAAATGAAAAAAGAGATTACAGATGAAGTTGAACACCATTAAAACCCTTTTATGAGAAAGATAATTATTGCGGATGACGAACACAAAATACTAATGTCGCTGGAATACAGCTTCAAAAAAAATGGTTATGACGTTTATATTGCCCGTGACGGAACGGAAGTCCTCGACTTTTTGAAAACAATGGTCCCGGATGTGATTCTTCTCGACATTATGATGCCGAATCTTGACGGCTACAGCACTTTGGACCTTATCAAACAGGATGAAAAACTGAGAGATACCAAAGTTATCTTTCTGAGTGCCAAAAACAATCCAAGAGATATTGAAAAAGGCCTGGAAATGGGCGCTGATGCTTACATCACAAAACCCTACTCGATCAAAAAGCTGATGCAGCAGATTGAAGAAATGTTTTAACGTGTAGAATTAAACCATTAAGATTCATAAAGGAATTAAGAGTATTAAGAGATTGCTTCGCCATCGGCTCGCAATGATCCTTGTTATCCTTGTCAAATCTTAAAACCTTGACAAGGATAAGCAAAAAACAAACACAAGACTATTGATATGGACACTGATATATTATTTAAACAAAGCATAGAATATAAAGAAGATTTCTGGAAAGAACAGGCCGGAGAAATACAATGGTTTGATTTCCCCAAACAGATCCTTTCAAAAGATGAAAATGATTACCCTCAATGGTTTTCCGACGGAAAGCTCAATATGTGTTACCTATGTATAGACAAGCACACTGAAGACGGATTCGGAGATCAGGTTGCAATTATTTATGACTCTCCTGTCACCAGTCAAAAGAAAACCTACACCTTCAATCAGGCGAAAGAGGAAATTTCAAAATTCGCAGGAGGTCTGGTTTCTTTAGGTTTAAAAAAAGGAGATACGGCGGTTATCTATATGCCTATGATCCCTCAAACCCTTTTTGCCATGTTGGCATGTGCGAGAATCGGAGTTATTCACAATGTGGTTTTTGGTGGTTTTGCTCCCCACGAGCTTGTGGTAAGAATTGACGACTGCAAACCAAAAGTTTTAATCACAGCAACTGCAGGGGTAGAAATTGCTAAAAGAATTCCTTACCTCCCGCTGGTGGAAAAAGCTATTGAGCTGGCACAGGATAAAGTAGACCACATTGTTGTGTACAACAGAAAATTAGTAGATAATCAGGATGAAATGTTCGATGGACTGATTGATTATGAAGAACTGGTTGAAAAATCAGCTCCTACAGAGTGTATTTCTGTGGAATCTACCCATCCGCTTTATCTGCTTTACACATCCGGAACTACAGGAAAGCCAAAAGGCATTGTTCGTGATACCGGAGGTTACGCTACTGCTTTAAAGTTCTCCATGACATCTGTTTACGGAGTGGAAGCCGGAGAAACCTATTGGGCTGCTTCAGATTTCGGATGGGCAGTTGGCCATAGTTTTTCGGTGTACGGACCACTCATCAACAGAAATACGACTATTATTTTTGAAGGAAAACCTATCATGACCCCTGACGCAGGAACGTTTTGGAGAATCATTTCAGAATATAAAGTTTCGGTGATGTTTACTGCACCTACTGCGATCAGAGCCATCAAAAAAGAAGATCCGAATGGAGAACTGGTCAAAAAATACGATTTAACCCATTTCAAAAAACAATTTCTGGCAGGCGAAAGATGTGATGTGGCTACCCTGGACTGGTTTGCTGAACATATCGGAGTTCCGGCTATAGACCATTGGTGGCAGACAGAATCCGGGTGGCCTATGCTTGGATTACTTACCCATGATGAAAGTTATCAGATCAAAAGAGCATCCGCAGGAAAACCTGTTCCGGGATATGACATTAAAATCTTTGATGAAAACGGATTGGAACTCGATCCTCATCATGAAGGCTATCTGGTGATCAAACTTCCTCTTCCACCCGGTGCCATGCTTGGAATATGGAAAGACTACAAACGTTTTGAAAACAGCTATCTGTCTCAGTACAAAGGGTATTATTTTTCTGGAGACGGAGCTATTCGGGATGAAGATGGCTATATTTTCATCACAGGAAGAGTTGATGATGTGATCAACGTTGCGGGACACAGACTTTCCACTTCTGAAATGGAGGAAATTGTTTCTTCACATCCTGATGTCGCGGAATGTGCTGTGGTAGGTATTGATGATGATTTAAAAGGACAGGTTCCTTTTGCTACAGTGGTTTTAAAGAACGGCTCACCCATTTCTGAAGAAGCTATTGAAAAAGATATCATTCAGATGGTCCGCAATAAAATCGGAGCAGTAGCTTTTCTGAAAAACGCTATGGTTGTCAAACGTTTACCTAAAACACGATCGGGAAAGATTTTAAGGAAACTGATCCGAACTTTACTTGACAGAAAAGATTTCCAGATTCCTTCAACGATTGACGATGAGAAAATCATTGATGAAATTCAGGAAAAAATCAAGGAATACAGGGCCTAAGCCAGAAATTAAACATAAATTTAAAATAAAATAAATTCAAATTTCAAAAAACGAAAGGGATATGAGAAATTACTTAATAGAAGATTTACCACAGTATTTTGAAGATTATAAAAAGTCTATCAAAAATCCTAAAAAATTCTGGGATAAGGTAGCTGATCAAAATTTCGTGTGGTACCAACGATGGAGCAAGGTTGTTAAGTACGATATGAATGAAGCGAAAATCACCTGGTTCAAAAACGCTAAACTCAATATTACCAAAAACTGTATAGACAGGCATCTTGCCATAAGAGGAGATAAAACTGCCATCATCTGGGAACCTAACGATCCAAAGGAAGAAGCACAGCATATTTCTTATCAGGAACTGTATACCCGCGTGAATAAAACAGCCAATGTTTTACATGATATGGGTATTAAAAAAGGGGACAGAGTCTGTATTTATCTTCCTATGATTCCTGAATTGGCTATTACAATGCTTGCCTGTGCAAAGCTGGGAGCAGTGCACTCTGTGATCTTTGCAGGATTCTCAGCTTCTGCAGTAGCTTCGAGGGTAAATGACTGTGAAGCAAAAATGGTGATCACATCAGATGGAAGTTACAGAGGAAATAAAGTTCTTGACCTGAAAAGCATTGTTGATGATGCTTTGGAAAAAACACCAACGGTTGAAAACGTTCTTGTCGTTAAGAGAACTCACAACGAAATTAAAATGAAAGAAGGAAGAGATTACTGGATGGCCGATCTGTATGAGAAAGCTTCTGCTGATTTCGTTACGGTAATTATGGATTCTGAAGATCCGCTTTTCATTTTATATACTTCCGGATCTACAGGAAAACCAAAAGGAATGCTTCATACCTGTGCCGGCTATATGGTGTATACTGCTTATACATTCAAAAATGTATTTAATTATAAGGAAAATGATATCTATTGGTGTACTGCAGATATCGGGTGGATCACAGGACATTCTTACATTCTTTACGGACCTTTATTAAATGGGGCTACCACCGTAATTTTTGAAGGCGTACCTACCTATCCTGAACCGGACCGTTTCTGGGAAGTGATCGAAAAACATAAGATCACTCAGTTCTACACCGCTCCTACAGCGATCCGTTCTTTAGCGAAGGAAAGTGCGGAATGGGTAGACAAACATGATCTTAGTTCTCTGAAAGTCATTGGTTCCGTAGGTGAACCTATCAACGATGAAGCGTGGCATTGGTTCAACGATCATGTTGGAAAGAAAAAATGCCCAATCGTAGATACATGGTGGCAGACGGAAACAGGAGGAATTATGATTTCGCCGCTTCCTTTTGTAACACCAACGAAACCTACTTATGCCACTCTTCCACTTCCAGGTGTACAGCCCGTTTTGATGGACGATAAACGAAATGAAATTACAGGAAACCAGGTAACCGGAAATCTTTGTATCCGTTTTCCATGGCCGGGAATCGCAAGAACGATCTGGGGAGACCATCAACGATATAAGGAAACCTATTTTACAGCTTTTCCCGGGAAATATTTCACCGGAGACGGCGCATTAAGGGATGAAGTTGGATATTACAGAATTACCGGACGTGTAGATGATGTGATCATCGTTTCCGGACACAATCTGGGAACTGCTCCTATTGAAGACAGTATTAACCAGCACCCTGCCGTTGCGGAATCCGCTATTGTAGGTTATCCGCACGACATCAAAGGAAATGCTTTATATGGCTATGTAACCCTTAAAGAAACAGGAGAAGGTCGTGATAAAGAGAACCTTAAAAAAGAAATCAACCAGCTGATCTCAGATCAGATCGGGCCTATTGCCAAGCTGGATAAGATACAGTTTGTTTCCGGACTTCCGAAAACGCGTTCAGGAAAGATTATGCGTAGAATCCTTAGAAAAATTGCAGAGGGTGACTTCAGTAATTTTGGAGATATCAGCACGCTTTTAAATCCCGAAATTGTAGAGGAAATCAAAAACGAAAGAATCTAATTGAATCAATTTTTTAACCAATGAAAGCCCTGGAAATTATTTTCGGGGCTTTTTTTATTTGTTTTAATACTTTAATCAATGGGGATATTTTTCCTAAAACAGGAGAATAATGAAAGGGTGTATTTTCAACAGTCTACATTATTCAATTATCAAAATTAAACACCTGTTCAATAATTATTCTCAAATATCGTTTCACTCTATTGAAAACGGAATATTAATTAACAAATTATATTACCATAAACACAATGATAATCAGAAAATTATTACTAACTTTAGTCATAACTTTAAAACCAATTAACTATGTCACATATATTAGCTGGACTATTTGATCATCACAGCGACTACAAAAAACTGGAAAGTGATCTGGAAAATTCAGGATTTGAAAACTCAGATTACATTGTATATCTTAATAATGGTTCTAATAATTCCCAATATCTGGCAAGTGTTACCGTGAATGATATCAATCAGATTGATATTGCCCGGAATGCATTTATTCAGAATGCAGCTTTGAAATCATATTTGTTTGAAAATATGAATATCAATGAAACCAATTATGACACTATTAAAAAGTATATTGATGCAAGAAACAGAGCTGAAATACAGAACAGCCCTGATATAAAAATTAAAACGTCGAGCGACGGTATGAATTCTGAAGTGAAATTCTAATCGGCTTAAAACCTAATAACCAAAGATCCGTAGTGTATTCTGCGGATCTTTTATGTTTGAAAAAACTAAAAAATTTCGTATTTTCGTCTTATTATAGGTATGCGCACAAATGAGTTACGATTTAGAACAAGAGAATAAAGAGATCCTTGCCAGATATAAGGACTTGATTTCTAACACATACAGAACGTTGGATGAGGAAAATAACAAGCTCATCCGAAAGGCATTCGATATCGCTTTGGATGCTCATAAGGATCAAAGGAGAAAATCTGGGGAACCTTACATCTACCACCCTATTGCTGTTGCTAAAATTGTAGCGACAGAGATTGGTCTGGGAGCTACTTCTATTGCCTGTGCGCTGTTGCATGATGTGATTGAAGACTCCGATTATACTTACGAGGATCTGAAAAAAATCTTTGGAGAAAAGATTGCCAGTATCGTGAATGGACTGACGAAGATTTCCATCATGAACCACCAGAATATCTCTGTACAGTCTGAAAACTACAGAAAACTGTTATTGACTTTATCTGAGGATTTCAGGGTTATTCTGATCAAAATTGCAGACCGCCTTCATAATATGCGGACTCTGGAAAGTATGGCTCCGGATAAGCAGAAAAAAATCGCTTCAGAAACGGTTTATATCTATGCTCCAATGGCCCACCGTCTTGGATTGTACAATATTAAATCTGAACTGGAAGATCTTTCCTTAAAATATAACAGCCCCGAAGTATATAACGAGATCACGGAAAAATTGGAACTTGCCAAAGAAAACCGTGAGCGATATATTAACGAGTTTACCAAAGAAGTATCTGCAAGACTTGGTGAAGAAGGCTTAAACTTTAAAATTAAAGGCCGTGCAAAGGCCATCTCTTCCATTTACAGAAAGATGCTGAAACAGGGAGTTTCTTTTGAGGAAGTTTTTGATAACTATGCCATCAGGATTATTTATAAATCAGATGCAAAAAATGAAAAGTTTTTAGCCTGGAAAATTTACTCCATCGTTACAGATGTATACCACAGTAACCCGTCAAGAATGCGTGACTGGATTACGCAACCCCGTTCTACAGGATACGAAAGTTTACACTTAACGGTTTTAGGGCCGGACAAAAAATGGATTGAAGTACAGATCCGTTCGGAAAGAATGGATGAAATTGCTGAAAAAGGAGTTGCCGCCCACTATAAATACAAAGAAGGTTACAAACAGAGTTCTGATGACAGAAACTTTGAAAAATGGGTAACTGAAATCCGCGAAGTACTGGAACAGCAGCAGAATCTTTCGACTTCGGAGCTTTTGGATAATATTAAGCTTAATTTATACTCCAAAGAGGTATTTGTATTTACCCCGAAAGGAGAAATTAAAATTTTGCCAACCAATGCTACTGCCCTGGATTTTGCCTTCTCAGTCCATTCCGACTTGGGGATGAAATGTCTGGGTGCTAAAATCAATGGAAAATTGGTTCCCATTTCTTATACCCTTCAAAACGGAGATCAGGTAGATATTCTTTCTTCACAGAATCAGAAACCAAAATCTGACTGGCTGGAATTCGTAGTAACATCGAAAGCCAAATCAAAGATCAAAAGTTATCTGAACTCTCAGAAAAACCAACTGGTAGAGGAAGGAAAAGAAATCCTGCAAAGAAAACTTCGTCATGCGAAAATCAATTTCAATGATGAGGAAATTAATAAACTTCAAAAGTTCTTTAATTTAAAATCTTCTCAAGAACTGTTTCTTAAATTCCAAAGCAATGAGCTGGATGTCAGCAGTCTGAGAAAATATCTTGAAAGTAAAAACGTATTTAACAACTTGCTTTCAAGATTCAGAAAATCTCCGCCAAAAAATCAGCATTTCGAGGAACCAAAAGAGGAAAACCTTGACATGATTATCTTTGGGAAAGATGAGGAAAAACTAAACTACAGCTATGCAAAATGCTGTACCGTAATTCCGGGAGATAAAATTTTTGGATTCATCACTATTTCAGACGGAATTAAAGTTCACAGTGATAGCTGCCCGAATGCCATCAACCTGAGAGCACAATATGACTACCGTGTCATTCCTGCCAAATGGGTGAATGCCGAAAGCTTCAAAAACAGAGTGAAAATTGAAATTGAAGGACTTGACAGAATGGGTATGATCAATGATATCACCACTGTCATCAGCGGAAGTATGGGAATGGATATGAAGAGTCTCTCCATTGAATCCAACAATGGTGTTTTCACAGGAAATATCATTCTCGAAGTCAAAAATAAAGGTCAGCTGGAGGAAACCTTCAAAAAACTTAAGAATATTAATGGTGTTTCAAGAGTGAGACGACTACAATCATAAACATGAATTTATCTCTTTATTTTAAAAAATTTTTCAACAACAGCCAGTCTTCAGGAATTATTCTTATTTTCTGTGTACTTGTTTCATTACTTATTGCCAATTCATCTGCTGCGGAGAACTTCCAGCATTTTTTAGACAAAGAAGTGGGTACCCATCTTTTTGGATTGGAATATCCTGTCAGCATCTGGATCAATGACGGATTGATGGCAGTATTCTTCCTTCTGGTAGGTCTTGAAATAAAACGGGAACTTGTAGAAGGAGAACTTTCATCCTTTAAAAATGCCTCACTGCCTATTTTTGCAGCGGTGGGTGGAATGCTTGTACCGGCGGGAATCTACAGTATTTTCAATACCGGAACAGAATACAGCAATGGCTGGGGAATTCCTATGGCTACAGATATCGCTTTTTCACTGGCTATTATTTCCATGCTGGGTAAAAAGATCCCCAACTCTATCAAGATATTTTTAGCGGCATTGGCTATTGTAGACGATCTGGGAGCTATTCTTGTGATTGCAGTTTTCTATACCGAGCAGATTCACTGGACCTATCTTCTACTCTCTTTTGGGGTGACTGCCTTATTATTTATTTTAAATTTCTTAAAAGTAACCAAAACTATATTTTATATTATTCCGGGACTATTTTTATGGTATTTCCTTCATCACTCCGGAATTCATGCTACAATAGCGGGTGTTTTACTCGCATTTTCAATACCTACCAACGCTTCGAATGTAGAAATATCACCATTGGAAAAACTGGAGCATCAGCTTCACATTCCGGTAAGCTTTCTGATCATGCCTATATTCGCTTTAACGAATACCAACATCACTTTTTCCAGTGAAATGGTTGCTGGTGTTACAAGTACATTAGGTTTAGGAATTATTTGCGGTCTGGTATTGGGTAAACTGATCGGTATCAATCTGTTTTCGCTCATTGCAATCAAATTAAAGCTGAGTTCTCTTCCTCAAAACAGCAACTGGCTTCAGATGATTGGTGTAGGTCTATTGGCCGGAATTGGATTTACCATGTCCATTTTCATTGCACTGCTATCCTTTAAAGGAGAAATTCCTATTCAGGATGAAGCTAAATTTGCTATTTTGATTGCTTCTTTTATAGCTGCCATTGCAGGATTTACCATATTAAGTGTAAGTTCAAAAGAAAATCCTGAACTGGAAGAGAATTAATCTTTCTTCCGGTTTTCCAGCTTTCTCTTATGCTCTTCATCACCATCAAAGTCAGGTTCTGTAATCTGGGTATGATAGTGTATGGTTTCTCTCTGGATTTCATCAGACAGCAGCTTTTCTATTCTGAGCTTTCTGATAGCCATATTCAGTTCATTTCCAAATAAAAGCAGATATACATTCACATTCACCCAAACCATCAGCAGAATCATACTTCCAATGGATCCGTAAAGTACATTATACCGCGCAATATCCTTTACATAAATGGCAAAAATATAAGTAGTGACAACGAATAATATTGTAGTTAAAATAGCACCCGGAACCGCCTGACGGAATCGTGTAATTTTCACGGTTCCCAGCCAGTAAAATAAAGTCAGAAGGATAAAGTAAAAAAGAGGAAAAGAAACAAATCCAATGATCTTAGAAAGGTTATCTACAAGCCATGAAATATCATAAGCCGGTGTAAAAAGCTTCATCACCACCTCCACATAATATACCCCGAAAAGAGCTAAAAAAACTATCGTGATAAAGCCTATTGTGATAAAGAATGAAAGAATAAATTCCTTTACATCACTCAGTTTTTCATCTGAATTTTCATTAAAACCGTTAATCAGGGAAAATGTACCGTTCGTTGCAAAAACAAGTGCCAGAAGAATGGTCAGATTACTGATTCCCTTCATATTCGGAATAATATTACTTACAATATATCCTTTTACGTCTCCTTCCATATTCGAAGGAAAAACATTATGCATCAGTACATCAAAAATATAGAACTGTAGTTCATCATATAAAGGCATATGAGGCAAAACGGAAAGCAAAAACAGAAGAAACGGGAATAAACTGATGGTAAAGCTCCAGGAAATAGCTGCTGCTTTCCTCCCTATTTTTCCTTTGAAAATCCCGGAGATATAGATCTGAAACATCTGCCAAAGCGATATTCCCAAAACAGGAATATGGATGCTGTCAAAAAACTCTTGAATCTTCAAAATAAATCTGGGAACCTTTACACTCATCGATCTGTTTGTCTTTATACAAATGTAGGGGAATTAAATTAAATAGGGAAAAGATAAAGGGTGATAGGTGGCAGGAATTAGGTAGCAGGTAGTAGGGAATGGAGGTTGATTAGCGTCAATAGTGAATTTTGCTTTGCAAGTGAATGGTGAATTTTTTGAAGGAGATACGAGATAATAATAACCGAAATAGAACTGGCAACTAGCAACTAGCAACTAGCAACTAGCAACTAGCAAAAAAAACTACCATCAACATTCAACCCAAAACTTTGAACTTTCCTTCCCGAAGCCGTATCTTTGCCCTCTGAAACTTCTTACAATGCGAATCAGTTTACTTTGTATCGGTAAAACAGACGATAAGGAAATTACGTCTTTAATCAATTATTATCTCAATCGTTTACCCAAACACTGGAATTTTGAAATCACTGAAATCCCGGATGTTAAAAATGCTAAAAACCTATCTCCCGATCTTCTTAAAAAAGAAGAAGCTAAATTGTTTTTAAATCATATTGATAAAAACGATCTGGTAGTGATTCTTGATGAAAAAGGAAAACAGTTTACCAGCCGTGAATTTGCACAGAAAATTGATACCTGGATGAATTCTTCTGTGAAAAAAGTACATATTCTGATTGGAGGTGCTTATGGTTTTTCTGAAGAGATCTACAGCAGAGCAAATGAGAAAATGTCATTATCCAAAATGACCTTTACCCACCAGATGATCCGCCTGTTTATTGTGGAACAGCTCTACCGTGCTGATCAGATTTTGCAGGGCAAGCCTTATCATAACGATTAAAACCCTTCTTAATTCAGAAGGGTCTTTGATTTATCCAGCTTTAAATCTTATTATTTGATTAAAAATATAAGATAAACTTTTATTTCAGATTGATCTGTCTTTTCGCCTCACCCACTACAAAAGCAACGGAATTGGCAATATTAAAGCTTCTGATCAGTTTTGACATAGGAATGGTCAGATGATTTTCAAAACGGTCCAGAACCTCTTTACTCAGTCCTACACTCTCTTTTCCGAAAACAAGCCAATCCCCATCCTGAAAATCGGTTTCCAGATATGATTTTTCAGCATGTGAACTCATTAAAAAAACGCGGGACTTATCAGGGATCTGTTTCATCCACTCTTCAATATCTGCATATTCAGAAACATCGAGATGCACCCAGTAATCCAGTCCCGAACGCTTCAGGTTTTTATCATTAATTACAAATCCAAATGGGTGAACCAGGTGTAATCTGCTTTCGGTTCCTACACATAATCTTCCGATATTTCCTGTGTTATTCGGTATTTCAGGTTCTACAAGGACAATATTCAGCATTTCTCTTTTCTTTATTCGTTTTTAAAACAGTTAAACCAGATTTTGGTATTTTAGTTTGGATTTAATTAAATAATCAGGGGTTGTAAATTTCAATTTATTTCTTGCCACATTTAGCATAAGAATCTGTCAGCACCGCCTTTTCATAGCCTAAAGCTACCGCTTTATCAAGATTTGCACATGCTTCTTTAAGTTTAGAAGTATCCATCAGAATCATGGCTTTGCTCACATAAGATTGTGCGAATTTCGGATCTATCGAAATGGCTTTGTTAGCATCGGTAAGTGCTTCTTTATATTTTTTCATTTTAAAATACACATCAGCACGGCCGTTGTAAAGCAATGATTCCGGTTTCTCAGAAAGAAGGGTATTGTAATCTTTTAAGGCACCATCCAGGTCACCATTATTTTTTTTAAGATTGGCGAGTCCTGTTTTTGCAAAAATATTATCGGGTGCAAAAGTCAGAATCTGATTAAGGTCATTGATAGCAAGATCTTTTTTCCCTTGGCTGTCATAGATTTTGGAACGGGTAAGATATAAATCCGGAGTCTCAGCATTCACTTTCAATCCTTTTTCTATATATTCCAGTGCTTTTACCTTATTTCCTTTCTGACTGTAAAGTGATGAAAGGTTGACATAAACGGAAACCGACATAGGATTTGCTTTTAAGGCAGAATCATAGGATTTAAAAGCCTGAGTGGTCTTCCCCAGCCTTCGCTGAGCCGTCCCAAGATAATCATAATATTCCGACTGAAATTTTTGAATCTGTTCTTTTTCTGCCAGTTTTAAGTATTGCTCTTCGGCACACTTATAATCAGCTTTATTAAAACAGTCTTCAGCCAGTTTTTTATCCTGGGCATAAAAATTAAGGGAGAAACAAAGGGAAGTTACTAATAATAAAGTTTTTTTCATGAGGTTATAGTTTGTTTATTGATCACTTTTTTGGCGAGTGCACCAAATATCACTCCCAACAAAGATCCAACAAACGCCCCCACCAAAATGTCAATTGGGAAATGCACTCCTAAATAAATTCGGCTGTACGAAACAACCAGAGCCCATGCAAATATAGCATAAGGAA
Organism: Chryseobacterium sp. BGA-UO-ETr-SB22; assembly: GCF_059567885.1. NCBI lineage: Bacteria > Pseudomonadati > Bacteroidota > Flavobacteriia > Flavobacteriales > Weeksellaceae > Chryseobacterium > Chryseobacterium sp. BGA-UO-ETr-SB22. Next base: position 773,502 of record NZ_JCAQOV010000005.1, on the reverse strand, counting down.
ACCATTTAATCTTCTTTTTCAGTAAAATACCTAAATACGTTGCCAAAAAGAAGGTATTGGAAGCGTGGGCAGAATAAAACCCAAACTGTCCTCCACATTTTACAATTCTCATATGATGCTCCAAAGTTGGGTCATGGCATGGTCTTAGCCTCGCTACTCCGTATTTGAAAATATTGGCCAGCTGATCGGAAACTACCGCTCCAAGTCCTATAAATATGAGAATAAAAACTAAAGTTCTTAGTTGATAATTTTTGTATAAAAAATAAAGAAATATAATATAAAGAGGTACCCAGATCCAGGTACTTGAAATAAGCATCCAAAATTGGTCAAAAGATGAATCGCCCAAATTGTTAAGGTAAAGAAATACCTTCTTATCTTCCTGAATGATTTCCTCCATTGTATTATCTGCTTACAGGTCCCTCATGAGTCTCATCATCTGCGGGCTTCAGTTTCGGAGGTTCATTAGAAGCAAGAGTTCCAGGCTCCGTCAAAATATCTTTTTCGATATCTTTCATCGGATTAAAATCTTTGGCAGCATCTTTTACCTTTTCAATCTCACGCTTTATTTCAGAAACAGGATTATCTGTTTCCTTCATGATTTCAGTTTTGATATCTTCTACTGCTCCACGCATTTTTCTAACGCCTGCACCTAAGTCACGCGCAATCTGAGGCAGTTTATCCGGACCGAATAATACAACGATTGCAATGGCAATGAGTGCCATTTCTCCAATGCTTAATTCCATCCTGTAAAATTACAAAAGATTATTGCATTTATAGATGGTAAACTAAAAATTTAAACAAATTTTAAGATTTTGTAAAATGAGAGTGTAAGTTCTGTGTTTTGGTTGAAAGTTGTTAGCTATAAGTTACTGATTTTATTTAGGTTAATATTATCTTGCCTCTCCTTCAAAAAATTCACCATTCACTTGCAAAGCAAGATTCACTATTGACCTCTGCCAACCTCCATTACTATTTCACAGAATATTTCCCCTAATCCCTGCCACCTTCTACCTATCACCTACGAATTAACAAATACTTAATTCAAAACAATGAGAATTACACAACAATTCAGTATATTTATAATGCACAACCAAATAAATATTTATTATGAAAAAACTAGTGACTACTTTTAAAGTTTTCGCCCTCTTATCGGTATTGGCACTCAACAGCTGTCAGAGTGAAAACAACGAAATGAATCAGCAGGAAACAGTTCAGGCAAAAATATCTGCCGCTGATCTGAAAAAAGAGATCACTCCTCTTTCCTCACAAATTGTACCTGAAGCAGTACAGCTTCAACTGAATGAATCCGGAAAAAATCTTGAAACGTACCTGAACAATGATCTGCAGATTGCAGAAGTAAAAGTATTGGGTAAAATTTCAACCCAAAAAGGCATTGACCTTTCCAAAAGCCTGATCACCGACAAAGATCAGTTTATTGCATCCGGTAACATCATGGATCCTTCTTCTGTAAAGATTGGAAAAATCGGAGATTTGTATACCGGAGATGATCTGATAACAGCTCAGCAGGGATTGAAAGAAGCTGTCACTGAAGAAGTAAAATCCGGTACAAATGTTATGGAAATAACATGGAACAGTAAAAACGGAAAGTTCACTACATTGTGTTTTTACAAAGATTCAGGGATTATCTGGGATAATATTTTCGGAGGTCTTATCATGATGGATCCGCGTGGAAGTACGAAAGCTTCCAACAATAACCAGGCTGCAAAAGTAGTTTCTACCTGGTATAAACAATGGTGGACAGCAAGCTGGTTATGGGGTTCCAAGAGAGGTGAAGCCGGATATCAGATTACAATTTATTATTCAGGTTCTACCGTTTCCAATGCAGATGTAAGCGATTGGGGATATATCAGTTTAGGAAAAGCGAAAAGCGAGAGTAAGATTACGAAAAAAACAGGAGCTTACGGACAATGTCGTTATGCACTGGGACTTTGTACTCCTACAGGTTCTTTAAGCTTTAATACCAGCAATTTCTCTGTATCATTCTCAGGATTGGGCAGCAATATTGTAAGTAACGGGACGAAATCCCTTTATCCATAATTTTCATAAAAATCAGATTTCAAAAAACGGGGAGCTTGCTGAGCTTCCCGTTTGTATTGTAAAAGAATATCAATTTCAAATTTTTGCTTTCAATGCTTCTATTGCATTTTCTTTCAGTCCGAAAGTGTTCTTCAGCATGGCAAACAGTTCTTCATTATTATGAATCAAAACAGATTCTTTTTCACCTTTTTCATGTCTTATATTTAATGTATTTTCAGTGAAAGTATATCGGGCTTCTTCATCTACTTTGGAGAGTACCAGATTTTTCTTGAAGTTGGATTCAGGATGTGTAGATAAGTACCAGTTAGAAATTTCAAGGTCTGCATGTTCTACGCGTTCGAGTGCAAAACGATAAATCGGCAGCCATTTTTCTTTCCAGATCCACAGGAAATACACTCCTTCTTTTTGTGAAATCTTAAAAAGTCCGTTCGGGGTCTGCTGGGGTTCTTCGTTATTCAACAATAAAGGTGTGGTAAGTGTAGTTGTTCCAAAGCCACAATCTACAAGATATTTCTGGCCTTCTACATCAGCAATCAACATCAAATGACTTCTGGCAGCACTGCTGTCTTCTTCTCTTCGCCATACTACCCTTCCCAATTGTAATTCAACGTGAAATCCCAAACTGGAAAGAACTTCTTTTAAAAGTAAATTTTGTTCATAGCAATATCCGCCTCTTGATTCTGTAACCAGTTTTTTAAAAATATCTTCAAGATCCAGAGAAGGAACAGTTCCTGTGTAAGAGTCAATATTCTCAAAAGGAATATATTTTGGATGAAGCTGATGTATTGTTTTCAATACCTGCATGCTCATTTCCGGAGTTCCGGAGAAATGAATTCGTTCGAAATACTTTTCCAGGTTGAATGGATTCATAATTTGTTTTTTTTGTTTAAAAAAGTAGAAAGCCTACTTCTGTAAAATTATTGAATAGATTGAACCCGGAGCGGTATATATGTTTGGAATAGAACAAATCTATTGTTTCTGAAAATCCTTTTCTATTTTTGCTTTTCCTTTTTTCTGAAACGCAGAATAGGTGATCACAACACTGATCGCCATTAAAATAAATGCTAAAAAGAAAGGTGCCCCGGAAAACTTAAATGGCGCTTCATCATGCGTGAAGAAGTAAAACAGATTCGTCATCATCGGTGGCCCGATAATAGCAGTTGCACTCATTAAACTCGTCAGTGCTCCCTGAAGTTCACCCTGTTCATTGGAAGGAACGCTTTTGGTGATAACAGACTGTAAAGCCGGTCCACAAATTCCTCCTAAACAATAGGGAACCAAAAATACAAACATCATCCATCCTTCAGAAGCAAAAGCAAACAACAGCATTCCTAGCGCGTAGAAAGCCAATCCGTAGTAAATACTCTTTTGCTCCCCAAGTCTTGGAGTCGTCCATCTGATAAGTCCGCCTTGTACAAGACCAACCAATAAACCTACTACTCCTAATGAAATTCCCACCATTCTTTCTGTCCAGTTGAACTTATACATTGTAAAGAAACTCCAGTTGCTCTGTACAGCATGACCTGCAATATAAATCAAGATTAAGGAAAGAATAAGTCCGGAAATTTCAGGATGTTTACCTAAAAATTTAAATGAACCTATAGGATTTGCACGTTTCCAGTCAAACTCTCTTCTCTTATCTTTATCTAAACTTTCAGGAAGGATGAAATACCCATACAGGAAGTTAAGCAGACACAAACCTGCAGCTGCATAGAAAGGGACTCTGGCACCATAATGACCTAGTACTCCACCCAACACAGGACCTATAATAAATCCGAGCCCGAAAGCAGCTCCTATCAGTCCAAAATTCTTAGCTCTGTCTTCATCAGTGGAAATATCTGCAATATAGGCACTGGCAGTGGTGACACTTGCGCCCGTTATACCGGCAATAACTCTTCCCAGAAATAGCCACCAGATTGTGGGAGCCAGTGCAAGGAAAATATAATCCACGGCAAATCCGAAAAGAGAAATCAGGATTACAGGTCTACGTCCATATTTATCACTCAGGTTTCCGACAAGCGGAGCGAATATGAATTGTGTAAATGCATAGGCAAATCCAAGCCACCCACCATATTTTGCGGCTTCACTAATATCTGCATGAATAAGCTCCTCAATTAATTTGGGAACAACGGGAATGATGATTCCCCATCCTGTAATATCTATCAGTAAAGTAATAAATATGAAGCCTATAGCCGCTTTTTTCTTTGAATTTTCCATGATGGTGCAAAATTAATCAAATCTTAAAAATAATGGTTCTAAATTTCAATGTATTAAAGAAGTATAACATGAATAATATACTTAATTTACTTTTTAGCATCTACAGTGAATAAAAATCAGATAGTAAGCAAGAAAAAAGCCTGTTCCAAATTTTTCTTTTGAAACAGGCTTATATAATCAATTAGAAATCAACCTATTTAATTGGAATTCAACTTTGTATATATCATTCTGTTTGTAATAATACATTTGATCAGACAGTTCTGTTTTACAGTTACTTTTACCACATTGGTGTATTGATAACCCGTGGTATTTCCGCTGAGTACAGACCTCACTCCCCGGCGATAATAGGTAGTCTGCGCCACTGGTGGGGCATCATACGTAACAGATGTTGCATTGGTAATATTCACAAATGTTATATTATCTGCTGAACTTTGCCATTGATATTCTGCTGAACCACTTACCTGTGCTGCTGTAGCCTGATTAAATAAAGCCGGATCATTGCTGATATCCATACACACCGTCTGGTCTGCCGATATAGTTCCAGGATCATTTACAGAGTTGACAAAAAGTCTTCCAACAGTAGAAATGGCCTGGAAAGAACAGGTATGGAAACTGGAATTAGCAACTACCCGATATTGATTATTATTAAATCCTACAGGAACATTGCTAATAGTAAGAGTGGAAGATGTAACGTTACTGTAGTTGGTACCATTTGTCAGATTAGTCCATGTGCTTCCGTTAAGAACCTGCCATTGATAAGTAATAGTATCTGGAGTTTCATCTGTAGGAGTATTATTGATCACAGCAGTCATAGTTGTTGATCCACCTGCAGCCACTGTTTTATCTGAAGGTTGAGACAGATACGTCATAGGAGCCAGATAATACTCTGAAAGGATATTATACACTCTCATCTGACTGAATGAGAAACCAACCCCTATAGCTTCTCCAAAATCCAGCCTTACTTCATCCCATGCTGCTGTGGGAATTACTTTAATAATCCTGCGCCCCTGATTATCACCAAAATCAAAGAAGAAATGTCCATTGATACCTGTACGGTACACTTCCTGTCCATTGTTATAGAAAACAAAATTTCCCCCATTAAAACTGGGATTAAAATTGAACCCATCTGAAGCGAAGTCAATATACACAGGTTTATTAGCCTGAAAATCGGCTCCATTGGTTCCTACTCCCACATACATGCTGCAAAAAAGACCAGCGCCCGTGCCCGGTTTCAAAGAGGCAAATGAATTGACATCAGTATCAGTCATATTACCCGGATTAGCAGCTTCTTTTCCCAATCTGAAACAAAGAAAACCACCATCACTTGAACTTGAGGTATTGGTATCCAATAGTCTTCCACATCCGCCATTGGGGAGCGTAACCATTTCTTGAGAGGTCATTTTACCTGATATAAAAAGACATATTGCTATAAGCATATATCGGAATATTGAATTTATTTTCATCATCATCAATTTTTAAAATTAATTATACACGAGATACTCATCCCTGAAAAAAGGATGATCATAATGACTGTATGCTTCTTAAAATTATTTGATTACAAATACAATATTTACGAAAGAGCAGGCAGTAGCCGATCCTATCACATCATAGCGAAGTATTCCATTGGCATCAATGCTTACATTGCTTAATACCGCACTGTCAAAATCAGTCACATAATAATACAGATCTGATGCATTTACAAAAAAAGGAATTGCACCCGGAGCTCCTGTACTTGAAACTTTTGGAGTAGAAAACTGCGTTTTATAAAGCTGGAATAAATCTTTTGTTCTTCCTGTTCCTAAAGTAGAAGTATCAATACTGATGGAAGGCATATAGAAGAATTTAACAACATTCCCACTGATCGGGATCCAGTTTGGACTGGCGGGTGTTCCGATGTTCTGGGTTAACGCCTGCCTTTTGAGATCATAAACCAGTAAACCATTAGCTGGAGCAGCTATTGTTGTGAGATCGGAAATTCTGGGGATCAATACACCTTTATTGGTGCCTGTAACATCTAATGCAGAACTTTTATCAGGATTTGGAGTGCTAATTCCAACCTGCGCGTAGAGGAAGCTGGCAGCACATAATGCTACAGCAATGAATAATTTTTCGACTTTCATTTTTGTTTTGTTTTAAGTAAATATAAAATAATAAACTACATAAAACTCTTATTTTTTAATAATTTTTAAATAAAATAACAATTTCAAAACAAAGTCATAAAAATCCTTTATTATTCAGTAATTACACACAATAATTTTATCTCTAAAATTTGAGTTATTAAATATAATTCCACTTTAAGATAATTTTAAAAAATAAAGTTTACTAAAAAATAAATAATAAAATCAAACTGAAAACAACTAATAAACAATTACCAGTAACGGATAAATAAAATAATTAATAATTAAATGAAAATTTAATGTTACTAAAGGGAAAATATCAACATCCCTGAAAACATCTATTATCTGCTCTTAAATTGATTATCAACTCATAAAGCGGCAGAGGTATAAAAAAAGACCGTTTCTTTCGAAACGGTCTTTACTAATTTATTGTAGTGAGTATTACTTTGAAGCAAGTTCTTCTTTTGTAGAAGTCGTTTTTCCGTGTACCTCTTCTTCTTTTCCTGTTTTAAGGAAGTCATAAGCAATTGCAGATGCAATAAAGATGGATGAATACGTACCGAATCCAATACCAATTAACATCGCAAACATGAATCCTCTCAAGTTATCACCACCGAAAATGAAGATCGCAAGGATAACCAAAATCGTAGTAAATGAAGTGTTGAATGTTCTACCCAATGTGCTTGAGATAGAGTCATCAAACAGACCCGCTAATGTTAAAGATTTTTTCTCTCTCAGGTATTCTCTAATTCTGTCAAAGATAATTACCGTATCATTGATTGAGTATCCTAATACTGTAAGAATCGCAGCAACGAAATCCTGATTAATCTCCATGTTGAACGGCATAAACTTGTGAAGCAATGAATAAGCTCCCAAAATGATAACCGCATCGTGGAATAACGCTGCAACAGCACCAAGAGAGAACTGCCATTTTCTAAATCTTACCAAGATATAGATGAAAATACCTGCTAATGCTGCAACTACAGCAAGAATACCGTGAGTCTTGATATCGTCTGCAACAGTAGGTCCTACTTTCTCAGAAGAAATGATTCCTGAGTGATCTTTATCTGCAGATTTGAAATCTTTTAACGTCATGTTTGCAGGTAAGCTGGATTTTAATCCTTCATACAATTTCTGCTCAACAGTCTGGTCAGCTTTCAAAGATTCATCTTCAATAAGGTAATCTGTAGAGATTTTCAACTGCTTATCGTTACCGAAAGTTTTGGCTTCTACAGAAGAGTTTTTACCATCCTCAGTTTGGAATACTTTTACCAAATTAGATTCAACATCTTCAGCATTTACAGCCTTATCAAATCTTACCACATAGTTTCTACCTCCTGTAAAGTCGATACCATATTTGAATCCGTGGATTGCAATAGAAGCGACACAAACAATAGTTAAAATACCTGAAACGATGTAAGCATATTTTCTTTTTCCAATAAAATCGATCCAAGTGTTTCTGAAAAGATTTTTTGTAGCACCTGTCCAAACAGAAAGGTGTTTTCCTTTATTCAATCTAGAGAAGATCATTACTCTTGAAATCAATACCGAAGTAAAGAATGTCATCAGGATACCGATTCCTAATGTTAATGCAAAACCTTTAATTGGTCCTGTTCCGAAAAGGAATAGTACACCTGCTGTCAATAATGTCGTTAAGTGACCATCAACAATTGCATTTAATGCGTGTTTGAAGCCGTCTTTGTATGCTTCAAGAATACTCTTTCCTGCGAAAAGTTCTTCTTTAGTTCTTTCATAGATAATTACGTTCGTATCTACCGCCATGGCCATTGTAAGTACAATACCTGCGATACCAGGAAGCGTAAGGGTAGCATCTACGGAATCCATAATTCCGAAAATGTAGAATAAGTTGATAATCATTGCAATTACTGCATAAACACCAGCTCCACCATAGTAGAAAATGATATAAGCAATAATTAATAAGAATGCGATACCAAATGACATCACCCCAGCATCAATAGACTCTTGTCCTAATGAAGGACCTACAACCGTAGCCTGAACTACTTTTGCACCTGCTGGTAATTTACCTGCACCTAAAACGTCTACCAATTCTTTAGCTTCTTCCTGAGAGAAGTTACCAGAGATCTGTGTTCTACCGTTAGGAATTGCATTTACAACGTTTGGAGCTGTATAAACTCTACCGTCAAGCGTTACAGCAACCGGCTTACCAACGTTTTTCTCTGTTAATGTTTTCCAATCTTTTGCTCCTTTGGAATCCATCTGCATATCTACTACTACTCTGCTCAGCTCATCATAGCTGATGCTTGCAGTTTCAACAGCACCGTCTACCGGAGCTTTTTGGTTGATGTTACCTCTGATTGCATACAATACTAAGCTTTCAGCATCTGTAGCTTCAGGTTTGTAACCCCACATGAACTGTGTATATTTAATGTTAGCCGGACGTAAAGACTGACCTACTTTACTGTTTAAAATTTTATTTACAACAGCTGTATCAGATAATTTTACGTTAGCAACACCATTGGTTCTTAATTTGTCAAGCTGTAAAAGGTTCATGAAGTTCACATTCTTTGCTACTCCCATAGAATCTCCTTTTGCAGCAACCATAGTTGTCAAAGTCTGGAAATAAGGCGCAATTTCAGGAACCTGCTGTACTTCCCAGAACTGAAGTTTTGCAGAAGTCTGAAGCATTTTCTTCACTTTATCGATGTCCTTCATACCAGGCATTTCTACAGAAATTCTAGCGGTTCCAGGTACTCTCTGAACGTTTGGCTGCACAGCACCCATTTTATCAATTCTCGTTCTGATTACCTCGAAAGCTGTTCCTACAGATGCATCAATTTTTCTTTTAACAATGCTTTTCACCTGCTCATCAGCAGTGTTGTACTTCACCTCAGTAAGTGTTGTATTTCCGAAAATTTCCGGATCTGCCAACTTAAGGTTTGTTCCTTTAGCTTTGTTAACTGCATCGAATTGCTCGAAGAAATTATCAATATAAGCTTTTGTAGAATTCTTCTGTGCTTCATCAGTTTTGTTTAAAGCCTCGATAAGAACAGGATTTGTAGAATAATTTGTTAAATCATTCACAAGATCTCTTTGGTTGATCTCCAAAAGAACGTTGATCCCTCCTTTCAAGTCAAGACCAAGTTTCATTTCCTTGTCTTTGGCTTTAGTGTAATAAAGTTTTGTGAATCCTAGATTCAAAGTATCCTTAGAAAGTCTAGCAATTTCTTTCTGATACTTTTCCGGATTGTCTCCTGCAATAGCAGTTGCCTGCTTTTCAATTTTGCTGGCGTACCATGTTGGTAATAGCTCGTTTAAGCAAATCAACCCTAGTACAATAGCGACAATTGTAATAAGTCCTTTTCCTTGCATTTTGTTATAACTACGTTAAATTAAGTCGGCAAATATAATGATTTTCTTGTATTTTATGAATTTTTAACAACAGAAATGGTTTATTTTCAGATATATTGGTATTCTGAGTTCTATTTAAGATTTAACAATTTTTTCATGGTATCATAATGAAGTCTTCAAAATTCGATTGGTACAAAATTTTCATTCACTTAATCAACACACTAAATATCAAAATATTATGAGAAAACTACTTTTTACCATAAGTATATTTTCTTCCTTAATCGCTAATTCTCAAAGCATTAATTTGGAAGAATTTGTGACAGGACTTACCAGTCCGGTGGAGATTACAAACGCCAATGACAGCCGGCTTTTTGTTGTTCAACAGAACGGAATTATTAAAATTATTCAACCCAACGGGACAATTAATACCACTAATTTTCTGAATATCGGTTCAAAAATTATTTTTGGTGGTGAAAGAGGTCTGCTGGGACTTGCATTTCATCCACAATACTCTACCAACGGGTATTTTTTTGTGTATTATAACAACCCGGCCGGTAATATCATCGTTGCAAGATACAGTGTAAGTTCAACTGATTCTAACGTGGCTGATCCAGCTTCTGAAAAAATCCTGCTGAACATCCCCAAACCATTCGATAATCACAATGGAGGAAGCATTCATTTTGCCCCAGACGGAAAACTCTGGATCATTACCGGAGACGGAGGAAGCGGCGGAGATCCGAATAATAATGCCCAAAATAAAAACGTATTGCTGGGAAAAATGCTGAGGATAGATGTGGATGCTACCGGCCCCTATAATATTCCGCCGGATAATCCTTTTGCAGGAGCCGTGGATGGAGCGGATGAAATATGGGCCTACGGCCTTAGAAATGCATGGAAATTTTCCTTTGACCTGACTACAGGAAATGCGATGATTGCAGATGTAGGCCAGGGAGCCATAGAAGAAATCAACAAAATGCCTATTACACAGGCTGGCTTAAACTATGGCTGGCGCTGCTATGAAGGAAATAACGCCTACAATACGGCAGGATGTGCGGCTCAGTCTACAATGACCTTCCCTGTTGCCGTATACAATCATTCAGGTGGAAAATGCTCTATTACGGGCGGTTATGTTTACAGAGGAACTCAATACCCGTCACTTCAGGGAAAATATTTTTTTGCGGACTACTGCTCTACCCAGATTGGAATTCTGGATAGCAATAATGCCATCACATGGACGACTCCTTATTCGGGAAATAACTTTTCTACTTTCGGGGAGGATTATCAGAAAGGGCTGTATGTAGCCGCTGTAAACAGTGGAAAGATCTTTAAAATATCTACAGGAACTTTAGGAATAAAGGAAAATACTTTAGGAACCGTAAAAATTTATCCTAATCCGGCTTCAAAAGAGATTTTCATTGATGGCGTTACTGATAAAAAAGCAACGTTGGAAATTATCAGTGCGGAAGGAAGAAAAGTGTTGGAGGCAGATCAGATTATGAGTGGCAAGGGCATTAATATTTCAGGAATACCCGCTGGAGTTTATTATATCAACCTGAAATCCGGAGAATTGAAATCTTACAGTCAAAAATTGATTATCAAATAATATAATTCCTTACTGGAAGATGCTTCGACTTCGCTCAGCATGACATCTACACTAAAAATAATCAACTAAAATTTTAAAGCAATAAAAAAGCGGTTCATATCTGAACCGCTTTTGATTTATATTGTCATTGAGAAAATCCTGGTTTCAGGTTTATTTCTCATCATTCTCAGGTCAAAAACCATAGCTACGTTTCTTGTGAAAGCTCTTCCAGCTTCTGTAATTTTAACTTCAGTTCCATTAATCTCAACCAGTCCGTCATTTTCCATTTCTTTCAACATTTCCAAAGCATTTTCAAGCTCCGGGAAAGAATTGTTGATATCAAAAGTTGTTTCAAGCTGGCACATCAGATTCAGAATATGTCTTCTTACAGTCAGATCTTCTTCACTCAGAACATGTCCTTTTACAACAGGAATCTCACCTTCTTCAACCATTTTCTGATATTCTTCAACCGTTTTTACATTCTGGGCAAAAGCATACCATGAATCTGAAATGGCAGACATCCCAAGCCCTACCATCAGTTGGGTTTTGCTTGAAGTATACCCCATGAAGTTTCTGTGAAGTTTTTTATGAATCAAAGACTGATACAGATCATCATGTTCAAGAGAGAAATGATCCATCCCTACTTCAATATATCCTAAATCCTGAAGCAGCCTTTTACCATCTTCATACAAACGGCGTTTTTCTTCTCCGCTTGGAAGGTCATTTTCATCAAAACCTCTCTGCCCAACTCCCTTCACCCATGGAACGTGTGCATAAGAGTAAAATGCAAGTCTGTCCGGTTTCAGCTCCATAGTTTTTCTGATTGTGTGTTCCATCGCCTCCCAATTCTGGTGTGGCAGTCCGAAAACAAGATCATGACTGATTCCTCTGTAACCAATTTCCTTCGCCCATTCTGTAACGTTTTTTACGTTTTCAAAGGGCTGGATTCTGTTGATAGCTTTCTGAACTTTAGGATCATAATCCTGAACTCCAAAGCTTACTCTTCTGAAACCAAGGTCATATAAAGTCTGAAGATGTTCTTTCGTTGTATTATTAGGATGTCCTTCAAAAGAAAATTCCGGATGCTCCGCAATGTCTACTGTTGAAAAAATTCCCTCTAATAATGTTCTTAAGTTCTCAGGCGAGAAAAACGTAGGAGTTCCTCCACCTAAGTGCAATTCTTTCAGTTTAGGTTTTTCGTTGAAAAGGTCAAGATAAAGTTTCCACTCTTTCAAAACACTTTCCAGATAAGGTACTTCAACGCTGTGCTGCTTGGTAATACGTTTATGACATGCACAGAACGTACACAAAGCCTCACAGAAAGGCAAATGGATATAAATAGAAATCCCCTCCTCTGCATTGCTTTCATGAAAAGACCTGATTACTGTTTCCTTCCATTTTTCCGGTGAAAATGTTGATTCATCCCAATATGGAACGGTAGGATAAGAAGTGTAACGCGGTCCGGGAATATTATACTTATCTATTAAAGAGTTCATTTTGAAAATTAAGATTTTATAAGGGTATGAAATTTAACATAATCAAAATTCCATCTTACAAAATTAACCATTAGTTATGAATTTTAACCTATGAATTATATTAGGTTCTATTTTATAATGAGTCTAAATACGTATGATCAGGCTTTTGGCAAATAGTGATAAATTCTATACCTGATATTTAAAATTTTAATTTCATGACAGCAATTCTGCTATTTCCTGCAAGAACAATGCTGTTACCATCAATCCACTGACAGACAAAGAAACCTTTTTCATCAGAAATTTTCTTCCAGGTCTTTCCAAAATCTGAAGAATAGCTGATGTGTTTGTCTCCAACTGCAATGATTTCTTTTCCTTTTGACCCAGGTTTAATTTTCACACAGGTTGTATATCCGGCATTTTGTCCTGAAGCCTGAATCTGCCAGGTTTGTCCACCATCATTAGTGGTTGCAATATTATTGACATTGGCATCCTGTTTTGTATAATCTCCTCCTGCAGCAATTCCGAAATGGTCATCGTAAAAATCTATAGAATACATTCCTTGTGAAGATTCTCCCTGTACAACGGGTGTATTGAAAATTTCAATTTTTTCATCCTTCAGATTCATTCTTAGGATTCTTGAAGCCTTCCCTCCGGTTGCAATCCATAGGTGTTTTTTAGTTGATGAAATATTGGTATTACTGGCAGCAAAAGCGGCTTCACCTTCATTCAGGGATACATTATTTTTAAACATATTCCATTTCCCATTTCTATACACTGCCAGTTTCAGCAAGTGGTCTTTATCTGCATCACTAAAGGTAAAGGCAAGCCTATCATTCACAAAATGTAAAGCATCATAAAAAGCTGTTTTAGCCGTATCTTTATAGACAATCTGTGATTTCAGATCTTTCTTATTGATTTTAAAAAAACGGGCAGGGCTTTCAATATTGATGGCATAAAAAGAAGTTTTATCCTGTGCCAGCGTTCTGAACTGAAGCTTATCTTCGGATAGCTTGATCTGTTTCTGGTTTTTATAATCTTTCAGATCTACAAACCCGAATTTGGAGTCTGTACCACTGTACCAAACCTTATGGTCATACAGCTCAAGTGCTCTTATACTGATTTTATCATTCAGAATGGTTTCAATGCTTTCCACCTGCTGGGAAAACGCTGTAAATCCTATAGACAAACACAAAATGGAGAAAATCTTTTTCATATTATAGAAGATAAAAAAAACCGCCGAAGCGGTTTATATTAGTATTAATTTACGTCCTTATATTTTTCAGGATTATTAAGTTTACTATTTGATTTTCCGTAAAGGAAATATACTAAACCTCCTAAGAACAACCATACAGCAGAAAGTTCCAATGCATGAGCACTTAAGTTAAATATCAGATAAATATTGATAAATACTCCCAGTCCTACAACTATTTTATAAGCCGGAACTTTGAAAGGTCTGATCAAATTAGGTTCTTTTTTTCTCATCACCCAAACCGCAATACAAACCAGTGTAAATGCAAACAGGGTTCCGAAACTTGTCATATCTGCCAATGTTGAAATTGGAGTAAATGCAGCGATAAATGCAACTACAATTCCCAACAAAATGATTCCTTTGTAAGGTGTTTTAGTTTTTGGATGAAGCTGACCGAAAAATTGAGGAATCAATCCGTCTTTTGCCATTCCGATGAAAATTCTTGACTGTCCCATCATCATTACCATTACTACGGAAATTAATCCTACAGTAGCAGCGATGGTGACTACATTACTCGCCCAGTGTTTTCCGGCAATTTCAAAAGCATAAGCCACAGGTGCCTTAATAGCATCAGGGTATTTTCCTTCAGGATTAAAGTCTGAATAATGCATCATCCCTGTCAATACAAGTGATACACAAATATAAAGCGCTGTACACACCAAAAGTGATGTAATGATTGCAAAAGGAACGTCTTTTTTAGGATTAATAGCCTCTCCTGCCTGTGTAGAAACAGCATCAAAACCAATATAGGCAAAGAAAATAGCTGCGGCTCCGGAAATAATTCCTTTAATACCATAGGCGGAAACCATGTCTCCTTCAGAGTTCTTAAGCTTTACCTGATCTGGAATAAAAGGCTTCCAGTTTTTAACACCATCTACCGCATTATAAAGATCAGTATTAGAAAAGATAATATATACTCCTGCGATAATTACAAAGATAACGGCAGAAGTTTTCATCAAAACGATCAGGTTATTAGCCCCTGCTGCTTCTTTAGTTCCTTTTACCAATAATGCAGTAATTAAAAGAACAAGAATAAATGCCGGCAGGTTCATTGAAAAGCCATCTCCTGTATAACTGGCAGGATCTGATGTAAGATAAGCCGGTAAATGAATATTAAAGATTTTCAAAAATTTGGTAAAATATCCGGACCAACTCACGGAAACAGCCATACTCGCCATGGCATACTCGAGGATAAGACACCACCCCATGGCCCAGGCAAAAATTTCTCCTACCGTTCCATAGGCATAGGCATAAGCTGAACCCTCTACAGGAATAATGGATGCAAATTCTGCATAACATAATGCAGCAAAAACGCAGGCAATACCTGCTATGATAAATGAAATGGCAAGTGCTGGTCCTGCGTGATAATAGGCTCCTGTTCCGGTAAGAACAAAGATTCCACCTCCAATGATAGCACCCACTCCAATTGCTGTTAAACTCCATTTTCCAAGGACTTTTTTCAGCTCACTTTTCTTCATATCTGCCTCATAGGCACTTAGTGGCTTTTTAACCCAAATTTTCGACATGTTTTTTTATTTATTAAGGATTTACGAAAATATAAAAAATTTAGGAACTCCCACGTTTATCGTTAAACTTTCGTCATTTATTTTACATTAAAATCTTTAAAAACCTGAGCAACACATTATTTAATCCATTTTAAAAAGTCCATATTTTTGCTTATTTTTGATTGCATGAATTTATATGATCTTTTTGTAAAACCTTATGAAAGCTATGATTCTTTACAGATTACACTGGAAGCATCAGGTGCTGTTTTCGGAATATTGAGCGTATTTTTTTCCATTAAGAAAAATATATGGGTGTACCCTACGGGCATTATTTCAACCCTGATCTACGTATACCTTCTTTTTAATGCGGGGCTGTTAGGAGACTGTATGATTAATGTCTATTATTCTGTCATGAGTATTTATGGCTGGGTTCTATGGGCAAGAAGTTCTGAAGATCATGTTCATGTAGAAGTTACCTGGGCCACCAGAAAAGAATGGTCTTATGCCATTCTGCTTTTTATACTGAGTCTGGCGCTGGTTACTCTTATTTATTATTACAAGCCTTATATTGATAATCAGTTTTCTATGGAAGGAACCAGTTTAGGGTTGTATCATCTGGATTGGGCAAATTGGATGGATATTTTTACCACTTCAATATTTTTAATAGGAATGTGGTTCATGGCCAAACAGCGCATTGAGAACTGGATTTTCTGGATTATCGGAGATATTATATGTATGCCTATGATGATTTTTAAGGGACTTGGAATCACTTCGGTTCAATATTTGGTATTTACTATAATGGCTATCTTAGGATACCTCAATTGGAAAAAAAGTTTTAAAGAAAAAAGTACAATAAAGTCATGAAAAATTTATTTAAAATAGCAGTCAGTATTTTTGCTATTACCAGTTTAACATCTTGCTTAGCATATACCGACGGATACGGAAGCAATAATGGTGGTTATGGTGACCCCTATTATAACAACGGATATTACTATGCTCCTTCCGGATATTATGGAAATGGCGGGTATTATGGTAATGACGGCTATTATTACAGAAATAACGTTAATTACTACTATGATAATGGCATTCCTTATTATTATGACACTTATAATAATTCCAGAAGAAAAGTCTATGTAGAAAGAAGATCATCATCTTCTTCAAGACCTCAAAACGGATTCCAGAATACTCGTACAACGGATGGTAACGGCTCTTACAATAATAACGGAGGATTCAATAATAACAGAAACTCCAATAGTAACAGCAATAGCAGCAGAAACAACAATGGCGGATTCAGAAACCAAAACAGTGGTTCTCAGAATAACCAAGGTAACCAAAACAACAGCGGATTCAGGAATCAAAACAGCGGTAACCAGAATAATCAGGGTACCCAAAATAACAGTGGATTCAGAAACCAAAACAGCGGCAGCCAAAACAGTGGCAGATCAGAATCTTCCGGCGGTGGATTCAGAAACAGCTCCAGTGGCCAAAGCAGTAGTTCAGGCAGACAACAGAGCGGCGGAGGCGGCTTTAGATAAAACGATTATAAATAAGGAAACGAACAGTTAACACTGTTCGTTTTTCATTTTAAATATATTAATTTTGCTTCTTCATTTTAGACAAAAAATATGGAATTTTATAAATATCAGGGAACAGGAAATGATTTTGTAATGGTAGACAACCGCGATCTGCAGTTTACTAAAGATAAAAATAGTATTGAAAAATTGTGTGACAGACGTTTTGGAATAGGTGCTGATGGTCTTATTCTATTGGAAAACGATTCTGACTATGATTTCAAAATGGTTTACTACAATTCTGACGGAGGAGAAAGTACCATGTGCGGAAACGGAGGAAGATGTCTTGTAGCTTTTGCTTTTTTCCTTGACATCTTTGAAGACAAGTGTAAATTCATTGCAACAGACGGAGAACACGAAGCTGAAATCCATAACGGGATCATTAAATTGAAAATGATCAATGTGGACACCATTTCACAGGACGGAAATGATTTTGTTCTGAATACGGGATCTCCACACTATGTAAAATATGTAGAAAATCTTCCGGATTACAATGTGTATACTGAAGGAAACGGGATCAGAAATTCTGAAAATTATAAAGAAAAAGGAATCAATGTGAACTTTGTAGAAAAAATTTCTGATAATGAAATTTTTGTAAGAACCTATGAACGAGGCGTTGAGGACGAAACTTACAGTTGCGGAACAGGAGTTACAGCTTCTGCTTTAACTTTTCTTCAAAAACATAATCTAACCTCTGTAAAAGTTAAAACTTTAGGCGGAAATCTTAAAGTATATGCTGAAAAAAGCGGAGATACATTCCAGAATATTTGGCTGGAAGGTCCTGCAAAGCAAGTTTTTAGAGGTAAAACAGATCTTCTTTAAAAACAAAAAAACTTTTAATCAACATTTATAGGAATGAAAAAAGCTATTCTCATTATCATTCTGCTGGTTTTTGTAACTGCAGGATTTTTTGGTTTGAGATTTTATAATAAATATTTAGGAAATAACGTAGAAAAAGACGGTTATGTTCTGATTCCTCATAGAGCAGGTTTTAAACAGATCCTTGACTCTATTGCTCCTTATATTAAAGACAAAGAATCTTTTGAAGCCGTAGCTAAAGAGAAAGGTCTTGATGCCAATTTTAAAGCAGGACGTTATCACATCCAGAGCGGAACAGGAAACAAGAACCTTGTCAACATGATCAAAGCAGGTAATCAATCTGCAAATTCTTATAGAATCGGAGATTTTGGAGATATGTACCAGATGATTGGCAAGGTGACCAAAAAGACGGAAATTGATTCATTACATTTTATAAATGATCTGGATGCCGTGGCACAGGAAAAAGGGTATAAAAATGTTGAAGATTTAAAAAAATATTTTTTCATTGATACTTATAAATTCTTCTGGACCGTAAGCCCAAGAGAATTTTTCGCAAAGTTTGAAGATCAGTATAATGATTTCTGGACGAGTGAAAGAAAAAACAAAGAACAGCAGTCTGGCCTTACAAGAGATCAGATCTATGCACTGGCTTCTATTGTTTATAAGGAATCCGGAGGAAAAAAAGATGAAATGAAAACGATTGCCGGATTATATTTAAACCGTTACAGAAAAGGAATGAAACTTCAGTCTGACCCTACGGTGATCTACGCGATCAATAAGCAGACTAATTTTAAAGAATCTATTAAAAGGGTATTATATAAGCATTTGTCTACACCATCACCTTACAACACTTATGCAAACGCAGGTATTCCTCCGGGACCCATCTGTGTAGTGGATAAAAATTCGGTTGATGCTGTTTTAAATGCTGAAAACAACAATTATATATTTATGTGTGCTGATCCCGCAAGGTTTGGATACCATAAGTTTACGGCAAGTGCTGAAGAACATGCTGTAAATGCAAAAGCGTACCAGGACTGGCTCAACTCAAAAAATATAAAATAAGCTTAGAAAGCACCTAAAAATTTATACAGCTAGAAAAACAATAAACGATCATAATGTTTTGAAGATCAAATTGATATGGATATTCAAAATGTTAAGGGTTATACTTTCACGATTTTATACAAAAAAATAACCTATGAAGAATAAGACAGAAATTGTCAATATTTTCACCAGAAAAACTTTAGGACTTACGTTAGTACTTTCAGCGGCGGCGATGGCATTTGCACAGGAGAAGGCTGGAGTTTCAGGGACTATTGTCAACAAAAAAAACCAACCGGTTCCTTATGCCTCTGTAACTTTCAGCAATAAAGTGAGCAAAACATTAAGTGATGCTGTACTGACAGATGAAAAAGGCCAGTATAAGCTTGAGCTTGTACCGGGAGATTATGATATCACAGTAGAGGCTATTGATTACAAAAAAAATGTAGTCAGTAAAAATATTGCTATAACAGGTAATATCGGGGCATTATCTTTAGAGCCTGAAGCTGCTACAACCATTGATGGTAAAACAAAAGAAATCCAGGGTGTTGTAATTACTGCTTCAGCAGCCAAACCCTATAAAGTAGAACTTGACAAGAAAACATATGATCCTTCACAGGATATCGTGAGCAAAGGAGGAAGTCTTCAGGATGTATTGACCAATGTTCCTTCAGTTTCTGTAGATACGGATGGAACCGTTTCTATGAGAGGAAGTACCAATGTAAAGTTTCTGATCAATGGAAAACCTTCTGCCCTTCTGGGAATAGATGATGGGGCCAACGCCTTACAAAGTATCCCGGCTGATCAGATTGAAAGAATTGAAGTCATTACCAACCCTTCTTCTAAATTTGAAGCAAGCGGAACTTCCGGTATTCTGAATATTATTCTTAAAAAGAACAAAAAAATCGGATTTAATGGTAGTGTTGTAGGATCTTTAGGATATTTCCCAAGAACCTCGCTTAACACCAACCTGAGCTGGAGAAAAAACAACTGGACCTGGTTTGTAAACGGCGGCGGCGGTTACACGGAAAATAAAACTAAAAATAATTCGGAAACGACGTATCACAATCTTACTTTTCCTAAAATCCTTCCTGATACGCAGCCAAATGATGTTCTTGCTCATCAACTGCAAAACTCCACCAGTAAGACCTATAACAAAAATTATAATGTAAGTGCTGGTTTTGTGTATGATTTGTCTGACAAAACATCCATCAATGTAACAGGATTGGTAAGAACTTTTGAAGGAGACGGAAATGAGCTTCTGCAGACGTATGACAGTTTTCACAGATTTTTCCAAGATCCGTCAGATCCAAATGGAACTGCAGGAACATGGCAGTTATTAAACCCTTACGGACAAAGAGATTCTAAAACGATATTTAATAACCTTGCTTTCCAGGGAGATTTAGGTTTAGATCACAAATTTGATGATAACGGTCAGAATTTATCAGTATCATTAAGTTTACAGAGAAACAGAAGCAACAACAATGCAAATATTCTTGAGACCAACGACCTTCTTCCGGATGTACAGGATATTACCCGAAGACATTCTGTAAGCAAAACAGTGATCGGGAAAGCAGATTACGAATTACCTATAGGAGAAAAGTCTAAGATTGAAGCAGGATACAGATTGGATGTGAATGATAATACTTATGATAACTTTGTAAGCAGCACTTCCAACAATCCTTATATCCAGAACTATAACAACAATACAGATTACAGGGAGATCTTCAATGCGTTCTATTTACAGTTTAAAAGTAAAATCGGAGAAAAATTTGCTTATCAGCTTGGTTTAAGAGATGAACTTTCCAATGTAAAGATCAATTACATCAATCAAAATCCTAATGATCCGCAATTAAATAAAACAAAAAACTACAACAATTTATTTCCGAGTGTATTCTTGAGCTATGATGTATCTAAGAACAATCAGATTTTGGTTAATTATTCCCGTAGAATAGACAGACCAAGATCTTTCTTCATGGTTCCCTTCCCGAATTACAGCAACAGCCAGAATATTTTTGAAGGAAACATAGATCTTAACCCATCGTATGTAGACTCATTTGAAGTAGGATATAATATTACAAGAAAGAAGTTTACTATTAATCCTACCTTATACTACAGACATGCTACGGATGATACTAAAATGCTAGTCTACAGACCTGATGAAAATCTGGGAGTATTCTATACAAAACCTATCAACCTGGGAAGCGACGACCGTTATGGTTTGGATCTGAACTTTACCTACGATCCTTTTGCATGGTTAAAAATAATGGGTAGCTTAGACATGTTCGGATATAAGACGACCGGAATTGCTTATTATGATGCTATTGATAAAAATAAGCAGCAGCAAACACGTAATATGAACTTTACAGGAGATGGTTTCTCTACCAGGGCACGTCTTAATACGACATTCAAGCTTGATAAAACATTAAGTGTACAGCTGCAGGGATTCTATAGAGGAGCTCAGAAATCTGCCAACCAAAATACAGAGGATATGTATGCGCTGAACCTTGGTGCTTCCAAAACGATCTGGAAAGGAGACGGAACAATTTCCTTCAATATTCAGGATATCTTCAATACAAGAAGCAGAGAAGTACTTAGTTTCAATGAGGATTATACCCGAAGAAACTATATGCAGTGGCAGCCAAGACAGTTTTCTATTTCTTTAACCTATAGATTCAAACAGGGTGAAAAAGTAGATCAGCCTAAAAAGAAAAAGGATATCAATTCCAATGCAGCCGGAGACGACCAACAAGGCGGTCCGATGTAATACAACAAAAATAAAATCCCGAAAAGTACTTTTCGGGATTTTTTTATTAATGTTATTTTACAGTCTCAGCTTGTGAATCTTTTTCTTTTTCAGCTTCATAGATTCTTCTTCTCAGATCACTGGTGGAAAACCTATGGTCTCTTTTGTTGTAAAAGATCTCAATTCCTTTTTCTTCACAGTATTTTTTACCTGTAAAGTCTCTGTCCATATAATCATCTCCAATGATTCTTACATCAATCACAAATGATTTTAAAATATCCAAAAGATCTTCTTCCGTATAATAAGGAATGATCTCATCCACCGCATTTACTGCTTTCAGTTGAATGTATCTTTCAACGATGGTCTGGCTTGGCTTATTTTTGTTGGGACGATCGTGGGAAGGGTCGATCTGAAGTCCTACGATTAAATAATCACATACAGTTTTGGCTTCTTCAAGCATTTTGATGTGCCCAGCATGTAATAAGTCAAATGAGGAAAATGTAATCCCTATTCTCTGTGTCTTCATATTAATTTTGAATTAAAAACTTCACTGAAATAAATGTTCTTTTAAAAAGATAAAAAACAAAAAATTCAGGGAAGATGTTTTGTAATTTGTTTATATAATTCGTTCTTTAATTGTTCTTTCATATGGTTAGTAAAATTTCATAACCATTGAAACTATACATTCCTTGTATTCAAGTATTTCTGCCATTCCCAAACCGTTCTTAAAGATTCTTCCAGAGACGTTTCAGACTTCCAATTGAGCTCTTTTTCGGCCTTTTCAGCGTTGGCATATGCAATCGTGATATCTCCTTCTCTTCTTGCGCAGATCTGATAGGGTACTTCTACATTATTAGCCTTTTCAAAAGCTTTCACCACTTCCAATACAGATGAACCTTTTCCTGTTCCCAGATTGTAGGTATCAATCACAGCTTCAGTTGAAGAATCTTCTATCAATTTCTTTAATGCTGCAACATGCGCTTTCGCCAGGTCAACAACATAAATATAATCACGAACGGCTGTCCCGTCCTCTGTAGCATAATCATCTCCCCAAATACTCAGTTTCTCGCGTACTCCTGAAGCGGTCTGCATCACATAAGGTACCAGGTTATTAGGAATTCCTATCGGCAGTTCTCCAAGTTTTGCAGAAGGATGTGCTCCGATTGGGTTAAAATATCTTAATAACGAAATTTTACGTTGATAAGCATTTGCAAAATCAATAAGGATCTGCTCTCCCATTTGTTTTGTTTTCCCATATACACTTTCAGGTACTTTTAAAGGAGTATTTTCGTCAATTGGCATTACATCTGCCTGCCCGTATACTGTACAGGATGAACTGAAAATAAAGTTGGAGATTTCTCTTTCTTTAAATTCCTGAAGAATATTAATCATTGAGAACAAATTATTCTCATAATAGTCCACCGGCTTTATCTGGCTCTCTCCTACTGCTTTAAAAGCTGCAAAATTGATACAACCATCGATCTGATGGGCATCAAAAACCTGAGTAAGAAGCTCCTTTCTTCTTAGATCAAAAGGATAAAAAGCCGGCTTTTTACCTGTAATCTCTTCTATATTCTTTAAAATAAATCTTTCCGTATTGGATAAATCATCTACAATAACTACTTCAAAGCCGCTATTGATAAGTTCTACCACTGTGTGAGAACCAATATATCCAAGTCCTCCCGTAACAAGTATTGCCATTTTATTTTTTAATCTTTGTGTTTTCCTATAAGATCGATGTTTTCATATTCTATTTCTTTGTATTTAAATTTATTTATTAATACAATTAAAAATAAAACAACACCTATCATTAAATAATATCCCAATGAAATACTTTCTTCCTCATCATTAAACTTTCGTAAAAGCCATGATAACAAAAGTACAAAAGCAAGAAAACCATAAAATATATTCGTAATTATTATACTTCTCGAAGATCTTATGATAACCGTTATTAAACTTATACAAGCTAATGAACACATAAAAACCCCTGTAAACAGTAGAATATATACTTTAAGTGAGATATCGTTTGTCTCGCTTTTAAAAAGGTTATAAGTATCATAAATACCAAAACCAAGTATAAAAATCATCAAAAAATTGAAAACAATTACAAATGCATTGATTCCCTTATATCTAAATAACCTTTTTTTCATTAATTATTTCATAAACTCAAGAACCGCATCCGTGATATACTTCAGTTGTTCTTCGTCTAATTCTGTATGCATTGGTAAAGAAATTACCTGATCCAATAGCTTATCTGTATTCACAAAGTCTGCATCATTGCTTTCCTGGAAGTAGGCTTTCTGCTTTCTCAGTGCTACCGGATAATAGATCATTGCAGGGATTTCTTTTTCCGTTAAAAACTTCTGAAGCTCATTACGTTGTCCGTTCAGAATTCTTAAAGTATACTGGTGGAATACGTGAGTAGAATTTTCAGCTCTTTTGGGAGTTAGAATATTCGGGTTTCCTTCGAATGCTTCATCATAAAAATCTGCTGCTCTTTTTCTTGCTTCGTTGTAAGAATCAAGGTGAGGAAGTTTTTTTCTTAAAACTGCAGCCTGAATGCTATCCAGACGGGAGTTTACTCCTACCTCATCATGGTAATATCTTTCGTACATTCCGTGGTTTACAATTCCTCTCAAACGGTGTGCTAATTCATCGTTGTTGGTGAAAATAGCTCCACCATCTCCGTAGCATCCAAGGTTTTTTGAAGGAAAGAAAGAAGTTGTTCCTACAGTAGACATTGTTCCTGCCTGTTTTACAGTTCCGTCAGAGAATGTATATTCTGCACCAATTGCCTGGGCATTGTCCTCAATAACATATAGATTGTGCTCTTCAGCAATTTTCAAAATTTCTTCCATATTGGCACACTGTCCGAAAATGTGTACCGGAATAATCGCTTTTGTTCTTGGCGTAATCGCTTTTTTAATCTGTTCTGTAGAAATAGTGAATGTATCATAATCTACATCTACCAATACAGATTTCAATTTAAGCAGGTGAATTACTTCTACCGTTGCAGCAAAAGTAAAATCAGCTGTGATAATTTCATCTCCTTCTTTCAGATCTAATGCCATTAGGGCAATCTGTAATGCATCTGTACCATTGGCACATGGAATCACATGTTTTACTTCTAAATAAGACTCCAATTCATTCTGGAAAGACTTTACTTCAGGACCGTTAATAAACGCTGCAGAGTCCATTACATTCAAAACTGCATTGTCTACATCATTCTTTATTTTGTAATACTGACTTTGCAAGTCAACCATCTGAATTTTTTTCATATAACAAATATTTCTGTAAAAATAAGGAATTTAATATCCTATCAAAAATTTTATTGATTTTTGTTTTTATCTTTATACAAAATAATCTTATGAAAAAACTTTTACTCTTTTGTTTCCTAACAGGTTATCTTAATGTATCTGCCCAAACAGAACTTGTTTTTGTTTTCTTTACTGATAAGCCGAATAAGGCTGCTTTCTATGCAAATCCGCTGTCTGAACTCAGCCAGAAATCACTCAACAGACGTACAACGCTGGGAATTCCTCTCAACGATCAGGATGCGCCTATTGAACAGTCTTACCTTCAGAATCTTCAAAATTTAGGATTTACTGTTACAGATTACTCAAAATGGCTCAACGGAGCTGCAGTGAATGCTACTCCTGCCCAAAAAGCCTTGCTGCAGACTCAATCTTTTGTTTTGTCTGTTGAAAGTTTTGCCAGAAACAGCTCAACCACTGTAAAAGCAGCACCTGGAAAATGGAAAGATGATGCCAATCTCAATAAACTGCTTACCACCTTTAATTATGGTTCCGGTGCCGGCCAAATTGATCAGGTAAATATCCGCCCTCTTCACCTGGCAGGTTATACCGGAACAGGGATTTCTATAGCAGTCATTGATGCCGGATTTCCAACGGTGAATACGGGAACTGCTTTTTCAAGATTATGGAATGGTAATCATATAAAAGCGGCCTATGATTTTGTCACTAAAACCGGAAACATTTACAATACAACACTCAGTCCGCATGGCTCTGTGGTATTAGGAGCTATCGGCGGATATCTGGAAGATATTTTTGTTGGTGCTGCTCCGGATGCTGATTTCTATCTCTACCGAAGTGAAAATGCCACTGTAGAAGTTCCTGAAGAAGAGCTATACTGGATTGAAGCCGCTGAGGAAGCGGATAGAAAAGGCGTAGAAATCATCACCTCATCACTGGGATACAACGTTTTTGATGAAAGCCGTTACAATTATACATATGCCAATATGAACGGAACTACTTCTTTCATTGCCCGCGGAGCAGGTATTGCTGCTGAAAAAGGAATTTTTGTTCTTGCTGCTGCCGGAAATTCCGGGTTACAGCCATGGCATTATCTGATGACCCCATCTGACAATGCTAAAGTATTCTCTATCGGATCTGTAGATTCTGCAGGAAATGCATCCGGATTTTCATCTTTCGGACCTAACTCTGTTGGAGTGGTAAAACCTGATGGAAGTACCCAAGGAACTGCTACAACAACCGTGTATGATAATGCTACTACAATTGTAAACGGAACGTCCATTGCTACTCCTATTGCTGCAGGAGGTGTAGCCTGTCTTATCCAGGCATTTCCAACGATGGACAGGGAGCAGATGAGAACAAAGCTAAGACAAACGGCTTCGCTTTATCCTGCTCATTCAGATCAGACAGGATATGGTATTCTCAACTTCGGAAGCCTGTATAATCTGGTTCTGAATACTTCTGAAATGGTAAAGAAAGATAAACTTTCTATTTTCCCGAATCCTGTTAAAAACATTCTGAATATAGCATCAGAGCAGGAAGTTCAATCCTTAGAAATTTATGATAACCTGGGAAGACTGATCAGAAAAAGCAATCATCAGAAATCTATAAAAGTGGAAGATTTTTCAAAAGGAACTTATTACCTGAAAATTCAGATGAAGGATAAAGTTTACTATGAGAAATTCTTAAAGGAATAAAAATTTTTGTCTCTCACAGATTTTGATTTGTTGAATGTGCGAGGGATATTATGAGTTTTCTAAAACCGCATATACTCTATTTTGGCTAAAGCCGATGGATGGATTCATAAAAAAGAACGGGCTAAAGCCCGTTCCTATTGATATATTACTGTACAATCTGTACAAAACATTTGTTTAAATAACTTACGCTGAGTTTCTACTCGCATTAATATTCCCGAATAAAGAACGGGTCACCAGCTTTTCATAAGCTTCTTTATTGCCCTCTCCTTTCTGTATTTTCATCAACGCATATTGTTGAATGCTCAATAATGGAAGTACAATCTTTTCACGGATCTTCACTGATTTTCTGGACAGAGGATCTTCTTCCTGAAGCATTTTAAATCCGGTCAATTCCAGCATGATTTCTCTTGAAAGCTCATATTCATCAAAAAGAACATTCCAGAATGCACCAAACTTCGGGTTGCTTTTAATATAATAGGTCAGTGGGAAATAAGACTTGTTCATACTCATCATCGAGTTCAACACTAAAGTTTTAAAGAAATCCGAACCTTTATAGAGTTCTCTTACTTCTTCAAACCTTCCCTGCTCTTTCATTTTTTGCATCGCATACCCAAAACCGAAGAATCCGGGAACGTTTTGCTTCAACTGTGACCATGACCCCACAAACGGGATAGCTCTCAGATCTTCAAATTTCAGTTCGCTTCCGTTTCCTCTTTTGGAAGGACGGCTTCCGATATTTGTTTTTCCATAATATTCAAGGGTACTCATCTCCTGAAGGTATGGGACAAACATAGGATGAGCTTTTAAGTCTGAATATTTTCCGTAGCTGATATCTGCCAATTCAATGATCAGCGCTCTTTCCTTTTCTGTAAGCTCTTTTTTTGCATTTTTGAATACATCATTTTCCACACCAGCGGTCAGAAGCTGTTCAAAGTTGTATTTTGCCTGTTCTTTATTTCCAAAAATACTGGTAATCGTCTGCCCCTGAATTGTAAGTTCAATCTTATTATTGGCAATAGTTTTTCCCTGAGAAGCATAGAAATCATGGGTCTTTCCTCCTCCTCTGGCTGGTGGTCCACCTCTGCCATCAAAGAATATAACTTTGATATTTTTCTGCTCGGAAAGCTTGGTCAATACTTCTTTTGCTTTATAAATTTCCCAGTTGGCTTTTAAATATCCGCCATCTTTAGTTCCATCAGAAAATCCAAGCATAATAGTCTGCTGGTTTCCTCTTTTTTCCAGGTGTTTTTTGTAAACAGGATTATGATACAGTTCATTCATCACGTTTTCAGCGTTAGCAAGACCTTCCATCGTTTCAAAAAGGGGAACAATATCCATATTGATATCTTCATCTTTATAACCACAGACTTTAAAGAATGCATAGACGTTCATCACATCTTTTACCGCATCGGAATTGGAAATAATATAACGGTTCATTCCTCTTAATCCGTTCAGATTCTGAATGCCTGTAACCTGTGAAACCGTTAACAATGTATCTTTCACAATATCTTCAAAATCTTCAGCCTTTACGGTTTCTGAAACCTGAATAAGCTTATTGAATTTATGTTCGTAATCAGCCTCTTCATTCCCGTATACTTTTGCGTAAACGTCATCAATCACTTTCTGATGAATCCTGCTATCCTGGCGGATATCCAACGTTGCAAAGTGAGTTCCGAAGATCATCACCCGATCCTTGAAATTAGCCAGAAGATCTAAAAACAAGGAATTATGTTCATTAATTACTATTGTTTCCGCTTCTGCGGCTTTCTTTAAAATATCTTCAGCTGTAATACTTTTTCCATCAAAAATGGCAGCGTACAACTCTTCACTTAATTGGGTTAAAACTTCAGAAACCCCTCTGAAACTCAATCTTCTTCTGATGAATTTCAAATGACTGTAATAGGATTTCAGAATGGCTGAGCGAAGTTCTTCCGCCACTCTTTTCGTCACATCTGCCGTTACAAACGGATTTCCGTCCCTGTCTCCTCCAGGCCAGAATCCAAGCTGAATAATATCTTCATGAAGGTGAAAATGCCCATTTCCAAAAGTCTTTTTGATCTTTGTAAACAGTTCGCCAATCGTATCGTAATACACATATCTCAGGTATGAAATGATGCTTAAAGCCTCATCTATAGGAGTTGGTTTTTCTTTGTTGACAAAAGGAGTCTTCCCTAGCTGCTGCAAAAGCATATCAATCTGAGTAACGGAGTCACTGGTAATAGCTCCTCGTAAATCCTGAATGATCCTTTGTACGGAGCTTGGATAAAACTGTGTAGGGTGCGCCGTAAAAACAACTTTTATACTAAAGTCTTTTAATTTTTCGCGAACTTTTTCAATTTTATGATCCTGAAAAGAACGTTCAAAGAGATTGGTTACGGTACCGCTGTCACTTTCGGAATGAAGATTGGGAAAAGCAGCATCTTCAATACTGTCAAACAAAACTACCTGTCTTTCTATATACTGAATGATCTTAAAAAGCAGTTCGAGTTTCTGCTCTTCGGTCTGAAGATCGGTATGGTTTTTAAAAAATTCTTCGACGATGTTTTCGGGAGTTTTTCCTGCTTCATAGCCGGTTCTGCTTTCCTCATAAAGAAACGGAAGCAGCATTCCGATATTCGTCATTTTATCATAAGGCAGGCTCATAAATAATGAATTGTAGATCTGGAACTTATTTTCCACGATCTGCCTGAATTTTTCTGCGCGTTGGTCGTGTATCATAGTAACAAATGTAAGCGATTTTTAAATGAATTGAATTGACAAATGACAAAAATTACAGCCATGAAAATGAAATTTATATTAATTTTTGTTCAGGAATTACTTAGTTTTGAAAGCTATTAAAAGAACCATGATCAAATTCAATTTTAACGCCAATGTGAATGTTAAAACCAACGGAACCCAGCTTGATAAAAAGGGACTGAAAACTATTTTAATCATATTTGGAGTGTTTATGCTGGTCTTTGTTTTTTCAGCAATAGCTTTTAGCTCTTTTGCTTTTGGCAGTATGGAATCAATGCAGGAAAGAGTTGATGAGTACAATAAGCAGGTAGATGCCATCCACTCATTACCGGTTCTTAAATGTACCGTTTATACAGACCAAACGATCTCAGCTCCTCTATCAGGAAAAGATGCGGCATTCTATCTACTGCGTGTGGGTACAGTCAAACGAAACAAACGATATAAAGAAAACTACGAAAAATTCGATTACGTCATGGCAGCAGGCTATCCCAAAGGAGCTCAACTTTTAATCAATGGGAAACCATATCCTATTGATTTTAATAGATGTATCATAAAAAATCCGGATCAAAGAAACATGCCTTTTGTCTACGAAACTTATACTACCAGTGATAGAACACCTTATTATCTGCAAGATTATAAAGCCAGAGGGACTCAAAAAATTTCTTTATTAAAAGATCAGCATCCCTGGATTCAGTCTTTTTTTGAACCTGACGGGTTAAATAATCTTCTTGTCAATGAATATATTTTCAAGAATGGCGATTCTGTTTATATCAATGGAAAAATTGAGAATAACAGGATTGTTCCGTTTGTGGAACATATGCTCGACTAATTCTTTGATATATATGTAAAAGATACTTTAATATAATTTTCATTAATTTTACTCGTACAACATCCATAATCCATGAAAAAAATATTTACTTTTCTACTCCTAGCCATTCTGTTCATCTCTTGTGAAAAAGATTGTTACAATGCACCGCTACCCATCATTTTTGAGTTTGTAAATTCCAATAATGAAAATCTTATTGCCAACGGAGCATTGACCACCTATTCGGTTCAGGATGAAAACAATGTTAATGTACAATTAAGCAAAACATCAGACAACAAGTTTATTGTAGAAAATGTAGGTGCTTATAACGGAACAAAAAAATATAAATTTTATTCTAATATCAAAAACCTTGATTTTTCAATACAGTCATCGGAATTTAAAGGGGCTTGTGATGGGTATCAAATCAATAAACTGACTTTTACAGGGATAGATATTGATGTAACTGATGAAAAGGGATATTATAAAATTGTATTGGAATAATTCTCTTTAAATTTGTACTGAAAAACACGTTATCTATGAAACTCATCATCGCTTTTTCCCTGATCCTTTCCAATCTCCTCTTTGGGCAGATCAAGGTTCCTGATGATTATAAAAAAATTCCTGATATCCTTGATACGGTAGATTATCTCTATCCTTTCATTGTTCCTGATAAAGACTATGCCTACTGGCGGGTGCTCAGTAATGACACTGATTATGAAAAAGCAGTGATCTACGAGAGCCAGGCTCCCGATTTTATGACGATCAATGAGCCTGTTCCGGAAAGAGGTTTTTTCCAGAAATGTATGGGCAGCAACTGTTTTTCATACATCCTTGCATGTAAAAATGAAAGATCTGTTTACTTTTCCAATGAACAGCAGTTAAGAGATTTTATCGGAACGGTGGACAATCTTCCTGAAGCTATTTTACTGGCCAAGACTTATGGTTATTCGGTAGATACGAGTAACCGTTTTACCGGAACTTATAAAATTGAGGACCGCCATATCTCTATGTATCTTATGCAGTCTAAGGGCTGTCCCGTTGTGAAAGAATCTTTTTTGGTTAAAATCAACAGAAAAACCGGAAAACTGGAGGCAAAAAGTAATGGAATCTATTCAAAAGATGAAAACTGTACTTCTTTGTAATTATTTTTTTTAGAAAACGCTAAGACACAAAATAGTTTCTATGCTTCATAAAGCAATAGCTTTCATAAAATATAATAATAGCAATTTTAAAATTTCATTAACTCAATTTTCCTTTTCCATTCCGTAAATTTGGGTACAATAAATTTAGAACAATGCTTAATTTCGAGTTTAAAAATCCAACAAAAATACTTTTCGGGAAAGGCGAAATCGCTAAAATTTCCAAAGAAATCCCTAAAGATGCCAAAATATTAATGATTTACGGAGGTGGGAGCATCAAAAACAATGGTGTCTACGACCAGGTAAAAGAAGCTTTGAAAGATCATGAAGTGTATGAATTTGGTGGAGTTCCTGCCAATCCTGAATATGAAGTCTTAATCAATGCCTTAGGTTTTATTAAAGAAAAAAATATCACTTACCTTCTTGCTGTTGGTGGCGGATCTGTGATTGACGGAACAAAATTCCTTTCTGCAGCAGCTAATTATACTGGTGAGCCATGGGATATCCTTAGAAATTCGGTAAGAACTTTTGAAGGACAAGGAATGCCGTTTGGAAGTATTTTAACGTTGCCTGCAACCGGTTCAGAAATGAATTCGGGGTATGTTATTTCAAGAAGAGAGACCAATGAAAAACTATCTTCCGGAGGTCCCGGTCTTTTCCCACAGTTTTCTGTACTGGATCCTGAAGTGATCAGGTCTATTCCAAAAAATCAAATTGTGAACGGAATTACCGATGCGTATACCCACGTATTGGAACAATACATGACGGTTCCTTCTTCTGCTGATCTTCAGGAAAGAATTGCAGAGAGTATTCTGATCAGCCTTCAGGAAACTGCTCCTAAAGTATTGGCTGATGATTTCAACTACGATGCTGCCGGAAACTTTATGTGGTGCTGTACAATGGCTCTGAACGGACTGATCCAGAAAGGAGTGATTACAGACTGGGCAGTACATGCTATGGGACATGAGCTGACAGCTTATTTTGGTATTGATCATGCCAGAACACTGGCAATTATCGCTCCATCCCACTACCGTTACAATTTTGATGATAAAAAAGGGAAACTTGCACAATATGCAGAGAGAGTTTGGGGAATAAAAGACGGAAGCGTAGAAGAAAAAGCAGAGCTGGGAATCAAGAAAATGGAAGAATTCTTCCACAGTCTTCATATCAAAACCAAACTTTCTGAATATACAGAAGACTTTAAAGGAACAGCTGAAAAGGTTGAAAAAGCCTTTACAGACAGAAAATGGCTAGGTCTTGGGGAGTATAAAAAACTGACTCCGCAGGATGCCTATAAAATTGTGGAGATGAGCTACTAATAATTCAAAGTTCAAAATTTAAGGTTTAAGATTTAAGATTTAAAAATTACGTTCTGGCTAGTCTTTTAAGTTTTGGCTGAAGCCAGAAATGGTAGTTAATTTATATAGAAAGCGGGCTAAAGCCCGCTTCTTTTGATTATAGATATTATTGACAAACTGTATGTTTTTTTAATCGATTTTTTATTTTTATGGCTTTGTACGCTTGAAAATACTGATTACCCTCTCAAAATTATTCAATTTACAAACATTCGTTTAAAAAATCATTATTTCATTATAGATATTTCAAATTTATTTATATTTTAGCATATTCTTAAATTTTGTGAAAATGAAAAAACAGCTACTTTTATTTGCCTTTTCTGCCCTGGCACTTACTTCTTGTAAAGATGACAATCTTGACGCTTACGAAATGGATATCATGAAGGGAGATTGGAAGGAAGTTAAAAGGGAAGTAATTTCCGGAAAAGATAATAAAACAGTGCTTTATACTGAAACATTAACTGGATGTGCAACCAAAAATACTCTTTTCCTAAGAACAGATTATTATGTGAGCTATACAGCCTATACAGGAGTAGGTGCAGATTGCACTCCATCTCCAAAAACTGAAGGAAGATATACTTATGATGCAGATTCAAAAGTTATAGGGATTAAGTTTGGTGAAGAAGAAGCACCCATCACTTACAGAATTGATGTTTTGACAGGTAAAGATCTTAAACTTGCTCAGAAATCCGGAATTTTTGATATGGATGGAGATAAAATTCCTGATATCCCATATGTTACTTACAAAAGATAAATCATAAAACTCCCGATTAACGGGAGTTTTTTATTACTTTTATATCTAATTTAAAACTGAATATAATGAAGAAGATTCTATCAGCATTTCTATTGCTGTGCTTTACTATTGCCTTTTCTCAGGAAAAAAAACCAATGTTCTGGCAGGACATCCAGGAATTCAAAAAACAGGATCAACAAAACCCGCCGCCAAAGGATGCTATCTTATTTCTGGGAAGCTCATCATTCACAAAATGGACTGATATAGCAGATTATTTTCCTGATAAAAAAATTATCAACAGAGGATTCGGAGGTTCCAGGCTTACAGACCTTAATGATTTTTCAAATGATCTTTTAGCTCCCTATCAGCCTAAACAAATCATTATTTACTGTGGTGAAAATGATTTTGCAGACAACCATCAGCTAAAAGCAAAAGTAGTAGTGAACAGATATAAAGCTTTTTATAAAAAAATACGTGAAAGGTTCCCTAATATTGAAGTTGATTATATCTCCATTAAATACTCGCCAAGCAGAGAAGTGATCTGGCCGCAGATGAAAATTGCCAACAAAAAGATCGCTGCATTTATGAAAAAAGAACCCAATGCTGAATTCATAGATGTCACTAAAGCTATGGAAGATGCTGACGGAAATGTAAGAAAAGATATTTTTGTGGAAGATATGCTTCATTTTAAACCGGAAGGATATAAAATCTGGACCAAAGTGATCACTCCTTACCTGAAATAAACGACAACCCATGATAAAAAAACCAATAACCATTTTATTTTCCGTTTTACTGTATTCTCTTTCTTTTTCTCAGGAGAAACCGAATGAAAAAACAATTCTTCAGGAACTTTCAGAAAACGCATGTAAATGCGCTGATTCTATTGCTCTGTCTAACAGAAAGAAAGAAGATATCATTAAAGATGTGCATGGATGTATTGACAAATACACCGGAGCACTTCAGATATCTACCCTTTTGAAAGGAGCAGAAAAACAATCTGAAAACGCCCCCAGTGTCAACGGAAAAAAGCAGATTAACCTGAATTTTAATACTAATAAGAATTCACAGCAGTACAAGGACAGCTATAATGAGCTGGAACGCTATCTGATGCAAAACTGCGAGAGTGTGCAAAGAGCTACCGAAACTACTGAAACCAGTTATGACAAATTCTCAAAAAATGATACAGCAATTGACTTCTATGAAAAAGCCGCTGATGCGGGAAAAGCAGAAAACTGGAAAGAAGCTATTCAAAATTATGAACAGGCTGTAAAAGCTGATCCGAAATTCATTTATGCTTGGGATAATCTGGGAATCACCTATAGAAGAGTTGGAGAATATGATAAGGCTCTAAATGCTTATAAACAGTCATTGGCTGCTGATCCAAAAGGTAAAATGCCTTTGCAGAATATAGCAATCACGTATGTTTATAAAAAGGAATATCAGAAAGCTATTGATGCCTATAATGATTTTGACAAAGTATATCCCGGTGATCCGGAAGTTTACTATGGAATGGGGCAAGTTTACTTTACTCATCTGAAGAATAATGAGAAAGGTCTTGATAATATTTGTAAAGCTTACAAGATTTATTCTGAACAGAAATCACCATACCGATCTGATGCTGAAAAAATGATAGGATACATTTACAAGAGCATGAAAGACGAAGGCAAGACTGATAAGTTTAAAGAAATTTTAAAAAGCAACAACATTCAATTCGATTAAAAATAAAAAAACGATTCCTGATATTGGAATCGTTTTCTTTTTTATTTCTTTCTTTTCGATTTTGATATGGATTTCTGCTGGGCTCTGTTTGCACCGAATTTCTTAGGTGTTTTTCTTTTGGATGGGCCACCCCAGTTTTCCTTTGTATTCTTAGCTTTCTTCTCATGGAAAGCTCCTCCTCCATCATTCAGTTTTACCTGTGCAGGGTTTTTCATTACCACCTGATCTTCTTCAGCCGCGATCTTCTTAGGATTGATCTTAACGTCTTCCGGAAATTCATGAAATTTCAGATCTTTATCCATCAATAGCTCAATATCAAGAATCAAAGGTTCCTCTTTTTTGGTTACAAAAGTTATAGCCTTTCCTTCTTTGTCTGCTCTACCTGTTCTACCGATTCTGTGGATATACTGCTCAGGAATATCTGGAGTTTCAAAGTTGATCACATGGGTAATATTTGAAATATCAAGACCTCTTGCCATTACATCTGTTGTAATCAAACCTCTCACTTCTTCATTCTCAAAGCTCTTCATAGCCTTAAGTCTGTAGTTCTGAGACTTATTAGAGTGAATTACATCAAACTGCTCAGGGAAAAGTTCATCAATTTTAGTAAAGAGCAGGTCAGCATGTCTTTTATTATTGTTAAAAATCAATACCTTGGACATATCTGTATCATTCTTCAGCAAATGTTCAAGTAAGTTGATCTTGGTATTGAAGTTTTCTACTTTATAAGCAGTCTGCTCAATTTTTTCAAGCGGTGTTCCAGATTTTGCTAATGAAATTTCAATCGGGCTTGCAAAATATACATCCAGCATTTCATCTACAGCTTCCGTCATGGTTGCAGAGAAAAGAATATTCTGTCTCTTCTCTTTCATCATTTCAAAAATATGGGTAAGCTGCGGTCTGAAACCTAAATTAAGCATCTCATCAAATTCGTCAATGACAAGTTTCTGAACTTCTTTAAGAGAGATAGCATTGTCTATGGAAAGGTCCATCACTCTTCCCGGGGTTCCTACCAAAATATCGCAGCCATTGTTGAACAATAGTTTTTGAGTATTGATATTTTTCCCACCGTATATTCCGATTACTCTTGCAGTAATATTTTCTGTCAGTTTCTCAAGGATTTCAGTTACCTGTACTACCAATTCTCTTGTAGGAACAAGCACCAAAACAGTTGGATTTCCGGTTTTGCTGTATTTCCAGGTTTTAAGAACGGGTAAAAGGTAAGCTAATGTTTTCCCGGTTCCGGTTTGCGCAATTCCCATTACATCTCTTCCTGAAAGAATAGGTTTCAAGCTCTTCTCCTGAATGGGTGTAGGTTCAAATAATTCCAAATCCGCTAAAACATCAAGAATTTTAACCGGAAGGTCAAAATCTGCAAAAGTGAGTTTTTCCATTTTGCAAAGATAGGTATTTAATTACAAGTTAAAAATTAGAGGGAGCAGATATTAGGTTACAGATTGCAGGTACTAGCTGCCGGGGGAGAATATTCCCTGATTATATTAAGTAAAACAAAATATATTTATATTGATACAATACTTTCAACTGTTAATAAAAAAGACCAACAACAAAGTAACAATCTAATTCACTTTCACACTGTTGCTTTTTATTTTTATATCATCATCTTCCCATTTGCTGGAGGTGACAATAACATATCCTTTCTTTTTCGGATCTTTTTTGATGGGAAATTTGTCTTCTTCCCACTGATTACAATGCGTGGAAATAGAAGGAATTAAAAGTTTCCAGCCCGTTTTCCCGGATGTATAGACCAGAAACCCCCGCCAACAGCTTGTACACCACCCAGGATAAATACCAAGTTCATCCTTACCATCCTCATTAAGATCCCCAAGATTGTATAAAGTTCCGTCATAGGCCGGCGAAACAGTGAATGGTTTTATCTTTTTATCACTGAAATAAACAGTGGTTTCACATTTTCCGTAACATTCATCAGTACAGTCACTTACTTTTGTATAGGCATATTCTTGGGTTCCATTTCCATCAAAATCTCCCTGAATTTTTTCTCCATTGTTTTCTTGAGCCATACAATATGAGCTGAATAAAGTGATGACTGTTATAATAAGTGTTTTCATTGTTGATTTTGGTTGTTAGATGTGGGATTGGAGATTCGGATTTTAGAATTTATAATTTTTATGTTCCAGATTACTTTCGTGTCACTCTCAATAAAAGTATTAATACTAAAATGATTGAAAAAACAAAACCTAAAACGGCTACTAAAGACAGCTCTCCTATTCTCGGGCCGGATTCTGAACTAAAAACAATTGCTGTTGCAATGATATTCGCGCCTAAAATCATGGCCAGAATCAAATTGATTACACTGGATTTGATCAGCTGGTTGGTCTTATCTATATTTTTGATCTCACTGGAAACCGTAAATTTGTTTTCATCCAGTTTTTGAAGAACAGAACGGAGCTCTTTCGGGATTTCATCCACATTGTCTGTGAAATTCATCATTCTGTCCATTCCTGTTTTTAAAAGATTCTTAGGATTTATTTTCTTGGTAAAAATCTTTTTGGTGTAAGGATGAAGACTTTTAACAATATCCAGATCAGGGTTAATGCTTCTTCCTACTCCTTCTATCAGGCTGATTCCTTTGAATAAAAGATAGAAATAATCTGGCATATAAAGCCTGTTGTCCTTTAAAATATCTTTCATCTTGTTGATGATCACCTGTACATTAATATCCTGCAGTGATGAGCTGTGAACAAAATTCAGAATGTCATCTACATCGTTTTCAAATCTTCTCTCATCAGGAATTTCATAGCTTATGGCCATTTTCTTGAGCGAGCGGACTATTTTATGTGAATTTTTGGCCACAAAACTTACGATAAGATTTTCAAGAATTTCTTTATCATTAGGTTGAATTTTTCCTACCGCGCCAAAATCTATAAAGACAATTTTACCGTCTTTTTTCACTAAAATATTTCCGCCATGAGGATCTGCATGGAAGAATCCATAGTCTAGGATCTGCGATACAAACAGCCTTAATCCTGCTTCGGAAACTTTTACAGGATCAATGCCATTGGCTAAGAGAAGTGATTTATCAGTAACCTTTATCCCATCAATGAATTCCATACAAAGAATATTGTTGTTGGAAAATTCTTCGTAGACTTTTGGGACATAGGTTTCTTTGTTATTTTTAAAATTCAGACGGAACTGCTGGATATTATTTCTTTCATTAGTCAAAGAAACTTCTTCCAACAAAGACCTTTCAAAGGTAGAAATGGCTTGCTTAAGATTAAGTTTTTCTCCTATTTCGGAATACGCAGAGATCAGCTTTTCAATGTCTTTGATCAACAATAAATCATCCTCAATAACTGACTGTACATCAGGTTTTCTCAATTTTAAAATCACCGGACTGCCATCCAGTAAAACAGCTTTGTAAACCTGTGCAATGGAAGCTGTAGCCAATGGTTCTTTCTGAATTTCGCGGAAATAATCTTTAACGGAAATATTGAACTCACTTTCCAGCGCTTCTTCTACATCCATATCTACCGTTTCTACTTTATCCTGAAGTTTCTGCAGTTCCTGAATCAATTCCGGAGGTAATAGATCCTCTCTATTGCTGAATGTCTGGCCAAGCTTTACAAAAGTAGGTCCCAGTTCTTCAAGAGCCAGTCTTATTCTTTCATAAACGGTTCCTTTTGAAATGATTTCATCTGAACTGGAAGTTTCTTCCTGTTTATTTCCCCCATTCATTCTTGCCAGCATATCTTTGAATCCATATTTACTCAATACGGAAATCAGTCTTGCGGATCTTTTCAGTTTTCTTTGCTGCTTGTCAAACATAGTATATCAATAGTAGGTGCAATTTACTCCAAAAATTGTTCCTTTATTAAAAAGAATCATTACAATAACACCAACCTATAAAGTTAAAAATAACAACACGAAATCAATGTTTTAAAGAATTAAATACACCAATAATTACAAAAATCTCCATTTATCATAAAAATTAATATATTTACAACGTACAAATAAAACAAACCAAAAGTATTACAACATGAAAAATTTACGTAACAACAAACTTTCAAGAGAGCAATTAAAAGGGATTGCAGGAAGCGGAATCATTATCGGAAACTGCTCAAACCAATGCTGTCCTACAGACGGAAGACCAAGATGTCCAAAACTGATCTGCCCTGCCGTAGTATGTCCTCAGTATATGTAATTTACCCCGGTAAGCAACAATAAAAGTGATCAAAAGATCGGTTTTTATTGTATACCACTATACTTAATCAAAAAATATTCAAAATGAAAAATTTACGCAACAGCAAACTTTCAAGAAAGCAATTAAAAGGGGTTATAGGAAGTATGGGCATCAACTGTACCTATGAGTGCTGTCCTACTGACGGAAGACCAACATGCCCATGGCTAATGTGTCCCGACGTAGTATGTCCTGAGTACTCATAATGGCTCTCAAAATAAATTTTAGGTAAATAAAAACAGAATGCAAATGCATTCTGTTTTATTATTTAAGATAGGTTTCATAGAGATCTTTTCTACGGTCTTTCATCACCTGAACCGAACCATTATGATGAAGATCTTTCAATAAATTCAGGTCCACATCCACAATCAGGGTCATTTCTGTGTTGGGAGTAGCTTCACCTTTTACCGCATTGGACGGGAAGGCAAAATCTGAAGGAGTGAATACGGCAGCCTGTCCGAACTGGATATCCATATTATTTACTTTCGGAAGATTACCTACACAGCCGGCAATCGCTACATAACATTCATTTTCTATAGCTCTGGCCGCAGCACAGTGACGTACTCTCATATAGGCATTTTGGGTGTCTGTCAGGTAAGGAACAAACAGGATTTTCATACCTTGATCAGCTAAAATCCTTGGTAACTCCGGGAATTCTACGTCATAGCAGATGACAAGCCCTATCTTACCACAGTCGGTATCAAAAACTTTGATTTCATTACCCCCTTTCATTCCATAATATCTCTTTTCATTCGGAGTGATATGAATCTTTCTGTATTCATCCATACGGCCGTCGCGGTGAAGAAGGTAACTCACGTTGTACAAATCATTATTTTCATTATCAAAAACAGGCATACTTCCTGAAATAATATTTACGTTGTAACTGATTGCCAGTTCTGAAATTTTTTCTTTGATCTGCTCGGTAAGCTTAGCCAGTTCTATCATACTGTCTCTTTCCGAAAGGTTATTGAAAGGTGCCAGCAAAGGTGTATTAAAGAGTTCCGGGAAGAGAACAAAATCAGATTTGTAGTCTCCCATTACGTTTACAAAGAATTCTACCTGTTCATAAAAGGCTTCAATGTCTTTAAAAGTCCTCATCTGCCATTGTACCAATCCAAGACGGATAATGCTGTCTTGCATCGTATTCGGTTTTCTGCTGTAATAGATGTTATTCCATTGTAAAAGAACCGCATTTTCTCTGGAAGCTTCATCTTCGGGAAGATATTTTTTCAGGATTTTTATCGGAAGAAAATTATTGGAAAGCTGGAAAGACAATACCGGATCATAGATCTCCTTATCTCTTACTTTTCTGATATATTCTCTTGGAGAAAATTCGTGGCTGTATTTATGATAATTGGGAATTCTACCACCCAGAACAATTGATTTTAAATTTAATAATTCACAAAGTTCTTTCCGGGCATCATATAATCTTCTTCCCAAACGCAGCTCACGAAATTCAGGATCAACGAAAACTTCAATTCCATAGAGGACATTTCCCGTTGAAGTATGTGTATTGAAGGTGTAGTTTCCCGTAATATCGCTATAGGTATGATCGTCTCCAAACTCATCATAATTCACAATGATCGAAAGCGCTACAGCAGCCAGTTTACCGTCTACTGTAATACAAATCTGTCCATTAGGGAACATTTTTGTAAGCTTATCAATACTTTTTTTGGACCAAATGGATTCCGACATTTGCGGGTAGGCCCTTTTCATCGTTTCCGCCAGTTCATCATAATCCTGAAGAGTCAGGTTTCTTGTTTCTATTTGCATTTGATGTAATTTTACTTAAATTTAGTGAAAAATAATTAAGAAAATATAATAGAAGTGGGTACCTACATAAAATACACCGATGAAAATAATATCGAAATACCAAAAGAACAGGTGCATAAGCTTTCAGAATTTAATTGTTTAGTTTATGATTCTACTACTAATGAGCTTAAGAAAATAGAGCGGTTTTCAAAAAATTATAGAACACAGCAAATTGAACAATTAGGAGGTGAAATCTTTCTTTCTTCGGAAGACCAATTACCAGAAGTCATTACTAATCATATAGATATTGGATCATTTGGCAAGCCTTGGACATTTTATTATAATAAAGAAAAGAACAATAAAGGAGAGGCTCAATGGGAGTATGTATTTTATCGTAATGGCAGTCTGTTCGGCAAAGGTATTTTTGTATTTGACGATAAAAATAGAAAATTAGCCGGATGCGCAATAGATTTAATAACAGGATTCAAAACTGAAAAATTTAAAAATTTTTATGGTGATCCTTCTGTATTTGATGATGAATTCCAAAATGAAACCATTCCTAATATTCAATTTAAATATAAACAGGATGATTCTATCGAGGAAATTTATTTTCAAGATGATGATTATTCGTTGAGAGATTTTCTAAATAATGACGAAATAAGTATGAAATTCAATTGGAAAGAAAACACATATTATCATTCTTTTGAGCCCTTACTTTCCTCAAATTAAAAAACATCTTTTTAAACTTTTATTGATAAATGAAACCATATGCACTCACCTTAATTATAAGTGTCACCATTATTTTTATCTTAAGATTTTTTTATCCTGACTCAATAATAAATATTTCACATAATTTAAACTTGTTTTCAGTATCTCAATTAAATGTTCAGGAAGTTAAAACCCTTGTTTATTTATATTTAGCCGGATTAGTATTTTTAAACTATCTTATTTTCCATAAGCATATATTATTCAAGCTAACTTATTGTTTGTTAATTATAATAAATATCATACTTATCATTTCTTCATTGAAACAGTTCTAACAAAAAAATCCTACCCAAAATGGGTAGGATTTATATTTTAAATTCAAGTCAAAGATTATTCCCACTCAATGGTTGCAGGCGGTTTGCTTGAAATATCGTAAGCTACTCTATTGATTCCTCTTACTTCGTTGATAATTCTGCTGGAAACAGTATCAAGGAACTCATAAGGAAGTCTGCTCCACGTTGCCGTCATAAAGTCGATGGTGTTTGCAGAACGAACTACAGCGGTGTATTCGTAAGTTCTTTCGTCACCCATTACTCCTACAGATTTTACAGGAAGAAGAACTACGAATGCCTGAGATACTTTTTCGTAAAGGTCATTTTTGTATAATTCTTCGATGAAGATATCGTCAGCCTCCTGAAGGATTCTTACTTTCTCAGCATCTACAGCTCCCAATACTCTGATTCCTAATCCAGGTCCTGGGAAAGGGTGTCTGTATACCATGTGGTGAGGAATTCCTAATTCTTCTCCTACTCTTCTTACTTCGTCTTTGAAAAGCTCTCTTAGCGGCTCTAACAATTCGAATTCCATATCTTCAGGAAGTCCTCCTACGTTGTGGTGAGACTTGATCACTGCAGATGGTCCGTTGACAGACTGGCTCTCAATAACGTCAGGGTAAATGGTTCCCTGAGCTAAGAATTTAGCACCTTCAATTTTATGAGATTCTTCATCAAATACATGGATGAATTCGTTTCCGATAATCTTTCTCTTTGCTTCAGGATCGTCAACACCAGCTAATTTTGTAAGGAATCTGTCCTGAGCTTCTACCATTTTAATGTTCATATGGAAATGCTCGCCATACTGATCCATTACTTTCTTACCCTCATCCTTTCTCAATAATCCCGTATCTACGAAGATACAAGTCAACTGATCACCGATTGCTTTGTGGATCAAAACAGCCGCTACAGAAGAGTCTACTCCTCCTGAAAGTCCAAGGATCACTTTGTTGTCTCCTACTTTCTCACGGATTTCCTCAACTGTTTTTTCAATATAGTTAGTCAGTTTCCAGTTTTTCTCTGAGTTACAGATTCCGAAAACAAAATTTTCAAGCATTTTCCCTCCTTCTTCTGTATGAGAAACTTCCGGGTGGAACTGAACACAATAGATTTTGCTTTCTTCATTTGAGATAGAAGCAATAACACCTGATTTTGCATTCAATTCAAAACCTGCAGGCAATTCTCCTACTTCGTCAAAGTGGCTCATCCAAACTACAGA
This sequence comes from Chryseobacterium sp. BGA-UO-ETr-SB22, assembly GCF_059567885.1. Classification (NCBI taxonomy): domain Bacteria; kingdom Pseudomonadati; phylum Bacteroidota; class Flavobacteriia; order Flavobacteriales; family Weeksellaceae; genus Chryseobacterium; species Chryseobacterium sp. BGA-UO-ETr-SB22. The sequence continues at coordinate 730,115 of NZ_JCAQOV010000005.1, read as the reverse complement.
GTTCTGAGTAACTCCTTTTAGTAAAGAACTTTCTTTAACGATCTCAAGGTTTGCTTTACCGTATTCTCCTTTTTCTCCTTTGTTTACTTTTCCTCCTAAAAGGTGAGCAGTCATCTGCATTCCGTAGCAGATTCCCAAGACAGGAATTCCTTGTTCGTACAGTTCTTTTTCAACCAGGTGAGCATTCTCTGCGTTTACAGAGCTTGGTCCACCGGAAAGGATGATTCCTTTTGGCTGTTTTGCTAAAATATCTTGTAAAGGTGTATTGTAAGGTAAGATTTCAGAGTACACTCCCATCTCCCGGATTCTTCTTCCGATAAGCTGGTTGTACTGGGATCCGAAATCTAAAATAATAATACCGTTGTTCATTTTGATAATTGATTTGTTTGAAAGATATCAGACATCAGATTTCAGGTTTTTGTTCTGAAGTCTGGAATCTAGTATCTGACTCTTATTTTTAATATTAACTGTTTTACAAAAAAAGACTTGGAATAGCTCCAAATCTTTTTTCGTGATTTTTATTAAAACTTTCCGATGTCTTCTCTGTAGAAGCCGTAATCGAAATGTACGTGACTTGCATCTTCGTAAACTTTCTTGCGGGCATCATCGTAGGTAGCTCCTGTAGCCACAATGTTCAGTACTCTACCACCATTGGAAACCACTTTGTCTCCTTTGCTGATTGCTCCTGCATATAATAGTTTACTATGTTTCAGTTTATCTTCTCCTGTAATTTCGAAACCTATTTCGATGTTTCTTGGATATCCTCCTGAACACATTACAAGGCAAACTGCTTTTTCGTCTTTAAATTTAAGTTCAATGTCTTTTCCTTCCATACAGTCCTGGATCACATCTAAAAGATTGTTTTCCATAAGTGCCATCAATACCTGAGTTTCAGGATCTCCGAATCTCATGTTGTATTCAAGAAGGTAAGCTCCGTTTTTCGTAACCATCAATCCGAAGAAGATGATTCCTTTAAATCCAAAACCTTCGGCTTTAAGCCCCTTAACAGTAGGCTCTAAGATATTTTTCTCGAAGTCTGCATAGTGCTCCTGAGTAAATTCCGGACTTGGTGCTACTGATCCCATACCTCCTGTATTAGGTCCTGTATCACCGTTTCCAGCTTTCTTATAGTCTTTTGCTGCTACACATGGGAATAGTTTTTCACCATTAGAGAAAGCAATAATAGATGCTTCAAAACCTTGTAAAAATTCTTCAATAACTAAACGGATACCAGCATCTCCATAGATTCTTCTGATCATAAAGTCATGAATGGTAGCTTCAGCTTCTTCAAGGTTGTCACAAATAACAACACCTTTTCCACCTGCCAAACCACTGGCTTTAATTACCAAAGGATACTGCTGGGTCTGCACATATTCTTTAGCATCATTGTATGAATCAAATACTACCGCCTTAGCTGTTTTGATATCATAGGTCTGCATAAATTTCTTAGAGAAAGCTTTACTTCCTTCAAGGCTTGCTACTTTCTGAGTAGGACCGAAAACTTTAAGATCGTGTTTTTTAAATTCGTCCTTGATACCCGCTACAAGAGGAGCTTCCGGACCTACGATCGTAAGATCAATCTTTTCTTTAATAGCGAAATCTCTAAGTTCTTTGATTTCCGATAAATGAACATTTTTCCCTATTACATCGGTAGTAGCATTCCCGTTAGCAAAAAACATTTTAGAAATTCTTGAGTCATTCTGAAGCTTTGCCGCTAAAGCAGATTCTCTACCGCCTTCACCTATGATTAATATTCTCATACTTTTTTATTATCTAGTCTTATTTTACAAATATATAATTTTGAATGCTAAAAATACAATCCCTAATTATTTTTTAATTCTATTTTAATTAGTGGAAAAAGTGTCTAACACCTGTAAACATCATTGGGATACCGTGTTCATTTGCAGCCTCTACACTATCCTGATCTTTTACACTTCCACCTGGCTGAATAATCGCCTTGATACCTTCCTGAGCGCAGAAATCTACTACATCACGGAAAGGGAAAAATGCATCTGAAGCCAATACCAAATCTCCGGAGAATTTTTCTTTTGCTCTTTCGATAGCCTGCTGTGTTGCCCAGATTCTGTTGACCTGTCCGCCACCGATACCGAATGCCTGAATTCCGTTGGAAACTACAATAGCATTTGATTTCACATATTTTACCACTCTTTGAGAGAAAAGTAATGCTTTTTTCTGCTCTTCTGTAGGCTGTATTTCAGTAACTACTTTGATATCGTCAGAGAAATGAGTATCGTTATCCTGAACCAGGATACCTCCATCTACTTTCACCCAAGTCTGTTTGTCTGAAACAGGGTTTACGATTTTGATGATTCTCAGGTTTTTCTTCTTTCTTAAAACTTCAAGAGCTTCTTCGTCAAATTCAGGAGCCATTACAATTTCAAGGAATGTCTTGTTCAATTCTTCTGCTGTTGCTGCATCAATTTTATAGTTCATTGCAACAATTCCGCCAAAGATAGAAACCGGATCACATTCAAATGTTTTTTGATATGTTTCCAACGCTGAAGTTCCGATGGCAACTCCACAAGGGGTAGAGTGTTTTACGGCGCAACAAGCCATTTCTTCTTTGAACTCCGTAACTACTTTCCAGCAAAGGTCCATATCACGAAGATTGTTGAAAGAAAGCTCTTTACCACCAAGTTGTTCAAAGTCTTTCATTGCTCCATTCTCGAAAGTAGAAACATAGTAAGCAGCTGTCTGGTGAGGGTTTTCTCCATATCTTAAATCAGCAACTTTTTTATAAGAAGCATTCAGATACGTAGGATATTCTTCGTCTAAAAGCATTCTTGAAATAGCGGCATCATACGCAGAGGTAAGGTTGAATACTTTTCCTGCAAGCTTTTTACGGGTCTCGATGTATGTATCACCGTTTTGTTCCATTTCCAGTTTTACAGTCGTGTAATCTTCCACATCTGTAATTACGGTAACAGAATCAAAGTTTTTCGCTGCAGAACGAAGCATTGAAGGACCTCCGATATCGATAAATTCTACCTTTTCATGTAAAGAAATGTTTTTGTTCACATTTTCAAAGAAAGGGTAAAGGTTTACGATCACCATGTCAATCAGACCAATTCCGTGTTCCTGAACGGTTTTCATGTGCTCTTCGTTGTTACGAACAGCCAATAATCCTCCGTGAACTTTCGGGTGCAGAGTTTTCACTCTACCATCCAACATTTCAGGGAAATTGGTTACCTCATCGATCTGAATAGGATTTAAACCAGCGTCTTTCAAATGTTTGAACGTTCCTCCTGTTGAGATCAACTCATAATTCTGAGCCTCCAAAAACTGCGCGAATTCTATTAATCCACTTTTGTCAGAAACACTGATTAAAACTCTCTTTTTACTCATTTTACTTTCAATTTTTTACTTTTTACAGCTATTTCAAACTGTGTCCGGGTCTTTCACCTCCGAACTTACTTTTATTTACTTAGATTTCTTTAATCATCTCGTCAAAAATTTTTAATTTTTGACACCCTTCCAAAGAAAGGGAATTAGTTTCCCAGGACCTTATTGATCGCTATTGGAAATATCTCATATTCAATCTGATGAACTTTCTGAGCCAATGTTTCGGGAGTATCGTCAGCGGTTACTTCAAAAGATTTCTGAAGTATAGCTTCTCCTTCATCAATGCCAGTCGTTACAAAATGTACAGTAGCCCCACTCTCTACTTCTTTAGCTTCTATTACTGCATTATGAACGTTCATTCCCCACATTCCTTTTCCTCCGAATTTCGGAAGCAAAGCTGGATGAATATTGATTATTTTACCATTCCAGTTTTCACAGAATTCAGATTTTAAAATGGATAAAAATCCTGCCAATACGATAAGATCTGTATTTTCCGGGATTACTTTGGCCAATTCACTGCTGAAATTCTTTCCTCTTGGAATGAGTATGTTTTCTATATTGTGATTCTTTGCTCTTTCCAACCCGAAACATTCTCTGTCAGCCACTACCAAAGATACTTTTGCATTCTGGATTTCTCCAGCGTCAATGGTATCAATGATTCTCTGCAGATTGGTTCCTGAACCGGATACGAGTACAACGATGTTCTTCATTATTCAGATGTTAGATGTCAGATTTAAGATTACAGACTTACAGTCTGATGTCTAGGGTCTGAAATCTGATGTCATTTAAAATTTTAAATTGATTTTCTCTGCTCCTTCAGTGATTTCTCCGATTTCGTAAGCATCATCTAAAAGGTGTAATACTTTTTCAGCATGTTCAGCATCTACAACGATAACCATCCCAACACCCATATTGAATGTTCCGTACATTTCCTCACGGGCTACCTCACCTCTCTTTTCAAGTTCAAGCATCACGCTAGGAATTCTGATTTTTGATTCGTCAATAGAAGCACAAAGTCCTTCAGGAATAATTCTTGGAACGTTTTCGTAAAGACCACCTCCTGTAATGTGAGCAATTCCGCTTACTTTTACTTCTTCTAATACTTTATGGATATCTTTATAGTATAGTCTTGTAGGAACTAAAAGTGTTTCATATAAAGGTTTTCCTTCAAATTCTTCTTCAAAGTTCGGGAATACTTTTCTTACTAAAGAGAACCCGTTTGAGTGGAATCCTGAGCTTGGTAATGCAATAATTTTGTTACCTGGTTTGATGGTAGATCCGTCAATGATCTGATCTTTTTCTACAATTCCTACACAGAATCCGGCAACATCATAATCTCCAGGCTGGTACATTCCCGGCATTTCAGCAGTTTCTCCACCAATCAATGCACAGTTGTTATCTTTACAAGCTGCCACCATTCCCAGAACAATTTCTGCTGCGATTTCTGAATCAAGCTTTCCACAAGCCAGATAATCCAGGAAGAATAAAGGTTTTGCTCCGTGACAAAGAATATCATTGGCACACATTGCGAAACAATCTACACCAATAGAGTCATATTTTTTAGTATCTAAAGCTACTTTCAGCTTTGTTCCTACTCCATCTGTTCCTGATACAAGAACAGGATTTTTGTATCCACCGATTTCATAGAAAGCACCAAAACTTCCCAAATGGTTCAGTACATTAGAATTGTGGGTTTCACCGACCGCTTTTTTGATCTTGTCAACCGTTTTGTATCCTTCTTCTTTGTCTACTCCTGCTGATTTGTAAGTGTTGCTCATGTCTGCTTAGATTTTTAGATATCAGATTTCAGATTTCAGATGATTAATTGTCTTGCATCTGGTATCTTGTGTCTTCTTATCTTTTAATATTTCAATTACTTTTATACTCGATTTTAGAAAACAAAAAAGCCGACAATCTTTTCAGATTATCGGCCGTTATTTTATCTCAGAATTTCAGAGCCCACAACTTTCCCTTTATGAGAAAAACATTGTTTATAGGAGGTCTGAATTTTCATCTCTTTTCTTTTTGCAAAAATAGTAATTTTAAATGAATATTCAAATTCTATTTTTCAAGGATGGTTTCAATAGCCGCAATCTTCTTTATTTTTTCTTTTAACTCATTGATTTTATCTTCATTAGAAATCTTCTGAGTTGCTTTATCAAAGTTATCATTAAAGAAAGGTAATGAAAAAGTTTCCACCACATTTCCTCCATGGAAAGGGAAACGCTTCGATGCAGCTTCCAAAACTCCTGCTCCACCTCTACCTCCGGGAGATGTAGACATCAATAGCATGGGTACTTCATTCCAAACCGTTCTGTCTTTAATTCTTGATACCCAGTCGAACACATTTTTGAATGCTGTAGAATACGTTCCATTATGCTCTCCCAAAGAAACCAATAATACATTAGCACCATCAATTTTTGCTGCAAAATCATGAGCTTCCTGAGGAACACCACCAGCTAATTCTCTTTCGTGTTTATAGATTGGCATTTCGAAAGGATTTAAATCGATCACTTCTACTTCTGCATTTTCAAATAATGTTGATGCGTATGCTACCAACTGTTTGTTCATTGAAGCTTCTGAGTTACTTCCTGCTATTGCTAAAATTTTCATAGGTGAGGTTTATTTTTTAAGATTACAAATTTAGTTTTTTATTTAAGATAAGAAGGCAGTTCCATTGGGACTTCCATTAATAATATTTCAGTGTCTTCTTCGGCTTCAATATTAAAGCTCTGGGTATCCCAGATTCCCAATCCATCTCTTTCATTGAGAACACGGTCTCCAATTTTTGCACTGCCTTTTAAAACAAATGCATAGACTCCATTTCCTTTTTTGTTGAGCATATAATTTTTGCCGTTTCCTTTTTTAAAGTTAGCAAGATTGAACCATGCATCCTGATGAATCCAAACTCCGTCATCATTTTTATTGGGAGATAAAATCTGTTGGAATCCATTGATCTTTTCACCTTCTTTAATGCTTTTCTGATCATATCTTGGTTCCACATCCAGCTCTCTTGGGAAAACCCAGATTTGAAGGAATTTTACCTCTTCATCTTTATTTTTGTTATACTCACTGTGCTTCACACCCGTTCCGGCACTCATCACCTGGATTTCGCCTTTTCTGATTACGGCTGTAGTTCCTATTGAATCTTTGTGTTCCAAATCTCCTTCCAGAGGAATAGAGATAATTTCCATATCCTTGTGTGGATGTGTTCCGAAGCCCATTCCCTGAGAAACGGTATCATCGTTCAATACTCTCAAAACACCAAAGTTTGTTCTGTCTCTGTTTTGATAGTTGGCAAAACTGAATGTATGGTAAGAGTTTAACCATCCGTGGTTGGCATGGCCTCTTGAATCTGCTTTATGATATACTGTTTTCATTTCTGTGATTATTTATGGTACAAATGTACAGCATGGGTTGTCTAAAAAAGTTGATGTAAGGTAAGAAAGGAAATTTATGGGTCAAAAGAGTTTAGGAAGTATATGACGGGTAGGTTGGAAAACGCTAAGACGCAAAGGTTTTTATATTCTTTATATTTTTAAGACGCAAGGATTTTATCTGTGATAAAATTTTAAGCTGTATAGTATTTACTTCAAACATCTGTGCCATTTGTGAAATCTGTGGGAGAGTAATTCTGCTCTTTGTTATAAATATATGTTTTGGCTAAAGCCAATTGATAAACGTATAAAAAAAGCGGGCTAAAGCCCGCTCCTATTGAATTGTATACTATTTCAGATTTTAGTTAAGATATTTTCAGCACAACTTCTTACTAGAAATGTACCTGCTTGATTTCTTCTTCAATTTCCTTAGGGGTTTCATCTTCAGATTTAACAAAAATCATGGTTACGATAGCTCCTATCAACATACAAATACCTCCTACCACAACATAATCCATCGCTTGTTTTCCGAAAACACCACTTACAACAGGACCACCAAATACTCCATTGATGATCTGTGGAATGACAATAAAGAAATTGAATATCCCCATATAGACTCCCATTTTTCTTTGTGGAATCACTTCAATAAGCATCGCATAAGGCATTGCCAGAATACTTGCCCAGGCGAAACCTAATCCAATCATTGAGATCCATAGATTGTTGACATCTTTAATGAAATACATTGAAACGAGTCCCAATCCTCCGCACAGTAAAGCTAAAGCATGGGTCTGTTTTTTACCAATCAGTTTCGCTATAGGCGTTAATAAAAAGGCAAACGGAATGGCCCATAGATTATACATTCCAAAAAGCTTCCCTGTTAAGTCCCCTGCATCATTAAATGCCTTAGAATGGGTATCTTCCGGAGAAAGCCCAAAATGATGGGTGGCCAGCGCACTGGTAGTAAATACCCACATGGTAAATAGTGCAAACCATGAAAAGAACTGAACAATTCCCAGTTTTTTCATCTGTACAGGGATCGCCGCAAAGTCTTTAAAAATATCTGAAAATTTAGATTCCTGTTTTTCTACTTCTTTTCCCTCTTCAAAATCGGCAAATTCCTGTGGAGAGTATTCTCTGGTTGTCATTATGGTGTACAGAATTGAGATGATAAGCAATCCTGCGCCTATATAAAAAGAGTAAATCACATTATCAGCTACAAATCCTGCTGGGGCTTCGTTGGAAATTCCCATTTTTGTTAACCAATCCGGCAGATAAGAGCCCAATACAGCTCCGATTCCGATCAGAATTGTCTGTACTGAAAATCCTATTGTTCCCTGATGTTTCGGGAGCATATCTCCTACCAAAGCCCGGAAAGGCTCCATTGCGATATTCACTGAAGCATCCATCATGGCAAGGAATATTACGGCCAATAAAAGAGCATTGGCAGCAAACATCTGAGTCACAGAAGCTGCATTCGGAAGAAGTACCAGCCCTATGGCACACAAAACAGCTCCAATTAGAAAGTAAGGTTTTCGTCTTCCCAACGGACTCCAGGTATTGTCTCCCATATGCCCGATGATAGGCTGCACAATAAGTCCTGTAACGGGAGCAACGAGCCAGAACCAGGATAATTCATGAACATCAGCTCCTAAATTCCCCAGAATACGGCTTGCATTTCCATTTTGTAACCCGAACGCCATTTGAATTCCAAGGAATCCCATACTCATGTTAATAATCTGAAGCATGGATAAGTTTGGCTTTTTTCTTCGTCCAAATGGTCCCGAATTATATCTCCCCGCCATTTCTGCCATTATGACTTCAGTTTTTGGATTAATGCATCTTCGATAGGGGTTTTCTCCACTACCACTTTATCTACCACCTCATTAGGAACCGTCACAGAGAGAACATATTGTTTGACCTTCCAGCTTCCGTTGATTTTCTCTACCACTCCGGAACCTCTGCATATTTTCATCTGAGTATCCAATAGTTCATCGAACCACGCCAGTTTTCCATCTTTACTGAAGTAGATATTTCTTTTAAGAGCTTTAAAATCCCAAGTTTTCTTTTTGTCGAAATGAGGTTTTGCCCACACCATGAATTCTTTTTTATTCCATATTTCGGTAGCATCTGTTCCGATGAAGGTAGATTCATCTGCAAAGAAGTTAAAATACCCTGTGTAATCCGCCTTTGCAGCAGCTACATTGAATGCATCTAGCATCGTACTGATTTCTGATTTTTCTTTCTCAAATGGAGTTTTTGACTGAGCACTGAATAAAGAAAATCCCAGTACAAAAAGTATTAATGTATAAGCAGTCGTTAGTTTTTTCATATGTATTAATTATTTTTCAAGTTCAATGATGAATGGGGTTTTCGCAGGAATATTCATACTGTTTTGTAATGAAATCTCCTTTCCTGAAATTACTTCTTTTCCTTTTGTAAATCCGTTAAGTGATTCAGCAAATCGTTTCAAGTCTAACGTCTGATCTTTTTCATTATTGTTGATGATTACCATTACACTTTCTTTTTCATTGTATCGGAAATAGACAAAAACACCGTCCTGAGGAACGAAATTTTTAGTTTTCCCATTATGAATCACGTCTTTTCCTTTTCTCCAGTTTAATAATTTCTGAGAAAACAGGAAAAATTCTTTCTGTTCCTGAGTCTGAGCAGATGGATTGAAGGCATTTTGAGAATCAGACTTCCAGCCTCCCGGAAAATCTCTTCGGATATCTGCATCACCGCCTTTCGTCTTATCTCCTCTCATGCCTATTTCTGATCCGTAATAGATCTGTGGAATTCCCCTTACTGTAGAGATCAGGGTAAGTCCTATTTTGTAAGCTTCAGAGTTTGCATTAAATATTTCATTCCATCTTTCTGTGTCGTGATTTTCAAAGAAAACCAGGAGATTATTGATATCCGGATAAAGGAAATCGCTGGTAAAGGAATCGTAAATCCGGATCATGCCTTTATCCCAGCCTTCTTTTTCTTTAAGAGCTTTAGGCATATTTTCAAACAACATAAAATCCATTACGGAGGGTAAATTTGAATTGTATCCTTCTATGGCTCCTATTTTCGAATTTTTCTGCCACGCTGCAATTTGTGCCGCTGTATAAAGCCAGGTTTCTCCTGCGATATTGAATTTCGGATATTCATCTGTAATGGCTTTAGCCCATTTTGCCATGGCATCTTTATCATTGTAAGGATAGGTATCCACCCGGAACCCTCCCAATTCTGCATATTCTATCCACCAGATTGCATTTTGGGTCAGATATTTCAGAACCAGTGGATTTTTTTGGTTAATATCCGGCATGGTGGTGTCAAACCATCCGTCCAAAGCATATTTTTTATCAATATCAGAAGCATTGGTATCAAATTGCGTAGTTGTTTTGTAATTGGAGCGTTTAAATCCTTTCTCTCCCTCATCAAACCAATGGATCCAGTCTTTTGAAGGAAGATCTTTGATCATCCAGTGTGAGCCGCCCCAATGATTGGTGACATAATCCATCACCAGCATCATATTTCGTTTATTCAGTTCTCTGGATAAAGTTTTATAGTCTTCATTGGTTCCGTATCGGCCGTCAATTTTATACAGATCTGTCTGAGCATATCCATGATAAGAATACACTTTTTCATTATCTTCATTCACCGGAGTCAGCCAGACTGCCGTAGCTCCCAGATTCTGAATATAGTCAAGATGATTAATTATACCGCTGAGATCTCCGCCATGTCTTCCATTGGGCAGACTGCGATTTGCTTTTTCTGTAAGTTCCGGTGTTGAATCATTCTTTTCATTGCCATTGGCAAAGCGATCCGGCATGATCAGATACATGACATCTTTTGAGGTAAAAGATTCACGGTTGGCAGATCCGGGATTCCTTTGCTTCAATTCATAGGCATAGGAACTCAGGTTTTTGTTACCTTTTTTAATAGTAATAGTAAACTTCGAAACATTTATTTCGTTGGTGTTTACGGTAATAAAAACGTAATTCGGATTATCAACTTTCCGGATCTCTTTGATGTGTATTCCGTCCGAAAGTGCAATCTCGTTATGGGCAATGTCTTTTCCGTACACAAGAATCTGAAGTTCGGGGTTTTTCATTCCTTTCCACCAGAAAGCCGGTTCTATTCTTTCCAACACTTTTTGGGAAAAGGCGGCAGAAGCAATTGAAAGGGCTAATGCTGCAAATATTGTCTTCATATTAATGTTCAATTTAGCATTTAATTTTCATATAGGCATTTAAAACATGTTAGAAATGCCTCTTTTTTCATCTTGGTACCTGTAAATTTTCAAAATTTGACACTCATTTTTTTACCATCATAAAAAAAACTTAAATTTTTCATAAAAAATTCATTCAAAAAGTTAATTTATCACCCTTTTTATCTTTAGTTTTACAGAAAAAAGATGTTTGATTTCAGTAGTATGTTCAAAGCTGAGGGGCCAGATGTTGTTTACGCCTGGACTATTCCTGTGTTTGCTGTAATTATTTTTGCAGAAATGGCCTATAGCCACTTCAATAAAGAGAAGATTTATGAGACTAAAGATGTAGCAACCAATGTTCTTTTTGCTTTGCTCAATTACGGACTGGACATCATCATGAAAGGTTTCTCTTTGTTTGTCATGATGTTTTTTTACCATCACCGCATCTTCGACTGGCAAGAGGGAATCTTGTATTGGATTGCTGTATTCCTTGCTCAGGATTTTGCTTATTATGTTCATCATTATGTAGATCATCATTCACGTGTCTTCTGGGCGGTACATATCACCCATCACAATTCTGATTATTTCAACATCAGTACAGGATTCAGAAGTCCTGTATTTCAGCCATTGTACAGGTATTTGTTTTTCTCTCCATTAGCATTTATGGGCTTTCATCCATGGCATATCCTTGTAGCCTATTCTGCAATACAGATTTATGGAACTTTTGTACACACTCAATCTATTAAAAGTATGGGATTTTTAGAGTATATTTTGGTTACTCCTTCTCATCACAGGGTACACCATGCATGCAACATCAAATATCTGGACCGTAATATGGGTATGGGACTGATTATCTGGGATAAAATTTTTGGAACTTTTGAAAAAGAAGATCCTGAGGTTCCTGTGAAATATGGCATCTATCCTAAGATGGAGTCTAAAGATCCGGCAACTACTCTATTCTATGAATGGCGAAGAATAGGAAAAGATATCAGACAGCCGGGACTTTCCTTCAAAGACCGCATAAAATATCTTTTTAATTCCCCGGGATGGAGACATGATGGTACCGGAAAAACGGTAAAGCAGTTTCAAAAGGAATATCTGGAGAAAATAAAAAATAAAACTTCTGCGGTAAAAAAAGAGCCAGTTCCAGAAGCAGAATATGAATATACAGAGGCAATGGATAAGTAAAAAATAACCCCGGATCCTGAAAATTCAATGATCCGGGGCACCTTAGTGTCTCTTTAAAATTATTTTACTGGCTTGATAGAAACTGCGAAACCGCCACTTCTTGCCATTTTAAAATTAATTTTTGACTTGGCTGTAATCTCTTTTTTATAGATATTATAGCTTTGAGGATTATCAATATAATCAGCATCTTTTCCATCTTCATAGATTGTTGCTTCATATTTCTTTCCTTTCTCCAGGAATGAGAAGTCTACGGTATATTCACGTTTATTTTCATCGGTAATCCCTCCTACAAACCAGTTTTCAGTACCTTTTGCTTTTCTTGCCGTAATCACATAATCTCCCGGTTCTGCAGATAAGATTTTAGTATCATCCCAATCTGCTGCTACATCCTTGATAAACTGGAATGCATCCATATGTTTTTTGTAGTTCTCAGGAAGGTCTGCAGCCATCTGTAGCGGCATATACATTGTTACATACAGAGCCAACTGCTTCACGAGAGTCGTTTTAACAAAACGATTATCTCCAGGGAAATAATAGTCTAACTTCGTTTGGAAAATCCCCGGTGTGTAATCCATAGAACCTCCCATCCATCTTGTGAACGGAAGAACCGTTTGGTGGTCTGGTTTATTTCCTCCGAATGCTTCATATTCTGTTCCACGGGCTGCTTCTGCAGAAATATAGTTTGGATAGGTACGGCTTTCTCCTGTAGGACGTACAGACTCATGAGAATTGACCATGATTTTATAGTCATTTGCTTTTTCTGCAATTCTATAATAATGATTAATCGTCCACTGAGAATAATGGTGTTCTCCTCTAGGAATGATATCTCCCACATATCCTGTTTTCACAGCATCATATCCATATTTGTTCATCGTTTGGAAAGCTTTGTCTGCCCATCTTTCATAGTTCGTCGCAGAACCTGAAGTTTCATGGTGCATAATCAGCTTAATTCCTTTTGAATGCGCATATTCATTCAACATTTTGATATCAAAATCCGGGTAAGGAGTAATGAAATCGAAAACAAATTCTTTAGAGTGTCCGAACCAGTCTTCCCAACCAATGTTCCAACCTTCAATCAATAATCCCTGAAAACCGTTTTCTGCAGCAAAGTCTATATATTCTTTAACTTTTGTATTGTTAGCAGCATGTTTTCCATTCGGAGTCAGTTTAGCAAAATCGGTTTTTCCTAAATGAACATTTTCAGCGGTAGAATAAGCCCATTGTGATTTTCCGATGATCATTTCCCACCAGACTCCCATGTATTTTGTAGGGTGAATGTAAGAGGTATCGGTATATTTTGTAGGCTCATTAAGGTTAAAGATCATTTTAGAATCCATTACCTGCTCTGCTTTCGGAGCTACAATAATGGTTCTCCATGGCGTTACCGAAGGAGTCTGAATATACCCTTTGGCTCCTTGTCTATCGGCTGTTAAATGCGTTTTGAACTTATAGTTCTGCGCATCTACTTCCAGATGGGAAGCCGGATAATCTAATACGGCAGCTTCAGCAACATTGATGTACAAAGGCTCTTTTCCTTCTTTTTTAAGCATTAAAGGAGACTGAACTGCATTTTTCACCAATGACTGGGAAGCGTTCGCATCGTATGCTTTATCCCATTTTGATGGAATTTCAGAAACCTTTGTTTCCTGATACTGGTATTCCTGAGAGTCATAATCTGCAACCATCCACCATGCCTTCATATCGGTAGGGAAATCGATTTCAGAGTCTTCTTCTCTGATCACGAAATAATTGAGATTCTTCTGCTGAGGAAATTCATATCGGAATCCTAATCCATCATTAAACAATCTGAATTTCACCACAATACTTCTGTCTGTAGAAGCCTGATTCAGGGTAACTGCCAGTTCATTATAATGATTGATATAGTTTTTCTTTTCTCCTAAAACCGGCTGCCAGGTTTCATTTTTGGAGTCTCTTTTTTCATCTGTCTTTGCAAAACCGTTATTCAGATCGAATTTTACATCTTCTGGTTTGGCTATTTCAGAAGCGAATTTTATGGCTGTGTCTTTAAATAATCGCAATCCCAATTTAGAATCTTCAACTACTACTGCACCGTTGTACTTCAGGTTATAGTAAGGTACTCCTTCTTTCAGCTGAAAGCTCATTTCGAACTTTCCGTCCGGAGATTTTAAAGATTGGGCTTTCACACCTGTAAACATCATTGAGAGCAAAAGCGCTCCAACTGTAATTTTCTTCATAATGACTATTTAATTAACTTAAAAAATAGATAAAGTGCTGCTGTAAACAGCACTTTGTTTTATTATCAGATTGAACCTATTATATAGGTTTTATTGTATATACTCCTAATTTAACATTTACTGTGATTTTATAATTTCCACCTGTACCGTCAAATTGTATATTTCCATTGCTACCTTTTGGTCCCAGATATCCTGTATTTCCATCATCTGTTATATTTCCCCAGTCTAAATCTCCAAAGCTCTGTTGACCAAGAAATTTAAATTGAGAACCCGCAGGGAGAGCAATTGTATACTCAAATTTTCCATTTCCTAAACTGGTCATTGGAATAGATGTAGCTGCATTCCATCCGTTAATAGTACCTACCAGATATACATTTGCAGGATTCCAATTATTGACAGGTGATGGTGTAACAGTAATTGATTTTTGCGTAGCATCTGCGTCAATAACTATTTTATACATTCCTGTTGTGCCACTGAACTGAATATTTTCGGCTGGTGCAGCCACTAAATTGGTTGACCAGGTTTTGAAATACTTATAGTTTGCATTCATTCCTGCAGTATCTAAACTATAATTTATAGGATTCCAATCCTGCTGTCCTAAAAATCTAAATGATTTACCATTCTCCAGATAAGTATATATTGTAGAATAGTTATCCTTTTTATACAGAAGCTGTGAAGTTGCAGCATCCCATCCTACAGCTGAAGCATCTCCTACAAGGTAAAAAGATGGAAGTTCTGTCAAATAAGGCGTTACAGTAATCGCAACCGAATTAGAATACAATGTTACATTTCCCACTTTTGATCTCAATCTGACTTCAATTTGGCTAGCTGTACCTGGTAAAATTCCAGCATCTAACATTATTTTGTTAAAATCACGAATTGTATATGTTATCGTCTGATCTTTAGCAGCTACATCAATGCTTTTTGCATTTTGAAAATTCGTACCTATTTTAGCAATTTCAAATGCATTATTAAAAGCAACCTGAATATTAAATTTAGGGTTTATCCAATCAAATTTTATGGCTTTATCATTTTCATGATCTTTATCCAGTATCAATACTTTCGCATCAGCTGCTAGAGAAGGGTTAGTACCTTCTCCTAAAACCGCCTGATCCTCATCTTTTTCACAAGATATAACAAAAACCCCTATCACCAGAGCTATAAATATTTTAAAGAAATTTTTCATGTTTGTTATTTTATATTAATATCCAGGATTCTGAGAAAGGTTACTGTTTAAATTAAGATACTTGTTAGGTATAGGGAAAAGTAATTTATTGCTAGTAAGATCTGATCCATTCATACTTCCACCTTTCCACTGCCATGTATATCCGGAAGCAAATTTTCCGAAACGGATAAGATCCTGACGTCTGTAACCTTCCCAATAAAGCTCTCGTCCTCTTTCATTCAATATAAAATCCGGAGTTAAAGCAGACTGCATTACAACAGGGGCTCCAGCTCTGGTTCTTAGTACATTGATGTAATTTAAAGCAGAAGCTATACTTCCTTTCCCATTTACTACAGCAAGTTCGGCATACATTAAATAAGCATCTGCCATTCTAAATAAAGGAAAGTCTGCATCTACAAAATTTGCGTCACTTCCATTGGATCCAGTTGAAGTCTTATTAGAAAATTTAATAAGCTTTGCACCCTGATCAAATTTCAAATAATCTGAAATAGAAGCAGGATCATTATTCCCAGCAACTTTCATCACCCTTGGATCCGTATTCCCTACAGATTCCATAAACTCCTGTCTTACTCTATAACCTTGCCATCCAAAATCAATTCCTAAAGTTACACCGACTTCATTGGTGCAGTTTGCATGAACAAGAAATGTAGTACCTCCGTAAGTTCTTGTTCTGACCCCGTCAAAAGCTATCGGAAAAATAATTTCTTCCTGAGCTCCATTACTATTATTATCTGCTTTAAACAAATTGTTAAAAGGAATTTGTGCAACTTTATAACTTGAACCAATTACTTTTTCAACTTCTGCAAGAGCTTCAGTACTTTTATCAGCTCCTGTATAAACTTTAGCATTAAGATATAGCTTTGCTTTTAGCATCCATATCGCTGCTTTATCAGCTCTTCCATATTCATTCATTCTTGGCGCAGGAAGTTCTCCTTCAATGGCATTTAGCTCACCAATTACATAATTGAACATAAATTCTCTGGACTGCATTACCGGCTTTGTTCCTAGAGGATCATTTTCTGTGATAAATGGCATTTTTCCATAAATATCGATAGCATGATAAAAAGATAAAGCTCTTAAAAATCTAGCTTCCGCTCTGAAAGTTTTGATTTGTGTTTTTAAATCTTCTGCAACTCCTCTTGAGGCAAGTTTCTCATCGGTTGTTTCTCTTAAATACTCATTAACCAATCCTATCTGAAAGAAAACCCTGGCAAAAAAAGCTTCATTAAAAATATTATCAGCATTCCATGTATTAAAATTCAAATCTCTGATCGTTGGATTATCACTTTCTCCCCAAGCAATAAGAGCTTCATCAGTAGTTAATTCCTGTAATTGCCAATACCCTCTAAGATACTGCGAAAAACCCTCATTTGGACCTCCATCATCTTCAGCACCAAGGTCCGAGTCTCCATTTCCGGCTTTTTGACCCGTTACTGCAAGTCCAGCATATATTTTCGCTAAAAATTGCTTATAAGAAGCAGGATTAGCATAAAATTGCTCTGATGTATATAATTCATCATCATTAACTTTAACATCAAGATCATTTAAACATGATGATGTACTGAAAAGAAAAATACCTGCAATAGCTAAATTTCTTAATTTGAATATTTTTATCTTATTAAATTTCATTGTTAAAACGGATTAAAAGTTAGCACTAACACCTAAAGTAAACATCCTTGCTCTTGGATAAATCGAATTATCGATTCCATTATTAAATATTTCAGGATCTAGGTTTTTGTATTTGGTAATGACCAAAACATTCTGCGCTGCAACATACATTCTCAGCGAAGCATTCTCTCCAATGAATTTATTGAATGTATATCCTACCGTAACGTTATCAAGCTTCAGGAAACTTCCATTTTTAAGATAGTAATCTGACATTTTATTGGCTGATATAAAATGTGTTGAATTAAAGTCTACAGGTGCATTATTAATTGTATTATCTACTGTATTATTAATATTTCCCAAGTGTGCTCTATCTGCAGAGATCTGATCATACACATAGTTTCCAATACTTGCTCTCCAAGCCATTGAGAAATCCCAGTTCTTTCCTATTGTAGCATTGGTCATTAGCCCCATTGTAACATCTGCCTGAGGTTTTTTATAATTGTATTTATCTGCAGAAGTAATTATCCCATCACCATTTCTGTCTACATAAGCTCCTTCTATAGGCATACCGCTTTTATCATATACTTGTTGATACACCCAAAATGCATATGGAGAATACCCCTCTCTAAAGGTCTGTACAAATCCACCTAAACCAACTCCTCCTCTGTCAATTCCATTAACTTCAAGTTGCTGAATGTTAATTTTATTATATGAAAGGTTATAATTGAAGTTCAATGTAAAATTCTCTTTTTGTATTGCCTTTATATCCAATCCAAGGTCAATTCCTTTGGACTGAAGTTTACCAATATTTTTTGGACCAATAATTCTCAGGTTTTCAAGAGGCCCCTCAGGTACAATTGACAATAGGTCTTTTGTATCTGCAAGATAAAAATCCAAAGTACCTTTAATTCTGTTATTTAGCAATCCAAAATCTAATCCAATGTTATATTTTAAACTTTCTTCCCACTTTAAGTTTTGATTATATCCATTTGCTTTTGCAATTTCATAAAACTGGTTTCCAAACTGATAATAAAGCGTTGACGAAACATTATAAGTTTTGAAGTAATCATATCTGTAAATTCCAATATCTTGCTGACCTGTCTTCCCAACACTTGCTCTTAATTTCAAATCTGAAATGTTATTATTTCCTTTTAAGAAATCCTCTTCTGAGATTTTCCAAGCAGCAGCAACTCCTCCAAAATCACCCCATCTGTTATCTTTACTGAATCTGGATGATCCGTCCTTTCTATAATTAATAGTAAGTAAATATTTATTTGCAAAGCCTAAATTCAATCTTCCAAAGAACGCCTGTAGATTCACATCAGGTTTAGAATCTGGATTATAGAAATTACTTGTTGGGTCCAGAGTATAAAGCAAAGTATTGCCTGATGCTGAACTTACTTTATGATAATTTTGATATTCATATCCTGCCATTGCCTCTAAATTAAACTTACCAAAGGTTTTGGTATAATTAAACTGGACATTCGCATTTTTGTTTAAGATACTTTCATCAGAATAAGAATCCTCTCCATAGAAACCAAAAACATTTTTCACAGAATAATATCCGTTTCTGGAGTTTTTATTAGTAACCACATGTCCATCTAGTTCTTTGCTATCTAGACCTGCATTTACAATTAGTCTTAATTCAGGAAGGAAATGGAATTTATAATCCATACTGATGTTTCCAAAAAATCTTTTGAAATTCTGAACATCATGCTTATTTCTAAGCATACTCACAGGGTTTGAAACGCCGTATGCTTTCAACACCTGCTGTCCATTTTCATTATCATATCTAGTCCATTCCGTATAACCATCAAAGGGAGAACTTGAATCATACACAGATTTTGTAGGATCATATGAAAGAGCATTTTTTATAGCATCTTCATTAGCTTTATTCTGAAACGTATAAGAATATGTACCCGTAATATTAAATTTTAAATGATCATCAAAAAAACTTGGACTTAATGAAATATTCGCCGTTGTTCTTCTGTATCTGGACGTTATCAATAGTCCTGAATTATCCATATTATCTACAGAAAAACGAGCAGGCACTTTACCAAATAAACTACCAGATACTGAAGCATTGATATCAGAAGTCACAGAAGTTCTAAATATTTCATTCTGCCAATCTGTATTCGCCGTCCCCAATTTATTAGCCTTTTCAGGAGCAAATTGATTAATAATCCCTCGGAATTCATCCCCTGAGTACACTTTAACTTTTTTTGCTAGGGTATTAACTGTAGTAAATGTGTTTAAAGATACTCGCAGTTTTTTACTCCCTTTTTTCGTAGTAATTAAAATTACCCCGTTAGATCCTCTTGAACCATAAATTGCAGTAGAAGCTGCATCTTTCAAAATAGAAAATGATTCAATGTCATTAGGGTTAATTGTTGACAAAGAAACTCCATCTAAAGGTAAACCATCTACTACTAATAATGGATCATTACTTGCATTTAAAGAAGAGCCACCTCGAATTCTTATTGTTGCCTCATTTCCTGGTGTCCCAGACTGAGTAATTACCAATCCCGAGGATCTACCGTTGATTAGCCCTTCAGCAGTAGTTACAGCGCCTTTGTTAAAATCTGCGGTGGTCAAAGCTGTTATAGAACCGGTAAGGTCTGTTTTCTTCTGTTTTCCATACCCGATTAATACAACCTCCTCAATCTTCTTCTCCTGAGGAACGGAGTCTTTTGTCTGCGCGTGCATTATTGTGCTGGCCAATAAAAAAGCAGGCGCAATTTTCAATACTGTTGTAAAATTATTCACAATCATATTTTTTTATAGTTTCGTTTTTTCAGTCTTAATTCGGCTTGTAGCCAGACTCGCAATTTAAAAAAAAATTAGAATTATCGTAATTTTAATATAATTTTAGTTAAAATTATGTATATTACGACACCGATTTTAGTTAGTTTTTTAGATTTCAATAATTTGCACCGTCTTATGCATTGCATAACATTTATATTAAATTAATATTTAGTTAAACAACCGTTTAACTTAAATTCATATTTAAGCTTGGAAAATTGGCTTTCTCCATCATAATAACACCACCAATAGCGGTATTCAACAGATATTCCTTATCTTTGCAGTTAAAACTTTACTATAAATGTCAAACAGAAAGATGATTACGGCAGCTTTGCCTTATGCAAACGGGCCGGTTCATATAGGACATTTGGCAGGTGTTTATATTCCTGCGGATGTTTACGCAAGATTTCAGAGAAGATTAGGAAAAGATGTAGCGTTTATCTGTGGTTCAGATGAGCACGGAATTCCTATCACCATAAGAGCCAAAAAAGAAGGAGTTACTCCTCAGGATATCGTTGACAAATATCACGGGATTATTAAAAAATCTTTTGCTGATCTGGGAATTTCATTTGATGAATATTCAAGAACGACTTCTAAAAACCATTATGAAACCAGCCAGGATTTCTTCAAGGTTTTATACGAAAAAGGAAAATTCACGGAAGAAGTTTCTGAGCAGTATTTTGATGAGCAGGCAGGAGAATTCCTTGCTGACCGTTATATTGTAGGAACGTGTCCTAATTGTGGTAACGAAAATGCTTACGGTGACCAGTGCGAGAAATGTGGTTCTACCCTTTCTCCTTCTGAGCTGATCAATCCGAAATCAATGCTTAGCGGAAATGTTCCTATCCTTAAAGAAACAAAAAACTGGTATCTGCCATTAAACGAATACGAAGATTTCTTAAATGAGTGGATCATTGAAGGCCATAAAGACGACTGGAAGCCTAACGTATACGGACAGGTTAAATCATGGTTAAACGACGGCCTTAAGCCTCGTGCTATGACCAGAGATCTAAACTGGGGAGTTCCTGTTCCTCTTCCGAATGCAGAAGGAAAAGTATTGTATGTATGGTTTGATGCTCCGATTGGTTATATCTCTTTCACCAAAGAATGGGCTGAGAAGAATGGAAAAGACTGGAAAGATTACTGGCAGAGCGAAAGCAGTGATCTGGTACACTTTATCGGAAAGGATAATATTGTATTCCACTGTATTATTTTCCCGGCCATGATGAAAGCTCACGGAGATTATATTATGCCTAAAAACGTTCCTGCTTTTGAATTCCTGAACCTTGAGAACGATAAGATCTCGACTTCAAGAAACTGGGCGGTATGGGCTCATGAGTATGTAGAAGACTTCCCTGGACAGCAGGATGTTTTAAGATATGCTCTTCTTTCATCTGCTCCGGAAACTAAAGACAACAACTTTACATGGAAGGATTTCCAGACTAAGAATAATTCTGAATTGGTAGGTATCTTCGGAAACTTCATCAACAGAGTCGCGGTTCTTATTCATAAATATTATGATGGAGTTATTCCACAAGGAGATATCAACAGTCCGGAATTACAGGAAATAAGTAAATCAGCAAAAGAAATTTCTGGGTTTCTTGAAAATTATGAGTTCAGAAATTCATTAACTGCATTGATGAACCTTGCTCGTTTTGGAAATCAATATCTTCAAACTGAAGAACCTTGGAAAACCATTAAGGACAACCCTGAAAAAGCAGCTCAGTCTTTATTTGTGGGAGCACAAATAGCTGTAGCTTTAGCTCAGTTATGTGAACCTTTCATGCCTTTCAGCTCTGAAAAGCTATTGAACATGTTCAACGTTGAAAAGAAAGACTGGAATACAATTGAAAGTCAATCAGTTTTAATTGAAACAGGGCATAAAATAAACGAATCATCTCTTCTTTTCTCAAAAATTGAAGATGATGTCATTGAAGCTCAAATCCAAAAGCTGGAGAACACAAAACAAAACAATAAAAAAACAAACCCTAACGCAAACCCTATGAAAGAAGAGATCACATTTGATGACTTTACTAAAATAGACCTTAGAACAGCAACGATTACAGAAGCTGAAAAAGTAGAAAAAGCAGATAAATTATTAAAACTTACTGTAGATACAGGAGTAGATGTAAGAACTGTTGTTTCCGGGATTGCAGAAAGCTTTACTCCTGAAGAAGTTATCGGGAAGCAGGTAATGATCCTGCTGAACCTTGCTCCAAGAAAAATCAGAGGAATTGAGTCTCAGGGAATGTTATTATTAACAACTAAACCAGACGGAAAATTATCTTTCGTAACACCGGACGACAGCAATGTTGAAAACGGGATTGAGATCGGATAATTAACATCATTATAAAGATAACAGGCTGTTTCAATAGAAACAGCCTTTCTTTTATATACAGCTTATGGTCAATAAAAACGTTTTAAGAAAGCTTTCCAATCACGAATTAGAGGGATATTTAAAAGAAGGCAACCGCTTTGTTCCGGAAGCCGTTCAGATCGCTTTTGAAATTCTGGAAGAAAGAGGACGTGTTTTCAGTGAAGTGGAAAAAATATCCGTTCAGCAATTGATTCAGAATAAAAAAGAAGAAGAGGAAGCAAAACGTACAGAAGAGGTAGAAGTATGGAAAGACCATATTACAGAAGATCCCAATGCCGTCAAACTCCATTCAAGAATTGCTATTCTTATAGTCAGTGTTTTTTTCGGCACCATTCCAGGATCAATTTTACTTTTTCTGAATTTCATACAATTAAAAAAGTATCCTGCAGCAATCCTCGCACTGATGTATGGATTTCTTTTTTTTATGGTGCAAAAATATGTTCTGCTATCCGATTTTGATCCTAATTCAATATCACGGTTGAGCCCTGAAATAGGTGTTATAGCCATAGGAGCACTTGGATTACTGGTTATTTGGGTTGTAGCTACTCCAAAAAAGTTGCCTTATCGCCAGAAGTCCTATATTCTTCCCGTGATTTTATGTATTGCAAGCGCTGTTCTGATGTATTTTTATTTTCAAGAATGGTTTTCTTACTATCCGCTTGCAAGAGCCATCCATCTATTCAGACAATGGTAAGGAGCTTATTCCCGCTATCCACTCTTACTCCTCGCCTGACTCCCAACCCGAGCATAAGCCGAAGAATCCCAACCGCATACTGCGGGGTAACCGTTTCTATCGGGGCTAGGAAGGGGTACAAAAAACAAAAATTGCCATCCTGTTCACAGAATGACAATGTATTATTTGTTGAGATTGCTTCGCTTTCAGCTCGCAATGACTTGTCGTTACTATTTCTTAGTCAGTTTTGCTAGGTAAGAATCTTCGTCCTTCAATACTTTTTCTATTGCGAAACCGTTATTTTTGGCCGCATTTTTCAACGTATTGAAATCAAGATACAGCCAGGTAATCGGTTCTTCAGATTCACCTTTATAATGAACTACGTAATCCAGTTCTCCATAATATCCTCCTGCAGGAATATACACTCCGCCATCTTTATCACGGTCAAACATATAAAGGATATCTGTACTGTCTATCAGCACCTGTCCCCCTTTATTTACTAAAGAATATAATTTCTGAAGATAGGTATCTATTTTCGCCAGGCTTTCAAAAACACCGGTACCATTCATTAATAATAAAATCGTATCAAAAGTCTCTCCTGAAAAATCAAGCATATTTTCACAAACTGCATTTTTAATGCCTCTCAGCTGGCAGACTTCAATAGATTTTGGTGAAATATCCAAAGCTGTTACCTCAAGATTTCTTTCATTCTGAAGGTATAAAGAATGAGACCCCGCTCCAGCGCCGATATCCAGGACTTTCCCTCCGGATAATTCCAGTGCTTTCTGTTCAATATCATTCATATCTTCAAAATCTCTGAATAAATATTCTACTGGAAGTTCATCCAGTTCAGAGATTGACGTTTCAGTCTGCAGATCCTCCGGATTTTCATTGTGGTAATAATCCCAGATCGCTCTGCCCATTAAATCTTTCATAAGGCAAAGATACGGGTTCGGGGTTCAATGTTCAAAATTTTTGGATACGGGTTGCGAGATTTGAGGTCCGGGTTGTGTAATACAGGTTATTTTTGTTACTGGTTACCTACAACCATAAGCTTTGAACTTTAAACCTTCTACTCCCTAATTCCTTCTACCTATTATCTGCAACCTGCCACCTATCCCCTTCCTACTCCATTGAATCCTTCTCCTTATGTCTGTCTGCCTGCGATTCGTTCTCTGCAACACCCGCTTTCCAGTAAGAATAAGCGTATAATTCCTGGGAGGTCCAGTTTTTCTCTTTTCTCAGATAGGTACGGATTTCTTTTACACTTGAAAATTCACAGGCAACGTAACCAAATTTACTCACCTCAGGAATCTCAATACTTTTTACAATATTTGGAATTTCACTGTTGATCTGAGGTTGTGCATTGTGTAGCCATTTAAAATCAATTTGAGCCTTGGTTTCAAGCAGTTGTTCGTCTTCCTTTCCATGAACTTCGATGATACATATGCCTTTTGCTGTTTCAGGAAGTGTTTCCAGAATAGCACTGATCACCGGAATAGCTGTAGCATCACCTACCAACAGATACCAATCTGCTGCAGGATATAGTTCTTTTCCTTCCAAACGCATCATCACTCCCAGCTTGGAACCTGCCTCAGCCTCTCTTACCCATCTGGATGCAGGACCTCCGTCTCCATGATCTACAAAATCGATGATTAATTCATTTTTCGCCAAATCAATTCCTCTGTGGGTGTAGGTTCTGATGGCTGGAGCTATCTCTTTAGGCGGATAAACCCATTGATGGTTTTCATCCAGCGTGGGAAAATGGATCTCGTTGAGACCTGCTGGCGGAACAGCAATCTTATTATTATCTCCCACCATGGTATTTTTGAATACTTGAACTTCCGGTGAGTATAAATACACTCTGATAAAATGGTCAGTAATGTATTCTTTTCTGGTTACTTCGGCAACAATCTGCCCTGTTGAAATTTTAGCCATAACTGATTTTTTTTAAATTAAAATCCGGTTTCCGATCAATTTCAGAAACCGGATTTGAAATACAATATATTTTCAGATCAAGGCACTTTTACCTTAATCGTATTTTTAAAATTCAAAAGTGTAAGAAAGATTGAATGTTCTTCCTCTTCCTTTATAATTAAACAATTCCGGAAGCCCGTAAGTAGAATATAAAACCTGGGAACGTTTGCTCCATATCGTCTGATAATCTGTATTAAACAAATTCTGGATTCCTAAATTGAATTTTCCAAAATGAAATCTGTATCCCATCATCAGATCTGAAGTATTGTAGCCTTCAACAACATTATTAAGTTCGTCTTTCTGTTTGAAATTCTGTAACGACTGGAATCTGAATGACCAGTTTTTAATATTATACCCGATGTAAGTCACCAATTTTGATGGAGAAGCATTGTAAATCTCCTGTTTCTGCCATTCTCCTTTATTATCAACTTCAGATTTGATCAAAAGTCCGCTTGCTCCGAAATAAACTCCATTGCTTAAGGAATAGGAAACCTCAGCTTCTATTCCCATATTTCTTAATTTCAAATCATTCACAAGAATCTGGAAAGTCTTTTTATCTACAGCAACTGTTTTATCAGAAGTACTCAGGAATCCGGCAATCTGAGCTCTCAAACCACCTCTGTTTACACGGTATCCTAGTTCAAACTGATTGGTTTTGATCGCCTGCAGAGGCTGTTCTTTTACATTGATACTGGATACAACATCCCAGTTGGTCCCCACAAGTTTATATTGCCCGATTCCGTAAAACTTGGCAGGATCGGCTAAACTTGCTCCCTGAGAAAAAGTTCCCCAAACCTGATGCTGCTCATTAAACTTGTATAATAACCCGACATTAGCCAATGTAACGTCATAAGAACTTTCACCGCCCGGAATTGCAGATGCCGAACTTCCATAGCCCATTGCAACCTGTGTTTGTTGTTCTGAACCAACGAAATCATCCATTTTTACATTGATATGCTGATAACGGATCCCTGCATTCAATTGTAATTTGGGCAGAATATTATATTTTGCCTGCACATACCCTGCATAACTCTGTGAGTGGTTGGTAGGATATCTTCCCAGACTGTATTTTGTTTCATTGACTAAACCTCCGCTGGACATTGTCTTCGCAATATCATAAACGGATTGTGTTCCCTCGAATTTTTCAAAATCAAGATCTGCTCCATACGTAACATTCAGCCCTCTCCATGATTTTGACAATAAAGCTTTAATTCCTGAATAATAAGTATCCTGTTGTGAAGAAGACATATAAGGTATTCTCCCTGATTGTAACGTAACATTTCCAGGGAACGGATAGAATCCTAACTTTTCACCACGGGTTGCCAGCTGTATATAAAGGTCCTGGCCGCCCAAAATTCCATTTGCATTATAAGCTACCGTAGCCATATAACGTTCTGTTCCTACATTTTTGTCAGATGAGAAACCATCTTTCATTTGTAGCAATGAAGCATTTTTTGTCGTGAACGCACTTAAGTTTTCACCTAAAAATAAACTTCTGTCTCCATTAAATCTAGAATTATAATACTGAAGAGAGGCTGTGATCTTATGTTTATTGTTAAACTGATATCCTCCTGTAGCCAAAATGTCAATCGACTGGTTATACTGAAGGTCGGTTTGTGTAATATCTGTAAAAAGCTGTTTCTGATCTGCTCCATACACACCTCCGTTCTGCTGATAAGCAACTCCTAGCCTTCCGAAGAATTTATCACCTTTGGCAGCAATGGATTGAGCAGCACGGAAATCATGGTCGTCTTTACCCATAAAACCTGTACGCACTCCAAGTTCTGTTTCTCCACTGATTCCTTTT
Organism: Chryseobacterium sp. BGA-UO-ETr-SB22; assembly: GCF_059567885.1. Classification (NCBI taxonomy): domain Bacteria; kingdom Pseudomonadati; phylum Bacteroidota; class Flavobacteriia; order Flavobacteriales; family Weeksellaceae; genus Chryseobacterium; species Chryseobacterium sp. BGA-UO-ETr-SB22. The sequence continues at coordinate 703,343 of NZ_JCAQOV010000005.1, read as the reverse complement.
TTGGAAGGTATTTTTGTAATAATATTAATAATTCCTCCGGTAGCATTTCCCCCATAGATTGAGCTTGCTCCGGAAAGAACTTCAATTCTTTCAATATTAAAAGGATCAATAGCATCCAACTGACGGCTGATAGAACGGATGCTGTTCAGAGAAACTCCATCGATCATCACCAACGCAGAGCGTCCTCTCATATTCTGTCCGTAGTTGGTTCTTCCCTGTGGACCAATATCCATAGAAGGAATCAGAATCGATAGCATTTCTTTGATGGGAACTCCGCTTTTAGCCTGTTCCTGGATCTTTTCTTTCTGTACGACCCAAACGGTTCCCGGAACTTCAGAAATTTTCGTGGGTTTTCTGGAGGCTACAATCACCACATCTTCAATACCCTTAGAGGCAATAGAATCTTTAGCTGTCTGGGAAATCATCACTCCCGAAACCAAAAGACCTATGAATGCATACTGCTTTTTCATTCTTTCTACTTCAAAGTTTTATAATCTCACAAAGATAATTCTTATTTAGAAAGAATAAAAATAACGCACTATGAGATTTTCCCTTATTTTACGATGGTAAACATCTTTTTACAGAAAAGTTTTCTAAATCTGGATATAAATAAAAACCATTAAGAAGGATTAAGGAATAAAGTATAGTTAGATAAATCATTCTGATTTTTAAGCTTAAAGCGAAGCACATCTTAATACTCTAAACACCTTAATACAATCTTAATGTTTCAAAAAAGTTTGAAATTTGACATCTTCTTAAAAACGTAAAATCCCGACCCAATGAAGGACCAGGATTTTACTAGTGAAAAACAAGGTTTCTTTTATACTGCAGGTCCTGCAGCATCTTTTATTTCTTCTAATAATTTTTTTCTTTCACGAAGTCTTCTTCTTGCGATGACTGATTTCCCGCCAAGTACTCTGATAAATCTTAAATACTGGAAACGTTCTCTTCCAAAATGATGTGTAAGAACATAAACTAGGACGCCAAAACCAACCAAAATAATGTATCCAAACAGTTTTTTACCCGCTATAATAATGGCATTCAGCTGAATTGCTTTCATATTGGAAGCTACATTCTGAGGAGTAATCGTCATCCCATCCATATAAACAGCAAGATCTCCTATGGCAATCACCTGAAAATGGTATTGAAACCATGAAAAAATTGCTGAAAAAAGACCTACTGCAAGAAAAGTTCTCCAGACCAGGACAAGGCCAATCGCTGCCAGCATATCATCCATTTCAAGTTTATCCAAAGTATAAAACCACACCGAGATAAATAATGCACACATTCCGTAACCTTTCAGAAACATCGGCAAATACCAGTTGTCATAATTGAATTCCAGTACCATGGAAAAGTACATGATAATCGAATATCCCATCATCGCAGCAAATCCTGAGAAGATGAACATTCTTAAGGGTTTCTCTTTTTTAAACCAAAATACGGCAATCACCCCCGCCAGAATGATCCCGGGAATCATCAGCATACTCAGTCTGGCATTCGTAACCGAATCATATCCCAGCACTCCTACCGCAAACGTATTCTGAATAGATGCCGTTCCTAAAAACATTCCCAGCCAGGTTAGCATAAACAGACCGTGCTGAACATTGTTTTTTGCGAATATTTTAAATGAAAGGTAAGGTCTCTTCAATGTCAACTGACGAATGGTAAGCAGTGCAAAACTTGTAAAAGCGGCAATACTGGCATTAATGATATTCTTTGAATTGAGCCAATCCTGCTGTTTCCCGAAAGAAAATACATAAGCTGAAAACATGAAAGTAGAGATAAAAAGCAAAATACTCAGCCAGTCGATATAATGTAATGGTACTTTTAGCGCAAAGTATTTGTTATGCATAAAAATCCAATGGATAAGTGCCAGTATCATACATAAAACAGATGTCAGAATATAAAACTGCTGCCAGTTGTAAGAAACAGCTACTTCAGCAGCATAATAAGTTGCTACCTGGTTCATCATCAAAACAAATGTATAGAACAGGCCGTAAAACATTCCCCGGTTTCCGATCATCATCATCAGCGGAAGAAACAGTTCTATTGTGATCATCATTTTCATAAACCCGATAAGCAGAGAAGTAAATACAAACACCATTGGTTGTAGAGTCGTTGCATTCACAAAGTTCAGAAATGCGAGAATCATCAGTAAAGCCACCATCTTATCTCTTACTTTGAACCTCATTTTCATTCTGAGAACAATGGGCATACAAGCCCCCATTCCTATGGTGGTAGCATAATTAGCCCACATGAAGTATTCCGTCATGGCGCCGGTACCTCCTGCAAGATAGCTGATATTCCCAGTATACACTCCACCGATAGGCATTACCACTGCAAGCAGTAATACAATCAGCAGCAGCTGTACGGGTTTCGGTACCCATTCGCTATATAATCCTTTGTTGTACATTATTTTTTAGGTAATAGATTTCAGATATCAGATTCCAGACTTTCAACATCAACTTTAACTTTAACTTTAACTTTCCACAGCATAATGTCTGGAATCTGATATCTTACATCTTTAGTCTTTATTAATATTCACATTCATGTTCATTCCTGCACTTAGTTTATCCAGATCTTCTTTTGTGTTGGAAGCTGTAAATTCTATTCTTACAGGAATTCTCTGCTGTACTTTAATGAAGTTTCCGGTAGAATTATCTGTCGGCACACTTGAATATCTTGATCCGGTAGCGGCTGAAACAGCAGTTACAACTCCTTCAAATGTTTTACCTCCCAAAGCATCGGCTGTCATGGATATTTTCTCACCTATTTTAATATTGGGCATCTGGTTTTCCAAAAAGTTGGCTGTCACCCATTTCTGACCATTCAGAACGATAGTTGCCACTTGCTGGCCCGGCTGAATCAACTGGCCTTCAGAAATAGTTCTTCTTCCCATTACTCCGTCATAAGGTGCAGTAATCACTGTATATGATAGATTGATCTTAGCCATATCCAATGCTGATTTCGTTCTTTTGATTTCAGCATCATTGATTCCTAATTTGCTTTTCACTTCGGTAGTGGAAAGGTTCGCAGACTGTTTTTGGTTTACTAAAGCATCATAAGCTGCCTTTTGAGCATCATATTCTGTCTTTACCTGATCGTACTGCTGTCTTGTAACTGCTTCAGCAGATAAAAGATTTCTATATCTGTTTAAGTTCTGTTCTGCATTCCATAGTCTGGCTTTTGCTCCGGCAATATTAGACTGCATCACACTGATATTGTTGGAAACGGTATTCACGGAAGAGCTTGTTGCTGTTCTTTGTGCCATCGCATTCTGATAGGCAGCTTCAGCCTGTCCCAACTGAGTAATAATTTCACGGTCATCCAGAACAACCAGCGTATCTCCTTTTTTTACATGCTGATGTTCAATGAATTTAATTTCTTTGATATAAGCAGAAACTCTTGTATTAATAGGATTGATAAATTCTTCTACCTGCGCGGCTTCTGTATACGTTTTACTTCCGATATGGAAATAATTGCGTACCAGCCAGAATAATCCAAAGCCAATGACCAAGAAGACAATGATATTGGAAATAATAGCTCTGATTTTATTGGTTTTATTTTTCTTTTTTTTATTCTCTGCGCTTGGTACAGCAGGAGCTGGTGTTGTATTTTGAGTGGTTTGTTCCTTGTTTTCCATTGTTGATTTTCAGTTTTAAAAATTAAAGTGTTCCTGTAGATTTCAAAAGGTTATAATACTGATACAAAACATTGATTTCAGCATTGGCATAATCTAATTCTGATTGCAGTTTCTGGTTCTGGGCATCTATCATTTCAGCCTGTACAGCCAGCTGGTTCAGATATTTGGCTTCCGTAATTTTGTAGTTTTCTTCTGCCAGTCTTTTGGAGTCATTCAGAATATCGGCCTGCTGGATGGCTTCCTGATATTTTGTATAGGCTGCATTCACTCCCATATCTACATTCTGCTGTACCAGAGTCATTGCATCATTCGCCTGGTTCTTTTGAAGTTCACCTAATTTTACTTTTTCTTTCGTTTTATACAGCGTATCGATATTATAACTCAAAGAAACTCCGGTCTGCCAGCCTCCGGAATACATATCCAAAACAGGATTTCTTGTCGTAATCGGTCTTTGTAGGGTATAGCCTCCAAATCCGGCTACAGTAGGCGCATTATCGGTTTTTATGATCTCAATGTTTTTATCTGCAACAGCAATATTTTTTTGAGCAGATTTAAGCAATGGGTTTTTCTCATGAGCAAGGTCTGTATAGTAATCCATACCTATCCCCGATTCCTTATTCTCTAAGTTTTCTGTAGGAACAATTTCTGTATCCGAGGATAAACCTAAAGCAATATTCAAATTATAATTAAGGATTTTCTTATTGTTGGTAAGCGTCAGAATTCCCTGATCCAGGTTTTTGATGGCCAATTCTCCACGAATCACTTCGTTTCTGGTCACCATTCCCTGCTGATAAAACTTCTGGATATTTTTAAGACGTTCCTGCGCCAGTTTTTTGTTATTCTGAAATACCTCTTGCTGGTTTACCGTTTTATAGACGTCCAGATAATTGGAAATTACCAAAAACTTTACATCCTGCTTATTTTTCTCTAAATCCAGTTCAGAAAGCTGCTCACGAAGTCCTGCCATTTCAACAGACTTATTCACCAATCCTCCTTTGAAGATCAGTTGTGTAGCCTGAACAGCATATGAACTTCCGTAATGTGGCATCGGAACTTTTGTAGAATTTGAAAAATCTTTGTCGATGGCTACTGCATCCCCTAAATAGAACTGGCTTGTAGAAGCAGTAATAGTGGGCAGTTTCTGAAGTTTAACAACATTCGTGTTCTGCTTTGCAATGTCAATATTCTGTGCAGACACTTTGAGCTGCTGATGGTTCTGAACAGCGAGTTCCGCCACCTCACCTGCGGTCATCTGCTTGATCTGTTGTGAAAAAAACAGCGCGGGAAAAGCAGCTATCAAAACTGATAGCGCTGTTTTTATTTTCTTTGTCATTTTACCTTGTTTTACAGATGCAAAGTTAGGACAACAACAAAATCAATCAAATGTTTGATTTTTGGAAAAAGATGTTCAAATGTAAGATTTTAGCTTTCGAACAGATGCCTATACTGTGTAGGGCTTACTTCCATATGTTTCTTAAAAAAATGAGAAAATGCGTATTGATCACTAAAACCAAGAATAGAAGAAATCTCTGAAACTGGTTTATTAGAAGAGTTTAGGAGTACTTTTGCTTCATTGATGACAATTAAGGCAATGATCTGACTCGCAGATTTACCTGTAATCGTCTTCACCACAGAAGACAGATGTCTGGTTGTAATCGACTGCCTTTCGGCATAGAACTCAACAGTTCTTTCAGTAAGGTGATGCTCTGCAAGATCGGTAAGAAATACAAAAACAATCTCCTGCTGTCTGGACATCTGATTCATAGAACTGTTATCCTCCTTAGAAATGATTCCTGCCATCTGATAGCAGAAAACAGAGAAAAGATGTTCTACCATTTCTTTCTTGTACAGCATTTCTGTTTCAGAGTCCAAAATATACTTCAGGAAATTGACACTTTTCCAGACCACTTCCATTTCATCTTCAGGAAAAGGAACGCCTTTATTCATCTGCTGTCTGAAATAACGATAGGTAATCAAACGGTTAAATTTTAATGATAAAGCCGAAATAAATTCTCTTTTATAGGAAACCATGCGGGACTGAAAATCATCGGTCACAGAAACCACTTCATAGATGGTTTGCGGATCCGTTACCATAAACATATTGGCGGAAACTTCCAGATCACTGAAGTGCTGGCGAAGTTTTATGGTTCCTGATTTAATAAAGATAAAAGCAGGATTATCAGGACGGAAAGGCTTATCGACAGCTATTCGCTCGAAAATATTACGTTCTGTAAAAATATCAACTCCGAACTTTTCTAAGGCAGACATAAGACAAATGTAAGCAATCTTGCCAGTGATTACAAAATTTTATTATTTTAGCATCAATCCAATTTCCTGTCAGTATGAGAAAGGTTGATCTATTATTTGCAGAATACAGTAAAAGCCACAGAAATGCTATCAACAAGTTTATTCACTGGATTTGTGTGCCTTTAATTTTCTGGACGATTCTGGGCTTTGCATCCCTGATTCCATCACCTCATTTCTGTGCTTCTTATTTCGGATGCATCAGTATCATCAGCTTTATTGTGATTTTTCTTATTACTTTATTCTATATCAGACTTTCTCTTTTAATCGCTATTGTTATGACGGTCATTATGCTTATTATGGAACATTTTATTTATTTGGCCAATATCAGTTTTGGTAAACAATCATGGATCGTTTACCTTTCTGTATTCGTTATTACCTGGATTTTCCAGTTGATAGGTCATAAAATAGAGGGACAAAAGCCATCTTTTCTCAAAGATCTTCAGTTTCTTCTGATAGGGCCGATCTGGTTGTTAGGTTTTATTCTTAAAAAGACGGGAATCAGATATTAATCTTCCAGAGCATATACTGCAAAACTTGCCAGCCAGTGATCACCTCCGTAATTCCCTTGGAAAAGCAATGGTAACCCATTAGCAAGAAATACATCTGCCTTTTTTCTGAAGTCTTTTTTCAGTGGATGATTGGTAGGAAGAGCATTGGAAATACCTTTCATACACCATGCTTTTGAAAATGATAATCCCACAAGGTGAACGGTCTGATAATCGCTAAGATCACTTACCACAGGGATTTTTTCAACATTTTCCAGACTTCTTTTTTCGTAGAAAGCACTCAGCCATTGTACAAATTCTTTTTGAGGAAGAACTCTGCGCATCAGATCAGCAATTTCAAGACTTGGCGAAAAGAAATCTGACCCATCAGGCTCAAGATAAGCAGGTGTTTTCTGTTCTTTTAAGAAGAAGTATTTAGCCTTTTCCATCAGCTGGTTTTCAAATTCTTTGTCTTTATTTGCCCTTGCCCAATCTATCGCAAAAGCCATGGCAAATGCAGTATTGGGGTGAACTCCGGTTCTGTTTGGGTAGGTTTGTTTTGGAAGGTACGTTTTCCAGGACTTCAGAATCTGATCGGTTAAGGGTTTCAGGTTTTCATGCCATATTTTAGCTTTTGGATGATCCCAGTTGGTCAATTCTTCGTCCAGTTTTAAGATCCATGCCCATCCGTAAGTTCTCTCGAAAGTTCCTGTAAGCTGATATTTTGTAAAATAATCTGCTTCCGTTTTCAGTTTATCCTTCTGAAAAGATTCGTCCAGAATTTTTTCAATTTCTTTAGCATTAGACAGATTCGGTTTTGTTTTCAAAAGTCTTGTGAGCATCCAATGTCCATGAACAGAGCTATGCCAGTCGAAACATCCATAAAAACTAGGGTGAAGATCTTTTGGAGTTAAAGGAACTTCGCCTGCATTATTGATGATATGCGCTGTTTTATTCGGGTACTCCTGATTGATACAGTGAAGTGGTTTGTCGGATAACTTCATTGCCATCTCGTCTGTAAGTTTCGGAACTTCCTGGGCATACATCAGAAATGGAGAAAACACAAATGCTAAAAGACTTTTTTTCATGAATTAAAAATAGAAATAATTTACTGTTTCAACAATTTTCCGGACCTATTTTGAAATCATTCGATTTAATTTTCTGATTTCCTGCCTATGTTTTAATATTTTATTTAAAAATTCAAATAAATCTGAAATAGGATCACTTTTAAGCACACTTTTTGATTATATCCATAAAAACTATCCCATGAAAAACATTATTCTCCTTTTATCAGGACTTATTCTTATTAATTGTAATAAATCAGGAGTGGCCAAACAGGAAGTGAAGGCAGATCTGATGGAAGTTATTACTGAAGAGAAATCATATTCCCCTGTACCTCCACCTCCTTCTCTATCTGAAAAACTTGTTCCGGATGAAAACAGATCCAACAAAGAACTTTCTACACCTAAGAAAACCGACACTATTTCTAGAAAAATCATCAAAAACGGTGACATGAAGATTCAGGTGGGCGATATTAAAAAAGCTCAGCGCCAGGTGAATGATATCTTAAAGAAAAACAAAGCTTATATTCAGAAAGAGGATTTTCAAAATACGGATATGGATGATAATCTTAACCTGATCATCAGGGTTCCTCATAAAAATTTTGATGCTCTTATCAGTTCATTTTCAGACGGAGTAGGCTCTGTTTTATCCAAAAACATTTCATCCAATGATGTCACGGAAGAATATACTGATGTATCAATAAAACTGGCCAATAAAAAAATCTATCTTGAAAAGTATCGGGACATGCTTAAAAGTGCCGCCACGACTAAGGATATGCTTGAAATTCAGGAAAAAATCCGCGAGCTTGAAGATGAAATTGATGTGGCAGAAGGCAGACTTCGTTTTATAGATGACCGTGTGAATTACAGCACTTTAAGTTTAAATTTATATAAAGAAAAAGTAAGAAGTTCGGCAACCTCAAAAATAGGTTTTGGAAGCAGGTTTGTAGATTCGGTAACGCAAGGTTGGAACAGTTTTGTAAGCTTTATGCTCGGAATAGTTTCTCTTTGGCCCTTCTTTTTAATCATTCCGTTTATTGTTTTCTTTTGGAGGAAATGGAAATCTGGCAAAAAAAAATAAAAATTAATATCTAAAAACCCGGGCATCTTCGATGCCCGGGTTTTCACTGCATTATCAACAATTTATACTGTTTCCAGCATAGTCTTTAAAAACAAGAATAATGCAATAGCCTTGTTAAGAGCTGTTAAATATTTTTATAATTTTCTAACAAGAAAAAGCCGCCTTATTACAAGACGGCACTATTAATTTTTTCTACTTTTTTACTTTCTAATGGTTTTAGTAATGGTACTTCCATCCTTATTAAGGATTTTCACAAAATAGATTCCGGATTGAAGGCGGCTGATATTCATGCTGCTTTTCCCAGGATTCATAAAAGTCATGATCTGAAGTCCATGAGGAGTAATGATATCTACTCTACTTATTCTATCAACGTAGCTTTCCGGTACAAAATTCATCAGATGTTCAGATACGATCACTGAAAGATCGTTTTCTTTCTGAGTAAGACTGGATATTTTACAATTCTGACCTTCATTGCAATCACTTACAACTTTCCAGACAGAATTACTTCCCGGTGTATCTCCCGGATTTGCATACCATTTGTTTTCCCATATTTTACAGACATGGAAAACTTTTGTTCCTGCGGCCGATAAGTTTTCACCGAACTATATTCCTGTGCACCACAATAGGTTACCGGACCACTTGATTCACAACCAGGGCCTTCGGTGCATGCACTTATTTCTTCCCATACCATATTTGTACCTGGCTGCTCCCCCGGATTCGCATACCATTTATTTTTCCATATTTTACATGAGTAGAAAACTTTCGTTCCGGCTGTAGGATATGCGTTGGCAGCAATATATTGTTCTGTTCCACAATATGTTTGGCCATTTCCTGATGTAATTTTCTTGGTTCTGATTTTTAATTCATTACTCATATCAGAGATCTGATCGTTCATCGCAACAGATCTTACAGTATAACGATACTCTGTGTCTTGTGTTAAGCCGGTTTGTAAAAAGCTTGTTTGCACGGTCTCTCCTACTTTGACTCCATTTTCAAAGACCTGGTAATTTTTAATCCCCTGCGAGTGCGTAGAAGCCATCCACATAAGTGAAACGGAGTTTTCGGTAACGCTCATTGAGTGAAGATTAGATGGGGCTGAGGGTTTTTCAGGAGTGCCTTCACTGTTTGTCTTTACATTGAGTGGCAGACTCTTGCCTGAAGCAAGTCCTGAAGAGCCTTTCGCCTGTACTTCATACGTATACGTTGTAGTGGCTGTTAAACCGGTATCTTCAAATACCGCTGTATTTACCTGTTGAATATTCTGTCCATTACGGAAAACGGTATAGGATACAGCATCTGACTGTGGAGCCCAGCCTATTTTAGCAGAAGAACTGGTTACTCCCAGCTGAGTTAAGCCTGTAGGTGTTGCTGGTGGTGTAGATACGGATCCTGAGGTTACATTGACATCAATGACATTATAAAATGCATTGGTGGTATCTGCTACATCCCAGACCGCTAAAATAATATGATAGCCCGTACGGTTAGCAGGAACTGTTATCTGATGAGACACATTATCCTGTGGAGGTGTTCCATTATGCGCCACTGTACCAATGAGCTCCAGATCCTGACGGGAAATAGGCTGATTGGGATTCCAGCCTTGTTTGGTCATGTAGTAATGCCATTTTGCAGTTGCATGGTAAGCCAGATATTTCCAGATGAAAGCATTTACCCCAGTGGAAATATTGGTTTTCTTCCATCGGTCAGCGGTTTGGATATCCAATGTAGTATCTCCGCCTATACTTCCATTAGCAGAAGCGATCTTTCCATCTGCTGGACCCAGAGCAGGAAAACCTTTTGGGGCTTCCAGAGAGCCGGGTTCATGAATGATAGATCCATAAATTCCAAATGCTGCAGAATAGCCAATCGCAGCCTTATCCAGACTTCCCTGATATCCTCTTGAGGCAGGACTCATTACATATCCATGTGCAGATACATGAAGTAAAGAAGGCACCAGTATAGCCAACATCAGCAATACTGGAAAAAAAATTTTACGTGTAATCATATTTTAATATTTTGGTGTTGATTTGGTCTGATCAATTTTATACAAAACTGAACTTTGAAATTATAACTTTCCTTATCATTAAAGAAAAGCGAAAGATATTAGCTTAAATCTACGAAAACAGTTTAAATTATAAAATTTATAATAAATATTAAATAAAACAATAAAAACTAATTAATATTATAAATTAATTTGCGAATTTAAAACCAATAACATCTTATAATTAAATATAAATTTAGAATATTTTACACAATAAAACCACAACAAATCCAATGATATTTATCACATATTGTTGAAATATCATCAATTTAAAGTCAAAAACGAGTAGCTTGAAGAGCAAAAAAGATTAAAAGAAATCATCAATTCCATGAGGAAAATTACCGATCGTTCTTCTGATTTCAAACAAAAAAACTCCTATGCTTATATTGTAAAGCTATAGGAGTAAAGTTTATTTCCCAAGTACAAATACCGCAGGAATTTTATGAAGTTCCGGCTTCTGTTTCTGCCAGTCTTTTATAGATTTTGTTTTGATGAATTCATGCTCGGGGTCGTTGATATTAGCAGCAATACACAGCTTGGTATTGGGTGATAAAAACTTACACAGATCTTCAAAAAGCTGATTGTTTCTGTATGGTGTTTCCATGAAAATCTGTGAATATCCGGTTTTCTGAACCAGCCCTTCAAGATTCATAATGTGTTTCTTTTTCTCTCCTTTATCAATCGGAAGATAGCCGTTGAAGGTGAATTCCTGTCCGTTGAATCCACTGGAAATCAAAGCAAGAATAATGGATGAAGGCCCTGAAATAGGAATTACTCTGATATTTTTTTCATGACACCATTTAACAATCAGGTTTCCAGGGTCAGCAATACAGGGTAATCCTGCTTCTGACAACAATCCGAAGTCCTGCCCTTTCAGCATCAGTTCTTGAGCTTCTTTGATGTCTGCATTTTCCGTGTATTTGTCTAATAAGAATAACTTCAGATCAGCCTGCTTCTTTTCAGGAGCAAAAAATTTAACAACCTTTCTCGCTGTTTTTTCATTTTCCACAAAGAAATAGTCTGTCTGCATGATATAATCCTTCAAAACAGGCGAAAAATGGGTAATAGAAGTGTTTTCTGATAAGTAAGCAGGGAGTAAAAAAAGCATTGTATTATTTTTTAGTTCTTTCGTTCAATGAGGGTTGCGTAAAGTATTTTGTAAGATCCATAGAAAAGGTAACGGAAGTAATCTTCCAGGTTCCGTTGATCTTCATCAATGTCCAGATTTCCTTTCCCCAGTTTTCCATTTTACCGTCATACCAAAAGCTGTAATCGAAATTAGCAGAAGCTATTGCTCCATCTTCCACGATCTTAATATTGTCAAATTTCTCTTCAGATTTATCATCTTTAAAACTTTTGATAAAAGCTTTATAGTCATCTGAAAAATAGTAGTCTGCCTTAGGATTTTTCTCAAGGCGTCTGGCCTGCGTTCTGTCTTTGTAAATTCCTGTCCAAAGTACAGGTTCCTGAAATAAAGAGAGGTATTTGGCTTCATCTCTGGTTTTAATACATTCCATAAAGTCATCCATTACTTTACGGATCTCCTTTTCATCTTTGGTTTGGGCAAAAGAGAAATTAAAGCTTACCAGGAGCAGTAACAGCAGTTTTTTCATGATTATGATTGGAGTATTTGGTTCTTAATAGCGTCACATCCTCTATCCAAAAGCTGAAAGACCTTTTCAAAATCACTCATATCACCCCAATAAGGATCCGGAACCTCAGCATTTTCATGATCTCCCAATACTTCCAAAAACAATGATACTTTCTGTCGTTCTTCTTCATTTCTTGTTTTGGAAACCACATCTTCAAATACATCAATATCCATGCAGTAGATCTTATCAAAGGTTTCAAAATCTTTTCTGGTAATGGGTCTTGATTTCTGCTTTGAGATATCAATATTATGATTCGCGGCAGTTTTAATGGCTCTTTTGTCGGGATGTTCTCCTTCATGCATTGAAATAGTTCCGGCTGAGTCTACCACAAAAGTTTCCGGCACTTTTGTTTTCATAATTCCTTCTGCCAGAGGACTTCTGCAAATATTTCCCAGACAAACCATTAATATTTTCATATTCTATCTATTTAAAAAGAGTCTTTTGTCTCAACAAAACTAAATAAAAAATGAAGAATAAAACTATCCTTCATTTCAATTTATTTCTGGTCAACAATATTATTGTTTGATTCTTTCTGTAAGGTCTTTTACGTACTTTTTGATTTCTTTATCAATTTTCGATACGTCTTTGATGGTATCACAAGCATACATTACTGTAGAGTGATCTTTACCTCCCATTTCCTCACCGATTTTACTAAATGTAGAATTGGTTAATTCTTTAGAAAAATACATGGCAAGCTGTCTTGGTAAAGCAATTTCTCTTTTTCTTGTTTTTGAAAGTAACTGTTCTTTTTTGATTCCGAAATAATCACATACCACTTCCTGGATGTAAGGAATATTGATGATTTTTTTCTGGTTAGCTGCAATTCTGTTGATGGTCTCTTTTAACAGTTCAAGACTCAGGTCTCTCTTATATACTGTAGAGTAAGCGATCACAGAGTTGATCACTCCGATAAGTTCTCTTACGTTGGTTTTCGTTTCCACAGCAAGGAAGTCAAGCATATCTCCTGGAAGAACAATTCCGTCTCTGCTTAGTTTATCTTCAATGATTTGTCTTCTTGTAGATAGATCTGGAGATTTGATTTCTGCAGAAAGTCCCCATTTGAAACGGGAAACAATTCTGTCCTGAATATCCATAATATCAGCAGGCGCTTTATCTGAAGTAAGGATGATCTGTTTTCCGTTTTGATGCAGGTGATCAAAAATATGGAAGAAACTATCCTGTGTAGCTGATTTTCCGGATAAGAACTGAATATCATCAATAATCAGTACGTCCACCATTTGGTAGAAATTCGCAAATTCAGTCTGTTTGTGTGCTTTGGCAGCAGAGATAAACTGCTGGATAAACTTTTCAGAAGACAGATAAAGGACTACTTTATCAGGGAACTGGTTTTTTACTTCAAGCCCTACCGCTTGTCCTAAGTGGGTTTTTCCAACTCCGTAACCTCCATATAAGAATAACGGGTTGAAGGCAGTTGCGCCAGGTCTTTTTGCAATGGATCTGGCTACAGTCGCTGCAAATTTATTGCTTTCTCCTTCTACATAACTATCAAAAGAATAGTCAGGCTTAAGGTTTGAATCTATATTTACTTTTCTTATTCCAGGTACTACAAAAGGGTTTACAATATTAGCAGAGAATCCCTGCGGCATTGTTTCCTGTGTTTTTGGAGTAGGAACACTTTGTCCCTTGATGTTCATGGTAACCGGTTTTTCTTCACCTTTTGGTCTGTTTTCCATCACAGAATACCATAATTTCACTCCTTTTCCAATATTTTTCTTCAGGGCAGCAGAAAGTAAGGACAGGTAATTATCCTCTATATATTCCTTGTAAAAATCGCTCGGTACGATAAGCGTAAGGTTGTTTGCTACTAATGAAAGCGGCTGAACCTTATCGAATAACATATCGAAAGATTTTTCAAGTTTTTTCAGGTCAGAATTGTCTTCAGCTGCGTTCAGGTTATCACGCATAAACTGAAGGCATTTCTGCCATATCATCATTAAATTGTCATCCATTTTTTATGCCCCGATTATTCTTTGTTTGTACTGTGTTTAGAAGGAAGACAAAGGTCCAATTTTTTCTTTTCAAAAAAAAATATTGCAGGTATTGATTATTTAAAAATATATTTGTATGTATAATTTAACACCTAAAACGATACACACAACACACTCAATAAGAGTACGTTACGCGGAAACAGACCCAATGAAATATGTATACTATGGCAACTATGCAACGTACTTCGAAGTAGGGAGAGTTGAGCTCTTCAGAAGCATAGGAATTTCATACGATGAAATTGAAAACCAAGGAATTTGGCTTCCTGTTTCGGACTATAAAATTAAATATATCCGACCAGCGTTGTATGATCAAAAATTAGAAATTCATACTTATGTTAAAAAAATTCCGGGAGTAAGGATCGAATTTGAATATGAAATCTACAATGAAGAGCATGTTAAAATAACAGAAGCTTCCACTACTCTATTCTTTTTGGATGCAAAAACCAACAAGATCATCAAGTGCCCTGATTTTCTAATGGAAATGATTGAGAAGAATTGGAATGAGTAATCAGGTGGCAGGAGTTAGGTAGCAGGTTGTAGGGATTAGGCGTTTTAAAGCTAAAGACCCAAGGTTTATGTAACCAGCATCCTGCATCACATAACTCGCATCACGTAACCCGCAACTTTATACCCCGAAAATTGAACTCTATTTATGAATTAATTCGCACCTTTGTACCTTTATTTTAATCATCCCTTATATATTATATTATGAAGATTGCATTTTTGGGACCTCATGCCAGTTTTACCCAGCTTGCCGCAGCGCAGCTTTTCCCTGACGAAGACTTATTACCACAAGCCAGTATTCTGGATTGTTTTAATGCTGTTGAAAACGGAGAAGCAGTAAAGGCAGTTGTACCTTTGGAGAACTCTATTGAGGGAACAGTTTCTATGACGCTGGACTATTTATATAAGACCCCGTCTATTAAGATTGAAGCAGAAGCAGTGATGCCTATTGCGCACCACCTGATGATTCATCCGGAAAATTCTGTTGAGAATATTGAAAGAATATATTCCCACCCTCAAGCTCTGGCACAGAGCTTCCATTTTCTGGATACTCATTATAAGGAAATTCCAAAACAGGATTTTTCTTCTACAGCCGCGGCTGCAAAATTTGTTTCAGAGAATAAGGATCCTGCTATTGCTGCTGTTGCCAATCAGTATGCCGCCAATTTGTATGGACTGAAGATCATCAATCGTAATATTCAGGATTTCGAACAAAACCATACCCGCTTTATTATTATCTCTAAACAACAGTGCATCTACCAAAATAACAATCTGGAAACTTTAGGAGAAAAAGCAGGAATGCTGATCACGCTTCCGGAAGATCATCCCGGTGGGTTACATCAGGTTTTATCTGTTTTTGCATGGCGAAAGATGAACCTCAGCAAAATTGAATCCAGAACATTAAAGACCGGACTGGGAAATTATTTCTTCTTTATTAATGTAGAAGGACCCTGGGAAGAAGTCTTACATGGAAACGCCCTGAAAGAGCTTGAATCTATCAATGCTGATGTAGATTTTCTTGGAAACTATAAAGAATTCCTCTTAGAAAGCTAAAATAAGTTAATAAATACATTAAAAACACTGCCATCTGAGCAGTGTTTTTGCTTTTAAACCTACTAAAAACAGGAAAAAAAACAATTTTTATAAAAAAATATCCGGTGCCCGATAACATACCTTTATCAAATAAATAACCCACACAATGGAGATAAATAATTTTCTCTAAACACCTTATAAACAATCAATTAATCAGAAGTCAAATATAATAACTCGTAATTAAATTATGGGATAATTTTACCCAAAATATAAACATATGTTTAAATATATTACATCATATTAATATTAAAATTATAAATTTCACAATGAAGGGTATAATTTTTATTGTATATTTGCTAAGCAACTAATTAAAAATCTTGATCATGAAAACCAAACTTTACAGCTTAATGTTAGCATGCGCAACTCTACCTTTATTTTCGCAAGTTGGTATCAATACAGCTACTCCATCTGCAACTCTAGATGTTAATGGAACACTTAAAGTTAGAGATACACCCGCAGCTACAGCATTACCTGGCTATCAGGTTTTAGCAATTAACCAGGGGAGCACTCAGGTTTACACTGTAGATCCTGCACTATTAATTGCCGCATCAGGAACCAACACTTCTGTATATGCAGCAAAAAAAACTACAGGAATCAACCTACTGAGCGTGGGAATTTTCCCTGCAGCATTCCAGCCAGTTAACTTTGTGGCAGCTGATCGAAACATAGGTAGTGCCGCTTTATTTACAGACACTGACGGTTCTTACACCATCCCATCTACAGGAGTATATGCTGTTGGATTTGCATTCAGATATGGATCAGGACTACAGGCATCATTATTGTCAGGAGGTCCGGGAATTGGAATCGCAAGAACCAGAGCAGCAGTGTCAACGATAATAGACACTCGTCCTTTCAGTGGTATTAACCTTGCGCTAGCAATCAACCTAACGCTTTCTGATTCCAGCATTAACTCTTTATATTCATTCCAGGCAGGAGATAAAGTCTCTTTTGGACTTGTAGATTCTGGTGTTATTAATGCAGGTCTTCTAGGATCCAGTATTGCATCATTCTACATTTACAAAGTATCCAACTAGTAAAACATATTGTTAGTTATCTATACCATTTAACCCATCACTTATACTGTGATGGGTTAATTTTTTAAATCGCTTTTCAAACATTTCTTATATTTGATAAAACTAATGAAATGAATGAACTTGTTGCTGCCATTATCCTTATAGTAATCTTCATCATTTTCAACAATCTGAATACTAAAATCAGAAGACTTGAAAAGGAAATCACTGACCTTAATTATAAAATCAATAAGGCCCCGGTTCAATCTGAAGTAATTCATAAGAAAGCTTCAGTAGAAGAAACTATTATTCCACAGCAAGTACAACCTCATCAAATTTATCCTGAAGAAATAAAAAACAGGGAAGAAAATGAAGAAATCCCAATACCCGTTCAAAAAGACTGGCTGACTCCCGTTTTTGATTTTTTAAAACAAAATGCACTCACCATCATTGGTATTTTTACCCTTGTTCTCGGAATCGGTTACTTTGTAAAATATGCTATTGATAAAAACTGGATCGGAGAAACTGCAAGAGCTGGTATTGGCTTTTGTACGGGAGCAGGAATTATCATTATAGGACATTTTCTCAGAAAAAACTATACCGTATTTGCTTCTATTATAACCGGAGGCGGAATTGCTGTGTTATATTTCACTGCTACCATTGCTTTCCGGGAATATCATCTTTTTACACAGAATACAGCTTTTGTTATTACCGCACTTATAACAGCGGCATCTATTATCTTATCCTATTATTATAAAAGTGAAGTCTTAATTATTTTCTCATTAATAGGAGGTTTCAGTGCTCCTTTGATGATCAGTACCGGACAAAGTAACTACCCTTTTCTTTTTATTTACCTTACTCTTTTGAATATTGGAATGCTGGTAGTCTCTTTTCTTCAACGCTGGAAAAGTGTGGGATGGACTGCCTATATTTTCACGACCGCTTATCTTTTTTCTTGGACAAATGAAAGCCCAGAGTTTTTAAGCATTACTTTTTACATGATCAGCTATACAATTTTCTATCTTTTTGCCCTGCATGATTACATCAAAAAAAATATACTTTCAACTTCTGATATTTTAATACTTGCTTTCGCTAATTTTTCAAGTGTTCTGGGGCTGCTCTACATTTTTGATACTTTAGCATATGAACCTCCCATTATTTTTCCGCTTGTCTTTGCGGCAATCAATTCTATCCTCCTCTTCAGAGAATATGGACGAAAAAACTTCGGAGTTGCTTATTCTGTATTTGCAGGACTCGTTACCAGCCTTATCACTATCGCTATAGCTATTCAGTTTAAAACCCACCTTATCACCAGTATCTGGGCAATAGAAACCACCCTGCTGCTTTTCATCTGGAAAAAAACAGGTCATAAAATTTTCAAGATATTCTTTTACATCCTTTTTCCATTGGTCATGATCGCTCAGATTGTAACCTGGACAGAATATTTGGGGACAACAAATTTTAATATCATATTCAATCCTCCGTTTATTACCAGTTCGTTTACCATCATTTCCATCATCATCAATTTATATTTATTAAGGAATACAGGAAAAGAATCAGATGAGAAAGGCAATACCCTTTTTGAAGATCTCGTTACTATGGTCAGCTATGGAGTCATTTATATCAGTTTTCTTCTTGAAATCACCTACCATGTTTCAGAAATGCCTTGGTCAGCAATTATCAGCATAGGACTGCTATTCAGTATTTATTATATTTTCATATTATTACTTTTCAGGAAACCTTTGAATATCAGAAGTGATATCCAAACCGTTCTGATGTATCTTTTTTTCTTTCTGATCACTCTTAATGCATCAGTTTCTACACTGCCAATTGTCACAGCAATTTTAACAAAAAAACTACATCTAAGCTTTTATTTACTGCACCTGCTTCAGTGGATTCCTTTCCTATATGTATGCTTCAGAATCATTCCATTCTCAGAATTTCATAAAGCCAGGATTTCCTATTGGATCTTGTCTTTGGCACTTATTATCTGCGTAAGCTGTGAGCTGCATCATTCTTATGTTTTAATGGTTTCTAACAATCTTACGCATTCTTACGAAGCCAGCGCACACTTCAACATGCTTTACCTACCTATTATATGGACCATTCTTGCCAGCATCTTTATTTATATGGGCTTAAAAAAAGATATTCAGGAATACAACAAGGTTGGTTTTGCATTGATAGGGCTCATGGTTTTAAAACTTTACGGTTATGATGTATGGCAAATGGATAATATTTCAAGAATAAGCGCCTTTATTGCTCTCGGAATTATCTTATTATTAAGTTCTTTCGCTTTTCAACGACTGAAAAATATCATCAGAAATATGGTAGATAAAAAAGATAAAAGTGAGGAAACTACAGATTAATAATCAAGATAAAAGTTTTTATTCTAAATAAAATGTAAAACAATCTAAGATTTCATTCACATTTTATAAAAAATAACTATATTTATCACGTTTTTAACAGTTACATATTCTGATTATGAAAAAAATACTCTATTCTTTTTTAATACTATCTTCAGCTACTTTATTTGCACAGCAAAAAAATCCTGCCGTGAAGTTTGCAGTTGCTGACAATGCTATCGGAACAGTAGAATTGTTCAATGCGAGAAAGAACGTATTACAAGTCTCCAAGGTATACAATACTGCGGCAAGCCTTCCTCAAAGTTTAAAAAAATACAGTTCTGTTTTTACAAAAGGGGTGACTGAATACAAGTTCAAGAACGGAGAAAATATATTAGATAGAATGGCTTTATCTAATATGAATACTCAATATAATATTCCGGCAGACAACCCTGTATTTATTGAAGGCTA
This sequence comes from Chryseobacterium sp. BGA-UO-ETr-SB22, assembly GCF_059567885.1. Classification (NCBI taxonomy): domain Bacteria; kingdom Pseudomonadati; phylum Bacteroidota; class Flavobacteriia; order Flavobacteriales; family Weeksellaceae; genus Chryseobacterium; species Chryseobacterium sp. BGA-UO-ETr-SB22. The sequence goes on along the minus strand of NZ_JCAQOV010000005.1, from coordinate 683,648 downwards.
TGAATTTACAGACACCAGCACAATGATCTATCCTGAGATCAAGAAAAAAGCAGAAACAAAAGATTACAACGGTAAGAAAACATTATTTATTTATACTACCGAATAATTTAATATTCATAAAAAGGATGCCGTTTTTCAGCATCCTTTTTTATTTTTAATATTTATTGTTCCATTTTTTCTTAAGCTCCTCATAAATCTTCTTCTCCGTGGAGTTTTTACCGGGCTCATACAATTTCACATTCCTGATTTCCTCTGGGAGAAAGTCCTGTTCTACAAAATTGCCTTCATAAGAATGAGCATACTTATATTCTTTGCCATAATCCAGATCTTTCATCAGTTTTGTAGGAGCATTTCTCAAATGAAGAGGTACGGGCAGATTCCCGGTTTGTTTCACCAAAGCCAAAGCATCATTAATGGCCATATAAGCAGAATTACTTTTGGGAGAAACTGCAAGATATATGGCTGTTTCACTAAGAATAATCCTTGCTTCAGGATTCCCGATCACATTGACCGCCTGAAAACAATTATTAGCAATCACCAGTGCATTAGGATTAGCCAGCCCTACATCCTCAGCAGCCAGAATAAGCATCCTACGGGCAATAAACTTTATATCTTCCCCTCCGGCAATCATCCTTGCCAGCCAATAAACCGCTCCGTTGGGATCACCACCACGCATTGACTTGATAAAGGCTGAAATAATATCATAATGCTGTTCACCGTTTTTATCATACAGCGCCATCGTCTCTTGAAGAACTTCAAGAACATCTGTGTTGATGATTTCTGTTGTGCCTGAATTTTTATATTGATTCAAAACCAATTCTACAGAATTGATTAACTTCCTGGCATCACCACCCGAGTATTGAATGAAAGCTTCTTTCTCAAGGATTTTAAAATCAGTTTCTTCATCTTTATTAAATCTTTCAGAGGCAATATCAATCAATTCTTCAAGTTTTTCATAACTCAAAGCTTTTAAAATATAAACCTGGCTTCTTGAAAGCAACGCTGAAACCACTTCAAAACTTGGATTTTCCGTAGTAGCTCCTATCAGAACAATCCATCCTTTTTCTACGGCATGCAACAGCGAATCCTGTTGAGATTTATTGAACCGATGAATCTCATCAATAAATAAAATGGGTGATTTCCCGGAAAACAAATTCTGTTTTTTAGCATCATCAATAACATCACGAACATCTTTCACCCCTGAAGAAACAGCAGAAAGTTTATAGAACTTCCTTCCTGATTGTTCTGAAATAATTTCAGCGAGTGTCGTCTTCCCAGTTCCCGGAGGCCCCCAAAGAATCAGCGAATTCAGGGTGTTGTTTTCAATCATTTTTCTGATCGTTCCTTTATCGCCGGTAAGGTGTTCCTGCCCCAATACATCGTTCAGGGTTTTGGGTCTTAATTTTTCAGCTAATGGAATATTTTGATTCAAAGTAATTCTATTTTTTAAGATCAATGTTCCGGATTTTCGATCTCCGAAACTTATAACAAAATTAAACTAATTTTCATTTTTTTACCCTATTTTTGCATTGTTTTGAAACTTACATTCAATAAAATCATTACATTTCCGCTGGTAATTTTGATAAAATTTTACCAATGGTTCATCTCGCCCTTACTTCCCAAAAATTGCCGCTACGAACCTACCTGTTCTCATTATATGATTGAGTCTCTTCGGGTTCATGGGATCTTTAAAGGATTCTGGCTGGGATTTAAAAGAATTTTGAGATGCCATCCGTGGGGAGGCAGCGGTTATGATCCCGTTCCATCCAAACATAAATGTCAATAATCAAACTATTAAATCAATAGAAAATGAATACTATTTTTTTCAGAATTTATCTTGTGCTGTTTGCGTTCACAACGCAGTTTCTTTTTGCACAGGAATACCCTGGAGGTTTATCTGACGGAACTTTAGATATCAACGGAAGCAATGTTCCTGTAAAAATCTATTCCACCACAGAAATCGGTGACCTAAGTGCTTTTCCGGACAGAGCCATTAATAATAATGTTGTGGTTATCCTCAACGGATCCAGCCTTGAACCTTCTTATTATAATTATGCGGCTTCAGCATTAGTAAGATTCAAAGATTCCAACTATCAGTTTTTTGATAAAAACTTTAAGCTGATCAATACCGCTGCTACCCAGGAAAATGTTGCAACATTTAAATATGCGGTAAAAACGGCAAAACCTATTGCAGCTTCTGATACAGTAGAACTTGAAACTCCATTCAAAATATGGGATCCTTCAAAAGGTATTCATATCGGATCTTTTACCCTTCACTTTTATAGTTTGATGTTTGTATTTGCATTTGGTTTCGGATATGTTTTAATGACCAGAATCTTTAAGATTGACAATATTAACCAAAGATACCTTGAACCTCTTTTCACATGGACATTAATTGGAACCATCCTTGGGGCAAGATTAGGACATGTTATTTTCTATCAGCCGGAATTGTTTAAAGAGGATTTCTGGAGTGTATTTTTACCCATAAGTACAAAAAATGGTTTTAAATTCACTGGATTTTCAGGACTGGCAAGTCATGGGGCTACTATCGCTTTGATCTTCACGACGCTGTATTATTCATTTAAAATCATCAGAAAAAATCCGTTTTGGGTATATGACAGATTGGGTATTGTAGTTGCTTTAGGAGGTGCATTTGTAAGAATGGGGAACTTTTTCAATTCTGAAATCGTTGGTAAACCAGCTGATCCAAATTCTCCGTTTGCATTACTATTCCCGCAGCAAAGCAGTGAATATGGTCTTACCGTACCTCGTTATCCAAGCCAGCTATTTGAAGCTGTAGGGTATGTTCTTCTTTTCATTTTATTATGGATACTTTACAGAAAAACAGATAAAAAATATCAGCAGGGATGGTTATTCGGACTGTTCTTTATTATTCTTTGGGCCATCAGATTCTCTGTTGAGTTCCTTAAAGAACCGCAAGGTGATGAATTCATCCAGATCGGAGGTCTGAATACAGGTCAGGTTCTTTCTATTCCGTTTATGATTGCAGGAGTTGTTATCATGATCGTTTCTAAGAAATTTAAGATCACTCCGGAAGAAAATGAGAAACCTGAATATATAGAAAAAGGTAAGGACACTACTGGAGTTTAAAGAACTACAGTTTTAAGATAAAAAAGGCAAATTTGTACTCCTACAGATTTGCCTTTTCTTTTTAAGCATAATTTTAAAAGCCATCAGTTCATTTATCTATTACAAACTTCTCGCAACTTTCCTGTTAAGCTCCTCAAAAACACTTCCGAATTCACCAATAACATCCGTAGGAAGCATAGATTCTTTTGAATGCCTTTCCGAAGCAAGATCAGCCGATCTCCCATGAAGCCACACCCCTAGAATACAGGTTTCTTCTTCAGAATATCCCTGTGCTAAAAGTGAAGTCAGAATTCCGGTCAGAATATCCCCGCTTCCTCCTTTCGCAAGACCTGCATTCCCGGTTATATTGTAAAACACATTTCCTTTCGGAGTAATAATTTGGGTATGATGATCTTTCAATACGATATAAATACCATACATTTTTGCCTTTTCTCTGGCTAGCTCAAGCCTTTTAAAAGAATTTTCTGTACTTCCGAAAAGCCTTTCAAACTCTTTGGGATGAGGCGTAATGATTGATTTTTTTGGGATTAATTTTAAATTCCCCGGGGTTTTAGAAATAATATTTAATGCATCCGCATCCAGAATCAGTGGGCTGGTATAGTTTTTCAGAAAGCTCAGAAGACTTTTCTCAGTATCCGGATGAGTCCCCAATCCGGGTCCTATGCCACAAGTAAGGTCTTTGTCTGCCTCAAAGTTTGTTATAAACTGCTTTCCTCCTGCTATAAACATAGCTTCCGGGCATGAGGTCTGCAGTATTTCATATCCACATTCCGGTGCCAGAGTAAAAGTAAGACCAGCTCCGGTTTTTAAGGCCGATTGTGTAGCCAGAACGGCAGCTCCTATTTTTCCATAACTTCCTCCTATAATAACCGCTTTTCCATAGCTGCCTTTGTGAGAGAATTCCTGCCTTGGTATGAATATCGATTCTATCAACAGATCATCAATCACAGTATAGTCTGTTTCAGTCTGATCTGTATAGTCTTTGCTTAAATCAATATTCAGCACTTCCACTTTTCCGGTATACTTTCCGGTTTCAGGGTGAAGAAAAGACCGTTTCCAGCATTGAAAAGTAAGTGTATAATCCGCTTTCAGGACGGAAGGATTATTGTCAAATATATGATCGACAGATAATCCTGAAGGAATATCAATGGATATTTTAATATTCTTTTGGGTATTCAACTGCTCAACAAGCATTTTGTACTCACCTTCCAAAGGTCTGGATAATCCCGTTCCAAAAAGAGCATCTATAATGATTGTTTTATCATCAAAATGATAATGTTCATTCACGTTAATTTTTTTGACTGAAATACCTGAAAGGTCCCGAAGTCTTTTGAGGTTGACTGAACCATTCTCTGATAACTTTTTTCTGGAATCACCTACAAATACATCTACGTCAAAACCTTTAAGGTACAGTATTCTTGCCACAGCTAAACCATCTCCTCCATTGTTTCCGTTACCACAAAATACGGCCAGCTTTTTATGATTTTTACAATGTTCCGAAATCCAATGGGCTGCAGCCATCGAAGCTCTTTCCATCAATTGGATAGATGAAACCGGTTCATGGGAAGTCGTAAACTGATCCCAACTGCGTATCTGTTCTGCGGTGAAAATCTTCATAGGTAAATGAAACTTTTAAGCAAATTACAAAAGATTTTTCATTATGATATCACCTCAATAATAAAAATAAAGAGACCTCATGAATGAGATAAGGTATCTGTATAAAGCTAAAATATTCATTAAAACAAATTCTATAAAATCATCATAAAACTCAATGTTTTGGGAATAAAAAACTATAAAAAGTAGTGTTTTTTACATTTTTTAATTATATTTTTGTCTATATACTAATTAAAAAAATATAAATTATGGGATTTGTAAAAGAATTTAAAGAGTTCGCCTTTAAGGGGAATGTTCTCGATCTTGCTGTCGGTGTGATCATTGGTGCAGCATTTGGTAAAATTGTTTCGTCTTTGGTAGAAGATGTAATCACTCCTCTGATTCTGAATCCGGCATTGAAAGCAGCCGGTGCAGAAAATATTGCAAAACTTACATGGAATGGTGTAGCTTATGGAAATTTCCTTTCAGCCTTAATCAGCTTCCTTTGTATTGCTATGGTTCTTTTCTGGATCATCAAATTAGCCAATAAAGTCAACAAAAAAGAGGCTCCGGCTCCTGCAGGACCTACAGAAGATCAAAAACTACTAACAGAGATCAGAGATTTGTTGAAAAGCAAAAATATATAATCAGTAACCTGATAACAGTATAAAAAATAAAAGCACCTCCATGGAGGTGCTTTTGCTATATCTTTCCGGATTATTGAATCTGTAAAATACTTGAAATCTGCTCAGCCAGGGAAAGTCCTATTCTATCCTGTGCCTCAAGAGTAGAAGCTCCTGTGTGAGGGGTAAGAGAGATTTTAGAGTGATTAAGAATTTCCTTAGATGGAGTCGGCTCATTAATGAAAACATCTAATCCCGCAAATCTTACTTTACCGGAATCCAATGCCTGAATTAATGCTGCTTCATCAATAACTCCTCCTCTGGAACAGTTGACAACAGCCACACCGTCTTTCATCATTTCAAACTCTTTCGCACCAATCATATAGCCCTCTTTCTGAGCCGGAACATGCAGTGTAATAAAGTCTGAATGTTTTAAGACTTCCTGCAATGGCTCAGTTTCTATATCCACATTAATAAACTGGTTGTTATAAAACTTTACTTTGATACTGGCCTTTCCTACATTATTATCAGCAGCAACCACTCTCATCCCAAGCCCTAAAGCAATTCTTGCTACTTCCTGCCCTATTCTTCCCATACCTACAATACCAATTGTCTTTCCTCTCAACTCGATACCGGCAGCATATGCTTTTTTAAGACCTGAAAATTCAGTATCTCCTACCAAAGGCATTTTTCTGTTGGAATCCTGAAGAAATCTTGCTCCAGAAAACAAATGAGCAAAAACAAGTTCAGCCACCGATTCTGACGAAGCTGAAGGAGTGTTGATCACGTGGATTCCTTTTTCTCTTGCATAGTCTACATCAATATTATCCATACCTACCCCGCCTCTGCCAATAATGTCGATAGATGGGCATCCGTCAATAATATCTTTTCTTACCTGCGTAGCACTTCTTACCAATAAAGTACGAATTTTGTGCTCGTTAATATAATCTACCAAAAACTCCTGTGGAACTTTTGTAGTGATTACTTCAAAGCCTTTTTCTGTCAATGCATCTATTCCAGATTGATCCAGGCCGTCGTTTGCTAAAACTTTCATAAAATATCAAGTATATTAAAAAATGAAAGATTTAAAAATTAAAGGAACCGTGTTCACATTTAATTTTTAAATCTTTGAATTATATTTTTATTCGCCGTCTTCTTTGAATACTTCAATGGTCACTTGCTTTTCTACCAAATCCGTAAATCTCCCTTTGTATCTTGTAGCTCTTACCAGGTGATTGTCTATCCAGTGATAGTTTCCTCCTCTTGGTTTTCCGCAAAGCACACTGTGGTATTTGAAACCATGCTTATCCAGCCAGTCTATGGTGATTTGTTTCAGATTTTCGGTTCTTGAAGTAAAAAAGCAGATCTGATGCCCTTCATCATACCATCTGTTGACAGTTTCCAATGCATCAGGATAAGGTTCGCAGGTAACCATTCTTTCCGGTTCTTCGTTTGGAACATCATCAGTAATGGTTCCGTCGATATCTATTAAGTAATTTTTTATGTCATCCTTTAGAATAGGACTAATGTGTTCAATGTATTCTAATTCCATTACTAAATATTAAGTAACAAAGTTAGGGTTTTTACAATTATAAGGCACGTTAAACTTAGTTTATGTTAAAAATATACTACAAAAACTATTATTTAAAGAATAATATCAATATTTTATCAACCATTTTATTGCAAATAGTTAAAATTTTTCGTTTTGAGATTTCTTTTTATGAGTAATATTTAAGAACAGTCGAAAAAAGGTAAAAGTGAATTTGTAGATTTGTCTATAAGCATTCTCTACTTTCTCAGGATTATTACAAAAAGTATGATGTTTATCTAAAAATTTCCAAAATACATTTATTACTCTTACATTTGTAGGAATGGAAGAATTTGTCGTTTTAGTAAATCCTGAAGATGAAGTTTTAGGACTGATGGAAAAACAGCAGGCTCACATCAATGGCCTGTTACACCGTGCTTTTTCTGTATTTCTGTTCAACAGTAAAGGAGAAATGCTTCTTCAGAAAAGGGCTTCAGGAAAATACCATTCTCCCAATCAATGGACCAACGCTGTATGCTCACACCCAAGAGATGGGGAAACTTATAAGGAAGGAGCTATACGCAGACTCAAGGAAGAACTCGGAATTGAGGCAAAACTTTCAGAAAAATTCAATTTTATTTATAAAGCAGATGTAGGCAGCGGCCTTTGGGAGCACGAGCTGGATTATGTATTTGTGGGAAACCATGAAGCCGATTTCAATCTGAATAAAGAAGAAGTGGAGGAAGTAAGATTCATTTCCCCTGAAAATCTGGATAAAGAAATCACTGAACATCCTGAAAACTTTACAGAGTGGTTCAAAATCATCCTCGAAGAATATAAACACCATTTTTAATGATGAAAAAAATATTGTTTTTTTCTGCAATGTTAACGGGAAGTCTGTTTTTTGCCCAAAAAGCAAAAGTATTTGAAAGTCCCAACTACTCTATTAATGTTCCTGACGGCTGGAAATCTACAAATGACAGCGAGATCATCAATATTTTTCCTACCAGCCAGATAGGAGCTATTACCATTTCGGAATATCACGATTTGGCACTTCCGAAAGAAGAAGTGAAAAAATTCATCCTGGCACTGTATCAGTCACAAGATCAAGAGAATAAAATAAAAGACAAAAAGAGCCAGAAAGGATATACAGAATATCTATATGAACACTTTGATGAAAAAGAGAAGCTGTTCTGGATAACCAAGGTCTTTCAAAAAGACAAAAACTTATATTTAGTTTCCATCAATTGTGGCCAGAAATTCTGGAACGGAAACTACATGACCCAATTCAATGAGACTTTTAACAGTTTTAAAATAAAGAAATAAAATTAAATATGAAGAAAACAGCCTTGTACGACAAACATGTTTCTTTGGGAGCTAAGATCGTACCTTTCGCAGGTTTTGAAATGCCTGTTCAATATTCAGGGGTTACAGAAGAGCACTTTGCAGTAAGAGAAAAAGCAGGATTATTTGATGTTTCCCACATGGGACAGTTTTTCATCGAAGGGCCGGGTTCAAAAGATCTTTTACAGTTTGTAACGACCAATAATGTAGATGCTTTGGAAAATGGAAAAGCTCAGTATTCTTGTCTTCCGAACGAAAACGGAGGAATTGTAGATGACCTTATCGTTTACAAAATAGAAGATGACAAATATTTCGTGGTTGTAAATGCTTCTAACATCGACAAAGACTGGAATCATATTTCAAAATACAATACTTTCGGGGCTAAAATGACGAATGCTTCTGATGAGATGTCATTATTGGCAGTTCAGGGGCCTAAAGCTACTGAAATCCTTCAAAAGCTTACAGAAGTAAATCTTTCAGAAATTCCTTACTACCATTTTACAGTAGGAAGTGTTGCTGGAGAAAATAATGTGATTATTTCAAACACTGGATACACGGGAAGCGGTGGTTTTGAGATTTATTTCAATAACGGAAGTGCTGAAAAACTTTGGGATGCCGTAATGGATGCCGGTAAAGAAGAAGGAATTATCCCTTGTGGATTAGCTTCCAGAGACACTTTAAGACTGGAAAAAGGATTCTGTCTTTACGGGAATGACATTGATGATACTACTTCTCCTATTGAAGCTGGTTTAGGATGGATCACTAAGTTTGATAAAGATTTCGTTTCTAAAGATACTTTCGCTCAACAGAAAGAAGAAGGAGTTACAAGAAAATTAGTTGCTTTCGAACTTACAGACAAAGGGGTTCCAAGACATGATTATCCTGTAGTAGATGCTGAAGGAAATGTAATTGGAAAAGTAACTTCCGGAACACAGTCTCCGATGAAGAAAGTAGGTTTAGGTCTTGCGTATGTAGACAAGCCTCATTTCAAATTAGGATCTGAAATCTTTATTCAGGTAAGAAATAAGAACATTCCTGCAAAAGTAGTGAAAGCTCCTTTTGTATAATTGGAAAAAATAGTAAAAAGAGAAGAGGCTGTGATGTGTTCACAGCCTCTTTTTTGTTTAAAGACAGATACAGCATATTTTTCTATCAGGAGAGCAGACATCACCTACTCCAGGTGTATTGGAAATCACTCCGCCTGCACCCCCGCATAATCTATTACAGTTAACCGGAAGAATATTACCTCCACCATCAATTTTTTTTAAAGCAGATCTGTTAAGACTCTTTGTTTTTAAAAAGTTTGTTTTCATATTATAAATTTTGGTAATGACAAATATATACATTTCAACATAAAACTAAATAATAATCAAATACTTATGGAATAAAAACATTTTAATTAAAATAAAAAAATGTCCTGCTCAATAATGAAGAGTATCATACTGAGCAGGACAGATTAGCTATTTAAAGTCTTATGAGTTAATTTACCCCAAAGAATTTCTGCAATTCTTCAACATTCTTTTTATCATTTCCTACAAAGATTTCCTTGTCTGTAATAAAAACAGGTCTTTTCAAAAAGGTATAATGATCTAACAGCAATTCTTTAAAATCTTTTTCAGTCAATGATTTTACATCCAGACCTCTTAATTTGATCTGAGTAGATTTTTTACTGAACAATGCTTCGTATGATTTTGTTTTTTTATGCATTTCAGCCAGTTCTTCTTTGGTGATTGGCTCTTTTTTGATTTCGCGAAGTTCCCAGTCTGCAAGATCAAATTGGGCTAAAATTTTTCTGCAGGTATCACATGTGTTAAGATAAAATACTTTCTTCATTATGGTTTCTAAATCTGTTATTTGTTAAAATTCTCTTTCATTGAACGTTTCGTCTTTCAAAAGTAGGATTTAATCTAAAACTTTGGAAATTATTAAATAACTTTATTAAAATTTTATAAAGATGCAGAACAAGCCTATTACTTTTCAATTTATTTCGGAGCCTTCAGATGTTAATTACGGAGGAAATGTACATGGAGGAAGTGTTATGAAATGGATTGACCAGGCCGGTTATGCATGTGCGACAACCTGGAGTGGTAATTATTCCGTCACCGTATATGTAGGCGGAATCCGTTTTTATGACCCCATCAAAATTGGTGAAGTGGTAAAAGTAGACGCTCAGGTGATTTACACCGGAACTTCAAGCATGCATATCGCCATTAATGTCTTTTCAAGAAACCTGAAGCAGCCTAATTTTGAGAAAAAAACACATTGTATCATTGTTTTTGTTGCTGTAGACGAAAATGGCAAAAAACTTCCTGTACCCAAATGGATCCCAACAACCGAAGAGGAAAAGCAGCAGGAAATATATGCAAAACGCCTAATGGACCTGAGAACACAGATTGAGGATGAGATGAAGCCGTTTTTGTAGAGACTAAGTGCGGGGTGCAAGGGTTTAAAGCTTAAGGTTTAGCGTTTAAGGTTGTTAAAAACTAGATTACCAGCAACTATTAACAAAACTAACCACACTATATGAAACATATTTTCACCTTAATGGCATTGCTTATGGTAGCTTTGGTCCAATCTCAGACCCATCGGTTTATTTATGAACTGCAATATAAGATGGATTCTACGGAGGCCACTTATGAAAAACTGAACATGATTTTGGATATTGCCCCAAAAGAGGTGAAATTTTATGGAAGAAATCTTATGGCTACCGATTCTTTAAATAAGAAATTCGGTATGAATAGCAGTCATACCGATATGTCCGGACAGGTAGTGAAAAGAAAGATCAATTCTTTTGAGAATGAAAATTTCATCAATATCAAAAACGGGTATTATTCCTTTAAAACCACAGATAAAGTAAACTGGACCGTTTCTGATGAAACCAAAAAAGTAGAAAATTATACCTTACAAAAAGCTGTTACACACTTCGGCGGAAGAATCTGGACGGCCTGGTTCTGTAAAGATATTCCTTTTAACGAAGGTCCTTTTAAATTCCGGGGGCTGCCGGGTTTAATTTTTGAACTTTCTGATACAAAGAAAAATTTCATTTATCATCTTATCAAGAGTCAGGAACTTGCAGAAGTGCACCCTACAGATAATTTTCTTGAATCCAATTTCGGCAATAAAGCGATTCCTATCAATGAAAAGCAGAAGCATAAACTGGTCATGGAGTTTTATAATGATCCTTTTGCTTTTGAAAGAAATAATTTCAGCAAAGCTAACAATGATCTGAAGATAAATATCAACGGAAAAGAAATTCGCACCGTAGATGAGCTGAACACGCAGACTAAAAATATGCAGGAAGTGATAAGAAAGTACAACAATCCGCTTGAGGTTGATAAGGCCATACATTATTAAAATCATAAAAGTTGTTTAGCGACAATATCTTTTATCTTTTATCTTTTATCTTTTATCTTTTATCTTTTATCTTTTATCTTTTATCTTTTATCTTTTATCTTTTATCTTTTATCTTTATTTATATATTTGCATAAGCAAAAGGAAATGGTGTTCTTCCTTACCCAACCGCTTTACAAAAGCTGATGACGCCTGATTAAAAGATTATTAACAAATAACTAATCAGGATTATTATGTCAAAAAGTCAAAGAACACTTGGTAAAAAAGTAATTTTTCACACTCATTTTTTCTTCAGAAAATTTCCGGCTCTGCCTTATATTTTAAAATGGTTATGTATTAGTATCATTATTGGAGCATTGGTAGGAACAGCTTCTGCAGGGTTTCTTCAATCATTGGAATGGGCGACAAACTTCAGGGAAAGTCATCTTTGGCTGATCGCTTTGCTTCCCGCAGCAGGATTTCTGATTGGACTACTCTATTATTACTTCGGAAAAGATGTGGAAGCAGGAAACAATCTGCTGATTGATACCATTCATGAGCCTAAAGGAATTATTCCGTTCAAAATGGCTCCTTTTGTTTATCTCGGAACGATGGCAACTCATTTCTTCGGAGGGTCTGCAGGCCGTGAAGGAACAGCTCTTCAGATGGCTGGTGCTATAGCGGATCAGCTTACGAAACCTTTTAAACTTGACAGAAATGAAAGAAAAATATTGATTATTGCGGCCATTGCTGCCGGATTTGGCTCTGTTTTCGGGACTCCTTTGGCTGGAGCTGTTTTTGGACTTGAGGTTTTTCTGATCGGAAGAATACGATATAATGCAATATTTCCTGCTTTTGCCTCAGCCATTCTGGCGGACTGGGCAACCAACCTGTGGAATATAAAACATACTCATTATCATATTGATATCATTCCTAAACTAGAATTTTTGCCTATTCTCTACAGTATTCTGGCAGGAATAGCCTTTGGTATCTGTGCTGCTGCTTTCAGTAAAATCATTCACTGGATGGGTTCTGTTTTCAAATCAAAAATTAAATATCCTCCCCTTCGTCCTGTAGCAGGCGGAGTTATTATTGCCCTGGCAGTTTTTGCAATGGGTACCACCCGATATATCGGACTAGGAGTTCCTGTGATTGTGGAATCTTTTGAGAAACAGCTGCCTTTGTATGATTTTGCATTAAAAATGGTTTTTACCATTGTTACCCTTTCAGCCGGATTCAAAGGAGGGGAAGTTACCCCGCTGTTCTTCATTGGGGCTACTTTAGGCAGTGCCTTGTCTCTTTTTATTCCTTTGCCGTTCGGATTACTGGCAGGAATGGGATTTGTGGCGGTATTTGCCGGAGCCACCAATACTCCTTTAGCCTGTATGCTGATGGGAATCGAATTATTCGGGGCAGAATGTGGTGTCTACATAGCCATTGCCTGTGTGGTATCTTACCTACTTTCGGGACACAACAGTATTTATACCAGACAAAAAATTGGAGAAGCGAAAAACAGAAGATTTGAGAGTCAGCAAGACAAGTCTGTTTCGGATTTTTTATAAGTTGCTTTTTGTTGCTAGTTTCCAGTTGTTTTTGTTTCTAGTTACTTTAAACCCCAATTCCTGCAGCCCTCAACATTTCCAACAATAATTCGTAATTTTACCCCATGTTCGATTACAGATTAAAAGTTTTCCATACGGTGGCTTCCCGATTAAGTTTCACTAAGGCTTCAGAAGAGCTTCATATTTCACAACCCGCTGTTACCAAACACATTAAAGAAATTGAAACTCAGATAGGTGCCAAGCTGTTTGACCGTAAAGGAACTTCTATTCAGCTGACTCAAAGCGGAAAAATACTGTATGAACATGCAGAAAAGATTAGAAATATCTACCGCGACATGGAATTTGAGATCAGCCAGATCAATCAGCAACATAAGGGAAAACTGATTATTGGGGCCAGTACAACCGTTGCACAGTATATTTTACCTGAAATTTTAGCGAAATTCAATACCTATTATAAAGATATTAAGATTGAGCTTCTTACCGGAAATACGGAAGCTATTTCTACCCTTTTAAAAGAAGAAAAAATTGATCTGGGAATTATTGAAGGGGAATCACAGTCTTCTTATTTTGAATATAAAACTTTTAAACCTGATGAAATTGTTCTGGCAGCGAAGTCAGATCACCCTCTTGCTCATAAAACTTTAAACTTAAAAGATCTCTATCATCTGGATCTGATCTTCAGAGAACAAGGCTCCGGAACGCTTGAGTTTATACAAAACAGACTTAAAGAGAAAGAAATCAATATTTATGAACTGAATACCGTTATGCAGCTGGGAAGCAGTGAAAGTATCAAAAACTATCTTCTTCATTCGGATTGTATGGCATTTCTCTCTATCAGCACCATCCTGAATGAACTGAAAAATAATGTCCTGACCGTCATTGATATCAAAAACTTCAGTATTGAAAGAGATTTTCATTTTATCCTTCCTAAAGGAGAACAATCTGAACTGATTAAGCTTTTCCTCAGATTCGCAGAGTAATAAGCAACAAGTAAAGATATAACTTTTAGTTATCCAATATAACAAAATACGATTTATTTCGTAATACTATTTTTCGGAATTTTGATGCAGATTTTAAAAGTTCGCATTATGAAAGATTTCATCCAAAATGAAATGACACGGAAAGTATTTTTTATTGTATTGGCAGTTTTATGCCTTACTCCGCTTATATCATCACCAATTGCCCTGGCTTTGGGTTTTGCCCTGGCCGTTTTTATCGGAAATCCTTTTGAGAAACATCTTCATCACTATATTCATTTACTCTTGCAGATATCCATTGTAGGTCTGGGATTCGGATTGAAACTGGATGAGGCGCTTCATGCCGGAAAAACAGGACTGATGTTAACGGTTGTAAGTATTGTTACAGTCATGGTGTTAGGATATTTCCTTGGGAAAATATTTAAATTAGAAAGACCTTTATCTTACCTTATTTCCGCAGGAACAGCTATTTGTGGAGGAAGTGCTATTGCTGCAGTATCTCCGATTATTAAACCAAGCACGAAACAGATTTCCCTTGCATTGGCTATTGTTTTTACATTAAATTCTATTGCCCTGTTTATCTATCCTGCCATAGGACATCTGCTGAATCTTTCACAGGAACAGTTTGGACTTTGGTGTGCAGTGGGAATTCATGACACAAGTTCTGTAGTGGGTGCTGCTAGCAAATATGGAGATGAGGCTTTGAAAATAGCAACAACTGTTAAATTGGCCCGCGCCCTGTGGATCATTCCGGTTTCATTGATTACGATGTTCATTTTTAAAAGTAAAGATTCAAAAATAAAGATCCCGTGGTTCATCGGTTATTTCATTGCAGCTATTCTTCTGAATACGTATTTCCCTTTTATGGACCGTTTTAGTACTTCAATAACTGTTTTAGCAAAATCCGGTCTGAATCTGACCCTGTTCTTCATTGGTTCCACCCTTTCTCTTCAAACCCTGAAATCAATAGGATTAAAACCTTTATTAACCGCTGTACTCCTTTGGATTACCATAAGTGTCGGCAGTCTTCTTTATATCATCCATTAAAATGAGCAGAACCCTTTTGATATCAAAAGGGTTCTGCATATTAAATGTGGAAATGTTTATTTCGTATTGAAATAATTTCTTAAACCTCTCCGCAAGTATAAACCTGCAAACAGCCCATATATATGGAGCAATATTCCGGTCCTGTTACAGCGCCTGAGCAGCTGCATCCGCAAAGAGACAAATCAGGTTTTCCGCTTACTCCTCCTGTAATGTTTTTCAAGTCTTGTTTTCTCAGCTTTTTAGCGTTTTTCATAATGTTCATGTGGTTTAGTTTTGATTAAACAAATATAGTTTTAGTTACCTTCCAAAGTTAAACAAATATTAATTACACGCAACAAAAATCATTATAAAATTAATAATTTATTGATTTAAAAGTAATTATACTGTTCAAAATAAGTCATATCACATGCTTATTTTTTAAACAACTTAAATTATTCTGTAAATTCAAGGTCTTTGTCATGGGTTTCAGAAATGGTAAGTGAGGAATAAAACGCAAGCCCAAATACTACCACTCCAACTATAGCTGCACTTTCCACAACGGGAAAATGTCCTTTAAGAGAATCAAAAGAAAATATCATAACCGGCACAAGTCCTCTTACCATATTGGGAACAGTTGTGGTTGCCGTATTTCTGATATTGGTTCCGAACTGTTCTGCTGCAAGCGTCACAAACATAGCCCAATATCCTGTTCCGAAGCCAAGCCAGACACAAAACAGATAATATTTTGTTTCTGTATTGGTATTACCAAACAACATGATGGCTACCCCAATCAGGGTAAAGATCAGCATATAAAAAATGGCCATTTTTCGGGATTTTAAGGCATGAGAAATAAAACCACTCAAAAGGTCACCGACAGAAATCCCCACATAAGCCCACATAATTGCTTTTCCGGGGTTGATCTCCTTTATCCCGAATTCAGGGGCAAATTGATTAGCTAAAACAGCCAGAATCCCTATGCAATACCATGTTGGCAATCCTACAGCAATACATTTTAAATATCTTGTCAACCTGTCTTTATTGGTAAAAAAGGATAGAAAGTTACCTTTTGAGACATTTTTATGTTCAATATTCTTATAAATTCCGGATTCTGATACACTTATTCTCAGTACCAATAACATGATTCCCATGATTCCACCGATAATATAAGAGATATTCCAACCTCCGGCCAGTTCTACTGTAAGCTGAGCCACCACAGCTCCCATTAATCCAAAACCGGCGACAACCGAGGTTCCGATTGCTCTTAAACTCTTCGGCAGACTTTCAGAAACAAGCGTAATTCCCGCTCCAAGCTCTCCGGCAAGGCCAATACCTGCAATAAACCTCAAACCAGCATATTGATACAATAAATGTTCTTTTGGGAAATAAGGAAGAAAACCGCAGGCAATATTAGCTAAGGAATACACTAAAATAGATCCGAAGAGCACAGAAAGCCTCCCCTTTTTATCTCCGAAAATCCCCCAAAAAACACCACCGATAAGAAGCCCCACCATCTGACAGTTCAGAATAAAGGTTCCGTCAGCATCCGGATTAAGTCCCAGTGCTTTTAAACTTGGTATTCTAACGATCCCAAATAAAAGGAGGTCATAAATATCTACAAAATAACCTAAGGCGGAAATAATAACGGGAATGGAAAAAATGTACTTCAGTTTTGAAGACATGGACAGTTCTTGCATTTTTAAGTTTTGATAAAAATAAAAAACCTTTCAATTTCTTGAAAGGTTTTTATTAAATATCTTTTTCTGATTATTATCTGGCAATATTCACAGCTCTCGTTTCTCTGATTACTGTTACTTTTACCTGTCCCGGATAAGTCAGTTCATTCTGAATTTTCTCAGAGATATCGTAAGACAGTTGAGAAGCTACTTCATCGTTCACTTTTCCGCTCTCTACCATTACTCTCAGTTCTCTACCAGCCTGGATCGCATAAGCACTGGATACTCCATCGAAGCTTAGTGCTGCAGATTCAAGATCTTTCAATCTCTGGATATAAGATTCCAATACCTGTCTTCTTGCTCCCGGTCTTGCTCCTGAGATTGCATCGGCAACCTGGATAATCGGTGATAATAATGACTTCATTTCAATCTCGTCGTGGTGAGCTCCAATAGCATTTACTACTTCTGGGTTTTCACCGTATTTCTCAGCCCACTGCATACCTAACAGGGCGTGTGGTAATTCTGATTCCTGCTCAGGAACTTTACCGATATCGTGTAAAAGACCTGCTCTTTTTGCTAGTTTTACATTTAATCCTAATTCAGCAGCCATTGTTGCAGCAATGTTTGCTACTTCTCTTGAGTGCTGTAGTAAGTTTTGTCCGTAAGAAGAACGGTATTTCATTCTACCTACGATTTTGATCAGTTCAGGGTGCAATCCATGGATTCCTAAATCAATGATGGTTCTTTTACCCACTTCAATGATTTCCTCTTCGATCTGTTTTCTTGTTTTTTCAACTACTTCTTCAATTCTTGCCGGGTGGATTCTACCATCGGTAACCAATCTGTGAAGTGATAATCTTGCAATTTCTCTTCTTACAGGATCAAAACATGAAAGAAGGATTGCTTCCGGAGTATCATCAACGATGATTTCTACTCCTGTTATTGCTTCTAAAGCACGGATATTTCTACCTTCTCTACCAATAATTCTACCTTTTACTTCATCAGACTCGATGTTGAAAACGGATACTGAATTTTCAATAGCCTGCTCAGTTCCGATTCTTTGGATGGTTTGAATAACGATTTTTCTCGCTTCGTTTTTCGCATTCATCTGAGCTTCTTCCATGATGCTCTGAACGTGTGCCTGTGCTCTTGTTTTAGCTTCAGCTCTCATGGTTTCTACCAATTCTGCTTTAGCTTCATCAGCGGTATAATTAGATATTTTTTCAAGTATTTCTACTTTCTTAGCGGTAGCTGTATCTAATTCCTGCTGTTTTCTTTCAAGGATTTCGTTCTTCTTAGCGTAGTCTGCAATCTGCTTGTCTAAATCTTTTTCAAGTTTTCCGGTCTTGCTAAGTTCATCATTAAGCTTATGCTCCTTGTCTTTCGTTCTTTTTTCAACTTCCTGCATTTTCTTTTCACGGGACTGAATGTCTGCATCATGCTGAGATTTCAGTTCCAGGAATTTTTCTTTTGCCTGAAGGTTTTTTTCTTTCTTTATGGATTCGGCTTGTACGTTAGCTTTTTCTATAAGGTTTTCGGCATTTTTTGTTGCATCATCTATGATAAATTTTGCCTTAGTATTCAGTGAGCTTTTAGAGAAAAACATCCCTATTATTGCCCCAATAACTAAGCAAATAACGCCGGCTATAATGGCTGTTGTCATAATATATATTGAGTTTTAATTGTCTTCATATTCAAATAAAAAAAGCCTACAATAATCCAGGGATTGAGAGTAAACTCCTAATCAACACGATTTGAACTGATTTCCATTGTCTGTAATCCGGAAATCCGGCACGCCATTCGATGGACATTTGTTCGGTAATTGTTTAGCGTTGAGTTTACCTTTAATGTGTTAGAATTATTGTAGGCAGTAATTTTTCAGGAAAAAAAATCTATTTCCCGACTTCATTCAACGATTGATTAATCTGAACTAATCTTTCGTTGGTAGAATTAATATTTTTTTCGTAGTTAAGAGAAACTACTTCTGCATTGGTTCCCAATTTCAGGGCACACATAGCCAAAGCATCCTGTTTATCTCTTACATCGAAGTTCTGTTCAAAATCTTTAATCATATTCTCGATCTGCTTCCCTACTTTACGCAAAGTTTCTTCCTCTGCTGCCGGTACGTTCAGCGGATACACTCTTCCTGCAATGTTGACGGTTATTCTCCTTATCTCCATTATAATCCACTGTTTTGAAGCTGAGCAATACAGAAATCAATTTCTTTCACCAATCTGTTGATATGGTTTTTCATTAATCTATTGTGTTCAGGATTTCCTGATATTGCTGAATAAAGTTTTATATTTTTTTGTTCTTCTGCTAATACCTGATTCTTTCTTCTTTCCTCATCATACTTCTTCTGCAACTCTTCATGCTCAATATTTAACTCTTTTAAATTTTCAGTAAGATTTTTATAGTTCTTTTGAAGAGTCAAAATCTTTCTCTCTAATTCTGAAAAATTGTTTTCTAAATCTTGAAGCATTTCAGGTTTGTATATTCTAACTAGAAGCAAAAATAAAAAAATAATAACACTAACAAAAATAAAACGCTCTATATTTTGATATACCAACAAAAAAGGAGGTACTAATGCACCTCCTATGTATTTTAAATGGAATATTTTTTATTCAAATTTCAGAACAAACATTACGGCTCTTGTCTGTAATGTTGAAACTGCAGAAGCCCAGTACGGAGGTGTAGTCGCATTATCAGCCACTTTCTCGTTATTCATGAAGAATGTTCCTCTGATGGCAGGAGTCAGTTTAAATTTGTTGAAATAAAACTGAATTCCCATTTCCGCAGACCATGCAAAGTTGTGGGTAGTTGATCTGTAGATCCCCTGCATGTTATCATCTGTAGACGTTGCGTTAGACTGAAGGTTTACAACATAGTTCACCCCTGCTGCAACGTAAGGTCTTGAATTGTACCATCTTTGTCCGTGAAGTTCCAAAAGCACAGGAACATCAATCAATGTAGATTTAATTTCTCTTACTTTATCCTTTTCCTGTAAAGGGAATGGCATAAAAGGAGGATTGGTTAAAGAACCACCTGCATAAATGTCATTGGATTGAGTATTAAAAGTCAACTGTCTTTGCGCAAACTGTAAACCTGGTTCTATCCTTACATCAAGATAATCATTCAGTCTCCATTTTGCAATAAGTCCGGCACCGAAGCTATAACTTTCCTTAGATGTGACAAGGTTTTCATTATCATTCATCCCGTATTTCGGATGCAAAACAATGCGGTAATCCAGTCTGTTCCCGTTCAAATAAAACCCCCAACTGAATTTCTGTTCGTCGAAATCTTCCAACTTATCCATTCTGTTTCGGGTTCTGAATTGCGCGTTTGCAAAAACGGCAACATTTACTGAGGTTAAAACCAGTGCTTTTAATAGAAATTTATTCATAGGTTACTTTGTTGCTTTATAAATTGTGGCTATACCTAAACTTAATTTTTTATATTCTACTTTCTTAAATCCCGTATCTAAAAGAATTTGCTTCATCTTCTCCCCGAAAGGAAAAGCATTTACAGAATCCGGAAGGTATGTATACGCCCTATTATCCTTAGAAACCAATCTGCCAATGGCAGGCAATATATTTCTGAAATAAAACATATAAAATGGCCCCATGAAACCCTCAACCTTTGAAAACTCCAGTATATAAACACTTTTGTTATCTTTAACTACTCTTCTTAACTCTGCTAAACCTTTGGGAAGGTTTTCAAAATTCCTTACTCCAAATGCAACGGAAACAGCATCAAATCTATTGTCCTCGAAAGGTAAATTTTCTGCATCACCTTTTTGCATGGAAATTTTGCCGTCTAATTTAAGTTTTTTTATTTTAATAACGCCAACATTCAGCATTTGTTGTGATAAATCTAATCCAACTACTTTGGAACCGGTACCTTTTTCAATGGTAATTGCCAGATCTCCCGTTCCTGTAGCCACATCCAGCACTTCCTGCGGATTGTCATTTTTCATCCATTTTACCAGTTTATTTCTCCACAGAATGTCAATTTTCATGGATAAAACACGGTTCAGAAGGTCATACTTCGGTGCAATATTGTCGAACATATCCTCTACCTGACTCTTTTTTGTAGCCTCTGAATTGTAGGGAGTAACTTTGGTGATATCTTTTGTCAAAACTTAAAACTTGTAATATTCTTTATAATAATTTAGGTAATCCTGCTTTCTGAAGATTTTAGATCGTGATTCCACTTTCTGGATATTCTTGATCACTTTATCATAATCTTCATCTACATTGTAATAAAAATCTTCTGTGTAAAGCTTATTGAAGCGTTTCGCTCCGCCGTAATAATCCTTTCCGTCAATGACTGTTTTATCAAGGTTGGCCAGTAACGAATCTTTTTTAAGATTGTATCCGTAATACTGATCATTTACATAGTAATCCTGATGGGTAATATTAATCAGCCCACGAAGCTTATTCACTTCAAATGCCGAGTCATACAGCATTTTTTTGTTCTGATCAAAAACCTGAATAGAGTTTTTCCCTTTATTCAAATCCACATGCACATACTGCCCCGCAGATATGATTCCTTCAGAACCGTTATTGATCTTAAAGTAATACGTATTCGGGGTAGGATTATCTACAACATAATAATTCTTCTTGGCTAAAAAAAGGAAGTAGATCCCAAAGGCAACGATAAATGCCACAGCTGCAATAAGTAAGCCTTTTAAGGACGAGTTGTTTTTCATAGATTGTAAAGTACAATTTTTGCAAATTTAATAATATTTTTAATTCTCCGTTATTAATATTAATTATTAACTTTGCATCTTTAAAAAAATCATATAAACGAATGCCGAATACGATCATTATTGGCTCTGGATGTTATATTCCGAACAGAGTTATTGGTAGAGATTACTTCATGAACTCCGAGTTCTATACAGAGGACGGAGTAAAGATTGAAAAACCTGCGGAAGAGACCATTGCGAAATTTGTAGAGATTACAGAAATCGAAAACAGGAGATTCATTGAGGATGATCTTTCCAACTCACAAATCGGTTATGAAGCTGCAAAAATTGCCCTTGAGGACGCAAAAGTAGACGGAGAAGAACTAGATTATATCATTTACGCAAGTAATTTCGGGGAAGTTACTGAAAACGGATATGCTGATTTTATGCCAACAATGGCAGCAAGGGTAAAGAATAAACTGGGCATCAAAAACAGAAAATGTGTCACGTATGACATGCTTTTCGGATGTCCCGGATGGGTGGAAGCTATGATTTTGGCTGACAACTTAATTAAAGCTAAAGTAGCAAAAACAGTTCTTGTTATCGGAGGTGAAACATTAAGCCGTGTAACAGATCCACACGACAGAAACAGAATGATCTTTGCTGACGGTGCCGGAGCTGTAGTGGTAAAAGCAACTGACGAAGAGAATGTAGGAATTATCGCACACAATACAATCTGCGACAATGGTCCGGAACTTAATTATCTTGAAAACGCCCCTTCTATCAATAAAGAAGTAGACCAAAAACGTCTTTATGTAAGAATGCTGGGAAGAAAAATATACGAATACGCGCTTAAAAATGTACCTGTTGCAATCAAAGATACGATTACAGATGCAGGTCTTTCTATTGAAGATATAGATAAAATCTTAATTCACCAGGCCAACGCCAAGATGGATTACGCTATGATTGAAAGGCTTCACAGGCTTTATGACATCAAGGAATATGACCATGCGATCTCTCCTATGACAATTCAGGATCTTGGAAATACTTCTGTTGCAACGATTCCTACCATGTATGATTTAATAATTAAAGGAAAAATGGAGGGTCAATCGTTTAAACAAAAAGGGAACATTGTAATGACTTCGGTAGGTGCCGGAATGAACATCAATGCGCTCGTTTACAGATTTCCTTAAAATATTTAATAAACAAAAAAATATAAAAGCACAGGGAAGTTATTCTTTGTGCTTTTTTTAATCAGAACATGCAAAAGAATTTTTTAATCATCGCTGGAATCTTCCTGTTTTTGGAAGTTTATATTTATCAGGCTATCAGAACACTTACTGATAACTCATGGATAAGAATCGGATATTGGGTACTCTCTTTAACCGTGTATGGTATTTTCGCTTATGAGGTCACTCACTTCCAAAGATCAGACAGAAGTACGGTAAGGGCTCAGATTATGATCTCGTTATTTTTGATTTTTATCCTTCCTAAAATCTTCGTAGTTCTGTTTTTATTAATTGATGATATCATCAGAACCGGAGGCTATCTGATCGGTTTTACCCAATCTTCGGAAAATTTATTTCCGGAAAGAAGGAAATTCCTAAGCATTGTAGGCCTGGGAATGGGAGGTGTCCTTTCTGCTCTTTTTATAGACGGGATTACTTTTGGTAAATACCGTCACACCGTAAGAAGGGTAAGAGTAAAATTCAATAATCTTCCGAAAAGCTTTAAAGGATATAAAATCATTCAGATTTCTGATGTTCACAGTGGAAGCTTCTCGGATCCAGGCAAATTACAGCATGCCATTGATCTGATTAATGAACAAAAACCGGATTTAGTACTATTCACCGGAGATATGGTCAATAATATTGCGGATGAGTTTAAACCTTTTATTCCTTTGTTTTCAAAAATCCAGGCCAAAGACGGCAAGTTTGCGGTATTGGGAAACCATGATTACGGAGATTATGTAAGCTGGGAATCTCCTGCAGCTAAAAAAGAAAACCTCGACACTTTGATCAGTTATGAAAAGCAGGCAGGTTTTGATATGCTGAGAAACGAACACAGGATCATTGAAAAAAACGGAGAAAAAATATACATTCTGGGTGTTGAAAACTGGGGATTAAAACCCTTCCCTCAATTCGGAAAAATAGACGACGCGTTAAAAAACGTACCGGAATCCGCAACTAAGATATTAATGAGCCATGACCCTACCCACTTTGATTATGTGGTGAAAAAACACCCTGCAAACATCCACCTGACACTTTCAGGACATACACACGGAATGCAGTTTGGACTTGATCTTAAAAATGTAAAATGGTCACCTGTTCAGTACCGATACCCAAAATGGGCTGATTTATATGAAAGTGAAGGAAAACTACTGTATGTAAACAGAGGTTTTGGGGTATTGGGATACCCGGGAAGAGTGGGCGTATTGCCGGAAATTACTCTTTTTGAGCTGAGCTAGTTGAGAAGTTCAAGGTTTAAAGTTCAGGGTTTATAGTTTTCAGGGTTTATAGTTTAATGTTAGAGGTTTAGAAATTGAATTGTTATTTATCACGAGAAATAGTTCTCCCTAATCCCTTTAACCTAACACCTGCTACCTAAAATCTAATATCTGCAACCTATCACCAGCAACCTAAAAAATATAATCTTTCATACGGGAAGTAGCCATTTCCCTGTCATTGAGAAAAGTAAGGAGAGCATCTAATTTGTCCTCCATTTTTTTACCCGAAAATAAGCTTCTGTAAAAAGGAATATCAAATTGGTATTTCTTAAAATCGGTAAACTGCCATGTATTCAGGTAGATCAGAACAAATTCTTCATTCTGCAATGTTTCCAGAACCATATTCTGATAATACTTCATCGGCAGGATCTGAAACACGAAATCATTATAGGGCAACTGGCTGTAAGGGGAGATACTTTCAGGGACAATACTCAGCCCGTCCTCTTCTGTAATTTCCGTATCTCTTTTGAGTCTTTTGAAAGGGAAAAGAATATTGGCATTATCAATATTGGAAACGTAATTAAATTCCATCAGCTTCAAAATTTCCTGAGAAACTTTTACATCTTTCTGACGAATTCCCCTGATCTGTTTCTCCAGAAGATCCTGAATATTTTTCTTAGCATTTTCAATTTCTTCAGGATTTGAGTCTTTATTATAAAAAGCAATTTCATGCCCTTTGGATGAAATTGCTTTTATTAAATTTTGAAGTTTTTCAACAAGAGAAACCTCTACAAAAAAACTTGATTTGATATCATGAATATCTAAAATTCTAAGAATTGCTCTGGTATTATTTTCTGTAATTTTCAATCGCTCATCATCGTTAATTGGTGAGCCGTTTTTTACTTCAGCTTCAATACAGGTGATGTTAAAAGTCAATAATACCATTTAAATTAAAGTTTATATAAATTCTATAAAATATTATAAATCAGATGTTAAAACAATTATTAATTAAAGTAAAACTTTACATTATTAATCCTTACCTAATTTTACTTTCAGATTCTTGATCATATCCTTTGTCATTTCAGAAATTCCGAAATCATAAGTCAGACCCCAGTCTTTTTTCGCTACTGAATCATCAATAGAAGCCGGCCATGAATCTGCAATTGCCTGTCTGAAATCCGGGTTATAATCGATTGCAAAATCTGGAATTTCTTTCGTGATTTCTGCTGCCAGTTCTTTTGGAGTAAATGACATTCCACCCAAATTATAAGAAGAGCGAACGGATAAACTTTCTTTCGGAGCGTCCATTAATTTCAAGGTTGCATTGATGGCATCATCCATATACAACATCGGCATTCCTGTATCTTCGGAAATGAAACTTGTATATTTTCCATCTTCAATTGCTTTGTAGAAAATCTCAACAGCATAGTCGGTAGTTCCACCTCCAGCCGGAGTTTTCCATGAGATCAATCCAGGATATCTGATACTTCTTACATCTACCCCATATTTATCGAAATAGTATTCACACCACTTCTCCCCTGCCATTTTGGAGATCCCATAAACCGTTGTTGGATTCAATACTACATCCTGTCCCACATCATGCTTTGGAATTCCTTTTCCAAATACAGCGATAGAACTTGGCCAGAAGATCTTTTTAAGAAGCCCTTCTTTCGCCATTTCACAAAAATGAAGCAGTGGCTCAAGATTCAGTTTCCACGCAAAAATAGGCTGCTTCTCCGAAGTCCCGGATAAAAGCGACGCTAAGTGATACACTGTAGTAATCTCGTAATCATGAATCACCTGTCTTACCAATTGTGTATTGGTAACATCCATTCTTTCATAGTGTCCGGCAGAAGTAATTCCTTCCTGCCATCTGTCCAATCCTGAAGCAACAACGTTCTCTGCTCCGTGGATTTCAACAAGTCTGTTCGTAAGTTCGGTACCAATTTGTCCCAAGGCACCTGTAATCAGTATTCTTTCCGTATAGGATTCCATTTTTCAGATTTTTTTAGAATTGTACAAAAGTAAAAAAAACATGCCAACCATAATAAAAAAGGTGTATTTAAAAACACTCCTCCCATAATGAATACAGATATATTCAATTCAAACAGGTAAAATTCTCTTTAAACAATAGAAAAAATCAAATGCAATAATCACAGTCTATGATTAACTTAAAATTCAATAATTTTGTTTCAAGAAAAAACAATCATATGAAGAAGATTTTAATTGCTTCGATTTTACTGGCCACTCAGCTTAGCTGGGCTCAGTTTACCAATTTCAATATCATCAAGGAAGCACAGGTAAAAAATAAAGGTGTTGTAGTGTCTGCACATCCCTTAGCCAGTGAAGCTGGAGCCAAAATCTTAAAGATGGGCGGAAATGCCTATGATGCTGTTACAGCAACACAATATGCTCTTGCTGTAGTGTATCCTCAGGCAGGAAACATAGGAGGCGGCGGATTTTTAGTAGGCGTAAAAAATAATGGGGAAAAATTCACATTAGACTATAGAGAAACTGCTCCGAAAAAAGCTTCCAGAGACATGTACATTGATAAAAAAGGAAAAGCAGATACAGATATTTCCCAAAATGGAAGACTGGCAGTAGGTATTCCCGGAAGTGTGGCAGGTTTTTTTGCTACCCTGAAATACTGTAAACTGCCTATGGAAAAGATTATTCAGCCTGCCATTGACCTTGCAGAAAAAGGATTCGCTATTACAGATAAGGAAGCAGAAATGCTGAATAACCAGAGGGAAAAATTCCAGAAACATAATAAATCTTCTATCATTTTTGTAAAAGATGCTCCATGGAAAGCCGGAGACCTGTTAATCCAAAAAGACCTGGCCGAGACCTTGAAACTGATTCAGAAATTGGGAGCAAAAGGGTTTTATGAAGGGAAGACAGCTGATCTTTTAATTGCTGAAATGAAAAGAGGCAATGGAATCATCACACTGGAAGATCTTAAAAATTATAAGGTTGCCGAAAGAAAAGCTCTTGAATTTGAATACAAAGGAAGCAATGTGGTAACCATGCCTCTGCCATCAAGCGGCGGAGTTCTTCTTGCTCAGATGCTGAGAATGGCAAGTTTTGAAAACCTTGAAAAATATCAGCAAAACTCTACAAAAGCTGTTCAGATCATGACTGAAGCGGAAAGAAGAGCCTTTGCAGACAGAGCAGAATATATGGGAGATCCGGATTTTATTCAGGATAAAACATCTTATCTGATCTCTGACGACTATCTGAAAGGAAGATGGAAAAGCTTCAGTTTTGATAAAGCTACACCAAGTGCAGAGGTAGGTAAAATCATAGAACAACCTAAAGAATCTATGCAGACTACTCATATTTCCGTATTGGATAAGGATGGAAATGCTGCTTCTGTAACCACAACTCTGAACGGTTATTATGGAAGTAAAGTATTGGTTTCAGGAGCGGGATTCTTTTTAAATAATGAAATGGATGATTTCTCTATCAAGCCGGGTGTACCGAATATGTTTGGAGCAGTAGGTGGAGAAGCCAATGCTATCCAGCCTAACAAGAGAATGCTTTCTTCCATGACTCCAACTATCCTTCTTAAGAATGGAAAACCTTATATGGTGGTAGGAACGCCTGGAGGAACTACAATCCCTACTTCAGTATACCAATCTATTGTGAATGTTGTAGATTTTAAGCTGAACGCCAATATGTCAGTGAACACACCAAAATTCCATCATCAGTGGCTTCCGGAAACCATTACCGTAGAAAATAACTTCCCTGAAACCACAATTTCTGAGTTGAAGAGCAAGAATTACGTCATAGAAAAAATAAAATACATCGGAAAAACAGAAATGATTGTTCTTGATGAAAATGGAAGCATCCATGCAGTGGCAGACGGCCGCGGAGATGACTCTGTCGCCGTGGAATAATAATATCCGTCCATTTTACAATACAGCTCCGGCTTCATTCTAAAAGGCTTTTGCCTTTTAGAATGAAGCCGGAGTTTTTTATTAATCAATCCGCCACTATAGATACTTTTCAATGACTTTTATCATGTTTTCAGAGAATTTTTCTTAATTTTCGCCCTTAAAAAAACAAAACGACTGTTCTTTGAAAGCAAAAAAAATATACAATCAGCTTTATTTCCAGGTGATTATAGCAATAGTTGCCGGTATTCTTCTTGGAAAATTTTATCCTGAATTAGGAGAAAAAATGAAACCTCTGGGCGACGGATTCATCAAATTAGTGAAAATGATTATTGCCCCAGTCATCTTTATTACCCTTACGCTGGGAATCGCCCACATGACCGATTTGAAAAAAGTAGGCCGAATTGCCATAAAAGCAATGATCTATTTTTTCACATTTTCAACTCTTGCTCTTATCATCGGACTATTTGTAGGGAATATTTTACAGCCTGGTCATGGTTTAAATATTGATCCTGCTACTCTTTCAGGTGATGTTTCGCAATACCAGGCAAAAGCTCATGAATCAACACTTACAGGATTCATTATGAATATTATTCCGGAGACTTTATTCAGTCCTTTGGTGGGTGATAATATTCTTCAGGTTCTGCTGGTCGCTATTTTAATGGGAGTTTCTCTGGTTTTAACAAAAGAAAAAAGCCATAAAGTAACCGATTTTTTACAGGATCTAGCAACTCCGGTATTTAAAATCGTTCATATGCTTATGAAACTGGCCCCTATCGGGGCATTCGGGGCAATGGCATTTACGATCGGAAAGTACGGGCTTCATTCTGTACTGAACCTTATATTCCTTGTTGGGACATTTTATATTACATCT
The DNA here is from genome assembly GCF_059567885.1 of Chryseobacterium sp. BGA-UO-ETr-SB22. NCBI lineage: Bacteria > Pseudomonadati > Bacteroidota > Flavobacteriia > Flavobacteriales > Weeksellaceae > Chryseobacterium > Chryseobacterium sp. BGA-UO-ETr-SB22. The sequence continues at coordinate 654,978 of NZ_JCAQOV010000005.1, read as the reverse complement.
ATCCTTTTTATAGTGCTGGTATTAGGATCTGTAGCCTGGTATAACGGATTTAACATTTTCAAGCTTCTTTTTTACCTTAAAGAAGAACTTCTTCTTGTTTTAGGAACCAGCTCTTCAGAGTCTGCTCTACCGGGAATCATGGAAAAACTTGAAAAAGCTGGGTGCTCCAAAGCTATTGTAGGTCTTGTAGTCCCTACAGGATATTCCTTCAATCTCGATGGAACCAATATTTATATGACACTGGCCTCTCTGTTTATTGCACAGGCGTTAAACATCCATCTTCCTATTGAAAAACAGCTAATGCTTCTGCTGGTAGCCATGTTAAGTTCAAAAGGAGCCGCTGGAGTTACCGGTGCTGGATTTGTAACCTTGGCAGCCACCCTAGCAGTAGTTCCTGAAATTCCAATTGCCGGAATGACATTAATCCTTGGAATAGATAAGTTTATGAGCGAATGCAGAGCGCTGACGAATGTAATTGGGAATTCTGTAGCTACGGTAGTAGTTGCCAACTGGGAAAAACAGCTTGATAAAAAACAGCTTCAATACTGCCTGGATCATCCGGCTGAAGTTGAGAAAAAACTGGAAGTGTGAGAGGGATTAGGTGGCAGATAACAGGTTGCAGGAAAACAGCTGTGAAGTATTGATCAAGATTAACTAAGGTTACTAGTGAATTTTGCTTAGCAAGTGAATGGTGAATTTTATCAGCAACTAACAACCAGCAACTGATAATTTTATACTATGTCCTTGTACCTTTAAGCTCAAAACCTTAAACTTTAAATCAAGATACTTAAGCTTGACGGCTGTACTTTAACATGAATCGGTGATTTGATTTTATTGAATTCCCCGTCAAGATGCCAGTTTTTGGTATTGACTTTAAAAGATATTTCGGAGACTGGAAGATAAGTAACATAGTCATCGTCTTTCAGTCTTTTGGTAAACATTCTGAAAGCAAACAGTGCAGAATAGGTCAAAGGAAACTTTTTCACCAAAACCATATCCACCAAACCATCACTTTTGCTGGCTTTTGGAGCAATGTAAGCGTTGTTGCCAAACTGGCGGGTATTGGCAATATTCATCATCAGATACCTTCCGTTGTACTGCTGGTATTCTTCATCAAAAAACTTCACTTTGATTGGCTTATAGTTGAAGAAAGTTTTTAGGGAAACTTTGATATAGTTTTTGAATCCGCGGCTTGTTTTTTCAAATTCCTTGACAACTTTACCGTCAAATCCTGTTCCTGAAACATTGATAGACAGCCTGTCGTTTACGGTAAAAGTATCAATCTTTCTGGAATTTTTGGTTTTTATTTTTTCTAAAAGTTCATCCAGATTTTTACTGAACTGGGTTTCATTGGAAAATCCGTTTCCTGAACCAGCTGGGAAAATAGCCAGAATTTTTTCTGTATTAATCAGATTTTTGGCTACGGTAGAAATGGTACCATCTCCTCCTATGGCTACAAAAATATCCACTTCTTCAAAATGCGCCTTGATAAACTCATCTGTTCCCGGAATAGATTCTGATACATAATACAACGGGTTGTTAACCTTTGTTTTAAGTTCATTCAAAAACGGCTGATAGTTCTTTTTGGCCGAAAAAGGGTTGATAATAAAAGCTACTTTTTCCATTACTGCAAAATTAAAAAATGCTTCCTGATCTGGAAGCATTAATTTACTTAATTTTCATTCTTTCTTTAAATTCTGGATTTAATGTCCCTTTCAGGTCTTCCCAAGAGATAGGAATTGTGATATCTCCTGCTGCAAAAGCTGCAATTTCGTAAGGACTGTAATGGAAATACAGGTTTTTATCATCAAAATAAAAGTTATCGGATGCCGGAATCTTCTCAACTAACAGCATTTCTGAGTTTTTCACTTCTCCGTCACCATCCATCGTTCCGCTGTTGATTTTATTGATATTTTTCATCAGAATTGCTTCAATTTTATTTTTAGGCATTGAAGTAATATCTTTCAATTCTAATTTTTTGCTGTTTTTAAGATCAAAAACTCTTTCTGAAAAACCATAATTATCATGAGCTCCCCCTTCATATCCGCTTCCTACATACTGAATATGCATATAATCATTTGTATTGGACATCAAATTCATATGTGAGCTTGAATACCAATTCTGAGCATAGGTAACATCTGAAACCCAGTCTTTGTTATCATTTTTCATAGAACTGAAATAATCATTCTTTTCTTTATCAAGATAAGCCTGCAGCCCTGCTTTGGAAAAGTCTTTGATTTTTTCATTCTGGAAATAGATGCTGTCTAATAGCTTTTTATCTTTTAATGAAGGAAAAACCAACAGTTTTGAAGTGTAGCTCACTTTTAAAGAGTCTGTAATTTTTGTAGAGTCATTTACTTTCACAGAATCTACTACAAACCCTTCAGTGACTTTATTTTCAGTTTTTTCTATCGGCTCTGCCTTTTCATTTTTTTTACAGGCAGTCACCGCTAAGAAAGAAGATAATGCTATAACAGCAATCGTATTTTTCATAATTCTGATTTTTGATATCAAATACAAAAACCATTCAAAAGATGAATGGTTTTTGAAAAAACTTTATTTTTTTTTAAAAAAAATCTTATTTAAACTCTCTTAAATATTACTTTTTAATAAGGCTGATTACCTGATTTTCAAACTTAGATGCTACCCCCCAGATTTGTTTAAATGCAGAATAATATTCTTTCGGATAATCTGAACTGCTAATTTTTGTTGTTGTAGTCACTTCCAGTTTATTTCCTTTTTGTTCTACAGAATAGGTATATGCAATTTCTTTATCTTCGGTAACGATTCTTTTGTCTTTAGGCATTTCCTCAATCACATATCCATCAGGGATTTCAAGAATAATCTTTTTCACTTTAGTGATAGGTGATCCAAAATCAATAGGATATTGTCTGACTTCCGTCTGATCAAACTCGTTGGAACTTTTGTTTAAAAACAGCATCGGATTGATGATCATTTTCTTTCCTACTCTATCAATAAGGTTCATTGAAGAAAACTTCATGCTACTTTCAAAATCTCCATTTTCCAAAACTTTTGAATTGATATCCGTAAAGTCCATAGAAAAGTTTTCTTTATACTGCTTTTTATATTTTTCTGCATTATCATCATAGCTATCTTTCACATACATTGCATAAGCTCCCGTATCTCTGTCTGAATAGGTTCCAGAAATACTTCCGTCCTCATTGATTTTAGCATTGGCTGTAAGGAAAGTATTGCTTGATTTTATATTGGCCATCTGAATCTGCAGAACCTTTTCTTTAGTTACCAAAATCCCATATTGATTCCAGTTTTTAAGAGGGATTTCATCCAGCGAGGATTGCTTTGAAGTGGCGTCATAAATATGCAGCTGATTATCAATATTAATCGCAGCCAATACAAAATTCATATTTGAAATATTAGGTGACACAAGATTAATCAATCCATTTTCCACGGTAGAAATCACCAGCGGATCAGCCTTAAGACCGGCCTCACGAAGCATCATCACTAAAAAAAGATTAATTTCTGCCGCATTTCCAACTTTAGTTTCCAACAATTTTTTGATACCATCCTCAGTGTAAACCCCTTTGTCTTTGTTCCATGTAAAAGTTTTCTGAACATATGAAAAAATAGCATTTGCCTTTTCAAGATCGGTTTTCATTCCTGAAACTGCTGCCGGCATATTTTCTTTTGCCAGTTTTGTTCTTTTCAATTCTCCTCCAAAATCGTCGCTTTCGTAAAGTCTTTTCCCAATCTGATCCCATGATGATGAATACAGCTTAAGCTCACCGAAGTTAGTAGAGTTCAGCTCAGCTCCAATTTTTGTTCTGAAATTCCTGTCATTTCTTACGAATTTTTCAGTTTTAAAGCCCTTTAGGTTTTCATAAGCAAATCTGAAAGTTTTGTATTGGGCACCGTACAGATTCCTTTCCTCCATTTCCCTGTGTTTAGGTGTAAGTCCCCCGGTATAGTTTACATTATAAGACATGTTGATAGGAGCATCCAAAACATATTCTGTGTTCAGAGAAGGGGTATCAGATTCTATCAATACTTCCGGAATAATGAATCGAAATGGTGATATTATTTCATACTGATATTCTAAGATAGATCCATTTTTCACGCTCGGAAAAGCAAATTTTGTCAGGGTAACATATTTATTCTCTTTACTTTTATATTGTGAACTTTTTTCCACTTTCACAGGAACCGTAACTCCGTTTTCAAGATTGTATGTAAAAGCCTTGAATTTCCCCAGTGATTCTCTGTTAGTTCCAACATTATAAATAGGAATCTCAAGATTCAGCCAGTCTTCGGCCTTATCTTTATCATAAATCTTAACTCTGTAATAATATTTTTTGTGCAGATTCCCTGTGTTTGCATCCACCATAAAGTATGCAGATTTATACAGAATCTCAGCAGGAGCATTTTCATCCAATAAAGATTTTGTTTTAGACAAATCTGCATCATTGAATTTCGGAGGATTCAGAAATTCGTATTTCTTCTGAGCATTCATCATTATTGCATTGGCAGAGCAAAAGACCAATACTATTAGTTTTTTCATGGTTATATTTTTGTTATTAATATTTTTGAATTATCCATGTTCAGAATTTTCTTTCTGAAACTTATATAATCGTTATATTTTTCTTTTGGGTACAGACCTTTATTGATCTGCATTTTTCTAGTCACTTTTATCTGATTGTCATTTTTAACAAAACTTAGCTTGTATGACCCAAATTCAGAAGTGATGTTTGAATTATCAGGAGTTTCATCAACTTTATATCCCAGAGGAAGCACAAAATCAATTTCATATTCGTCTTCGAAAGACATATTCACCTCAAAAGGAAGTTCACGGTTTTCATCTGTCTTGTAAACAACATCGGAAAAAATGGGTACAGATCTGAATAAAAGACTATTTCCTGCTTTTTTAGAAAAATTATTGGTTTTAAAATCAAGGTCATACGTAATAACAGCATTGTCTCTGTCATTGGTAAAGTTTTTCATTTCCACTTTTTCAAAGTTTAAAATGTCAAAATTTAATTTTACTGCATCATTTTTCTCTTTTGGGTTAAGATTAACAAACCTTAAATTATAATCATACTGGTTTCCTGTGTAGTAAAAATTCCCTGTTCCGGCAATACTGTTATCCTCGTTAAGGTTAATTTTCAATACCTGTTTTTCCTTATTCTGTTCGGCTTTATACACCGGTGTATTGATAAGCTCGATTCCTTTTGGAGTTACTGCCAGTGCATTTCTATCAGTTGTACTGTAGCTTAAATGATTAAAAGCAATCTGCTGAGAAGTATTTTCAAGCCAGATATTTCCTTTTTCAGTCGGAACCATCAGGATAACGTGATTTCCACCCATAGAAGGAAATTCAGGGTCAAAAGAAACCTGCGAACGGCCAGAGGTAATGATACAATAATTGGAAGGAATCCCTGCCTCATTCAGAAGAACTTTCATATAATTCGTAAGTCCCTTACAGTCTCCATAGCCTTTTTTCTGAACCTCATCCGGCAGCATGGGCTGCCAGCCGCCAATTCCTAATGCCACAGCAATATATCGGCTTTTGTTCTGCATATACTGATAAATTTTCTTCACTTTATCTTCTACAGATCCCTTCAGCTGTAAAGACGCCACTTCAGCCTTGATAGCAGGAGTAGAAGCAGAAACAGGTATCAGAAGATCATTATAAATCCAGGTTCCGAAATCTGTCCAGTTATTCAAAGTTCCCTGCTTTCCTGCCAGACTGAACCTTGCCAGGGCAAAGTTTACTGCAGGTAATATTTTAACGGGCTGCGGAATCATAAAAGCATCATCAATGGCAGGTACGTTTTTGTATGAATAGGTTTTATCATTTGTACTGCCACTTTCTATAACAGAGGTATAGTTGTATTTTGATGGATATATCTTAGTTCGAAGTTCAATTCCTGAAGTATTGATGATTTTAAACTGTGCTTCTTCCAGAGATGTTCTAACAGAGTTAAATGGCACAAAATCAGGAATAAAAACTGTATTTTCATCATCCGTTTCATAGGAAAAGTCAACGGTATAAGGGTACTGAGCGGGTGTATAAGAATATACCAAAACTCTGTTATCAGAATAAAAGATCCCCTGAGGGTTGTTTGCTACATCCTGAAAATCGGACTTTGAAACACTTTTAATCTTTTTTCCGGCTTCATCATAAATGGTCACTTTTACATTTGAAATACGTCTTTCTTTATCGTAAGGGATATAGGCAGTAGCATGATCATTTCCATCTTTATTCAGAACAGTGGTTACTGTATTATACTGATATTTTATTTGATTAATTTTATTTATCTGTGCTGTTGTAAAAGCTTTTCGTATCACAACATTAGCATTTTTCTTTAAATTCTCAGGAATTGCAGAAGCAGGATAGCTTTGTGCAAAATATAATGAGGCAACAGACAATGCCCCAAGAACTAATATTTTCATCATAGTTATTAAAATTATGCAAAAATAAGAAAATCTTAATAACTGTTAAAAAAAATATAAAAGGCTTCAACACGTGAAGCCTTAACCTAATACTTAAAAAGTACTTTTTAAATGTACTTATAAGGATATGAACACATTAGCAACTCTCCATTATTATATTCTGAAAAGTTAAAACAGAATATTTATACTCATTCTAGATTTGAAAGGATATTTATTCTGTGTAATGAAGCGATAAAACTTCATATTGTCTGCGTTTCAAATTTAAAATAAATTATGATTAATATAATTCAAAAGCTGTAGAATTAATAGTAAACAGCAGTACAATAAATTCTACAATACTAAAAACCCCAAATAAAAAAAGACCTCATTTCTGAAGTCTTTTTGTTTTTAATTTTCCTTTTTAATCATTTGGAACCAGTTTACTGTCAAAAGGATCACTTCCAAGCCCCAATACAGGGATAAAGATAAATCCCAAAAAGAAAATCAGAATGGTGTACAGAGGAGTTTCTTTGGCAAAACCTTTGGCCAGTCTGTCATATACAACCCAGAAGGCATAAATGTTTACCAATGGAATACAGAAAAGAATAATCCACCATATCGGTTTCTTCACAATTTCAAGCAGAACTATTGAATTGTAAATCGGGATAAAAGCAGCCCAGGCATCTTGTCTTCCTGCTTTCTGAAAGATTTTGTACATGCAGTATCCATAGAAAATATAGCATAGTAAGCCGAAGAACATTGTTCCGATTCCTAATCCGGCTGCTGCGCCAGACACGGCATCTGCCCCATTGTAAGGGTCTGTTTGTAAAAGAGTTAACATATTATTGTTTTTTTGGTTTCTCCAAATATAAAAAAAGCTTCTAAATAATTAGAAGCTTTTTTTATTATATTTTTAAAAACGTTTATGCATCAATTTTTGCATATTTCGCATTTTTCTCGATAAATTCTCTTCTTGGCGGAACCTCATCTCCCATTAACATTGAGAAAACGCTGTCTGCCTCCACTGCATTATCAATGGTTACCTGCTTCAGAATTCTGTGTTCAGGGTTCAGAGTTGTTTCCCAAAGCTGTTCAGGGTTCATTTCCCCAAGACCTTTGTAACGTTGTACTTCTACTCCTTTTCCATCCGGAGACATTTCTAAAGTAAACTCTTCACGTTCTTTTTCATTGTACGCATATACTTTTTTGTTACCTCTCTTTAATAGGTATAAAGGAGGCTGAGCAATATAGATATATCCGTTTTCAATAAGTTCCTTCATATATCTGAAGAAGAAAGTAAGAATCAAGGTAGAAATGTGGGATCCATCGATATCAGCATCGGTCATGATCACAACCTTATGGTATCTTAGCTTCACCATATTCAATGCTTTGCTATCTTCTTCAGTACCTACCGATACCCCAAGAGCGGTATAGATATTTCTGATCTCCTCATTATCATATACTTTGTGAAGCATAGATTTCTCTACGTTCAAGATTTTACCTCTCAACGGAAGAATAGCCTGAAAGTGTCTGTCTCTTCCCTGTTTAGCTGTTCCACCTGCGGAATCTCCCTCTACAAGGAAAAGTTCAGACTCAGCCGGATCTTTAGATGAACAGTCAGAAAGTTTTCCAGGAAGTCCGGAACCTCCCATTGGAGATTTTCTCTGAACCATTTCACGGGCTTTTTTTGCAGCCTGTCTTGCTTTGGCAGCTAAAACAACTTTTTGAACAATTACTTTAGCTTCATTAGGGTTTTCTTCCAGGAAGTTCGTAAGCATCTCCCCTACAATCTTATCAACAGCACCCGAAACTTCAGAGTTTCCTAATTTTGTTTTGGTCTGCCCTTCAAACTGAGGTTCCATTACTTTTACAGAAATTACAGCTGTTAATCCTTCACGGAAGTCATCACCGGTAATTTCTACTTTTTCTTTTGCAGGAAGTCCCAATTCATCTGCATATTTCTTTAAAGTTCTTGTTAAAGCTCTTCTGAAACCTGCAAGGTGAGTACCTCCTTCATGGGTATTAATATTATTAACATAAGAGTGAAGATTTTCGTTGAATGACGTATTATAACGCATCGCCACCTCAACAGGAATATCATCTCTTTCGCCTTCCATGAAAATTACGTGTTCCATGATAGATTCACGGCTGCCATCGATATAAGCAACAAATTCTTTTAAACCACCTTCAGAATGAAAAATCTCAGATTTGAAAGAACCATCTTCTAATTTTTCTCTTTCATCTGTAAGGGTAATTGTAATTCCTTTATTCAGATAAGAAAGTTCTCTTAAACGGGTTGCTAACGTATCATAGTTGTAAACTAATTCTGTAAAAATAGTATCATCCGGCTGAAAGAACTGCTTGGTACCTCTTTTGTCACTGTTCCCAATCTCTTCAACTTCCGTCTGAGCTTTTCCTTTGGAATAAATCTGCTGATAAATGTTCCCGTCTCTGTAAACAGTAGTTACCATTTCGTTGGAAAGTGCATTCACACACGATACCCCAACTCCGTGAAGACCACCCGAAACTTTATAAGAATCTTTATCAAACTTACCCCCGGCTCCAATTTTTGTCATTACAACTTCAAGAGCTGATTTCTGTTCTTTTTCGTGGAAATCAACCGGGATACCTCTACCATTATCACTTACTTCAATTCCGTTTCCTTCCTTGATGCTAACGAAGATAGTATCACAGTATCCTGCCAACGCCTCGTCAATAGAGTTATCTACTACTTCATAAACCAAATGATGGAGACCTCTCATCCCTACATCACCAATGTACATTGAAGGACGCATACGAACGTGCTCCATCCCTTCCAATGCCTGAATACTACTAGCTGTATATTGTTTCTGACTCATATTAAATATTAAAAATCTTGCTCTATGCAAAGACTTACAAATATCGTGATTTTTTTCGAGTTATGAAAGTTAAAAAGTGTCAAAAAAATGTAGAGTTTTCTTATCGAAAACATAAAGAACAGCAATTAATAAAAGATTCAAAATTAAATGGTATTCCTGAAATACCAACTGTTTTAAATCATACTCAACATCAATAATTTATGCGTAAATTTATTTACTGAAAAGTTGATATTTATGGATGATTTTATTGCTGCCCGTGCTCAGATGGCACTTTCTCTGGGCTTTCATATCATATTCTCCTGTGTGGGTATGGTGATGCCTTTTCTCATGGCTTTTGCCCATTGGAAATACCTAAAAACCAAAAATGAAGTATATAAAGGACTTACAAAAGCATGGAGCAAAGGAGTAGCCATCCTTTTTGCTACAGGAGCTGTTTCAGGAACAATGCTTTCTTTTGAGCTGGGGCTTTTATGGCCTGGTTTTATGAAACATGCAGGTCCTATTTTCGGAATGCCGTTTTCACTTGAAGGAACTGCCTTTTTCATTGAGGCTATTGCTATTGGTTTCTTTTTATATGGATGGGATAAATTCAATAAGTGGTTTCACTGGTTTTGCGGATTCCTGGTTGGAGTAAGCGGACTGGCTTCCGGAATTTTGGTAGTGGCAGCCAACTCATGGATGAATTCTCCAACAGGTTTTGATTATATCAATGGACAGTATCTTAATATAGATCCTATTAAAGCAATGCTCAATGATGCATGGTTTCCGCAGGCTCTTCACATGACTGTTGCGGCATTTTGTGCGACAGGATTTGCGGTGGCCGGAGTTCATGCCTTTATGATTATTCGAAAAAGGAATATTGAATTTCATACCAAAGCTTTTAGAATTGCGGTAGGCTTTGCCCTTATCGGAGCATTTGGAGCGCCTTTAAGCGGTGATATTGCTGCAAAATCGGTAGCAGAACGCCAGCCTATTAAATTGGCAGCTATGGAAGCTCATTTTGAAACTGAAAAAGGAGCTTCATTTATTATTGGAGGAATTCCTGATGAAGAAAAAGAAGAGGTAAAATATGCTGTAAAAATTCCGAAGGTTTTAAGTTTTCTGGTGAGTAATGATTTCAATGCTGAAGTTAAAGGTCTTAAAGATTTCCCGAGAGATGAATGGCCTCCGATTGCAGTTGTTCATTATGCTTTTCAGATCATGATTTTCTTTGGAGTGGTCATGATTGGTATTGGAGTCATTTATTTATATTCTTTCTTCTTCAGAAAGGAATGGCTGAGTAAAAACTGGCTGTTAAAAACGTTCTTAATAGCAACACCATTCGGATATATCGCTCTGGAAGCCGGATGGACAGTTACCGAAGTGGGAAGACAGCCTTGGATCATTTATGGGATCATGAGAACAGTAGACGCCGTCACTCCCATGCCGGGAATACAGTATTCTTTCTACTTCTTTACCGCTATTTTCATATCCTTATCATTAATTCTTATTTTCCTTTTAAAAAGACAAATCCAAATGGTACCGAAGCTTTACGATCCTACCGATTCTCAGTTTAACGATAAAAACAAACAATCATGATCTACGTTGTAATAGGTTTTCTCTGGCTATCCATCTGTCTTTATATTATTCTGGGAGGCGCTGATTTCGGAGCCGGAATTGTAGAGCTTTTTACTCATAAAAAAGCCAGAAATAAAACTCATGAAATCATGTATGAGTCTATTGCTCCTGTATGGGAAGCCAATCATATGTGGCTGATTATTGCGATTGTAATTCTCTTTGTAGGATTTCCCGAAATATATACTACCATGTCTACCTATCTGCATATTCCTTTAGTCCTGATGCTTGTAGGGATTATTGCAAGAGGAACGGCATTTACCTTCAGGCACTATGATGCCGTGAAAGATAACTGGCAGGTTTTATATACCCAGATCTTCTATTACGCAAGTCTTTTAACACCTTTCTTTTTAGGATTAATTGCTGCTGCAACGGTTTCACACTCTATCAATCCTGACGCGGTAAGTTTTGTGGACTTATATATTTTTAGCTGGCTGAACTGGTTCGGGGTTTCTGTAGGTTTATTCACTGTTGCATTGTGTGCTTATCTGGCTTCTATCTTTTCATTAAGAGAAACCCGTGATAAAGCAGATCTTTTATTGATGATAAGAAAATCTAAGCAGACAATGATCTTTGTGGTAATTACCGGAATTTTGGTGTTTTTTACAGCCTATATTTCAGATATTCCTCTTTTGATGTGGGTATTTTCCAAGCCTTTGGGTATTATGTCTATTGCTTTTGCTACTATTGCATTATTGCTTATTTTAAGAGCGTTGAACCGACAAAAACTTCTTCCGGTACGTGCGTTGGCAGGATTTCAAATGGTCATGATTTTAGTAGCTGCAACGTATCAGCACAATCCGAATATCATTTTATTAGGAAACGGACAACATCTTTCATTACTGGAACATATGGCCCCCGAAAAAACCATTGCAGCATTGGGATGGGCTTTGGTGCTGGGCTCCTTATTTATTCTTCCGTTTTTATTTTATCTGATGGCTTCTTTCAGTAAGCTGAGAAAATAGGTGAAATATGCAGAGTTATAAGGATAAAAAAGAGCTTATTGAAGAACTGAAGAAAAGATATCAGCTTTATGATCAGGAATTTGATGACATCCAAGAAACCGAAAAGGATCTTTTGCAGCCTGGAGTTGACAAAACCCCATCGCAGAATATTTCCTATCAGCTGGGATGGACACATCTGCTTTTGCAATGGGAAGCCGATGAAAGAAAAGGAATTGAAGTAAAAACACCAACTCCAGAATATAAATGGAATAACCTGAAGGGATTATATCAGTCATTTTATGATCAATACGGATCTTATAGCTTACAAGAGCAAAGAACATTATTACAAAATCAGGTTAATGAAATTATTGCATGGATAAAAAGCCTTGACGATGATACATTATTTATTCCCGGACAAAGAAAATGGGCAACTACACCCGCCCAATGGCCGGTCTGGAAATGGATTCATATCAATACCGTAGCTCCTTTTAAAAACTTCAGGACACAGCTTCGGAAATGGAAAAAAGAAAAAGGTACAGAATAACTCTGTACCTTTTATATTTATATCTTCTGAGAAATCTTAAGCCAATTTCATCAAAACATTTTCGTCAATCTTCTCTACTTTCACAATATTGTTCTTTGTCAGAGTTTTGGAAGCTTTATCCCATTTTTTACCGGATAACTGGCTTCTTTGTTTTACTTCAGCTAAAGACATTGCTTCTTCCTGAGAATTAAGGATTTCAAGGATTACCTTTTCATCTTCTCCTAATTCAATTTGTGGAACCGCTTTTTCAGGTCTCATCTGAGGGAAGAATAATACTTCCTGGATCGATGGATTGTTCGTTAAAAACATGATTAATCTGTCCATACCAATTCCTAACCCTGAAGTTGGCGGCATACCATATTCCAATGCTCTTAAGAAGTCCTGATCAATGAACATTGCCTCGTCGTCTCCTCTTTCAGATAAAGTCATTTGTGCTTCAAAACGCTCTCTTTGATCAATAGGATCATTAAGCTCTGAATACGCATTGGCAATTTCTTTACCACATACCATCAATTCAAAACGCTCTGTTAAGCCTTCTTTACTTCTGTGTTTTTTCGTCAACGGAGACATTTCGATCGGATAGTCTGTAATGAACGTCGGCTGAATGAAGTTTCCTTCACATTTCTCACCGAAGATTTCATCAATTAATTTTCCTTTCCCCATCGTCTCATTTACTTCAATACCGATAGACTTGGCAAAATCATATAGCTCTTTTTCCGTTTTTCCTGTAATATCAAACCCTGTATATTTCAGGATCGCATCTGTCATAGAAACTCTTGGGTAAGGAGCTTTCCAATTGATTGTGTGTTCACCAAAAGTAGATTCTGAATTTCCATTAACCTGAGTGGCACAGAATTCCAATAATTTCTCAGTGAAATCCATCATCCAATTGTAGTCTTTGTACGCTACATAGATCTCCATAGCGGTAAACTCAGGGTTATGTGTTCTGTCCATCCCTTCATTTCTGAAGTTTTTTGAGAACTCATATACTCCGTCAAAACCACCTACGATCAATCTTTTCAAGTATAATTCGTTGGCAATTCTTAAATATAATGGAATATCTAATGCATTGTGGTGCGTGATAAACGGTTTTGCAGCAGCTCCACCAGGGATCGACTGTAGAATAGGTGTTTCCACTTCAAAGTATCCTGCATCATTAAAGAAAGTTCTCATCGCATTGAACAATTTTGTTCTCTTCACGAAAATTTCTTTCACCTGTGGATTTACCGTTAAATCTACATAACGCTGTCTGTATCTCAGTTCAGGATCTGTAAATCCGTCATGTACGACACCATTTTCGTCAGTTCTAGGTTGAGGAAGCGGACGTAAAGCCTTTGTAAGAAGCGTAAAGTTCTTTACTAAAACGGTCATCTCTCCTACCTGAGTGGTAAACAATTCTCCTTCGATACCGATAATATCACCGATATCCAAAAGGTGCTTGTATACTTCGTTATATAGTTCTTTATCTTCACCCGGACAGATCTCGTCTCTGTTGAAGTAAACCTGGATTTTTCCTTTAGAATCCTGCAACTCAGCAAAAGAAGCCTTCCCCTGAATTCTGCGGGACATCAATCTACCGGCGATCTTCACCTGTTTACTTTCAGAAAAGTTCTGTTTTATAGATTCTGTAGTATCTGTGATTGTGTATTCATCCGCAGGGAACGCATTAATCCCCATTTCAGTAAGCTTATTCAGCTTTTCTCTTCTAATGATTTCTTGTTCTGATAATTGCATTTCTTATTTTTCTAAAAGCGTACAAATTTAGGCATTTTTGAGTTGACCGTCAATTGATTTTTCAGAAATTTTAAAATGTGGTCCGTGAATGGAACTGAAATGCGGGATACGGGGTGGTGAGATTCGGGATTTAAACACTCATGCAATTAACCTTGAACGTTAAATTTTGAACCACATTTCCCTATCCTTCTGAGGAATAAACGTCCAGGCCAGCATTCTGCTTACTTTTTGCCCCTGAGCCATATCGATCGTTTTCACTTCAATTGCTTTCACCTTCTTTAAAAGATTCGTCAGCTTACTCAGGTTTTCTTTTTTGGAAACCAAACATGTAAACCAAAGAACCTGAGATGAAAACAATACACTTTCATGAATCATCTTAGTGATAAAAGCCAATTCACCACCTTCACACCATAGTTCTGACTGCTGACCACCAAAATTGAGCACAGGCTGCCTTGATTTTGCTATTTTAAGATTTTTTGTTTTTCTGATGTTTCCTTTCATTGCAGACGCTTCAGAATCATGAAAAGGAGGATTACACATCGAAAAAGTAAACCTATCACCAGGACCAATAATATTTGTAAAAATATGATCGGCATCAGGCTGATTTTTCAACTGAATATAAGATGAAAGATCCGGATTTTGATTTAAAATATGCTGGGCATTAGTCAAAGAATCCTGATTAATGTCGGTCCCCAACATGGTCCAGCTGTAAGATTTATGACTGATTAAAGGATACACAAGATTGGCTCCTGTTCCTATATCCAAACCTTTTACAGAATTTCCTGTCGGAATTCCATCAAGATTTTCAGCTAAAAGATCGGCAATATAATGTACGTAATCTGCTCTTCCGGGAATGGGAGGACATAGATTGGTATCGGGAATATCCCAGCCTTTAATATGGTAAAAATGTAAGAGTAAAGCTTTGTTGAGGAGTTTTACTGCTTTGGGAATACTGAAATTAATGGTTACCGTCTGGTAAGCATTCTTAAAAACATAATGTTTCAGTTCCGGCACACAAGAAATAAGCTCATCAAAATCATAAGGATTGCGATGCAGATTTCTTGTGTGCAGACTGGATTTTTCAGCAGACATATTTTATTTCTTCTGGCTTAAAATATATTCCACCATTTTTTTGGCATCTTCTTTAGATACCTGTGGATGGGCTGCCATAGGCACGCTTCCCCAAACTCCACTTCCGCCTTCTATAATTTTGGAAGCCAGCAATTCTGTATCCTTTTCAGAGTACTTTCCTGCAATTTCCTTATAAGAAGGTCCTATCATTCTCTCATTTACAGCGTGGCATCCTGAGCAATCCAATGTTTCCATGATCTGATCACCTGAAAGATTAGTTTTTGCCGGTTCCGAAACAGTAGTTGTTTCAGAAGAAGCTGCCACTTCTGCTGTATTTTCTTTTTTAGAACAGGAAAGAGTCATAAGACCCAATATTCCTGCTAAAAGTATTTTTTTCATTATTTCTTCGCTGTAGAATCTGTTTTAGCAGCTTCAGGAGCAGGTGTAACCGGAGTTGCAGCAGCAGGAGCAGTAGTTTTAGCTGTAGAATCTACAACAGTAGTTGCTTCTGGCTCTTCCATCATAGTGTTGCTATCCTGTAAAGAGTGATCTGGCTTTTTTTTGCAGCTTGCTAATAATAAACCTCCGATAAATGCGATTGCTAATACTTTTTTCATTTTTTCTAATTTGATAGCAAAAATATAAAAAATAAAGTTTTAAACTTATGACAAATGTTTTCTTTGATAAATATTTTTTAAGGACTGAACCATAATCAGATTAATAAAAAATAATTCAAACAGTAGGGAAATTTAAACAGGCTTGTTATTTTTGTATCACGGATGATCCGAACCAAAAATCAATCTATTAATTAAAAAGTTTATGACTAAAAAAAATCTATTGGGTACAGCTTTCTTTGCTTTACTCACTTCCCTGCTTCTTTCCTGTGATAATTCATCGAACGAACCACAATCAGAATATACTGATAAAATAGAATCAGTAACCCTTTTAAAAACGACAAAGTCATGGGATGGAACGGTGTATCCGGCTTATCCCACCACACAGCCTGAAATTTCTGTGCTTAAAATTGCCGTACCTCCCAACAAAGCTCTGGACTGGCATAAACACTCTGTCATTAATGCTGCATATGTAGAAAAAGGAGAAATCCAGATCGAAAGAAAAGAAGATGGCAAAACACAATGGGTAAGAAAAGGCCAGGTGCTTCCTGAAATGGTCAATATTGCACACAGAGGAAAAACCGGAGATAAAGGAGCAACTCTGATTGTTTTCTACAGTGGAACGCCTGATATTCCTTTGTCTGAGCCAGTAAAATAGTTGTTTTAAACGTCAGGTTCACAAAGTAATGATGATTAAAATCTATTTTTTTGGTCGCAAAGGCACTTCGTTTAGCTAATGATGGCGGACATTGCTAAGTGAAACGCCTTTGCGACCATTTTAAATCTTTATTCCTTGCGATCTCAGCGTTTAAATTCTTTAAATTAACACAGCAATTTAAATTATCTCCTACACATCTTACTGAATGAAAAGCTTTTGCTACAATTTTAATAATAATTTAATAACATCCTTACCATCTCAGCGTTTAAATAAAATAATTATATTTAATACATGGTTTTAATTTCAAAAATTCTGTTTTTCACCAGTCATCATGGTTTTTATACTGTGATCCTGCTGTTCGTGTTCTTTGGTCTTCTCTCGTATCTGACTAAAAAAGCATGGTTTCTGATCCCGATTATTCCATTGGCTATATTAAATGGGTTTGGAGGACAGTTTTTAAATGCATGGTTCTTAAACAAATACGGAGTGGAAAGCACCGCAATCATCACGTCTGATGTAGAAACCAATTCTACCCTAAACGAAATGTATATCCATGACTATGAAGCTATTGTAAAAAAACAGGACGGAAAATACACCACTACTTTTTTCTCCACTACTTCTGCAACGATTTATCCTATCAGTAATTCGATCAGAATTCCTGGTGATAAGGATATTCCTGTAAAATACATTCCAGGATATGAAAAGAACATAGTTATTCTTTATGATCAGTCCAGAGAAGGCAAAATTCTGCGACAATATGAGAAGCAAGCCCCTGTCAACTCTGCAAAAACCAAGTATGAAGCAGATAGAACCAATAAGGAATTCATTGAAGAATACATTGCGGCATTGGAAGAGTATGTAAAATATTATGATGATGAAACTTATAAAGAGAAAATCAAAGAATTACAACTTGAGCTTAAGCGGCTTCAATAGGATATTCTTATATTAAGTTTTTGTATTTTTTACTATTTTTTAGTTTTTGTATTAAAAAAATTTCTACATTTGTCCCATGTTTAAAATGAGCAACAATATTTGGTGGTGGCTTTCAAACTCTTCGTCGGGTCTGGAGGTATTGTCATGTTGCTAATCATACAGCAGAAATAATCAAAAAACAATATATAGGCTTTGACGGATACCGTTGAAGCCTTTTTTTATTCCTTAATCTCACAAAAAATACAACAACAAGATGTTTACAGACACAATTAAAATAAAAACTGTTTCGAAAAAAACGCTGGGAGACCTTCATACTCCCATGAATATTTACCTTAAGATCAGAGATAAATTCCGGGATACGATCCTTCTGGAAAGTTCAGATTCAAAAAGTATTGATAACAACTTTTCCTTTATCGCAGTGAATGCCATTGCAGGAATTGAAGTGAAAAACCTCAGCGAATATGAAATTAAACTTCCTGCTTCGGCTCCTGTAAAGCAATTTATGATGGAGCGCAATATCACAGATATATTTGAAGAATTCAGGAATATTTTTAAATGTGAAGAAACCAACGATCCTATAGAACAGACGGCTCAGAGTCTTTTTGGATATACAAGCTTTGAAGCAGTACAGTTTTTCGAAAAAATCAATCTTAAAGCACAAAGTAAGGAAGTTGAAATTCCTATTCTGAGATACAGATTATATCAATACGTGATCGCTATCAACCATTTCAACGATGAAATGCACATTATTGAAAATTCTATTGACGGGGTAAAATCTGAGTTTCATCTGTTGGAAAACCTTATTAAGAATCAAAATACGCCGGTGTATCCTTTTGAAAAAACTGATGAGGAAACGTCTAATATTACCGACGAAGACTATATTGAACTGGTAAAAACAGCCCAGAAACACTGCATGCGTGGAGATGTCTTCCAATTGGTTCTGAGCAGAAGATTTGAACAGAAATTCAAAGGAGATGAATTCAATGTATATAGGGCTTTAAGGAATATCAACCCTTCTCCATATCTTTTCTATTTTGATTATGGAAATTACAAATTATTCGGATCAAGCCCTGAAAGCCAATTAATTATAAAAGACAATAAAGCAATCATTCACCCGATTGCCGGAACATCCAAAAGAACAGGAAACTTTGAAGCTGACCTTCAAGCTATTGAAGAATTGAAGGCAGACCCCAAAGAAAATGCAGAACATACCATGCTGGTAGACCTGGCAAGAAATGATCTTGGAAAACTCGGAAAAAATGTAACGGTGACCAAGCTTAAAGAAATTCAGTTGTTTTCTCACGTTATCCATATGGTAAGTGAAGTAACAGCCGACGTTTCCGAAACCATCAATCCTCTTGAAATGGTATCTGCAACATTTCCCCAGGGAACTCTCAGTGGTGCACCAAAGCATAAAGCGCTTCAACTTATCAATCAATATGAAAAAGATTCCCGCGGATATTATGGCGGCTGTATAGGAATTATCGGATTAAATGGAACCTGCAACCAGGCCATTATGATCAGAACTTTCTTAAGTAAAAATAATACACTCTTTTACCAGGCTGGTGCCGGTATTGTGGCAAAGTCAGTTCCGGAAAATGAGCTGCAGGAAGTCAATAACAAACTGAATGCGCTTAAAAAAGCTGTAGAAAAAGCAGAAAAAATAGTTGAAAAATAACAGTTCCACTCAACTAGCAACTAGCAACTAGCAAAAAAACAACCTAACAAAAAGAAATGAACAACAATATAAACACTCAGCAGCCACTTAAAGTTCTCGTTTTTGATAACTATGACAGCTTCACTTATAACCTGGTCCAGATTATTGAAAGAATTCTGAATCAAAAAGTGGATGTGGTAAGAAATGATGAAATTACCCTGGAAGAAATCGGAAAGTATGACAAGATCATCCTCTCTCCAGGACCTGGAATTCCTGAAGAAGCAGGTATTTTATTAGACCTTATTAAGGAATATGCCCCTACAAAAAGTATCCTGGGAGTGTGTCTCGGACAACAAGCCATTGCTGAAGCTTTCGGAGGAAATCTGATCAACCTGACCGAAATCTTCCACGGAGTAGCAACCACTACTGAACTGGTAAAAGAAAATACAAAGCTATTCAAGGATCTAAGTTCAGGACTGGAAGTCGGAAGATACCACAGCTGGGCAGTAAATACTGAAAGTTTCCCGGAAGAACTGGAAATCACAGCTGTAGACAAAGACGGAATGATCATGGCTTTACAGCATAAAACCTATGATGTACACGGAGTACAGTTTCATCCTGAAAGTATTTTGACACCCGAAGGAGAAGTAATCATTAAAAACTTTCTATTGTCATGAATACCTTAGAAAATCCTTCAACAACAATAAAAACCCCACAAATGAAAGAAATACTGCAATACCTGTTCAACCATAATACGCTTTCAAAATCAGAAGCTAAGGCTACCATGATTGAGATTGCACAGAATAAATTCAATGCTGCAGAAGTTACTGCTTTTGTCAGCGTTTTCCTGATGAGAAATATTACCCTGAAGGAAGTGGAAGGATTCAGAGAGGCTCTGCTACAGATGGCTGTTCCTGCAGACATAGATGCCAGTGATGCCATTGACATTGTGGGAACGGGAGGTGACGGAAAAGACACCATCAATATATCAACATTAGCCAGCTTTGTGGTGGCAGGAGCCGGGCAGAAGGTAACCAAACATGGAAATTATGGAGCTTCCACTATCACCGGTTCATCCAACGTACTGGAAGAACTGGGCTATCAGTTCAAAAACAGTTCGGAGCAATTGAATGAAGACCTTGAGAGAGCCAATATCTGCTTTTTACATGCTCCTTATTTTCACCCTGCGCTGCAATCTGTTGGATTATTGAGAAAATCTTTAGGATTAAGAACATTTTTTAACCTTTTGGGACCATTAGTTAATCCTGCAAAACCCAAATATTCAATGATTGGAGTATACAACCTGGAAATTGCAAGAATTTACCAATATCTCCTGCAAAGAGAGGAACGCGAATTTATCCTGGTACATGGCCTTGACGGATATGATGAAATAAGTCTTACTGACGACAGCAAAATCATTACAAAAAACGGAGAAGAAATTTATTCTGCTGAAGATTTAGGTTTCAATCCGGTAACGCTGGAAGATATTAAAGCTGGCAGCTCTGTTCAGGAAACGGCAAAAATATTTATGAATATCCTGGAAGGAAAAGGTACGGAGCAACAAAATTCTGTGATTCTGGCTAATGCTTCAGTCGCTCTTTACAACACGCACCAGTTCGGAACGTATGACGACTGTCTTCTTTTAGCTCAGGAAAGCCTGCAAAGCGGAAAAGCATTAAACAGTTTTAATCTCTTGATTAATTAAAATTCATCCTAAATTTTAAACACAAAAAATGACTATACTGGATAAAATTATTGAACGAAAAAAATTGGAGATTGCCGGAGCAAAATCCCGTATATCTCTTGACCAATTAAAAAACACAGCTTTTTTTGGGAGAAAAACCCATTCTCTGAAAGAATCCATCAAAAATAAAAGCGGTATTATCGCTGAGTTTAAAAGACAATCTCCTTCAAAAGGGATCATCAACAATAGCGTAGAACCTTTAGAAGTGGTTTCAGCATACGAAAATTTTGGAGCCAGCGGAATTTCTATCCTGACTGATCATGACTTTTTCGGAGGAAACTTAAATGATATTGTAAGTGTAAGAAATGATATTAACATTCCGATTCTGAGAAAAGATTTCATGATTGATGAATACCAGTTCTATGAAGCTAGAAGTATTGGAGCGGATGTCGTTTTACTGATCGCATCCTGTCTTTCACCCGCTCAGGTAGAAGAATTTACGGATCTGGCTCATGAACTAAACATGGAGGTTTTAATGGAAATTCATACGGAAGATGAACTGAAACATTGTAATTCAAAAATTGATCTTGTGGGGATCAACAACAGAAACCTTAAGGATTTCAATGTGGATCTGCAGCATTCTGTTCAGTTAAAAAACCAGCTTCCAAAAGAAGTTTTATCTGTGGCGGAAAGCGGTATTTACAACCTTGAAGATTTTCAGTTTTTAAAAGAAAAAGGATTTGACGGCTTCCTCATGGGAGAATACTTCATGAAAAATACGAATCCAGCCAAAGCATTTGAAAATTTCTCAGTACAAATTTAATTTATAAATGATACCTGAAATGAACCTGCAACCTTCCAGCACTCCTAAACTCAAAGTATGTGGTTTAACGCAATTACACCAGATTCAAGAGCTGATGGCTATGAACGTAGATTTTCTTGGCTTTATCTTCTATGAAAAATCACCGAGATATGTTTTGAATCATCTGAGCCTGGAAGAGATCTCCACTATTGATCATCAGGGAAAAACTGGTGTTTTTGTGAATGAAGAAGCAGAGGCCATTTTACAGATTGTTCAAAAAGCAGGATTGAATTTTGTTCAGCTTCATGGCAACGAAAGTGATGGTTTCATTACAGAATTAAGACAAAAACTGGATCCGGAAGTCAAGATCATTAAAGTGATAAGAATAGGAAATAATGATTTAGAAACCAAAAATAAAATACTGCAAACTTTCAGTCAGCAATCCGCAACCTGCCACCTGTCACCTATCACTTATTACCTGTTTGATACAGATGGGAAAGCATTCGGTGGAACGGGAAAACAATTTGACTGGACTTTATTGAATGATCTTAAGATTCCACTGCCCTACTTTTTAAGTGGTGGTATTTCAGAAGAAAACATTGGGAATATCGAAGCTTTACAACAGCAGCCTTTTGCTTTAGATATCAATTCAAAATTTGAAATCGAGCCTGGAAATAAAGATATTGACCGCATAAAAAAGTTTAAAAACCTATATCAATAAAAGATATAACCCCTAAAAAAACACAACGATGAACATACATTTGCTAAAAAAGACATTTTATAAAGCCTTATTTCCTCCTAAATTTGGAAATGAAAAAATCCAGTCCCTGTATCATTTTGTTGCTGAGAATGACAGCAATATAGAACATTGGGAAGTTGGTGGATTATTGTCTGAGTTCATTGAAATCATTAAAGATTTTCAGGAAACCGATATCCAGTATTTTTTTGAAAGAATCAGTTTGTGGAATAGCTATTATCTTGTTATTATTTCGGATAAGTTTCTGGAAAACCATGTAAGATCAGTTATAAAATATGACTTAGGATTGATTTATGCTAAAATATTTCTGCTGTATGAAGACTCTGATTCTTATTATCTGATTGACAATCTGGAAATTGCGATTACTATGTATCAATCTAAAATAGATAAAGCCACTTTAATTGATTTAATGCATAAAATTGAATTATTACATTATAAAAAACTGATTACCAAACAACAACACGATTATCATCTTACATTTATTAATAGCTTAAACTCATGAAATATCAAGTAAAAGAAACGAAAGATCTAACGGAAAACGAAATAGAACATATCTTACAGCTTTGGGATATCTCGGCGTGGAACAGCATGAAGTCTGTCTATTTCCGAACTTTTTTCAAAGATTCAGAATTTCATTTTATGCTGGATACCGATGAAAATATACTGGCATTGATACGTGTGAATTTTGATTTTACTTTAAAAATAGCTGGTACAGATTATGCCTTTGCGGAAGCTGTAGGTCTTGTTTCTGCTCATCAAAAGAAGGGTTATGGAGCTGCTTTGATTCGAAATTTCAAAGAAAATGCGATCCTGAGAAACAGGGAAACTATTGGATTTTGCCATTTGGACCTTCGCCCTTTTTACGAAAAGTGCTCAATTGAAATTCTTCATGACAAAGCCAAAATGATCAAAGAAAGTATCGGGTCGGAATGGATTAACTCTGAAGATGATGATATTTTGATTTTTAATGCCTCACAGGAAACAAAAAAGCTGCTCAATCAGCTGAGCGCACAGAATAATGCTTATTTAATTACTAAAGAATAAAAAAATGAATTATAAAAACCCCGATGAAAACGGATATTATGGAGAGTTTGGAGGTGCTTTTATCCCCGAAATGCTTTATCCTAATGTAGAAGAATTACAAAAAAACTATCTTGAAATTATAGAATCTGAAGATTTTCAGGCTGAATATCAGGATTTGCTGAAAAATTATGTAGGCCGTGCCACACCTTTATATTTTGCTAAAAATCTAAGTCAGAAATACCAGACTCAGATTTACTTGAAACGGGAAGACCTCAACCATACCGGAGCTCATAAAATCAATAATGCTTTGGGACAGGTTCTATTGGCAAAACGTCTTGGAAAAACCAGAATTATTGCTGAAACCGGAGCCGGACAGCATGGTGTTGCCACCGCTACAGCCTGTGCTTTGCTTGGTCTGGAGTGCATCGTTTATATGGGAGAAATAGATATCCAGAGACAGGCCCCGAATGTGGCAAGAATGAAAATGCTGGGTGCAGAAGTGATACCAGCTACATCAGGATCAAAAACGCTTAAAGACGCTGTGAACGAAGCATTGAGAGACTGGATCAATAATCCTCAGACCACTCATTATGTGATTGGAAGTGTGGTAGGTCCTCACCCTTTCCCGGATCTTGTGGCGAGATTTCAGAGCATCATTTCAAAAGAGATTAAAGAACAGCTGAAGGAAAAAATCGGAAGAGAAAACCCAGACTATGTGATTGCCTGTGTAGGTGGTGGAAGCAATGCAGCAGGAACTTTTTATCATTTTGTAGAAGAAAAAGAAGTGAAAATTATCGCTGCAGAAGCAGGAGGACTGGGAGTAGATTCAGGGAAATCTGCGGCTACTACATTTTTAGGAACTTTAGGAGTACTTCACGGAAGTAAAAGTCTTGTGATGCAGACGGAAGACGGACAGGTTATAGAGCCCCACTCTATCTCTGCAGGACTGGATTATCCGGGAATCGGGCCTTTTCATGCTCATTTGTTTAAAGAAAAAAGAGCAGAATTCTTTAGTATTAATGATGATGAAGCTTTAAAATGTGCTTTCGAGCTGACCAAACTGGAAGGAATTATTCCGGCATTGGAAAGTTCCCATGCACTGGCTGTTCTGGACAAGAAGAAATTTAATGAAAATGATATTGTTGTCATTTGTCTGAGCGGCCGTGGTGATAAGGATATGGAAACGTATTTGAAAAATCTGTAAAATGTCGGATGTATTTCTCCGCCTAACATTCATTACATTATACTTTCTTTAATACAATAAAAAATGAAAAAACTAAATATATACTTCACAGCAGGAATTCCTCAATTGGAAGATACCGCTGATATTATAAAACTGATTCAGGATTCGGGAGCAGATATGATTGAGATCGGAATGCCCTATTCTGATCCCGTGGCTGACGGTCCGGTGATTCAAAAGGCCCATGAACTGGCTTTGCAAAACGGAATGACGATTGAAATACTGTTATCTCAGTTAAAAGCTATCAAAGACGAAATCAGAATTCCGATTATCCTGATGGGCTATATCAATCCGGTATTGAGTTTTGGGTTTGAGAGATTCTGTGCTGCATGTTCAGAAAGCGGTGTTTCAGGATTGATTCTTCCAGACCTTCCTCCTATTGAGTTTGAGAAAAACTATCAGTCTATCTTAAAGCAGTACAATCTTAATTTTACCTTTCTGGTCACTCCGGAAACGTCTGATGAAAGAATGATGTATCTGGATTCTTTAAGTTCAGGTTTTCTATATGCAGTAAGCTCTTCCTCCACAACCGGAAATGAAAATGCTGTCTTAAAAAATGAGTACTACCTTTCCAGGGTAGCTTCCCTTCCACTCAAAAATCCTGTGATGATTGGATTTGGAATTAAATCGAAAGAGGATTTTGAAAATGTAACAGAAAAAGCGGATGGCGGTATCATAGGAACAGCCTTTGTGAATATTTTGCTTCAGGATAAAGACTGGAAGAAAAGTGCCATAGATTTTATCCATTCCATCAAAGAGTAAAATTCACTAAATTTGTATATCAAAAATTGAAATGAATACAAATCAAAATAAATCAGTAGAATTTGAAGATTTAGGGGTCAAAGAATATCAGCCAGCCTGGGATTATCAGGAGCAGCTGATGAAAAACATCATTGATACCAAGATAAAAAACAGAGATCTTCCTGCAGAACAGCATAGTACTACTCCCAATCATCTTCTTTTTGTAGAGCATCCTCATGTATATACTTTGGGAAAAAGCGGACATGAAGAAAATATGCTTGCCGGCATTGATAAACTGAAAGAGATTGATGCTACTTTCGTAAAGGTAAACCGTGGCGGAGATATTACTTATCATGGTTTCGGACAGGTTGTAGGTTATCCTATTCTGGATCTTGAGAACTTTTTTACAGACATTCATTTGTATATGAGAAATCTGGAAGAAGTGATCATCAGAACCATTGCAGAATATGGCATTAAAGGAGAACGTTCTCCGGGAGAAACAGGAGTATGGCTGGATGTTGGAAAGCCTTATGCCAGAAAAATGTGTGCTATGGGAGTGAAAGCTTCCAGATGGGTTACTCTTCATGGTTTTGCATTGAATGTAAATACGGATATGCGTTATTTTGAATACATCATTCCATGTGGGATCAAAGATAAGCAGGTGACTTCTCTGAAAAGAGAACTTGAAAGAGAGCTGACCCCGGAAGAGGTGGAAGAATTAAAAGCAAAGATCAGAAAACATTTTGCAGACGTTTTCCAGGCAGAACTCATTTACAAATAGTCAATTGACTTAAAATATAATAAACCCAGTTTCAATAGTTGAAACTGGGTTTTTAGTTTAAATACTATCAGAACATTTAAATCCTACGGAATCTAAACCGTTTTATTTATAATTTGGAAATCAGAGGTTTTCAAAAACTTAAGTGTCTTTTTAAACTTGAGCAGTATTTAAAAAACTTATAGATATCGGAAAATAGCGCTGATATGTGAAATTGGCCAGATTCCTACGGAATGACACAATTGGAATCGAAGTTTTACCCACAGTTTGTCCATTCCGTAGGAATCCAATCCATGAAAACCAAAAAATCACAATTTAAAAAAATCTTATTTTCTTTAAATCCACTACTATAATCATTAGTTTTTAATCATTTTCAATATCATAAAATCAATAAAATGAAAGAATAATTTATTTTATTTGAAAAAACTATTGCTCATATTTTAAATTTTATTACTTTTAATATCACAAAATAGTGAACTATTATAATTAAAATGTTCACTAAAATTAACCACCAAAATATAAAAACTATGAAAAAATTTCTGTTATCCATGATGGTATTCGTGACGGTACTGTCATTTAATTCCTGCTCAGATTCAGGTGCCAACCAGGATCCTAATCTTGTTGCTAAAGAGTCAAACGAAATTGCAATGAAAGATTTCGGCAAAACTGTCCCGGTAGGGATTGATAAAGAAGATGGGAAATTTAAAATCTCCTTTATGGTTAGTGCCCAGCCCTACTACATCAAGGACACTAAAGAAAATGCAGGCTATATTTCCATGATCAGACAGGCTGTTGAAAACGAAACTCCTGTTCAGGTTTTCCTTAAAGCCAATACCAGCGAAATCGCAAAAGTAGACAAAGCTACCGCTGAAGATATCCGTTATTTCAAATCAATCCTTACTAAAGAAGTAAAAGAAGAGAGCAGAAAAGCAGTAAGTGTTATTCCTAACCTTGCCACTTTAAACAGTCTGTTTGCCCAGATAAAAAATCAGGCTTGCGGAACTTCTACAGCTTCTTCACCATGCATCACATTCAGATATCCTGTTGACGGATGCTATGCAAGAGCTCATAAAATGAGACAGATACTATTGAATGCAGGATACGACTGTGAAAAACAATTCGTGTATGGTAACCTGAGAGCTTCTACAGGAACGTGCTGCGTATCATGGGTATATCACGTAGCAATATTGGTAAGCTTTAAAAATGCTTCCGGAATTGTTGAAAAAAGAATCATTGATCCATCATTATTCTCCAGCGGACCTGTAACTGATGCGGCATGGAGAGCTGCATGTACCAATACAAGCTGTGGATCTGCTTCTGTATCTTCTTTTGCCAATACAGCAGGAAATGTATACTACAGAAGTCCGGCAGGATCTTTACTGTATGATAACAACTATGTGAATACCAATTGTGTATTGAATATCTTCTCATCCCTTTCAGGATGCTCTCCTTCTCCTGCACCTAGCGTAGGAAGCTGTGGATTTTAACTAATTTATATAGAGCTCCTGCATTTATTTTGATACATTGCAGGAGCTTTTTACTTAATACTTTTTGCTATGAAAGCCTGGTCGTATTTACTATTACTTTTTATTATGATTACATCCTGTTCCGGTAATTCCAGTTCACAGAACTTAACCTGGTATAATAATGCCACTATTTCAAATATCACCGAAGATCCTGATAAACCGAATGAAGTGGTACGTGTTGCCATTGGAATCAGTGCTCAGGTTTTTTATATTTCAAAAAAATCACCGGAGTACAAAACTCTTATAGAAAAGGCAACCCAAAGCTTTAAGAAAAATAAAACGTATAATATTGGTATTGAAAATAGAACCAATATCATTAAGGAAATTAAAGAGGTCAAATAACCTTTAATTGCTGTGAAATAGTCTGCCGTTATCTGATCACAGAAATCCCGGCATCTACTTTTAATTCAGCTCCATGGATGTAAGATGCTTCTTCTGAAGCAAGAAACAGAACTACATTGGCTATTTCTGACGGTTCTCCCTGTCTTTTAAAAGGAATGGTAGGAATAATATCTTCAATGGCACTTTCAATCTGCTCTCCGGTTAAGCCTGTATTATTAAAAATATTAGTCTTTATATGTCCGGGACTCACTCCGTTGACACGGATACCGCGTTCTGTAAGTTCTACCGCAAATGTTTTGATGAAAGACTGTACTGCTGATTTGGCCGCAGAATACACAGAAAAATTATGCATCGCAATATCCGTCGCCACAGAAGTATTAAAAATAACTGAACTTCCGCTATTCATCAATGGTAATATTTGCTGTACTGTAAAAAAAGGACCTTTTACGAGAAGATTAAAAAGTTCGTCAAACTGATTTTCATCCACATATTCTACAGGAGCAAATCTTCCGTATCCTGCATTGGCAAAGACCAGATCTATCTGTTCAGTATATTTTCTGACTTCCTGCTGGAGGTTCATCAGGTCTTTTATATTTCCGGCATTGGATACTATTCCAAAAGCCTTTTCTCCAAGTTTTTCCAAGGCAACATTCACAGTAGCTTCACTTCTTCCTGTGATAATGACTGTTCCTCCTTCTTCAATGAATTTCTGAGCAGTAGCCAGACCCATTCCATTCGTTCCTCCGGTAATTAAAGCCGTTTTGTTTTTAAATCTCTGCATTGTTATTTAATTTAAAATTCTATTACAAAGATTGGAATAGAGAGGGGCTTAAAAAATCCGAATCATGCGGAAATCGATTAAAAGCAAATCACTTATTTTCCTGCTTATTTAAATTCATCAATAATCGTCATCAATAAAATCTTTCAAAATTAAATTGTAAACAATTAAATTGCTTGTATATTTGCAGTGTTGTTTTACTTCAATTCAAAAAACAGAAAGTACAATAACCGCCAAGTAGTTTAATTTAAAAACAATAAAAAATGTCATTAATAGAAAATCTAAACTGGAGACATGCTGTAAAAGCTTATGACCCGAACAAAAAAATTTCACAGGAAGATCTTACTACTATTTTAGAATCAGCAAGACTGGCTCCTACTTCATCCGGATTACAACCATTCCGAATCATTGTGGTAGAAAATCAGGAACTGAAAGAAAAAATGGTAGCAGGCGCTTTAAACCCTGAAGTAATGAGAGATTCTTCTCACGTTTTGGTCTTTGCAGCATGGGACAGCTATTCTAATGAAAAAATTGACAAAGTTTACGATTATCATACGGATGTAAGAGACCTTCCAAGAGGACGTTTCGGAAGTTATACCGATAAAATTAAAGAAATGTATGGAGCACAGACTCCTGAAGAGCATTTTGCACACACGGCCCGTCAAACCTATATTGCCTTAGGAATTGCGCTTGCACAGGCTGCAGAGCTTAAAATCGACAGTACTCCGGCAGAAGGATTCAGCAATGCTGTAGTAGATGAAGTATTGGGATTAAAAGAATTAGGATTAAAAAGTGTAAGCCTTTTATATCTTGGATACCGTGACGAAGGCAATGACTGGCTGTCTTCTATGAAAAAAGTCAGAATTCCAATGGATGAATTTATCATAAAAAAGTAATACCTTCATCGAATCTTTCGTACTCAAACTTATGGAAAATCCGAAAACACCCAAACTAGAAAACCAGATTTGCTTCCCATTGTATGTTATTGCCAAAGAGATCACAGGACTTTACCGTCCTTTCCTCGATGAGCTGGACATGACATATCCGCAGTACCTTGTTATGATGGTATTATGGGAAGGTGACGGACTTACAGTAACCCACATAGGGGAAAAACTGTTTCTCGACAGCGGTACTTTGACACCTCTTCTAAAAAGATTGGAAAGCAAAGGATTTATCATCAGAAAAAGAAAAAAAGAAGACGAAAGAGTAGTTGAAGTATTTTTAGACGAAGCTGGAAAACAGCTTCAGCAAAAAGCATGTGAAATTCCGGGAAAAATTCAGGAAAGACTGGGTATACAGCCGGAAGAACTGCTGCATCTTAAAGACACAGTACTAAAAATATTAAACAAAATAGAAAAATAAATGAAAACATTATATACAACTCAGGTAACTGCTCAAGGAGGCAGAAACGGACATGTGAAAAGTGAAAACGGAGTTTTGGATCTTGAGGTAAGAATGCCTAAAGCATTAGGAGGAGCCAATGAAGATTTTGCCAACCCTGAAATGCTTTTTGCAGCCGGATATTCTGCGTGTTTCGACAGTGCTCTGAACAGAGTAATCAGTCTTTCTAAAGTAAAAACCGGAGAAACAACGGTTACTGCACAGATAAGTATTGGCCAACTTGAGAATGGTGGTTTCGGATTGGCGGCAGAACTTGATGTCAACATCCCCGGAGTTTCTATTGAAGAAGCACAGGAATTGACTGAAAAGGCACACCAAATCTGTCCTTATTCTAATGCAACCAGAAATAATATGGAGGTGAAACTATCAGTAACCAACAACGATTAATCCAATTTTTTTAAGCATAGTTATAACGAAAGGAGCTGTTTCCATGGAAACAGCTCCTTTTTATTTTATCTTTAAGTCAAAGATGATTAAGGATATTTTAAAAGTCCAACTTTACTATTGATTCTCTTAGAAATAAAGTAATTTTGTTTAATGGACATCATTATAGATATTGTTTGTCAGGTGTACGCGGGGCAAAAGTCAAGGAAGACAATCAATTTAGTATTAAATACATTTCTTCCGGGCTACAAAAAATTAAATCTGGATTATACCTATCCAAGACATGACAAAAATTACATTTTCAAAACAGAAGATGAAATGATTGGTTATTTCATTGAAACACCTTCTATCACTCAGACTTTTTATTGGAATAAATATCATGATAATCCCAACAAAATCATGGTAGGTGCAGATATTACTGATGACGACAAACTTATTATGAGCCTGACCTTAAATGGAACCAAGGAAACTGAAAAAATGTATTTCGACCAGCTCAAAAGTATTTTACAATCTGATATTGGAGTGATTTCACACGTTGATCCCGCAGATTATGAAGATGGAGAAGATTTTATTTTGAAATATAGATAGAAAACAGAAGTTTACTTAGCCTTATAACAACTTCTAATCATTAATCATTAATCATTAATAATTAATAATTAATAACTCATCATTATCTCCTATCTTTCATTACATCACTTTTCTGATAAGCATCTACTTTTTTATAAGAATCATTTTTATCGTTTTCTTTTTTATCGGAAATCAGAATTCCGAAAAGATGGTCAATTTCATGCTGGAAAATAACGGCTGTAAATCCTTCTACGAGTTCTGAATATTTCTGCCCTTTCAAATCCACATATTCTAACTGAATGACTTTACTTCTGTAAAACTGATCTCTGAAATCCGGAATAGAAAGATCTCCTTCAGGACCAAGATTCTGCAGATCGGAACGCCATACAATGACCGGATTGATAAAATATTCCAGCGGTGTTCCTTCTTTGTCAAAACGCTGTACCCAGATAATTTTTCTGTTGATTCCCACCTGTGGTGCTGCAATTCCTACTCCACCATCTGTAGAAAGAAGAGATTCTTTCATTCTTTTTACCAAAAGAGCCGTATTGGGATCAAGAGGATCTGCTTCTGAAGAAATACTCAGCAATGTTTTATGCTGGCTGGCATCTGTTGTCTGATAGATCGGTAATGCGGTGTTGATATCTCCCTGATTAATTATTGAAATCTCATTGGAAGTGAGTTTCTGGGCGTTCAACAGTCCTATAAAAAAGATCAGCAGAATGGGTAATTTCTTCATGTTTTTTGAATGTGATACAAAGGTAGATATTGTCTAGTAAAAATTAGGAGATAATTATATTTATGTTTGTGCTAAAGCCAATGGAGAGCTGATATAAAAAATAAAACGGGCTAAAGCCCGTTTCTATTGAAAATCTGAAGTTTAAGTAGTTTTTATTTTTGTCATTCTGAAAGGAATGTAATGTATTAAAGAATCTCGTATGTCTGATTATCAATAAGATTTTTCCTTCGTCAGCATGACACTTTTGTAAGAAATTAAAAAGTCTTGGTCATATCCGCAGGAATAATCAGATTGAAATCTGTTGGGATATAGTCTTTAGCAGGAACTTTCAATTCAGGATCTTCTGATTCAAAAACAGAGATTACCGCCATTTTCAGGTTAGGATTTTTCTGTTTGATATACCAATAGATTCCGCCGAATTCTTTGCTGTGATAGTTTCCGTTATAATGGATAAATGTTTTTCCGGACTGGAAGTTTTTCAGAATAGATTCTGCCATGGTAGCATCTTTCGTTGCCTGGGCTGAAATAAAATTCATCACTTTTGTTCCTTCTGCATGATCGCCCATCATTGCCTTCATTTCCAGATATCCCGGAGTGTCTAAAGTAACTTTTATAGGCAGCTGAGCAATATATGTTTTCTCTTTTTCGCTTAATTTATTCAGGGATTCAAGCCCTTCTTTAGCAGTTTGAGAGGCATATTTCCTTGGAATATTGGTGGCAATAAAATTCAGTTTTTTATTTTTAGCAAAATCTACCAAAGGTTTGTAATCCGTTGCATAGTTGTTCCATAAACGCGCAGAGTCTTTGAATGTTTTAGCATCAAATTTCCCGTTCAGATATTGGTTCAGCTGAGCCTGGTTGTCTCTTTCAAACATTTCAGCACCTAAAATAAGCTGTCCGTTCTTTTTTGCAAACAAAGCTTCCGTAATTTTAAGCTGAAGCCAATGGTTGACAGAACTGTTATGATTTTCACCAAAAAAGACCACATCATAATCTGCCAGTTCTTTCACCAGTTTTTCCGTCTTTACTTCTTTTCCTTTTTTATCATAAAACTGGAAAGCTTTAAATTCCTGCGCCTTCAAAGAACAGAAACCCGCAAGCAGTATTGCTATGAAAATATTTTTCATTTTTTTATATTTAACCACAAATTACACAAATATTTTGGCAGTTATTGCACTATAGGAGCAAATTCACACAACTGCAAATCTGTCTTTTAAGTCCTTTGATTATTCTTTGCCAAAATCTGAAATAAAAAAGACCGCTTTGAATTTTACAAACAAAACGGTCTCATTCAAATCATCTAATTATTACTTTTCTAATGTTGCTACAAGGTCCTTCCACTCCTGAAGTTCAGGAATTCCAGGTTTCCTTTTTCCAAAGAACTGAACGATAAAGTCTCCTTCTTTGTTGAATACTTCGATAGCCGTTACTTCTCCGTCTTCAGTTGGTTTTTTAACGATCCATGCTTCTGCAATTTTCGTTACATCCAAATGTAAGTTGAAGTCCGGGTCCATTACGTTGAACCACTGCTGGTGCCAAAGCGTTTTCTTTACGTTTCCTGTATGGATCTGGATAATTCCTCTGTTTCCAACAAAAACCATGATTGGTGTATTCTTTTCAGAGGCATCTTCAAGGATATTCACCACCTTAGCATTGTCGATTTTCTTAGCAAATCCTTCCGGTGCCAATCTTAATGCCTGCGTTCTGCTTACCCCATATTTTCTTGTCATCATGAAGAAATCATGAGTATCTTTCAATTCTGTCCATGCCTTTTTGAAGCCTTCCACATCAATATCTGAATCAGCTTTCTCAGCCTGTTTTGGAGCTACTGCTTCAAATACAAAAGCCTGATTTTGATCTTCAGCTTTGAATTTTTCAACCAAAGCATCGAAAGCTTCTTCGTTGCTGTTTTTTGTCAGATAGATTTTGTGCAATGCCAGACCATCTTTTCCGAAAAACTGAAGACTCTTCTTATCTCCTTCCACTACTGCAAAAGCAAACTTCCAGTGGTTAAGGAAAATTCTAAGGTCAATATCTTCTCCAACAAAAAGCTGTGCGTGCGGACTGCTGAAATCACTGTTCTGATAGATTCCTTTTCTTTCGTGAACACATTCATCATTACGGGTAAGAGCCATTACTTTCCCCAATTGCTCAGCTTCTGTAAGAATTCCAGGGAAATCTGCGTTTAAAACAGTTACCTCTTCTCCTACACTGGTCAATAATAATTCTGCTTCACTTACACCTAGCTGTGCAGCGGCATTTCTTATTCTTATATGTGGATTTTCTGCCTTCAGAGCTTCCCATTTTTCCTTTAAATCATTAACTAACGTGCTCATTATTTTATTTTTTAATGGTTAAAATTGTATAAATTCTTTGTATTGTTTCTTCTCCTGTTTTGCTTTTTATCTGTTCTTCTTTTTCGGAAGTTTTCATTCTTTTAAAATGACTTTTGGAGATCAGTTCTTCCATTTCATTGTTATTGTAGAGTGTGAAATCATACTCTGTAAACGGTAGTTTCTCCATGAAATCTCTTTGTCCGAATGTAAGAACGAATGTTCCGTCATCTTTTAAAACCCTGTAGATCTCGTTTAAAAATTCTACCGGATTTTCCCAGAAATAGACAGTATTGACTGTAAATATTTTATCGAAACTCCAATCCTGAAAAGGAAGTTTCTTCCCTTCATACAAAACAAATTCTGCCTGGTTTTCAAATTCTTTATTGAGTTTCCGGGCTTCATTGTGCATAGTTTCAGAAATATCAATCCCGGTATATTTGAGATTTTTGGCAAGACTCATTATATTCTTGAGGTGCCCGGCATTACCGTGTCCTATTTCAAGGATCTGCTGATCGTCTTCTATCACAAGTGTTCTGACACTTTCTAACGTCATGCTGATGTTAGTGGCATTCATCATTTCGCCAATCTCGATGCCTTTTTCTCCCTGAGGATTGGCAAGATTTTGTGCAAGGATTTTGAGTTCTTCTTTTTCCATGGTTATCCAAAAATGATCATTGGGTTATTAGTAATAGGGTGTCCGCAGATGGTACAGGGAAAATTATAGGCTGTGCTGATATTTTCTGCTGTAAAAACTTCCTGTGGAGTTCCAAAAGCGGAAACCTTTCCTGATTTCATCAATAAAATCTTGTCTGCAAATTGTGCTGCGAGGTTCAGATCATGTAAAACAACAATGGCACTGTTGGCTTTTTTCGTAAAGTTTTTGATAATTTCCAACGCCTTATACTGATGTTTTATATCCAAATTGTTCAAAGGTTCGTCCAGAAAAACCAACTTATGAGTAATTTCGTTCTGTAATTGAGCCATTACTCTTGACAGATGTACCCGTTGTTTTTCTCCGCCAGACAGGGTATTGTAATCTCTGTCTTTCAGATGAAAAATATCGGTTTCATACATCATATTATTCATGGCTTCCAAATCTTCTTTACCGGGCTGAGCATCAAAATAAGGATATCTACCCATCATGACTACGTCTTTTACCTCAAGCGGGATATCATTACTGTTGTGCTGCGAAAATTTTGCTTTATGTCTGGAAAGCTCTTTCACGTTCCACTCATAAATAAGTTTATCTTTAAATAATACTTTTTGTTTTCCGGATTTCACTTCATCTGCCAAAACACTCAGAAGGCTTGATTTTCCTGCTCCGTTCGGACCTACAATGGCTAAAAATTCACCATATTCCAGAGAGACATCTATTCCATCCAGAATACGGAATTCTTTATGTTTATAATTAATCTGGTGTGCCTTGATCATTACAGTGATTTTTTAAATTTAACCAAAATAGCAATAAAGATAGGTCCTCCCATCAGTGCAGTCAGAATTCCGATCGGAAGTTCAGACGGTGCTACAATACTTCTGCTGAATGTATCTGCCGTCAGCAGCAAAATACTTCCACACATGGCTGATAAAGGCAGAATAAAGGTATTATTGGATTTGAATAAAAGTCTTAAAATATAAGGTACAATAAGACCTACAAAACCAATTGTCCCTGAAAATGCTACACAGGTTCCCACCATTAATGCAACAGTGATGATGATCTGTTTTTTCAGTTTTTCTACATTAATTCCCAGGTGCTGAGCATCTTTTTCTCCCAACATCATGGCATTCAAAGCTTTTCCTTTTGGTAATAAAATCATGTAAGCTATCGTCATTACAATGGCCAGAATAATATTCTTTGTCCATGTAGCGGCTGCCAGACTTCCCAGATTCCAAAAGGTTAGATCTCTAAGCTGTTCATCTTTTGAAATATAGATCAGGAATCCGGTAATTGAAAAGCCTATTGCCGTTATTGCAACTCCGGTAAGCAGCATCATCACTACATTTGTTTTTCCTCCGCTTGTTGAAATCCTGTATACCAGCATCATAGATAAGAATGATCCTACAAAAGCAGCGATTCCTACCAATGAAAATTGTACAACCTCAGGAAGATATTCTTTGAAATGTCCTCCTAAAACAATCGCAATTGCCGCCAACAGGGTTGCTCCGGATGTAAGGCCAATCAAATCACCTGTTGCCAACGGATTTTTAAAAAGTCCCTGAAGGCTTGTTCCTGAGACGGAAAGCATTCCTCCTACTAAAATTGCCATAACAATTCTGGCTGCTCTTACGTCCCAAATCACATATTTATCACTTAAGGACAAAGACGGATCTCCTTTTATAAATTGCCACAGTGCCCTGAACGGAGAATTCTCTCCGAAATCATAAACTCCTGTATTAAGTGACAGTACTGCTATAATGACTAGCAGTACTGTACTTATAATAAGATAAAAGTATAGTTTACTTTGTGTTTTCAATTAAAAGTTTGTTTAATCCTACTGCTGCTTCTCCTACTCTTGGTCCAAAACCTGACACTAAACCTCCGTCCATTGCAATGATCTTCTTATTCTTTCCGGCATTGGTTTGGGAAACTCCCGGCATTTTAAGAGCACCTTCATTTCCTCCTGCTCCCTGTAAACCTGTTTCAAAGAAGAACAGTACATCAGGATTAGCTTTTACAACGGCTTCAGGAGTCAATGGCTTGAAGTCTTCAAAATCAGTTACGGCATTTTCTCCACCTGCAAGAGTGATTAATGCAGCCATTGGTGTATTTTTACCACTCACCATCAGCATATTTCCTCTGGCGTAGATGAACAATACTTTTGGTTTTTTAGCAATGGGCTGTACTTGTTTAAGATCAGCATCAATCTTGTCATTTAATTTCTGGTAATCGGTATTTCCGATAGCTTTTGCTACAGATTCAATTAACTTTTTAGTTCCTTCTACTGTATATTCCTGCTTGAATACTTCCGTTTTAATTCCGGAAGATTTGATTTTCCCCATTAATTCCGGGTTAATATCTTTATCGGAGGCTAAAATTAATGTCGGAGAAACGGCCATAATAGGCTCAATGGTCATTGATCTCATGTGACCTAAATCTTTAGCTGTAGCTTTTAAAGATGCAGGATAAGTACTTGTAACATCTGTTCCTACGATTTCTTTTTCGTGGCCCAGAGCAGCTACAATTTCAGTAATTCCTCCGCTTAATGTTACTATTTTATTGTTGGTTTTCGGTGCTTCAGAAGTAGCTTCAGTTGTATTTTCTTTTGCTGATGCTTCTGCCTTTTTGCAAGAATACACTGCTACAAGTACAGAAGCTGCAAGGATGAATTTTTTCATGATATACTATTATTTGATTATTTTATAAAGGTTCAAATTCAAAATTGGTGTACCCACGGTTTCCGTTTTCGTCTTTCATTTTGTTAAATCTCAGTTTAAAGTAGAAACCTTCAGCATCTTTCAACACAAAGAAACGGTCTGAGTAGACAAAAGGAACAGGATTCGCTGCCGTCCCCGTTGTTGTTCTCCACTTATCACCAATGGCTCTATGATCATTAAAAACAAATTTAGCCGGCTCAACATCTTTCAGTTTGAATGCTGTATAAGCCTGGTCCAAACTTCCTGTAACACTTACCTGATAAGCGCCTACTCCATTCAAGGTATTGGTCGTTACAAAATCTGCATAGAAGTAGCTTCCCGCACTGGTTGTAGGTCCCATGAACACCTCATTGGTAAACGTTGTAAATGCTAAATCCCAGCTTTTTTTCTTAGGCTGAATTTTCACTGGTGTACCTGTTTTCAGGTTAAAGAACGAAAAGTTGTATTCAGTATCTTTTGTAATGATATATTCTTTGATGGCTGTTCCTGTTGCATTTAAATCGGCATAGCGGATCTTGTATCCATTCTGAGCTCTCAGGATCTGAATTTTTTTCCATCCTCTCGGATCACCGGACAATGAAACGGAACCTGCCCCGATATTGGCTGCAGAAGGTATTTCTCTTCCCAGATTGATCAGATAAACAGGATTCTCAACATCATTTTCTTTGATGGCATCAATTCCCGAAGTTTGAGTCAGAAAATTACCATTAGGATTGTCGATATATTTCATATTGGCAGCATCAAATGTTCCCACCTGAGCAATTTCTTTCAAACTTTCAACATCAACATCTTTTACTTTACTGATATCTGTAGCATCAGGGACTTTAATAACCGTCATAGCAAGAGATCCGTTCATAATCACACGATATTCATCTCCTGTATAAAAACCAAGATCCCAATCTGTTCTGCTGTTGACAGCCGGATTGGTGTAATCACTCAGATCAATCCAAACCTGATTAGGTTCTGTAGGACCACCAACTTTAACATTGACTTCTGATCCAGTCATAGGAGGAACCGAAACCGGATCTTCATCTGCAGAGAGGCAAGACTGTGTAGCCACCATGATGGAAAGAATAGAAAATATTTTTAAATATTTCATAACAGTAACTTATTATTTAAAATTGAAACATTAATCTGGCAAAATAGCTTCTGCCATAGTATAAATTAACAGAACCACTCGCTGCTGTGTGGGCAGAACCGGCAACTGCAGTAGAGTTTAATCTCGTCACATCAAATATATTTTTCACTCCCGCAGAAATTTCAAAATGCTTATTCCAGAAAGGCTGGCTTACGATAAAATCCATCGTATGAAAGCTGTCTACTTTTCCAAGACGGAAACCACTTGCTCCATCAGACACATAAATTCTGTCCGGACCTGTAAATTTGTAGTAAAGGGCAAAATTGGTATCGGTATTTTTCAGTTTGTAAGTTGCGGAAGTTCCTGCTTGTACCAAATACTGGAAGTCTGTAGGAGAAGAGGATGTTAAGTCATTCATGGATACGGATGTTCCGTTTACAGATCCTCTTAAAGACAGGGCAAACTGATCTTTTCTAAAATCTACATTGGCTGATAATAATAGATTTCTATAGGTATTAAGGTTCATGTATTTGTAGGTAGAAGGTTGTTTTACGACTACCATTTCAATCCTGTCACGTACATCCAGATATAACGCATCTACTCCGTAAGCGATTTTCCAGCCATTATCCACTGAGAAATTCTGATTCCAGAAAAGTCCTGCAGAGAATCCCTTTTCAGGATTTAAATCAGGATTTCCCTGTACATCATGGTTAAGGTTTACAAAATACGTGTACAGTTCATCATATTTAGGGAAACGGTTTGCAGATCCTACGATCGCTCTAAGGTTTGAATTCTCAGAAGTTTTATATCTTGCTGATAAGGAATAGTTGTATTGATTATTAAAGTTCTCACTAAGGGAAAGTCTTACTCCCGGTCTCAATGAAAATTTGTCTGAAACATTCCATTCTGCAGAAAGGAAATTGGAATAGGTAAATATTTTTCTTTTTACCGCTTCTCCGAAGAAATCTCCGGCAATCAGTGCAGCATATCCATTGGTATAGTCTAATTCATATCCTAACTGGAAATCAAAAACTTTACTGTCCAGGAAATTGCTGAACATCCCTCTTGAGTAGATGACATCGGTCTTATAATAAGATTTTTCATCCTGACGGCTCTTTATCGCTCTGTTTGGAATGTCGTAATTGTAGTCGTAATATTTTCTGTCCTGATTCTGATAGGAGAAATCTCCCATGTATCGGATATGTCCCAGATTGGTTTGAATATTAAACTGGTGCACCCAGCGGTCTGTATTGTACTTTCTGTCTCTACTCTCATAAGAAACTCCACCTACTCCGTCATTAAGCGGATTTCTGCTTACTTCCGGGTTATAAAAGTTAAAATTTTCATTCAGGTAGGACAGTTTGTAGAAGAATGTTGTTTTGTTTTTGGTATATCTTAGCAAAGCAGAGGTATCATACTGATCTTTCGGATTCCATTCATATCCTCTCTGATTGTCCTGTCCGAAATATTTGTAACCTTTGCTATCTCCTTCGTATCCCATAAACTGGTTATGGTTGAAATTGATGCTGGCAAACCATTCATTGTTGATGTTATAATCTATATTCAGGTTCTGAATATGTTTTCCGTTTCCCCTTTTCTTAAGATCGTAATTATCTCTTACCGTTTCTTCCTGTACCGAACCTCTTACGCTTACTTTTTTTGTACTGGTTTTCTTTGTAATAATGTTAATTACCCCGGCAACAGCTCCATTTCCATATTCAACACCCATACTTCCTTTTACAATTTCAATTCTTTCGATATTGCTTAAGGTAATTTTGGTAAGGTCAATATTACTTCCCAATCCTGTATCTCCTACTACCGGAATATTGTCTATAAGGATTTTTACATAATCACCATTAAGTCCCATAATATTGGCAGTGGAATTTCCTGAACGGGTATCCGGAGTGATCTGTATGTTAAGACTTTGATTTAAAACTTCAGCAACATTAGTTGCTGCCATATTTTTAATCTGTTCTGCATCAATAACATCAACCTTATATATCGATTTGTTAATGGACTGCTGCATATACTGTCCTGTAATAACAACTTCTTCAATTTTCTTTTGATTAAGAGAATCCTTTTCTTGTGCATTCATCCATAAGGCTACAGATAATGATAGAACGGAAAGCACTTTCTTCTTCATAAGGGTACAAATTTTCGACAAATATAAAACTTTATTTAGACTCATTAAAAATAAATATATATTTTTGTGGAATAATTCTAAATAAAAATAATCTCATGAAATTAAAATTACTTTTAGGAACTCTGATGTTTACAGCCTTAACAGCAAATGCTCAGGTATCTAACATCAATGAAAATTTCAATAATTTCACTGCCGGGAATACCACCTTCCCTCAGTTTGGATGGTCTGCCATTGTTGCACCAATAACGGGAGAGTTTCCTCCTGTACCTCCGAGAATGATTGTAGCAGGTGATTCTAACAGGTTCGTTCAATCCTATGCAGGAAATAATGCAACAGGCTCTTCATATCTGATTACACCACAAATTGAAGCTCCAACCGGAAATAAGACATTAACTTTTGATACAACTTTAGTATCTCCGTCTCCAGGTCCGGGAAGTATCCAGATTGGGGTAGCATCCAATCCTGCAGATATGTCAACATTTGTTCCTGTCGGAAGCCCTGTCAATGTATCGGTTATTGGTACAGTTCAGAATATCAGTGTAAATATTCCGGCATCTACAGGCTCATATATTGTATTCAAATTCACACCTACAGCCACACACGTTGCAATCCAGGTTGATAATGTAGTGTATAATACGACAGCTTCTTTGGGAGTAAATGACAGCAATAAGGTGACAGAAAATTTAAGATTTGCATTAAACTCCAATCAGACAGCGTTGGAATTCGTGTCCAAAAAAGATCTTAAAAACATCCAGATCTACTCTGCTGCAGGCCAGAAGGTAACAGAAGGAAAACTGAACGGACAAAGATTTGATATCAGCAGCCTTCAGACAGGAGTTTATTATATGAATATTGAAACTTCTGAAGGAAAAATGATCCAGTCAAAGTTTATTAAAAAATAAGGTTTATTAGACTATTATTTACCTTTTAAAGCCGGTGGGATCATTCCTTCCGGCTTTTCTGTGCTCTTATTTTATGTAAACAAAAGTATAATTAATATAAAAACACGACAAAAATCATGTTTTTATTTAGAATCATTAAAAATAATTATATACTTTTGTTGAATCATTCTAAATAAGGATTTAAAAAATAAGTTATGAAAACAAAACTATTATTGGCTTCAGTATTGGCTATGTCTGTTCAGCAGACTGTTTTGGCACAAACTGATGCATTGGGGTACTCACAGGTAAATATGACAATGGGAAGCGGATATCAAAACAGAGTTTTTGTAAATCTTGCTGATGGTAATATGGTTTCTCAGCCTGCCAATACCTGGGATGTTGCTTTTTATAGAAATTCAAACTATGCATTTGGATCAAGAATAAATGATGCGAAGGATATTGAAGTATTCACTGCTTCAACCAATTTAGCAGACTGGGATAATATCAGTATCAGCAATGAAGCGTCATGGGGAGACCCTCTTTATAACCCGGACCAGACCACTGACTGGAGCCAGGGAGCTTTTGAACAGGGACCTGTGACATCTCCAAACCCTAATATTCCATCAACAGGATGGGGAGTTTACAATCCAATGAATCACCATATCCAGGGGAAAGCTATTTTTGTTTTAAAATACCCTTCAGGAACTTACATCAAATTTGCTATTGAAGATGCCTTTGCTGGATATACTTTTAAATATTCAAAATGGAACGGCACTTCATGGGGAGCTACAGAAACAAGAACAGTCGCTAACGGAACAGATGATTCTTATTTCAA
Source organism: Chryseobacterium sp. BGA-UO-ETr-SB22 (assembly GCF_059567885.1). Lineage (NCBI taxonomy): Bacteria > Pseudomonadati > Bacteroidota > Flavobacteriia > Flavobacteriales > Weeksellaceae > Chryseobacterium > Chryseobacterium sp. BGA-UO-ETr-SB22. The sequence goes on along the minus strand of NZ_JCAQOV010000005.1, from coordinate 612,539 downwards.
TTATTTCTCATTTGATACCGGAGCAAAGGTTCCTAGTCTGGAGCCGTCAAGAACTGCATGGGATTTTGTATTTACAAAATATTACACATTCTATATGGGTATGCAGATGTACCCTCTTTCCGGAGCCATCCAAAGTCCTAACGTAAAAGTGGCAATGGTACAGCCGGAAACTCAGGCTACAGCAGCTTATACAATTCCTGCCAATGCGAGCTTATCATCAGCAATCACTACTGTAGGACACTCGTGGAAAGGTATTGGGACAGTAAAAAGTGATGTGGTATACTATGTCAAAAAAGGAAACGATTATTACAGAATGTACTTCACAACTAATGGTGGAGCAACTACAGGAAATATGTATTTCAAATACAAAAAAATTACTGAAACATTAGGTATTACTGAAGTTGGGAAAAAGGCATCTTTGGGTATCTATCCTAACCCAGCAACGGTTGATAAAAAAGTAACGGTTCTTTTTGATGTTAAAGAAAAAGCAAGCAACAAAGGTAATGTAGAAGTTTATGATCTTACCGGTAAAAAGGTATATTCTGCTGAACTTAGCAATCAGGCAGGATTCTACAAGCAGGATCTGAACCTTTCTACACTTACATCAGGAAATTACCTTGTAAAAATTACTTACGGTGGTCATTCGGAGACGAAAAAGCTTATCGTGAAATAAATCTTTTATTTTAATACTTTCTATTTTTTCTAATAAAAAGGCGGTTTCAAACTCTTGAAATCGCCTTTTATTCTTTAAGGAAATCTAAAAATCTTTAAATTCTTAAATCATTAAGTCTTTAAATCTTCAATATTAATATATCTTAAATCCTTTATAAACTTCTGCAGAGCTCTCCATGATTTTGGAAGCATCTTTACGGAAATCCAAAAGGTGGTCCTGACCATTATGTCTGTTGTGATGCTCTACGCTTTCCCAAAGCTCGATCAGGAAGAAAGTTCCTTTATTATCTTTATCTTCAACAAGGTCATACTGCAGACAGCCTTCTTCTTTTCTTGTTTCTTTCACAAGGTTCTGAAACAGCTCTACCGCATCCATCAGATAATTTTCATTAAACTTAAAAAGTGCAATGATATGTAAATTCATGTTCTATTATTTAATGGTGTAAAAATAAAATATTTTCAAAACCGAATATCTTTTTAAGCCCTTTATTTTTCAATATAAAGCATTATTTTTAATTAAAAACTGATTTATAAATAGTTATAGAACTCATTACAATCACCAATGTTCCGATAATCACAAACATTTTCTTCACAGGAAGCTTTGCCGTAAGCATAGCTGAAAAAGGAGCCGTAATAATTCCGCCGATCAAAAGCCCAAGAATAATATTCCAGTGTTGGATTCCTAGGGTAAAGAAAAAGGTAATGGCAGCCGTTAGGGTAAGGATAAATTTGGCTACGGTAGAACTTCCTACCGCAAATCTTGGGGTAAAAGCATTTTTAATCAAAGTTCCGGTTACCAGAGGGCCCCATCCACCTCCGGCAAAAGAGTCTATAAAACCTCCTATCACTCCCAGTCTGGTAAGATTGGTTTTTCTTTTCAATGCCTTACTTTGTTTTTCTTTAAAAGCATTCGATAAAATCTGGATTCCGAGATATAAAGTATAAAAAGCGATCAGTGTTTTGGTGATCTTCGCATAATATTCTCCAAGGTAAGTAAGGCTTACCGCGCCAATAACAGCCCCGATCACTGCTGGTACTGCCAGCTTTTTCACCAAACTCTTACTAACATTTTTCAATCTGATATGGCTGATACTTCCTGCCGCTGTTGTAAAACTTTCTGCTGAATGGATACTTGCACTAACAATATGGGGTGGAATATTCAAAAGCATCAATGTGGTAGTACAGATCACTCCATATCCCATTCCCATTGACCCTGCCACAATTTCTGCAAAAACTCCTACCAGAAGCATCCAGTAAAAAATGTAATTGTCTTTTGCCAGAATGATCTGCAGCTCTTCCAGATATCCCAGTTCATACATTGAAAAAACAGCAATAGATATAATGACAGCCGTCACCAAAAGGACATTAAGCCTTACCTGAATTTTTCTTGAAATCACCATATTAAAAAATCGTTTTAGTCTGTACTTCTTGATTATCTGTCACATCGAAAATAAAGACATTTAACGATCGTATGTTTTCTGTACTTCTGTACAAGGAAATATTTTCAGATATACTATATGCAGCGTCAGAATGCACTGCAGTCATGGAGAGTGTAAGCTTTTGTAATTGGTTTTCCTCTTCTTTTGAAATCATAGTTTATTCATTTGAAGTACTGCAAATATCTGATAAAATATTTATCCTACAAAAAAAGTAGACTATTAATTCAAAAAAAAGGATCAGGTCAGTCGACCAGATCCATTAAAGTTTTTTTCTCAAGAATATTCAGTGAAGCATCCCGCACCTCTATCAGTACATCGTGAAGTCCACAGTGATCTTCATTGCAGTCATCACATTTCTGATAGAAATTCAGACTTACACAAGGAAGCATAGCAATAGGACCGTTTACGAGACGAATGATCTTGGCCAGTTTCACATTTTCTGGTTTTTCCTTCAGAAAATATCCTCCACCCTTTCCTTTTTTACTGTCAAGAATTTCAGCTTTTTTTAGTTCAAGCAGGATATTTTCCAAAAACTTTAAAGGAATCTTTTTGTGTTCCGCAATTTCAGAAATAAGAATCGGACCTTCATTTCTTTTTTCTACAAGATATGAAAGTGCCTTAAACGCATATTGAGATTTTTTTGAAAGCATTACAGCAAAAATAAGAAAATTGTTTAACATTTGAAAAAGAGCAGATGATGAACAGGTAAATCTGCAAATTTGAGTTCTGCATTTACGTATTTTCGCTTATCCGGCTTATCCGTAATTTTACGGTTTCAGTACCACATTTTTGCCTTTCTCCTATTAAATCATTATGTTTGCCGTATGTTCAGTAAACAAGAGGCACAGCAGTTAAAAAAGGAATTTTGGACAGCTTTTGGAAGATCATTTCCCAGAAAATGGATTCTTTATGATACCAAAATCAAGGATATGGCATTTAAATTCTCTGCCGACAACAAAAAAGCAGAAGTTTCTCTGGATATCGAAATGAAAGATGAAATTTTCCGAAATGCCTACTACGAAAAGATCTGGTCATTGGAAGATATTTTAAAAGATTTCACCGGAGATTTTCACAAAGAAGAACATTTCACCCTTGATAACGGAAAGGTTATCAGCAGAATATGGATAGAAAAACATGGTGTTTCCATTTTCAATAAAAATACCTGGCAAGAAATTTTTGAATTTTTTGTGGACAAAATGGACGGTTTCGAAAGGTTTTACTATGAATATGAGGATTTTATAAAGGATATATAAAATACTTACGAAATAAATACTATTTTACACTTCAGGCTCAGATAAAAAAAGAAAACTTATCTTTGCGATACCACTTAAACTAATAGATGAAACTAAATAACGTGATTAAAAATGAGAAAAGTGTACAAAAACATTTTTGGAGAGATCATCTCTAAAAGTAAAGCTGTGAAGCTAAACGAATATCATCTGTATTATTATGAGGAAGGTTCCGATTTCCTGAAAGAAATTGAATTCATCAACGAAGACAGTGTTTACAACATCAATTATTTTCTAAGTGACGAAGAGGACGAGGCGCAGGTAGTAGATTATCTTAAGGAAAAATCTGACTTTTTTGATATTGAGAAAAAAGAAACTGCCGACGGTTTTATTATTTCTACCAATAAATTGTATTCCTTATCCGTAGATGATCTACCCCTAATTTCTAAAACCGTTTTCAAAACGGACGACCCCGAAAACTTTATCTGTTCTCAGGTCATCGATAACGAAACCCATGAACCACAGCTCGAAAGAACCATAAAATGCTGGTACACCCAAGATGAAAGCGGTGAAAAATATGCAGCTATAGAATGCAGCTATCAGGAAGACGGTAAACTTGAACTGGCTGTAGACAAGACTCCTGATCCCGACCATGAAGAGAACTGGGTGCATTATGATTATGATACCTTTCAGGATCTTCAGGCACAAATGTCTACTGATATCAGCTATTACAGAACTGCTGCTTTACTTCCAAAAGAAGCCTATCAGCAATAATTTACACTCTTTTAACACCAATCTCAAATATTATCGAATATAGATGTGAACTCAACTTTTTATAACTGAAACCGGAATTTAGCGATCTTACAAATTATTTTGGAGATTACTAGCTGTATTTTACAAATCGAATCTCAGAGAAATAAAATAAAGACTGTTTCAGAATTGGGCAGTCTTTCTATTTTCAAATCATTCCATTTGTAACAAAACTGCTTTACCAAGTGTCTTATTATTAAAAACATATGGGAAGGATTTTATTATTATCGGTAATTTCATGGATGTTGATATCATGTCATTCAGTGAATGAAGTTCGTCATACTCATCATGATGTCAGAGATTCTTTGGATGCGGATATCAACAAAATATACCAGCAAGGCTTATTCAACGGGTTTGCGGTTTCTATTGTAAATGAAAAGTCCACTTTATACCAAAAAGGATTTGGTTTTTCAGATGTAAAAGAAAAGAAATTGTATACTGAAAATACGATACAGAATATTGCATCCGTTTCCAAAACATTTGTTGGAATTGCTCTTCTTAAAGCTCAGGAACTGGGAAAATTGAATATGGATGATTCTGTTCAAAAATATGTACCTTTTAAAATAGCCAATCCTAATTTTCCTCAAACACCGATTACCATCCGCCAGCTTGCAACTCATACTTCTTCGATTCTGGACAATGATTTTTATTTATCTAAAAATTATTTTCTGAAATCTGATCAGGATCTGAATGGTGTAAAGCTCAATTTTGACGATGAGCAGATATTCAATCCTGCAGATTCAATAATTTCGATGTCTGTATATTTAGAAAATGTGCTGGCAGAAAACGGAAAATGGAATAAAAACAGTTTCTCCACTCATAAACCAGGATCAATCTATGAATATTCAAATGTAGGAACTGCTCTGGCAGCCTTTATTATTGAAAAAGCTACCGGACAAACTTTCAATAGCTTCACAAAAGAATACATCCTGAAACCTTTACAGATGAAAGATTCAGGCTGGTCATTTGAAGAAGTAAAGTTTTCACAATTCTCCAGACTGTATGAAAACCCTGACACTCCTCTTCCCTATTATCAATCTGCAACGTATCCGGATGGTGGATTTATGACGAATATCAACGACCTGAGCAAGTATTTAACCGAACTTATCAAAGGTTATAATGGAAAAGGAACAATTCTGACTCAGAAAAGCTATAAAGAATATTTTACGCCACAGCTTACCGCGTCCAATTTCGCGGAAAGAAATGACAAAAATCCTTACAGTGAATCTTATAACGCAGGCATATTTATGGGTTTTGGTTATACGGGATATATTGGCCATACCGGAGGGGATCCAGGAGTAATGTCTATGCTGTTTTTTGATCCTAAAAATAATCTGGGAAGGATTATGATCTTCAATACCAATTTCTCAGATAAGAAGGGGAATGATGCTTTCTATGGGATATGGAATGTACTGGAGAAGTATCAATTGAAACTGTAAACCAGATATAAAAAGGTCCGGAAGAAAATATCTTCCGGACCTTTTTTATTTTATCCAAATTTCTTTTTCCTCAACCAGAAGAATAATCCTCCGATAAGGCCGATAATCGCCAGTGGAAGCAATAAGTTCAGCCACTGCCATGTGGATTTCTCTTCGGTAATTCTCTGTCTGTCAAGAAGCCTTTCTTCAATATTTCTGTTTCTCAGTTCCATCAGGTTGCTGTCATCCAACAGATAATCCAAGGCATTTCTAAGGAACTGTTCGTTTCCAAATTGCTCGTTCGTCAACAGATCTACGCCTAATGGAAGTGGTTTTCCTTTGATCACTTTATTTCTTCCTACATCTCCGTCTGCAATAACGATCATTTTATTTTCCGGGCTGGATGTTTTGAAACCAGGGTAAGATTTTCTTTCAATTCTGGATGCATAGGCAGAATTAAATTTTCCTTCCAATGCTACAGCGAAGATCTTCGGTGTACTTGGTTTCTCCATTTGTCCAAGACTGTCTACACTTGCAATTTCTTTCAGATCTACATAGTTCGGAACCTGTTTCAGTAATGTTCTTTCACTGGATTCGAAAAGAACTTTTGTTTTGATATTCTTTCTTCCTCCTAAAGTATCAATAGAAGTCGGGAATTCAAATTTTACAGGGTTTATATTCTTTGTGACCGGGTTATTATTTTCAGCAATCCCAAGCGGATAATACGGCCATGGCAGGCTTGTGTATTGTGGATTTCCACTCACTTCTCCTGTAACCAGTCTTAACAGGGCAAACTTTTTAACGTCTTTTACTAAAGCCGGATTAATTCTCAATCCGTAATTGAAAAAGAAGTCTGTCATATTAATATCAACAGGGAAAGGCATTACTTTTTTAGATCTTGTTAAAGTATCCATCTCAGCATTTACCGCATCAATCATCCAAAGTGTTTTCCCTCCGTTCATGATATACTGGTCAAGAATTACCTTTTCATTATCTGTAAAAGCTTTTCTTGGTTTTGCAATCACCAAAGCACTCATTTGCTTCAATAAAGGAATATCTTCCAATGAAAGTTCGGTCTGATTTTTAGGGATAATAGGTCCTGCATCATAATTTTCCATGGCCAGCTGTACAAACCCCTGGAATTCATCCGGATTCAATTCATCATGATTGACCAGAATTCCGATTTTCTTTTTCTTAGCGGCTGCAATGTTCTTGATATTGGAAACAAGGTTGTATTCAAGACCTTCAATAGATCTCGTCAACTGCTGATCGGCATCAATTCCTGCCTGTTGTACCACCAATGGTATGGAAACACCGTCATTTCCATGCTTGATCACAGCGTATGGAAAAAGTGTGATCTGTGAGATCTTTCCATCTTTTACATCCGGAAGAATAGATGGCTGCATGCCCATTGCCATCAGGGTATCCTGAGACATTTTCGTTTTAATAGGATCAATAAATTTAAAATCGATCTTTGGATTTATTTTTCTGAATTCTTCCAGCATAAATTTCGTTTCGCTCTGAAGCTGTTTGAAACTTGCAGGAAAATCACCTTCCAAATATACTTCAACATTCAGAGGCGTTTTAACGGACTCCAATACTTTGATGGTATTATCAGAAAGTGTATATCTTTTTTCTTTTGTTAAGTCTAGTCTGATTCCCGAATACGTCAGGATAATAACCAAAGGAACGATCGCAAATAAGAAGATTCCTAGTGGAGATTTAGCATTGAACTTCTTCATAATTCTACTTCTTTTTGTTTATAAAATGATTAGACAATACTAATGAAGCTCCGATAACAAGAACAAAATAAGCGATATCTTTAAAATCAATAAGCCCTCTTGTAAAGCCTAAGAAATGCTGATAGAAACCTATATTCTGAAGGATAAAATCTGCTCCTCCCAAAAGTTTATAACTTGCCAGCTGTTCGATTCCGAAATACATAATAAAACACATGAAAACGCCCAACAAATAAGCCATAATCTGGTTCTGTGATAATGAAGAAGCCAGAATTCCCACTGCAGCAAATGCCGCAATTAAAATAATCAATCCAAGATAACTCCCGAAGGTCATTCCAAGGTCAATATTTCCTTCAGGAACTCCCAACACATATACTGTATATAGATAAATGAGTGAAGGAATAAGACATAAGATCCCAACAATCCATACGGAAAGGAATTTTCCGGTTACAAGCTCTGAAATTTTTAACGGCTGTGAAAAAAGCCAGTTTAATGTTCCCGTTTGCTGTTCTTCGGCAAAAGTTTTCATAGAAAGGGCCGGAATGATAAACATCAGCAGCCATGGAACCAATACGAAATAACTCTGAAGCGAGGCCATTCCGATCTCAAAAATATTAGAATCGTTGTCGAAAAAGAACAGGAAAAGAGTTGCGATCAAACTGAAAGCAGCAATGATCACCCATGCACTCCAGTTTCCAAAGTAACTCCAAAGTTCTTTCTTTAAAATTGCAATCATAGTTTTTTTGTAAGATGTAAAAAGGATGAATGTTCTCAGACACACACCCTACTCAACAATTATTTGTTTTTTTTATTTTTATTAACCAGTTTCACCGTCATCATAATCAGAAATACAAGAACGAAGAATCCTGCGATTAATTGCCACCAGTATTCAATTGCCATAGATTTTAATATGACGGTAAATACAACCAGAAACAGAATGAATGTAGCAATTTCATTGGCCTGTCTCAGCTTGATATTGGCAGTGGACAGTGTACTTCCATTCAAAGCCTTCAAATGAAGTACTTTTTTCCAGCACCAATAATGGTAAACGGCAAGTCCGATCAGGAAGGTAAGTTTCAAATGAAACCATGGCATTTTCATCAGTCCCAGATTTAAAAAGATCATGACCAATCCGCATACTGCCATGATTACCCCCGCAGGAACGGTGATAATATTCCACAGTCTTCTGGCCATAAATGTGTACTGCTCTCTCAGAATTTTCTTTTTTTCTTCAGGAAATTCGTCGGTATCTTTATAGTAAACGAAAATCCTCACGAGATAAAAAATTCCCGCAAAGTAGCTTACCATAAAAATAATGTGCAGCGCTTTGATTATTGTATAAAGCATTTTTAATAAATAAATTTATTGATAGAAATAATTTTACAGTCCTGGTCGAAATTCTTCAATACGTCGAAAAAAATCTTTTTCATATCCTTTAAATTATTGTAATAAGAATATCCCATAAAAATAGCCAGCCCAAGAGCAATAAATATAATTCCATACGTAGTTTCAGAATTTTCATTTGTATAAAAAGGAACAAAAAGCCCCAAAAGAAGAATAAGAATAAGTATATCAAAATATTTAACTCCAATGGATACTTTAAGAACTTCTTCATTATTATTTACTGAAACAAACGTTCCTATAAAAGACAAGTATTCATTTCCCATCACTTTTACTTCAAATCCATTATCATTCACTTCTCCTTTAAATTTTTTACCATTATAGTCAGGAAAGCCGTGAAATATACTTTCTTCAATTTTATATAGTATCAATTTCTTTGGCTTCGAAAATACAACTTGATATTTGGATTTTAAAAACATATCGATTTTAATCAGGCACAAAGATAAGTTTTTATCTAATTGTTAAAAATAAATTTCTTTTGATCAGGAAAATATAAGTAAAAACAGGTTTCTATAAAAAATAGTTCGGCTCGGGGCAGCAAAGCTGCCCGAGCCGAACATTATATTTCTATTGTGTAATCAACGCAATGATTAAGAAATCACTCCTAATTCTTTTCCAACTTTTTCAAAAGCAGCAATCGCCTTATCCAAATGTTCTCTGGTATGAGCAGCAGATAGCTGTACTCTGATTCTCGCTTTTCCTTTCGGTACTACAGGATAGAAGAATCCGATAACGTAAATTCCTTCATCCATAAGCTTTTCAGCCATTTTCTGAGAAAGAGGTGCATCGTAAAGCATTACCGGAACAATGGCAGCATCTCCGTCCGGAATATCAAAACCTTTCGCTTTCATTTCCGTTCTGAAATATTCTGCATTTTCCATTACCTGATCACGAAGAGAAGTGTTATCAGAAATCATATCCAATACTTTCAAAGCAGCTCCTACAATTCCAGGCGCTAAAGAGTTAGAGAATAAATAGGGTCTTGAACGCTGTCTCAGCATATCAATGATCTCTTTTTTACCGGAAGTAAAACCTCCTAAAGCACCCCCTAAAGCTTTTCCTAATGTAGAAGTGATGATATCTACTCTCCCCATTACTTCATTAGCTTCGTGAGTTCCACGGCCTGTTTTCCCGATGAAACCTGTTGCGTGAGAATCATCTACCATTACCAAAGCATCATATTTATCAGCAAGGTCACACACTCCTTTCAGATCTGCAACAATACCGTCCATTGAGAATACTCCGTCTGTTACGATAATTTTGAAACGGTGGTTCTTTTCAGAAGCAGCAATCAATTGAGCTTCCAGATCCGCCATATTATTATTTTTATATCTGTATCTCGCTGCCTTACAAAGACGAACACCGTCAATGATAGAAGCGTGGTTCAGTTCATCTGAAATAATAGCATCTTCTTCTGTAAACAATGGTTCAAAAACACCACCGTTGGCATCAAATGCTGCTGCATAAAGAATGGTATCTTCAAGACCTAAAAAGTCAGCGATTTTTTTCTCCAAATCCTTGTGAATATCCTGTGTTCCACAGATGAAACGTACCGATGACATCCCATATCCATGAGATTGAATCATTTCCTGAGATGCTTTCATTACTTCCGGATGATTGGATAATCCCAGATAATTATTCGCACAGAAGTTCAAAAGCTTTTTTCCGTTAGCTTCTATTTCTGCACTTTGCTGAGAAGTGATGATTCTTTCTCTTTTGTAAAGTCCGTCATTCTCAATATTCTGAAGTTCGTTCTGTAAATGTTGAAGGTATTTTTCAGAGATCATTTTTAGTAATTTTTTAGATGTGCTAATTTACTAAAAAGGCAGTAAAATAAAACCTTTTATACGTTTAATTCTAAAAAATCAATTCTATTTTCAGTTTTAACATTATTAGTCTATAAATTTAGTAGGATAATATTATATTTGTTTAAAATTTGAAAGAATGAGATTAAAGCCGGTACAAAAAATAAAGAAAATCAATTCAGAAACCTTTATTAAAGACCATATGAAGCCGAGAATTCCAATTATTATTGAAGATTTTATACATCCGGAAAGTCCTGCCTTCAAAAAATGGAATTATGAATATTTCAAAGAAATTGCAGGAAACCATAAGGTGAATATTTATGGCAGTGAACTTGATTCTCTTGATAGGGTCGCAAGTGATCCTATAGCACAAAGCACATTTTCAGAATATCTCGATCTTATACAGTCTGCTCCTACTGAACACCGCTTATTCTTATTCAATTTGCTAAAAATAAAACCCGAACTTAAGAATGATCTTACCTACAATGATGTTACCAATGGGAAAATATTAAAATGGCTTCCTTTTATGTTTTTTGGAGGTGAAGGTTCTGTAACCAGAAATCATATTGACATTGATATGTCACATGTTTTCATTACTCAGTTTCAGGGAATCAAAAGAATCTGGCTATTTCCCTGGGAACAGTCTGATTTTATGTATAAGCTGCCCTATAACTTTCACAGTCTTGCCCAAATAAAAAACCCAGACTACAGAAAATATCCTGCACTACTCTATTTAAACGGCTATGAAGCAGTCATTCACCCTGGTGAAACACTCTATATTCCTTCCGGATGGTGGCATTATATCCAGTATGACACGGAAGGATATTCTATATCAGTGAGAGCGCTTCCATCAAGCCCTCTCGAAAAATGGAGAGGTTTTAAAAACCTGATCATCACAAGACATTTTGATAATATTATGCGCAAACTATTCAAAGAAAAGTGGTTTGAATACAAAGTAAAAATAGCCAGAAAAAGAGGAACTCAAGCTGCCAGAAAACAAAGAAGCTTTCAGATCTGAAAGCTTCCTGTTATTTTATCGTCAATAGTAAGTAAAATACGTATTGATATTTTACAGTCTTACATTTTAATGTTTAATGAATTTGATACTTTTTTCATCAATGGTAATAAAATAAGTTCCCGGAACCAATTCTGAAATCCCAATCGCTTTACCTGGCTGATACGTTCCTTTTCCTACCAGTTTTCCATCTACAGCATGAATCGTAAAATCTGCAGCTCTGTTGATACCTTTCAGATTAATTTCATTTTTTGCTGGATTTGGATAGAGTCCAAAGTTTTCCTTCTCAACAGAAGAAACACTTAAAGTATTATCCTGGGTAACAGTAGAGTTCTTCTCCAGAATCTGATATTCATAATTGAACTGAACACTTGCGATAGGAAATGTTACAGATTCTAAAAAGCTTTGGTTATTTGAAGTATTGGTAAGAACCAAATATGCAATTTGTCCTGAAGTTCCGGTTACTTTTATAGGTAAAGGCATTTCGAAAAAGCTTACTGCAGCACTGCTTTGTGTCTGAGAAACTTTAAATAAAGCCTGATTACCGCCTTGCATCCATTTTATAGTATATGTAGGATAACCTTCCCCATACACCCAGTCATTAAAAAACTCTGTAAAATCTTTTCCGGTAGATTGAAGCAGGGAAGCATTTAAATCAGCAGTACGCGCATAGCTGTAGGCTAAATTCGGTCTTGCATGATAGTCTTTGAGTGCCTGATAAAAAGCGGCATCACCTAAGGCCCACTTCAACATTCTCAGAACATAACCTCCTTTAGCATAGGTCAATCTGCTGTCAAATATCCTGTTAATACTGGAAAGTCCGGTATCTGGTACATACACCGTTCCTGTTGTACTTGCGGTAATATAATTGGATTGACCTTGCAGGTAATTCAGGAATTCAGCATTGGTCATCAGTAATTTTTCATTGGCAACATGCTCCCCGAAAGTGGCAAAACCTTCATTCAGCCAGATGTCGTTCCACGCACCGCAGGTTACCTTATCACCAAACCATTGGTGGGCAAGTTCATGAGCGATAAGCTGTTTATTCCAGCCTCCCATGGAAGACATTGTCTGGTGTTCCATACCTCCTCCGTACATGAATTCCATGTGCCCGTATTTTTCATTACGGAAAGGATAAGCCCCAAAATACGTTTCAAAAGTATCCATAGCCAGTTTCGTCCATTGAATATTATTCAGACTGGTCTGATTTGAATTGGTGGATGGATAAATATAATTGACAAAAGGAAACGGAGGATTTCCAATGGTATCCGTAAGCTTTACAAAATTGGTAATCGACAGTGCGATCAGATAAGCCGGTGTAGGATACATCGTTCTCCAGAAAGTAAGTTTCGTAGATCCTGTAGGAAAAGTTTCTGACATTAATTTTCCATTAGCAGCAACGCTATAATTGGATGGCGTTGTAATTTTGAAATCAAATCTATCAATTTTATCATTCAAACTCTGTTTTGTTGGGAACCAATCCTGTGCACCATAAGGTTCATTCAAAGTAGAAAGTACTGGAACTCCACTCTGAGTGGCAGCTGTAAAGGCCCCATTAGCACTGGGTGGCGTTCCTGAATAATGAATAGTCAGAGAATCCAGCGTATTGGCAGCTATAGGAGTCTGAAAATCAATTTTCACTTCATTGGAAGGAAGCTGTTGGAAAACAAGGTTGTTACCATGATATTTAATCTGGGAAACTGTTAAAGAGGTTGTCAGATCAAAATAAATGCTTCCCATATTCTGAGTAGGTTTAAAATGAGAAGTTACCGATCCTGAAATGGTATTGGAAGCCGGATTGAGCGTAACATCCATTCTTTGATACTGTAAATCGTAATTCAGCGTATTGGGATTGGTATTTCCGATGTTCATTTTTTGTGTAAAGGATTTTTTCTCTTTTTCGATCAATCCTTTCATATCGGTGTTTTGCTCATGCTTCTGGCTATAAAACTGCTGAGATAATAAAAATCCCAACACCAAAAGGTACAATTTTGTCATGCTTAGAAATATTTAACCAAATATAAAAAAAACCTTTTAATCAATGATTAAAAGGCTGTTATAATATATAAAATAAAAAATTTTTAAAGATCCAGTGCAGGTTCAAGAATTTTTTCCATTCTCTTTTTCACCATATCTACCGACCCGGAATAGTTATTCACCATTAAAGAGAACACCAATGTTTTCCCGGAATTCGTCTTCAGATAGCCTGCTAATGTTTTTACTTTATTCAGTGTTCCTGTTTTTGCAAAAACCTGTCCGTTACCTCCACCAATGAACATTCTCTTTAAAGTTCCGGATTGTCCTCCGATTGGTAAAGAAGTCAGGTAAGATCTATAGTATTTTTGATCCATCAAAGAAGTAAGAAACTTCACCTGCGAAATTGGCGTCACATTGTTACTTCTTGAAAGTCCGCTTCCATCCATATAATTAAGACCAATCATATCAAAACCGGCATCTTTCAGGTGGCCTGTTACCACAATTCTTCCTGATTCTGATGTCTGGTCACCCATTTTCTGATAACCAACTGTTCTTAACAGGGCTTCTGCCAATGAATTATCACTATGCTGATTGGTATAATAAATAATATCACCTAAAGTTGGGGATTTATAAGCTGAAAGCATTTTTCTTCCTTCCGGCGATGCATCTGTCATTTTCGGGTTTACTTTTCCGGTAACAGGAATTCCGCTTTTTACCAATGTAGTTCTGAAAGAGTTGGCAAGGTATGCCGGAGCATCAGGAAGTTTGGTTGTTAAAGTCCCGTTTCCTTCATATTTATCAGCATATACCATCTGATGATTGTAAGGAGAAACGTAGAAAAATTTCTTATCTGTAGAGAAACTTCCTTTTTTAACAATCAGTTTTTCGTTAGCTGGGTTGATGTCCCGGGTACTTCCTGCAGGCAGATAATAATTATTATTTTCCAACCATACAACATTTTCCGGAAGCACTGAAATATTGCCTTTGAAAAGCGCTGTCTGAATGATAATATCACCATTTACCTTTTTGATTCCCTCTCTTGAAACTCCGCCTACGAAATCTGAAACAATATCTCTATAAGATGATGCACCTGCTTTGTTTGTTCCCAAAGAAGGGTCACCGCTTCCTATAACATAAAGATTTCCATTTAAAACTCCATTTTCATCTATGGTTCCTGAATACTCAAGCTGAGTCATCCAACGGTAGTTTTCACCCAGCAGGTTTAATGCTGTTTCCGTTGTAAGCAGCTTTGTAGTAGAAGCAGGTACCAAAGGAGTATTTTCATTGTACGAAGAAATTACTTTCTTCGTTTTCGGATCGTACACTACGAATCCCCAGCTTGCATTTTTCAGCACAGGATCCGCCATCATTGTGTTCACATTAATATCTACAAGTTCTTTTGCTGACAAAACAGTTTTCTCCACCATCGTGCTAACGGGTGAAGGCAGGTTTAAGCTGCTTTTCTGACTGTCATAATTCTGAGAATAAAGAACGGTAGAAACGGTAGATTGAGCCAGGAAAAGACCAGAAGCCAACACCGCCGCACTTGAAATATATTTTCTGAAATTTACCATCTATCTTCTTTTTGTTCTATAGCTTTGACTCTATAAAAAATGACAGGTTAAATCATTCAATAAAAGAGCCAAACACTTAATCAACGTCCAAAAGTAGAAATTATTGTCATATAACAAGCCACTGACCCGTTATAAAAGAGTGTAAAGTTTGTTAAAAATTGTTAAAAATCCACAAAAACATCTTTTTTAATGCTTTGATATGCAGTGATTTCATCAAATTCTTTTAAACTTATCAAAACCAGACTTTTGAATTTCTCATAGTTTTTCCCACGGGGAAGCTTAAGCATAATCTGGAATTGGTATAGATTATTCAGCCTTGCAATCTGAGCTCTTTCGGGACCTAAAACACAATCTTCCGGAAGGTATTTTCTAAGGATAGAACCCAGAAACTGAGAGGCCCGGTCTACTTTATCTTCCTTTCTGTGTTTCATTTCAATCATAATCAGCTTCGTAAAAGGCGGATAATGGAATTTCTGGCGCTCAGTAAGGATGTATTTATAGATCTTCGCAGGGTTATTCATCTTGATCAGCTGGAATACAGAATGATCAGGATTAAAGGTCTGAATCAGGATTTTCCCTTTTCCGGAAACCCTTCCAGCTCTTCCTGAAACTTGTGTAATCAACTGATAAGCCCTTTCTTCTGCTCTGAAATCCTGTACATATAATAAGGAATCCGCTTTGGGAATTGTAACCAGTTCAATATGATCAAAATCCAGTCCTTTGGAAATCATTTGAGTTCCTACGATGATGTCTGTTTCTCCGTCTTCAATCTTTTCATACAATTTTTCGTAGGCGAATTTCTTACGCATAGAATCCACATCCATTCTGTCTACCTCATTTTCAGGAAACAGTTTGGAAACTTCTTCATGAATCTGCTCTACACCTACTCCTCTTTCGTTCAGCTTTTCGGAATTGCATTTCGGGCAGGTTTTCGGCTTTGAAGCTCTTTGGCCACAGTAATGACATTTCATTTCGTTAGCTGCTTTATGATAGGTCATTACCACATCACAATTGGAGCAGTAATTGACATAGCCACAGCTCTCACATTCTATGACATTGGAATAGCCACGACGGTTGTGAAGGACAATCGCCTGTTTTTTTTCATCTACTGTTTTCTTAATCTCCTCAAGAAGTTTCAGAGAGAAATTTCCGGAGACTTTTTTAGAGTCCTGCGCTTCTTTGAAGTTGATCAGTTCATATTCCGGCAGATTCACATTCCCGAATCTTTCATTCAGGAAAATATATTTCATTTTATCTTTTCTGGCCCTGTAGTAACTTTCAACAGAAGGTGTTGCAGATCCCAGGATCACTCCCGCATTGTAAAAGCCACCCAAAACTAATGAAGCATCTTTAGCATTGAAATAAGGGGTCACTTCTCTTGGTCTGTAGGCAGAATCATGCTCTTCATCCACTACAATAAGTCCCAGGTTCTGATAAGGTAAAAACAAAGCATTACGGGTTCCGATGAGAATACGAATATCATTCTGTTTGATTCTTCTCCAGACTTCCACCCTTTCAAAGTCAGTCAGTTTCTGGTGGTAAAAACCTAGCTGGCGTCCGTATTTTTTTTCTAATCTCTGTGTAATTTGTTTGGTCAGGGAAATCTCAGGAAGTAAAAACAGAACATTTTTTCCTTCTTTGATACATTCTTCAATTTTTTCTAAATAAATATGCGTTTTCCCTGATGAAGTTACCCCATGCAGCAGGACATTTTTTCCTTCTTCAAAAGCTTCATCAATCTCAGATTTAGCAATTTTCTGCTGTTCAGAAAGTTCTTCCAGGTCTTCAATTTCTCCTTCATAGCTTTCAATTCTGTCTTTCTGCATGTAATATTCCTCCACAAGCCCTTTATCTGCTAAAGGCTTGAAGTGTGAACTTCCGAAATAACCGTCCTCAAACAGCTCAGATTTTTTAATATGAGCATCAGGATTTTCCGTTTGTTTTTCTAAAATAAGAAGGAACAGGTCTTTCTGCTTTTGGGCTCTGTTTAGTTTTAAAAGAATGTCCGTAAGGTTCTGATTGGCTAAAACCTCATCCTTAATTCTTACATACGCTACTTCTTTAGCTTTATATTTCTCAGCAATTTTCTCATCAATTTCAATATACTGAAGATCAATCAATGAATTGATAGTCTTGATAATATCCTTTTTAGGGATAAAAGCTTCAATATCTGTCAGGTTGATCAGCTGTCGTACTTCAAGTGCCTGAATCAGGTACATTTCATTGACATCCAGATTTTCAAAATCAATTGCTATTCCTGGTTTTAATTTTAAATAGGTCTCACTTTCCAGTTTCAAGGAAGAAGGGAATGAAAACCTATATATTTCACCAAGGCTGCACAGATAATAATCCGAAAGCCAGTTCCAGAAACGGATTTGTTCTTCAGGAACAATCGGTTTATCATCCAGCATGCTGATGACTTCTTTAGCTGTAAAATTTTCAGGTGCATTGTCGTGAAGCTCAAATACGATTCCCGTATAGATTTTCTTTCCGCCAAACGGTACCAGAACACGCATTCCGGGTTGAATTTCGGACATCATTTCTTCGGGAACTTTATAGGTGAAAGATCCTTTGAGGTTCAGTGGTAAAACAATTTGAGCGTATTGCAAGGGAAATATTTAAAGTGTAAAATTAGATTTTTCTTTAGAGAACTGCAACTTTGCAGGGATTCTTTCGCGTTCCTTTAGCAGAACTGGAAACTAAAGCTGTTGTATGTTTTTACTTCCTCTTATGTCCATTCCGTAGGAATCTAAACAATCAGATATTATAAAATCTAAAACTGTATTAATTTATTGATCAAAACAATGATATGACAGGCTGGATTCCTACGGAATGACAAAGTTTACGGATAAAAGAACAGCACAAATTCAGAAAATCTCTAAGAAAGAATCCATAAATGGTTAAAACAGTAATTGGGTCATCTCATACCAAAATGCGGAAGTAAAGAATCCTAAAATGATACTGACGCCGATGATCAGGTTGGTCAGTTTTGTATTGAGCCTGAACTGTTCTGCAATAATGCTTGAGGTAACCAGTGTAGGCATTGCCGCTTCAAATACCGTAATTTTAGCCACATCTCCTTTTATTCCCAACAATAAAGCCAATCCAAGTACAATTGCCGGTGCCAGTATAAGCTTGTAGAGCATTGACATCGACATCTGCGGAATCAGTTTTTGCCATCCGTTAAACTTCAGCTGCAGTCCAACTGAAAACAGGGCTAGTGGACTTACCGTAGCCGCAAGCTTATCAAAAAACGGTTCTGCAACGGTAAAATCAATAAACCTAGACAATATCAGAGCGGAAATACACCCTATTAATGGAGGAAACGTAATGAGTCTTTTTAAAATAAATACTGCGCTTACTTTTCCTGATCTACTTCCTCCTTTCACGGCGGCAATAATTCCGAGGGTAGAAAGAGCAAAGAACATGGTCTGATCGCAAATAATGGCAATACTCAGAAGCCCTTCACCATAAAAAGCACTGATTAAGGGAAATCCGATGAATGATGTATTGCTATAACCGCTTGCCAGTTCTAAAGTACTTCTGGAACGCCTTGAATATCCCCTGCTCTTGCTATAAAACATCATAAAGAAGAAGCAGAACACAGAAATTAAAAATGTGGCTGCTATCGGAAACAACATTTCTGTTGTCCATTTTACTTTAGGCAGATATTTAAACGAAACTGCCGGAAGAGCAAGATAAAGAATCCAGGTATTGATACCCTTATGAGCATCGGGGTGGATAGATTTTGTTGCTTTGAATATCATTCCTGCAATAATGCACACTGCAATCAGAACAAAATTTACCATAACTGTAAAGAAATATGAGGCAAATTTACGGCTGATTTTTGAGTTGGAAGGGTAAAATTTATATTTTTTTGAGTACAAATCCGGTACGGTGGAATATCAAATCCGATACATACAAGGCTCTTTTTCATTTATTACAAAGCCTTAATGGATTTATTTTTCACCCATTCAATAAACAAATCTGTTCTTCTTATCAACCACAGTTTAAATTCTAACTATTATTTTTATAATAAATAACTATATTTTAAATAATTTTTATAATAATAAATTCTGACGGAAATTTGTACTGTTGATAAGAGATAAAATATTAACTGAAAATACATCAATGAAAAATATCTTTTAAAACACATTTGTAAAATAATAAAATAAGACCAATCATCTCATTTTTTTAATACTTAAAATTTTAAACAATGAATATTAATATTTTTAAAGAAGCAAGTATAGGTTCGTTGGACCTTAAAAACAGAATTGCCATGGCTCCAATGACCAGAGCCAGAAATGAAGACGGAATTCCAAAAGATTTCAATGCTGAATATTATGCACAGCGTACCGGTACAGGACTGATCATTACGGAAGGTACTGCGATCTCTCCAACGTCAAAAGGAGTACTTCATATTCCGGGATTATATACTGATGAGCAGGTAGAAGGCTGGAAACTCGTGACTGATGCTGTACATCAGAAAGGAAGCAAAATTTTCACTCAATTATGGCATGTGGGGCGTGTTTCTCATGTAACCATCCAACCCGACGGACAAGCTCCTGTTTCTTCTTCTGATATTCAGGCAGGTGAAACGCATGCATGGGGATATGATGAAAACGGAAAAGAAGGTTTTGTCATTAATTCCAAACCACGGGCATTGGCTACTGGTGAAGTAAAACAAATTGTTAAGGATTTTACTTTAGCAGCGGTAAATGCTGTAAGAGCTGGTTTTGACGGAATAGAACTTCATGGAGCCAACGGATATCTTATTGAACAGTTCCTGAACCCGTTTGTGAATATCCGTAATGATGAATATGGCGGAAGTATAGAAAATCGCTCTCGTTTTTTACTGGAGATCGTGGATTCTGCGATTGCAGCGATTGGCGCTGATAAGGTAGCCATCCGTTTAACTCCTTATGGTGGATTATACGAAATGCCTTATTACGATGAGATAGAAGCTACTTATGAGTATCTGGCGAAAGAACTTTCCAAGAGAAATATTGTTTACGTTCATATTATGGATCAGAAATCGAGAGGAAGTTTTGCTTTACCGGAAGATTTTATGAAGCGTTTCAGAAACTGGTATGATGGAGTGATTATTCTTGCAGGAGGTATGGACAGAGAGAAATCTGAAAAACTGATCAATGAAGGGTTAATTGATATTGCAGCATTCGGGGAAGCTTTTATTTCCAATCCTGATCTTGTGGAAAGACTTGAAAACAACTGGGAACTTACTCCTCCAAAAAGAGAACTTCACTATGGACTTACTATGGAAGGGTATCTGGACTGGGAAGTACACCATAAACAACAATTAAACTAAAATAATTACTGTTTAAATTTCACTATACTATCAAAAAGAGCTACCGTAATGGATAGCTCTTTTTATTTTATAATTTTTTATACTTATCAATAGATTAATCTTTCATCCTGTTTTTCAAATCTACTTCAGCACCAAGAATTCTAACAATCTCTATTTCTTTTATTCCAATAATTCTGTAAAATATAATATGCTTATTTGATAAAAAGCCAAAAATATCATATTCAAGCTCAGGATAGGATTTTCCAATCTTAGGATTTTCCGCAAGCATCTGACAAAAATAAATGAGCTCCTCATAATATTTATCTGCCTGAAATTCTGACCAAAATTCTAAAGTATATTCATAAATTTTAGTAATATCTTCAACAGCTTTATTGGTAAAAGTATATTGAGCCATTACCTTTTTATTTTAGCTTTTAATGCTGCCAAATGTTTTTCCGGATTAAAATCAGCAGCTACTCCACTTTCAACACCTTCCCGGATAGCATTTCTAAGAATTTGAATTTTATTTTCTTCTTCTTCAAGTAATCTTAAACCAGCTCTGATTATTTCACTTGCATTTTTATACCGTCCTTCGGCAATCTTATGATCTACAAAATCTTCAAAATAATCACCTAAAGAAACTGATGTATTACGTCCCATATGATTTTGATTTTAAACTTAATACATCAAAGTTACCATTTTTTGGTAATTCAATCAAATTTTATCAGAATAAAAGGTTGGCTATATCATCATTTATAAATTTTCATTACTCTTTCATCACATCCCAAAGGCTCATCAATTCTACATTTCCCAAAGGTTTTGAAAGGACAATTCTTTTTGAAGTTCCTGGTAACAAATCAAAGAAGTTATCGCTGAAATGAGTATCTCCAATCAGATAAATATCTTTTGTAAGGACATCTGTTGAGATTTCAATTTCAGTGGGTGATATTTTTTTGATTTTGATATTTGGTTTTGAAAGTTTCAGGTCTTTCGGTTTATTAAAAAAGAACAATTTTTGAAATGTTGCATCCTTTTCGGAGCTGATCTTTAAAACGGCTTCAGACAGATTAAACTGAGCCAGTTCTGTTTTACTGATGCTTCTAATTTTCTTGCTTACATCGGCATTTACAACGTCTGGCTGATTGGCTTTCCAAAGTGTTTTTCCTTTAAAATCAATGAGTTCAAATTTAATATCAGCTTTCAGTTCTTTCATAAGATCACTTATCAGATAAACATCATAGCTTTTATCGGTTTCCGCTATTGATACCAAGACAGGTTCAAAGCTTCTTTTTGCCTGATAATGGAAACCTTTCCAGTTTCCGAGATAATCAATGGAAGACCATGAAACTACAGGCCAGCAGTCGTTGAGCTGCCAATACAGCGTTCCCATATTGTAAGGTTTTGCACGGCGATGGGCTTCGATGGCTATCTGCATTCCTCTTGCCTGCAATAGCTGTGAAACGTAATTGTATTGTACAAAATCTGTAGGGATTTTATAATCACGTTTCAGATATTCATTAATAATATCCCAACCTCGGGCATGTTTTTCATGTGCTTTGATAGTTGAGTTTTGCAGATTTAAATCAGGAGTTCTTGAAAACATGGATTTTGTAGTTTCAAGACTGGGAGTCCCTTGAAAACCGTATTCAGACATGAAACGTCCTACTTTTTCATTGTAAATTTCAAATGGCTGCTCACCCCACCAAACGCCCCAATAGTGGGAATCTCCTTCTGTAAGGCTTTCTTTATGTCCCCAGCCGATGGACGGCGAACTTGGCCAATATATATTTTTATTTGACTTCAGGTTTTCTGCCAATGCATTGGGAATCACATCATGGAAAAGCTTTTTATAGTCTTTCCAAACCTGCAGCGAATCATTTTTTGAATACTTGAATTGTTTCTGATATCCCCAATTGACAATGGCTTCATCAATTTCATTATTCCCGCACCACAAAGCAATGGACGGATGATTCTGAAGTCTATTGACCTGATCTTTTACTTCTTCTTTTACATTGTTTAAAAATGTTTCGTCAGCGGGGTAAAAACTTCCTGCAAACATAAAATCCTGCCAGACTAAGATTCCGTTTTCATCGCAGGCTTTGTAAAATTCGTCATCTTCATAAATGCCTCCACCCCAGATACGGATCATATTCATATTCGCATCTTTGGTATCTTTGATCAGTTTTTGATATTTTTCTTTGGTCATTCTGGGTGAAAAACTATCTCCCGGAATCCAGTTGGTTCCTTTGATATACAAAGGATTTCCATTGACTTTAAAATAGAATGACTTACCTTTTTCGTCTTTTTCCTGAACCAACTCTACGGTTCTTAATCCTATCCTGATGTCTTTAACATCAATATTGTTAAGGTCTTTTGAAAGTTTTATTTTAAAATTATAAAGATTAACTTCGCCACGCCCGTTAGGCTGCCAAAGTTTCATTCCCTTTGTCTCATAAGGAACCGAAATTACATTAGTCCCTTTTTTTAAAGATATCTTTTTATGAATGGAATTCAGATCCAATGTGTAATCTCCAGCATTTTGAGCATAAATTTCCACTTCAAAATGTAAGTTGGAAGATTTCTCGGAATTATTCTGAATATCTTTAACGGTAATAATTTTGGCATTATTCCAGAATTCTAATGCAACATCTTTCCAGATTCCTGCAGTAACCAGCCTTGGTCCCCAATCCCATCCAAACTGGTATTGTGCTTTTCTCACAAAACTTCTTGGTGATTCCGGCATAGTAAACGGAACTTTTTTAGCCAGTTCTTTTCCGGTATTGACAGCAGATTGAAACTTAATCTGCAATGCATTATTACCCGGTTTCAGATATTGTTTCACAGGAATATTCCATTTCCTGAACATATTATCCGTTTTCTTTAAAAGTTTACCATTAAGATAAATTTCTGAAAATGTATCCAGTCCATTAAAGACCAAATCAATATTATCATTTTTCAATTCCTGAGACGAAACCGTAAATTGAGTCTGATAGTCCCAATCTTCATTTTCTATCCACTGTACTTTTTTTTCATTTTCATCTTTAAAAGGATCAGGAATGATCTTGTTATCCATTAAATCCAAATGAACGGTTCCCGGTACTTTCGCAGGAAGCCATTTTTGATCTTTTGAATTTTTGAACTGCCAGTTTTCGGAAGACAAACTTCTTTGTGAAAACTGTGCAAAAAGGATATTCTGCATAAAAAGAAAAGCAAAAAGGATAGTTCTATTCATCAATAAATTTGTTTTGTATTGTTACAATACCCATGATTTTGTCATTCCGAGGTACGAAGGAATCTCTACTATAAGAATTTAGATTCCCGCTGCGCTTGGAATGACAAACTGAGTGCATATCATTATTACTTACTCTTCAATGCAGCCACTTCAGCCGGGTTCGCAAAAGCACCACCATCTGTAATGGCTGAAGAATGGAAGTAGCCTGCGTTTGTAAGGACTCTTATTCCTTCAATATTGGATGAACGAAGTCCGCCTCCAACAAGGATTTCTATTCTTCCATCGGAAAGTTCAACCAGTTTTTTCAGATTTTCTTTTCCTTCTGATACATTGGGTTTCTGGCCGGAAGTAAGAATGGTAGTAAAGCCACATTCAATTACTTTTTCTAACGATTCTTCCAAGCTTGCAGCACGATCAAAAGCACGGTGGAAAGTACATGGAAGCGGTGCTGCCAGTTCAACTAAAGTTTTATTCTGTTCAACATTAACCTCATCGTTTTCGTTGAGAATACCAAATACAAAACCGTCTGCCTGTAATGATTTCAAATGAACTAGATCATTTTTCATCTGTTCAAATTCTGAATCCGAATAGGTAAAATCACCTCCTCTGGGGCGGATCATTACAAAAATCGGGATATTAATTTTTTCCCGAAGCTTTTTCATCGTTTCAAAGTCCGGAGTAGTTCCTCCTTCACTGAGACCGTCACATAATTCTATTCTGTCAGCTCTATTTTCAAAAGCAATCATTGCTGATTCAGGATTAAAACACGCTATTTCTATTTTTGACATTGTATATATCTGTTTAATTCTACTTTGGTTCGTCCTGCAATACATCTGCAATCAGAAAGGAACCGTTTTGTTTTACTACTTTTATTACTGACGGATATTTAGCTTTAAAACTATTATCAGTCAACACTACATTAAAGATATATTCATCTTTTGAGGAAGATTTTAAATCACAGCTCCCGACTTCAATTTTATCCCAGTCCTGTGCTGTAATCAGGAAACCCACTCCAACACCTGCTTTATTGGTATCAAATTTTGATTTCCATTTATCCTGAAATTCTTTTTCAGTCAGACTTCCATCTACGTCCATATCTACATTCGTTGCATCTGTTTTATAATCGAAATAATCTTTGGTGGTGATCTTCTCCCTATTCTTTTCTTCACTTCCGATATCAGCTTTAAAATAATCTACAATACTCTTCTCCAACCATTTTTTAGCATCTTCCGCTGCATTGGATTCATTATTTAAAACTACTTTCTCTTCTGTCTGCTGTGGTCTGACATCTGTTTTAATCTCCTTCTTTTCTTCCTTGCATGCAATAACGAGAAATAAGGAAGCGATAATCGTTCTTTTCATATTTTGTTTTAAGTTTTGGCTAAAGCCATTGGATGGCTATATTTTAGCAAGAACAAGTTAAAGCTCATTCTTTTTTAATTTGGATTATTTCAAAGCAAATTCAGGAGTTTCAAGGCGGTTACCTTTTTGATCATACACGGCAAAGTTGAATCCGTCCTGAATACAGTAAGAACCATATTCTCCTTTTTTATTGATGGCGATAAAACCTACCTGAATATCTTTAAGGTTCTTGTTTCTTCTTTGAGCAATTTTTACAATTCTGTCTACTGCTTCTTTGCAAGCTTCCTGTGGATTTCTGCCCTGCCTCATCAGTTCCACCACAAGATGGGTTCCAACAGTTCTTATGACTTCTTCACCATGACCTGTTGCTGTAGCGGCTCCTATTTCATTATCAACAAACAAACCAGCTCCAATAATCGGGGAATCTCCTACTCTGCCATGCATTTTAAAGGCCATTCCGCTGGTTGTACAGGCTCCGGAAAGATTTCCCTGAGCATCCAACGCAATCATTCCAATGGTATCGTGGTTTTCAATATTAGCAATGGGTTTATACTGACTGGTTTTTAACCATTCTTTCCATTCTTTTTCGGATTCCGGAGTAAGAAGATTTTCTTTTTTAAATCCCTGTGAAAGGGCAAACTGTAATGCTCCATCACCTACCAGCATTACGTGAGGTGTTTTTTCCATTACCGCTCTGGCAACAGAAATCGGGTTTTTCACATGCTCCAGACATGCTACTGAACCAATATTATAATTTTCATCCATGATACAGGCGTCCAGCGTCACTCTTCCGTCTCTGTCCGGACGGCCTCCGTACCCAACACTTCTTTCTTTGGGATCTAATTCTACGAGACGCACTCCTTTTTCTACTGCATCCAGAGCCTTTCCTCCTTTTCCAAGGATTGTCCATGCTTCTTCGTTGGCTTTTAAACCAAAATTCCAGGTTGAAAGGACAATTGGTTTGTTGACAGCTTTTACAGTAGGTTCAGGTAATTCGGCAGCCATTAAATCCAACGGGTTTACGGCAAGTGCTGCTGTTGCAATTCCCAGTTTTTTTATGAAACTTCTTCGGTTATTGTTCATGGTATCTCAAATTGTATAATACCCACAAATCTAAAAAAAACTTCTATGAAATCCTCATGGCGGCTCAACGAATATCCGTGTATTATTTTTATTTATCTTTACTGCTGTAATGGACTCATTTAAAACTTTCAGAAATATTTCTTTCTTTCAGGAACTCTCTGATGAGGAAATTACTATTTTGGTCAATATCAGTACCCCAAAACTACTTCGAAGAAAAGAAAAGCTGGCAGAGCCTGGTAAACCTTTCAATCAATTATTCATTCTTTCTCATGGATTATTGAGATTTTTTTTCGATGACGAAAACGGGGTGGAAAGCAATCTTTTTTTACCCTCTGAAAAAGAATCGGCCATTATGGAAAGTCCGGAATCCTATTCCAGTGACAACGAAAGAAAATATACCATAGAAGCGGTATTAGAAAGCCAGATCTTTTTGTTTAATAAAAGTGAATTTGAGGAAATTGCATTTCAGCACAGGGGTATTTATAATGTATACCTCAAATCTTTAAAGCTTATCATCAACATAGCCAAAACACGTATAGAACAGTTTTGTTCTACTTCTCCACACTCACGGTATGAAGAGTTTCTGGAGACAAGACCTTTCACTTCTCAGAATGCCAACAGAAAGTATATTGCTAATTTTCTGGGCATTACTCCCAATTCTCTTTCGAGAATGACTGCACGTATTCATAAAAAAAGGAACGAAAGAAAAAAATAACTTAGGAATACTTTTTCTCACTTTATTCATTCTATTTTTGCTTACTCAAAACACGAGTATATCAAAATTTAAAAGCAAAATGAGAAAAATATCACCTAAAAAACAATTTATTATTGAATGATTTTTAATCTTTCTTAAGATTCAGAGTAACCGGACGTAAAGTACCAGCGGCCAGGTTGCCCCCTTGTTTACACTTCATTATTACCTTATACAATTATTTTATGCAAAGAATATCATTACTTCTTTGCCTGTTATTATCATGCAATTTTGTTCAGGCATCAACAGGCAGCTTAGAAGATACTATAGCAAATTCTGCTTCTTGGTTCATTTTACTTGTTTTACCTATAGCAGGAATTTACCTTTTCTGGAAAGTTCACATTTATCCGGAAAAGGTAGCTGAGAAAAAGAACCATCCTCAGCTGAAAGCCATAAAAAGTATGTGCCTCCTTTCCCTTGTTTTTGGAGGCCTTTTATGGCCGATTGCCCTGATCTGGGCCAACTATGATTACGGGAATCAAAATTCTCCCGAAAAAGAAACAGAGAACACAGATTTTACTGAAGAAGAATTTAAAACAATTGAAAATTAAAAAAACATGCTGGAATTACTAGTCGCAATATATGCCGGAATATGCTGGCTTCTTATTAAAAAATTTAAACTGATCCCCTGGACTTTTACCACACAGATAGTGGTATATTCATTGCCTATCTTTGGATCTATTGCTTTGATATTAAGCTTAAATTACTACTGCCCTATTACTTCTGATGTAAAAGTAGGAAACAGAAGTGTGGATATTACCACTCAGGTTTTAGGAAAAGTAAAAAAGGTATATGTAACTACCAATCAGGAAGTAAAAAAAGGAGATACCCTATTTGTACTTGATAGAGAGCCATATGTACAGGAAATCAAGTCTCTGGAGGCAAAACTAAGCAGTATGAAAGCTACTGTAAGTTCTTATAATACAGACATCTCAGCTTCCAGAAAAAATATTGCAGGGTTGCAGTCACAGCTGGATCTGGCTGATAAAAGAGCGGCTCAGTACAAGGAATTGGTGGAAGCAGGAGCTGCTAATAAATTTGATCTTGAGCAGGCAATCACCAATGTACAGGATTTGCAGTCAAGAATCAGTGCTGCGCAGTCACAGCAACAGTCTTTAGAAACCAAATCCAATGCTTCTTATGGTGGAGAAAATTCATCCGTTTCTGAAATTCAGGCAAAACTGGACCAGGCAAAATGGAACCTTTCCCAAACAGTTGTTCTTGCTCCTACAGATGGAGTGATCCCCAATGTTCAGCTGAATGAAGGGGCAATTATGGCGCCTTTTAAATCTGCATTTGTGCTGATTCAGAAACAGCAGTCAGTGATCGGTTTTTTTGCTCAGAACGAGCTGGAGACGGTGAAAAATGGTGATGAAGTAGAGCTGGCTCTTAAAACAGAACCGGGAAAAGTAGTGAAAGCCAGACTTGAATATGTAATTGATGCTACCAGCCAGGGAATTATGAATAATGCTGGAGGAATGCTTGGAGGAAACGGTTCTACAGCAGGACTTCCTGACACCGCCAGACAATTACCGGAAACGGACGGAAAACTTATTGCCAAGTTTGTATTGGAAGACAGCCAGAAACAGCTTACAGTAGGGGCAAGAGGAACGGCTGTTATCTATTCTGATCATATTAAACCGCTTCATCTTATCCGAAAAGTAATGGTACGTGTAAGCAGTAAAGTCAACTATCTGATTCCTAAACTTCATTAATATGTTCAAGAAATTAATTTTATTGGGTATGCTTTCCGTAAGTTTAAGTTCATGCATCGGTTATAAAGAGCCCACTAAGGAAAATATAAACGAGCTTAAAGAAAAGAGTGAAATTGCTTCTCATATAGAAATCCAGGATGAATGGATCTTCGACAGAAAAGCAAATTCAAGATCAATTTCCTATGACTGGATCAATGATCTTAAAACACCTCAGCTGGAAACCCTGATTAATGAAGGAATGCTATATAATGCTGATCTTATTATTGCAAAGGAAAAGCTGAATCAGGTTGAACTGGCCATGGAAATTGCTGGAAGTGATCTTTATCCTAGTGTAAGCGCAGTAGCCAATACTTCCAATAATCTGGTAAGTGATACCCAGATCCGACGTCTGGCATTAAAAGCCAATTGGGAGATTGACCTTTGGGGTAAAAATAAATCTTCACAGATGGCAAGCACCAGCAATTATTTTTCTGCAAAACATCAGAATGCTTTGCTGCATCAATCTATTGCAGGGATGATTGCTAAAGCTTATTTTCTGAATATTGCGGGAAATATTCAGGAAGATAAGATTGAAAGTTATATTCAGAAGTCTAAAGATCTGGAAAAGCTGTACGTCATTCAAAAGAAAGTGGGAACGGCAAATGCTTTGGATATCTCCAATATAACAGCAGAGATTATTTCCCTGCAAGGCTATCTGGAAAA
Organism: Chryseobacterium sp. BGA-UO-ETr-SB22; assembly: GCF_059567885.1. Taxonomy (NCBI): domain Bacteria; kingdom Pseudomonadati; phylum Bacteroidota; class Flavobacteriia; order Flavobacteriales; family Weeksellaceae; genus Chryseobacterium; species Chryseobacterium sp. BGA-UO-ETr-SB22. Next base: position 583,310 of record NZ_JCAQOV010000005.1, on the reverse strand, counting down.
GGTAAAAAACGCGAATTCACAATCCAGAAGATCATTGGAACTGCTCACCGGAAAGTATCCGGAAGGAAAACTGGCCACTCAGAATTTTTTTAATGCTCTACCTAACATTATTCCTGAATCTTTTCCGCTTGAGCTTTTAGAGAACAGATCAGACATCCAGGCAAATCATTTTCAGATTGAAAGGGCTTTTTATGAAGTACAGCAGGCAAAAGCAGCAAGACTTCCTTCATTGAGTATAAGCACTTCTATTGGCTCTGCCGGAAGTAATGTGGAATCTATCAATTCATTATTTTCCAATCCGTTATTAAAAATGGGTGGTGGATTAGTTTCTCCTTTATTCAACAGTGGAAAGCTAAAAAAGAATGTGGAAATAAAAACCTCCCAGCAAAAACAGATCGTTGAAGAATATTCAAAAGCTGTTCTGAATGCTTTGAACGAAGTGGAATCTTCTTTAGCCAATCTCCGTTCTATTGAAAAGCAGATCACTTTCACGACTAAGGCTGTCAATGAACTGAAAAATAATATTACCCTCACCGAGAAACAAATAAAGGTAGGCACCAACAACAGTTTTGTATTGATCCGTAAACAAAGGGATCTCCTGAAAAATGAAATGAACCTCATCAGTCTGGAACTTCAGTACAGAATAGAGCGCATTAATCTTTATATGGCTTTAGGCGTAGAGAACTTCATTTATTCTTAATTTTATACTTGAAAAGACTGTAGAAAATAATCTGCAGTCTTTTTTTAATATTAATGCGGTAATTGATCTCTGAAATATCCATATACCCACGTTCCTGCAATAGCACTCAACAGGGTAACAGATACGGCCAAAGCTCCTGTTCCGATCTGACCAAAGAGAGGTCCGGGACACGCTCCGGTAATGGCCCAGCCAAAACCAAATATCAATCCTCCGTAAATCTGGCCTTTGTTGAACTTTTTAGGTGTCAGGGTAATGGGTTCGCCGTAGATTGTTTTTATCTTAAACTTTTTGATCACCCATACTGAAATCATTCCCACCAATACGGCACTCCCAATGATTCCGTACATATGGAAAGACTGCAGACGGAACATTTCCTGTATTCTAAACCAGCTGATCACTTCTGCTTTCACAAATATAATCCCGAATATAATCCCTGCTACAATATATTTCAGGTTATGATACCATCGGTGAGTAAGCATACTTTCGCTTACACAAACAGCATCCTGACGGCGTATATCTTTTTCTTTTATCATTATTTCAAAATTCTCTTTAAAATTAAACTTACAGGGAAAGGATGACAGGCAGAATAAGGTTGGCCATTACAAAACCTCCGATCATAAAACAGATGGTTGCCACTAAAGAAGGCCACTGCAAATTGGAAAGTCCCATGATCGCATGCCCGCTGGTACATCCTCCCGCGTATCTTGTTCCGAAACCTACTAAAAATCCACCAACGACCATGATGATAAATCCTCTCCAGGTCAACAGACTTTCAAAGTTCATCAGCTGTACAGGGACCAGATTACTGTAATCTGTGATTCCGTAGCCTGCCAGTTCGGTTTTCAGATTGGGTTTGACTGTTATTTCTGCTGGATTAAGCAAAAAATTAGCAGCAATCATTCCTCCGAAGAAAATTCCAGCTACAAAAAATAAATTCCAGGCTTCTTTTTTCCAGTCGTATTTGAAAAAGTTCACATTGGCTGGTATACAGGCAGCACAGACATGCCTCAGCGAAGAACTTATTCCAAAGGATTTATTTCCCATTATCAATAAGGCAGGTACGGTAAGACCAATCAGTGGACCGGCAATATACCATGGCCAAGGTTCTTTTATAATCTCCAACATTTCTTCTTTTTTAATCTAATTTATTTAAAATTTTAGTCTGACACACAAAATCACTTTTAGGAACATCTGTCAATGAAATAGCTTTAAAACCTCCTTCAATTTCTGTAAAATTCCTATATCCTCTTGCCTGAAGGATACTTGCAGCCATTGTACTTCTGTATCCGCTTCCGCAATGCATATAAAAGTGTTCTTCCGGGTGTAGGCGATTAATCCATTCGTTAATATACGCTAAAGGCATACTGTAAGCTTCATGAATGTGTTCTGCATTATATTCATTTTCTCTTCTTATATCAATGATTTTTACTTCTTTTTCTTTTATTTCGCTTTCAAACTGTTCTGCAGAGATACGGTTGACAAAATCAATTTCCTTTCCGCTCTTTTTCCAGGCATCAAAACCACCTTCCAAAAATCCTAAAATATGATCGAATCCTACTCTGCTTAATCTTGTTACAGCTTCTTCTTCAGTTCCTTTTTCCGTTACCAGAAGAATAGGTTGGTTTACATCAGCAATTAAAGCGCCTACCCAAGGGGCAAAATCACCATCCAGTCCTATATTTACCGACTGTGGGATAAAATCTTTTGCAAATTCACGGTTGTTTCTTACATCTAAAATCAAAGCTCCTGAAGCTTCTGCAATATGCTCAAACTGTTCCGGAGCCAGTGCACGCAATCCCTGTGAAAGAATTTCATCAAAACTGCTGTACCCTTTTTTATTCATCATGACATTCATTCCAAAATAAGCAGGAGGAGGTAAAAGTCCATCTGTTACTTCTTTTATAAAACTCTGTCTGTCCTTTTGATTCAAAGCATAATTGGTTCTTTTCTGATTTCCCAACGTATCTACCGTTTCTTTCTGCATATTTTTACCACAGGCAGAACCTGCTCCATGAGCCGGATATACAATGATATCATCGTTTAAAGGCAAAATTTTATGGTACAAACTATCGTATAAAAGCCCTGCCAGCTCTTCCTGAGTCATATTCGCTCCTTTCTGTGCCAGATCCGGACGGCCTACATCTCCCAGAAATAAAGTATCTCCGCTGAAAAGGACTTTCTCATCTCCATTTTCATCCATCAACAGATAGCATGAGCTTTCAAGCGTGTGTCCCGGTGTGTGAAGAACTTTGATTGTAATATTTCCTATTTCAAATATTTGATGATCTTCTGCAACGATGGCCTTAAACTCAGGTTTTGCGGTCGGGCCATACACAATCGGAGCTCCGGTCTTATTGCTTAAATCAAGATGTCCACTGACAAAATCAGCATGAAAGTGGGTTTCAAAAATATATTTCAATTGTACTCCATCTTCCTTCAATCTGTTGATATAAGGTTGTGTTTCTCTTAAAGGATCAATAATTGCCGCCTCTCCAGCTGAGGTAATATAATAAGCTCCCTGTGCCAGACATCCTGTATAAATCTGTTCTATTTTCATTGTATCTATTTTTTGATTTTGTTATCTGATACAAATCTCCCATTTTCTTTTTTTCTCTACAGCTACTTTTGTTACATAAGAGATTTAAAGGAATATTTCTTTGGCAATAATGTAAATACCCATGATCAGGATAAACCATCCGAATGCCGGTTTCAGTTTTTTCCCGTCTATCTTTTTTGATAACTGTGTACCTATTATAATTCCTGCTACAGCAATAGCTGTAATGAAAATCAACAGTTTCCATTCTATTTTTATGTGGTTTACAGAAGACACGAAACCGATCAAAGAATTGAAAGAAATAATGACTAAAGAAGTTCCTATCGCAATCTTCATTGGAATCTTCAAAAGGTTGACTAACGCCGGAATGATCATAAACCCTCCTCCTGCTCCCACCAATCCGGTTAGAACACCAACAACAGAACCCTGCACTCCTGCAAATAAAGTATTATTTTTATCTGTATCTATTTCTAAAAGTTTTTCTGAAGCATTGCTTTTTATCATTTTATAAGAAGCCAGAATCATCAGGCCTGCAAAAATCAATAATAAAAAAATGTCTCTGGTAATGGTAAAATTTTGTATTCTGAATACTTCCTCCGGAATTAAAGGGAGAAGATATATTCTGGTCAGAAAAATGGCGAGCACAGAAGGAATTCCGAATATCATTGCCATCTTAAAATTGACCAACCCTTTTTTTAAATACGAAACCGACCCAACAAGACTGCTTATTCCTACTATAAAAAGGGAATATTCCGTTGCCAGAAAAGCATCGAGACCAAAAAGATAAACAAGTACCGGAACGGTGAGAATACTTCCCCCACCTCCGATCAGACCGAGAGAGATCCCGATTAAAATTGCTGCTGCATATCCTATAATTTCCATTTTACTATTCAAATATTCTGATGCAAAAATGGGAAAGTGAAAAGAGGTGTACAGCTACTTTTGTTACATAAGGAGAATTTAACACGAATGAACACTAATATGTTCACAAAGGACACAGAGAAGTTATTATGAAGAGTGTTAGGATTGCTTCCCCTAGGTTCGCAATGATGGTTTGACCACCCCGTCAAAAATTCTTTGAATTTTTGCCACCCCTCCAAAAGAGGGGAATATGAATGGCCTTCATTAAAATGAGGTATAGTTTATGAATTGAGGGTTTTCAGGAGGGTAATTTTGTTTCTGCCCAGCTTTAGTCTTCCTTCTTCTTCAAGTTGCTTTAGGAGTCTTGAGACGACTACTCTTGCAGTTCCCAGCTCATTCGCCAGCTGTTCATGAGTGGTGTTGATGGTTTCAGAATGGGTAAGTTCTGATTTTTTCTGCAGTAGGTTCAGCAATCTTTCATCTACTTTTTTGAAAGCAATCGCATTGATGATATCCAACAGTTCTTCAAATCTTTTATGATACAGTCTGAAGATATAATCCAGCCATTCAGGATGTTCTTTGATAAATAAAGATACTTTGTCTACCGGTAAAAAAAGGATTTCAGCATCTTCTTCAATCTCGGCTTTTACAATGCTTTTTTCATTGTGCATCCCACCTAGAAAAGACATGATACAGCTTTCTCCCGCTTTGATGTAGTACAGTAAAATTTCACGTCCGTCTTCTTCAGTCCTGATGACCTTCAGCATTCCTTTCATCACAATAGGAATGGAACGGATAGAAGCATTTTCATCTAATATGATATCACCTTCATGGTAGTTTTTGGTGATTCCATATTGATACAGCTTTTGTACCAAGTCAGGTGATGATGAAAATTCTGAAGAAAGTATGGTATTGTCCTGCATAATTTTAATTCTAATGGAAAAAGTATTGACGAAGTACGGGAGAAAAATGAGCTTCAGTTCAATTTTACATCAACTATAACTGATATTTATTAACTAAATTACAAAAATATATGGAATGAAAAAATAGCGACGGCTGGAAAGGTGTGGATTTCAATTCCGTTGTAAACTCCGCATTTTACCAATGCAATGTTAACTGCAGTATTAATTATTTTTTAGGTAATTTACCATTTGATTTACTACTATCGAATCTTTTTTATCAAATTGAAAGCATTTAATATCAGTATAATAATTCTTTTTATCTGAGTATAGATAGTTTGTCAACCATTCACTGCTTTTGGAATTTATAAAAGCTTTATCTAATGATCTACCAATAACTTGTTTATTTTCAGAGTGACAGCTTAGGCAATTGTATTCATAATTAGTTAATCCAGTTTCTTTGTTTTTGTTTGAGAAATTCTTATTATCTAAAATATTAGAATTGCCCATATTGTCTATTTTAAAACTAGATAATATTGCAGCAACTTTTCCCCTATCTTTTAATGGAGATGAGAATATAATAACTCCATCCAATGAATCTAATTTTGGAACATAAATATTATAAAATCCTTGTTTAGAATTTGGAATTTCAATCACTGCTTCTCTCCCATTTATTTCAATTTGTTCCCTTAAATTTTCACTTAATTTATTTTTGTAAATTTTATGATTATATCTTCCATAATTTATAAATATAGTATCTTCATTATTAGTTAAATATGCACTATAAGAATCAATCATCTTTGGTTCTATTAATTTCCAATCAGAAGGATAATTAAAACTCACTTTTCCTACTTTAAATTCTTTTGCTTTTACATTCTCAGGCTTACATGAGAACATAAAGAAAAACGATAAAATGAAGGAAATTGATTTGTACATGAGTTTGATAATATTGCGACTAATAAGGCTAATTCACTCCAATTTCATCTACAAACAGCCATGCTTTTGAGTCTGCTCCAGGATTTCCTGCAGGAATAATGCCTGCATTTTCAATACTCACTTTCAGATATTTTGCATTTTGTGATCCTACATTCAATTTGATTTTTCCTTTGGCATTTTGAATTTCTCCAGCTGCAATTTCCTTGATCATTTTAAAATTCTTGTTATCATCAGAAATGAAAATTTTTGCAGATTTCGCAAGATGAATCCAGCTTCCTTTATTTTCAAGGGTATTGAAATAAACTTCTGAAAAGGCTGTTTTCTGACCAAAATCTATCGTTGCCACTACATCTTTCCCCTGGAAACCAAGCCATGTTTTACCAAGTTGTTTTACGTTTCCGATAATACCATCTACTAAGGTAAAAGCCCCTCCAAAAGAATAATTTTCACTTGGCTGCTGTTCAAGGCTTATGTTTTTCCCGGTAGTCTTTGAAATGGTAAACTGCTGGGTAGAAACAGCGCTTTTCAACTGACCGTCTTCAAAATAAGCAGATTTTACTGTTAAAGAATTAGGTATCTGAACTGCTTTCTCATAGGTTTTAGAATTGATGGAAGGATCTGTTCCGTCCAAAGTATATCTGATTCCGTTTGAATTCTGTGAGGTAGACAACTCGTAAGCAATACCGTTATTTGAAGGAATTACTTTTCCGGTGATATTATAAATACTCTTTGCATAGTTCACCTTCAGCTTATCTAGAACTTTAAACTGATTGATCACTCTGTTTTCAAACTCTTTATAATTTTTAGGATCTGAGGTTCCCCAACCCACTTCGGAAAGTGCCATTAATCTTGGGAAGATCATATACTGCACCTGTTTAAAGTCTAAAATATATTCTGTCCACAAGTTAGCCTGAACTCCCATGATATATTTCGCTTGTTCGGCATTCAGTTCGGAAGGAATAGGATTGTAAGAATATACTTTGTCTAAAGGAGTAAAACCGCCAAAAGCGTTAGGCTCTGACTGCGGATCTCCCTGATAATGGTCGAAATAACAGTATGCACCGGGAGTCATTACGGCAAAATGTTTTGATTTTGCAGCTTCAATACCTCCGTTTACACCGGTCCAGCTCATCACCGCAGCATTCGGGGCCAATCCTCCTTCTAAAATCTCGTCCCAGCCAATGATTTTTCGTCCTTTACTGTTGACATATTTTTCAATTCTATGAATGAAATAGCTTTGTAAGCCATGTTCATCTTTTAAGTTGTTTTTCTTAATCAATTCCTGACAGTATACACATTCTTTCCATCGTGTTTTCGGGCATTCGTCACCACCGATGTGAATGTATTTGGATGGAAATAATTTCATCACTTCATCCAAAACATTTTCCAGGAAAGTAAATGTTTCATCCTTCGGACAGAAAACATCATCAAAAACGCCCCATTTTGTAGCAGCCTCAAAAGGTCCTTTTGTACAAGCCAATTCAGGATATGCAGATAACGCAGCCAAAGCATGCCCCGGCATTTCGATTTCCGGAATTACTGTGATATGTCTGTCCTGAGCATATTTTACTACCTCTTTTATTTGATCCTGGGTATAAAAATAAGGTCCGTAAGGTTTTCCGTCAAATGTATTGTCAACATATGCCCCAATCATGGATTCTTTACGTTTTGAACCTATCTGAGTCAGTTTTGGATATTTTTTAATTTCAATTCTCCATCCCTGATCATCTGTTAAATGCCAGTGGAAAGTATTCAGCTTATACATCGCCAGATAGTCTATATACTGCTTCACCTCTTCCACTGTGAAAAAATGACGGCATACATCCAGATGCATTCCTCTCCACGCAAACTTTGGCTGATCTTCAATTTTTAAAGCCGGAATTTTCTTACTCTCTTTATATTGCTCGAAAACCTGAATCAATGTTTGCAGCGCCAGAAAATAACCTTGTCTGGTGTATGACTTTATTCGAATCTGCTTGGGAGAAATTTCTATTGAATAATATTCTTTTTTCTGTTCCGCATCTGTTGAAGCCGCAGGAATTATAGAGCTTGTCAAATGGCTTCCACCATCCTTTTTAATGTCCTGAAATTTAAACTGAGAATCTAAGCGTTTTTTGAAATATTCCGTTTCTTCTTTTGGTAAATTGCCAGCTAATAACAAGGTTTCTGGTATAAGAAACTCTCCCTGTGAAAATTCAACTTTTTGAGGGTAAGGAATTAAATTCAATTTATTTTGGGCAAAAATCACATTTGAAATCAATACAAAAAATACTAAAAAAGTCCGTATCATTGGATGGAATTAAGGTTTGAGCTAAGATAATTATTTTTCAAAACTCTTGGGACTTTTTAAAAACAAAATTTAGACATCTTAAAGTGTTCAGTTTCTTATGAATGGATAACTTACAGTTTGCTAAACCATGTCCTTAGATATTCTTCTATTATATTCTGTTCATTATGGTTTGCTTTTTGATCAATTTAGACGACTTAAAAAAATTAAAAGATTTAAATTTGCAAAAAAATAGGATGAAAAAAAACTTTTTTCTGGCAGCTGGATTATTATTCTCAATGTCAACGCAGGCACAAATTTTCGATATCATAAAATCTGCCGTTAAAGATAAAACAGGGGTAGATCTTAATGTTCCCGTAAAAAATAACAGTACTAATACCACTACCACGACAACAACTGCCGGTCATGCCAATAATTCATCTCCTAATATTGGAAGCCTTACCTCTACTCAGATTTCTTCAGGATTAAAAGAAGCCTTAAGCATGGGAGTAACGGACGGAGTCAAAAAACTGGCGATCACCGATGGTTTTTTCAAAAATGAAGCAGTAAAGATTTTAATGCCCGAAAAATTAAGAAAGATCGACACTACTCTACGTTCTATCGGTATGGGAAGTCTTGCTGATGAAGGCGTGAAATTATTAAACAGAGCTGCTGAAGATGCCGTAACAGAAGCTGCTCCTATTTTCACCAACGCTATTACTTCCATGACCATTACAGATGCCAAAAACATTTTATTGGGCAGTAATAATGCAGCAACAAGTTATCTTCAGGGGAAAACACAAAGTCAACTTTTCAGTGCTTTTCAGCCTAAAGTAAAGGCATCATTAGGAAAAGTAGGTGCTGATACGCTTTGGAAAAACCTGATTTCAAAATACAATACTTTTACAGGGCAATCTGTAACAACGGATCTTAACGAGTATGTTACTACAGAAACTATCAATGGCGTATTCAAAATGGTAGCCGATAAAGAAAGCGGTATCAGAAATACTCCTGCAATGAGAACGACAAGTATTTTGCAGAAGGTATTTGGAGCGCAGGATGGGAAATAAAGAAGATTAGACTAAATATATAGAAGCTGTTTCATGATAAAGCAGCTTTTTTTGTTTTTAAATTTCTTTTGTCTTGAAACAAAAGAAACAAAAATTCAAGACTTGGACCTCTTCGCTAAAAATAAATCCTGTTCTCTAAAAATTCTAAACTTGCGCGAATCCATTATTGTTGAATGGGTTCTAAGTGTGTGTCGCGCTTCGGACAGGAGAATTTTCTTAACGTTCTCAGAATTTATTTTTTTAACGCTCCGAGTTCCTATGTCGGTTTTAAAGTCATTTATAGAAATATTTTTCCTTTTCCAGAATTTCAAATATAAAAACGTTTCATTAATGTGACAGTTCTTTTTTTTAGGCTTTAATTTCTTTTGTCTTGAAACAAAAGAAACAAAAATTCAAGACTTGGATCTCTTCGCTAAAAATAAATCCTGTTCTCTAAAAATTCTAAACTTGCGCGAAATCATTATTGTTGAATCGGTTCTAAGTCTGTCTCGCGCTTCGGACAGGAGAATTTTCTTAACGTTCTCAGAATTTATTTTTTTAACGCTCCGATTTCCTATGTCGATTTTATCTTCTATCTTATAAAAAGTTTCGGCCTCACTTTGTGAGGCCGAAACTTTTTATATTGTAATCAAATTAGAATTGCATTTCAGGAATTTCTCCTTCAATGATCAGATCTGCTTCTGTAGCTTTGATAATATCTTCTACTGAAACTCCCGGTGCTCTTTCCACCAGTTTGAAACCTGCTGGAGTTACATCCAGAACAGCTAGTTCAGTAACAACTTTTTTTACACAGTTGACTCCTGTTAAAGGAAGAGTGCATTTTTTAAGGATTTTGCTTTCTCCTGCTTTGTTCACGTGCATCATTGCAACGATAATATTTTCAGCAGAAGCTACAAGATCCATAGCGCCTCCCATTCCTTTCACCATTTTTCCGGGAATTTTCCAGTTGGCAATATCTCCATTCTCTGAAACCTCCATCGCTCCAAGAATGGTAAGGTCTACTTTCTGACCACGAATCATCCCGAAACTGAATGCAGAATCGAAGAATGACCCTCCTTCTAAAATAGTAATAGTCTGTTTTCCGGCATTGATGATATCAGCATCTTCTTCTCCTGCAAAAGGGAAAGGCCCCATCCCCAAAACTCCGTTCTCACTCTGGAATTCTACGGAAATACCTTCCGGAACATAGTTGGCAACCAAAGTAGGAATCCCAATTCCAAGGTTTACATAATAACGATCTTTGAGTTCTTTTGAAATTCTTTTGGCAATTTGTTCTTTTGTAAGCATAATAAAAACTTAGACTGCAATTTAATTATTTTCACTTGAATACAAAAGGCCTTTGTTGTATTCAATAATTAACACTGTTAGTTAAAATAATATCTGTAATTTTGCTTCATTATTTTAACAGAATGAAAATACTTTTTAAATATCTTAAACCTTATCAGTGGCTGATCCTCATTTCGTTATTTTTGGCTACTATTAATCAGGTTTTCTCTTTATTTGCCCCTGCTATTACAGGAAATATTCTTGACCAGTTGGTTACTCATCCTAATTTTTTTGATAAAGAAAAGTTACTACCCAGAAATCTAAATGAATATTTATACGGAAGTACTGTATACCATGGTGCCTTTTATTTTTTAGGACTGCTGATCGGAACGGCAATGGTGAGTAGAATTGCCAAGGCTTTTCAGGATTACGTGGTAAGCGTTATTACGCAAAAGTTTGGCGCTAAAATATTTACAGATGGCTTAAAACACTCTATGGCTCTTCCGTATCAGGAATTTGAAGATCAGAGAAGTGGTGAAACCTTATCTATTTTAACCAAAGTAAGAGAAGATACGGTGAAATTCATCACCAATTTCATCAATATTTTCTTTGGAATCCTGGTGAGTATTATTTTCGTTTCAGTGTATGCGATCCGTTTACATTGGTCGATCATGCCGGTTTATATATGCGGAATTTTCCTTATTGCCTTTGTTACCAATCTATTGAGCAAGAGAATAAAAGGTATTCAGAAAAATATTGTTACCGAAACCACTGCTCTGGCAGGAAGTACTACAGAAAGTTTAAGAAATATTGAAATTGTCAAAAGTTTAGGATTAACCAACCAGGAAGTAATCCGTTTGAATAACAATACCTATAAAATTCTTGGTCTTGAGCTGAGAAAGGTGAAAAGCATCCGTTCTTTAAGTTTTATCCAGGGAACGATGGTGAATTTTCTCCAGCAGATGATTACGCTGACTTTATTGTATTTGATTTTTAAAAACATTGTAACTCCGGGGCAATATCTGTCTTTGATGTTTTATGGTTTCTTTATTTTCGGGCCGATGCAGGAAATCGGGAATATTATTATTTCTTACCGTGAAGCTGAAGCATCTCTTCAGAATTTTGACCGTTTAATGAAAAAAGAAGTGGAAGAAAAACCTCTTCATCCGAAACAAATTGGTGCTATTGAAGAACTGGAATTCAAACACGTTTCTTTCAAACATCAGTCTGCGCAATATAAAGCTTTAAATAATATCTCTTTTGATCTTAAAAACGGAGAAACTATTGCTTTTGTAGGGCCTAGTGGTTCCGGAAAAAGTACGCTGGTAAAACTGCTGGTTGGATTGTACAGACCTCAGGAAGGGAATATTTTTTACAATGGAATTAATGGAAAAGAATTTGATTTTGATGAACTGAGAAATCAGATTGGTTTTGTAACGCAGGATACCCAGTTATTTGCAGGAACTATTAAAGAAAACCTTCTTTTCGTAAATCCCGCAGCTACTGAAGAGGAACTGGCTGTTGCTTTACAGAAATCGAGCTGTACAGCATTGCTGGAAAGGGCTGAAAAAGGAATTGAAACTGTTATTGGTGAAGGCGGTCTGAAGCTGAGTGGTGGTGAAAAACAAAGAATAGCAATCGCAAGAGCTCTTTTAAGAAAACCTCATCTGTTGATATTTGACGAAGCGACTTCTGCCTTGGACAGCATTACTGAAGAGGAAATTACCACGACTATCAAGGATATTTCAAAAGAAAAAGAACAGATCACAGTACTTATTGCGCACCGTTTAAGTACGATTATGCATGCCGATAAAATCTATGTTCTTGAACGCGGACAGGTAGTAGAAACAGGTTCCCACAGCAATCTGATTGCCGAAAAAGGACTTTACTACGCCATGTGGAGACAACAAATCGGAGAAAGAAAAACACTTACTCCCCAAGCATAAAAAAAGCGCTGAAAATATTTTCAGCGCTTTTTTATTTATTATTTGAGCTTATTCTTTAGTTCTTACGGTTCTCTGCTCAATTCTTTTTTCAAATTTTTCTCCCTGGAAAATTCTTTGAATCATGATTCCCGGAATATGAATTTCGTTTGGATCTAATTGTCCCGGTTCTACCAATTCTTCTACTTCAGCAATGGTGATCTTCGCAGCACCCGCCATAGGATGGTTGAAGTTTCTTGCAGAACCCTTGAAGATAAGGTTTCCGGCATGATCTCCTTTCCATGCTTTTACGATAGAATAATCTGCTTCGTAAGCATACTCCAGGATATGAGGTTTTCCTTTGAATTCTTTTACCTCTTTCCCTTCTGCTACTTCAGTTCCGTAACCTGCAGGGGTATAAAAAGCAGGAATTCCTGCCTGGGCAGCTCTGCATTTTTCAGCTAACGTCCCTTGTGGAGTAAGTTCTACATCCAGCTCACCTGAAAGCATCTGTCTTTCAAATTCAGCATTTTCTCCTACATAAGAAGAGATCATTTTCTTGATCTGTCTTTTGTGAAGCAGTAATCCTAATCCGAAATCATCTACTCCTGCATTATTTGAAATACAAGTAAGATCTTTCACATCACTTTCTACCAAAGCATTGATTGAGTTTTCAGGGATACCGCAAAGTCCGAATCCGCCAAGCATCAGTGTCATTCCATCCTGAATTCCTTCGATGGCCTCCTTTGCATTTTTTACTCTTTTATCTATCATGAAATATTAGATTTTTCTGTTGGCTAAATTTAATAAATTTTCTGGTATATCTGATGATCAGAAATAGTGGTGAATTGCATACTTTTTTTGAACCCTTTTTGTCTACATTTAACATCATAAAAATCAAACTTTTATCGATAAAAATGAACAAGTCGGTTCGTTTCTATGGCATTTCTCGTCAATTTGATTTATATTTGAGCCTTGAAAGTCCAGAAATACAAGCTATCATTGTTTTCGGGTATCATTGATTTAAACACACTATTAATATAAAAATTATTTCGCGGCAGACCATTACTGCCCTTTACTTCTTCTGATCTCTTCAGGGAACCATTTCAATATATACCATCACATTAATCATATACAAAATCAAACCTTAAATAAAAACATGAAAAAATTATTTACCTCAGCATTACTTGCTCTGGTACTGAGCATCAATGTGTATGCACAGGAAAAAACTTATTTTGATGAAAACTGGGAAAAAACCACTCAGGACAACATGGAATACTACCGTGAAACAACTCCTAAAGGCAAACTCACCCTTATCAAAGATTTCTATAAAGACGGAAAACTACAGATGGAAGGGCTGGCTTCTGATATAACTCCAAACAATGAAGTTTTTGACGGAAAAGTGACCTGGTACACTCCTGAAGGAAAGGTAATGAGTACAGTAACTTATTCTAATGGAAAACAGGTTGGAGCATCTCAGTCATATGACGATAAAGGCAGAATTACAGAAGATATGATCTATAAAGCTGACGGCAGCTTCACAGGAAAAATGGTGGCATACAAGGACCCTGAAAATGAATCTTATTATAACACGATAACCAATTATGAGAATTCTCTGCCTGTAAAGACCATTATTTACGATGAAGATATGAAGGGAATCAGATACGAAACCACTTCTGATAAAGACGGCAACTACGAGACTAAATATTACGGTGAGAAAGGGAAGCTTATTGGTACCTCTCCTTCGGGTTCCGGAGAAGGGCTGCAGGTAGATTATTACCCGAATCCAATGAGGATTTCAAAAATAGAAAAAACTAAAAGTGATGGCAGTATAAAAGAAAGTATCATCTATGCTAAAAACGGACAACTGCTGCAGGAACAAAAGAGAAACAAAAAAGACGGTTATAAAACCACTTATGATGAATCCGGTAAAAAAATAGGCCACCTTGTTTATCAGTATGATAAAGAGAATGATATTTACCAGCCAACAGAGGGTGAAGATTATCAGCTTAATTATGATTATGCACTGATCTCTTCTATTGATGTATATAAAAATGGTTCAATCATCACCAGTAAATACTTTGATGAAGAAGGAAAGTTATCCTCTGAGAAAATATTAAAAGACGATATTACTCAGGAGATTAAATATTACTCCCCGGACGGAAAACTGAAATCTACACTAACGTATAAAGATGAACTGCCTTATAATGGTACAGCCTACGAAGGACTTACCGAAACGCAATATAAGGAAGGCGTTTTAGTGAATATTAAAATGTATACCGAAGAAAAAAAGCTGAAATCTGAGAAGAAATTAAATTCGAAACAAACTGCTTACGATGCTACTATTTATGATCATAAAGGCGCTCTTTTATACACTTACAATCAGCCTTTGAGTGAAGACGGAGGTAATGATTACTTCTTCACAGCTCAAATTGTACAATACGTAAAAGGTAAGCCTGTCAATAAATCTTCTGTAAAAGCAGGTATTTTACAAAGCGGAAAAATAAAACTCACCACACTAAACGGAGTCAAAGAACTTGAACGCAGTGGAAAATGGATCCTCTTAAAATTATATAGTACAGATGGAAAACTTATCCAGGAAACCAAAACGCTGGCAGATATACCGGATGAGTATGCTTCTACGGAAAACCCGGCAGCATTAAGCGAGGATGATCTATATGTTGACTAATCACCGCATTCATACATCAAAGGCAGTTTCATTTTTTTGAAGCTGCTTTTTTGTTACTCATATGACACAGATTTTCACAGATGATTATGGAAAATGTACATTTGCCTGGCTCATTTTCTACACTCTGTTATAAGATTAAAAAAGAGACCGCTGGAAATAGCGGTCTCTAAAATTATAATTGTGTTTCGTTTACTTGTTACTGAATGATCAGTTTTAAAGTAAATAATTTTCTTCCGTGTACTTTTACAAAATAAACACCTGCCGGAAGGTTTTCATTCACCAAAGAGAAACGTTGGTTATTGATATTTTTCGATACATAAAGCAATTCTCCTGAAGCTGAAACCAATTCGATTTTCTCAATCGGGTAATCACTCTTAATGAAAGTAGGCTGTCCCGGTTTGGTTGGGTTTGGATACAACACTACATTTTTCTCTGTACTTCTGGTTTCTTCCGTTCCTAAGGTTGGTGAAGTTACCTGGAACTGTACTCTATTTGAAACTTCTGTATAAGAATCATTGGTAAACATAACCATATAATAGTTTCCTGGTGTAGCAGGTACTGCTGTTCCCTGAATCGTTTTTGTTCCCTGAGTCACTCCATCAAAATAAGTATAAGAAACGAAGTTATCGTCCGGTGTCTGAACACTTTGCGGATAAATTCCCAACCAGTCTTTGATAATCCCTGGAGAATCCGTCCATGAAGCGGTAATATTTTCTCCTAAAGTATATACTGGCTTATTGATCCATAAATCTGTCACTATATCTCCTACTTTAAAGAATACCTTCTCCCCTATTCCGTTATATCCATCTTCCAGCAGATACTGAGCATAATAATATCCTTTCGGAAGTCCTGTGAAATTAAGCGTTCCTGATGCAGTCGTTACATAGCTCCATTTGATAGCAGCTGTAGTTCCCGGAGTCTGCCCCATTTTATAAATTCCGATCCAGTCTTTCTGTAAGTTAGGTCCATTTGTAAAATTAAGAACCACTGTTCCTCCTACAGGATAAGTATCAGAAGTTGTCTGCAGCTGAACTTTCGGTCCTACATAGAACTCTTTTCTTGGAGTGATTTCGGTATAACCACCATTAGCAAAAAATCCTGCAAAATACTGACCCTTATTGGCCATACCATTATTAAAAGTAACGGTTCCTGCTACCTGTCCATTCGTATAACTATATACTTGTGAAGTAGTACTCGCCGGTGTTTGTCCTTTTTTATAAATTCCTACCCAATCCTGCTGATTTCCGGGACCTCCAGTGAAAGTAGCCGTAATTGCTTCATTTTGGGCGTATTCTGTTTTATTTAAAGTAAATGTAGGATTTGAAACTACACTTCCTGTGATTTCAAACTGCTTCACATCACTCCAATCACTCCACTCCAGGTTTCTGTCTCTGTAACGCGTTTTCACGTAATAGTTTCCGTTTGGAATAGAGTTTGCCGCCAAAGTTGCTTTTGTAATATCTACTCCCGCATTCAGGTTTTTGGTTTTATCAGGAGTTCCGTTTCCGTCTTTTCCGAACCAGTTTTCAAAATCTCGGTAGAACTCTTTTTCAATCACAGAAAAATTCGATGTCTTACTGATCAGAAACTGTGTTGTATTTAAAAGTTCATTATTTGAAGAGGTAAATGCACTTCCATTCAATGTCAAAGGTAAAGTGATAGTCCCCGAGAAACTGTTTGTAATGGATGGTTTTGCCGGTTTAGGCTGATTTTTATACCTGTGGAAAGAATCTACAAGCACATTATTCTTTTTGTTGTAGACTCCTCCAATAGAATAACATTCAATATCCACTTTTCCTGTCGGAATATCTACTTCTACAATCTGGTACGTCCAGTCTGTCAAAGTTTTCTGAACATCATCAAAATCTTTTTCATTAGACATTCCCCAATACTGGTCCCAAGCCGTTCCCCCGGAAATAATCTGATAGTTTGGTGTATTTTTCAACTGCCCTCTATGGTACAAATGATGGTGGGCCCCCACGTGCATTAAATATTTATCAGAAGTTACCAGAAGCGGTACAGCATTTTCTCTTACCCATGTAGAAATATCTCCCACATACTGCTCAGCCTGATAAGGTCTGTGGCTTAAAGAAATGATCCAGTCTACTGTAGTATCATTGTTAGCTGCTGTTAAGACCTGTTGAAGCCATGTCTGCTGTGCAGATCCCGTATGTTCTGAACTTAAACTTACGAATAATACATTCCCAGCCTGCTGAGCATAATAATTTTCATTTCCTGAGCTTATCCCTTTATAACTAATTTCATCAATATAAAAATGGGCATAGTAAGAATTCATTCCCATTGTTCCATAGGTCTCATGATTTCCTACTGTTGTCTGAATAGGCAGATACGGTGACAATTTGATGTTCTTTTTAAAGTGAACATTTTCATAATGATCCAATGTTCCTACATCCACCTGATCTCCCACCATAAAAGTAAGAGCAATATTATCCGAAGGATCTGAAGCAGTTCCGAATTTTTCTTTTAATTTTTTATAGGCATTCAAAGTAAGCGTGTCATATCTAGGCTCAGCTTTGATCTGATTGTCCCCCATAATAAGGAAACGGATCTTTCCATTAGCTGTTACAGCCTGCCCAGGCAAAGGAAGTGTTCTGAAATTATAAACAGCAGACTCGCTGGTACCTGTTTTTATCTTATAATAGTATTTCGTATTCGGCTGTAGATTGGTAACCTTTGCCGTATGATAATAATAGTTGTTGTTGTATCCGGTATCTGAGAAGATGTTGGTAGTTCCCGTTACTGTCACGCTTAAATTCGTTGGAGAATCTCCGTAGATCACGGTTGTTTCATTATTGGAAGCTGTTTTCCAATTGACGATCATAGAATTCGGCGTCGGGTTTTGTAAGTAGGGAAACAAAACCTGTCCGAAAGCCATCTGGACCGCGAAACAAAAAAAGAAGAAATAATGTTTCATAATAGCTTTAATTTTAAAATAACATATAGTTTTAAGTTGTGAATCAGGAATTTAAAAATCGGTGTTAAGATTTTTTATTTCGGGCAAAAGTAGAGTTCCCATATAAACTGTGTCTGATGGTATTTTAAATAAACTGTTAATTTTTTAACAAAACCGGAATGAAAAAATTATAGTTTTTAGTACATTAATTATTTGGTGTATTCAAAAACTATTTTGTACATTTGCAACCTGTTATTCAACCTCTGACGAAGAACGTGTAAGTTGCTTAGCTTTAACATTTTATTTTATTAATAATGGATTTATTAAAGTACGTACAAGACAAGTACATCGCTAAAAAAGAATTCCCTGAATTCAAAGCAGGTGATACAATTACTGTGTATTACGAAATTAAAGAAGGACAAAAGACAAGAACTCAGTTCTTCAAAGGAACAGTTATCCAATTAAGAGGTACTGGTTCTACAAAAACTTTCACTATCAGAAAAATGAGTGGTGATGTAGGTGTAGAAAGAGTATTCCCTATTAACCTACCTGCGCTTCAAAAAATCGAGCTTGATAGAAAAGGTAGAGTTAGAAGAGCTAGAATTTACTACTTCAGAGACCTTAGAGGTAAAAAAGCAAGAATCAAAGACGCTGCTTACAAGAAGAAATAATTCAGACAACAATACATACAAAGAGAGGCTGTTTACACGTAAACAGTCTCTTTTTTTGTTTAAAACATTCTTTATTTTCTATTTGGAGTCCTTTTCCTGTTTCTAAATTATCAATATGTATTCATGTTTCATTACATACTGTAAAAGTGTTCTAACCCCTATCAAGCTTTAGAACCTTGACAGGGTTTGGCGGAGTTTTTAACTATCCGAACGCTTTATTACCTGTAAAAATATTACTCATGTTTTATGAGATACTGCAAAGGAGTTGAGCCTGTATGCTTTTTAAAAAATTCTATAAAAGCACTGTCTGACGAGAAATCTAAAATATAGGACACCTCTCCTATTGAATTACCTTCTACCAAAAGCTCAATCGATCTTTGTAACCGCCACTGCTGTCTCCATTCCTGATAAGATAACCCTGTTTCTTTTTTAAAAATACGGCTGATTGTCTTCTCCACTGCTCCGATTTTTTCTGTAAGATCTTTCAACATTGGTGGCATAGCATATCGCAGAGTCCACTCTTCTGAAATTTTCTTAAAACGCCTGTCTTGTGGCATTGTAAGTTCCAGTTTTTCCTCCGGAGCACTGTTCATTTCATCCCAAAATACATGCATCAGACTGGCCTGATCATTTCTGAGATCTGACCATTCCCAAAAGCAGATCCTTTCGATAATTTCTTTTAATAAAGGATTTACATGCAACACTCTAAGGCCGGAGCCCATATATTTTTCTGCATAACTTTTATCAAAATAAACTGATCTGTAAGCCACAATATTTCTGAAATTTACACGGTGAATCTCATTGGCAGGAATCCAGAGCATTCTGAAGGGAGGAAGTACCAACTGTCTGTCAGAGGTTGTGACCGTCATACAGCCAGATGGCGCATAGAGCAGCTGAACCTTCGTTGTATGAAGATGAAAGCCGGAATCATGCATCACCATATCAGAAGCTATTCCAATTACTTTTCCCTGAATAGAATCCGCATCAAACTCTTCATTTTGCTTCAATACAGCCATGTCTTATTTTTGATGTTTTTTGTTTTTATATCATTATAAATATACATTGAAATTTTGGAAACTTTGCAGAAAAAAAATGAAAAAGACAAATCCTATCTGGCTGCTGACCGTGCTTGTAATGCTTCCTCAGTTTGTAGAAACCATTTACAGCCCTGTTTTACCAATGGTACAGGAACAATTCGGAGTGAAAGAAGAATCTGTCGCCCTGACGATCAGTTTATATTTTATAGCATTTGCTCTGGGAGTAGCATTTTGGGGAGTACAATGTGACAGAATCGGAAGGAAAAAGGCCCTGGAATATGGACTTATCACTTATGGCATCGGAACTCTGACGGCTGTTTTTGCGCCTAGTTTTATGGTTCTTCTTAGCGCCAGGGTTATTTCTGCATTTGGAATCTCCGTGGGCTCTATAGTAACCCAAACCATTCTAAGAGACACTTATGATCAAGACAACATCAGTAAAGTATTTTCCTGGATCGGAATTGGTTTATCCATAAGTCCTGTAATAGGAATGACCACAGGTTCAGCATTGGCCAGTTCTGTTGGGCACCAGGGTGTTTTCATAACATTATGCCTGCTCGGAGGGCTGTTTTTTATTCTTTCCCGGAAAAAAGTTTCGGAAACCCATCATTCAGTAAAGAAAATTAACATGGGTATTTTAGCAGGTTTATTAAAAAGGATGCTTCGTGATCAGGCGATCATAAAATGCTGCTTACTGATTATGAGTTTTAATGTCTTGCTGTTTTCATACTATTCACTGGCTCCATTTATCTTTAAAGACAATCATTATTCCTCTTATGTTTTTGGATACAGCAGTATTATACTGGCTGGCGGAACATTTTCAGGAGCAAAACTTAATAGATTTCTGTTATTGAGGAATATACAACCTAAACACTTAGTTGAAGCAGGTACATTTACTGCATTTATAGCTTCTATTTTCGTATGGATTCTGACAAATGCAGGAATATATTTCTTAATTCCCTATTTTTTTATTGTTATGGCATTCAGTATGGCAGTCCCGAATATTCTGAGTACTGCACTTATCAATTATAAAAACGAAACCGGAAGTGCCGGAGCTTTATTGGGATTGATTTATTATGTACTGATAGGTTTAGGCCTGATAAGCATTGGCTTTATACAGAATTTAGGGATTTCATGTGTCTTATTTTCGGGAATTGGAGTTTGTACTTTACTACTTATTGATTGCAAGAAGCAATAAAATTGAAACATTAAGTTTAATGAAATGATAAGGAAAGCAAAGTAGCTTATTATTTTAATCATTAAAAAAAAACTTAATGTTTCAAGTATTCTATTGTATAAAATGATACAGGGCATCAAAAAATTGAGGATATACTTCTATGTGAGGAAGATGTCCTACATTTTCAATCTCTACAAGTTTTGAACCTGCAATTTCACGCTGAGTTTTCTTTCCTAATTCCTGATACTGCCCCATTTTCGGCTGAAGTTCCTTGGGAGCTCTATCTTTCCCGATTGCAGTTCTGTCCCTTGTTCCGATAATAAGCAATGTGGGAACTTTTATATTTTTAAATTCATAGCATACCGGCTGATTGTAGATCATGTCCGAGGTAAGCGCTGCATCCCATGCTACCTGAGGGTAATCTTTATGAAGCGTCCATCCTGCAATCAGATCAAGCCATGGCTGATATTCTTGTTTCCATTTGTTATCATAATAGAATTTCAGCTGATAATTTTTATAGGTTTCAGCAGTATTTTTCAGTTCAGATTGATATGCCTGATCAATAGTCTGGTAAGCTGCAAACGTTTTATAGTCTTCAAGTCCTATTGGGTTTTCCAGAATCAGTTTCTGTACTTTCTCCGGATACAGCAATGTAAATCTGGCCGCTACCATTCCTCCCATCGAATGCCCCAGGATTATTGCTTTATCAATTTTTAATTCATCTAAAACTGCTTTTGCATTTTCCGCCAGCTGTGAAAAAGAAAACTGGTAAGCATGAGGCTTTGATGATTTTCCAAACCCGATCTGATCTGGAATCACTACCCTGAATCCTTTCGCAGACAAATCTTTTGCTGTTTTCTCCCAATACGCTCCGTTGAAATTCTTTCCATGAAGAAGCATTATTGTTTTTCCATTTGGTTTTTGTGGCTGTACATCCATATAAGCCATTTTCAAATCTTCTCCCTGAGATTTTAAATTGAGAAAATGAACTTCATAAGGATATTTATAGTCGGAAAGCATGGCATCCAGAGGTTTTACCTGTGAAAATATAAAACCAGACATCATCAGTGCAAAAGCAGCCGTTATATTTCTGAAATCTTTCATGAAACTTTATTTTAAAGATTAAAATTAAAAAAAACCGCTCCAAAAGGAACGGTTCAACTATTATTTTATTTAAATATTTTTTAAGACAATTCTGCCATCGGAACTTCTTTTACTTTTTTTGAAGGTAAATTCATCAAAACAATAGCAAAAAGAATCAGGGCAATTCCTATCCATTGGATTAAAAATACTTTCTCACCCAATAAAACAAAAGCCATCGTTACAGAAACCGGAAGTTCCAGTGAGGAAACAATACTTCCCAGACCCAATCCCGCATTTGGGAATCCGACATTGAATAAAATTGGTGGAATAATGGTTCCAAAGAGAGCCAGTACAAATCCGTACGTCAGGAATATTGAATAATTAAATGAGTGAATATGTTCTGTATTTTCTGTGAAATTCAAGTACAATGATTTTAAACCATCAAAATACATAGGTCCTATCTGAGCAAAGAATAAAAATGCAAAAACCACTACGGAGCCACCTGCCAGCATGATAATACTTTTCCTGAAAACCGGAAGATGGGTTGCCAGTGTATTGGAAGTAAACATTGTCAGGGTATATGAGGCAGCCGCCATCAATCCCCAGAAAACTCCATGCCAGTCCAGCTCAATCTCCATATTGATAAGATTCGTGGCCAAAACAGTTCCCAACAATACAATAACCACAGAAACTACTTTTCTTGCATTGGGCAGTTTTTTTGAAATAATACTTTCCACTACCACGCTGAACCAGACGGACTGCATCAATAGTACAATAGCAATTGAAACATTGATATATTGTACCGCAATATAATAGAATAAACTTGTCCCTCCCAGAGAAGTTCCTGCAAGCAATAGCATTCTTACTTCTTTAGAATTGGGCAGCGATAACTTTTGTTTTGAGGTTAGGGTCTGAATAAGATTAAGGATCAAAAGTCCTATTAAACCTAATACGAACTGGGAAGTAGTCACTTCCGAAGTGGTGAAACCATCATGGTAAGCCATTTTCACAAAAGTGGCCAACATACCGTATATACTAGCTCCAATCCCTACAAATAAAACACCTTTTAGTATATTTTTCTTCTTCATAATTTTTTTACAGCCTGCAAAGTTACGACATATAAATTAAACCAATCTAAAGTGTTATCATGATAGATAAACAAAATCGCCACAAGCAAGCTTGTGGCGATTTTAAAATTGATTATAAATAAATTATTTTTTAACCATTACTTTTGAAGCTGCTTCGAAACCTAATCCTTTGATTTTAACCATATAAGTTCCGTTTACCAAATTGCTTGTAGAAATTGCTTTCTTAGCATCTGGTGAGATTTTATCTTCAGAAGAAACCAGTTTACCAGACATATCATAAAGTTCTACGCTTACTTTTCCAAGGGTATTGCTTGGGAAGTTGATATAAAACTCATCTTTAGCCGGATTTGGATAGATCAAAACTTTATTATCTTTCTTTGTTTTCACTTCATTAGTAGCCAACAAACATTCTTCAGGTACCGCAAAATTTTCTACCTGATCTGTGATATTATTCTTAACCCCAGCTGAAGCATTTAAACCTAAACCTCTTTTGGCAAAAACACCCCAAATCATACATTTATCCTGCCCTTGTGTAGTTGCTAATTCAGCCGCTAATATAGCATCTCTTCCTTCAATAAAACTAGGGTTACATGCCTGAAGCTTTAATGCATTGGTGACTAACTGCAGTACTCTTGTACTTCCATTTGTAGTATTTGACAATACATCTGAAGAATATCCATATTTTTCAACATATTTCCAGTGAAGATCCCACAGCATTGTTGCCCAAACAAACCCAATGGAGTGTACGTCCGGAACCAAACTCCCATTTGAAGTATATTGCATTGTATTAGTATCTCCATAAGTAAAATCATTAATGGCAAAGTTAGGAGAATATCTTGCTGGTCTTATACCTCCTCCTTCATTTGGCTGTCCACCTACGTATGTACCCATACCTCTTGGTACTAAAGCGTTATCTCCTGCTTTATTTGTTAACATTAATGCAAAGAAATCAGACCATCCTTCACCCATTTGTTCTTTACTTACATTTGCGCTCAAACATGATGAACCTGTACCTGTAAGTCGATTTGAAATTCCATGTCCATATTCATGAATAACAATTCCATTATCGAAGCTTCCATCAGGAACTACATTATATATTGGATCTTTTTTTAATGTAACATTTACAGTTGCATTGGAAGCAAGCTGACTTTTTATATATTCTCCTTCTGAATTTGTAACAAGTATCGAAGGAATTGTAATCGTAGCATCTGCACCTCCCATGGCAGGTGGAATATTAACCGCTCCTGTATTATTATACACTATAACTCCAACAGCTCCAGCATTTTGAGCATTCTTTACTTTTACTGTAAAGCCACAATTGGTTCCTCCTCTTTCAATAAGTCCAATCTTTCCTGTAAGAGCTCCTGCTGGTAATGCCTGGCAACCTTGTATATCTGGTGAAAGTTTTACATCTCCAGTTACACCTAAAACATTTAACGCTGGACCAAACGCAGCTCCTATAACTATTGGCTCACGGGTAACCGCAGAACCGGGGCTATTATAAAATAGTAATCGGCTATTGGTTGTTGACCAAAGATACATCTGCATCCTAGGATTATAGCCATCTTGAGGAGGAGTAAAGTTTGCATTATTTAAGCCACCTCCATCTTGAGCTTCTGCATACACAGAATCATCATCTCCTCCTACAGGCCCATTACCAAAATTGTTCTGCTGGAAGTTTCTGGCAGATTCTGTAAATCCGAATTTATAAAAAACATCATGAATTTTGTTGTTCAGATAGAATAAATTGGTAATTGCTGCATTCCTGTTGTTTACAGAAGTTTCGTTGATATTAAAAGGAAAATTAAAATTTCTGGTAGCACCACCTTCAGCTGGGGTACCTGTAAGATAGTCAGGTGCCGTTAAAGCCGTTCCAGCAACATCCTCATAAGCAAAAACGTTGTTTCCTCTGGTAACCGTGTAATGATTAACTCCATCAGAATGCCATCCTTCAGGGGAAGCACTTAGATTCCAGGGATTGGTAAGAACTGATCTTGCTCCAAATGTAGGCGCTTCAATAGGCAATGGAAATACATTATAGGATGCATTATCCGGTAAAAGTAACGGAATATTATTCTGTGTTACATTATTTTGAGGCCCCATTAGGGTATTTTCAAAATGATCAGCATGGCTGTACTCAGCATCTGAGCTATAAGCATCATGATGGAAATTACAGGATAAAGTCAGATTGTTTTTTAACAGGATGTTTCCATTATTCGCATCTACTAAAATATTCCAGTAATTTGGAGTCTTGGGTTCCGTTAAGGTATATTCATAGGCTAAACGCAAGTTACCACTCTCGTCATTGGTATATACAAGTCTTTGATTGGCTGATGTCGCTCTTTTTTGAGTCTTCTCAAGATATTCAAGAATCGTAAAATTTGCAATATCAGGATTTTTCAGATCTTCAGCAATTTTTTGAAGAGCTGTATTCTTATTAATAACAGCTGTACCCGATGTAGATGCAGTATAATCTTTTACAAAATTATCTGTGTAGTAAACAATTTTACTGTCCTTGATCAATGCTGTTCCTACAGAGCTGTATATTGGTAAACCATTATAAGTCTGTAAAAATTTAACAACATTACCATTCAATGATTTTGACGGATCTACATTATCAACAATGATATTATTAAGATCAGATTTTTTATACTCTCTTATTTTATTTTGAGAAATATAATCTTTAATCAGTTTTTCATTATCCTGTCCAAACAATACTGTCGGAAATGCAGAAAATACTGCAAATAAAATAGGTAGAGCTTTGTTTTTCATATCCATTATTAAAGCTGCTAATCTACAAATAATTCACAAACCATCAATGTTTTTTTTATTTAAAATTTAAAAATAAACAAATACATACAAACCTATTATATTGGAATTGTTTTACATATTTCTCAATAAGGAGAACCTCGTCATAAATTTATGCCTACCACATTATATTTACCTTATTTTTAGATCTTTCTGATTTAATTACTTTATTAAATAAATCACACATCAATGGATATTCTTAATGATTATTGATCCCTATTTTTTTTGAAAAATTTTGTTTTCTGATGGCATATTACTGTTTCTTTCCTTATCAAGTTTTACATTTTATTGTATTAACATAAAAAAAGCCGCTCAAACGAGCGGCTCCTTATATATCAATGGTTCAAAGATTATTTACCTTCTTCCATTTTTCTTTTCAACTCTGCTAATGCATCGATGTCTCCAAGAGTAGATCTTTCTTCGTTGTTTGAAGAAGAAGATACGTTTCTAGAAGAAGATTCTTTAACGTTTTTCTTTTCTTCGTCTCTGAAGATACCTGTGTGAGATACTACTACTCTCTTGAATTCTTTGTTGAATTCGATTACTTTGAATTGAGCATCTTCACCTTTTTTGATTTTAGATCCATCTTCTTTCTCTAATAATCTTGAAGGACAGAAAGCTTCAACCTCAGCATCTTCGAATTGAACAGAAGCTCCTTTATCGTGAACTTCTACAGCTTTACCAGCGTGGATAGTTCCTTCAGCATATTTAGTTTCGAATTTATCCCATGGGTTTTCAGTCAATTGCTTGTGACCTAGAGATAATCTTCTAGCTTGGATATCTAATTCAAGAACTACAACATCTAATTTATCACCTACTGCACAGAATTCAGATGGGTGCTTGATTTTCTTAGTCCAAGAAAGATCAGAGATGTAGATTAATCCGTCGATACCTTCTTCTAACTCTACGAATACACCAAAGTTAGTAAAGTTTCTTACAGTTCCTACATGCTTAGATCCTAATGGATACTTAGTTTCGATATTTTCCCATGGATCTTTAGACAATTGCTTGATACCAAGAGAGATTTTTCTGTCTTCTCTATCTAAAGTTAATACTTCAGCTTCTACTTCATCACCTACTTTTACGAAATCTCCAGCAGATCTTAAGTGAGTAGACCAAGACATTTCAGAAACGTGGATTAATCCTTCTACACCTGGAGCGATTTCTACAAATGCACCATAGTCAGCAAGAACTACTACTTTTCCTTTTACTTTATCTCCAACTTTCATGTCAGCAGAAAGAGCATCCCAAGGATGAGCTTCTAATTGCTTCATACCTAATTGGATTCTTGTTTTCTCATCATCAAAATCAAGGATTACAACTTTTACAGTCTGTCCGTCCTCTAGGATTTCAGATGGGTGGTTCACTCTAGACCAAGAAAGGTCTGTAATGTGGATCAATCCATCAACACCTCCTAAGTCAATGAATACACCGTAAGAAGTAATATTCTTAACAGTACCTTCAAGAACCTGACCTTTTTCAAGCTGAGCGATGATTTCTTTTTTCTGACCTTCGATATCTGCTTCGATCAATGCTTTGTGAGATACAACTACGTTTTTGAACTCAGGGTTGATTTTCACAACTTTGAACTCCATAGTTTTTCCTACGAACTGATCGTAATCTTTAATTGGCTTAACGTCAATTTGAGAACCAGGTAAGAATGCTTCGATTCCGTGAACGTCAACGATCATACCACCTTTAGTTCTTGATTTAACAAAACCGTTAACGATTTCTCCAGTTTCGTGAAGTTCGTTTACTTTATCCCAAGCTTTAAGCGTTCTAGCTTTTCTGTGAGATAATTGTAACTGACCAGTTTTGTCTTCTCTCTTGTCAACCATTACTTCTACCTCGTCACCTACTTTTAGGCCTTGGTTGTAACGGAATTCGTTAAGAGAAATAACACCTTCAGATTTGAAGTTGATGTCTACGATAGCTTCTTTATCAGTTAATCTTACTACTCTACCAACTAAAACGTCATTATCGTTTAGGCTGTTAAGAGATCCGTTGTAGATTTCTTCTAAATCGCTTTTTTCTTTTCTCGCATCTGCATCAAGACCTGATTCGAAAGAATCCCAATCAAATTGTTCTGGTGCTACGTTTTGGTTTAATAAAACCTCTGCTGAATTTGTCTCTTTTGACATTTTCTAATAAAATTTGTATTCCTTCTTTTTTAATGGCTTGAATAAATGTGGATCTAAAAAATACGGAAGTAATTAATTTTTAATATTTTACCTTTTCAAACCTTTCACACAAAAGTGGGTGCAAAGATAGGAATTTTATTTTATATTAACAATGGGTTTTCTACTCCTTCTTATTAGAAATCAAGTAGAAACTTAAGTCTAATGTAATAGATTCATTCCCTGAAATGTTTTAATAGAAATTACCGGGATTTATCAAAAATAATTAACAAATCAATAAACCATGCAAAAAATTTTCCTATTATTTGCTATCATCTTTCTTTCATATCCTATTAATACAGTAAAATCTTGTACTATATTTTCGTGTTCGAGAGGTGGAGAAATGTTCGTTGCCGCCAATGAAGACGACATGACTCCTTTTACAAGAATCTGGTATAATCCTGCCACCAAAGACCGTTACGGATCCATCAGCTTTGGAGCTCCTGATATGCAAACTGCCGCAGCGATGAATGAATATGGGCTTTTCTATGATTTTGCTGCAGCTAATTACAATTTGAGTAAATTGAACCTAAAGAATCCTTACAAAGGAGATTTGATGTGGGAAATACTGGGAAAATGCAAAACCGTAAAGGAAGCCATGGTCTTTTTAAAAAAATATGATTACGCCATATCTTCCAAAGCCCTACTTGCTGATAAAGAAGGAAATTCTGTTGTGATCACCCCCGAAGGAATCATAGAAAAAACTGGTGCCTTTCAGGTGAATTCAAACTGTAATATGATCAATGGAAAACTCTCATGCAGAAGACCGGATATAGCCAATGAAATGCTTACTGCTTCTAAGGAAAATAATGTTGGATTTCTAAAAACTATTTTAGATAAAACACATCAGGAAGGAGAACTGAATACTCTATATTCTACCATCTGTAATCTTAAAAAGGGAATTATTTATGTGTATCTTTTTCATGACTACAATACAGTATATAAAATTGATTTAAAATCAGAACTCAAAAAAGGATACCGTATAGAAAATCTGGCAGATCATTTCCCTACTTCATTCGCATATGAAAATTTCTCAAAAAACCATTCTTTATACCTTAAGGAATCTATTTTCCAAGAAATACAGAAGGAAGACCCCGATACCACAATCGACCGCTATATCTCAGAAAGTAAAAAATCAGACCCAAAGAATAAAAATCTGGATTCTGCTCTGCTTGAAGTGGCTTTACAATTGATTAAATACTCATGGAATGAGCATAATAATGGCGCCATGTGGGATTACTGGTTCAGCAAACCTAACGGGTATGATGTAAAACCCTACAAAGACAACCGTCTGACCTCTGCTGAAAAGCTTCTAAAATACCTCTCGACTAAAGAAGAAAAAGATCTCAAACTACGAAATTTCATATACGAAATTTCAGGCTTCATCAATTTAGCTCAGGGAAATACCAGTACCGCCAAAGAATTTTATGAAAAGGCCATTTCAAAACCCGAAGAAGCTTATCCTGTTACTTTATTAAGGGGAAAAGAGATGTTGAGCAGATTGAAATAGAAGCAGATATTAGATTTTCAGATTGAGACTGAAGTTTACGTTGAAATTAAGTACATTATTTAAACACCCTTGTATCTAAACGCTTAAACTCTCCCATTCTCAAAACCTGCATCCATACTTCAAAAACTCTCCATGTCAAAACTTGCCCCCTAAATTCACTACCTTTGCACCATGGAACTACAATCAATCTATCAAAAACTGCAGATTCAGGATATGAATCAGATGCAGAAATCTACTTATACTGCGTCTGAGAACAATACAGACATTGTTTTACTCTCTCCTACAGGATCTGGAAAGACCCTTGCTTTTCTATTGCCGGTTCTCCGGAATCTGAAAAAAAATGTTCAGGGAGTTCAGGCATTAATATTGGTTCCGGCCAGAGAATTGGCTTTACAGATTGAGCAGGTTTTTAAAGCTATGGGAACAGATTTTAAAGTATCTGTTTGCTATGGTGGACATGATAAAAAAATTGAGGTCAACAACTTAATTGAAGCTCCTGCAGTTTTAATAGGAACTCCGGGAAGGGTTGCTTACCACGTGAGAAATAATAATTTTGATCCGAAAACGATTAAAACACTCGTTCTTGATGAATTCGACAAAGCGCTGGAGCTAGGTTTCCATGAAGATATGGAGTTTATTGCAGGTTCATTAAAAGGTCTTTCACAAAGAATTTTAACTTCAGCTACAACGATGGATGAAATTCCAACGTTTACCGGTTTAAAGAATGAAAAAACCATTGACTTTTTAAAACTAAGTGAAGTAAAACCAGATATCCAATTACGAAAAGTAATGACAATTTCTGAGGAAAAACTGGATACTTTATTTAATTTAATCTGTAAGATAGGCAATAAAAGGACTCTTATTTTCTGTAACCACCGTGAGGCTGTTGATAGAATCTCAGAGCTTCTTCATCAGATGGGAATCGACAGAGAAACCTTCCATGGCGGTATGGAGCAGGATGAAAGAGAACGTGCATTGCTCAAATTCAGAAATGATTCTGCCAGAATTCTTATCACTACGGATCTTGCTGCCCGTGGACTTGATGTTCCGGAGGTAGAATCTATTGTACATTATCAGCTTCCTCCAAAAGAAGATGCTTTTATCCACAGAAACGGACGTACTGCAAGGATGAATGCCAAAGGTTTTGTATACCTCATTATGACAGAGGAAGAAAACTTCCCATTCATTAAAAACAATACTCCTGAAGAAAGTGTCACTGGATTTACTAAAGTGCCGGAAAAAACACCTTTCCAGACTATTTATATCAGCGCAGGAAAAAAAGATAAGGTCAACAAAGTGGATGTTGTAGGCTATCTCATCAAAAAAGGAGAACTTCAGAAGGAAGATATCGGTTTGATTGAGGTAAAGGATACCACTTCTTATGTTGCTGTTTCCAGAAGTAAAGTAAATGCTGTTTTAAGAAAGCTTCAGAATGAAAAACTAAAGGGGAAAAAGGTAAAAATGGAAGTTGCTTACTAACTTTAAAGCGTCATTCTAAAATTTATAAACCACAAAAGCTTCAATATTTAAAGAAAAAGTAATTAACCGTCTGAGAATTCCCCTCCTCCGGAGGGGTGGCGAAAATTCAGAGAATTTTTGACGGGGTGGTTTCAACAATATAGTAAAAGAGCTCTGAAATTTCAGAGCTCTTTTATTTATATAAACATTGAATGCTATTTTATTCCTCTTACTCTGGTAGGAAATGTATACACAGATTTTGAAGCAGTAATAAATAGAATATCATTATTTTTTCCACCAAAAGTTACATTGGAGGTCCATTTTTCAGGAATAGGAATATGGTAAATTTTCTTTCCGGAACGGTTAAAAACATGTACCCCATCTCCTGTCAAATAAAGATTTCCATGCTTGTCCAGCTCCATTCCGTCTGATCCCATTTCACAGAAAAGTCTTTTTTCAGACAGTTTTCCTTCGCCCAATATGTCATATACATACGTTTTCCCGGCATCAATATCAGAAAGGTATAATTTTTTCAGTTTTTCGCTGCCTACAATTCCATTCGGCTGAGTAAATGTATCCAATTTGGTAACTTTCCCTGCTTTATCTCTGTAGTAAAGGCTTTTATGTGGAAGTTCCTGTTTAAAACCTATCCAATAATCTCTTTCGTATAATGGATCTGTAAAATACATTCCTCCGGTTTCATCATTCCAGACATCATTAGGGCCATTCAGTCTTTTTCCTTCAAAACCTCTAAGCAGGACTTCTACTTTTTTGTCTTTGGAAATTTTCCAGATTTCTCCCTGATCATCTGAGCAGGTAATTAAATATCCGTCTTTGTCAAAGTGCGTTCCGTTGGCCCTTCCCGTCTTGTCTAAGAATTCTATTACCTTATTGCTTTTCCAATCCCAATAATAGATCTTATCATTGGGTTGATCGGTAAAGTAAACATTCCCTTCTTTATCTGCTGATGGCCCTTCTGTGAAACTGAACGTATCTGAAACCATTTCTGGTTTTACTCCCTCATAAAACATTTTACTATAATTTACTGATTGACAGTTTACCAATGCGAAAACCAAACCAATCATGCCTATTTTAAAGATATTCTTCATACTTCATTTTTAGACCTGCAATTTACAATATGACTTACAGGTTTCAAAATATTTTCTCATTTTGATATAATAAAAACCAAGAACACAAAATGTCCTAATTGTCCTATTTTTGAAGTAGATCCTATTAGTAATAAGAGGATATAATCCGGAGCTTTGCAGTAACAGGATCGATCACTTTTTTCAATGATAAAATCAATTCAAAAAATAGGATGGATCCGGATGAAAATAGTACCAATATACTTTTATAGCATACAACAATGAGCGCAGAGTCCAACAATATCAAGTCTTTGGAAATTGAAAATGAAGATTTCAGAAATTCAGTGGGAACAATGGATGAAACCGGAAAAAGGAAGTGGATATTCCCCAGAAAACCTAAAGGAAAATACACCAACTACAGAAATTACACCAGCTATCTTCTTCTTGCTATCTTTTTCGGACTGCCTTTTGTAAAGATCAACAATAATCCTTTTCTGCTCATCAATGTCATCGACAGAAAATTCTTTATCCTTGGACAACCTTTTTACCTGCAGGACTTTTTTATCCTTGCATTAGGAGCGGTAACTTCTGTTATTTTTGTAATGCTATTTACTGTAGTTTTCGGAAGAATATTCTGTGGCTGGCTTTGTCCTCAAACTCTTTTTATGGAAATGGTTTTCCGTAAAATAGAATTCTGGATTGAAGGAGACCGAAACAAACAGATGAAACTCGACAGACAGGAATGGGATGCTGAAAAAATCCGAAAAAGACTGACAAAATGGTCTGTTTTTATTTTGATTTCGCTGGTCATCTCTACTTTCATGTTTATGTATATTGTAGGCTATGAGCAGGTTTTCCAGATTATGCTGGAAGGGCCTTCAGAACATCCTTTGAAGTTTATTACGATGATCTTTTTCACGATGACTTTCTATTTTGTTTTTGCATGGCTTCGTGAGCAGGTATGTACTCTGGTTTGCCCTTATGGAAGACTTCAGGGAGTTTTAATTGATAAACAGACAATCAACGTATATTACGATTTTAAAAGAGGGGAAGGCCGTTCAAAATGGAGAAATAATGAAGACAGAAAAGCGGCTGGTAAAGGAGATTGTATAGATTGTAATCAATGCGTTGTTGTCTGTCCTACGGGAATTGACATCAGAAACGGACAACAATTGGAATGCGTTAACTGTACCGCCTGTATTGATGCCTGTGATGAAGTAATGGAAAAGGTAGGTTTACCTAAAGGATTGGTTCGTTATGCTACAGAATCAGAAATTGAAAACCGCGAGAAATTCAGATTTACTCCGAGAATGAAAGCTACGACCGTTATTCTGGCATTACTGATCGGATTTCTTGGATTTTTAATGTACGACCGAGGTTCTATGGAAGCGAAATTCATTAAACCGGCAGGCTCTACATTCTTCGTTAAAAATGGTAAAATTACCAATACCTTTATTTATACGCTTCTGAATAAATCTAATGAGAAAAAGACTTTAAGTATCAAAGTTATCACTCCATCAAATGCAGAAATCACGTATTTCGGTTCTGAAAAAATCATCTTGAAAGGAGATCAGATCCTGAAAGGAAATATCAATATTTCCTTCCCTGAAGATGAGATTAAGTTTTCAAAACAAAATATGATCATCGGAGTTTTTGATGAAGAAGGAAAACTGATAGATTCATTTGAAACAACTTTTGAAGGACCGTTTAAGTTAGCTCTTTAGGAAGAAGATAATAGGTTGCAGGAATTAGGGAAAATGCGCAGTGAAATATTGATAGAGATTTTATTATATCAATGGTGAATTTTGCTTCGCAAGTGAATAGTTAATCTTAACAGAGAACTAAGATATCAGAACTGATAACCTTAAACATTGAACTATCAACTAAATTAAGCCTTATATTTCCTCATAAACTGAGTGGGAGTCATTCCGGAGCTTTTCCGGAATACTCTTACAAAGTAGGAATATTCTTCATATCCTAATCTGAAAGCAATTTCAACCAGGCTTTCGTCCAGATACATCAACATTCTTTTGGCTTCCAGTACTACTCTTTCTGTAATAACATCTGTAGCTGTTTTTTGAACAACAGTCTGTACAATTCTATTCAGATGTTTGGAGGAAATCCCTAATAAAGAAGCATAATGGGTAATCGATTTATGTTCTGCAAAATGCTGTTCAATCAGATTTTCAAAATCCTGATAATGTTTAAAATAGGAAAGTCCAGCGGCAGAATCCTGCGTATCAAAGTCTCTTGAAAATAATCGGGTGGAATTAATAAAGATCTGAGACATCAATGACAAAATAAGCCCTTCTTTCATTATATTTTTAGCCTGATGCTCTTCTCCGAGTTCCTTAAATAAACTAATATTCTTCTTCAATTCCAAAGCATCCAGTTGAAGTTTTCTAGGAAAAGACACAGATCCAAAAAAAGGGAAATTCCTCAGTTTCTGATTTACATAATGCATTTCATAAAATTCCTGAGAACAAAAGAAAATATAACCTTCTATATCTTCCGAAAGCTCCCAACTGTGAATCTGTCCGGGTGAAAGAAAGAAAAGGCTCCCCTCAGAAACATCGTATTTCTGAAAATCAATTTCATGTACCCCTGCTCCTTTGGTGAAAAGAACAGCAGCATAAAAATCATGCCTGTGTGGCTTTTCTATATGACGATGTCCTACCACCAAATGATTCTTCATCGTGTTAAAATAAAAATCTGAAGTATTTTTACCTGCCTGAAAAAGATCGATATGAAGAACAGAGATTGGATTCATCACTTATATTTATATGCTTTGTAAGGATTCACAAATTTAGACAAAAAAAAGACCAGTAATACCGATCTTTCTTATCCGTTACAAACTAATGTATGCTATTTTATAATAAGTTTACTGTTGTATAATGAAAGTCAGACCCTACTTTTTCCAATATATTTGGATACAATTTTAAAAAATTTTTATCTTTGAGGTTTAGGAGTCGTAAAATGAAAATAAATTTAGCTGATAAACTGTATTATTCTATAGGAGAAGT
Source organism: Chryseobacterium sp. BGA-UO-ETr-SB22 (assembly GCF_059567885.1). NCBI lineage: Bacteria > Pseudomonadati > Bacteroidota > Flavobacteriia > Flavobacteriales > Weeksellaceae > Chryseobacterium > Chryseobacterium sp. BGA-UO-ETr-SB22. Next base: position 548,116 of record NZ_JCAQOV010000005.1, on the reverse strand, counting down.
GGCAAAAGCATTCGATGTAAATACCTCATTAATACGCTACTGGGAACAGGAATTCCCTATTATCAAGCCTAAAAAAAACAGGAAAGGCAACCGATATTTCACTCCTGAAGATATCAAAAACCTTCAGATGATCTACCATCTGGTAAAAGAAAAAGGATATACTCTGGACGGAGCCCGCATCGCCCTGACCACAAACAGTAAAATTTCCGAAACCATCACCCTTATTGACCGACTGGAGTTTGTAAAAGCTGAGCTTATTAAGCTGAAAGAGTCTTTGGGAGAAAGGGATGGTGAATAGATTTTGTTTATACTCTCTACTACCCATCAAATCTGGGGTAAGCTTCCCAGAAAGAATAGAATTGAAGTTCAAAATATTAATCCTATTGATAAAATTGTTCAGCTTCATGAAGAAAAAATCCCTTTGTATTAAAGTATGCTGAAAGAAAAAGGATGAATGCGTTAGAGAAGCTACTTGAGAAGTAAGGGAATTTATAAAAATAAATTTTATAATAAAGAAAAACCCACTGCCTTTGCAGTGGGTTTTTCTTTATTATTACCTCTTCACACAACGCAGTTGTGTGGCAACGAGGGTGTAGCAATGACCACACATTTGAAACATTACCCATTTGTTTTATTTTTCATTTGTTTTTGGTACAAAATCATTTGTGGTATAAATAATAACAGAATAGATAATGATACAGGATTAAAACCTTTTAACACTGTAAAAATTAAAATAACGATAATTGATGTAATGAGTATTATTGAATTTATTCTATATGCTAATCTTAAATATCCTTTTTCAGCAAACTCATCCCAACTATCTATTATTTTAACATCATTTTTATTAATATCATTTTTCAATCTATTAATAAATTTCTCTGCTTCTTCAGATTTAATTTTAGAATTATTAATATAAATTACAGTATCATGTGTTTTTATTTTTCTTAAAAGACTTTCTTCATCTAAAACAATAACTTTTATATCATTAATTTTAATAGCTTTAATAGGATTATAATTAAAAATAACCTTTTTTCTCCATTCAAAAAACAATTCGTTTTCACTAATAGTTATTTTGAGACTACCAACAACATAATAGTAAATTAAAAGAACACTAATAACTATAAATAAAACCGAAATTATAAATGAATTTGTTTCTGCCCCTATAAAAATTGCTGTTAATAGAATTATAGGTAATAAAAAAAGGCATAGTAAAATTCTTGATTGTCTGAAAATTATGATATTATATTCTTGCATTATTTGTAATAAGTTTTTTTTGCTAAATCATAAACCAATATTCTAGTTCCATATTCCTGAAATTCTTTGTCATTATATTTTAAAATTAGAGCATTGAAATACAATGCCCTAATTATAATTTAATCATTAAAATGTATTCTTTAATGATCCGAGATAAATACCAAAAATAATAAACACAGGAAATGAAATAAAAACATAAGTGATTAATAAAATATCAGCAATAGTTTTTTTGTTTTACTAAATTTTTGCACTTTTTCATAAATTTCTTCATAAGAAGTAAATTTCCAATATCTTAATCCTAAAAATAAAATAATTGGCAAGCAATAGATTATTAATATATATTTGTTTGATGGTCCTAAATTAGGATTTAAATATTTATCTGATACAATAATAAAAAACACTAAATTCCAACACAGCATAGCGCATGTTAAAATAATTCCAGATCCCTTATGTGTCCCATCTTTTTCAAATTGATGATAGAAATTTGTTAACTGATAATATAAGTAATCAACGAGTATCATATATATTTTTTTAATAGCCCATGGCTGCGTTAAATTTTCTTTGTTCTGCTGCTCTCACACCGTCGTTGTAGTATTTATTCACTGCTCCTTCAATATGTTGTCCTATATCTTTTCCGGTTACATGTGTTGTAATTCCATTGGCAAGAAAATAAGTTCTGCTACAGCCTATCCTCAATCTATTTATGAAAGGTAAAATAAAAGAAGGCTGTCTCAAAAGTGAGACAGCCTCTTATAATTAAAAAGTATTTTTTAATGATCCTAAATAAAGACTAAAAAATATAAACCCTAACAACGAGATAGTAGCATAAATGATTAATAGAATATCAGCTATCATTTTTGTCGTTTTACTTAAATTTTGTACTCTTTCTTTAATCTCTTCGTAAGAAGTAAATTTCCAATATCTTAATCCTATCAATAAAATAAAGGGTAAAGCATATACTAATACAAAATATTTATTTGATGGTAAAGTCTTTATACCATAAAATGATCTAAAATCATTAATATAAATACTAAATTCAAGAATGGTAAACCAAGAGTCATTACAATTCCATACCCTTTTTCAGCTCCATCTTTATTGAAGTGTTTATAAAAATTAACTATTTGGTAATATAAGTAATCAATAAGTATCATATATAATTTTTAATAGCCCATGGCCGCATTATATCTTCTTTGTTCCTCTGCTATTAAATTTGGATTAGTTAATAATAATTTAAAATGTATTTTTTAATGTGCCTACATAAAGGCTTAAGATGAGCAATCCAAAAAATGAAATGATAGCATAACCAATTACTAGAATGTCAGCTATTATTTTTTTTGTCTTACTAAAATCTTTTACTTTCTCTTTAATTTCTTCATAGGAAGTAAATTTCCAATATCTCAAACTCATTAATAAAATAATTGGTAAACAATAAATTATTACTATGTATTTATTCGACGGTAAGGTGTTCATATCATAAAAATGATCTAAAAACATCAATATAAATATCAAATTAAATGAAAGTAAGGAACAAGCTCCTATAATCCCTGAAGCTTTATGTGTCCCATCTTTTTCAAAATGATGGTAAAAGTTAGTTATCTGATAGTATAAATAATCAACGAGTATCATATATATTTTTTAATAGCCCATGGCTGCGTTAAATTTTCTTTGTTCTTCTGCTCTCACACCGTCGTTGTAGTATTTATTCACTGCTCCTTCAATATGTTGTCCTATATCTTTTCCTGTTACTAATGTTGTAATTCCATTAGCTAGAAAATAAGTCCCTGCAATAGCTTGCCCCCAGCCTGTTGGTGAAATAGCCAATGCAGACATTACTAGATCTAATGAGTTAGATGTTGTTACTCCATTTTGACTAATATCAACGAATGCTAAAGCTGCACCAATTCCACCTAAAACTCTTCCCGCAACTTTAGTTCCCGCAGCTAATCTTTGTGCGTTTTTGACACTTACTTCCATCAATGGCACATATATTCTTCTTGAGCCTAATATCTTTGGCAGTGCTTTTTCAAAAACTAAATTGGTAGTAGAATAAGCTTCTCCAGCACCATATAAAACAGCTCTGTCAGCAGCAGGCTGAAATACAAACTTATTGGCAGAAAAAGCATATCCAGACCATGTTCTGAGAGTTTGCGAGGTTTTATGCAAATCGGTATCATACTCATAAGATGATTTTAGTTTCAACATACCAAAAGCACCTATCCCTGTTACAGTAGGATCAGGATCTTCATAATCTGTCCACCATCTTAATGTCCCTCCGATATTAGACATTCCTCCCGTTCCTCCATTATAAAATGCATCCATCAAATCTGCATACGCCTGTGTTTGTCCAAATGGAGTATAGTTTCCGTTTCCACTTCCTCCTCCTTGCCCAGGATATTGTCCCAGAAATTGCTGGTACATCTGTCTTCCACTGGTAAACCTGGGAGTTCTTCCTGAAGTATCAATAGAACCATCTTCGTTAAACCATCTTCCATCTACATCAAAGTTTGATATAGGGTTATTGGCTACATAAGCATAAGTACTGGTAAAAAGGTAGCTTTCTGCCAGCTGATCTATCCCGTTCCATCTTGCAATATCAGGCATATAGTCTCTCCAGCCATAGCTGTACATCCCTGTTTCCTGGAGTTCTTTGCCGTTGTGTTTAAGAATTAGAGTATTGGAAACCAATACTCTAATTTATTATCAACATATTTGGAACATTACCCAATTATCTAATTAATATATTTTTGACAATGGAATAAAACTTAAAACAAAAAACGTGATAATTCCTAAAATAACTCCTAAACTAATCCAAGCATATTTATGTCTTATTTTTTTGGGCTCTTTATCAAATTCATCAAAGTACTTTAAATATTTATTATTCTTAAACAGTAATTTCTCGTTAATAATCCAAGGCAAAACTAACAGTCCTATTATAAATATCCATTTATAGTAACTGCCTGGTTCCCAAAATATTTGTATTAACGACTTTCCTAATATTACCTGAAAAATATTAAATAAACCATATTCTATAAGAATTATTAAGCCTCCCATTTGAATGCCTGAAATGGTTATGTTTTGACCATACATACGATTGTTTATTGCATTTTCACTAGCTAATCTTATTTCTTGTGGTGAACTATTTTTCTTTCTGAGCGAACTTGCTATAAAAGGAATTTTATAAATTAAGTCAAAAATTAGAGTAATAGGATAGGTTATTATTTGAGAAGCCTTAACCTCAAATACATAAATAAAATAGTGGATATAGTTCCAAATTTTTTCCATAAATCATTATTTATTAAAATTTTTGTTTATTATTTTATAGGATCAGGTTTGTTTAAAATACCGCTAGCCCATTGTTCTGCATAATCTCCTCCATATACTCCTCCTAATATTCCTCCCACAATTCCACCAATTGCCCCACCAATTGCTGCTCCAGGTACTGCTCCAACTCCTTCAAACCAAACTCCTATCAGAGCTCCTAATTCTCCGCCAGCTAATGTTCCTGCTTTTCCTCCTAGCCAAGCGCCTGCCATTCCTCCTACTACGTTAGCTGTTGCAATTTGAGTTTTAACACCAAACTTTCCACCATCCTGATAAGTACCATATCCTATTTGTGCAGCACTGATTCCATATCCTACATAACCAGCTCTTTTGGAATATTTTCCAAGCATTTCAGTATTTCTTAGATAATCGCTTCTCAGCCCTATCAACGATCCTCTAGCTCTTCCTGCGTATGCAGTGCTTCTCATTTGTCCAAGATTATCAATCCAATATCCACTATTATATAGAACTGTTCTTCGATCAGCAAGATATTTAAATCCTCCTCCAGCGGTGCTGGCTCCCCAATCTGCCCAATTTTTATATGCATCTAATGGGAGGTCCTTAAATTTAGCGCTATAGCCTGTACCGAGATCAATTTCTCCATGTATATCTGTTCCACTATAAGTAGTTAAAGTAGGGTTTCCTATCCAACCTACAGCCCCATTATTGTCAAAGCTAAGCCCTGACATTGTTCCTCCATCTCTGAAATAGCTGAACATTGTGACTGCATCCTTTCCAGTAAAATTATATCCATCGCTACCACCGCCTCCTTGTCCGGGATATTGCCCCAAAAACTGCTGGTAAATCTGCCTTCCACTGGTAAACCCGGGAGTTCTTCCTGAAGTATCAATAGTACCATCCTCATTGAACCATCTTCCATCTACATCAAAATTTGAAATAGGATTATTGGCTACATATGCATAAGTACTGGTAGAAAGATAGCTTTCTGCCAGCTGATCTATCCCGTTCCAACGTCCAATATCCGGCATATACTCTCTCCAGCCGTAACTGTACATGCCTGTCTCCTGGAGTTCTTTACCGTTATTTTTTTAATCAGAGTATAAACCAATACTCTAATTTATTAGTGACATGTTTAAGATATTATCATTGATGAATTATTTTTAATATGAATAAATTAAAGAATATCAATAACCATGAAAAAATAATTGTTAGAATAATTATTAATCCGTTGGTTGCTTTATCTTTTCTATTCTCATTAATCCATCTATTTCTTAATTGCTGATATTTGTTTTTATATCTTATATTATTATAAATAAGAGTTCCAACCATTATAATTAGAAATATAATCCAACCATATTTAAGTTTTATATCTTGGAAAAATAATTCTTTTATAAATAATAGAAGATTAATTAAAATCCATGCCTGAACAGCTGATACGCTTATTAATGCTGTTGTAGCATCTGCTCCATCCCTCTTGTAATAAAATTTCGCAACTCTATAATAATGATAATCAAAAAAATCTTCCATAAATTATTTATTTAATGAACTAAAAATGTTAAAATCAGTACCTAATCGACTATTGTCTATGCCAGAAGCAATTCTATCTGTAATAGTAGTTCCCGTAATAACTCCTACTGCTAAGTCTGTAATACCATAAGCTATAGCTACAGGTCCAGCATATATAAGTCCAACCCCTAAAGCAACCTTAGCAACAGTTCCCCATCCGACCTTGTTATCAGAAACATCTTCCAATACACTTAAGCCTACACCCAGATAGCCTAAATACTTTCCGGCTTTTCCAATTGTTTTTAAGTTTTTTGATAAATTTCTTAGAGTACTTATAGATCCTCCTTTTGCCCCTAATTTTAAAAAAGCTTCATATTTATTTAAATGTAAGCCGCCGTAACCAATTAAAGCAGATGCTGATATAAAGTTGCTTTTATCTGCATACTTTACACCTTCAAGAAAATCTTCAAAAAAGCTTGGTTCATAAGTAGAAAAAGTTGCTTTATGTATTACTCCTAGATCAATTTCTCCAAATATCTCTGCCCCACCACTATAAGCAGTTAGAGTAGGAGTTCCTGTATACCATGTCAGCTGAGTATCACCGAAGCTAAGTCCAGACATTGTTCCTCCATCTCTGAAATAATTAAACATAGATATTGCTTGATCTCCAGTAAAATTATACCCATCACTTACACCGCCACCATCTCCGGGGCTCTGTCCTAAGAACTGCTGGTACATCTGTCTGCCACTAGTAAACCCGGGAGTTCTTCCCGAAGTATCAATAGAACCATCTTCGTTAAACCATCTTCCACATCAAAATTTGAAATAGGGTTGTTGGCTACATAAGCATAAGTACTGGTAGAAAGATAGCTTTCTGCCAGCTGATCTATCCCGTTCCATCTTGCAATATCCGGCATATAGTTTCTTCAGCCATAGCTATACATGCCTGTTTCTTGCAGTTCTTTGCCGTTGTATTTATAACTATAAAATTAGAGTATTGGTTTTCAATACTCTAATTTATTGCCAACATGTTTGAAACATTACCGAAATCATAGAAAGCAATTACCTTCCATCTCTTATATTCTGCATTTCTTTTATATAATTTGCATGATCTATAGAGTCTTTTATTTTTTGTTGTTCTATAAACTCTTTAGAATATGGTCCTGTATGATTTATTCTTGCTTTTCTAAACAACAGATAATATGAAAAAATCATGTTTATTATTATCATTATTATTATGCTCCAAACTATAACTCCTCCTTTCTTATTTCGATCTCTAGATAACTGATCAAACTCTTCATTATATTTTTTCCAGGTATCTTTATAATCAAATGATAAATAATTAAATACAAAAACAATTGTAACAGGTACAATAACAATAGGTTGTAAAAGATTTAAATGAACAGTTTTATTTGTAGTTATTAAAAAATAGTTTCCTATAGATAGTAATAACCATATTTCTAATACCCCTATTGAAGCTCCTGCTTTCCAGTTGCTTAACCACGGTTGTGAACTATTTTCGTAATGTTTATAAAGTTTATAAAAAAGATAATAGTACATTTTTTTAATTGACATAGCCTTTAAAATTTTATTGCAGAATTACTAAAAAATGGATGTCCAGTGATATGCTGCTCATATTCTTCTGTTCTTGTTGCTGTTTCAGAAGCACCAACCCATCCTCCCGGATAAAAATTATCTACTCCAAAATATATAGTACTAATCGCAGCACCGTAAGCACCTCCTTTCCATCCTATATATCCCATTAATGTATTTAAGATTGCTTTTCTAGGATCTACTGCATTAAGGGAGTTTGGATTAGTTGCATAATTTATGACACCTATACCATCAAATGCCACACCTAAAAAAATGAATATTTACCTATTGCATTTCCTATTTTAGTCATTTTGGCAATTGGTAAAGATCCATCTGTCGCTGGCATCTTACCAAATAAACTCAGATTTCTTCCTTTTAATACATAATTACTTGTTATCCCTCTTCTTATACCTTGAGTGTACATCCTTTCAGAATTTAGGTGTCCTTTAAGTAAAGATACACTTCCTCCTAAGCCCAAAAACCAATTTCCTTTCCCTGCAGGACCATACCAATCAGTTGTTGAGCTTCCTTTAAGTTTTAACATACCAAAAGCACCTATCCCTGTTACAGTAGGATCAGGATCTTCATAATCTGTCCACCATCTTAATGTCCCTCCGATATTAGATATTCCTCCGGTTTTACCATTTAAAAAAGCAGTCATCAAATCTACATACGCTTGTGTTTTTCCAAACGGGGTATAGCTTCCGCCACCTTCGTTATAATGCATACCATTAGAGGTACTGAAGGACATCGTAGGTTTGTATGCCCCTGGCATATAATCAAACGTAGTGGAAGGACGGATGCTTCCATCCTCATTAAACCATCTTCCGTCAACATCAAATTGTGAAACCGGGTTATTGGCAACATAAGCATAAGGACTGGTAGAAAGATAGCTTTCTGCCAGCTGGTCTATGCCGTTCCATCTTCCAAGATCAGGCATATATTGTCTCCAGCCGTAATCAAATAATCCTGTTTCCTGAAGCTCTTTGTTATTGTATTTGTAGCTGTAAAAGCTGCCAAATTTAGAAGTACTAAATGCCCCTGAGATATGATTCAGTCCAAAAGGATAATAATTGTTGGTATCAATAATTTCAGGAACGCCTGCGCTGTTTTTGGCAAAGGTTACCCTGGCATTTCCAAGGTGATCTGCGTACTGGTAAATGTAGCGGTTTTTCTAGAAAAGAGAGTAAAAACCACTGTAAAGCAGTGGTTTTTTGTTTTTATTCATGGATGCAAGGTATCAGCTCATTCCAGCGGAGGAGCATTGATTTTCAATACATTTGAAATATTCCCCAATCAATTATTCAATTTATATTTTTCAAAACTTTTTAATAGAGTGTCTTCCAGCTGAGTAAAACTACAACTTATAAAATTTGATGATATTGATATAGGAGTACCATAAGATTTATAATTTCCATTGAGTAATTTTGATTTTACACCTGTTGAAATATTAATGTAATGCTCAGGGTTCTTAACCTTTATAAGCAAAAAATTTGTCGATAACACATTGCTCTTTTCTATCGAAATTATATCCTCCCACTTAATGAGGCCAACACCTACAAAACTAGAATTATCAATAATTCCTAATTCATTTATTATAATCCCCATATTTTTATCAGATAATCTTTTTTTAATTATTGTAAGTAATACGAAACCAAAAAATGATAAAGCTACAATACCAGCAATACGTATAAAAAATATGTTTTTAAATATTGCGGATACGAATTTGTTTGGATTAATTGCTAGCCATCCTCCTAAAAATATAAATATTAAAGATCCAATTATTGATAATGAAAATTTTTTATTACTAGATTTAATTACTTTCGTTTCCATGTTCTCTTTTTGTTATTTAATAGATTACACCTTCTCCTGTTTTTGTCCCTATTATACCTCCAGCTATACCACCAATTATTCCACCAATAAGAGCTCCTGGAGCTGCTCCTACACCACCAAACCAAACACCAATTCCTGCTCCTATTTCTGCACCCAGAGTAGCTCCTCCCCAAGCTCCTATTGCACCTCCTACAGTTCCTGTGGTTGCCTTTGTAGCGTTATGTCCAAATGTTCCTCCGTCTTGCTGAATCCCGTTATAGATATTAACTCCTCCTATTATAACAGTTGCTGCTATACTAGCTTTTCCTAAAACATTTCCAACTTTACCCATGTAAGAAGGATTTATATATGTTTTACCATTTCCGTAAAATTTTGTAAAACCTAAATTAACTGGTTTATTTAGGCGAGCTGTACCAATATATAATTTACCTCCATTATTTCCATTATATGAAAGCCCTTCTGCAAATCCACCTAAACCATCATTTATATTTCCAATTAAACTCAAATTCACAAAACTTTGGGTAGAGATCTTAGCTCTATGTATTCCTCCGAGATCTATGTCTGAATAGATATCTTCCCCCATTCTATAAGCATTTTGAGTAGCAGTACCCGTATACCAAGTCAACTCAGTATCACCTAAGTTAAGTACAGATATAGATCCTCCATTTTTTAAATAACTGAACAATATACTTGAATCTTTTCCTGTAAAATTATAGCCTCCTTGATAACTATTTCCACCACCATCTCCGGGTCTTTGTCCCAAAAACTGACTATACATCTGTCTGCCACTAGTAAACCCAGGAGTTCTTCCCGAAGTATCAATAGAGCCATCCTCATTGAACCATCTTCCATCTACATCAAAATTTGAAATAGGATTATTGGCTACATATGCATAAGTACTGGTAGAAAGATAGCTTTCTGCCAGCTGATCTATCCCGTTCCAACGTCCAATATCCGGCATATACTCTCTCCAGCCGTAACTGTACATGCCTGTCTCCTGGAGTTCTTTGCTGTTGTATTTGTTATCTTTATAACTTCCCCGTCCAAAGAATGCATTTCCTGTTTTCAGGTGATTCATCCCAAAAGGATAATAATCATTAGCATCTGTAATCTCAAGAGCTCCTGCGCTGTTTCTTCCGTAAGAAACCCTTACATTCCCCAAATGATCTTTGTATTGGTAAATATACTGATCTTTCAGATAATCGTAAAATCCTTCTGCAGTGGGTAAATACTGCAAATCCGGAGTTTTCAGATTGGTGGTAAAGCTTCCTCCTACAGGCTGTACAGTAGGGTCTGTAACGATGCTATAAGCCTCTGGCTGCATTGCTCTGGCAGACATAGAAGAAAGTATCAACGCTTCCGAGCCACCTGAACTAGAATTTTCTGTTCTTACATATTGAAAACCGTCTAAATAATCTGTAATTCTTTTTGTGGTTGTAAAACCGTTAAATCCGGTAATCGTTGTTGTGTTTTCTTTTGACAGCTTTGTTCCGTCTGCCCTGTATTTTGTAATGATGGAAATATCTTCGTTTCCGTTTTTGTTTAAGTGAAGGCTATTGGGCAGATTCAAATAATTGTATTGAATAGAATTAATTCCTTTATCCAGCATGGTCAGCATATTTCCATTCTGGTCATAGGTGATGGTGTTTCCTCCACCTTCATAACCTGTCGGGTTTTGAGAAATATCATTGATATTTTTTGCCTGATTTCCTGTATAGGTATAATTCAAATTATCAATTACGGTTGCCGTATTGCTTCCATATTCTGCTAGGGAAGTTCTGTACAGATTGCTGATGTTTCCGTTGAGGTCATATAATAATGATTCCGTATTTTCTTTGCTGTACGGGTTGCCTGGGTTTTGATAATAACCAGCCGTCATTCTGTTCATTGAATCATAAGCATAGCCGTATCTTTTTGGAGTAAGTGAAGGATTTATCCCTACTGTTTCTACCGATCTCCAATCTACTTCTGTAATATTTCCATTATATTTCGGGGTTACATTTTTTCCTGCAAATTGTGCCGTATCCGGATTATCAATTCCGTTTTTTTGATTGTACTTGATTTTATAGGAAAAAAGTTTTCCTCCCAAATCTGCCAATCCCATCTGGTTTTTATTGACATCAGACAGCCAGCCACGGATATTGTAGGTATAATCTATACTCTGGAGATTATTACCTACTTTTTTGCTGGTTATTTGAGAAAGCTCGTTATAGGTATTTTCTGATAATAATTCTTCAGATTTATCATCTACCTGATGATAATGCTGCAAAAGCCTGTTCTGAGAATCATAAACATAACGCTGTTTAATAATTACTCCCGGTTCTCCCGGTTTTCTTACATGATACACGTTGCTTTTTTGTGGAACACCCAAAAAATCAAGTTCAGATTCTGTTTTAGAATATCCTCCTAAATGGTTAATAGAATAAGATCCAATAGCCCTTCCTTTAGAATCATAATAAATGTAATTCTTCGTCCAGTTATCATCTTCCATATTCTTTACAAGACTCATTACAGGAAGACTTTTCGTACTTACTGCATTAGCCGTTGAATTATCAGAAAGCAGCGCTTTTCCCATGATTGTATTGGGGAAAGCAGGATTAAAGCTGTATGAAGGATAGGTATCATAGTAATTAACACTTAAGATCTGGGTAACACCGGTAGGAGTAGAAAGCTTGGTATAATATACCGGCATACCGTTTAAGGTCATTCCTGCTGCTGCAGTTCTGGTTTCATATAAATTTGTATTGATGTTGGCACTGTTTTGCATGGATGCCCTGCCGGCAGGATTATTGGTGATTCCCGTGTAAACGATTCTTCCAAACTGGTCATATTTGGTAAAAAGCCATTGCCCTTTTCCTTTCAGGATTGTATCCTGTGACAAGATAAGTTGATCAGCCTTATTATACACCATATATTCCCAGCCTTTTCCCGGGATTTTCTTTTCTACCAGCCTGTTCCAACCATCATACCGGTACTGATAGCAAAGGTTATCCAATACAGTCTGTGTTAATGTAGAAGCAGAAGCTAATGGAGGAAGGGTATATACCAGTCCTCCATATTCGTTGTATATATAATACGTGTCTGCATTCTGGGTTCCGTCTTTTTTTCTTGTTAAGATGGTCTGTCCTTTCTTATTTTTGAATTGGGTAGTTACATTACCATCTTCATCCGTAACAGCAGATTTGTATAGCAGGTTCTCCGGATAAGTTCCTGAAAGACTTGGTTCACCATTAGTTCGTCCCTCTACCCAATTTGTTACCACGGTATATTTTTTCACGGCATCGGCTGAGGTATTGGCAGCATACGAAAACTGTACGGGATGTCCTGCCCAGTCGTTACCCACTTGTCTTTGTTCCTGTGGTCTTCCCAGAGGAGAAGATTCCAATATTTTTTCGGCATAGATTTTTTCACTTCCGTACAGGATAGAAGCATTGGAAAGCGGGTTTGTATATAAAGCTCCGTTTTGTGTCCCGGATTGCGGAACGGGAAGATAGCTTTTTACCTGTCTTCCATAGGCATCATATTCTACGGGAATGGCAATATCTTTTCCGGAAGGTGTTGCTTTTACCGCTATATTTTGCTTTGCTCTTCCAAGTCCGTCAAAATATTGTACAGATTCTGTTTTTTTGGAGCAATCTTCTGTTAGACAGTTTTTTTCATATACATAGTTCTCTGTCGAAGTAAGGTTAGTCTGTGCACAGGTAAAACCAACCACAAACAAATTGAGTAGTACTATTATTTTTTTCATTGTGTTTAGTTTTTGTAGTTGTATTGATATTCTTTTAGGGTTACATCATTCATATCTACAATTTTTTGTAACCTGTTATTAGTGTCGTACTTATAAATTACTCTGATCCCGTTAGGCGGGGTTGTTGTAGTCATGCCTATGAGTGGATTATAAGTTATGGTTGTGATCTGAAAGTCCTTCAATGCAGCTGTTTTTCTGAAATTATCCAGCGCAGTAAGTAGTGCCGATTCATTATCAGGGTTTTGGGCATCTGCAATGGAAGCATCTACAATGGTCTGAATATAAGGTGATACTTGTGCATAGGTTGCTCCCTCTATTTTTGCAATGGGCTGTGTTTTGTCATAGCCATATACAATAGCCGTGGGAATTCCTACGGAAGATGTGAACTGCAGAAGATTTCCTTTTTCATCATAGAGATCAAATTTCATAGTCGTTCTCGTAGTTCCATCACTAATGTTAGTAGCTAATATAGAAGTTGGGAGTGTGCTGCCTGTATTATCATATTTTGTCTCCGCTTTGGAAATGGCTTTCCCATCGCTTTTTTCTTCAACTAATACTGGAACATTCATAATGTGGGCATTGGAAAGATTAGCATATCCTGTTTCAGGATAGGTATAGAACTGTTCTATGGTGTTTCCATCCACCACTTTTTTAGTAGAAGCCACATCAAAATTGAACACATTGAAATTGGTTTCAGACTGCTCTTCCATACTTTGGTTATTGTCAAAATAGCCAGTGGAAGTAACAGATGATTTTTTCAGCCATGCTATTTTGGAAATGAAATTATTATAGCTCCAAAGTTGATAATCCTGGGCTCCGGGAATTTCTTCAAAAGTATAACTATTCTGCTCTGAAACCAGAAGCTTGTTTTGTGCATTATACACTTCTTTTTTATCTAATAACCCTCCACTTATTAAAGAATAATAAGGCCAGTAATTTCCATTTTTGGGATAATCATTAGGGTTTTTATAGTAGTATCTTACATGACCGTTGCTGTTATCGCCTTCCGTTATTTTAACATTTTTATACAATGGATAACTCTCAGCATTGGAATCTGATTCCGGAACGAATAAAGTACCCGATGAGGTTTGGGCATCCCCAAAAGTATTGTATTCATATTTTGTAATTTTTGCAGGTGTTATATCGGTAATACTATTGTAATACTTTATGTTGGCAATCCTTATACCACCTCCTGTAACGGTATTGGGAAAAGGCTGCGGAATATGTTCTATTCCAAAGAAATTGGCCATACCCCTTCCTCCAGAACCGGTTACCATCAATGTATAATTTCCAGGGGACAAATCGTATTCCCTTGCCGCATATTGGGAAGATCCGCAGGCATTTCCATAGATGAAAAATCCGTCGCTACTTTTAAGAACATAATCTACGTAGGTGGGAGTATTGGTATCCCAATATAGTGGGGCAGGATACAGTTCATCTACCCCAAAGACAAGAAATATTTTTTTAGACGGTGTTCCTGAAATAGTAAATGTATAATTAGCAACTTGTTTGGTATTGTACTGTAAATCCAAGAATGACTGAAGAAATTGTACTTCCGGATCTATAAAGTTGTTTCCACTTAGAATAGAATTTACATAGCTTTGCTCACTGCGGTCTTTATAATATTGATTAGATTCAAAGGTATATTCTACCATTCCTTTGGTCGGAGTGATTATCTTTTTTAAAATCCCCTGAACAGGTTGTGGGGTTTCAGTGGGATACAATTGATCACATAAAGTTCCTGGGGTCATCCCATATGATGGAGGGGCAATAGAAGCTCCATATTCAAATTCCGTTGTTTCAGAAACAAGCTCATTCTTATCCAGTTTTTTGAGTTTTGTAAGAGTTCTTTTAGAACCTGCATACTCAAAAGAATATCCCGAAATAAGGTGATTGTAATTATCCTTCAAGGTAACTTTCTGGATCTGATACGGATCATTCATCGTATTTTCCTTATATGGATCATACAAGTATATAAATTCTATTTTTCCAAACCCAGGAGAAGAAATTGTTTTTAACTTGCAGGTTTCGTAGAGTACTGTAGTATTGTTACTTTTATACTTTGTATCTTTCTGATAAGAAAAATTAGCAAGCTCAACATTATTGGCGTCTTTAATCTGTGTTAAAAAGAATGCTGATTTGTAAAGTTTACCTCCCGTGGATTCCATCTGCTGTTGGCGGTTACTTCTGCTGTAATCATTAAAAAAATACTTGATCCCTTTGACATCGGTTATTGTAAATGAGTCAAGGATAAGCGTTGCTGTATTGCTACTACGGGTATACTCAATTTTAATTTTATTGGAAGAAAGATTGACAAGTTCAAAAGTATTGGTATCAAGGTTTCTTTTAAACTTGAATTTGCCGGAAATTCCCGGAAGGTTATAATAATAAATATCATCAAACACGTTTTTATAGTAATAAGGACGGCTTGTATCATCATACATTTCGTCAATATCATACTCTATACTTCTTGAAATCACTCCTCCTGCAAATAAAGACCATCCTGCACCTACCTGGCTGGCTGGTTCACTCTCAGAAACATTCATAGGATTATAAGATAAACCTGCGTTTAAGCTCATCCCGTTGTTATAAGTTGGTAATCCTAACAAAGGAAACGAAATATCCGGAAGACCTGTTGCATTGGAAGTCGGAGTATTGGCATAGGTGGCAAGGGAGGAAACCGAGGGTACCGGATTGGGAGAATCTCCGAAATTAATTTCCTGCTGGGCATAAAATCGCCCCATACCAGCAATAAGGATTGCCAGTGAAATGATTATTTTTTTCATTATCTCGTGTTTATTTCTTGATTAATTTGGCATTCGCCGTTTTATTGTTATCCGTTTTTATCGTCACCAGATAAGCTCCCTGAACCAAAGCCTGAGTATTAATCTTTGTTACTCTGTTTTTTGTTTTTATACTTTGTAGTTGTCTTCCACTCATATCATACAGTATAATATCTGCATCTTTAAAGTCAAAACCAATTTCAACATAGGCATAATCAGAAACAGGATTCGGATAGATCTTGATATCATACTTCTCGATTAACTGATCCACCTGCTTGTCTCCCAGTTTTACAATTTTCCAGTTCTCTTTTCCCAGCTCTTCAGCACTGGTTCCAGCCAGAACAATAGAACCGTCTCTGTTCAGCTTTAAATCAGAAAGTCTCTCTTCCTTCTTTCTGGATTCTCCTTTGACGTGTTTTCTCCACTGTTCATTGCCATTTTTATCAAGGTATAACATCCAGAAGGTTTCATCATCAGTTTCTACTCTTCCTTCAGCCTGCGTGTAACCTCCTAATAGAATTCCTTTGGAAGATTTATCATCTGCGGAATGAAGAACGCTCATACCCATTAGGATATCTCTGTTTTTGAAATTGTAGGATTTCTGCCATTGTTCATCGCCTCTTTCATTTAAAGAAATCAGCCAAAGGTCTGTTCCTTCTTCAATTCCAACCGTTTTGTTTCCTGATCTTTCTGATCTGGATTCTCCGCCAATGATGAAGCCATTTGACGTTAAAGCCAGAGTTCTGATATGATCATCTCCTTTACCTCCAAAGTTCTTTTCCCATTCTACTTTTCCGTTTTTGTCTAACTTGACGATCCAATAATCGCCTTCACCGAAATTTTCGCTTTGCTTTGAGGTTGCAGAGAGCAGGTTTTGGGTTGCAGGTCTATCTGACGGAGTACTAGTATTGATCGTTGATTGCTGATGAGTTGTTTTAACAGCTCCGCTTCTGGAATAGATTCCCAGTAAGGCGCCTCCATCCTTCGTTGGAATCATCTTTTCCACTTCGTCTAAGCCTTTTCCGCCTAAGATTAATTGGGAGAGTTCTTTTCCGTCTTTATCCAATTTCGTGATCCAGACATCTTTGGAACCGTAACCTTTTGAAGAATTCTGTACATTTCCTGCTACAAAGAACCCTAAGTCTGTAGTTTGAATAACTGCTTTTGCTTCTTCATCTGAAGAACTTCCCAGAGTTTTCTGCCATAGTTCATCTCCAAATTCATTAATTCTGATCAGCCAGATATCTGAGCCTCCTTTAGAATCCTCTTTTTTATCCAGTCCTTTTCCTGAATAAGAGGTTCCGGCTAATAGAAATCCGCCATCTTGTGTAGTAACAGTTGCTGATAAATAATCATGATTTTGTCCTGAGAAGTATTTCTCCCAGACTTCATTTCCCTGCTGGTTTAGTTTTACCAGATGAAAATCATAGCCGTTGTTTTGCTTACTTTCTGAACTCTGCTGCTTATTGCTTTGAATTGAGCTTCCTGTAATAAGATACTGTTGATTGATTGTAGTAGTAACCTGGCTAAGAAAATCCTGGGTAGAGGATTTGATGTCTTTCTGCCATACCACTTCCTGGGCAGAAATGCCCAAGACCGTGCATAAAGTGAATGCACCGATATAGAATTTTTTCATTCCAATGTTGTTTTCTGAGTTAGTAATTAGTTTATTGAAAACTGCGCGAATTTAACACTTTTTAAGATATGAAAATCACAAAGTTGCGATTTAACATAAATCATACTATTTATTATTAAATTATTATCATAAATATCTTAATATGTCTTATCCTGATGCAAAATTATCTATGGACAACGACAAAAATTGTCGCATTACAAACAAAAAAAGATAAACCTTAATCAAAACATTCGGTCTCAATTACGAAATTATATCATATAAAAGATCAAATTTCTATTTACTTTTTAAGCATTAAATACAATCTGCATATCATATTTAATCATTTCATTATCAGCTATTGACATACTTTGTTTTTATTGATATTTTTACTGTATGATGAGAAAAAACTATTACCGAAAATTGGCATTCATGGTCACATTGCTGACTATTTTATTGGCTTATCAGAAATACACCAGCCGGGAAAAAGAACCTTTTCCTGATGTGAAATTCATTACAAGTTCTTCAAATTCTGTAGATCTATCAGACTTTGATCCCAATACACTGGATAAAGAGCAATGGCAAAAACTTGGATTTTCAGAGAAACAGACTGCTACAATTATGAAGTATAAAGATATTGTAGGAGGAAAATTTACATCAAAAGAACAATTGAAAAAATGTTATGCCATTTCTGAAGAGAAATTCAGTGAATTGTCATCTTTCATTTTACTTCCTGAAACAGCAGAAAGAGGAAATTCAAAAGGATTCAACAGTTATGAAAAGAAAGAAATTATTATTTCAGGGAAATTCAATCCTGATCGGTTTTCTGCTAACGATTGGCTCAAAATGGGTTTCAGTGAAAGACAGGCAGAAGCTATTTTGAAATACAGGAATTATTTGGGAGGAAGCTTTATCAGTAAGGAGAAGTTTAAAGAATGCTTTATCATCTCTCCGGAAAATTACAGCAAGCTTGAACCTTATTTGCTGCTACCAGCAAAAACTCCCGAAACGTTCCAAAATTCTGAAAAGAATAATACAGTTAAAACCAAAATTCAATATCATTCTTTTGATCCTAATCAACTGGATACGGAGGGCTGGAAAGCATTTGGGTTTTCAGAAAAACAAGCGGTTACCATTATCAATTACCGGGATAGAAATCTACGGGGTAGTTTTAAAAGCCCGGAAGATCTGCAAAAGTGTTTTGTAATTTCTGCTGAGAAATTTCAGGAAATGAAACCTTATATCAAACTTCAGGAAAAGCAGCAGGAAAAAACAGATTTTTCAAAAACAGATCTCAATGTGATTACTTTCAGACAGCTTATAGAATTTGGTCTGGATGAAAGAAGCGCAGGTTCTATTATTGGCTTCAGAAAAAAATTAGGAGGTTTCGTGAACAAGCAGCAGATTTTAAGCACCTATAATATTGATCAGGATCTTGTTCAAAAGCTAATTTCAACAGCACCGTTGAATACTTCAGAAGTACCCAGATATTCATTAGTGGATGCACCTGAAGAATGGCTTAAAAATCATCCTTATTTCAAATATTCTGCAGATAAAATCATATTCTACCGAATCAGTAATCCTGATGATAAAAAAATATGGAAGTTTTTAAAACTGAAACCTGAATATGAAGAAAGAATGAGGTTGTACATAAAATAATACAAGCTCATATCAAACAGAAAACAATCAACCCTTAAACCTATTTGAATTTAAACTTAACTATATCTACTTAACGTTCAAGCTATTTCCAATAAAAACTATTCCAAAATATTACTTTTTTGGAATAGTTTATTATCTGAAATTCTTCTAGATTTTAGTGATGCATATAATTGCTCGGGCCATTGGTTCCTTCAATTGATTCCGGAAGTATTCCATATCGGCCGCGTAAATCCACTGTACCTAAGGTGGTTCCTGTGTTGATATCAATCACACTAATGGTTCCGGAGTTTAAATTAGGGATATCCAATAAGTTATTTTGTACAGCTACAACTTCTTTTCCTGATTTGGTTTTGAAGAAAGCCATATGATGTGCTCCTTTATCCACATTTAAAGTCTTCAAAAGTTTTAGTTGGGGAAGATTGTTGATATCAAAGACAAGCACTTTTCCAGGATCAGCAAAACTCACATACAGTTTATTTGAATCATCAATATACATTTCGAGTGCCCAGCCTAACCCTTGTGTACTTCCGTCAAAAATCTTACTAAAAGCATCATATTCTTTGGTGACAGCATTGTAAGGAGCCAGCCAGATATCACCTCCAAGCATGGTTGTAGCAAGTGCATATTGCGGAAATTTTCCACGCAGCAGTAAAACTTCTACAGGAGCAGACATATCTGTTGGAGAGTCTGCTACCCGATAAGTCTTCTTTAATTCATAAGTATTGAGATCTATTAAAGTACATGTATTTCCCATCCCAGTAGTGAGATCCGGGTGAATGGTTGAACTCACCATCATTAATCCTTTTTCTTCATTGATTGAGATACCATGCGGATACATTATAAATTGATTGGGATTATCCTGAATTGGTGCTTTAATAGTTTTGATAAGCTGGTTATTATTAGTATTAAAAACACCTATACTACCATCTTTTGGGCCTCCTGCTCCCCCCATAAAGGTCATAAAGTATCTTCCGTCATTCGTGAAAAATAAATTTTCACCAACTGTATTCTCACCAGTGTCAATAGGGGTCGCATCAATTAATTTTGGCAGCCCATTTTGGTCTTCTCCTGTTTTTATCTCATAGAGATAACTGCCTCCCAAAGCAGTGGTGAACATTTTTTTTGCGTTTTGATTGTAATAAATATGATGCGGTAATACACCAACCCCCAATTCAAGCCTGCTGCTGATATTTCCAAAATTCGGGGCTTCAGGATCGAGTTCAATAACGGCAATTCCGTCTGGTAATCCTTTTAAACTTCTGTAATCAATGTAAAACGAAGAATCATGTGGGTGATCCGGATCGTGGTCATTCAGACAATTAGTAAACATTACCAAAGTCATAAACAAAAGAACTAAATTGAATTTTAATTTCATGATTTTCAGGTTATAGTTATTACTATTATAAATATAATTTATTTTCAGTAAAAACTAAAATATATTACACCAATATGTGAAAAATCATTAAATAGCGGGAATACAATTATATTTCCAGCAGTAAATACAGGAAAATATAAAAGTGAAACCGTTAAAGTAAAGTAAAAGTCTTAGTCGATTGTTTTAGTAGAATCTGAAAGCATAGAATTCAATGCACTCAGTTCATCTTCCGTAAGATCTCTCCATTTTCCAACAGGGAGGTCAAGTTTAATGTTCATGATACGGATTCTCTTCAGTTTTTTCACTTCATATCCGAGATATTCGCACATTCTACGGATTTGCCTGTTAAGTCCCTGGGTAAGAACAATTCTGAAATTCATATCATCAATCTTCTCTACCTCACATTTTTTTGTTACGGTATCCAGAATAGGAACTCCATTTCTCATTTTTTCCAGAAATCTCGGATTAACCGGCTTATCTACACGAACTATATATTCTTTCTCGTGATTATTACGGGCTCTTAGAATTTTATTGACGATGTCACCATCACTTGTCAGTAAGATCAGTCCTTCACTTGGTTTATCTAATCTTCCGATAGGAAAAATCCTTTTCGGGTGGTTGATATAGTCTACAATATTATTTTTTTCACGTTTTGTATCCGTAGTACATACAATTCCTACCGGCTTATTAAAAACAATATATATCGGCTTTTCCTGAGGTTCTCTGATTGGTTTTCCGTCTACCTCTACAAGATCTTCATCAGAAACTTTCGTTCCCATTTCAGGAATTTTCCCGTTTATTTTGATCCTGCCTTCTTCCAAAAGCTTATCTGCTGCTCTTCTAGAACAGTATCCTACTTCTGATAAATATTTATTGATACGTGTTTTTTCCATTAGTCTTCTCTGTAGCCTGTATAATTTTATTGCTGAAAATTGTAATTCCGTAGCCTGCCCATATAAAGGCAGCTTTGGATTTTGGGAAATTGCGAATTTCTAAAATGAGTCTATTTTCCTTCTTTTATTCTACAAAATCAGAATTGAAACTTGTAGAAGCATCATACCATCACCAGGACAAAAATAAATTTGAGCTGTATTATACAATACTTACGATCTATAAAGCAATATTTCAATCCTATTCCCAATGCAAAATTAGGCAAAAAATTATACCTGCCAGCTATTCTGATTCCGCCGGTAATTTTATTGAGTAAATAAAGAAAGAAATAAAGATCATTTTATTTTTATAGATCCTCGAACCTGTACTCGTTATTTAAAAACTGATCTGTAGCATTTTCAATAGCATAATCTCCAATCTTAGTACGTCTTAATTGGGTCAGATAGGCTCCCACTCCCAATTCCTGCCCGATATCATGTGCAAGACTTCTGATATATGTCCCTTTAGAACAGCCTACCATAAAGCTTATTAAAGGAAAATCTATTTTAATATCTTTAATATAATGAATAGTCGTTTTTCTAGCCTTCATTTCCACTTCTTCCCCAGCTCTTGCAAGGTTGTAAGCTCTTTCACCATCAATCTTAATAGCTGAATAAATGGGAGGTTTCTGTTCAATTTCTCCAACAAATTTTTCAAGAACTTCCTGTATCTGTTCTTCAGAAATGTGAGCAATATCCTGATGAAGAATTTCAGGCTTTTCAGTATCATAAGATTCTGTCTGTACACCAATCTTAATCTCTGTCCAATATTCTTTGGGAGCATCCTGTATTTCCGGAATTTTCTTGGTGAATTTTCCACAGCAGACAATCAAAAGGCCTGTTGCTCTAGGATCTAAAGTCCCTGCATGTCCGATTTTAAATTTTTTAGGGAGATCAAATTCCCTTTTAAGTTTGTATTTCATTTTATTGACAGCCTGGAAAGAAGTCCAGTCCAAAGGCTTATCTAATAAAAAAACGTATCCTGATTTCAGTTCTTCAGCAGTCATGAATGGGTATAATGAGTAATTTCCTATTTAAAGAAATAAAAATAAATCAACAGAGCAACTCCAACAAAAATACGGTACCAGCCCCAAGGTTTAAATCCATATTTGTTAAGCACTCCAATGAATGCTTTGATAGCGATAAGTGCTACAATAAATGCGACAACATTTCCTACCACAAAGATCATAATGTGATCCTGTGAAGCCATAATCATTTCATATCCTTTCTGTGGATTTGCGGTTTCTTTTCCCCAGGTTTTAACAAAAACCGAATACACCGTTACTGCCAGCATCGTAGGTACTGCCAGGAAGAAAGAGAATTCTGCAGCTGCTTTTCTGGTAAGTCCCTGAGTCATTCCTCCAATGATAGAAGCCGCACTACGGCTCGTTCCCGGCATCATTGCAAGGCATTGCCAGAAACCAATAGTCACTGCTTTTCTTATCGTAATTCCTTTTTCGTCGTCTATTTTAGGATTCTTAAACCATTTGTCAGCAAAAAGTAAAATAACGCCACCCAAAACCAACACCGAAGAAATAGCGATTTGATTTCCAAGAACAGCTTCAATTTTATCATCGAATAAATAGCCTAAAACCAATGCCGGAACTACAGCAAAAGCCAGTTTAAAATAGAACTGAATATTATTTAAGTCAAAAAACTTTTTCCAGTAGGCCACTACAACTGATAAAATAGCTCCAAACTGAATGGATACCTGAAACATTTTTAAAAATTCTGTTTCTTCAAGCCCCATAAGGTTGGCCGTAAATCCCATGTGTGCAGTAGAAGAAATTGGAAGATATTCTGTCAACCCTTCTACAATGGCAATAATAATTGCTTTGATTAAATCCATATTCTTTTAAAAAATTAAAAGATTAAGAGATCCGGAAATTCAGAATACAGTACTCTCAATTTCTTAATCTCTTAATCTCAAAATATAAAAATTTATTTATTTTCTTTTTAAGATAGCATATACTTCTATTACAAACCCAATAACAACAAAGAGAGGTGCTATTCTGATTCGTCTGAAAGAAAATATATCGTCATTCCATGAGTTCGGGTCAAACTTACCATCTACCGTATTGGCATCCGGTCCCATCATCAGTAGAAATCCTACGACAATAAACGCCAGCCCTATCAGCATCCACTTGAAATTCTGCGGTCCGAAATAGAAAGCGTTTTCCTGTGCTACTTCAGCCTCATGTCCAAAGTCTGAAGCGGAAAATTTATTTGTTTTTTTGCTCATTGTTAAGAGTAATATAAATCGTCAACGTTTGATTTTAAGAATCTCCATGTAGCGAAAATTGTACTTAAGACAGAGATAAAGACTCCTACTCCCAGTACCAAGATCACTAACCAGAAGTACTGGTTGTTGTCCTGTACGAAAGCAGAACCAATCTGGCTTGTGAAATAATACCAAACCCCACCTAAAGCAATAAGACCAATTACAGAACCAATAGCTCCTAAAATGATCGCTTCTATGATGAAAGGTTTAAGAATAAATCTTCTTTTCGCTCCTACCAGCTGCATTGTTTTAATAATAAATCTCTTCGAGAATATTTTCAGACGGATAGAGTTGTTGATCAATACAACAGCCAATACCAGGAACAGAATTGAAAATCCAAAGATCCACTTTAAGATTCTGCTCAGGTTATTGTAAACATCTACCATCAAAGTACTGTCATTTTTAACATCGATAATACCGGGAACAGATTTGATTTCTTTGATCGCTTCATCAATTTTTGCTGGATCTACGAATTCCGGTTTTAAAGCAACTTCAATAGAAGAAGGGAAAATATTTTCTTCAAACAATGCATCACTGTCAATTCCCATACTTTTCTTGGCTTCTTTTGCAGCCATGTCTCTTGAAATATAGGTTGCTTTTTTTACTGGACCTAATGTCTGTACCTTTTTAAAAGTTTCTTCCTCCAGTTTTGCAATTTTTACAGAATCTTTAGCATCATAATTTTCATCAAAGTAGGCGTTCACCACCAACTGTTCTTTGATATAGTCAGAATACTTCTGGGCATTAATTAAAATAAGCCCCATTAATCCTAACAAAAATAACACTAAGGCAATACTTATCACTACTGTAATATTGCTGGACCGAAGCCTTTTCTTATTAAATTCATCTACAGATTTAGCCATTAATATTAAAATTTTTGGCTAAAATAGAAAAAATCTTCCGAAATTTGGGACGAAATAAAGAAAATCATTGTTAATAAAATCATAAAAAACCTTGAGTGTAAAAGCAAAAAAACATCTTGGGCAGCACTTCCTGACAGATGAAAACATCGCAAGAAAAATCGTAGAAGGTCTTAGTTTTGAGAACTATAATAACATCATGGAAGTAGGCCCCGGAATGGGAGTTCTTACCAAATATCTTCTTGAAAAGGATCAGAACATTTACCTTGCAGAGATTGATACAGAGTCTATCGAATACCTGAAAAAAAAGTATACAAAGGTTACTGAAGATACTTTTGTGGGAGACTTCCTGAAACAGGACTTCAGTTTTATCAAAGATGATCAGATTGCCATCATTGGTAATTTCCCGTATAATATCTCATCGCAGATCTTATTTAAAATTGTAGATCATTATGAACTGATTCCGGAAATGGTAGGAATGTTTCAGAAAGAGGTAGCTGAGAGAACGGCAGCCGTTCCGAGAACTAAAGATTACGGTATACTTTCTGTCCTGATCCAGGCTTATTATGATGTATCTTATATGTTTACAGTACATGAGAATGTCTTCAATCCGCCACCAAAAGTAAAATCCGGAGTAATCCGTATTACAAGAAATCCAAAGGAAGGTCTTGCAGGCAACGAAATTCTATTTAAACAGATTGTAAAAACAGGATTCAACCAAAGAAGAAAAAAACTGTCTAATGCACTGAAATCTTTAAATATTCCTGAAGCTTTAAAAGGCCATGAGTTTTTAGATAAAAGAGCGGAAGAACTTAGTGTAACAGATTTTATCAACTTCGCCAATCTCTGGAAAGAAAATCAATAAACGTAAAAATAAAAGCTCCTGATAACGGAGTTTTTTTGTTGGAATAACAATAACGACCATTATTCCTAAAAAAGCAGAAAGCCTTTCAAAATACATTTGAAAGGCTTTCTTTTATATTACATTATCAGTTCTAATTTCTGTTTTTCAGCATGATCCATCCTGACCAGTTCATCTGAGCTTTTGATTTTGGATACTCAAAATTGAACTTATACCAGTATGTTGCTGTAGGAAGTCTCTTACCTCCCACTGTACCATTCCAGATAGGATTTTCTTTTGAGAATCTGAACATTTCCACTCCATATCTGTCATACACAGAACCTGTAAAGTTTTTAAAGTCTCCAAGAGCTTTAAGATCCAGTACATCATTGATTCCGTCTTCGTTTGGAGTAATAATATTATTGATTTGCAATGTAAAGAATTCAAGAGATCCCACACAATGTGTACCTACTCTTCTTACCAAAACTGTATAGTTTGTATTGTCTAAAAGACTGGTAAACACGTTTGAATCCTGCCAGCTGATTCCGTTGTCAATAGAATACTCCAAAGTACTTGGCATATTATTCATTGGAGGGTTTTCAGCCGTGATCGTTACTGTTTTCTTGATGCTTTCATAATTTAATCCAGTCACAAAAGGCGTAGCTGCACCCATTACTTTAGCTTCGAAAACTTTCTTACAAATTCCGTTATCAACTTCTACAGAATAGATACCCCATTGGTCTACATCAATTTTCTGTGTTGTTGCACCTGTGCTCCAAAGGTATTTAAAGCCTTGTCCTGCACCCGCATCAAGAGTCACTTTATCACCAATACACATTTCAACATCTTTTAATGGTGAAGTGATTTCCGGAGTAACTTCGATTCTTATTGTTGCTGGATTAAGAGATTTACAACCTTTTGCTCCAATAGCATATACTGTGAATGTAGTTGTCTGATATAAAGTAACAGTCTGCATATTTCCTGTTCCCATGAAGTTGCTCCACAGGTAAGTATCTCCACCTTCAGCAGTAAGGGTTACAGATTCTCCTGGACAGATTTTTATTCTGGAAGCTTTTACTTTAGCAGTTGGAGTTACTTCTTTCAGTAATTTCAGTTCTACCATTTTACTACAGAAAGCTCCGTTGGAAACTACAACATAAAGGATCTGACCGTCATTACCATTATAATTCAATGGAGTCTGAATATAATTATTGTTCTGTGCAATAGCATCAGCCTGATTTACGTAGAATTTAAAGATCGCTCCAGGTGTTGGGCTTATTGTCGGCATAATAGTACTTAAATCAAAAGTAGTAATATCCGGTGTGGTACAAAGCAATAAGGTTGCATCCTGGGCCTGAGGAGTTGTTCCTCCGTGAATCTGAATAGTCGCTTTACCCGGACATGGATTCCCCGGAACACTTACTTCGATAGTATAGGTACCAGGTTGTATGGCAGTAATAGTATTGGTAGTAGCATTAGGAACAGGTGCTCCATTATAATACCACTGATATACAAGGTTAGGATCATTTATAGAAGCAGTGATTACCTGAGGTACATTATCACACACGTTGATATCAGAAGGTAATTTGGTTCCTGCAGGGTCTAAAAGATCTACTCCAATATTGAAAGATCCTCCTTCCAGAAATACTGCAGAGTCATAACTGTGGTCACTGTAATCGGCAATTACCATTTTGAAGTGGTATTGCTGTCCTGCTACTACAGTTGCTGTAGCTGTCAAAGGAATTGTTCTTCCTTCAAAATTGGTTTCCACGTTACCAGTGTTATATCCAGCAAAATATTGTTCATTTACCGCACCACAACTTCCTGGTACTGCAGGGTGAATATTGGTAATACTTACAGGTCCTGCTCCTCCGGGAAGTACAGCCATATTCACATAAGGTCCTCCCGAAGTAGGTCTCAATAAAATCGCAAATGCATCTGCAAAGGTACATGGGAATGAACCTGTATATTCTTCGGAAGCAATCAAATAGTTAAATTTAATCTGACTTGTTGTTGGAACGAAGTCAAATTCCAGAAGAACAGCATCATTCAATCTGCTTTCCACTACTCCAATCACCTGTGCCAGATCAGCATCTGAACCTCCACCGTTGACATCACTCAGTCCTCCTTCAAAAGTGTTACCTGCTCTTCTCGCATATCCTGTAGAAAGGATAAGCCCATCTTTGAAAGGAAAATTGGTTGTAGCTTTATGGAAATACCCCCATGCTCTGTTGGCATCACTTGCAGCATGATTAGGAGTAATCTGCACATTACTTACATTCGGAGTCAGGCAGGTATTGGTCCCGGATGAGATCAATACATCTTTTACCATTTTCTCTATCGTGTAACTTGTTTCAGGATACTGCGGAGCATTTACATCAATAAAAGCTCCAGCCCTTCTGGATAATGCTGAAGGGATTTCCTTTGCATGTTTCCTGGGGGGCAGATTTTGTGAAAATAAAAAAGTCGAGATGACTAAAAAAAATAAACAAAGCGGTAGATATCTTCTCATAATATTTTTGTTTCAACAAATTTAATTTTTTTTTAAACATCTCACATACATATTTATATTTTTTACTGCAAAAAAACAAATTATAAACCTTTTAAAGCAAATTTTCGTTAATCAATCCCTATTCGCACAAATCATAAATAATATGGTAGCATCGTGTTACAAATTGTTTTAACATATTTATCCTCTATTTTAAATAATTCACAAAACGTGACAACGTTTACTTTATAAAACAACAAAATCTTTCATTGCTGAAAGATTTTGTTGTTTATTTTCTATTTTAATAATATCTAGTTTCTGTTCTTTAAGAGAATCCAGCCTGAACGTTGTTCAATTTTCTTACTGGCTGGGTTTTCCCACTGTACCCTATACCAATATGTGCCGGTAGGAAGGTTGATTCCTTTTAAAGATCCTTTCCAAATAACATCCCCTTTTCCAGCTTTGAATACTTCTGCTCCGTATCTGTCAAAAATGGAAGCTGCAAAATCTTTGTATCCACTGATTCCTGTGAAATCTATAGTATCATTTACACCATCCATATTGGGAGTAATAGCATTGCTGATAATGAATGTAAAATAATCCAATGAAGTACCACATTTTGCACCTTTCACCCTTACCATCAGAGTATACGTGGTATTGTTTAAAATACCAGTAAATACATTCGATGGCTGCCATGTTAATCCTCCATCAATTGAAAATTCTAAAACACCTCCAGTCGGGTTACTTGCTGTAAGGGTAAGAATATGATTATCATATACAACATTAGTAAACTGCGGCAGATCAGGATTAATCAGCTGAGCAGAGAATGTTTTGGAACAAACTCCATTACTGATTATTACAGAATAAGCACCTGCAACGTTAGTTGTTATCGTCTGAGTAGTTGCTCCTGTATTCCATAAGTAAGTATAATTTGGTCCCGGACCTGCGTCAAGAGTTCCTTTATCTCCGGCACAAACAAATACATCTTTCAATGTAGAAACAATTGCCGGAACTACTTCAATGGTTACTTTAGCAGGATTCACAGAGCTACATCCGTTTCCTCCCAATGCAAATACTGAATATTCTGTTGTTACGGTAGGAGTAACGACCTGCGTATTTCCATTTCCCGTAAGTCCTACCCAGTTATAAGTAATCCCTCCTGTAGCAGTCAGTGTCACAGATTCTCCTTCACAAATTTTTAATTTGGATGCCGTAAGCCCTGCTATTGGCGGACCTACCTGAACGGTAACTGATGCCGGTGTTGCAGAAATACATCCGTTAGCTCCAACAGCAAAAACAGTATATACCGTTGTTGTTGTAGGTGAAACAACCTGAGTACTTCCATTTCCTGTAATACCATTGCCCCAATTATATGTTACTCCACCAGAAGCTGTTAATGTTACAGATTCTCCTATACAAATACGAGGTACTGACGAAACAACAGCAGCAACAGGTTGTACCTTATCTTCCTGTACAGTTACTGTTGAAGTAAATGTACAACTTAAATTACCTGGCTGTGATACATTAGTAACCGTTAAAGTATACGTTCCACCAGCACTTACAACAGGAGTAAGTGTATTACCTCCTGATACGATAGTTCCTCCGGTTGTAGTCCATGTAATTGTAGATCCTGCAGGAACAACAGATGTTGATGCATTGATTGTAATCTGAGGTGCTGTACAGGTAATTGTTTGTGGCGCAGCAATGGTAAGAGTAGTTTGAGCCGTGCTTAATAATTGCAGAGATACTACATAGCTGCAACCTCCATTACTTGCCAATACATAAATTGTCTGGCTTCCCCCAGCCGGCGTATATGCTGTAGGTGTTACAATAAAGTTTCCGTTAGCAGCATTGGCGTCAGCCTGGTTTACATAATAGGTAAAAGTAACTCCTGCAGTAGTTGTGATCTGAGGCTGTGCTTCTGTAAGATTATAAGTTAACCCTGGCTGATAACACTTATGCAGTGTTGCATTCTGTGCTGTAAAAGGTTCTGATACTTCAATTGTTATGGTGGCAGGGTTTTGAGACGCACAGCCATTAGCGCCTACTGCTGTTACAGTATAAGTAGTAGTAACAGTAGGTGAAACAACCTGTGTGCTTCCGTTTCCGGTAAGGCCGTTACCCCAGTTATAGGTAGCACCTCCCGAAGCGGTAAGGGTTGCAGATTCTCCTTTACATATTTTTATTTTACTTGCAGTAAGTCCGGTAACTGGCGGAGCACTGTTACCTGTTACAGTTACATTACCTACAGCTGTACAGCTAAGATTCCCGGGCTGATAAACTTTTGTTATAGTTAAAGTATAGGTTCCTGCAGCATTGATAACTGGATTTAGAGTTGTTCCTCCTGAAACAATATTTCCTCCTGTAGTCGTCCAGTTGAATGTAGCACCTGCCGGATAAACGGAAGCTGATGCATCCAGTGTAGTCTGAGAGTTAGCACAGGTAAGTACTGCCGGAGGGGCAATAGTAGGTATCATTTGTGGTGCTTTCACCAATTGAAGTTGAGCTACCTTAGCACAGAAACCGTTTGCTACTCTTACATACACTGTTCCACCTGCACTCTGATGAGCCGTTGGATTAGGAATTGTATTTGTATTTCCTGCATTAGCATCCGCTAATGTGGTATAATATGAAAACACAGCTCCCGGAGTGGTACTTATTGAAGCTTGTGCTGATGTTAAATTAAATGTAGCATTTCCGGCAACATAACAGGCCGTTAATGTAGCGTTCTGTACAGTAGGAGATGTCCCACCTACTACTGTAATAGTAGCTTCTCCCGGGCAGGTATTTCCCTGGATAAAAACCTTAACAGTATAAACTCCCGGTGCTGTTGCCGTATAACTTGCATTGGTTGCACCGGCAATCGGGTTGGTTCCCGAATACCATTGATAGGTTATATTAGCTCCCTGAACAGAAGCTGTAAAAGTCTGTGGTGTATTATCACACATATTGACAGATGCAGGCAGCTGTACTCCAGCCGGATCCAAAATTTTCACTCCAATATCGAAAGATCCTGCTTCCAAAAATACGGCAGAATCAAAGTTAGGATCCTGATAGTCGGCAAGAACGATTTTAAAATGATACGTTTCTCCCGGGATTACAGTTGCTTTTGCTGTAAGAGGAATGGTACGCCCGTTAAAGTTGGTTTCGATCTGAGCGGTATTGGTACCTCCGTAATAGGCTTCATTTTTAGGTCCACAGTTTTGATACTGTGGGTGGATATTCGTTACACTTACAGGGCCTGCTCCTGCCGGAAGCACTGCAAGATTGGTATAAGTAGGATCAGATGCCTTTTTTAACAGCAAAGCAAAACCATCGGTGATGGTACATGGAAAGTTTTGCTGATATTCTTTTGAAGCAAATAAATATCTGAAAGTAACTTCAGTAGAAGCAGCAACAAAGTCAAACTCTATAGAAGTTGCATTGGTAAGGTTATTATTACTGATTCCCAATGCGTTCGCCAGATCTATATCTCCTCCTATTGTTCCAAGGTCATCACTTAAAGTTCCCTGAAGAGTATTCCCAGCTTTATTGGCATATCCGGTTGAAAGTATAATTCCTTTACTAAATGGAAAATTGGTATTTGACTTATTAAAATATCCCCAGCTTCGGTTCTGATTGGTAGCAGGTAAGTTTGGAGATACGGTAACGTTGCTTACGCTGGAATTTGTACAGGTACCTCCAGATATAAGGACATCTTTTACCAACTGGGTGATAGGATAGCCTGATTCCGGGTAACTTGGTGCATTAACGTCTATAAAAGCACCTGCTCTCAAAGAAGCAGCACTGGGTTTTGCCACAATTCCTACCCTTCCTCTATTTTGAGCCAAAATAAAGTTTCCTATAAAAACTAAAAATAACGCTAAAAATAAATTTCCTCTCCTCCTATTTAACATTTTATATTATTTTAAACAAAAATACTATTTTTTTTGATTGAAATTCAAGTTAACACAATTTACATTATTACTAACGCAAATTTATTTATGTTAGAATATCAACTCTATTTATTTTAATATAATAAAAAAAGACTGACAAAATAGTCAGTCTTTCGATTATAGTTTTAATTATTCTATATTTTTAAGTAATATCCATCCTGTTTTCACTGTAACTTCTTTACTCGCAGGATCTTCAAAGGTTACCTGATACCAGTAGGTGGAAGTAGGTAGTTTTTTACCCTGGAAATATCCATCCCAATACGGCCTCACCTTTTCAGCTTTGAAGACTTCTCTTCCGTATCGGTCAAAAACCTGTCCGCTGAAATTCTTATAATTAATGACTCCACTGAAATCAATAATATCATTAAGATTATCGCCATTTGGAGTAATTACATTTTTCATAACGAATGTAAAGAATTCAAGGAAGCCTACACAGCTCGTAAATTTAACTCTCACCCTGATGGAAATGACTTTATTTTTAGGAACATTGTTAAATACATTCGAAGCCTGCCATGTAACTCCGTTATCAACTGAATATTCCAAAATACCATTACTTGGATTGCTTGCTGTAAGAATCATTGTTCCATTATCATTATAATCCACTTTTATCACTTCTGGAATTACCGCTTTAATAACCTGTGTTTTAAACTCTTTAGAACATACTCCATTGCTGATTGTTACTGAATATTCTCCCGGAGTTGCTACAGTGATACTCTGACTTGTTTCACCGCTACTCCACTGATAGGTATATCCAGGCCCTGAACCTGCATCCAGGATAATTTTATCTCCCTGGCAGATATGTCCTCCTTTTAAGTTTGAAACGATAGCTGGTACTACTTCTATTGTAATACGTGCCGGCTGAAGTGATTTACATCCCTGTGCTCCGATAGCATATACGGTATACGTTGTTGTCTGGGTAGGACTCACCGTTCTTATTCCACCTGTAGTGGCTGCAGAGTCACTCCATTGGTACGTTACTCCACCTGAAGCTGTTAATAACAGAGACTCTCCTGCACAGATTTTTAATCTAGGA
Organism: Chryseobacterium sp. BGA-UO-ETr-SB22; assembly: GCF_059567885.1. Lineage (NCBI taxonomy): Bacteria > Pseudomonadati > Bacteroidota > Flavobacteriia > Flavobacteriales > Weeksellaceae > Chryseobacterium > Chryseobacterium sp. BGA-UO-ETr-SB22. Next base: position 515,104 of record NZ_JCAQOV010000005.1, on the reverse strand, counting down.
GCTGTAAGTAAGGCTGTAGGAGTTTCTTCTTTTCTTAAAGTTAAAGTTGCTATTCTACTACAGAAAGCTCCATTGGAAACCAGCACGTATAATACCTGTCCATCTGTTCCATTGTAGGTTGTCAGATTGGTGATATTACTGTTATTTTGAGCCTGTGCATCAGCTTGATTAGCATAAAAACGGAATACCGCTCCCTGCGTTGTACTGATCAGAGGTTTTGCTGTTTCTAAATCAAAGGTACTGAGCGTAGGGGTTGTACAAAGCTTAAGCACAGCATTCTGCACTGTAGGGCTCGTTCCTCCTACAATGGTAATGGTTGCTTCACTAGGGCACTGGTTACCCGGAACCATTACTTTTACAGTATATACTCCTGGTTGAGTAGCAATATAAATAGCGCTGGTTGCTCCCGGAATGGCAACTCCATCTTTATACCACTGATAAGTCATTCCCGGAATGGCTGCTACCTGTGCTTTCAGTTGCTTTGGTGTATTGTCACACATGTTGATGCTGCCTGGCAGCACTGCTCCGGCTTCATCTACAATTTTAATTCCGACATCAAAAGATCCTCCTTCTAAGAAAACAGCAGAGTCATGGGAAGGGTCCTTCGCATCTGCCAATACCATTTTAAAGTGATAGGTCTGCCCAGGAATTACATCTGCAACAGCCGTTAAAGGAGTTGTTCTTCCAAAATAATTAATAACAAGATGCGGATTTGCCAACGCACCAAAATAACCAGCATTGATAGGACCACAACTGAATCCATTTCCTGCAGGAACAATATTGGTTGCACTTACAGGCCCAGCTCCTCCAGGAAGTACAGCCAGGTTAGTATAGGTAGGGTCTCCAACTTTCTTTAATAATAGTGCAAAGGCATCAGAATATCCTGTACAAGGATAGTTGGAAGTATATTCATCAGAAACGAATATATAATTAAATTTTACCTGGTTGGAATTCGGTACAAAATCAAATTCAAGTGCGACAGCATCTGTTAAACTCACGTTGGCTCCAGTAGCTGCTACAAGGTCAGCATCACTTCCTGTTCCTACTGATTGTCCAACAGCTGACACATAGTTATTACCAGCTTCTGAAGCGTATCCTGTAGTCAGGACAATACCATCAGTAAAAGGAAAACTTGTTGTTCCTTTATGAAAATATCCCCAAAATCTGTTGCTGTTGGTCACATCATGATTAGGAGATACTGTAACATTGGTAACGTTGGCTGTTGTACAATTGGTACCACCATTGATCAAAATATTTTTCACCAATTGCTCAGGTGTATAATTTGATGGTAAATAAGGGGGTACATTCACGTCTATGAATGCTCCAGCTCTAAGACTGGCAGCAGAAGGCTTTATCTTTTCTGATTTTCTGACTGGTCTCGTTTGAGAAAATACAGAAACAGAAGCCAATAGAAAGGAAAAAAGGAAAAAATAGTTTTTTAATCTATAAATTAACATTTTGATTTCATTTGTTCAAATGTAGCAAAAATAATAATAACAAATCAGTCTTTAATGTTACTATTTTTCAATTAAACATCTAGATTCATAATATTTTTTTCTTATTATTATGTTTTCCGTAAATCACTTAGAGCAAAAATCTACCTATAAAAAAACGGATCAATGTGATTGATCCGTTCCTATATTCATTACTACCATTCAGTGGCAGTTATTCTTCTTTTTTCAGTTGATCAATCTCATTTTGCAGCTGAGAGATAATGTCTTTTAAAGCTTTTATTTCGTTTTTATTGGAGGTTACATTGCTTCTCAACATTACATTTTTTGCTCTCTCATTGTGATCTTCGTCTTCCTCTTCTTCATTGATCTCTTCAATATCTTCCTGGATATCCTCTATATCTTCATTGATCTCTTCGATATCTTCGCTGATCTCTTCAATATCCTCACTGATTTCCTCAATATCTTCCTGAATGTCTTCAATATCTTCACTGATCTCTTCAATATCTTCCTGGATATCTTCAATTTTCTCGTGACTTTTATTCACTGACATCTGGATAAAAATAGCCAGATAAATAGCTTCCAGAGACAGTACTGTGGTAAGAATCAGAAGCATCTTATCAAAATCTATGATATGCAGCATCGGAAGCAAAAACGAAGTAAGAAACAGCAGAGTATGTACAATCAGAGACTGGATAGACCCTATCCATGATGTAATGCTATCCGCTATTTTTTCAAGAACTTCTGTTTTTTCGTTATATTTTTTCATCCTTTATATTTTTACAACAGTTCTTTGGTAACTCCTAATCCAAACAAGGCAAAATCATATTTTGCAGGATCTGTTTCATCAAATTTCCTAATGGCAGCATCCAGTTCTTCAACCGTTTTCCAATCATTCTGTGTTCTGGAAACCAATCCCAATTTTCTGGAAATATTTCCGGTATGCACATCCAAAGGAATAGATAAGTTTTTCTGATCTATATTCTCCCAGATTCCAAAATCCACTCCCCGCTTATCCTTACGCACCATCCACCGCAAAAACATAATAATCCTTTTAGCAGACGAGTTTTTATAAGGAGAGCTGATATGTTTATGGCTTCTGTGTTTTTCTGTTTCCAGAAATCCGTTTCTGAATCTTTCTATGGCGTGGAGAAAATTATTCTCCGATTCTTTTACCTCAAACAGGCTTTCCAGGCTTTCATTTTCTTTATAAATCCTGTTGAACTGTCTGATGAAATAGGAAAAATCCTGTCCATTGAAAGTTCTGTGAATACTTTTATCCTGAATATCTTCAAGATCCTTTTCTGAATAATTCATCACAAAATCATAGGGAGAATTGCCCATAATATCAAGCATTTTATCCGCAGAATTAATGATTGATTTTCTGTTTCCCCAGGAAATTGTAGCCGCCAGAAATCCTGCAATTTCAATATCCTGTTTTAAAGAAAAACGATGAGGAATCTGTATGGGATCATTTTCAATAAAATCGGGAGCATTGTACTGATCTGCCTTTTCGTTGAGAAAATCTCTAAGTTCTTCAAATTTCAGCATATTCATTTTAAATCTTTACACTTTCCAATGCTTTTGGTAAAAATGTATTGGGAAAAATATTTCTGGCTTCATCGGTAAACACGGTCAGGTCTCCATATCTGTTGGAAAAATGTCCTAAAATAAGTTTTTCTACCTGAGCTTTCTGAGCAATAGTTGCTGCTTCCAATGCCGTAGTATGTCCTGTATAATCAGCCATTTCTTTCAAATCATGTAAAAATGTGGATTCATGATACAAAACGGTAACATTTTTAATAATCGGAATAACACTCTCAAGGTAACGGGTATCGCTGCAAAATGCATAGGATACCGGAGGAACAGGTTCCAGGGTCAGAATTTCGTTTTTAAGAACATAGCCATCGCTCAGTACAAAGTCTTTTCCTGCTTTTATATTATGATAGTCACAGGTTTCAATCTCGCTGTACTTAGCAATTTCTTTCATATTAAGATGCCTGTCTTTCGGTTTTTCCTTAAAAAGATAACCGTTACAGTAAATCCTGTGATCCAACGGAATAGTATATACTTCTACTCTGTTGTCTTCATATATTTTTTCGGAATAATCTTTATCCAGTTCATGATATACTACCTCAAAACCACGATGTGTTTCCGTAATCTGGAAAATGGTTTCCATCATCTTCTTAATGCCTTTCGGACCATAGACATGCAGCGGGGTATCTCTTCCTAAAAGGCGGAAAGAGGCAATAAGTCCCGGAAGCCCAAAACAGTGATCCCCATGAAGATGGGAAATAAAAATATGATTGATTTTTGAAAATCTTGCTTTTGCTTTTCTCAGCTGTACCTGTGTACCTTCTCCACAATCTATAAGAAAGAGCCTTTCTTCCATTTCCAACAGCTGGGCTGTGGGTGATGTATTGATGGTTGGAATAGCTGAATTAAAGCCTAATATTGTTAAATAAGTACTCAAATCAATAATTTATTATAACAAATGTACGATAGAAAATCTAAATGGTCAGTTTACCCTGATATTTAAACTTAATCGGTCACTTTTAAAAAATCCATAAATAAATCTAAAGCCTGCTTGCGGTGGCTGATTTTGTTTTTGTCTTCGGGATCCATTTCTGCAAAAGTTCTGTCATATCCTACGGGAACAAAAATAGGATCATATCCGAATCCTTTAAACCCTTTATTTTCTGTCAGTAAATTTCCGTGCACTCTGCCTTCAAAATATTGAGCTCCGTTTTCATCATAGTAGCACAGAACGGTCACAAAATAAGCTTTTCTGTTTTCAATTCCCTGCATTTCTTCCAGCACCTTTTCAATATTTTTTGCAAAATCGTGATCTCCGGCATAACGGGCAGAGAAAATTCCCGGTCTTCCATCCAAAGATTCTACTACCAGGCCGCTGTCATCACCCAAACTTGGAACACCTGTCTTTTCGAAACAGTATTTTGCTTTAATCAGGGCATTGGCATGAAAAGAGTCTCCATCTTCCACAATTTCTTCATGAATATTGTAATCGGCAAGACTTTTCACAACGCAATCGCTTCCCAGGATCTGTTGGATTTCTTCTTTTTTATGTTCGTTGTGTGTAGCTACTAATAATTCCATTTCTATATTCATTTTCAATTTTACTTTTTTAGCGTAGGTTGATTACATTTCGACATAATGTACTTTATTCTTTTTCATAAAGAGATAATAGAATAAAGAGAAAAGTACAATTCCGACAGCCAGGATCAGCCATTCTGAAACATTAAGGACCTTTGCAAAACTTTCATCTTTACCGTAAAGTACCAATAATGACAAGGTCAAATTATTAAACGCATGCAGCAATATCGGCATCAGTAAAGATTTTGTTTTATGATAGACCAATCCCAGCACACAGCCCAGCATCACTGCACTGATAAACTGCCATGGATTTCCGTGAACGACTCCAAAGATAATAGAAGCATACAAAATTGCTTTCCAGGGCTCTACTCCTTTATTAATCAATCCTTTCTGGATAATTCCTCTGAATATAATTTCCTCAAAAACAGGAGCCATGATTACCGTCATAATGATCATTATCACAGGATTATCTGTCAATTGGCTCATCAACCGGGTAAAATATTCATAAAAATCACCGAAAAAAGGACCTGTAGTAGGAATCTGAGCGGCAACAAATTCTGAAATAAACATCATCCCCACCATCATTGGAAAGATAAGGAGATAGGTAGAAAAGTTAACGGATGACAAATTGAAGTTAAGCTTCTTTTGGGTGGTACGCCTTACAATGAAAAAATCAAAAAAGGCAATAGCTGTAAGGAATCCTACAGCATTCACTACCATAAGGAACCAGTCTTTAAGCTCAAGATTTTCTTTGAAAACAACTTTCCAAAAAGTGCTGAATAATGAAACAGCCATTGTTCCCACGAATAATCCAACCACCAAAACAACACCGCCAAACCACGTGAAGGTAAACTTTGGATATTTGCTATTTTCCATCCTTTCTCTCTAAAAGTTTATTAGAAACAAAGATAATTTTTTTGAATGCCACGGGCAACTAAAAAAGGAATTTCTTATTTATTTGATGATGTAATAACAGTCATTTATAAACCGGTTTCAAACTCTACTGTCCACCTACTCTCTATACTGATACACATTGTTGTCATTTAAATTTGAAAACCTCGCAAAAAATCACGATTTTTGCAACTTCAAAATACGATATGTCAGACTTAATCAAAGAAATACAAAAAAGAAAGACCTTCGGGATCATTTCCCACCCGGATGCCGGAAAAACTACTCTTACGGAAAAGTTACTTCTTTTCGGGGGTGCTATTCAGGAAGCGGGTGCGGTAAAATCCAACAAAATAAAAAAAGGAGCTACCTCCGACTTTATGGAAATCGAAAGACAGAGAGGAATCTCTGTAGCAACTTCTGTATTGGCATTTGAATATAGAGACCATAAAATCAACATTCTAGATACTCCGGGTCACAAAGACTTTGCTGAAGATACTTACAGAACATTAACTGCTGTAGATTCTGTAATCGTTGTAATTGACGTTGCAAAAGGGGTTGAGGAACAAACTGAGAAACTGGTTAAGGTTTGCAGAATGAGAAACATTCCTATGTTGGTTTTCATCAATAAACTTGACCGTGAGGGTAAAGATGCTTTCGACCTGCTGGACGAAGTAGAACAAAAATTAGGATTAACAGTTTGCCCGCTTTCATTACCAATTGGTATGGGAAGTGACTTCCAGGGAATTTATAATATCTGGGAAGACAACATTCAGCTATTCCTGGAAGAGAAAAAACAGAAAGTTGGGGATTCTATTAAGTTTGATGACATTAATGACACTTCTATTGATGATGTTATTGGTGAAAAAGCGGCAAAAACTTTAAGAGAAGAGCTTGATCTTATTCAATCTGTTTACCCTGAATTTAACCGTGAAGATTATATGAATGGTGATCTTCAGCCTGTATTCTTCGGTTCTGCTTTAAATAACTTTGGGGTACGCGAATTATTGAATGCTTTCATTGATATTGCTCCAATGCCACAGCCTAAAGAAAGTGAGACCCGTCTGGTAAAACCTGAAGAAGAAACTTTCACTGGATTCGTTTTCAAAATCCATGCGAATATGGATCCTAAACACAGAGACAGACTTGCTTTCGTAAAGATTGTTTCAGGAACTTTCAAAAGAAACGAAAATTACTTATTGGTAAGAGAAGGTAAAAAAATGAAGTTCTCTTCTCCCAACGCATTCTTTGCTGATAAAAAAGAAGTGGTGGAAGAAAGTTTCCCTGGTGACATTGTTGGTTTACATGATACCGGAAGTTTCAGAATCGGAGACACACTGACTGGTGGAGAAAAATTGAGCTTCAAAGGTATTCCTAGCTTCTCTCCTGAACATTTCCGTTATATCAACAACAACGATCCTTTAAAAGCTAAGCAATTGGCAAAAGGTATTGATCAGCTGATGGATGAAGGGGTTGCACAGTTATTTACCCTTGAAATGAATAACAGAAAAATTATCGGAACAGTGGGAGCACTTCAGTATGAGGTTATCCAGTACCGTCTGGAACACGAATATGGTGCAAAATGTACGTATGAACCTCTATCCATGCACAAAGCATGCTGGGTAGAAGCTGACGAAAAATCTGAAGAGTTCAAAGAATTTGCAAGATTAAAACAGAGATTCCTAGCGAGAGATAAATACAACCAACTGGTATTCCTTGCTGACTCTTCTTTCACAATTCATATGACACAGGAGAAATTCCCGAATGTGAAACTTCATTTCATTAGTGAGTTCAGAGAAAATTAATCTTAAATAAGCAGACAAAATCGCGAAAAGGCGAAATTGTTTACGATATAGATCCGCAGAAATTTCTGCGGATTTTTTATGCTTTAATTATACAGTAATTCTTTAGTATAATTTAAACGATAGTAGATTCTACAGAATGATAAGTTGTACGGATAAATTCAGCGTTCTGTTTGTCATTCCGTAGGAATCTAATCCACAAGTAATAAAGTACCATTATTAAATGCTTCTTTAGAGCGTATAAATCTTATTCTTATACCATCAAAGCCTGGAATCTCTTTGTAAATCTTTTGTAAAACAAATACAAAACACTGAAAATACACCAGTTATCATTTTACCAGCACAATACATTCTATTTACAATCTTTACAAGAACTTCCCTCCTAATTTTACTTCATCAAAAAAATTAATGTTATGAAAAAGTTCATATTACTCGTTGCTGTATCAAGCACTTTCATTATGTGTAAAAAAGGAGAAATTGCACAAGGCAATATCCATGAAGCTATCAATGCGGCCGACAGTACTGCTAGTGCTGCTACAGAAACCATTGACAATGCCAGTAAAACTGCCAATCAAATCATGGATTCTGCCAGTATTAAAATAAAAGATTTTGAAAATACTAAAAGCGACATTCAGCAAAAAATAGAAAACACCTCAAAAATGGTAGATTCTTTATCTGAGAAAATTGCCACTACAAAACTGGAATCCAAAATAGAGAAAAAAGATTCTGCTGAAAAAAAATCTGAAAAAATTGCAGTAAAAGCTCCAGCTACAAAGATTATTAAAGAAACCAAAATCATTTATAAAGACAAGCCTAAAAACGACAGTTATGAACTGAATATGCCAAAAGATAAAATGGTAAAATCAGGATATCTTTCAATAAAAGCAGACAATGCAGAAACGGTGAAGGAAATCATCAGAGAAGAAGCTAATAAAAATAACGGCTACATCAAAAGTGAAAATCTTTCTTATGTAGAATCTGCCAGCCGCTATGGAGAGGATCAAAAAATATACAGCATTGATATCAAAGTTCCTATCCAGCATTTTGATGGTTTAATGGATGCTATCAACAGTAATGTTGGAGATATTGATACTAAAGATATTCAGGTTTCAGGGCGTAATTACGCAGACAATACGATCTGTACAATCAATGTAAATATCAGTGATAAGACTAAAACAGAAAAAGAACCTAAAACTTTTGGTGGAAAATCATTGGCAGCCATTGAATCAGGCTGGGGAGTGATCACTTCTATTTTCCTGTTTATTCTTCCGTTGTGGCCTTTATTCCTTATTGCCGGTATTGGGTATTATTTTTACAAAAAGAAGAACAAAAACGTTCCTGATAACGATTCTCACTAGATTTAAAATCCATCCTAAGGGTGGATTTTTAATATTTTTTTAATGAGGTTTAGAGGGCTAGATAAATTCTTATACTTAATTTTATAACATTAATAAAAACAGCTTGTTTATTAAAAAAATTCCTCTTAACTTTAAGTGTAATTAAAAGTAATGAATCTTCGTTATTATATAGGATTCACAACAAACCTGGAAATTTTTATTTCATATATTAATATTTTGTGATTTGGTGTAAAATAAGGCCCTCAGATTGAGAGCCTTATTTGTTTTATTTCATATTCACTATTTTGTCTACGACAAACTTTGTATTTCCTCTCCATGGGAGAGCACCGTTGTATTCTTTGTAATGCAGGTCAAAGGTTTTTCCGCTGTTGGTTTCCAATTGTTTGAAAATCTCAGGGTCATCTACAGAAAATTCAAACTCATAGCTTGTAATTGTTCCTGTTTTTCCTCTCCCGAAGCCTTCCTGAATCAGTTTACCTTCATAGGTTTTGAAGACATAACCTTTTTTCATGGCATAGTTCAGGTATCCGGATTTCACTCCTTCTCCGAAAACAAAATAGTACTTATACCAGACAAATACGCCCAGTAACAGCAGTACAACACCGAGTGTGATCCACAAAGATTTTTTCATAGGTAGTGTGTTTTATAAAATGTTATTTTGCGATGCTTCTTGAGATCACGATTTTCTGAATTTCAGAAGTTCCTTCGTAGATCTGAGTGATTTTTGCATCTCTCATTAATCTTTCTACGTGATATTCTTTCACGTATCCGTATCCACCGTGGATCTGTACTGCTTCAATAGTAGTGTCCATTGCCACCTGAGAAGAGTATAATTTTGCCATAGCTCCACTTTCAGAAATATCTTTTCCAGCATCTTTTTCACATGCCGCTTTGAAACACAGCATTCTTGCTGCCGTGATCTGTGTAGCCATATCAGCTAATTTGAATGCGATAGCCTGGTGATTGATGATCTCAGTTTTGAAAGCTTTTCTTGTTTTAGCATATTTTAATGCCAGTTCGTAAGCACCTGAAGCAATACCTAAAGCCTGAGAAGCAATACCGATTCTTCCTCCGTTCAATACTGCCATTGCAAAATTGAACCCGAATCCGTCTTCACCAATTCTGTTTTCTTTTGGAATTTTTACATTATTAAAGATCAAAGAGTGTGTATCACTTCCTCTGATTCCTAATTTGTCTTCTTTCAGTCCGATTTCAAATCCTTCCCATCCTCTTTCTACGATGAAAGCATTGATCCCTTTGTGTTTTTTCTCAGGGTCTGTCTGAGCAATTACGATATAATAAGAAGCTGTTCCACCATTGGTGATCCAGTTTTTGATTCCATTTAAAAGATAGTAATCTCCTTTGTCTTCAGCAGTTGTTTTCTGAGAAGTAGCATCAGAACCAGCTTCAGGCTCAGATAATGCAAAAGCTCCGATTACCTGTCCGCTTGCCAGTGGAGTAAGATATTTTACTTTCTGTTCTTCAGAAGCAAATTTTTCAAGACCGGCACAAACCAATGAATTGTTTACAGACATTACAACAGCTGCAGAAGCATCTATTTTTGCAATCTCCTCCATTGCCAGCACGTAAGAAACGCTGTCCATACCTGCTCCTCCGTATTGTGGATCTACCATCATTCCTAAAAGACCCATTTCTCCCATTTTTTTCACCTGTTCTGCAGGGAATTTCTGGTCACGGTCTCTTTCAATCACTCCAGGTAATAGTTCGTTTTGTGCAAAATCTCTTGCTGCCTGCTGAATCATCAGCTGTTCTTCCGATAAATTAAAGTCCATAAAAAAAATAATTAGATAGCCGTAAATTTACACTTTTTAAGCAAATCTGAAAAAATAAATTAAAAGCAGACAAAACGCACAAAAAAAGAGCTTTGAAAGAGGTTTTAAGGTTCGAAATAGCGGTAAATGACATGAAGGTTTATCAAATGGGAATACCATTCAATTCCAGAGGAAAAATAAAATACCAGGGTAAGATATACTTCATTCGTAATAAACTGCTGCAACCACCCTTTAAAAGCCACTGATCCCCTTTTTGATTCAATATATTATGGCAAGCATTTAACTAATTCCTAATTATTACATTCATACGTTTTCAATTAAAAAAAATGCTTATATTTAAATTTCTTTATAATTTATTTAAAAAATCATGACGATCAAGAGATTATTCGATATTCCGCACTACGCTTTAGAAAAATATCCTAAAACGGATATGTTTGTAACGAAGTATCAGGGTGAGTGGAAAAAAACTTCTACGCAGGAGTTTATTAATGAGGGAAATAAGATATCCAGAGGGTTACTGAAGCTGGGCATAAAACCGGGTGATAAGATCGCTTTGATTACTACCAATTCCCGTACTGAATGGGCGATTATGGACTTCGGGCTTTCTCAGATCGGAGTTGTTTCTGTACCTGTTTATCCAAGTATTTCACCTGAAGATTACGAATTTATCTTCAACAATGCTGAAATTCAGTACTGCTTTGTTTCTGATAAGGAGCTGCTGACTAAGGTAATGAAAGTGAAACATAACATCCCAACTCTACAGGGAATATTTACTTTTGACAACATCAGCGGTGCTGCCAACTGGAGAGAAATCCTGGATTTGGGTAAAGATGAATCTACACAAATTGAGGTAGATGATCTTTCCAATGCTATCAATACGGAAGATCTTGCCACTATTATCTATACATCCGGAACTACCGGAAGACCTAAGGGAGTAATGCTTACCCATAACAATATTGTATCAAATGTATTGGGAGCTATTCCACGAATTCCAAAGAAAAGAAGTTTCGATTATAAGGAAACAAGAGCATTAAGCTTCCTTCCTATCTGTCATATCTTTGAAAGAATGCTGTTCTATCTTTATCAATACAACGGTTTTTCTCTTTATTTTGCTGAAAGCATCGAGAAAATGGGGGAAAACGTAAAAGAAGTGAAGCCTCATTATATGACCGTAGTTCCAAGACTGGTAGAAAAGGTATATGATAAAATCTATAATACAGGATCTTCTGCTGGAGGATTGAAATCAAAAATATTCTTCTGGGCATTGAACCTGATCAGCAAAAAGAAAGTAATCTCAAAACCATCCGGACTTCAGGAAATTATTGCTGATAAACTGGTATTTTCTAAATGGAGAGAAGGTTTAGGCGGTGAAATCGTAACATTGGTTTCAGGATCTGCAGCATTGTCTACAAGACTTAACTTAATGTTCCAAAATGCAGGAATTCCAATTTTGGAAGGTTATGGTTTAACAGAAACTTCCCCGGTAATTTCCGTCAACAGCTTTGAGAAAATGAAAGTGGGAACGGTAGGAATTCCGTTGGATAATTTAAAAGTAAAGATTCAGGAAGATGGTGAAATTACGGTAAAAGGCCCATCAGTTTTCAAAGGGTATTTCCAAAATGAAGAGATGACTAAAGAAGCTTTCACGGCTGATGGATTTTTCAAGACTGGAGATATCGGACATATCGACAGTGATGGATTTTTACAGATCACTGACCGTAAGAAAGAAATGTTCAAGACATCCGGTGGAAAATATATTGCTCCTCAGACGATTGAAAATTTAGCAAAAGCTTCTAAATTTATAGAACAGATCATGGTAGTAGGTGATGGTGAAAAAATGCCGTGTGCTTTGGTACAGCCTGATTTTGAATTTGCAAAAAGCTGGGCGATGAGAAATAATCTGAATTTAGGTTCAACGCCGGAAGAAATTGCAAAAAGCGCTGAGCTGAAGCAAAGAATTGAAAAAGAAATAGAAGGCATCAACGAACATCTTGGAAACTGGGAGAAAATCAAAAAGATTGAGCTTACTCCTGAAGTTTGGAGCATTGAAAGCGGATTGCTTACTCCAACATTAAAACTGAAAAGAAAAGCGGTAAAAGAGAAATTTATTGCTTTGTATAATAAGATGTATGATCATCAGGAATAAATAATATCAACCGCTTCATTTGAGGCGGTTTTTTTATGTTTTAGCTAAAGCCAATAATGAAGATTTGTTTTTGATTAAACGGGCTAAAGACCTTTTCTATTGATTGTCTCATTAGAACTCTTTTTATTAGAGTTAGAATTGTCATTCCGTAGGAATCTCTACACATTCTTTTAACATGATATAGATTCCTACGGAATGACAAGGACACCGCAAAAAACTAAACAGGCTTTATAACAATAAACACAAAAAAAGCTGTTTCAGAAATGAAACAGCTTTTGTATAATTTAAAATCAATAATTAGAACTTAATTACAGATTTCATTCTTTCGTTTTCTTCCATTACCAACTCGTCATCAACAAGGATTTTCCCTGAATGCTCATCAATAATAATTTTCTTTCTCTGAGCAATTTCCATCTGCTTCTGAGGCGGGATTGTAAAGAAAGATCCTTTTGGAGCTCCTCTTTCTAATCCTACTACTGCAAGACCGTTGATAGAGTTTGTTCTGATTCTGTTGTAAGAAGCTAATAATCTCTCATCAATTTTACCTGCATATTCTTTAGATTGCTCTAAAAGATATTCTTCTTCTTTCTGAGTTTCAGAGATAAGACCTTCTAATTCTTCTTTCTTGAATTTCAAGTGGCTTTTCAAATCGTCGATCTTCGTATTCAGTTCACTTAAAGTTTCGTTTTTGTGAGCAATTTTAACTCCGAATTCTTTAATTCTTTTTTCAGCAAGCTGAATTTCCAGATCCTGGAATTCCATTTCTTTCCCTAATGCTTCAAACTCTTTATTGTTTCTTACATTATCCTGCTGAGATTTGTATTTATCAATTAAAGTTTTAGCATGGTTAATAACTTCATGCTTTGTTTTGATCTGATCGTCCTGTTCTTTGATATCAGCATGAAATTTTTCAGCTCTTTTTTCAAGACCTTCAATCTCGATTTCAAGATCTTCAACTTCAATTGGCAATTCTCCTCTAGTATTTCGGATTTCATCCAATCTTGAATCAATGATCTGTAAATCGTATAAAGCTCTTAATTTTTCTTCAACTGAAATATCGTTGGTTTTTGCCATATTTAAATGAAATAATTTACTGGGTTTGTTTTTTCAATAGATTTTGAAATTGCAAATGTACTAAATTTTTGTGACAAAATTTCAAATAATTGTTGACTAACAAATTGTTCTGATTCATAATGCCCTATATCACAAATCAGCATTTTAGACTCTGCCAAAAAATAGTCGTGGTATTTAAGATCTCCGGTAAGGTAAGCATCACATTTCCTGGCAGCTGCAGATCGTATTCCGCTGGCTCCGGAACCACCCAAAACCCCTACTCTTTTGATTTTTTTGTTGTTGAAAGAGGAATGTTTGATCACTTCAAGGCCAAACTTTTCTTTTACAAACCCAAGAAATTCCTTTTCATCCATTTCCTCTTCCAGATCTCCGTACATTCCCAATCCTGCATGATGGTTTTTATTATCAAGGCTGTATATCTGATGAGCGACTTCTTCGTAAGGGTGTGCCGCTTTCATCGCTCCCACAATCTGACCTTGTTTAAAGCCTTCAAAAATCACAGAGATCATATCTTCATCTGCATTTTCGCGAATACCCTGCTGCCCGGAAAACGGATTTGAACCTTCCACTGGTCTGAACGTTCCGTTTCCATTCACTGTAAAACTGCATTCGTCATAGAAACCAATATTTCCCGCTCCCGCTGAAAACATAGCTTCTTTTACCTTTTCAGAAAATTCTTTCGGAACAAAAACCGTCAGTTGTTTTAAATTGTTTTCTTTTGGCTGAAGAATCTTCATATTCTTTAATCCTAACTGGCTGCATATTCCATAATTGACCCCAAAGAAATCATTATCAAATGCTGTATGAATGGCATAGATAGCCACTTTATTTTCAATAGCCTTTAAAACCGCTCTTTCTACATAGTTTTTCCCTGTTAAAGATTTGAGTCCAGAAAATATAATGGGGTGAAAGCATACAATCAGATTGCAGTTTCTCTCAATAGCCTCGTCTACCACATTTTCCAGAGCATCATGACATACCAGAATCCCAGATACGTCACGGTCATAAACACCGCACAACAGACCTACATTATCAAAATCTTCTGCCTGTCTGATACTTATTTCCTCTTCAATCTTTGCAATTACAGTTTTTAGCTTCATTTATTTATATTTTTACGGTTACAGCGAAGATATTAATTTTACTAAAATTTTAAAGAATATTTCTGCTCCAATAAAAAAACCGGCTTTCATCGGCCGGTTTGAATTTGATATTAAAAAAATAGACTGTTAATCTTTGAAAAGCGATACTCTTGTAAAGGATTCCATTACTACACTACAGCTTATATCGGCTTCCATAAAAAGCTGATACCCTTTTCCCGGATCAAGACTCGCAGGATCGGCAATGGTATAGAAATAGAATGTAAGAATGTTACCTGTTCCACTTGAACCACTTGGAACTAATTGAATAGAGTTAATTTCAAAACCGGAATCAGGGTTTTTAAAAGTAGCCTTTACTGATCCTGAGGAATTGGACCCTGGAGTAATAGTAGCGATGGCTCTCCAGACATGGACTTGTCCGTTAATTTCGTTTTCTCTCCATTTACCAGTAGCTGAAATATAAATATTAGAGGTAACTCCCGGAAATGGAACTGTGGTTTCCGGCCAGCTTGTAGTAGGGCTTGCTGCAAAGACCAATGGGGTGGCATAGAGTATCTGCTGCCTTGGACCGTAGCCGCTTCCTGCTGCACTTAGACTGAGTGAAGGTTTTACATTTGCGTTTCCAGAATTTATTTTTACGACACCGTCGTTACCAGCCTGAGAAGATGTGGGAACAAAAAGCTGTCTCCAGAGGGTACCATCCCAATACTGGAAGTTATTCGTTGTCGTATTAAAAATAAGTGTTCCTGCAGTAAGGTTAGCATTCACAACACCTGCAGGTGGTATTGTGGAAACATTATTATCTGCCAGGTATGTATCCCGGTCAGTATCTGTAAGCCGAGGAATGAGAATCCCTTTCTGGTTGGAGACTATATCCAGTACTGCAGCACCATTGGGTGTTGAAGTATTAATCCCAACCTGAGCATGTACAAAACTGCTTATGAAAAACAGAATAAACAAGGTTAAAATTTTTCTCATGATATAAAGCTTTTGTTGGATAAAATTACAAACTTGAACTAATATTATGTTAAAAAATAAATTTTTATATGTCATTTTTTATTCGTATTTTACTTATTGTAAAGTATTGAAAACCATTAAATTAACTTGTGATAATTCACTTTTTGATGATGAAAATTGCATTAACATTTGCAAGATTCTTTTAACAATCCTATCTTTACCCTATACTCTATAGAAATTACTAACTTCGCTGTGAAATAACCTATACCAATGGAAAGAGAACATAATCTTGTTCCTGAAGACAATCTTTGGAAAAGATTCCTTTACCGGATCATTTATCGCTCCGATACGAAGCTCGGAAAACTGTTCGATATCATCTTATTATCTTTAATTCTTGCCAGCACTGCCATTATTATGATGGAAAGTATACCTCAGCTTGATAAAAGGTTTCATTACACCTTCCTGGTCCTGGAGTGGGTGATTTCCATTTTCTTCACTCTTGAGTATTCTATGCGTATTGCAGTGGTAAAGAATAAACGAAGCTATATTTTCAGTTTTTTCGGAATTATAGATTTTCTCGCTCTGGTTCCTTTCTTCCTCAGTTTTTTCTTTCCTATCACGAAGTATTTCCTGATTTTCAGGATGCTGAGAATGTTGAGAATCTTCAGGATTTTCAATTTGCTGGATTTTATGAATGACGGCTATCTTATTGTAAGGGCTCTGAAAAACAGTTCTAGAAAGATTTACATCTTCCTTCTCTTCCTGATTATATTCTCAGTTATTGTAGGATCACTGATGTTTATGGTGGAAGGCGGACGACAGGGATTTGAAACGATACCACAGTCTATTTATTGGGCAGTTGTTACTGTAACGACTGTTGGGTATGGTGATGTATCTCCTATAACACCTTTAGGGAAGTTTTTTGCGGTCGTTCTAATGCTGGCCGGTTACTCTATTATTGCAGTTCCTACAGGTATTGTAACAGCAGAAATGAGAAACAAAAGACAAAACCTGGAAATGGTATGTGAACGTTGTGGAAACGAAGATATTGATGATGATGCAAGATATTGTAAGCAATGTGGCAAGAAATTAGCTTGATATTGGGTATAAGTAAAATTTATTCACCAAATACCACAAAATCATGGAACCAAAAAAGAAAAACAAACCGAGCAGTTTAGTGATCATTCTTTTTGCACTGGTGGTGCTGATGATCATCGTCTACTTTATATTAGTAATGTTCTTCCCTACTGTTTTTGACCTTCTGAACAAGGGAGAGATACAGCCGGTACCAAATAAATAATGAGTAATAAATAATGAGTAATAAGTAATGATTTATATTATATACTAATCATACAGCAAAATAAGAAAGATGAGTGAAGTATTTCGCTCATCTTTCTTTTGACCCATTGATTTTCAAAGTAAATATCTGCTTCATAAAAAGGACGGATCATCAATGACCCGTCCCTTCCTTTTTATTTAAATGATAAATTATTTTTTAATGGCTTTGATGGTCTGCTTAGATCCGTCTTTCATTTCTAAAGTCACTAAGTAAACACCTTGCATTAAATCTCTTAAATGTATTGTAGATTCAGGGTTTGGAATAGTTTTCACTAATCTTCCTGTAACATCTGTTACTGATACATTTTTCACGTTTTTCACATCAGAGATATTCAACATATCCGTAAATGGATTAGGATATACTTTGATGCCGTTTTTCGCTGCAGAAACTTCAGATGTTGCCAGATTTGCATTACTAATGTTGATATCATCTACATACAGATTAAACTGGTCTGGATCTGAATAGGCATTAAATCCAAAGTAATACACTCCGGTTACAGGAACTGTAAATGTTATAGATTCTGTATGAGCCATTTCATCATTGATTGCAGGATAATCTGCCACTGAATTAGTCATTGCTGATGCAACTGGTGAAGTTCCGTAAGCTACTTTTAGTTTTTCAGCATAGGTAGATGAGTTATTTCCATACTTATAGCTAATGGTATATTGTGTTCCTGCTGTCAGGTTCAGTCCTTGAGTAAAGAACCATGCGTTGCCAGGGCTGGAGGAGTTATAATGGTATCTTAATACATTGGTAGCAAACCCCTGGCTATCAGAAGGCGGATCTGAAGTTTCCCAGTTATTCCCAGCTCCCGCGTTAACATTCATTGTACAGCCTGGAAGCTCAGGAACAGTAACATTTTCAAAATCTAAAGTATAAGGAAGGTTCGCACTTGAGCACAATGTCGTAAATGTAACAGAATCACTCCATACACTTGTACTGGTTGCACTACACGCAGATCTCACCCATACATAATAAACAGTAGAAGGAGCTAAACCTGGAATATTATAAGTAGTTGCTGTAACTCCCGTAAAATTAGGTGTAGTTGCAGCTGTAGGTGCTGTATTGGTTGTGCTGTAATAAATATCATATCCGCTTGCCGGTACAGGAGTGGCAGCCGTCCAGGACACCGTAGCTCCTCCGGCAGTAATATTAGACATCACTAATGCATTTGGCTCACTACAAGCTGGTGCCACATCTATATTAATATCATCCACATATAATTGATTCATATTAGCATCAGAATATGCCTGAAACCCAAAATAATACACTCCTGTGGCAGTTGGTGTGAAATTCGCAAAAGCACTGGTTGCTGTACTGGTAACAATATTCGAGTGATCAGCTAATGTATTGGTCATACCCGCACCTGTAGCTGAAGTTCCGTAGGCAATTTTTAACTTTTCAGCATATACAGTTCCTTCTGCATTTGCATATTTATATTTAATTCTGTAGCTAACTCCCGCGGTAAGGTTGATTCCATTGGTAAAAAACCAGGTATCTGCATTATTGGCATAGTCATAAGAATATTGAAGAACATTTCCCGTAAATCCTTGAGCATCCAAATCACCTGTCACCCACATATTTCCTGAACCGTCATTTACTACTGAGGTACAGTTCGGAAGATCTGGCGGAGTTATACTTTCGAAATCCAATGCATATGGCACTCCTACAGAAACGCAAGCTGTCATAAATGTTGCCATTTGAGACCATGCACTCTTATTTGAAGTACTGCATACAGAACGTGCCCACACGTGATAAACAGTAGCCGGAGCTAGTGTAGACAGACCAGCCGTTAAACCAGTACTAGTTCCGGAAGCTACAGCAGCAGCCGTAGGATATGTACTGGAAGTTGAGTAGTAATATTCATAACCGCTGCCTGGAGCAGAAGCCGGAGCCGTCCATCCAACCTGAGCTGAATTTGAAGTTACCGCAGTTACCGTTAAAGCAGACGGTGCAAAACAAGTCGGGACTGCACCAATTACTACTGTATAATCATGAGCTTCTCCATACCCATCTGTATTACAAGGAATGGGATCACTAGAGAATCGGTCTCCTACTCTCATTCTGTAAGTACCAGGAGTAACGGTAGAAGGAATTTCAATAAGCCCTGAGGTAATATTGTTTCCTCCTACAAAAGTACTGCTCGCAGAAGCTACAAGCTCCGGAGCTGCATCATCAAAAGTTCCGTCGTTATTAAAATCTATCCAAATACGTACATTCTGATCACTATAGTCATGTTTCACGCTAAAGTCATAACTCAAACCTGCACTAAGGTTGATCGTCATGGAAGTATAATCTCCATATGCATCAGTAGAGCAACCTGTATTAGGATGATCAAATCCTGCACCCGGAATTGCAAAGGAATCTATCACATCACCTCCGCTGCACCCACTTGCAAACGCAGGCGTACAGTAAGTCTGTGCGGAGGATAAAATGCCAGTCATTAAGAAACCAACGAGTAAAATGTTTTTCATATAAAATAGTATTTATAACTCAAATCTAGTGAAAATCAGTAATAAAAAAAATATTTTTTTAATTATATCACAATGAATTTAACTTTTCCTTTTACAAAAGATAATTCCACTTATAAAAAGAGAGGCTGCTCAAATTGAGCAGCCTCTTTCTCTTATTTTTTAAGAAATTATTTATCTCTTAATTGCCTTAATTGTCTGTTTAGATCCGTCTTTCATATTCAATACTACTAAATACATTCCTTGTTTCAGATCTCCCAATTGAAGCGTAGAAGAAGGATTGTCAATAGTCTTCATTATTCTTCCAGAAGCATCAACTACAGAAGCAGATTTTACTTTAGAAGCATCTGAAATATTCAGAACGTCTGCAAATGGATTAGGGTAAGCCTTAATTTCGCTGTTTTTCTTTTCAACTTCAGCTGTTGCAAGCCCTGAACATCCTTGTGTAACAGAAATACTATAATTACCAACTCTGGTTGCAGCATATCCTGTAAGTAATACATAATAAGTAGTCCCTGCAACTCCCGTAAATGTTAATGTCGGAGCATTATAAAGACTAACTGTACAACCGGCATCAGCATATCCTACCCCTGAGCTGTTACTGAAACAAGTAAGTGAACCACAAGTACCTGTATATACTCTTAAATAAGCGTCATATTGCGTACCGCAAGCATCAATAGTAATAGGACCGTTTTCAGTAGCTTTCACGGTGTACCAAACACCTTTATAAGATGCCGTACTTCCGGAACTACCACATGTTGAAGCAGGAAGTGTTTCATCCCCGGCAAGAGCATTAACACCCTGAGCCGTACCATTACAAGCCAGAGCAATAGCCGTATCACAAGTATCATTAGTTACTGACGAAGGAGTGGTTACAGCAATCTGGAAATTAGATGTTGTAGTTGAAGTACTTGTAGAAGAGTATACTCTAACATAATACATTTGTCCTGCTACAAGGTTTTGTAATAATATACTGGAATTCCCATAAGCACCATCAAAACAAGTCATAGCTGTTAAAGCTCCACATGTTCCAGAATATATCTGTGTACTTGTTGCATTATCAGTATATAAAACATGTACAAGGTGTGTAGCACCTGTTGCAGTAAATGAATACCAAACATCATCATTAGTACCGGATGCACTACATGTAGGTGCTGTAACTCCTGAACTCTGAGTAGCACTCACAGTAGAACCATTCACAGCATTCAGGAAAGCATCTGTGCTGCTCACAGATAGAGATGCAGCATTTGCACAATCATCATTTGCAGGTGGCGGTGGCGGTGTACCAATACAAATATTGAAGCTGTTAGCATATAATGTACTACCATTTGTATTAGAATTATAAACTCTTACATAGTAGGTCTGTCCCGCAGTAAGACCAGTAAGTGGTGTATTCACTGCAGTACCACATTTAATACTTGTCAAAGTACCACAAGCTCCACTGAAAACCTGAGTATATACACTCGTAGATGTAGAAGTTCCAACCGCAGCAACGTTTGAAAGCAATACTACATGGTCAGTACCTGTAGCTGTAAATTTATACCAAACATCATCATCAGCAGTTCCTGTACATGGACTTACTGCCAATCCTGAATTAGTAGCACTTAAAGTTGTCCCAGATACTGGTGAAGCACATGTCAATGTTGGGCTCACAGATAAAGAAACAGCAGCTGAACACTCATCGTTAGCAGGAGCTGCAGGAAGTGTTCCCATACAGATATCAAAAGAGTTAGCATAGAAGCTCGCCCCTGAATTAGCATCATAAGTATATACTCTTACATAATAAGTCTGACCTGCAGTAAGACCGGTTAAGTTTGTAAAGGTTGTATTTGAGCTGATACATGCAGTACTTACCAAAGCTCCGCAAGCACCACTGAATACCTGAGCATACAAAGATGTTGTAGAAACATTTCCTACAGAAACTATATTTTTCAGCTGGAAAGTATGACCTGTTGACGTTGCAGTAAATTTATACCAAACATCATCATCAGCTGTTCCTGAACAAGAACCAAGAGCAACTCCTGAACTTGTTCCTCCCAATGTTGTCCCTGCTGTAATACTAGCACAACTCATATCAGGGTTAATAGTAATAGCCACGGCGTTTGCACAGTCATCATTAGCTGGCGGTGCCGGTGGTGTACTTACACAAATATTAAAACTTGCATTCGCAGTAACAGTAGATGAATAAGTGTATACTCTGATATAATAAGTCTGACCTGGAGTAAGACCGGTAACGATATTCGTATCAGGATCAGAACACAGCATACTTGTCATAGTACCACAGCTTCCTGATAATACCTGGAAATACATATCTGAAACCCCTGTTGTAGTTCCCGTAGAAACTACATTAGAAATTGCTACAACATGACTTGCCGCTGTTGCAGTAAACTTATACCAAACATCATCATTTGGAGTTCCGTTACAAGCACCTGCAGCCATAGATTCTGTAGCTCCCAATGTATTACCAGGAGTTGTAGCAGTACAAGTCAAAGAAGGATTTACTGTTAAATTTACAGCATCCGAACAATTATCATTCGCCGGAGGTACTACAGTAGTCGTGAAATTTCTTTCAGTACATCCTGTTGATACAACACCACCGTTATAGGCTGTAATCGTATAATAATACTGCGTTGTAGGGTTCAACTGCTGTGCAGGAGTAAGAGTATAAGCAGTAACGTTACCCATATTAAAATTACTCAAAACATTGGATGAACCTGCAGATGTTCCGATACTTAAGTTGTATCCCAGTGCTCCGCTTACTGCAGGCCAAGAGAAAGTAGTTAACACAGGTAAACCAACCTGAGCAGCTGTAGGCGCACTCACAGACGGACATCCCAAGGTAGCCATTGTGGTAAAAGATCTTTCTGTACATGCAGCAGAAACTCCCGTAGAATTGGCAGCATATACTGTATAATAATATTGAGTATCGAAACTCAAAGAATTTGTTAGAGTATAAGAAGTTACATTCCCTACATCCTGCATATTCATCACATTGGTAGCCCCGGGCGTTGTCCCGATACTGATTTTATATGATGTAGCAGAAGCCGCTAAAGCCCAGCTAATGCTAGGCAACACAGAAACCCCTGTTGCTGCAGCCGCAGGAGCAGAAACAGCAGGACAAGCCGGCACTCCCGGAGTAAGCCCTAGCAGACTTGCAATAGATTTCGTTGCTGTTCTTGATCCTGTAGGCGGTGAAGCCGGATCCGGATTTGTTGCATCACTTCTATAATACAAAGTTGAATTGGAAGCCCCTGTAAAAGTATAGAATTTGTTTGAAGTTGCGGTGTAGTCTGCGGTATTCTCATCAACAACAACTAATAAATTATCTGTATTATTATAAGCAAATGGTGCTATAAAGTTTACAGTCACTTCTCCTCCGGAAGCACTTACTGTTCCCGAAAATACCTGAGACAGACCAGATACAGGAACCCAGTCTGTAGTACTTGAAAAAGATGTTTTAGTAGTATGACCTACATATACGACCCAATCTACTGATTTTGTAATATCAGCATTATTTGGCAAATAAAACTTCATTCCGGTAATATTACCCGCAGCGTTGGCGTTAATTTCACTTTTAGTAAAAATCTGCTGCGTATAGTTGTATCCGTAGTTGACATCAATAGGAACATACCCGCCCTGGGTAGTTCCGCTTCCCAGCATTATCTGGGCATTGGTAATGGAAGCTATTAAAAATAGACTTAATAGTAGTAATTTCTTCATAAATAGTAATAATAAAAGTTAGGGCGATAAATGTATAAATATTATTTTAAATATTAAAAATTATCATAAAATTTTGACAATAAACAAGCAAAAACACCTTTAAAATCAAATAAAATCAAACGTTTATTTAATTTAAATATTTATTTCGTAATCTATTGAATAAACATTAAATAACTAACAATCAAATACTTAAAATAGTATATCATTAAAATAGACTGTAGAAAAATTTTCTATTTAACATAAAAAACTATTTGAAAATTTTCACCAATATCACCAATACACAAACAAAAAAAGAGTGGCTTTTGGCCACTCTTTATATTATTATATCCTTTTTCCTAGTTTAAATAAAACTCATATTTATTAAGAAGCTGGATTTCTTTAATCAAATCTCCATTCAGATCAACTGAATGTTTCATAGACTGTACTTCGATATGGGAATCATCATCAAGATTTCTGATAAAGAATTTCAACTTTTGATTTCCTTTGTTTCTATCAAGAACTGTTCTGAAAAAGTCCAGATCTTCAGCTCGTACATCCATTACATCCATTACCAGAGATATACTCTTCGCAAACCGTTCGAAAGCTTCCTGAAGTTCTATCACATCATTCACATTCACGAAGACTCTTCCATCCTTTACCTGAGCAAATTTTATTTTGAAAATAACAAACCTCTGAACCTCCAGCTTTTCCTTCAGCCTCATATAATCCCTGTCTCCCAATCTGAATGAATATGATCCTGAATAATCTTCAAGGGTAACAAAAGCGACCTTTTCACCACTTCTGAAACCATCTTTTACCACATATTCCGTAATCAAACCTGCAACGGTATACTCTTTTCCACCGCCACCGTTTTCTCTTTCTTTCTGAAGTGTTTTCCAGTCTTTCTTTTTCTCTTCAAATAATTCTTCCTGCTTATTTGCAAATGCCTGTTCTTTATAGGCATCTACTTCATCAAGATTCAAAAAATGAAAAACCCCTTTCGGTTCAGCTTTTTTGGTAACTTCTTCTATCACTTCTTCCTCTTCACCGGCAACTATATCATCAGAAACAATTTCTACAAGGTCTGCAACCTCATCTGTAGAATCTTTTTCCAGAATAGGAGCTTCATCAGCAACCACTTTTCCTTCGTCCTTCTCCAACACAGATTTTTTAGAAAGCTGCCCCTGCATAAACTGATATTGATATTTAAATTCATCCAGTGGATGTGCAGAAAGATAAAACCCGATCGTTTCTTTTTCTTTATTAAGCTTATGCATATTTGGCCATTCCGGGCAAGGCGGCAATTTCGGCTGTTCAATCTGAACTTCTTCTGCAAAATCAGCAAAAAGAGAATGTTCCATCTCATTTTTACTCTCCTGGAAGCTTTGTCCATATCGGATCAATCTTTCAAGATTCGTTCTTCCGGCCATATCAATATCAAAATACTGACCTCTGTGGAAAGAATCCAATTCATCAAAAGCTCCAGCCAAAACCAAACTTTCCGCTACCCTTTTATTCATTTGCGAAGGCATAATCCTTTCAAAAAAATCATAAATATTCTTGAATCTTCCGTTCGCTCTTTCTCGTGTAATTCCTTCACTCGGACCTTCTCCAATCCCTTTAATTGCTCCCAAACCAAAACGGATCTGCCCTTTCTCATTTACAGAGAATTTATATTGAGATTCATTCACATCCGGTCCTAATACATCCACTCCCATACTTTTACAATCCTCCATGAACATGGTAATTGAATCCGTATTGTTAATGTTATTACTCATTACACTCGCCATATATTCTGCAGGATAGTTGGCTTTCAGATAGGCTGTCTGGTAAGCAATAAATGCGTAGCAAGTAGAGTGAGATTTGTTGAAGGCATATTCTGCAAAGGCTTTCCAGTCATTCCAGATTTTCTCCAGTCTTTCTTCATTCAGGTTGTTTTTTCTACCACCTTCAATGAATTTCGGGTACATTTTATTAAGAACATCAATCTGCTTTTTACCCATCGCTTTTCTCAAAGTATCGGCTTCACCTTTGGTAAAATTGGCCAGTTTCTGGGACAAAAGCATTACCTGCTCCTGATAAACGGTAATTCCGTAGGTTTCTTTTAAATATTCTTCTGTTTCCGGTAAGTCATAAACAATCTCTTCAATTCCATGCTTTCTGTTAATGAAGTTTGGAATATATTTAATCGGACCCGGACGATACAAGGCGTTCATGGCAATAAGGTCGGCAAAAACCGTTGGCTTAAGCTCCCTCATGTATTTTTGCATCCCGGGACTTTCATACTGGAAAATTCCTACTGTTCTACCTTCTTTAAATAACTGATAAGTTTTGGTATCATCAAGCGGAATAAGATCCGGATCAATATCCAGTCCATATCTTGCTTTCACCAGCTTCAAGGCATCTTTAATGATTGTCAAAGTTCTCAACCCCAGGAAGTCCATCTTCAGAAGACCTGCACTTTCCGCCACAGAGTTATCAAACTGTGAAACAAGAATATCCGCATCTTTTGCAGCGATGGTCACTGGTACAAGATTACTTACATCTTCCGGCGTAATAATGACCCCACAGGCATGAATACCCGTATTTCTGATACAGCCTTCCATTTTCTTCGCACTCGCAAGTACATCATGTCGGGCATCATCCGGACTATTCAGAACGTATCTCATTTCATCAACAAGCATCTGTTCTTCCGGCTTCAGTTTTTCATATTTCGCCAATGCTTTTGCAATGTTCATTCCCGGGCTTGGCGGAATTAGTTTTGCAATATTATTCGTATCAGGAATTGGCACATCCAATACTCTTCCTGCATCTTTAATTGCAGATTTCCCTCCTAAAACAGAGTAGGTAATAATCTGTGCTACCTGGTTTTTACCGTATTTTTCAACTACCCATTTGATAATTTTATCACGTCCCTCATCATCAAAGTCAATATCAATATCCGGCATGGAAACCCTTTCCGGATTCAGAAACCTCTCAAAAAGCAAATCATATTTAATAGGGTCTACATTGGTAATTCCGGTACAATATGCCACGGCAGATCCTGCGGCAGAACCACGACCGGGACCAACCCAAACGCCCATTTTTCTTGCTTCATTACAAAAATCCTGTACAATCAGGAAATAACCAGGATATCCTGTATTGGCAACTACCTCCAATTCAAAATCCAACCGTTCTTTGATTTCGTCTGTGATTCCTGTATCCATATATCTTTTTTTTGCCCCTTCATATGTTAAATGCGTCAAATACGCCATTTCACCTCGTTTCCCTCCATCAATATCATCTTCAGGATGAATAAATTCTTCCGGAATATCGAATTTTGGAAGTAAAACGTCTCTTTTTAAGGTATAAGGTTTGAATTTGGCCGTGAATTCTTCATAAGCATCAAAAGCATCAGGATAAGCCAAAAAAGCTTCTTTGATTTCGTCAGAATTTTTGATGTAATATTCTGCTGTAGCTAATCCTCTTCTCTTCCCAAAGCCTTTTCCGACAGGAGTCGTCAATTTTTCTCCGTCCTTGATACAGCTTACAATATCCTGAATATTAGAATCATCTTTATTGGTATAAAAAGTTTCGTTCTGGGCTAAAATTTTAACATTATATTTATCCGCAAAATGCAGTAAAACATCATTCAAATGCTCTTCTTCAGGCAGTTTATGATTTTGAATCTGAACATAAAAATCATCTTCAAAAGTATCTTTCCACCATTTGAAAAGCTCCTCTCCTTTTTGTTCACCGGTATTTAAGATCGCATCTGGAATATCTCCCAGAATTCCGGAAGTCAGAGCAATTAAGCCTTCTTTATATTCAGCAATCAATTCACGGCTGATCCTTGGAACTCCAAAATAAAATCCTTTTAAGAAACCAATACTTGAAAGTTTTGCTAAATTTTTATATCCTTCAAAATCTTTCGCCAGCAAAACCACCTGCGTTCTTCTGTCGGGATCATCTTTGGTAAACTGTTTCTGTTCGTAACGGTCTGAAATATAAAATTCACAACCCACAACAGGAATTAAAGACTCTGAAACAGGTTCAGCCTCATTAAATTCTTCTCCACTTTCTTCAGCTTCCTGTTTTTTTGCTAAATATTCTTTATGTTTTTTTGCACGGTCACCATTTGCCCCTTCAATTGCTGAAACAAATTTAAAAGCGCCCATCATATTCCCAAGATCCACCATACCGACAGCCGGGAAATTTTCATCAGAAGCTTTTTTAATCAAATCATTGATGCTTGAGGTAGCCGTAAGCGTAGAGAATACACTGTGATTGTCAAAATTGAAATATTTACCCAGATCAATTTCATCAACACTTCCGAAATCCTGTTGCTTTTTCTTATTATGAAAATCTGCAACCTGCCTTCTGATAACAATATTGAAAGGTTTTATCGGATCCGGATAAAGGCTCTTGAAATAGGCGAGCTGATCCTCAGAAATCTTTAATATTTCTGCCGGAACAACCCCAATTCTGATCATTTCAAAGAAAGCCCTGGCCGTAGCATTTACGTCGGCAGCAGCATTATGAGCCTCATCAAACTTGCTTCCATAAAGTTTTTCGTAAAGTTCTTCAAGTTTTGGAGATTTGTATCTTCCACCCCTTCCTCCACCTAGCTGGCAGAATTCGGTTCCCAAAATCATGGTATCCGCTTTGGGTTTTTCCTGTAGATTATCTTTAAGGTTTTTTCTGTAAAATTCTGCTCCTACGATATTGTAGTCGAATTCTACATTGTGTCCGGAAACAACTCTTGCCCTATCTAAAACTTCAGAAAATTCTTTTAAAATTTCTTCAAGGTCACGGCCTTCTTCATTAGCAATTTTTGTTGTAATTCCGTGAATACGGGCTGCGTTGAAGGGAATATCATACCCTTCAGGTTTTATTATATAATCCTGATTTTCAATCAAATTCCCATCATCATCATGTACCTGCCATGCAATCTGAACCATTCTTGGCCAGTTATCCGAATCTGAAAGCGGAGCGTTGAAATTTTTTGGTAAACCGGTTGTTTCTGTGTCAAAAATTAAATACATATAATTTTCTAACTTTTTTATAAAAAAGAGAATGTAAAGTTACTCCATTTTTTCTAAATATTGCTTTATAGCGGTGATATAAACAATCAATAATATTTAAAAAAATACAACAAATAAGGTATTTTAAAAAAAATATTTTAACAATTAAAAAGATAAATTAAAATTAGCTTAAAAAATTAGACTTATTCATCCAAACTAACTAATTATTAAAATATTAGCATAAATTTGATTTACGATAACTTTAACAATCTGTTACTTAAAATGAAAAAACAACTACTATTAATTAGTTCTTTGTTCGTTTCACTGATTAATGCTCAAAATAATGAAGAATTAAACAGGAAATTCGAACAACAAAGAACAGAGAACAATGAAAAATTTGACGCTTACATATCTAAACGATATAGCACTAATAAAACTCCTGAAGTTTTAAAAGAGATTGAACTGCAAAGAACCAATCTTGCTGGCTTTTTACCTGATAACAGACCTTATTTTTTCCAGGCACACGATATGGATCAGATTAAAAATTCCAATTCTGATTTTTTACAGGGAGGAACTATTACAGGATTAACCGGGTCTTTTAATGGGGAAGGAATCAAGTTTACTGTTTTTGACGGAAGCACCTCATCCGGTGTAGCCAGAGTATTTGCTGGTCACGTTTTTTTTAACAATCTACCCAATAGAATCACGAACAAAGAAAGCAGTACCGTCAACTATGGTGATCATGCCACCGCTGTTTCCAGCTTTATAGGCGCAAAAGATTACCCATACACCGTAACATTTACGAATAGTACAACAAGACAGGTTAATTTCAAAGGAATTGCACCTAACTCTACGATAGATGCATATGCTTTTGGAACTTCTGTTCTGGACGGCGAAACTACCCAAAAAACAGTTTTTCAAAAAATCACAACGGCTCAACCTAACATTTCCAATCATTCCTATGGAACAAATCAAGGATGGGCAGATCCTCAACTGATTAATAACGAACCTTCATGGGTATGGAATGGTGCATTTTCAAGCCCAAACAATACATTTGATGCTCAGGGAACTTATCACACCAATGATCGTGATTATGATCAGATTGTATACAACAACCCTTCTTACATCATTGTAAAATCTGCCGGAAACTCATTTGGTGAGGGACCTAGTGCTGATACAAGCACTTATAAAAAGTATTATAAAGATAATTCGGGAAATTTAGTTGAGTTCACTGCAACCGACACATTACCTCAAAACAATTGCGCGCAGGGGTATGACTGTATAGGAATTGGTTCTTTAGGAAAAAACATTATTGTTGTAGGTGCTGCAGACAGAATTACAACGAATGATGGCAGATATACGGCTTCTTCAGATGTTATCCATTCCGTTTATAGCAGCGCAGGACCTAGAGATGATGGTGGGATCAAACCGGATATTACAGCAGTAGGGACAAGTGTTGCCAGTGCATGGACAGACAATAACGCCACAGGAGGCAGTAAAATAGATATAGGAGACGGTACTTCTTATTCCGCTCCTGTAGTAACTGGTATTGTGGGACTTTGGACCCAGATTAACAAACAACTGTTTTCCGGAAACTTACTAAATGCTGCTTCCGCAAAAACCCTAATGGTACATTCAGCGAAAGAAGCAGGCAATATAGGCCCTGATCCACAATTTGGCTGGGGATTCATTGATGCAAAAAAAGGAGCTGAACTTCTTGTAGGGAAATCCAACAACAGCATTATCTTTAATGATGAAACATTGAACAGCGGAGTTGCCAATGTAAAAACAGTAAAAGCATCAGGTTCAGAACCATTAAAAGTTACTATTTCATGGATAGATCCTGAGTTCACCAACTTTACTAATCAATGGAGCAATATTTACAATAACAGAAGTTCCAAACTAATCAATGATCTGGATCTAAAAATTACAGACACTACTACCAATACGGTTTATTATCCATGGAAACTGGATGCCAACAACCCTATGACACCGGCTACCAAAGGAGACAATACTGTAGACAACGTGGAACAGGTGGTAATTGATGCTCCGGTTGCCGGAAGAACTTATAAAATAGAGATTACCAATAAAGGTATACTGAAAAATAATACAGGAGGCAATGCCCCCCAAAACTACTCTGTCATAGTAACAGGATTTACGGAAGTATTGGGAACTAAGGATGCAGCAAATCCTCTTAACAATCTTGCCATTGCCCCTACGATTACGAAAGATTTTACAAACATCCTAAAAGCACCTAAAAAGTCGACTTTCAACGTCTATGATCTCACAGGTAAAAAATTACAAAGTGGTACTATTAATAGCGAGAAAGAAACAGTAGATTTATCTGCTTATACAAAAGGAATTTACATCATTGAAGTAAAAACAGACAAAGATGTTATTTCTAAAAAAGTGATCAAGGAATAACCTATATAAACAAAGATTTTTCACAAAATACTAACAGTTGTTAGTATTTTGTTTTTTTATGTATATTTGCTTCCTATGGAAAATGCACTTCACGAAAAAGTTTCTCAGGATATATTACTCAAAGCGTATAATCATATGATGCTGGCTAAGGCAATGGCTGATATTTATGAAGAAAACAGAAACGTATGCAAATACGTTCACAGTACTTCAAGAGGTCACGAAGCCATCCAGCTTGCAACAGCATATCAGCTTAAGAAAGAAGACTGGGTTTCTCCTTATTACAGAGACGAAAGTATTCTTTTAGGAATTGGTTTTGAACCTTACCAATTAATGCTTCAATTACTAGCTAAAGCTGATGATCCTTTTTCCGGAGGAAGATCTTACTATTCCCACCCTTCAAGCAGGGATGAAAACAAACCTAAGATTGTTCACCAGAGTTCCGCAACCGGAATGCAGACTATTCCCACTACAGGAGTAGCTCAGGGAATCAAATATATTCAGGATTTCAATCTGCAGGAATTCGAAAACAACCCTGTTGTCATCTGCAGTCTTGGAGACAACTCTGTTACAGAAGGTGAAGTGAGTGAAGCTTTACAGTTTGCAGCATTACACCAGCTTCCTATCATCTTCCTTGTACAGGATAATGAATGGGGAATTTCCGTAACGAAAGATGAAGCGAGAACTTGCGATGCTTATGATTTTGTAGCCGGATTTACCGGATTAAGCAGAATGAGAGTAGACGGAACGGATTTCGTAGAAAGTTTTGAAGCAATGAAGAAAGCCGTGGATTTTGTAAGAACAGAAAGAAAACCTTTAGTTGTTTGTGCAAAAACCGTATTGATAGGACACCACACTTCAGGGGTAAGAAGAGAATTCTATAGAGACGAAGAAGATTTAACTAAACATAGAGCTAAAGATCCGGGAGAAATCCTTAGAAAACATTTACTGGAATCAGGAATTGACGAAGATCTTTTAAAACAAATTACCAAAAAGGCACGCCTTGAAGCAGAAGAAGCTTTTGAAAAAGCTAAAAATGCCGAAGAACCAAAGCCTGAAACTGTAATGCAGCACGTTTTTGCCCCTACTCCTATTACTGAGGAAGCAGGAACACGTGAGCCAGCTAACGGAGAAAAAATTGTGATGGTAGATGCTGCCATCCACGCGATCCAGGAATTGATGTGGAAACATCCTGAAGCCCTTCTTTACGGGCAGGATGTAGGAGAAAGAATTGGCGGCGTTTTCCGTGAAACGGTAACTTTAGGAAAAAAATTCGGAAGTAAAAGAGTTTTCAATACAGCCATTCAGGAAGCTTATATCATTGGATCTACCGCTGGAATGAGCGCCGTAGGACTAAAACCAATTGTTGAGGTTCAGTTTGCAGACTATATTTATCCGGGAATCAACCAGTTAATCACAGAGATTTCAAAATCAAATTATTTAAGTGGCGGAAAATTCCCTGTAAGCAATATCATCCGTGTTCCAATCGGAGCTTATGGAGGTGGCGGTCCTTATCACAGTGGGAGTGTTGAAAGTATTTTAGCCAACATTAAAGGAATCAAAATAGCATATCCAAGTAATGCAGCCGATTTTAAAGGTTTATTAAAAGCTGCTTATTACGATCCAAACCCTGTAGTAATGCTGGAGCACAAAGGATTATACTGGAGTAAAGTTCCTGGAACTGAAGATGCTAAAACGATAGAACCGGCTGAAGACTATGTTCTTCCGTTTGGAAAAGGTAAAGTAATCATTGAAGCTGATAAAGATGAAACTGAAAAAGGCAGAACTTTATTAGTGGTTACTTACGGAATGGGCGTTTATTGGGCTAAAGAAGCAGCCAAGAACTTCAATGGAAGAGTTGAAGTAATTGATTTAAGAACATTAATCCCTCTTGATGAAGAACTTGTTTTTGAAAGAGTGAAAGCCCATGGAAAGTGTATCGTCCTTACTGAAGAACAGCTTAACAACTCTTTTGCAGAAGCTTTTGCCCACCGTATCTCTAAAAACTGCTTCAAATATCTGGATGCACCGGTAGAAACTATAGGATCACTAGATGTACCTGCTGTACCAATCAATCTGATACTGGAAAAAGAAATGCTTCCGAATGCTGAAAAGCTCAGCAGTAAGATTGAAGAAATGCTGAAATATTAATTTTATATAAAATTAAAACCTCTAAATTTTTTAGAGGTTTTTTTTATCTTATTTCTTAATTATTTTCTTGATTATTATTCCCTTTTCTGTTTTAATTTTTAAGAGATAAACTCCGTTTATAAAACTGTTTACATCCAAAGAAACTTTAGTAGTATTGACTTGTTTTTTATTCAGGATTAAAAGCCCGCTCATATTATATACTTCAACATCTTCAATCTGATTAGATTTGACTGACATTAGATTAACTTCGGAAACAGCAGGATTAGGATAAACAATGACTGACAAGTCCTTTTCGTCCTTTACAATTCCAATTGTTTCATGGGTTCCTAATGTAATTTGGTCAACATTCATTACATATAATTCGTTACCATAGAAATTAAAGTTATTTGAATCATTAAATGGAGCATTCAAAAATATTTTATTATTTACTTTTGAGATAGAATTAATTATTTTGTTGTTTACTGGTATATTATTAGACTGAATAGAAAGTGGTGTTACTCCTCCGTTACCATTAGTAACCCATATTTCATTTTCTGAATACATTTTATTAAGAAAAAACAAATTTCCATTGATACAAACATTATTATAAGGTATATAATTATCAGGGAAAAATGTAGAATTATTTACAGCAGTATATATGTTACTAAACTGCCCATTATTATATAACCACATACTATTCCCGCTAGAATTAGGTGTACTCATATAATAAATTTTATTATCACAATGTGTTATAAAACTTCCACTATGTGAAGCTATAGGATAAGCTCCGTTATTAAATTCATTACTTGAAATTTTATAGGTACCATTAATTGTCCCATCAGAAATATAAGGGGCATGCTGTGTTAAATTAGCAGCATTCTCAGCACAAGCAAAAAAATATAATTTATCATTTAGAACATCTATATTATTATTGAAACCTGGATTAGAATAATGAGGATTACTGAAAGTTTTCAACATAAATGTTCCAATAACAGATCCATCAGAAACCCAAAGCTCTGTCTTATTTGTCCAATAATCTATTTGATTATTCACTAAAAAGAAAAACTTATTATTAGTATTCCCTAAAATTGAAGAAAAACTTTTGTTTCCATCCATATTATAAAATGTCTGAGTACCATTCTGAGTACCATCTGTAGACATTAAGACTTTTTTATTTAAAGTACTATCAAAGACTATATAATAGGATTTATTGTTAATAGAAGCGTATTTGTTTTCTGAACCTGGAGTAGCATTTAAATTATAAGTCCCATTTTCAGTACCATCGGAAACCCAAAGTTTAGAAGAGAAATCATTTTCACTTACTTTAAATAAAAATTTATTTGTATTCCCTACTCTAGCAAAGGATGGATGATCATAAGAATTTGAACCATCTTTTCCAATTGGGTTAATATTTTTAACCATTCTTGTACCAAGACTTGTACCATCACTAGCACATAATACTACAGGCGCACCTCCTATTGAACATGGAAAATAGATTTCATTATTCAATTGTATACTAGGAACATATTCAATTACGGGCCAACCATAAAAACCTACGTTAACATCGCTTTTTATTCTAGATGTGCCACTAATTGTACCATCTGAAATCATTGGTCCTAAACCATACTCATCGGTTCCAAAATAAAAAAGTTTATTATTAAACTCCTGTGGAGATAATAAATAAGACCCAGTACTAGAATTCGCATTATCATATAAATTGGGAAAACCAGTGCCAAAATTAAACTTAAAAATTTCCTGACCATACTTTTTATTACCTGCATTAATAATAAAATTATTATCTGACGTATCTGTAATTTCCATTTCAAAACCAGAATCATAATCGAATAATAAATTTTGAATAGGTTTTAATGAAGTTCCATTAAATGCTACCAAATTATTATTGTTATTATTGGAATATGCATTAAAAATCAAATAATTACTTTCACCGAAATTAGAGTTTGATTTTTTTACGATAGATCCGGTTTCAAGCTCAGGAAATATATCACCTAGCTTAGTCAATGTATTACCATCATAAAATAATTTTGTATATAAATTATTCCCTAAATAACAGTTAAAGTAAATTTTATTTTTAAAAGAGTAAATACTATTGATATTTTGAAGGTTTGGATATGAGCTAGAAGTAACTATATGAGTTCCTACACCCGTCCCGTCTGATTTCCATAAAGAATTATTATTGAAAAACACTAAAGAATTATTTTGCAAAAATAAATCCTCATTTCCACTAAAAGTACCAGGAAGATTTAAAACATCTACAACCGAATTATTATTAGAATCATAATATGATAAAGACAAAACATTATTCTTCCGTTTTATAAAATAAATAAAACCATTAAAATCAACCATCTTTCCATCTATGGTAAAATCATCTTGTATACCACTAAAAACAAGCGAAGTATTAGCTGTGGTTCCATCAGACTTCCACAACTTCATTTGTGAAGCTGAATTATACTTGGTAAAATAAAGGATATTGTTAACTTTTATGTAATTATTAGTCCCACTGTTGAAATTATTATTTATTGTATCCGCGAGCTCTGTTCCCACAGAAGTTTCATCAGAAACCCACAGCTCATTTCTAGTAGGTGATCCATACTGGTGAAAAATATCAAAAATAAGCTTCCCATTGACTTTTGTAAATGAAGTAATGATGAAATCTGATGATGAAAAGTTAGTATTAGGAAATTCTTTGATCATTTTAGTTCCTGCATCTGTTCCATCGGTCTTCCATAAACTTAATTTTGAGCTCTTTTTTATAAAAAAATAGGCATTATTATCAATTACAGAAATGTGTAAAGCTTTGGTAGCATCATAGGTATATGTATTATCTTCGTTGACATAATTTTTATATGCTGAACTTACTTTAATTAACAACTGACTATTTTCG
Organism: Chryseobacterium sp. BGA-UO-ETr-SB22; assembly: GCF_059567885.1. Taxonomy (NCBI): domain Bacteria; kingdom Pseudomonadati; phylum Bacteroidota; class Flavobacteriia; order Flavobacteriales; family Weeksellaceae; genus Chryseobacterium; species Chryseobacterium sp. BGA-UO-ETr-SB22. Next base: position 479,459 of record NZ_JCAQOV010000005.1, on the reverse strand, counting down.
TTTCCAGAACTTTTTATCGTAATTCCAAATTTTGTATTGAATATCAATTTATCAGAAGTGATAAAATTCATTCGGAAAGGCTTACTATCAGCACTAAAATTAGTCTCCAATAGATTAGCTGTTGCTTGCAAATTCTGCCCCATGAGATTGTTATTATTTAGCAAAATCAAAAACAAAATGAAAGAAGCAATTTTATATATTTTCATGGTTTAAAAAATTTTTGCAAAGATAATTATTTCAAGCTTTCTAATATCTTTAGATAAGTAAGAAATGCTTCCGAATGCTGAAAAGCTCAGCAATAAGATTGAAGAAATGCTGAAATATTAATTTTATATAAAATTAAAACCTCTAAATTTTTTAGAGGTTTTTTTATGCATTTTTTTTACTACATTTATTTAAGATTATCAATCTCAATCCTAGACTATTATAAACCAAGAAAACCCGATTACCCATTACCAGACAGGCAGGACAAACCAAAACCCATCACAGTTTGGTATTTATTTTGTCTCTACACGCAAAACACATTCATCTTTATGATCACAACCAAATACGTCAATTACAAACAGGTTCTCAATCTAGCTGGTATACATCTTATTTTAATCTCTATCTGGTGTACATTGATTGCTGTTTTCTTTTATTTCTTCAACTGGCACTGGATGACGATTCCCTGGGTTCCTGTTGCACTGATTGGTACCGCAGAAGCATTCCTTGTTGGTTTTAAAAATAACCAGGCGTATGACAGACTTTGGGAAGCAAGAAAAATCTGGGGTGGAATTGTGAATTCAAGCCGCTCGTTTGCTTCTATGGTGTATGCTTTTGATACCAAAAATGAAGGAATTGGCACTTTTGATCTTGAAGACCGTAAAAAAAGAATTGTCTTTCGCCATATTGCATGGTTATATACTTTCCGTGAACAGCTTTTGATTCCTACAGAATGGGAACATATCAGTACTGAAAAGAAATTCGGGAATATCAATTTGAGAAGAAACCGACTGATCAAAGCTGGTTTTCCGGATTACGGAAGAGCTCCTATTTTCCTGCACAAATATCTTTCGGAGGAAGAATATGAACTTAAAAATGATTATAAAAACTTTGCCACTTACCTGGTATCTCAACAGGCAAAAGATATCAATGAGCTTAAAAATATGGGTGCTATTACAGAATTCAACCAAACTCAGCTGCAAAACAGTCTGAACGAATTTTACAATTTTCAGGGACAGGCCGAAAGAATCAAAAAATTCCCTTCTCCAAGACAGTTTGCCAGCACAGCCTTTGTTTTCAATATTCTTTTTATCATGCTTCTTCCCCTGGGATTGGTAAATGAGTTTGCAAAGCTTGGCGATTGGGGAATCTGGACTTCTATTCCGTTCTGTATTATTATCGGATGGATCTACATTATTATGGAACTGGTGGGAGATTATTCTGAAAATCCTTTTGCAGGATTGATGTTTGACGTTCCTATGCTTTCTATCTGCAGAACCATTGAAATTGATCTTCTTCAGATGAGCGGAGAAACCGATCTTCCGGATCCTATTTCTTCTAAAAACGGAGTGTTGGTTTAATTTCTTTCTTAAAAAGCCATACATCAGGTCCTTAAAATCATTCAAAAAAAATTAAAAAATATACTTTAAAACATATTTAAAACTTCATTGTTTTTCATAATTTAGAGGAATTGAAAACATCAGCTAAAATCTGTCCAAAATTGAATTACGGTTCTGTTTCGGACAGATTTTAACGTATACTTTTTCGCCAACTAATAATTTATCCTTTCTTTTAAACAATGAAATCCAAGCAAGTACTGCAGGTTTTGACAATGCTATGTCTTACCCTATTCTGCCCTAAAGTAAAATCACAGGCAGCTTTTAACAAGGAATTACCAAAAGAATTTGAAGGCCAGTTCACCAAAGAAATCAATGACAGTATTCCATCCTTGGGTTCTTTCATTGTTACCCAAAACGGCAGGCTTTTGTATGAACACTATTTTCACGGAGCTAATAAAGAAACAACCTTCAGTGTAAAATCTGTTACCAAAAGTATCGTATCTGTTCTGGCAGGAATAGCAAAGGACAAAAACCTTCTTCCCAATCTCAACACTCCGGTTTTAAAAATCCTTCCGGAATACAATGTTTCAAGAAGCAGTTTCAAAAACATCTCTAATATTGAAGGTAAAATTCATCATGATTCTATCAGGAATACAGTAACACTAAGACAGCTGCTGACGATGCAGGCAGGTTTTGACTGGGTTGAAAATTCAAAAATTTCAACAGCTATGTTTTTTTCCGGTGATCCTGTAAAGTTTGTTCTGGATCTGCCTTTCGATGAGTATCCGGGAACTATATTCAACTATAACAGTGGAGAATCTCACCTTTTTGGTGCTGCTTTGGCAAAAATTGTAAAGACCAATCTGAAACAATTCGCGACTGAAAATCTTTTTAGACCTTTAAAAATGAATGTTACCCAATGGGATACAGACTCAATGAACAGAAATTTAGCAGGATCTGAACTTTTTATGAAACCGGAAGATATGCTGAAATTTGGATCTATGATCCTTAACAACGGAAAACTTAGCGGCAAACAGATTGTATCTCAAAAATGGATTCAGGAATCAACTTCTGAACAGGTAAAGCTGGATTCATGGGATGTAATGCCCAATGCCAACGGATATGGATATTACTGGTGGCGAAGAAAAACCAACGGACATCAGGCTTATGTAGCAACAGGCTATGGCGGACAGCTGATCTGCGTTATTCCTGATCTGAAAATGGTGATTGTAACAACCTGCTTTCTGAATGATAAGAACAAAGGAAGAGCAGAGATCAAAAGACTCCATTATTTCATTGATAAAATAACCACAGCTGATCAGTAAGAAGGAATAAAATAGAACAGAAAAGGCTGTAAAACATTCAGAAACATTACAGCCTTATGTTGAACAGTTCATACAACAGTCGGAAACAGTAGATTTTTTCATCAGCGAAAAAAGAATCTGAGCCGACCGTTTATGATACTCTGTTTTTTCAATAGCTTACAATACGATTGCCGTTGTATTTTTAATCTCGGAAATCATGAATGAGCTGTGCGTGCTTGCAATGTGCTGAAGCGTTGTAAGCTTCGTCAGCATAAAATTACGATAGTCTTCAATATCTTTCACTCCTATTTTAAGAATATAATCGTAATCTCCACTTACATGAAAGCATTCCGTAACCTCCTGTAAATCCATTACTTCTTTTTCAAACTGCAGTACAAATTCTTTTTTATGCTGGCTTAATTTTACATGGCACAGAACGATAAAATTTTTCTTAACTTTACCCTTGTCCAGCAAAGCCACATACTTTGAAATGACACCCGCATTTTCAAGCTTTTTTACACGCTCATAAACTGCTGTAACAGACAATCCAAGTTTACCGGATAGCTCTTTGGTGGTTTGCTTACAGTCATCCTGTAAAAAAAGTAAAAGTTTCTTATCAATTTCGTCAAGTTCCATAGATAATTTTTTGGTAAAAGTTTAATAATATCGAAGATACTAAATATTTTTTCTAAATAAACAATATTTTACAGTTTTATATTCTATATATTCAAATTTATGTTGTAATAATTAGGAAATTAACGCAAATTGGGACAATAAAATAAAAACAATATTTATGGAAAACTTTAACGCAGCCAATGAGATCCAGGATCTTCAGTATTTTGGTGAATTCGGAGGAGTGAATCCTTCTATCTCTGACAGCTCTACTTATACGTTCCTTTCTGCAAAGACGATGTTTGATACTTTCGAAGGAAATGCGGAAGGATGCTATCTGTATTCCAGACATTCATCACCCATGAATCTTTATCTGGCGCAAGCTCTTGCCAAGTTGGAAAATACAGAATCTGCCAACGTTACAGCATCCGGAATGGGAGCTATTACTTCTGTTTTGATGCAGGTGTGCAAAAGTGGAGACCATATTATTTCCAGCAGAACCATCTACGGAGGAACGTATGCTTTTCTTAAAAACTTCATGCCTCAGTTTAATGTAGCCACCAGCTTTGTTGATATCAACAATTTTGAGTCTATAGAAAATGCCATTACTCCCAATACGAAAGTAATCTACTGTGAAAGTGTGAGCAATCCGCTTCTAGAAGTAGCAGACCTTAGAAAACTTTCTGAAATATGTAAAAAACACAATCTTAAACTGATTGTAGACAATACCTTCTCTCCTCTTTCGATCTCTCCAACGGTATTCGGGGCAGATGTTGTGATCCACAGTTTGACGAAATTCATCAACGGAAGCAGTGATACGGTAGGAGGTGTATATTGTGCAACACAGGCATTTATTGACGATACTAAAAATGTAAATTCCGGTGCATGCATGCTTCTTGGGCCTACGATGGACAGCTTAAGATCTTCAAGCATCTTAAAGAACCTGAGAACATTACACATCAGAATAAAACAGCACAGCCACAATGCCATGTATCTTGCTGAAAAATTCGAGGAAGATGGTTTAAAGGTATCTTATCCGGGATTGCCATCACATAAAAACCATGAATTGATGAAAAGCATGATTCATGAAGAATACGGATACGGAGGATTACTGACTCTGGATGCCGGTACAACAGAAAAAGCAAATGAACTGATGGAGCTCATGCAGGCGGAAAACCTTGGCTATCTTGCAGTAAGTTTAGGGTTCTATAAAACTTTATTCTCTTGCTCAGGAAAATCTACTTCATCTGAAATTCCAGAGGAAGAACGCGCATCCATAGGGATTTCTGACGGATTGATCAGATTCTCCATCGGTCTTGACCACGACATCAAAAGAACGTATCATAAAATGAAGGAGTGTATGCTGAAAGTAGGCGTTCTTAACCACCATGAAAACATTTCCATATCCTAATTTATTGTAAAAAGGCTGTTTCAATTGAAACAGCCTTTTTTTATTTTTAGTTTAAATCATAAGATTCCTCTTTAGATTCCTGCGGAATGAAAAGTGGAATGTATATAAAGTATATATGTAAACTCATTTCCCCCAGACTCAATATAAATTATTCGCTTAGATTATCCATACAGTCTGTCATTCCGTAGGAATCTAGGTTGATATGTTTTTAATTTGAATAATAAATTAACGATAAATAAGGAGTTGGATTCCTGCGGAATAACAAACGTTGCGTTTTAATATATACCATAAAAGAATTCAATAAGAATGGACTTTAGCCAAAACCTGAACAAGATACTCCCTATTATTTCTTATAATAATGATGCGGAAAAGCTTCCTCCGGTTTCATTCTTACAACGTTCAGCAGAATCCAGGATTTTAGGAACCCGTATCCGTAAGAAAACATTTGAATGTATGTGGAAATAACCGCCATACCAGCAATACTGATATTTTTGGTCTGTAATAAAGCGTGAAACAACACCAAAAAGGTGTACAATCCATAAAAGCTAAGGATTATTCCTCTATGCATTATAAAATACTCCAGAAAGCCCATTATATATCCTAACATAAATAAGGTAGGAAATGCAAAAGAAATTTTTACATAATTCGGGTGTCTCTGATTAAGGATTGGCCTTGCGCAGCCAAACTGATAGACCTGCTTGGAGAATTTTCCAAAGTCTACCCTACGTTTATGATATACGGCAATATCATCAAAAAAAGCAGTGGTACACCCATTTTCCCAAAGGGTCATAGACAGATCAGGATCTTCACCTATTCTCATTTCTGAAAATCCGCCTACTTTTTCAAAAACGGCTTTTTTCACTCCCATATTAAAACTTCTGGGTTGAAATTTGGAAACCGCTTTCTTACTTCCCCTGATTCCTCCGGTTGTAAAAACAGAAGTCATGGAATAGGAAATAGCTTTCTGCATCAGATTAAATCCTTTATGCGCTTTATCTGCTCCTCCAAATGCATCACAAGGAATGGTAAGGATATCATTTTTAATATGTTCAATATAATCTTTTTCAACAATGACATCGCTGTCTACAAATACCAGCCATTCATTCGCTGCTCTTGCCGCCCCGTAATTTCTTGTCAGCCCTGGTCCAGAATTATCTTTTCTGAAATATTTAATACCCAACCCTTGTTCAAAGTTTTGGATGGTAGGTTTCAGATCGATCAGAGAACCGTCATCTACAATAATGATCTCGAACTCCTTATCTGTCTGCTGGGTAAGAGAGGTCAGCAACTCAAAAAGTTCGTCTTTTCGGTTGTAAATGGCAACGACAATGGAAATAGTAGGCTTCAAATTGAAAATTTTTCAAAATTACTTATTCGTAGAAAAACCTACAAACAGTTTAACAGCTTATTCAAAGAAATTAACGAAGTTAGATTGTATTCGTCTCAATGCATGGAAATTACAAATGAAATTCTGAGCCAACTTATTTGACATTTTAAACAAAATGAAGACGGGAAATCCAGCCTAATTTTGCTCTAGAAATTTAAACCAACAAAAAATGGAATCAACTATCAACCCATCACAACAGCCTCTTCAATCCGGCTTTAACGTTTACTCAACAGCTCAGGAAGTAATAAAAGGAATGGATCTTACCGGAAAAACAGTCATCATTACCGGCGGTTATGCAGGAATCGGCCTCGAAACTACAAAAGCCCTTACTGCAGCCGGAGCACATGTGATTATTCCCGCAAGAGATATTGAAAAAGCAGGAAAAAATCTTTCAGAAATTAAAAATTTTGAACTTGAAAAAATGGACCTGATGGATCCTTCATCCATAGACACTTTTGCAGAAAGATTCTTATCATCAGGAAGAAGTCTGGATCTTCTCATCAATAATGCAGGCATCATGTGGGTTCCTCTCCGCAGAGACAGCAGAGGTTTTGAATCTCAATTGGCAACCAATTATCTTGGTCAGTTTCAACTTACCGCAAGGTTATGGCCAGCTCTGAAAAAAGCAGACGGAGCGAGAGTTATAAGTGTTTCTTCATATGGACATCAGATGGCTCCTTTTGATTTTGAAGACCCTAATTTTGAGAAAAGAGAGTATGACACGCTTTCCGGATACGGACAATCTAAAACAGCCTGTAACTTATTTGCCGTAGAACTTGATGAAAGAGGAAAAGAACACAATATCAGAGCCTATTCTCTTCATCCGGGTTCTGTATATGGCACTGATCTGGGCAGAGAGGAACCTATTGAGCTTTTTAAGCAACTTGGAACGCATGATGAAAACGGAAATATCAAGCCGGAGGTTGAAGCCCGATTAAAAACTATTCAGCAAGGAGCAGCTACTACCATCTGGTGCGCTGTAAGTCCCCAACTTAACGAAATTGGCGGGGTTTATTGTGAAAACTGTGATATTGCGGAGATCGACAGAGGACAGATTGAACACAGGTTTGATGAACCGGCTACCATTCGTGGGGTACAGCCCTATTCTATTGACAAAAAAAATGCGGCGCAGCTGTGGAAACTGAGTGAAGAGATGTTAGGGTTCAGCTTTGACACCAAATAACTGTTTTTTAAATACATTTGTAATGAAAAACTTTTGATAATGGATTTCCAGCTGCAATACCTCACACCAGACATCAAGCTTTCAAGCTATGACGACAAGCTGTTCAAAACAGAAACGGTTTTTGAATATCATATGCTGGTATGGTTCATATCAGGAGAAACAAAAATTATTCAGGCCGATAAAACCTATCTGTTCAAAGCAGGAGATATTTTTCTGATTCCGAGGAATCATCTTGCCACAATCATCAATTATCCAAAAGACAGACTTCCTCATAAAGCAGTGGTCATGCACCTTACAACGGAACGTCTGAAAGCATTTTACAGCTCTGTTGATTACCAGAAGAAAACCGGGAAGCGGGAATCCAGTATTTACAGCTTTAGCAGTCACCCACTTCTGAAAAGCTGTCTTGCTTCTCTTATTCCTTATTTTGAGATTGAAGGGCCATTTCCTGAAAATATTGCTCACTTGAAGATCACTGAAGCCATCAGTATTTTAAGGGAAATTGATCAGAATATAGATTCTGTACTCGCAGATTTTGATGAACCGGGAAAAGTAGATCTGATTAATTTCATGGAAAAGAATTATATGTTTAATATGCCTTTGGAGCGATATGGCTATCTGACGGGAAGGAGTTTATCTACTTTCAACAGAGATTTCAGAAAGATTTTTCAAACGACACCACAGCGTTGGCTTACGCAAAAACGGCTTGAACTGGCCTATTATCATTTATCCAAAAGGAATAAAAAACCGTCTGATGTTTTTTTAGAAGTAGGCTTTGAGGACCTGTCACATTTTTCACATGCTTTTAAAAAGCAGTATGGTTTTGCCCCTTCACTGGCACGATAAAATAAAAGAGGCTATACACATGAGTACAGCCTCTTTTTATTATTTTAATTAAACTGAAATCTATTGCAGTTATTTTTTCTGCGAAATATCTGGATCTTTTAGTTCTTTCTTTTGAGATATTATATTGTGATTTAAAGGCTTTCTTTTAGATTTAGAGCCTGATGATTTTGATCCGGAGCTAAACAGACCAAATACATCCAAAACCACGTCAAATATATCTAAAAAATTCCAGGACATATATAATCTTTATTTATCTTCCAATTTATGTACCTTCTTGGTTCCTTCATACATTTCGTACTGTAAAAATCTCGTTTCCAGCTTTCCGTTGAAAAGTTTGATCTTTCTTGAAGGACGCAGACCTATTTTCTTCACTGCTTCAAGATCGGAAGAAATCAGCCATGCTAATGTATTCGGATAATGAGTCTTGAAGGTGTCTCCTATTTTTTTGTAGAAATCATCATCATTAATAGAAATTCTCTCGTCGTATGGAGGATTGAATACCATCAATAAAGGGAAAAGTTCTTTTTTAGACTCAAAGAAGTTTTGCTTTTTAATCTCGATAACATCCTCCATCTCTGCTGCTTCCACATTTATTCTTGCAGCATTCAGCATTCTAGAATCAATATCATAGCCCACAATTTTCCCATCAAACGGTCTCACCCTGTTAACTCTGAATTCTTTAATTTTCGAGAACAATTCTGCATCATAGTTATTCCAGTTCTGGAATCCAAATCTCTTTCTGAAAATCTGAGCCGGAAGATCCATAGCGATCATAGCCGCTTCAATCAATAATGTTCCTGAACCACACATAGGATCAAGGAAATTTCCTTTTCCGTCCCATCCTGCCAGCTGAAGCATTCCGCTTGCCAGCACTTCATTGATAGGTGCTTCTCCCTGTTCTTTTCTGTACCCTCTTTTAAATAAAGGATCTCCTGAAGAATCCATTGAGATCATCACCAACTCTCTGTCAATATGAAGATGGAATTTAATATCCGGATCTCTGGTCTCCACATTCGGACGTCTTTTGAATTTATCCTGGAAATAATCCACGATGGCATCCTTCATTTTTAACGTGACAAACTGTGAATGCTTGAACGTTTCAGAATTTACCGTAGCATCAATAGAGAAAGACTGGTCTACATCCATAAAGTTTTCCCATTCAAATTTGAATAGTCTGTCATAAAACTGATGCTGATTGAAAGCTTTAAACTCATGAATCGGCACTAAGATCTTCAATGCTGTTCTTGCAGAGTAATTGATCTTGTAAAGAAAACCCAAATCTCCTTCACAATTTACTGCTCTGTTTTTAATTTCAACATTTTTTCCACCCAGTTTTTTGATTTCTTCGGCAAGAATAGGCTCCAATCCGAAGAATGTCTTTATCTGTATTTTTATATTTTCTGTATCCATAAGTATGAATTAAAAGTTTTAAAGTTTTTAAAATCAAAAGATTAGCTATGTAACTTATTGTCCAATTGAATTTCTCAATCTCTTAATGTTGTAAAATACTTTGCTTTTAACCGCACAAATTTAGTTATTTTTGCATTATGGAATGGTTTGAATCTTGGTTTGATACCCCTTATTATCATTTGCTTTATAGCAACAGAGACTATACTGAAGCTGAAAACTTCATTAAAAAGCTCACAGCGGACCTTCAGCTTCCGCCTCAGTCGAAAATCATAGATCTTGCCTGCGGAAAGGGAAGACACTCAGTTTTCCTCAACAAATTAGGGTATGATGTTTTAGGGTTAGACCTTTCAAGACAAAGTATTGAATCTGATAAACAATATGAAAATCAAACCCTGCTTTTTGAAGTTCATGATATGAGAAACCCAATTGATGCAGACCCTATGGATGCTGTATTCAATTTATTTACAAGTTTTGGGTATTTTGATAATGAAAATGATGACAAAAAAGTATTCCAGTCGGTTTACAATGCATTGAAGCCCGGAGGATATTTTGTACTGGATTATCTGAATGAAGAGTACGTAAGAAATACTTTAGTCCCGGAAACAGCAATCACCCGCGGTGATATAGACTTCAAGATCATGAAAAAGATAGAAGGCAGACATGTCATCAAAGACATCCGTTTTGAAGCAGACGGGAAGCCTTTTCATTTCTTTGAAAAAGTAAAACTTCACCCATTAGAAGCCATTCATGCTTATGCTTCGGAATGTGGTTTTGAAAGAATAAAAATCTGGGGAGACTATCAGCTGAATGAATTTAAGAAAGAAAATTCCCCACGTTGCATCAATTTATTTAAGAAAAAATAATGACAACAGTACTTTTACTGATTTTAAGTGTAATAACAGGAGTATTTCTGGGAAAACACTTTGGTAAAAAAGAAAAACTGGCCAAAAATCTACTGATCTTAAGTGCCGGTTTTTTAATTACAATCTGCCTCAATGAAGTTTTCCCGCAGGTGTATACCTCTGCAGGAAGCAGTAATCTTGGGATATTTGTAATCGCAGGAGTTCTTCTACAGATGATTCTGGAGGCTCTTACCAAAGGTTTTGAACATGGACACTTCCATCATCATAATGAACACAACATCCTTCCTGCTGCTTTAATGGTGGGATTATTCATTCATGCTTTCATTGAAGGGATTCCTCTTGCCAATGAAGAGCATGAGATGTCTCCTTATCTTTGGGGAATTGTATTTCACAATCTTCCTATTTCATTCATTCTGGGAGCATTTCTATTCAACAGAAAAGGAGAATCAAAAAGTTCTTCATCTTATCCCTCTATTCTCATTGTCGCCTTATTTGCCCTGGCTTCTCCAATGGGAATGCTGCTAGGAAATTATTTCAATCCTGATCTTCAGCCGTATTTTCTGGCTATCGTAGGCGGAATTTTCCTTCACATCTCATCTGTGATTATTTTTGAAAGCAATAAAAATCACAATATTGACTGGGTAAAAATAGGACTGGTTATTTTAGGAGTTTCACTTGCATTAATGATGCATCTCTTCCATCAACATCCTGCTGCTCACTCTCATTAAAAAATAAAAAAGCTCCGAATCTTCGGAGCTTTTTTATTGATATAGCTTATTGAAAGCTTAGAATTTCCATCCTACGGTAAGGAAGAAATTGTTTCTGTTATTTTTAACCTCACTTGCTGCATACGCATCACTTTCGAAGATCTTATTAGCGGAATAGTAAGACGAATCTGAATTACCATCCATATATCCTCTCATAAAAGGGTTAGTGTACTTAGATGAGATATTCTGATAAGATGCATCTACATAGAAAGATTTGAAATCATACCCGATACCGAATGCAAGCGTATTTCTATCGCTTAGCATCATATTGCTGTAAGATTGATCCCCTACGCTCCCTGCATCATTAAATCTGCTGATCGTAAGCGCATCAAAAGGACTTGACTGGTAAGAGTAACCTCCTCTCAGTCTGAACTGTTGTACTCTGTATTCAGCTCCTACTCTTACTTCAGAAAGGTTTTTATAATTCTCCTTAAAGAAGTCATTTAGTGATCTTTCTGCACCTCCATATACTTTATAGTCAGGTTTTGTAAGCCCAAGGGTATAATCTACGTTTAAAGAGAAGTTTTTACTTGCTACAAACGCAGCACTCACCGTTGCTTTAAGCGGTGAAGTAAACTTTCTGTTTTCAGCACCCATATCATCCCCGTAAGTAGGGTCGTTGTAGAAATAGTAATTTCTGTCTATCGACCAAAATGTAGGTGTTTCAAGGGATGCCCCCACTCTGAAATTAGGACTTAGCTTTCCGATAACCCCTAATGAAGCAGAAAAACCTGAAGATCTTTCTGTATAAGGGGTATCCTGCTTACTGAATGCTTCAGTAGAATTATTGGCAAGGTTTCGGTATGCTAAAGTATCATATTGATCAACTGAAGCGTTGAAAAAATTTAAACCTGCTCCCAAATATAAATTATGATTATAATTCGCTCCTACCCCAAAGCTCATCTTTGACAGATTACCATATCTTTCATACATATGTCCTGCCAATGAAGCATCTTTGGTTATATCATTTTTATCAAAAGCGTAAACAATATTCTTATTACCTGGTGACTGAATTACATTATCAAGAGACTGATTGGAGAAATTAATACCAATATTAATAAACTTCCATCCCGTTTCCGTCATCAATGGGAAAGCAATAATCCCGCCTGCATTTCCAAGGTCTCCCTTAGTTTTGCTATAGTCTATAGTAGATCCAGCTAAAGTGCTGCTGTTTTTATTTCCTAAAATAGATAAAGTTCCTGAAACCTCTCCTGAAATAGCTACCCCTAAACCTGCCGGGTTGGTAAGCAAAGAGTTTGCATCACCACCCAGTGCACCATTAGCTCCAGCCATTGCATTGAATTTAGCCGATCCCACCATAGGAGTACTTGAGTAAACATCTACAGTATTTCTTATCACAGAAACATCCTGAGCCTGCGCATAAAATGCAGCAGAAATACTCATTAATACTAAAGATTTTTTTAACATTATTTTTTAATAGTTTATTCGTTTGAAAATTATCTGAAGCCACCTCTGCCTCCGCCGCCGGATCTCATTCCGCCTCCGCCGCCAGAAGAACCACCTCTGAAGCCGCCACCACCGGAGTTGAAGCCGCCGCTAGATCTGAAACCTCCTGAATCATTAGATCTGAAGCCTCCATTATTGTTGTTTCTAGGCTGTGGTTGCTGATAATTATAGTTAGGTCTTGTCTGTGGTGCAGTATTACGGAATCCACCATTGGACTGTGTATTTCTGAAACCACCATTTGAGTTGGAATTTCTGAAACCGCCATTATCTGTGTTTCTAAATCCTCCATTACTATTTCTAAAGCCTCCATTTGAGTTAGAATCTCTGAAACCTCCGTTATTTCCGTTTCTGAAACCTCCATTATTATTTCTGAAACCTGAATTGGCTGTATTGGTTCTGTATACTGCGTTGGCTACACCCGTATTTTGGAATCCACCACCACTGGCACCGCTTCTTCTATAAACAGGTCTGTTGTAGTAGCCACCACCCCAGTAACCGCCTCCGTATCCCCAATAAGGGTTTCCGTAACCGCCCCAGAATGGATCATAATATCCACCATAACCGTATCCCCAGTATGGACTTCCCCATCCGTAAGAGCCTCCCCAGCCCCAGCCGAATGATCCGCCCCAACCCCAGGACATACTTGCACCCCAGCCCCAGCCACGGTTCATGCCCCAGCCCCAATATGGGCTATATCCGCCATAACCGTATCCCCAGTATGGGCTTCCCCATGAATTATCATAGTAGTTGGTTTGAGAACCTGAATAAAGTCCCCAATCGGAATCTGTAGCATTGGAGTTCCAATTAGTATTGGTACCGCTCCAGTCATTATATCTGTTTTGCTGTTCTCTGGAATTCGTCTGTGCATTTTGAATGACATTGGAATCCTGATAATAGTCATAATATTCTCCTACCCTGTTTCCGCTATCATTAATGATAACTCCTTCAGGTAGCGTATCCTTATTGGGGTCGTAATACACCCCATCTGTCTCGCTATACCCTCCCATCTGAGCACCACAAGACACAAGTAACAATCCGCCTGATATAGCCAACACCCCTTTGGATCTTAGCAGACCAAGCAAATTTTTATGTATATTTCTTTTCATGATAACGTAAAAATTTTTAATTTAAATTATATTTGCAATCTGTACCAAAAATGTACCAAAATACTGGTAAAAAAATCTATCAAAAATAGATTTTTATTTTTAGATAACAATAATGTACAATAGTTAAAAAAATTTTAAAAAATAATGGCAAAATTAACCTCAAGAAGCGAAGATTACAGCAAATGGTATAATGAGCTGGTTGTAAAAGCTGATTTAGCTGAAAACTCAGGCGTGCGTGGATGTATGGTGATCAAACCGTATGGCTATGCGATCTGGGAAAAAATGCGTGATGAAATGGATAAAAAGTTCAAAGAAACAGGTCACGTTAACGCATACTTCCCGCTTTTTGTGCCCAAGAGCTTATTTGAGGCAGAGGAAAAGAATGCAGAAGGTTTTGCAAAAGAATGTGCTGTTGTTACTCACTACAGATTAAAAACCGATCCGAACAATCCATCAAAACTGATTGTAGATCCGGATGCAAAACTGGAAGAAGAACTTATCGTTCGTCCTACTTCAGAAGCTATTATCTGGAATACATACAAAAACTGGATTCAGTCTTATAGAGACCTACCAATATTGATCAACCAATGGGCGAATGTTGTTCGTTGGGAAATGAGAACACGTCTTTTCTTAAGAACTGCAGAATTCCTATGGCAGGAGGGGCACACCGCTCACGCTACAAAAGATGAAGCTGTTGAAGAAGCAGAAAAAATGAATAAAGTATATGCAGATTTTGCAGAAAACTTTATGGCAATGCCAGTAGTTCAAGGATTAAAAACGCCATCTGAAAGATTTGCAGGAGCAGATGAAACATATTGTATCGAAGCATTAATGCAGGATGGAAAAGCTTTACAGGCAGGAACATCTCACTTCTTAGGTCAGAATTTCGCAAAAGCATTTGACGTAAAATTCACCAACAAAGAAGGGAAAATAGAGCATGCATGGGCTACATCATGGGGAACATCAACACGTTTAATGGGAGCTTTGATTATGACACATTCTGATGATTTCGGATTGGTACTGCCTCCTACTCTGGCACCAATTCAAGTGGTGATTGTTCCAATCTTTAAAGGTGAAGAGCAGTTAGAGCAAATCAGTGAAGTAGCATTGGATATTCAGGCTAAACTGAAGGCAAAAGGTATTTCTGTGAAGTTTGATAATGACACTCAGAACAAACCGGGCTGGAAATTTGCAGAATATGAATTGAAAGGAGTTCCTGTAAGAATCGCAATGGGACCAAGAGATTTAGAAAACAAATCAGTGGAAATTGCAAGAAGAGACAATCTGACAAAAGAAGTTCGTTCTATTGACGGTTTGGATACTTATATTGAAGAGTTGTTGAAAACAATTCAGCAGGATCTTTACAACAAAGCTTTCGAATTCAGAAAAGATAACTTTACGAAAGTGGATACTTACGAAGAATTCAAAAAAGTCCTGGAAGAAAAAGGTGGTTTCATCTATGCACACTGGGATGGTACAGCTGAAGAAGAAGAACAGATCAAGGAAGAAACGAAAGCTACGATCAGATGTATTCCTTTAGATGATGATGTAGAAGAAGGAATTTCATTGGTTTCTGGTAAACCATCTGCGAGACGTGTATTATTCGCAAAAGCTTATTAATAATTTTAATGATTTTAAAAAAAATCGTTAATTTTTAAAGAAATATTCAAAAAAAAATGACATTTGGACGGATTTTTGTTTAAATTTATCTCAACATTAATCAAAAAAATTTATTATTATGTCTTTAAATGTCATTGATTTAATTAAAGGACAATTAGGTCCCGCTTTAGTTTCACAGGCTGCATCGCAGTTTGGAGAAAGTGAATCCGGTATTTCTAAAGCAATTGGCGGATTATTACCTGCTGTAGTAGGTGGATTGGCCAATAGTGCAGATAAGCCTGGCGTTGTGGATGCTATTACACAAGCCTCTTCAAGTGGAATTTTAGGAAATTTATTAGGCGGATCGTCTAGCAATCCTATTATCTCTACCTTGTTGTCTTCAATTTTTGGAGATAAAGTAAGTGGATTAGTTAATTCCATTGCCAGTTTTTCAGGAGTAAGCAATACCTCTGCAGGTTCTTTGTTAAACCTGGTGACTGGAGCTACAGTAGGCACAGTAGGAAAATATGCAGCAGACAATAATTTGGGTGCTTCAGGTATTTCCAGCTTACTGAACGATCAGAAAGGCATTATTTCTTCCTTATTGCCGGCAGGTCTTTCTTTGGCTTCCTTTGGATTAGGAGCTGAAAATTGGTTTGGTCAGGCTAAGGAAACTGTTTCTTCGGTAACTTCTACTGCTAAGGATAACATCGCAGAAGGTGTAGCTACAGCAAGAGAAAATGTTTCGGAAGGAGCAAGAGAAATAAGAGAACAATTTAACGATAATAACAACAATAATCAAGGCGGAGGCTCCATATGGAAATGGTTGCTTCCGCTTTTACTGTTACTGGCAGCCGGATATTTCTTGTGGAAACAGTGCGAGAAAAAACAGACCACTACCACAACTACGGCTACGTCTGATTCCGCTACAACAAGTTCTACTGCAGATACTGCTACAACAGGAACTGCAACACCTGTTCCGGCTACAGCTAAAACCGATGAAAACATTGATCTTAACGGAGTGATGTTGAAAGGTTATAAAGGCGGTATGGAAGATCAAATGATTACATTCCTAAAATCCGGAGCTTACAAAAATGCAGCTGATGATTCCGCACTGAAAGATAAGTGGTACGATTTTGACCATGTTAATTTCAAAATGGGAAGTTCTACAGAACTTGAAGCAGGTTCACAAGGACAATTAGATAACCTGGTGGCTATTCTTAAGGCTTTCCCTGATGCAAAAATCAAAGTTGGAGGCTATACTGATAAAACAGGAAATGAAGCTTCTAACGTAAAATTGTCAAAAGCAAGAGCTGAGTACATCAAAGCTGCTTTAGCTAAAGCTGGAGTTGGTGCACAGGTAATTGCTGCTGATGGTTATGGAAGTCAGTTTGCTAAAGTAGATGCTAAAGCTTCTGATGCTGAAAGAGCTGCTGACAGAAAAATGTCTGTAAGATTTGCAAAATAATCTTTAGATTCAATAAAAATTAGATCCCGGAAAGTAATTTCCGGGATTTTTTTTACCATGATGTCTCCTGTTTACATTTATTTAATTAAATTTGTTAGTCATTTCTAACATTTATGAATTTCAATATAAAAAGCGCTTGGCGAAAAGATAAAACATCTCATTCCTTATCAGAGGTTTATTCATCTATCAAAGTTCCTAAAAATGGAAATTTCTGGAGGAAGTATCTTGCATTTGCCGGACCGGGACTGATGATTGCGGTAGGATATATGGATCCGGGAAACTGGGCTACGGATATCGCCGGAGGAGCCCAGTTTGGGTATACTCTATTATCGGTCATTCTTATTTCTAATATTTTTGCAATGGTTCTGCAGCATTTATCCGTAAAACTCGGAGTTGTTGCAGAAAGAGATCTTGCACAGGCCTGCAGAGATCACTTCAGCCCTACTACCAATTTTATTCTTTGGGTATTCTGTGAAATAGCCATTGCCGCCTGTGATCTCGCCGAGGTCATTGGCTCTGCGATTGCCTTAAATCTATTATTTCATATTCCGCTGACCTGGGGAATTGTCATTACCACGGTGGATGTTTTAATTATCCTCTTACTTCAAGCCAAAGGTTTCCGATGGATTGAAAGTATTGTAGGAGGTCTTATATTCATTATCCTGGCCTGTTTCATTTATGAAATTGTGATCTCCCAACCTGCGTTCAACGAAATTCTGGGAGGATTGGTTCCTCAAAAAGAAATCATTACAAATCCTGCCATGCTCTATATTGCTATTGGGATTTTAGGAGCTACAGTCATGCCCCACAACCTGTATCTGCACAGCAGTATCGTACAGACAAGAGATTACACCCGAGATACTGAAGGGAAAAAAGAGGCCATAAAGTTTGCTACCTTAGACAGTACGGTTTCCTTGATGCTGGCCTTCTTCATCAATGCTGCAATACTTATTCTGGCAGCTGCCACATTCCATACAACAGGGAACGAACATGTTGCTGATATTCATGATGCCTACAAAATGCTGACTCCTATTCTAGGTGCTTCAATGGCAAGTATTGCGTTTGCTATTGCTTTACTGGCATCCGGACAAAACTCAACTTTGACCGGTACACTTGCAGGACAGATTGTAATGGAAGGATTCTTGAATATCAAATTAAAACCATGGCTTCGAAGACTCATTACAAGACTTATTGCTGTAATTCCGGCTCTTATTGTCGCTATCCTTTATGGTGAACAGGGAACGACCGAATTATTGGTTTTAAGCCAGGTGATTCTATCCATGCAGCTGAGCTTTGCGGTTGTCCCACTGGTTATGTTTACTAATGATAAAGCCAAAATGGGAGAATTTGTCAATAAACCGTTTCTTAAAATCTGTGTATGGGCAATTTCCATTATTATCATTGTTTTAAACCTATATCTCTTGTATCAAACGTTTATGGGAGAATAAAAAAATACAACTATAGTTTTTAAATTGACTATTGGACATTATTAAATGAATGGTCAATAGTCAATTTTTGTTTTGCAAAGTCAATTATTAATGAGCAAATTTACAAGCAAATCGGATTGATTTATTCACTATTCACCACTACTCATTTTTCTGCCTTAATGTCCTGATTTCAGATTTGGCAGGCTCTTTGTCAAACAATCAGTAAATAAATATTGAATTATGGAAAACCAGGATATTAACGAAGAAAGCATCAATAATCAGGAAGAAAACACTGTTCAGAATGACGCAACATCTCAGGACAATGTGACAGCAGCTCCTTCTCCAGAAGAACTTTTGGCAGAAGAAAAAGACCGTTACATCAGATTGTATGCTGAGTTCGAAAACTATAAAAAAAGAACAAGCAAAGAGAAGATGGAATTCTTCCAGTATGCCAACCAGGAGATGATGGTTTCAATGTTAGGGGTTTTAGATGATTTTGAAAGAGCATTAAAGGAAATCGCTAAAAACGGAAATCCGGCTGACCTTCAGGGTGTGGAACTGATCTATCAGAAATTCAAAAATAAACTTACCGAAAAAGGCCTACAAACAATGGAAGTAAGAGCTGGTGACAGCTTTAATGTTGATTTCCATGAAGCGATTACTCAGATCCCTGCTCCATCGGAAGATTTGAAAGGAAAAATCGTAGACGTTATTGAAACAGGATATACTTTAGGTGATAAGGTAATCCGTTTTGCAAAAGTAGTAACAGGAAATTAAAATTAATAATGATAAATGATGAGTGATAATGGATGAATATTTCACTTATTAGCTTTAAAATATCTTTTATCATTTATCAACAATCAATTATAAAATTGTCATGTCAAAAAGAGATTATTACGAGGTTCTTGAGATCAGCAAATCTGCATCAGCCGACGAAATAAAAAAAGCATACCGTAAAATGGCCATTAAATTTCACCCGGATAAAAATCCTGGTGATAAAGAGGCTGAAGAAAAGTTTAAAGAAGCAGCTGAAGCTTATGAAGTGCTGAGCGACGATCAGAAACGTGCAAGATATGACCAGTTTGGTCATGCCGGAGTAGGTGGAAACGGCGGTTTTGGAGGCGGGGGCTTCGGAGGCGGAATGAACATGGAAGATATTTTCAGCCAGTTTGGAGATATTTTCGGTGGTGGTTTTGGAGGATTCGGCGGTGGCGGCGGTGGTCGTCAGCAGGTAAAAGGTTCTAATTTAAGAATCAGAATCAAGCTGAATCTTGAGGAAATGGTAAACGGTACTCAGAAAACCATTAAAGTTAAAAAAATGAAGATGGCAGAAGGTGCCACTTCAAAAACATGTCCTACCTGTAACGGTTCCGGTGTTCAGCTTAAAGTAATGAATACCATGTTCGGTCAAATGCAGACTCAAACAACTTGTAGTACTTGCCAGGGAATTGGAAAAGTTGCTGACAAGATTCCTGCAGGAGCCAATGCACAGGGTCTTATCAAAGATGAAGAGGAAATCACGATCAACATTCCGGCAGGAGCAAGAGACGGGATTCAGCTTAATGTAAGAGGAAAAGGGAATGATGCACCATTTGGTGGAATTCCGGGAGATTTATTGGTGATCATTGAAGAGGAAGTAGATCAGACGATCAAGAGAGAAGGCGATAATCTTCACCAGGAACTCTATGTTTCTTTTGCTGAAGCAGCTTTAGGAACTAAAAAAGAAATTCCTACTGTAGGTGGAAAAGTAAAAATTACCGTTGATCCGGGAACTCAATCCGGAAAGATCTTAAGATTGGCAGGAAAAGGACTTCCAAGCATCGACAGTTACGGAAAAGGAGATATGTTCATCCACATCAATGTATGGACGCCGCAAAAGCTTACTAAGGAACAGAAAGACTTCTTTGAAAAGCAGATGTCCAGCGGAGAAATGGTTGCAGAACCATCCGGAAAAGAAAAAACTTTTTTTGATAAAGTAAAAGATTTATTCAATTAATATAAAAAGAGACTTTTTACAAGTCTCTTTTTTGTTTAAAGTTCAAAGTTTTAAATTCAAGGTTAAAATCTTGAACCAGATCATAAAAAATCCTGCATTCTTTCGAATACAGGATTTTTTGGTTATTTAATTCTAATTCTGTTTTATTTTTTTGCCGCTAAGGTATAGATTCCCTTTCCTAACGTAAATACGGCAACCGCCCCTAATCCGCCAACAACTCCAAGCGTAAGCTCTTTCAAAACATCCGGCCAGGTGGGAAGTATACCATGAAAAAATTCTATTCTATGTAGAAAAATTCCACCAGCAACCATTATTAAAGCAATTGTTCCTACGACTCCTAATATTTTAATAACAATAGGTAAAGCCTTCACTAATACATGCCCAAGCCTCCCGAAAAAACCTTTATCATTACTTTTTTTTATGAGTTTAAACCCTGCATCATCCATTCTTACGATCAAAGCTACAATTCCATACACTCCAACAGTAGCGATAAATGCAACCAAGCTTGTTACTAAAATCTGCGTAATGAAAGGATGGCTTTCTTCCAATACAGTTCCTAAAGCAATAATAACGATCTCGATTGATAAAATAAAATCCGTTGTAATTGCCGATTTTACTTTCTGTTTTTCTATTTCTTCAGAACTTTTTTCGTCTTCTACAATTTCCTCTATAACTTCATGACCCTTTTTGTCACGGTGAAAAAGAAATTCTATTACTTTTTCAACTCCTTCAAAAGCCAGATAGAATCCTCCAAGGATCAATACATAATTAATAGCTGGAGCATACAACCAATTGAGTAAAAAAACGACAGGCAAAATGATCAGTTTGTTGATAAAAGAACCTTTTGTAATTGCCCATAAAACCGGAATTTCCCTTGAAGAAAGAAAGCCAGTGGCTTTTTCTGCATTTACAGCGAGGTCATCTCCTAAAATTCCTGCTGTCTTTTGGGTAGCAATCTTACTGGTAACTGCTACATCATCCATCAATGCTGCAATATCATCTAAAATTGCAAAAAAGCCTGATGCCATATTTTAATAATTTTTTAATCTTTGTTAAGTTCAGCAAAAATAAATATTTAATTCCGTTTTTGGATTGATAATCTGACAATAATTTTGAAAATTATGAGAACGATAAAGCAACTCTTCGTTTTCAATATTTTATATCTTTGTTTAAAATCTATTCAATGGATGAAAACTGGGAAACCCAATTACAGGGTATATGGCTAAAACTCGGAACAATAAGCAATGAAGAGTTTATTCACCAAATTAAAAATCATACAGAATTATTAACGGATTCCCAGGCTATTGCTGATTTTGAGAAAGCCTGTGCTTTTGACTCAACGGGACACGAAAAGGAAGCAGAACCACTCTACAGATCTGCATTAGATCAAGGACTCACGGGTTTACGAAGAAGAAGGGCAAGAATCCAGCTGGCAAGTACATTAAGAAATAATGGAAAACTGGAAGAAAGCATCCTTATTTTAAGAGAAGAAAAAGCAAATTATTCTGATGAACTGAATGATGCTGTTGATTCTTTTCTCGCCCTTTCCCTTTCTTCAGCAGGAGAATACAAAGAAGCATTATCACTAACCCTAAAAGCCATTTCCAAACATCTTCCCAGGTATAATAACTCTCTGAAACGCTATGCTGAAGACCTATAATTCTTCAGATAAATTCTGAAATGATTACCCGCTGAGTATTCAACCCCTTACAGGTAACAAATTATACACTACTGGCATAACAAAAATCTGCTTACTTTTAACCGTTTTTAAAATCTGATACTATGCGACGTCAATCTTCTATTTTAGTCTTACTATATTCTCTTTTTATGTTCAGTATATTCTGTTCACCTCTAAAAGCACAGACTGAAACGAAGATCAACACTATTGATCAGGAAAAGAAAAAACAGGAAATAGATAGTATCATAAGAGCCTATGCAGCTATTAATAAATTTAATGGAACTGCCTTAATTCATTATCAAAATAAAATCATTTTTGAAAAGTCTTACGGCTGGCAAAATGTAGAAAAAAAGATACCGAATCAGGACGAAAGCATCTATCAGATCGCCTCTTTGACCAAATCTTTCACAGCACTAATGATTATGAAGCTAAGTGAAGAGGGAAAACTTTCTGTACATGATCCTATCTCAAAGTTTATTCCCGATTATCCGAGAGGAAATGAAATTACTATTGAGCATCTTCTTACCCACACCTCGGGAATTTATGAGGCTTTGAGAAATAAGGAGTATTTCCGTATCCTTCACACCAGAGAAATCATCACCAAAAATAAAGAACTTTCTTTTTTTAAAAATGAACCGCTGGATTTTGAGCCAGGCACTCAATTCTCGTATACCAATTCAGGGTATATTCTACTGGGAATTATTATTGAGAAAGCAACAGGACTTTCTTATGAAGATGCAGTAAGGAAAACGATATTAAACCCTCTGAAGATGACTCATACAGGCTTTAATTATCTAACTCTGAAAAGCCCATATAAAACGATTCCCTATTCTTATATTTCAAAAACAAAACAAGAAAAAACAGAAATATGGAATTCTTCATTAACGGGGCCTGCAGGACAGATTTACAGTACGGCTGAAGACCTGTACAATTATTACAAAGGATTAAGGGACTATACAATTGTATCCAAAGAAACATTTAAAAAAGCTACAACACCTTATTTGAGCGGCTATGGTTACGGATGGTTTATTGATGATCTTTATGGGAAAAAACTCATCAACCATGGCGGAAATATAGAGGGCTCTACAAGCTATTTCGCTATGCTTCCTGAAGAGGATCTCAGTATTATTCTTCTCAATAATATCACGAGTAAAAAGCTGGAAAAAGCTGGGAACACTATTTTAGCAGCCCTTTTAGATCAAACCTATACTCTTCCCCAGCCTAAGAAAGAAGTCACTTTAAGTACTGATTTACTTAAAAAATATGCCGGTAATTATAAACTTGCGGACAATAGTATTATTCATATTCTGTACGAAAATGGCCAGCTCTTTATTCAGAGCAATACTAACCCAAAAGTGAGAATGCTGGCTGAAAAAGAGAATGAATTTTTCCTGCAGGATGATGACAGCGAAATTTCTTTCATTTTCAAAAAGGCAGAAAAAGATGCAGTTATGATCAAAAAAGGACTTTCATCAAAAACCGCTGAAAGGCTTTAATTTTAATAGTGATCATTGGTAATACATCTATTTTTTTGTAAATTTAATTAATGAAAAGGCTCATTCTCAGGTATCATTTTTTCGTTATGGGATGCATTGGTTTCGTCCTGCAGTCCTGCAATACGAAATTCAGAGTCTGGGTGGGTCCCGGAGGCCAGCAGAAAATTTATAATTTGAAATACGGCGAGCATAAAAGACAGAAAATGGATGTCTTTCTTCCGAAAGATTATGCTGAAGATTCTCCCGTAGTTCTTATCATTCATGGCGGAGCGTGGACTTTAGGTAAAAAGGAGCACATGATACAGGTTCAGAAAATGCTTTTTGAAAACAAGATTCCGAGTATCAGTATGAATTACCGATTGGTTTCTGCCAAGAAAAAAATCACTTACAAAGAGCAGCTTGAGGATATTGGTCTGGTGGTTGAAAAATTCAATTCTTTAACCGACAAAGCAGAACTTCAGCCCAACAATTATATTCTTCTGGGAGAAAGTGCCGGCGGACATCTGGCGTTACTTTACGGATATCAGCATTCTGATCAGATCAAAAAGATTATTTCTCTCAGCGGACCTACAGATTTTTACAGTTCTGAGTATCTTAACTCTTTTTATTCCAAATATACTTCTCTCACTTTTCAGAAGGTAGTAGGCAGTAAATTTGAAAGGAAAAATGTTTCTGAAGCCTTTAAGGAAGCCAGTCCTATTGCGAATATTACCAATGTTCCTACCTTACTGTTTCAGGGGAATAATGATTTTCTGGTCAATCAGCATCAGGGAATTGCCATGGATTCAGCGCTTACCAAGATGAACGTTCCCCACAAATTTATCTTCATGAAAGGAGCAGGTCATGCTCCAAGGTTCTTCAGTAAAAGAAAGAGAGACAGTATCATCTATCCCAATATTCTGGAATGGATTAAAAAATAGCTATTATTTAATGCAATAAATAATTAAACTACTATTTTAAACAATTCATTCATAAGAATCTTTTAAGTATCCAGCATAAAAAATTTTTGTCTGGTAGATCTATTTAAAAAACGCTACGTTCGTAAAGAAATTTTAAAGCTTATATTCTATCAATCGCAAAGACACTTCGTTCAGCGAGGCAAATTACTTAGCTAAGTGAAGCGCCTCTGCGAACGAAAAGTAACGGATCATAATAATAACCTTGCGAGCTTTGCGTGGTAAAAAAAACATTTCTCATACATAAAAAAGCCGCCTCATTTCTGAGACGGCTGTATATTTTTGATTGAATTAATTCTTATTCAAAGTCCTGATCTTCATATTTGGAAAGATCTTCTTTTTTCCCGAATACAAACTTGAAAATTACAGGAAGAGTTGTTACCAATACAATGACGATGATAATGTACTCCAGTTTTTCTTTTAAGTTGATTCCAAACTGCTCCATAAACAACTTGTCCAGATAATGTCCGGCAAAGATCAGAATGAATGACCATAATATAGCACCAATAACATTATCTCTTAAGAATTCCTTTTTATCCATCTTCACAATTCCAGCTACAATGGGAGTAAAAGTTCTCACCACAGGTAAGAATCTCGCCATAATAATAGCTAATGCACCGTGTTTTTCAAAGAAATCATGAGCCTGATAAAGGTATTTTTTCTTGAAAAGCATTGAATCTGGTCTTTTATATAATGCAGGTCCTGCTTTTCTTCCAAAGTAATATCCTACTTCGTTCCCGATAATGGCGGCAATAGCAACTCCTGAAGCTAATATTGTGGTATCTAAGAAATCACTTCCTGTAGATCCAAAAGTCTCTTTGATGATTTCAACAGCATAAATCCCCGAAACAAACAAAAGTGAATCTCCAGGCAGGAAGAACCCTACAAAAAGACCTGTTTCAGCAAAAATAATAAATAAAATAAGCCAAAACCCTCCCATTTTAATATAAAACTCCGGGTTTAATAAATCCTTCCAGCTATTGAAATCTTCCATAAATATCGATGAACAACAAAAGTAAGCCTAAAATGTCTGAAACAAAAATTAATTATAAGATTTTAACTAAAATTCAAACATGATTTTTATAAGTCGAGATCATCATCCGAAACTGCCGTCCCATCGGCCATTAAGAATGCTTTTAAGAATGGGGTAAGATTCCCATTCATTACCGCGTCCACATCTGAAGTTTCATGACCTGAACGTACATCTTTTACCAATTTGTAAGGGTGCATCACGTAATTTCGGATCTGGCTTCCCCACTCGATCTTCATTTTATTGGCTTCTATCTCGTTTCTTGCCTTCAAACGCTCTTCCAGTTCCATTTCATATAATCTTGAACGAAGGAGCTGCATAGCTTTTTCTTTATTCTGAAGCTGGGAACGGGATTCTGAGTTTTCAATGATAATTCCGGTTGGTGCGTGACGAAGACGTACAGCTGTTTCTACCTTGTTTACGTTCTGTCCTCCTGCTCCGGAAGACCTCATCGTTTCAAAGGATATATCAGCAGGGTTAATATTAATTTCGATCGTATCATCTACTAAAGGATAAACGTATACGGAAACGAAACTTGTATGACGTTTCGCGTTACTGTCGAAAGGCGAAATTCTTACTAAACGGTGCACTCCATTTTCACCTCTTAAATATCCAAAAGCAAATTCGCCTTCTATTTCAAGGGTAACAGTCTTCACTCCTGCAACTTCTCCTTCCTGGAAGTTTAATTCACGGATTTTATATCCCTGTTTTTCTGCCCACATCGTGTACATTCTCATCAGCATAGCTGCCCAGTCGCAACTTTCTGTTCCTCCTGCTCCTGCAGTGATTTGAAGAACAGCAGAAAGTTCATCTCCCTCATTGGAAAGCATGTTTTTGAACTCAAGATCCTCAATTTTTTCAACCAATTGAGGGAAAGTCTCATCCAGTTCTTTTTCAGAATCCGGATCTTCTTTAGCAAACTCAAGTAAAACCTGCAAATCTTCAAACTGCGTCTGAATTTCGTCATAGCCCTCCACCCATTTTTTCTTGGAACGAAGTTGTTTTAAAAATGCTTCAGCAGTTTTCGGGTTGTCCCAAAATTCAGGAGCTGCTGTTTTTTCATCATCGTTGGCTATTTCTATTTTCTTTTTTTCAATCTGAAGGTATCTGTGTAAGTCTTCAATTCTGGATTGAACTTCTTTTATATGGTCGTTGTTAATCACGAATGTTTCTTTTTGCAAAAATAGGGAATTCTTTTAGAGTGGAGAGGTTTGAGTTGAGAGTTAAGAGATTTTTGGAACAATGAGATGCAGAAAAATAATTAATAAGTAATTATTCATTAATTATTTCGGCTTCAAAGCTTCTTCTAAGATATTCTTTTGATTGTTTACATTCCGATTTGAAACCTACCATAGTTAAAACATACACAAACAACAGCATACATAAAGGAAGAAAAAATTCTACGGATATTTCTTTTGCTCTTATATCTCTTATGGAAAAACCTATGAAGATAAGCAGGGCAAAAGAACACCAAACGATTAAAAAAAATAATACAAATGCATGTAATGACATAGTAACCTGTATTTTTGTCCCATCACTTTCTTTTTGAATTCTGCCATTTATTTGAGGAAGAAAAGAATTTCTGTATTGAATAACTTTGTTGATTTCAAAGCTATTATTATTTACAGATCCTTCATATTCTTTTATATAATTCTTTCCTAAACCAAACTTTTTAGGTTCTACAAAACCGGAAAGTCTTGTTAAAACTTCCTTTTCAGATAAATTTGTTTTGTAAATAATGCGTTCGTAAGGTATGTATTTCATTGGTTCACCACTTTATTTTAAATCATATCAGCCATTATTTCACCCATCTTCGGAGCCAGTGCCACTCCCATTCCTGAAAGTCTTACGGCACAAAACTGTCTTCCTGAAAGTTGTTTTACAATAGGTGATTTTTCATCACCCATGGCCATGATTCCTGACCAACGGAGTGCTATTTTAAAGTCTTTATGCGGAAGTATGACTTCTTTTAAAAAGTTTTCCAAATGATGTTGCAGAAATTCTGTCGTTTCAAAAGCCGTTGTTTCTTCTGTTTCAAAATCCTGATTTCTTCCGCCACCCAGTAACACTTGATTTCCGACATTTCTAAAATAATAATACCCTTCATCATAGTGAAAAGTTCCTTTCAGCTTCAATCCTTCTATAGGTTCTGTCAGAAGAATCTGTCCACGGGCAGGAATGATATTTTCATTTTCCAGGAATCTGGAAGTGAATGCATTGGTACAATAGATTATTTTATCTGCTTTTACAGAAAGATCATCAGAAAGACAAACCTCAACATTATTGATAGTTTCTTCAATATTCGTGACCTCTGTTCCGAATAAAAATTCAACTTTCAATTCATAGCATTTCTCCAGAAGTTTTTGTAATAGTTTCCCTGAATGCAGGCTTCCTTCACATGGATTTTCAATCAGAAACCGAGATTTCCCCAATCCGAATTCCTTTATTTTATCCTGTTTCAAAGAGTAGGTTTCTCCAAATCCGGTAATAGGTTTTAACTTTTCATTGATCTCATTGATATGAAGCAAAGGTTCTTCATTATTTAAAATTTCATAGCCTCCATTGAGTTCAAAGTCGATTTCATCACTTTTAAAATACTGTTTGATCTTCTGAAGACCATCAAACCTCATTCTAACAAGATCTAAAGTTTTTTCCCAGCCCATCTTTTGCGAATCGGCAATCACTTCTGTGAGGCTACCAAAACAGGCAAATCCTGCATTTCTCGTTGAAGCACCCAACGGAATTGCATTCCGTTCAATAATGAGAACAGATTTCTCAGGATATTTTTCTTTAATGGATATGGCAGTCCAGAGCCCGGAAAATCCGGCACCAATAATGATAACCTCTCTTTTTCTGTAGAAAGTGTCCAATTCCCAGATGCTGTTCATGAGTATTTTTTTGTAAAATGTATTAATGAAGGATACAGATCTGATAAAAGACAGATAGTAAAACTTTAGACCTCAAACATTAAACCTTGAACTTTCTTATCCCTTATCTTTCTCCTCATCATTATGTGAAAATCCAATAGCTCTTCTTGGCTCTTCAACAATTCTGTAGGTTTCCAGTTCGCTTTTTAGGGCCTGAATTCTAAACTGAAAATCATCAAAATTGTTGATAATAGCATCAGCCAGGAATCGGGCTACCTGATCAAGATATTCTTCGGTAAGCTTAGAAGCAGCATCTCTTAAAGCTCTGTTTAAAAGGTTCTGATCAATTTTCAGTTTTTCATTTCTGGTTTTTTGGTACAGATTTTTGATTCTTTTCTTTAAGCTTTGGGTAAAATCGATCAGCATTGTATTGCTGAAAGCCTTCATTTTTGCAGAGGATTCATGCCAGAAAGGGATTTTATCTGCTTTGTTGTTTTTAAGTATTTTATACAGTAAAGAATCTTCTTCAAGACCTCTCGTCATTGCATATAAAATGATCTCCGAACGTTCTGAAGCGTTGGGTGGAAAGATAGGAATCATTACATCAAATCTTCCCGGAGCAAGAATTTCTTCATCTATTTCTGAAACAGAATTGGCAGAACCCACCATTAAAACGCCTTCTTTTTCAAATTTTCCTATATAATGAAGAATAAGTTCCTGAGCTTCCAGATTACACGATGCAATATCGGTTTCAGCTTTTCGCTGCATCATAATTTCATCAAAATCATCCAGGAAAAGGAGCATTTTATTTTCTTTCATAATGCTCAGCAGAAAATCACTGAAATTGATTTCATTTCCGTCAATCAGTGAAGTTCCTAAATAGTGTTTTTTGACTTCTTTGAACTGGTAGCCAATGATTTCAGCAATCTTATTGGCCCAAAATATCTTACCGCTTCCCGGAGGACCATAGAGTACTATTCCTGCAGGTTTGTTGATTCCCCAGTCTTTGATCTGCTGTGGATTCAGGAATGGCTCCAGCACTGTAGATGTATAAAAGAACACATCTCTGTATCCTATAAAGTCCCTTTGCTGCAGGCTGGTTTTGTGTCCGAAATAATCATAAACAAACTGGTAGTTTCCACCCAATTTGTTATCAATTCCATAGCTTGATATTGAGGATTTGAAAAAACCGTTATCAAAAATATTAAGGTTGTTATCTTTAATCACTTTTTCAACCTTTTCTTTAGGCTGATTGATGACCTCGGCAATCTGTTCAAGAGTTTTATTTTTATCCAGGTCTTTTTCATATAACCTTAGAAAATCTATATTTTCCCGGGCAAATTTTTCAAAATCTTCTTTTACTTCAAAATTGGTACTGATGCATTCTACCAATTCCAGATCGAAATCCTGTATAAACTGTTTTATGGCTTCTGCAGAAACATTGAGTTCTTCTGCCAGTTGAATTAGCTTCATAAGTCTTGATTAATTCTATCAAATTTAATGTATTTACACCAAATTCATATTGATTTATGATAATTCTGTAACATTATCTAATTTAGATAGACTACTACTATGTAAAACAAATTACATGGAAAAGATTTTATCAGTAAAAAATTTGACGAAAAAATTCAAAAGAGTTGTGGTCAACAATATCTCTTTTGACGTTGAAAAAGGAAATGTCTATGGCCTCCTGGGTCCCAACGGAAGCGGAAAATCCACTACTTTTGGAATGCTGCTTTCAACCATCAACCCTACCAGCGGAGATTGGTTTTGGTTCGGTAAAAAAGGAACTGATCCGGAAACTTTAAAAAGAATTGGAGCCATTATAGAACAGCCCAACTTCTATCCTTATTTAAGTGCAGAAACGAACCTTAAAATTGTGGCGGAAATTAAAAATACTCCCTATTCAAGGATTGATGAAGTTTTGAAAACCGTTAATCTGTATGAGAGAAGAAAAGATACTTTTAAAACCTTTTCTTTGGGAATGAAACAACGTCTGGCTATTGCTTCCGCCATGCTGAACAACCCGGAAGTGATGATCTTAGATGAACCAACCAACGGATTGGATCCTGAAGGAATTATTCAGATCAGAGAAATCATCAGTGAAATTGCAAAACAGGGAATCACGATCATTATTGCCAGCCACCTTTTGGATGAAATAGAAAAAATATGCAGCCATGTGATTGTTTTAAAAGAAGGAAACTCCATCTACTGCGGAAGAGTGGACGAAATGACTTCCAACAATGGCTATTTTGAATTGAAAGCAGATAACAATACACTACTTTTCAATACGCTGAATGAACTACCATGGTTTAGTTTCGTCAATCAGGACAGGGATTATATTAAAGCCCAGATCCGTGATGATGCATCCATTTCAGCTTCGGCACTGAATCAGAAACTGGCGGAGAAAGGGATTTTCTTGTCTCATTTGGCCAAGAAAAAACTATCTCTTGAATCTCAATTCCTTGAACTTGTAAAAAACACCAATTAGTCATGATAAAATTATTAAAACTGGAATACTACAAAAACCTGAACTATAAGCCGTTCAAAGTTTTTACGATATTATATTTTGCTATTCTTATTGCTTTACTTTTCATTGGATTGGTTGATTTTGATCTTTTCGGAGGAACCATTAACTTAAAGGAGCAAGGGATTTATAATTTCCCGGAAATCTGGAATTTCACCACATGGATTGTTGCTTTATTGAAGATTTTCCTGGGACTGATCATTGTTTTCTCTATTTCGCAGGAATTCAGTAACCGGATGTTTAAACAGAATACGATTGATGGCTTAAGCAGAAAAGAATTCATCACTTCAAAACTACTGACGATAAGTATCTTTACCATTGTTTCTACAGTAATTGTATTTGGTCTTACCATATTTCTGGGTTATCAATATTCAAATACAAAAGAATCTACAAAAGTTTTTGCAGAGATTTTCTTCATTGGAAATTACTTTGTAAAGCTATTTACTTTCTTTTCTTTCTTAATGTTCCTTTCTATTTTGCTGAGAAAATCAGTGTTTGTATTTCTTGCCCTTTTTGTGTTCTGGATTGGTGAAGGAATTCTAACAGCCCTTGAAGTGTATTCAAAAGTAAAAGGAATGCAGGGGCCGCAAAGAAATGATATTCTTCAGAATGACTTTTTCATCACGCATCTTTTACCATTGGAAAGTATGTCCAGCCTTATTCCTAATCCAATGATGAGATTAAATATGGCTAAAATGATGGGCGTAAAATATGAGTTCCACTACCCTACGGAAAGTCTTATCGCATGTTTGGTGTGGTCTGCCATTTTCATATTCGGATCTTACTGGATTTTGAGAAAAAGAGATTGGTAGGTTTCAATGATTAGAATTTAAAGATTATTTTTAAGTGGTTCGTTTTCGAATCACTTTTTTTTGGCTTAAAATTTTCATTAGGTTTCGCTAAAACTATCCATGAAAAAAATATACTACATTCCGGGACTGATTAGTGCCATTCTGATTCCAGTTTTATTCTGGTATTATGGAAATCAGAAGTTTGAAGACATTAACGTTTCTGTGATGGATATTGGACTTCCCGCCAAATTAAAGGAAGATAGAAGCAACGATATGTATTCTTTTGAATCTGCAAGAAACTGGAATTACAAAAAAATAAAAGTAGCTCCCAACACGGCTAAACAAAACTCAAAATTGTATGTTTCTGAACTAAGAAACCTCCCAAAAAGAAATGAGAAAGAGTCTGGTATTGAGTTTATTTTAGATCAAAATAATACCTATGGTGATTTTATCTCAGTTTTGAATGATCTGGCAATAGCCAAACAAGAACAATATGCAGTTGATCTAGAGAAAACAGGACATATTTTTGCTGTTTATAGCTATATTGACCCCAATCCTAACCCTCTCGAATATAAATGTTTGCTTTGTAACGATACTATAGTGGGGCCTTTGGAAACTAATATGTTTGGATTATCTATTTATGAGAAAATAACAACAACTTTTACAACTCTTCCGAAAGAGTCCTTCTATGTAATTTTCGGATTTCTTATATTTCTGAATATCTCTATGCTCAGCATTAAAGAGCTATTTCAATTGCATCATTAATTCAAAATAAAAAGGCTGCCATCTGGCAGCCTTCCTTTCACATTACTTTTTATCTAACAACGGAAGATATTTTCCGTAT
This sequence comes from Chryseobacterium sp. BGA-UO-ETr-SB22, assembly GCF_059567885.1. Taxonomy (NCBI): domain Bacteria; kingdom Pseudomonadati; phylum Bacteroidota; class Flavobacteriia; order Flavobacteriales; family Weeksellaceae; genus Chryseobacterium; species Chryseobacterium sp. BGA-UO-ETr-SB22. The sequence goes on along the minus strand of NZ_JCAQOV010000005.1, from coordinate 446,883 downwards.
CCTTTTGTTTCCATTTCAGCTTTTGGAATAAACTTCAGAGAAGCACTGTTGATACAGTAGCGAAGTCCTCCTTTATCTGTAGGACCGTCTGTGAAAACGTGTCCCAAGTGGGCATCACCGGTTTTACTTCTTACCTCTACTCTGTCCATTCCGTGGGTACGATCCAGTTTTTCATCAATCAAAGCCTTTGTAATCGGTTTTGAGAAGCTTGGCCATCCACAGCCGGATTCAAATTTGTCTGTAGAAATAAACAAAGGTTCTCCTGTGGTAATATCTACATAAATTCCTTCACGGGTTTCATTCCAGTATTCATTCTGGAAAGGTCTTTCCGTACCGTTTTCCTGAGTTACGTTATATTGTTCTGCGGACAATTTTTCTTTTAAAACTTTTTTATCCTGTTTTTGATAGGCTGGCTTTGGAAGTGGATTTGCTTTTTTCGCCATTTCAAAAAGTCCCGGTTCAATGTGGCAGTACCCTCCCGGATTTTTATCCAGATAATCCTGATGATAATCTTCTGCTCTGTAGAAATTTTTTAATGGAATCGTTTCCACCAATAAAGGTTTATTATAGTTTTTTGCCAGTTTCTGAACTTCATCTTTTACAACCGCTTCATCTGTTTTGTTGGTGAAATAAATTCCTGTTCTGTACTGGTTTCCTCTGTCATTTCCCTGCTGATCTTTACTGGTAGGATCAATGGTTTTAAAATAAAGGTCAATTAAGAGTTTCAGATCTACCTGCTCAGGATCATACTTCACTTTCACTGTTTCAGCAAAACCTGTTGTATGACTTACCACTTCTTCATAGGTAGGATTTTGAGTATTTCCGTTGGCATACCCCACATCTGTTCCTACAACCCCACGAATCTGTTGAAAAAAATGCTCTGTTCCCCAGAAACATCCTCCTGCAAAATAGATCTCTTTAACGTTTTTATTATCCATAATTTTCTCATTTTCTTTTTTTACTTCCACTTCATTGGGCTTCGTTTTCTTAAAAAGCCCGGATCCTGCAGCAAATACTGCTATACCCAGAACAATTCCGAGTACAATTAATATATTTTTCATATTTACTTTTTTATTCATTACTTATTATTTTGAACGATCATTAATCCAAATCCTAAGAGCATCAGGTCTTTTATAATAAAGAAATCTGTCACAGGAACTCCATCCACCACTTTCCACATTCCCGGCGTTGTAAACAAATAGCTTAATGTTACCAGAAAAGTGACAATCATTCCTATTCCTGCATACTTTTTCAGTACAGCAAATTTCGCACTAAATATGAGGAGTAAGGCAATGATAATTTCTATCGCTCCGATAAGATTTGACACTGCCTGGACGCTTATGATTTTATATACGAAAAAAGTTAAGAAATGGTTTTCCACCAAAGGTTTTATTGCAGCAGCTTCTGTAGGGGTAAATTTGAAAATACCGATCCACAGTAAAATAAGTGCTGCTCCGAAAAGCGAGACGTAATACCCTGTTCGGGTGAATTGATTTTTAGATTTCTGTACTGTTCCGACCATGTTTTAAGATTTTAATTGAATACTTTATTGTTTTCAATAGTATAGTCGGAGCCTTTTTACAATCCTGACAGAATTTTTCTTAGAAATTCAATTTATCGATCATTTTATTTTTAAAATCCTGAATTTCAGACTCATTTATTTCAGTTTTTTGTTCAGAAAATGTCTTTTTAAAAACTTGATCCAGAAGAGCTAGCTTTTCATTGTACATTCTGCACCATTTGCAGATCATCAGGTGCATGCTCAGCATCCTGTTTTCTTTGGCAGAAATAGATTGGGCATTTCGTTTTTCCATGAGCAGGGTTGCTTTGCTGCATGGTAAAAATAGTATATGTAATATCTTTCTTATCATTACTTATGATCTTGAAAACCAGTTAAACTCCAGACACTCTCTTAGCTGCATCCGGCTTCTTTGAAGGATCTTCCAAAGGTTAGTCGTAGAAACATTCAATTCCTGACTTACTTCCGGTGCTTTTTTTTCTTCTATATAATACATTTTAAGCAGGATCTTCCACCTGGAGGGCAATTCCTCAATGCATTCCTCCAATGTTTTGTTAAAATCATGATTGTCTAAAAGTTCATCTCCCTCTCCCGATACATTCCAGTCATTCAAAACATCATTATTTTTCCATGATCCTGTTTCATCAAAAAAATGATCCAGTCTGATATTGGGCTCTGATTTATATTTTTTCCTATAAAAATCAGCAATTTTCCTATTCAGAATAGCCATCAGCCAGGTGAGGGGCTGACTTTTCGCTTCAAAAGAATCATATCCAGAGTAAGCGGCAAGAAAAACCTCCTGAACAACGTCCTGAGCATCTTCTTTATTCGAAAGCAGATACAGCGCTTTTTTCAGGAGAGGTCCTGAATATTGTTCTATCCAGCTTTTCAGAATTTCATTTTTCATCATGGGAAAGGATGTTTTTTATCTTTATCAGATCATCACGAAGGTAGGAAGTTAAACGGATAACTCCAAAATTATAGAGTTCATCATTTATTTCAAATACTCCAAACCTTATAAGTTTATTCAACTTCACTATTTTTAAAGGTTATTATTTCATATAACCTGATTTTATAAAAAATGTATGATGTTCGTTTTTCGAATAATTGATGCTGATTATTTCTTTCAAAGCTGCTTTTTTATCTGCGGCCTTTTCATAATAACTCTTACAGATTGCATATCCTACAAAATAGGCAAGATCTGCGGGTTTATCTTTGGAGGGACTTCCGTTGTACATCCATTGATCTGTATCGTATTGATACATCTCCTTTTTAAAATCTGACCAAAGCTGTTCTTCATGCTGTTTGCCATAATCCATATAAGCAATATGGGGTAGTTTACCCAAAAGCTTTTCAGCAACAAAGTCACAGGAGCCTTCCATCAAAGCCCAGCCTAATAAATCAAGATCACGATATTCTTCTTCATTATTCACTCCGTTGATATAGTCCTGCTGTACATGCACCAGCTCATGGGCAATGTTATATTCTGTAGACAGTTTGATCTCCGAATCAGAAAGTGAGGTAAGTGCAGCAACTTCTGTTCCTATTAAAATAAATTCACGGGTTGTCGTTCCGCCTCTGTTAAAAGTACCTATCACAAAGCTGATCTGAGGACTATGAAATGGTGGGTATATTTTTTTAAAAGACGTATACAGTTTTTCTATATCGTAATTCTGCTGTACTATCTTCAACGTCTGCGCACGTACTTTATTCCAGCGCTTTGGTATTGTATTAATACTTCTTACGTAATCTGAAGCATTCATTGTATCCATTTTTATCAGTGCCTTAAGTGCCGGACTTGCTTTCTCCAGATACTCTGAATTGATGATTTCCATCTGTTTCAAAGAGTCCTTAGATTTCTGTACCAGATCATAGGCTTTCCAGAAGTTGGTAACATCCGTATTTGACACGCGTTTTTGAGAATAAACGAATATTGTTAAGAATAAAAATACGACACTATATTTCATAGGAAATTCTTTACGCCAAAATAAAACATTTAAATTGATTCCTAAGAAGATATAAAATAAGAATCTTTTCTCATAGCTCTGCAAGCCTTACAGGTTTATGCAGGGTCTGTAATGAAAGAAACAAATATCCGGCAAACTCACTCAGCACCATTCAAAACATAGCATAAAATTATTACAAATCGCTTAAAAATAGTAAATTTGCATCTTATCAAAATTTGATATTAAAAAAAGCAAAAGCAATACTATGACATCACAAGAGATACGTCAAAAATTTTTAGATTATTTTAAAAGTAAAGGGCATCTTATTGTTCCTTCAGCTCCTATTGTGCTGAAAGACGACCCTACCCTTATGTTTTCCAACTCCGGAATGACGCAGTTCAAGGATTTTTTCCTTGGCTACAAAACCCCTACCGCCCCTAGAATTGCCGATACACAAAAGTGTCTGAGAGTTTCAGGGAAGCACAATGACCTGGATGATGTAGGTAGAGATACTTATCACCACACCATGTTTGAGATGTTGGGAAACTGGTCTTTCGGGGATTACTTCAAAAAAGAGGCTATTGCTTTTGCCTGGGAATTACTGACTGAAGTATACGGAATTCCAAAAGAAAATTTATACGTAACGATTTTTGAAGGGGATGCTTCTGAAAATCTGGACAGAGACCAGGATGCTTATGATTTCTGGAAATCTCACATTTCAGAAGACAGAATCATCAACGGAAATAAAAAAGATAACTTCTGGGAAATGGGGGAAAGCGGACCATGCGGGCCGTGCTCAGAAATCCATGTTGACTTGAGAACACCAGAGGAAAAGGCTAAAGTTTCAGGACTTGAATTAGTGAATAACGACCATCCACAGGTAGTGGAAGTATGGAATCTGGTTTTCATGGAATTTAACAGAAAAGCTGACAAATCTTTAGAGAAGCTTCCTGCTCAGCACGTAGATACGGGAATGGGCTTTGAACGTCTTTGTATGGCGCTTCAAGGGAAGTCTTCCAACTATGATACAGATGTTTTCACACCGCTTATTGCAAAAGTTGAAGAGCTTTCAGGTAAGAAATACACAGGAATTTTAGAAAACGAAAAAGATATTGCAATCCGTGTTGTGGTAGACCACATCAGAGCGGTTTCTTTTGCTATTGCAGACGGGCAGTTACCATCAAACGGAGGTGCAGGGTATGTAATCAGAAGAATTTTAAGAAGAGGAATTTCTTATTCTTACCGATTCCTGGATATGAAAGAACCTTTCCTTTACAAATTGGTGGCTGTTCTTCAGGAGCAAATGGGACCTTTCTTCCCTGAACTTGAAAAACAAGGAAAACTGGTTGGTGAAGTGATCAAAAGTGAAGAAGATTCATTCTTAAAAACAATTGAAAACGGTTTGATCAGAGTAGAAAAGCTGATCCAGCAAACGATTGCAGATAATCAGAAAGTATTACCAAGTGAAGAGGTTTTCGAGCTTTATGACACTTACGGTTTCCCTGACGATTTAACAAGAATTATTGCTGAAGAAAAAGGATTAACTATTGATGAAGAAGGTTTCAAAGCTGAAATGGGAAAACAGAAACTTCGTTCCAAAGCAGATTCTGCTCAGAAAGTATATGACTGGGTAAATCTGGAATCAAAGCCTGAAATATTTGTAGGATATGACCAGACTGAATCTGAAACGTATATTACAAGATACAGAAAAGTAGAAAATAAAGACGGAGAATTTTACCAGGTAGTACTAAGCAACTCTCCTTTCTACCCTGAAGGTGGTGGACAGGTTGGAGATAAAGGTGTTCTGGAAAATGCTGTTGAGAGCTTTGAAGTACTGGAAACTAAAAAAGAAAACGGACTAATCATTTCGTTGATCAATGGTCTTCCGAAAGATGCAGGCGCTGTTTTCTATGCTAAAGTAAATGCTTCCGAAAGAAAAAATTCTCAGGGAAACCACTCTGTGACTCACCTTCTGCATGAAGCTTTAAGAGATGTTTTAGGGACTCACGTAGAGCAGAAAGGTTCTTATGTAGGGCCTGATTATCTTCGTTTCGACTTCTCTCATTTCAACAAAATGACAGAGGAAGAACTGGCATTAATTGAAGAAAAAGTAAACAAAAAGATCAAAGATAGCATTGCTTTACAGGAATTCAGAAATATTCCTATCCAGGAAGCTCTGGAGAAAGGAGCAATGGCTTTATTTGGTGAAAAATATGGTGACAGTGTGAGAATGATCCAGTTTGGAAGTTCAAAAGAACTTTGCGGAGGAACTCACGTAAAAAACACCAGCGAAATCGGTCATTTCAAAATCACTTCTGAAGGTTCTGCTGCTGCGGGAATCAGAAGAATTGAAGCTATTTCAGGAGACAAATCTGAAGAGTATTTCAACAATCTTGAAAAACAGATCATTGAGCTTTCTCAATTATTAAAGTCTAAAGATGTGGTAAGATCTATTGAAAAACTGATCGAAGAAAATACATCATTGAAGGCTGAAGTAGATGCCCTTAAAAAGGAAAAAGCAAAAGGAGAAATCGGTGAATGGAAGAATGCTTATGAGCAGAAAGGAAACAAACAGCTTCTTGTAAAGAAAACTTCTCTGGATGCAGGTTCTGTAAAAGATATTGTTTTCCAGTTGAAGAGAGAAATCCCTGCTTCTGTAACGATCATTCTTTCTGATGCAGACGGAAAACCAATGATTACCGTTGGAGTTTCTGATGATCTGGCTGCAGAATACCAAGCTGGTGCTATCGTAAAAGATCTTGCAAAAGAGATCCAAGGCGGTGGTGGTGGAAATCCAGGCTTTGCTACCGCTGGTGGTAAAAACCTTGATGGTTTAGAAAATGCTTACCAGAAAGCTTTGAATATTTAAAATAGCAACATCTATTATAAACGTTAGAACGGGCTGTTTCATTTTGAGACAGCCTGTTTTCGTTTTAACTATTATCTTTTATTTAACGCTAAGGACGCAAGAAATCCTCATATCATTATAGATATTTTCGTTCGCAAAGGCGTTACACTCAGCCATGAAATGATTGCGTTTTTTGCTAAATAGAATGCCTTTGCGAACGAAAAAAATAGATATCTAAAAGCCTTAGTGTCTCTGCGTTATAATATACCATTCCTTATTACTCAGATATTCATCAAAGTTTCTTTATTTATATCCGTTCTAATTATTGACCTTATCTTAACAAACCATCATCTAATCTTAAACTATTTGTTTTGTCTTATTAAAACTTAGTTAACACTATACCTTTAGTTTTGCCATAATCGAAATTCAAAAAATGAAATCATGAAAATTAACAAAACTATCGGAGCCCTACTCTTTGCTTCCCTTGTATTTCAAGGCTGCAACGATGACAATAACGGGAACTCTGACACACCTGTCAATGACAAAATCAAACTTGAAAATTTTTCTAAAGAACCTGCTTTCGTTTTTGGGATGCCTGGTTTTGAAAATTTAAATATTACCACCCTTATTTCCAGCTCTGATGTTCTTTCAGGTTCTCCTGATTTCGTTTTCGGAGGTCAGCCAGATGGAATGGGAATTATGAAAGATCCAAACTCTGACGGCTATCTGATGATCACCAATCATGAAATTAAACAGTCTGTATCAAGAGTTTATTTAGATAAAACATTTAAGCCTGTAAAAGGAGAATATATCTTAAACGGAACCGGAGGAATGACAAGATTATGCTCCGCTACATTGGCAACTCCTGAAATTCATGGTTTCAGTGCTTTTCTTACTGCCGGAGAATCTGGTGAAGAAAGTATGGTTCATGCATTGAATCCACTGGCAGCAGTATCTCAGGCATCAGATAAGACAAGAGTAAAACCAGCTTTGGGAAAGGCTTCAATGGAAAATGCAGTTCCGCTTCCTAAAGATATTTCCAATGGAAAATCGTATATCATCATTGGTGAAGACCAGTCTTATTCTTCTTCTCACCAGTCAGCAGGACAGTTGATCATGTACGTTGCCGATACACAGGGAGATCTTGATAACGGTAAGTTGTATTCTTTAAAAAGAACCAACAGCAACTATACTGAAACGGATATGACGAAAGGAAGCAGCTATGATGTAGAATTCGTTGAAATCCCTAACGCTAAAAATCTTACTGGCGCTCAGATTAATCAGAAAAATATTGATAACAACGCGATCCGTTTTTCAAGAGTGGAAGATGTAGATTACAGAAAGGGAGCTGGAAAAGGAAGAGAAATTTACTTTACCGCTACCGGAGAATCTTCTGACGGTGTAAATCCGAAAGCAGGATTAACCATGTGGGGAAGAGTTTATAAGCTTGTTCTGAATTCCAATAATATGCTGACAGGAAAGCTGGAAGTAGTTGCAGAAGGAGATTCTAACCCAGGAAATAACCTGATCAACCCGGACAACTTATGTGTTACTGAAAACTTTGTATACATCCAGGAAGACGGAGATTCTTATTACAAAAATGCCAACCACGATTCTTATATCTGGCAGCTGAATATTGCTTCAAAACAATACAAACCATGGTTGAATATGAAGCACAATAGAAGTGATTCTGCATGGCAGACTGCTTACAACCAATCCGGAGATCTTCAGAAATTCGGGTCATGGGAATTTGGAGCAATGGTGGATATTTCTGATATCATCGGAATCCCAAATACATTCTCTGTAAATATTCACTCTCATACCTGGCAGCTGGATAAATTCAAAAATCCTGACGGTTCCGGAATCAACACCAATAAAGAAGGTGGACAAATCGTAATCATCAGAAACGTAGAAAAATAGTTTTAATTCCTTCATATCAAATTAAAGTATCAATAGAAAATCTCTGTTGATACTTTTTCATACTTATGAATAAACTTTCAAAATACCCAATTCTTCTTTTCTTATACTGTGCAGCAGCACTTTTTACGCTTTATTATTGTAAAAATGATAAGCAGCAGCCCGTATACGAAGATCTTGGTTCTGTAAAAAACAGGATTATCAAGACCAATACTGATTTTGAAAAACAGATCAATGAACTGAGAATTCTTGTTTCTAAAGATTCTGATGAAAAACTTCTTCAGGAAAAATTTCAGGATATCAGAAAAACCTATAAAAAAATGGAATGGGCTGTAGAATATTTCCTTCCCCACTCTGCAAGGTTTATCAATGGTCCTGCTCTTCCTGAAATAGAAATGGATGAGCATACAGAAATTGAACCCGAAGGACTGCAGGTTCTGGAAGAGATGTTGTATCCCTATGATAAAGGAAATAAAGATGAGGTGACCAGAATGCTCAATAAGCTCATCAATAAAAGCAATACCATAGCAACCAACTTTCAGGTAATTACCATCAGTAAAGATCAGGTTTTTGATGCGTTAAGACAGGAAGCTTTCAGGATTTCAAGTTTGGGAATTGCAGGTTTTGATACTCCGGTTTCCGGAATATTTTTACAGGAAATGCCTTCTTCGCTGGAAGGGATTAAAGAGACTTTGGAACAAATTTCCACTGAACGCTCGAAAGACAAAGCCTTAAAAAGCATCATTGCAGAAATCAATTCAGCTATTGAAGTTCTGAAAAAAAATACAGACAAAAATACGTTTGATTACGCCAGTTTTATCCCGGATCATTTGAATAAGATCACCGCTCTGATGCTGGATTTTAAAAATCAGGAGAAAATCCCAGATGTTGAGGTAACGACAGCTTTAAATAAAAATGCAGCTACTTTTTTTGCCAAAAATGCTTTTAATCCTAACGCTTTTACTCCAGGAAAAGAATACGCATTCTCTGAAGAAAAAGCCGCTCTCGGGCATCAGCTTTTTAATGATAAAATCCTTTCCAACAATAATAACCGAAGCTGTGCAACGTGTCATATTCCTGAGAAAGCATTTACTGATGGGCTTGCCAAATCTATGTCCCTGGAAAATTCCGAGCTTGCAAGAAATGCTCCTTCTCTCAACTACGCGGGCTATCAGCATGGCCAATTCTGGGATATGAGAAAGGATGATCTGGAGGGACAGAGTTCGGATGTAATCTCCAATAAAGAAGAAATGCATGGTGATCTGAATGTAATTCTGGCCAAAATAAATAAGGATAAAAATTATCAGGCGGCATTTAAAAAGATTTACCATTCTCAAAAAACAGAGGTTTGGCAGCTTCAAAATGTACTGGCGAGTTATATCCGTTCTTTGTCAACATTCAATTCTGCTTTTGACAATTATATGAGAGGAAATAAGTCAGCAATGACGGAAAGCCAAAAGCAAGGTTTTAATCTTTTTGTTGGAAAAGCCCAATGTGCGATATGTCATTTCGTTCCGTTATTTAATGGTACCGTTCCTCCCAATTTCAAGAAAACCGAACAGGAGGTTTTAGGAACGGCAATCAATGGAGAAAATAAAACGTTTGACCATGACCTGGGGAGAGGAAAGTTTCATGAAACAGTACCTTCATTACAGCATTCCTTCAAAACTCCAACCCTTAGAAACATAAATAGAACAGCTCCTTATATGCACAACGGAGGATACAAAACATTGAAAGAAGTGATGAATTTCTATAATAAAGGCGGTGGAAAAGGTTTTGGCTTTAAAGTAGAAAACCAGACACTGTCTGATGCGCCGTTACAGCTTACGGATAAAGAAATAGATGATATTATTGAATTTATGAAAGCTTTGGATGATCAATAAGCCATCTGAAAGCACAAAATAACAACTGATCAAAAAAACTCTTGAACCAATCAGATTCAGGAGTTTTTTTATTCAAAATTTCCAGGAAATGCAGAAAGACTATCTGAGTGTTCCCATCATTCAGTTTTATAAGGCACAAAGTCCATAAAAACATTAGATTAAATCAATGTTATACTATGTTAAAAACTTTTCCAGAACAATAAATATCATTAATTTTGACCTAGTAATTTTACATGAAAAGGGGTTTACTGTTATTATTTTTTCTGATCTGCTTTTTGGGGTATTCGCAATCAAAAATTAAGGTTGTGGATGACGCCAGTCAAAAGCCTGTTTTTAATGCAAAAGTATCGTGTGACAACATAGTCATTGGATATACGAATGAACAGGGCGTTCTGGAATTTAAAACAGGATGCAAAAACATTGATATTGATGCTGATTCTTACCAAAAAGAAACAATATCGGTTGAGAGCAGTATGGAGATTTCTCTGCTCAAAAAATCATCAAAAACCACCAGTATTGAAGCTGTAGTTATTGAAGATAAAAGTGATCCCCGGGCCCTGGAAATTCTGAAAAAAGTAAATAAACTTTTTAACGAAAACTCTCCAAAAAGCTTAGGTTCCTATTCCTATAAATCCTACGAAAAAATATCCCTCGATATTGATGAAGACAGTCTTACACAGTTTAATCAGTATTTCAATGATTTAAACATTTTCAAGAAAAAAAGGGAAAAAGACTCATTAAATAATATTTCCGCAAGAAAAGTATTTTCAAAAAGTAAACTCTTTCTCTGGGAAAGGGCACAGGAGTTTTTATATTCCAAAAAATATGGCGAAAAGATCAATATCCTGGACAACAGAATTTCTGGTCTGAAGCAGCCTATTTATGAAATGATCGCGCTCCAGCAGAGTAACAGGGACATTGTTCCTGAGCAGGTGAAGCCTGAAAACAGAGGACTTTACAGGTTCTTTCTTTCGGATACTGTTACTCTTGACGGGAGAAAAAATTTTGTGATCCGTTTCCGTGAAGTCAATTACAAAAAGCCGGACAGAAAACGAAAGTATAACGGCGCCATTTATGTAGATACGGAAACCTACGGGATCAAAAAGATTGAAAATTTCAGTAAAAATAAAAACGACGGAATTATCACCAGCACATGGGTATTCTACAATAACAAATGGTTCCTTGCCCATGAAAAAACCAAGCTTAAAATGGGTAAAATGGCGATGGACGACAAAGAGCATGCTGACGATAAGAAAGACAAAAAAAGCTTCGGCACCTATGCTTTCCTCACCTCAAAATATTTTGATTTTGAAGCTCCTATCGAAGAGAATCCCAAAGATTTCAAAGGCTATACTTTCTCCGTAAAAAATATTGACGGCCATTCTCTGGACCGTTACAGAACAGAACCTCTTACGGAAAGAGAACAAAATACCTATAAGACCATCGACAGTTTAGGTAAAAAATATAAAATCGACAGCAAAGCACAGATCTTATCCGGATTACTAAACGGGCAGATCAGAGTAGGTTCTGTAGATTTCGCGGTGGATGAAATTGTCAACTATAACTCTTATGAAGGCTTCAGATTAGGTTTAAAAGCCAAGCTTAATGAAAATTTCAACCCTTATTTTTCACCGGATTATTATTTTGCATACGGTGTAAAAGACAGAAGATGGAAATATGGAATGGGGCTTGATATGAAAACCTCGCTGGAAAAAAACTCAATTTTCAGATTTGAGGTGTATGATGATGTAACCGCATCCGGAGAGTTTAACCGAAAACTCTGGAACTTCAAAATGAGGACGATGAATTTCGGGAATAACCTGAATAATGATAAATATTTTCACTTCAAAGGAGCATCTTTATCGTATATGAATGACGTAACGAATGGTCTTACCCTTGCCCTTGCCGTTAGAAGAAATACAGAAGAGGCAGAATTTGATTATCAGTTCAGAGACAGAGGGACTTCATACAGAAATTTCAATACACTTTTTACCTTAAAATATTCTCCGAATTCAACCAATATTATGACTCCCCAGGGAAAATCTCTGATTGACCAGAAATATCCTGAGCTCTATTTTAATTATGAGCAGAGTTACAAACTCCTGCAGGGAAACTTTAATTATTCCCGTTTTGATGCTCTTTTTGTTCATAATTTCAAGACACCGATCGGAACTACCGGTTTCAGGCTGTACGGAGGTGCTGTTTTGGGTGAAGCTCCAATCTGGAAAAACTTTACGATGAACGGGCTTGCTTCTCCGGGAAAAGATTTCAATTTTAACCTTACTTCTTACCTTGGATTTGCTACTCTGGAAGGAGGAAAATATTATAATGATAGGTTTATTGCGTATTACTTCACTCACAAGCTGCCTTGGTATTTCAAAAGTTTCGGGCACAATGTTTCCAGTTTTGATTTTGTTCTGAGAGGAACTATCGGAGATATGAAGCATCCGGAATACCATCAGTTTAAGTTCAGAAAATTGGATCACCTGTATCAGGAAGTAGGTTTGGAATGGAACAATTTCCTTTCCAGCTATTTTAACTTAGGTTTATTCTACAGAGTGGGTTATTATGCAACTCCTCATTTCAAAGAAAACTTTGCGATTCAGTTTAAACTGAAGTTTCTCGAGTTTTAATCGTCAGGAAAAGACAAAATCTTTATTTTTGAATGTAAATTCAGAAATATTAACCGATACTATATAAAAAAGAACATGCAGAAAATCGAAATCAAAGCAGAACAGTTTTTTGAATTATTAAAATTAAAAGACACTCCAATGTGGGACATTTTCTCACAGATGATCGATGGAAATGAAAAGGAAATTATCTTTTTAGACAATGAAGACAAGATCCTTTTTAATTATATTTTACCTTCTACAAAGGAAAAGCTGGAAGAAGACAGAAAGGAATTTTCAAAACAGTTTTCAGAGAAATTAGCTGAATTTAATTAAATACTGCTATGAATAAAAATTACATTTTCTCTCTGTTGGGCCTTTTCCTGTTTACGCTGGGAAATGCTCAAAATTATAAAAAGCCTTTGGTTTCTGCCATCAAAGAAGCTGATCTTCGTACCGATATGTATCAGCTTGCCGCAGATCAGTTCTGGGGACGAGAAGCAGGAACGCTGGATGAATTGAAAGTCTCCATGTGGCTTGCCGACAAAGCAAAAGAAGCTGGGATGAAACCTGCCGGAGATAACGGAACATTTTTCCAGTTCTTTGATATGTACAGACATCAGATTATCCCTCAAAGCAGTCTGAAAATTGGAGATAATAACTTGAAACTATGGAAAGACGTCCTTATTGCTGAACCTGTAAATGCTTCTATAGATGCCGAAATTGTGTATGCAGGAAACGCTGAGCCTGAAGATCTGGCAAAATTAAATATCAAAGGAAAAGTACTTGCCGTAAACGCTTCAGATAAAAACATCTCAAAGGATATGACCCTTTTTGTAAGAAGATATCCGGGATTTGTAAGGAATAAATATTACAATAAAGCTTCTGAACTGGGAGCGAAAGCCATTATCTTCATTACCGATGATACTTCTGAACAAAGCTGGGTAGAAGTACTCCCTCAAATGACTAGAGGAAGCTACGGTGTGGAAGGATTAAGAGAGAAAATCACCAATAATATTCCTGTTTTATGGATTAAAAGGGAAAATGCAGGCTGGGTAAAAAACAATCCTAAAGCTTCTCTGAACCTGATCACTGAAACTTACAAATATCCATCAGTGAATATCATCGGAAAAATAGAAGGTACAGATCCTGTTCTTAAAAACGAATATGTTTTATTAAGCGGACACCAGGATCATGACGGAATCCGACATCCTGTAAAGAATGACACCATCTACAACGGTGCTGATGATAATGCAAGTACGTGTGTTGCGATGCTGGCAATGGCGAGAGCTTACAAAAAGCAGCCGGGAAAAAGAAGCATTTTGTTTGTTTTCCATGGGGCTGAAGAAAGAGGATTGCTGGGTTCAAGATGGCATGCAGCTCATCCTGTTGTTCCTAAAGAGAAAATTGTTGCCGTGCTTAATGGTGATATGATTGGAAGAAATGATAATAATGAAGCGGCTTTATTGGGAGGAAATGCTCCTCATAAAAACTCTGAAGAGCTTGTAAAAATGGCTGAAGAGGCCAATAATGAGAGTACGAAATTCAAATATCTGAAAGATTGGGATTCTCCGAGCCACGCTGAATATTTCTATTTCAGAAGCGATCATCTTCCTTATGCTAAAATAGGGATTCCTGCTATATTTTTCACGAGTGTACTGCATGATCAGTACCATACTCCACAGGATGAATCTGAAAACATCAACTACAAAAAGTTGTATAAAATGACGGAATGGATGTACAGAACCTCCTGGAAAGTTGCTAATGAAGCAGAACGTCCGAAAGTAATTTCTAATTTTTCGTTAGAAAGATAATATATTAGGAAAAGACTTGAACCATTAAGAAAAATTTAGGTTGTAAGGAAAGTTAAGATTCAAATGAATTTGAATGAAGCATTCAGCTTACTAAATATCGAAAGAAATTTCCCTTCATTATTCTTAAAAACTTAATCAGTCTTAATGGTTTAAAATTATTTTTATTCTATAAAAAACATAAAAGCTTCACAATCTGTGAAGCTTTTTTCATCATTGTGTTTTTAGAATCTGTTTGAAAACGAAATAATTATTGAATATGATTTGGAACCATTAAGAAAAATTTAGGTTCTAAGGAAAGTTAAGATTCAAATGAATTTGAATGAAGCGTTCTGCTTATAAATATCTGAAGATATTTTCTTCATTATTCTTAAAAACTTAATCAGTCTTAATGGTTTAAAATTATTTTTATTCTATAAAAAACATAAAAGCTTCACAATCTGTGAAGCTTTTTTCATCATTGTGTTTTTAGAATCTGTTTGAAAACGAAATAATTATTGAATATGATTTGGAACNAACCATTAAGAAAAATTTAGGTTCTAAGGAAAGTTAAGATTCAAATGAATTTGAATGAAGCGTTCTGCTTATAAATATCTGAAGATATTTTCTTCATTATTCTTAAAAACTTAATCAGTCTTAATGGTTTAAAATAATTTTTAATTAATGATACTTCTTTTGTCTTGAAACAAAAGAACCAAAAATTCAAGACTTAGAAACTTCCGCTAAAAATGAAATCTGTTCTCTAAAAACTCTAAACTCGTGCGGTAGCAATGTATGTTTAGAATCATATTTTGTCCCGCACTCAGACAGTAGAGTTTTTTTAACGTTCACAGAGTTCATTTTCTTAACGATGCAGTTTCTTATGTCATTCATATGGTCGTTAAAAGAAAAATTTCTGTTTTAATAAATTTTCTTTTTAAATAAGCAAATTCATCAGCGATGGATCATTGTTAAGGTAGTTGACAAAAAAATCGTGTTGTTTCATTTTATCAATCAATGGGGTGAAATCTTTGTTTTGTTTTAAAGCTATTCCTACCACTGCAATCCCTTTTTCTTTTGAATTTTTTTGGGTGTATTCAAAATAGGTAATGTCATCATCAGGTCCTAACACATCCATTACAAAAGTTTTCAATGCTCCTGGACGTTGTGGAAATCTCACCAGAAAGTAATGTTTCAATCCTGCATACAGTAATGCTTTCTCTTTGATTTCTTCCATTCGGGTAATATCATTATTACTTCCACTGATGATACAGACTACATTTTTACCTTTTATTTCATTCCCATACTTTTCCAATGCTGCTACTGAAAGAGCTCCCGCAGGTTCTACCACAATAGCATCTTTATTATATAATGACAATATGGTTTCACATACGAGTCCTTCATCCACCATAGTCATATCATAGAGAATATCTTTGCAGCGTTCAAAAGTGAGATCTCCTACCTTCTGCACAGCAGCTCCATCTACAAACCTGCTTATCTTTTCAAGAAGGACAGGTTTTCCATTTTCCAGCGCTTTTTTCATGCTTGCTGCTGCTGAAGGTTCCACGCCAATAATTTTTGTCTGTGGTGACAGATGTTGAAATACAGAACAAATTCCCGCTGCTAATCCACCACCTCCAATCGGGACAAAAAGATAATCAACAATACCTTCCGCCTGCTCCAGAATTTCCAGTGCCGTTGTGGCCTGCCCTTCAATAATGGCAGGATCATCAAAAGGATGAATAAATGCACTGTTATTGTCTTTGCAAAACCTCATCGCAGCATCTTTGGCAGCATCAAATGTATCTCCGTACAAAATGACGTCTATGTATTCTCCTCCGAACATTTTTACCTGTTCAAGCTTTTGTCCGGGAGTAGGTAAAGGCATAAAAATAGTCCCTTTCACTTTCATTGCATGACACGCAAACGCCACTCCCTGCGCATGATTTCCGGCACTGGCACACACCACTCCTTTTGAAAGCTCTTCCTGTGACATCGTTGCCATCTTATTGTATGCTCCTCTGATTTTATAGGATCTTACTCTTTGAAGGTCTTCTCTTTTAAAACTAATATTCGCCTCATAAATAGCTGACAGATTATTATTGACAGCTAAAGGTGTTTTTACCACTACATCTTTTAATCGTTCCTCCGCTTTATAGACATTCTCTAAAACGGAGGAACTTATTCCCTCTTTCATCATCTGTATAAGTATTAATTGTTTTCGGGTCTCAGGCTTCGTACGGTCTTGCCGGCCTTCCACATTTCACTTTCTCTTAACTCGGTAAGCTCTACTTCCAGTTTTTCACGATAATCCGGCTTGCTGTTACTGTCTATTGAACGCTGTGCTTCATTTCCTTTAGCTACGTTATCATACAACTCTTCAAATAAAGGTGAAGTGGCATCTCTGAAACGCTTCCACCAATCCAAAGCTCCTCTCTGGGCTGTGGTACTGCAGTTGGCATACATCCAATCCATCCCATTTTCTGCTACCAATGGCATTAATGACTGAGTAAGTTCTTCTACAGTTTCATTGAAAGCTTCAGACGGGCTGTGTCCGTTTTTTCTCAACACATCATACTGAGCGGCAAATATTCCCTGTACAGCTCCCATCAATGTTCCTCGTTCTCCGGCAAGGTCGCTGTATACTTCTTTTTTAAAATCGGTTTCAAAAAGATATCCGCTTCCTATGGCAATCCCCAATGCCGTTACTCTTTCTCTTGCTTTTCCTGTTGCATCCTGATAAACGGCAAAACTACTGTTCAGACCTCTGTCTTGCAGAAACATTCTTCTCAACGAAGTTCCTGAACCTTTTGGTGCTACCAGAAATACATCTACATCGGCTGGAGGAACGATTCCTGTACGTTCGCTGAAGGTGATTCCGAAACCATGAGAAAAATACAACGCTTTTCCTGGGGTAAGATGTTGTTTTACTTTTGGCCAGTATTCAATCTGTGCGGCATCGCTCAAAAGATAGCAGATAATGGTTCCTTTTTCTAAAGCTTCTTCGATTTCAAATAAAGTTTCTCCCGGTACAAATCCGTCTGCTACTGCTTTATCCCATGATTTGGAGTTTTTTCTCTGTCCTACAATGACATTCACACCGTTATCTTTCTGATTCAAAGCCTGTCCCGGTCCCTGTACTCCGTATCCAATTACTGCTACGACTTCATTTTTTAATACTTCCTGAGCTTTTTCCAACGGAAATTCATTTCTCGTTACTACGTTCTCTTCTACTCCTCCAAAATTCAATTTTGCCATTTTTTTTGATTTTATTTGTTATTGATTATGATGTTTATTTTTTAGCTAGCGTGTTCTATTGCTGTCAGATAAGGGGTTCTGTGATAATGTACTTCCAGAACGTCTATCTGCTTTTCCATTTGTCTGCTGATTTTCTGGACAGAATCTTCCGTTTCTCTGATCACAATGACAAACTTTTTAACTTTTTCTATTTCTGAAGGACCAACATTGAAGGTCACCATAGAAATTCTTCTTCTTGAAAAAATAGCATTGATACGGCCGATCAATCCTAAATAATCTTCTGTATACGCGGTAATGGTATATTCTTTATGATCTGTTTTCATCTTTTTTATTTTTAAAATTTATTATTCAGTACAATTTCCGAAACACTTTTCCCCTGAGGAATCATCGGAAATACATTGTGTTCTTTTCCGGTCATCACCTCAAGAAGGAAAGATCCTTGGTGATCCAGCATTTCCCGAATGGCCCATTTCAAATCTTCTCTCTCAGAGACTCTATTTCCGGAAATATTATATCCTTTTGCCACCTGAACAAAATCAGGACTCTGAATATCTACTGAGGAATATCTTTCTTGGTGAAATAATTCCTGCCACTGCCTTACCATTCCCAGATAACAGTTATTAAGGATTAAAATTTTGACCTCTGGATGATACTGCATAATGGTTCCCAATTCTTGAATATTCATTTGAGCCCCTCCATCTCCCATGACAGCAATTACTGGACGGCCAGTCTCTGCATAGGATGCTCCTATTGCGGCAGGAAGACAGAATCCCATGGTTCCCAACCCACCGCTTGTAACATTGGTACGGGAATTTTTAAATTGAGAATAACGGCATGTGGCCATCTGATGCTGTCCCACATCGGTTACAATTACCGCCTCTCCTTCTGTCATCTCATTCAGATATCGGATCACTTCTCCCATTGTAATTTCTCCTTCTTCAGGATAAAGCTCTGTATTGATGAGGTTGATACTTTCAATTTCATGACAGTTTTTAAATCGTTCATGCCATTCCGGATGTTCTCTTTTTGTAATCCATTTTGTAAGAAACGGAAGGGTATGTTTACAGTTTCCAAGAACTGGAACATCCACTTTTACATTTTTATTGATCTCAGCCTTATCGATATCCAGATGAATGATTTTCGCCTGTTTCGCATATTGGTCTAACCTTCCTGTCACACGGTCATCGAAGCGCATCCCGACAGCAATTAACACATCACATTCGTTGGTCAATATATTCGGTCCATAGTTTCCGTGCATTCCTACCATCCCAACAGCTTGTGGATGATCGGTAGAAATGGCACTCATTCCTAAAACCGTCCATGCCACCGGAATTCCTGATTTTTCGGCAAATTCTAAAAACTCTTTTTCAGCTTTCCCCAGCATAATCCCCTGTCCGGCGATAATAAATGGTTTTTCAGCTTCATTGATCAGCTGTGCCGCTTTTTCAATACTTTCAAAACAAGGATCAGGATTCGGTTTATAACTTCTCAGCGAATGGCATGAAGAATATCCTTTATAATCAACAAATTGCAGCTGGGCATTTTTAGTAACATCAATCAGTACAGGACCTGGGCGGCCTGATTTTGCAATGTAAAATGCTTTTGCCAGTACTTCAGGAAGCTCATTGGCATCGGTGACCTGGTAATTCCATTTTGTAACCGGGCTTGTAACATTCATTACATCTATTTCCTGAAAGGCATCGGTTCCCAGAAGATGTTCAAAAACCTGTCCTGTAATGCAAACTAAAGGCGTATTGTCTAACAGAGCATCTGCTAATCCTGTAACAAGATTGGTCGCTCCGGGCCCGCTGGTTGCTAAAACGACTCCTACTTCTCCTGATACTCTTGCTAAGCCTTGTGCGGCATGTACTGCTGCCTGCTCATGACGTACCAGAATATGTTTCAGCGTTTCCCGATAATCATAAAGAGCATCATAGATAGGAATAATAGCTCCGCCAGGGTATCCGAAAACTGTTTTTACGCCTTCGTTAAGAAATGCTTCCAGGATGATCCGGCTTCCGGTAAGTTGTATTTCTGTTGATAAATTCAGGTTTTCCATATACTTTTATTGAGTGATTTCGTCTGTTACACAACCTTCAGCAGCTGATGATACCGTTAATGCATATTTATAAAGCAGTCCTTTCTTTACTTTAAGAGGTGGCTTTTGCCAACCTTTTTTTCTTCTTTCAATTTCTTCATCTGAAACTTTGAGCTGTATGGTATTGTTTACGGCATCAATTTCAATCATGTCATTATCGTTTACAAAGGCTATCAAACCGCCTTCATGGGCTTCCGGAGTGATGTGTCCCACTACAAAACCATGGGTTCCTCCGCTAAACCTTCCATCTGTAATCAAAGCGACACTGCTTCCAAGACCTGCTCCAATCAGCGCACTGGTGGGTTTCAGCATTTCGGGCATTCCGGGAGCGCCTTTCGGACCTTCATTTCGGATGACAATGACATCACCATGCTGTACGGTTCCATCCTGAATTCCTCTGATCAGATTTTTTTCCCCATCAAATACGCGGGCTTTCCCTACGAAACGTTCGCCTTCCTTTCCTGTTATTTTCGCCACACTTCCTTTCTCAGCAAGGTTTCCGTACAGTATTCTCAGATGTCCGGTAGCTTTTACAGGTTCTGAAAGAGGTTTTATGATTTTCTGTGTATTAAAATCCAGATCAGGAACATTTTCTAAATTCTCGGCTAAAGTCTTTCCGGTTACCGTCAGGCAATCCCCGTGTAATAGTCCGTGTTTCAAAAGGTATTTCATTACCGAAGGTATTCCTCCGTGCTCATATAAATCCTGCATCAGGTATTTTCCGCTTGGTTTCAGGTCGGCCAATACAGGAGTTTTATCACTCATCTTCTGGAAGTCATCCTGAGTAATGGACAACCCGACACTTTTCGCCATGGCTATAAAATGTAATACCGCATTGGTACTTCCTCCCAAAATAACAATCATTCGCAGTGCATTTTCAAAAGCTTTGCGGGTCATGATATCGGAAGGTTTGATATCTTTTTCCAGCAATATTTTCAGATATTTTCCTGCTTCATGACATTCTTCCTGTTTTTCTTTGCTTAAAGCGGGATTGGAGGATGAATACGGAAGACTCATTCCTAATGCTTCAATCGCAGAAGCCATGGTATTGGCAGTGTACATTCCTCCGCATGCTCCTGCTCCGGGACAGGAATTTTTCACAACACCATCAAAATCTTCTTCTGTAATTTCTCCTGCAATTTTTTTCCCTAAGGCTTCAAAAGCTGAAACGATATTGAGCTGTTCTCCTTTGTAACAACCGGGAGCAATGGTACCTCCATACACCATGATAGATGGTCTGTCTAGTCTTCCCATTGCGATAATGGTTCCCGGCATATTTTTGTCGCAGCCCGGCAATGCGATCAAGCCGTCATAGTATTGGGCTCCACAGATTGCCTCAATACTGTCGGCAATTACATCACGGCTCACCAGTGAATAACGCATTCCGTCTGTTCCGTTGCTCATTCCGTCGCTTACGCCAATAGTATTAAATATCAGTCCAGCCAATCCATGTTCCCATGTTCCTTCTTTTACCATTTTAGCGAGATCATTAAGGTGCATATTGCATGTATTTCCATCGTATCCCATACTGGCAATTCCTACCTGAGCCTTGTGCATATCTTCTTCTGTAAAACCTATCCCGTACAACATTGCTTTTGCTGCAGGCTGTTCACTGTTTTGTGTGAATGTTTTTGAATATTTATTTAACATATTATTCTTCATTTTCTTTTCTTCTCATCTGCTTAAAGCGATTTTTTTTATTTAATTTTCAGCCAAAACTACAGCTTGTAATATTTCTTTCATTTCTAACTTTCCCAAAAACTACAATATCCAATCATTTAAAAAACAGATGTATTTATTTGGTAATTAGATATTTAAATTCTAAAAATTTACAATGACAGAACTCTTACCCTTTTCAAATAAGCCTGTTGTACCTTCTCACTTACTGTATTCTCCCAGTTCTTTGTAAAAGGGACATCATCCAGGGAATCCAGTGCCACAATTTCGGCTGCTGTACCACAGAAAAACCCTGCATCTGCACCTCTCATTTCTTCAGGTTTAAAAAAGGATTCTTTAACTGGAATATCAAGTTCGTCACAGATTTCAAAAACCGTTTGTCTAGTAATTCCCGGAAGGATACTCCCTTTACCTGGAGTAAATAAAGTACCGTCTTTTTCGTAGAATACATTGGCTCCTGAACTCTCCGCAACATTTCCGTTTTCATCCAAAACTAATGCTTCATCATAGCCTTTGTCTTTGGCATCCTGACAGGCAAGGATCGAATTCACATAATGCCCGCCTACTTTTGCTTCCACTTTAAATGCTTTAGGATTTGGACGTTGAAAGGGTGAAGTCATGATTTTCATTTTATCTGCCAGATAGCCTTTGCTCCATTCCCAAGCCAGAAGAGACAGGTAAGATTTTTGTCCTTTTGAAAGTGACATATTGGGTGAACATGTGACCAACGGACGAATATAAGCATCTGTGAAACCGTTACGCTCCAGAAGTTCGTAGGTAAGCTCTGTAAGCTCTTCTGCGGAATAATCGAAGGGAATATGCATCAATTCTGCTGATCTTCTCAGTCTTTCATAATGTTCTTTTGCTTTGAAAATCTGGGTTCCATGATCTGTGCTGTAGGATTTAATACCTTCAAAAACAGAGTAACCATAGTGAAGGGACTGCCCATACAGATCCATTCCGGCATCTTTGGCTTTCATAAATTGTCCATCGAAATAGATGATCGTGTCGTCGTTATAATACATTTTATAGAGGTTTAAAAATTAACAAAAGGGAATAAAAAAAGCCCTCTCACAGTGTGAGAGGGCTCAATATATGTACAGTCATACATCTTCCTTCTCACAGACGCAAGGGAATAATAATGACGATAATAATTACTGATACTAACTGATACATACTTTTTTACTATAAAAAATTAAAACAAAAAAAACCGTTTCATAATTTGAAACGGTTTTATATATAATTTAAATTAAAATCTATCTAAAATGCCATTTCCTTCCTGCTGTTAATGACAGCAGCAATAATAGAAATGACAATAATATTTTTCTGATTCGTAAAATTCATACTGCAAATGTATAAACTTTTTAAATACTCACAAGTTTTTTTCACACTTTTTATTTTTTTCGCAAAAAATGGGTAAGCGTTTCCTTTGCTTCAGCTACTTCGTGAACCCTTAAAATTTTTGCGCCCTGCTCCAACACTTCCCTATGAAGTTTCTGTGTTTCTTCATTAATATCCAGAGGTGATTTCCCCAGCGGTTTATAGATAAATGACTTTCTGGAAATGCCTATTAAAAGAGGAAATTTTCCAAATCCGAGATATTCCACTTCTTGGATCATTTTCATCTGATCTTCTACGGTTTTTCCGAAGCCAAAACCAGGATCAAGAATGATATCATTTACTCCTTTTTCTAAAAGTTCTTTTGTTTTTTGGGAGAAATATCTGTTAACTTCCAATGTTATATCTTCAAAGCTTATCTTATCATGCATGGTTTCATAAGAAGGATTTACGTGCATCAAAATGTACGGAAGTTTTGTCTGGGCCGCCGTATCAAACATTTCCGTATCATACTGACCGCCAGAAATATCATTAATCATATCAATTCCTTCATTAAAGCCAAATCTCACTGTTTTTGCATAAAAAGTATCAAGGGAAATCAGAGATTCCGGAAATTCTTTTTTAATCAGAGAAATAATATTCCCAATCCTGTTTATTTCTTCTTCAGCAGTCAAAAACTCAGCGTTTGGGCGTGTAGACTGTGGCCCGATATCCAGTATTTCGGCTCCATCTTTCAACAATTTTTCAGCATGTTCTAAGGCAGATTTCTCGGTATTGAATTTTCCGCCATCAGAGAAAGAATCCGGGGTAAGATTGAGGATTCCCATGATTTTTGGGGTAGCAAGTTGTACTAATCTACCGTTACAGTTGATTGAGTAAGTTGCTGCGTTGGAAGGTTGGAGGGTTTGAGAGTTAGAGAGCATGGAGTTTATAATTGATGAATGATTTTGTATCCTGCAAAATTAGTGATTTGTGAGTGTTTAATGAGATGTTAGAAGCTGGAAATTAGAAATAATAGACAGGAAGCCAGAAGCTGAAGGTTAGAAGTTAGCGCACACACACTAAACCCCGAAATCTAATCCCCTTACTCTTCAACCCTCAAACGTTCCTACTCACTTCTTACTCTCAAACCCTCTCACTCACAAACTCATCTCCTCAAATTGAAAAATCTAAAACCGAATTCGTATATTTGGAAGATTAAGAAAATTTATGCTAAAAACATCAGTACAGTTCGAGAAAGTTATCAGTCAGTGTCGTGATCTTTTCGGTAAAAAATTACAGGATTACGGAGCTGCGTGGAGGGTGCTAAGACCGAGTTCCATTACAGACCAGATTTACATCAAAGTCAACAGGATCCGCACACTTCAGATGACTGATAAAAAAATGGTAGATGAGAGTGAAGAAGATGAATTTATTGCCATTGTGAACTATTCTATCATTGGACTTATTCAGCTTGAGAAAGGGCTTTCCAATGATTTCAATGAAAATAAAGAAGAAATTTTAGGTCTGTATGACAAATATTCTAACGAAGCCCAGGCTTTAATGGAAAGAAAAAATCATGATTATGGTGAAGCATGGAGAGATATGAGAATCTCATCCATTACGGATCTTATTTATCAGAAAGTATTAAGAACTAAACAGATTGAGGACAACCAAGGAAAAACAATCGTCTCTGAAGGGCTTGATGCCAACTATTTCGATATGCTGAACTATGCTGTCTTCTGCCTGATTAAGTTCTCGGAAAAAGAAAATCAATTCGAACCCAAAAATATTTAATATGCTTAAAGGTTTATTACGCTTTGTTATTGCCGTTATTTTTATCCTTTCAGGCTTTGTGAAAGCCGTGGATCTGGTAGGTTTTTCTTTCAAAATGGAAGAATATTTTGCCCCTCCGGTTTTCAATATGCCTTTTTTAGAAAAGTTTGCCCTGCTATTTTCCATTATAGTGGTGGTACTGGAGCTTTTCCTCGGATTTATGCTGCTGCTTAAATTAAAGCTTAAATTTACCTTGTCCATATTAATTGCCCTTTGTATTTTCTTTGGATTCCTTACTTTTTATTCGGCGTATTTCAATGTCGTAACAGATTGTGGATGTTTTGGTGATGCCATCAAATTTACGCCTTGGCAGAGTTTCCTGAAAGATGTTGTACTTCTTGTAGGATTGATTATCCTTTTCATTCTGTACAGAAAAGAATTCCGTAAAAAAGATGAATATGGGGTGACCGAGAAAGAACCTTCCAATACATTTAAATATATTCTTTTAACCGTTTTTTCTCTAGGCATGGTTTACATTATGGCACAGGGAATTATGCATGAACCAATCATTGATTTCCGTGATTACAAAATTGGGACAGACATAAAAGGTGAAAAAGGAAAAATTGATAAAAACCCTTCCGAATACAAGACTTTTTATTCTCTGAAAAATCAGAAAACAGGAGCTGTTGTAAAGGTAAATCAGGATGATTATATCAAAAAAACAGAATACTGGGCAGAAGGTTCTCCATGGAAAATTGAGGAAGGCAAAAATGAATCTGTATTGATTAAAGAAGGGTACAAATCTGAGATTGTGAAATTCAAGATTGAAGATCCTACAGGAATGGAAGTTACGAACGAAATCATCAACGCTCCAAAAGCAGTTTTGGTGTTCTCATATCATCCAAAAGATGTTCCTGCTGATCTGCTTCAGAAGGTGGAAGCTAAAGTAAATACGCAGAAAGGAGCTCTTATCTACGGAATTTCTACGTATCCGAATACTTTTAAAACCATTAAAAATGCAATGATGGACGGAACTGCCATCAAAACCATAGCAAGAAGCAACCCGTTTGTACTGATTCTTGAGAATGGAAAAATCATAGATAAACAACCCGCAAAAGATTATATCAACTAATTACTTCAATAGTGATGGAACAAAATTTCGCTTATATCAATGAAAATTACATTACGGAAAATGAATTATGTACTGTAACGGATATCAGTAAGGATGAGCTGGCTGCGCTTATTCAAAATGAATTAGTTCCACAGCCTTCTTACACGGTTTCCCGAAGTATCAGAATTACATCGCCTCTTAATGATGAGTTTGAAAATGAGATTACAGAAAAATATTTCAGTAAAAACTGTATTTCACTGGTTAAGAAGAATAAAGATTTGAGTGATGTTCATCAATATAAAGCAGAATTTAAAGAAAACTTCATCCAACATCTGATCAATCATCCTCATAAAGGTTTCGCTTATGACTGTATATTCCATACTTCTTTTCCGGAACAGGAAAAACTGGATGAAATATTTGAAAGTGAATGGGCTGCCTATTGTAACGGGATCTATGGGATTTGTACATTACATTCTACGGAAGAGGAAATTGTAAAAAAGGAAATTGCAGTAAAAAAACTGATTCATTTCAATACAGAATTTTCTGATAAAAAACTTACAGCGGATGAGTCAGACGAGCTGATAAAACTGAGTGAAGAATTCAATGAAGTAACACAGAAATTTGCTCCTTATCAAAGAAAATCAAGCAGCAGAGGTAAATATCTCGATAAAATTTTAGAAGAAAATAACTTAGACGATCTAGTAAAAAAATATTAAAACATGCAAAAATCAAATAAATCAATCGCCGGATATCACTTATTAATGATCCTTTCTTCTGTAGACGGAGAGTTTGCTCCTGAGGAAGGAATGCTGGTGCAGCAATATATGGCAGATGAATTTCCGTTCAGAATGAATCTTGACAATGAATTGGAAACCCTGGCTCTTTTACAGCCTGAAGAGTGGAAAGACCACTTTGAATTCCATGCAAGATGCTTCCATGAAGATTCTACTGAAGACGAGCGTGTAAAGTTTGTTCAGTTTGCAAAGTCATTGATCAAAGCTGACAATAAAGTAACTGAAGAGGAACATACATTCTATGTTCTGCTGAAAAATCTATGGGGATTATAGCATAAACACTAAAAAAGTAAATAAATCTATATTTAAATCTTATGAGAAGAAAAATAGTTGCAGGCAACTGGAAAATGAACAAAAATGTAATTGATGCACAACAATTGATGATTCAGTTACTAAGCTATAAAAACAACAATGCTACCAACTGTGAGGTTTGGATCGCTCCACCATCTTTGTATCTAATGATGGCAAAAGACATCTTTGAAAAGGACGAGATTGGGGTATTTTCTCAGGATATGAGCGAGCATGAAAGTGGCGCTTATACAGGAGAAATTTCTGCTGATATGCTAGAATCTATTGACGCTACCGGTTCACTGATCGGTCACTCTGAGAGAAGACAATATCACGGAGAAACAGATTCTCACTGTAACAGAAAGATCAAATTAGCTCTTGACAAAGGTCTAATTCCTGTCTATTGCAACGGGGAAACTCTTGAGCAAAGAAAAGCAGGACAGCACTTCGAGGTTGTGAAAAACCAGACTGAAGTCGCTCTTTTCACACTTTCTGCTGAAGAAATCAAGAAGGTAGTGATCGCTTACGAACCTGTTTGGGCTATTGGAACAGGAGAAACAGCAACCCCTGAGCAGGCTCAGGAAATTCATGCACACATCAGAAGCATTATCGCTGCAAAATACGGACAGGAAGTTGCTGATGAAATTTCAATCCTTTACGGAGGATCTGTAAAGCCAGACAATGCAAAAGAAATTTTCTCTCAGCCGGATATCGATGGAGGTCTGATTGGAGGAGCTGCTTTGAAATTAGAGGATTTCTCTAAAATCATTGAGGGTTTTAACTAAAATAAAGGAACTTTTAGAACAGACATGAAAAACTTCATTTTAATATTCTTCGGACTTCTTTTATTTGATCTTATTTATGTCTTTGTTTATGATCAGTTTTTAATTGGCATAAGACCTGACTTTTTGAGTTATCCATTGGCACTGATTAAGGCTCTGGTAAATTCTCCAGCCGTTTTATTTAATAAATTATTGCCTTTTTATGCTGATATTCCAACTTATCAGGCAGTACTTCTATTTATAGGAAACGTTCTGATACAAACATTTTTAGTTTATAGAGTTTTCTTTAAAAGGAGAAAAGTCAGCTAAGAAATACCATACAATAAAAACGGCGGCATCGAAGATGCCGCCGTTTTCCGTTAAAAAAATCTAATTATTGAATATCGACTACATACATAGTTCCTTTGTCTACCTTCCCTGTTTTAGGAAGAATTTTAGCCTTAGGGTTTCCGTTTCCATCATCCACTACTCCAAAATCATCATCATTGAAAACAGCCAGTTTATTATTTCCTAAATAAACAATTCCCTCAAACTTATCATGTTCGTAGCCCAGCTTTGCAACCAGATCTACGGCCAATGTTTTTGAAACAGCCTTTATCCCGGCATTGGTAATTTCGTCCCATGAACACTGTTCTAAGGCCTTACCATTAATTTTCATTCCGTCTACCGCATTAATATCAGTTCCATTCACATCGGAAGCATTGCTTAGGTTGATTCTGTATACTTTTTTAATTCCTCCCTGAGATCCGAAATTTCCATCTCTTTCAATCACCAGGAATTCATTATTACTTAAGGCTGTAATGTCACAAACTGAATCGGAAGCTCCTCCATCCTGTTTGTATAAAAACTGTTTGGTCTGCCCTGTAACAGTATCAAATGTGACAATTCTCGTCAAAGTAGTATTGGTAGCCAATGCTTTGCTGGGTACATACATCATTGACTGTATGGTTCCTACCAATGTTCTTCCATCGGGTGTAATAGCAAGTCCTTCCATCCCTCTGTTCGCTCTTCTTTTGGCTAAAACAGCAGGTAATTTTCTTGGTCCTGTATTTACGCCAATCGGGCTTATTCTTTCCATCTCCATTCCGTCTGCACTATAATGCACGATGTGTGGCCCGTATTCATCAGAAACCCAGAATGTACCGTCTGCTGCTGCTACAATACTTTCACTGTCTAATCCATATTGATCCGTCCCTAAAACATTTCCGGAAGCATCATAGGCTATTTCTCCGGTACTTCCCATTCCTGCAGGGTTTGGTAATCCTGTAATAGGCTGTCCTGATGGGTTTTTAAGCTTAATATATTTAATCACTTCTACATTTCCATCAGCATTGATTTTAAAATGCATAATGGTAGGCGTAAAGTTAGGGGTAAGAAATTTTTTTCCATTCTGGAAGTCAGTATTAGGTCCTCTATCTGTAATGACATAGAATTCACCTTTTCTTGTAGGGTGAGCAGCTGCTCCGGAACCAAATCCACCATTGATAACATCTACTCCGTTTATCGTAGCCAGTTTTGTAAATGGAAATTCCTGAGGCAGTTTGGAATAATTAATATCCTGATTAATTATTGTAGAATCAGCCTCACTGTTGCATGAAGCTAATACTGCCAGCACTGCAACAGACAATAGTAATTTTTTCATATTCACTTTTATGGCTGCGAAAATAGAGATTGATTATAAACTGATCTTGAATATAATGATAATTCTATTTTAACAATAGAACTACAAAATGAATTGAATATAAACAGAAAAAAGAAGATTTTAAAATGGAAATCCAGCAATCTAACTCAATTATTAATTAATATGAAAACCAACTTTTTAAGCATATCCGAAAAAAGATAATTCACAAAACGGACTCACAAATTTATATGATATATTTGCAGCGTTTTAAGGCTGAACATTGTTCATTAATAGGGAATCAAGTGAGAATACCATTCAAATTTTGAGCTGTACCCGCAACTGTAAACTGTTTAAACTTATAGCATATTAATACCACTGGACCTGAAAATCCGGGAAGGAGGCTGTAAGATGTGAGCCAGGAGACCTGCCTTAAAATACTGACTTTAGAGGAAAAAATACTTTCCTTTGAAGATAAGTTTCGGGAGTAAAACTTTAATTTAAATTATATCATGAGAAAAATCTATTTTTTTTTCTTGCTGCTTTGTATGCAGTTATTGTCAGCCCAATTCACAGAAAATGACATTAAATTCTGGGTAGGAACCGGTTCTAAAAAGGCCTATTTCATTGCAGATTTTAATGACAACAGCACTCCCAATTCTTATGCATGGGGATACCGCTTTGATAGCAATGATTTAACAATGGAAGATCTTATTAATGCTATTGTGGCCGCAGAACCCAAAATGCAGGTTGACATTCCTACAGGATACCTTTCTATTCTGAATTATAATCATCACACCTCCACTATTGATGACAGCTGGATAACATGGTCCGGATCCAGTGCATCAACCATGACATGGAATAATGGTGTAGGTTATACTCCTTTGGTTGACGGAAAATGGTATGGAGCTTCATACGGTCTTGATCATTACGACACTCCTCCTTCTACTCCTGTTGCAGCTTACAGCTCTTCATGGTACGTACCATCTCAGGTTACCAACTGGGTAGGAACAGGAAGCAATAAAAGCCTTGTGGTGATTGATTTCGGAACTGATAATGCCAATGGTGCCAATTCTTTTGTTTTCGGAATTAAATATAACGGGAGCATCACTGCTGAACAGGCTTTACAACTGATCCAGACTCAGGTTTCGTATTTTAATTATACATCGGCTAACAATCAGGTTTCCCATTTATCATTAAATTCATTCACCGGGAATACTTCCGGATCAGACAGCTGGAAGTTATACAAAGGAAAAGATTTGTCAAGCTGGCAAACGAAAACCAGCCTTTCTCAGGTTCAGCTGAGCAATGATGATTGGTTGGGGCTGAGTTTTGGGCAAAGAAGACCATTTACACCAACTGAAGCACAATTAACCTTGGGTACTTCTTCCGTTTCAAAGAAAAAATTCAGTATTTATCCTAATCCGGCAAGTGATTTCATTCAGATTGAAACAACTGAGAAACTAAAAGAAGTGAATATTTATTCAGCTGCTGGGCAAAAGGTACTAACTTCTCAGGAGTTAAAGATTCCTATCCGGGCTTTATCTTCAGGAGTTTATTTTGTTGAGATTAAAACAAATGGTGGTTCTGTGATGCATAAGATGGTTAAGAAATAAAGAAAAGCGCCTTTACACGTAAAACCACCCCGTCAAAAATTCTTTGAATTTTTGACACCCCTCCAGAGGATGGGAATTTTCACGTCTTCAGTTTAAATTTTTGTCAATAATTAGAATCTATGCAGAATTGCAAACTGTATGGAAAAACCATTATTCCAATTGTATCATTCTGTAGAAATCTAAACAGTCAATACAGTTCAAAATCCAGAATTGATTCAACAAAAAAACCGCACCAGATGGGTGCGGTTTCTTATGATTTTACAATCAATTATTTTTTCTCAGTAGATCTTTGCAGAACCTCATCTACCATTCCGTAGCCTTTCGCTTCTTCAGAAGTCATCCAGTAATCTCTGTCAGAAGATTTTTCTACCCACTCATATGTTTGTCCTGAGTGGTGACCAATGATTTCGTAAAGTTCCTGCTTCAATTTCAGCATCTCTCTCAAGTTGATCTCCATATCAGAAGCAACTCCCTGAGCACCTCCTGAAGGCTGGTGAATCATTACTCTTGAGTGCTTAAGCGCAGAACGTTTTCCTTTTTCTCCGGCAACCAATAATACAGCTCCCATTGAAGCAGCCATACCTGTACAGATTGTCGCTACATCCGGCTTAATAATCTGCATAGTGTCATAAATACCTAAACCTGCATAAACACTTCCACCAGGAGAGTTGATATAGATCTGAATATCTTTTGACGGATCTGCACTTTCTAAGAATAAAAGCTGTGCTGTAACAATATTTGCTACCTGATCATCAATACCTGTTCCCAGGAAGATAATTCTGTCCATCATCAAACGGGAGAAAACGTCCATCTGAGCAACGTTTAATCTTCTTTCTTCCATGATGTACGGAGTAAGATTCGTTGGCCCATACATTCCCATATACTGATCGGTAACCAAACCGTTGTTTCCTAAATGCTTTACAGAGAAATCTCTGAAATCTTTTTTAATGTCCATATTTCTATTATGTATTATTTTTATACTATTCTCGAAGTTTAAATTACAATATTTATTCCTAAAATTTTATAGGACTTTTTGTCACAGAATATCAAAAAAACTGACTTTAAAAACTATCTTTTTCTATCACCATAGATTCCTTTGATAGGCGAATATTCGATGATATTACTCAATCGCATCGAAGCCTGTTTCAGTAAGGTAATCTTTTTGATGAGCTCATAATATTTCCCTTCATCTGTGGTACTGTACTTATCAAGATCTTTAGCCGTTTCCGTGATTAAATAATCAATATACCTGTATTTATGCAATAAAACATCTCCCTGGATCTGATCTGCCACTTTATCACCATAATTGGGAGGATAAATATTTCTGGAAGCCCAGTTTTCAAGATCATCCAGTGGAATCAAAGCATCCACCACCTTTGTAGTAATCTCTTCATCCATAAAAGATACAAAAAAGTTTCCACTTCTAAGCTCATCTTTCTGAATTCCCTCTCTCACCTGAGTGATAATGACTTCATTACCTTTGACTAAAAACGTATACTGTTCTTCTTCAAAATGATGAAGAATTTCTTCAATTACCGTAATCTGATATTCTTCACCTTGTTCATTTCTACGTTTCAGAATAATATCCCCAAATGCCAGCATGTGTTCAACAAGTTTATTCTCCATAAACAGTACATCAAACAGGAAAGGATCTTCTTTTTCTTTTTCAAGAGGAACAATCTCCATCTTTGGAGCTGCTTTCTCCTTTTGCTGCTGTTGAACGTGATGGGTCTGATTCTGTGTGATCTGCTTCTGAACATCCAGTTCATTGAAAAGACTCTGCTCAGAAAGCCCGAATTTATTGGAAACCTCTTTAAGGTAAACTTCTCTTTTCAGTGCATTCTGTACAAAAGAAACAGACTTTACGATATCCCTTATTGCTTCTGCTTTTTTAATAGGGTCATTACCAACATCCCTCAACAGAATTTCCGCTTTGAAGTCGATGAAATCCATCGCTTCATTTTCGATGTACTTTTCTACGTATTCCTGTGGATGTTTTCTGGCGAATGAATCCGGGTCATCTCCATCAGGGAAAAGCAACACACGGATATTCATTCCTTCCGTAAGCAACATATCAATGCTTCGGAAACTGGCTTTAATACCGGCATTATCACCATCAAAAAGAATGGTTACGTTTTCCGTAAGCCTTTTGATCAGTTTGATCTGCTCTGTAGTCAAAGACGTTCCGGAACTGGCCACCACATTTTCAATTCCGGACATATGAAGTGAAATCACATCCATATACCCTTCTACCAAAAGACAGCCATTCTTTCTTGAAATAGCCTGCTTACTCTGGTTTAACCCATAAAGGACATTGGATTTATGATAAATCTCCGTTTCCGGCGAATTGAGATATTTTGCAGTCTTAACATTATTTTTAAGAATCCTTGCTCCAAAGCCCAGCACCCTTCCTGAAAAGCTGTGAATCGGGAAAATCACTCTTTCCCTGAAACGGTCTACTCCTGCAGGAGTGTTTTCCGGGAAAATAGAAAGTCCAGACTTCTCAAGGATTTCTTTGTTGTATCCTTTTTCCAGTGCATACGCAGTAAAAGCATTTTTCTTTTCCGGAGAATATCCCAACTGGAATTTTCTGATAATATCGTCCTTAAGCTCTCTTTCTTTAAAATAAGCCAGTCCGATACTTCTCCCCTCCTGGTCATCCCAAAGAATTTCCTGGAAATAAGTATTGGCAATCTCATGAATTTTATATAAAATATCTTTTTCGGTCTGTGCATGTTTAGCTTCCTCAGAAATTTCACGCAGATCCTCTTCTATTTCAATTCCGTACTTTTTTGCCGCGTGGCGAAGAGCTTCGGGATAGGTAAAGTTCTCAATTTCCATCAAGAAAGAAATCGCCGTCCCTCCCTTTCCGGTTG
Source organism: Chryseobacterium sp. BGA-UO-ETr-SB22 (assembly GCF_059567885.1). Taxonomy (NCBI): domain Bacteria; kingdom Pseudomonadati; phylum Bacteroidota; class Flavobacteriia; order Flavobacteriales; family Weeksellaceae; genus Chryseobacterium; species Chryseobacterium sp. BGA-UO-ETr-SB22. Next base: position 413,160 of record NZ_JCAQOV010000005.1, on the reverse strand, counting down.
AGAAATCTTTCCAGATCTGTTTGCTTGGTGAAACAACAAAACTTGGAGATTTTTCTTCATGAAAAGGACTGAGCCCTTTAAAGTTAGACCCTGCTCTTTTCAACTGCACATACTCTCCCACAATCTCTTCAACGCGGATCGTGGAGAATATTTTATCAATGGTCTGTTTGGAAATCATGCTGTAAAATTAAGTATTTTTATAGAAATTGAAACTGTTTGAGAATGCGAGTTTCGAGTTTTGGGTTGCCGATTTTAGGTTTGATACTTACAACCAATTTTAGGTTCAATAATATTCACATAGATTTACTGTCCTTTATTCTTTTCTTTTTATTCTCAATTCCAATCTTTTAATTTCATTATTTTTGCAGAACAAATTAGCATATGCAGTTCACTATACATACAATCGAAGACTGGCAGGAAGTTGTTGACAGCATCATTCCGGAATTAAAACATAACATTTTTTTATTAAAAGGAAATCTGGGGGCAGGTAAAACAACTTTCACTCAATTTCTGCTTAAAAATATGGGCAGCAAAGATGAAGTAAATTCACCAACCTACTCTATTGTCAATGAATACAATACGGAGAAAGGAAAAGTATACCATTTTGATCTTTACCGCCTAAAAAATATTGAAGAAGTGTATGATATCGGAATTGAAGAATATCTGGACAACTCTTTTTTATGTATTATCGAATGGCCGGAAGTGTATGAAGAGGAGCTTTACGGCCTCAACTATCACACAATGAGTATTGTGAATACGGGTGAAAACAGAGAAGTTTCATTCGATTAAATATTATGTATCTTTGCTCATTAATTGAGTGTAAATAACAATCTGTAAGACATAATTTAATTTAAGGATGAGTACAAATATTTTTACTCCTTTCACAGAAGAAGAATTGATGCCGAAAGAGGAAAAATTGGAGGTTATTAAAAAGGGAAAACAGTTTAGCATTGGAATTCCTAAAGAAACCTGTCTCAACGAAAGGAGAACCTGCATCACTCCTGACGCCGTACAGGTGTTGGTAGAGCATGGCCATGAGATTATTATAGAATCCGGGTCCGGCGAGGGCTCGTTTTTTACAGATTTACAGTATTCAGAATCTGGAGCAAAGATCACCAATGATCCTAAAGAAGCTTTCGGACAGGATCTTATTCTGAAGATCAACCCTCCTACTGAAGACGAAATTGAGTACATGAAACCTAATACATATCTGGTTTCAGCACTTCAGATCAACCTGAGAGACAAGGAATATTTCTTAAAACTTGCAGAGAAAAAAATAAATGCCATTGCTTTTGAGTTTATCGTTGATGAATACAAACAGCTGTCACTGGTAAGATTAATCGGGGAAATTGCAGGAACGGTCTCTATTTTATATGCTTCAGAATTATTAGCCTTATCAAACGGTTTAATGCTTGGAGGTATTACAGGAGTAAGACCTGCAGAAGTTGTTATTCTTGGAGCCGGAATTGTAGGTGAATTTGCGACAAAAGCAGCAATAGGTTTAGGAGCCAGCGTAAAAGTTTTCGACAACTCTTTATCAAAGCTGAGAAGACTTCATACGATTGTTGACAGCCGTGTACCGACTTCCATTATTGATCCTAAAGAACTCAGCAAAAGCTTAAGACGTGCTGATGTAGTGATAGGAGCGCTACCTAGATTGAATATGACCCCTATCGTTACTGAAGATATGGTAATGAAAATGAAAAAAGGCAGTGTCATTATCGATATCACCATAGATAACGGTAAAGTTATTGAAACCTCAGAACTGACTACCATGGAAGATCCTTATGTCATCAAACACGGTGTCATCCACTGCGGACTTCCGAATCTTACCTCAAGAATGCCGAGAACCACCACCAAGGCCATCTCGAATTTCTTCCTTTCCTATATTTTAAATTATGACGAAGAGGGCGGCTTTGAAAACATGCTGATCCGCAAAAACGAAATGAAGCAGAGCTTATATATGTACAAAGGAAGACATACCAAGAAGATCATCTGCGACCGTTTCGGACTTACGTACCACGATATCAATCTTTTAATTTTCTAATGAAGAAACTGAAATTTTATGCAATAGGCTTCATTCCGGGGCTTTTACTCGTATTTTTTATTTTAAACAAAAAAGGGGCAAGCTGCAGCGGATATTTACCCAACAGCCGTGTTATTGCTGAAAGTCTTTCCAAAGAATTCAAATATTCTGAAGAGGCCAAAAGTGCAATGGCAGCCTACAAGATTGATGAAAAATTTATAAAAGACAGCATCATTACCAAAGGAAAAGTAGATTTTGACCGCAGCCATGCACAAAATAAACCTTGTCCGAGCTATCTTTTAACCTATCCTGAAAAAAATCCGTCTTACGAGATCACGTATGAAAAATGTGAGGAAACGTTGATGGTAAACGGTCTTAAAAAGCTTAAATAGTTTTAATACCATAGTATGGGCGGCAATTACTACATGATTCATGATTATCTGATATTCATCGGAGTTTTTGCTATTTTCCTGTTTCTGACAACCAGTATTTATCTCTACAGCCAGCATGAGAAACTGAAACAAAGAAATACTAAATTATCAGAAACCAACAAACTTATTGAACAGCGTCTGAATGAAGTCCGTCTGGAACATATTGGCACAAAGCTGAATCCGCATTTGTTTAAAAACATCCTTAATTCGGTTCAGTCTCATGCCTATCAGACGTATATGTCACTGGATAAGCTGGCCAATGTACTGGATTATATTTTATATGAAAGCAACAATAAGTATGTAAGCCCGAAAGAGGAACTCAATTTTGCTTTAAGCCTTATTGAAATTAATAAAATTAAGATCAATCCTCTTTTCGATTTTAGAATCAAATCAAGGATTGACAAGTCTGATTCTCTGTATGAAGAAAAGGTATTTGCTCCGCTGATCTCCGTGGATCTTATTGAAAATGCCTTCAAACATACGGATTTCCTGGCTCAGGACTCTTTCATTTCCATTTATATGGAGCTTGAAAACGGTATTTTCACCATGAAAGTAAGCAATAAAGCTTCGCTGAAAAATATTCTGGAAAAGGAAAAAAGCGGTTTTGGAAGCCAGTCTTTTGATCAAAGGCTTAAAATGATCTACAGCACTTATTACCACCTGGAAAGAAGTTCAAAAAACGGGGTCTTCACAGCAGAATTAAAAATCAATTTAGGAGAATTCTATGATAAAATGCGTTATTCTGGATGATGAATTATTAGCTATCAGCTACTTAAAACTTCTATGCGAACAGATCGACAATGTAGAAGTGGTAAAGGCATTCAATGATCCTAAAATCTTCCTGAGCGAAATAGACACCATCGACTGTAATCTGTGTATTCTGGATATTGAAATGCCCGGAATGACAGGCCTGCAGGTGGCTGAGATTATTTCAGGCTCAAAAAAAATCATCTTTACAACCGCTTATAAAGAATATGCAGCCGAAGCTTTCGACCTGAATGTGGTAGATTACGTAAGAAAACCTATCAAAAAAGAAAGACTGATCCAGGCCTTCGAAAAAGCTAAAGAACTGGTGGAAAATCCTCCTAAAAAAAGCTTTATCGAATGGAATACCAATATCGGAAAAACCGTCATATTCACAGAACAGATTTCTTATATCAAAACTTCTGAGATAGACAGCAGGGATAAAGATATCATCCTCAGCGACGGAACCACCATCGTATTAAAAAACCTGAATTTCAAAAACCTTCTGGAAATGCTTCCTTCCAAAGATTTTGCCCAGGTCAACAAAAAAGAGATCATTGCACTTTCTTCTATTAAAGTATTTTCAACCAACGAAATTATCACAACAATCGCCACCGAAGACCATGCGTTTCTGAAACTTCAGATTGGAGAAGCCTATAAAAATGCTTTGATGGAGCTATTCGGGAAATAGGCTATCCTACCTTTATTACAGTTCATTTTTTCCAAACTGTAATCTATTTATTTTTGCATTCATTGATTTTATTACATTTTTTAGAGCATTCATTACATTTAAAAACAAGAGTATTTTAATCTTAATATATTCTTATCAACTTTGCATCAAAATATTGGAATCATGAATTTGGGGAAATACAAAAATATTATCTTTTACATCAGTACCATTGCATTTTTTTCTTGCATCATGTACTGGTTCTTTATCCAGGGCAAAACACTGGAAATTGGAGAAAATATCACTCCAAGCAAGGCTACAGGGGCAACGATGTGGGAAAATTTCGCAGATTCTTTTCTGGCAAACCTTCATCATCCTTTAGCGCTTCTTCTTACTCAAATTGTAACCATTATATTGGTAGCCAAACTTTTCGGATGGATCTGTATAAAGCTGAAACAACCTTCTGTAATAGGTGAAATGATTGCAGGTATTGTTTTGGGGCCGTCACTTTTCGGATTATATTTCCCTGAGCTTTCTGCCTTTATCTTTCCTAAGGAATCGCTTCCCAATCTACAGTTTTTAAGCCAGATCGGTCTGATTCTCTTCATGTATATTGTAGGAATGGAACTTGATCTGAGTGTTCTGAGAAAAAAGGCTCACGATGCTGTAGTAATCAGCCATGCAAGTATTATTTTCCCTTTTGCATTAGGGGTTGGGCTTTCTTATTTTATTTATAAAGAATTTGCACCGGAAGGTATTCAATTCAGTTCCTTCGCTTTATTTATAGCGATTGCCATGAGTATTACAGCCTTCCCGGTTCTCGCAAGAATTGTTCAGGAACGAAATCTTCACAAAACCAAAATAGGAACAGTTGTCATTACCTGTGCGGCGGCAGATGATATTACGGCATGGTGTATTTTAGCAGCCGTAATTGCTGTGGTAAAAGCTGGATCTTTCTCAGGATCAGTATTTGTTATCTTAATGGCTATTCTGTATGTTTTCATTATGATAAAAGCGGTAAGACCCTTCCTGAACAGAATTGCTGAGTCGCAGAAAGGAAAAGGCTTCATCAACAAATCTTTGGTTGCTGTATTTTTCCTTATCCTTATTATCTCTTCTTACGCTACAGAAGTTATCGGTATTCACGCACTTTTCGGAGCATTTATGGCAGGAGCTATTATGCCAGAAAACGTTAAATTCAGGAATCTTTTCATAGAAAAAATAGAAGATGTTGCTTTGGTTTTATTGCTTCCTCTTTTCTTTGTATTTACCGGATTAAGAACCCAGATTGGACTATTGAATGATCCTCACCTTTGGAAAATTGGCGGGCTTATTATTCTGACAGCCGTTACCGGAAAATTTGTAGGAAGTGCCCTCACCGCAAGATTTTTGAGAATAAGCTGGAAAGACAGTCTTACAATAGGTGCCTTAATGAATACCAGAGGGCTTACAGAACTTATCGTTCTTAACATCGGTTATGATTTAGGTGTATTAGGGCCGGAACTTTTTGCAATGCTTGTTATCATGGCTCTATTTACAACGTTTATGACCGGGCCTTGTCTGGATTTTATCAATTACCTTTTTAAAGGAAAAAAATCAATGGTAGAAGAAGATGAGCCTGAAGATAATGATACAAAATACAGAGTCCTTTTATCTTTTGAAACAGCAAAAGCAGGAAGTAAACTGTTGAAACTCGCAGATAATTTCACCCATAAAATGAATGGGAACAAAAGTGTGACCGCAATGAATATTGCTCCTGTAGATGAACTTCACGCCTTCGATATAGAAAACTTTGAAAAAGAACAGTTTAAAAATATCATTGAAACGTCTCACGAGCTTCAGCTTGAAGTGACTACCCTTTTCAAAGCTTCTACAGATGTTGAAAGTGACCTGACCAATATTACCAACAAAGGAAATTATGATCTTCTTCTGATCATGCTTGGAAAATCTATGTATGAAGGAAGTCTGCTGGGAAGATTATTAGGGTTTACCACCAAAATCATTAATCCTGAAAAATTACTGAACACCGTAAAAGGAAAAGGGAATATTTTCAACAACTCTCCTTTTGATGATCTTACCCTTCAGGTTTTAGATAAAGCGACCATTCCTGTCGGAATCCTTGTTGATAAAGATTTTAAAACAGCAGACAAAATATTTGTCCCGATCTTTAATCTAAGTGATTTTTACCTTCTTGAATATGCTAAAAGGCTTATCAACAATAATAATTCTCAGGTTATCATTCTGGATGCTGCAGGACAGATCCGAAACAATATTGAGGTAAAAGAACTGATCAGAAGTATTGAACAGGTAGCTCCAAATCATATTACGCTGTATAATGAGAAAAAGATTGAGAAAGAATTTCTGAATTCTCAGGATCTGATGCTGATCAGCAGTAAAAGCTGGAAAAACCTCATAGATACAAAAAGTCTTTGGCTTTCTGATATCCCATCCACATTAATAATTTCAAACCCATAGTCCCAAATAACACACCGATATTTCTATTTCTATTAGAAGCTGTAAATATTATTCGTTGTCTGTAAAGAAAAAACGGGTATATTTATAGCTTCAATTTTTTGGGACATGCTGATTAACAGTGAAAATGGAGTTATAGAGCTGGAAGTCTTTACTACTAAGCTTTATAAAGGAATGAGTCTTGATCAGCTGAAACAGACTGATTTTTATAAAGAGAAGTATCAAACTATGTGGGATGTAAAAACCGGATATTTTTGGTATTATTTTCAACATATAAAAATAAAAGGATACCAGGTATCTTTCAGTTTGTGCTTTTTCGGAGATCAGCTGGACATCATCCATATGAACACATGGGAAAATGGAGATGCAAAAGACTGGAATGAATGGACAGAGGAAAAAGAAATGAAAGTTTTTCACAGAAACAATACCTTTCTCACCCAGATCCTGAAAATGTCTCCAACCCAAAAGAAGAAAACCCCTTACCCAAGCTGTACCTTTAAATTTCTCTGGGGAAATGTATGGTCGGTCTATGATCCGCGAAGTGCCAACAGCCTGATGGGAATCAATTTTAATGAAGAGGAAAAAAACAAATAAAAATAACTTATAACCAAAGCAATAAGATCGTAATATGTGCCGATATTCCATGATGGTTTACAAAGGACATTATGCCTGTTTTAACTGCCAGAAAACTTTTAAACGCCGTCACTTAAAAGATGTGGACCGGGATACTAAAACCTCGGTAGAAGCCAAGTGCCCCGAATGTGGAAACCTGATGGCCAATATGGGACTCGATTTTAAATCTCCTCCCAAAAATGACGACAAACAATGGGCTCACATCCGTGATTTGTATACCGTAGGAATCACTTTTCATTCATGTGGATGCTCTGGCCCCGGCTATATCCCACAAGACCGAAAGGCTATTATTACCTATCTGGAAAAAATCCGCTCAGAATATATGCACTCTCTGGTATTCTGGAGATACCGGATAGAACCTGAGAATAAAAAGGAACGGGAACTGGATTATCAAAAGTACAGTGGTCATTTGTGGGCTGTAAACCGTAACGCTTTTAAAGAAACAGTGACCAATCAGGAAGGAATCAACTATTGGCTCAAAAGAATTAATGAAGTGGAAGAAAGATTGAATATTATCAAAGCGGATAAACAATAACAACCATTTAATCAGCTAATTTCAGAAGCTTTTTAAAATCTTCTTTAATCTCTTTCTCCTGCTCAGCCGGATAATCCGCACTGATATTATATCCGCGTCCCGTAGTAGCATTGATTAAAATAACATTTCCGTTTTCAAAATAATTTCGGGTCATTGTAATTTCTGATTTTTTCAAATCAAAGGCTTCCGTATCATTATTCTCTTTCATTGCTTTAGCATCATAGAAAAGCGGCCGGTTATACCTGTACTCTTTCCCGAAAACAAACGATAGCTGCCCGTTCAGAAGATAATATTCTATCAACACCTGCCCCATTTCACCGTAATGCCTGGCAATGACTTTTTCCAACCCTTTATCTGTATAATAAAATGTGGCCTCCCCGCCTTCTGCAGATTCTCCCTCAATATTTTTCTTTTGAACAGAAGTCCATTTTGTCATGGAATTGATTCTTTTAAAATTGGTCTGAATAGGTTTCAGCCGTTTTTTTAAGCCTTTATTATTTGTTGTATCATTTTCATTGAATGTTTCGTTGATCCTTACAGTATCCTTTGCTTTCGTAGTGAAAAAAACAGATGACTGATCATTGGACTTCTGAGCATATGCAGAACCTAAACTGATCAATATTATTAAAACTCCGTATAAGAATCGACTCTTCATGTTTGCTGTTTTTATAACTTTAAAATTAATAATAACTTTTAGTTGTATTGTATATTATGAAACCACTAAAGTCATAAAAGTTTTTTGTTCTAACTGATTTAAAAGTACATAAGCTTTGAAAACCCTTATAGCAGCTAAGATTCCTACGGAATGACACAATTGGAATGATAATCTTACCCGCAAAGCTTGTCATTCCGTAGGAATCCAGCCTGCATTGCATTATTCAAGTATTGGAAAATACAACTCTGAGCAACACCCCAACTGATTTTTGACGGGATGGTTGATATGTTGGCTTTCCCTCATGTCGTAATTCTACTACAATTTTTAAAATTTAACCCTAAAATTTAATTTCAAATAGAGTTTTTTAATAGCTTTATCACATAATTCACATTGGATGGAAATTGATTTCTTACAATATAAGGTACGGAATGGGGACACGCTGACCTCTATCGCTTCCCGGCTGGGCATGACCGGTGAGGAGCTGAAGCTGTTTCACAATTCCCATTGCCAAAAGATGGATAAGGTTTGGTTTGAAAGCCTTAATGACGTTAAAAACATCTTTGTTCCTACGAATTTCAAAACAAAAGAACAAAAAGAACAAGAAAGAAAAAACAGTCTTCCTTCTCAATTTTCAGATACTATTTTTGCTAAATCATATACCGTTAATGAAACTTTTGAAAGTCCGTTTGAATCTCCCGTTACTATCGATTATACCATTGAACTTGATCTTCGCAAAGGCAGAAACAAAGGCCAACATATCCTGAACTATAGCCAGAACGATTTTAAATCCAATGGAAATACACCCGATGATAAGGTAAGCAGCTTATCCATTGCCTGCATGAAAAGTATTATGCCCATTGAATTTATACTGAATGATAAAGGTCAAATCACCGGATTTGCAGACCACAAAAAAATCACAGATACCTTTACCCATCAGCGCAAAGAACTTGAGGACTTTTATGTAGGAGAAGTTGCTCAAAATTACATGGATTCTTTTGAAAGAAATATCAGCGATGAAACGGTTTTCTTGCAGCAGTTAAAAAGTACACTCCTATTTCAAACTTTTTTACCTACAATAGATTGGTTCCAAAAGAAAACAAAATGGACAGAGCCGTTTTATTTTTTACAGAATTCATTTCCGGTAGCATGTGAAATCAACCCTGAACAAAAAAATGAAGAGAAAGATTCTGTTTTAACTATTTTAAATGGTAAAATCACAGAACTATGTACTCCACAAGAGATTATGCGCGGGATAAGACTCACAGAATCAACTGCAGAACCTGCTTCAGGAAATATAGTATTAGAATACACCACCCACACAAAAAATAAAAATCTTCTTCAGGTTAAAGCTTCAGTTTTACTCCGTCATGAAGAGGTATTTATACATCAACACCACATCAACATAACACAAGGATCAATATGAAAAATTATGTCACCCAAAAAGGCGATACTTTCAGTTCGCTGGCCCGGCAGTTTAAGCTGAAAAACGAGGGTATTTTAAAAACCTATCATAACCTCCACTGCCCGCCTGAAGATGTTATGCAGGAACCTGTTCCCGGAAAAACCATTTTTATTCCGGAAGATCCACAGCTTATGGCCGAGGAAACAGAACCTCAGAATATAGCTGCATCCCCTCACGAGGAATCTACAGAAGATGGAGTTTCTGAAGAAGAAAATTCAACGGAAGAACCTTCGCAAAATGAAGAGCAATCACCCGGGAAAGCAGAACAGCAAACCAATAAGGAGGAAAAGAAAGATAAAAAAGAAGATAGTGGTTCCAGTCCTCATGAAGGAAAATATTTTATTGTACAGAAAGGAACAGTACAATGCAATCAGGGATTCAAATTTCCAAAATTTAAAGTAACCAGCCATCAGAAGCATTATTGGAATGACGGTGAAGGACAGGCCGATTATCTGGCCGTAACAGAGGATGATCTTCAGCTTGATCCTGCAGCACAACCGTTTGGACAGTGTAAACTTAAGCCAACTTCCGGAGGATATCTTCCCTGCGCCTACGCTCCCGCTGGAAAATGGCAGAAGACTTATGAAAAAGTAAAAGTGATGGGAAAAAGCTGCCTTACGGAAATCTCAGAACTGATGTGCAGTACGGGAGGAAAAATAACCATCCTCAAGCATGGACAGCAAAGTGAAGTAGGTAAAAGCCAGGTTACCAAAGCGAATACGCAGGAACAGCAGGTTTACAATCCCGTTGTGGATTTTGATGAATTCAAGGAAGATACAAAAGGTACAGATGAACTTTATTACAGCTAAGCCATGACAGGAACTATAATCGGGAATCAGAATCCTCTGGTAGGAACAACGTATACCTACGAAATAAAACCTTTTGGACTATCATTCGGCCTAAAAGGAGATTATGAATGGTATCTATACAAGAAGCAGAAAAACGGAATATGGAAAGACATTACCAACAAGCCTAAAAAGGGTGAAAAGGTAACGTACAGATTCGGAGAAATAGGCCTGGGTATAGAATTTCAAATGAAAGTCTATGAGATTAAAAAAGGGATTTTACCCGGCATGCCTGCCACCCAACAACTTGCTGGCAGCTGTATATTAATTCCGACCAGTGATAAGGTTTCAAAAATAGAGAAAGTGATTCTTTTCAACAGAGGGGCAAAAGATGCCAATAAGGCAAGTTACCGCGATACTCTTATTGCACAGGCACATTGCATTGCGATGTTTAATAAAGAGATCGAATTTCATCTTTGGGAAGATGATGCGCCAGGAAAAGGTCACGATGCTAATATCAATAAAAATAACCGTCATACAAGAAGTTACAAGGCTCGGGTCAATGAAAAAGGGATTGCAGAAGTACCAATTCCCCTGATGTCTGATGAAAAAATTCTTCGTCAGATGGCCAATCAGTTTATGATGAAAGGTGACAGGAATGAAGGCGCTAATCATGAATATTATGTTACCGCAACTTACTCCGGAAAAATCCAGGGAGCCAGCCAGGTAAATGTAGATGTAGCCAATCCTGATTATAAAGGACAGCCTCAAAATCAGCCTAAACCTAAGCCTCAGCCCGACACTCAGACCCCAAAGTTTCCTACAAAACAAGGAGGAGCACCCAAACAGCCGGATCCTAAGGGTAATATTATAGAAGCTCTTTTCATTGATGATACTGGAAATGAACTGTCTAAAGTAACTGTCGGAGATAAAGTAAGAATAAGAATCCACTCCAAAAATATGGTGGGGAAACACATCCAATATGTAGTTTGGGAATATGATTCCACTTCCAATGATGAAGTTTACAGAAGTGGAAATATTAAAGTTCCTGCTGATGTATGTGACACTTCAGGATTTATCATTACAAAAGCTATTTTTGAAAAAGGAGTAGACTCCCCTATCGGCGACCCTGACTCCGATAAACAAAATTATTTTATAGAAATCATCTCAAAAGATCTTTCTGCAGAATCTCAAAAATTTGGGGTAAATTCGGAAGGCCTAATGCAAGTGGAAAAGGTGAAGAGTGCGGCGGGGGTACAGAAACAGCCGAAAAATAAAGCAACAGGAGAATGTTTTTGTAATAGAGATTTTGAAGAAAAAGATGTGAAACAACTTGTTAAGTTTCTAAAAGGAACTGAAACGATTTGGGAAGGACAAGCATTAAAAGGAGGTAAAAGAGCTACTTGCAATATCAGTGACAAATCTTTTGCCACCCTTACAAAAGCATTAAATTCTGCATTCAAAAAGTATAATATTAATACCTGTATTCAAAAGATACATTTCCTTGCACAAACTTGTGAAGAAACCGGTACCTTCGCTTTATCAGAAGAAACAAAAAGTGATTACCTATCAAGTCAAAGTATTTATAAAGGGCGTGGGTTACTACAACTAACCGGTGTCAGAACTGATGAGAAAGATTTAACAACTTTATTTAATAAACCAGGACCTTACAAAGATTATGCGGATTATAAAAATGATCAAAATATTGTGAAAAATCCGAGCATTGTTGCTAACAATGTAGATTATTGTATTGATAGTGGAGCTTGGATTTGGAGTGTTAATAAAAAAATGCCCAAAGCTCCTTCTCCCGCTGTAGATCGTTGGGGTATAGAAACATCAGAAAAATCACTCAATCAATTAGCTTTATTTGGTGATAAATATTTAGAATTGATATCTGTTCTTTTAAATGGAAGAAATGAAAAGACAAAAATGCCTAACGGATGGGAAAAAAGAAAAACCAATTATAATATCTTAAAAACTGGTTTTTTCATGTATGACAGATTTCACAATGATAATAACAAGCCCGCCAACGCAAAGGATATTGTTACTTATCATATTTATGCTGACGGAACAGTTGAACGCCATATTCCTAAAAAAATTAAATCTGGATATGAAAAAAAATACAAATATGTATATCATGATAAAGATAAAAAAGAACACGAAATCTGTATAGTTGACTGGATTGAAATAGATAAGGTGGAACGTCAAAAACCTAACCCTACTTCAGTTCCAAAAGGATATATCTCTCACGACTCCTTTAATATTTCTGGAGTCAACCAAAAAAATGTTTACAAATATAGTGATGGTTCCATCGTTGCTTCTGGTAAACCAGGAGAAGGTAGTGGAACTATTTTAAGAAAATACATTAAATCAGGAGGAAAAACAATTATTGTAAAAATACCAGATCCTTTGAGTTATAATTCCGGAAATTCTAAAATTAATCTTGTCTTTAAAGACACAATTAGAAAGTATATGGGACGAGATCATTTTGCCTGTTTGATTGGGGCATTAGCTGAATCAGGCTTTTCTCAAGTAACATCAGGAGGAGCTGCAATGCAAGATGGAACTTGTTTTCCAAGTGTCTCACATACAAATGGTAGTAGTATAGATGTAGCATATTTTACACATGCCAATACACAAAAATTTATTAATTCAATGATTAAATTTGGATTTAATTATTTTTTAGCAGGGACGGGAATGAGTTTTTCAAAACCTAAAGGTTTTAATGGAACTCTTGAAGGAGGGCACTCTGATCATAATGGCCATTTACACGGAGGTGCTCCTAAATCATTAAGTATAAGTATAAAAGAAATAAAAGAATAAATTTAAAATGAGAAACTTAGTTTTTTTATTAGTATGTATAATCGTAGGAAATATTTCATGCAAAAAAAATAGTACTGAGCATAATTTTGAGAAACACTCCCAAGATACTATTGAATCACAATATGAAACACCATACTTTGATGATGATAATATTAAAGATAAAGCTGTAATTAAGGCAAAACAAAATACGGAACTATCTAGTTTTATACTATCCATATACTTATCTTCATTGAACAAAACGGTTGAAATTCCCATATTAAATAATAGTATTCTATACAACAATACTGAAGCAGATTATTATTTAAGTGATCCTATTATTAAAAATAAAATAATTACCATTCGAGTAGATTATGCCGATCAAATTACAAAACCAAATATTTCTGGAGAAAGAAAAAATCTAATTGAAAAAATAAAATTTAGGTTTGATACTAAAAACAAAAAAATACAAGTTATTGGATATGATTTAAGCTATACAAAAGCTAAAAAAAATTATTCAAAATCATTTAATTTTATTACAGGCAAGTTTTATTCTACATCATCTTTTGACGGCAAAAAAGAAGAAGCATCTGGTTGGGCTTCAGAGCTTCAAAATATATACATAGAAAATTTGAACCGTGATTTTTTCAATAAACTTTTATTACACGGAAATGAAATTGAATAAAAGCTTATAAATAAAAACACATTGATAAAATCCCTTTTAATTTTATTATCACTTATATTACTTTCATGTTCAGGCAAGCAGGAAGAGAAAATAATAGAAAAAGAAACTGAAATAATTGAAAGTTATTTCACCCATCATAAATTCAAAAATACCAAGGAAAATTTTGATAAAATAAACATGGATCTACTTGGCATCAAACCTGATAAACTTCAAGACGGATATAATGATATTTTAATATTCAATGAAGCTACCAATTATCAGATATCAAAAGAAGGAAAATATATTAAAATAGGTAATGATATTCTACCTGATTTAGATAATGTCAAAGCAAGTATAAATAGTAATCAAAAACATCCTTATTTTGAGGAATTATTAACCCTAAACAAAATTATTTACCAGAATGACTTGACCTCAATCTTAAATGTAGCATCTAAAAATCCAGACCTTGCAATCGATTTAGTAGTTATGTTTAACTATGAAAAAAATGAAGCCATTTTTAATTCTGCGGTTAAAAATATCCAAAGCTGGGATGATATCGAACAAAGTTCTAGGCTATCATTTGTATTCTATAATAACACTACAAATTCATTTAAAATTAGAGAAAAGCTATTGGAAAGTTTAAAATCCAAAGATTCTTTTCTGTATGCACTAACATCTTATTTAACTGATAATAAAGACAATATCACAAAAGCAAATGGTATTACACCTGCTTCATTAGAAAAGGCTATTGCCTATCTTTTACAACTTGGCTTTACCGGTAAGGAAAATGTTGATATTCAATCCGACAAATCATACTTATTATTAAGTAATGTCTATGTTTCTCACCCAGAACTAAAGGACTCTTTTCAAAAAAACAAATATTATGGTTATCCATCTCTTGAAAAATACTCCAAAGAGTATGGACTTTTACAGGAAGATAATCAAGAAAAAGCGTATTCAATAATAATAGATCCTGATGGTTTCACTAACCTAAGAAAAGAAAAAAATACATCATCTCAAATTCTTCAAAAAATTAAAACCGGAGAACAGGTTGAAGTTTTAGATCAAAACGGAGATTGGTGGTTGGTAGTATCTAAAGAAGGTAAAAAAGGATATGTCCATAAGACCAGGATAAAATCGGAATAAGTAATTTAAACAAATGATAAAAAACTTTTTAATTTTACTATCACTCATATTTCTATCATACTCATGTGAACAGAAGAGAGAAGAAAAAAAAGATAACCATACTAGTCAAAGTGTTGAATCTGATTTAGAGAAAAATACAGGAAGTATTTCGTCATCAAAACGACAGATTTCAATTCCATTAGGAGAATATTTTGTAACCAATGAGAAGTTGGATGATTATGGAATTTCATTGAAAATTGATAAAGATTCTATCATTTATACAGAATCCGGAAACATGGGGAAAATGTATAATCAATATTCACTTCAACAAGATAAAACTGTTGATGGAAGAGTATTTTTAAAATATTCACAGGTAATTAATGGATATACAGGTGATGCAGATAAACCACCTTATTTCGGTACTCTTCGATATGATAAAGGTAAATTATTATTTGAAAGTGAGTACACAGAAAAAAGATATGGATTAAAAAATGTAATATTAAAAAAATAAATAATCCTTACTGTTTCCAAATGTTTGAAAATTAAGATAAATGCACAATGATGAAAACTTTTTTAATTCTATTATCATTCATATTTCTCTCATGCTCATGTGAACAGAAGAAGCAACAAAAAGATGTTTTTATAAAAGACAATACAAAATCAAACAAAACAAACTTTTTAATTACTGAAAATGAAATTTCGTCTTCAACAATAGTAAAAAAAGCAGATTCTATAACAATTCCTAAATCTTCTATTTGGTCAACTGATTGCAAAGCTGATAAATTCATCAGTATTAAGAGAGATATTAATAATATACAGTTCACAGTTCCTGGAAGATTTTCTATGAATGCTCAATTAAAAAAAATGGGCAATAATAAATATGAATTTTATTTTACCGATTTTCCTCCAATTATCCCTCTTCCAGATGAAATGCAAAACTGGGAAAATTTAGATAACAAAAAGGCAGTAGGCTATCTTCAAATAATTGATGAATCTAAAATAAACTTAACCTGGTTTGGTTTTTATAGTAAAAAAACTAAGAAAAATATACAAACTGAAAATCCTTTCAATAAAGAACATAATGTTCCTGCAAGCCTTATTAAATGTTCTGAATAAAATATTTGACATTAAGTTATGAAATATCTTTTACCCTTAATATTGATATCGTTTGTCCTTTTTAGTTGTGAAAGGAAAATTGAAAATTCGAAAAATAAAATTCCGAAAGCTCAGCAGACTCAAAAAATTTCTGATACAATCAAAAACAATATTGATTTTTGGAAAGGGGAATATCACTTTGAAGCTTCAAATAGAGACGAGGCAAAAACTATTTTTAACATCACAATAAATTCTCTTGAAGATATTTCTATAGATATTACTGAAGAAGGAACGACAAATACATATTCTAAATTAAAGGCTGAAGAAATTAACCATCAAAAAATTAAAATAAAATATGATGATTCTCCTGAGGAGATGGGAGTTATTTACATTGAAAAATCAGATGACAATTACTTTATTTCAGGAATTCCAATATACTTCATCAACCCCGGAAATAATGAAATGCCACTACAAAAAATTAAAAAAGAATAATCTACTATAGTCTAAATAGAAAAAACAAAAAAGTACATCATCCATTAACACCATCTATATACAATTTAGAAAAGAAATTTCGTTTCATTAAAAAAATATTTATACCTTTGCTTTGTGATTTTTAACAACGGAACATATTATTATAGAATTTTTACCTCAGCTTTGGGATAGGATTCTTATGAATATAATTTAAAACCTCGTCCTAGGGACGAGGTTTTTTTATTTTAAAAAATTTAAAAAGATGAAAATAAGTATTATTGGAGTAGGATTGATTGGAGGTTCAATGGCTTTGAAATTAAGAGAGAGAAACCTGGCCAGCTTCATCTACGGAATCGATAACAATACACAGCATATTAGTGAAGCATTAGATCTTAAAATAATTGATGCAGGAGCAGATCTGGAGGAAGGAATTAAAAATTCGGATCTGATTATTCTTGCCATCCCAGTAGATGCTGCCAGAAAAATATTGCCGTCTGTTCTTGACCTTGTATCTGATCAGCAGACTGTAATGGATGCCGGTTCTACAAAAGCGGGAATCGTAAACGCTGTAAAAAACCATCCGAAACGCTCAAGATTTGTAGCGTTTCACCCGATGTGGGGAACAGAAAACAACGGTCCGAAATCCGCTATTGCAGAGAGTTTCTCAGGAAAAGCAGGAGTAATATGCAACAAAGAGGAATCTGCAGATGATGCACTGAATACCGTAGAAAAAGTAGTCAATGCCCTTGACATGCACATGATTTACATGGATGCAGAAGCTCACGATGTCCACACCGCTTATATCTCCCATATCTCCCATATTACGTCTTATGCCCTTGCCAATACGGTACTCGAAAAAGAGCGTGAAGAAGAAACGATTTTTCAGCTTGCCAGTTCTGGTTTTTCAAGTACGGTACGTCTTGCCAAGTCACATCCGGAAATGTGGGTTCCTATTTTTAAACAAAACAAAGAAAATGTATTGGACGTTCTGAACGAACATATTTCCCAGCTCAGAAAATTCAAATCCGCTCTGGAAAAGGAAAACTACGAATACCTTGAAGAGCTGATTACCAATGCTAACAGAATCAGAGGAATTTTAAGATAAAATTCCTTTATACCATACTAAAGACCGAACGGTTTTTACTTTTATTTTATTAAGAAACCCTTAGTCAGTAATGTCTAAGGGTTTTATATTTTTAAATATGATGTACAATTTCTATTAACATTCCGGAACGTTGACTGCAATCGCCAATCCGCCTTCAGAAGTTTCTTTAAAACGGTCACTCATCGATTGAGCTGTTTCCCACATCGTCTGGATCACCTCATCTAATGTTACTTTTGCCTTAGTAGGATCACTTTCCAATGCAATATTGGCTGCTGTAATGGCTTTCATCGCCCCCATTGTATTTCTTTCAATACATGGAATCTGTACCAGCCCTTTGATTGGGTCACAGGTTAACCCAAGATGATGCTCCATAGCAATTTCTGCCGCCATTAATACCTGTCCGACACTTCCGCCCAGGATTTCTGTAAGTCCGGCTGCTGCCATTGCAGAAGATACTCCGATTTCCGCCTGACATCCTCCCATCGCTGCAGAAATGGTTGCATTTTTCTTGAATAATGTTCCGATTTCTCCTGCTACAAGCAGGAATCTTACAATATCATCCTCACTGGTAAATGGCGTAAAAGCCTGTGCATACATCAATACCGCCGGAATTACCCCACTCGCTCCATTGGTAGGTGCTGTAATAATTCTTCCGAAACTTGCATTCTCTTCATTCACCGCCAGCGCAAAACAGGCAATCCATTTGTTGATATTTGTAAAGTTCTCTTCAGCATCAACAACCTGCTGGAACCATTCGTCTTTATTTTTATAAATTTTGTCTCCTAACAGTTTTCTGTTGATTCCAGCAGCTCTTCGGGAAACATTCAGTCCGCCTGGAAGAATCCCTTCCTTATTCACTCCTTTGTAAATACATTCTTTAATCTGCTGCCAGATATAAAGCGCTTCCTGTCTCGTTTCTTCCTGAGTTCTCCAACTCTCTTCATTCATGAAGATTAAATCTGAAATCTTATCAAACCCTAGCTTCTCACAATACTTTGCAATATCCGAAGCTTTATGACATGGGTACAAAGTACGTACACACTGCTTTTGAATAGAGTTTTTTTCCTGGCTGGCAATAAAACCACCTCCTACAGAGTAAAAATCCTGTACAAGCTCGGTTCCGTCTTCGAAAACAGCTCTGAAGATCATTCCGTTCGGATGAAAATCAAGGCTCTTTTTCATATTTAAAATCAGGTGATGTCCGTAAACAAATGGAATAATTTTCTCCCCTCCAAGATTAATGGTTTGAGTACTTTTGATATAATCTATTTTCTCATCAATTTTTGAAGTATTGATCGTCTTAAAATCTTCTCCATTTAACCCAAGCATTCCTGCAATATCAGTTCCGTGCCCGATTCCCGTTTTTGCGAGTGAGCCAAAGAATTCAAGAAAAACCTCTTTAACTTCTTCTATTGATCTTTCTCTTTTTATAATCCTGATAAATGCAGCTGCTGCATTCCAAGGTCCCATCGTATGCGAACTGGACGGGCCTATTCCTACTTTAATAATCTCAAAAACCGATATTGATTCCATAAATGATTCGTCATTTTCCTCTAAAACAAAGATACATGATAAATCCTAATATATGCATAGCAAAATCTTAGATTTATCTGGTTTTTACAGCCCATAAAATAAGTACTTTTGTAAATGAACTGATAGTAACAATATCAATCAGATCTATCATTATATTGTTCTTTTTAATTATTTTTTTTTAAATGGAAACATTAATTAAGAGTATTCTGCAGCATGTCCCGCTAACTCCGGAAGAAATAGCCTTATGCAAAAGTTTCTGGACAGAAAAAACATTGGAAAAAGGTGATTTTCTATTGAGAAACGGAGAAATCTGCCGCCATGACAGTTATATCATTTCAGGAGTTTTAAAAGCTTTCTGCATCAATGAAGAAAACGGAAATGAAGAAATCCTTTTTTTAGCCATTGATCATTGGTGGGCAACAGATATTTCCAGTTTTTCAAAACAAAAGCCCTCCATTTATAATATACAGGCTGTAGAAAAAACAAAGCTCTTGCAGATCAGCCATCAGTCTTTTCAAAAAATGCTGAAGGAAATTCCAGCGTTAGAAAAATACTTCAGAATTATTCTGGAAAGTTATCTTGGAACCCTTGAAAAAAGAGTCGTATTTAATCATATGCACAAAGCAGAACAAAAGTATCATGATTTTCTGGATACTTACCCCGATATTTCCTCCAGAGTCCCGCAGTATCTGATTGCTTCCTATTTGGGAATCTCAGCAGAATTTATCAGCAGAATCAGGAAAAAAAATAAATCCTCTTGAACTAGATCAATTTTTCAGGAATAAATAATCAGGAATTTTGCTGGTATAAATTCTTAGCAAATGAAAATATTGATTATTAATGCCAGTGTAAGAAATGAGAGATCTTACAGCAGAAAACTTACACAGCTTTTCGTTGAAAACTGGAAAACCAGATATCCTCTTGATACTTTCACCTACAGGGAAGCAGGAACTGATAGTATTCCTAATATTGATGAATCCTGGATCGCAGGAGCATTCAAAAAGTCTGCAGACAAAACCGAAGAAAACCAAAAGCCTTTACAACTCAGTAATGAACTGATAAAAGAACTCAAGGAACATGACGTATATGTGATTGGAACTCCCATGTATAACTGGTCTATTCCATCCGGATTAAAAGCTTATATCGATCAGGTAATGCGGATTAATGAAACCTGGAAATTCAGATCCGGAGTGCCGGATGGTGATTACGTGGGGCTTCTCGAAAACAAAAAGCTCTTTATTCTGTCAACCCGGGGTGATACCGGATATGGTGAAAATGAAAAGAACGGACACGTCAATTTTCAAACGACTTACCTGAAACATATTTTCGGGATCATGGGCGTAAATGATGTCACCATTCATTCCTTAGATAATGAGGAATTTGGAGGTGAAGTCTTTGAAAAATCTAAAAATAAAATCTTTGAAACGATTCATTCAATTCAATAAATCATTTTGATTTTACTATATCACTCAGGAGACTTTTCTCAAAAGTCAAATAATTGGATTTTTGAGAAAAGTTTCCTGTTTTTGTCAGCTGAAACTTTCCTCATGCTGAGAAAGATCAAGCCCTTTATTTTCAGAATCTTCAGAAACTCTTAATGTAATTATGGAATCTGTAAGTTTATATAAAATCAATGAACCAAAAAAAGTAAAAGCAGAAACTAAAATCAATGCAGCCATGTGATGAAGGAAAACATCAATTCCTCCATGAAGCAGACTGGCTTTTTCACCGTGGGCAAAAATAGCGGTAAGAATCATTCCCATAATCCCTCCTACTCCATGACAGGCAAAAACATCCAATGTGTCGTCTATTTTCTTTAATACTTTCCAGTTGACCATCACATTAGAAACCACAGCAGCAATAAATCCTATAAAAAGACTTTCCTGAATACTCACAAAACCACATCCGGGAGTAATTGCCACCAGCCCTACTACAGCGCCTATACAGGCTCCCAAAGCGGAAACACTTCTCCCATTGATTCTGTCAAAAAATATCCATGTCATCATCGCTGAAGCAGAGGCTATTGTAGTTGTTCCAAAAGCTGTAGCTGCAGAA
Source organism: Chryseobacterium sp. BGA-UO-ETr-SB22 (assembly GCF_059567885.1). Classification (NCBI taxonomy): domain Bacteria; kingdom Pseudomonadati; phylum Bacteroidota; class Flavobacteriia; order Flavobacteriales; family Weeksellaceae; genus Chryseobacterium; species Chryseobacterium sp. BGA-UO-ETr-SB22. The sequence continues at coordinate 391,903 of NZ_JCAQOV010000005.1, read as the reverse complement.
GCAGAAGCACTTAATGCTGAACCTGCATTGAAGCCAAACCATCCAAACCACAACATTCCCGTTCCCAGAAGCACATACGGAATATTGGAAGGTTCATGATGGGGATTTTTTCGGTTTCCTACCACCAAAGCTCCGGCAAGTGCTGCAAAACCGGCACTCATATGCACTACGGTTCCACCTGCAAAGTCTTTTACTCCAAAATATTTATTCAAAAGACCGTCAGGATGCCACACCATGTGACAAAGAGGGGTATAAATAAAGAGACTAAAAAGAACGATGAATAATAAATAAGATATAAAACGAACCCTTTCTGCAAACGATCCGGTAATAATTGCAGGGGTAATAACCGCAAATTTCATTTGAAATAAAGCAAAAAGGATAAAAGGAATAGTGGGTGCCATCATTTTATGAGGCAGATTACCTACTCCGCTAAAAAAGGGATAACTTAATGGATTTCCAATGATTCCGTAGTGTTTGCCAGCAATTGTAATGCCCAGAGATTCACCAAAAGACAAAGAAAAACCGATCACTACCCACACCATAGAAATTACGCCTAAGGCGATAAAACTCTGTAACATGGTAGAAATCACGTTTTTTCTGCCAACCATTCCTCCATAAAAGAAAGATAGTCCGGGTGTCATCAACAGAACGAGCCCTGCTGCAGCCAGAATCCAGGCTACATCTGCGCCTACAATTTTATCTTCACTTAAAAATTCTCCGGTATCCGGAATATCCGCAGCCGGATTCCAGAATAAACCACCCACTGCAACGAGTGTAATCACTGAGAATGAAACGATCCATTTTAATCCTATTTTCATGAAATTTACATTTAACCCTATCAAATTTAAATATAAATTATATAAAAATCACATTTTTAAAACAAATACCCCTTAAAAAAAACCATTTAAGTGATAATATTTTTATTTTTCACAAAATACTTCATTCAATATTTTTGAAACTTCTTTAGATTTTGTAGCGGGAAAAAGATGCGTTCCTCCTTTTATTACATAATCCGGCTTGGAATAACGAATTGGAAAAACAATGTCTTTATCACCCAGGATCTGAATCACATTGGGATTTTCTTCAAACTTCCATTCAGAAACTTTTTCTACAGACCATTTCAGGTAATAAGGATCTCTTACTTTAAAATACTGCAGAATTTTTGGATTTTTAGGATCAAATAGCTTTCGGATAACAGAGTACACATTCGCGGCTTTATCATTGAACAAGCCTACAGGCAGTATTCTCGGAATTTTGGTCACCTCGCCTGTCCTGATGAATTTTGACTTTTCTTTATCAGATTTTATACTTCCAAGGATGACTACTTTCTCCGCAGGTTTCAATAAATTGATCTCCTGTACAATAATTCCTCCGAAAGAATATCCCAACAGGCAGAACGGCTCAGAATCATCTACTTTATCCGCCATTCTTTTAACATAAGCATCAAAAGGCTCATTTTTTTCAGGGATGAGCCAATCTATAAAAATTAATTCATAGTGTTTGGGAAACTCTATTCTTTCAAGGACCTTAAAGTCTGCTCCCAGACCGCTGACGATATAAATTTTCATACTACGAATTTATAAAAAATACAGGGAACAGAGAATGGTTGTTACAAATCTTTGAAGCAGAAGAGGCATAAAAAATGAGCAGCTCTGATGAACTGCTCATTTTGTATATTGATCGTGTATTAATCTTATTTTTTCTTCTTTGGAGCTCTATTCTCGTTATCCAGCATTTCTGTAGTAACTTTGAATTGGATATCCATTTCGTTCTTAATGAAATAATCTTTCAATGAAGACTGATAGAATACTTTAAAATCTCTTCTGTTCAGAGAGAACTTCGCAGATTCAATAGAGGTTGTGAACTGAGTAACGTATACATTTGCAGGGAAAGAAATTGTTTTTCTCACTCCTTTAAGGGTAAGGTCACCGTATACTGTAGAATTGTATTCACTGTTTGCTAAAGGAATAATTTTAGTCAAATGGAATTTTGCAATAGGGAATTTTTTTACTTCAAAGAAGTTTGTGCTTTTCAGATCATTGGTAAGTTTAATTTGATCTTCATCAGAAACATCTCCAGCCATCATACTCCTCATATCTATTACAAATTCTCCATCTACCAGAACCGTGTGGTCAAAGTTGAATTTTCCGCTTTTTAGCTTTACCGTTCCTGAGTGGGAAGAAGCTTCAGTTTTCACCACCTTATACCCCCACCATCTGATCTCTGATGAAGTCACTTTTGCAACCTTATCAAATTTCTTTTGGGCAGAAACAAATGATATACTTGCGCACACCATAGCAAACAATAGTAATCTTTTCATTCTTTTTTATTTACAATTCAACAAAAATAAAAAAAAGTGTAGAACTTCTACACTTTTAATAATCTTTTTTTGATTAATTTATTGAGCAGTTACTTTTACAAGCATTTCAATATCATCTTTCACAAAAACATCCTGCATTGTAGACTTGTACGCTACATCAAATTTCTGTCTGTCGAAAGAAAATTTGTTAGACACTAAGCTTACTACTCCTTTGCTGTAAGAAATCTTAGCAGGGAAAGTAACTGGGCTTGTTTTTCCTTTTACAGTAAGGTTTCCTGTTACAAGAGAACTGTACACTTTATCGTTGTTTTTCTTTACTCCTGTAATTTTGAAACTTGCTGTAGGGAATTTTTCAACCTCAAAGAAGTCACCATTCTTAAGGTGTCCGTTCAATTTTTGTTGATATTCACCTGTAAGGTCAGTAGAACTGATAGAAGTCATATCCAAAACGAAGCTTCCGCCTACCAATTGGTTTCCTTTCATGATCATATCTCCAGACTTCACTTTCACTGTACCGTCGTGAGAGCTTGCTTCAGATTTTGCTACTTTGTATCCCCACCAGTGTACATCAGACGCTACTACTTTTTTTGACTGTCCGAAAGCTAAACCACCAGCTAAAACTGCTAATAAAAATATTTTTTTCATTGAATAGAGTTGTTTACTTATTTAACGAGACAAAGGTAGGTATCTTATCCAATAGATTTCATTGATGTACATCAATAAAAATTATTATTTTCATGAATAATATCATCCCATAAAAAAACTCCGAATTTCTTCGGAGCTGTATTTTATACTTGATAGTAAGCTGTATAAAGTGCTATACCATTTAATGCAGTGTGATTTTGCTTGACCAGATAGATCGGAATATTTTTAAGCATTCCTTCCATTTTATCACTGATCTTGAATTTTTCATAGAATTTTGCCTTATCAATATATTCTCTTACCATCTGAGGAATATCTCCTGCAATCAGTAATCCTCCGGTAGCTTTTACTTTTAATGTCAGGTTATTGGCTTCTCTTGCCAGAAACTCAAGGAAAGTATCTAAAGCAATTCTGCAGATCAATACATTCTCTTCGATTGCCGCTTTGTAAAGTTCTTCCACAAAATTCCCTTGTGCAAGACGCTCACTCAACCATTCCGGTTCAGGATGTCTTTTCACATCTCTTAAGAATCTGTAGATATTGAACAATCCTGACTTGGAAAGTACATTTTCCCAGCTTACAATACCATAGATATTATTCAGGAACTGGTAAAATTCAACTTCTACATTGGTTCTTGGGGAAAATTCTGAATGCCCTCCTTCTGTTGCGAAAGGTCTCAGGTATTTTCCGTCAAAGAAATATCCAGCTTCACCTAGTCCGTTTCCGGGAGCAAGAACTGCTACATTTCCTTTTTCAAGGTGTCCGCTTGTATAAATAGCTTCAAGATCGTTATCTTCAAGAAGAGCCATTCCGTAGGCAGAAGCTTCAAGGTCATTCAGCATGTCTACTTTTTCAAATCCGAAATCGCGGGCATATTCTTCAACATCTAAATTCCATCCCAATCTTGCCGGGCTGCTTTTTCCGTCAAGTACAGGACCTGGTACTGCCATTCCCAGACGTTTTATATTCTGCAGCTGATTATCCTGAATAAACTTCTTTAAAATATCTGAAAAGGAAGCATATTCTTTGGTTGCAAATTTATTTTGTACTTTTATCTCAAGACCTCCGTTCCCGGAAACAAAATAGCCTAAGATCGTTACATCTTCACGAAGACTTGCTCCGATGATAGAAACATTATCATTATTACTGTTTTCTACTCCTGGTAAATAAAGTGGAAATTTTGGATTCAGAATCATAACCTCAAATTTTACCAAATATAATAATTGTTTTTGTAAATCCTGCACAGAACAAAAAAACCTTTCCACTTTCGTGAAAAGGTTTTGGTTAATAATTGTTTATATATTAAATCTAACTACTTTCCTAATGGAATATTGTAACCGAATCCTACACCGATATTCCCCACATTATAGTCCTGACCGGCTAAATCTCCTTTTGTACCTACAAAAACCTTTTGGTATTGTACGAAGAAGTTCCAGTCTCTGTTGTGGTAACCTATCTCCGGTTTGATGTAGAACCCTCCGTTTGCTCTCTCAACATTAGTGTTGGATGCCACTGTTTTGTCCCCTACCAAGAAACCATATCCTAAGTCTGTTCCAAAATAGAACCCGGTTTGTTTCGGATAAATTCTGATTAAAGCAGCTACAGGAACTACTCCAACATCATTGTTTTTATATCCGTTGTTCTCTTTTCCAAAGTAGTGAGTATATCCTGTTGCGATACCTAATCCAAATCCTGGTGTAATCAGGTTTTGATAAGCTACATCCACTCCTACTGCAGCAGAAAGATTATCTGAGGGAACTGCTAAACCAACATTTGCACCTACTTTGATCATATTATTCATTTGAGAACTTTGGGCGCTTGCTATACCTGCTGTTAAAATACCAGCCAGTACTATTGCTTGTTTAAACATTTTCATAACTCTAATTTTTAAATTTTACTAAACAAGAGGATGTAAAAATCATGCCAAGCAAGGGTTTTTCTTTGATTTTAACATCATTAAAAACCATAAAACAATGAATATCAATGTATTATTTTTAACAAAATTTAAATATTTGTTTAACAAAAATTATCAAAAAATTGATCTTGAAAAGTGAATTAAGGAAAAATTAAGATTGAAATTAAAAGTAAGTAAACCATTAATTTATTCATACTAGTTGTAACCTCCTTGATCATCATAATATTAACAATCCTTAACCCGTTATTATTTTTAACCTTTTTCTTTAAAGTTTATCAAAAAAAATAAATTCCTCATGACAGCTGATTCATTATTAAAAAACAAGCATCTGCTTTGGCGGGCAGGTTTCGGTGTTGGCATTCATCAAATTGATGATCTGAAGAACAAAAGCATTACAACATTAATGACTGAATTATTGAAAGAGGACAGCTTCAGTGAGATCACTTATGATACACCTGATCAGGATTCAGCAGCAGATTACATGAACAGTACCGCTCCTGCAGACAAGAAAAAAGAAATGCAGCGGCTCAACAGGGAACAAAACAATGAACTGAATCTCAATTTTCTGAATACCATCGTAAACAGCAAGGAACAGATGAGGGAAAAGATGACATTTTTCTGGCACGGACATTTCGCCTCGCGTGTAGTCAATCCAAAGTTTAACAAACAGCTTTTAAATACCATCCGAAAGAACGCACTGGGAAATTTCAAAGATCTGCTTTTTGAAGTGAGCCAGTCGCCAGCCATGCTCAATTTTCTGAATAATCAACAGAATAAAAAGGATCATCCTAATGAGAATTTCGCCCGAGAGGTCATGGAACTATTTACCATGGGAAGAGGCAATTATACTGAAAAAGATGTAAGAGAAGGCGCCAGAGCCTTTACGGGATGGAGCTATGACAAAGAAGGAAATTTTAAAGAAAGAAAAAATCTGCATGATGAAGGTTCCAAGACTTTTCTAGGGAAAACAGGTAACTTCGATGGAAGTGACGTGCTCAATATTATTCTGGAGCAGAAGGCAACCGCTCAGTTTATTACAACGAAGATCTATAAATTCTTCGTTAATGAAAAAGTAGATCAGGATAGGGTCAGCAAGCTGAGCACCAATTTCTACAATTCCGGATATGATATCAAAAAACTGATGACTGAAATATTTTCAAGCCCCTGGTTTTATGATCAGAAGAATATCGGCAACAGGATAAAATCTCCTATAGAGTTGATGGCAGGCATGATGCGGATACTTCCTATGCATATTCAGAATCCTGAAAACCTCATCGTTTATCAGAAATTATTGGGACAGATGCTGCTTTATCCACCCAATGTTGCAGGATGGCCTAATGGAAAATCATGGATAGATAGTTCTACTCTGATGCTGAGGCTCCAAGTACCACAGATCTGGTCCGGACTCCGTCCTTTGGAATACAGTCCCCGACAGGATGATGATATTGATATGGGAATGAAATCCCGCGAAACAGCTTTAAACAAAAGCTTTAAAAACCCGAACATTACGATCGACTGGGAGCGTATTGAAAAGCTCTTCGCCCATAAAAACTGTGAAGACTATCTTCTTCAGAATACCCAAAGTCTTGATATGAACTCTGTAAAGAATTTCTCTGACAAGAGTATAAAAATGAATGTCATCAACCTGATGTCTACCCCGGAATACCAGTTAATGTAGGTTGGAGGTTTTAGGTTGTGGGCAGCAGGTAATATCGGCCACAGTATAGTTTAGCACCATTTATTATTTGCTGCTGTAAAATTTTTATAAAACAAACAATAGTAAAAATATAGACAAGTTCTACAACCTATTACATATTACCTATCAACCACCTTTACCCTAAAAACAAAATTATGCTAATCAAAAGAAGAGAATTCCTCAAAATAAGTTCACTGGCTACAGCTTCTATGCTGATGCCGAATTTCTTAAAAGCGATGACGCTTGATGAAGCTCTGAATCCCAATCAGAATATATTGGTGGTTCTTCAGTTTACAGGGGGAAATGACGGTTTAAATACTATTATTCCTGCTAAAAATGATATTTATTTCAGGGAAAGGAAGACACTGGCCATTCAGGATTCAATACCATTGACTGATGAAGCGGGGATCAACCCGTCTCTCTCCTATTTTAAGGAGCTTTTTGATAATGGAGAACTTTCTGTGATGAATAATGTAGGCTATCCTAATCCCGACAAATCTCATTTCCGAAGCATGGATATCTGGCAGTCAGCAAGCAGAAGTGATCAGTTTCTGGAAACAGGATGGCTGGGACGTTTTCTGGATGAAGAATGCTACCGCTGCGACCATCCTACCCAGGCGCTGGAAGTGGACGATATGCTAAGCCTTGCCTTAAAAGGAGAAAACAATAAAGCTTTTGCCTTTAAAGATCCTAAAAGACTCTATCAAACCAGTCAGGAAAAATATTTTAAATCTCTCTATGACCATCATCACGATGATGAAACCGTCTCTTATCTTTATCAGACTCTAGGTTCTACGATTAATAATGCAGATTATATCTTTGAAAAAAGTAAAGCCAAAAAGACGGAACAGGTTTATCCTAATTCTCAGTTGGGAAAAGACTTTAAGACCGTAGCTTCTTTAATAAAATCTGATATCAATACACAGGTTTATTATCTTTCGATCGGAAGTTTTGATACCCATGTCAATCAGAATGACAGACAGAAAAAATTATTTAATGACATTAATGAAGCTGTAACATCATTTGTTGCCGATATGAAAAACAACGGACTCTTCAATAATATCCTGCTGATGACCTTCTCAGAATTCGGACGTCGTGTGGCACAGAATGCAAGTAACGGAACGGATCACGGAACTGCCAACCAGATGTTTTTTATCAGTGGAAACCTTAAAAAGAAAGGCCTTTTGAACGCGCTGCCGGATTTACAAAATCTGAATGAAGGTGACCTGATCTATAAAGAAGATTTCAGAAAAGTATATGCTACGATTCTGAAAAACTGGCTTAAAGCGGACTCTTCTAAAGTGTTGGGATGGAAAGATGGGATTTATGATTTTGTTTAGAGAAACCCGTAAAAGTCACGAAAGTTTTTTGAATACTGTTTAGATTCCTACGGAATGACACAATTGGAATGATAATCTTACCCGTACAGTTTGTCATTCCGTAGGAATCCAGCCAATATCAACTGTCAAAAAAATGCATTGAAGAAAACGTACCCATAACAAATCTTTGAGTTAAAGGCACAAGAATTCCCCTCCTCTGGAGGGGTGGCGAAAATTCAAAGAATTTTTGACGGGGTGGTTTTCAGCGTTTACCAAAAATACCCATTAACAACAAAAAAGAGACTGTACATACTTATGACAGTCTCTTTTCAATAATTATAAATTTTAACTACTCTTACGTTTAAGCCGTAATCTGCTTTGTCTTTTTTTCTTTCTGATCTTCTTTTTTATCAAGTTTCTCAGATATTTTTTTTACAATATATTCTATCGCTATGGGTGCTATAATTGCAATTAATGCTTTAAATATTCTTGATTTCATAAACTTATTTTTGTGTGCTTAAATAATGCAATTTCCAAGCCAAGATAAAAAAGAGCAGGAAGTTTAATTCTCCTCAGGAATCACCAGATTCTGATAGTTTTTACTTCCTTCATTGAATTTCTCTTCCATTTTCACCCTTAATTTTTTAGGCTTATGAACAATCAGAGAGTTTCCGAATCCCAGCAATAACCTTTCCAGCTCAAAATTGATCTGAACACAAATTTTAAAAAGTGTCCCTTCATGATCTTCCTTAATAATCTCCTGGCTTTTATGCAGCGGCTTGGTCTTCACATAGGGAGCATTTCCAGAATCTACCCAGAAAACTACATTTCTAGGTTCCATTGTTTCTGCAACGGTAACTCCTACAATATCTTTGAAATATTCATCTCCATCCAGATCCTTATCAATATACGGAAGACTTTCATCTGTTTCAATACTTTCCATTCTGTCCAATGCCAGATTGTACATTTTCTGTTTGTAGAGGCAGATCAGAAACCAGCGGTTGTTGAATTCCTTCAATAACTGTGGATGTACTGTAAATATATTGGATTCTCTTGCTGTAAAGCTTTTGTAAAGAATCTTCAGTACTTTTTTATTCGCGATACTTTCATACAGGATGTCAATATGCTCCAATCCTTTCAGCTGTTCATTTTTATCCAGATGAATAATGGATTTCTGATTGGTTGCCTGAATAGAGTCTTCCAGTTTCTGAATGACACCATTCATCTCTTTGAACATGGAAAAGTCCTTGAACTGTTTTAAAATCTGGACTGCATTGTTCATGGCCTTCAGATCACTTTCATTCACAGAAATATTATGAATACTATACTCAGGATCATTGTAGCGGTAATATTTTCTTTCGTATACTTCAATAGGAGCTTCATACCCGAATTTTTCACTCCGCATATTCTGAAGATCAAGCTGAACCGTCCGTTTACTTACATAAGATTCTTTTCCTTCAAATTCAAATAATGCTTCTGAACATTCGTCAATGAGATCTTCCAGTGTATATTTCCTGTATTTGTTTTTAAGACATTTATCTAATGTTTTATACCGAATCAGGGCGTTTTTATTGGATGACATACCTTAGTGTTTAATGATGGTGTTTTTCAATAAGCAATTCACTTATTCTGTTTCTTGCTCTTTTCTAAAAAGCTATTTTCCCTTTAAGGCATTTTCGTCAAAAGTAACTCCCTCCCAACCAAACTTCATAAAGTTTCGGATATTCTGATGATCATTTCCCTCAGGGTTTTTCAATACATCTTCCCTGTAGAATTCCCCAAAAAGCCAAAGTGTTTCTTCTTTGGTAAGATCCTGAATGCTTGCAAAACTGAAAACTTTACACGAACCATTGTTCTGTCCTGCCTGATTTGTTGTATCCCCATTTTGAAAAGCGGTAGGAGTAAATTCATAATGATCATCAATGTACGCGATAACATCGCCAAACTGGATCGTTTCCGGGAAATGTTTTAATTGTTCTAATAGTACCATAGCTGCAGATTTTAATTTTGTTTTATAGTGTTCAGGTTCATGTGCCAATGTATAAATCAGCTTTTTGCCCCTTTTTATAACTTTTTTGTAAAAATAATTAAAATTTCTTTACCTACGCAAAACTATTGCGTAATAACGCAATTACTTTGCATCATCAAAATGAAACAAAATGGAATTTAATGGAAATCATTTAATCGAATTAGGATATAGACCAGCAAAATGGTTTAAAGATGCCATTAGCTATATCAACGAGAATAATCTGGATGAACATCAGATCACAGAATATCTGGTACAGTTCAAACAGCCGGATATTATTCCGCTTCATGAAACAGCTAAAGATTTTATGATCAACATACGTGCTGAAAATGAAAGTGAAAATGATAATGTGGAAAAAGTAATCAGAACCATGAAAGTACTGATGAAAACCCCTACACTAATTGGTGGAGCTGTAATGCCTGATGCCTGCCCTACAGGTCCTGAAGGTCAGATTCCGGTAGGAGGTGTGGTAATTGCCAAGAATGCTATTCACCCGGGATTCCATAGTGCTGATATCTGTTGTTCTGTAATGCTGACGGATTTTGGAAAAACCAATCCTAAAGATGTTTTAGATGCAGCGCATTCTATCACTCATTTCGGATATGGAGGAAGACCAAGAGGTGAACAGATGCCGATGTCTCAGGAACTGATGGATGCTTTCAGAGAAAATGAATTCTTAAATGATGAAAAACTGATCAGCATTGCCCGTTCTCATATGGGAACTCAGGGGGACGGAAACCACTTCCTATTCGTAGGAATTTCCAAAAATACAGGAAATACGATGATGGTAACACATCACGGATCCAGAGCTCCGGGAGCAGCCTTATATGATAAAGGAATGAAAACGGCTAACCGTTTCAGACAGGAAATCTCTCCTGAAACATTGAGAGAGAACGCCTGGATTCCTTATGATACTGAAGAAGGTAAATCTTATTGGGAAGCGCTTCAGCTGATCAGACAATGGACAAAAGAAAACCATACTTCCCTTCATGATGCCGTTTTGAATAAGCTGGCAATGGAGAAAGAAAACAGATATTGGAACGAACATAACTTCGTTTTCAAAGATGGAGATCTGTTTTACCATGCAAAAGGAGCGACTCCGCTGGATGATAAATTCATGCCTGATATCACGGGACCTAGATTGATTCCGTTGAATATGGCAGAACCAGTGCTGATTGTTCAGGGGAAAACGAATGAAAGAAACTTAGGTTTTGCACCACATGGAGCCGGAAGGAACTTCAGCAGAAGCCAGCATAAAAGATCATTGGCTCATAAAACAACTGAGGAAATCTTCAACGAAGAAACAGAAGGATTAGATATCCGTTTCTACTCCAATGAAGTGGATATTTCTGAACTTCCGAGCGCTTATAAAAGTGCTAAGACCGTAAGAGCACAGATTGAAGAATATGGACTTTGTGAAGTTCTGGATGAAGTGATGCCTTACGGATGTATCATGGCTGGAGACGTGCAGAAAAACGCTCCATGGAAGAAAAAGAAGAAATTCAGAAAAGCATAATTTTTAATTTAATATAACCCTCATGGGTTTTCAAAAAAACTAATAACCAGCCTTGCAGGTATAAAAGCCTGTAAGGTTTATGAAAACTTTTCATACGGCAGGAGCAGTAGCTCAGATGGTAGAGCAACAAAATTACTTTTCGCTGCAGGCAACTAAAGTTCCTATAAATCACCAAGATTGTGGGTCACAGGTTCGAGTCCTGTCTGCTCCTCAAGACAATGAAAATGCTTATATTAACCTATTCATTTTCATTAGTTAAAAAAAATTAAGGCAAAGAAAGTTCCTATATTTCCAGATTTACTTTCCGCCTTTTTACAAATTATAAGGCAAAGGGAGTTCCTATATTTTTTTGGATAAATTACTCCCCGCTTTTTATAAACTATAGGTAAAAGGAGTTCCTATACCCTTCACTTTTAATGAATCTACTCCTCACTTATTTTTTAAAATTAAAACAATGAAAACACTACAATTATTCAATGCTGTATTGGCCAAAGAATCGAATGCAGAGCCATTTATTTCTAATGATGGTTTTGTTATTGAACCTCATGCAGTTTGGGCAAAAAATGAAATTATTTCTTATTATGCCAAAGAAAAACTGAATGGAAATGATTTGAATAAAACTTTCCATAAATCCTGGGAGAAAATAAAGAATACTTCCAGAATTGAATTGTTTTTTGAACAGATTAAACATTATATTTCAACCTATGGAAGTAATTTTCAGAGTGAAATTTACATTCCTAAAGAAATATTGAATGTTCCTGATACAAAGTTGATTTTTAAAGTAATCAAAGCTTATACGGTAGAAGAAATGCAGGAAAAATGCCTTTCTCTTCTGAAGTCCGGTATTGCTTTAAAAGAAGAAACCATTGATGATTTGTTGTATATTCTGCATACGGAATTAGACTATGATTTCACAGGAAAAGAAAATATCAGAAATAAGGAAGCCATTATAAAAATAGCCGATCTATACGATATTTATCCTGAAAATCCTGTTGAGTTTTTCCGTTATGTTATTTATAAAACGACCAATACAACGCTTTTAATCAAAAATGATGAGTTGATTGATTTAATTAAGCAAAGTAATTTTAACCCAACCTATCTGTTTGAAAGCTTTGGTATGGAAAAACTGGCAGAAATTTTTAACAGATTCAAACCTTTATTCCTAGCTTATAAAAACAGAGCTCCGAAAGCGGTTAATAAAATTTCGAAGCTTTCTAAAGTAAACCATAAGCCATTGGTCTCAAATCCACTGAATGACGCTACAAATACATTGCTGGAAAACAGCGATTGGCATTGGCTGGAAAATGCGACACCGTTTGCATTATTCAAAGCATTGTCAGCGTGTTACTCAAGAATGTATGGTCAGGATACTTTTGTCTATAGAGTCAGAAACGGAAAATCATGGGTCAAAAAAGGTAAGGAAACTTACGTGAATCAATTTAACTATGATTTTATTTTAGATTTTCTGAAACTGAAATATGAAAACCTTTCCGGAAAGAAATTCTATTTCCCTGAGAATGTAGAATTTGCTTTACCAACTTCTGAAAAAATGTTTGTTGGAAATATTCCTACCGGAACCCGTTTTTATGGTGAAAGACTGGCAGTAGGTATTTATTGGGAAGATCAATGGGGAGCCAATGACCTTGACCTTTCAGGATTGAATATCGCCGGAAAAATAGGTTGGAATGCTGCTTATAATCATGGTGACGGACAATTAATGTACTCCGGAGATATGACATCTGCTCCTAACGGTGCCGTTGAATACCTTTACGCCAATAAAGGACATTGTGCGCCAACACTTGTTATGAATAACGTTTTCAGTGGAGATGCCAATTGTGGATATAAAATCGTGATCGGAAAAGGAGATAACATTTCTTACGATTATATGATGAATCCGAACAACCTATTTGCCGAAGCAAGATGTAATTCTGTTCAGAAGCAAATGATTCTGGGAATGCTGATGACAAAAAATGAAAAGCAATGCTTCGCGCTATTGAATTTCGGAGCCGGTCATTCTCATGTTTCAGGAAATACAGAAGTATCTACGATGGCAACAACGGCTTTGTACCAGCAATGGTTTGAGGCGATGTCCTTCAATGAGCTTGTAAAAGAGCTTGGAGCAGAGATTACGACAGAAAAGTCTGAAGCTGATTTTGATTTTTCACTGGAAAGCCTGGAAAAAGATAGTTTTATCAGGATTTTTAAATAAATTCTATGACGTCATCTGATGATATCGGGTGGCGTTTTTTTGTGGAGAGACAACTTTGACCACCCCGTCAAAAATTCTTTGAATTTTCGCCACCCCTCCAGAGGAGGGGAATGTTGCATCTTCAGTTGAAACATTACTCAGAATTGTAATTTCCCAATTAATTTCACTGATAACGCAGGCTGGATTCCTGCGGAATGACAAACTGTACGGGTAAGACTATCATTCCAATTGTGCCATTCCGTAGGAATCTAGCCTACAAAATTCAGAATTAGCTTATGTATTCTATTACAAAGGATTTAAGTTTCGGCTAAAGCCTATTGAAAAACTAATATTAATCAAACGGACTAAAGTCCGTTCCTATTGAAGATTACATTGCCTGGATTCCTACGGAATGACAAACTATATGGGCAAGACTATCATTCCAATTGTGTCATTCCGTAGGAATCTAAACATCATATTTTAATTAATAAAGAACTTTTAGAGTGACTATACATTCATCTTTTTAACAGAAAAGATTCCTTCATTGATATTAATGATGACTTTTTTCCCATAATCAATCTGAATATTGAACATATTTTCAAGCGGAAACTGAAGTACAGCCTGAAGGATCAGACGAATGACTCCTGCGTGGGTAATGATGAGAACCTTATTGACATTGTTTTTCTGAATGAGTTCATTCCAAAAGTTGAGAACACGAGTCTGTATTTCAAGGAGATTTTCACCTCCTGAAGTTTTTACATTGATAAAATCTTTATACCAGGGATTGATTTCTTCTTCCGGAATATCGGTCCATTTTTTCAGTTCCCAATTCCCGAAATTCATTTCACGAAGCCTCTCATCTGTTTGATAATCCAATTTAAAATAATCAGCCAGAAGATGGCATCGCTGGGAAGGACTTGAGACAACTATATCATAATTATCATCGATCTCCAATGTTTTAAAATCTTCAATACAATCCTTACGTAATGGCATTTCAGCAAAACCATAACACAGGTTTTCCTGATTTTCTACAGCAGTATGACGGATTAAATGAATTTCCATGCGATCATTGTTCCTAAGTAAAATAAAACTTCACAAACCTGCTGCACAGATCCCAAACAGTCACCTGTATAACCGCCAATATGCTTTTTAAAATACCATCCCATGTATATTTTGCCTAAATAGGCCAGCGCAAAAGCAAAAATCAACCGCCAGTCCGGAATCAGGAAAAAAGCAATTAAAACGCTGATAAATCCTACGAGTAAAGCCATTCCATCCAAAGGTTTATTGGCCAAAGGTTTTGATTTGCTGGCATCAATATCAGTAACATATTCGTGGGTATAAATCATTGTTCCTGAAATAAACCGGCTTGCTGTATGCGCTAAAATAATGATGCCGAGAACTCTAACTGGCGCTATCATTCCCAAAGCCTGGATGCCATAGAATTTCAACGCAAACAATAGAATAATTCCAATGGTTCCATAGGCTCCTACCCGGCTGTCTTTCATAATAGTCAGAATCTTTTCCTTTCCATATCCACCTCCGAAACTGTCGCACATATCTGTAAAACCATCTTCATGAAACGCTCCGGTCAGCAAAACACTGGAGATCATCATTAAAACAATCCCAATTTCCAGATTAAAAAGTATCGTGGAAAGATACAAAACCACTGCATTGATGAGCCCTATCACTAATCCAACCCATGCAAAATACTTTTGAGATTTATTCATAATCTCACTGGAATATGGAATGGTAAACGGAACCGGAATTCTTGTGAAAAACATCAGTGCTGTTGCAAAGTAGATCAGCTCATTCTTAAGGACTTTCATTGTTTTTTAGATATAAAAACCAGGATTAATCAATTTCAGTAAAAGTAGGAAAGCTTTCAGATATGATCAAAAGATAAATAGGAAAAATAAAAAACATGAATGTTATCACCTTACAATTTTTCCTTTAAATACGGTGTTTTTCTACTTTTGCATCATTAATAACCATGAAAAAAAACAAATGAAAAAAGCGTATTTCGTTGGATTATGTCTTATATCCATAGTAAGCTGTTCAGCTCCCGGTGATGAGCTGGAAAATGTAAATGAATCACAAGCCTTAAATCTATCTGACAAAAACATGTTAGGAAAAGGAGGCTTCAGAGACAATCCAGACACACCCACTCCTCCACCTGCGGGAATCTGGTCCAAATCTTTTTCCTTAACAAATCCTATTTATGGTTTCTACAGTGATCTTACCAAAAAACATCTGTACAATACCTCTCCTTTACCATCTGAACTTCCTAAATCTTATCCCGGATTAAGCTATTATTTTCAGGAAAGATTATTAGGTTCTGCAGATGGACCTGGTCCGGTCATTACAAGATGGTTTCACACAGGAAGTAATGATCTTGTATTAACGACTAATCCTAATGAACTTGCAGGACAAAGTTACTGGGAAAAAAGAGATCTCGGTACCAGCTATAACGGTGATGAGCCAGGAAGCTTTCCGATTTACAGGTACTTTAATTCTGATAAAAAGACTCACTTCTACACAAGGGATAAGAATGAGCTGGGAGACGGAAAAGATGGATTTGTTTATGAAGGAATTTCTTTCTACTTAAAAGATTCTGAGCCTAAAGCGTACCGAGTTCGCGACGGACAGTTTTTCCAGGATAATGCAACGGGAGCTTTGTACATCGTATTTGAAAGTACCCTGAGACGTATTGAATCCTTTGCTGTAATTAATAATCTGTTTGCTGTACAAGGTAAAGCCTATTTGGTTTTTAAAGTAAATATCGAAGACTACACCGGAGAAAGAGGGGCTGACATCACTTCAGGAACTCAACTGGTACGAAACACCAATACTGGAAAACTATATTTGGTAGATGATGGTTTATACAGATATATTCCTACCATGCAGATATTTAATTCATATAAATTGAATGAAGATGCAATTCAAAATAAACCTGTAAGAATGATGTTTACAGGTAAAGATGTTGCACATACTTATTAAGTCTTAATTTATTTAAATTAAACATAAAAGGGGCTTTATTGCCCCTTTATTATTTTATAAAGCTTAAGATGATTTATTAGAAATATTAGCCCCTTCAAAGCTCGACATTTCATTCAGGAAATTAACCGCACTTTGAATAATGGGATATGCTAATGCACAACCTGTTCCTTCTCCCAAACGAAGATTGAGATTTAAAATAGCTTTCTCTCTCATCAGTCCCAGCAGCTGAGGGTGGGCATTTTCATTGCTTACATGGCAGAAGATACAGTTGTTCAGAATTTCAGGGTTCTTTTTCCATACCGTAGCTACCGCTACCGTTGCAATAAACCCATCTACCATAATCAACATATTATGATGATACGCTTCTTCGATGGCACCAATCATTTGTACGATTTCTAATCCTCCGAAGGTTTGGGCAATTTCATCTTCAGTCATTTCAGTCGGATATTTCTCTATGGCTTCTTTTAAGATATTGATCTTATTGTCTAGCTGGTGGTCATTCAAGCCCGTTCCGCGCCCGATGCAATTGGTAATAGGAATATCAAAGAGCTTACTCATCATCAGAGAAGAAGCCGATGTATTCCCGATTCCCATTTCACCAAAACCAATGATATTACAGCCTTTCCCTGCAATTTCAGACACCACAGACTTCCCATTATCAAGTGCCTGCTGATATTCTTCAGGAGTCATGGCGGGTTCTTCCAGAATATTGCGGCTGGATTTTCGGACCTTCTTATTCACCAGATTTAAGCCCTCCGGAAAATCAAAATTCACTCCCGCATCTACAATTTTAATCTTAATTCCATTCTGTCTGCAAAAAACATTGATGGCTGCTCCTCCACCCAGAAAATTCATGACCATTTGATAGGTTACTTCTTGTGGATAAGCACTTACACCCGCTGTGGCAATTCCATGGTCAGCCGCAAAAACTACCATATGAGGATTCAATAACTGTGGTGAAGTGGTTTTCTGAACCATTCCGATTTTGTGAGCAATGTGTTCCAGATGCCCTAATGCGCCTAAAGGTTTTGTTTTAAAATCAATTTTATGCTGTAATTCTGATGATAACATGGATGTTGATAGTTATGTTAAATGGAAAAGTGCAATATTAGTGAATTTCAATAGTATTTTCTTTTGTCCTGACACAAAAGAAACAAAAAGTCAAGACCTGGAAAATTGAGCTAAAAATAAAATGTGTTCTCTAAAAATTCTAAACTCGTGCGAATTCATTATTGCTTTTTTGTATCAATATATTTGTCGCACTCAAACAGAAGAATTTTCTTAACGTTCACAAAATTTATTTTTTTAACGGACAATTTTCAAAGGTCAAAGCAAAATTTTAATCGACAATATTCATTTATCTACCTATTCTTTTAAAAATTTCTGTAACTCAACACAACTACGCGAGTACATTGCGTACAACTCTTTTTACTTTGCATTATAAATAAAAAACAATGACACCAAAAATACTAGAAAAAATAAAAGAAGTTGAAGCAACAAGGGGGATAAAAGTCCTTCTTGCTGTAGAATCAGGGAGCAGAGCCTGGGGTTTTGCATCTCCTGACAGTGATTATGATATACGTTTTATATACCGTCATGAAAAAGACTGGTATCTTTCTCCCTGGGATAAGGATGAAACGATAGAATTCATGACTGAAGATGATCTGGACGGTTCCGGCTGGGACTTGAGAAAGACTTTTCATCTTTTACTGAAGTCGAATGCGGCCTTGCTGAGCTGGTTCTATTCTCCAATAATATATAAAGCGGATGAAAAATTTGTGGAGCTGTTCAGGCCTTTGGCAGATGCCTGTTTTTCTCTGGTTGCCGTTTCTTATCATTATTTAAGCATGAGCAAGAAATATCTGGAAGCCTGCAGAAGCGATGAAGTAAAATTAAAAAGTTATTTTTATTGCCTCCGAACCACCCTTACCGGAAAATGGATCATAGAAAAAGGAACGGTTCCTCCTGTACTGTTCAGTGATCTGCTTGTTTTAACAGATGATGCAACCAGACGAAAAATAGAAGATCTTGTGGCCCTAAAAGCGACCAAAGGAGAATCTTATTACCACCCGAACGATTGGGAGCTTTTTAATTTTCTGGAGAAAACAATCGCTGAAAACGAAGAAAAATCTAAAAGTTTATCAGCAGGAAAGGCGAATAAAGGTGAGATGGAAAGGGTTTTTAGAGAGATATTGAAACTTTAATGAAAGATAACATGAAAATATTTAACTTCTTCAAAAAGAAGTATATTCAACCCCTTCAAAATAAGATTGAAAAATTGATTCCCAAGCAGGAAGAAAAAAAACATGAATTTATTGAAAGATGTCAATTCTTAAAGGAAGAAATGGGAATTGAAGTCCCTCTGTCAGTGATCGAAACTTTCAAAAGGTATGATCTTCCTAAACACAATTATTTTTATAGTATTTTTTGGAATGTGGATGATGATAGTTTTATCATTTTTTATACGGAAGCTTTTATTGAATTAGTTGTTACCCGATACAAAGAAATTCACGGAAAGGATGCTGATTTGGCTACATTGTTACAGCAGCTTGATGAAGCAGTTTATGAATTCCGTATAAAAGAAGATTGTTTTGACAGAACTAATCCTTCTTTTGACTTTATCAACAACTGTTATGAAGAGTTCAAAAAGGCTGGAGAAGAACTGACTATCACCATGGACCTGGGAAATTATGACAATCTTGTTCTCAATAAAGAAGAAAAAGGCAATGTAGGATATAATTTATCATCTTATAAAACAACTGCAGGAATAAAATATAAATTTCTTACACAATTCAGACCTTTACTGGAAGTCATCAAAGAAACTTTAGACAGCCAGCAAAGCCATAATTAATCTTATTAAATAAAATCAAATGAGAAATATAATCGCGCTCTCCCCCATGTATACGGAAGATAGTAATAATTTGAAGAAAGCATCACTCAATTCTTCTTACGAGCTAAACCGCTTCAATGCAAAATGGAATGTTCCGGAAGAATTTCGTGCGGATGTGGTAGCGGTATATGGTGAGGATATTTATGCAGAAATTGTTTCCGAGCAGTGCGATCTTACATTACTTAAACCTGCCGATGACTGGTTAAATCATATAGATGGTTCTTTTACTCAACGTCAAATTTCCTATGGTCAGTTAAAAGACTTTACTAAAGAAGAAAATATTTTCATTAAATGTTCCGACTTTAAAACTTTTAAAGCAGGCGTTTATCAAAAAATAAGTGATATTAAAGGTTTTGATTCTTTAGATCAGGAAATAACAGTGTTCACCTCCGAAGTAGTGGAGTGGGAACTTGAAGTGAGATGTTTTGTTTTAAATAATGAAATTAAAACTCATTCTTCTTATTGGAGAAACAATGCCTTTGATACCAATACACTTTCGGAAAAAGAACAGAAAGATATGTTTTCCTTCTTTGTATCTTTTATCCAAAAGTACTCTTCTACGCTGCCTGCTGCCATTGTGCTGGATTTTGGTATTATAAAAGGAAAAGGCTGGGCTTTGATTGAAGCTAATCCCGCATGGTGTTCCGGCTTATATGCTTGTGATGCAGAGAAAGCTTTGGAAGTAATTGTGAAGAGTTGTATTAAAAATTAGTATTATGGAAATGATTATTTTCATCGGAATTCCTGCAAGTGGAAAAAGTTCTTTTTACAAGGAGCTTTTTTTCAATTCGCATATCAGAATCAGCATGGATTTACTAAATACCCGAAACAAGGAAGGAAAGTTACTCCATTATTGTTTCGAAACACAATCAAAGATGGTCATCGATAATACGAATGTAACTCAAGAAAGCCGAAAAAAATATATTGAATTTGCTCAACAAAATAAATATGAAGTTATTGGGTATTATTTCGACAGCAGTGTTCAGGATTGTATAGAACGAAATAAAAACAGAAAAGACTCCATTAACGAAATTGGAATAAAGGCAAAATATAAAGAATTGGAAAAACCTTTATTTGAAGAAGGTTTTTCCAGAATATTCAGTGTGAAAATTGTGGATCAAAAATTTGAAATCAACGATTATGAAATTTGAAGAAATTGAAGCTTTAATGCGAAGAAATGAAAGTCTTTTGGAACAGTACATTCTGCCAGAAAATTTTATTGTTGTAAGATTAGATGGAAGAGGATTTACAAAACTCACCAAAGAGAAACTGTCCCTTGAAAAGCCATTTGATAAAAAATTCAGTGAGGTGATGGTAGATTCAACAAAACATCTCTTTAATATTGGGTTTAAAATCATCTATGGTTATACTCAAAGTGATGAAATTTCTCTGTTGATTCATAAAGATGATAATACTTTCAGCAGAAAAATAAGAAAAATTAACTCTGTTTTGGCAGGGGAAGTAAGTGCCTTTTTCAGTCTGCAATTTCAGGAAATCTGTGTTTTCGACTGTAGAACTATTGCCATTCCTAACCAGGAAATGCTTCTGGATTATTTTTGCTGGAGACAGGAAGATTCTCACAGAAACTCACTTTCTGCTTATTGTTACTGGACATTAAGAAAAAATGGTTTTAATGTCAAACAAACCACTGAAACCATTGAAAAAATGTCACAATCTGATAAAAACGAATTGCTTTTTCAGTACGGAATCAATTATAACAATCTTCCGCCATGGCAAAAACGAGGCGTCGGAATTTTTAATAAAGAAATGAACAAACAAGGATATAATCCTGTCACCAAAGAAGCGGTAAATTGTCTGAGAAACGAATTATTTGTTGAAAAAGAATTGACAATTCGTGAGGAATATAGAATGTTTTTAAAAGAGATTTTTGATACATTTTAATTCTTTGAAACTTAATTCACAGACAACAATTATCCCAAGAAGCCATATAGAAAATTTATGACCATCCAAGACCTAAAAAACAAAAACATCCTCCTCTTCGAAGCCATTTCCGGAAGTCGGGCTTTTGGGCTTGCAACAGAGAATTCTGATACTGATATCCGTGGGGTGTACTATCTGCCGAAGGAAGATTTCTTTGGTCTAAATTACATTCCGCAGATCTCCAATGAGACGAATGATCTTACGTATTATGAAATCGGGAGGTTTGTAGAACTGCTGCAGAAAAACAATCCTAATATTCTTGAAATTCTGGCAAGTCCTGAGGATTGTATTCAATATAAACACCCGTTGATGGATCTGCTGAAAACCGAAGATTTCCTTTCAAAACTCTGTAAAGATACTTTTGCAGGCTATGCTGTATCACAGATTAAAAAGGCAAAAGGACTCAACAAAAAGATCTTAAATCCTATTGATAAAGAAAGAAAATCTATTCTGGATTTCTGTTTTATTCTTGATGGACAAGGCTCTGTACCGTTGAAAAAATGGCTGCACGAATTCCCTTCCACTGGCAGGGGGAATAGCCTTTTGCAGGAAAAATGCGGATTGGTGGGTATTGATCATACCAAGGGAATGTATGCCTTATTTTATGATGAATCGGGAACATTGGGATATAAAGGTGTTATGCAGAATGAAGAGGCCAATCAGGTTTCTGTATCGTCCATTCCTAAAGATGAAAAGCCGGTCGCTTATCTGTTCTGTAATCTGGATGCTTACTCTGTTTACTGCAAAGATTACAGGGAATACTGGAAGTGGGTAGCTGAGCGTAATGAAGACCGTTACAATGTCAATCAGACTCACGGGCAAAATTATGACAGTAAGAATATGATGCATACCATCAGGCTCCTGCAGTCCTGTGAGCAGATTTTTAAAACCAGTTCACTGACGATCCGCGTAGAAAACCAGGATGAACTATTAGATATCAAAGCAGGAAACCAGTCTTATGAAAGTGTTATGGAAAAAGCAGAAAACCTGATACAATCAATAGAAGATCACTATGCTCAGTCACATCTTCCTGACTCTCCGGATGTAGAAAAAACAACAAAAATCTTAATTCAGATCAGAGAAAAACTGTATCATAATGATGAATTATAAATGATGAGTGATGAATGTGGGATTGATGAACTTCATCACTTCCACTCTCTTACTCCAAAACTCTCCTACCCTACAACTCACACTCCGTTCACTTCTTCGAAGCCTTTGCCATCGGATTATAATCCAGACAGATCTTGATCCAGTATTCAAAATCATCTGCTTTTTGGAAACCAATGGGTTCTACATAGCAATATCCATTTAACTGCTTCCCTTTCATAATCATCGGCAGAAATCCTTTTTTCTCCGAAACCTCATCTTCCATTTCGGGATCATAGCGGCACATCAGATTGCCGTGACTGATATTAATACACATTTTCCCATTCACCAGAAAAGACAGTCCGCTGAACATTTTCTTCTCTTCAACCTCAATATTGTCTATGATTGAAAGCCGTTCACGTACCCGGTCGGCAAGTTCTGTGCTGTAAGCCATGATTTCTATTTTTTTATTATTTAAAATTAATTAAAAACAGTGATTATCACACTATTTCCAGCACTTTATTCTCTGACTTACAGTAACACAAAATAAAATTTCATTTAAATTAATTATTGTTTTACGATAATTAATTATACATTTGCAATATCAATTATTATTCATGCCATGAACCAGACCAAAATTATTTCAAAGATTTTATTCTATATCTGCTCTGTATTGTCGGCCGGATATTTACTCACTTTTGTGTATTCCTTATTCTGCCTGATCAGCGGATTTGCGGTTACCCCTTATAAAGAGGGAAAGTTTCTCCACGTCAATTATCCGTTTACAGAACAACCTTTTCTAAATATCGAAAACAATTGCTCCTATATGATTTTTTCATTTCTGTCTGTACTCATCACTTATGGAATCTTTTTCTGGTTATCTGCCAGAGTTTTCAAAGTATTTTTCCAGCAGAAACTGTTTACTCAGGAAAACATCATTCAGCTTAAGAGATTTTACCTGTACAATATTTTTATCCCGCTTCCACTGGTGATTATCGCGAGTTTCTTTGTGGAAGTAGAAAGTATGATATGGGGACTGGTGTTTATTCACTTTATGCTTGGAATTTTCTGTCTGTTTCTTGCGAATATCTTTAAGCAAGGACTACATTTGCAAAACGAACAAGACCTATTTATTTAAAATGCCAATTATAGTCAACTTAGATGTGATGCTTGCCAAACGAAAAATGCAGAGTAAAGAATTGGCAGAAAAACTGGGTATCACGCCCGTCAACCTCTCTATCCTTAAAACTGGAAAAGCCAAAGGGGTCCGCTTCGATACGCTTGAAGCCATCTGTAAAATCCTGGAATGCCAGCCCGGAGATATTCTTGAATTTAAAGAGTAAATGAGTTGCGGGATGCGAGTTTCGTGTTGGAGAGTTTGAGAGTAAGCGAATTTGAGGATGGTGTGTAAAAATTCAGCTTCTAAATTCTCTAATTTCTAACTTCCAGCTGCTAACCTCCAAACCCTAACCTTTAAACCCTAATCTAGCTGCCAAAAGGCTGCCTGTCCTTCTATTCCCCAAACACAACGTTATGAACACATTATCAATCAACAACCTTAGTCTCACCTACAAGAATGGTTTTCAAGCCATTAAAAACATTTCATTGGAAATTAAAAACGGAATGTTCGGGCTGCTTGGTCCCAACGGAGCCGGAAAATCATCTCTGATGAAAACCATCGTAGGACTTCAGAAACCAACATCAGGAACATTACTTTTCAATGAAGTGGATATTATTAAAAACCCTGATTATATCAAACAGAATCTTGGATTTCTTCCTCAGGATTTCGGAGTGTATCCAAAGGTATCTGCCTATGATCTGCTGGAACATATCGCTGTATTGAAAGGTATTACTGACAGAAACCAACGTAAGAATCAAATTCTGGGTCTGCTTGAAAAAGTCAACCTTTCTGATTTTGCTAAAAAAGAAGTACACACCTTCTCTGGAGGGATGAAACAGCGTTTCGGCGTAGCTCAGGCATTATTGGGAGACCCGAAAATCATCATTGTAGATGAACCGACCGCAGGATTGGATCCTGAAGAACGCAACCGTTTCAATACATTGCTCAATGATATCAGCCAGGAGGTGATTGTTATTCTGTCCACTCATCTGGTTGAAGATGTCCGAAACCTCTGCTCAGAAATGGCAGTGATGAACCACGGACAGATTCTCAGAAAAGGAAATCCCGGAAAATTAATCGCAGAGCTTGAAAATAAAATCTGGTCAAAACCGATTGACAAAACCGAACTGGAAACCTATGGTTCCACCTATGAGATCATCAGCAGACAACTTCTCGAAAGAGAGCTTCACATTACTGTATTTTCTGAAGAATCTCCCAAAAATTTCAGTTCCGTAGCTCCTTTACTGGAACACGTTTATTTCCATACTCTCACTCAAAAACCTTAATCATGAACACGATATTTTTATTCGAAGCCGGACGCACTACCAAGCACTGGCTCACCTATCTTGTGGCCTTACTTCTGGTAGCTCTCGGTATTTTTTGCGGAAATCAATTCAATCTTTCAGTAGGAGAAGGAATTTATTTAAACTCACCTTATACCATCGGTTTTATGACCGGAATGCTGAGTCTTGTGGTTATTTTTTTCGCCACCGTATATGCTTTACAGCTCTTGTTTAAAGATCAGGATTCAAAATTTGATCATATCCTGTTTTCATTTCCGTTTTCAAAGTCCACTTATCTGAAAGGAAAGTTCACCGCTTATTTTCTTCAGACCTTTGTAAGCTTTTCATTTCTGATGACAGGATTTCTTATAGGACAAATCATGCGTACCGGAAGTGAAATGCAGGAAGGATTTACGATTATCCATTACATTTATCCAATTTTGATCTTTGGTCTTATCAACAGTTTATTTGTCTGCAGTTTTCTGTTTCTCATTTCATTTATTGTCAGGAAAAAACTGTTGGTTGTAGTGGGCGGACTGCTTCTGTATGTGCTTTATATGATTATTTTATTGTTTTCCAACTCTCCTTTTATGGCGGGAAGCTTACCTCAGTCTCTGGAAACACAGCAGTTTTCAGCTTTGATTGATCCTTTTGGACTGTCTGCTTATTTTATACAGGCCCGTGATCTTAGTTCGCATCAGAAAAATATCCAGATGACCCCTTTTACGGGATACCTTTTGTTCAACAGGCTCTTGTTTATCTTTATATCCGTTGGATTTCTTCTTCTTTCACTCAGATTATTTTCATTCTCCAATTTATCCGGAAAGAAAGTAAAAACATCGGGAATTATTCAGCCATTATCGGAAACGAACAGATCAGCATATTCAACTGCTTCAGCTAATTTTGGAGGACTGGCTTCTTTTCGGGCTGTATTTTCTTTTGTAAAAACCGATCTTACCTATCTGTTCAAAAGTATTGCTGTTCCTGCAGTTTCTATCCTTCTATTATTTTGTGTCGCTATGGAAATGTATGCCGAGATTGAAAAAGGAATTCGCCTTCCGCAGAAATATGCAGGTTCAGGACTTATGGCAACAACTATTTCAGAGAATTTTCATCTGCTTGGTCTTCTTATTTCAGCCTATTTTCTGAACGATATTTTCTGGAGAAGCCGGTCTTCCGGATTTTTCATGATTGAAAACAGTACTTATTTTTCAAAAAACAGATTAACGGGACATTTTATCACCATCTGCCTTCTGCTGATTTTCTTTACCGGAATTCTAATTGTTCAGGGAATTGTTTTCCAGGCCGCTTATCAGTATCTTCATATCGACTGGAAGGCGTATTTGGGTGTTTTCCTTTTCAATACTTTTCCTCTGATGCTGTTTTCCGGATTGATCCTTTTGATTAATGACAGAATCCCTAATAAATTCATTGCACTCGGGGTTTCTATTCTCGCAGTTTTTGTACTGTCCGGTCCGGTTTCCGGGAAAATCATCTCCTATCCTCTTTTCAGAATATTTTCTGATTTTAAAGGTACTTACAGTGATTTCAGAGGTTATGGAATCTATGAAAAGGCTTTTGCACAAAGACTTCTTTTCGGAACGGGTATTATCAGTATTTTATGGACAATTAATCGTTTAATAAGGAGTAAAAAAATATCTGTTATTTCTTCCATTTTAAGTATTTTTCTGCTGGTTTCAGGAATCTTTGCCGGAATACTTTTTATGAAAGGATATATTCCTAACAATGAAGACCAGGCTATCTTAAGCTCGGTAGAATATGAAAAAAACTTCCGGAAATATGAAAATCTTCCACAGCCAGATATTACTGATGTTACCACAGAAATCAAGCTTTATCCTTCAGAAAACACCTATCAGATCGTAGGAAAATACACCCTTATCAATCAAACCGATCAACCCATCAATAAAATTCTCATCAATTTTCATGAGGATTTAAAACTTGAATCTGCTGTATTGACATCTGGTTCTGAAGCAATGAAAATTAATAAAAATACTACAGAAGTCTTATTAAAACACAGTATGCAGCCGGGGGAAACAGCTTCCCTGAATTTCAACCTGTCTTACCAATGGTTTGCCGTCAATGGTCATCAGTCTTTTAATGCAGTGATTGAAGATGGTTCTTTTATGAGAATCAGCAGATATTATCCAACAATAGGCTATCAAAAGGATTATGAAATCCAGGATGAAAAGCAGCGCAGCCAGTTCAAATTGGGAAAACTTACGGAACTGAAGAAACCGGAAGCTCCTGAAGTGGTAAAAAAGGATTTTATTAATCTCCATATGACTGTTTCTACTGAAGGGAATCAAACAGCCATAGGCACAGGAGATCTGGTAAAGAAATGGTCAAAATCCGGGCGTCATTATTTCCAGTATAAAGCAGATCAGATTCCTTTCCGGTTTGCCGCTTCTTCAGCTAACTATGAAATAAAAAGCGAGAACTATAAAGGAATCATCATCAATATCTTTTATCATCAAAAACATGTTGAAAATGTAGATCATCTTCTGGAAAATGCGAAGCTTACTTTGGATTATTGCCAGCAGAATTTCGGGAAATATCCTTTTAAAACCATCAATTTTGCAGAGATTTCTTCTTTTACCCGAGGTTTTGCTGCAACAGCCTATCCTTCTGCTGTCTTTATGCCGGAAGATATGGTTTTCCATGCCAATATTCAGGCAGACAAAAAGCAAGATGTCATCAATGAACTTGCAGGACATGAACTTTCACATCTCTGGTGGGGAAACAGCCAGATCAATCCTGACGACAGAGAAGGGTCAGTAATGCTTACCGAAACACTGGCGATGTATACGGAAATGATGCTTTACAAGAAAATGCATGGCAGAGAAAAAATGATGGAAAGAATCAAAGTACATCAGCAGATCTATGACAATGAAAAAGGATTGTCTGAAAATGTTCCCATCTATAAAGCTACGGGAGATGCTCCTCATATTTCTTATTCCAAAGGCGCTGCAGCCATGGTAAAATTGAGTAATTTAATTGGTGAAGAGAACGTAAACACAGCTTTAAAAAGCTTTCTGAACCACAATCAATATCCCAGGAAACCTACTTCAATAGATCTGATTAATGAGTTTTATAAGATGACACCAGATGTCTCAGCCAGAAAACAGATCGACAGATTATTCAAAACCACAGAAAATATAACTTTTGCTTCAGGATCAAAAAGCGCCTCTACAAAGACAAAACAGGAATAATTTACAGATCGTTTTTAATTTTTTTTGAAAATATTTTTCAGGAATTGTAACAAAATAAAAAGGGATTCTACCAATTAGTTGACATATCAATAATTGATAAGTCATTTTAAATTCTGAAATATGGAAAAGTTAAATTCAATAATATTCTACAATATAGACAAAGCAATCAGAGCCTACAGAAACTATGCTCAGCGGCAGCTGAAAGCGCATGGTTATACGATCACTATCGATCAGTGGCTTATCATCAAAGCGATTCTGGAAAACCCGGGAATTACCCAGAATGAGATTGGTGATCTTGTTTTCAAAGACAATGCTTCTGTCACCAGGATTATTGATTTAATGGTAAAATCCGAATACATCACAAGACATGTTCATCCTGAAGACCGCCGAAAAACTAATCTGGGAGTAACAGATTCCGGAGTAAAAGTGATCAGAGAGGTTCAGAATATCGTAGAAAAGAACCGTAAAACAGCTTTGAAGGGGATCAAAAATGAGGAACTGGAAGTCATGTATTCAGCTTTACTGAAAATTTCAGAAAACTGTCTTAACCCTAAAAAGTAAAACGCTATGACCAGAATACTCACATTTATTTTTATCTGCATACTGATCTCGTTCAGCAGCAGATATTCTGCCCAGCAGGCTTCACAGAGTTTATCTTTATCCGGAAATATAAAATCCGGCAAAGCCGAGCAAATGGAGATCAATCTCTTTAATGCCGATCATCAGTTAATCAAAACAGAAATTGCTGATGGTAACGGTAAGTTTAATTTTAATGATTTAAAACAAGGAACTTATCAGGTAAAGATCAATAAAAACGGTACTGAAGTTTATCATTCAGAAAATATTTCTTTGGCTGAAAACACGACGCTCCCTTCTATAGATCTGAACGTAAAATCTATTGAAGGTGTAACGATCACCAAAACCAAACCTCTTATCGAAAGACAGGACGGAAAGATGATCATGAATGTTGAAAACAGCATTGCCAGCACCGGAAATTCGGCTTTTGAAGTATTGGAAAAAGCGCCTGGGGTGAGTATTGACAACAATGATAATATCAGCCTCCGCGGAAAAGGAAACCTTCTGATTCAGATTGATGGCAAAAATACACCAATGACCGGAAGTGACCTTGCAAATTACCTTAAGGGAATTCCATCCTCTACCATTGAAAAGATAGAATTCATCACCAACCCTTCTTCCAAATATGATGCGGCGGGATCTGCAATCATTAATATCAAGCTTAAAAAGGAACAGAGAAAAGGAACCAACGGAAGTGTTTCCACGTCTTTAGGAACGGGTAAATATGTGAAGAATAATAACAGTTTCAGCATTAACCACCGAAATAAGAAAATCAATATTTTTGGAAATTACAGCTTTGCTTACAGGGAAGCTTACAACGGTTTGGTACTGGACAGAAATTTCTATGAAGCCAACAATTTCAAAAAAGCATATGTTCAGGATAATTATCTGAGGTTCAGATTCAACAGCCATGTTGCCAAAGCGGGAATGGATTATTATCTGAATGATAAAAATGTGCTTGGCTTTTCTGTAGGGCTGGTTTCAAACAAGTTCAATATCAACGGCGATAATTCTAATGTGACACTGGGCAGCAACCATCTTCCTGAAAGCTCATTCACCACCGTCAACAGATCGAATGACCGCTGGACCAATCTTTCATTCAATCTTAATCATAAATACACGATTGATTCTTTAGGCTCTGAAATCTCTACTGATTTCGATTACATTAATTATGCAAATTCTTCACTGCAAAGTTTTGACACCCAAACGCATGATATAGCCAGCAACACAGATAATCTGGACATCATAAAAGGTGATATGGATGGAAAACTGAATATCTATTCTTTAAAATCTGATCTTACCAAGAATTTTAAACAGGAATGGAAGCTGGAAACAGGAATTAAAACCAGCTTTGTAAAAACTGATAATGATCTGAAGTTTTTCAATGCAAGTTCCGGTGTTCAGATTCCTGATCTTTCCAAAACCAATCATTTTATTTACGAAGAAAATATTAATGCAGTGTATGGAAATGTCTCTAAAAAATGGGAAAAGTTCAAAGCAACTGCAGGATTAAGAATGGAAAACACCAATGTAAAAGGAACCCAGCTTACCACCAATCAAGTTAACAAAAGGAATTACACCCAATTGTTTCCAAGTGCCGTTTTTGCTTATGATCTGACCGATAAAAGCAACCTTGAAGTTAATTTCAGCAGAAGGATCACAAGACCTAGCTACAACCAGCTGAATCCGTTTAAGTTTTATCTTGATCCCACCACTCTTAAAGCGGGAAATCCGGATCTGAATGCACAGACCACGATGAATTATGAACTAACGTACAGCCTGAGCAACAAATATTTTGCAACAGTAAGCTACAGCAAAACATCTAACAATATCACAGATATCCTTAAACCTGTAGTGGAAAACGGGCAGATAGTCACTGTACAAACGATTGAAAATTTAAATTCGGTATCTTATTTAGGATTATATCTTATTGCTCCTGTAAAGGTGACCAAATGGTGGGATATGAACAACAGTGCTAATTTCTACTACGGATCATACACCGGAAATGTTTCAGGAACACAGATTAATAACAAAGGAAATTTCACCTTTAATATTAACAGTATCAATTCATTCAAACTGGGAAATGGGTTCACGGCTGAACTCACCGCAAATTATAAGGCAAGAGAAGTATATGCTTATCTGGATGTGAGTCCTAACTGGTATCTGAATATCGGAGCTCAAAAGAAATTCAAAAACAACAGCACTCTGAAACTAGCTTTCACTGATATGTTTTTTACCAGCAATATAAAAGGACAAACCGTATATAATGATTATCTAGAAAATTTTGCTGTAAAAAGAGATACCCGTGTGGTGACACTTTCTTATACCTACAATTTCGGATCTTCTAAAAACGGACAGCCCAGAAAAACGGGTGGTGCTGAGGATCTGAAGCAGAGAATTGGAAGTTAATAACTATAGTCATTTCGAACCAAAGGTGAAACAATCTTATAATTTTCATTGAATTTCCAGAATTAAGATTGCCTCAATGCGCTGCATTTCATAATGACCTAAAAAGCAAAAATCCCTCAAATTGAGGGATTTTTTATATCTAAGAATGAATCTTATTAAGCTTCGTTAGAAGGAGCTTCGTTTTCCACTTGGTTTTCTCCTTGTGGTTTTTCTCCTTCAGGTCTTCTCTGCCCTTCAGGCCTTCTCTGTCCCTCAGGTCTTCCTTGTCCTTCTGGTCTTCTTTGACCTTCTGGTCTACTTTGTCCTTCCGGTCTTGCAGGTCTTGGTAAAAGAACTTTTCTTGAAAGTTTCATTTTCTTACGGTCATCATAACCCATGAACTTCACTTCTACTTCATCACCTTCTGCATAAGGAACTTTGTCTAGACGAGCCCATTCAATTTCAGAAATATGAAGAAGTCCTTCTGTTCCTTTAGCAATCGCTACAAATGCACCAAAGTCCATTACCTTCACTACTTTACCATTGTAAACCTCACCTACAACCGGTACGAAAGTAATTTCGTTAATTCTTGCAACAGCAGCATTGATTTTCTCTCTGTCTGTTCCTGCAATTTCGATACGTCCGATCTCACCTACTTCTTCAATAGCAATAACGGTATCTGTATCTTTCTGCATCTGCTGAATGATTTTTCCACCAGGCCCGATTACAGCACCAATGAAGTCTTTAGAGATCTCCATTACTACCATTTTAGGAGCGTGAGGCTTCACGTCTGCTCTTGGTTCAGAAATTGTTTCAGTGATTTTATTTAAGATGTGTAATCTTCCGTCTCTAGCCTGCATCAAAGCTTTTTCCATGATATCCATAGAAAGTCCCTGGATTTTGATATCCATCTGACAAGCTGTGATACCGTCTGCAGTACCTGTTACTTTGAAGTCCATATCTCCAAGGTGATCCTCATCTCCTAAGATATCAGAAAGTACAGTGAATTTACCAGATTTTGTATCCGTGATCAATCCCATTGCAATACCGGAAACAGGTTTTGTAATCTTTACCCCTGCATCCATTAACGCCAATGTTCCTGCACAAACTGTTGCCATTGAAGACGAACCGTTTGATTCAAGGATATCAGAAACAATTCTGATTGTATATGGATTTTCTTCAGGGATTACAGCCTGCAATGCTCTCTGAGCAAGGTTACCGTGTCCTACTTCTCTTCTTGAAGTTCCTCTTAGAGGTCTTGCTTCACCTGTAGAGAATGGTGGGAAGTTATAGTGTAGGAAGAATTTTTCGTCGTGCTGAGAAATAACACTGTCTACCATGTTTGCATCTTTCACAGAACCTAAAGTTACCGCTGTTAAAGACTGAGTTTCACCTCTTGTAAACACTGCAGAACCGTGAGCTCCCGGAAGGTAATCAATTTCTGACCAGATTGGACGGATCGTTTGAGGATCACGACCATCAAGACGGATATTGTCTTCAAGGATCATCTGACGCATAGCTTCTTTCTCTACATCATGATAATATACTTTTACGAAAGGTGTTACTCTTTCCAATTCTTCAGCATCTTCAGCATATTGAGCTAAAAACTCTTCACGAACTGCTTTGAATTTATCTCCTCTCTCCTCTTTACCAGATGGAGTTCTTGCAACTTCATATACTTTATCGTAAGTCTCCTTCCAAACTTTTGCACGAATTTCTTCGTCATGGTTTTCGTGAGAATATTCTCTTTTAGGGAAAGCTTTTCCTACTTTTTCTGCTAATCTTTCCTGAGCTTCAATTTGCTTTTTGATTTCAGCATGACCGAAGATAATAGCTTCTAACATCTCCTGCTCAGAAATTTCTTTCATTTCTCCTTCTACCATTACGATGGAGTCTTTAGTAGCTCCAACCATGATATCCAATTCAGAATTTTTCAATTCTTCATAGCTAGGATTAACAGAAAGTTTTCCGTCAAATCTTACCACTCTTACCTCAGACATTGGCCCATTGAAAGGAATATCAGTAATAGCAATAGCTGCAGAAGCTGCCAAACCTGCTAAATCATCAGGAATTGTTTTTCCGTCATAAGAAATTAATGAAATCATTACCTGAACTTCAGCATGGAAATCTTCAGGGAAAAGCGGACGTAGAACTCTGTCTACTAAACGCATCGTTAAGATCTCCTGATCAGAAGGTCTTGCTTCTCTACGGAAGAAGTTTCCAGGAATTCTTCCACCTGCATAGAATTTTTCTCTGTAATCAACTGTTAATGGTAAAAAATCTACACCAGGATTTGCTTCTTTATTGGCTACAACAGTTGCTAAAAGCATTGTTCCACCCATTTTTACTACCACAGATCCATCAGCCTGCTTAGCCAATTTCCCTGTTTCAATAGTGATTTCTCTGCCATCAGCAAGAGTAATCATCTCTGTAAACGCTTGAGGTATACTCATAAATTTGTCTTCTTAATACTCCGTATTGAGTATGAATTAATATTTAAACTCTTTAAATTTCGTGTGCAAAGGTACTATATAATAATGAAATATTAAATTTTTCACTTGCATAAATAGGCTCTCAAAATACAAAAAATTGGCTATCAGTTGATGAAATATTCAAAATTTATAGCTGTAATCTCAACTTATTCATTATTTGTGAAAATAAAAATGTGTTTTTCTAAAAATAATGCATTGAAAAATCCTGTTGTTTTTGTATTATTGTCTCAAAAAATGAAAATAACATTCTGACTTGAAAAGGAGTATACATTTCATTATAAAAACCATTAAAATTATTGCAAACATATAGGTGGATTCCTATATTTGCCTTACTTCACAAAAATGCAATGCTGTAGGCAAAAAAGAGTTAAGGACCTATCCTTATACAGATAAATAAATGTTTATGATTAATAAAGAAGTACAATCGCAAAGCAGGAATTATACGGTTCCGTTGGTTACCATCACCCTGCTATTTTTTATGTGGGGATTCATCACCTGTATGAATGACATTCTGATCCCCTATCTGAAGCAACTTTTCAATCTTACCTTTTTCGAATCCATGCTGGTGCAGTTCTGTTTTTTCGGGGCTTACTTTATCGGATCGTTGATTTATTTTCTGATCTCTATCACCAAGGGAGATCCTATTAATAAGTTAGGATATAAAAAAGGAATCCTGTTCGGGATTTTTCTGGCAGCTTTTGGCTGCGTGTTGTTTTATCCGGCAGCTACGTTCTCGTATTATCCGTTATTTTTAGGAGCTTTATTTATCTTAGGATTAGGCTTTACGGTACTGCAGATTACTGCCAATGCGTATGTTTCATTACTGGGGAGTGAAGAATCTGCTTCCAGCCGACTGAATATGACACAGGCATTCAATGCATTCGGAACAACGATTGCCCCTGTGCTTGGAGGCCACCTTATTTTTGAATTTTTCTCGTCTCCGGATGGATCATTCAGTGCAGTAGCAACGAGAATTCCGTATCTTATTTTCGCGGGTATTCTTTTGTTGGTAGCCTTATTGATTTCCAGAGTTAAACTTCCTTCATTCCAGATGGGTGAAGAGGAAGTGGTAAAAGGCTGGGGAGCGCTTGAATTCAGTCATCTGAAATTCGGCGTATTTGCCATGTTCTGCTATGTAGGCGGAGAAGTAGCAGTGGGGAGTTTCATCATCAGTTTCCTTGAACAGCCTCAGATCATGGGGTTTAATGAAATCATCAGTAAGAATTACCTTTCCATGTATTGGGGTGGAGCTATGATTGGCCGTTTCCTTGGAGCAATCTCTTTAAACCAATCTTTAAGCCAGAGCAAAAAAGCTCTTTATATGCTTGGGGCAGCAGGAGCTGTTTTCCTTGTGATCTTCAGCATTGTGAACCTTACCTTCTCTCAGATCAGCTTTTTCCTTGTGTTTATCGTTCTGAATTTCATTGCCTTTTTTGTTGGTAAAGCGGCTCCGGCTAGGACATTATCAATCTTCGCAGCCATCAATGTCGTATTACTGATTTCAGCCATGGTCAATCATGGGGAAATGGCGATGTACAGTATTTTAGGAATCGGAATTTTCAACTCTATCATGTTCTCTAATATTTATACACTGGCAATTTCAGGACTTGGAAAATATACGAGCCAGGGATCATCCTTAGTCGTAATGGCTATTTTAGGAGGTGCTATTGTTCCTATTTTCCAGGGATATCTTGCAGATCAGTTTGGAGTACAGCACTCGTTTATCATACCTGTGTTCTGCTATCTGGTTATTCTGATCTTTGGAGCGTATTGTACCAAATACCTTGGTCATGTAGAAAGCACTGAAGCTAAATCAGGGCATTAAAATCAATCATATCAAAATGTATAAGCGGAATATCCCAAAGGTATTCCGCTTTCTTTTTTCGATCTTAAAATGTAACTTTTCATTACCAAAAGCAACTTATCTAACAGATTAACACAATTATTATGAAAATACAATTAAAGCTTGAATACGCAGCATTTCTATTGTTGGGAGCCTATGGTTTTGCCCAAACGGGATATTCCTGGTGGTGGTTCGCGGGACTTTTTTTTGCTCCGGACATTTCCATGTTAGGTTATACCGTTAATACTAAGGTGGGAGCTTTCTTTTACAACCTTTTTCATCACTTAGGAATAGCTATTATCGTTTATTTCGCGGGAACAGCCTTATCTCTCCCTTATTTACAAATGATTGGAGCCATCTTATTTTCTCATTCCGCCTTTGACAGAATATTGGGTTATGGGTTGAAGTATCCGGATAGTTTTCAGAATACGCATTTGGGGAAGATTGGAAAGAAAGTGGAATAAAATAGCTATTGTAGAGGGCTAACCATCCCGTCAAAAATTTTTTGAATTTTCGCCACCCCTCCTGAAGAGGGGAATTACCACTCAGTTGGGATAGTTGCCCTATATTTTAATACATTTTCTATGGATGTTTCTAACTGGATTCCTACGGAATGACAAATTGAATGGATAAAAATACATTTGAATTGTGTCATTCCGTAGGAATCTAAATACTCTTTGTTACAATCAAAGACTTTTAAAACTTAAGTGCTCTTCTCAAACATTTAATAGTTTCTAAAAAATTTTTGTGCCTTTGTGGTTAAAGATTCCAAGTACTGCAAAACAAAAAAGCAACCTCTTTCGAAGTTGCTTTTATTTTGAAAATCTTTATAGATTATTTTCTTAAACCTAATGCAGCAATAATAGCTCTGTATCTTGCGATATCTTTCTTTTTAAGGTAATCTAATAAACTTTTTCTCTTACCTACCAATTTCACTAGAGATCTCTCTGTGTTGAAATCGTGACGATTAGCCTTTAGGTGTTGAGATAAGTGGTTGATTCTGAAAGTGAAAAGAGCGATTTGTCCTTCTGCGCTTCCTGTGTCTTGTGCAGATTTTCCATGTTGTGCGAAAATTTCCTGCTTTTTGTCTGTTGTTAAGTACATTCCAATATTGTTTAATGATTATTATGTAACGGGTGCAAAATTACGACTATTTTTTGATTCTGCAAACATTATTGATTTCATAAATCAAATTTGATAGAAAAAAATGTTAAAGATTTCTTAATAAATTGTATGCAATCCAACGAAAAGGCCGTAATTTTGCATTCGAATTACAAATGAAAAAAATTATATTCTTTACGGCAGTTGCTACTTTTTTATTCATCGGCATTACTTCGGTAAAAGCTCAGAAAACGGCTGATGACAAAATAAAAAAAGTTCTTTACTTCAATCCCGAGGTAGAGCCCGATGTTGATGAGATAAAAGATCCTACCAACACGGCATTCTTTGATGCTGTTTCCGATAATTTTAGCAGCAGAAGAAATAAAATGCTCCGGGCAGAAGTTCAGCTTCCTTTTGACAGTATAGATAAACAAACTATTGTAGATTACTGCCTCAATAACGATGCAGATTTTGCAATTGTCTCCAAAGTACGGTATTTCAAAGTAGGTTTTGGAAAATATGTTTTCTCCAATCAGGTAGTTGTCAGCATGAAACTTTTTGGTTCCGATGGAAATCTTGTCACGGAAACAGACCATGATACTTACCGAAAAAACATGCGTCTGCTGGGTTCTACCGTAAATTCTGTTAAAATAGGAACCGAGGGAGCTATAAAGGGAATCATTAAAAAACTGAGAAAGCTGAAACCTACCGAAGCAGAGCTTTGATCATCAATGGTCAATTTTGCTTCGTAAGTCAATCGCGAATTTTTATTCCGCTTTTCAATTAGCTATACCAGAAAAATTCATCATTCATCATTCATCATTCATCATTCATAATTCATAATTCATAATTCATAATTTTCACAAAGTATTTTCCTATTAAATAAAGCACTTGTCCACACTTATGGAACAAGCACTTTTACTTTAAATACATCATAAATAATTGATTAACAATTAAATATTTTCACCAAATGAGGATTTATTAAATATTTTTTACTATTTTAGTCTAATATTAAAACCAAAATATCATGAAAAATCTAAAGAAACTCAGCAGAGAAAAAGCAAAACAAGTTAATGGAGGATCCATGGAAAGATGCAGCGAAACCAATCCTTGCAGTGTTGGATGGTGTTGCTTTGGAATCTGTTCACCTTTCATTTGTATTGAATAAAAATAAACTAACTCACATAAAATCAAATCTCATGAAAAATCTAAAAAAACTCAGCAGACAAGTTCAAAAGGAAATCAAAGGCAGCGGTCCTTTCAAAAAGTGTACAGAACATTACGAATGTCCGGGTGGATCATGCTGTCATAACACATGTGTTCTCAATCCATGTCCACTGGAATAATATATGATCATTACAGACACCTGCACTTGTAGGTGTTTTTTATTTATAAAATCAAATAAATTATTGATTTACAGTAAAATATTTTCACCAACAAATGAATAATATAGAAATTTTCACTATTTTAGTTCAACATTAAATCCAAACTATATGAAAAACTTAAAGAAACTCAGCAGACAAGCTGCCAAAGAAATTAATGGTGGTATGAGACCATTCAGATGCAGCGAACTAAGACCATGTTCTGTGGGATATTGCTGCAATGGAGAATGTCTTGATCATGACTGTCCGATAGAGCCTTAACTATATTTGATCACCATGAAGAATTCAAATCTTAAGAGGCTGAACAGGCTGGAGCAAAAAAATATTAAAGGCAGCGGAATAAAAAAGTGTGGAGACAATTCAGATTGCGGACCATACCAGTGCTGTACAAATGCAGTTTGTACGTACATCCCTACCTCGGAATGTGAACCAATTTAAAGAATATTGGAATTTAAAATTTAATTTTTGACATCCGTTCCGACGGGTGTTTTTTTTTTGCTCTTATACTGAAGCACTAAACTTTAATTAATCCTTAATTTTGCCAGTTTATTGCCTAGTCTTAAAAATTTGAATTATTTTTGCATATCCAAAAAATTTCACGTTTTGAATTCTAGAGACGAACTTATCTTCAACCCTGCCGATATTGCCGAAACTCTCAGCGAACTTCCTGCTGATGAGAGGCTGCTCGCGTTTCTGAAGGTTCCGAAGGAATACAAAGCAGAGGTTTTTTCACATCTTGATCCTGATTTCCAGGAAGATACCATCAGGAGTATCGGAAGCGATGAAGTTTCTGAAATTCTGAATGCAATGACTCCGGATGACAGGACTGCTCTTTTCGAGGATTTCCCGGACGAGCTTATCAAATATTCTATCAATCATCTTAACCCGCAGGAAAGAAGAATTGCTTTAAAGCTGCTTGGCTACAATTCAGACTCTATTGCCCGTCTGATGACTCCTTATTATATCCAGATCCGTAGGGAATGGACGGTAAAAAGATGTCTTCAGCAGATCAAAAAGGTAGGAAAAAGAGTGGAAACCATGAACTATCTCTATGTGGTGGATGAAAGAAACCGTCTGATTGATGATTTAGCTGTGGGAAGTTTGCTGTTGGCCGAAGAAGATACTTTAGTGTCTGATCTTATGGACAACCATTTTGTTGCTATTACTACAATGACTTCCAAAGAGGATGCCGTTACTTATTTTGAAAAATATGACCGTTCAGCGCTTCCAATTATTACAGAATCGGGAGTTCTTGTAGGGATTGTAACTATTGATGATATCCTTGACCAGATTGAACAGCAAAACACCGAAGACATTCAGAAATTCGGGGGGCTTGAAGCCTTAGATTTACCTTATACCCAGACTTCTCTCATCGAAATGGTAAAAAAGAGAGGAATGTGGCTAATTATATTATTCTTTTCCGAAATGCTCACCGCATCAGCCATGGGATATTTCGAAGACGAAATCCAGAAAGCAGTGGTGTTGGCACTATTTGTTCCATTAATTATTTCCAGTGGTGGAAACTCAGGTTCACAGGCCGCAACGCTTATTATCAGAGCAATGGCACTTCAGGAAATCGGTTTAAAAGACTGGTGGTATGTCATGAAAAAAGAAATCTTCACCGGGTTGTTTTTAGGAGGAATTTTGGGAATTATCGGCTTCTTAAGAATCATGATCTGGCATGAAGCAGGCTTCTTCAGTTATGGTGCCCATTGGGTTTATGTAGGATTAAGTGTAGCCGTTTCTTTAGTATTGATCGTACTCTGGGGGACTCTTTCAGGGTCAATGGTTCCATTCATTTTAAAGAAATTAAAGCTAGACCCTGCTACTTCATCTGCTCCTTTTGTAGCAACTCTTGTAGACGTTACGGGACTTATCATTTACTTTTCTGTAGCCGGACTTTTCTTAACGGGAAAACTTTTGTAATTTTAGGCATCATCTAACATGCCAATATGAAAATCGTTTCACTTGTACCCTCTATTACTGAGGCATTATTTGACCTTGGACTCACCGAAAATGAAGTTATCGGGAGGACAAAATTCTGTATTCATCCTCAGGATAAAATAAAAAATGTAGCCGTAATCGGCGGGACCAAAAATATCAATATTGAGAAAATAAAAGCGCTGCAGCCGGATCTTATTCTTGCCAATAAGGAAGAGAACGTAAAAGATCAGGTGGAAGCTTTGATGACTGATTTTAAGGTAACCGTAACCAATGTTGAAACGATTGAAGACAATTATTATCTGCTTAAAAACCTCGGAAAACTTTTCGGAAAGGAAGAGAGAGCCCAGCTTTTCAATCTTAAAATATACGACATCCTGAATCAATCCAAGCTGGAAACTCCCATTAAAGCAGCTTATCTTATCTGGAAGAATCCTTATATGACCATTGGTTCGGATACGTTTATTCATAAAATTTTATCGGAGATTGGCTTTGAGAATATTTTCAAGGATAAAAC
The DNA here is from genome assembly GCF_059567885.1 of Chryseobacterium sp. BGA-UO-ETr-SB22. Lineage (NCBI taxonomy): Bacteria > Pseudomonadati > Bacteroidota > Flavobacteriia > Flavobacteriales > Weeksellaceae > Chryseobacterium > Chryseobacterium sp. BGA-UO-ETr-SB22. The sequence goes on along the minus strand of NZ_JCAQOV010000005.1, from coordinate 351,491 downwards.
CCGTTATCCTCAGATTACCACCGAAGATCTTGCGGATGCTGATGTAATCATGCTGTCCTCTGAACCGTTTCCATTTAAAGAAAAACATATTGAAGAACTACAGGTTTTTCACCCCAATAAAAAGATTATGATCGTAGATGGTGAAGCATTTTCATGGTATGGAACTCATATTGCAAAATGTGAGAATTATTTTAAAGAATTGCTGGCTGAAATCCACCTGATGCAGCAAAGCTGATTTTTTTTATCACCAACTTTAAACTCTAAACATTAAACTTACATGTCTGAAACAGTTATATTATCTGAAGGAGAAGAATTTGATCATGTTATTCAGGAAGTTTCAAAATATATCCATCTTTATGTAATGGCATTTGAAAAGAATGAGCGAACCATCACACAAATGGATAAGCGTGAAAATATGTATGGTGGAAACGGAACTGTATATATGCTGCAGATGTTTGATCAGAAGGAATTAGCCCACAATCGTCTGGCTGCCTATATGGTTTTACTGAATAAAGGTGATGAATCCGGGTTTCACACGCACAATCAAAGAAATGAGCAAGAACTGTATGTTGTGGTGCATGGAACCGGAGAATATCGGGAAAGAACTGGGGTTGAAGGCCCGATACGAAAGAAAATTCTTCAGAAAGGAGATATTACAGCGATCAGCTCTATAGGGTATCATTCTATTGAAAATATGGGAGATGAACCTTTAATCATGTTTGTCATTACCACTTATAATCCATAAAAAGTAAAACTGGCAATCTCTGGATTATATTTCATTTAATACTCATAAAAAAACTCCGACTATAAAAGCCGGAGTCTATATTGTAATTGTATTGAAGTTCTATTATAAAATCTTAGAAACTTCATTACAAAGCCATTCTAATAATTCACGGTCTTCATTGGTGAAAGGATCTACCGTATGGGAATCAATATCGATCTGACCGATGTTTTTTCCATCTTTAAAGATAGGAACTACAATCTCGGCTTTTGTATCAATGGAGCAGCTTAAATAATTGCTTTCTTCGTTCACATCAGGAACTACAAATGTTTCATTGGAAACAGCAACCTGGCCGCAAATTCCCTTACCGTAAGGAATAATGGTATGATCTGTTAGCGCACCTACATAAGGGCCTAAAATCAACTCCTCCTTATCTCCGTTTTTGAAATAGAAACCTGTCCAGTTGAAGTAAGAAATCTCCTGATCCAACAAGTGGCAAACTTTTTCAAGTTTTTCTTCTGTATTATGTTTTGGACTTTCAAGAATTGAGGAAAGTCTTTTCTTTAATTCTGACATTGTATATATTTTTTTAAGAGAATTGTTTTAGGGAAAGTTCTTCTTTATATCCGAACATTCCACGCTCTTTAATCATTTCTGCTACGCCTTCCGGAACCTGAGTTTCCCAGCCTTTCACACAACATGCTATTTTTCTCAATATTTCTCTTGAGTAGATTTCCAAAAACTCCGGATTATAGTTTGTAATATCTACAATACGATTGTTGTGTTTAAAATATTTATAGAGTTCTTTCAGGTTTTCTTCTACTTTCAGGTTTGAAGAATCCAGCAACTGATGGGTTTCAGGATCTTTGTAAGGATACAGATACACTCTCATCCCGTTTCTGAAAAATTTCCCGAATGCTTCAAGGATACCGCCTGACAGATTTTTGTAATATTTCTCGTCGAATACCATCAACATATTATTTACCCCCATTGCGACTCCAATATCTCCACTTGTATAAGATGCGAAATAATCGATTAGTCTGTAATATTCAGAGAAATTGGAAATAATAACGGTATATCCCAGCTTAGCCAGAATATCAACTCTGTCAAGGAAATCTCTTTCGTCAATATCTCCATCTGCTCTCAGATTGGAAATAGTGATCTCGATAAGAACTTCTGTTTCTTCATGCGTACAGATGGCATCTTTGAAAAACATATCCATCCCATTTTTAAGCATATCAATGTTTACTTTCGTTACCGGTCTGAAACTTCCTCTAACCGCGAAAATATTTTTCTTGTACAATACATCTGCCGGAAGCATATTGCTACCTTGAGAATTGAAAATCACCGCATCGGTCATTCCATTTTTCACCAGCTGAAGAGACATCAGCCTGTTATCAACGTAAGCAAAAGCAGGCCCGCTAAAATCGATCATATCAATTTCCAGGTTATCTTTCGCAACATCGTCATACAGAGATTCTACTAAAGTTCTTGGGTTGTCAAAATAATTGAAAGCCCCGAAAATAAGATTTACCCCAAGATTCCCTAAGGTCTCCTGCTGAAGGGTAGCATCATTTTCTTTGAATTTTACGTGAATCACGATTTCATTGTAATCTTCATTTTCTTTGGTCTGAAAACGAATTCCTACCCAGCCGTGGCCTTTTACAGTCTTGTCAAAATTGATGGTTGTTACCGTATTGGCGTAAGAAAAGAATTTTCTATCAGGATTATTATCTCTTGAAATTCTCTCTTCAATCAAAGCTACTTCATAGCGAAGCATTTTGCGAAGCCTGTTCTGGGTAACGTACCTGTTTTTTACTTCCTTTCCGTAGATGGCATCACTAAAATCTTTGTCATAAGCAGACATCGCCTTAGCAATCGTACCGGAAGCTCCCCCTGCTCTAAAAAAGTGGCGAACAGTCTCCTGCCCTGCTCCAATTTCTGCGAAAGTACCATAAATAGTAGGATCTAGATTAATTGTTAATGCTTTTTGTTTAGGAGTTAGTTTCTGATACATTAGGACATGAAATTTTTCGTAAATTTACCAAAATTAAACCAACCTCAAAAGAAAATGAAGTTGAAATTTTTAGGAACCGGTACTTCTCAAGGTGTACCCGTTATAGGCTGTACATGTGAAGTGTGTACTTCTGAAAATCCCAAAGACAAACGTTTACGTTCTTCTGTGATGGTGACTACGGAAGAAAATAAAAAAATATTGATTGACTGCGGTCCGGATTTCAGGCAGCAAATGCTTACCAACCAAGAACATACCGTAGATATTGCGTTGATAACTCATGAACATAATGACCACGTAATCGGGCTTGATGATATGCGGCCATTGATTTTTAAGAGTGGACATGATGTTCCTCTCTACTGCTATTCAAGAGTTGCTCATGAAATAAAAAACAGATTTCCTTATGCTTTTGCCGATGTAAGATATCCCGGAGCACCTGCTTTTGAACTTCATGAAATTGAAAATAAGCCTTTCCATGTATTGGATACGGAAATCACTCCCGTAGAAGTGATTCACTATAAAATTACGGTCTTCGGATACAAATTTAAAAACCTTGCTTATATTACAGATGCCGGATTTATTTCTGAAACTGAAAAAGAAAAACTGAAGAATCTGGATGTTTTGATATTAAACTGCATCAGAAAATTTGATCCTCATCCTGCGCATTTTATTCTTCCAGATGTTATCAAACTGTTTGAAGAACTAAAACCAAAGAAATTATTTTTAACACATATCAGCCATCATTTAGGACTGCATGACATTGAAGATAAACAGCTTCCGTCCGGAATGCACCTTGCCTACGATGGTTTGGAACTCAACTTTTAAAAATTTTTATTCAAAAAGCTTTTGAACATTGAAAAAAGTTCCTATATTTGCACACCAATTTGAAACAAACATCACGTTTGAAGTAAACATCAAGCCCAGGTGGCGGAATTGGTAGACGCGCTGGTCTCAAACACCAGTTCTTAGGAGTACCGGTTCGATCCCGGTCCTGGGTACAAGACCGGAAAGAGGTGATAATTCACTTTCCTTCCGGCTTTTTTTAGTTCCTAACTCATTGTTTATCTGGTATATATAAGAGAGTAAAACATTAGGTCGGGTGGTTCGATAATGATTTTTTGAAAATTGCAATTTTTGGGGGAATATCGAACCAATTATTTTGCGTTTAACGTCAATATCCCCGTCAGTATAGACTTTCGCGAGATCTACCAGGTTCGATAATGCTTGGTCTAGTAGTTTTAAAAAATCTATTTTTTTATTATCTTTTCCTTTAGTTAATTTAACTTCAAGCTTTTCAATTTGCCCTTTACATTCGGTCTTAATTTCAAAATAATCTTCATCATCAATTACCCCTTCCATAAGTTTATTTCTTGCCTGTTTCAACCTGCTGTTTAAACGATCTATCTCTAATAGAATTGCTTTCCTTTCCTTTTGGGGATTATTAATTAATTTTTCAAAATTTTGTTTCAATACCTTCTTTAAATAATTTTTTATAGATGTGCGCATTTCCAATGACTGCAATATCTCTAAAAATTTTGAGTTAATAATCTCAGATTTATAACGGTATGAACACGGGGACTGGCAATGGTAGTAATAATACTTATTTCCAGAACGTCCCGTAGATGCACTGCCTGTAATCAAATGACCACAATCCGGACATACCAGAAAACCTCGTAATGGTAAATTATCGTCAGACAATACTTTTACATTGGGTCTAGCTGGATTCACATTTCCATCCATTATACCTTGAACTTTTTCGAATAGTTCTTCACTGATCAAAGGTTCATGAATACTCTTAACAAAATGAGCCTCCTCTTCATTGAATTGTTCCACGTAAATTTTCCCGCAATATGCCGTATTGCGTAAACTTGCAAGAAAGGCACTTATCTTAACTGATTTTCCTTCCTTTCTGTTCATCATATCCATTATCTGGCTCGCTGAATATACGCCTTTTGACATTTCGTTAAATGCCCATCTCATGTTAGAAGCTTCTGGTTCCTTCAGAGTTACATACTTTTTTCCGTTCTCCGTTATTTTGTTAGCATAGCCGTAAGGCGCCCTTCCCATTAATCTGCCTTCCTTTTTAGCACGGCGCATTCCATAATAAGTATTCAAAGCGCGCCTGTCGTTTTCGACTTCCGGCGCAGCAAGATATATAGCCAACATCATTTTATTTTCTGGAATTGAAAGATCTAAAGGTTGCTCAATAGCCTGCGGTTCTACGTTAATTTTCCTAAGTATATTAATCATTTGATAAGCATCGCCAGCGTTCCTGCTGAAGCGATCCCATTTTGTAAAAAGCAGCAGATTTGTTTTTGAGCTTTTTCTCTTAAGTGTATCCAATAATTTGATCCACTCTGGCCTGTTAAAGGTCTTGGCTGAGTAATCTTCATAGATTATTTGACCTACTTTAATATTATTGTTTTCACAGTAACGTTTTAATCGCTCCTCCTGATCTCTTTGCGAATAGCCCTTATCTGCCTGCTCGTCAGTTGAAACACGGATATATAAATCGGCTCTTTTCATTTCTACAGTATTAAAATATTATTCATCCAAAAAACGCTTTAATACGATTGTTGATAGCATTTTTAGAAATTCTACAATCTGTTCCGCTTCCGCAATTGTTAGCTCAACTCTCTCCTCTTCTTTAAATATTTTGATAATATCATCAATGCTTATATTTTTAACTTCAAGTTTCCTTTCCATGACCGATATCTTTTGAATAAAAATATCCGGCATAATCAATCATAATGAATTGAGGCATTTACTTGCAACACTTGGCTTAGAGGTGCAAATTGATCTTAAAAGAAAAATTATAGTTTATCTCGCACTTTTAACGTTTACTCAAAAGATACAGCCTCTCAAAGCATTGTTCTACACAAATGCAGTAGCAAAGGCTCTCTCCTGTAAGTCAGCATTAGCAACAGAATTTACAATTTTGTTTATTATTTTTAAAGTGGCAACAAGAATGGTTGCGAAGAAATTCATCTTTCTTAGATGCAACTAAAATACAAATAATCAGTTGAATGTTAAAATTATAAAGTATAAAATCTAATTTTACTTTGTGAAATTTTGGAGGGACGGACTATGAAACTATATTAAGCGATAATACATCATTTCTTAATTATGACACCTTAATTGCCAAGTAGCAAAAAATATTAAAAAAACAGTAATACCGTTTTTTCTGTACAAGCCATATAAAACACTTTTTAGCCTAAATTGAATCCAAGGGCTTATGAACTCGATTATCCAATTTGCTTTTTAAGTTCCTCCTTACTTGGAAGGATAGCCTTATACTCTTTTGCAAATATTGTATTGTTGTTTTCTGGAAGTGTAAACTCGATGACTGTTTTGTTTTCTTCCTTGCAGAGAATAATTCCGATAGTAGGATTCTCTTCTTCCAGCTTTACTTTTCTGTCGTAATAATTGACATACATCTGCATTTGCCCGATATCCTGATGGCTCAGCTTTCCAATTTTTAGATCAAAAAGCACGAAACACTTCAATAAACGATTGTAAAACACTAAATCCACAAAGAAACTGTCGCCTTCGAATGTAAATCTGCTTTGCCGCCCTTCAAAGAGAAAGCCTTTTCCTAACTCCAGCATAAAATGCTCTAATTTATTGATGATCCCAGTTTCCAAATCACTTTCGGAATAGCGATTATCTTTTTTTAGATCTAAGAATTCCAAGACATAGTGACTTTTTAGAACATCGGTCGGCTTTTCTATGATCTGTCCTTTCTGAGCTAACTTCTTCACTTCTTCCTCATTCCTGCTTAATGCTAACCTTTCATATATAGCTGAATTAAACTGTCTTGTAAGCTCTCTAACGCTCCAGTTATTCTGACTCGCCTCTATTTCATAAAAATTTCTCTCATCTGAGTTTTCAATCTTCATTAATTGAATGTAGTGAGACCATGATAATGAAAAAAAAGAATTACGAGACACTGTTTCGTATTTTTCAGAAATTCTATTTTGATACGTTAAATAAAACTTTCTCATCCACTGCAAATTATCTACTGAGTAACCTCTGCCGAATTCTTTTGTCAATTGTTGACTTAGATTTTTCAAGGTTTCTTTTGCATACTCTGCTCTGTCCTTTCCGTCCTGCTCATTCTCAATGATCACCTTACCTATTTCAAAGTAAGTCAATACTATAGCGGTATTGATATTTCGAACAATACTGCGTTTAGCGTTTTCGATTAACTGCTTTATTGAAATAAAAAGATTGGATGGTAATTGACTCATATCTAAAAAATTAAAATTATCTCTGGACTCCACAGCACTAACATTTTGTGCGATATAAAGCTAATTAGCAGTATTAAAAGAAAGTTGCCGGGATTGGCTGTCATTGGCTGTCATTGGCGTAATCCAAAACGATTTCAACCAAAGAATACATCAATACTTCTCACAAGTTGTACTGCGCATTAAATAAGATTTCAATGTGATGAATCAGATCATTTTTTCATAATAAACCGGTAAAAAGGCAGCTAAGGTATTGTTGCCAGCCAGCGCTTTTCCCACCAAAAGACTACGGCATAAACGGTTTGCTCCCTAAAGGTACCCTCCAATTATTCCGTTTCCTTTTGGTCATTTTTCTTTGTCAGCACTTCATATCTGCTTTCTTTTTTCCGGTTTTTCTTTTGAAAAATATTAAACGAAGCCTGAAAGGCTTTCAGAGAAAGGACGGATAAAAGATTGAAAACAAAACAACATGTACAATCTTAAAAAAACAGTTATGAACATTATCGGAAGACTGACCAGAGATGCGGAAGTGCGCACCCTGTCAAACAAAAAACAAGTAGTTAATTTTTCAATTGCTACGAATGACAACTATCGCAATAAACAAGGCGAACGAATCGAACAGACAACTTATTTTGAATGTGCCTATTGGATTTCAACAAAAGTCGCTGAAATCTTAAATAAAGGAACATTAGTCGAATTAAGCGGAAGAGCTTATACATCGGCATGGATAGGAAGAGATGGTGAACCTCACGCAGGTCTAAATTTTCATACTTCGCAAATTAAAATTCATAACAGTACTAAAAAAAACGAAAATGATTCTAAATCATTCAGTAAAAAAGGTCAAAAAGAAACTGATAAATCTAAATCTGACGAAAGTTATACGGATGATGACCTATCTTTTTAAATCAAATACAATTTATACACATTTAAAATCTCAACATCATGGCACATAATTTAAATTTCAACAACAGAACAGGGAAATATTCATTTTTCAGTGTAAAGGAAAAAGCATGGCATAACCTGGGACAAATAGTAGAAGATTATCCAACAAGCGAAGAAGCCATAAGATTTGCAGGGCTTGATTACGAGGTGGAAAAATCACCGTTATTTACAAAAGCAACAGGCATTATCGAAACTCTGGACGGACTCGTAATGAATAATTCAGAATTGGAGATTTCAAACTATTTCGCCAATATCCGTACAGATAATAACATGGTTTTGGGAGTAGTCGGAAAAGATTACCATATTGTACAAAATCGTGAAGCCTTTTCTTTTTTCGATGCTATAGTAGGCGGTGGAGCAGGCATTTTGTACGAAACTGCAGGAGCTTTAGGAAATGGTGAGCGAATTTTTATTACCGCAAAACTTCCCGATTATATCCGTGTTGGAAACGGTGACGATATTACAGAAAAATACATTTTCCTTACTACTTCCCATGACGGGAGCGGAAGCATTACCGCCGCATTTACCCCCGTGCGCATCGTTTGCCAAAATACCTTGAATGCTTCTCTTAAAAACATGAGTAATGTTGTAAGAATAAAACATACAGCAGGAGCAAAGCAACGGTTGGACGATGCTCACAAAGTGATGGGATTAGCCAACACGTTAAGTGATCAATTAGAAAAGACTTTTAATCATTGGGCAAAGATTACAATTGGTGACGCAGAAATGAAAAAATTAATTCAGTTGGCACTCTGTCCAAATAAAGAAACTTTAACTCATCTGCAAAAAGGAAATTTTGATGAATTATCAACCGTTTTCAAAAACACCGTCGATGAAGCTTTTGCCTACGCAATGATAAGTGATACCCAACAAATGGAAACAACAAAAGGGACTTTATTTGGGGCTTACAATGCAGTGACAGGCTTCTATCAGAATGTAAAAACCTACAAAGACGACGAAGCCAAATTACAGTCCATTATTTTTGGTGGTACTGCACAAATGAAATCCCAAAAAGCATTTGAACTTTGCGAAAAGTTTGCTTACCATGGGGCAGATACTTTAATAATGAATTGAAATACGAATTATCAATGTACGGTAAACCGAAGTCTCCGCCGTACAGGAGCAAGCCAAATGAAATTCAATATTGTCAACGAAATAAAATTAAGTTATACTAGAAAAGGGAATTCTGAAAAGTTAGTCAGTAATTCACGAGATGCCATCGATGTTTTTCGTCAACATTTTGATTCTGATGAAATTGATTATCGAGAGTCTTTCTTTGCCCTATATCTAAATCAGAATAATAAGGTTCTAGGGATAAGAAAAATTTCTGAATCTGGAATTTCCTCAACTATAGTTGATGTTCGAATAATCATGCAAACAGCATTATTATGTAATGCGTCATCTTTAATAGTAGCACATAACCATCCATCTGGAAATTTAAAACCGTCAGCCGAAGATCTAAAAATTACTCAAAATTTAAAAGACGCATCAGAATTTTTTAATATTAAGTTATTAGATCATTGCATTTTAACCTCAACAGATTATATGTCATTTGCCGATGAGGGGCATATTTAAATCGGGATTATTAATACTTAAATAAGCGACAATCGAGAATTGTCGCTTATTTAAAATTCGGCGAAAAGACAATTCCTTCCTTGGGTCAGAAACGTCTTTTCGCAAATGTCAGGAGTAACCCTATTGAGAAAAATATAGATGCTTACATTTTCTCAAAAAGTTACAGGCAAATGTTAGTTTATCTATATAAACTCAGATTACAAAAAAAGGCTATTTCTGACGAAATAGCCAGGATTTTAAATGATGATTTTTTTATAAAGTTCCTGTACTTTGAGGGTTAAACTGAAAATTAACTTTCTGTCTATTACCCGCATTATCTGCTATCCATTATGTTGTGTAATCACTTATGTTACTGTTCCAGATATTTTGATGCTAAACACCTAAAAATAAGCATATAATTATCTGGAACAAAACATAATATTTAGAAATTGGAATGATTGATATGTTTGAAATTATTTTAATTGTAATACTTTTTCTTCAGCCACAAACTGGCCCTTACCAAAAGTATGAGTACCGGAACTTCTACTAACGGGCCAATAACACCTACGAAAGCCTGCGGAGAGTTGATGCCGAACACTGCGATAGCTACCGCAATCGCCAGTTCAAAATTATTTCCTGTAGCTGTAAATGCAATTGAAGCGTTTTTGTCATAAGGAACTTTCATTGATTTATTGATAAAAAAGCTCACGAAAAACATAAGGACAAAATAGATTACCAGTGGGATAGCTACTTTTACAACATCCATTGGCAGTTCCACAATTTTTTCACCTTTTAAACTGAACATTAACACAATCGTAAATAATAAAGCGTAGAGTGTTATAGGTGATATTCTAGGTACAAATTTTCTATTATACCATTCTATGCCTTTTGATTTGACTAAGAAATATCGGCTTAGAAAACCTGCGAGAAATGGAATACCCAAATAGATAAGAACACTTTCAGTGACGTCCTTCATCGAAACACTTACATTGAAGTTGGCTAATCCTAATTTACCGGGCAGGATATTGATAAATAACCAGACAAAGAAGCTGTAGGTAAACACTTGAAAGATACTGTTTAAAGCAATCAATAAAGCAGCGTATTCTCTGTTGCCTTTTGCGAGATCATTCCAAACAATGACCATTGCGATACATCGGGCTAAGCCAATAAGAATTAATCCGATCATATAATCCGGCTCATCTCTTAAAAACAAAATAGCAAGAACAAACATTAAAATAGGTCCTATCACCCAATTTAATAATAATGATATACTTATTACCTTTTTATCCCTAAAAGCAGTAGGTAAAATCGAGTAATCAACTTTAGCGAGTGGAGGGTACATCATTAAGATTAGTCCAATAGCCAATGGAATGTTAGTTGTACCTATAGATAGTGAGTCCATTACTTTTGAAGTGCCGGGAAATAAGAAGCCCAGGCCTACGCCAACTGCCATGGCAAGAAATATCCAAAGTGTTAAGTATCTGTCGAGAAATTTTAATTTTGGCTGCATATTATTTTAATTTATTCCTATTGTTTTACTTCTTCTTTCCATAATAATCGTGTCGCGCCAGGTATCTCCCAGTTTACCTATTTTTTCACGGAAACCGACTATTCTAAAACCAAAGCGCTGATGAAGCGCTACTGTTGCTTCATTTTCAGGAAACATTCCACTTTGAAGCATCCAAATTCCATAAGCTTCGCTTTCTTCAATTAGCTTGGCCATCAAGGTCTTTCCGATGCCTTTTCCTTTATGAGAATTAGAAACATAAATACTTACTTCTGCAACACCTCCGTAAACGCAACGGTCGCTCACTGCCGAAAGGGCTGCCCAGCCAACGATGATACCATCAACTACTGCTGCAAACCTGCTGTGTTTTAGTTTACTTTTATCCCAATCTTCCCACTCTGGGGCTGTTGTTTCAAAAGTGGCATGGCCTGTTTCAATGCCTTCTTTGTATATTCTGGAGATATTTGAATAATGCTCCTTACCGATCGCTGTTATTTCCATGCTATTTGTTTACCAGTGAAAAAACATAAAACATTTCTGCTGCAATCTGCAAGCTTCTTTCCGCATACACCTCTGTTTGCTGTGGGCTATTGTCCGAGGCTTTGGGATCATCGTATTTTATCGGGAATCTTGCCTCAGCTCCAAAAACCAAAGGACAGCCTTCATCTGCATTGTTACAGGTCATGATGGCACCGAATTCATTTTTAGGATTAAATTCGTTGTTATATTCTTTGGAAAAGCAGATAACCGCGGCCTCATTTTCGGCATATTTAATTGCATAGACAGGATTTTCTGTTTCGCTGAGCTTTTGAATCTGAAACCCCTGATTGCTCAATGTTTCTGCCACTTTTGGGAACATGGCTGTTGCCTCAGTACCTCCTGAATAGCAAAACACATTAGTAATACCAAAATGATAGGCTACTGTCTGAGCCCAGATCTGTGATAAATGGCTTCGTCGGCTGTTATGCGTACAGATGAAATTTAACCGGATTGTCTGGTTCTCTCTTACCTTCCTCTGTATGTAGTCCGCCAATGGCTGTAAAACTGTTTTTCTTTCTTCTGAAATACTATTTATTGAAATGGATTCAATGGTTGTTATAATTTTATGGTTCATTTTTATGGTTTAAAATTAATAGCCTCTTCTTAGATTTTCTGCATATTCATTAGGCAGGGGGCTTTCTTCTACCGCCTTTGCTGCTTTTTCAATGTCATAATCAAATCGTATAAACTCGACACCGATGCTTTCTTTGTTCAGTATAGAGCTGTTTTCATTGATGGACAGCATGACATAAGCACCGCGGACATCATTATCCTTGGGCTTACCAACGGAACCGATATTGACCGCATGACGATAATGAGCCTGGTCTTTGGATCCAGAATTTAAAATGCGGTGGTAAGGTTTGTGCGTATGCCCGAAACACATGATATCTGCATCAGCCTGCTCCATGATCCTGAGCATACTTTTTTCCTCACGGTCTTCAAAAAGATATTCATTGATCTTCCTTGGGCTGCCATGCACCAAAAGCAAATTGAGCTTATCTTCATTCAACTGAAACTCAACTTTGATATGGGCAGGAAGCGTACGCAAGTAGGCACGCTCATCGTCCTTCATGATAGAATTGGTAAAAGAGATGGAGATATTGCCATTGTCTTTTTCACTATCGGTTTTATAGGCACAGCCACACTCATTGCTCATACGTCCGATACCGAAATCGTAATTTCCTGCAATGGTTGGAATTTTCCGCTTACGGATTTCGTTAATCACTTCATTAGGCCAAATATTATAACCTACCAGGTCACCCAAACAAAAGATACTATCGGGATCTCTTTTATCTACATCTTCAAAGAAAGCTTCCAAAGCGGGTAAATTGGCGTGTATATCACTGAATAATGCAATTTTCATATTTTATTAGTTACTATTTTTTAAAAATTCTTCAATCTCAAGTATTGTCTGTTTTGCTGTTCTATTTACACCTATGATTGTGGCGGAGGCATAACCGGTCCAGTTGCCGTATCCGACGAGCCACAATCCGGGCATTTCTAATGATTTACTTTCACTGGTCTTTGCAACGCCCTTTTCGTCTATGTGTATCAATGATTTCAGATAAGAAGTATCATAACCGAATCCTGTACACCAAATAATAGCATCAAATTCCTCTTTGTCCCCATTATGCCAAATCACCCCCTTATCATATAACTTATCGAATGTACCACTTGACACCAATACGCCTCTGAGTTGGGCCTCTTTAACAGATGGAACCATTACTATATTTCCTAAATTATATTGCGATGCATCAAAGGGTTTTCCTTCTTTTTCGGCCTTGTATCGTGCCGAAGCTACGTTAAACAGATAATATCCGTCTACTTCGTCAGGCAAAAACTCTGGTTCCTTTTTGGTTGACCACTTTACAGCGGTAACTTTTGAGACCTCTGCGACAATCTGGGCGCCGGAATTACCTTCGCCTACCACCAGCGTTTTCCGTCCAGTAAAGTCTTTTGGGTTTTTATACTTTCTTGAATGAATTTGAAGCCCCTTAAAATCTTCTATTCCTGCTAGCTTTGGAATAGCCGGATTGCCCCAGGTCCCAGTTGCCGAAATAACTGTTTTAGCTTTTAAAGCTCCCTCAAGGGTATGGACCTGAAAAACATTCCCCTCCTTTTTAATTTCAAGAACTTCAATACCCCTCTTCACATTCAGTTGATAATGCTCTTCGTACTTACCCAAGTAGTCAATTGTTTCTTGTCTGAGCGGAAACCTATGCTCAGATTTTGGCATCAACCATCCGGGTAAAGAGCTGTAATCTGCCGGAGAAAACAGGGTCAGGCTATCCCAGCTATTGAGCCAGGCACCCCCCGGAATATCCTGTTTATCCAGTATGATGTATTTTAGTTTTGCCCGCCTCAGATAATATCCACATGCTAGCGCACTCTGGCCTCCGCCCATAACAATAACATCAAAGATCTCATCCATTGATTTTAATTTTAGTGCATTTTATTTAAAAGATATAATCGACATTTACAGCGAATTAGCAACATCCTCCACCCGGTGTACACGAATTATTTTGAGTACCTGCAAGTACAGAAAGATTTATCTTTTGCTTTTCAGAAGGTATCCCGCATGCATCCTGTGCAAGACAGGCAGTAGTCTTACTTTTCAATATAAAAGTTTTGCCATTGAACTCCAGATCATATTTTCCAATTGTATCACTTTGATATTCCACTTCGATCTCAGCATCTTCTATACCTAATTTTTCCTCCGAAAGTTTGATAATATTCAATAGTTTTCCAGGCTTTAAACGATGCTCAAAGTCATCGGCGTTCCATAGCTGAAAGTTCACTGCCTTTTCATCACGGATTACACCACCACAGTCAATGAATCTTTTATTAATCTGGCCGACTTCGGTCACATGGAAATGCTCGGGTACAAACGTTCCGTTTTCTAACTGAAATTCAACATTGTCTAATGTTGGAAGGATTTCTTTGATTTCTGATAATTTCATTGTTTTATATTTTATAGTTATAATGCAATATTACGATGGTTTCAAACAAATTTTTTTAACAGCACTTTAGCTGTAATTTATTAAAATACTTACTGAATCTGGGAATGTAAAGCAGCACATGTAAGAGGCTTATGATAATCGCTCCCGGCAGTAGATTTATTGCTATAAATCTAAATGTGCCATAGCTTTCTATATGTTGAAAGTTCTGCGCTAATGTAAAACCACTAGAATCAAAATTGAGTTTGATCACTAAAAATACAGCGATAGCCCCAAAGTGGAAGCCATTAACCATAAGATGGATAATATATTCCCAACGGGGAAGTCCCCCCATAAATTGTCTGCTGTCTTTTTCCACATAAGCATCCAACAGCAATGTAATGATGTCCGCAACAATCAAAACGCATCCGATTACAAACAAGTTGTTGTTTTCAATATTTATAAATAAAGTTGCAAGAATACCTGTAAATAAAAAGGCTCTTATCGTATGAGTAAGATGTTCAAAACGGCTTTCTTTATGCTCATAGAGGTGATATTTGTAAAGATGCAAAAATACACCATCAAATACTGCCAATAATGAATAGCTGATCAGTAATACCGAAGATATAATGAAAGCAGTTTCCATCATTAACAACATTTTTGATTGGTTACTGTAGAAATTATTTTTGAAAAATACTCTTTCAATATATTGAATGTATTTTCGTCAATACAGTAGCATACAGATGTTCCCTCAATGCTCCCTTGTATTAATCCCGCATTTTTTAATTCTTTCAAATGCTGTGATACGGTTGGCTGTGCTAGTGGCAGCTCATTGACAATATCTCCGGTGATACAGGTATTGACTTTTAACAGATATTCTATAATAGCAACCCTTGCAGGATGGCCCAATGCTTTAGCAATAACCGCAATCTGGTTTTGGCGGTCCGTAAAATGATCTGTCTTTGTTGCTCCCATTTTTAAATTATTATATTGCAATATTACGATATTATTTTTACATACAAAATAAAAAAAATGCATATCTAAATTTCATGTGATCTTTTTGCTTTGTTTTCGGTTAGTAATAATGTTGAATCTTATATGTAACTATTTAAGATTCAAATTTTTAATTGTATTTCAACGTTAGAATAAATAGGTATAAAGCAGAAACATATGTTAGAACAATTATTCAAAAGAAATTTAAATCATCATCAAAACGCTCCACTACTGAAAGAGCGAGTTGAGTATCTGAATTATCTGTCGATTAACAATGCTACAGTATTCAGATTGAAATTAATTGAAGGATATCTATTAAGAGCAACCGAATTGCTCCGTCTGCAGGATCATAGGATAATAACTGTGGAAGAAATTGAGACGGCCGCTGTGAAATGGGGAAAAATGAAAACTACTCACCATTTAAAAAAGAATTTTTCAGAATCTGGAAAAAAAAATTTTTCTATGTACACTAAATCATGGTTAAGGTACCTAAACTGGCTGGATGTACCTGTCATAGAAGAGGGAAATGAAATACTGCAGGAGTTATATAAAACATCCAGCACGCTAAAACGGCATCTAGGCCATCCATTACTTCGAGAGCGAATCTCATATTTGAAATATTTACAAAGCCAGGAGAAGCGAACTCTGGAATTAAAGGTTACAGCATCTTATCTTCTGCGAATAATAGAATTTTTGCATCTGGAAAATGGCAGGATAATTACTATTAAAGAATTAATTGAGGCTGCCCAAAAATGGGGATTAAGTAAAAAATACAATACAAAAACAAGTTCTAATCAATTTGGAAAGAAGCTGTTTATTAAAATTGGACTAGACTGGTTGGGCTTTCTGAACCGTGTGGAAGCAACTTCAGAAGAAAATGATATATTACTGAAAAAGTTATTTAAATTACGTCATGTTTTATTTCATCAAATAGAAAGCCCTTTACTGGCAGAACGGCTGCTGTTTTTACACCATCGGAAGAACCAAGGGATAAAAGATTCTACTCTTTATAACGAAGCAATGAGTCTATTGGTTATCATGACTCATCTTAAGTTCTATTCGGTACGGACAGTAAAAGTTTCTGAATTAACAGTTATGGCTGGTAATTGGTCAAGATTAGACAAGATACATCCCAGAACAAAAAATTATACTTATAAGAATAAGCTAAGCTTAATTCATACTGCTAAAATATGGTTGTCCTTATTAGATTGTTTGGAAGATGATACAGTGCCCTCAATTCCCTTTACAAAAGAATTGAGCGATTATTTATATTTTCAATCAAGAATCAAAGGTCTATCAGAAAGAACTATAATATCCAGACGCGGAATATTAAAGCGTTACCTGAAACTCATCAGTGAGCATTGTGTCCACTTTAATAAAGTTACACCAGATATCATTGGAAAAATTATTAGCTGCCGTAAGAAGACTGGTCTTTCCAGAAGAACAATTAAAAACGAATTAAGTGTATTGAGATCTTTCCTTTGCTTTGCATCTGAGAAAAGATGGTGTATGAACGATTTATCTCAATCTATCCGAGCTCCCAGAATCTATGAACATGAGCTGTTGCCATTAGCACCGACAAGAGAAAATATCCAGAAGATGGTCTCAGAATTCGTAATTGAAACACCTATTAATATAAGGGATTTTGCAATTTTACAGCTACTTACGGTTTATGGACTTCGAAGCAGTGAAGTAGCATATCTTCAGCTTGATGATTTAGACTGGCAAAAGGAGATTATCTACGTAAGAAGATCAAAAGGATGTAAGCCGCAATTATTTCCCTTAACCCAAACTGTTGGTGATGCCATAATACATTATCTTAAAGAAGTCCGGCCCAATGAATCAAGTTTGAGGGAAGTTTTCCTGACACAGATTGGACCTTACAAGAAGTTAAATAACAGCTCTATTTACGCAATCATAAACAAAATATTAAAACCGATGGATTGGAATATAAAATCCTACGGCCCTCATTGTTTACGACACGCAAGTGCCACTTACTTGATCAATACAGGTTTTTCATTAAAGGAGATCAGTGATTATTTAGGTCATCAAAAAATTGATACAACAAGAATATATTCAAAGGTCGATTTAACCAATCTGTACAAGGTAGCAGATATTAACTGGGAAATACTATGAAAATGCAAGATTTAGTAAATAGCTATATTGAATATAGGGATTCATTAGGAGAGTCTTGTACTATTCAGCTTAAATATCTGTTAAAACAATTCTCAAGAGAAATGGGTGCCAATATCAATGTTAAAGATGTTACTACAGAGATGGTGCTGGTCTTTCTAGTTGGAAAAAAAGGAATGATAACAAACAGCTGGTTTTCGAAACGGACTGTAATCAGAGGATTGTTTAATTACGCCAAATTAAAGAGATACATTTTTGAAATCCCATTACCCGATTTCTCTCCACAAAAACCTGCAAAATACATTCCTTACATCTACAGTAATAAAGAATTGAAAAGTCTTTTTGATTCGGCTTTGACTTATCAAAAGGGGCCTTCTCAAGTAGATCCTGTCATGATACGGACTATATTGATTTTAACATACACCATGGCACTGAGAAGAAGAGAAGTGCTCTTAATTAAACTTAAAGATATTGATTTAGCTAAAAAAACAATACTAATTGAACAATCAAAATTTTATAAAACCCGTTATGTAACTTTTAACCAGCAGATTAAAGATATCATTATCCATTATCTTCTGCATCGAAAAGAAAAATGTATCACACAAGATTCTGGTTCTTATTTGTTTGTATGGAAGGGTAATAAACCATTTGGAGGGTCATTGCTGGATGCTATTTTCTCCAAAATACGGTTAGAAGCTGGTATTAAGAGGACTGATGGAGCAGTTTATCAGCCTAGGATTTATGATCTTCGGCATACATTTGCGACAAATAGGTTAATTAGCTGGTATGAAGAGGGGAAAGACGTACAGATACTTTTACCTGTATTATCAACATTCCTGGGGCATCATCGTTTGGACTATACATCTGTATACCTTTCTATGACCAACAAATTGCTTGAAGAGGCGAATAAAAAATTTAACCATTATGCAAATGAAAATCGATTATGAAAAATATAAAATACCTAAGCACGTGGGTCAGGAGATTTTTGACCGAATATGTGATCAACAATAGAAATCTTTCGGCTAATACGCTTGCAAGTTATAGGGATACCTTGCGGCTGATAATACCATATGCCTCGAAATTGAGAAATAAATCTATTGACAAATTGATGATTGAAGATCTAAATGCTGATTTGATCAAAAACTTTCTCTCAAATATCGAAACAGAAAGAAAATGTTCCATATCTACCCGCAACCAGCGCCTAGCGGCTATTAATTCCTTTGCAAAATTCGTCGGCCAAAATTGCATAGATTATATAGAATGGGTTAGAATGATAAAACTTATACCGATTAAAAAAGGGCCTCAAAAGACAATAACCTATCTCGACCGGTCAGAAATGGATGCCCTGCTGGATGAACCTGAAAAGCAAACGAAACAAGGACAGCGAGATTATGCGCTTATTCTTTTACTTTATAATACCGGGGCAAGGGCTAACGAAGTTGCTCAGATGACTATCTCTAATCTTAGTCTTGCTCAGAGAAAAAACGAGATATCAACTGTCTTAATTAAAGGAAAAGGGAATAAACAAAGACGATGTCCTCTTTGGCAGGAGACAGTGGACCAATTAACAATACTTTCAAACGCAAGAGACCCTTCTGAGAATCTTTTTATTAATAGGCAGAAGCAATCAATGACCCGTTTCGGCATTTATAACGTGATTGAAAAATATACGGAAAGAGCTTCTTTAAAAGTCCCATCCATATCAAAAAAAACCGTCAGTCCGCATACTATAAGGCATACTACAGCAACGCATCTATTACAATCTGGTGTAGACATTAATACTATTCGGGCATGGCTTGGACACGTTTCTATCAATACAACGAATATTTATGCTGAAATAGATATTGAAATGAAAGCGAAGGCTTTAAGTGCCTGCGAAGTATCTGTGGACAAAAAAAGGACACATTGGAAAAATAATGATGACCTAATGACTTTTTTAAATAATCTTTAATTTGGTAGATTATTATGTTGTGTTCCAGATAATTATATCGCTTATTTTTAGGTATTAGCAGAAAAACCTCTGGAACACTAACATAAATGCCTACACAACATAATGGATATTATGTGGTATACCACATAAGACCCAAATATCAAAACTTTGGGAAACTGTAGATTCAGAAGTATAGTACAACCTGAATTCCTTTTCAGTTAACGGATAGAAATCATTAGGAACAAAGGATGGATCGTTAAATAAACGAAGACTTCCCTGACCTTCGGACTGAAAATATCGTATTGAATAAGTGGTTCCTGTATAATTTCCATTGGGAATAATACGACATCTGATTTCTACAGTTTCACCTTTAGAAACGTACTTCTGAACAGGCATCACCTCTGCCTCAAAAGGAAAATTCTGTTGAATTTCTAAATCATCTTTTTCACATGATTGTACATGCAACCCCACCATAACTACCATGATGAAAAGTTTAAATAGCATTCCTATTTTATTATTAACTATATTTTTCATTGTAAATATTTTAAAAATTATATCTTATTCCAACTCCTACCAGGGAGTAAAACTGAGCCATTTGACTATTTTTCAAAAACCGCAGTTGTCCATTGACCAGAAAAACCAAGTGATCCGTCAGATAACTTTCAATGGATAGCTTACCATTTGCTCCATAAATAAAATTATCTGTTGCTGTTAACAATGAACAGTCATATAGCAATTCATTGCCCCTATTAACCTGTTCGTAACCTGCAAGGCCTCCGATTCCAAGGTTAAGATTGACTGTGCGTGTGAACTCTCCCCATACATAAAAACTGTAACCACCGCCCAGCAGGAAAGTATCTATCGGAATATTATAGTTGGTGTATTCATAATACTTTATGCTATATTCTGCCAGTCCAAAAAAGTAATTACCATTCCTTAGGTAAGAAACAAGCCCCGCACTTAGCGCATAATTTTGATTTTCAGGAGATTTTGGAAATACTGAATATGAAAATTCAACACCTGTCTGTCCAGGAATCATTTGTTGAGCAAATGTTCTGCTGTTCAATGCAATCGTTAAGATGACTGCTAAAAAAATTTTGTTCATCTTACTTTGTTTTTATGGTTAAACTCTTTATCAATCTTGCACGAATCAGATCTGAATTTTCAAGCTGTATCTTCTGATGTCTTCCCCCGTTCTTCTCCAGAATTTCGATTTCCAGCACCTGATCTTTTAAAAGAGTAAACTGATCCAGCAGATAAACCCCTTTTATGTTTGAATGATCAGCTGCTGTCATTTGCGGGAAATAGGTACGAACCTTTTCTAATACCCTATCCTGAACAACCGTTCGTTTTAAATTCTTCTTGTCAACAATTTTAAAGTTGACCCATTCAATACTATATGCCACATTACTTTGATTCTCAATCTGCAATGTGAAATAAAATTTGCTTTCATTAACGTGGAGTGCCCTGACCGAAAACTCAATTCCATAACTTTTTGAAACAATATGTTTAGTAGTTCTGTTGCTTTTCTTGTAGAGATTTTCCATAATAAGCTCTGTCAGAGTAGTCGAGCTTCCTTTAAGGTCCTCAAACAATACATCAGTAGTATATTGCCGTTCAATACCCCTTTGAAGTTTTACTAAATCATAGCTGAGTATTTCCGGATAAGAACTGTAAGACACATCAAAATTGTAAAATTTTCCATCTTCAGTAATGACCGAAAAATTGGTTTCCTCTTCAAAATCTCTCACAGCCGATTTAATCCGGAGAACATTTCCGATAGGCTCTGCCTTATTGGCAACTAACAGTTCACTCCCCAGATCAACATATCGTATCGGTGATGGAAAAATCACGTGGCTTGTTTTACTGTAGGCGACCTGCATTTTGAAAGGTTCCAATTTTGCCTGTTCCAAGGAAATATAAGTTGTCACAGAATCCTGACCAAATATCTTGCTTGCCAACAGAAGTAATAGCATAATGAGAATATAATGGCTCTTTTGTGTATTCATTTTTTAATTTTTTGATTAGTTATTTTTGGGTAAGAGTAATACCTGATGGCTCGCTTTTACAGTGACTTTCAATTGTCTGACTCTTTTTTGAAAATAGCCTGACAATCCCTGTACGACTCCCCTGCTAAGATCAGCTGCAATCTGTTGTCCTGCTGATTGAGTCATCATAATATTGGTACCGGAAGTCTGGCTCATGTTAGCTACAATATCGCTTACCGCATCTTGTTCCGGTGAATAAGGAACATATAAACCCAATTGTCCATCATTGTCATAAACATTGATTTCTACAGGATAGACATTCGCCTTATATCGAATGGAGGATATTTTTAACTGAAGCCGCCCGCCCTGAAATTTACTTACCGCAATTAGCAAACTCCCTGCTGGGATTTCGGTTCGTCCGAGTTGCATCGCTTCTGAAATCCTAATGGATACTGTACTTTCGTTTACCAAAGTCTTAGTTTCATAGACCACACCCCTTATTGCGTTTTTTGCTTGAACTAATTTCTCTGAATCATTTTGACTGTCATAAAATTTATTCTGATTTAAACCTGCAATAAAGACACTATCTGATGGCTCTCTGTACAATGAAGAAACAATAGTGGGATGTGCTGGTTTTACTGAAGTCAATTTAATCTTCTTTTCAGTTGGTATTTCCACCTCTTCCTTTGGTGCCGGCTCTTCCTGTTTTGAAGTCGTTGGAAGGTACTTAGCTGCCATCTGATATGATTTTTCCATGAGTTCTAGCTGATTATTTATTCCTAAGCCAGCAGGAACAGCATTATTTTGCATCGCTTCATTCTTCAATCTTGAAATTTCTTTCCTCAAATTATTGACTTCGTGATCATCCCGACCATAAAATGAACTCAAGGTTTGTTGGGAATTGCGATAGCTGTTCAGAGCATTCTGATCTGATTGCTGAAGAATACTTGTTCTAGCCGCTACACTTGATGGATTGTTATTAGAATTTGAATCGCTTTGGTCATTCCAATAATCGGATAAGGTGGTTACAGCCTTTCTTTTCTCTTCGTTCTTTTGCTCTAACAACTGCTGCTCATAAGCCTTTTGCTTATCAGACTGCAACTGTCCTTCTTTTGCCTGCGGAATGGCAGCATTAAAACCACTCTCATCAATATTAGTATTGTTGGCTTTTGGTTTAAAAATGAGGTAAAAGCATGACGCACATACGGCAGCCATCAAAAAATAGATGATAGGCTTCTTCAGTCTTTCCCACTGCACTTTGGGAGGGTCACTCACTCCGTTGGAATTTTGTGAGAGATCATTTTCGGTCACTTTAATTTTCTCTGAGTCTTTCATATTCTATTTTTTAATGAGTGGTTCTACTGCATCATTCTGTCCAGAATCTTTTTCGATAGATTTCTTAGAAATACCATCAATATGATTGATAGACATGGTATTACTTCTTTGATTTGTAGAAATGAAAACATTGATAATGACAATAATTGTCAGCAAAACATAACTACCAAAGAAAACCTTGGTTAGAAATTTTTGTCGCCCTACTGGAAGAACTTTCCAACGGCTTTCAACCTTTACAACATAATTTTCTATTGTATCTCTTAGTTTTTTCATTGCAGTTATTTTAGCGTTCAACAGTTTCAACATCTCTATTTTCAAGCACGTTGAATTTTTCAATGGTAAACCCCTGAGGATTGCTGTCAGACCGTACCGAATTAACCAGTGAACAGTTGGTAACTAAATTTCTGATGGTAAGATTGCTGGATCTGATAATAAATTGTCTTGCGTACGTCTTTACGTCATAAGGGTAACTTTCAAAGTTGGCAACGACACTGTCCACCTCAATTCTCTGCTGAATATTACCTGAAATGATTCTGTTATAGTAACCTTTTTCCTGAAGGTCTCTATAGTAATTGAATGCTGATTGATCAGCCAAATTAAAAGCCCTTTTTACATTGCTTTCAATAGCATTCTTATCAGGTGCTATCGTGAAGAACAATTCATGAAATCGTCTCACATGCTCTCTTGCTTCAACAGGTCTGTTAATCGACATATCCTGAGAAAGGGCAACCATTAAAGATTTACCATTGTCCAGCACATAGATTTTCTCACGTTGTTCTTCAGCGAACTGATAGGATTTGAATACCACGACCCCTACTACTCCAAAACACAACATAGCAAAAACGAACGTAAACAAGCGGATCTGCTTAAAGCTGCTTTCAATATTTCTTAAGGTTTTAAATTCCATACCACTACATTTTTATTTTAATAATCTTCCCGAAATATTTCCTGTTGCTGAACCTACTGCCGCTCCTGCAACATTGCCTGATTTCGTGGCAGTCTGGTTCACATTGCGCATAAAATTGCCGGCACCTCCTGCCTGAATGATCCACCCTGTAACAGTTGGCACTGTAAAGTAGCCGATGATACCGATTACCATATAAATAATGTACACGGTATTAGAAGTATCAGGAATGAACGTAGGATCTGCCAGCATTTCGATATCCCTTTCTAAAATCAAAGTCTGTATCTTGGCAAGTATAGCACTGAATATATCAGCAACAGGCAGCCATAGGTAAACACTGATATATCTTGTCAGCCATTGACTTAAAGTAGTCTGAAATCCATTCCAGACGGAAATGGCAAAGGCAATAGGTCCCAAGATTGAAAGGACAATAAGAAAGAAGGTCCTGATGGTATCGATAACCAATGCTGCTGATTGAAAAAGAATCTCCAAAAATTCACGAAAGCCGTCCCGGATATCTTTCTTGATGGCAAACATTTCCCTTTCAATATACATTCCCGACATGGTGACCAGATCCGAAGGTGACCATCCCAATTCTTCCAGCTTTTTGTCAAATTCTTCGTTTGAAATAAGATAAGCCATCTCCGGATTTCTAAGCATGGCTTCCCGCTCCAATAGATCCTTTTTCTGCTGCAGCTCGTTCATATCCAGAACCTGATTCTCAAGCATTGAATGACTGCCCTGAACAATGGGACTCATCACACCATTCAGACTTCCTAAGACTAGTGTCGAGAAAAACATAATGCAGATACCTATGGCAAAAGGTCTCAGCATGGGAAACAAATCAATAGGCTCCGCACGGCTCAATGACTGCCAGACTTTTAATGCCACATAGAACAAGGCTCCTAGACCGGCAACTCCTTTTGCGACTGCAGCCATATCGGCGCACATCGGCATCATTTCTCCGTAAACAGAACGCAGTACTTCGTGTAAATTGTTCGGTTCCATGTTACCAGTATTTTTGATTGGAAGTCCCGTAAAGATCTAACACCCTTTGGGTGTTGTTCTGTTTTTTTGCTCTGAGATAACTTACCGAAATATTCTTATTGGTGTAGTACCGTACCAGATTATGATAAGCTTTAACTTCTTTATACACCCGGTCAATAACATCCATTCTTTCCTTATCATTAAGCGAGAGGCCATTTGAAGTAATAATCTCTTTTAGTTCTTTCAGCAGCTCCGTACTTTCCGTGAGAAGAGCAGAATAACCATTGGCAATAGATGCTAACTCCTGTGCATTAAAGTTGGGGTCATTTAGCATTTTACCGAAATTATTGACATACATCTCCGAAACATCGCCCACCAATAGGACTGTCTGCTGTACTTTTCTGGCATCTTTTACCAGATTATTGATAGCCTTCAGCTGGTCATAATATTCTTTGCCCTGCTCATACACCTTTTTAACTTCATTGAAGTTTTTTACGACATTGGATACCGTCGATGAAGTCTGTACAATTTCGTTGGCAGAGTTCAGAATACCTGATGCCAGATTAGCAGGGTCAGTTACTACAAATTGTGCTTTTGCATAGGTCAAGGTAGCAAAGAATGCTACCATTACTGTTTTAATGATTAAATTTTTCATTGTTGTAAAATTTTAATTGATTTAGTTGTTTTTCGTATTCGATTTGATTCTCTTGAGAGAGATCCGCTTGATGGCGTGTTCCACATTCCCATCAAGTTCTGATGCAAGATTCATCACTTCCATCTTTTCTGTTTCTTCAGTAGTGTAAGCGAGATATTCCTCTGTGGAAACTTCAGTAGCATAGACCGCAGAATGCGTTCCTCCTAATCCAATCCATACTTCCTTATACAGTCTTTTGGGATCATTGTTCATGTTGATTGACAGTACTTGAGACTTTTCTTTATCAGTTAATCCCAGCATAGCCTGAATATCATCGAATTTGTTCATGTACTTTCGCTGGTCGAGAAGAATCTTACAATCTGAGTTGTTAATAATGCTTTCCTTTACAATCGGCGACTGGATAATATCATCAACTTCCTGAGTCACTACGATTGCTTCCCCAAAGAATTTTCTGACCGTTTTGAATAAGTACTTGATATATTCGGCCATACCCTCTTTCGCAATCGCCTTCCATGCTTCTTCGATTAAGATCAGTTTTCTGATTCCCTTGAGTCTTCGCATCTTATTGATGAAGACTTCCATAATGATAATGGTAACTATTGGAAAGAGAATCTTGTGATCTTTAATGGCATCGATTTCAAAGACTATAAAACGTTTGGATAATAAGTCCAGCTGCTTTTCCGAATTCAGCAGATAATCATACTCGCCTCCTCTGTAATAAGGTTCCAACACATTAAGAAAGTTGGCAATATCAAAGTCTTTCTCCCTGACTTTCTTCTGCTCCAGTACTTTCTGATAATCATCTTTGACATACTCATAGAATCCATTGAAAGATGGATGTTGGTCATTGGATTTTATTTTTTCAATATATCCACTTACTGCATTGGACAATGCTACCTCTTCTGAGCGTGTCGGTGGTTCGTCATCTCTTTTCCATAGAGTCAAAATCAGTGTTTTAATACTCTCTCTTTTTTCAATATCAAAGACACCATCATCGGTATAGAATGGGTTGAAAGCAATCGGATTATCCTCGGTATAAGTAAAATAAACTCCATCCTCACCTTTCGTCTTTCCTCTGATCAGTTCACACAATCCCTGGTAGGAATTTCCTGTATCAACAAGAAGAACATGGGCACCCTGCTCATAATACTGCCTTACCATGTGATTGGTGAAGAAAGATTTACCACTTCCTGAAGGTCCAAGGATAAACTTATTACGGTTGGTAATGATCCCCTGCTTCATTGGCAGATCGGAGATATCCAGATGAATAGGTTTTCCCGTCAGACGGTCAGCCATCTTAATACCAAATGGTGAAGGTGAATCTTGATAATTGGTCTCTTCAGTGAAAAAACATATGGCAGGCTCAATAAATGTATAAAAGCTTTCTTCACTTGGAAAATCACCCGCATTGCCTGGAATTCCTGCCCAATATAATGTCGCTGTATCCGTTGTGTTGTGGCGGGGTTTGCATTCCATTAGCGCTAACGCACTTCCTGTATCATTCTTTAACTGCTTTAGCTCATGAGGGTTGTCTGACCATGACATTACATTAAAATGAGCCCGGATAGATTGCAATCCGAAGGAATGTGCCTCATTCAGATACTTTTCAATCCACTCTTTATTAATCTGATTCGCTCTGCTGTATCTTGCCAGTGAATGCATATTTCTTGCGGACTTTTCGAACTGGCGAAGGTTTTCATCACTGTTATCAATGAACAGATACTGGTTGTAAATGTGATTACAGTTTAGCAGAAGTCCTACGGGAGAAGCAAAAGACAAAAGACAGTCACTACGATCTGTACTTAACTTTTCATAACGGCTATGCGATGATACAGTACCCGGTAAATCCTCAGTATCCGATAACGTATGCATGCTGATCCGATTATTGCCGATTCGCATTTCTTCCGATCCTAATTTGATGTCCTGTAATGATGGTTTGACTTCACGGGACAACGTGAGATATTGCTCCAGTAGTCCTGAACTATCTTCAGTTCCTGATATCTCATCTTCAGTCATTCTTTCGAGATGGATATAGCCACTGTCATTCATTATTCTTTCCAGCTGATCGACAGCTTCAAGAAATCGACTGATAACTTCTTTGTCCTTAATCTCTTTTGGAATCAGTTTACCTTTGCAGAGAGAAGAAAAATTGCTCTGCATCCGCATTCTCTCTTTGCTGGTTTTCGTGATGAACAGATAGCAGTAATGATTTAAAAATGGTCTCTCATTGAAATGCCTTTCAAATGATTTTGACAGAAAACTATGATCTTCTATCGATAAATCAGGATTGTAGTTTTCTTTGATAAACCAATCCTGTTTATGTATTACCGTATAGTCGGGAAGCGTTTTAATTGCTTTGAACCATGAGGAGTGCATCGCTTCATATTCAGCTGAAGCAACGGTAAATAATTCCGGAAGTTGTACCCTAAAGCAAACCGTAACATCAGCATCCTTTGAAATAATACAATGATTTTCAATCGCCAGCAATGGAAATTTACTTTCCAACGTTGCTGCCTTGGAAGAATTTCTCATAGGTTTGCTTTTTTACGGTTAGTTTTCAGATATCGGTGGATACACTTACGGCTGATAATGTAGGTGGGATGTTTCTTGAGTGCACCCAACTTCATCAGACCATATTCTCCGTATTTCCCGTTCAGAGCGAAAGTCTGCCAGATGAGGAGTCCGCTGCAGGATGCTCCCAGGATGAGACAGAGATATGTATTGACACCAGCCATATACATAATCATTACACAGATCAATACCGCAAGCAAACCTCCTGCGAAAATAAAAAGGTATTGTGCTTTAAGACCCTTAAATTCTACCGTCCTTCCTATTCCTTTATTGATATGATAGGTATTCATAATCATTATTTTAAAGGAAGAATGAGCGAAGAATTGTCGCTGCGACAATCAGGAAGATACATGCTCCAAACCAGCTTGCAGCAGTTTTACTCGTATCCGGATCACCACTGCTGAACTTGTTATAAACCTTTACTCCTCCGATAAGCCCTACAACCGCACCAATCGCATAAATAAGCTGGGTAGCAGGTTCGAAATAGGAAGTGACCATTTGTGTTGCCTCATTGATTCCGGCACTTCCATTACCTTGTGAAAAAGCATGCGGAGCAATCAAGATTGCCAGTAATGCATACATCAGTTTTTTTCTCTGTTTTTCCATTTCTAAAATTTTAATTGTTTGGAAACACTGCGCTTTGCAGCTATCGGGAACAAATTTGTCGTGGAAAAACAGACTTATCGGGAAATGTCAGCAGTGGGAAGTTAATGGCTTTTAGTGGCACTTAAATAGTAATATAACCACTTCTACAAAAATTAATTTTGGAATTTCTAAAAATTAATCGTAATATTGCGATATAATTATTTTACGAAATTATGGGAGCGACCAAAACCGACCATTTTACAGATGAACAAAATAAAATTGCTATAATAGCAAAAGCATTAGGGCATCCCGCAAGAATTGCGATTATTGAATATCTTTTGAAAGTAAATACTTGTATCTGTGGTGATATTGTTAACGAATTGCCATTAGCGCAGGCAACGGTTTCTCAACATTTAAAAGAATTGAAGAATGCTGGTCTTATAAAAGGGAATATTGAAGGAACTGCGATTTGCTACTGTATTGATGAAAATACTTTTGGAATACTAAAAGATTATTTTTCAAATATTATTCTGACAACTGCAAATCAGAAATGCTGTTAAGGCATTTTTTTTAAACACATATATCGTAATATTGCATTTAACCAATAAATAAAAATTTATGAAACTATCAGAAATTAAAGAAATCTTACCAACATTAGATAATGTTGAATTTCAATTAGAAAATGGAACTTTTGTTCCTGAACACTTCCATGTAACAGAAGTAGGAACGGTAACAAAACATTTTATCGATTGTGGCGGAACAATCAGAAATGAAAAAGTAGTAAACTTTCAATTGTGGAATGCTGATGATTTTGAACATCGTCTAAAACCCGCAAAACTTTTAAATATTATTAAGCTATCAGAAGAAAAATTGGGTATTGAAGATGATGAAATTGAAGTTGAGTATCAAAATACTACAATAGGCAAATTTGATTTGGAATTTAATGGGAAAAGTTTTGTTCTTAAAAATAAAACAACAGCGTGCTTAGCTCAGGATGCTTGCGGAATTCCAGCTGAAAAACAAAAAGTAAACTTATCTGAACTTTCTAATAATCAAACCTCTTGTTGCACTCCAAATTCTGGGTGTTGCTAAATTCAAATAAAATTATGTATTCAAAACTATTAAAAACAATAGAGTTATTGAAAAATCAGGAAATCAGCGAAGATAGAAAAGCTACTTTAGCACCATTAGTTGATTTTATTCAAAAAAGGGTTGAAGAACAAAAAGAAGTAACCATTAACTTTATTTGTACCCATAATTCAAGAAGAAGCCATTTGTCACAAGTTTGGGCACAGGTTGCAAGTGTTTATTATAATTTGTCGAATGTAATTTGTTATTCAGGAGGGACAGAAGAAACAGCTATGTTTCCCAAAGTTGTAGAGACTTTGCAAGAACAGGGGCTTTTTATCAATAAAATTTCTTATACAGAAAATCCTGTATACACTATCAAGTATGATGAAGATAAACACCCAATTATTGGTTTTTCTAAGAGATATGACAGTTCATTTAATCCTACTAGTGGTTTCGTTGCGATTATGACCTGTTCTCAGGCAGATGGAGGATGTCCTTTTATTGCAGGGGCAGATAAACGCATTCCAATAACGTTTGAAGACCCTAAAATTTCAGATAATACGCCCGAACAAACGGCGGTTTACAATGAAAGAAGTTTGCAGATTGGTGCAGAAATGTTCTATGTCTTTTCACAGATAAAAAAATAAAATGGAAATAATTTCAATCAAAAAACATCACTATCAAGATATTGCCAATATTTACAAACAAGGCATTGAAACAGGTATTGCAACATTTGAAACCTCAGTGCCAACATGGGAAACTTGGAATGACAGTAAACTATTGCACAGCAGATTTATAGCTGTTGATAATAATGATGTATTAGGATGGGTTGCTTTATCAAAAGTTAGTAGCCGTTGTGTATATGAAGGTGTAGCAGAAGTAAGTATTTATATTGCTGAAAAACATAGAGGAAAGGGAGTGGGTAAAATTTTAATGGAA
Source organism: Chryseobacterium sp. BGA-UO-ETr-SB22 (assembly GCF_059567885.1). Lineage (NCBI taxonomy): Bacteria > Pseudomonadati > Bacteroidota > Flavobacteriia > Flavobacteriales > Weeksellaceae > Chryseobacterium > Chryseobacterium sp. BGA-UO-ETr-SB22. The sequence continues at coordinate 320,939 of NZ_JCAQOV010000005.1, read as the reverse complement.
AATGTTATTAGAGAAAGTGAAGCTAATGGCATTTGGACTTTGCAATCAGGAATGTTTGCGGAAAATGATGCAACCATAGCATTGCATAAAATAGTTGGATTCAGAATCATAGGTTATCGAGAAAAGATAGGCAAGCTCGGAGGAGTATGGAAAGATAATGTGATTATGGAAAGAAGAAGCAAAGTTGTTGGAATAGATTAAAAAAATAAAATGCAACCAAAATTAAAATTTCTTGACAGGTTTCTTACTTTATGGATATTCTTGGCAATGTTTTTAGGAATAGGGTTAGGACATTTCTTTCCTACTATTTCTGATATTACCAATTCCTTATCAATAGGAGCTACAAATATTCCATTGGCAATTGGCTTAATCATTATGATGTACCCACCTTTAGCAAAGGTTGATTATTCATTGTTACCTAAAGTTTTTCAAGACAAAAAGGCAATTGGAATTTCTTTGTTACTGAATTGGATTATCGGTCCGGTTTTAATGTTCATATTAGCAATTATTTTCCTGAGAGATGAACCTAATTACATGATTGGCTTAATCCTTATTGGTTTAGCGAGATGTATCGCAATGGTGCTTGTGTGGAATGATTTAGCAAAAGGTAATCGTGAGTATGGTGCATTATTAGTAGCTTTAAACAGTATATTTCAAGTATTAAGTTACAGTTTTATGGTTTGGCTCTTTATTAATGTCTTACCTGAAAAATTAGGTTTGGCTAATTTTAATGTAACCGTATCCATGAGAGACGTTACTGAAAGTGTTTTGATATATTTAGGAATTCCTTTTCTAGCAGGTTTCTTGAGCCGTTATTTTTTAATTAAATCAAAAGGTTTAGAATGGTATAATAGAAAATTTATTCCTACTATATCTCCCCTGACTTTATATGCGCTTTTATTTACGATTGTACTTATGTTTAGTCTTAAAGGAGATAAGATTTTAGAATTACCATCAGATGTTGTAAAAATAGCTATACCATTAATGGTATACTTCGTGCTAATGTTCGTTGTGAGTTTCTTTATCAACAAATCGCTTGGAGTCTCCTATGATAAAAATGCTTCGATAGCTTTTACAGCAACAGGAAACAACTTTGAATTGGCAATTGCAGTATCGATTGCAGTTTTTGGAATCCACTCTCAACAGGCATTTGTAGGTGTTATAGGACCTTTGGTAGAAGTACCAGTTTTAATATTGCTTGTTAGAATAAGTTTATGGCTAAAGAAAAAGGTTTATACTTAACACGAACATTAATATAGACAAAAGGGAGTTCTATACAAACTCCCCTATATCGAAACCATCTGCAGGATTATTATGCTTAGAAGTAACGGCCTTGTCATTATTTGAAATACTCTCGTTTAACAAACTGGCAATTCTTTTTGAAGCATCTTCTAAAGAGTTTTCTAACAGATCAAAAAGCTCGGTCCCTTGGATTTTTTGAATTATATCCACTGCTTGTCGTTCTAAGTCAGGCTTCAGCACGTTCTGTTGAAGCAACTGACCCGCAGTACTCAATTCCTGGAAGGTAACCCCCGTAGCAAACCCGCTTTCAACGGTAGAGTTCTCATATTTCCAATCTTCATTCTCCTGCTCCCATTCATCATTTGTAACTAGGATATCATCCAGATTTTTAGTCTGACCCATAGTATCAAATTCAGCATCTCTGGTTTCTGATTCAAAATTATTTTCTGTTTGTAAAGTAGATTCATTTTGTCTCTCATTCGTATCGATTGGCGATGCTTGTCTTTCTCTTTGTTTCGTATCTCCCATAATAGATGGTAGATTCTTAGTTTTAGTAACATTATCATTTCCACGGATATTGATTGAAAATTTTTTGTCTACAAGAACTAAAACAAGAATGATTAATAAACCGATGATAATTATTTGTTCCATAAGATGATAGATTAAAAGATTGGACGGTATTTGTTATTGAAATCATCAGTAATTTCCTTTTCAAACATTTCAAAATGATAAGCCAGTATATTATCCAGATAAGCATACAGGGGAATCTGGTCATCGGCGATGATTTGAATAATGCGTGAGAGGCGTTCGTGATATTCAGGACGGATATAAATACTTTTATCACCACGCTTAGTCATTGTATGATACGTAAGAAACTGCTCCATATAACTTGTATCATTACTTTTCTGACTCTTCAACTTATTTTTTGTTACAGCTTTCTCCTTTTTGGGATCTGCATTTTTTACAGGAATTTCTTTCTTGGGGCTACCAGCCATAATGGACATCAGATATTGTTCATCGATACTGTGATCTTGATTGTTATTATTGTCGTGATCCATACTTTTATAGTTTTACAATTCTTAAAAATTCTTTTATAAATTGATCCAACCTGCATTGTGCTAGCAGCTTAGGATCTGCAGGCAGTAAAGTTGATCGGAAAACAGCCTTTGTAATGGTCTCCCCTTCTTTTCGAAATCTTTTACTGTCTGTAATGGTTGTTTCCATAAGCGGCAGCCCTAAATCTGAAATCACTTTACTGTAATTTTTGTAAAGCAACGTCCGCTCTCTTCCATCCACCTGATTCCAGAAAAGATGGATAGCCCGGATTCCTGTTTGAGTTTCTTTCATCAATACATTGGTTAGAACATTGGTGAAACTTAGCGTACTTTCCAATACGAGACGATCTGCAGTAATAGGAGAAAAAATATAATGGACATTGATCAATGTTTTTAAAATACCAGCAGTATTTACAGTTCCCGGCAGATCTAAAAATATAATGTCAGGAGTTATTTCCGAGCCATCAACATACATATCTATTTCTTGTAAAACCTGATCAGTTTTACTCTGAAAAATAGGATAAGCTTTTTTATTAATACTCGTAAATTGTTTGTGAGCCATCTTTTTTAAAATCTCATTCTGCATCACCATTTTTAAATCCCGCTCCCTCATTTGGAGTAAACTGTACTGCGGAAAGTCACAATCAAAGACGGCAACCCGATATCCCATTCGATAATGAAGGATGCTTGCCATTAATGTTGTAAATGTGCTTTTTCCTACGCCTCCCTTTTGAGTGGAAAAAGCAATAATTGTGGGTTGCTTTTTTGTTTTCATTATATTGAATTTTAGTTAATCCGAAATTGAAAGACTGAAGGACAGCAAGCCTTCAAACCATCATAAACTCAAGCATGATATTTCCCCATCACGAATGTTGGCTATGACCATTGAAAGCTGTATTAGCTTCCGGCATTAGTGAATGAGTCTCATCCGTGTTGCAATCCTGAAAGATGGAATTTCTAACTTCTATCTGTCAAAAATGATATCACGAAAGCTGACATTCCTGAAGGTAAGAATGCAGGATTTCCAGAGTGATAGAATGCTATCGGATTTGCAGTTAGTCCTGCCCTCCATCTGATGCAAATGAAAAATATTTCTGTTTCAGTGCTTTTATTATGGTAGTTCTTGGCAGTAGACTTCCATCTTTGGCTTTGTTTACTATATCGTTTGTCTAATTGATTGTGGTTTACTTTGTTTTAGAAGATTGAAGAGTTTTTCGAAATGATAGTGTCTGAATAGTATAATGTTATAAATCTATTCTATTCAAGATATTTCCTTTCACCCGAAAGGGGCAAGTTATGTTTTGAGTGCCTCATAACTTTTTTCGTGCCTCAAAACAACTTGCCCTGGCTGGGGCTTTAAAAACCACTCCGAAGTCGTGATTTTCTTAACATTAAATTAGAGAATATGGAAACAAATAGAAACAATAAAGGAGGGCGCAAGCCTAAGCTAAACCCAAGTAAAAACAGGTATGTATTTCGATTGACAGATGAAGAAAATGTTGGTTTTCTAAAATTATTTGAAGCTTCAGGCATGAGCAGCAAAGCAAAATTTATTACAACAATTTTGCTTCGGAGAGAATTAAAAATTATAAAAGTTGATGTTTCAACGATGGATTATCATACTCAACTCACTAAATTCTTTTACCAGTTTCAGTCGATTGGAAACAATTACAATCAGATTGTAAAAATTTTATATCGAAATTTTACGGAGAAAAAAGCTTCTCTGTATCTCTTTAAACTGGAAAATCATACTAAAAACCTAGCTGTAATCTGTAAACAGGTGATAGAACTCACGAAAGAATTTGAGCAAAACCATATTCAAAAAACTACTGATAAATGATCGCAAAAATTGGAAAAGGTGAAAATCTTTGGGGTGCCCTCACCTACAATCAGCAAAAAGTAGACAACGAAAATGGAACGGTTTTATTCACTAATAAGATTCCCGATTTGTGGGATCGACCTTATTCGGTTAAATTTTTTCATCAGTATTTTGAACCCTACTTGATTGCCAATAACAAAACTGAAAAACCGGTAAGACATATTTCTCTTAATCCTGATCCTAACGATAAGGTTGATGACAAAGATTATAGAGAAATGGCTCAGCAATATATGCAGGAAATGGGTTATGGCGACCAACCCTATGTCGTTTTTAAACATACGGATATTGATAGAACTCACATTCATATCGTCACCACCTGTGTACAGATCGATGGGACAAAAATATCAGATCGCTATGATCACCCGCGATCAATGGAAGCTTGCAGAAAACTGGAAAAACAATATAACCTGAAAGTCGCTGGTGAGAACAGAAATTTAAATCAAAGCTCTATTTTTAAACTTGTAGATTATACTAAGGGAAATATCAAAACACAATTATCATCCGTCATAAGACATATCCCTAAAACCTATGGCTTTCAAAGTATGGGTGCTTATAACGCTTTACTCTCTCAATTTAATATTTCAACTGAAGAGGTTAGCGGAGAACTGCATGGAAAGATGAGAAAGGGAATCGTCTATTTTGCTACGGATAAAAATGGGAAAAAAGTAAGTAATCCTTTTAAATCATCCCTTTTTGGTAAGCATGCAGGAGTAGAAAATATTCAGGTGCTCATTGAGAAATCTAAATTGAAAATGAAAAATGATCCTTCAAAACATATTCTTAAAAGAACGGTAGAAACTGCCCTCAGCACGAGTAAATCGGAAGCTTCTTTTAAGTCTCAACTTTTGGAACAGGGAATTGCTACAGTTATTAGAAAAAATAATCATGGAAAAATATACGGAATTACATTCATAGACCATAACTCCAAATCTGTTTGGAATGGTTCACAGCTGAGTAAAGAACTTTCAGCCAACTCATTCAATACACTGTGGAATGAGGTAGAAATAAAGCGTGAAACAAAATACGATCATAATGATCACTTTAATTTATCTGAGGAAGTATGGACAGAACAATTTCTTACGGATAGCATCAGTGGAGTTTTTGATGGATTTTTTAGCAGTTTATTATCTTCAGATATAAATACGGATCAGGAGGAACAAATTTTTGCATCTCAAATGAAAAAGCGCCAAAGAAAAAGAAGAAAAAAATAATCTTCTTTTGTAAAAACGGTCTTATAACGATGCTCAAAGAGCCAAAGACAGACAACTTATGCTTGCAATGACGCATTTGTAGTTGAGAATACGTAATCCTGTACTTATGCTTCTAAAATGTAATATGCAGGGTGAAGACGATTTGAGAGGACTTGCCAAAATCATGGCGTTTATGCGATCGGTAAGCATTATTCTAGTACTAATGCATCTCTATTGGTTTTGTTACGGATTTTTTGCAAAGCAACAATGGACATTGGAACTCATCAATAAAATACTTCATAATTTTAATAAGACAGCAGGCCTTTTTTCGCAACCTATTTATTCTAAGCTGTTTGCAATAGTTTTACTGGCTTTAAGTTGCCTCGGGACAAAGGGAGTCAAGAATGAAAAGATCACTTGGAAAAAAATTAGTATTGTTTTTTCTATCGGTTTTGTCTTATTCTTTTTAAACACAATCCTCTTACAATCTGCCAGCAGTTTTACTCCTGTACTTTACATGCTATCTACTGGATCCGGATACATTCTTCTAATGCAGGCAGGAGTCTGGATAAGCCGTTTACTCAAAACAGACTTAATGACCGATGTTTTTAACAATGAGAATGAAAGCTTTCAGCAGGAAACCCAATTACTCTATAATGAATACTCTGTTAACCTTCCTACACAATTCTATTATCAAGGGAAGTGGCATCAGGGATGGATTAATGTGGTAAATCCTTTTCGTGCTACCATTGTCTTAGGAACTCCAGGCTCAGGAAAATCCTATGCTGTTGTCAACAACTATATAAGACAACATATTGAAAAAGGATTTTCCATGTATATCTATGATTTTAAATTCGATGATTTGTCTACTATTGCGTACAACCATCTTCTCAATCATTCTGATGCTTATACCGTAAAGCCGAAATTCTATATCATCAACTTTGACGACCCAAGAAAAAGTCATCGATGTAATCCTTTAAATCCCGATTTTATGACGGATATATCTGATGCATATGAAGCTGCCTACACCATTATGCTGAATCTTAATAGAAGTTGGATCCAAAAACAAGGTGACTTCTTTGTTGAAAGTCCCATTATATTGTTAGCGGCAATCATATGGTTTCTTAAGATATATAAGAACGGTAAATACTGCACTTTTCCACATGCTATTGAACTGCTTAACAAAAAATATGAAGAGGTCTTTACGATATTAACTTCTTATTCTGAATTAGAAAACTACCTATCTCCTTTTATGGATGCATGGCAAGGGGGTGCCCAGGATCAATTGCAGGGGCAAATCGCTTCCGCAAAGATTCCTTTGTCAAGAATGATCTCACCACAATTATACTGGGTAATGACCGGAGACGATTTTTCTTTGGATATCAATAACCCCAATGAGCCTAAAATTCTTTGTGTTGGAAATAACCCTGATCGTCAGAATATTTATTCTGCTGCTCTTGGGCTATACAATTCGAGAATTGTTAAGTTAATTAATAAAAAAGGACAGTTAAAAAGTTCTGTCATTATTGACGAGCTTCCCACTATTTATTTCAGAGGTTTGGATAATTTAATTGCTACTGCCAGAAGTAACAAAGTTTCTGTATGTCTTGGGTTTCAGGATTTTTCCCAGCTGACAAGAGATTATGGAGACAAGGAAAGTAAAGTCATTCAGAATACGGTCGGCAATATTTTCAGCGGTCAGGTGGTCGGGGAAACAGCAAAAACCTTATCCGAACGCTTTGGAAAAGTACTGCAAAAAAGACAAAGTATATCCATCAATAGGAATGATACCTCTACCTCAATCTCTACCCAATTGGATAGTTTGATTCCAGCTTCGAAAATTTCTACCCTGACCCAGGGATTTTTTGTCGGTGCTGTATCTGATAATTTTGACGAAAGGATTCAGCAGAAGATTTTTCATTCGGAGATTGTCGTAGACAATGTTAAGCTTTCTCAAGAAATGAAAAGCTTTCAGCAGATACCACCAATCCGATCCTTTATTGATGAAGACGGGAATGATTCTATAACCAGGCAGATTCAAGATAATTACAGAGAAATTAAGTCAGATATTCTAAATATCATCACAGATGAAATGGATCGAATAAAGAATGATCCTGATTTGCAGCATTTAATGAAAACGGATTAAAGAATGAAACCTCAAATACTATACGATTTGAGGTTTCTATTTGGTATTATATTACTCAGCATCACTGTTCATAAAATATTGATTCAAATTGTCACTTACCAATTGAAGGAATTTGGTTGGCCCTTGTTTTCGGTTTCGGATTTCAAAGATGGTCTTATGAAAGTTACCTAAATCGCAATCCAGAGACTTTTCTGTAAATTTTATGACTTCGCTTAACTCTATATTGCCCCCATTAAAACAGCGCATTTGGTAAAGGGCATAGATAAGCTCTATAAGACCGACCTTTGATCCCGACCAGCTCAGAGGAGAAAATACTTTTGCCGTAAAGTTATCATTCGAATTTTCAATTTGCTTTTTTAAATACTGATCGAATTGCTGATTGGAAATAAATCTGGCGATCATATGATCGTGGGAAGTTGTAAAACTCGGATCATAATTATAAAATCCGGATGATAGCTTCATTTTTAGGTCGTAGGAATTACGAACAAATATTTTATGATCAAGATAGGTTGCTTCCCGTTTATAGTAACTGTAAAATTCAGAATGTTTCAAATAAAAGTCTTTCAATTTTTCCTGCTCTGACTCATAATATTTTTTTAAAGTCTTATTTCCGGCAGCCGGTTTATGAGATTCAATATCCAGCACTGCAGAATAATAAATAAATTTTGCAATAAACTGCGGTTTCAGTTTTTTAAAAAACAATACTTCTTCAGCAATATGATCAAAATGATGATTTGAAACAAGAAGTTTTAATTTCCTTATCGACTCATCGATAATAACTAATGCCTTTTCTGAAATTTTGATCAGATCATTTCCATCCGCGTTGACTTCATTAATCTTTAGGTCAAGATCCTCCAATAACTTTGAAGTCCTTGTAAAAATAGTTTTTGTTACCATGTCCTTTTTTCAGGAATTTACAAAAATTCGCTAACGATATACTTAATCAGCTAATATTCAGTTCCTTTTTTCGATTTCTTATATAATCAGTTGGCCGGATACCATTGATATCGAAAAACAGATTTGAAAAGTTTTGACGCGCAGCAATGCCGCATTCTTCCGCTAAAGCTTCGATGGTATAATTTAAATATTTGGTATTAGTGTTGAGTAAATTTGTAATATAATTAATGCGCAATTCGGCCATATATTTATTAAAATTCATTCCCTTTTGTTCATTGATATAAACCGAAAGATAGTGGGAATTGGTTCCTAGCTTTAAGGCAATACTTTTCTGGGTAATCCCTTTCTTTTTGAAATGTTGCTCCTGCTCAAACTTCTGAAGTTTTTCTTTTATTTCTAAAGCCATTTCCGGGGTAAGAGAAGTCTTTCTTATAGGCAGCTCTATCATTTCTTCTCTTAAAATATCATTCATATTATATCTTCCTTCAGCAATTCTCTTTTGAAGAAGCTGATATTGTTTTTTTATCTTTTGATCTCTTCGATACCGGACAACAAAAAAACCAAGAACTACACTTCCTGAAGCAATCAGTATCTGAGCCAATACTATTTTTTTAGTACTGGATCTCTCGATTTCTTCTTTTGCATCCATCAGTGTACGTCGGTCAAAATCTTTATGAAGTTTCAAAGATAAATAGGGAAAATCTTTGCTGATTAAGCTATCCGCTTTTAAAAGCTGATTGGTATAGTACAGTTGCTTTTCGACCTCTTTATCTTTATAATGATCGATAAGATAGTGATAGCTCTTATAGACCTCTGGAAGTATAAAATCATGTTTATTGAAAATAGAATCTATTTTGTTATAACATCCTACAGCCCTATTTACATTATCCTGTGCTTCATATGTTTTACCCAGGTAATAATATACTACAGATGCCCAGGCGAAATCATTTCTCTTTAGAATATTGGGTAAAGATTTTTGCAAGTGATCCCGAGCACCAACATAATCTTTATGATGAAATCTGGAAATTCCGATGCATTTTAGGAAATAGCTTTTTTCAAGTACAAAATCACTATTATTGGCAGTTAGCCGATAACCTAAATTACTTAAACTATCACTCTTGGCAAAATGATGCAGATATCTGTTAAGTACAGTCAATTGATGTAAGCAGTTGAGATACGCCTTCTCATAGTTAAACTGTTCATTTTCATGATGGTTTTCATTCAGCTTTGACCTGTAAAATGAAGTACATTCAAGAAAATGGTTCATGGCGTCATCATAATAGCCCAAATGACTTTTTACAATTCCTAAATGATAAAGGACTTTATACCTATGGTACTCATCTTTTGAGCCTTTTGAATGCGTATAGGCTTTAATATATTCATTTAAAGCCAGCTTAAATTTTTTCTGATAAAAATAATAGATGATTCCCTTGCTTAAATATTCTTTACTGATGTCATCTTTGCTTCCATGCTGCAAACTGACAGTAAGCGCACTGTCAGCATACTTCATCTTGTTTTGATAGTCAAACTGTCTTGCATCTCTATACCCTTGAATCAGCTTTGAAAAGTTATTTTCTTTTTTTGCTTTCTCAATGTACAGTTTTACATAGGGCATTGCATGAATGTCATCTATTGCCATTTTTTCATAAGGCTTTCTAATTTCACTGAAAATTTTTTCCTCTTTCTTTTGTGAAAATAAAAATTGTGAAAAAACAGGAAATAAGATGAGAAAGCAATAAAACTTTTTCATAGACTGATATTTAGAACCTCACCATCTCAAAAATAAACATTTATGTTTTAAATAAATCAAATTTCAATGAATTAAATAACAGAAAGACAAAAATCCTGTAAAATATGCAAATACAGCCACTTAAACTCTGATATTCTCATGTATTAATTTTAAAATTGAGACGTAACAATTTTAAAATAGAGCCATATAACAGTTTTTTTTAGCTCATAAGCCGGATAATTTTGACATCAGAATTCTAATATAATCCGGCCGGGATAACCCAATTAAAATTATCAAAATGAAAAAGTTTATCCCATTTTTTAGCATAATCATCGTAGCAGTTTGTCTACAAAACTGCACCCATCGAGATGAAGATATGATTTCAAATAGTGAATATATTGAAAAATTAGAGCCCACTATAAATGGCTTATTAATGAAACAGGATTCTGCTAAATCCATAGAAGTCATTGAAGATCCTGGAACAAAAGATCCTCCTGTCAGAGACGGTGATAATTGGCGGCTTACTCAGGATTAAAAACAAAAAAATATGATTCCCCATACCTCCATATCAGTTGTTACAGGCTTACCATGTCCAAAGAGTGGCATCTGGGAAAGTATGGGGAATTTCAAGACTACCGTACCCCTTTTCAAAGGTGAACCGATGCCCGAATACTGTGGTTGTAAAATTAAATGGAGATTGGTTCAAGTCTGTTAACCTCATAATAACATGCTATGAAAAATTTTCTCAATATAGTCCCTCCTTTTGTAAGCTACTTCTTTATCTTATTATTTGTATATGCAAGTGTCAGTAAACTATTAGAGTTTGAAAGATTTCAGATTCAACTGGCACAGTCGCCACTTTTAAGTGCTTATGCAGGTTTTGTCTCATATAGCGTCATTATTATAGAATGGGTTGCTTCTATTTTACTGTTGGTACCCCTTTGCAGACGCGCAGGCCTATACCTCTCACTGATTTTGATGTCAGCATTTACATCCTATATTTTCATCATTCTCAACTATAGTGACTTTGTTCCCTGTTCCTGTGGAGGAATTCTGGAAAAACTAGGTTGGACTGAGCATTTAATTTTTAATGCAGTGTGTGTATTACTTGCAATTATTGCCTTATTCTTAATAGAAAAGAAAATTCATGTTCGGACATCAAAAACCGCTTTAACAATAGTAACATCAATCGTAGTAAGCATTATAGTAATGATAGGTTTGTTTCTTTCCTCTGAGCATGTTATTAAAAAGGAAAATAATTTTACAAGGCGGTTTATCAAGCACCCTGTCATCGAGCATCAATCACTACAGCTGGACAATGATTTTTATTATTTTGCAGGGTTTGATGATCATAACATTTATTTGTCTAACCAGAAATATCCGCAACAGCTTCTCACAGTTGACTCTTCGATGCGTCGGACAGCCTCTACCTCTGCCCGAATAGAAACCGATCATCCTTATAAAAACATCAGGCAAATAGTATCAGACGGACATTTCTATATCTATGACGGATCGGTACCCATCCTGTTTAAAGGCAGGCTTGGGACTGAATCTACTACAAGAATAAGTTATAAAGACGCTTATTTTAATGATCTCAGGGTTATCGACTCTTCCCGTTTTGCCATCAGGACACAGATACGTCCGAGCAACCATTTAGTTCTAGGGCTTCTTGATATTGACAGTCCTGAGAAATTACAACTAAAAACAACCGTTTTACAGAAACAGACCGACGGCCTGTTCGACGTTGACGGAAGCATGGCTTATGAACAGCATACAAAAAAACTGCTATATACCTATACTTACAGAAATCAGGTGATTGTCATGAACAGCAGTATGCAGGTGCAGCAATTACTTAAGACGATAGATACTGTAAAAACTGCCCAAATCAAAACAACGAAGCTCTCTGACGGCACTTACAAGATGACAGCACCTGCCCTGAAGGTCAATATCAGATCTGTTGTGTATAGAAATCTGCTTTTTGTTCAATCCAGTCTGATGGGCAGGCACGAATCTAGAAAAGCATGGAAGAAATCAGATGTACTGGATGTATATGACATTGATAACAAAAGTTATGTAGGCAGCATCTATATTTTTAAAAAAGATGATCATACACTCAATGACATCATTGTCACGGACAAATATCTGTACGCCCTCCACAATAATCAGCTCACCCAATACAAAATAACAAAAGCATTATCTCAATATATCAAATCGGGGAAGCCGAAAACCGATCAACAGAGTAGGCAACACTAAATATTTCATGTTATGAAAAAGATCCTTTTCCCTGCTTTACTAGTGGTACTAGGAACAGGAACCGCATTTGCCACAAAGATGGTAAATCAGACCAACAAAGCGATTGTACCGGGATACCATATGGTTCCGGATGGTAATGGAAATTTCACGTGTGAACAAGCAGGTAAAAATTGTAGCGACATTCCTACAGGACCTATCTGTGAGCTGTCAGACGGCACTCAGCTGAAAGAACAGGTCTCAGAAACCTTCTGCGACAATGTTCTCAGAGAAATTCCACAGTAAAAGAAGAGGATGCCTTACAGGGCATCCTTTTTCATTTCTTTATCAATCCAGGGAATATCTTTTTTATCTTTCAGAAAGTAATCCCACCACTCCAGGATTCTTAAATGCAGGTCCATGCTCTCAGTACTGTTTTTTGCCAGATCATGATCCTGATCTTTGTAATATAGTATTACCGCCTTTTTTTGATTCCGCAGTAAGCCGGTATACAATTCTTCTGTATGAGTATAAGGGACATTTCCATCTTTCAGCCCTGTCCAGAGCATGATCGGCTTATTAATTTTCTCTACATTGGCAATAGGACTGTTATCATAGTAAAGCATTTTGTTCTTAGAAAACGGCCCCTTCATATCAAACTGTCCGTTTTCAAAGCGGGGATAATTGGGAAGCTTTCTTTCCTGACTGAAGGAAAAATAAAATTTCACCAGATCCGTAACTGCTGCTCCTGATATATAGGCCGCAAAACGATGGGAATGGGTTGCTATGAAACTGGTGCTGAACCCGCCAAAAGAATGTCCCATTAGTCCCACTCTATTGCTGTCAATATTGTTATTTCCTTTCAGGGCATCCAGTCCTGAATGCACACAATCCAACGCTGAAAATCCAGGTCCGCGACTGTCCAAAACCACATCGGGAAGAAAAACAAAATAGCCATTATCAATTAATGACCGGATGTTAATCCCTATTCCTGAAAAAAAAGGAAAAGGATACACCGATGCACTTTTATTCTGGACTTCATAGATCGACAGAACTAATGGATACTTCTCTCGGACATCAAAGTTAAGCGGATAGTACAATACACCTTTAATGGGTATTCCTAAACTATTCTTGTATGAAAGTACTTCCTGCCTAGCCATAATGATCTCCTGATCATGCCTGTTGCTTTGATACACTTTTTTCTTTTGACCGCCGTGATATTGATAAATTGCCTGAGGACTGTTGAAATTTTCTTCCAGACTGATAACCGTATGACTCCCGGGATTGATTTTGAAATCGCTAACCCTGTTTTTAGTAGCCGGAAGCAGCACCTTTATTGTACTGTGGAACCACTGAGCATATGATGTTTCATTGCTGTTTGGATCATACTGCTCAAAGATAATGGGATTATTTGTGTCAACACTACGGATTCGAAAATCCGCACCTAATGTTCCATAGATAGCCTCTTCTTTGACATTGACAATGCTTACTTTTTTATTTTCTGTGACAGCTATTGGCGCCAGGTTTTCCGCATGCAGATCAAACCGGTAAAGACCGCTTCGGCTTTCAAAAAAAACATACCGGTTATCGTGACTGAATACAGGCCTTTGGATTTCTTCATTTCCAATCGTTTTTTCTTTCGATGATAACGTATGATACAGAATCCATCGTTTTTTCTCTTCATTGAAGCCTATGATAAACCCTCCTTCCCGGCTGACTACCAGGTTTGAAGTTTGTGTGAGTATCTTTTTTGATGTTTTACCAACACGGTCATATAAATAAATGTCAAACCAGGAAACCGAACTGACATACGCATTCCTCTCCTTCCGGTCAAAGCTTAGAAAATACCTGTCATGGTCCATAGCCGCCATAAACATACCGTTGCGATTGATCTTTTCCAACTGTTCTGACTCTACATTATACACCCAGTATTCGTGGTACTGCTCTCCCATTCTATAGAGCCAAAGATCCTGATCGGTACCATATTTTATTTCCGGCTGGGTACCTGGAGCAGGTTTTGGACGGGTATTACAATCCAGAAAAAAAGCACCTCCGTTATTGATCTCACGAACTTCGATATAATCTGCTTTCATAAAGCCATTGCCAACTCTTGAAACTTTCAGGGATTTGGTGTCGAGTAATACAAGCTGCAATCCGCCAGAAGACTTCTCCTGTTCTGTAACTGCCAGATACCTTTGTGAGGGCGTCAGCATGACTTTTTTTATACCCTGCTTAGAAGTATACACCTTTTTAAATGTTTTAGACTGCAGTGACCAAACAGATAAGACATTGTTCTGCTTCACAAGGATGTACAGCTGGTTCTTTTTATTGCCTACCAGCTGTGCCACATCGTTAACGGAAGCAACAAGTTTGTCTTTGCTGTCAAATACTTCCAGAAGACGGTTTTTATACAAAACAGCATAGTAACCATGAGAAGGAAGAACCTCTATGGCACCGGCGTCCTTAAAATCTTTCTTATGCCCGGACCGAAGGTTAACAAGCTGCGCTCTATCTTTTCCTAACCATAGGAAACGGTTACCGTTTAAAAACCAGCTTTCAGAGACACCTACAAAAGCATCCGTAAGATCCTGCTTTTTACCGTCTTTGACAACGACCGTCGTATCCGTATTCTTTTTATAAATCTTAGTAAAGGAAATCCACTGGTTTTCATCATCAACTTTAAGGTTGGCAATGGTGTAGAATTTAGCATACCTCTGCTTGATGGAATCCATATTATACTGCCCCAACAAACCGCTACTCCAGATAAATGTGATTACGGCGCATAGAAACGGTTTAATCTTAATAGCCTTCATTCTGAGGTTTTAAATTAGAGTTCAATAAAATGTCCTGCTGGGGTATCGGCCAAAGCTTATGATAAGGCTTCCAGTTGGGCTTCGCCTGTAAAGCTGTATCGAGCTTCCCTGTTCTTTTAAGATCGAAAAAACGATTTCCCATTTCTGTAAAAAACTCCCTACGGTTTTCCATGACAATCTCATTGAGTGTAACTTCCTTTGATAAAGGCATCGCTAACGGCAGTATTCCTGCCCTCTGTCTGGTTTTATTGAGGTACGAAAGGGCTTCATCTATTTTATTTTGCTGTACCAAAGCCTCGGCTAAAAGAAGATACACCTCCTCCAGGCGGGCAATAATTGAATATTCCGTTGTATTGGCAGTCCTATTTTTGTATTTCTCAGCCCTGTACCAGGTTGTTCCGTTAAAAGTTACCGGAGCCATCCAATACTGCTTTCTTAGATCTGCAGAAGAAAAGGTATTGACAAGCCCTGAACTGAGCGCAGTCATCGAAGGTGCTGAATTGGTAAAATAATAAATTCCGGACTCTTTGGTCCCGTCCCCCGAATTTTTAGGCTTTAGCTGCCAGAGGATATGGCTTCCCGATTTAATGAAGACCTTGGTAATGTCATTCTGAAACTGGTACAGCGGACTTTGAATGATACCTTTGTATAAAAGCTCTGCCTCTGACCATTTTCCCTCTAGCAGACAGACTTTAGCCAATAGCAGTTCCGCCATTTTACGGTTAGGATAAATCCTCTCCGTATTTCTGTAGTTGTCCTGAAGCAGGCTGATGGATTCTTTAAGATCTTCACTGAGCTGTATAAGCACCTGTGACTTATCAGTTTTTGAAATCGACTGATTAACCTGATAATCGGTAGTTGTAGGATAAGGAATATCTCCATATACCTGCTGAAGGTATAACAGCAGCATGGATCTGACCATTAATGCCTCTCCTTTGATCCGGTTGCGGTCTGCCTGGGAAATGGACTTTGACTTTTCAATACCTTCCAGTATGGCATTGGCGACATACACCTGCTTATAAGAAGTTGACCAATCCGTATAAATACTTGCGTTGGAATCGTTCTGAAGGTTGTGGGCAATCTCAGGAAGTCCATTGGTGGCTGTAGTGGAATAAAAGTCCAGATCATCAGTATAAAGCCCTAATAATCTACCGGACTGTTCCCCCGCAAACGGAGAGCTATCACGTAGTCCTGAATATAGTCCTGCCAAAACAGCATCCGCCGTCTGCACATCCACAAATACCTGATCGGAAGCAATCTGATTGGAAGGCAGTTCTACCTCGATCAGTTTTTCACAGGAACTCATACTTGATAATACTACAAATCCTGTTATGATATAGAATTGTTGATAAAGTTTCATTGTCATAGTTTTAAAAGTTAATCTGCATGCCAAAGGAATAGGTTTTAAGAGGCGGCAGGAATCCTAAAGATGAAAACTCGGGGTCCAGCCCGAAATAGCGGGTCCAGGTATAGAGGTTCTGCCCTTGAAAATAAATCTTGGCTTCTTTGATGAGTTTGCCCCGCAAAGGAATCCGGTAGCTGAGCTGAATATTTTTCAAGCGGATAAACGACCCATCGGACACCGTTGCATCACTCATCTGAAATAAACTGTGCTGGGGTGATGCGGTAGCGTGATACGGCATATACAATCCATTCGGATTATCAGGTGACCAGACATTCAGGGCCTCTACCGGAAGGTTCCGCATCAGTCCTGGGGATGACATTTGATAATTAAAATTGCGGCTCTGCTGTTTGACGAACTGGACAAGCAGTGACAGCGACCAGTTTTTATAGCTGAAATTATTGCTCCAGCCACCGAAAAACTCTACGCCTATATTTTTAATTACCTGCCTGTCATCAGGGGAACTGATCTTACCATCACCATTGTAATCCGTAAAGATATACTGACCGCTCTGAGGGTTAATACCTTCCAGATGGTACAATTTGACAATATTCACAGGCTGCCCAATTGCATAAGAGTTGGCATAGGTAGAGCCTTCCAGCCCCGGGAACGACAGAAGTTTATTCCTGGGAATGCTTAGATTGGCAGATGTTTCCCATTTAAAAGCTCCGGTAAACGGACGGCCCGCAATCTCAAATTCCCACCCCGTATTTTGAATGGTAGCATCCAGATTGGCCAACACTGAAGTAAACCCAGTTACCGAAGGAAGCTGATAACCTACCAGTTGGTTCGAGGAGCGGTTGCGGTAATGGGATGCTGTAATATTAAGTCTATCCCTAAAGAATCCCATTTCCAGTGCAGCTTCCAATTTGACGGTTTTTTCCCAACTGAAATTAGGATTGAACAATTTGGAAGGAACCAATCCCGTTACATTATTATACCCTAAAGTAGAAGTGATAAACGTATCGTTATACTGGTAGTTCCCAATATTATCGGTTCCTGAAGAACCATAACTTCCCCTCAGCTTTCCAAAGGAAAGCCAGGATAGTTCTTTCATAAAGCTTTCATTGGAAAACAGCCAGGCAGCCCCTATCGCTCCGAAGTTCGCAAACTTACGGTTACTTCCAAAACGGCTGCTTCCGTCTCTTCTCCCTGTAATATTAATGATATACCGGCGGTCAAACTGGTAATTAAGTCTTCCGAAGACAGCTGTATATTTATATTCCGTTTTGATTTGGTCCGAGATCAGTTTGGTAGTAGCCGCCGCAATATTTTCAATAAATGCATTGCTGGTAAAACCATACCCCTGTATGGCACCCTGAGTATTCAGATCAGCCTGATAGGTGCCCCCTGCCAGGACATCTATCTGATGACGTCCTTTTTTGAAGGTCCAGTTCAATTGCGGTTCCAACGTGTAGGATAGCCTGCTTTTATTACTCTGCAGCGCTCTGGAATTGGCAGGACCTATACCCAATGACGGATTATAGATCGTACTGGGCTGTAAGGAAAGTTCATCAAAGGTCTGATAACTGATCCCTCCATTGAGTTTGATCTGTACATTTTTCAACAATTCGTAACCCGCCGTGAAATTATTCATAAACTGCACATTGTTGTTGGAATAGGTGCTGTTATAGGCAGCCAAAGGATTATCAAAAGTATTGTTCTGCCAGTTGATATTCCCCTGTGAATCGTACAGTGCCGGAGCATTGGGAGCCAGAAATAAAGCACTGCCGGTATTGTCCAGGCTGATTACATTATGTTCCAGCTTTGAAAAGAGTGTTGACATGGTAAAATTAAGACGGTTGTCTGCTGAGCGGTGTGACAGGTTGCCTAGTAAGGTATTGGTTTTATACCGGAAATCTTTGGCAAAGACCGTAGTCTGCTCATTGTGTCCGTAACTTACCAGAAAAGAGGTTCTCTCCCCACCTCCCGATAAAGACAGCTGGACATTGGAAGTTACCGAAGTATTGCCGAGAAGTGTACTGAACCAATCGGTATAACGGTTCTGATCCCATGTACCGTTAATATCATACGCAGTGGCCGGATATACTGAAATTCCATCATTCGCATAGGCCTGCCTGCGCATTCCCAGATACTGCTCCGTGTTCATCATGGTAAGATTGGAAAGGCTGCTGCTTAACGCATAGGATGTATTAACGGAAAGTCCTAAAGAACCTTTCTTTGCCCGTTTAGTGGTCACGAGTACCACTCCGTTGGCCCCTCTTGAACCGTAGATTGCGGTCGCATCTGCATCTTTTAAAACTTCAATGCTTTCAATATCATTGGGGCTGATATTACTTAGAGGATTCAGGTTGGCATCTGACAAAATATTGGCACCGTAAACAGCAGTCATTCCGCTTCCCACGGGGACACCATCCACTATGTATAAGGGCTGGCTGCCATCAATTTCACTGTTGGCATAGGTTCTCAGGCTATTACGCCCCCGGATCTGGATACTGTAGCCACCTCCCGGAACTCCTGAATTCTGGGTGATACTGACTCCTGCCATTCTTCCCTGTACGGTTGATAAAACATTGGTGACAGGCTGGTTTTCTATATCTTTTGCTGAAACTTTGGCGATACTACCGGTTCTTTCTTTGTCTTTAACCTTATAGTAGCCAGCGTTGAGAATAACTTCTTCGATTCCCTTTACTTTTTGTTCTAAGCTGATATTAACGACGGTCTGATTAGTGAGTGTGAATTTTTCTTCTGAATAATCAGGGTGTCTGAACAATAGGATGGTATTTTCTGCTGAAACCTGTAAAGTATAGGTTCCGTTGTTGCCGGTCATCGTTACCTGGTCACTACCCTCTTGGGAGATTATAACTCCCTGTAAAGGTTTGCCTGATGAGGTTACGGTACCGGAAATGGTGCGTGTCTGGGCGTTTGTCTTGATGCTTACAGCGGTAAACATGAGCCCAAAGAAAATGCCCCCTATATTGTAATAGGAATTTTTCATAGATTTGTAAAGGTTTTTAATTTCTAAAGATTAATTACTGAACTACGCTCTTTCCCGTAAGTGTCCAAACTGCATGGGAAGGGGCTTTTTTCTTTCTTCTGATTTTTAAGTTGAGTAGTTTTTTGATTCATTTTTTAGATAAAGACTTTCCTGATGCCCTGTGGTTTGAAAAAGGACTGGTGAGGTTCTGTAATCAGTGACCTTTAGGGCACCGGAAAGAATTTAATATGAATGAAATCCGTGTTCCCGTGTAAGCTTTTGAAAGCCGCAATAGGTTGTACATTCCTATTGTATCGTGTCTGATACTATTTTTAGGAAGCGGGCTTAGATTTTTTGTTTAGAGATAAAACGAACTGCATTGAAAAAACGGCATGGGACTCAACATTATCCAATTCGGGGTACTGGTATACCTTACATACAGATAAGAGAGCCCACGCCTAGGTCGTGAGCTTCCTGCTTATCATCTCGTATGTTAAAAATTACCAGTTTTCGAATTTGAGACTCTAAGCAATAGCTTCTATTATTCTTTGAAGTATCGCAAAGTTACATTTTCTGTAACCTATTTTACAAATATAACAATATTTTCTCATTGCGCACAGAAAACCGCAATATTTTTTTACCCTTTCTTTTAATTTGCTCTAATGGACGACGAGAAAGACGTAATTATTGCCATTTGCAAATACATTTATCTTAACTGGATTTCAAAGGCGGAATCACAGAGAGATTTTGCATCAAAATGCGGCGTAGAGGAAAGTACTGTTAGAAGAATAAAAAATATTGCACTTGGAACATCAAAGACTGATTACAATATGTCTTTAAAAACTTTGATTAAAATCTGCCAAAAAAAGCAAATAACTTTAGAAGATTTTTTCGGAAATATAAATAGATAAAATCCTAACTAATAGTTAGGATTTTTCATTTACTTCGAACTTATCATTAAAATCAATTCTGTATATTTGAGATAAACTAAATAGCAATTTGAAAATTTAAACATGAGTGAATTTGAAAAAACTGACCCGTATGTGTTTATTTTAGAAAGCTTAGATTTTGAGGATGAAAAAAGGGGTTCCTTTGAGGGCGAAATTATTTCTCAGATTTTGAGTATGTCTAACATTAAACACAAGTACTTTTATATTAGAACAAAAAGAGAATTTGAACACTTTATAGATGAATTTGCAAAGTCAAATTATAGATATCTACATATTTCCTGCCACGGAAGTACAGATAAAATCTCTACAACTCTAGATGATATTTCTTTTCAAGATCTCAGCATTATTTTAGGTGATAAACTTGATAGAAAACGGTTATTCCTGTCCTCCTGTCTTTCTACAAATGAATCTTTAGCTGAAGCTATTTTTCCTACATCTGATTGTATTTCTATCGTGGGACCCAATAAAGAAATTAATATGGATGATGCCGCTATTTTCTGGAGTTCATTTTATCAAAAAATGTTCAAAGAGAACATAAAATACATGAAAAACGAGAAAGTTAAGGAAACTATAAAGTACTTAAAAGAGTTTTTAAATATTCCTATCAGCTACTTTGCCTCAACAAATTCAGAAAAAGGTTGGAGAGAATCTAATTTATAATAATCGAGATATGAATGAAAAAGAAGTTATAAATAATCTACTAAATATAGATATACAAGACAGTCAGATTATTTCTACACTTGCACTAGCTATACGAGGTGCTAGAGAATTAGGAAACAGAAATGTAGAAAATGGGAAAATTGATCAGCATTATAGTATTGATATTTTAGATAGACAAATAGAAAATAGAACCTTTGTAAGTAGCAAATTTTTAGCGTTAACAAATTATTTGATAATTATTGACTTAATTGGAAATCTTTTTTTTCACAAAAATGGATCAGAAAATACCAGTGATACTTTTAAAAATGCTCTAAATAATTTTACGGATTTAGATAGTAAAACTATAAACTCACTCAAAAATTTAAGAAATTCTCTTGCTCATCAATTTAGTCTAGGAAACGAAACTGAAATATTTGTCTTAGATTATTCAACTTCTTCCGATAAAATTATTGAGAGTGCTGAAGAAATATATCATGTCGGAAAAAGAAATATCAAAAAAAATGAAAAAAACTTTACAACAGCTTATTACTGGAATATATGTGAATTAGTCGAAAATATCTTCTCAAAAATTCTAGTTTTGAACAGTCAGAACGAGTTGTCGATTCTCAACAAATATAAAAATGGTACAAGTATTAAAATACATCATTTTAATTCGATGTTCTTTGTAGATTAATCACAAAGACTACATAATTTAGATACACAGTTAACTGTTTTTATGATAAAAAATTAGTAAATAATTGAAATGATATTGTAAATTTTACTACTTGTATATTTGTTCTTTTTGTAAATATAGAAAAATGATAAATTTATTAGGTATGATAATTTTGTATTTAAAAAATAGAATTATATATGGACGCAGATATCAAATTTAAGTATTTCCAAGAATGGTTAAATAACGGTGGAAAATTAACTTTTTCAAATCTGATAGAAGATTACAAAAAGATAACATTCAAAGAAGATGGTAAAGTTAATCCAGAAAGTATTTCAAATGACATAAATTCAGCTATGCTTTCAGTAATTGCTACTCATTTGGGAAATCCACATTTTGATGGAAAAAATTTGAGTGAATATATATCAATACTACAAAAGGAGCAATACTTTGACCAAATAAATATAGAGACCGAAAAGGATTTTGATGAATTCTATAATAAAGAGATAAAGGAAAAGCATGTTTTATACAGAGGAGTTAAAGAATCAAAATGGAGGTTATATAATTCATTGCAGCGACATTGGATTTTAAATAATTACTTAGGGAAGGATATTGATTATAAAGATTTCAATAAAGAACTTGTAAATAATGCAAGGACTCAAAACAATAATCTACTTACTAAATTTTTAAAAATTAATGGTATTTTCCCTCAAAATGATATTGCAATACTTAGCTTTTTACAACATTATGGATCTCCTACACCACTTCTAGACTGGACCTATAGCCTCAATACAGCATTATTTTTTGCGACAGAAAATCTAAGCAATGATATAAATTTAGATATAGACAATTATTTCAGTGTTTATATTCTGGAAGAAAAGTATTTAGTAGATTCAAGCTTACGAAAAGTTGTGAATAAAGTTTTATCTGATCTTGAAACAAGAGTAAAAGATAATACGTCAAGAAATGCAGAGCTGGATGGAATTAGTAAGAGTGATATGGAAAAGTTTTTTAGCCCAAATAGATTGAAACTCACTACTAGAATGCTTTATGGAAAACCTGTAATTACAAAAGCCTCTTCGATTGATGGATTATTCCTTTATCCTATGGCTTACTTTTCTGATAATGATGAAAATGATGAATATTTAATACCTTTTTCATTAAATAACAATTTAAATGTAGTAAATCAAGAGGGCGTATTTCTTTTTAACAATGATCCGATAAAATCTTTGGAGGAAAATTGTATGGATCAATACAGGAAAGATAACCCTGATGAGGATAACTATAGATTCTCTAAATGTATTAATATCAATAAAAGCATCGGAAAGTATGTGATCAAAAAACTCAAAGAAAATTTTATTGATAAGAATTTTATTTTTCCTGATCCTTATCAATTAGCATCACAAATCTTCAGAAACACAACAAAATAGTACTTTCATAAAAAAGAGGATGATTTTATCATCCTCTTTCAAGCGGTGAGTCCCGGCATCGAACCAGGCTTCCCTTTTAATTCTTTAGACTTTCATCCTTTCAGATTATTTCGGTAACTCACCATCGACACCGAAACTCACTAAAACAAGTAGTTTTCCTAAAAGAGCTATTGTAGAACCTAATGAAAGGTTAATTAAAATTGATTTTATTGTATCCATACATTTTAAATTTTTATTATTCAACCATCTGTCACAGACAACTACCAAGACATCTTTCAAATGAAACATACTAAACAACGCTAAGGGAATTTCCAGATCTTCATATAAAAAAAATTATATTTTAATTTATTTGTCCTGAAATATTTATTTATAGTAATGAGATTTATTTTAAGAGTGAAATCTCAGCTAAATATCAGGCTAGTTTTTTCGGGTTATTTTTAGTTTTAAAAAAACGTACAATATATGTTTATAAAAGACTAAATTTTATTCCGTGAAAATACTGATTATTTTTTACGGAATAATTATTAATTTCCGTTTTTACGGAAAACCATAACAAAAAGCAAGCAAAAGTCAATACATTTGTTTATGGTCAAAAAAAATAATCAAAGAGTAACCTAGAATAATCATCAAATAGAATGTCAGAAAACAAGTTTACTTCACACTTTGAAGTTACTAACGGAGCAAACATTGTCCCTATCAAACGAATTGAAATTTTTTCTCCAGAAGAATGGGAATTATTCACAAAAGAGTATTTAGAAGTGCTTCAAGATGATTATGCTGAAATTGAAAGGATTGGCGGTGCTAATGACAATGGACGTGATGTTATAGCATATATTGAACCTTCAACAGTAAAAAACTACAAGTGGGATTGTTTTCAATGCAAACATTATGACCATTCGCTTCATCCTTCTGATGTGTATGTTGAGATAGGTAAAATATTATACTATACTTTTAAAAAAGATTATCCGATTCCGCAAAATTACTTTTTCGTAGCGCCTAAAGGTTGCGGTACCTCTCTATCCAAACTTCTCTCAGATGAAAATCTATTAAGACAGAAAATTAAAGATAATTGGATGCAAAGTTGTGAAAAGAAAATTACAAAACACTCAGATATTAAACTGGAGGGCCCATTTTTAGATTATATTGAAAATTTTGATTTTAGAATCTTTAAGAAAACTAATATTAAAGATATTTTAGATCAGCATAAAAAGCATCCTAATCATATCATAAGATTTGGCGGCGGTCTTCCAAGCAGACCAAAACTTGATGAAGCCTCAATTGACAAAATTAAAGCAAATGAATTAGTATACGTTAAGCAGTTATTTCTTTCTTATGGGGACGAATCAAAGATCAAGTATGAAAATATAAATGACTTAAAATCAAATATTAATTATCAAAATCACTTTAACAGAACTAGAATTAATTTTCATTATGCTGAACAACTAAGAAATTTCTACAGAGACAGTTTACCTATCAATACGTTTCAAGATTTTCAGAATGAGATTTATCACGGAATTATTGATACAGTTGAGGAGACACACGAAAATGCATTTAAGAGAATTAAAGCTTCTGAACAGTTAGCCTCAACGCTACAATTATCATCAAATCCTTTGACAACGGTAAGCATTGTAAATGATAGAAAGGGGATTTGTCACCAATTAGTTAATGACAAAAAAATAATATGGAAAGATGACACCAAGTAATCCATTCAACAATCAATTAGAAATAGGTCTAAGATTGCTTTCTATACTAAATGAAGCATTTCCAAAAAAAATCAATTTACAAAGTTTAATCTACATTGATTACATAGTTATTCACTCCGGCGACTTTGATAATGCTACTCAAAGTATTCACGCTCCTGTACCATACAGAGAAAGTGAGATATTTATAAAAAGAAATCTCATTAAAGACAGTTTGGATTTCTTACTTTATAAAAATTTAGTTGATATAAGTTATGATTCTGATGGAATCACCTATGTAGCCACTGAAGATTCTACACCTTTTCTAGACAAATTATCTGAACAATACACACGAGAATTACTAATTCGTGTGAAATGGTTTTTTAGTAAGTACGAATCTACTGACGAGCTATTATTAAGAAATATTTTTAGCACCAGAGATAATTTAACTAATACAGAATTTAATATTGGAATTTTAAAATAATGGCTGGATATATCTTTAAAGAATTACGTTTGACAGGCGAAAATAAAAAAGACGCCTTTGTTCAATTTAAACATGGTTTAAATGTTATTTCCGGACCATCTAATACCGGTAAGACATTTATATTTGATTGTCTTGATTTTATGTTAGGCTCATCAGATAAGCTGAAAGCAATCCCAGAGATAAAAGGCTATTCTAATATTTTTCTTGAATTAGAAGCTGATGACCAATCTTATACAATTGAAACTGAAATAAAAAATAATAACTCTTATAAACTATATCGTTCTAAAATCAATAAGTTAAATACCGAACCTGAAATTTTAAAACGAAAGTTAGATTCAAATACTAAGGATAATTTAAATAGTTTTTTTCTAAACTTAAACAAAATTGACAATAAAAAGATAAGAAAAAATGCTAAGGGAGACACAATTAGTTTATCTTACAGAAATGTTGTCAAGTTTGCTTTAATTGATGAAGAACGTATCATTACAAAAGAATCTCCTATTGTATCACATTACACGCGAGAAACTGAAGAATCAAATACTTTAAGGTTTTTTCTCACAGGAAATGATGACAGTGGTATTATAAAAAAAATCTCCAACCAAGAAATAGAAAGGAGAAAAGGAAAGATTGATTTATTACATGAATTTATCAATAATGCCAATATTGATTCTAATTTGAACAGTGATGAGATTGAAAGTCAATTGGAAAGAATTAATGTTTCTTTAAATAATTTCACACTTAATTTTAACAGAATTAAAAAGGATTATTTGTCTGTTGAAACTGACTATACAAATAAAAATATTGAATATGTAGATTTCAATAAACGTCATAGCGAAATAACAGAATTGCTAAAAAGATCATATATACTAGAGCAACAATATAATAGTGATATATTAAGACTAAAATCCACAATAGAGTCAGGTCTATTTATGTCCGAAAATGGTGATGCATCATGTCCAACTTGTAAACAAGAAATCACTACTAAAACACTGGACATTGAACAAATTATTATTTCTTGTGAGTCGGAAATTCAAAAAATAACTTCTCTTTTAAAAGAATTAAAAGCTTCACAAACATTAATTAGTGAGGAAGAAAAAGATATTGAGAAAAAACTATTATCAACGACCATCGAACTTGAACAGCTAAGAATAAAATTACAAGACGGAATTGGAGTTGAACTAGACAAAACAATTGAGACTCTTACAAATTTAAATAATAAAAAAAGTCAACTGATCGGAATTCAAGATATTATTAGCAAAACCAATTCTTTTTCACAAACTATCAAAGAATTAGAATCATCAATTCCAGCAACTAAAGGTAACTATCCAACTCTCACATCAGATATTACAAAAAAGCTTTGCAAAAAGATGTCTGAAATACTGAAAGAAATTGGAGAAAACAAAACAGTTAATTACAGCAGTGAATCATTTGAATTTGAAATAGGAAATAGTTTTAGGAATACCTATGGGAAAGGATATAGAGCTATTTATTATTCAGTATATATAATTGCTTTACATGAAATAATGGAAGATAATACCTTCAAAATAGGTGTACCTGTATTAGATTCACCTTTAGTCACATATAAGAAACCCAATGCAAGCGGAGAAGGTATTGATTTAAATTTAGCAATGGATTTCTACAGATATTTATCTAAAACAAAAATTAGACAAACTATAATTATAGAAAACGAAGTACCACCACAAGATATTATAAATAAAATTAATCACATACAATTTAAAGGATTCGGAGATGGTTTTATACCAAAATAAAATACATTAATATATTTGCAACCAGCCAAGAACCTATGCAAAAATCTACACCACATTCCCTTAGAAAAGAAGCGATCTACATTGATTGTAAAGACAGAACTGATGAGATAGAATCTTATTCTTTGGAGGGCAATAAGTGTGTTGTGGAATATAAAAGCAGCGAGAAAACGTATTCTTATCCTCAAAGTAGAATTAAAATCGTAAGATCAGCTATTCAAAGTGAGAGAGCTGGAAATATCTTTTCTTATCTAAAGGCGATTGCAGAAAGTGTTGGTTTGAAGACCGAGGAAGGCAATAATATTCTTGCCAATAGCTATGGGAGCATTCGTTTTATTCCTGAGACTTCAATTCTTTACAATTATCTTAATGGGAAAGAACCTAGTAAGAATTACCACGCCTCTACTATTGAAATCTTTCCTTTTGGTTTTAATCTAAGCCAGAAAGCTGGAGTTGACAATGCGTTTTCAAATCCGCTAAGTGTTATAGAAGGTCCTCCCGGAACAGGTAAGACCCAGACCATTCTTAATATTATTGCCAATGCAGTGATGAATAATCAGAGTGTGGCTGTCGTTTCAAGTAATAATTCGGCGACAAAAAATGTTTTTGAGAAGCTGGAGAGCAATGGGGTTTCTTTTATAGCGGCATTGTTGGGAAGCAGCCAAAATAAAAAGGAATTTATCGATGCTCAGACCGAAATACCGGATCTATCAGATTTTAGATTAGAGGAAGAAGAGGAACAATCTCTTATGCATTCTACTCCCCTTCTTTTTGCTGAACTTACTGAAAAGTTGGAACTAAAGAATGAATTGGCTTTACTTGCTCTGGAAATCGATAAGATCAAAACAGAGTATCAGCATTTTACGGATGATATCGCTTTGGCAACAGAAATCCGTTTTAAAAAGAATGTCAGTTCAGATCAGCTGCTTTCTTTATGGATTACATTGGAAGAGTATGAGAAAACAGGGAAGAGATTTTATTGGTGGCGAAAACTGATATTTCCATTTCTATATGGGGTAAGAGATAAGATTTTCTATACCCTATCTTACGAAGAGATGATCAGGATTGTTCAGTCAAAATATTACGGTGTAAAAATTTCAGAGCTTACTCTCAGAAAGCAGGAGCTACAAAATACATTACAGCATTTTTCCTTCAATGATAAGATGAAAGAATATACTGAAGGATCAATACAACTGTTTAAAAACAAACTCTACCAAAAATATAAAGAACAAGAACGTTCAGAATATACTGAATGGGATCTCCGTTTTAAATCAGAAGAATTTATTAAAGATTATCCTGTCATTATGAGTACAACCTACTCTTTAAGGAGAAGCCTTGCTGAAAATGTAGTCTACGATTATGTAATTGTTGACGAATCTTCACAGGTGGACCTTGCAACAGGTGTACTCGCATTATCCTGCGCAAAACAAGCAGTTATTGTAGGAGATTTAAAACAGCTTCCCAATGTCGTAGATTCCGAAACCGCAGAAAACACAAATCAGATTTTCAAGAACTATAATATTCCGGAACCTTATCGTTATTCCAATCACAGCCTGCTTTCTTCCGTAACAGAAGTATTTCCAAAAGTGCCTAAAACACTTTTAAAGGAACATTATCGCTGCCATCCTAAAATCATTGATTTTTGTAACCGTAAGTTTTACAATGATCAGTTGATTATTCTTTCTGAAGGACAGGTAGAAAGAGAACCTTTATTAGTCTACAAAACAACTGAAGGCAATCATGCCCGACAAAGAGAGAATCAGCGGCAGATTGATGTGATTATTAAGGAAATCATTCCACAACAAAAGCTGGAGGGTGTGAATCTGGGAATTGTAACGCCTTACCGTAATCAGACCTTAGCGCTACAGAGTGTATTTCAAGGAACAGATATCAAAGCCGATACGGTGGATAAGTTTCAGGGAAGAGAAAATGATGTGATCATTCTGTCTACAGTAGACAACGAAATCTCAGAATTCACCGACAATCCGAACCGTCTGAATGTAGCCATTTCCAGAGCCAAAGATCAGCTGATTCTATTGGTGAACGGAAATGAAAATGACAATGACACGAATATCTCAGATCTGATCCGTTATATTGATTACAATAATTTCAAGGTTATCAACAGTGAGGTACATTCCATTTTTGATTACCTGTACAAAGGCTATGAAGAAAAAAGAAGAGCTCTTTTATCGGATCAAAAAAAGAAATCTGTTTTCGACAGTGAGAATCTAATGTATTTATTAATCGGGGAAGTTTTGTCCGACGATCAATTTTCTAAATATGGTGTTATTCTTCATCATCCCTTAAGAAATTTACTGTTAGATTTTTCCAGATTAAGTCCTGAAGAAGAACGTTATGCCAGACATCATGCTACACACCTTGATTTTCTGATCTATAATAAGCTGGGGAAAAACCCTGTATTAGCCATAGAAGTCGATGGGTATGAATACCATAAACTGGAAAGCCGACAAGCCGAAAGAGATATCATGAAAAATGAGATCCTGGAGAAGTATAGAATTCCTTTGGTAAGGTTTTCGACGGCGGGAAGTGGGGAAAGAGAAAAGCTAATAAACGTACTAAAAACATTAATAGGCTAATAATAAGCCCCTAACAAAAGTTGCAAACGGTTTCTTATTAGGAAGATAAAATTATATGCTTAATAGATAAGTGTTTAATAAAACCCATCTCTGTATAAATGATTATAGACCAACGATATTACTTCTTGAGACCAATACAGCATTTCTTATACTTTTTTCCAGAGCCGCAAGGACATCGGTCATTTCTACCAATTTTTTTATAACGGCTCAAATTATTGTTAATTGGAAAATCCCTAACAGTTAATGTTTCCCGAACCATTTTTTTAGTTTCTAAGAAATTAATGTTTTTATTTGCATCCGAATAATACAAAATATCGTCTTCGGACCAATCCTTTGCGTTAAGTAGGATGAAATCCTCAGAATTGGTTTGAGTAAATTTAGGAGCGTCAATAGCAATCCCTATTATTTTTTCATATTTAGGAAATTTGTTTTTTGTAACACCACATGCAATTTCAAGCAGCGCTTGTCTTTTAGGTCTATATTCATTATCGTAATCTCTATTTCTGGGATCGTGTAATTGTAAAAAGACATAAACTTTATCTTTATAAAAGGATGGCATAATAGATAAATTACGCATAAGCGTTGTACCATCTCCAGGAAATCCCTCTATAGCTCGTGTCATAAGATCAGACAATGTTCTTCTAAAAAATCTAGGTTCTTTGGCCATTTCACAAATAGCGCTTTCACCTTTAAAGATGTTACTATTTCCTTTAAGAGTTTGATCTAAGGCATTTTGAGTAGTATATTGAAGTAAATTATCCCACAGCTCAGATGTTTTATTTGCTTCTTTTCTCTTTTTGTACAAAGCTGAATTTTCAAAGGAGTTCCACGCACCTTCCGAAATCATAATACTGGTTGCTTTCTCATCTATAACTCCAACAAAATGTTTTTGCTTTACCGAATCAAAGTTTTGAAAGTAATTAGCTAACAGGTCTTCTTCTCCACAATAAATGATACTATCGTAGTGTTTTAAAGCCTTCTCTTTCTCTGAAAGATATTCAGAAAAATCGTATACAGTATCTAATTCTTTAAGAATGATTTCTAAATTAAAAGTATCAAAAATATGAATAGGCTTATTACTGTCGAGCTCCACAAGAAAAGGTATATCAAGTCCTAATCTTTCCATTTTACTGTAAGTTACAGCAAGACTTCCGTTAATATTTTCGGTTGAATGCCGCAAACAAGCTTCCGCTGCTCCATGAGCAATAATAATACTGTATATAGTTAAATTTTCATGAGGTATGAGTATCGGAAAAGGTGTTGTTTTTTTACTATCCAAATATATTTTATCGGGATTTTCAAGTACATATCTTCTTGCTCCTTCCGCTGTTCTTATTTGGTTCTCAATTACATTTTTGTGCCAGCGTTTCCATTGCACATCAATATCACCCTCCAAATTATCGAATTTCCTACTTTCACGATCAAAAAATAAAAAAATCTTATTGTCAAAGACAGCCATTAAATCGCATAATTCCTTTGTATCTTCTTTGTAAGGATTTGGATAAGACCATAGTTTTAAGAAAGTAGCATCACATAGTTTTGCCAATATTCTTTCTGTTTCAGTATAACCTGTAGATTTTTCAATTGCCATTAGTTTTAATCTTTAAGAGATAATGTAAGGTAGCAAATATTTAGTGAGTCTAACATAATTTTATTCTTTTTTATTTGTTAATCAATACTTTAAATATTCCTTACGTAAAATTTTGAGACTACGGAAAACCGTAATTAGTTCCTTTAAACTTCATTTAGATTTGCATATATAAAATTAACTACAATGAAAAAATCATTTCTTTATCTGGTATTACTTCTCTCTGTTATTTCGTGTACAAACTATTACACTGTTAGACTTCAGGAAGATACACCTCTTTACTACAGCAGTGACAGCAGTAGATCAGTTACCATTATTCCTAAAGATACGGAAGTTTTCTTGTCTTCAAAAGCTGGTAAGAAAAATTACAGCAAACTTAAATGGGGAAATTATTACGGATGGGCTTATAAACCCAGCTACACAGCTTATATTGGCTATTCTAAAACCTCATCGTATTATTCTTCACCAGTAAGATCATCCTCGAATTATAGTTCTCAATCAAATTCAGGCAGTTCAGTACATGTTAAAGGTTATACGCGAAAAGATGGAACTTATGTTAGACCGCATACAAGGAGTGCACCGAGAAGGAGGTAATTGCAATCAAAATTGATCGTCTCAAAATACGTTGCCCACCCTTTCTGAAACCAACGGTTACGGCTTTCCGTAATGAAAATGGTGACCAAAAATTTACTTTTGATCTGGTATTAATCTGTTTTGATATCAAAATAATTATTAATTAATCTTTATTTGTACTATGAATACAATCGAAGCAATCAAACCAGGGCCCAAGCCTAAAAAACCAGATGGAGAACCTGACAGAAGAAGAAGGGTAAACCCTCCCAATCAACCAAAGCATCCAAAACTAAAACCTCACGAACACGAAAAAGGGGATTAGACTTGGATAAAATGTAAAATGTAGAAGCAGCTCATTGGCTGCTTCTTTAAATTATTATTTTTTTGAAATTAATTCTTATTTCCAAATTCAAATGATGTACTGAAATCATTTTTAAGAATGATGAAAGCATCAAACTTTTTACCGTTCTTGCTTTTCATATCTTTGATTAATGATGTTTTGTTTTGAGTTAATAATAAAGTAAGATCTTTAATACTGAGTTGAACTCCGCATATCATTCTGAAGAGAATCCAGCCGCATTGTTCATCTGGGCATTTTACAATTTTGTCTTTGATGATAAGATGATTTTGTTGGCATTTGGGACATTTTAGTTGGGGAACATTTTCTTGGGGAATATGAAGTGATAAGAGTTCGTTGGTGATTTCTGCTGTGTAGGCTTGGATGTCGTTCATGAATTGGGTTTTATTGAGTTCACCTTTTTCAATTCTATCCAGAGCTATTTCCCATTCTGCGGTCATTTGGACATTGGCTATTTTTTTGTCTTTGACAAGATTGTAAACCTGTAAACCTTTATCTGTAGGATGCAAGGTTTTGCTTTTCCTGATGATATAGTCTCTGCTAAGCAGGGTTTCGATAATGGAAGCTCTGGTGGCTGGAGTTCCGATGCCGATATTGGATAAAGCTTTCTGTTCTTCTTTGCTTTCAATAGATCGGCCAACATTTTCCATGGCTGATAAGAGATCAGCTTCTGTAAACAGTTTGGGAGGCTGGGTAGTTTTTTCAAGTAATTCGGTTTTTGAGATCTTCAATTCATCTCCGATTTTGAATTCCGGAAGTTCAGTAAGGACTTCATTTTTATTATTGGAATTTTCATTGTCAGACAGAATTCCTTTGATGGCTCGCCAGCCTTTCTCTAGGATTGTAGAGCCTTTGATCTGGAATTCATAATGATGTACTTTTATCTGGATTTGGGTGACTTGTTTTATACAGGCATGGGATAAGGATTCCAATAAACGGTAAGCAATCGTATCATAAATGGCTTTTTCCGTAGCGCTAAGTGCGGAAGGTGTTTTGTTGGTTATGAGTAATCCGTGATGGTCGGTAACTTTTAGATCATTGACGATCCGTTTGTTGAAGTTTCCGAATTTTAAATGGGTTATGGCTGATTTAAATTGATCGGTTGCATTAAGAATTCTGACCAGTTCAGGAATCTCTGTCCATAAATCTTCAGGAATATACTTGCTGCCGGTTCTTGGATAAGTGATGAACTGTTTCTCATAGAGGGTTTGGGCTGTTTGTAAAACCTCATCGGCAGAAAGTCCCAACTTTCTGTTGGCTTCTTTCTGTAATTCTGTGAGGTCGAAAAGTAACGGAGACTGTTCCTGCACTGTTGTAATGGATACATCTTCTACAACAGCTTTTCCCTCCCGCTCTATTGATTTTTGGATTTGTTCTGCCTGCTTTTTTTCTTCCCATTGTAATAGTGAGAGGCTGGTAAAGTCTGTATATTCTTTTCTATGGCTCAGCTGGATTTGAAAGTATTTTTGCTTCGTGAAGTTTTGATGCTGAAGAAACCGTTGACAGATGAGAGCAAGGGTTGGTGTCTGTACCCTGCCTAATGAATAAACATCTTGGTTTCCTGCGATGGTTAATGCCTGGGTGGCATTAATTCCTACCAGCCAGTCCGCTTCGCTTCTGGCTTTAGCAGCTTGATACAAACCATCAAAGGTAACGCCTGGCTGAAGATTCTTAAAACCTTCCTGTATTGCCTTCTCGGTAAGGGAACTGATCCATAGTCTTTCAAAGGGTTTGTCACATTGTAGGTAGTGATATATATAGCGGAAGATCAGCTCTCCTTCCCTTCCTGCATCTGTTGCGACAATGATACTGCTGCATTGATTGATGACTTGTTTTATGGTGTTGAGTTGTTTTAAAGCCGAAGGATCAGGCTCATCACCTTTTGCTTTCTTTAGTTTTTTAGGAGTTAGAATAAAAGGATTCGGAAAGATAGGCAAAGAGGCTTTGTTAAAGCCTCTTATACCATAATCTTCCGGCATTCCCAATGCGATCAGATGTCCTAATGCCCAGGTGATACAATATCCGTTCCCGGATAAATAACCATCTTTCTTTTCATGGGCTCCTAATAATTGTGCTATTTCTCTTGCGACACTCGGTTTTTCTGCGATGATTGCTTTCATATGATGGATTTAGATGATTATTATAGTTTTTGCCTTCTTGGTTTTCTAACCTTTTTTTGCTGGTCTTCCTGCTGTTTATTGGCAGGCTGCTGCTGTTTTGATTCTAAAGGCTCCTTCACATTCTTAGTAGCTTCATTGGTTTTACCCTGCGTGTTGACCGCAGTTTGGGTTTTATGATCTTCTGTAGGCTTTGCCTCTTCTTTAAGTTTATTAGGATTGGTGAATGAAAAGTCGGTTTTGAAAGTTTCTTTGTTGAAGGTAATATAACCTTGATAGGCTTTACCTTTAGCATCGGTAAGACCATCAACGTAAACGGTTTGCCCGGCTTTGAATTTTTCATATTGTGAATCGTCCAATTCTTTTCCTCTGAATACTTTGGGTGCTTCTTGATCCGTAGTTTGAGTTTGCTGTTGGTTATGATGGTGCTGTTGACTTTGTTGTTGATTCTGATTATTATTGAACAGAAATTCCACATAACGCTTATCCGCATTGAATTGTACGGTGGCATTGAAAGGCTCTCCTTTTTTTGAAGTCATCCCTTCAAGATACAATGGTCCTCCTTCCAGCAGGGTTTGTTTCTGATGTTCATCAAGCCTAATTCCTTTGATTTCATCAGGGATTTTCATGTACTCCGCTCGATAAGCTACGAGTTCATTGGTGAGTCGGTCACGGCTGATGACAGATGGAATAATTTCATCCGTCTTAGGATTGACCAGATCTACTACTCTGCCCATATTCCCGGTTTCCTTAAGATTCTTCTTGTCTTCATCCGTGAACTGATGACCCAGAAATTTATTATTGAGACTGGGCTCTTTTCGGATTCCATGCAGGTGAACGGCAACCTGTCCCGTATCTCCTGTTTGAAGGGATAATCGAACATCCATTTTGCTCACTGCCGTTCCCAGATTAATGGTAATGGGGATTAATGTATTGGTTTTAAAACCTCTGAGTAATGAATCCATCGCATTCATTTTTTCAAGCTTTTCCTGATTAAGTCCGAATTTTTCCATCGTTTTCCAGTCGATCTGTTCCGGCTGAAAACGGTACTCCTGATTGTCTGTGTTGTTGTCCATTGTATTTTGATTTTTTGGATTGTTGTTGTGTTGAGGTAAAACTTCGTAGTCTTTCAGCTTTTCTTTTTCTTCAGGTGATGCCTGATCGACATATTTCTGAAGATCCTTAGCGGTATTAACAGCATCGTATTCCGATACCTTGAAAAAGTTGAAATGCGTGGGATTTTTGAGCTGCCGGTAAAAGTTTGAAA
This sequence comes from Chryseobacterium sp. BGA-UO-ETr-SB22, assembly GCF_059567885.1. Classification (NCBI taxonomy): domain Bacteria; kingdom Pseudomonadati; phylum Bacteroidota; class Flavobacteriia; order Flavobacteriales; family Weeksellaceae; genus Chryseobacterium; species Chryseobacterium sp. BGA-UO-ETr-SB22. The sequence goes on along the minus strand of NZ_JCAQOV010000005.1, from coordinate 285,301 downwards.
AGAAGTTGGAGAAAATATCTCCGTGTTTATCAACGTTGATAAGCTGATCATTATCCTTTTTTTCTTGTGGAGGAACTTTTTGAAGGTTTCCGTCTTTATCTACACCTTTGACCATCTCAACCTGATTGGTATGAATGTTCAGGACAAGGAGTGTGTCTGTTGATGGTTTGAGTTCATCGGATTCCTGAGCGTTTATCAATTCATTTTCCATTGTATTTCATTTAATAGAACGAAGGTATAGGCTCAATTAAGAGGCTCTACAAGGGTGGAATGGTGATGAATGATTTGGCTGTTGATGTCTTTTTCTATCAAGAGTTTAAACACTCTCGGATGAGTTGATGGACATCAGAAAGCTTATAATACAGCTTTCCGCTGATGGTATAGTATGGCAGCTTTTTATCAGTCCGGTACCGCTGTAATGATCGGGAACTTATCTTTAAAAGCTGTAAAACATCCTGGTTATCCAGAAGCTGTTCCCCGTCTATTTCTATAAATCTGGATTGGTTCTTAAGCATTTGCTCTTTCAGAAGATCAAATCTTTCCATGATTCTCTCCATCCAGGCTATAAACTCTGTTCTTTCAATATTCATAATGGTGATTTTTATGATTGTTGGTGATGTAAAATTGGACAACAGAAATCATATAAAATCACTAGTTTTTCGTAGTTACGAAGAGATTTATTTTTTAGAAATAAATATTTTGCTAAAAATTGATATTTACAGTAAAATATTACTGTTACTCAATATTAACATGTTGACTCAAATCACCAATTTTTATTAATGAAGCATTATCATTTGCTATTAAGTAATCTTAACACAGTATTGGTGAGTTATATCTTTTCATTTATAAAATATAATATTACTTAGGCTAAATTCATTTACTCTTTTCCTGATTTTATCCGAATATTATCTTTAATATTGGGACTTCCATAAAATTGTTATCTGATATTATAAAGAAATTAAAATCAAAAAAATATCAACCTTGTTTAATTAAACAAGGTTGATATGAATGGCCAACTAAACTTATTATAAAATACACTTCGAATTAGATCAAATACGTAGATAAATTAGCATTTATCTGACATCAACAAAATCTATATAACTCACATTATATTTTAATTGACATTCACTCCAAATACATATCCTACTAAAGCGGTTATTCCCATGGCGACCGTTCCCCAGAAACAAATTCTCAGTATAGCAATCCCAATATGAGAACCTCCTGTTTTTGCAGAAATTGCTCCCAAAATCATTAAAAAAATAATAGAGAATCCATATTGAAAGTATACCATTTCCTTAATAGGTGCTAAAAAAGAAACCATAAAAGGTAGCAAAGCACCCAATGCGAATGATCCAAATGATGCAACAGCTGCAATTAATGGTTTTGCCTGGGTAATTTCATTAATACCTAATTCATCATGAGCATGAGCAGCTAACGCATCATGTTCGGTAAGCTCAGTAGCAACCTGTAGTGCAGTCTTTTTACTGACTCCCCTTCTCTCATAGATTTTCGCCAATTCTTTCAGCTCTACTTCAGGTATTTCTTCCAGTTCTCTTTTCTCACGCAATAAATCCGCTTTTTCAGTATCTTCTTGTGAACTGACTGAAACATACTCACCGGCAGCCATAGACATTGCTCCGGCAATCATCCCCGCTAAAGCTGCAAGCACAATAGTATTGCGATCCGGTTGTGCGGCCGCAACACCAATGACAATACTTGTAGTAGACAACAAACCGTCATTAGCACCTAAAACGGCTGCACGAAGCCAGCCAATTCTATTTACATAATGTTTTTCTAATTGGTGATGCATATTAAAAATTTAAAACAAGCCCAGCTCCAAAATTTTTAGGTTCAAGAACGGGATATATTAAAGTTATATTTTTTGATTCTTTCTTATTAAACAGCTTATTTACAGTCGGAAATAACCAGTAAGCCAATTCTGTACTTAAAATACCAAATCCTGCTCCTGCCACTACATCTCCTACCCAGTGTTTATCATTTAATGTCCTGTAAATCCCCGTAAAAATAGCAACGGGATACCCGGTAATTGCCAGCCAAAAATGTTCATCCTTATATTCTCTGAATAAAAATTGTGCAGAGGAAAAAGCTGCCGCTGTATGACCGGAAGGGAAGGAAAGATGATTAGACATGTCAGGCCGCTCTTCTTTTACCACATGTTTTAAAGGGAGCACAAAAGCAGCAGAAATAAGCTGAGATGTACCATAAATAATGGTTCTCTCTTTAAGATTGTGCTTTCCTTTAATTCCTGCAAGATTATATCCATACACCATTACTACCGGTAAATATTGCGTATAATTATCCAGCTTGATATGTTTGGGTTGATGTTCACCGATTTCATACTGAGTAGATCTATTCAGGTTTTTAAGGTCATCGGAACTTAAACTCACAATACCATAGGCAATAAAAACAGTTGGGATAATGAGTTTTTTATAAGTGGGCTGATAAACCTTGTCATCATACTTACCGAAATTCGAATTTTTTAGTTTAACTGAATCATATATAACCTGTCCGAAACAAATGTCTGAACAGGTTAAAGTAATCAGGATCATGGTTAGTAATCTCATAATCTATCATTTAAATCTTAAATTTAGTGAAATGATATCAGATTTCATCCCTATAGATTTGGTATAATGACCGTATCTGATTTCCAACATATTCAGTCTTTCGATACCAAATAAACCATTTTTAGGACTGAATCGGATTCCTGCTCCATAAAAATGGCTGTCGAATTTTGAAAGATCATAATTGCTTGTATAAAAATCATCAAATGCCGTATGCAGTTGATAAGGCGCAAAATATTTAGCTGCAGTCTGAGAATAATATCTGTAAAACGGACTCACCGAAACAAAAGGTGAGATCTTCAAGGGGGTTTCCAGGCTAATTGTATTTGATTTTAGTCCCCAATCGTCGGTATAATAACGATAATAGGCTCTTAGAATCACTTTATCCCCAAGGAAGTAATTTGCTCTTACTCCTAAAGGAATTTTGAACCGTTTATCGGGCAAAGCTTCCTGATGAACTGAGCTATCATTGAAATAAACTCTGTGGAAAGGCAAACTTAAATATCCTGTCTGCTGAACGCCGTCCGCCAAAAATTCAACCTGAAAGTTCTGATTGATGATTTGCGAATAAGAAAGCGACAGTGCATAAGTATTTCTTCCGCTTGTGCCGTAGTTCTCGTGTTCACCTCCTGTGCTTCCGTTTGTTCTGAGCTCAATCGGGGCAATCAGTTTTACCTGATCCAGATAAGCCTGGAATTTTGCGGTAAACTCTCCCATTTTATTCTTGGTTTTTTGTGAAAACCCGATGTTTGCACCGTAAGATGCATAATCAAATTCAAAAGAGGTAGAAACACCTGCCATTAAAGTCGTTCCTTTTTCGGTATTCTCACGGCTCCAGCTTAATGCAGGATAAATTCTGTTGTCTGCGTGAGAAGCGGATGAATTGGCTTTCAGGTCTATCATATCGGAAGATGCCGATGTGTAATGATCGATTCCGACACTGAACCCTAATTTATTTTTCCGGTCTTTTTTATCATATTTTACCATTGTTACATCAATCGTATTGGAAATATCTGTAAGCTTCTCTGTTCCGATTCCTCCTGTGACCGCTGAATTGTTTCCATCCTGTTTGTAATAGCTGGAAACCAAATTGGCTTCATCAAGAGTTAGTTTTTTCGGTTGCTCGTTGCTAGCATTTTCCTGCGCTTTTGCATTGAAAATTCCGAAAAGAGCGAAGATACTTATTATCAATTTTTTCATTTTAAATCACAATTAAATTTTACAATTACTCTCTTAATTACATCCGCAACCGCCTCCCACTTTTCCGGCATTGGCTCCTGAAGAACCTTCCCTGTAGGATTGGAAGCTCAGTTCGGTTTTTTCGATCGTTCTGTTTCCAAGAACCATTTCTGCATCGTTCAGTTTGTTTTTTTCATATTCTTTTACAGTGGTGCAGGATTGCAGGGAAACAATTGTGATTAGCAGGGAAATTCCTGCTGTTATTTTTATGAAATTTTTCATTTTGATTTCTTTTTTTGATGAAATTATTCTGTCATTCCGGGATAGGTGGAGTCTCGGCTATGAGTTGAGATTCTTCATTCCATTATATTGACAGAAACATTTCATTTTAAATTAATGTTTTGAGATGAATAAATTCTGTCCTGATCATCGATGATGATGCATTCCAGATGATTGATCTGATTCACCATATTGAGGGCAGAATCAATCCCCATAATGCTTACCGGAGTTGCCATGGCATCGGCAATCTCAGCATTCGGACAAAAGATCGTAACACTTTTTACACCAGAAACAGGCATTCCCGTTTTCGGATTGATGGTATGAGAATATTTTTTGCCGCCTATGACGACAAATTTTTCATAATTTCCGGAAGTTGCAATGGCCATATCTGTGATGTTCATGTAAGAGAATGGTTGTTTTACATTATTGGGATCAGCAATTCCAACAGTCCATGGTTTTCCGTCTGCCTGATTTCCCCAAGTCGTCAAATCACCAGAAGCGTTTACAATTCCCGATAAAACACCTCTTTTCTGAAGAAGTTTTTTTGCCTTTTCCGCGGCATAGCCCTTTCCGATTCCTCCGAAACCAATTCGCATTCCTTTTTCTTTAAGGAAAATGGTTTGGTTTTCGCGGTCAAGAATAATGTTCTGATAATTAACCAGTTTCAGATGGTCTTTAATCAGTTCAGGATTGGGAAGCTCTTTCATTTCCCTGTCGAAATTCCAGAAACTTTTATCGATTCCACCATAGGAAATATCAAAATATCCGTCCGTTATTCTGCTGATTGTTAGACTTCTTTCAATGAGATCAAAAATTTCCCAATCTACTTTTACAGGCTTGATTCCTGCATTTCTGTTGATGAGATTGGTTTGGCTTTCCTCACTGAATGTCGTCAGAAGCTTTTCAATTCTCCTGATTTCGTCAATTGCTGCATCAATATGCTGATTCGCAGAATTTTTATCATCGCTTACAGCGGTAATTTCAAAAGCGTTCCCCATTAATTTTTGAGGTCTTTTGAATTCTCTTAACATACCTTTTATTTTTGATTTTCTTTGATACTTCTTATCTCTTTACTGAAAGCCAATGCATTTTCCGAAGGAAGACCTTCCCAGCTTTTCAGTATTTTTCCTTCAGAATTCAATAAAAGGGTGTAAGGAAACAGGCCTTTTGAATTATAATGATCCGCAAGTAAAGCGTTTTCTTTTTTCAGTTCGGGAGAAAGCTGATTTTTCTTATTTCGTGGAAAATCTGCATTGATGTAGACAATCACCTTTTCGGTTTCCAGCTTTTTGAAATCTTCTGTTTCGATAATGTTTTTATGAAGTTTAATACATGGAATGCACCAGTCTGAACCGGAAAAATTAAGTAAAATAAGTTCTTTATTTTCTGTAGCTTCTTTTTTTGCGATTTCTAATCTGTTTTGTGCATGGAAACCAACAGCAAATACAACCATTAATAAGGCTGAGATTATTGTTTTCATTACTTAGAATTTATAATGATTTTGTTTTTAAGAATATACGATAAGTTGGTTTATACTTAAACCAAATAATTAAAATGAATTATGAAAATGCATATCTGGGCGGTTCCCACACGGAGTTTAAAAATCCTTTACAATAAAAATCTTCGTCATAAAACGGTATTTTATGAGATTTTATATGTTGAAATAAGTCGTTTCTGGTTTCCAGACTGAATCCCTGATTGATTGTAAAAACCAAAGTAAGAGGTATAGAATGAATGATAAAAGGTAACCTTTGATCCTTACCATAATCACCATCTTTAACCGGATGATCGTAATGCGTTTTCAAGAATGCTGTAAGCGACATTTCCGGATTTAAAGCTTTGTGTTCACAATAATGTTCAATAAGTTCCGGGACTTTCAAAAGCTGATACAGTTCGGTTGTAGAAACCAAATACAGTGACAACAATAATATGGAAATCAGCTTTTTCACTAATCAAAATTATGAAATGTTTATTTAAGAATGATTTTAAATTAAATGTAATTAACTATTTAATCCCATTCCTTATTTCATTCACCCATTTTTCTATTTCAGATTGATCAGTCAGCGAAAGTTTTGCTTTCTGATGAATAACTGTGTAAGAAGTAAGCGGCATTTCGCCCTCTTTTACCGTTTCTACGATTTCATTTAGTTTCTTAAGCTTTTTTTCACGGCTGTAAGTATTAAATTCATCAAAATTCAAATGTCTTTTACCCGAATTGACATGATCCGACAGCCACCATTTCACTGGTTGCATATTGCTGTACCAAGGATAAAAAGTATTGTTGGAATGGCAGTCGTAGCAACTGGTTTTCAAAATAGACTGAACGTTTTTCGGTATTGCATAAAAATTTCCGATGGCATTGGCAGATTGGTTCGGACTGATATTTTTTTTTACATCAATGAACTGAATACCGATAAACAGTACCAACAATACAGTTAAAATATTCTTTATTGAGAAAAATGATTTATTCATTATTTTAGGTTTTTGAATTTATTTTTTTAATTATTTAAAGCGGAATTATTCCTCTTCACTTGCCGTATTTTTAAGCTTCATCAAAAGCGTGTACGCATTTTTGGTGACGATTTTTCTGTTCTTAAAATCTTCAAAGTTTTTAATTTGAATGAAACCGTTTTCAGCTTCTCCCAACATTACCGGAATCAGTTTATAGGTTTGTCTTTTTTCCTGAACAAAAACATAATCTTTACCTTCAAAATTGACGGTACTTTCCTCTGGAAGTGCATTGGAAAATGATGTTTGAGTCTCGATCTCAGCATTCATATACATTCCGGGAGTCAGGCTATGGTCATACTGCTCAAAATGGCAATGTACATCTGCCGTTCCGTCCGCATTGATATCTTTGCTGATCAGAATAATTTCTCCATCATATTTTTTCTCTGGCTGTGTATTGGTATAGGCTGTAAATCTTTGTCCGATTTTCAACATTCCGAGATCTTTTTCATACACTTTAAGATTCAGATGAATGTCATTGGGGTTGATAAGTTCAAATAAAACATCAGACGGATTGACAAACTTGCCTATATTCACATTAACTTTGCTCACAAAACCATTGATTGTACTGTACACCGGAACGCTTTTCCTAATGTTTCCCGAAGTTAAACTTCCCGGATTGATATTAACGAGCTGAAGCTGTTCTGCCAAAGTATTCATCATAATTCTCTGGCTGTTCATCTCAGACTGCGCCTGCTGCATTACTTTATCACTGCTTGCCTGACTCTGGTTCAGTTTTTTTTGTCTGTTATAATCCAGCTCTGCAAAATGAAGTTTTGATTTTGCCATCAGATAATCCTGCTGAAGCTGTATAAACTGAGGATTTTCGATTACGGCAATCACCTGTCCTTTATTCACCCGCATTCCAGGAAGCAACGTCGTATTTTTAAGATAACCGCCCAATGGAACACTTACCGAAACCAAATTCTGAGGCGGAACATCTATTTTTCCATTGATTTTAAGTACCGTAGAAATATTTTTCACAGAAAGTGACTCTGTTTCTATAGGTGTATTTTTAAGCTGAGCATCACTAAGTACAACGAGACTTTCATCTTTAGGAATCGTTGGTTTTATAACAGCTTCTTCTTTCTTATTGCACTGAACCGAAAAAAAGAGGGTAAGCATTAATACAATCGAATATTGATTTTGAATTGATTTTGACATAATTTATTGATTTAAAGTAATATATTCCAGTTCAACAATACTTTCATTAAGATTCCAAACGGCATCGGTGTAATTATTTTTGATACTGATCGCCTGATTGGCAAGCATTACAAATTCCAGATAATTGATTTCTCCGTTGATGAACTGTTTTTGAGCAGTTTCAAGAATAGTATTGGCATTTTTCAGTTCATATTTCTCGTACTGAGAAACAATTTCCAAATTTTTCTGCTGAATCTCCGAGAGTTTTTTATACTGATTATTTAATGTAAACTGAGCATTTTGCCAATCATTTTGACTGACCGATTCAGCAATTTTCGAAGATTCAATTCTTGCTTTCTGGCTTCCCGAAAATATAGGAACAGAAACTCCCAGCTGAAAAGAATGAAACTGTGGCGAAGAATTGTAAATTTTATCATCTGCTCCCATTCCACGGAAACTATTGAGATTGTAGGCGAACTGTAAACCCGGTAGTAATTTGGATTTCTCCCAAGCGGTTTGCTGTGCTGCAATATTTTTTTGCTGTTCCAATATTTTTAACGATGGATTACCGGAAACATCATTTTGTAAACCAGAAAGAGACAAAATACGTTCTCCACCTGGAATCAATTCCGTTTCTGAATTCAGAAGCCATTGTAACTGCAGCTGCAAAGTTCTGAGTTCCTGCTGCACCTGTTTAATCTGGATTTCAATAGCTGATTTTTGGTTGGCAGCAGTCGCTTTCTCCAAAATATTACTCTCACCGCTTTTTAATCTTAAAGTTGCCTTATCCAGAAATTGAGAATAAAAATCTAAAGATTCATTCAGTATTCTTTCCTTTTCCTGCCAATATAAGATATTGTAGAACGTAAGCGTAACACCTTTTTTCAGTTGATATTCTTTTAATGAAATATTAAGCTCACTTTTTTTCCATTCTTCGGTGTACAGATTTTTTTGTCTTTTGTATACGGTAGGAAATGTAATGCTCTGGGAAATTCCGAATTTCATATCACGGTAAGCACTGTTGATTTGTCCATAATCCGCAGAAATTCCTGTCTGAGGGATGTCTAAAGAAGTTTTTATGAGTGCTTTTGCATATTCTGATTTTAATTTCTCATTTTTAAGACCTCTGTTGTTTTTTAAAGCGATGTCAACCGCTTCATTTAAGGTGATTTTGGCTTGAGAGTTCATAACACTTCCTGTTAATACAAAAAAGATGATAAGAGCAGGTGTTACTATATTTTTTCGTATGTTTTTCATTTTAAATCCTTTTTCTATCGTTACGTAAAGCAATGGAAGCACAAAAAGCGTGAGTAATGTGGCAATCAAAAGTCCACCTATCACCACGGTTGCCAATGGTCTTTGGACTTCTGCTCCAGCACCGTTACTTAGAGCCATCGGAATAAATCCCAATGAAGCCACAAAAGCAGTCATCAACACAGGTCTTAACCTTGCTTCTCCTCCGTCTACAACGATTCTTACTATATTTTTAATTCCGCTTTTATACAGTCTGTTGAATTCCGAAATCAGGACAATGCCATTGAGAACCGCCACTCCGAAAAGAGCAATAAACCCTACCCCTGCACTAATACTGAAAGGCATTCCTCTTGCTGCCAGTAAGAACACGCCTCCAATAATAGAAAGTGGAATCGCCGTATAAATCAAAAGACTTTCTTTAACAGAATTAAAAGCAAGAAACAATAGCACGAAAATTAAAATCAAAGCAATCGGTACTGCAATCATCAGCCTGCTTTTGGCATTTTTAAGGTTTTCAAAAGAACCTCCGTACGTGACGTAATATCCCGGAGGAAGCTTCAGCTGTTGGTCTACCTTAGTCTGAAGTTCTTCTACAATTCCCTGAACATCTCGGTTTTTGATATTGAAACCGACCACAATTCTCCGCTGTCCGTTCTCACGTTGGATTTGGTTAGGACCATCTTTGATGTCGATATTGGCAAGCTGCGAAAGCGGAATCTGATTACCTGATGGCGTGGGAACCAGTAAATTCTTTACATCATCCAGATTCTTACGGTCATTACTATTTAATCTTACCACCATATCAAAGCGTTTTTCACCCTCGAAAACCAAACCTGTACTTTGTCCTGCAAAAGCAGTATTGATCACCCTGTTGATATCTCCAATCGACAAATGATATTGCGCTATAACCGGTCTGTTGTACTGGATAATCACCTGCGAAAGACCTGAAACAGGCTCTATATATAAGTTTTGAGTTCCCTTTACTGTATTGATTATTTTCCCAAGCTGATTGGCATTTGTAACCAGAGTTTCCAGATTTTCTCCGAATATTTTCAAAACAACATCTTGTCTTGCGCCGGTCATCAATTCATTAAAACGCATCTGAACGGGATACTGAAAACCAACGGTAATTCCAGGAACATCTTCCAAAGCTTTGCTCATTTTATCAGATAGCTCCGGAAAGCTTTTGGCAGAAGTCCATTCGCTTTTATCTTTCAGAATCACCATCATATCAGAAGCATCCATCGGCATCGGGTCGGTGGGAACTTCTCCGCTTCCTATTTTAGTGACTACTTTCTGAACTTCCGGAAAGCGCGTTTTCAAAATATGGGCCGCTTTTTGTGTACTTTCAATAGTGGTTTTGATATTACTTCCTGACAAAACCCTAGTATCAACAGCAAAATCACCTTCCTCCAAGGATGGAATAAATTCACCGCCCATTCTGCTCAGAACCACAACGGCAAGAATAAAAAGAACTATGACAATACTAAAAATGGTTATTGGAACTCTTAAAACTTTTAATAAGGTTTTACGGTAAAGAGTTTCAACCTTCGCCATCAAACGGTCTGAAAAGTTCATTTTGTGGCCTATTTTTTTGCTTAAAATAATAGAACTCATCATCGGAATATAGGTAAGTGAAAGCAGAAATGCCCCCAATAAAGCAAAGGCAACGGTTTGCGCCATCGGTTTGAACATTTTTCCTTCAATCCCTTGTAATGTTAAAATAGGCAGATACACGATAAGAATAATAATCTGCCCAAAAACTGCACTGTTCATCATTTTTCCAGCAGAATCTATGACAATGGTATCCATTTCCTGCTTCGAAATAGAAATTGTTTTCCGGAATTTGGCATTATGGGTAAACTGATGCATAACCGATTCTACAATAATAACAGCCCCGTCTATAATCAAACCGAAATCGAGTGCACCAAGGCTCATCAGATTACCGCTTACCCCAAAGAGATTCATCGTACAAATGGCAAAAAGCATTGCCAGAGGAATAACTGAAGCTACCAATAGACCCGCACGGAAGTTTCCAAGAAACAAAACCAGCACAAAAACAACGATCAATGCGCCTTCCATCAGATTTTTTTCAACAGTACCAATGGCATTGTTTACCATTTTGGTTCTGTCCAAGAATGGCTCAATCACAACTCCTTCGGGCAAAGTTTTCTGGATCTGCAAAATCTTAGCTTTTACATTTTTAATAACCTCACTGCTATTTTCGCCTTTGAGCATCATCACAATAGCACCAGAAACTTCACCATTATCATTATAGGTCATTGCTCCGAATCTTGTAGCATAACCATACCTCACCTCTGCAATGTCTCTTATAAATAAAGGGACACCATTATTCTTGGTGGAGATAGAAATATTCTTGATATCATCAAGATTTCCAACTAGTCCTTCGCTTCGTATGTATAGAACGGTAGGTCCTTTTTCGATATAAGAACCACCTGTATTCTGATTATTGGTTTTTAATGCATCGAATACATCTGTAATGGTAATTCCGTAAGCATTAAGTTTGTCCGGATTTACAGAAATCTCATATTGTTTCAGTTTCCCACCAAAACTGCTGACTTCCGCAACCCCCTTTACACCCAGCAATTGTCTTCTGACAATCCAGTCCTGCAGGGTACGGAGTTCCGTAATATCATATTTACTTTCGTATCCTTTTTTGGGACGGACAACATATTGATAAATTTCACCCAGTCCTGTTGAAATAGGTCCCAGCGTAGGGGTTCCTATATCCGGAGGGATCTGGTTCTGCACCTGCTGCAGCCTTTCTGCAACCTGCTGCCTCGCCCAATAAATATCTATATCATCATCAAATACGATGGTGACCAGTGAAAGGCCAAACCGCGAGAAACTGCGGATTTCTTTTAACCCTGAAATATTACTGTTGGACTGTTCTATGGGAAAAGTAACTAATCTTTCGATATCCGTAGCTCCGAATGAAGGAGCTGTTGTTATCACCTGAACCTGATTATTGGTAATATCAGGGACTGCATCTATCGGTAATTGGGTCACCTGATAGGCCCCAACACCTATCAATCCGAATACCAATAATGCTATAATGAGTTTATTCTTTACAGAAAACCCAATGATTTTTGTAAGCATATTTAATTCTGTTAAATCTTGTTGTAATAAATAGTATTTGTTTCTATTCCTGCCAGGTAAGAGTGTAAACTCCTATTCTTATCAAAGAACAGAAAACACAAGGTGATTGAATCCAGCCCAATCACAGCAGGATAGAGACCAACACCAACGTGTTGAACTTTAAAAACAAACGGAAATGATTAACAGTTTTTAGGAGGCTGCCAGATAGAATGTAAAGCACCTTTATCATAAAAAGGTTCATCATAAGAATAAACTTTCTCGTGATGATCTGTTATGATCTGCTTTTTGACCTCAAATGTGATATTAGGACTTATAGTAAAAACAAGAGCAAGGGGAAAAGAATGAGCGATGAAAGGTAGTTTTTGATCGGTCTGATAATCCGCATCTTTTACAGGATGGTCATAATGCATTTTAAGAAAAGACATAAGAGTAATTTCTGCATTTTGTTCCTTGTGCTCTATAAAATGTTCTATAAGTACGGGAATCTTCAGCAACTGATACAACTCGGTTGTCGAAACCAAATAAAAGGAAAGTAATATTATGGAAATGAACTTTCTCACAATACAAAATTAGATTTTTTTCTTTTTAGAATAATTATAAAATAGTACAATTTTAAGCATTATTTCAGAAAATGAATTCCTTATCTTTTATTAGAATTTTTACCGGTATTTGTAGCTCCGTTTGAATTTTTACCCTTAATGCTTCTTGCGCAGAGGGTTCACCGTGAACAAGCATGATCTGTTGAGGAGAATTTTTAAATTTTCTTATCCATTCCATTAATTCAGATTGGTCAGCATGTGCTGATAATCCCGTTAATTCAACAACATTTGCGTTTGCAGGATAATATTTTCCGTGAATTTTTAACTCATGAGATTCATTAAGCAATGCTCTTCCACGAGTACCTTCTGCCTGAAAACCAACAATTAATACGGTATTCCGGCTGTTTCCTATATCATGCTTTAAGTACTCAAGAACACGCCCTCCTGTCATCATACCACTGCCGGCAATTATTATTTTACTTTGTTTATTATGAACTATTTCTTCAGTATTCGTATATTCTTTATTGATATTCACCTGTTCAATAATTTCCAGCCATTTTTCTTTATTAACAATTGTGTGTTCAGCATATTCAACCATAATATCCGTAGCAGAAGCAGCCATTGGGCTATCCATAATTACAGGAAGATTGTAAGGGATTCTGTTCTGTTCCTTGAGCTGATAAAGAATATAAATAAGCTCCTGTGCCCTGCCTACAGCAAAACTGGGAATAATTATATTACCATGGTTTTTAACAGTGAGATTGATCCAGTGTTCCAATTTATCATATAAATTGGTATTGTCATGAAGTCTGTCTCCGTATGTCGATTCCATCACTATAAAATCCGCTTCGGTGAAAAAATCAGGAGGAGGTAAAATAGTGCTGTGAGTCCGTCCGATATCTCCTGAAAAAATGATCGTTTTCTCAAAACATTTGATCTCCACAGAACAGGCTCCAATAATATGCCCGCAGGGTTTAAACCTGCATTGAATATGATCACTAAGTTTGATCGCGGTGTTTTCACTAACCGTAAAAAATTGTTTAAAAGATCTTTCAGCATCATTTATCGTATACAACGGTTTTGCAGGATTATGTTTGGTATAATGATGAAAATTCGCTTTCTCCGCATCTTCTTCCTGCAGCTTTGCACTATCGAGTAAAATCAATTTTGCTAATTCTTTGGTAGGCTCAGTCATGTAAATTTTACCTTTAAATCCGTTTTTTACAAGAAGAGGAATATAACCGCAATGATCAAGATGAGCATGCGTAAGAATGACAATATCTATTTCAGCAACATCGACATTTAATGATTCCCAGTTTTGTTCACGCAAAGATTTAATGCCCTGAAACAATCCACAATCTACTAATATAGTAAGTTCCGAGGTCTTTAATAAATGCTTGGATCCGGTAACTGTTTCGGCTCCTCCAAGAGATTTTAAAATAATAGTATCCATTTTTTTAGTTTTATAAATCTGTTGCGCAACGGCCTATTCTGGCTCTGATACTTGAATAATCTCCTGAATGCGCAATAGGTTTTTATGAATTAATACTGAAAAATTTTAGCGTATTTTGATCTCTTTTACTTCTTTTTTATCCAGATTAGATTTATTAATGGTAATATTTAATAATCCCCCTTTATAATTGGCTTTTATATGGCCTAAACTAATACTATCCGGTAAACGGAAACTGCGGACAAATGAGGAAGCTGAAAACTCTTTTCTGACATAATTTTCTTTTTCTTCTTTTTTCTCTGCACTGGTTGCAGCACTGATGATCAATGTTTCGTCCTCAACTGCAACTTTGAAGTCCTTTTTCTTAAATCCCGGAGCTGATACTTTAAGCTTATAAACACCATTTTTATCAATAATGTTAACTGTTGGCTCCGTTTTAGCCAACTGATCAACAAGATCATCATTCTTCCAAAAATTTTCTACCAGAGATTCTAATGATTGAGATTCATTTGATGGATTGGTTTTTTCCAAAGTTTTCATAACACAATTATTTTAAGGTTTATACTTCAAAGGTATAAGAGAAATAATTTTTAAATTATGACGATCGTTGCGTTTTGAAATGATACTAATCACTTTTTTCCCAGGCATCGAGAATTTTAATTATTGAGGAAATCTTGAATGTTGAATCTGTAATGGTAATGTATTTCAATCCGGCATCCTGAATTATTGATACATCCACAGGAGCCTGTTCCTGGAATCTGAATATAAAATATCTAATCCCAAAGGATATAAGTTTCAAAATAAGACTGTTTGAAACCGGGTTTTCCTGATCAATGATTATGGCAGTATCTTTTGCTTCTGCAAAATGAACGGTAGCTTCACTTAAAGGATCTACTATAATCGTAATTTTATGTTTTTTACGATTAGCCAAAGCCAGAAGCTTTTTATCTTCCTGGCTGATATGATAAACAATGACTTTCATACTGTCTTTTGAATGATCAAATGTATAGATCTCATTATCAATATTCAATGTATAAAATCATTATAAAAAGTGACAGATATTAGTTTTTTAATTTTTGAAGACGTGAAACGTCCAGTATCGTAATCCTGCCTGCATTTCTATCTATTAAATTTTCTTCTTTAAAATCACTGAGAATTCTGCTTACCGTTTCAATAGCCATTCCAGCCATAGAAGCGAGGTTTTCTCTTGAAATTTCAAAATTTTCCGTGTGAGGATGTTTTGTATGAATCTTAAGTAAAACTTCCGCCATTCTTTTTCTCACAGAAAAATAAGCAAGCTGCAATAGCTGCTCTTCGTGGGTAATAACATTCTGGGCAAGAATTTTGATGAATTTTTCCGCTATATCAGGATATTTATACAGTAGTTGATCAATAACTTCTCTGGGAACTGAGCATAAGGTAGCATCCTCCAATACTTCAGCTGTCTCTTTATATTCTTTTCCTGCAAATAATGAAGTGATTCCAAAATATTCTTCCGGACTGTAGACTGCTGTCATGAGTTCTTTTCCGTCTTCTGTCATTTTTGTTGTTTTCACTGAGCCTGATATAATAAGATAAACAGCATTTGCAGTATCACCTTCATAATAGATAATCTGTTTCTTTTTAAAAGATTTGACTTTTCGTTCATCAAAAGCTTTCTTTAATTCATCAAGTCCATGCGCACCGTGAAATAAATTGGTCATTTGACTAAGAATATTGCTATAAAGGCTTTTCTGACGTTCTTTCTTTTTCAATCGGCTTTCAATAGCACTGAGAAGTTCTATATCATCAAATGGCTTAGTAAGGTAGTCATCCGCCCCCATTTCTATTCCTTTTCGGATTTCTATCCGATCCGTTTTTGCCGTTATAAAAATAAAAGGGATAAGCGCAGTATCCTCTCTTTTGCTTAAAAGATGTAAAACCCCATACCCGTCAAGCTCCGGCATCATAATATCACATAATATCACATCCGGTATATGCTTAATAGCCAGATCTACTCCCTGTTTACCATTAGAAGCCTGAAATACTTCATAACTGGCAAGCTGAAGAATCTCCGAAGTGCTTTCGCGGATATCGTCATTATCTTCGATTATCAGTAGGCGTGTCTTTTCCATTGGTACTAAATTGGAGTATTGTTAGCTGAATTTTTATGAAATGATAAGGTAAACTCAGTACCCTTATCTGATGTACTTTCAAAATGAACCCGACCATCCATGAGATTTACATACCGCTGAACAATATTGAGACCTAAACCTGTTCCGGGAATATTTCCTATATTATGTGCCCTGAAAAATGGCTGAAAAAGACCGGATTGGTCTCCTTCGGGTATTCCTATTCCATTATCCTTTACTGAAAACACATACCTATCTTCATTTATTTCTGTAGAGAATTCAATCAACGTATGTTCTCCTGAATATTTTATAGCATTGCTCATTAAGTTCATTAAACAATTTCTTAATAAGTTTTGATCCAAATTGATTTCACTTTCTGATCCTGTGTGCTGGTATATTATAATTTGATCTTCTTTGGTGATAAGCTGCATTTCTTCTGTAAGTTCTTCTGAAAACTTAACAATATCAAATGAATCATAATGGGGTTTTACAATTCCGGTATCCAATTTTTCTAAGGAAAGAAAATCATTGAGGATGGAATTCAAACTGGCAATTGCATTTTTTATCTTATGGAGATGTTTTAATATTTGGATATTGTCTGAAGTTTGAAGATATTTTTCAATAAGTACGGCAGAAAGCTGCATAGAACTTAAAGGGGTTCGAAACTCGTGTGATGCCATTGATACGAACCGGCTTTTCATTTTGTTAAGATCTTTTTCTTTTTCCAGCGATGTATTAGCTTCTTCCTTGGCCACCTCCAATTCATGAAGCATTTTTTTTAGTGATTTTGTACGGTTTTCGACTAATTTTTCCAGCTCACCAGCATACCTTTTAAGAGATTCTTCCGCTTCTTTTTCTTTGGAAAGATCGTGGATAAAACCTGTATAAATCATCCTATGCTGATATTGTACTTCGCTTACAGCAAGCCTAAAAGGAAATTTTGATCCATCTTTCCTTAATCCTCTGACTTCCCTTCCTTTGCCTATTATTTTTTTTTCTCCGGTAGTCTGATAATGAATAAGGTAACCATCATGTCTGCTTTTATCGGGTTCCGGCATTAATACTGAAATATTTTTTCCGATTAATTCTTCCTCTTTGTAGCCAAATATTTTTAGTGCAGAGGGATTCAGGCTTTCTATTTTCCCCCTGTCATCAATGGTTATAATACCGTCAATAGCCGTTTCAATAATGGCTTGCAACAGTTTGGCACTTTCCATAGTTATCGTATTATGCAGACATATAAAGTTATACATTTTAGCATAATGAACATATATGATCTATGAAAATGTTTTCGTATTCAATATTATTTCCATTATAAGCAATTATATGTAATAATTAATTTTAAATATTCAAAAATGAACATGAACATTTTCAGGAATCGTTAATAGGGGAATTTCTAATTCTACAGCCTGTCTTGCGGCATGACTTCCCCAAAATAGTCTTTTGAAGAAACTTTTATCATGATGGCCCATCACCAGCATATCGATGTCTTTGTTTTTTAATATTTCCAAACCGTAATCTATATTTTCACTGTATATACAGTTATAGCAAGTTTTACCATTCAGGTTCTTTAGAAACGTCTCTTTTTTATGTTCATAAGTGGCATCCTGGATCACATCATTATTGCTCTGAATAATATGGGTAATCAAAAGCTCAGCATCAAAGTATTTGGCAAATTCAATTAATAATTGAGCAGTTTTTATGTCTTTTTTATTCAGATCTGTAGCGAAGGCAATCTTCTTAAGTCCATTATATTTATGGTTTAATGGAACTAAAAGAAGCGGATATTTTGTGTTTTCAATCATCTGTATACTGTTGCTTCCGAAAATAAAGCGGGTAAGCATTCCTGCTCCCTGCATGCCCATTACGATAAGAAGCGGCTTTTTATTGGCTGCCATATTGTTGATAACATGAACCGCATCGCCTCCCTCACTTTCATAATGTATTGAAGGATGAAATGGAAAAGCTTCATCTCCCCATACAACTTTTTCTCTTTCTTCCAGTGCCTTTGCCAAATTTTTAAGCTCTTTTGTATTTTCTTCATATAAATCTGGATATTCATATACAGACCATACGGTCTGCCCAAGCATTGGACTTTCAATCGGTAAGCCAAAGGCGTGGCATAAATCGATGTTGGCCTTCAGGGCATGGGCCAAATGCAGAGCATAAAAGGCCGCATTTTTCGCAGGCTTTGAGTAGTCAGTGGCGACTAAAATCGTTCTCATAATCTGATTATTTATTTTGGTTAAATTTATTTTCTAATGAATCATCTAAATGGTAAATATCTTTATATAATACAGGCTTTCCATCCGTTATAAGACAGGTCAGATAGGTTATAATGATGGGAACAGGTTGCTTTAGAACAAAATCTTTTCTTTTATACTCTGACATTGCATTTTCCAAAACAGGAATCTTGTTTCCTGAACCATCGTTTTTTAATATGAGAGATGCAAGTTCTTTAGCGTTCTCAACACGAATGCACCCGTGGCTCAAAGCTCTTTCATCTTTATTAAACAATTGTTTCTGAGAAGTATCATGGAGATATATTCCATAAGAGTTTTCAAATCTAAAAACCACCGCTCCCAATGCATTATCACATCCGGATGACTGTCTTATACTATATCGGTAAGGGTTTTGACGGATCTCTTTTAGTTTTGATGAACTTATTTCAACTTGATTCCCGTTTTTATCATAAACCGAATAATGATGGTTCTCTAAATATTGGGGACTTTTTAAGATTTTAGGCAGCATTTCTTTTATGAAAATACTTTGGGGAACTTTCCAGTCAGGCGCTGTTGTAAAATAAGTAATACTGCTGCTCAAAACTGGTGTTTTGGTGGTTGGCTTTCCTATAATTACTTTAAAATCAAACACATCATCTTGATGATAAAGTTTCAATGTATAAGAAGGAATATTTACCAGAATATAGTTCGTCTCTTTGGTATCAATCCATCGTAAGCGCTCCATATTGACGATGATTTTTTCAGCTTCCCTTTCTGGAGCTATACAGTCATTTTCCGTATAGAGAATATTTAAATAGTTCTGGAAGTCTGTGTACGCTTTTATTTTAGGCTGAACCTCAAGGATTGTCTTAAGGAAATCTGTCTGCTGTCTTGCATTCAGCAGTATATCTTCGGATCGAAATCCATTAATATCATTGGAATCAATATATGCCGAGTTGTACGAAGGATTATATTTTCCAAAATGCATATTATTGATGAATGTTATTAAGGCATCGGTCATCAGAATATCAAATACAGCTTTCTCTTTTTGATTTATTTCGGTAGGGGAATCTCTCAATTTTTTTAATTTCTGAAGAGAAATACTATCCCAATGATAATCAGATAAAGAGAGTCCGAACCGGTAGGAGTATTCCAGCAACAACATTGCTATCTCAGGTTGATCCAACTTCTGCATATCATCTATCCAAGCGTATTCAGATTCATTTTTGGTATAAAACTGAATAACCGATTTCGGGTAATGCAGCGTAGAGAGGTTGACATTGTCTTTAAGAAGTATGGCTATCTCAGTATTCGTTTTTACATTCTGACCAAATACAATAGTACTGCAAACAGTACAGAAAAAAATAATCGCGAAGTTCATAAAAGTTTTCATGAGTAATAATTTAGCAGTGTAAATTTCCAAATTACGGTCTCCCTAAATAATGACTCCGGTCACTAAAAAAAATGATATAACATTATTTAAACCCAAATAAAAAAACAGATTATCAATGTTTTAAACCAACCACCATCATGTTATATAGTGATGGGCATCATATTATTTCCAATGCAGCTTCAAGACCTTTGGAATGAATTAAAATAAACATTATCATGAAAAAATTATACTATCATCAAGTGATTCTTTTTACAGCATTTGTATGTACTGTACTTCTCAATTCCTGCAGCTCTACTCATATAGCAAGCAGTTGGCGGGATCCGGGTAAACAGATCCATGCTACAGATTGGAAAAAAGTACTGGTGATGGCACTATTAAGAAATGAAACCAATCGCCGCAGCGCCGAAGATGAAATGGCGAAATACTTCGATGGAAAAGGCATTACCTCTTACAGTTATCTGGATGAAAATTTTAACAGAAAGGATGAACAGGCTTTACGAAGTAGAATAAAAAAAGACGGTTTTGATGCTGCTATAACAATGCGTTTGATTGATGTGGATAAAGAAAAGGTATATACTCCCCAGCAATATTATATGTACCCTGTGTATTATAATGATTTCATCACCTATTATTACAGAAACTGGATGTATTATAATATTCCCGGCAATTATACCATCACCAAAAAGTTCATTATTGAAACTATAATTTATTCTATTAAAGATGATAAAATAATATGGTCAGGAATTACAGAAACGTATGATCCGAAGGGAGTAAAAAGACTAACGAACGAAATTGCTAAAGCTCTTCGCAATAAAATGCAGCAGGAAGGATTTATTGAAAAATAATCAATACAAAAATAGTAGACCATCATGATCAACGTAAAAAAAGAAGGTATCATCCTAGAAAAAACCAATCTTGGATTTGAAAGTTCCGGAGTTTTAAATCCTGCTGTACTATATGAAAAAGATTTTGTTCATCTATTTTACAGAGCGGTGAGCAAAGACAATTATTCGAGCATTGGTTATTGCCAATTGAAAACACTGCTAACAATTGAAAACCGAATGGAAATCCCGTTTTTGTATCCACAATATAATTATGAAAAGAAAGGGGTGGAAGATCCAAGGATTGTAAAGATCGATGGTTTGTATTATCTCACTTATACGGCTTACGACGGAATTAATGCATTGGGCGCATTAGCTACCTCAGAAGATTTGGTCATTTGGGAAAAAAGAGGATTGATTGTGCCACAGTATTCATATGAGGAGTTTAAACACCTAGCTGAATCCAGAGGTGAATTGAATGAAAAATACTTCCGTTTTAACGGAAAATATATCGTTCCTAAAAAAAAGGGTAAAAAAATACTGATTTGGGACAAAAATGTAATTTTATTTCCAAGGCGTATTCATGGGAAACTTTATTTTTTACATCGAATAAAACCAGACATTCAAATTGTTTCTGTTTATGATTTGAGTGAGTTTACCCATAACTTTTGGGATAACTTTCTCTTAATGTTCAGCGATCACATCCTCATTTCATCAAAATACGACCACGAAGTAAGCTATGTAGGAGGTGGATGTCCTCCCATTGAAACAGAAAAAGGCTGGCTTCTAATCTACCATGGTGTTCACGATACAGTGGATGGTTATGTTTACTGTGCTTGTGCGACATTATTAGATTTAGAAAATCCTACCCGCGAAATAGCCCGTTTACCCTATCCATTGTTTAAACCGGAATACAATTACGAGCTGCATGGTAAAGTTAATAATGTTTGTTTTCCCAGTGGAACGCTGGTTCGAGAGGATACATTATACATCTATTACGGAGCGGCAGATGAGCATATTGCGTGTGCTTCGGTTTGCCTTTCGGAATTACTGAAAGAATTAACAACTTATAAAAACATACCCCATGAATAATAAACTAAATAGGAGAAAAAGACTACTTAAACAGCTCGCTTTAAAACGTGTTTCAGAAAAAACACCTCAATTACTGATGCTCAGCACCTTTCCACCCAGAGAATGCGGCATCGCGACCTATACTCAGGATTTAATACAGGCAATTACCCACAAATTCACAGAATCCTTTGATATTAAAATATGTGCATTGGAATACGGAAAGCATGATTATGATGAGAATGTCAATTATATTTTAGAAACACAAAACCCTCATTCCTATTACAGATTAATCCGGGATATTAATACCTCAGATCGAATTGAATTAATCGTTCTTCAGCACGAGTTCGGTTTGTTCAGAGGCAATGAAAAAGAATTATTAATACTCCTACAATCTGTTGAGAAAACCTCTGTAGTGGTATTCCACACCGTTTTACCGAAACCGGACAGGGAAACACAACAATATATTCAGAGTATCGCTGAAATTACAAATATGCTAGTCGTAATGACTCAGTCTGCTAAAAAAATATTAGAGGATGATTATCTTATAGCACAGGAAAAAATTACGGTGATTCCCCATGGCACACACTTAGTACAGCACATTGATAAAAAATTTTTAAAAGAAAAATATGGTTACCAGCACAGAAAAATACTTTCAACTTTTGGTTTGCTGAGTTCAGGTAAGGGTATTGAAACAACACTAAAAGCCTTGCCTTCCATTATTAAGCAACATCCTGAAACATTATTTTTAATTATAGGAAAAACCCACCCGTGTGTTATACAACAGGATGGTGAAAAATACAGACAAAGTTTAGAATTACTAATCGAAAAATTAGATTTATCGGGGAATGTAGATTTTGTTAATGATTATTTACCTCTTGACTTATTATTGGAATACTTGCAATTAACAGACATTTACCTGTTTACCTCCAAAGATCCCAACCAGGCAGTAAGCGGTACTTTTTCCTATGCTATCAGCTGTGGCTGCCCTATTGTTTCTACTCCTATTCCACATGCTCTGGAAATATTGGAAAAAGGAGCGGGCATCATTATAGATTTTAATGATGCACCGCAACTCGCTAAACAGGTAATTAATTTACTGGACGACAAATCAATGAGAAATCAAATGACATTAAACGGTTTACATCAGATGATTCCGACTGCATGGGAAAATTCTGCCATAGCCCATGTTAAGTTGTTTAGAAGTCTTTTAAATTCCGGTTCATCTATTTCGTATAAAATCCCAAAGATCAACCTTAATCATTTGAAAAAAATGACCACTGATTTTGGAATCCTTCAGTTTTCAATTATAAATCACCCTGACAAAGATTCGGGATATACCCTGGATGATAATGCCAGAGCGTTGATAGCGATGTGCCAATTCTACAGAATCTATAAAAGAAAAAATGATTTAAATTACATCAATATCTACTTTTATTTCATACTATTTAGTTTCCAAGACGAAGGCTACTTTTTCAATTATGTTGATATACAAAAACAATTTACAGAACAAAACAGCACCTGTAATCTTGAAGATGCTTTTGGCAGAGCAATATGGGCATTGGGATACTTGATTTCGATGCAGGATATCATCCCTTCAGAACTAATTGTCAAGGCAAAGAAACTTTTTAATAAAGCTATTTTGCAAGCCGAATCTATCCATTCAACCAGGGCAATGGCATTTATCATTAAGGGAATGTATTTTGCGAATACTAAAAATGGTAATCCGTTAAATATTCGACTTATAGAACAACTTGCCGACCGTTTAGTTCAAATGTATAAACATGAAACTGATAACGAGTGGCAATGGTATGAAAGCTATCTCACGTATGCCAATAGTGTGCTTCCGGAAGCAATACTTTTTGCATGGTTAACAATCCGTAAACCAATATATCAATCAATTGCTTTGGATTCTTTTGACTTTCTGCTGTCAAAAATATTTTCTCAGGATGCAATTAAAGTAATCTCTAATAAAGGCTGGATGCATAATGGTCAGGAAATTAATCCAGCCCATACGGGTGGAGAGCAGCCCATTGATGTATCCTATACCATTATAGCACTAAACGAATTTTACAATAATTTCAGAATTGAAGATTATAAATACAAAATGTTTACTGCTTTTGATTGGTTTTTAGGAAATAACCATTTAAACCAAATAATATACAATCCCTGTACCGGAGGATGCTATGACGGTGTGGAAGACAGCTATATCAATCTGAATCAGGGAGCTGAATCTACCATTAGTTACTTAATGGCAAGGCTGACCATAGAAAAACATATTGTATCAGCAGAAAAATCAGGACAAAACACACAAGATAAAAAAATACATTTCTTAAAACCAATCTGAAATGATAGAGCTTTCTATGCTCTTACTAAGGAATCAATAACTTGAATTTCAAATCAACTACAATAAATTTTCAATTAACAATCTTAACATTTTTATTAACCAAAAAAAATTAAAATGAAAGCAAATACAAAATTACAGAGAGAGGTTCAGGATGCCATTGCATGGGAACCTTTATTACACGCAGCAGAGATTGGTGTCACCGTAAAAGATGGTGTGGTTTCTCTTACAGGCGTAGTTGACAGTTATGCAAAAAAAGCAGAGGCAGAAAAAGCAGCCAAAAAAGTTGCTGGAGTAAAAGCTTTAGTCGAGGATATTGAAGTTAAATTTCCTAGCTCTTGGAAAAAAACAGATGCCGAAGTTGCAACAGAAGTATTAAATACTTTTAAATCAAACTATACTATTCCTGATAACAATATCAAGATAAAAGTTGAAGATGGATGGGTTACTTTGGAAGGTCAGTTACCATGGAACTATCAGAGAGAAGCAGCAGAAAGAGCAGTAAAATACCTTTCTGGTGTAAAGGGTGTACTGAACAAAATCAAAATCAAATCAGAATTGGATGATACCATACAAAAAAAAGATATTGAAAATGCACTCAAGAGAAGCTCAATTTACGATAATGATATTAAAGTATCTGTGTTAGGAACTACGGTAACTTTAAAAGGAACCGCAAATTCTTTGTATCAAAAAGAAGAAGCAGGACGCATTGCCTGGAAAACCCCCGGCATTTGGAATGTAAAGAATGAACTGGAAGTTAATTATGAATATGATTTTTATTAATCTTTGATTAACCTCTGACCTGTGGAAGATCATATAGTTTTCCACAGGTTTTATATCATTTACATAGGGATCAATTTTTAATTCTTTTTCATCACTATAATACCATTAACTAGATTATTAAGAAAAATAGTTAAATATAAATTCAATCAACAAATCTGAAATTATGAAAAATTTAGAAAATAAAGTAGCCATTATAACAGGCGGCTCCGGAAGCATTGGCAAAATTACAGCTAAAATATTTTTAGAAGAGGGAGCAAAAGTAATACTCGTCGACCTCTCTGAAGATGCATTAAAAGAAACCGCTTACGAATTAAATAGTGAACATATAAAATATTGTGTTGCTGATGTTTCAAAAGCTGGTGATGTTGAACATTATGTTACTGAGACCGTAAAACTATTTGGAAAAATAGATGTATTTTTCAACAATGCCGGTATTGAAGGGGTTGTGAAGCCAATTGAAAATTATCCTGAAGACGTTTTTGATACAATTATGTCCGTCAATGTTAAGGGGGTATGGCTAGGAAATAAATATGTTTTATCCCAGATGAATGATGGCGGAAGCATCATTATGACTTCATCTGTTGCCGGTATATTGGGATTTGCAGGCTTAAGCGCCTATGTCACCAGTAAACATGCTGTTGTTGGCATCATGCGAACCACAGCTCTTGAAGCAGCTAAACGGAAAATCAGAGTAAATACGGTTCATCCATCTCCTGTAAATAACAGAATGATGCGCTCTATAGAAGAAAACTCTGCTCCAGGACATGCTGAAGAGATTAAAAAACAATTTGAGGCGACAATACCATTAGGGCGTTATGCTGAACCTATTGAAATAGCAAAGCTGGTTTTATTTCTTGCCGGTGACGACAGTCAATTCATTACAGGAACAACTCAGATAATTGATGGTGGAATGTCTGCTGAATAATATAGGTATTCTCTACAGCGGTAAAGAAACAAAACTCCTTATTTGGAAATAAGGACAATGAAAATTTTTAACACCTCCCTTTCATATTAAGTTGCAGGTTGGACATATCAGTCTTTACTAGGTAGAGCTTCCTATTTCATTAAATAAACGCCTTGCATTTTGCTTTGTAAAAAGTCCTGTTCCTTCGGCCATTGTAGTGGCAGATCCACATGCGATTCCCATGGAAAGGACTTCTTTATAATTACCTCCTTTCACCAAAACAGAAACCATTCCGGCAACCATGCTATCTCCAGCACCAACTGTACTTTTCACTTCTACATCAGGTGCCGCAATTTGAATTTTTTCAGCTGCTGAAAATAAAATCGCTCCCTGAGAACCTAATGAGACTACCACAATCTCAGCTTTTCCCTGCGAAATAATAAGTTGGGCAGCTCGGTCTACATCATCATCTTCCAACTTGTCTTTTCCAACTAAAACCGCAAGCTCCCCTATATTGGGTTTTAATAAAAATACACCTTCTTCTACAGCTGTTTTCAGAGCTTCTCCTGATGTGTCGATAATTACTTTACTCCCTTTTGACTTACACGTACTAACAAGCTGTTTCATAAAATTCGAATCGGTTTCCGCTGGTAAACTGCCACTGATTACTACAAAATCGGGAAACGGATTCACTACTTTAACACTATTTAAAATTTCTTTTTGCTCGTCTTGTGTTAAAAGTTCTCCAGGAAATCCAAACCTATATTGCTTGTTGTTAGAAGTATCTAAAACAGTAAAATTTTCCCGGGTTTCTGCAGCAGTAGGGAAAGATACTAGATTCAGTTGTTCGGCTTGGAGTAACTCTTCCAGCAACCTGCCCGTTCTTCCACCGGAAGTAAAAAACATATCTGATGAAATCCCTAATCTTTTTAATGCTCTGGATACATTAACTCCACCTCCTCCTGCCTCATATTTAGGGGAATGACAACGCAATTTTTTTTCAGGAATGATGCTTGCAACACTGCTGCTCTTGTCTACCGACGGATTCAATGTGATTGTTAAAATAGATTTTTCCATTTTATTAAACTTTTTTATACTACTGAATTATCCAGCACAGTATCATTATCAAATTATTACTGTCCTCCTATTATACAAAAAATGATGCTTCCTATTATTTATTCAAATTTCAACAATAAGGAACAGACTGCCAAATATTTGATCTGATCAACATCATGTTTCATAGTGATGCTGGTCATCTTATCTTCTGTAAAGTTTCTGGAACTTTGAAACATAAAATTTATAATCAAATGAAATCAAATGAAAACAAATGCAGAATTACAAAAAGATATTCAGGACGCTATTAAATGGGAACCCTTACTAAATTCAGCAGAGATCGGAGTGATTGTTAAAGATGGAATTGTTACCCTTACAGGAACTGTAGATAGTTATGCCAAGAAATTACAGGCAGAGCATGCCACAAAAAATGTCTCGGGAGTAAAAATTCTGGTAGAAGATATTGAAGTAAAATTACCCGATCCCAGGTCAAAAACTGATGTCGAAATTGCCGGTGAAATTATTGCCGCATTTAAGGCAAACTCTTTTATTCCAGAAGAAAAAATAACGGTAAAAGTAGAAAATGGTTGGGTAGATTTAGATGGTGAAATGTCCTGGGAGTATTTAAGGGATATTACAGAAAATGCCATAAAGTATCTTCCCGGAGTTAAAGGTATTTATAACAATATTATTATTAACCCGGAAGTCCATAACACCATTGAAAAGAGTGATATTGAAAAGGCTCTTGACAGAAGCTCAATCGATAATAGTGAAATTAGTGTTTCTGTATCCGGAACAACGGTCACATTAACCGGGAACGTACACACTTGGCATCAAAAAGAAGAAGCAGGACGCGTCGTCTGGAAAACACCAGGTATACAAGATGTAAAAAATGAATTAACAGTGGATTATGAGTATGATCTTTAATTCATTACTAATTCTTAAACGTTCCGGATTGTACATTGTGTCTATCGGCTGAAAGTATTTCTGTAAAGATCAATAATGGACAATCTAACTATATGAACATATAAACGCAACATCGTGGAAACCTATTTAAAAAACAATCTTAGTATTGTCGGCAATATAGCTTCATTCTCCAGTCGCTTTTTTAAAGAAATTTTCAAACCGGGCTTTGAGTGGAAAGATTTTATCCGACAGTGTTTTGTTGTGGGTTATCAGTCATTAGCATTGGTGACCATAACAGGTTTCATCATGGGACTGGTACTCACCATACAGTCACGACCTGCGATGGCAAGGTTCGGAGCCGAGTCTATGATACCCGGTATGGTTTCGCTGTCATTAATAAGAGAGATTGCACCTGTCATTACGGCTTTGATTTGTGCCGGAAGAGTTTCATCAGGAATTGGAGCTGAATTAGGATCCATGAAAGTAACGGAACAAATTGATGCGATGGAAGTTTCAGCGATTAATCCGTATAGGTATCTGGTGGTGACCAGAACCCTTGCTACGACATTAATGATTCCTATTTTAGTACTATATGCTGATCTGATTGGAATCATAGGTGGTTTTATCGGGATTAATATGCACAGCGAAAGCAATGTGGAACATTATTTTTCAAACATATTTGAATCTCTGGAATATACAGATATTGTACCAGCTATCATCAAAACCTTTTTTTTCGGTTTTTTTATCGGGATTATTGGCTGTTATGAAGGATTTAATGCTTCGGGGGGCACAAAAAGCGTTGGAAAAGCGGCAAATTCAGCTGTAGTCATTGCTTCATTGATGATCTTTATCATTGATTTGATAGCAGTACAGGTAACTGATCTATTTTTTGAATTGTAATGGAAAATACTAAAAATTTACCTGTCGGGTATGACCGGTCAGTAACCGGCACATCACTGATAGAATTTAAAAATGTTTACAAATCTTATGGTAGTAATAAGGTGTTGAACGGCATCAGTTTTACCGTTAAAAGAGGAGAAAATCTGGTCATATTGGGAAAGTCAGGCTCAGGCAAGTCTGTTGCTGTTAAATGCCTTGTCGGTCTCACTAAAGTGGATAAAGGGGAAATATTTATATCAGGAAAGGATATAACAAAATTGAATGAGAAAGAACTCAACCGGATCCGGATGAAAATTGGTTTTCTATTTCAAAACGGAGCTTTATATGATTCCATGACAGTCCGAGAGAATTTGATTTTTACATTACAGCACAATCATAAGAATCTTACTGAACAGGAAATGGAATCTGCTGTTAAAGAAGCATTACAAAACGTAGGATTAGAAGAAGCTATTGATCAGTTGCCGGCAGAACTCTCAGGAGGAATGAGAAAGAGAATTGGACTGGCAAGAGCATTAATCATTAAACCGGAAATTATAATTTATGATGAGCCGACAGGAGGTCTAGATACCATCACAGCTCGTGAAATTATCGGGCTCATCCGAAATATCAAACTAAAATACAATACCTCATCTATTATCATAACACATGATTTAACCTGCGCAAAATATACCGGTGATAGAATCATCGTACTCAAGGATGGTATCATTAAAGCTGAAGGCAGCTATAAAGATATCGAAAATAATGCCGATGATTGGGTAAAATCTTTTTTTGAAAAATAAATAGAGCAGCCATGAGCAACGAGTCATCAAACAACTGGAAATTGGGAATTTTTGTTACAGCAGGCATCCTTCTTTTCATAACAGCTATCTACTTTATTGGTGTCAACAGAAATCTGTTTGGCTCTAATTTCGCTCTGCGTTCAGAATTTAAGAATGTCAGCGGATTAAAGCAGGGAAGTAATGTCCGTCTTTCGGGTATTAACATAGGAACGGTTAATAAAATAGATTTTATTTCAGATTCATTGGTTCTGGTAAAGTTAGTAATCAGAAAAGACGTTCAAAAATACATTAAAACTGACGCGGTTGCCAGTATAGCATCAGACGGATTAATGGGTGATAAAATTCTTATTATTTCGCCCGGCACCACCTCCACTACCATAGTGAAGGATAATGACGTGATTGCTTCTTATAAAACAATTGAAATAGATGATCTGTTCTCAAGCATAAAACAAAGTACAGACAACGCCAAAACAATTACTGATGAGCTGGTTAAATTCAGTAGTAAAATGAATAATAAGAATAGCTTGTTGACAAAAATAATGACCGATAAGGATTTTGCATCGAGCATTGACAAAACCATAAAAAATTTACAGATAAGCTCTCAGGAACTAGCAAAATTCACCCCAATACTGAATAATAAAAACGGAACTATAGCAAAAATATTTACCGATAAGAAATGGTCAGATCATATTGAAAGCAGCATTTCCAATTTACAGAACAGCTCTCGTGAAATCAATATTTTCACTACAAAACTTAATGATAAAAACAATGTGCTTTCTCAATTATCTTCCAACGATACTTTAGCTCTTTCAATAAAAAATACACTGAGTAATCTTGAAAAAAGCTCTGATGATCTTATTCAAATTACGTCTAAAATAAATAATGATGAGAATGTATTATCGAAACTTACTAACAATCCTAAACTCGGGAAGTCTGTAGATTCCACTATTATCAATATTGAGAAAGGCGTGGGTGAACTGAGAGAACTAGAGGCCGCCGCCAGGAATAATTTTTTATTAAGAGGCTATTTTAATAAAAAGAAAAAAGAAACTGAAAAACAGAAATGATGATTATTGTTAATCCATTCAAAAGTGTGATTCATTTATTCTTACCGCCATGCAAAGTTACTACAAAACTCACAGAAAAGAAATAGGCCTGAGCATTGGGCTCTTGCTAAGTGTATTGAGTTTTACAATTAATCCTTTTACATTATCTCATCATGCCAATCAGGTTCTTTCCGTTGCTGTTCTTATGATTATCTGGTGGATTTTTGAAGCAGTGCCTATGGCTGTTACCGCTTTAATACCTATTGTATTATTTCCCGCTTTTGGTATTTCTTCCATAAAAGAAGTCGCTCAAAGCTATGCAGATCCA
Source organism: Chryseobacterium sp. BGA-UO-ETr-SB22 (assembly GCF_059567885.1). Lineage (NCBI taxonomy): Bacteria > Pseudomonadati > Bacteroidota > Flavobacteriia > Flavobacteriales > Weeksellaceae > Chryseobacterium > Chryseobacterium sp. BGA-UO-ETr-SB22. The sequence goes on along the minus strand of NZ_JCAQOV010000005.1, from coordinate 254,589 downwards.
ATCGTTTTTTTATTTATGGGAGGTTTTTTTATTGCAATAGCCATCGAAAAATGGAATTTCCACAAAAGAATAGCCTTGGGAATTATAAGAATCACAGGAACCAATGGAAATCGTATCATCCTTGGTTTTATTATGGCAACAGGCTTCCTCAGTTTATGGCTCAGTAATACCGCAACGACCATGATGATGTATCCTTTGGCTGTATCGGTCATCCACGTCGTTAATAATCACAATAAAAATGAAAAAAATACACAAAACTTTTCTTTAGCACTCTTGCTTTCTATTGCTTACGCTTCCAACTTTGCTCTGGGTACTGTCATTGCTACCCCTCCCAATGTTGCTTATGTGGGGTATATTAAAGACAGGTTCAATTATACCATCGGCTTTTCTGACTGGATGGTGCTGTTTTTGCCGCTGACTTTAGTTTTATTATTAATGCTTTACGGAGTACTGGTAAAAATAATGTACCCTAATAATATTCAACACAATGATGAAGCTTCAGACACAATAAAAAAATCCCAACTTCAGTTGGGAGCAATTAGCAGGCCCGAAGTACGAGTCCTGCTGATTTTCATTTTTACCATTTTATTATGGATTTCAAAAGACCTGTTAAATAATTGGCAAACTTTTTTTAAACTGGACGACACGGTTATTGCCCTATTGAGTGCTGTTCTTTTATTTTTAATGCCATCCGGAAACAAGAAAAACAGGAAACCTGAAAGATTACTGGTTTGGCGCGATACTCAGAAAATGGCCTGGGATATACTACTGCTATTTGGAGGAGGAATTGCATTAGCCAATGCTCTTGAGGTATCACAGTTAGCTCATGAATTGGCAAACGGTTTGGCCTATATTACCACCAGTAATCTGCTTTTAATTATCGTAACCATATCTGCCATCTCTATTTTTTTAAGTGAAGTGATCAGCAATCTGGCTTTAATAATGATTCTTTCACCCGTGGTGACTACTCTAGCCATATCTTTACACATTGATCCCCTTCTACTTGGAATTCCCATGACATTAAGTGCAAGCTGCTCATCTATGCTTCCTATGGGAACTCCTCCAAATGCAATAATTTTTGCCAGAGGAAATATAAAAATTCAGACGATGATGAAAACAGGATTTGTACTTAATATCATTTGTATCATCATCATTTCGTTGGTATGTTGATTCTTTATCCCCATGATGCCGGGTATGAAATTATAAAATCAAAGGATCTTATTATATTAATCCTCTTTTATTTTAGGCTTGATTTCTTTGGCATATATCATCAAACTTTCTTCAATACAAGCATAAGCTTCTTCCTTATTTTTAAAACCAAATACCTGCACAGTTTTTCCTTCCAATTTTTTATATTCTTCAAAAAAATTCTGAATCCCATTAACCGTGTAAACCGACAGGTCTTCAATATCATGAACATCTGCCAAAGAGGAATCATTTTCAGCCACAGCTATTATTTTATGATCTTTTTTTTCTTCGTCCGTCATTTCCATTATTCCTATCACCCTTGCATTAACCAGGGTAAGCGGAACGAGACTTTCCGAACATAGCACCAGAATATCCAACGGATCTCCGTCATTGTAATATGTCTTGGGGATGATCCCATAATTGGCAGGATAATACATAGAAGATAAAAGAATCCTATCCAGTCTTATCAGTCCTGATAGTTTGTCGATTTCGTATTTTGTATGGCTGCCACTAGGTATTTCAATAACAGCTGTAACTATTTGTGGCAGGTTATCTCCTGGTGAAACGTCATGCCATGGGTGTTGGTTTCCTATCATTGTCTTATTGTATTGATTTTTTAGCTAAAAGAAGAGCACTCTTGAATGAGCACCCTTCTTCTTGTGAGATTCTGTCAAACAAACTGCATTCTGCGCTAATCTTCACGGTTATTAATTTGCTTGTGTAAAATTCATTAAATTATTCATTCCAAGAAATGATATCAGTCACTAAAAAAAATGATATTGCCAAATGAAAACACAGGTTTAAAGCCAGTCCTTTTTTAAGGTAATTATTACCGTACTTGCTTATCAAGGTTTCATTTTTTCTTTCTTCTCACATATTTATAGATCTCAAACCATAAAACAGAAACGGCTGCAATGAAAACAGTCATCCCCAATTCGTTTATATTGAGCGCTGTTACTTTAAAAAATAGAGAAATTGGCTTTACATATAATATAACTAAAAGCATTATCAGTACCAAAGCGGAAATACCGATGAGTAAAGGATTACGGTTTCTGAAACTTTCCAACACACTATAAAAGAATGACCGGTTGACAAAGCTCAGTAATATATTGGCAAATATTAAGGTACTGAATACCATTGCCCTTGTCTTTTCTTCGCTACCACAGTTTTGAACAGCAAACTGATAGGCAAGCAAAACTCCGAGAGTGATTACCACGCCCTGAACAATACTGATTCCCAGTTCATTTAAACTTAAAAAAGTATCTCCCATAGCTCTTGGAGGCTGTTTCATTGTGTTTTTTTCCATAGGTTCATTTTCATAAACAATAGAGCAAGTCGGCCCCATTACTAATTCAAGGAAAATAACGTGAACCGGAGTAAATATATGAGGAAATACCCAGCCCAAAAACAGAGGTAAAGAAACCGTCAGAATAATAGGAATATGAATGGAAATAATATACTGAATCGCCTTTTTAATATTGGTATAAATTCTTCTTCCTGCGGCAATTCCAACAATCAATTTTTCTAAATCATCATTCGTAATAACCAGCGCAGCAGCTGATTTGGCAATTTCGGTTCCTTTATTTCCCATTGCCACACCAATATGGGCGGCTTTTAGCGCGGGACCGTCATTAACTCCATCTCCAAGCATCGCTACTACTTCACCTTTCTTTTTCAGGGCATTTACTACCGCAAGCTTGGCATCAGGAAACATTCTGGTAAACAAAACCGTATTCTCCGAGATCTGCATCAGCTCTTTTTCAGAACGGCCTATAATATCACTGCCATTGATTGCAGGGGCCTCATTTTTAATTCCTGCCTGGAGCGCAATCGCATTCGTTGTATCTGCATTATCACCGGTAATAACTTTTACCTTAATCCCTGCATCATAAATACTTTGAAATACCTCTTTTATTCCTTTTTTAGGAGGATCATAAAATACAGTCAGCCCTAAAAATTCAAAATTAAAATCCTGCTGTTTTTTTGGAAAACTGTTTCCTTCAAAATGGGACTTCGCAACTCCCAATACACGATACCCTTGCTGTCCAAATATTTTTACAATATCTCTTATCTTATTTTTTTCGGTCTCTGAAAGCCTGGAAACGCTTAAAATAGCTTCGGGAGCTCCTTTCGCTGCAATGATTCTGTCTTTATTGGTATTTTCAAAAAGATGGGTCATCATTGGGGGTTTCCCTTCAAGCGGATATTCGTGAAACATCTGATACTCTTTTCTGATATCATTCTTTTGGGTTTCTTCAAATATTTTGTGCAGAGTAATTTCCATAGGGTCAAAAGGCACTGGCTCACTGCTCCACATTGCAAAATCAATCAGTTCACTTAAATCATCATTTTTAAATTCCTTTTCTTCATAAATCCTGTCGGAATGATAATCATACAAATGTTGAAGCTTCATTGAGTTCTCAGTAATGGTCCCGGTTTTATCGGTACAGATAACCGTGGTACTTCCCAGGGTTTCCACAATACTGCTCCGTTTGATGATAATTCCTTCACGCATCAGCTTCCACGCTCCCAAAGCCATAAACGTTGTAAATGCCACAGGAATTTCTTCAGGCAATACTGACATTGCCAGTGTTAATCCACTAAGTAGGCTTGTTACCAGGTCTCCGGTTTTGATATAACTGAAGATGCAGACCATCAAAAAAATAACAATACCGATAACTGCCATCCATTTTACAAACTTCCGAATCTGGATCTGCAATGGCGAAATTTCTTCTTTTATATTCAGTATTGATTCTCCAATTTTACCTACACGTGTTTCTTTGCCTATTTTTTGTATCTTAAAAACAGCTAACCCCGAAACCGTCACACTTCCGCTATAAACAAGGTTATCCTCAGATTTGTTATCTTTAAAAACTGAAAAACTTTCACCGGTAAGCGAAGATTCATTCACGGAAAAATCATTGCTGTGTACAATTACTCCATCAGCATTAATAATCCGTCCTTCCTCGGTAATGCATAAATCACCTACGACAATTTCGTGTGTCGGAATTTCTACTGCCTCTGAATTTCTGATAACTGTACTTAAAGGTTCGTTGAGTTTTTCAAGTTCTTCCAAAGCTTTTTTACTACGGTTATCCTGATAAAAGGATATTGCAGTCACCGCCACAATTGCCACAAACATGAAAGCTGCTTCACCATAGTCTCCTACAATCACATAAATAATTGAAATAATGATCAGCAAAATCAGCATGGGTTCTTTTAAAATGTCAATCAGCAAATCAAACCATGTATTCTTACGGATATCCTCCAAGCGATTATATCCATATTTCAGTCTGGAAGCTTCCACTTCATCGTTTGTAAGACCTCTAAGACCTTCAGGTAAGTTGTAAGACATATCAAATAAATAGGTTATCTAAAAATAAGCAATTATTTATATACAAATTGAATTTCCATGCCTGACCAGTATCAGGTTTCAGCGTGATACTGATCATGGTATATGCTGGAAAGTTTCTGGAATTTTGAATGATAAATTAAGATGTAATGAAAACAAATGCCGAATTACAAAAGAATGTTCAGGATGCCATTCAATGGGAACCATTATTACACTCAGCAGAAATAGGAGTTACAGCAAAAGACGGTGTGGTTTCCCTTACAGGAGAAGTTGATCATTATGCAAAAAAAATAGAAGCGGAAAATGCTGCAAAAAAAGTTGTTGGAGTAAAAATCTTAATAGAAAATATCATCGTGAAATCTCCAGACTCCTTATCAAAAACCGATAATGAAATTGCCCATGAAATTTTAGAAGCCTTTAAATCCAATGTATTTATTCCGGAGAATATGATCAAAGTAATTGTTGAAAATGGGCAGGTAACTTTAGAGGGTGAAGTGCAGTGGGACTATCAGAGAGAAATTATTAAAAATGCAATCCATTATCTTCCAGGTATAAAAGCGATCATCAATAATATTAAAATCCAATCAGAAATAATAGATGTTATCAAACAAAAAGACATTGAAAATGCCATGAAAATGAATTGGTTGGTTTACAATAGCGATATTCATGTAAAGGTATCCGGTACTACAGTGACGTTAACAGGAACAGTAAATTCATGGCATCAAAAAGAAGAAGCCGACCGTATTGCATGGAAAACTCCGGGAATACAGCATGTAGAAAACTGGCTATTTGTAGATTATGAATATTCAAAAAATAGTTGACTATCTGAAATGTAAGCTTCAATTCAATCGGTATACCGGAACATTGAAAAATTGCCATAAAAACTACTTTTAACAGAGAGCAAAGTATTGACAGAAAAAACAAATGGTAAACAAAGAGAACATACTGAAATATACTTTAAATAAAACTAATTTTAAATTTTGAAAGATCAACAATGGAAACAAGCTATATCAGCAAAAAGAAGATCGGGAAAGGTGAAGAAATACAAGGGCAGGACATTAGAGATGGTATTTTTAATTTATTAAGAATGGATTTCCCCGGCTTTTCAAAAGATCATTATATTTCTTTAATTGAACTTAATAAATACAGACGACTATATCTGACTTCTTTAATATCACAGGAAAAAGGTGAACTAGCCATCATAGACTTGGATGTGATGGATGCCATTAAAAATAACTCCATTCTGTCAGAAAATATACAAGCCGAAATTGAATCAGAATTAACTATTGGAGAAAAAATTGCAGATAAAGTGGCATTATTTGGAGGCAGCTGGGCATTTATTATTGTATTTTTTTCATTTATATTACTATGGATGATGATTAATGTTTGGTTATTAACCAATTCATTTGATCCGTTTCCGTTTATTTTACTCAATCTCATTCTTTCCTGTTTAGCAGCCATTCAGGCTCCCATTATTATGATGAGCCAAAACAGACAGGAACAAAAGGACAGACTAAGAGGAGAACATGACTACAAAATCAATTTAAAAGCTGAATTAGAAATTAAATTGCTAAGTGAAAAAATAGACCATCTATTGGTAAATCAAAACAAAAAACTGTTGGAAATACAAGATATACAAACTGATTATCTGGAGGATCTGATGAAGGAAATAAAAAGAAAAAGTTAAACACAGTTTATATGTATTACGTTATTTTTTGCACAATTATTAAAAACAAATTTCCAATAATTGTTTTTTTTAAGGCAGCAATAACGATAAGGGTTATTATGGTCCTCCCCTCAAGAGTAAAGAACGGTTTCTTAAAACGAATTCACTCCACGACAATACAAATCTAAACAATTCCCGTAAGGATGATCATCACAGCGGTAAAAATTGCATCTCTTGTAAGACTAACTGGCTCGACTAGGCATAATCTGTAAAGGCTATATAACATCATAATCATTCAAGCGTGTAACAAAATGATGTTCAACAAATTTGTTCGAAGTATTGCATAATGCTATGAGTTCAGTAGTATCATAGTTTTCAAAATCAAAATCATCAGATACTTCAATCATATATTCAATAACTTTTTCCGTATCTAAAATATCAATTTCAGAAGAATTGAGCATAGATTTTCCCTCCAAAAAGGGAATTTTCTGGGTTACCGAATCCTTAAATCTATATAAAGTTATAGTTTTCATAATTTCATTTTTTATCTTTCTCAAACGTAATAAGTTGCATTCTTATCGTAGTAAGATATCGCTTGAGATCTTGTATTGTAATATTCGCCTCATTAGATGACATAAATAATGGAGTTTCATTTAGCAGGAAATATAATTCGGGATATGAAGACTGTATTTTAGTTGTCACCTTAAAAATTTTTCTTGTAAGATTCTGGAAAGTTTCAGCTGATCTCATATCTTTTTATTTTGGAAGTAATAATATATTCAAATAAAAAGAACAGAAGCTTAAAAGCACCTGCCCTTTTTCGATTAAAATCCCTTAAAAAATAAATATTGTTTCTCGGGTTTTAGTACGCTCATTATAAAAGCTGAGTGTCATTAAGAATTTTAATAACTTCTTCACGGTTTTTGCTTAATTTATTTCCTATCCTTTCCAGTAATTTATTCTCTTTTCCTGTCTCAAACATCAAGTCCGAATCTTTAAGCAGAGAGAACTGTTCTTTCAACTGATGAGATTGTTGCTTCCAATCTCCTTTTATTTTAAAAGCTTTCGTGCTTTTAGTAGGATTGGTATTCATCATTCAAGATTATATGTAACAGAATTATTACTCTCCAAAGTTGAATATTTATTATAAGATCTGTCCTATACTTTTTACAAATAATTTTACATATATCACATCTTTCCGGTTAAATATCTTCCAGATTTTTAAGACGTTTATGTTTGAGTTGCTTATAAAATGATGGAGAAAGCCCTGTTATTTTTTTGAATTGATTGGAAAGATGAGCAGCACTACTGTAATTGAGTTTATAGGAAATTTCAGTAAGATTAAGCTCATCATACAAAAGCAGCTCTTTTACCTTTTCAATTTTATTGATTATGATAAAATGCTGAAGAGTTATTCCCTTTACCTCAGAAAATGTATTGGCTAGATAGGTGTAATCATAACCAAGTTTTTTACTGATATAGTCTGAGAAATTTTCTTTTGGAAGAGATTCTGAATAATGAATCATTTCTGTGACAGTATTCTTTATTTTTTCAATCAAAATACTTTTTTTGTCATCCAATAGTTCAAGCCCTGTCTTCAGAAGATTTTCTTTCAACATAAGCCTTTGTTTAACACTAATATCATCCAATATTTCTACCAAACCAAGATCTACCACAGCATTTTTAATACCTAGTTTTTCCAGCTCCTGATGAACAACCATTTTACAACGCAGGCTCACCATATATTTTATATACAGTTTCATAAGACTTCCTGTATTTCAGTCTGTTAATCAATATGCTAACAGCTACTTTATTCAAAGTTAATCCTTTAAAATTTAATATCTATGATTTATGTAATAAATGAACATACTATTACAAAGTTTTCCCTTTCTAATCAATGATCTTTACATACAATAAAAAATATATGTTAAAAGGAAAGGAAACAAAGAAAAAGTCGGATAAAACGCCTCCTTCAAAATCAGCAAAAGAGAAGCGACAAGACAAACAAGATAAAAAAAGAAACAAAGAAAATGAAAGTCGCAATGCTGCAACCTAAATGATAAAAATAAAAAAAGAAGGAATCATCCTCAGGAAAACCGACTTAAGCTTTGAGAGCGAAGGAGTTCTAAATCCTGCTGTTATTCAGGAAAACGGGAAAATACATTTGTTTTACCGCGCCGTTGCCAAAGGTAATTTTTCAAGCATCGGATATTGTATATTATCTGATCCTCTTACTATAGAAAGACGATCAGACTCTCCAATTATTACTCCTGAATTTGAATATGAAAAGCATGGCATCGAAGATCCCAGAATCGTAAAAATAGATGATTTGTTTTATCTTACATATACAAGTTACGACGGCATTAATGCTTTAGGAACATTGGCCACTTCAAAAGATTTGAAATCTTGGAAAAATGCAGGAATTATTGTTCCTAGAATCCCCTATGACAAGTTTAAATGTTTATTAGAATCTGAAGATTTAATCCCTGAAAAATATAAAAGATATAATGAATTTCAGATCAGTCATACAGATAGTGTTCCTATCTTTTTATGGGACAAAAATCTGATTTTTTTTCCAAGAAAAATAAATGGCAAATTTTATTTTCTCCACAGAATACGACCCGATATTCAAATTGTAAATGTAGAAAACATTGAAGATTTAAACTTTGAATTTTGGGAAAATTATTTTTCTCACTTTAAGAATCACATCTTTTTATGTCCCAAATATAATCATGAATCCAGCTATATTGGAGGTGGATGCCCACCCATAGAAACAGAGTACGGATGGCTGCTAATCTATCATGGAGTTCATGACACCGTCGACGGATATGTTTATAATGCCTGTGTAGCTTTATTGGAACTTGAGAACCCTGAAAAAGAAATTTGCAGACTTCCATATCCTCTTTTTGAGCCGGAGAAAGAATGGGAAATGAAAGGTGAAGTTAATAATGTCTGCTTTCCTACAGGGGCTATTGTAGAAAAAGATACACTTTATATCTATTATGGAGCTGCAGACGAAAGAATTGCCGTTGCCTCTTTGAGTATTTCAAAGCTATTGAAAGAATTGATGATGCATGCAATATAATTGATGGTTCATTAGAATTATCAAATCTAAAAATGAAATAAAATGAATAAAAATATTAATTCAGACGTGGAGGACAAAGCCATAAGACCATCTTTAAAAAAAGAAAAAGACATTGTCTATAATAAACCCGAGATTATCTTTATCAGTACTTTTCCTCCAAAGGTATGCGGAATTGCCACTTATACACAAGACCTTATAAAATCGCTTCAGTCGAAATTCGGAGAATCATTTCAAACAATTATTTGCCCCATGGAAACAGAGGGGGAAAATTATGAATATGAAGAACATCCTAAATACAAATTAAATATCTCAGATGCCGTTTCCTTTCTGGAATTGGCTGAAAAGATCAATAGAAATGATAATATCCAACTTGTAATGCTTCAGCATGAGTTTGGCTTTTTTAATGAAGCCCAAAACGGATTATATCTTTTCCTACAAAACTTAAAGAAAGAAATCATTATCACCTTTCATACTGTACTCCCCAATCCGGATATAGAATTAAAAACGAAAGTAAAGGACCTAGCAGATTTTTCCAAGTCAATTGTCGTAATGACAGACATCTCCGCGGAGATCCTTTCAAAAGATTATAGTATTTCTTCTGACAAAATCACCGTCATTCCACACGGAACACATTTGTTGCCTTTTACAGATAAAAATGCGTTGAAAGAAAAGTATGGGCTTAAAAATAAAAAGGTTTTATCTACATTTGGTTTATTAGGTTCAGGCAAAAATATTGAAACCACCCTGAAAGCTTTGCCCAAAATTATTGCTCAGAATCCTAATGTCATTTTTCTAATTCTTGGCAAGACGCATCCTGCTATCGTCAGAAACGAAGGAGAAAAGTATCGTGATATTTTGGAGGATCTTACCTGTAAACTTCATCTGGAAAACCATATCCGTTTTATTAATGAATATTTACCCTTACCTGAATTATTAGAGTATCTTCAACTTACCGACATTTATCTTTTCACTTCAAAAGACAGAAATCAGGCAGTAAGTGGTACTTTTTCCTATGCTATCAGTTGCGGGTGTGCCATTGTTTCTACTCCTATTCCACATGCTTTAGAAGTTTTAAAAGAAGAAACAGGAATAATCATTGATTTTGAAGCCCCAAAACAATTGACTTATGCTGTTAATACTTTACTGAAAAATGAAAATAGTCGTGAAAAATTACGCATAAAATCTTTGCAAAAAATGGCTCCGACCGCTTGGGAAAATTCGTCTATTTTACACGCTTTATTATTTCAGAAATTCAGAAACAGCAATGCAAAACTCAAATATGCCTTGCCTAAATTCAATCTTGATCACATCCAAAATATAACTACAGATTTTGGGATGATACAATTTTCCAAGATCAGCAAACCAGATATTGATTCCGGTTATACCCTAGATGATAATGCTCGTGCAATGATTGCTATTTGCCAACATTACAAAGCCACCAAAAACAAATCTGACCTGCAATTAATTTCAATCTATTTAAATTTCATTAAATTTTGTCAACAAAAAGATGGCAGTTTCCTAAATTATGTGGATAAGGAAAAACAATTTACCCAACAGAATTACGAAACCAACCTTGAAGATTCTAACGGAAGAGCGATATGGGCTTTGGGTTATTTAATTTCATTAAGAGAAATTTTACCACAGGAATTTTATGAACTCGCAGAAGCCATGCTTCAAAAAAACTTGGTTTTTGCTGAAAAAATATATTCCACCAGAGCCATAGCTTTTATTATAAAAGGATTGTATTACCAGAATTCTGAAAAAAACATTCCTTTATTAAAAGAATTGGCGAATCGTTTGGTGAAAATGTATCAACACGAAGCTAAAGGCAATTGGTTTTGGTTCGAAAGTTATCTTACTTACGGAAATAGCGTATTGCCGGAAGCTTTATTATTTGCTTGGGTTGCTACTAAAAATGATATATATAAGGAAATAGCGAAACAGTCTTTTGCGTTTCTCTTGTCTAAAATAATTGTCAACGATACTATAAAAGTGATTTCTAATCAAGGCTGGTTACAAAAAGAAAGCAAGGAAAACAACACATCCAATGGCGGAGAACAGCCTATTGATGTGGCTTATACTATTCTAGCATTAGCTTCATTTTATAAGATTTTAGATAATGAAAAGTATTTACAGATGATGCACAATTCCTTTAATTGGTTTCTTGGAAAAAACCAGTTAAACCAAATTATTTACAATCCTGTAACCGGAGGTTGCTATGATGGGCTTGAGAAAAACAACGTGAATATTAATCAGGGAGCAGAATCTACGGTCAGTTATCTTATGGCAAGAATTAGCATGGAATTTCTAACAGGTTTTAGAACCTCAGACAATTTATAATTTAGATGGTTCCATATTAATTTTACCTATTACAAATCAAAACTATTGGGCTATGGAAGCCTGAAAGACGAATTCATAAAATACCTGAACGATTATACATGTTTTACAGAAGTGACAATACATAGAAATGATATTATATTAAGCTTATATGCTACATACAATTATCACAAATTTTATGGAAAAGGATGTAACATATTACAAGGAACGATTACAAAATTTATTGAGTAATAGTTTTCCAGAATTAGTTCCTAACACAGCATTAATAGAGCAGCGTTCCCAATGGGCGAAAATTGTATATGATGGTGCTATAAGGTCTGGAAGTTCGATTGAGCAATGTGAATATTATACGGATCACATCCTTTTTGAGAAATTTCATTTTTCAAAATTCGAGACCGTTTCAAATATTATCAACAATAACTTTGGAAATCTCATGAAACATGATGAGCTAAAGTTTTTTAGTCTGAAAATGTTAAAATTATGCGCCCCTATATTTGATAAATATGAACTTAGTGATGATTTTGCCTATACCTATGATTTTGATAAACTTTGCATGGAAATAACAGCTTCAATCCTTAATTGGATTAAGGAATATGAATTCTAAATATTAGAATTTATCTATCAAAGGAAATAAAAACAATTCTGAATACTTGTATTAGTATGATATACACAACATAAAAAAATAATTTGTAATACTATTGATTATAAAATATTCAACTTTAGAAAATTGAAAGATAAATTTACTTCATAATTCATTACTAAATATATTCACAGTGAAAGCTATATAACAAAATTCTTTGACCCTTTTCCTTTTATTTTTCTTAATTTTATTCTTTATCTTAACCCCGGTCACCATTCAAACTCCCATTACTATAATGAGCCAAAACAGACCGGAACAAAAAGATAGGCTGAGAGGAGAACACAATTACAAAATTAATTTAAAAGCCGAATTAGAAATTAGATTATCGAGTGAAAAAATAGACCACTTATTGGTAAAAAAAGTATTACCGCAACAATGTTGCAGTAATACTAAAAAAAAATACATAATATTCAGACCTATGTATTCTGTTGACAAATCAAGTTTCTCAATATTGTCATTCTCTTTTTTCAATTTATAGAAAAGGCTGTGTTTATCTAAGAATTTTTCTACTCCTTATCTTCCTCTCAAAATACCTTTTCCCAAAAATTCAATAACTTATTACAAGCGGTATCTACTAGAGTAAAACTGTTAGGAATTTCGTCCCATTTACTCCAATAAGTAACAAGCCTCGTTCCAATAGGTGTTGCATCAAGCTGTTCCCTCACATATGCCGAATAATCGTAGTATAAATCTCTATCATGAATAATTGTATCATCAATGGAACAAGAAGTATCTATATTTTCATAAAAAGAATTAAAAAAATAGAATGCTTCGTATTCTAAAAAAGAGACATCTTTTATATTTACATTAATAAAATCAACATTATTTATATTGTGTTTATCGGCTAATTTTTTTGATATTTTAGTTAGAGATGCTCTTTGCTCAATTCCGTAAAATATACCATCTGTAGAAGCTGCTCCCACAAGACAAAATTTACCCGCTCCGGATCCAATATCCAAGACTCTTCTATTGGTATCATCAACTAAATATTTAGCAGCCATCTTAGCAACAGCAACAGGAGTCCAATGACGTTGTGACAAAGCTTTTATATGTTCAGGATATATTTCATTAAAAGCATTGTCATCAATATCCATATTTAATTTAAGGTATTCAAAAATCATTCTATCATTCAATTATATGCCTCACAGATTAAGAAATTATTTTACCAATCATGGGTAAAATAAACAAAATACAACAATTTGAAAAATTGACATTATAAGAGGTAAGCTATTTTACATTAATAAATGGAAAAGCCACAATTATTGCTTTTGTTGGTTTATTTCTAATAGTAATGAAAATTTCATTTCCTACAGCCGAATTTTCAACGGAGATGTATCCCATTCCAATCGCTTTTTTAAGGGTCGGTGACATAGTTCCTGAAGTAACAGTTCCTATAATTTCATGATTCCCATTCCAAATTTCATAGCCATGACGTGGAATTCCCTTATCTTCCATTTCAAATCCTACTAGCTTTTTGGATACTCCTTTTTCTTTTTGAATTTGTAAGAATCCGCTATGAACAAAGTCTTTATTGAATTTTGTAATCCAGCCTAGCCCAGCTTCTAAAGGAGAAGTATAATCATCAATATCATTCCCATACAAACAGTAGCCCATTTCCAATCGTAATGTATCTCTGGCTCCTAAACCAATGGGCTCTATTCCTTCTTCTTTTCCAGCTTCAAAAAGAGCTTCCCATATATGTGCGGCATATCTGTTTTCCACATATATTTCAAATCCTCCCGCTCCAGTATATCCAGTGGCAGACAGTAAAGCATTAGGAATATGCGCTAATTCACCGATAGTAAACGTATAATATTCCATGTCTTTCAGACTGATATCTGTCAATTTTTGTAAGACCTGTTCTGCTTTGGGTCCTTGAACCGCTAATAATGAAATAGAATCCGAAATATTGCTAACCTGTGCATCAAAGGAATTCTGTCCCTGGATCCAGTTTAAGTCTTTTTCTATATTTGATGCATTGACGACCAATAAATAATCGTCCTGACTGATCATATACACTAAAAGATCATCAATTATTCCTCCGGTGTCATTAGGCATACAGCTGTATTGCACCTTTCCGGGAAAAAGTTTTGAAGCATCATTGGACGTAATCTTCTGGATTAATGACAAGGCCTCTTTTCCCTGTATGAGAATTTCTCCCATATGAGAAACATCAAATACCCCCACCTTATTTCTTACAATTTCATGTTCATGATTTATACCCTTGTATTGAACAGGCATTTCATAGCCTGCAAAGTCGACCATTTTCGCTCCTAATAAATGATGAAGTGCATTAAATGGCGTTTTCTTGATTTTTACTGTTTTCATACTATGATAAACCTATTAACAAATTGTATGACTCGGCGGTCAAAAGTCCTTCAGTATCTGCTAGATTATTGACTTTCATTTTAATCATCCATCCTTCTCCATAGGGGTCAGAATTGACTAATTCAGGATTTGATTCCAACTTCGGATTGATTTCCATTACTTCACCGGCAATCGGCAAAAAAAGATCGGATACTGTTTTCACTGCTTCAACGGTCCCAAATACGTCATGCTGTTGTAACTTTTCTCCAAGCGTTTCGATTTCAACATATACAATATCACCCAATTCATGTTGTGCAAAATCTGTGATTCCAATATATGCCATATCATTTTCTATTTTTACCCATTCATGGTCTTCTGTATACAAAAGATTTTCAGGAATTTCCATTTCTATTCGTTCTTTATTTTGATTTATTTATTTTTTTGGACAGGACCTCCCTCTATAATTTCATTATTAGCAAAAGACTCAAACTCTTTAAAATTCTCCATAAATTGAGTAGCAAGATGGATAGCCTTTTGATCATATTGAGAAGAGTCTGTCCAAGTATTTTTTGGATTCAGGATTTCAGAAGGAACTCCTTCACACTGTACCGGCATTTGAAGTCCAAAGACATCATCACTGATGAAATCAACATTTTCTAATTTATTTTCTAATACTGCAGTGATCATAGCTCTCGTGTATGACAACTTTATACGTTCCCCTACTCCGTAAGGGCCCCCAGACCAACCTGTATTAATAAGCCACACGTTTACTTTATTCTCATTTAGCTTTTTCCCTAAAAGTTCAGCATATTTTGTAGGATGAAGAGGAAGAAAAGGTTTTCCAAAGCATGCTGAAAACGTGGTCTGTGGTTCAGTAATTCCCGCTTCAGTTCCAGCTACTTTTGCCGTATATCCAGAAATAAAATGATACATCGCCTGACCCGTTGTTAATTTTGAAATTGGAGGCAATACACCAAAAGCATCGCACGTCAAAAAAAAGATATTATTGGGAACACCTCCAACAGAAGGATGGATGGCGTTATCTATAAAGTCGATCGGATAGGCAGCTCTTGTGTTTTCAGTTACGGAAGTATCATCATAATTAACAATATCTGTTCCCTCAAAAAAACGTACATTTTCAAGCAAAGTACCCTGACGAATTGCCGAAAAAATTTGAGGCTCTTTCTCTTGGCTTAAATTCACACATTTAGCGTAACATCCCCCTTCAAAATTAAAAACATTCTCATGATCCCATCCATGCTCATCATCCCCAATTAATTTTCTGGACGGATCCGCTGAAAGGGTAGTTTTTCCCGTTCCTGAAAGTCCAAAAAATACGGAGGTATCTCCATTCTCACCAATATTAGCAGAACAGTGCATAGATAGGATCTCTTTCTCATGGGGAAGGATATAATTCAATACCGTAAAAATGCCTTTTTTAATTTCACCTGTATACGCACTTCCTCCAATAAGAATGATTTTTTTTGTGAAGTTGATAATGGTAAAGTTATGCTGACGGGTCTTATCAGTTTCCGGAACAGCCTTGAAACTTGGGGCAGTAAGAATAAGCCATTCGTGCTTAAATGATTCAAGCTCTTTTTTATTAAATCTTAAAAACAAGTTATTGGCAAATAAACTTTGCCATGGGTTTTCTGTGATAACCCTTATATTTAAACGATATTCAGATTTTGCACACGCATAAACATCTTTAACATAAAGATCACTTTGTGAAAGGTGTTCCACTACACGATTGTATAATCTATCAAAATCTTCCGGCAAAAAAGAATGGTTTATATCCCCCCACCAAACAGAATCTTGAGTTGTATCATCTAAGACTACATATTTATCTTTTGGGGAACGTCCCGTAAACTCACCGGTATCACAAGCCAATGCTCCTGAGTCTGTTATAATACCCTGCCCTTTCCTTAAGGTCTGTGAAATTAACTGTGCTTCTGATAGATTCCAAAAAATCTCTTTTGCAGATTGAATTCCTAACTCTTTTAAACTTTCTAAATGATTCATTTCAAGATGAGTTTTTTACTTTCGAGCAAAAGTACCCTCTTTATCAATAAATTTTTATGATCTATCTCTTCATAAAATTTGATTTAAGTCAAACTTTTGAGTAATCAAAATAACTTACTTTAATTAAATTTTTCATTATTTTAATCTCGAATTAATATCGATGATTCATATACAAAAAGAACTTACTAAAACAGGATTCAGTATTAATCCGTTAAGCTATATTATCAAAAAAAAACAAGGAAAATCAAATTTTAATACATTAGAATATTTTTGTATTTTATTTACACTTGATGACCTAACCATTGCTCTTGAAGATCAAACTTATTACATAAAAGGAAACAGTGTTGTGTTTATCGGACCGCATAAGAAGTTCTCATTTAGTGATTATAAAACACAAGAAATATATATGTTCTCTTTTTCCTCTCTTTTCTATGAACATCATTCTAATAATCCTACTTGTCTATATTCGATCTTATTTTTTAATTCAAGAAGGAATATTTTTGTTTTCCCTTATCTTCATGCAACCAAAGATATGATAAGACATTCGTTGATAGACCGACTCTATAACTTTCAAAGTAAAAATAAAAAGCTTTTTATTTCTGCAGCTTATATAACAATTAAATCCCTAATTCTTGATGCATCATTAGCTCTCAATAATAGAATAAACAATACGGCTGAAACCTCAGAAACCAGTACTAATATATTAACATCTTTCAATATGAAAATTAGCCAGAACTAGCTTTCATAGAAATATATATTTAATTTTTGCAAACAGATTAATTCATCTTAATTTTCTTTTCAATACATAATATTTATATAATAACCTATCATACCAGATCACAAAGAAAAGTATTCCAACAGAAAACAATAATGTCTTTATATGAAAGACTTCATAAGTAAAACCGCCTATTACCCCTCCAGAAAAAAAACATAATACAATTACAATTTTTAACATAATGCTTTTTTTAAGCTGGCTATACGAAATCGCGTTTCCGTAAAAAAACAGCTTGGACATTTCTATCCCCAAGTCAGTAAAGATTCCTGTTAAATGTGTTGTTCTTACAACGGACTGAGATACTCTTGTTACTAAAGAATTCTGTAGCCCCATTGCAAAAAGTAAAAGGCAGGCTATCATATTGGGACTGATTATTATTTTAAAATCGGCAAATAGTCCTATGAAACCCAAAATAAAAATTTCTATTAATAAGGGAATAAAGTGAGATTGGAATTTTCTGAAACGGG
The DNA here is from genome assembly GCF_059567885.1 of Chryseobacterium sp. BGA-UO-ETr-SB22. Classification (NCBI taxonomy): domain Bacteria; kingdom Pseudomonadati; phylum Bacteroidota; class Flavobacteriia; order Flavobacteriales; family Weeksellaceae; genus Chryseobacterium; species Chryseobacterium sp. BGA-UO-ETr-SB22. The sequence continues at coordinate 236,750 of NZ_JCAQOV010000005.1, read as the reverse complement.
ATACAAATTCTACCAGAAGGCTGGAACTGAAAGCTCCCCCTAAAAAACATCCGATAAATAAAAGGTAGAGTGCTGCATCATAATAATCCTTCAATACTACTTCCTCGGAAAAAAAAGCAAAATGCCCTGTAATGTTTGTAGTTAATATCTTAATTGATAATACCCCTACAATATTGACTGTCCCTGCAACAAAGGAAAGAAGTGATGCTAATTTAATATTATGAAAATAAGTCCTGTTTTTTCCTCTATGTCTAAACATATCTACCCTATTTCGACTGTTACAATAGATACTTCCATATCTGTTACACGATTTTCCTTCTATTTAATTAATTATAGTTGGAAAACTTCATCGTAATTATGAACACAGTTGTTGACGAATCCCTGTTCTGCCATCCATTTATCGCTGTACACTTTTGTAATGTATCTTGACCCATGATCCGGATATATTAAAACGACAATATCTTTTTCAGAAAATTCGTGAGACTGTGCATATTGCATTAATGCCTGAGTAACCGCTCCTGTGGTATAACCTCCCATAATAGCTTCTTTCAAAGCGATTTCACGGGTTCTGTAAGCAGACATCTCATCATTTACCCTTACAAATTCATCTATTTTATCAAAAAGTAGAGCAGAAGGGATTAAATTTTTTCCCATTCCCTCAATCTGATAAGGATGAACATCTTCTTTGTGAATTTCTCCTGTCTCGTGATAGCTTTTAAGAATAGATCCATCAGCATCTACACCAATTACTTTGATATCAGGATTTTTTTCTTTTAAAAATTTTGCTGATCCGGATAAAGTTCCACCCGTTCCAGTACAGGCAAAAAGGTGTGTGATTTTACCTTCTGTCTGTTCCCAAATTTCAGGTCCGGTTGTCTGGTAGTGAGCATCAATATTTAGTTCATTAAAATACTGATTGATGTAAACTGAATTTGGTGTTTCTGAAGCGATTCTTTTAGCAACTTCATAATAAGATCTTGGGTCATCTGCAGGTACATTGGCAGGGCATATATAAACTGTTGCTCCAAGTGCCTTAAGATAAGCTACTTTTTCGGGCTTTGTCTTGTCACTTACAGCAAGTATACATTTATATCCTTTAATGATGCAAACCATTGCAATAGAAAAACCGGTATTTCCGGAAGTAGTTTCTACAACTACAGAATCTTCTTTTAATAAGCCTTTTTTCTCAGCGTTTTCTATAATATGAAGTGCAATTCTATCTTTAGTGGAATGTCCAGGATTATATGACTCTAACTTGGCATAAACGGTTGCAGGAATATCTTTTGTAACAGTATTTAGCTTCACCATAGGAGTGTTTCCTATTAGGCCAAGGATATTATCGTAAACATTACTCATTATTTGTTATTTTCAATAAAAAATAACTGGATAAATAAAAGGTAAAAAATTTGGCTATATCAATATGTATATGAAGAGTACATGTTTTTATTTATCCAGTATACTTAAAAATTCGTTATATAATAATTTATCTCTAACTTCTCTTCATTACATTCAGTTCATCTCTTAAAAAGACTTTCTTTCCCATTTCAAGAGCAATTTTCTTACTTTTGCAAAAATAATCCGTTTAGAAAGATAACTTGGTGATTTATGTAGGCTTAAAATGTGATTTAAGTTAAATTTTGAGTTCTTTTTCAATATTTAAGAAGTAAAAATTATGGTTTCAAAATTTATTTTTAATAATCAATATCTTTTTAACGAGCTTCCTGAGTATGATAAAAACCTACTCATTACTGCCATGAAAAGTAAAAACTACCGTAATCATGAAGCTATATTTACAGACGGCACAAAGCCCACCGGTATTTACTATTTAAATGAAGGTAAAATAAAGAAGTACAAAGTAGACAATGATGGAAGAGAGCAAATCATTTACATTTACAGTTCGGGTGAATTTTTCGGATATTCTGCTATTTTAAGTAATGAGACTTATGGAGATACCACATTAACCCTTGAAAATTCTGTCATCTCATTTATTTCAAAAGATGATTTCTTAAATATCCTTAATCAGTCACCAGTTTTTTCAAGACTCTTATTAAAATCCCTTAGTCACGAGTTTAGTGTCATGGCTAATCTCATGGCAGTCTTATCACACAGAACCGTTAGAGAACGGGCTGCTCTCAGCTTATTGATCCTTCATGATAAATATGCATCTAACGAGTCCAAAGAAAATGTTTTTATCACGCTATCCCGAATTGATCTGGCCAATATGGTGGGGACAGCAAGAGAAACCTTAGCCCGTATTCTCAATGATTTTAAACAAGATAATTTTATTAAAATTGAAGGACGCAAAATACAATTAATCAACATTGAACAATTGGTTCGTATTGCTAATTTTTAAATTGAAAATATGGATTCAATGAGGATAGTAAAATATCATCACCCGATACTCAAATGAGATAAAACTGATTAAGTTTTTCTTCACAAAGTGTTTTATCGCCTCTATCCATCGATCATCATCATTAAGACATGGAATATAATGGAAGTTTTTTCCTCCTGCATGCAAAAACTGTTCTTTTCCTTCCACCGAAATTTCTTCAAGTGTTTCGAGACAGTCAGACACAAATGCAGGACATACCACAGCAAGATTTTCAACGCCTTTTGACGGAATTATCTCTAAGGTTTGATCAGTATAAGGTTCGATCCATCTGTCTTTTCCTAATCTTGACTGAAAAGAGATAATAGTCTTTTCTCGTGGCAAATTCAAATATTCAATAACTTTTCTGGTCGTCTCAAAGCATTGATGACGATAGCAGAATTGATGGCTGGGATTTGTTTCCCTAGAGCAACAGTCGTTGCTGGACTTGAAGGGAAAAATGTTAATCTCAATCAGGAAACTAAATCAACAGTCAGCTATCTCATGGCAAGGCTATGTTTTCCCAAATAACAACCCTTAATTATCGCCATATTAAATATTAATACACAATAGCTTATGGAACTATCGTAATAAAAAGGTAAATTAAAAAAATAGCGATCAGTACAATTCCCTGCATGATATTGGTTCTGCCTGTTGCCAGTGAGACGGTAATAATAAAAAGAGACAGCCCCAAAAGTATTGTTGATTTAATATCTATTCCTAATGTCATTCTTATACCGGTTATTACAGATATGATAGCGATGGCAGGAATACTCAGCCCGATACTAGCCAAAGCAGAACCAAAAGCCAGATTTAATGAGGTTTGGATCTCATCACTTTTCGCAGCCCTGAACGCAGCCACCCCTTCAGGAAGGAGAACAATACCTGCAATAATGATACCTACAAGAGATTTGGGAGCACCCGCGGAAACCACTATATGCTCAACATCCTTTGAAAGAAGCTTTGCCAGTAAAACAACTATTCCCAGGGATAATAGTAACAATATACAACTGATATACAATTGTTTTCGGGAAATCATTTCATGATTATCTTGTACTGGCTGATTTTTGGATAGTTTGTTCTCTGGAGAAATGAAAAAGCTTCGATGTCTAAACGTTTGGATCATAGTAAATCCAAGATAAAGTCCTAAAGAAATCAAGGCGATAAAAAGCAATTGAAAGGATGTATATTCGCCTCCGAGATGACTTACCGTATAATTAGGCAGAATAAGCACAAAAATAATAACAGAGGTAAGCGTAATGAGTGCCGTACTTACCCCCTGTAATGTAAAGCTCTGTTCTTTGTATCTTAAGGAACCTATCACAATACAGCTCCCAATGATTCCGGTAAGGATTATCATTACAGCAGCAAAAACCGTATCTCTGGCAAGGGTAATGGTTTCTAAGCCTTTTGCTCCCAGCATAATAGAAATAATAAGTCCTACTTCTATGACCGTAATGGCAAATGCCAGAAGCAAGGTTCCAAATGGCTCTCCCAAGCGATGGGCAATAACTTCGGAATGATACACCGCTGCCAAAACACTTCCCATCAAAAATAAAGCAAGAATCACAGAGTAATACCCTGAAGAAAAAACAGTATTTCCAACATAAGAAAGCCACGCCAGAATAGGAACTAAAAAAGTCCACATCCATAAATATTTTTTTATATTCATAAAAACAATGATATTTTTTACAATTGAATTGTCCTTTGGAGAAAATCACAAGATTTATATTCCCTTTTTCAAAAACAATTTCTAAAAATGATTTGAAGCAGACTAGAGAGGATATACTGGAAATATCAAATAATGAAAAAAGTGAATATGTCGGAACTTAGAGTCCGGATCATCAGTTCAATGTAGTTAATCAGCAAGATACAATTAATTAATAACTTATTAGGAATTATATAGTAGTATTTTAGGTTTGCAATCATGTCCTAAGGCTCAATAATCTCTATTACTTCATAAATAGTCACCAAAACCATTGTTTTTAGGATCAACCGTCTTACAGATGCTCAAAAATAAACTGGAATTTTGTAAAAGTGTGATATGTACAACATAAAAGAAACAATCTGTAGTACAATAGATTATTAAACACCCATCTTTGTATTGTAGCAATGAAGTTACACTAAAATCCACCATATGGACACAAACAAAAACAAAGACGACAAATTTTTCAAAACTCCTGGAGACTGGATTGAGCAGTCAAAACAACTGAAAGAAAAATTTTCAACATTAACGGATCACGATTTGAAGCTTGAAGAAGGGAAAGAAAGGGAGATGCTGGAAAGAATCGGAAATAGATTAAGAAAAAACCGTGAAGAAGTTCTCAATATTATCAAAGAAATCAATCTTTCATAAATTGTTTTCAAGAACAGTTAAAACCTATTGATAAAAATATATTTATCAGAGACTTAATTGTAAAAAGGGATGGAATATCAGACAGTTCTATCCCTTTTATTTACAACAGATTCTGATCTTCCATACTTAAACAAGCAGTGATGAAACATCAAGAACTTGAAAAATCAAAAGTATATCTTATCAGTCAGATTGTGGAATACATATCGAATTCTGTAGTCAGTAAAACCATATTAGAAAAATTACCTTGCAATATCAGCGCTTTAGCATTTGATGAAAAAGAAGGATTATCTGAAAAAACTTCTCCTTTTGACGCTTTTGCACAAATTATTGAAGGTAAGGCAGAAATTATTATAGACGGAGCCACTTATTTTATGGAAGAAGGTGAGTGTATTATTATTCCTGCCCATAAATCTCATTCTATAAAAGGAAATAAACGCTTTAAGATGATCGTAACAATAATAAGAAGCGATAATTAATAATCTAAATACCTTATCTATTTTAACAGAAAAGATATTTTAAAAAATTGAAATTCAAAAATAATTCTCTGAACCATCTAAGCTGAAAATCCCATTATTATTTCTTTTACAAATAAAGATCACCAAAATTAAATACTATTTGATGTCATGAAAATAATACACCTTTTTCATTTTAAAAACTCAATTTTCCGTAAAATCCCTTTCTTCAAAGAAGACGATAGAATGAAAAGTGATGTAATAGAACTCGATATAATGAATATTGAAATAGTAACCGAGTATATTGTTAAAGCCCATGATAGTTTTACTTTTGAGAACACATCCAATACTGATCTTTTATCAATGTGTAAAAAAGCCCAAAAAACGATAGAACATTACTTTGTCGTAAGATTGGAATGATTAGGATGTTATTTAACAAATCAGATTCCTTGCAGATAAGTAAGTATATATTTAATACGAACGGTTTACCTATTATTTTCTTCTAAAAAATGATATAGAAAAATAACGTCTCCTGTATAAGCGGGCTTAGATTGATTTCTTATCAAAAGTTTTGCTTCTACCACTACTTTTATGGTTCTCCTGAGGTCGGTGACAGATTTTACAGTTGCCTGAAGTTTTACATCACTACCTACAGTTACAGCTTGACCAAATTTAAGATTCTCAATTCCATAATTGATTTCCATTTTTACGTTTCTCACCTCAGCAATTTGTTTCCAGAGATAAGGGATCAGCGATAAAAGCAAATAGCCATGAGCAATAGTAGATTTGAACGGGCCTTCTTTTTCAGCTCTTTCTTTATTAATATGGATCCACTGGTCATCTAAGGTTGCCTCTGCAAACCTGTTGATTTGATTCTGATCTATGGTGTGCCAGTCAGAAAACCCAACCATTTGTCCTTCGAAAGCCTTATACTCAATAAAATTGTTAATGATAATCATATTTGTCTGTCTTTTTATTTAAACTGATTGGAATTCTTTCTTGAAAAACCTCTCACATAAATGTGAGAGGCAAATGAACATAATGGAAAATAAAAAGTGATTTACATCAATGTTCTTTCAAACAATATTTCAAAGGTTACTGGACTTTGAATTGTAAAAAAATATAAAAATATAATACTGAAATTGAAAATAATATTTATTTCAAACAGATGATATTAAAGTTTAATTATGCCAGTTTTACATTAACCGCATTTAAACCTTTATCACTCTTTTGTACATCGAAAACGACTTTATCATTTTCACGGATTGATCTTGTGTCTAATCCTGAAGAATGTACAAATATATCTTTACTCCCGTCTGTAGGAGAAATAAATCCGAAGCCTTTTGCTTCATTGAAAAATTTTACTGTGCCTTGTTGCATTGTAATTATTATTAAAAAATTATTTATTGTTTTCTGTAAACTCTACAGATTTTATTTATAAAATGATCTGACCGGCATTGTGAATCCTATCAGTTTTTGAATATTTTTAAGATCTAAGCGCTCATCGGTATCGCAAAATGAAATAGCGGTACCTTCCGTTCCTGCCCTTCCGGTTCTTCCGATCCTGTGAACATACGTTTCAGGAATATTGGGAAGCTCATAGTTTACTACATGTGGAAGATCATCAATATCAATACCTCTGGCTGCAATATCTGTAGCTACCAATACTTTAATCTTACTGCTTTTAAAATCATCAAGTGCATTCTGTCTTGCGGTCTGAGATTTGTTCCCATGAATCGCTGCAGCAAAAATCCCTACTCCTTCCAATTGCTGTACCAGCTTATTGGCAATATGCTTAGTACGGGTAAAAACTAGTGAACGCCTCATATTTTCATTTTGCAATAAATCAATCAACAAACCCGTCTTATCTCTTTTTTCCACAAAATAAACGGATTGTTTCACCGTTTGTGCGGTTGAAGATACCGGAGTTACAGTAACCTCTACAGGATTATTCAGAATTGTTTCCGCAAATTTTCTTATACCTGAAGGCATTGTGGCCGAAAAAAATAATGTCTGCCTTTTCTGGGGAATCAGCTTTAAAACTTTTTTGACATCATTGATAAACCCCATGTCAAGCATTCTGTCTGCTTCATCCAAAACAAATATTTCTATTTTAGAAAGATCAATATGTCTTTGAGTAACCAAATCCAGCAATCTGCCGGGTGTAGCCACCAGAATATCTACTCTTTTCCTAAGAGCCGCAAGCTGTCCGCCCGCTGGGACTCCTCCATAAATAGAGAGTTGTGATAAAGGTAAATATTTGCTGTACACAGCAAAATTCTCTTCAATCTGTATTGCTAATTCCCGGGTCGGTGTAAGTATTAATGTTCTGATCTCTTTATGATCAGGGGTATATTTTTTTAACAACTGAAGAATAGGCATTGCAAATGCTGCCGTTTTTCCTGTACCTGTCTGGGCACATCCTATAATATCTTTTCCTGCAAGAATATGGGGTATTGCTGTATACTGTATTTCAGTTGGCTTAGAATACCCTGCTTCTGTTACAGCACGGATAATGGGATTGATTAAATTTAAATTTTTGAAACTCATCATAATGTTCGGTCTTCCCGATATTTTGTAAGCAAATTCCCTTTTCAGAATTTGAATTGGTGTATCATAATGATGAATAAAAAAATCTTTTTTCTTCATCATTTTACTTGCTTAACTTCCGATAAATTACCTGTGTAGTATTCATGAGCCTGCAATAACGTATCATTCTAGGATGAAAAGACTTGTGGAGTGTTTTCACATTCGAAACCCGATTGATAATTGGGTGGCTGAAAAAGCAAAAACTGAAAGAAAAAATGGTGAGTTTAAACTATTACAGAATGGCAAAGGCAGAAACCTGTTTTATAAATGTATTGCAAATATACAACAAAACAATTAGGCAACAGTAAATTTAATTAACTGATTATCAAAAACATATTCGTAGCTTACGCACATAAACTGAATTGTTTGCCTGTGCGGATGATTTTAAATTTCAGCCCCATGCAAAAGTCATTGTACATAACTCGTCCCCATTCCCAAACTACAGACCTGCATTCAGCTCCGCAGGTGAGGATTGCTTATTTTATTATGATCCATCATAAACCTGATACATTTAAAGAAATGTTTCAAAAAATTTATACAAGGGATCAGTTTTACCTTATTCATATCGACCGGAAAGCAAAAGCAGAATTTACAGAAGAAATACAATTATATTTAATACACTTCCCCAATGTGTATATTTTGGAAAGCATGAATATTGTGTCCGGAGGATTTAGTATGATCCGGGCTGAACTTAATGCGATGGAATATCTTTTGAATGTAAGTCATGACTGGGATTATTTTATCAACCTGAGTGGTGAAGACTCCCCACTCAAGTCACAAAATATTATACGTCAATTCCTTACCGTTAATAACGGAAGAAATTATCTTTTTTATTATGACCAGAAATTTTACAGGCCTGATACACTGCAAAGGATACAAAATCATTTTACAGAGCTAACCCATAAAATATCTTCATTTATTTATAAAAGAGAATTTATGAAGGAAGTTATACCTTATATTGGTGGGAAATGGCTTATCTTTACAAGAGAAACCTGTGTATTTTTAACCAATAATAAAAGGGTAATGGATTTTGAAGATTATTACCTTCACACTCTTTTACCAGCTGAATCATTTTTCCAGACAGTACTCCTCAACACAGCCTTTAGTGATATTATTGTGAATGATGATAAAAGAGCAGTCATTGAAAAAACTTTTTTTAGTAAAGACCAATATACTGACAACTTCATAGAAACTCTAAAATCCTCCAATGACCTTTTCATCAGAAAAATAGATGATAAAACAAATAAAAATATTCTAAAATATATTAATGACACTTATCTTCTTCCTTTACCTGAAATTAATGAAGTTGAAAGAGAACTTAAGAGAAATGATCACGATGACAAATGGTCATAAGAAAGCTTTATACGCTTGTAAATAAATTAGGAACTGCACACAAGATAGTTTCATATGAATAATTAAAATAAAAATTGATGCTGATAAAAGAGGAGCTTTTGATGAACTATGGAGCTAAAATTGTAAATTTTACAAAGGGAAAATATGTATTTAAAGAAAATGATGACGTAGTCTCTTATTTTCAAATTTCAACAGGAACTGTGAAGATTGTCAGTGAGAAAAAAGCGGGTCGTGAATTTATTCACAACATTTCTATTCAAGGTGATTGTCTAGGAGCACTTTTCCTGTTCTTAAAACATCCATATTCTGTAAGTGCCATTGCAATGGAGAACTCTAGGATAATCAAATTGGAAAGATTGGGCTTTGATTTAATGCTAAAAGATAATCCCAAAATACTGTTAGATTTATACAAATATACCGCAGAAAATATGCATTATACCTACCTGATGAAAGGATTTGCATCAGAAAGCCCGTCAGAAAAAATAACGAATCTATTCAACTACTTAAAAAAATCAAAACCTCCGACTGATTCTTATCAAGTATTTCTCACCAGACAGCAAATTGCATCGCTAACAGGATTACGAGTGGAAACTGTTATAAGAACAATTAAAAAACTGCAAAATCTAGGAATACTCCTGGTTATCAATCGCAAAATATTTTATTAATAATATATCTTTTTACTTGACTAAAAACTTCCAAATTGAATATTATAATGGCTACAGAAAATAATTTAGGTTTGCTTTTCATAAAATTTATTTTTGATTGGTTAATAATTATCTATTAAGAATCTTCCCCATTTCCATTACTTATGATACTCTTCTTCTGTCACAGGTTGTAACCATTCTACCGAACCCTTCTTATTATCAGTGACTGCAATCTGAACGAAATATGAATTTTCACTAGCACCGTGCCAATGCTCAACATTTGCAGGACATTTGATAACATCTCCTTTATGTAAAATCTTTTTAGGTTGCCCTTTTTCCTGATAATATCCTATCCCATCAGTTACAAGGATAATTTGTCCACCGGGATGAAGATGCCATTTAGTTCTCGCTCCGGGTTCAAAAGTTACATTACCTACCCCCGTATTAAGTGTCTGTTCTTCCTGTCCCAGCATTTGCAGCCAAACGTTGCCTGTAAAATTGTTATTGGTTACTTTTCCCCCTTTAGGAAAAATATTAGTCATTGCTCTTTCCAATGTAGATTTACTGCAACAGCTTGATACAATTAATATTGATAAAAGTAATGTAACTATTTGTTTCATATTTAAATATTTAATCTTAATTCTTTAATAAAAGAAGGCTTGTTATAATTTGCCTTGCCACACTTAATATTAAAACTTTCAGCTTTTTATAGATTTTTTCCGAAAAATTCAGTCAGTTTTTTAACTGCTTTTTCTACATATTCAGGTCTCCAATACGTTTGGATATGCGTAGCACCATCAATGATGAATAGTTCTTTCCCTTTTGCATTTACTGCTTTCTGAAAAGCTTCATCCGTCATATATTTGGTATCTGCTTTACTTCCAGCTATCATCAATAAAGGTTGATTAATCAAATCCATATTGTCCGCAGCATCCCAGGTCATTAAATCCAGTAAATTGCTGGTGGGATATAAAAAAGTCGAGTTGGGATGAGCATTGGTGCGATAATAATAAATATAACCTTCCCGATAGAGATCCGTATTTGTTTTCTGAATTTCTTCATCGGTAATGCTTGCCACACCTGAATATACTATTTTACCACCCGCTACTTCCTGTGCCCTTGCATCGGAGGCTTGTTTCAAACGCTCCTGAATAGTATTCAATCCCGAATTCATAAATCCATTACGTCTTACTTCTCCAGAATTAAACATACTTAAAGTAGCAATCGCTTTAAATCTTTTATCTGATTGAGTGGCTTTCACAGTATAGCCACCACCACCGCAGATACCGAATGCTCCGATTCTATTAATATCAACTCCAGGATATTGTGAAATGAAATCTGCCATTCTGCGAATGTCTTCCGTTCTATATACAGGTCTATCGGTGTGTCGAGGTTCTCCCCCACTTGCTCCCTGATAAGATGCATCTGCAGCAATGGTAATATAGCCAGCTTCCGCTAAACGTTGTGCATAAAGACCTGCTGTCTGTTCCTTAACACCTCCATTTGGGTGTGCAACAGTGATCGCAGCATATTTTTTTGAAGGATCATAATTTGCCGGTGTGTAAACATTGGCAGCGATATCAATTCCATTCAATTTATACTTTACAGGATAAATATTTACTTTTCCTGTTACATTTTCTTTGATTGCATCATCATAAACCAATCCGAAAGGATTATTATGTTTGACAACTTCAATTTTTTCCATTTTTGTTTTTTTTGTTTGTGCATTAATACTAAAGCTTGTTGCTATAATAATTAATGTTGTCATTGACATTATTATCTTTTTCATTTTTTTATTTTAGATCGTTTATTTAGGTTTATTTTCTAAAACCTGATTTAAAACCATTTTGGTTGCATTTGATTTTTCTTTATTAATAGTAGAGCTGACAACAGTAACAAATTCCTTCAACTGCTGTGGTGACCATCCAACGTTTAACGAAATCCCTAAATGAGAGTGCAACATTGGTTCAGCATCACCAATAGCACTGATTACAGAAATCGTCACCAACTCTCTTTGTGCATAAGTCAAAACATCCCTCTCAAAAATATCTGCGAATAGATGTTCCTTTAGAAATATATCTATTGTCGGTGCAAATGCTGAATAGCCGGAAAGTTTGTCTGGTTGTTTTGTTTGGGTAAGTTGACCCAGAATTTCCTTTCCTCGCTCATACTTGTTGTTTTCATTATCAATAAGCGAAGCTTCTTTTCCAACAATATCATTAATACCTTTCACCTTCCTTTCATCAAGAACTTCCATAAAAGTCTGTAAACCTCTTATGCTTCTAGGAAAACCACAATAAGCATAGGTATGTACCAAAATTTCCTTTATTTCATTAATAGTCAGACCCGAATCAAGACCGGAATTTAAACTACCTTTTAATTCTTTCAATTTACCTTGCGCTGTAAATGAGGAAATAGCAATGGTACTTTTATCTTTTTCACTTAAATGATTACTTGGTGTTGTTAATTGTTGTGCTTTCATATCAGTTACAAAAAGTGAAACACTCATTATCTGGATTATTAAAATGAAATACTTCAATTGTTTCATTATTTTACTTTTAAAGTTTAATTCAACTACATTATTTAGACATTCCGATTCTGGTAAGCCATTCTTTTACTTTCTTTTCTGCTTCAATTTTCTTCTTTCCTTCCATTACGAACAGAATACCATCCCGCTCAACACCACCTTTGATCGTAAAGCCTTCTAATATTGTACTGCCAGGACTTAGCTTTTTCACGGTGTCAAAACTGTTTCCAATACCATAACCTGCATTGGTATTAAAAGGAATAATTGTTTTCCCTTTAAAATTGTTCTGGCCCAAAAAACTTTTCATCGGAGGTGGTAATTGCATTCCCCAGGTTGGAAACCCCAAAAAGATCACATCATATTTTTCTATATCGTCAATCTTTGTTTTAAGCGGAGGTAAAAAATTAGTGTCATTTTCTTTCGCCACCTGATCTACAATTGCTTTGTAATCTTCGGGATAAGGATTCTGTAATTCCAACTCAATTAAGGTTCCACCGGTATTTTGATGAATGATGTCGGCAATTGTTTTTGTATTTTTTGTTCGAGATAGATAAACAATCAATACATTTTTGTCTTTCAACATTTCCTTTTTTTCAGACATTGATTTCTGAGCTTTTGAGCAAGATGATAATAATAGAAGTACTGCACAAAACCATACACCAAAATTTTTCAACTTTTCCATATATCATTTATTGTTTAACAAAATTCAGAAAATAGCAGTTTAAAATCGGTAGACAGATTACGGATAATGCAACCAATATTACTTATCCAACCCTTTCTCTTTCAACCATTTTGATAATAATCCTGCAACTTCTGCATTATTCAGATCAGACATTAGAAAATGGGTATTTCCTTTGATACCCAATTCCGGAAGATGAACAATAGTAACGTCACCACCGTGACTATTGACAACTTTCGCCCATTGCCTTGCCGTTTTCAGAACGGTTCTCCAAAAATTTAGTGATGCTGCAGTAGTTTCTTCAGTTGGAATATAATCTCCATAGTAAACTATAATTGGGATTTTGGTTAGCTTCATAAAATCTTGTATGGGAACACCTTTTCCTCCTCGGTTTCCTTCAGGTTCTTCTCCTTCCGGAAAGGTGAATCCTCCAGGTTCATAGGCAACTACAGCTTTAATTTTTTCATTTTTAATGGCTGTTTTCCATCCGGGTGAGCCTCCTGCCGAATGTGTGAAAAGAATCCCGTTTCCGGATTTATCCATAACCGAAGACATTGCATTAACAATCGTTGCTTCATCTACATTTGCTGTATTAGGTGTCATCATACGGAAAAATTGATCCATAGAAATGCTGTCTTTTGGAAACTGAACGCCTTCATTGAATTTGGGGTAAAGACCAATTCGAAATTGGGTAAACCAAGTCTGGTCATCTGGCGTACCGCTAATTTGTCCGGGTTTTGTAGTCTGCCCGGCCTCTCCACGCCCCGGCTGATCGACAAGATAAACACTATAACCGTTTCTTAAAAATAGATTAGCAAAACCTTCTCTTCCATCTGCTGTGGTCTGCCAGCTTCGTCTGGACTGTCCATAACCGTGCAGGAAAACCATCGAAAGTTTTTTAGGTTTTACAGGAATTTGGTAAAAAACATCAGCGTGATCTCCGTGTCTTGTTTGCCCACCTTGAGGAACATTCCATGGTTTTAAAGGATCGAAAACGCCATCACTTTTGATAACCGAACCTCCAGCAGAAAAATTGCCTTGTGATGCAATAGTAATTGGTTTTTGTGCCACCTTATTTTGTCCCTTAACAAAAAAATTGGAGACTAAAATTAAGGTAATTAAGCTTAAATATTTCATTGTTTTATTTATCATTGCTCATTCTTTTAAATTTAATTATCAATAATTTAGAAAAGAAAATGAATACACTTTTCTTTTGGTAAGAATAAAATATTACACTTGATTGATTTTAGTATATTCTTATTTTCCGACCCTTTCTTTTAAGTGCTGCGGATATCTTTCTCCAACAACTTTAATTACAGAAAGAGCATCTTCGATTTCAGATAAATCCTGAGAACTCAGTTTTAAATCAACTCCGCCAATATTTTCTTTTAAACGATGTAATTTGGTAGTGCCGGGAATTGGAGCAATAAAGCTCTTTTGAGCCAGCAACCAAGCTAAAGCAACCTGAGCAGGAGTAGCTTCTTTCTCCATTGCAATTGATTTTAATAAATCTACTAAGGCCTGGTTTGCCTTTCTGTTTTCTTCAGAGAATCTAGGCACAATATTTCTAAAATCTGAGTCCTCAAATTTTGTTTCTTCATTGATTGCTCCTGTTAAAAAACCTTTGCCTAATGGGCTGAACGGAACAAATCCGATTCCTAATTCTTCTAATGTAGGAATGATTTCTTTTTCAGGTTCACGGTAAAACAAAGAATATTCACTTTGCAAAGCGGTTACGGATTGTACTGCGTGTGCTCTGCGAATCGTTTCCACCCCAGCTTCCGAAAGACCAAAATGCTTGACCTTACCTTCCGTAATTAAATCTTTTACCGTTCCGGCAACATCTTCAATCGGAATATTTGGGTCAACTCTATGCTGATAAAATAAATCAATATAATCCGTCTGTAGTCTTTTCAAAGAATCCTCTACCACTTTTCTGATTCTTGCAGGGCTACTGTCTAAGCCCTTTGTAGAATCTCCATCTTCAAATCCGAATTTGGTGGCCATTACAACATCTTTTCTAAAAGGTTTCAATGCTTCTCCAACTAATGCTTCGTTAGTGAATGGGCCATAACATTCAGCTGTATCAAAAAAAGTTACGCCATTTTCAAAAGCGCTTCTTATTAACTGAATGGCTTCCTGCTTTTCGGTTACTTTTCCATAACCAAAACTTAATCCCATACATCCTAATCCTAATGCGGAAATTTCTAATTTGTTATTTCCTAATATTCTTTTTTCCATTTTTACTAAATTTTATTTTGTTTTTAAAGGCGCTTCCACATCGGAAAATTGCTGTACAAAAGGTGATATTTCTTTTGACAATTTATGATCAATTGTATTTTCTTTAAGTATTGAATTGAAAGTTAGCAATGTACTTCCAACAGCTGCTAAACCAGCTGTCTTTATTTATATCTGTTCTATTCATTTGATCATATTTTTACTGATGCAATTTGATTACAAGTCCAATTTTCTTTCACTAAGCCATTTAACCATATTGGGATCTCTATGGTCAAAGAAAAGACTGGAAGCAGTATCTAAAGTGGCGATAGCATTCATCTCTTCAGAAGAAAGTTCAAAATCGAAAATGTTGAAATTTTCAGCCATCCTTTCTTTTCTTACCGATTTTGGAATAACGATAACATTTCTGCTTGTTAACCAGTTCAAAATCACCTGAGCTACAGATTTGTTATATTTTTCTGCGATTGTTTTTAAAACTTCATTATTAAAAATATCATTCTTTCCTTCTGCAAAGGGTCCCCAGGATTCTATCTGTACATTATTTTCAATTAGGAATTTTTGTGTTTCAACCTGTTGATGGAAAGGATGTGTCTCTACCTGATTGATTGCCGGTGTAAATCCACTGTTGGCAATTAAATCGGCAATCCTGTCTGGATGAAAATTGGAAACACCTATAGCCCTTACTTTTCCTTGTTTATACAATTCCTGCATTGCTCTCCAAGAACCAAATACATCTCCATAAGGTTGATGAATAAGGTATAAATCCAGATAATTCAACTGAAGTTTTTTCAATGATGTTTCAAAAGCTTTTAATGTATTTTCATATCCAGCATCCTGCACCCAAAGCTTTGTTGTTATAAATAAATCTTCTCTTGCAACCTGGCTGGCTTTGATCGCATTACCAACAGCTTGCTCATTTCCATAAGATGCAGCAGTATCTATTAATCTATATCCAGTGTCGATAGCATCAATAACAGCTTTTTCACATTCCGCAGGATCCGGTACCTGAAATACTCCAAATCCTAAAATTGGCATTTCTAATCCGTTGTTTAATATTACTTTTTTCATTTTTGATTTTAATTTAAATTATTGCTTCATAAAGAAGTTAATATTGTTTATCAACTTGTTATTGCAAATTTACAACCTATTGACAAGCATATTGGTAGACAGATTACGGAATTGATAACCAATATTACTGTTCTGACTCTGATTGTAAAAAAGAGGTTGTTTTTATCTTTAGATTTGCATTACAAAATGATACAGCAATGAGCAATTCCATCAATTTTGAGACAGTGGATGATTATAATCAATTTAATAATCAGGAAACTTTACATCCTTTGGTAAGTGTGATAGATTTTTCAAAAGCGCATAAAAGGACCGGGTCTAAAATGTACTTTAATCTGTACTGTATTTTTTTAAAAGATGTGAAATGCGGTGACCTCAAGTACGGTCGGGCAACTTATGATTACCAGGAAGGAACGTTGGTTTTTGTTTCTCCGGGACAAATTGTTGATGTAGAAAATAAAATTGACATCTATCAGCCTTTGGGACACGGATTAGTTTTTCATCCGGATTTAATCAAGGGAACTTCTTTAGCTAAAAGTATTTCTGAATACGGTTTCTTCGGATATCAAACCAATGAAGCATTGCACCTCTCTAAAAAAGAGCAGCAAATGGTTTTGGAAATGTTCGCTGATATTCAATTTGAATTGAGCCGGCCAGTGGATAAACACAGTAAAAAAGTTATCACATCAAATATTGAGCTTTTTCTTAATCATTGTGACCGCTTTTATGACCGTCAGTTTATTACGCGGGAAAATGTCAATAAAGGTATTTTAGAAAAATTTGAAGAATTATTAAACAACTACTTTTCATCTGAGAAACCTAATACCGTAGGGCTTCCATCTGTAGCTTACTGTGCAGATGAATTACATTTTTCACCCAACTATTTTGGAGATCTGATTAAGAAAGAAACAGGAAAAACTGCACAGGAATATATTCAGAATAAAATTATTGATGTTGCCAAGGAAAGAGTTTTCAACATTGATCAATCTATTGCTCAGATTGCTTACGAATTAGGATTTAAATATCCACAGCATTTTATCAGACTTTTCAAGCAGAGAACGGGTGTCACTCCTAATGAATATAGAAGTTTGAATTAAATCTGTTATCAGAATAACTATTTACTTTTTATTTGGAAGTTAAAAATTTTCTAACTTTCATACCAAATACCTCTATTTTATTTTCAATTAATATAGAGAAAAGCACAGCCAAATAAAGACTTACTATTGCAATATAACTCTTGTTTAATTTTGCTCACACGTAGCAAATCATTGATAAAAGTGTTAGAAGATACGCTAGTCTTGGTCACATTAAAGGATTATTTAATTCTACGATTCTTTCTAAATCTTCCACTAAATGTTTCGATATCTCTTCGTTTATGGGTACAAAAAACCTCTGAAATCATTTGATTTTCAGAGGTTTTTGATTTTTAGGGTGGTCAAAAGGGTGGCTAATTATTTTATTTAATTCAATTTTTTTTAAACAAAAGAATTCAGGATATTTTGAAATCTTGAACTTTTCCCCTCCCTATACCCTTTTTCTTTAGCTTGCCTCATAATATATTTATTAAAAGGACGTAATTTATTTTGTTCAGATTTTTTACATTCCACTATGTAATTGTCAATGAGGATATCTAATTGTAATATTCCATCAGCAAAGTAATCTTCAAGTTTAATTAGAATTTCAAGAGGTACCATTACAAATTCTTTCACAAAACAATCTTCAGGAATAATTCTACTCCGTTTCAATTTTTCAAACCTGTCATTCAGTAAATACCTGAAACCTTCAATGTCAAAGCAAGGATCTTGATAGACAATTATAGGATAAACATTAAATCTATCCGTTATCTCAAATCTATCCAAATTCTGGAAGATTGTAGTTAAGTAATTCTCTATCACATTTAGTAACTGTGTTATACCTTTATCTTTATGTTTTTGATTTTTCCCACTTTTTTCTATTGTCTTAAGTTCAAAGTTTTGAAGAAACTCACGCTGAATTTTCTCTAAATTACCGCAATGTTTAATCTTAGCATTTAGCATAACATCTTTAAATTCAAATAAAAATATGTTTTTTCCTTTTCTGATATAAAAATCAGGTTCTCCATCTCCTATTTTTTTTCTCAACTCATCTCCTGATATAAGTTTTTTATATGTTTTTGAAAAGCAACCTTGCATTATTTCATAAAACAAATATTTTTCTGTAAAACGTTCTCCTACTAATTGCTTAAGTTGAGGATAATTTTTTATTTTATTCATCCCCTTCTCTTTCAACGTAGAAGCAAGATCAAACAAAAAACTCTGAAACATTTTATCAATAAAAAATTTTGAAAAAATAATACTGTATAAATTATTGCCATGATAATAAATTGGCTTACTTCTTAATCCAGTAAAATCAGATGTCCTTTTAAAACTGTTGATATCAATACTCATCGCATTTAAAAGCTTTTTCTGATAGCATCTCACAGGAACGATTTTCATCAAGTTTGTAGCTCCTTCTTCATTAGTAGCATTTCTGAGATAGATGTGCAAAACAAAGTGTAAATAATCCTCCCATTTTTCAATCTGGTTTTCTTTTAGAAATACTTTTAGATATCCTTTGAATTCTACATCTTGCTCACAAAAAACCATAAAGTGATAAAACCTTATAAATTCTACTCAATAATCTTTAGGATAAATTACATCATTAATTTTTAATTGTACTGGCAAATGATGTAAAACTTGAGAGTCCGCATCTTTAATAGACGCCAAATCCTGAGTTGAATAATGAATCCTTTCATCACAACAAATTAAATAAGCAATAAATAAATTTGAAAAATCATCCTTTGACTCAAGTATATCCTCATTATTCTCATTATGGTTTTCTAAAATATACTCAATTAATATCAATAAAGAAGCTTTATCTATAAACACGTAACTCCCTAATTCATTAGTAATATATTGTAAATAATCAGTGATTTCACGTTGTAATTTTGCATTCATTTTAAACAATAATGGAATAAAAAAATCAAGTTCGCTTTGGTTACTTGTCATTAAACCCTTTTTAAATAGCAAATATGAAAGCCATTCAATAGCACTTTTTGATGGAATATTTTTAAGAATATCCATCAGATTATCTTCACCTGCAGGAAATATACATGAATATGTAATCTGCCTTTTCACCACTAAGCACTCCATTTCTTTACTAATTAATAATTTGAAATATTTTCATTTGATTTGTTAATTCTAAAAGAATAGAATGTGTAATAAAGAGTAAACTTAGCAAGTGAATTTTCAGTTTTCCAAAAATTTCGATAATCCAATTTTATACACATTTTTTAATTGGTATTTAATTTTATAATTTTAGACTCTGGTAATCCTAATTTATATTTTTGCCTGATAACTTCAGTAAAAAGATCAATTCTTGTTGATATCCATATATTTTTCTCACTTGACCATTCGGTTAATATTGAGACGAGCTTTTTATCTACTATATCAGTTTCATTAACTAATTGAGTTGGTACAAACCAAACCCCTCCTCCACTGATTCCATATGGATCTGGCCCAGTAATTTTTCTTTTGGTTTGATTATCAATTACCCTTTTTTTTTCATATGTAAGAATCAAATTTTCATATTCCTTACAATTTAAATCTTTATATTTTTTTTCATCAGCAGGTACAGTATTGTATATAAATGGGCTACTTTTTAATTCACCTTTATACTTATTAAATCGATTCTTAGATGCTGGAAATCCAATTGCAGTATAATAAGGAAGATTTTTAATTTCGTGGTTTATTCCCAACTGATTTTGGTTAATAAAGGAATATTGTCTTTTTATATAATCAACACTTTCATCATCTAATTTCAATATTGCGATGTCAATTTTATCATCTTTCCTTTTCTGGTTTTTATCTAAATTATTAAATGTCCATTCCCCACCAAGTTTCACAGTAAGCTTTTCCTCAATTCCTATCACAATTTCATTTTGTAAATCTTCAGACACATGAGCAGCAGTAAATAGAAAATGACAATCATCTATTTTCACTAAAACCCCTGTTGCATGAGGCTCAGGATTGCCATTTATTATTTTTAAATAATGACAAGTACATTTATAAGCATCTTGACTTGCTCTTAATTGAATTTCTTGATGATATTCCATCGTGGTTTTAATTATTGACATATTTTTTTGATAATTAGTTTTAATCTTTAAAATTATCCTTTAAAAATTAAATTTCTTTACGGTAACCCGTATGATTTGATTGCCTTTGAGACTTTTTAATATTAATAATCTATTCCTATAATATAAGCTAATGAAAAGATAACTCATCTAAAAGATTAAAAAATCATAAAAGCCTTATATATCGAATATAATAAGGCTTTTATGAAATATAATATTGATTATAAAGAATTCTAATTTACATATTAGTCATTACTAAAATACAAACCAATTTGTTGTACTCTTAAAATTTGATTTTCAATATGTTCATAAGAACAATTTTTATTTTCTAAATAATCTCTGTGCATATCTAAGAAATCATTAAAACCAACACCTTCCCTGTTAGCAATCTTTATAGCTTCTAAAGCTCTTTTTCGATCGTATTCATGCCCTGCAAAAATAAGATCCACAACACCATATGAAGTTTTAATTAAATTTTGTAGTTCTTCCATAATTATAGATTAAATATATTTTGTCTAAATTAAATTGTGTAGTGTAAGATTTATATTGTATAATATAGAATTTCTTAACGTTTAATAATTGTATCTTTCCAAATAATTTAAGTAGTCATTTATACGACTAATATAAATATTGGTTGAAATATGCTCGTAGTCAGAAACAATACTAAAAGTCACTGTTCTATTTAAAAATTTAATAGCTTCTTTAATATCCTCATTCTCCAATCGAGTAAAAAAATCTTGATAAACATTATATGGAATTTGATATGAATTATTCCCTAGACTATAGAATGAAAACTCTCTTGGTACTATTTCTATAAATTTTTGAATATCTTCTTTAAAGAAATTTAGTAATTCATAAAATAAAATATCACTAAATTCAAAATGAATCTTAAAACCACTTTCTGTTCTTTCAACAAGATACTTATCGGCATAATTTGCTCCGTAAAATTTAAAAAATTCATTTTCTGGATTAATTACATCTGAAACCTTAATTTGTTCATATTCTGTGAGTATCTCTTGAACAGAATCTAAATCTTCAGTAGAATAAAGTTCATAAAAATGATCATAATCTTTATGTCTAAATGATCTACTTTGTTCGTTGAGTTTTCTATACAGTCTTATCTTTTGACGTGCCTCTTCTAAGTTCATGTTTAAATATTTTTGGTTATTGTTTTTTAAAGATAAAAAAATCAAATTAAAATTCATTAATTACATTTTTTCCAAGTATATTAAATTTAAATCTATGTTCAATTAAAATAAGTATGCATGAGAAATCAATTTTCATAATTTATTCATCTTCTCTAGAATATTCATTCAAAAATCTATCGGAAAAATCCTATGTATCATTTTCGTTTGTTTTTTTAAACATCACTTAGAGGATAAAAAGTATTTCTATAACTTCCAAACATTATAATAAGTATTAAATTTTTCACCACGGTCACTTCATCAATTTTATTATTCATTTTCTATTCAAAATTAAATCTAAATTTGATTGAATATAAATTTAAAATCAATACAACCTTTTAACTTTAATAGTAATAATCATGTAAAACATCTTTCAATCGAACGGTTTTATTTGACACTATATCGTAACCAAAATCATTTTTAAAGTCAGTTATTTTATTTTTCCAAGAAGACACCTCATTATCTACCATATTGACCTGTGCCAGTAAATTATAATAAGATATTTTTTCACTTACAGAATTACTTGATAACAAAAGTTCTTTTATAGCTAAGCTAAAGTTCTTATCTCTTTTAAGCCTCTCAATCATTGGTATAAAAAAGTATCTATGATAAATTTTGGCCTCACTAGTATTCCCAAAAATCCTTTTTAGAAATTCTTTCAAAGTATCTATATCTCGAAATAAAAACTTGAGATTAAAATCTACATAATCATCAACGTAATATTGATTTTGAATTATCTCGTTAAACATATCTCTAAGAATGGGTTCATCCGGCCAACCACTACACAAAGCTATAATTTTGCCAGAACTACCATTTAGTTTTACATCCTTTATCTCTTCATAAACTTGATTGTCATTTTTAAAATTAGTCCCTAACAGTCTACCAGCAAGAATCTCATTATGTCTTTCCTTATTATTAATAAAGCGTAATAAAATACTCTTTAGAATAGGACTTTTAGGAGATGTTCTATTTAGAAAACTAATTATCGAATTGTTTTTGATTGTTTGAGAGTTGTTCGATATGAATTCCATTAAATAACTATAAGTTGGTGAGGACTTTGAAGAATATTTCGCAAAAAAACCCCAGATATCCTCTATATCTTTGTTATATTTTAAATCCCCAACGATTGAACCAAAATCCTTACCGCTATAAGAAATTAGATAATCAAAATTATCAAGTATGGATTTTATCATTATTCCACTTGAAGATTCCTGGTAAGTATATTCGCTAAAGATATCAAGTAATTTTGATTTATATTTACCTTTACCTTCAACATCTTCAATTAATGAATACTCATCTAACTTTTTCGTGATTAAAAAACCTGTAAAAGCAATTCTCCTCTTAACTTCATGATCTATTCCTCTGGCAAAAACTAATGGCTTACTTAGGTTTATTATTTTATTGGTATTAGTTTCCTTAATATGGTTAAATAAACAAATTGCCATATCTGCCATTACTTCTTCTTCGGCTTCTGTTTCAAAATTACTTAAGGCTGTTTCAATATTATTAGGAAATATTGATAAATCAGAAAATGCTTCAATAATCGACAATTTAAACTCCTTTGCTAAAGGAATAGATTTTTTTAGCATTTTATCTTCTGATTTTATTAATGTTGGAAAATAATGAACCGCTAAAACATAAAGAGTGTTATCATTTTCTATATGTTCTAAGAAATACTTCTGAACAATTTCGCTTGAATGAAAATTCTTTACAATTATATCAATTGCAGTGTAATATTGTCCCCAAAATTCTTTAGGAAAAGTTTCAAGTTGATCAATAAGTCTCTTCAAAATATTTGATTCAAAATATTCTTTATCAATTTCAATTAATGCTGATATAGACCTTTCTCTAAAGGTTATTTTTTTATCAAATAGAATTCCTTCTAATATTTTTATTGCTTCTTCTTTTTCATTTCTATCAAATACTCTAGAGATAAAATGTGCAGAGGCAGATGTCTTTTTTGTTTCAACCGTTCTAAAATACTCTTTTAGCTTTTCTTTAACTTGTTTATCATCTTTCCAACCATCTAAAAGTGCCATTACACTCCAATGAGAAGTATAGGAATTTTGCAAATCCTCAAAAAGAGAATTTTTAACTTTTTCCGAATGAACAAAAATACTTGCAAATGCAGTCTCGGGACCAATATGACTAAATTCTTTTAAATATTCATTTAACCAATTCTCAACAACTGGAACTAATTCTTCAATATCTTTAAAATAGTAAACCAAATGTTTAAACATTTCATGTCTGTCGGAAATAAAAGGAAATTTTTCTTTAAATTCAGATTTAATTATATTGATTACGTCTTGCTCTTTGTTAAAACAATGAAAAAGGACTTTCCAAACAATTCCTCTATCAAATACTTTTTCTTGGTCATTATGATAATGTTCTTTTTCTAACGATTTGATTAGTATTTCTTTCAAAAAGTTGTCCGTATTAAATCCATCAATTAATAAATCAACAGCTTCATCTTTTAATTGATAAGGAATCTGATTTATAGTTTTTATTATCAATTTTAAATCATCCTGAGTATGTTTCTTTGCGAAAATTTTATACTTAAATAAATAAAATTGAACAACAGAATCATCAACTTCAATAGAATTTATTAAGTTCTCTCTTTCTACTTCTGATATGTCATTTGTGATAATACTATTAATTGCAAAAGCTAAAATTTCTGGATTTGAGCAGTTTGAAATAATACCTTTTATAAGCTTAAAAACATCTCTATTTTTAATATGTTTATTAAAAGCATAGGAGGCATCATGTCTTTGCTCTATTGTTCCATTAATAAAAGCTTTTTTTAAAAATTCTATTTGTAGTTTATTTAAATTGGGAGTATATCGTAATGCATTAACACGATAATCTCTGTACTTG
Source organism: Chryseobacterium sp. BGA-UO-ETr-SB22 (assembly GCF_059567885.1). NCBI lineage: Bacteria > Pseudomonadati > Bacteroidota > Flavobacteriia > Flavobacteriales > Weeksellaceae > Chryseobacterium > Chryseobacterium sp. BGA-UO-ETr-SB22. The sequence goes on along the minus strand of NZ_JCAQOV010000005.1, from coordinate 212,271 downwards.
TATTGATTCGGAAAAAACTGTATCAGGAAAGCCTGGATTTTTTCTTTTAATCTCCCATTTTGTAAAGCATTAAGGATTTGCTTAAGCAATGCTTCTTTATATGTCAGGTCTGTTTCATACTCAAAATCTCTTATAATAGAATCAAATGCTTCATTCATAATGTCACTTGGTGTGTTGTCTAGATTAATAGCAACTTCATATGAAATAAGTGAAAGATAATTTTTTTGAAATTTTTCACAAGTAGCTTCTTTTAAAGCATAAAAATGTTTAGTAAACTTTTTAATCTGTTTTAATGGTATTAATCCAAAAAAACTAATAATTACCTGATGAAAAGTGGGATTAGCAGAATGAGCTTTTATAAATTCACTAGCTAAATCTTCATCAGATTCATACAATTGTTGTGCAGCCAAAAATTCTTGAAATTGTTTATGTCCAAAAGCGATTTCTTCATTTGATTTTTCAATGATAATTCCAAAGTTATTTGCTCCGACTTCTATTAATTTTTGGCTATGGACTTTTGCTTTTGCTTTATCATATTCAGCATAAGTAATAAGATATTGTTCAACTACTTTTTGTGCTTCGCTTTTTAAAATTACACCATCATTACTCTCTTTCTGAATATTGATTGCTAATTCACAAAAAATATCTTTAAAATCAACATCAATTATTTCCTCTTGAACTATTCCCGCATCTGTGCCCCGCTTTACAGGATGTTTTTTTATTAAGTATTGGGTTATTTCCTTAAGTGCTTCCAATTTGTTCTTAGGCAGAACCGAATCTTGCATTTTTTGTATAATTAAAATACTCAATAGCAAAGGTATTTCTGCTAATTTTTTTAAATCGCCTGACTGTCGCAATTCTTTTATAAAATTATCCGTTAGTGTTTTTGAATAATCTTTGTCTCTATTTGTATCTTGTAAGGAAGTCCATTTACTATACCAATTTTGAACAAAACTTCTTTGTTGAGAAATAGAAAAACCTGCAAGATTTAAAACGTATAGGTTCGTGAAAAAGTCTTTTAGTATCTTAAATCCGTATGGTCGACTCGAATAAAGAACTTTACAATCATAAAGTTCTCTTAATGCTTCAACACGTGTTATTGCTTGTTGTGCAGAAGAAATACTGCTCCATTCGTCAATCCCATCAATTATCAAAAATAGTCGTTCGTCATCTATTGCATCTTTTACTACATCAAACAAATAATTTTTGCCAAAACTATTAAACCAAAGATTAAGGATTTCTGAGATGCTTAATGAGTCATTTTGACTAAGGTGTTTTGTTATGAAGGCAAAAGGTAGCCACACAGGTAATGTTTTACCATATTTTTGCGAAATATTTTCTAACTGAGGATCTGAACTTAAAATATCTAATGTAATATATCTAAGCAAAGTACTTTTGCCAGCTCCGGGGTCACCAATAATTATATTTTTATTATTGTTTACTAATGCATCATCTACTTTTATTCGGATATCAATACTGCTTTCTTCGACGTCGTTATGATTATTTAAATTTTTGCGTTTAAATTCATTTTCAGATTGTCCATAATAATCATAAAAATACTGATCATAATTTACGTTTGATATTGAGTCATCTTTAGTAGGTTTAAAACCTTCCTCTTTTACACTTGAGAGAATATCTGGAATAATAAATCTATCCTGTAAAGTGTATGGACTATTTAATTCTTTAATTGGAATTCCAGGATCTTGAATGTTAAAAATTGTTGAATAAAATTCATATAATTCTTTCCTAAATTTTACGACTTGTTGAGCATCGATTTTTTTTGATTTCGAAAGCTGTTGTAAGGCAAGCTCTCCATTAAATTTTTTAACCCATTCCAGACCAAAAAAATCAAATACGATTTGAGGTTGATCTTTAAGAAGCCGTGAAAGTTGAATTTTATCCCATTTCACCAAAGTAATATTTTCATTTTCAAGCTCTGTTTTAAGTTCTTCAAATCTGTCTTGGATTTGGGTTTTATTCCACTCACAAGATGTACATAAATACAATTTATCGCTTTTGCTGTAAAAGTCTTTACCTTTAAAGTAATCAATAGCCTTGTTTATATCATCTAAATCGAATTTTTGATATCTTTTGCATTGATAAGAGTAGTATTTTCCATTTGATTGTCTTGCATAAATATCTATTCCTTGTTGCGCTTGCCCCTTTATACCATATATCTCACAATCGTTTACAGAAAACTCTGTTTGTATTATAGCTAAGCATAGCTTTTCAAAGTCCTCCCATGCTAATTTTTCTAAAGGAAGTTCTTGAATTTTTGAATCAATGGGAAGGTCAGCTATGGAGTTAACTGGTGTATAGAGGTAACTTAAATTCATCTCTTTTTAATTCGTGTAATATTTTCTAGTTATTTATTTTTATTTGCCATTTTCTTTTATTCTTAATTTATGAATTGTCAAGAATTCTGGCATATCAGTAAAATGTTTTCAAGAGCTTCAATTGCAAATTAAAATTTTAATCTTTGGTTGAATCCTGGCACACCCTATTTTCATATTGTTACATTATACTCATAGTATGTAAATTTATGAAACTTTGATTAATGACATAGATTTTGGGAAAACAAAAAATAAGGTGATTGATTTAGATAACTTGTCAAATCTCAAAAAAGCTACAGTTATATTGAGATTATCAATAATCATATTCAAAAATATTAAACCCATATTATAAAAAAAGTAACCTCAGATCGAATCTGAGGTTGCCCTTTTTGTATAAAATTTATTTTATTAACCTACTTTTTTTCCAGTCTCCTCCAATAACAGCCTTATATTTCCTCTTATTATCTTATCATCATTAAATAACTTACAATCAAAACCAAATGATTCATAGAATGGAATCAGCCAATCAAAATTATCAGCATCAACGCTCGATAAGTCTCCTGTTATACATTTGATACCTTTTTTCCTTGCTTCCGCAATGACAAAGTTCATTAATACTCTACCGTATCCTCTATTTTCCGAATCATTCCTTGTTAGAAAATCAACAATCTTAATTTCATTCCCATAGTCTCTAAAGTGCATTACAGAATCCCAAAATTTATCATCTCCATTTTCACCTGACAAGTAAATACTATCAAAAAGATTCTTTTGAGAATAGGTCATAAAGACTATTTCACCATGCTTAGTTAAAGTTGCCTCTGTCGTAGAGTTTTCATTTCTTTCAAGAATATATTTCATCCGTTCTAATCTTTTAGATAACAGTTTATTTTCTTCTATCAAGATTTCATTATTTTTATACAATTCACTCCTCTTATTCTGGGAAATTTCCAAAAATTTTTGTTTTGATTCAAATTCACTTTTAAGAATCATACGAGCTATTGCCTTAATTCCAATAATTATTAATACGATAATTACTTTCATTAATATAAAAGGAGATAGCAAAACAAATTTTAATCCTTCAATAGTACTTTTCATATTTTATTATTTTTAAAATAAATATAATAATTTTGTATTAAATTCCTGTATTCTATTTACTTTTTAAACGCTTATTATCAGACACTTATACAAACTATCTAATAAATAAGAAAAAAAACAATAAATCTTTAATAATCAACACTTTAAATAATATTAAATTAATGATTCGACTTTTTGATCTTGTCAACATAACAAAAATCGAACTAACTGTTAATTAAGTAAATGAAGCGATTTTTAAGCTCAACTTAATTGTCGTTTTGTGAGATTTTGCAAAGAAAGTAACCAGGTTATGTTTTTTAAATCTATATAATTTTATTTCTTAATATGCTGCTGTGAAATGCTGTTTGTGGTGTTTTTGATTTTCTATCTCATCTGCAATAACAACAGCCAAATCTTCAACTGAAAGCATACTTATTTTATCATCATTAAATACAGGAGAATTTTTTCCTAAACGATAATTTCCTGTTCTTCCAGTTTTGATATGCGGATGCATTTCGTATGGTGGACTGAAAAATACCCAATCTAACTCTGTTTCATTTTTTAGTATATTCAAATAATCTCTTGATGCTTTTCCACCCTCTCTAAATTCTTCCGGTACTTCTTCAGTGTCAATTGCCTGAATCCCATCAGCAACGTATAAACTACCTGCACCGCCAATAACAATATAACGTTTAACACCTGCAAGTTTCACTGCTTGCTGAATTGCTTTCGAACCTGTAAGATAATCATTATAAATATTTGGATTTTCCCAACCAGCATTAAATGCACTAACCACAACATCACTGTCTTTTAAAATTTCAGCAAGTTTTTTTACGTCTGTAACATCTGCCGAAACCATTGTTAAATTTGAATTGTCTGTTGTAAGTAAGTTTCTTGAAATTCCTGTAACGCTATGGTTACGATTTGTCAATTCGTTTGTGATATTTTTTCCCACAAATCCTGTTGTTCCAATTACTGCTATTTTCATTTTTATATTGTTTATAATATTGTCTCAAAAATACGAATAGTAGTTACATATATCACAACAGATACCTTTTGGTAACTAGTTTCCTTTTGGTAATTGGTTTTGTATCTTTGTTGCCATGAAAAAGGGAAAATCAGAACTCGCAGATATTTGTAGGATACAACTTAAAGGTGTCAAGGATACACAAGATCTATTAAGCGGAAAATGGAAAACGGTTATTATAGCTGCTCTATATTATAACGGAAAATTCAGATTTATGGAATTAAACCGACATATTGATGGAATTGCACCAAAAGTATTATCCAAAGAATTAAAAGATTTAGAAATGAATCAACTCGTCAAAAGAACAGTATTAAATACAATGCCAATTACCGTTGAATACGAACTTACACCACATGGCGAAAGTCTGAACAAGGTTATTGAAGCTATGGGCGAATGGGGCGTTAACTACAGAAAATCAATTTAAAATAGATTTATCTGTTTTAGTTATGGAGGTTTCTAGCTAGTATTGATTTAATAAAGACATCATGTCAATGCTCCTCTCAATACATTAATTGAAAATAAAAATTATTCTGCATACCCCAAAACCTTCGTTACTTTGATTTGAAAACAAAATGCTATGAATCATGAAAAAATTAATAGAAAAGAAAAAGTATATTGGAATAATCTGGCAACAATTATCTGATCATGAAATTAATTTGACATTTTACTATAGTGTTTATAAAAAGAACATCCTGAATAAAAAAAGTTAATTGAAAAATATTCTCTCATGGAAAATGCCAGAGATATTTTTATTCATCAAGAAATTATAAAATTTTATTCCGAAAGTGTATTTAAAATAAAACACTGAATTTTAAACTTACTATTTTTTATATCCTCCCATATTTTATTTATGATACCTTCTGTTAATCCATGGATAAAAATATTTGAACATACGCTCGTCTTGATCACATTTTTCTCACCTGAGATTATCCACTATTTCTAAATACTTTCAACTTCCAGATCCCTATTTCTGCATACGCCGTCATCAAAATATTGGAAATACTCTACTTTTTTTATAAAATGCAGTATTTCTACTTAATCATAAAATTGAGATTAAAAATAAATTTGCGCATCGGTTGATAATTTTTATTAATATTTTTTTTAAAAAACACAATCTAATTAAAAATATAGACCACAAGTATTAAAAACTTAAATAACGTAATGCATGAAAATTAAACAAATTTATTCCCTGATCGCACTATGTTCCACAACAGCGATCCTACAAGCACAGGTAGGGATTAACACAACAGATCCACAGGCAACTTTAGATGTTACCGGAAGTACAAGCACCAGTATGAAGGATGGTATCCTCCCTCCAAGGGTTTCTAAACAGCAATTAGCGGCAAAAGACGCAGGCACTTATGGAAGTTCCCAGACAGGAGCCATCGTTTATATCACAGATATCACTTCCCCATCCGGAACAACGCCTAGTTTAGCAGAAGTTGGGAGCATTAACAGTACTGGATACTATTATTTTACCGGATTACAATGGGTTCCTTTTTCAACAAACCTTTACAATTCGGATGGAAATCTTTCAGGAAACAGAGTGGTAACACAAGATGCCAATACTTTAACCTTTACTACTACAGCTATCAATGGTTTTTCTGTTGATGGAACTACCCTTTCTGTAGATGGGGCAAATCACAGAATAGGATTCGGAACGGCTTCTCCTGAAACAAAGTTTCACGTAGTATCTACCATTCCAAGTTTAAACCGATATAACCTGATTGATGCGACAGCCGGAACTAACCAATACGGAATTGTATCTTTGAGAAACACTTCTGCTTTGGCAACAGGAAATTATTCATTACTTGGTTTTACCAATAATGGCCCTTCTTCAGGAGGTTCCAACTGGGCATTAGGATCTATCCGTACAGGATCAACATTAACCAATGGCTCAGAAGAAGATTTCTATATCGGAAACTCTACCGGAGGAGGATTAATTGAAAGAATGAGAATCAGTCCTATAACAGGAAATGTGGGAATCGGGACATCTTCTGCAACCAATAAACTTCACATCAATGCTACAAACCCTGTAAGACTGGAAGGATTGCAGGCATCATCAGGAACAGCAGGAAGTTTAACAGTCAACAGTACAGGTGTAGTTCAATTAAAAAACTCAGCAAGCATAAGTGCTGCAAGAGGTACCGGAATAGTAGTCATTACAATAAACAATAATTTTGTAAATACAGTACCATCAGCAAAAACTTTTGATAATCTTAATGAAATGGCGAGTAATACTTTTACAGCTTCTGCAACCGGATTATATAAGGTTGATTTTACGATTAATTATCCTCAAAGAGGAGCCACAGAAGATGGTGGAGACGGCTATTTAGGCTATGCACAGATCAGTTTGAACGGAATTCAGCAGGCGTTTACCAATACTAAAGTTACTCTCCCAGAAGCATCCGGAGCACCCTCATTTGTAACATGTTCGAATTCTACATTGTTAAAAATGAATGCAGGCCAGGTCCTTTCATTTCAGGCACTTTCTTTTGGATCAACACCGAATACAACCAATATTGTAGCTCCGTTTACAATCAATGTAGTTCGTATTGATTAATCTTTTGAACAAAAACAGGTAAAAGTTCCCCTTTACCTCTTCAGGCAAAATTCTATCAACACAAATATAAAAGACCACTTGCAAAACACAGGTGGTCTTATTTTTATTAAATAATCTGTTTTTAAACTAATTCAAGCCTTTCAAAACCGTTTCAAGCTCAATATCCCGTTTCTGAATAATATCATCGTCAGAATAATGGATATAATCATTGATCCTCACTCCTACTTTTTGGGTCTGGGAGTTGTCATAATAGAAAATTCCATTCCCGGTAAATTCCAGGTTATATCCTGCAGGCAGTTTTACGGTTCTGATATCACCATCTGCACCCGATGTTTTCTGACCAATGGTTTTAGACTGAGGGAAGACATTCTGAAGATTCATTGTATTCCATTCGCTCATACTTAAGGTTTCCGGATTGACGATTATGAACACCTTCCCTTTATAAGGATGAACTGTTTTATTTTTAATATCAGAATAATAAGTCCCAAATTCTTTATAACTGATAGGAATATAAGTTCCGATATTTTTCACGTTAGGTTTATAATATTTCCCAAAATAATTCTCCACTGGTGAAAAGTATTTGTAGACATAATGAAATACAAATCCGCCCCAATCCGGATATCCACGCATATCAAAGACGATAGCTTTTTTTGATGAAGCTTCTTTAAAGACAGCATCCATATGATCATCCAGCTTATCATCAGGAATATTCTCTGTAAGAGCAAAAGCATCATTGATTTTAAAATAGGCAATATCTTTATGCACCATTTTATACTGCTTCTTCAGGAGATTTTTATTTTGAATATATTCCGTCACGATGTCCCGCTGCTGTTTGTCTGAAAAATTGACACACTCTGTATTTGTATAATAGGTTTTGTTATCTTTTGACTCAATTTTCATCTCTTTATGAGACTGGTCATCAGGCCAGATCAGATTCCGCTGATAATCTGACATCAGGTACAAAAGTGTTTCAGGATTGGAAGCAGAAAGCAAGTCTTTCTTTTCTTTAATAATCTGACGGATACCTTTACCGCTAACCTCCGTTATTCTATCTCCAACATGAATATTAGCTTTAGAACATATCTCAGGCAAAAGAAGATGGGTTACCAGCAAATGATCATTCAATATCACATAATCAAAAGGTGGATAATACGATCTGTGAAAAATTTCATTCTTATAATTCAGCTGGTCATAAAACCAGAAAGAATGGGTATCTTCCATGGTAGAAACTACTTTTGCCAGAATAATCTCAAAGTCCTTTCTTGATGTACAGCGAATAGTTTGGTCTACTAAATCTGAGAAATAAGCTTCAGCATTTTTCTCCATCAGGTATTTATGTGGATAAAGATAATCAATCGTACCCTGCAATTTGGCCAATGTCAGTAAGCGGTTGGCTAACGGTAGGTTTTCATCTTTTTTAAATTCGTGTGTTTTAGAATCAGATATTTTTTCTTTCTGATCAGCTTCAGCAATAAATCTATGGCTGTAGATATCATTCAGCAATGTTTTGTTTTCTGAACTGATTTTTTTATTTTTCTGATACCATCTGAAATTTTGATTGACAGCGAGTACATCTTTAGGGTTATCAATAACCGGAGCACCGGAGAATTTATTGTTCAGATTTTTTGATAAAAGGGTAATGACTGCATTTTCATCTGATTGTTCATTCACTTTTCCAATAGTCTCCAAAAACAGACTGTCGGCATCTTTTTTACCACTGGCTACATCAGGATGGTAATATTTTATGAAATTCCAGGTCTTCATAAAATAAGGATAACGATCTTTTTGAGCATGAACTGTAGTCTGAATCGCAATCACAAAAAACAAAATAAAAATATTCTTCATTTATTTAAATTTGCGATGTAAAATACACTTTTTAAGACATATAAGATGTAAATAATTTTTCATCTCTTTTCACTTCCAGCTCAGACAGAAGTAGTACAGCCTTTACGCTACATTGACTCCGAAAATATGACCTACGAATGCTGTAATTCCCATTGCAACAGTTCCCCAGAAACAGATCCTCAAGACGGCTACTTTAATACTGGAACCTCCGGCTCTGGCAGAGACTGCCCCTAAAAACATTAAAAATATAATTGAAAATCCGTATTGGAAATACACCATTTGTTTAAGAGGTGCCAAAAGAGAAACACTAAACGGCAATAAAGCACCTACTGCAAATGACCCGAAAGAAGCCATTGCCGCCTGCAAAGGTTTCGCCTGTGTTATTTCATTAATTCCTAATTCATCACGGGCATGTGCCCCAAGGGCATCGTGTTCTGTAAGTTCCATAGCTACCTGCATCGCTGTTTCTTTGGTACAGCCTCGTTTCTCATATACTTTAGCAAGTTCTCTAAGTTCTATTTCCGGCATTTCTTCAAGCTCACGTTTTTCACGAAGTAAATCTGCTTTCTCCGTATCTTCCTGTGAACTTACGGAAACATATTCCCCTGCTGCCATAGACATTGCTCCGGCAATCATCCCTGCAAGTGCTGCAAGAATAATGATATGACGATCCGGTTCTGCAGCGGCAACCCCGATAACAATACTTGTAGTGGATAATAACCCGTCATTCGCTCCCAATACAGCTGCCCGAAGCCAGCCTACCCTGTTTACATAATGTTTCTCCAACTGATGATGCATAGCTTTTGTTTTGGTGGTAGGCTAAAGTTACCAAATGTTTCATCAAGAATCATTTTAAATTATGTTCATTTTTATCCCGTATAAAGACCTATTCAGCTCAGAAATAAAATTCTATCTTACATACAAAATGCAACTGTACCCTCTTGAAAATCAAATTAAAAAACACAGAAATATTTCCATTCGGCCCGGAAATTCCTATTTTCTTATCTTTGCAGGAATGAATTTATTATATATCAACTGGGACGTTAATCCCGAAATCGTCAATATCTTAGGATTTCCTTTAAAATATTACGGACTGCTATTTCTTACAGGACTTGTTTTATGTTTAAATATTTTAAAACGTATTTATAAAAAAGAAGGCCTCAGTTCACAGGCTCATGAAGCTTTATTTTCCTATGCATTGATAGGAATTTTACTGGGAGCCAGACTGGGACACTGTCTTTTTTATGATTTTGATTATTATTCCCAACATCCTCTTGAAATCTTGTTACCAATTCAAAAGGGAGTGGACGGAAGTTACCATTTTACAGGATTTGCAGGACTTGCCAGTCATGGTGGTGGTATCGGATTGGTGATCATGCTTCTTATATATGCGAGAAAATTTTCTATCCCGTTCATGACCGTTTTAGATGCCATAGCGATTGTACTTCCATTGGGTGGTACTTTCATCAGGCTCGCCAATCTTATGAATTCTGAAATTATTGGAGTTCCTACGGATGTTCCATGGGCTTTTATTTTCCGTCAGGTAGATAATCTTCCGAGGCATCCTGCTCAGCTTTATGAGGCTATCTCTTATTTTATTATTTTCCTTTCTGTGTATTTTATTTATAAGAAAAACATATTTAAGATTGGAAAAGGATTTTATTTTGGAATCAGTATTCTGTTGATCTTCATCATGAGAATTCTGATTGAGTTCATCAAGGTAGATCAGGTAGAATTTGAACACGGAATGAGTCTGAATATGGGACAATTATTGAGTATTCCTTTTGTTCTTCTCGGTCTATTCTTTATCATCAAAAGTATATTGGAAAAAGGAAAGGTGAAAACCACTTAATTTCCTGATTTCTTATAAAATAAAAAACTCACTGAAAGCTGTTTTCAGTGAGTTTCTTTTTTAATGGATTGTCCAATGAATTATCTTGTTGTATATCCTCCGTTAGCAAAAATAGTCTGCCCGGTAATCCACCAGCCTTCTGTTACCAGAAATTCTACCAGTGGAGCTATATCTTTAATATTGGTAAGTCCACCCAGTGCTGAAGCTGATTTATGATAAGCAACAGCATCATCTGTTTCCTGTCCATAGAAGAAAGGAGTATCCATTGGGCCAGGTGCTACAGCAGTTACTGAAATTCCTCTTGCTCCGAATTCTTTAGAAGCAGCTCTTGTAAAATGTTCTACAGGTGCTTTTGCTCCTGCATACGTAGAATACAGTCCTGTGTAAGCCGCCAGCAAGGAAGTAACAATGGTACAGATTTTCCCGTTATCATTCAGTTTTTTACCTGCTTCCTGCAAAAAGAAGTAAGCAGATTTTGAATTGACATTGAACATAGTATCGTATTCTGCTTCCGTAGTCTCTGAAAATGGTTTTTTCAGTACCATTCCCACCGTATTGATTGCAATATCAATCCCTCCGAAACGGGAAATTACCTCATCAAAGAATTTTGTAACATTGTCTACTTTGGTAAGATCTCCCTGAAACAAAAATGCTTCTGCCCCTAATGCCTGTACCTCAGCAAGTGTTTTTTCACTATCTGTTCTTGAGCTTTCACTGTTATAATGTATTGCCAGTTTTGCTCCTTTCGCTGCAAAATCTCTACTTAAAAGTCCTCCCAGGTTTTTACCGCCTCCAGCAATTAAAACAACTTTTCCTTTTACATTTTGTGTTGACATTGTTTTTTATTTTTAAATGTTAATGAGGCAAAGATGGATAATAAAAACATCCTCAACATGGTGAAGTTTTCGGGAATTGTATTAAAATTCAATATGACTATCAGTTTTTTTTGAAATTTAATTTTAAACTGAAGCAAAAAACATTAATATTTTTTATATAAACAATATTTTTTAATAGAATGCTATTTTCCAGCCAGATATGATCTGAAACGCTCCTCTTCTATTAAACAAAGCCATATAATTCACTAATACGCTTCAATTTTAGGCATAACATTTGATGCTCTTCCAGCCATATTATACACCACTTCATTTTTATAATATATTTTTTTTATAATCCTCAGTGTTCTGAGGATTTTTTTATGTCTATGTTCAAGCTCTTATTATCGTCTTACACTCAGACTATAAAGGGATTCCGCCAGATCTGCTGTAAAACCATTTCTGATAATCAATCATTTAAAACCTGATTATTCATTTTATTGTTGTATATTTGTACATTAAATAACCAAGTCTATACTTTGTTTTCTGTAACGACCCGAATATTTTTTATTCAGTCTTTGCTTTTTGAGCAGCCATATTTTAAACTTTTATTTTTCTACTAAGAACAATACTTGTCGGAATTTTAAAGCTCTGTATGATTGGAGTGATCCAAGACAGAAAACACAACCAGGCTTTATAGGGGTCTAAAACAGACCAGATTGAACCAATTAATTTATAGAAACTAAATACTAAAAATAATTTATGGCAGATTCTTTTTCTAAAAAGGAAAATTTCAAGAAAAAAATTCAAAAGCAAAAAGAAAAGGCGCTAAGACGCGAAGAACGTAAAACGAACAACAACAAAGGAGCGGAGGACGTCTATATGTATGTAGACGAATTCGGAAGATTAACTTCTACTCCACCTGAACAAAGACAGGAAGTAAACCTTGATGATATTCAACTGGGTGCAGCTCCTATTATTGAGGAAGATCCAAGAAAAACAGGAATTGTTACTTTCCTGAGTGAAAAAGGATATGGTTTCATCACTGAAGACAATTCTAAAGAAAATATCTTCTTCCACAACAACAACTGTGTAGAGCCGGTAAAAAAAGGAAACAAAGTATCTTTCGAAAAAGAGAAGTCTCCTAAAGGATTCTCTGCTGTTGAAATTCAGATTGTTAAATAATACTTACGCATAAGACAATCCTGCTTTACGGCAGATATGTTTTAAACAATACAGAAAGAGACTGCCCATTTGGACAGTCTCTTTTTTTAATCATATAAAAAAATATCTCAACTTTTTAAAAGCTAGATTCTGATGCAAACACATGGGGCAGTAATCTGTCAATCCAGGATCATAATACTCAATAAAGCAACACCTTAACTCTATTCTGAACCATATTTCGGATAATCCAGAATTCCTCTTCCTCTACTGATTTTAAATACTCTTTTGAGATCTACTTCAAATTTTCATGGTTATTGTTTTACTTAGATAAATATCCTGAAATTATTTCAATGATGATTACGGGAAACCGTAGAGCATAATTAAAAAATAAAAGAAGCTGCCTAAAAGACAGCTTCCTTCATCGTAAAAAAAAGTAAAAATCAATCCAGTTTTCCGCCCAATGCTTTAAACAGCAAGACGTTATTTCTGGTATTCTGGTGCTGGAACTGTAATAGATCCAGTTCAGCGGTCAGTTTGCTCTTCTGAGAGTTGATCAGTTCAAAATAATTGGCATATCCCGTTAGATAGAGATCGTTGGAAACCTCTACACCACGGTCAAGAAAACCTACTTCTTCTGATTTCAGTTTCAAAACACGTTCATAGATCTTAGTCTGTTTCAGGATCGACTGAAGCTCGTTAAAAGCAGTTGTAATACTTTTCTGATAGTTTAAAAAAGCAATTTCCTGCTCTTTGCTTGCTACTTTGAATTCATACTTTAACTGTCCTTTATTAAAAACAGGAACCATCAGTCCTCCCAATAGCTGTCCGGCCAGAGAACTTGGCTTAAAGAAAGTCTCTACAGAAAAAGAATTCAGTCCGAAACCGGCACCAAGATCAATCTTAGGGTAAAAAGCAGCTCTTGCAGCCTTCGCATCAGCCTGGGAAGCTTCTAAAACATAATAGTTCGCCGCTACATCCGGCCTGGAATGAATGACACCTTCTACATTAATGGTTTTATTTAATACCTCCATATTGGTAGGCATCAATATTTTCCCACGTTTTACATCTCCGCCGTAACTTCCCGTCAATGTAGTGATCGCCTGTTCTACCGTAACGATCTCTACTCTTATATGTTCGATCTCCGCCAGCCAGTTGTTATTCTGTGCTTTGAATTGCTGCACAGCTAGTTCTGTAGCTTTTCCTACTTCACGCTGCGCCAGAACAATCTCAAATGCCCTCTGCTGAAGGTTATAATTCTTCTGATAAATGGCAAGACGGTTATCCAAAGTCACCAGCTGATAATACAGATTGGCAATATCTGTAAAAAGCTCTACCTGAAGCAACCTCAAACCTTCTGTGGAAGCCAGATATTTCTTCTGGGCAGCAATCTTTTTGTTTTTCAGCTTGCCCCACGCATCAATTTCCCAGCTGCTTCTAGCTCCTACCCAGTAATTAGGAGTGAAATTTCGGTTGATTTTCTGATCTTCCGTAATATTGGGAGAAAGATTGGTATCATAGTTTCCAACGCCTTCCATCGTATATTTTCCGTACCGGTCACCGGAAGCCTGCGCTCCCACTTCAAGGGAAGGCAGTAAATCCATCTTTGATCTTTGGAGGAAACTGTTGGCAATTTCCACTCTTTGCTGGGCAATCTGGAAATCCGGATTGGCCTGCACTACTTTATCAAAAAGTTCCAGCAGCTGTGGATCTATAAAGTAGGCCTTCAGGTTGATCTGCTGAAATTCATCTGAACTTTTATTTTGATCTGTTTTGATCAGTTCATTCGGTAATTCCTGAGCTTTTTTCAACTCGGTTACTTTGGGAACAGCACATGAAACCAGACTCAGGGATGCAATTCCGTATATTATATTTCTATGATTTAATCTTTTCATCTTTCTTCTTATTTTCAAGTTTTGCAAAGAATATATAGAGTCCCGGAATCACCACCAATCCAAAGATGGTTCCTATCAGCATTCCTCCCGCCGCAGCTGTACCAATGGAACGGTTACCTATTGCTCCTGCTCCGGATGCAATACATAATGGAATAAGTCCTGCCACAAATGCAAAAGAGGTCATCAGAATAGGTCTCAGACGCTGTCTGGCTCCTTCAATTGCTGCCGGGACGATATCATATCCCTGTTTATTTCTTGCGACTGCAAATTCCACAATCAGAATAGCATTCTTAGCCAGAAGCCCGATCAGCATGACCAATGCCACCTGTGCGTAAATATTGTTATCCAATCCCACAAGTACCAATGCGATATAGGAACCGAAGATTCCCGTTGGTAAGCTTAATAATACCGGCATCGGAAGAAGGAAACTTTCATACTGTGCAGCCAGTAAAAGGTAGACGAATAAAAGGCAGATCGCGAAAATATAAACCGTCTGGTTTCCTGATAATATTTCTTCTCGTGTCATTCCTGACCACTCAACATCAAATCCTCTAGGCAGCTTTTCTTTAGCAACACGTTCTACCGCAGCAATGGCATCTCCGGAGCTGTAACCGTCTGCAGGTTCTCCATTGATCATCGCCGACATATACATATTGTATCTCGTCAATACTTCTGGTCCGTACACTTTTTCAATAGTGATGAAGGTAGAAAACGGAACCATTTCACCCTTATCATTCTTTAAATATAAATTCAGAATGCTTTCAGGGGTATCTCTGTGCTCCGGACTTGCCTGTACCATCACTTTGTACATCTGGCTGAAACGGATAAAATTCGTAGCGTAATAAGATCCAAGCATTGTTTGCAATGTAGACATCGCATTGTCTACTGAAATTCCTTTCTTCGCCGCCATATCATAATCCACATTGATCATATATTGCGGGAAAGTAGCATCAAAACTGGTAAAACTGTTCTGTAATTCAGGAGCTTCATTCAGTTTTTTAACAAAATCCTTAGTAATTTTATCTGTATTTTCAATAGTTCCTCCGGTTCTGTCCAGCAAACGCAGTTCAAAACCACTGGTATTACCGAATCCGGGAACTGTGGGCGGTGCAAAGATCTCAATCTGGGCATCAGCTATACTTTTTGTTTTATCAGAAAGCTCTGCAATCAGATCATTTACTGAAATATTTCTTTGTTTCCAATCTTTAAGATTGATCATCGCCATCCCGTATGATGAACCTGCAATTTCCGTTACAATACTGTAGCCAGCAAGAGTGGTCACGTTTTCTACTCCATTTATCTTTTTGGCAATAACGGTCACTTCATCCAGTACTTTTTCAGTTCTTTCTACCGTTGCTCCCTGTGGAGTAGTTACACTCACATACACCATTCCCTGGTCTTCCATGGGAATAAACCCGGTTGGCAGGAATTTGCTGGTCACAAAAGTCAACCCAACAAATAGAAACAACAGCCCAAAAGTTACTGTAGTTCTTGTCGCAAATTTTGATAAAATATTTACATAACCATTGGTCAGTCTTTCAAAACCTGTATTGAAACTCTGGAAAGCCCTATCGATGATGGTTTTCTTTTTATTATGATTGTGAGGTTTTAAAATAATAGCACAAAGTGCTGGAGTTAGCGTCAATGCATTCACTCCGGAAATCACAATACTGATTGCCAGTGTCAGTGAAAACTGACGGTAAAATACTCCCACAGGACCATCAAGGAAAGCCACCGGAATAAATACGGCTGACATTACAATGGTTATAGCCACTACCGCTCCTGCAATTTCTTTAGTAGCACTGATGGTGGCATCCATGGCATTCATGCCTTCTTCCATCTTAACATGGACGGCTTCAACGACGACAATGGCGTTATCTACCACAATTCCGATGGCAAGAACCAAGGCAAAAAGAGTCAAAAGGTTGACCGAGAAATCCATCATATTCATGAAGGCAAAGGTTCCTACAAGTGCTACCGGAACTGCCAGCACTGGAATCAATGTGGAACGCCAGTCCTGAAGGAAGATAAATACTACAATTCCTACCAGAATAAAGGCTTCAATTAGAGTTGTCAGTACCGCACTGATGGACGCATCCAGGAATCGGGAAACATCATAAGCCATATTGTACTCCATTCCGGGTGGGAAGGATGTGACTTTTAATTCTTCCATTTTTGCCTTTACGCTTTCAATAACTTCGGAAGCGTTGGAACCGGGACGCTGTTTCATCATAATGGATGCAGAGGGCCTTCCGTCTGTTTTGGAAACCATTCCGTAGTTCATTGCTCCGAATTCAACTTTAGCGATATCTTTAAGCTTTAAAATGGTTCCGTCCACATCAGATCTGATGGGAATTTCTTCATATTGTTTAGGCTCAAAAAACTTTCCTTTATATTTGATTACATACTGAAGCTGACTGGAGGTTTTACCAGATGTTTCTCCTACTTTTCCTGGTGCTGCAGAAATATTCTGTTTTTGTAGTGAAGTAATCACTTCATCTGCAGAGATATTGTAAGCCGCCATTTTCTGTGGATCCAGCCATACTCTCATTGAGTATTCTTTCTGCCCCATAATCTCGGCACGGCCTACTCCGTCAATACGTTTCAGTTCCTGAAGGACATTAATATCCGTAAAGTTATAGATGAACTGCTCATCCTGACTTGGATCTGTACTTGTGATATTAAGGTACATCAGCATACTGTTCACCTCTTTTTCAGTGGTAACTCCGGCTCTGATCACCTCTTCAGGAAGTTCATCAAGAATGGTTGTCACCCTGTTCTGAACATTTACCGCTGCTACATCAGGATCTGTTCCCACTTCAAAGAAAACCTGAATAAGGGTAAGACCGTCATTGGAGGTAACCGTAGACATATACGTCATTCCTGGCACTCCATTGATTGCCCTTTCCAAAGGAAGAGCTACCGCATTGGCAGATACTTCGGCATTCGCTCCTGTATATTTTGCTGTAACGGTGACTGAAGGTGGTACAATATCCGGAAACTGGGTAATCGGCATCTTTAATAAAGCCATTATTCCCAGCAGGACAAATAATATGGAAATAACCAACGAAAGAACCTTCCGTCTTATAAACATTTCTACCATAGTAAATTGATTTAAAGATTATGAAAGGTTAATACTTCTTTTTGATTTTGATGATGTCACCGTCTTTTAAAGACTGAGTTCCTTCATAAATGATTAAATCTCCTTTTTTAAGACCGCTTTCTACCATATAAGAATCTCTTAATGTAGCTCCGATTTTAATACTGGTCATTTTCACTTTATTCTTTTTATCCACTACAAAAACATAGGTCTTATCCTGGATGGAGAAGGTGGATTTTTGTGGAATAAGGATCGCATCAGCCTGATGTTCGGAAATGATAAGTTTTCCGGAAGTACCGTGTTTGATCAGATGATCCGGATTCGGGAACAGTACTTTATAACGGATGGAACCTGTGGCTCTGTCGATTTCCCCTTCAGCTGTTTTTAAAGCTCCGTTAAACTGGTAATTAACCCCGTTAGGCAGTGTCAGTTCTATTTTTTGATGGCTTCCGATCTTATCATTGGCTAAAAGCTCAAAATATAGGTTTTCGGGAATTGAGAAATACGCGTATACTTCATTCAGCTGAGACAGCGTAGTCAGCAATGTACCATTTTCTACCAAACTTCCGTCTTTATGGGGAATCACGTCAATTACCCCGTCAAAAGGTGCAGTGATTCTTGTAAAGCTGATCTTCTGAAGAACCGTTTTCTTTTCTGCATCAGCGAAAGCATGTTTTGCTTTGGCGGAAGACAGCTTTGCCTTCACCATCTCCAGTTCGTTATTGGCAACGAATTTTTTAGCATGAAGACTCTGAATCTGCTTCAGTTCCACTTCTGCAATACGGACATCGGCTTCAGTCTGCTTTAAGGTTGCATTGGCTTTCAGAAGTTCCATCTGCAGCTCGGCATCATTGATTTTAAATAAAGCCTGCCCCTGATGTACAAATTGTCCCTCGTTTACATAAATATGCTGTATAATGCCTCCGATTCTGGAACGCATTTCAACATTTTTTTTAGCCTGGATATCAGTGACAAACTGGTTGCTCACCAATGTATCTTTTTCTTTGATTTCCAGCACGGGAACGTCCTTATCTTTGTTATTATTTTTCTCCTTGTCTTTACTGCATGACACAGCGAATAATGTTGCCAGAAGGCAAATTATTACAGTTTTCAAATACATTTTTAAATGTTTAAGTTATAAAATTCCGTTAAAGTAATCTGATTTTGAACAACTTAAACCTAGTACAACTGAAGAAGATGGAGAAAGGATTTAACTCCACAAATAGTAGATACAGCAATCTCCGGAAGGGTGATTTTTGGAATCACTTTTAAAATTCCTGAAAAATCTGCAATTGCGGGATCATTTTTCTTGATAGAATGTTTTACAATTTTGGCAGCAGCAGGCAATGCATGCGTGTTCATATCTGCCTCTTCATAAACATCCAGAAGATGAATATTGGTTACATGGGGAACGTGAGGAACATTCTGCAATGATTTTTCTGCCCAATTCGAATTGAAAAGGGTAAAAACCAGTATGATATAAAATAAGAAAAATGACCTCAGACCTGCCATGTCAACCAGAACACATTAGTTTTTTAGTAAAAACGATATTCCTGCAAAAATAGGGATTTCTACTGGGAAATCCGGTCATTGAACTGTTAAAAAAACTTAAACAATGAATGGATAATTTCAATAATTAGAATTTAGATTTCTACGAAATAGCAATCAAACCGTTATGATTATCCATAGCCTCAGTCATTCCTTAGGAATCTATATAAAATTATTAAAGGTTTCGGCAAAAGCCAATTGAATTTGATTATTGTTTTTAAACTAAGCTCTCTCAAAAGTGTCATTCTGAACGAAATGAAATGTAGTGAAGAATCTCAGGTATTTTATTATCAATAAGATTCTTCCTTCGTCAGAAATCGAAGATCCGAAGTCAATGACAAAAACCAAATTATCTGACTTTTGAGACAATCTCGTTGCTATTTAATAACTAAAACAATCTGCTGAGTACTCTGAAGCGGTAATCAAAGATATGTTCCAGTTTCTTTTTGACGAAAATACGATGTGCAATTTCTCCCAAAAAACCCATGGGAAGTTCATAATCTATAGTATCTCTCATCAGAACGCCTTCTTCATTGGAAATAAATTCATGGTGATGATTCCATAATTTGTATGGGCCTTTTTTCTGGAAATCGATAAAGCTTTTTTGAAAATCAACGTGGGTAATTTCTGTCTGCCATTTCATTTTAATACCGAATAATGGGGAAACATAATAGTCGATGAGCATTCCTTCATAGATTTCATCATCTGCCATTTCTGTCAATACAATAAAACCCATGTCTTTTGGGGTAATCTCTGAAAGGTTATTGGCTGAAGAGAAAAATTTCCAGGCAGTTTCTATATCACAATTGAGCTGTTGTTCGCGGAAAAGCGTATGTTTCATAAGGCGGAATCAATTTACATGATTGTTGTGAAACAAATGTATAACAAAGATTTAATTATATATCCACATCAGAACGGGTTTCTTTGAATCCTGAATCATCGGATCAATTTCCTTCATCGCATTGTTGGAAACGGTAGGGCAACCCCATCCTTCAGGAGATCCGTTTGGAAAAACTTCGTTATCACTCATCTTATCCCAGGAATGAAAGACAATAAATCTTTTTAAAGCATTGCTGTTTGTTTCTTCAAGGCCATGCATCAGGTATTTTATATTGATTCCCCAGTCGCTGTAACCCCTTCCTTCAAGCTTATATTTCCCTAAAGAGGAAAGATGACTTCCGTCTTCATTACTGAATCCCGGATTCGCTTTAGAATTATCTTTGCTCCATGAATTGGAACCACAGCCATGACCAACCAGGTATTTTTTTGAGATCTTATTATTTTTAAAATCCCAGACAAAAAAGCGGTTTACCCCAGAATGGAGGCTCATATCAATAAGGATACAGAAATCATTGTTAAGGTTCTTCGAGTTACAGAATGTCAATGCTTCTTCTGCTTTCATTTTTATCCTGGAAAAGTCAGCAGCAGGTTTCTTTTCAGCCACAGCAGGTATTTCAGCAGTATTTATCATACTGCCTTTTTTCTCCTGAGAACATGAACACAGCCAAAGAGTGATAAACAACAGATAAATCCTCTTCATGAATTATTTATAGTGCTGAAAGATTCCGAAATCTGACGGAGTCCAAAGTGCCGCTTTCTGACCTGCAGCCTTTAAAGCATTATTAGACCATGTATTGCATGTATAAAGAAAGCTGTAGGTACCTTTTGCATCATAAAAGGCATCATTATCACTATATACGGCATTGGTAGGAATCAGCATGAAATTACCGTTCTGATCTCTGTCAAATTTATCTTCTACAAATTTTACAAGATTCTCATACTGGCTTCTGCTGATCATGATCATTTTACAGTCTTCTCCTTCTTTCATGGTATTATAATATGTACAATGCATGGCAGAATCACTTAACCAGAATGCAGCTTTTACAGCGGTTGAAAACTTAAGGTCAGCCCAAGTAGGAGTATCCAGATAGAATCCTTTATCACCCCAGCCTATTCCGATATAGTGATAATCTGTTTTTTTTGATTTTGTATTGGCGAAAGGAATTTTCATGCTCCAGTCCTGGAGATCATTTTTTACAGGCATTACTATATCTGTATGCACTCCGTTGGTATAGATATAAATTGGGATTTCTTTCTTCTGGCCATCATCTTTAGCCGAAACCGGAATATAGGGAATCAGCAATCCAAGAATTACATAAATCACCACAATTCCCAAAATAATTCCTATCACTTTCAGGAGATACATTATTATCGTTTTCACAGTCATGTTTTTTAATAAAATTTAATCTTTAATTTTTAGTAAAAGTATTTGTTTTAATCGAAAAATTAGCTATATTTAGTTACGAAATATTCACAAATATGCGTAAAACTATCAAATCCCAAAAAAGGTTTAAAGTAAGAGTAAAAACTGCTCCTAAAAGAGTACAAAAAAAACGTTGATTTTCGGTGAGATTCTGATCTCCTGAAAATCAATTTTTCTTTATAGGAAAGGTTTTTCAAGCAACTTATTGGTATAAATCTTTACCTCCTTAAAGCCAAAAATTTAAGGAATGGTCAATTATCAGCTCTGGTTTGGAACTACAAAAAATTCCAAAGGAGGGATTGTCACCAAAAGTTCAGGGAAAAATCAGTCAGAAGACTTCTGCAAAAACTCAATATTTCTCTTCAGTCCTGCAAATTTGGTCCTTTTCACCGGGGACTTTCTAAAGATTTCTGAGAAAATTTCCTGAGTAATTTCTTTCCATTCTCCTTTTTTGAAGTTTTTCAAGGCTTCATTGGGTTTGAAACGGCTTTGTTTGTTGGGTGCTGAGAAACGGTTCCAGGGGCAGACATCCTGACAGATATCACAGCCAAACATCCAGTCTTCCATTTTATCTTTAAAATGATCCGGAATTTCATTTTTAAGTTCTATAGTTGCGTAAGAAATACAACGGCTTCCATCAATGATTTTCTCAGAAACAATAGCATCTGTGGGACAGGCATCAATACATTTCCTGCAGCTTCCGCAATGGTCTGTGGTTGCATGATCAGCAATCAGTTCCAGATCGCAGATAATTTCGGCAAGAAAATAAAAAGATCCGCTTTGTTTGGTAATGAGGTTTGCATTTTTTCCTACCCAGCCAATCCCTGATTTTCTAGCCCAGCTTCTTTCCATAATGGGTGCTGAGTCTACAAAAACCCGAAATCCAAACTCCCCTATTTCTTCCTGCAGCTCATCTACCATCTCACGGAGAATCTCTTTGATCACTTCATGATAATCTTCTGCATACGCATATTTTGAGATCTTATAATTTTCTAATATTGAAATTTTTTCTTCAGGAAAGTAATTGTAAGAAAGTGAAATAACAGATTTAGAACCCTCCACCAAAAGCCGGGGATCAAGTCTTTTATCGAAATGATTTTCCATGTACTTCATTTCGCCGTTATAGTTGTTCTTCAGCCATTTTTCAAGGTGAGGAGCATCTTCTTCCAGAAAATCAGCTTTGGAAATGCCACAACTCTGGAATCCAAAACTTTTTGCCTTGGACTTTATGAGTTGGGAATATTTTTCAGCGCCTGCATTCATAATTTCACACTGCAAAATTAAGATTATTTTATCAATCTTCTGATTTTGCAGGAAGTTCATACCACAGCTGGTTTCTTTTCTGAAAAATTATGTTTTCATTAGGATTTTTTTCAAAAAAAAATTGCGTAATTTCGTTTCTAATTTAATATTTAAACTCTACAACTATGTCTTTAATAGAAGTAATACAATCTGGAAACTATGAATTAATCGACGTTCGTGAGCCAATGGAGCTTGAAATGGACGGCAATATAGATGGTGCTAAGAATATTCCTTTAGGTGAGGTAGAAGATAGACAGGATGAGATTCTATCTATTGAAAAGCCGGTAATTTTATTCTGCAGAAGTGGAAACAGAAGCGGAAAAGCATTGGATTATCTTAACAATCAAGGATTAAAGGACGGTTATAACGGCGGAGGCTGGGCTGAGCTGAAGGCTGTTCTGGAAGCAAATCAGGGAACTTTTTAAAAGTTCCTTTTTTTTATCCCTTATTTCTATGAATCTGAAAAATCAATTTGAAACACTTTGCTCTCCTTTCACTGAAAACCAACAGCTGATCAATAGCCTGTGGAATGAGATTGAAACCAGATATTCTGAAAAAGGCAGACATTATCATGATCTTCTTCATCTTGAAAATATGTTCCGTGAACTTGAAGCGGTGAAAATGAATATCTCAGATTTCACAGCTATTTCTTTTTCAGTATTTTACCATGACGTTATCTACGATGTAACTTCAAAAACTAATGAAGAGAAAAGTGCTACTAAAGCAGAAAAAAGGCTTGCCGAACTTCATTTAGATAAGAATACTATTTCAATAATTTCAGAGCAGATTCTTGCTACAAAATCGCACCAGAAGTCTGGTTATGAGGATACCAATTATCTTTTAGATGCTGATCTTTCTGTGTTGGGGAAAGATTTTAAAACCTATTTGGAATACACCCAAAATATAAGAAAGGAATATTCTATTTATCCTGATTTCCTTTACAAACCCGGACGAAAAAAAGTAATCAAGCATTTCCTGGAACTTGAAAGCATCTTTAAAACAGAGTATTTTAAGAAAAAATATGAGGTTCAGGCAAAGGAAAATATTGCGGCTGAACTTCGGTTATTGTAATCGAAAAAGACACTTTTTAACAAGTGTCTTTTTTTGTTTTTTTATATTAAAAATGTTTATTAATAAAACTTGTAGTTTTTTCCAGTACCAGATCGGGAGCTTCTTTATGCGGTGTATGCCCGATATTGGGAATGATATATTTCTCAGCACTTCCACTCACCTGAGTAACCGTTTTCTCTACCTGATCCAATGTACCATATTCATCGGCTTCTCCCTGGATGAATAATAACGGACAAGTGATATGCTTCAAAAGATGTTCAATATTCCAGGTTCTGTAATCGTCCCGTGTCCAGGTTTCTGTCCATGCTCTGAAAAGCGTTTCTACTTTATCACCATGGTATTTCTGTAAGCGTTCCGGAAGATTGGTCGTTTTGTAAGCGTCCCAGGCATCATATACTCCTTTTAAAGTAACGTCTTCCACAAAGATATGTCCTGCTTCACAGATAACGGATTTTACTCTTTCGGGATATTTTGCAGCGGTAATTAAAGCTATTGTTCCTCCATCACTATGCCCGAAAAGAATAGCGTTATGAATATTCATTTCAGCCAGTAAACCGTTCAGTATGTCTGCTTCCAGCTCCATATAATTTACTGGTCTTTCATGGGTCGGCATCGGATCTGATTTTCCATAGCCTAAGCGGTCATATACGAGAACGTTACAACCTGTAGCCTCGGAAAGCTTCGCTGGAAAATCTCTCCAAAGCTGCACGGAACCTAATGAATCATGCAGAAAAACAATGGTAGGTCTTTTTTCGTTTGAATTATGATATTCTATATAAAGGTTTTGCCCTTTCACATTTATGATCTTACTCTCTGTCATCTTAATTGGTTTATCGTTCAATATCAAAATATTATTGATTTAAATCCGAACAAAAATACCAAATAGCAAAATAAGTACGAAATACAAATAATAAATATGTGAAAAATCCACAAAATACCATTTAAAACAAAACATCAGTCAAAAAGCAATCAATTTTTATATCTTTATTGGAAAAAATCCGGATGGACACATTAGGAAAACAAGAATTGGAATTATTAAGGATTCTTCAGAAGAGCTCCAGATTTGACATTACCGACCTTACCGAAAGGCTGAATATGTCCCGAACTTCTATTTATGATAAGATAAAAAAGCTGGAAAGCGAAGGTTATATTACCAATTATGTAGCTTTGATTAACCCCAAAAAGGTAGGCCTGAATTTCACGGTCATTATTACCGTATCTCTCAACAGCCAGCAGATTGAATATGTAGAGGAGTTTTCAAAAAGAATAGCAACGCTGGACGAAGTTGTAGAAGCTTATGTTACAGGCGGTATTTTTGATTATATTTTGAAAGTTGTAGTACAGAGTCCGGAAGCTTTCAGTGAGTTTATAGCGACTAAACTTTCCGTTATTCCTCATATCAGTAAGATTAAAAGTTCATTTGTTATGAGCCATATCAAGCAGTCTACGGAGCTTCATTTTTAATAGAAAAAGGAACCCAGATCTGAGTTCCTTTTTTATTATAATGTAGGTATTATTGTTTCTTCAAATTCTTTTAACAGATGATTGAAAACAGTTTCCACCGGGAGAACTTCATCAATCAGGGCAGAAACCTGGCCTATTTCCAGCTCACCATCTTCCATATCTCCTTCAAACATTCCTCGTTTTGCTCTGGCTCTACCCAATGAAGCAACCAAAGCATCTTTATCTCTCCCAATCTGATAGATATCTTCCAGTTCACTGAAAAATTTATTTTTAACCATTCTCACAGGTGCCAGTTCTTTCAGTGTAAGATGGGTATCTCCTTCCTGCAGTTCTGTAATTTTCTTTTTCCAGTTTTCGTGAGCACTAGCTTCTGTAGTGGCAGCAAAACGGGACCCGATCTGCACACCATCTGCCCCAAGAATCATTGCCGCTTTGATCTGCGAACCTAAAGCAATTCCTCCTGCAGCAATTAACGGCTTAGAAATATGCTTTTTCACATTCGGAATAAGGCAGAACGTTGTTGTTTCATCTCTTCCGTTGTGGCCTCCGGCTTCGAAACCTTCTGCAACAATAGCATCTACTCCTGCATCTTCGCATTTTACAGCAAATTTTGTAGAGGAAACTACGTGGGCTACTTTTATTCCTTCTTTCTGAAGGGTTTCTGTATAAGTTTTCGGATTACCGGCTGATGTAAATACAATTTTAACTCCTTCTTCGAGAATGATCTGAATAATCTCTTCAATGTTAGGATACAACATCGGTACATTTACCCCGAAAGGTTTATCTGTAGCCTGCTTGCATTTCTGGATATTTTCTCTTAGAATGTCAGGATACATACTTCCCGCTCCAATTAAGCCCAATCCACCACAATTGGAAACCGCAGAAGCCAGTCTCCATCCTGAGTGCCAGATCATACCTGCCTGGATAATGGGATATTTAATAGTAAAAAGGTGTGAAATTTTGTTTTGGCTAGCCTCCATATCATGAAGTTTTTTTGCAGAGTTGAAATCTATAAAATTGCTCATGTGTAAAAATACTAAAAACAACGGTTGCCAAGCGTTTCTATTTATCAAAAAAATTACAGAAAAGCAGCTAAATACGATCTTTTTTATATTTTTCTAAAACTGAATCTATAATAAAACTTATTTTGAAAAAATTTTGAACCAGTTCGTATACATTTTCCTGTATATCTTCTGTTTTAAGATTAACCCAGCCCTGCATTAAGGTTAATGGACCATATTTCACACTTACATTAGGCCAATCTTCCTGAGATTTCAAAAACTCATTCCGGAAATCCTGCGCAAAATTCCTACTGGATATCATATAGCTTTTTAATGTTCTCAGCTTTAAAGCATGGATATTATAGTACATTCTACCTTCCTGAATCGTTTCATCAGTTATCCAGATTGAAAAGAAAATTCTACCTGCAGCATCCAATGGAGATTGTGGATTTCCTGACCATTCAGGTTTATAGATTTTAAGGGCTGCGGATTCCAGAACAATATCAACAGAGAATTCCAATCCTTCGATTTCAAATTTTTCTTTGGATACTTTTGCTACAGCAAGATGAAACTTATTAAGATAAAAAGCATAATCCATATCATCCGTTTTTGTAAAGATATTGAATAGACCGTTTCAATTTATAGAAATAGAACATTTAAATTTAACAGCGAAATAGAGGATTTTATATTCTACTTTTTCTACAAAAAAAACCTTCAGAACTTCTGAAGGTTTTCATTTTATTTTGCCATGGATTGTTTCTTCCAGTTAGACTTAAAGCTACAACTGTTGTAACGTCCGTCAATGGAGATAAAAGTTGTTGGTAACTTAGAGTTAACAAACTTTTCAATCATTTCACTTTTCTTTTTATTCAGCGCCATCTGTTTGATTCTGCTGAAGTCTGTTTCCAGGGTAATCTGGTGAGAAGGAATCACATCTTCAATTTTAATGATTTTGATCTGCTTTCTCTTGTTTTCTTCATCTTCAAAAGCAGTCGTAATGTCTCCTTTGTTCAATCCTGCCAATTCGTAGCTGATTGTTCCCGGAATACTTTCTCTTTCAATTTTATCAGAACCATCTGCTCCAGGAATTACCCCTGCGTTGAATTTTGTTCTTTTATCATCTGAGAATTTAAAAGCAGCATCTTTAAATGTCATTTTACCACCCGCGATAAGACCTCTGATACTGTCTAGTTTTGCTTTTGCTGTTTTAAGCTCATCATCTGTAGGTACTGCCTTTAACAAGATATGTCTTGCGTCATATACTTTACCTGATCTTTTCAACAACTGGATAATGTGGAAACCGAATTCAGATTCAATAGGATCTGAAATATCATTTTCCTGAAGGTTCAATGCTGCAGCTTCGAATGGCTTCACCATCTGTCCTTTATTGATATTTTTGTACAATCCTCCGTTAGCAGCTGATCCTTCATCTTCAGAATAAATTCTAGCCTGGCTCTCAAAAGTCTCGCCACCAAGAATATCCTTCTTGATCTTCTTCAATCTGTTGATAAGGTCTTGCTTGTGTGCTTCCGTTAATGTTGGATAGATCATAATCTGAGCTAAAGTAACCTCATCTTTTACTTGTGGCAGCTGTGTTTTATACATATTATAAAAGTCAGTTACCTCATTTGGAGTTACATCGGCCTTCTCAGTTATTCTCTGGTATTTTGCCTGTCCGTAATACTGGTCTGTATCTATTTTTTCAATAGCATTTTTCAGCTCATAAGCATTTCTGAATTTGTAGGCAGCAAGCATTGTTTTTTCATCCGGAAATTGAGAAAGCATCTGACGATATTTTGCATTAGCTTGTTCTTTAATTGCTGCAGAACGATTTTCAATTAGGGTATCTTTTTTTGCTTCATATACAAGAAGCTTGTTGCTGATAAGGTTTTCCAGGAACTCACATTTGTCTGTATTGGCAGCTCCCTGTTGTTTTCCATAATTCATCTGCTCGAGTACATCAGATTCCAACACAATCTCATTCCCGATAACAGCTGAAATACCATCCACCAAATCTCCTTGTTTAAGCTGGGCATTCATCATATTTGAAGAGAATATCATGATGAAAATCCCAAGAAGAAAAGTGATTTTTAGTTTATTTGTCATTTTACTATTTTAACAAGTTGCAAATTTAGAATTCTTAACGAATTTCACTCAATTTTTTATTATAAATATTTCTTAAAAAGACTTATTTACTGCAGTTCAACATCAAAAGTCGTTAATTCTTTGAATTGTCTCAATCTACTGAACATATCTGCTTCGCTTACCTCCTCTATTCTTTCTGTTCCGAACTTCTCTACTGTGAATGAAGCCATAGCAGATCCTACGATAAGAGCCGATTTCATTGTTTCGAAATCTATTTTCTCTTTTTTAGCAAGATAAGCAGCAAATCCTCCAGCAAATGTATCTCCAGCTCCTGTAGGGTCGAAAACATCTTCTAACGGAAGTGCAGGAATAGCAAATACCTTATTGTCATGGAAAAGTAAAGCTCCATGCTCTCCTTTTTTGATGATCACATACTCAGGTCCCATTGTATGAATCTTTTTAGCTGCTTTTACTAAAGAATATTCTCCTGAAAGCTGTCTTGCTTCTTCATCATTGATGGTAATGACGTCTGTTTTTGCAATCATATCCATTAAGATATCCCATGCAGAATCCATCCAGAAGTTCATGGTATCAAGGATAACCAATTTCGGACGGTTGTTCATTTTTTCAAGTACAGATAACTGAACTCCAGGGTGTAGGTTTCCAAGTAACAAAATTTCGGCATCCTGCATAGAATCCGGGATTTTCGGATCAAAATTCTCCAGCACATTTACTTCTGTAACCAAAGTATCTCTTGTATTCAAATCATTGTGGTATTTTCCAGACCAGAAGAATGTTTTTCCTTCTTTTACAATTTCAATTCCTTCGATGTTTACATCTCTGTCTGTGAACATATCAAGATGTTCTTGTGGAAAGTCTCCTCCTACTACAGAAACAATTCCGGATTTAACGCCTAAAATTGATGAAGTGATTCCGATATAAGTGGCTGCACCTCCTAAAATTTTGTCCGTTTTACCAAATGGTGTTTCAATTGCATCAAATGCAACACTTCCTACAACTAAAAGTTTCATATATTTTTCAATGTATATTAAAAGTAATTATTTTTTCCATTCAAAAGTGTCTAGCATGTGCTTCATATCATTTTTGATATAGTTCACTGCAGGCGCAAGAGAGTCCGGTTTCGGTCTCGTATTAAAGTATAGGTAAGCAGTAACGAAGTGTTTCGTACTGTCTGTAATGTAAAACTGAAGATTGGAAGCACTCTGCCCTTTCAGTTCATAGAAGTTCCCGTATACTTTCTTTTCAGGATATTCGAAAGATTTCGTATCTATAGAACTGGCTTTGATGGTATGTTCGTATACCATTTTTTCAGCTTCCTTGATGTGTTCTGCAAAGTCATTCTGTATCGGGTAGTAAGTAACGAAAAGCTTTGCCTTCATTTTAGGATAATTCACATAGAACCAACACGGTTTTTTAGCGGGTGCAATAGAAGCAAAATCCGAGTACTCAAAGGTATAGGCACAATCGTTTTCAAACTTTTGGTATTTCGGTGCAGGGTATTCAAGACGCAGTTCTCCATAAGGTTTTGGGGAAGGATCTTTTCCACATGAAATTAAAAGCAGTGATACAAAAATAAAAATGACTTTTTTAATCATTTTGCAAAAGTACAAATTAGATTTCAGATTTCGGAAGACAAATTTCAGTCTTTCAGAGAGTTTTGAATGTAATTTTCTAAAGGCTTTGGAAACGATTTTTCGTGAGAGCCTTCAACATCTGTAATCAGATACTGATTTTCAGCGATAAAATCATTCCATATCTTTTCTGAAGTGACTTCAACATTCAATATTTCAATGCTTAAATTCTTATGAGTCAGTTTATGGCCAATCGTTTTTGAACCTGTGATGAAAGGTTCCATATCAGAAGAAATGGCTGTAGGAAACTCAAATAACTTCTTCCATATAAAATCATCTTTTCTCTGACGAATCAGAAATTGGTTGTTTCTGTGAACAAAATAATAGGTCAACGCCAGATCTTCTGCTTTTACCTTTTTCGTTTTTACGGGATAATCTGAAATTTTATGCATAGAAAATGCAAGACAGTCTTCATTAACAGGGCATTCTCCGCAAAGTGGATTTTTGGGTTTACAGATCTCTGAACCTATATCCATCATCGCCTGATTAAAATCACCTACATTTTCCGGCATCACCAAAGCGGCAAGCTCAGAAAAATAGGCAAAGGCTCTTGAATTGGAAATATCAAAGTCATCGGCAAAAAGACGGCTCAGAACGCGGTAGAAATTACCATCAACAGCAGGCATTCTGCCACCGAAACAGATACTTGAAACCGCTGCTGCTGTATATTTCCCGACTCCTTTAAGTTTTAAAATTTCTTCGTATGGTTCAGGAAAGACACCCTGATAATCATTCATGATCTGCTGGGCAGCTTTATGGATATTGATGGCTCTGGAATAGTAGCCTAATCCTTTCCAATATAATAGAACTTCATTTTCTTCAGCTTCTGCCAACGTTTTTACATCGGGGAATCTTTTAATGAAATTATTGTAATGATTTAATCCCTGATTGATCCTTGTCTGCTGAAATACAATTTCACAGATCCAGATTTTGTACGGATCTTTTGTCTGTCTGAAAGGCAAATCTCTTGCATTATTACTGTACCATCCCAGGATTTTGCTGCCAATGTGTAGAAAATCTGAATTTCTGCTATCCTTCTTCAAAAATTTTTGTTTTGCTTTTTATGAAATACTCATAAACATCGTTTATGGAGTATTTTCAATTGGCAAAGATAAAATTTATTTATCAGCTTTCACAGAATAAACGGGAGCTGCTTTTAGCCATTGATAATTAAGGTTTCTGTCCTTCTTTAAAAAACGGTATCCTTCCAGGTTTTTCAGGTAGACATACATGGAATCAGTATTTTTTATCTTTAATTTATATTGGGATAAAAATAGCATAGGCATTTCTACGGTGGAATCTCTTACTGTTTTCAATACTTTTCCTGATCTTACTTTGTAGAGGAAGAATGATTTTCCACGGCCTTTTGAGCTGTCTGCCAACTTTACGTCTGCGCTTGCAATGACCAGTTCACTACCATCAAAACATTCATCTTTATTCATGATGTATGCTTTCCCTTCCTGGCGCTCGTCTGCAAAAAGATCATTTTCGTACTGCCCCGGACTTTGGTATTTTTTTTCACAGCTTATCAAAAGTACCATCAATATAGCGGGTAAGCCAATGATAAGTTTCTTATTCATATTAAATTTCATAGGTGTTGGTTGAAAAAAAACCGATGTAAAATTGCATCGGTTTTTGTTATGTAAAGTACGTGTATGTTATTCCTGAGTATATTCTGCATCCCATTCGTTACCATCATCTCCTTTGTGTCCGTCAAGTTTAATAACGAAACTTTTCGTAGGGAAATAAGGGGTCATACGGATATCCAGCCAAACTCTGTCTTTATTTACTCTATCCTGCTCGAAACGAACAATCTTGAATTTTTCAATCAATTTGTCAGGTCCTTTGATATTATCAAGGAAAGTTACGATCTGTCTTCTCAAATCGTCTTCATTTTTAGCATTCCAGTTTTCGAAAGCTCTTCTGTTCAGGAAGTCTAGAAGTACTTTGGTTACATAGTCGAATACACGAACTACGGAATACGTCTGAAGACCGATATTGTCTCCTGTAAATAATGTCTTCGCAGAGAAAGCCATAATTTTTCCGTACTCGTTTACCATTGGTACAAGACCCATTTTTTCCAACTGAGAAATTTCACTTTTCTTCAATTCGAATTTTACAGCGTCTACTTCGTTGATATTACCATGTTTTTTACCAGCTGCTACCTGAGACATCAGCGTTTTGTGGATTTTTCCGGCTAATGAAGTGGAAGGTGGAAGTTCTACGTTTTCTTCTTCACCTACTTCTTCAGCTTTACCACGTCCTACCAGCCAGTTACACGTCATAATAACGTTACTTCTGTGAAGTTCTCCCCCTGTAAGGTTTGCAGAGTGGAATAAATCTACCACGTCATCCGGCTTATCAAGGTTGGCGAAGTCTGTAACCATCATTACTTTGTTTTCGTTACAGATTTTTGCCCACTTCTCGATTACTTTGTTGGATCCTAGATATCCTGGTATTGCAAGGATTGAATAGTTATCTCTAAGGTCAAGACGGTCATAGTAGTTTTTGAATTCTTCTGAGATTGCATCAATGAACAAAGGATTGTCCAAATCTGAAACCTGTTCTATGCTTGCGTTTACAATACTTACATTGTCCACTTTATCCAATTCTGTATTTTTATAGAATTGAGCTACTGTTCTATAGTTGGTTTCCAACATACGAACGGTATCCAGTGTATTTTTTAAGTTTACCTTTAAGTTTTGGTCGGCCTGTTGTGCTTTAGTTTTGCACGTATCAGCCATTTTATCTGCAGATTCACTACCTTCTAAAAGGTTTACCCAAAGATTGATCTTCTGAAGAAGTTCTTTTCTTTCGTCTGCTTTATTGCTGTCATTCAGGAAGATTTCTTTTCTTGCCTTTCTTGTTGGGTTCATATTGGCAATACCGTCTACAACGGATTCAACAAAGCCAAATCCTCCCATTTTATTGAGCTCTGCAAGTGGGTTGCCCTTCGGTTGCCCGGAGTGTTGCTGCTGACCCTGCTGCTGGCTTTCTTGTGCCTGTAATTTGCTATCCATGATTTAATGTAAGTCTTTAATTATTTTTCAAGTTCTTGTGCCACTTCTTTCAATACATCTATGAACGCCGCTCTTGTCTGATCGTTCTCCAGCATATTGCGTAGAATTTTGTTTGTTTTCAGCTGACGTACTATTTTATTGTACTGCTCCTGCTCCATGCTCAGCTGCTGCAGATAATCTGACTTCTGAGTAAGGCTTTTAGGGGTAAAGTCTCCAAGGTTTTGAAAACGGAATTCTTCTTCTACCACTCCTCCGTCTTCTGTCTCGTGTTGTACCGATATTGAAGGCTGAAAATGTTTGAAAACGTCTTCCACTGTTTTTAATCCTGTTACGATTTCAGGAGTATAAGACTCTTCTGTTGTAAGTTGGCTTACTATCAGTGATTTATTTTCCTGTATTTCCTGAATAGCTTCATTAGCGTCCACTTTTACTTCGTTTCCGCCAACACCATAATTAAACATTGCCATATTATTATTATTTTGAGATTTCTTATTTTGGTTTGGATCTGTCTTTGAGTAATTTACAGATGAATCAAATAAATTACCAATCCAGTGTTTAAATTTAAAAAAAAACTGTAACATACAAAATTTTACTAAGATTTTTCTTGAATCTTCTAAATCTATTTATATTTATTCAACATACAATCACCGCATTACGATATCACTAAGCTATGAAAAAATAAATAAAATCATTCAAGAAAAAATAAAATAAAATTTTTGTCTGCTTTACTCCTGCATAAATGTATCAAATGAATGTTAAAACAAGAATTCTTCAGACGTTACAAAAAAATATTCTTTATATTTAAACAAAGTGAAAAGGGGCATGAAAGATGTAAAAATAGCGTTTAGAAAACCAATATTTCCAGTTTCAGAAGGATTAGAGCAATATTTGGAAAAATATAACAGAACCACTAAGATTAAGTTTCTGTATGAAGACCTGCTAAGGTTTAGCGACAGTGTGAATATCCTGGATAAAGAAGGTAAAGACACTTTGTGGCTCGGGGTATTGTATCCTGAATATGAATTTAAAGAAATAGAGGCTAATTTAAATAAAATTTACACTCTTCTTCATTCTGATGGGGATACCGCCACTCTACCTTATCTGAAAGTGGATACCATTGACTTTTGTACCTTCGGAAACTCTAAACCTTTTCGGGTTCGGGTGAGAAATATACTGAACGATAATTATACTAATTTCTATATCAAGCAGGCTGATGCTTCCCGGATATTCGGACTGGAGCTTGAAGATCTCCTTTCTCCCAACCGGATCAACTTTCTGGTTTACAAGAATACTCTGATTGAAGAGCATATTTTAGGAATTCCCGGTGATGTTTTTATTCAGAAACATCTGCTCAACTGTACGGAGCTGGAAAAGGCACAGATTTCCAAGGAATTTGTAAAATTCAATGAACGCTGCCTCATTGGGCTTCTTGGTGATATGAGATCTTATAATTATGTTGTTATTCCAATACATGATTTTGACCAGGTTATTTACAGAATCCGTCCCATTGATTTTGATCAGCAAACTTATGAGGGAAACCTGAAAGTCTATCTTCCGCAGTATTTCAAAGAAAACAGCCAGATGGTCAATATGGTACTGGAAAAACTGAAACCCAGTTCTATAGAACAATACCGTAAGGAAGTGCGTTCACAAATCGTAAAAAGAGTGACCAGCAGTAAAAACAGATTTGATGAACTCATTTCTATTATGAAAAAAGACAATATCGCGCCGGAAGCCAATGTTACAGAATTAAAGACTGCTTTACAAAAACTCACCTACGATGTCAATTTTAAGTATTGTAAAAGTATGGGAGACATTATAGAAACCGGAATAAAGTTTGTGATCCGGAATTATAAGAAAGAATATTAAAAAAGAGAATCCGCCTGCATGAGACGGATTCTTTCTTTTCTAACAATTTTAAGGTAAAATTACCAGATTTTTATTCTGTCCTGAGGAGCTTTATATAGTTTGTCTCCTTGTTTGATATCAAATGCTTTGATGAATGAATCCTGGTTGACCAATGGACCAAAAGCTCTGAACATTCCCGGAGAATGCGGATCTGTTTTCACCTGGTTGATCATATACTGATCGGTAGCTTTTGTTCTCCACACGGTTGCCCAGCTCATAAAGAATCTCTGATCCTGAGTAAATCCGCTGATCTTCCCTGGGTTTCCTTTATCTTTTAAATACATCTGAAGAGCATCGTAAGCAACAGCTACTCCACCTAAGTCACCTATATTTTCTCCACTTGTGAATTTACCATTTACAAAGCTTCCTTTTACAGGTTCATAAGCACTGTACTGAGCGGCTAACTGACCTACTTTTGCATCAAAGTTTTTACGGTCTGCATCTGTCCACCAGTTATTAAGATTACCATCTCCATCGAAACGGGAACCGCTGTCATCAAATCCGTGAGAAATTTCGTGACCGATAACGGCACCAATACCTCCGAAGTTCACGGCTGCATCAGCTTTAGGGTTGTAGAAAGGTGGCTGAAGAATGGCTGCAGGGAATACAATTTCGTTGTTTGATCCGCTGTAGTACGCGTTAACAGTTTGCGGAGACATTCCCCATTCTGTTTTATCAACAGGCTTTCCTACTTTGTCCAGACTTCTCTGATACTGCCATGCTGCTACATTCTGAAGGTTAGAATATAGTGTTGCTCCCTCTTTTGGAGATTCTACTTTCAACTGTGTATAATCTTTCCATTTGTCAGGGTAAGCAATTTTCACGGTAAACTTGGATAGTTTTTCCTGAGCTTTTACTTTCGTATCAGGAGACATCCAGTCTATATTGGCGATATGGGATTTGAATGATTTTAAAAGGTAATCAATATATGTTTCCATCTGCTTTTTCGCTTCAGGAGTGAAGTATTTGTCTACATACAGTTTACCGAAAGCTTCTCCAAGAACACCATTTACAAGGGTAAGTCCTCTCTTATCCATAGGACGCTGCTCTTTCTGACCCTGTAAGTATTTAGCATAGAAATCGAATCTGATCTGTTCTAAGCTGTCATTCAGATTGCTCGCATTTCCATTGATGATATGGTATTTAAGATAGTCTTTCAGTAAAGGAAGATTTTTCTGTGTTACAAACTGATCCATATTCTGGTAATACTTCAATTCTCCAATGATCACTCTGTCAGTATTTACACCAGCATCTTTCAGATATTTTGCAAGGTCAACATTTTTCACAAGACCTGACAGTTCTGATACATTTTTAGGGTTGTATCTTAAGTTGGCATCTCTGTTCTGCTCAAGAGTCAATAAGTAATTAGCCAGCTGTTTTTCAAAATCTACTACATTCTGTGCCGCCTGAGGAGAATTTTTATATCCTAAAACTCCGAATAGTTTTCCGACATAAGCCTGGTATTCTGTCAACGTTTTAGTATTGGCATCATTTACTTTCTGATAATAGTCTCTTCCCAAACCTAGATCCGGACCACCAAGATACACCGCATTCATATTGGAATTCTTCATATCAGCACCCACTCTCCATCCGTAGAAAGAGTTGTCTCCCAATCTTGTAGCTTCCAAAAGGTATTTCTGAAGATCACTAAGACTTTTAATGGCATCTACCTTGGCAAGATCAGCTTTGATAGGAGCCAGACCTTCTGCATTTCTCTTATTGGTATCCATAAAAGAAGCGTAAAGATTCTGGATTTTCTGTCCTTCAGATCCGGCCGGATATGATTCTGTAAGAATTTTGTTTAATATATCTAATGAAGCATCATCTACATTTTCTCTCAAAGCATTGAAAGAGCCCCAGTTTGCTTTATCGGAAGGAATCTGAGTGGTTTTCACCCAATTTCCGTTCACATAGCTAAAAAAGTCATCCTGCGGGCGGACACTGGTATCCATATACGATAAATTGATTCCCTCTTCTTTTGCTTCTTCTTTTACCGGTTCAGCTACTTTTGCTGTAGCTTCAGTTTTATTCTCTGTCCCTGCAGTCTTTGCTGCACCACACGAATTAAGAAATACAATACCTGAAAGGGCAAGTATTCCAATATTTAGCTTTTTCATTAAAGATAATTTTTGATTTTACACAAACTTATCAAATATACAAACTTTAATGATACGTGATGAGGGATATTTATAGAGAAATGGAGATTTAGAGTTGAAAATTTAAAGTTTTGAGTTGAAAGTTCAAGGTTCATAGGTTAAGGTTGAAGTTTTTGGGTGTCTTTGGGAATGTGGGTAAAGAATGAGATTGTTGTAAACCACCCCGTCAAAAATTCTTTGAATTTTTGCCACCCCTCCGGAGAATGGGAATGATGGAAGCCGTTATTGCAATTACAGTTCTTCCAATCCCAAATCTATAACTCCCACCACCTATTACCTATTACCTATTACCTAAAAAAACAAAACCGCCCATTGCTGAGCGGTTGTTATTTTTACCAGATTTTGATTCTTTCTTCTGGAGTTTTGTATAATTTGTCTCCTTTTTTCACATCGAATGCTTTGTAGAAAGCATCAACGTTGATAAGCGGACCAAAACTTCTGAAGTATCCTGGAGAGTGCGGGTCAGTTTTCACCTGATTCACCATATATTTCTCACTGGATAATGTTCTCCAAACGGTTGCCCAGCTTAGGAAGAATCTCTGATCCTGAGAGAATCCACTGATTTTTCCTGGGTTTCCTTTGTCTTTCAAATACATCTGAAGAGCGTCATAAGCGATGTTTACTCCTCCTAAGTCAGCGATATTTTCACCGTTTGTGAAAGTACCGTTTACAAAAGTTCCTTTTACCGGCTCATATTTGTCATATTGAGAAGCAAGAGCTTTTGTTGCTTTTTCGAAGTTAGCTTTATCTTCCGGAGTCCACCAGTCTACTAAGTTACCATCAGCATCGAACTGTGCACCTGAATCATCAAATCCGTGGCTCATTTCGTGACCGATAACGGCACCAATACCTCCGAAGTTTACAGCAGCATCAGCTTTAGGGTTGAAGAATGGCGGCTGAAGAATAGCAGCAGGGAATACAATCTCGTTGTTTACCGGGTTGTAGTAAGCGTTCACAGTCTGTGGAGTCATTCCCCATTCTGTTTTATCCACTGGCTTACCAATTTTAGCTAAATCTTTGTTGTACTGCCATTCACCAATGTTCTGAAGGTTTTTATATAGATTTCCACCTTTTGCTTCAGAAACGATATTTAATTTTGAATAGTCTTTCCATTTGTCAGGATAAGCAACCTTTACTGTAAACTTGTTCAGTTTCTGCATTGCTTTTTCCTTAGTCGTTGAAGACATCCAAGCTAAGTTATTGATATGAACTGCGAAACTTTTCTTTAAGTAGTCGATCAATTCTACCATCTGAGCTTTAGCTTCAGCAGGGAAATATTTCTCAACATATAATTTTCCGAAAGCTTCTCCTAAAGAACCGTTGATCAATTCAAAACCTCTCTTGTTAAGAGCTCTTTGTTCCTGCTGCCCTCTAAGGTATTTACCATAGAAAGCAAACTTCATGTTTCCTAAGTTTTCACTTAAGTAAGAAGCACTTCCGTGGATCATGTGGAATTTCAGATAATCTTTGATCACAGAAAGATTCTGAGCATTCACTAATTTATCGAAATCTTTATAGAATCCTAGTTCACTGATAATTACTTTATCTGTATTTACTCCTACTTTTTTAAGATACGCTGGAAGGTCAACTCCTTTTACCAAAGCAGAAAGTTCTGCCATCGTTTTAGGGTTATACTGAAGCGTGTTATCACGGCTCTGCTCGTTTGTCAGATACGTCTGTGCGATGCTTTTTTCATAATTTACGATACCTTTTGCTGCTTCATCAGCATTTTTGTACCCTAATTCTTTTAGCATTGAAGCTACATATTTCTGATATTCAGCAATAGCTTCTGTATTTTTCTCGTTTACTTTCTGATAATAATCTCTTCCTAAACCTAAAGAAGGATTTCCTAAGTAAACGGCATTCATTTTAGAATCTTTAAGGTCTGCATCTACACCCCATCCGTAGAAAACATTTTCTCCTTCTTTGGTTACCGATGTAAGATAAGTCTGAAGATCAGCCATGTTTTTAATGGCATCAATTTTAGTCAGATTTTCCTGGATAGGTTTGATTCCGTCTGCATTTCTCTTCTCCATGTTCATATAAGTAGCATACAGATCCTGGATCTTTTTACCTTCACTTCCGTCAGCAAATTTATCTTTCAGAAGAGAGTTCAGGATTGTCATGGAATTGTTATCCGTGTCCTCAGCCAGTTTGTTGAAGCTTCCCCAAGTTGGTTTATCAGATGGAATTTTGGCAGTTTTCATCCAGGTTCCACTCACATAGTTGTAAAAATCATCCTGAGGACGCACTGAAGTGTCCATCAAGCTAAGGTCTAAGCCTTTGTCTGTGTTGTTCACTGCTACTTTAGCAGCTTTAGCTTGTGCGCTCATGGTAGTCTGAGTACAGATCCCTGCTATTAAAAACAAAGAAAGCGTTATTTTTTTCATTATGATAACAATTTTTAGAATATGTATGATTTATTTCGAATTTGTTACTTCTTAAGAAAACAAATTTAAACAAATATTAAGAAGTTGCTATCTCTTTTACATTTCCAGTCCTTTTCAGGAACCCCCAGGCCTGCATTTCACCTTTCAATGCCTTTCTTAAACTTTTAAACAATACAATATACATCAGCCATCTATACCCGAATCTCTGTGGAATAATATACAGCAGGTTGATTAATTTTTCGCGCTGCATGATGAATGCCACTAAAGCTAAGGAAGCGTCCACCAGAAGAAAGATCAGATAATAGGTAAATATTTTATCTCCGTTTCCAGACAGAATTCCAAAGAACATAATCACATCCGCCAGCGGTGAGAAAAATGGAATAATATATTGAAATAATAAAATATTCGGCATTGCCCAAAGTCCCAATCCTTTATATTTGGGGTTAAGGAAAGTCTGTTTCTGTTTCCAGAACATCTGCATGATCCCATAGGTCCAGCGAAAACGCTGTTTTAAAAACTGATTGGCAGTTTCCGGAGCTTCAGTTACAGCAACCGCTCTGTTTTCATTAGCAACTGTATAGCCTGCTTTTAAGATTTTCACGGTAATATCACAATCTTCGGCTAAAGTATCGGATGAATAGCCTCCAGCTTCAATAATCACAGCTCTTTTGAATGCTCCAATTGCTCCCGGGATTACGGTAATCGCGTTGATGTGAGCATAGGCCAGTCTGTCAAAATTCTGACTTGTTGTATATTCTATAGCCTGCCATCTGGTGAGCCAGTTGACTCTGTTCCCAACTTTAACATTTCCAGCTACGGCAGCAATTTTTTCTTCCGGATCTGAATTTAAAAATCTTGCAACCAGATATTTTATGGCATCCTGCTGCAGTTTGGTATCTGCATCAATACATACTACATATTCTGCATCCGTCTGTGATATTCCGAAATTCAGGGCCGTTGCCTTTCCACCATTTTTTTTGGTGAAAATTTCGAGTTTCGGGTGATCAGGGAATGCTTCTAATACTTTTTCATAAGTAGAATCCTTACTTCCGTCATCTACCATAATGATATTGAAATTCGGGTAGGTCTGTTTCAATAAATTTTGCAGAGAAGAAACAATATTCACTTCTTCATTATAAGCGGGTACAATAATGGAAACTTTCGGATAGGATTCCAAGATTGGAAATTCACCAAGTTTTTTCTCTTTTTTTCTTTCTTTAAAAGCCCAGTATGCCATCAGCAATAGTCTGATCAATCCTAATACAATGAAAATGGCAAACAATGCCACCAGAAAATGGCTTATTCCATAAATTACAGTAGCCAGTACAAGGTTGAGCTGCATGATATAATATGACTTCGTTTTTGGAACTTCAGGCATCAGCTCACTTCTTGTTTTGTGCAGAATACTGGTCAGGTTTGTAAAATGATAGCCTTGTTTCTGAAGTGTTGGAATCAGAATTTTTAAAGCTTTTACCGTTTCTTCTCTGGTATCTCCGCCTGCATCGTGAAGAAGGATGATATTTCCTCTTTCTTGTTTTACTCCGGCCATTACACGTTTTACAATTTCATCTGATTTTATTCCCGGCTGCCAGTCTTCAGGGTCAATATTTTCTCCGATATCCAGATAATTCTGCTGTCTTGCTAATGCTACGGGAATAATCTCTTCTGAAGTGGTAGGCTCAGAATCTGCGTTATATGGAGCTCTGAACAGAATTGTGCTGTGTCCTGTTACGCATTCTATCAGTAATCTTGTCAGCTTCAGTTCCAGTAAAGCTCTTTCCGGGCTTACTTTTGCTACATTTTCATGGGTGAAGGTATGGTTTCCGATCTCGTGTCCTTCACGGTAAATCCGTTTAACAAGCGGAAGATTTTTTTCTGCATTTAATCCTACCAAAAAGAAAGCTGCCGGAACATGGTATTTGGACAGCACATCCAATATCTGTGGAGTATATGTTTCGTCCGGACCGTCATCAAAAGTAAGCACCAGCTCTTTTTGGGGAGCGCCTCCGTATTTTTTTACTTCGTAAGAACTTGGATAAGTGATGTAATTTTCGTCTGTGATAATTTTTTCTTTCGGATCAATTTCCAGTGCTATTTTTCCGTCATGAGGAGTATTCAGAACATCCAGTACTTCTCCGTCTCCGATATAATCCACCATGGTCTGGCCCTTTACATTTTCAAGGGTTTTCAGATTCAGTTTGGAAAGACCGGTAAACGTAAGGTCTTTATCATAGAAATTCCAGACTCTGCTGTCTTCACTTCCCAGTCTCCAAAGTGCTGTTCCTGCCAACGGATATTCTGAGGAGAAACGCATTGTATTGAAAATAGAAGCCGCATCATTGAAAAATACGGTGTGGGTTAAATTTTTAGAATCTGTATAAGAATAATTTAAATTAAAAGTATTGTCATTAAAGTCAATTACCGCTTTACTGGCGCTGGCTTTAGTAATGGCCTGCATATAGGTTACAGAAGTATTGTCATCTTTATTGGAACTCCAGTCGTAGCCATAAGCTCCAAGGCCTAAAATAATTTTTTGCGGAGAAGTTTGTTTTACGATTTTTCCGGTCTGCTCTTCGATCCATTTTTGGGAAGAAACAGGCCCTGCATCACTTCCTGCAGAATATTCATCGTAAGCCATCAATACAAAGTAATCTACATAAGGATTCAATCTTGGAATGTTATAATCATCATTATCTGTCATGATATCCATCGTTACCAGTAGCTGGTTCTTTTTGAAAGTTTCTGAAAGCTCTTTCATAAAGGCAATCAGGTTTTCATCAGAATTCAGGTTCATATCCTCAAAGTCAATATTAATTCCTTTGAAATGGTATTTTTTACACTGCTGGGCAATTTTTTGGACCAGATGTGTTCTCTTCTGCGGATCGTTTAGCACTTTCATCAATCCTTCGGAGCGAAATTCCTGATTGGAATTGTTGCTCAGCATCGGCATTGCAGCAACTCCGGTTCTTCTGATCACTTTATATCCTTCCGGATCTACATTCGTCTTCAGATCTCCTGTTTTGGGATCAAGGAAAAACCATTCCGGGAAAACAAGATTCACGTGTCTGATATTTCTTTTCAGAGACATCATAGACTGAGGATCCCATGCTACATAAAATGCAGACCGGATTCCACCTGGAAACTGAGCCCAGTTTCTGTTCTGATTTTTATATCTTTCTGCTCTCGCCTTCTCAATCTTATCAAGGCTGGTATGGATTGTTTTTTCCGAAATAAAGCTTCTGAATCCTTTATATTCTTTGGAAATTTTATTCTCCTGAAGATAAGGTTTATTGGCAGTAATTACGGCTTTATAATCTTCTTTAAAAGGAATTTTAGGACTTCTGTCCAGGGTCATCATCAGCCCCAAAGCAAGCAAAAGCAGTATTCCTACAAAGATAAAAATACGGCTTCCCCACTGTACACTTTTCCAGCGTTTCTTGCTGTTGGTCTGAAAAACCTGTTTGGAATTTTCCACAATTTTGAAATTTATGGAATGGCTCTCAAAAAGTGTGAAAAACTCTATTAAAATTAATTAAAAAAAAATTAAAAAGTTAAAAGTGTATCTAACTGTTTATAAGAAGGCTTACAAGATCCTGAATCACCTTCTGTGAAACGAAATTCATAAAATCTACTCTCTCCAGATGCGGCATGTATAATTTGAAT
This sequence comes from Chryseobacterium sp. BGA-UO-ETr-SB22, assembly GCF_059567885.1. Taxonomy (NCBI): domain Bacteria; kingdom Pseudomonadati; phylum Bacteroidota; class Flavobacteriia; order Flavobacteriales; family Weeksellaceae; genus Chryseobacterium; species Chryseobacterium sp. BGA-UO-ETr-SB22. The sequence goes on along the minus strand of NZ_JCAQOV010000005.1, from coordinate 169,086 downwards.
GTTTCTGCTTTGTCATTAATTCTTATTGTATAGTAAACCGTTCCTATATCTTTGCCATCTTCCCCTTTTCCAGGGCCGGCTACACCTGTTGTAGAAAGAGAAATATTGGTTTCAAACAATTCCTGACAACCTTTTGCCATTTCCTGAGCTACCTCTTCACTCACTACAGTAAACTGATCTACGGTTTCTTTGGAAACATTTAAAATCTTCATTTTTCTCTCTGTAGCATAAGGCACTATTCCGCCAAGGAAATATTTTGAACTGCCGGAAACTGAAGTGATCATCTTTGCCAGTTCACCTCCTGTACAGCTTTCTGCCGTGGAAATTGTCAGGTTTCTTTCGGTAAGCATTTCTGCGAGAATATTTTCAATTTTATCTTCAGATACAGCGATTACGTGACCTTTTACTAAAGGAAGTAATTTCTGAATTTCTTCTTCTGTAATTTGTTTCAGTTGATCTTCATTATCACCGGAAGCCGTCAGACGAAGCTTTACACGGGTTCCTACCGGAAGATAAGACAATGCAATATTTTCCGGAAGCTCCAGTTCCCAGTCTTCAATGGTGTCTGCCAAAATACTCTCAGGAATTCCCACCACAGAAACAATCCTGGTATGAATATAATGAAGGCTGAATCTTTCCTGTAAATAGGGAATAATCTGATCTTTGATAAGCGGTTTTACCTCATAAGGAACACCCGGAAGGCTGTAACACAGTTTTCCATCCTGTTCCATCATCATGCATGGAGCCGTTCCGTAATGGTTTTGGAAAACAATGGATTTGGTTGGGACAAAAGCCTGTTCTTTATTTCTTTCCAGAATATCCAGACGGCCTCTTCTTTCCATATAATTTTTAAGATGATTGAATGTCACCTCATCCAGAGCAATTTCATCATTGAAATACTCAGCCAGTGCCTTTTTGGTTTTATCATCTCTGGTAGGGCCCAACCCTCCTGTTGTAATGACTAAATCACCTGATTCAAAAGCAACGCTCAGTGCTTCTTTAATGGTTTCAATTTCGTCTGAGATTGTAAGAATCTGAGTAACTTTTATTCCTATGTTTTTAAGTTCAGCAGCAATAAAATTAGAATTGGTATCTACCGTGTTTCCAGAAAGGATTTCATCACCAATGGTAATCAGAACAGCTTTTTCCATATATTATTTTGTTGAAAAAAATTCTATGCAAATGACGGAAAATTCTCTGGCTGCAGCAATATAAATTGATTTTTTCTATTTTTGACGAAATTTATTTAAAACTACAATTAAGAATTATGTCTAAATATGATGATGCTTCATGGCATTATGGTGGTGATTTCCCTGAGGAGCTTCCTCAGAAAAACGGAGCAACGCATACAGGAATGTTCCTGAACTGGTGCATTCATAATAATCTGATTTCTGATGAACTGAAAGAAGATAGTGAAGAGGAAATTGAAAAATTAAAACGTAGAGAAATTACGGGTGCAGAATTCATTATGGATTCCTGCGACGGGAAATTTTCTGAGTATGACCTGAGTGAGCTGGGAAATCTTTTTGCAAAGGATTATTATGCAGACGATACCGATTTCGGAAACAGATACAGCTCGTTTGCTGATGATTACGTCAATATTTTTGATACTAAAGCAGAGGAAAACGATTACGAATACGAAACGTTCTATCACATTGAGGATACTTATGAAAACTATGATCTGATGAAACAGGTCATTGATCACCGTTTTGAGGAATGGAAAGAGTATATTAAAAACTAAAAAATGAGGGCAAATCTGCAAATCACTGAAATCTAAATCTATCAGCTTTTCTGCAATTTTGCCCTTTTATTTTTTACTGATTATGCTTTACCCAGATCAGTTCATCGGTATTATAACCTATTTTTTTTGCTTTCTGAAGGAAACGCTGGCGGATGCTTTCAGGAATGTTAGTGGTACGGGAAAGAATCCATAAATATTTTAAACTGCTTCCTGCCACCAAAGCATATTGATAGTCTTCATCAATATCTATGACGTTGTAACCAGCCCAGATCGGTTTAAAAAATGACACTTTCAAACGGGCTTCTTTCGGGTCTTTTACAAATTTTGCTTCCCCGATAGATTCATTCCATACTTTTTTAACGTAATCGTACCCTTTATTTCTGACCTGAACTGTCCCATCCGGATTCTCTGTATATTCTGCAGTGACGTTGTCCATGTTTTTTTCAAACCTGTAGTCAAAACGGGCAACTTCGTACCATCTGCCAAGGTATTTTTTAAGATCAAAATTCTTTACCGCAGAAGCACCTCGCGGAATTCTTACAGAATATGAATTGAAAATAATAAGCCCCAGTGCTCCCAACGAAACGGGAAGTATAATTTTATGAATGGTTTTCATGACAGGAATATTTTGTGTGATTACTATAAAAACGTCAAAAATAATGCCTTAAACCTGTTAAGGAACAATAAATTCTATGAAAATACTTTCAGAAAATTATCTTTAAAACTTCCTGAAACCTCAATTTCAGTATCGTCAGACAGCATTACAGTTCCACTTTTATGATAGGATTTCACAAAGCCTGTATTGATAATATGGGAACGGTGAACTCTCACAAACGGATTTTCCAGCAGATCATCGAAATGTTTCAAAAACCGACATACCATTTTCTTGGAACCGTCTGTAAGATAGACCTGCGTAAAGTTTCCATCTGCCTGTAATCTAACAATATCTTCGGTCTTTACGACATCAAATCCTTGCAGGGTCGGAAGAATCAGCTGCTGTTTTTCAGGTTTTAATTTCAGGTTTTCAAGCAGGATCTTATTTCGGTTGAGCTCTTCTTTTTTCTCAAGACTTTCTACTACTTTATTCACCGCCAGAATCAATTCCTGAATATCAATAGGCTTTAAAATATAATAACTTGCCGATTTGTTCAGAGCCTGTAGTGAATATTGTGAAAACGCAGTAATGAAAATGGTTTCATAGGAGAAATTTTTGGTTGCTTCCAATACATCAAAGGCATTTCCAAAAGGCATTTCAACATCCAGGAATACCAGCTGAGGCTGCTTTTCTGCAATTAAAGGAACAGCTTCTTTGATATTTTCAGCTTCGCCAAGAATTTCTACCTGCGGGCAGTATTTGGTAAGATAGCTTCGTAAAACTTCTCTTGCTATGAGCTCATCATCTACAATTACGGCTTTTATTTTCATTGAGGTCAGATATTAAGTTGCAGGAATAGGTTGCTGGTGCAAATTAGGAATATTTCCTCAACTCTACAATCTCACGCAGTCTATGGCTATACTTTCTTCCAGCACCAGGCGTATTTTACGATCAGCATTGTAATTATACATTCTACTATTGCAAGGAAAACATAAAATAAATACCAATCTGAAAAGGAAGTAATACCAATAAATACCATAATCAAAGTAAAAAATGTACCAAAGATGATATTGAGAATCCTATTGACCGCTGGTTTCAGGATCAGAGAAAGAAATACCATTACAGCAGGAATCGCCAGAACAGCTGAAGCAAGAAGTAATTTCGGAGGAGAATCTAATAAATTGGTTCCTTCTACCAGACCGCGTGCCTTTCCAGGAGTATAAAGCTCGAAATAATCACCGTACAGATAGCACAAAGTAACTGAAGCCCAAAGACCCGCCAGTATAATTTTCACATTGATCTGTATATCTTCAAATTTTGTAGAATTGCTCATGGTTATGATTTTTAATTTTGATTTAGTTTTTTATTTCGTACTCCAACCAACAGCAACCATAGACAGGTTCCTATCTCTCCTATTGTTGCCGGTAATGTGATAAAATTTGATATAGAATAGTCTGAAAAATGAGGTATCACAATTCTTCCAAAGACATTGATCAGATATCCAAAGCAGCCCAGCATTAAGAAAACACCTAAAATTTTGGGCAAAAAGCCGGATTTATAGACCAAATATCCAAAAGGAAAAAGCCATAATCCCCAAAAGATCTGTGCAATTAAAAGTCCTTTATTATAACTATTCAGAAAGAGCATCGTCTGAGCTTGCAGATATTTTACATCAAACACTTTCAGATAATCAGCACCTTCAATAAGGGTAAGTACAGAAAATTTACTTTGGAGATTGATAAAAGAAATGGGAATACTAATCAGCGCAAGAATAACCATCATTTTCGCATGGGTTTCGTCCACGTTTTTCAGCGATTGATATAACGTTAAAGGAAGTAATGTGAAAGCGATATAGCAAATGATACTGCTGGCAATACCCAATCTGAACAATGGGACCGAGGAAGAAATATTTTGAAAGGTCAATACAGGGTTTTCCCAGACAATTAGTTTTGACGGAACGTACATTAAGCTGAAAAATCCGGTTAAGATAACAATGAGATAAAAAAAACCTGCAAGTCTGAATGTTTTAATATTTGCAGTCATTTTGGTTATGTCTTTATCTGTTAAGACAACAACTTTCTCAAAATGGTTACAGGTTTTTTCAAGTAACAGGTAGCAGATAAGATCTAAAAGGTATTGTAAAACTTAAACTTTCATGTACTTATGTGACTTTGATCATATAATAAGAAATCAAAAATTTTCTATTTTGAAAACATAGTAGATCAAATAGAAATACAGATCACATCCTGAGCTTCACTTAACTCAAATTGATTTTAAGAGTTACCAAAACTCCGGCATTATTTTCTTTATCTTTTACAGAGCAGATAATATCTTTCTTGTACAAATCATTGAGCAGCTGAATTCTTTCCAGCGTATTCTTCATTCCTCTGCCCTCTCTTGTTTTTTGGTGCTCGGTTTTCTGCTTTTTACTTTCCTCTATTCCTATTCCGTTGTCTTCAATAAAGACCTTAAGGTAAGATTCACTTTTCTCAAAGTTTACTTTTAAAAATCCTTTTTCTGTTCTGTAACGGAGCCCGTGCCAGATTGCATTTTCCAGAAATGGCTGTATGAGCATTCCAGGAACCTGAAGGTTTTGCATATTCAAACTTTCATCAACTTCAATTTCGTAATCGAATTTATTGGCAAAGCGGGTTTTTTCAAGAGCAAGATAGTTTTGAAGAAGATCAAGCTCCTGCTGGAAAGGAATAAAATCTTCTGTAGAATTTTCCATCACGCCACGCATCAGTTTGGAGAATTTTGTCAGATATTGATTGGCTTCCAGCTCATTATTGGTTGCAATAAAGTGATTAACGCTATTCAAACTGTTAAAAATAAAATGCGGATTCATCTCTCTTCGCAGCGACTGAAGCGCAATTTTCTTATTTTTCGTCTGAACCTTTTTCAGTGTTCTGAAAATAAAAATAATCAATCCGGTCAGCAGAATCAAAGCACCTATCAAGCTGTAATTAAATACATCTTTCTTTCGGATAAGTTCGTCTTTCAGTTCTCTTTCTTTTTCCAGCTGTGAAATTCGCTGTTCTGTATCTTCTAAGATTTTGTTGTCGACCAGACTTCTATCCTTGGAAACCAGGTTTGGAAGTTTTCCCAAAAAGTCTCTGTACAATTGAACGGAAGCATCAATATTCCCTGAAATAGCATACAGACTGTCCAGCTTTTTTACACTTTTCTGTGCTTCTAATGTATGTCCTTTATCTAAAGCAATTCCGTAAGCATTTTTCAAAAGGTCCACCGCTTCTTTAGGGTCATTTTTTTTAATATAAATATCTGCCAGCTCCTGAATCTGATTGACTTTTTCCTGCGAATTTTCTTTTACAAAATCTTCTTTCAGTACTTTCTTTTTAGCTTCAATAGCTTTATCATAATTTTTGTTCTCAACATAAAGATCTGCCAGCTTTTGATTGATCGCCAATGCCTGTTGAGGTGCTTCTTTTTTAGAAATTTTATAGGCCGTATTCAGATTTTCTTCGGCACTGGAAACATCTTTCTGTTTGAGATTTACATCAGCTAACTGACTGTAGCTTTCTGCGAGATCACCCTGCTCGTTTTCTTTTTTACTTAAGTTAATATTACTCTGAATAGCTTCTGCCCTAAGTTCTGGCGTAGGAGAAGAAAGCCTTGTAACATCATTAGAATTGACGGCCTTACTTTTTTCACTGTAACCCATTTGTGCCACTCTGCTATAGTTGCTGATGGCAGGGGTTATTTTATTCTGTTTTTCCTGTGACTGGGCTAATCTGCGGGTTGCTTTTTCAATATTAGGCTTGTCATTGAGCTTTTCGTACAGATTTTTCGCTTTAGTGTAATATTCTTCACTCTTCGGAAAATTCCCGCTGTTAAAAAAGGTTTCACCGATATTATAATAAGAATCTGCCTGAGCAGGTTCATTTTTCGTATCCATTGCTTTTTTCAGCTTCTTTGTTTCCACCTGTACATCTTCCACCGCAGCAGCGGTAGTATTAGTGGTTTGGGCAGACATTGTATTTCCCCAAAGCATCAGTAAAAAGATTGAAAGAAGTGTAAGCATTTTCATAAAACAAAGATATACATATATATAGTGTACTCAAAAACTATTCACCAAGCGAAAATCCCCTTTCACCAAGTTTAGTCTTTGATAATGTGAGTGTAAGACTAAGTTTGGAGCAAAATAATTCAAATTTAAAAATCATGAAAAAACTAACTCTTATTTTTTTACTCATTACAGTATCTTTTTTAAGTTCTTCAAAAGCACAGGTTGGAGGAAACCAGATCTACAGAGACAGAAATAATAACGACTATTCTGCCCTCAGAAATCTCCCTGAATTCATCAACACCAATACCTATTTTGCTACCGATTCAACCTTAATTATTACTGTAAAAGTACTGATGAACAAAACGGCAGACCGATATAAGCTTACACTGGGGTTGAATGAAGAGGCAGCCACTCCCAAAATTGCCATTGAAAATATCAACAGAAGAATCAATGGTTTTATAAAAAGGGTATCCTCAATGGGCATCAAAGACGATGATATTTTTGTGGACTTTATCTCTCAGACCAAAATCTATGACTACAACGTCAATAAAGATTCACAGACCGCCGTCCAGAAAATGGATGGATTTGAAACTAAGAAAAATATCATTATTACGGTGAACAAGCACTCCATGATCGAAAAACTGATCTCTGAAGCTTCAGACTTCCAGATCTACGATGTTATTAAAGTAGATTATATCAGCAGTGATATTGATAAAATCCAGGAAGAACTTATCAAAGAGGCTTATACCGTTTTCGACAAAAAAAAGGACAATTATTTTAAACTGTTTAAAAAAGAAATTATCGGAAGTCCAACCGCTTCTTCAGGTTTTACTTATGTTTTCCCCAAAAGCCAATATCAGAATTATACGGCTTTTGAAAGTGCCAATGTTACGTATGGATATGATACCAAATATGTCAGAAAGGAAGAAAGAAAATCTAAAACCTTTTATTATGATGGGACAGATTATACCGGCTTTGATAAAGTGATCAATAATGCTAATCCTGAAGTGGGCATACAATATATTATGAACCTCAACGTAAAATATGATCTGAAAAAGAATAAAGGAAAGTAATCATTTTTCGGAACTCACCAAGTGAAAGCTCAGTTTCACCAAGTCTCCCGGTTTTGGGCTTTTGATCGGCGTAATTTTACATCAGTAATTAAAAATTTAAAAACAGGAAATTATGAAATTGAAACATTTTTTATTAATCGGAATTTTAACTCTTGGAAGTTTTGTAAATGCTCAGACACAAGAAGTAAAGAAAAATGCAATTGAAGTAACAGGTGTTGCAGAAATGGAAGTAGAACCGGATGAAATTATCTTCAGCATCGGAATAAAAGCAGATAACAAAAATGATCTGGCAGATAATGAGAAGAAGTTATTTGAAACCTTAAAGAATGCAGGAATAAAGAACGAAGACATTAAGTTCAAATCAATGTACCAGAATCTATATTCTAAAACAGCCAAGTTTACTAAAAGCTATCAGTTTAAAGCCAGCACAAAATCAAGTCTGAGCAAAATTTTTGAAGACCTGAACCAGAAATGGGTAAGCAGCCTGAACATTGCAGAGGTAAAGAGTACTAAAATTGCAGATTTCAGAAAAGCAGTAAAGATCAATGCTTTGAAAGCCGCTAAAGAAAAGGCAGACTATTTACTGGAAAGTATGGGTAAAAAGACAGGGAATGCTCTTGAAATCGTAGAAATAGAAGACTATACAAGCGATATGATCATGCCGGCCGCTTACAAAGGCAGAATGAACAGTGTACAGATGGAAATGGCTGATGCTCCGGTAGATTATTCTTTCGATAACATTGAAAATATCAAACTGAAATACAGCATCAAAACACGATACGAGATTCTTTAAAATAACAGATTTAAAAGACAGTTCCTTTGGGAGCTGTTTTTTATTTTTTGGCCTCTTTAGTCTTACCAAGTCAAACCACCATTTCACCAAGTCTCCCAATTTCCAGCCTTAAATAAGGATAATTTTACTCTAGGAATTCAAAATAATAAACGATGAAACGCTATTTTTTACTATTAATCATATTTTCGGCTGCCTTTAGTAAAGCACAGGAAATAAAAAAAGAAATTGAAGTAAAGCAGGCCACTGTATTTCTTCAGGGAGCAAAGGTTTTTGGAAGTACAAATGTAAGTCTTCAGAAAGGCAGAAATACCATAAGAATTGTCAATCTTCCCAATAATCTGGATGAGAATACGTATAAAATAAATCTTGAAAAAAATACAACGCTCCTTTCCATTACTCCTCAAAATAATTTTTTGAAGAATGATGAATTATCGGACAGTGAAAAGAAACTTGAAACAGAGACAAAAAAGCTTCAAAGACAGGTCAGCCTGCTAAATATTCAGATCAAAAACCTGACGGGTGAACAACGGATCATTAATGATAATTTAAAAGTGTCTGTCAATGATAAATCAACTCCACAGGAACAGCTCATTAAACTTACAGAGTTTTACAGAAAACGAATGCTGGAAATTGATAATCAGGTATTTCTCCTTGACGAGCAGAAAACGGTTCTGGATGAAAATATTGCAAAGCTCAACAAACAGTCTGCGGAAGAGCAAACTCATAAAAATACCAACCGTAAAGAGCTTCTGCTGGAAATTCTTGCAGATCAGGAAACCAATCTGAATCTTGGAGTAAGCTATATTGTTTCTGATGCCGGATGGGTTCCTTCTTATGATTTGCGTGCTGAGTCTGTAAAGAAACCTCTTGAAATGGTTTATAAAGGTAAAATTTATCAGAAAACCGGACAGGACTGGAAAAATGTAAAGCTGTTTGTCTCTACCTACAGACCTTCATATAATCAGGACAGACCTATTTTATCTCCATTGTATGTAGCGGAATATACGCCATACAATTCTCAGATGGAAGTAGCCGGCTATAAATCTAAAAAGGAAGTTTCAGCGGCAAATGCCTACCAAATGAGAGAAGATATTGCTGTAAAACCTAGTCAGATTCCGGTAGCTTCAGTCTCTGACAGTCAGATGAATGTGATCTATGAGCTGAATTATAACCAGACCATTGTAAGCCAGGAGAAGGAACAGTATGTCATCCTGGATAAAAAACAGATTGATGCCACTTACAAATACCACACGGTTCCGAAACTTAATAATCAGGTGTTCCTGATGGCTTTTGTAAAGAACTGGCAGAACCTCAACCTCATCAATGGAGAAGCTAATATTTATTTTGAGGATAATTATATTGGAAAAACCAACATTACAAGCAATTATGTAAAAGACGAATTCCCGATTTCTCTTGGAGTAGATGAAAGAATTACGGTAAAAAGAATCAAGCTTGAAGATAAAACGTCTCAAAAGGCAATGAATTCCAACAAATGGGAAACAGAGTCTTATCAGATCAGCATACGAAATAATACGAAAGAAAGTATTGAGCTTGAGGTTCTTGACCAGCTTCCGATCAGTGAAAATTCTAAAATCCTGGTCAAAACACTGAACCTTGGTGATGGAAGCCTTGATGATAAAACAGGCAGTATCCTTTGGAACAAGAATATCGGTTCAGGAAGTTCAGAGAAGATTACATTCTCCTATGAAGTAAAGTATCCGAAAGAGATGCAGATTCAGTATTACAGCAGATAACCAATAAAAAAAAAAACAATATGACAACTTTAAAAATCTTAGCACTTGCAGCGGGTACAGCTTTTTTAAGCTCCGGTACTATTCCGGAAAACCGCTGTACAAAAAGTAATGTAGACAGTCATGTACCGGCACAAAAAGTAACAATGATTCCGGCAAACTCAATCTTAAAGGATAATAAAATTCAGGTCGCTCTTTTACTGGATACTTCCAATAGTATGGACGGGCTGATTGATCAGGCAAAATCCAGACTGTGGAATATTGTAAATACGTTGACCACTCTGAAATACAACGGAAAGTCTCCCCAGATTGAAATTGCCTTGTATGAATATGGAAATGATGGAATCCGTGATGAAAATTACATCCGCCAGGTTGCTCCTCTTACTCAGGATCTTGATCTTATTTCCGAAAAACTATTTGCCTTAAGAACTAATGGCGGCAGTGAATATTGCGGAGCTGTTATACGTGATGCTTCTGCCAACCTGAACTGGGATAGCAATGATAAAAGTATGAAACTGATTTATATTGCAGGAAATGAAGCATTTGATCAGGGGAAAATAAATTATAAAGATGTTGTTTCAAAAGCAAAAGGTAAAAATATCTACACCAACACCATTTTCTGCGGAAGCCGGGAGGAAGGTATTCAGACTTCATGGCAAAACGGAGCTTCATTGGGAGGTGGAAAGTATTTCAATATTGACAGTGACAGGAAAGTACTCTATATTGAAACGCCTTACGATATCAAAATTTCCGAATGCAATGCAAAACTAAATGACACTTACATTTATTATGGAAGTCATGGTTCGGATTACAGACTTAAGCAGATTACCCAGGATAAAAATGCAGAATCACAGTCGGCATCCAACCTAGTGGAAAGAGCTGTAGCCAAGTCTAAAAAGAATGCCTACAAAAATGACCACTGGGATCTGGTGGATAAAGCGGAAAAGGATGCCGGATTTATTGCCAGCGTAAAAGAAAGTGAACTTCCTGCTGAACTGAAGGGAAAAAGCAAGGAAGAAATTCAAAAAACGATCACAGCAAAGTCTGCTGCCCGCGATAAAATTCAGAAAGAAATTGAAGAGCTTTCCAAAAAGCGCCAGACCTATATTGACGGAGAAATGAAGAAACGGGGTACTGATGATTCTGACGATCTGGGAAAAGCCATTGAGAGTTCTATTGTTGAACTGGCTAAAAAGAATGGATATAGTTTGTAGTTGAGCAGGCAGTCTTTTTGTGACTGCCTGTTTTTTTTAACCACCCCGTCAAAAATTCTTTGAATTTTCGCCACCCCTCCAGAGGAGGGGAAGTGAGCAACTTCAATTGAAATATAGGTTTTATCCATGCAGTTTGTCATTCCGAAGGAATCTAAATACCCTTTATTGTAGATTAAAAATCGTAGATTTTTTTTAAAACTGTTATACGTTTTATATCTGTAAAGTTTTAAACTTGAAATAAATAAATAAATAAATAAATAAAGCCTTTAAAAATTGTTGTGACTTTTGTGGTTAAAAATCCCAATTTTATCTTCCAAATTTAAAATACCTTGATAGCGGATGCTTTTTGTTCTTCATAAATAGAGAGGCCATCTCCATTCCTGTTACTGAAAAAGTAATTCCGTTTCCTCCAAAACCTAATACAAAGTAGGAATTTCTCAATTTTTTATGTTCTCCGATATAAGGCAGACCGTCCTTAGTCTCGCCAAAAGTTCCTGCCCACACAAAATCAGGGTAAAAATGATAATCAGGTTTTATTTTCTTCAGATTTTTAAGGATTTCTTTTTCTTTTTTATTGAGAAGAGCATCCCGTTTTTCAGCATCATAAAAGTCTTCATCTCCTCCTCCGATAAGAATTCGTCCGTCATCGGTAGTCCGCATGTAGAGATAAGGATCATCCGTATTCCAGACCAATGTACTGCTGATATTTTTAAACTTGTCTTTATCCATTTCAGAAACAACGGCATAGGTACTTTTCAGATTCACAAAGTTTTCTTTCAGGAGATTTTTACTTTCATACCCAATACAGTAAATGATCTTTTTTGCTTTGATCTGACATCCACTGTTTACCATAACCAGATTAAAACCTTTATGCTCTTCCACTTTTACCATTTCTGTCTTATCAAAGATCTTCAGTCCTTTCTTTACATTGTGCATAAAAAGCTCATGAGCAAACTGAAAAGCATCAATACTGGCTCCCTGTTTAGATAATATTCCACCATATGTGTTCTCAAATTCAAATTTTTCCAGAACCTGTTCCGCTTCCAGCCACTGCACTTCAAATCCGTTTTCTTTTCTCGCTTGATATTCTTTCTTCAGCCATGCTGTATCTTTCTTTTTTGAAGCAAAATACAAGGATTTCTTTCGTTTAAAACCTGCATCGGATTTAATCATTTTTGAAAGTTTTTCCAGTGTATCAATAGCATAACTACAAGCTGTATAACTTAAAACAGCTCCTTTTTTGCCTATTTTTTCTATCAGTTCATAAAGAGGAACGTCTATTTCGTACTGCAGCATTGAAGTCGTAGCAGAAGTGCTTCCGTTGCAAAGCTCTCTTTTATCAATAAGGATGGTATCATACCCGTCTTCTATCATCTGATGGGCAATCAGACTTCCAGTAATTCCACCTCCCACAATGAGAACATCACATTTTTCATTCGATTTTAAAGAAGGATAAGATGCTAACAATCCGTTTTTTAAAAGCCAAAAAGGTTCATTTGATTTGAGATCCATATTAATATTTTACATTGAAACTAACAATATTTATACCTTTTTTAACAATTTTTCATCAAATTATGGTGTAATTATTGTTGTTCTTTTAAACTCAAACCACCATAAAATATTCATTATGATAACAATTATTCCAGAAGCCCCGGAAAATGTTGCAGCATTCAATGCAACGGGAGAAGTAACGAAAGAGGATTTTGAAAGACTGGTAATTCCGCGCGTAAAAGAGAAGGTAGAGCAATTCGGTGAGTTGAATTACTTATTGTATTTGGATACCGATCTGGATAATTTTACCATGGGAGCATGGCTTGAAGATCTGTTGTTAGGATTGAAAAATCTTACCAACTGGAATCGGTCAGCCATTGTTACTGACAAAGAAGGTATACGTAATTTTACCAGTATTTTCAGTGTTCTGATGCCGGGAGAGTTTAAATCTTTCCCCAAAGAAAATTTATACAATGCCCTCTACTGGTGCAAAAACGGAGATGAAGTAGAGGCATAAAACTCATGTTATACAAAAGAGCCTGTTTCTGATTGAAACAGGCTCTTTTTTTATTTTTCACTTTAATCAGTTACATTTTTATTTATCACAGGATACACATTCTGCAGCAACTTCCTCTTCATTTTGAGCCTTTGAACCGTACAGATACATATATCTTATACTTATAACCACTCCTATAAAAGTCATTCCCACTCCTACCAGTGATGGATAGTTGAATGAATAACCATATTCCAAAGGAATTCCCCCAAAGAAAGCTCCCATTGCATTGGCAATATTAAAACCAGCCTGCATAAAAGCAGCCGCCATCATTTCACTTTTTGGAGCGGCTTTCATCATCATAATATTGATAGGTGATGCAATAGACATAGATAGAGCGCCACACATAAACGTCAGTACCAAAGCAATGTTCGTATGTTCTGCAAGGAAGAAAACACCTCCAAGAGAAATCATCATTAAAAAGATCAGAAGGGCACATGTTTTTTCAGGGCCTAATTTATCTGAAACAATCCCTCCTACCAGGTTTCCAACTACCATTCCGGCTCCGGCAAGAACCATCACATAGGCCATTTGGCTGCTTTTGATTCCGGCAACAACGGTCATTAAAGGCGTAATATAACTTAACCACGTGAAAAGACCTCCAAATCCAATCGCTGTAATGGCAAGTACCATCCACGACTGTTTATTTTTAAGGAATTTCAACTCTTCCATGAAGTGGGTATTTTGGTTAGATTCCATTGCAGGAAGCCACAGTTTCAAAAATAATATGGCAAAAAGACCAATAACTGCTACAATAGCAAAATACAGTCTCCAGTGGAAGGTATGCCCGATGTAGGTGACCAGAGGAACCATGGCTAGGTTGGCGACCGTGAGCCCTGTAAACATCATCGATATATAAAATGCTTCTTTCCCTTTTCCTGCCATTTTTGAAGCGACTACCGTTCCTACTCCAAAGAATGCTCCGTGAGGAAGCCCGGACAGAAAACGAATAATCAGCATACTGTTATAATCAGGAGCAATAGCGGAAAGCCCGTTAAATATTGCAAAAAGGATCATAAACGCTATCAAAACTTTTTTTGGCGGAAATTTTACCGAGTACCCAATCAGAATCGGTGCTCCGATAACCACTCCCATAGCATAGGCAGAAATTAAATGTCCGGCCTGCGGAATCGTGATCTGTAATGTTTTTGCAATATCCGGCAACAGTCCCATTACGGTAAATTCCGTAGTTCCTATTCCCAAACCACCGATCGCCAGTGGTATTATTCTTTTATCAATCTTCATTGTATCTAAATCTTTTTTCTGAATTAATTTCTTTCAAATTAAAAAGTACCTGAGTGTCTTCATTTTGAAAGTGCAAAAATCGCAAGAAAGTTTGAATTTCACACCTCTTTGAATGATAAAAATTTGCTCCATATTAACCTTTTTATGTAATTTTATATTCAGAAACAATCAAATGAGAACAAAATGAAAATCCAGAAGGAAATTATTGAATTTGAAAAAGGGAAATCATTCAAACTGTTTGCCCCTTCTCTGAAAAACTGTTTTTTCTGGCATTATCATCCGGAAATTGAACTGGTCTATGTAGAAGCAGTAAATGGAATCCGGCACGTTGGAAAAGATATTTCAGGCTTTACAAACAGCGATCTTCTGTTGATTGGGTCAAATGTTCCTCATCTTAATTTTGATTATGGTATTCAGACAGAATGCCAACAGCTTGTATTGCAAATGCGGGAAAGCTTTCTTCAGGATATTATTCTTCCTGTTCCGGAATTTGAGAACATCAAAATTCTTTTGGAACGGTCATATCTTGGACTGTCATTCTCAGGAGAAACTAAAAATACAGTGGTTGAAAAACTCCAGATCATTAAAGATAAAAACTCTTTTGAATCGTTGGTAGGGTTAATTGAAATTCTACAAATTCTCGCCGATTCAACAGAAGTGAAGGAACTCAATAAGGAAGATACAAGAATCAAATGGTTTCTGAATGATAAAATCAGAATGGGAACCATCTACGACTACATCCATGAAAATTATGACAGTAAACCAAACGTCAACGAAATTGCAAAAATTGTAAGCCTGAGTACTCCTGCTTTTTGCCGTTATTTTAAAAAGCAGACCAATATGACCTTTACAGATTTCGTTAATAATTACAGAATCAATCAGGCTAAAATATTTCTGTTGAAAGATTATTCGGTGACTGAAGTTTGTTTTCAGGTAGGGTTTGAAAGCCTTTCTTACTTTAATAAGTTATTCAAACAACATACGGGAGAAACGCCTTCCGAATTTAAGAAGAAACATTTTAAACCTATTGAAATTAATGGCCGGATTGGGGTAATTACTAAGGAGACGGCTTGTAATAAGTAGGAGGTAAATGATGCAATGTAAATCATTGAAGATAACTACTACACCACCCCGTCAAAAATTCAAAGAATTTTTGCCACCCCTCCAAGGGAGGGGAATGATGGAAGTCGTTATTACAAATGGAATACTTTCACTCCCTAATCCCTATAACCCTCTACCTGTTTTCTTCTACCTGCCATCTAAAAAAACAAAAACCGCTCATTGCTGAACGGTTTATATTTTAATGAATATGTTTTTCTGCGTGGTAAGAACTTCTTACAAGAGGAGAACTTTCAACGTGTCTGAAACCTAAGCTTCTTGCAAAATCTCCAAACTCATCAAATTCTTCAGGAGTGATGAATTTTTTTACTGGAAGATGCTTTTTAGTTGGCTGCAGATATTGCCCAAGGGTAATAACATCTACATTAGCGTTTCTGATATCTTCGATCGTCTGAAATACCTCATCTTTAGTTTCACCTAATCCAAGCATTACTCCTGTTTTGGTTCTTCTTTGTCCGGCTTCTTTCAGATATCTTAATACTTCAAGGCTTCTTTCATATTTTGCCTGGATTCTCACTTCTCTGGTCAGACGTTTTACCGTTTCCATGTTGTGAGAGATTACTTCCGGAGCTACATCTACTAATCTGTCAAGATGCTTTGTAAGCCCTTGGAAATCCGGAATCAGAGTTTCCATCGTTGTTCCCGGAGAGATTCTTCTTACAGCATTCACTGTTTCACCCCAAAGAATAGATCCCATATCTTTCAGATCATCACGGTCTACAGAAGTAAGAACGGCATGTTTGATCTTCATTAATTTGATTGATCTTGCTACTTTTTCAGGTTCATCCCAATTTACATCCAGCGGTTTTCCTGTTTTTACGCCACAGAATCCACAGCTTCTAGTACAGATATTTCCTAAAATCATGAAAGTTGCTGTACCTTCACCCCAACATTCTCCCATGTTCGGGCAGCTTCCGCTTTGGCAGATTGTATTTAATTTATATTTATCAACCAAAGTTCTCAGCTCTCTGTAATTCTTTCCGGTAGGAAGTTTTACGCGGATCCATTTTGGTTTTTGAACGGTAGTGTCTTGAACTGAATTTTCCATTTCTAAAATTGAAGTTCAAAGTTAAGGATTTTTTAATGGAAACCATCAACCAGAGATATTGATGAAACTGATAATTCAAAATTTCATTGTACATTTAAGTTTTCAAAATTCTTTATGAGAAAAACAGTATTTCTTTTATGTATGGCAGCCGGAACATTCTGTCTTGCTCAAAAACAATTTCAGCCAGCGGGTTCTACCCTGCTTGAAACAGTAGACGGAGATCTTGATGGTGATAAAATTCCTGAAAAAGTAATGATCTACACCACAAAAGATGAGGGTGAGCTGGGAAAAATTCGTGAAATACAAATCCTGAAAAAAGTCGGTGGACAATGGACGGTTCTTGAAAAATCAAGAAATGCCGTTATGGAAAGCAGTGCCGGAGGTATGATGGGTGATCCTTATCGAGAAACTCAAATAGAAAAAGGAATTCTGATTATCTCTCAAAATGGCGGAAGCAGCTGGAAATGGGACGTTACAGACAAATATAGATTTCAAAACGGACATTTTGAATTAATCGGTACATCCACTACTTCCGGAAGACCCGGAGATTATTGGAAAGAGGTAGATTTCAACCTTTCCACAGGACAGCTGAACTATTCAAAAGAGGTGGAAAATACAGCTGAGCATGGTAAATCTTTAAAGGAAACTTATATTCAGAAAGGATTAAAGATCAATCTCCAAAACAGAAATCAGGAAAAGCAACGGAAAATTATTCTTCCGAAAACAAAGGAAGAAGTTTATTTCTAAATTAATGCCTTTGAAATTTAAGTTTTGGCTTCAGCCAATTTTGAATTTGAATTTTTAGTAAACGGACTAAAGCCTATTTCTATTGAATACCATTAATTTATCTGACGTTTAATTATCATCAAACTCATTATTCTTCAAGAGTTCGGCTAAGACTTTTTTGGCACGCATTACCCGTACTTTGGTATTGGCAACAGAGATTCCCAGCTCTTCAGCAATTTCTTTGATGCTCTTTTCTTCAAAAAATCTCAATTTGATAATATCCTGATAATTGGCATCCAGAGATTCTATGGTTTTGATGATTTTCTTTTGTTCTTCTTGAGAAATCAGAAGTTCCTCAGGAGATTTTGCGTATTGATTTTTAACCTCATCTAAGTTTTCAACGGCATCTTCATTGTCACGGTTCTTCTTTCTCCAAAAATCGATTACTGTATTCTGGGCAATAGTGAGTATCCAGGTTTTAAACTGAAAATGAGGATCAAACATATCCAGTTTCGATAATACTTTTGAAAAAACATTTACGGTAATTTCATCGGCATCATTTTCATCCCTTACCTTTTTCATAACAAAAGAGAAAACATCCACCCAAAAAACATTTATGAGTTTAGTCTGGGCCTTCTGATCTTTATCCTTGGCCTTCTGTATGAGCAGGAATAGCTGTTCGTCGTTCATTAATAACAAATATAGAATATTTGAAGCACAATTGCAAAAGAGAAAGATAACGTATCTGCTCATGTTTGCGAGGTTACCATCAAAGCATTTTATGGATTTTACGATTTTGCTTATTTACTGTTTCGCCTTTTTCTCTTCCTTCTGAATTTACTATCTTTGCTTCTTAAAATTTTAAAGTTAACAATCAATGAATTCCTTTATAGAAGAACTGAAATGGCGTGGTCTGTTTGCCGATATGATGCCAGGAACCGACGAACAACTGAATAAAGAGGTAACTACTGCATATATTGGTTTTGATCCTACTGCCGATTCTTTACATATCGGAAGTCTTATCCAGATAAAAATTTTAGCTCACTTCCAGCAGCATGGCCACAAACCAATTGCTTTGGTAGGAGGTGCTACAGGAATGATAGGTGACCCTTCAGGGAAATCAGCTGAGAGAAATCTTTTGGATGAGGACACTCTTTTACACTACGTTGACTGTTTAAAAAACCAGCTTTCAAAGTTCTTACATTTTGATGGAAATGAGCCTAACAAAGCTGAATTGGTGAACAACTATGACTGGATGAAGAACATTTCTTTCCTTGATTTTGCTAAAAATATTGGTAAGAACATCACTGTAAATTACATGATGGCAAAAGATTCTGTAAAGAAAAGACTTTCCGGAGACGCAGGTGTTGACGGAATGAGTTTCACGGAATTTACATATCAATTAATTCAGGGATATGATTTCCTTCATTTATATCAAAATAACAACGTGAAGCTTCAAATGGGAGGTTCTGACCAGTGGGGAAATATCACTACAGGAACAGAACTGATCCGTAGAAAAGCTCAAGGAGAAGCCTTTGCATTAACGGTTCCTTTGATTACAAAAGCTGACGGTTCCAAATTCGGGAAATCTGAAAGCGGGGAAAACTATTGGCTTGATAAAAAGAAAACATCTCCTTACAAATTCTACCAGTTCTGGCTGAATGCTACTGATGATGATGCTGAAAGATTTATTAAATTCTATACTTTTTTAAGCAAAGAAGAGATTGAAGCTCTAATTGAAGACCACAAAACGGCTCCGCACGAAAGAAAACTTCAAAAGAGATTAGCTGAAGAAATTACAGTTTGGGTACATGGAAGAGAAGAATATGAAAAGGCTTTGAAGGCTTCTGAGATTCTTTTCGGACGTTCTACTGCTGAAGATCTGGTAAGCCTTGATGAGGAAATATTCCTTGAAGTTTTTGACGGGGTTCCTCAGAAAGAAATTGCAAAAGCTGATGTTTTAGGAGTGAATATTGTAGATCTTCTTTCTGAAAAATCAGGATTCTTAAAGTCTAAGAGTGAAGCACAAAGAGAGATCAAAGGAAACTCAATCTCTGTCAACAAGCAAAAGGTAAATGATACTTTTACAGCCAATGAAACTGATCTTATTGACGGTAAATTTCTATTGTTGCAAAAAGGTAAGAAAAGCTACTTTATTGTTAAGGTAGGCTAATCTTAAATACCACATAAAAATAAAAACAGGCGCTGAGATGAATCTCAGCGCCTGTTTTATGTCCTAAAAATTTGATATTAAAATGTATAGCTTGTAGAAGCTGATAAATACTGTCCGCTGGAAGTTCCTTCTTTCTTAAGTTCTCCGTCTACCCAGATCTGAACCTTCAACGTAGCAGAAGCGTCCGGCCCGATAGCATTTACTGCAACATTGGCACTGTATGCGCCCGGCTCTGATGTCACTTCAGGACTGCTCCAGGTAGTTCCGCTAAGGCTTGTTGCGGTTGTAGGGTTACCATCAATTCCGTAAGCCGCTACATCTATATTACTTCCCGAAGAAGCAATTGCTTTAAAAACCACTTTATGACTTTTCCCTGCTCCATTCACATTATTGTCATCATCATCTTTACTGCATGAAGCTGTAAATCCTATAAGCATTGCCGCCATTACTGCAACCAATGCACCTCTTAACAGCTGATTCATTCTCATTTTTTTCATAATCTTTTTGTTTAAATTTTAGTTACTATATTGAATATTCTATGATTAATGATTTGATGTTTGCAAAGCTATGAGCAACACTTATCTCTATCAATCCTGAAAAACCAGTAATTTTTTCTACCTAAATTCAGGTATTTTTTATGCTAAAATTTTTAATTAAATTGAGCTTTTAAAAAAATATTTTCCAGAATTGATCCATAATGAAGAGATTACTTGCCCTATTAAGCCTATTCTTATTTTTTAAATTGCAATCCCAGCAAATCATTCCGCTTAATGAGAAATCTTATGTAGACAGCTTACAAAGTATTACAAAGGGAAATCTTCCGGATACGTCAAAAGCAACGGCTTTTTTTCTTTTATCTAATTATTATAGAAACAGTGATTCTGTTTTGAGTAAAAAATATCTTGAAAATGGGAAGATACAGGCCCGAAACAATCCTTTCTTTTCAGCAAAATATTATTATTACGAGGGACAATATAACCTGGACAGAAACAAAAGGAAGGCGGGTATTTCTTATCAGCAGGCTATCAAATCTTTATCTAAATTTAAAAATGAAGAATCTGATTTTTTTCAGGCATTGGCCTGGTACAGCTATGGAGTTACCCAAAAGGATAAAGAGGGATATATTCCTTTAGTCAAAATCATGCTTGAGAAAAGTATTCCTCTGGTTGAAAAATATGAAAACAGCAGAAATTTAGGTTTCTTATATACTCAGCTTGCGGTGATCCTTACTTATAATGCACAGTTTAAAAAGTCAGAAGATTATAATAACAAAGCATTGAAAATTCTCGAAAAACAATATCCGGGGTCCGCTGAATTATTTTTCACTTACCTCAATTCTGCCAACAATTTCTGCTATCAGGCCAATGGAGATGAGGCTGAAAAGTTTTTACATAAAGCTGAAAAGCTCATTAGTTCTTATCCTGAATCTTCATCTAATGCTTTCTATTATTACAGTAAAACACTTTTCTATATTACCCGGCAAAAAAATGCAGAAGCACTCCCGGTTATAGAAAAAGGAATTTTTTATGCAAAAAAGTTCAATCAGAATCTTCTGGCTCAGATGTTTTATTTTAATAAGTTTGATATTTTAAAGAAACTTAAAAGGTATACCGAAGCTAAAACTACATTAGAAGATGTTTTAGCAGAAAAGTCCTTGGCTATTGATCTTAACAACAGAAAAACGTTTTATAAACAGCTTTCTTTACTCAATGAAGAAACAGGAAATACCAAAGAAGCTCTCTTATGGGAGCAGAAATATTCTAAACTCAACGACAGCCTGAACACTGAGAATGTAAAGCTTGAAATCAATAAACTCGAATCTAAGTTCAATACTGCTGAAAAGGAAAGAAAAATAGCGACTTTAAATGCTGAAAAAAATCAAAAAGATCTGGAGGTCAACAAGAAGAACTCTTACTTATGGGGAATGAGTCTTGTTTTATTACTAGCACTAAGCCTTCTGGGCTTTCTTTTCATCATTTTCAGGAAAAATAAAAAAATAAACGAGCAGAAAATAGAAGACATTAAACAAAAGGAAGAATTATCTCTTACCAAAGCCATTCTTGATGGTGAAGAACGGGAAAGAGAGCGTATTGCAAGAGACCTTCATGATGGTCTTGGCGGAATGCTTGCCGGAGTTAAAATCAATTTTTCTACATGGTCTTCCAACCATCTGCAACCCGAAAAAGATCAGGAATTTTATAAAATCTTAGGCCAGCTGGACAACTCTGTGAGTGAGCTCCGGCATGTAGCCAGAAATCTAATGCCTGAATCACTGCTTAATTTTGGACTGGAAACCGCTTTACATGATTTGTGCGAATTTTACATCAGGAAAAACCTAGAAATTGATTTTCAGGCTATTGATATCAGTAAGGCATTACCTTTAAATATTCAGCTTAATATTTACAGAATTGTACAGGAATTACTAGCCAATGCAGTAAAACATGCAGAAGCCAGCAGCATATTACTTCAATGCTCGCAATCCGGTGAAAATTTTCTGATTACCATTGAAGACAACGGAAAAGGTTTTGATAAAAATATTGAAAACACGACCAAAAGTATGGGACTTCGCAACCTAAAAAACAGGGTCAATTACCTGAAAGGGAAAATGGAAATACATTCCGATAATCAGGGAACTACCATTAATATAGAACTCAACACCCATGGAGAATGAGAAAATAAATATCATCATCGTAGACGATCACCCTATTGTCATTGAAGGTCTTAGAATGATGCTGAACAGCCAGCCTTTCTTTAATATAGCGGGAAGTTTTACTTCCGGCGCAGAAACACTCAGCTTTATCCGGTCGCAAATGGTAGATATTATTCTTCTTGATATTGCCCTACCCGATGCCAATGGAACGGAACTCTGCAGGGAAATTAAAAAAATATCCCCGAATACTTCAGTAATTATGTTCAGTAACCGCTCTGAACGGAGCATCATCATGCAGTCTATACAAAACGGAGCAAGTGGTTATCTTCTCAAGAATACTTCTATTGATGAGCTTGTAATATGCATCAAAGGGGCTCTTTCCGGAGATATTGTTTTCTGCAATGAAACCAAACAGATTATCAGCCGTCCTTCTCAACATGATCTGCCCATTCCCCGCCTTACCAAAAGGGAAAAACAGATCCTGCAGATGGTAGCACAGGGAAAAACAAGTAATATAATTGCCGAAGAACTTTTCCTGAGCCCACTTACTGTAGATACCCACCGTAAGAATCTGCTTCAGAAATTTCAGGCAAAGAACTCAACAGAACTGATCAATCTTGCGGTACAGCAGCAACTGATTGAAAAATAAAAAACCGCTCTAAGAGCGGTTTTTGTATATAAGTTTTATACTATTTTATGGTTCTAAGAAACTGTAATCGATAGAAGCAACTAATACTCCTTTTCCTTTTTTCTTAACAGTTCTTGCAACTTCTCCATCTATATAAAGATTGATCGTTAATTCAGAATTATCATCCGGCATAGATGCGTTAGCATCAAGATTTAATTGTGCCTGGCTGGAGTTCACAAAGAATTCCCCACTTGTCCACGGTGAAGTTACTGGTGACTGCGGAGTATTGTATATGGTATTCTGAGCCGTGCCCACCTGTGTTACCACACTTATAATGTTTCCTCCTGTAGTGGTTTTCACTTCGAATTGAACCACATGATCCTTAAATTCTTCATCGTCATCTTTTTTACAAGAATTGACAACGGTAATTACAGAAAATAATAAAACGAATAAAAAAGAAAGTCTAAGTAAACTTTTTGAATTGTAAAATTGCTTCATTTCTCCAAATAGATTTTTTAATGTTTCAAATATAAGTTTTTTATTAATATAAAAATAACTTTTATGAAAATTTTCTAACAAAGATTTCCAAATAATATCAAATCAACAAAAATAAAAACCAAGCTATAAAGTCCAAAAACACACTCCAAAGAATCAATCATTACACATAAAGCATCATTCGCCCAAAGTTCATTGTGTGAATAATAAAAGTTAAGATTCTGAATCTAATTTAATTATCTTTGCTGTATGAATTTAGATTATCTAGTAAGAGAGCCAGAAAATATTACATCCAATACTCCTATTCTTTTTATGCTTCATGGTTACGGCAGTAACGAGCAGGATCTTTTCAGCTTCAGGGAAACGCTTCCCACTGATTGGATCATTGTAAGTTTCAGAGCTCCGCGTGATACTCAATTTGAAGGATATTCCTGGTATGATATTAATTTCAACGATCCCGAAAACTTTATTGATGTTCCTCAGGCAAAGGAATCTTTAAATGCTGTATTGGAAAGTATGCTCAAGATCATCAACCATTATGGACTTACAGAAAGTAAAACTCATCTTTGCGGTTTCAGCCAGGGAGGAATTCTGTGCTATGCTTTGGCTTTAAAACATCCTGAGCTTTTCAATTATGTTGCCTGTCTTAGCAGTTATCCTGAAGATAAAATTCTTGATGGTATTGTAAAAGATAAAAAGAAACTGGAAGGACTTCGTTTCTTCGTTTCACATGGTTCTGATGATGCGGTGATTCCACTTGAATGGGGAAGAAAAGCGGCTGACCTTCTGTATGATCTTAGCTGTTATTTCACGTTCAGAGAATATATGAGCGGACATGGTGTCAATCAGAAGAATTATATGGATCTGATGGAATTCTTTTCCAAATAACCAAGATCCAATTTGAAATAAATTCAACAAATTCGCCTACTTCATTGTAGTTTATATAAACATTCCAGCTTTTGGAATGTTTTTTTATTAACATATAGATAATTTCAGTAAATTCAGTAAATGAAATTTAAATTGCTTTTACTGGGATTGTTTCTTAGCATTTTTGTAAATGCCCAGAACTCTTTTGAGTTGATTAATACGAAAAAAGCGGTGATTCCTTTTCAGTTTATCAACAATCTTATCTTTATTCCTATCAATGTAAACGGCGCAGAACTTACTTTTTTGCTGGATACAGGAGTTTCTGAGACAATCCTTTTCAGTCTGGAAAATAAGGAGGTCAAACTAAGTAATATTGAGAAAATTAAGTTTTCAGGTCTTGGAGGAAATATAAGTATTGACGGTTTAAAATCCGAGCGTAATATAGGTAAAATAGGTGATGTGATTGTCAATACTTCCATGTCTCTTTATATTATTATTGATGAAGAATTTAATATTTCATCTCACGTAGGAATTCCTGTAAATGGGGTTATCGGATATCATTTTTTCAAAGACCATCCTATTTATATTGATTATAGCTCTAAGAAAATAATAGTTTATGAAAATACTGATCTTTTAAAAAAGAAAATCAGAAGGTTTGAAGAATTCCCAATTACTATTGAAAAAAACAAACCTTATTTGTATGCTGGTGTAGAAATGACAAATGAAAAGAAAGACTCAAAACTACTGATCGACCTTGGCAACAGTGATGCTATCTGGCTATTCCCTACCCTCATTAAAAATTTCGTGTACAACAGGCCCAATATTGATGATTTTCTTGGCCGTGGCTTCAATGGAGATATTTATGGCAAAAGAAGCCGTATTCATAATTTTTATCTTGGAAATTTTAAGTTTGAAAAACCTCTTACTGCTATGCCAGATGAATTTTCTATCCAGCACGTTAATTTAGTGGAAGATAGAAAAGGTTCTATAGGAAGTGAAATTATGCGCAGATTTACAATTGTTTTCGATTATACTAACCAAAAATTATATTTGAAAAAAAACAGAAACTTTGATGATCCTTTTCACTTTAATATGAGCGGTTTGGATTTCAAACAGGATGGATTAGAATGGCAGGAAGACAGGGTAAAAATTGAAACTCAAAAATCAGCTACAGCAGTAAATGAAGTTTATAAAGATGCCTTTCAATATAAATTCAGTTTGAAACCTATATTTTCCATTGCAGGAGTAAGAAAAGATTCTCCCGCTTATGAAGCAGGCCTGCAAAAGGATGACAGAATCCTGAGCATCAATGGAGAACGGACATCAGACATGACTCTTGAAAAAATTATGGAGCTCATGAAATCTAATGAAGGAAGAAATATTACCATGATTATTCAAAGGAAAAATAAAGAACTGACATTACGTTTCATGCTGGAAGATCCTATTCCTTATCAAGAATAAAATTATGAATACCGAAGAGACCACATTAGACAGGATAAGAACCAGACCCAGATTTAAAATGTTTACTCATCTTACGAAAGAAGAGTATGCTGACAATCTGAAAAAATATATGGAAGAGCATAAAGATGAGTTTTCAGGTAATATCAATAAAGAAGTTGCTACCATCTGGATAAAAACAGAATATGACAACTATTGGAAGCCCTGCCTTGCCTTACGGGTAGAAATGGAAGATGAGCATACAGCAATACGTGGAGTATTTGGCCCCAGTTCTGCGGTATGGACATTCTTCATGTTCCTGTATTTTTCTTTTTCTATTCTCTGGATGACCTTCTTCACTATGTATTACGTAGAGAAGCAAATAAAAAGCGCTGAATACCCTTGGGCACTAAGCGCTTCTTTTATCATGTTATTTTTTATTCTTCTTACTTATATTGCTGCAAGATTCGGGCAGCATAAAGGTAAAGATGAAATGCTTAAGCTGAGGAAGTTTGCTGAAGAATCCACTCTGCATTTTGAAAAGAAAATTAATTAGACTGAGATTCTACAGGTTTTTCATTCTGAACGGGTGTAGCCATTGCTTTTGCTGTCTTGATAGAATCTGCTACTTTTTCTCTGTTGCTTTGTTCTTTCAGCATTTTCGGAACATCCGGTTCCAGAAGTTTTGTAAGTTCTTCAACAGATATATTATTCGCATTAGGATCATCCAAAAGTTTTCTCCACGGCTTTCTTCCGCCCCATTTATAATCCCCGAACACCATTACCGCAGTCCCTTTTGCCTTGGTAGTTGCACCACCAGGATTCAGAATCCAGGTATCTGCATAGGAATACAGCCATTGGGCATCTTTCCTCAACAATCGCAGACACGAGTGTGAAGCAGGATATCCCGGAAGTGTATATTCATGCCATCCGATCCCTCCAATATTGTGAATATTAAAATTATAAGGAAGTTTCCATTCGGTACTCACAGTAGAAATTGCCAGTTTCTTTTTCCAGTTGGCAAAAGTAAGCCCTCTTGTGGTCTGAGCTGCCTTTTTACCCATACTTGTAGGTCCCCATTTCACAAGACTTCCATTGGAATATACTGCAAAAGCCTGTATAGGATATGAGAAGATAACGAACTTCTTCACGCCACTCAATACATCTAACTGCATTGGGAATGGTGAATAAGCCATTAATGTTGTATCTATTTTTGCAGGAACCACCAGTGTATCGGCATTCCATTTACTTTTAGAATCCAGTCTGTTTAAAGCTAAAATAGCGGTACGTTCTTCTACACTATACTTCTTACTGTATTCGGCATAGATAGAATCACGCATCTTTTGATCCTTTGGAAGAACAAAAGCATTATAAAAACCATTTTCCTGCATTGCAGGCGGAATAGATTCTTTCTTTACGACAGGAACAGAATCTTTCTTTATAGAATCTTTTTCAGCCTCCGGCGTCTCCGAAGCAGACACTGTATCTTTAAAAGTATCGCTTATTTTATCTATTTCTTTTTTACAGGAAACAAGGAAAACTGCGCATAAACATGCATAAAGAAAGGATTTTTTCACAGATATGTTTTTCATAAATAAATCGGCCATTTAGTTTGGCTACCCAGTACAAATATCAGACCTAAAATTGAATCACAAAAGACATTATTAAAAATACCGTAAAAAAACGGAGGTTTTATCACTGAAAATGAGGAGTTATAACTGATAAAATTCTTAAGTATGATCATTTCAAAGGAATTTTCACATATTTAAAAGAAGAATTATTCCTCTGACTGTTCTTTCGTGGCAACCCATTCTAAAGTTCCATTTTTACCAAAACGGTAGATATCCTGATGCCATCTTGCTCCACCCCGGCATCCGGTTTTTAAAAGCTTTTTATCTTTTTCTATGGTTACATCGCATAGACACGAACAGCTTGAGCGGGAATAATCCGGTTCTTTAAGTTTTTCAAAGCGTTTACTTCCCGGATGATACAGATAAATATCAAAATTCCTGTAAACACCCATCCCGTCATCAGGAACAGAGAATGCAATATCCTCATACCCATCAAAGTTATAATCTGCTATAATACTCTGTCGCGCAAACGAAGGCTTATCTGGTGCAGGAAGTTCAACAGCCATTTTTTTACCGTCCGGATAAGCAATGGTGAAGTGATTGTTGTAAAAATGATTAAAGGCAAGTAAAGCACCGTGCAGGAGATATTTGCTGCTTCCGTCATATTTTTCGTCCTCAACCATTTCCAGCTTAAACTTTCTGTTGTCTTTCGCTCTTGTATAGCTAATATTTGAAGCCTGATGATGCATGATTTCAAACTCATATACTCCATTTATTTTTCCGTCAATCATTTCATTCCAGGTATAATACTCAATATCCGGCTGCCCATCACTTCTCCCATCTGTATCAACTTTAAAACTTTTTACCTGTAAAGGAATGATTTCTTTTTTTCCTGCATATTGTACAAATGCACCTTTTCCCTGTGCGCCATAATAAAGAGTGAGTCTGAACTCCTTTGCTTCTCCTATAGATTTCAGAGTAAAAGGCTGCGCGGAATATACGGCAGAGATCATGATAATACAGAATAGCAATAATTTTCTCATAGGAATAATTTAAATAATCAGATTCACCACAAATCTTATAATCCATAAAAGTACGATCAACAGCAGTATTGAAAACTGAACTTTATTGACGTTTTTATTTCCGAATTTCCATACGAGAATCCGGTCTATAATAATCACCAGCAATATGGGCACCAGACTGAATAGTAAATACATTCCAAACAGTGCATCAGGAGCTGACGATCCATTCATCAGAATAACAGAAGTAATCAATCCGGCAATTATCGCAATGATTCCTACAATAAAAAAGAGAGTCCAGTTTTGAAATTGTTTTTTCATGGATAAATAATATTAATGATTGGTTATAGTGAAGCGGATATTGAACCTGTAATAATAAAATATCCAGAGAGCCATCCATGGCAGATTCATAATCAGAAAAACGATTGTTTCTTCACCACTCAGCTTTCCATCGGTTATCAGAAAAAAGGAATATATTGAAACCGTTACAGGCAGCAGAAACCAGCACAAAGCTGTTTTAATTTTTCCTTGAAAAAGTTTTACAACAGAAAAAAAACTGCTTAAAGACAATATACTCAGAAACACGATCCAAAAAATGGCAAAAACATAGTCCAGTCCACCCATATCACAATTTCTTGGTGAATCTCTTACCACTCGGGTTACATTTAAAAATAGAAACAGAAATACACAGGAAACCAATGTGGAGATCCGCCAGGTTTTAAGTATTGAGAGGAAAATAAATTTTCTTTTTGACATCCAACTTATGCTTATTAGCTAAAATAGGAATATCCGCTTAATATACAAAACCGGAAAAAATACCCATTAGGATTTTATTTTAAGCGCTGTCTATATTTCTGAGCTGATATTTAATAATTTGTTAAAGATGCCATGCTTATATTATCTATAATTTTGGCAAAATATCAGTTATCATGTTATACATCATTATGGTAGTTGTACTACAGGCACTTATCACCCTTACTCTGCTCATGTCCCTCATCAAAAACAGGGAATCTGTACTGAATATGCTGTTATTGTATATTGGAGTGGTCACGCTGGATATGGGATATGAATATTTTATCATTCAAAAATTCGGTTATGAATCTGTTCTGTATGAAATTCCGGGAAGTCTGCGTGTTTTTAAAGGACTTATTTTTCTTTATATCACTACCCATTTAATCCATGCAACATGGAGAGATAAGCTTAAATACCTTATCATTCCGCTGACATTGGTTGTTATTCATCATGCGATTGCAACTTCTGCTAAAATGCTTGATCTTTCCTGGGCAGATCTGGCTATCAGATCTTATAAATCATACTTTGTGTACTACAGCTTCTACTGGATTACCTGCCTTGTCTTGTGTATTTATTTACTGACAAGATATCGCAAAAACATTACCCATCCTGTAGCGGGTAATTTCCGATATCTGGTTTGTTACGTATTATTAGGTGTCTTGATTTTCTGGACGGTTTATCAATTAGGTTGGGATACTCTGATCTATCAGAAGATCTACAGCCTCCTGTTTCTCCTTCAATTCGGATGGATTTTGTACATTTATATTTTAACGTACCAGCACAAACTGCAGGAACAGCAAACTCCAGCATATTTTTCTGCCCCAAAAGAAACCTATCAGTATAAAGATCTTTCAAAAATAGATTTTGACTCTGTGGAAAGTGCCATTATTTCCTTCTATCAGGAGAGTCATGTGTATCTGGATGAGGAGTTTACTTTAGATCAGCTCTCGAGTCATCTGAAAATAAGCAAGGCAGATTTAAGCATCACTTTTAATAAACATCTTCATTCCAATTTCCACGAATATACCAACAGAAGCCGTATACAGCACTTTAAACAGATTCTATCGGAAGACCCTTCAGCCAGTGTTATAGATTTGGCATTTCAATGTGGTTTTAAATCCAAATCTACTTTTTATAAATATTTTAAAAAGGAATTCGATTGTCTTCCTTCTCAGCTTGTTCATTAGTTACAATTATTTAATATTAGCAACTTATTGATTTACAATATGGTTCACCTCGAACTCAACAGAAGGAGTTGCATGAAATTTAAATGAACTAAAACTTTTGACAGAGCTGACATCTTTGCACCAAACTTTATAAGGATGTCACGAGAAAGACTTTTTTTAACAAAAGCAGCATTTTTTCTTCTAGGGCCTTTGGCCTTTGCACAAACCACTGTTCACGGAACTGTAGTAGACAGCCAGGGAAATCTTCCCAATGCTATGGTTTATATTGAAAACAGCGGACAGAAGGTAACTTCTGATACTGATGGTTCTTTTGTTCTTAGCAATGTTTATGACGGCAGTTATAAGCTTGTTGTAGAATATAAAGCATATGATAATGTTTACATTCCTTTCACCATTACAAATAAAAAGGAAGTAGATCTTGGCTTAATTAAATTCGGAGCTAAGTTTAAAGAAAATAACCTTCAGGAGGTAGTGGTTACCAGTGTGTATAAAGCATCACAGGCCAGAGCGATTACCATGAAGAAAAACTCCAACACAATTACGGAGGTACTGTCTGCAGATGCTATCGGAAAACTGCCGGATCGTAATGCCGCAGATGCTGTACAGCGTATGCAGGGTGTATCTATTGAAAGGGATATGGGTGAAGGACGTTTTGTAGCGGTAAGAGGAACACCTATACAATGGACTTCTTCTACCCTGAATGGCAACAGAATGCCCAGTGCCAGTGGTGATAATGCCAACCGTGGAGTTCAGTTGGATATCTTTCCCTCAGAACTTATTCAGAATGTACGCTTATCTAAAGCTTTGACACCGGATCTTGATGGAGATGCCATTGGAGGAAATGTAGATTTTATCACGAAAACCTCACCCAATAAGGAGACTTTAGCTATAAGTATGGCTACAGGATACGTCAACATGTCAAAATCTCCCAGTTATAACACATCTATTGTCTACGGAAATAAAATTACTGATAAGCTGAAATTCATTACCTCAGCTGTGATCTGGGAGCGCTCTACAGCTATTGATCAGATGAGAAATATTTACAACTATGGACTGAAAGATAAAACAGCCTCTTATTCTATCAATCAGCTTCAGCTTCGTGATTATCTGGCGAACCGAAGAACGCTGGGATTCAATTTGGGATTGGATTATGAGATCGACAGCAGAAACAAATTATATGCAAAAGCATTATACAGTCAGTATAAAGATGGTCAGTCCGTAAGAGAAACCTATTTTAATTTTGATAGTAAAAATGTCATGCTGCAGGCCCGTCATGCAGATTATCTTACAGATCTGTATTCTATGCAGCTGGGTGGTAATCATCAGGTGGGACAGCGTATGCAGGTGGATTGGTCTTTATCCAAAGCACGTTCTGAGTTTAAGTTCAATTCGCCAGATAATCTTGAAAAGGATCAAAAAGGCTATCCTATCATTAATTTCGTACAGCCTATGACCTATGGAAATTTATCTGCTGACGGAAGAAAATATATGGCAATGGATGCTCCGGACGGTATTGGTGACACCGGAAGATATACCCTCCCTTATAATCAGCAGGCAATAGCTGCAGATAAACTCAAATTGAATCAGATTATCCTAAGCCAGAATCATAACAGTGAAACGGATCTTAGAGGGCAGGTTGATATAAAATATAAAGCAGCGGATAATTTCGAGATTAAATTCGGAACAAAATACAACAACAAGAATAAAATAGTTGACAGCTCCATATTGGTTTGGATGCCTAAATCATCATTGGGAATTCCCGGAGCTCCGGTAACTTATCTGAATCAGCTTCAGCGTGAAGCTTTCCAGTACAAAGGAGGTTTTATGAATCCATTGGGCAATCCTTATAATGCAGTGATCATTGATCAGATTACCAATGCACAAATTGACCAGATGTACAATCCCACCACACAAAATAGTTTAGGACTGATGCAGGTGAGCGGTAAAGACAGTAATTCGAATATTACAAGTTCTTACAGAGGCACTGAAAATGTATGGGCGGCATACCTGATGGGAACATGGAAAATTTCAGACCAGCTTCAGGTACTGGGAGGTTTCAGAAATGAATATAATGACGTTACCTTCTGGGGTAAAAAAGTTATCTCTGATAAAGACAGTAAAACGGAAGACATTAAAGACAATAAAACCTATAATGTAGTACTTCCTATGGTGAATATGAAATGGAATATCAGCAGCGACCGGATTCTGAGACTTGCCTATACCCGCTCTTTTGCAAGACCGGATTTCAACGATCTGAACCCCGGAACCATCGTTAATGATATTTCCAACACCGTCACTCAGGGAAATACCAAACTGGATCCTACGTTTTCAAATAATTTTGATCTTATGTTTGAGAACTACTTCGGAAAGCTGGATCTGATAACAGCCGGAGTATTCTATAAAGATATCACAAACCTTATCTATAAAGATCAGTCTGTGGTAGATCTGGCAGGAAGAACATATACTTTTATAGCCCCTAAAAACCTGGAAGGAGCAAAGCTGTTCGGTTTTGAATTCGGTATCTCCAAACGTTTTGAAAACCTTCCTGGTTTTTTGAAAAACATCGGTTTTGAAGGAAACTATACTTATATCTCTTCCAAAATGGATATGCCGGTGTACGAAAACGGCAAGCAGACAGGAACAATGTCTACCACGATTCCCAATCAGGCAAAGCATATTTTCAATACCATATTGTTCTATGAAACCAGTAAACTGATGATCCGTCTGGCTGGAAATTATAAAGGAAATTATGTAAGCGAAATCAGAGCAGCGGCTGGTGCAGATCACTATCAGTATTTTGATAAAAACTTTACGGTAGACCTTTCCACTTCTTACAGCCTTACAAAGAAAATCCGCCTGTTTGTAGAGCTTAACAATATTTTTAATGAACCCAACCGCTATTATATGGGAACAAAAGACCGCGTAGAAAACATTTCTTATTCAGGAATACGTGGACAGCTGGGCTTCACTTTCAATTTTTAATCAAAAGTTATTTTATTCATATGAAAAAGTATATATATGGAGCTGCATTTTGTATGACAGCACTGCTGCAGGCACAGGATAAATGCCAGAATCTAAGAATCAATCAACTGCAGATTGTAGGAACTCATAATTCATATGCCAAGCCGGTAGATCCTAAAGTACTGGATCTTGTAACTCCTATCATTAACGGAATGATGCAGAAATACGACAGCATGATGTCTGAAGAGCAAAAAGCTAAATTTAAAGAGTATCACCCTTACGGAATGGACCTGAAGGAAGGACTTAATTATAATCATCCTGATTTCACAGAACAGCTCAACGCTAATCTGAGAGGCCTGGAAATAGACGTCTATTATGATCCGGAAGGTAACAGATTCAGCCATCCTGCCACATATGAGATACTAAAAGCAAAGGGAGTAACAGATCTGGCTCCTTTTAACACGAAAGGACTGGATCAACCGGGTTTCAAAGTACTGCATATGGCAGATATAGATTTCAGAACTCACTATCCGACTTTAAAAGATGCTCTTACAGCACTTAAAACATGGTCTGATCAACATCCGGAGCACACTCCTGTTTTTATGATGATCGAAGCAAAAGATTCCGGGTTCCCGATTCTTGAAAACAGTACAAAAGTCCTTCCTTTTGATAAAAAAGCTTATGATGACCTGGATGGAGAAATTGTAAAATACCTTGGAAAAGACAAGATCATTACTCCAAAAGAAGTTCAGGGTAAATACAGTACGCTTAAAGAAGCTGTAACCCACAATAACTGGCCAAAATTGAATGACAGCAAAGGAAAATTTATTTTTATGCTGCTTCCAGGAAGTGCCGGAACTTTATCTTCAAAAAACAATCCTTACCTCATAGACGGTTCATTAAAGGAAAGAATCATGTTCCTGAACAGTGAGCCAGATGATTCATTCGCAGGATTTATACTGCGGGATAATGCCATCGTAAGACAGAAAGAAATACAGGATCTGGTAAAACAGGGTTTTATGGTCAGAACCAGATCAGATATTGAAACCTATGAAGCCAAAACCAATGATTTCACCCGGTCTAAAGCAGCTTTCAGCAGCGGTGCTCAAGTGATCTCCACTGATTTCTTCCGCTCCGGAAATATTTATGGAACGCAATATTTTGTACAGCCTCCTCAGGGGAAAGATTATCTTAATAATCCTTTAAATTCTTCATGCAAATAAATAGCAAGCCGGTTCTGTTCAGAACCGGCTTTTTAATTGAATATTAAATAGTTTTATTTTTTATACCAAACCTTCTAATTGCTGAAAGATAGGGATCAGTGCTTCTCCTTTTTTAGTAAGATTATATTCTACGTGTAAGGGTTTCTGTTTAATGACAATCCTTTCTAATAAATCCATTTCTTCCAGCTCTCTCAGAGCAGTAGACAATGTTTGTTTATTAGATCCTTCTAAATCGCGCAGCAAACCACTGAAACGTAAAGTTGATTTGGATGCAAGAACGAAAATTTCCAGTTTTAGCTTCCCTGAAAGGGATTTTAAAAGTTTCTGGACAGGGCATATCTCTGTAGCCTCGGCTGAGGTTTTATTAGTCAGATTTTTTTGACTCATTGTGTGTTTTTTTTAATATTGTAACTTTGCAAACATAATGGTTATTAGCAAATTAATACAGTTTTACAACCCTATTTATTAAAAAACATTACAAAAAGCGCAAAAAGACAATAGAAAATTCTCATTAATATAATATTTATTTTATGATATTTTCTTTCTGATTCTCCTGATTGTAATTTGATATAATTGTATAATTGATTATCCATTATTTTTTATAAAAACTAAAAACCTAAAACACAAACATGAAAAAAAAGACTTTTATTCCCAATCCGGGCTGCAATATCCCCTATTCTATCAGCCTATACTCCACTGCAAGACAACATCATCCGACATACCTGCTGTAATTACATTATATCAGAAAACGGCATTGCTTTAACGGCTTACCAATACGATCCTGATTCTCTAATCTTGATTTCGTAAAAGTAATGGTTGTATGAATAATCGGTTCTACAAGTTCGATATAACCAGTAACATTTTGATTTTAAAGCAATTGTTATTTTAAAGTAGATCTGCTTTATAATACTTCTTCTATATCTATGATTCAGAATCTACAATACCGTAGAATTTGAATACCGGATATTCATAGGATCAAATATTAATCTAAAAAAACATGTGTATGAGAAAAAAAACCTTTTTATCAATCTGGGCTGTATTATGCTCAGCAGCATCCGTTTATGCTTCTCCACGAGGCGATACGGATTGGCATTTTCGTGGTGCCCCTATTATTTCAGGAAGTTATATTCCTGTGACAACCTACAATTTTGATCTGGATCCTTTGATTGTAATTTCACAAAACGTGAATGAAAAAGGTGCCGTTGTCATGAGCGGACAGCTCCACAAACCTGTCACAACCAGTGATATTCTGATTTCTGTCAAATATCAGAATACGCAGGGAGAATGGATCAGTGTGTGGTGTAAAACATTGTATGCAAGCAACCAGTATGATGAAAATCTTAATGCAACATTTGAATTGCCTGCTTCTGTAAACAGTACATACAATTTAAAAGTTGAGCTAGGTTCAGAGACAAACAGCTTCTCCGACATCACATGGAATAAAGCTGTGAGCCATTACAAATTTGGTGATTATACCGCAACAACCTGTGAACTGGATGAGAATGAATACACCATACTTTTCACCCCGAAAAAAAATGGTACAGTATTGTTTAATGCTAATGGAACTGTTTCAGGAGTAAAAGACAGGGTAAAATCACAGCATTTGACAAAGAAACTGGATGATATTGTTTTATCAGTCAACGCAAATGGTACGTTAGATAACACGAATGCCAATGCGCCTGTCATCAACATTGAAAATCCTAATAATCTCGGTACGATTGTCAGCTCACAGAAATATATCTACCAGGGCAGTGATACAAGTCCTTTTGAGTTTTCTTATCATGACCCTGTTTATGTATTTGCCGGTAAGTTTTCAAGTTCGGGCTTCTTTATTAACTTCAGTAACTGGTTTTTACCTCCTGAGGAGGGCGGAGAACCCTGGGGCAGAGGATATTTGGATTTTACAAACCCTAATGCTTTAGTTAACAGGTATTACAACCTCTACAATTACATCAACGAGAAACTGACCGACATCATTGCGGATCAAGAGCCTGTAGTTATTGTTGTAAGCAAAATAACAGGTTTCAGGGTATACAAATCTACCGGACAGTATATCACTGTCAATGCATTAAGCAATTATAATACAGTGAATGATTTCGGTTACCCTCCTTTGTATGACAAACAGAGAGGCCCCGGATCTGAAAATTTCTTTTTAAGCAATACTCCTAAAGCTTCATTATATGGTATCGGAGCCATCAGAAACAGAAAGGTACGTGCTGACTGGAACGGACCGATGAGACCACTTCCGGAAGTAGAAGCTGAAATCAAAAAATTCATAAAGTACGTAGGTATTTTTGGAAATTCAACGGCATATGATTCAGCAGATTGTTCAAACAACTGTTTTGTAATCAACGCCGGAGCACAACCTGATAATACAATAGCAGACTGGACTAAAGCTCCCAACAGTTACATCTTTACAGGTAAAGATAATGATGGAAATAATGTAGACGGATTGTATATTCCTGTAAAAAAAGCCTACGAAATGTGGCGAAACGGGAATTTCATGAAAGGTATTGACGTGCCTTCGGGAGTAATAACAGCTGATGTTTTATGGGAAGACAATATGGGACTGATAAAATCTAAAGAAAATTATACTTTGGATATTATAGGTTCCGGTGAAAATGCAAAAATAAAAGTTCCTGTCAATAAAGTAAAAAAAGGAAATGCGTTGATTGCCTATAAAGTAAACGGAGAAGTTTTCTGGTCATGGCACATTTGGGCAACAGACGATCCTACAAACGGAACCACCTATAAAAGCTATGATGATATAAAAAGACAATTAAGCGACGGAACCGTAGAGACTATTCCTAATTCTGAATGGGGCTGGATGGACAGAAACCTTGGGGCTACCGGTAATTCTCTTAATGGAAGCGGCTGGCACAAGAACGGAGGTCTTTTATATCAATGGGGAAGAAAAGATCCGTTCCCTTCATTAACTTACACTGATGCAAGTTTTTATCAGGTGACAGGCAGCTTAGGAAAGATTATTTATGATGATGCAGTACCAAGATTAAGATTTACCAACAGTCCTTTCAATGATTATAAAAATTTTAATGAACTGAGATTGTTTGTGAATAAATCAGCAGCCAACATTACAAATAACATTCGAGCGTCTGTAAAAAACCCGTTAAGTTTAATTTATGTAAATGATGACAATACCGTTACCCCATCTACCTATGGTAATATTAGTGGAACACTTTACTATTATAACTGGTTTGGGCAGGTACCTGGATTACAGACCAATGAGCTAAGTAAAGTTAACTTATGGTCGGATAACTCCCAGGGTATACAGGCAACAAATATTAATGCTCCACAACCTTACAGAAATAAATCTTCTTATGATCCGTGTCCGAACGGATGGAGGCTGCCTTCAGTTTTAGTGGCGTCATCCACAAAAAATGTAAGGATGGATTTTACGCCTTTTGGAGCTAAAGTAAATAGTCCGCTATCAGCTTTAAATGGTGTTCAGTCAAATATTCCTCCGGGATTATCTAATTTAAAAACCTATCTCGCCGGTATAAAAATATATCCTCAGTATGGTTTCGATATGACCAATGTTGGGGGTAACAATATCGGGATATTCCCAGGAACAGGATGGATTGGAAGAGGAGCTGCTTCAGATGCCAGATATCACACTAAAGCAACTTTTACAGACCAGCTTGAAACTTATCTGTGGACATCTACAATGACTACTTTTGGTGATTATTCAACAGTAGCCAGCGCATTAAGATTAATTCCGGCTGCTGACCAGATTGTCAATAACTATCGACCGGACGCGGCTAATTATCCTAATGTTTATGGATTATACAGCTATAGACCTTCAGATGATTATTCAACGAATAATGCGCAGGCGTGCAGATGTATTAAAGATCCTTTATTCGTAAAGAATAATTATAATTTCGAAACAACCTTCTTCAGTGAAACTGAAACCTACAAAACGGGATTAGAAAATCCTAATACTTATATGGTTTCAAAATCTACTGCAGAGCAGATAATTTCAGTGCCTGTGAGTAAAGCTTTTTCTGTACAAAGTAATTATTTAGGCAATACTCAGATTCTGAATACGACCAGTTTCAATGATTTGAAAGCGAATATCCTTTGGACGGATAATCCTGCTTTAGTAACGCAATTAACAATAGATAATACTTCTTCCAAAGAGGCCAATATCAATGTAAAAGTAAATGCCAATCAGTCCGGAAATGCTGTAGTGACTCTGCATAATGGTTCCATAAGCAATCCTGTATACTGGAGCTGGCACATTTGGGTAACCAATACATCTGTAAATTCTTTTACCCATGTAAATGACACCCCTATTACCACTGATAATTATGTAAATTACACTCAATATGGAACGATTCTGAAAACAAGTATCATGGATAGAAACCTTGGCGCTACTGAGGCAATGCCAAGTCCGTATAATCCTACTGTACCTGCTCAGGTAAGCCAGCTCAACAGCTCACAGGGGCTGCATTACCAATGGGGAAGAAAAGATCCGCTGCCTATATTCAATAATATCAACGGTTCTAAATACAATATATTCCTAGGTACTACCAATAACGGTGTTGTAACCTATTCAGCCTTTACAGAGGCGAATTATAATTCAAGTAATATAGTGAATTACAATACCTATAAAAGCAGTATTACTGCAACTGATAAAATAGATGTGAGAATAGAAAAGATGCTGGGATATTCCGTTGCCAATCCTTTAAAACTAATGATGCCGGTTACAGCATATCCATATCGTGGGGATAATACGCCTCATTATACTCTTGCTTCAGACTGGTTATTTGATAGTCAATATCATAGTTTATATGATGAAAGATGGGGAATTGGCGGTAAAAAATCTGTATTTGATCCTTGTCCGAATGGATGGAGAATTCCGGAAGTTTTAGGTAAAGGCTCAACGAAAACCTCTCCCTGGAGTCTTAAAAGCAACCCTGAAGCACTCAGAACTGTTGACGGTACGGAAGCCGGTTATTTTGGAACCCCTATTTATAGTGTAACAGCGCCAAGCTTTTGGGGAAAAACTGTAGGATATTCATTTACTAACAGTTTGTATAATATAGGAAATTATCCAAAGGCTGTCAGCAGAGGAAGCAGAAGCGTAATGTACGCAGGTGCTATAAGTAATGCTATTGGTGCATCAGGAGGAATATGGTATGCTAATTTAAACGGTGAAATGACCGGACGATCTACTTATATGTATTTTGATATTTATAATAGAAATAATGTAAAAAATACCGATATAGATCCTTTTGCATCTCTAAGCTGCAGATGTGTAAAACAGGAAGATAACGGCAGTCCGAGAGGTCCGCTGCCAGGTATTCCTGTAACACCAAACACAGGAATTCAGGCAAGAACTGCATTTAGCAAGACAGCTATTGAGGAAAAAGTAAAAGATGATAAGTTAGTTCTTTATCCTAATCCTGTGAAAGATATCCTGTATATTGAGGCAAAAGATGATAAAGAGTATTATTATCAGATCTATAATATGTCGGGACAGCTTATGAAAGAAGGTAAATTTATCAATAAACAAACAGATGTTACTTCATTATTAACCGGAGGTTATCTGGTAAGAATTAACAATTCTGAAACTATTGTAAAAATTATTAAAAAGTAAATTATAAAGACATTACTTTGAAGCAATGATGGCCGGAATTTCTTCCGGCCATTTTTTTATTTATGTTTAAATATATAAGAGTAGAGAATGTTTTTGTCTTTTCGGATGAGCTCCAAATTTATCAATAAAACAAAAAAAGTCTTCTATTTCTAGAAGACTTTCTGCGATCCGGACGGGACTCGAACCCGCGACCTCCGCCGTGACAGGGCGGCATTCTAACCAGCTGAACTACCGGATCAATTTTTTAAAAGTAAATTGACAAAACTTTTGCAATCCGGACAAAACCAATACTTTTCAGAAAAGTCCTATCCATCTGCTTTAAACTACTCTTTTACTTACTAAATCATTTTTGTAAACAATCTAAGAGCGTTTGTTTTTAACTGGTGCAAATATATAGCTTTTTTTAGTTTTTCCAAAGGAACCTATTCCTTTTCTTTTAAAGCTATTTGTAAAATACACATTTTCAAACATAAAAATTTCAGATATAACTGCTCTAAACACACATTTTAACAGATCATCTTAGAACATTTAAGAAAGTCAATTATAAAAACACACACAAAATCAACATTCTTGTTACTCTAAAAATATTTATTTCAAGATCTAATTTTAAGATGATGAATTATTAAAATGAAGAAGAATTCTTTTCTAATGATCCAGCTGGTCTGAAAAGATTAAAAGAAATTCATACAGGAAGAATTTCCGATACAGTATGTTTGCTGTATCGGGAAATAGAATATATTCAAAATTTCTCATGAAATATACCCTATCTTTTTTTCTTTCCAAAATCAAGATTCACTTTCTGTTCTAACCTTAGCATTGGTAAGTTTTAAACATAGCTCTTCTTATCTTTCTAACTCCAAAATAAATTATCCTAA
The DNA here is from genome assembly GCF_059567885.1 of Chryseobacterium sp. BGA-UO-ETr-SB22. Taxonomy (NCBI): domain Bacteria; kingdom Pseudomonadati; phylum Bacteroidota; class Flavobacteriia; order Flavobacteriales; family Weeksellaceae; genus Chryseobacterium; species Chryseobacterium sp. BGA-UO-ETr-SB22. The sequence continues at coordinate 128,209 of NZ_JCAQOV010000005.1, read as the reverse complement.
AACTGAATATTCTTTCTTATTTGAAAAAACCTCTATCATAACTTTTGCAATCCTCTCTCTCTCATTATCTGACAGATTAGATCCTGAAGGCAGACATAAGCTATTTTCGAAAAGGGTTTCTGCTACTTTTCCTCCGTAATATGGTGCATCTTCAAATACAGGTTGTAAATGCATAGGTTTCCAGATAGGTCTGGATTCGATATTGTCCTCCAAAAATGCCAAACGTAAATCTTCACGGGATTTTGATGATTTTGTTTCATCTATTGTAATAACAGATAACCAATGGTTACTGTAAAAATCAAGACTTGGTTCCGAAAGTAATTCTACCCCATCTATATTTTTACAAATTTCAGAATAAAATTCGTGCATTTTTCTACGTCCGTTTACTCTCTCTCTCAAAACCTCCATTTGTCCCCTTCCAATACCAGCACTAATATTACTCATTCTGTAATTATATCCGATATGTGAATGCTGATAATGTGGAGCGTCATCCCTTGCCTGTGTAGAAAGAAATACAACTTTATCTTTATCTACCTGAGAATGACATACTAAGGCACCACCTCCTGAAGTCGTAATTATCTTGTTTCCATTGAATGATAAAATACCAAAACGTCCAAAAGTACCACAAGCTTTTCCTTTATACTGAGATCCCAATGATTCAGCAGCATCTTCTATTAAAGGAATATTGTACTCTGTAGAAATTGCTAAAATTTCATCCATTTTTGCCGGCATTCCATATAGATTGACAACAATAATAGCTTTCGGCTTTTTACCTTTTACAATTCTATCTTCTATAGCCTGCTTCAAAGCTATCGGACACATGTTCCAGGTATCTTTTTCAGAGTCGATAAATACAGGCGTAGCTCCCAGATAAGCAATAGGATTAGCAGAAGCAGAAAATGTCATAGACTGGCATATAACCTCATCATCAGGACCAACATTACATTCTACTAAAGCTAGATGTAAAGCAGCAGTTCCTGAGGAAAGTGCAGCTACTTTTACTTTTTCATTTAAGAAAATTTCCAGATCTTCTTCAAAACCATCAACATTTGGACCTAAAGGAGCTATCCAATTTGTATCAAATGCCTCATTAATGTACTTTAATTCGTTTCCTCCCATGTGGGGAGAAGACAACCATACTCTTGATTTCATATTTTAATATTCTAAATTTTTAAACTTCTACTTTTTATAATTTTTCCGGGATTACCTACAACAGTACAGCCATCCGGTATATCGCTGATAATAACTGCTCCGGCACCAATGATGCACCATTTTCCGATTGTTATTCCCTGTATTACACTGGCTCCGATTCCGATGTGAGTTCCTTCACCTACATATACATTGCCCCCCAGTGCAGCATTTGGAGAAATATGTACAAAGTCTTCAAGGATACAATCATGATCAATTGAAGCATTTGTATTGATAATACCATGTTTTCCGATTCTTACTAACGCATTAATAGTAGCACCAGGCATCACAGTAGTTCCCTCTCCTATCTTTACTCTCTTGGATATGATTGCCCTGGGATGAAAAAGAGTAACATAGTTGAACTGCTCTTTCTGCTCCACTATTCTTTTCCGGACTCTGTTATTCCCTATAGAAATAACAACATCGATATTATGCTGGGGAATTTCGTTAAGAACAGGATAGTTTAATACCGTTTCTTTCATTAAATGTTCATCAATGAAAGCTTCAATACTAAAACCATTCTCTTCAGCCAACTCAGCCACTACTTTACCATGGCCACTTGCTCCGTATAAATACATGCTCTGTCTACATTTATTAATTAATTATTTCCCTTAAAAGCTTCTACTGTAGCTTGATCTGCCTGGTTTATTCCTTCTCTTATTATTACTTTTTTTAAAGTAAGAAGGACTACCTTACAATCTGTTACCAAAGACAGATTGTCTACGTACCATACATCCAGTTCAAATTTCTTTGTCCAGGAAATAGCATTTCTTCCGTTTACCTGTGCCCAACCTGTAATCCCGGGACGTATTGTATGTCTGCGTCTCTGAGATTTATTATATAAAGATAGGTATTGTGGCAGCAAGGGCCGGGGTCCTATAATTGCCATATCTCCTTTCAATACATTGATTAATTGCGGAAGCTCATCCAGGGAAGACTGGCGTATAAAACTTCCAACCGGAGTTAAGCGCTCCGAATCTGGCAAATAATTGCCCTCAGCATCTTTTTTGTCGTTCATTGTCTTAAACTTAATGATATTGAATATCTTCTCATTTAAGCCCGGTCTTGCCTGAACAAAGAACGGTTTACCCTGATTGGCAAAGTATAATAAGATCATTACAATTATAAAAATTGGAGCCAGCATGATGAGCGCTATCAACGCTATCAAAAAATCCAGAATCCGTTTCAAAAAAAACTTATACACGATATTCTTTTTCTTTAATCAGTTTTTTATACTCACTTAATATTGCATTCCAAATCACTGACTGCTCGAATCGATCTTCAATCATTGGTCGTGCATTCTTTTTTAATGCCTGATAATAATCTTTGTCTACAATCATTTTCTCCATTTCTTCTGTAAGTCTTTCACTGTCTTTTACCGGAACAATCACTCCATTCTGATTTTCTACTATAATTTCGTTGCATCCATTGATATCAGAAACTATACTTGGCAATTCCATTGCTCCTGCCTGCATCACTACATTAGGGAATCCTTCCCGATAGCTAGGAAAAACCAATGCATCAGAAATCGCAAAATAAGGACGAACATCCTTTTGAAATCCTACAGAGATAATATCTGGGTTATTTTCAATTTCACTTAATGTATCGGGATGTAACGGATCCAGCTCCTGTTCCATAGGACCCACCAGTAATAATTTTGAATGTTGTTGGTTTTCTTGTTTATTTAGAGCAGAAAAGGCTTTTATCAGTTCATTAATTCCTTTGTCTCCCACCAAGCGCCCTACAAACACAAAAACGAAATCTGTGTCTTTTATTTTTAATTCTTTTCTTAGAAGAGTTTTCTGATCTTCTGAAACCTGTTCAGGTGAAAAGAATGAAGTATCGATTCCGTTTGATGAACCATTTCCGATTACTTTAAGCTTGTATTTATTTACATAATTATGCTTGATGATATAATCAGACAACCCCTTTGAGTTTGGATATACATGTGTTGCAGAAGCATAGGTTAGTTTTTCAACAAAATCTAAAATCTGACGTTTCACACCTGTTACCTCCATCAATGGTAAACCTGCTACCGTATGCAGTCTATGAGGAACTCCTGCCATTCTTGCAGCCAGCATCCCTACAATACCAGCTTTAGGAGTATGGGTATGAACAATTTGTGGTTTCTCTTTTCTTAAAAATTTATACGTACTCCATAAAGACTTAATATCTTTAATTGGAGTAATCTGGCGGGACATATCAATCGCTATTACCTCTATTTCTTCATCTTTTTTGACTTCATCGAGCTCCTTACCTGGTGAGGAAACACCAATTACATCAAAATGTTCTGACATAAACCGATGCTGCCCTTTCAGTAGAATCTTTAAAGAAAGTGGTACCGTTGTAATCCGTATCAATTTAGTTTTCAATTTCTTTTATTTTTATGTATTATTCCTATAAAATCTAGAACTAATTAATAAATTTCTCATAAATATTTTGTGTGTTATTATTTTTACTCACTTATCAACAATTCACTTATTTGTGATTTTAAAAAAGATAATAATTTTTTATAACCAGTATAAATCCAAAACCTATTTCAAACAGAAACTAGTTTTTGGATTAAATATTGCATCATTACTATCCTGGAAAATAATTATTTTTCAGGTTTGCATAAGTGTTTTTTGTGATTTAACAGCTTTTTGTGACAGAGACAAATTGTACATTGTCACCAAATTTTCATCAGCTATTTTATTGGTATTGAATACCTTGATATTCTCTATTCTACGTTAGATGATTTGATTGTTTACAGAATATTTCAGTTTTTCAAGTTTCATAAGCAGTTTCATTATATTTTTAACATTAAAGGAATATTAAAAAATTTCTATTTCAATTTTTAAGTTCTTTTCAGTAATAATACCACAAGCAAAAATCTTTCCATTCTTACTTTTTTGGGAAAATTCACCACATCGAAAATAATCAATGCTTATAATTTCTTTATTATTTTGGCAGGCACACCGCCTATTATAGAATTTTCTTCAAAAGTTTTATTAACAACAGCCCCTGCTGCCACAATTGATCTTCCTTTAATTACTACGCCAGACAAAATCCTTGCTCCACAACCTATCCACACATCATCCTCAATAATAATTGGTTTCATAACTTCTTTATTATATTTTATGGGAGTTGTAAGATCTTCCCAAGTATGATTTGTAGAAATAAGCGTTGTTGCATGTGCTATTGATACATCATTACCTATCTTAATTCCTCCCGCTCCTTCTAGATAACACATTGGATGAATACTAATATTATTTCCAAATTCTATACTATTCAAGTTAAATATAAATACTCCTGGTTGTACAGATACATTATCCCCAACCTTCTTGGCTAAATTTTTTATAAATATATATCTTAAAACAAGCCCTAGTTTACCGTTTGTATTTCTAACACTTCTTAATAAAAATTCATTTCCGTTTTTACCTAAAATACTAAAAATTTTAACTAATAAATCAATAATCTTTTTGAACTTTTTAAACTGATCTCTACCTTTCATTATTTAATTTATTAATATTGATATCATTAGAGAAGCTATCTCTTACATAAAGTCCAAAGCCAACTGGCAGGAAAATAAGAGATAATGGAAATACTCCCACCTCTTTCAGTAATTTAAATATATTTTGATTTTTACAAAAAGCAAATCTCCAATAATTAATTATAGATTTTATTTTAAGTTTTAAAGGACTTTTTGAATTGTTGGCTAATTCTTTATATAGTAATGTTGCATATTTAGCGTTCTTTCTTCTGTTACGAATGCTATTATAGCTCAATCCCCCTTCTAAATATTCTGTTATATAAATGGCCTCATTAAAGTACCTGAATTTATATTTCAGAGCCATTCTATTCCATACTATTGATTCTGCAACGAATTTTTCGCCATCAATATCAGGGAAGTAAAATTCTCTAAACTTTTCAGTTATTAAAACCTTTGCCATATCAGCTATAACCCCAAATTTCTCTCTTCTTTCTATTAAATTTGAATCTGTTATAAAGGTGGGAAATTGTTTGTTTCCAATAATATTCCCTTTAGGTGAAGCTCTATAACCTACAACTCCAATAAAAGAATTATCTCCTTTTATACTTTTATACTGATGATCAATAATTTCCAAACTATTATCTGGTAAATAATCATCACTGTCTACAATAAAAAATAGCTCCCCTTCTGCTAAATCCAAACCTTTATTGATAGCTCGATGCTTACCCCCATTATTTGTTTTATTATATTTTATCGTTATTTTACCATCATCAATACATTTTTTGATAAATACTGATGTATTATCTGTACTCCCATCATCTACAATTACCCATTCAAAATCACTAAATGTTTGACTTAGTAAGCTTTCATAAAGCTTTAGTAATTCTTTTTCTCTATTGTAAGTAGGTGTAAAGACTGTTATTAATTTCATTTCTAAACATTTATATTAAAATATTCTATAATTTAACACAATCACTTCTCAGCAATAGTTGTTAATTTTTCATATTGACTTGAGGATATAAGTCAAATAGTTTTCCTTCACTAAAAGGCTTTTTAACATTATTAGTGGACAATTTATCAATATTAAAATACCCCCCTATTTTTCTGACAAAAGGCTGGTCTTTAAAACCAGCAACATAAATTCCCACATTTGAGTTTTCTACTAAAATATTAGAACAAAAAATAGTAGCCGATTTTGGAATAGACTGGCTACCATATTTACCTAAATGTAGATCTATACCTACATTTGTATTATTTATTTTTATATTACTTATATTAACATTTTCTAATATGTTAATATTATCATTAGGCTCAATATCAATACCCGCCATTGGATTAGTACCATTAACGTTTGCAATTAATAGATCTTTAATAATTAAATCTTTGCCTCCTTCAATTGAAATGCCATTTCTTCTAACATTATTTATTACTCCTCCTATTATTTTTATATTCTCTACCTCGAACAGCATATTTTTAGCAATACCAGGTCTTATGCTAGTCATTGTTTTCACTATCATAATTCCGTCTCCCCAACAATTAGAAATATTTGCATTATAAATCTCAATATTTCTAGAACCTCTTATATCAATACCCATTCCCCATTCTCCCTTAGTATCTAAGTGTTTATCACGATCACCTATTAACTGCGGGTTATAAATTTTAACATTTTCAACAGCATGTAAACCAATAATCTGATACTTTACATCAGCAGTTGGTTTTAATATTAATGCTGACTTTTTTTGAAAATATATTTGCGAGTTTGATTGTGCAAAAACTCCTGTAGTCATTAATGGGAAGTCTGGCATTATAACATTTTTATTAGCATCAATAGCTTTTTGAATATAGTTTGTATAATCCACACTTCCATCTTTCACATATCCTTTTGGAAGTATTGTTTCAATTTTAAAAAAATCAGCCGTCTGTATATTAATATCCTGAGTTACTATTGATGAATAATCAATCAATATTTTCTTCCTTTTTTGAGAGCAACAAATGCTCGAAAATAGTAAGAAGTTAAATAGAAAAAAAATGCTTATAGTTCTCATAATAAATTATTTATATTATTTTAAATTAAATATTAGGAATAAGAAAAAACAAAGTAAAAATATACCAAACAAGTTGATTACCCCCATTTTATTTCTAGTTTGCGTATAAGGATACATTAAAAATGGTATAAAAATCCAAGATAATACGCCAAATCTATCACTAAAAGCAGCAGAAAACATAAGAAAGAAAAAAGCAGATGTAAGCATATACGTTACATAAAACCTTTTATACTTTAAATGCTCCTCAATATCTTCAATACTTTTAAGAGTATAATATCCAATAATTGCAAATATAGTATTGAATATAAAAAAGTTCAATCTAAACCCAGTTTTGTAAGCAACTTTAACTCCTTTGGAATAATATTGATCTAATCTTTCTTCTACTAAAATATTTATCACAGGTATTTTGCCTAATAGTTCATTAAGGTTAAAACTAACTAATGAAAGTACTGTAGCTGCTATATAAATCGAAAATATGACCTTGAGGTTGTTAATCTTAGTAGACATAAAGAAAACCACAATAGGAATGATAATAGAAGCATGATTAAAAAAAGCAATAGTGAAAAATACAATAGACAACCATCTTTTTTTATTATAGAAAGTCATAGCTAGAAAGAAAAAGGAAAAAGCAATCCCTTGTTTTGTTGTATTAATTCCCATTGCCTTAAAGAAAAACATACTTATCACAATAAAGAAAACAAGAAATCTATTTTTTTCTGTTAAATTCCGTATACCTATAATAAGAGGTATTATATACAACATGGCATTTATTGTAAAAAATACTTTATAGTTATTACTCAATTTAAGAGCAAGTAATGATATAAAGTAACTTCCTACATCTTTTAACTCACTTAAAGATTTAATGACTCGGGAACCGTTAAAATAAACTAATGTTCTTGCTGAATCGGCTCCTACAACTTTATCTCTTGTCCCTATTATAGCAATAATTACCAATGCATAAAACAATAATAATGCATTCTGAATACCATCAGAATTTTTTTTTCGATTTACATATTCATTTGTTAAAATAATAGCAAAAAAAGCAGCACTTAAATAAACAAGTGTAAATCTCAGATTAAATGCATCAATAATACTTTCCATCTCTATATTTTACAATTTCTGCATGATGTTGTCTAATTCGAGATCATAATTATAGCTGATATAAAATGACTTAGCATTCCTGGAATATTCTATATAGTTTTCTAAGATATTTTGCAGGGTTTCAGATATCTGATTTTCTCTCTGAAAATCAATACATTCTCCCATTCTGTTGGTTACAATCGTATTAATAAGCCCCGGAATATCATTTCCTATCATTGGTATGGCAAAGTTAGAAAACTCCCATAATTTGTTGGGTGCACAAAATATATTATTCAATGAAGAATGATCATATGTTAATATACCAATATCAGCATGGCTGGTTACATGCAAATGATAAGGAGGTGCAACAAACGGAATATGAATGATGGAAGGACAGATAGCCTGCAGCTTTTTCAAATATTCTGTTTCCTTACCCATTATAATCAATGCAAAATCTTCTGACTGATTGATATAACGACAGATGCCTTCCAATTCTCTTTCAGGGAAAATTACTCCCTGGTAAATAATTTTCTTTTTCCCTTTAACAGGTTCCAATAGATTTGATAATTCTTCCGTCAAAGGAAGATTTCTTTCAGACAACTCTGAATAAGGTTTATTCAGAATAACTTCTGGGGTTTTATTCAGCTTCCACCAAACGCGAAGTATATTGGCTCTGTCTAAATTAGAACAAATGACCAGCTTTGCATTTTTTGCAAATTTTTCAAGGCCTTTTATGTACCTAGGTGCATAATCGAACAGCTCATATAAATTAAGCACATAATTCAGTGACAATAGTTTTTTTCCTAAAGCCAGTGTGGTATCCGCAGCTGGAATCCAGATCAGTTTATCCTGATACTGGTTTTCGATTATAATTTTCCAAAAGGTTGTTCTGATCTTAAACCAATATAAAATCTTGTTGGATGAAGGCTTTATTTCTGTTAAATGAACTTTATAACAAAGACGGTTCAGTTCATCTATTAAGTTTCCTTTTTCAAAACCTAAAACAAGATGTATTTTGTAACCATTTTTATTCAGATACTTTATAAAAGCCAATAAAGGAGGATAATCTGAAACACAGGTTTTATGAACAATTACAATTTCTTTATTCTCCATTAAATTTGCTGTTATATTTTTTTACAAATTGATTCAACATATCATCTGCTTTCGATCTCAGATCTGAAATAGACTTCTGATGATCATTATCTAATTCAGATTTTACTAAATCTCCTAGCTTCCCGATTTCAAAATGATCATCCCATAAAGCAAATGAAGGAATTTGCTCTGTAAGAATTCTTAATTTAGGCTCTATTTCAACACAGATCACTTTTTTCCCCAACAAACCAGCAATGATTGCCCCATGGTAACGTGCCGTAATAAATGTAGAAAAAGAGTTTAAAATTTCTATAAAATCATTGATTTCCATTGTTTCAGGATGCCAGATGATACTTTTATAATTCTGTATCCTTTTTAACCATTTCGGGTCTTTATCTTTTGCAAATACAATAAATGTCACATCCAGATGCGGATTGGAATTCACAAAACTAATCAATTGCTCCTGATAATCAGCAGGACTGTTCTTCCAGTCCCAGTCTCTTACAATAATTCCTATTTTATTGGTGTCATCTGCCTTTAAAACGTTTTGAATATGTTTATAAAAATAGGACGAAAACACTACATCAGCTCCTAAGAATGATTCAATGTTCCACTCGTTACAGTAATCATAAGAAACCTGATCTCTGACTCCTGTGAAGAATGAATCTCTTAATTGATTCTTTGCAAATTCTATAGCCTGGATATTATTATTAAATGGCCCTAACCCAAAACCGAGAAAAGCTTTTTCATAACTGGCTGCTGCCACATTATTCCCAGAGCCAATTTTCTGAAATACTTTTTTAAGTATTTTAACCGGATTCTTAGAAATATTATTCTTTATTTTGGTTGCAAGTGTAGACTTTTCTATAAAAGAAAAAAACTGTGTTCCACCTCCATACACTAACAGATCATCTTTCTGATTATTATTATAAGAAGAATCACTTAAAAATTTTGAGACATAATGATTTTCAGCTCCTATAAAATTCAATGAGCTATTTTTGACATTAGCTTTGATAAAATCTTCAAATACGATCATTAATAAATCATCACCAAAATTACTATCACCATATGCTCCTTTTATTGATATATTCATGAAATATAATATTTTATAAAGTGATTTATTACAATCATTACAACCAGTACGGATGTAATCAAAAAAAGTTTTTTAATTTTTATTTTTTTACTCTCAGATTTCAGTATATCCATGAATCTCAATAGAAACATACAATAAAAGCCCAATAAAAATGAAATAGATATCCCTTGTAATCCTAATGATTGGATAAGAATTATACTAAATACGATTGATATAACTGCTCCTATTAATGAGGTTAGTGTAATTTTCAATGTATTTTTTTCTTTCTGATATTTTAATCCGAGAAAACCAGCAATTGCATTGAATCCTACTCCTAAATATAAATAAGGCATATATTGCCAGGTTTCAAAATATTCTTTTGAAACTAAAACTTTCGTCATTAAAGGTGATAGTATTCCTAAGGTAAAAGCCAAAGCCATTTCAAACATGATGAACTTATCTAATAATCTATTGAAAGTAGCATCATTTTCTTCTTTTAAAATCCTATCCTGTAAAGGCAACAGTAAAACAGAATTAATGACTAACAGCAAAGCCGGAAAACGGCTCGCTACTGCATACACCCCATTTCCTTCAGCTCCCATATAGTGCAGGATGATAAATTTACTGGCAGAAGATATAGCCCACCAGCTCATTAAATTAGGAATCAAAGGCAAAGAATAGGATGCCATTGATTTAATAAGTTTAGGATCCCAATACTTAAATTTGAAATATTGAATTATTTTTACTTTATATAAAATCGTGATACACGCAACTGTATAAGCTACGATATTGGCAATGAAAACACCTTCTACATTTAATTTTAACAGGTAGATAAAAACGATATTAAAAACCACAATTAAAAAAGTAGTTAAAATTCCGTTGATCGCAAACTGTTTCGTATTTCCTTGTCCCCTCAGAATACTCTGTAATAAGGGCAATAAACAATTAAGGAAAATAAGTATTATAAAATATTCCTGATATTGAAAGCTGTTAAAAAAGACATAAATAGAAAACCCAACGCAAAAAATAAGATACCCTATGCATAATGTTATGATAGAATTGGTCATAATTTTTGCCTTCTCAGTTTCACTGACATATTCTTTATCAATTAACCATCTGTAGGTAGCATCAGAGATCTGTAAAGAGACCAATGGTGCAAAAAGACTTATTGTGGTGAGCAGTAAGTCATATTCTCCCAATTCTTTTTTGGTGAGAAAATAGGTATAAAAAGGGACTAATAAAAATGAAAGAATCTTTGATCCAAAGCTTCCAATGGAGTATGTCAAAGTTTCTTTAAACATCTTCTTTTTTACCAGAGAAGATATATTCATTATTTACTTTTTATAAAATTTACAATGCGTTCACATGCAGTCCCATCTCCATAAGGATTGTGTAATTCCCTCATGGATTGATAGCGTACAGGATCATTTAATAAACTTTGTGCTTCTGAGACAATTTTATTTTTATCTGTACCTACCAGAATTACCGTCCCAGCATTCACAGCTTCAGGTCTTTCCGTAGTATCACGCATTACCAGTACTGGTTTTCCAAGACTTGGAGCTTCCTCCTGTATACCTCCGGAATCTGTAATGATCATATAAGACTGATTCATGAGCCATACAAAAGCCGGATATGCTAAAGGCTCTATCAGGATTACATTTTTAACATCTGATAAAATTTCATACACCGGGCCTTTTACATTCGGATTAAGGTGCACGGGATAAATAATCTGGATATCAGGGTTTGTGACAGCTATTTCTTTCAAAGCTTCACAAATATTAACAAATCCCTGTCCATGATTTTCACGTCTGTGCCCTGTTACCAGTATTATTTTTTTTGATAAATCTATATCAGCCTTAAGTGCTTCTATTTCTTTATTATCTATATTCTCCACTTTTGCAGAGCTAAAGAATAATGCATCTATCACAGTATTTCCTGTAATTAATATATTTTCTTCTTTGGTGTTCTCCGCTAATAAGTTCTGCTTTGACTGTTCTGTAGGAGCAAAATGATAATCTGCAATACGTCCCGCCACCTGTCTGTTAATCTCTTCAGGGAATGGAGATCTTTTATCATGTGTTCTCAATCCCGCTTCTACATGGCATACTTTGGCACCGGAATAAAAACTCGCAATACTAGTTGCCATTGTAGTAGTGGTATCTCCGTGTACATAGACATAATCCGGATTAAAATCTTCCAAAACAGATTTCAGTCCGGTAATAATATCAGCTGTCAGGTTATATAAATTTTGGCCGGGCTTCATTAAATTTAAATCATAATCCGGCTGGATATCAAAAAAACTTAAAACCTGATCCAACATCTCTCTATGCTGAGCGGTAACACAAACTTTAGTCTCAAATGATGATTCTTTTTGAAATTCTTTTACCAGAGGAGCCATTTTTATAGCTTCAGGTCTTGTTCCAAAAACAATCAGATGTCTCTTTTTCATAATTTTAAGCAAATAAATAGTTACAGTCTGGAATCACACTCTTCCAAAACTCCCTTTACATCATAAATAATACCTCCTTCCTTTAGATAATTATTCAGGTTGATTCCCATAAATTCTTTGTGGGCAACGGTAAGAATAATTGCATCAAATTTTTCATCTGGAATTTCATTTACAACATTAAGATCATATTCATGTTTCACTTCTTCAGGCTTAGCCCAAGGATCAAAAGTAGTAACGTGTAAAGAATAGTCTTCAAGCGCCTGAATAACATCTACCGCTTTGGTATTACGTACATCTGGACAATTCTCTTTGAAGGTTATTCCTAAGTTTAATACTTTTCCTCCATTGATTGTGATCTTCTTTTTGATCATTGTCTTTACCAGCTGGGAAGCTACATATTCCCCCATAGAATCATTAAGACGGCGTCCTGCCAATATAATTTCGGGATGATAGCCATTCTCCTGAGCTTTCTGAGCAAGGTAATATGGATCTACTCCAATACAGTGGCCACCTACCAATCCTGGTTTGAACGGTAAAAAGTTCCATTTGGTTCCTGCTGCTTCCAATACAGCATGCGTATCAATTTCCAAAAGGTTAAAAATCTTAGCCAGCTCATTCACAAAAGCAATATTGATATCTCTCTGTGAGTTTTCAATTACTTTGGCAGCTTCTGCAATTTTGATGGTCGGAGCCAGATGGGTTCCTGCCACAATCACAGATTTATACAGACTATCTACTACTTTTCCAATTTCCGGTGTAGAACCTGCGGTAACTTTCAGAATTTTCTCTACGGTATGCTCTTTATCACCTGGATTGATTCTTTCAGGCGAATACCCTGCAAAGAAATCCTGATTGAATTTCAGTCCTGAAACCTGTTCCAGAACAGGGATACATTCTTCTTCAGTAGCTCCGGGATATACAGTAGATTCGTAAATCACAATATCTCCTTTGGATAATACTTTCCCTACAGTTCCTGAAGATTTATATAATGGGGTCAGATCTGGACGGTTATGTTTATCAACAGGTGTGGGAACCGTTACGATATAGATGTTTGCATCTTGAATATCATTGATATCCGCAGAGCAGTACAATCCGTTCTCAGTAATCTGATTAAAAGGGTTCTGGTGCTTTAAGACCGCCTTTAGTATATCGTTTTCTACTTCCAGGGTACTATCTGTTCCTGTATTTAATTCCTCAATCCTTTTCTGATTGATATCGAAACCTACAACTGGATATTTTGTTGCAAATAATCGTGCTAATGGCAGACCTACATATCCTAATCCAATTACGGCAATTTTATATTGTTTTTCCACAAAGAATTGATTTAAACTTGTTTATTTTAAATTTTCCCAATACCAGTTGATAGCTTCTTTTAATCCTTTTTCTATCGTATGGCTTGGCTGATAACCTAATAATTTTCCGGCTTTTTCAACGGATGCTAGTGAGTGAGGAATATCTCCTACACGGTTCGGACCATAGATAACATCTACTTCGCCAATCTTTTCATCGAATTCGCTTAAATATTTTTTAAGATATCCCACCAGATCATTCAATGTGGTGCGGTCTCCTACTGCTGTATTATAAACGGTATTCACTGCATCAGGGTTTTCAGTAAGCATAGCCAGCTCATTCATCTGAATAACATTGTCAATATATGTAAAATCACGTGAATAATCGCCTGTTCCGTTTATTACAGGAGATTCATGGTTGATTAACTGTTTTACAAATAAAGGAATTACAGCAGCATAAGCTCCGTTTGGATCCTGTCTGCGACCGAATACATTAAAGTACCTCAGACCAACACACTTCATTCCATAAGTTTTCCCAAATACGTCAGCATATAATTCATTTACATACTTAGTGATAGCATAAGGCGACAATGGCTTTCCAATCACGTCTTCCACTTTAGGTAATGACTCAGAGTCTCCATAAGTAGAAGATGAAGCAGCGTATACAAAACGTTTTACGTTAGCATCACGAGCTGCGACAAGCATGTTCAGAAATCCTGACACATTCACTTCATTACTTGTAATAGGGTCCTTAATAGATCTTGGAACTGAGCCAAGTGCAGCCTGATGCAGAATATAATCTACATTTTCCACTGCCTTCTGACAAACTTCCAAATCACGGATATCTCCTTCAATGAGTTTATAGTTTGGGTTTTCAAGGAAAGATGCAATATTATGACGGTGTCCTGTTGCAAAGTTGTCTAAGCACACTACATTATAACCTTTACTCAAAAAATACTCCGTTAAGTTAGAGCCAATAAAGCCCGCTCCACCTGTAATTAAAATTCTATTCATTTTTATGATTTGAAAATTTTGCTCCACCAACTTTTCTTTTCCTTCGTTTGGCTGTAACCATAACCATAGCTATAGTTGTATCCATATCCACCTGCACGTCTTGAAACATCATTAATAACAAAGGATACATTGGAAAGTTTTGAATCTCTCACCAGATCATTGGCGAAATCTATCAGTATATTTTTAGACACTCCTGATCTTACCACATACAGTGCCGCATCTGCCGTATCTGCAATACTTAATGTATCCGAAACCAGCATCAGTGGCGCAGAGTCAATAATAATATAGGTATATTGAGAAGACATTTGCTCAATAAGCTTTTGGTAACGTCCGTTAGACAACAACTCCTGAGGATTGGGAGGAATAGCTCCGGCATAGATAACGTCACATGAAGGGTTGGTTGTTGAGGTATGAATAAGCTCTTCTACCTTTACTGACTCATCATATAAAAACTCTGTAAGACCTTTTCTTTTAACAGGTTCACTGTCATATCTCTGAATCTGAGGGTTCCTGATATCTGAACCAATCAGAAGCGCTCTAGCATTTTTATTGGCAATGGTAAGAGCAAGATTTACTGATACCAGGGTTTTTCCTTCTCCTTTTACGGAAGAGGTAACCATAACCACTTTAGCTGTATCCTTTACTGGTAATACAAATTTCAAATTGGAAACAAGTACTCTAAAGGCTTCTGCCAACTCAGAGAAGTCATTTTTCTGTACCAAATGATTTTCCGAATCTGTAAGTGAAGGGATATCTACCAATACACCCAGTCCGGAACGTTCTTTAATATCCTCTCTGCTATATATTTTATCATCAAGAAGGAACAACAGATAGAAAATGGCAAAAGGAATTAATATTCCCAGCAATAAAGCACCGGGAAGAATGATCTCCTTTTTAGGCGATACAGCGATATCTTCTGTAAATGCAGGGTTTACAATTTTGGCTTTCGGAACATCTACTGAAAGATTGATCGCATTTTCCTCTCTTTTTTGAAGAAGGAATAAGAATAACTGTTCTTTAAGATTCTGCTGACGTTCAATTCCTCTGTATACTTTAGACTGCCCCGGAACCTTTTCAATTACATTATTATTAGTCTTGATTTGACTCTGGAGTTGAGAAATACCAGTCTGTACCGTTTGTTTCTGTTCGCGGATATTATCACGGATTACTTCCTTCAAAGAAGCAATTTCCCTGTTCATTTCTATAATAGCAGGGTTTTCATTAGTAGCTTGCTTAAGCGTTTTATTTCTACTAATAATCAATGAATTATACTGAGAAATAGTTTGTTCAAGTGAAGGATTCAGCCCAAGATTGGATGGCATAAGCTGATTATTACCTTTTGAAGCCTCCCCTGAAAGGGAATTCAGAAGATCCAGCTGAGCCTGTTGCTGAAGAAGAACTTTAGTATTTTCACTTGTATTCTGCAATGCCAGTTCTGCCTGCGCCTGCAAATCTACAATACGGTTACGATTCTGAAAATCCTCTTTCTGGTTTTCTACCCCGGAAAGATCTTTGGTAATCACTTCAAGTCTTTTATCAATGAATTCCTGCGTATTCTGAGCCTGTAAATTTTTATCTCTCTGACCATCCAGGTTATACTGCTTGGTTACTTCATTAAGAATAGCTTCAGATTTTTCAGGAAGAGATCCTATAAGACTGATTTCCATCAACATCGCTTTTTCATCCGGAATATTGATTTGGATCGTTTTCTCAAGTTTTTTTACTCTTTCAATTGGACTCCAAAAAATAATTTTATATTTCGCCCCCAAAGCAAGAGCAGGATTTCTCTGTAATATCACTGTTCCAAATTCCAGCTTTAAAGGAGTATTAAATTTTCCGACAATTTCTTTTTTCTTCCCACTGTGAAGGGTAAACTGATCTCCCTTTAAATCTCCTAAAATGTATTCAACAGAAACAAATTTTTCTCTAGTATAATCCAGAACTTTTGCAGTAATAGGAGTTAAGCCAAATAGTTGTGAATCTTTAATATCACCAGCACTGAAATATTCTACATTAAGGTTAAGATTTTGCACCACCTGCATCAATAATGGCCGCGAATTAACAATTGCGGCTTCACCTTTCAGTTCATCAGAATTACCCAAACCTATCCCCAAATTATCTAGATCAGCAAGAGCAGAAGTAAGGTCATTTTGTTTTTTATCGAATTTAAGGGTAGTTTTTGACTGATATTTAGGAATACTATATCTTAGATAAATAAAAGCAACGGCTACACAAATTATAATGGAGGCTACAAACCATGGCCATTTGTAAAGGTATTTTAAAATAGCTTTCTTTAAATTTAATTTTTCCTCCTTTGGTTGAAGTTCTTTCTGCTGCATATTTTATCGTCGTGTTAAAGCAATAATAAGTGTACCAGCTGTCAGTAATGCACCAATGATCTGGAATGTAAGGGCTCTGTTTGGATTCGAGTTAGCCTGGACCTGTTTATTTTTGTCTGGTTGTACATATAATATGTCGTTCTGCTTCATATAATAGTATGGTGAACTTACGATATCTGATCTGGTAAGGTCTATCTGAACAATCTGGTCTGTCCCATCACCATCAGTACGTATGAGCTTTACATTTGTACGGTCTCCAAAATCTGTCATATCACCTGCAAGGCCAAGAGCCTGAAAAATATTGATTTTCTGAGAAACACTTTCTTTCTGTCCTGGTACCTTTACTTCACCTAAAATGCTTACGTTGAAATTCTTCAGAGTAATAGTCACCAATGGGTCTGTAAGATATCGCTTCAGACGGGATTCAAGCTCCTGTTTTAGCTGTATCTGAGTCATTCCTTTAGTATATATATTCCCTAAAACCGGAAAAGAAATATATCCTTCTTCATTCACAAGATATTCACTTGGCTGAGAATACTGATTAGACCCGGTATTGGACACACTTCCTACTTTATTTACAGTATTGAGATTGAAAGGTTTTACGGCAATTTCGTCAAGTGCAGAAACAAGAATTAGAAGTACATCTCCTTCCTGAATATGTAATCCCTGAAACTTTGCTTTAGCAACTTCCTCTTCCATATTATGTTTTGACATATATACCATATTCTGCTTCGGTCTGCATGATAATAAAATAACCGATAACAGTACTATATATGTAATAATAGTTTTATTCATATGTTATTTGTTCTAAGTCTACTTGTGTTAATTTCAATTTTATTTGTGATACTTATTATAAGAAAGTTAGCTACCCATATTTTTCTATATTATTAGAAGTTTTTATTTATGTGAAGCGTATTTTAATCCCTATATTTTAGATCAATCCTTTTTCTAGCAATTTTCATTCCGTTTGAAATCAAAATAGCGAAAAATTATTATTTTCAACTAACTTTTTTATTAATTTCATTCATGTACTTTACTCATATACTTCATGTTCAGATATTTTATCTAAAATTTCAAATTCTGAATTATTACTTATAAATTCCGGTACAATGGTTTTTAATATTTTCACAATTTGTAAACTGTCTTTATTCATTGCCGACAAAATAATTTGCTGACACAAAATTTCTATATCTTCAAACTCCATCAATGGATCTCTCGATATCATAATTTTCTCATGATGGGTAGGAATCGTCGTTGAATTATCCGTTAAAAGTTCTTCATATAATTTCTCACCAGGTCTTAAACCTATAAAATCGATTTTAATATCAACACCTGGAGTATATCCTGATAATTTTATCATTCTTTCAGCCAGATCCAGGATTTTAACTGGTTTACCCATATCAAAAACATAGATCTCACCCCCTTGTCCCATTGTTCCTGCCTGAAGCACTAATTCGCAAGCTTCCGGAATAGTCATAAAATAACGAATAATATCAGGATGAGTAATTGTAACCGGACCTCCTTTTTCAATTTGTTTTTTAAAATGTGGTATTACAGAACCGTTAGAGCCCAGTACATTTCCAAAACGTGTAGTAATAAATTTTGTTGTGTTCTCGGGGGAATTTTGTAAAGACTGCACAAAGAGTTCAGCAGCCCGTTTGGAAGCTCCCATTACGTTGGTAGGGTTTACAGCTTTATCTGTAGATACCATAACAAAACGATTAACGTTATATCTTTTTGATAAAAGAGCTAAATTTTTAGTTCCTCCAATATTCACAAATATAGCTTCATGTGGATTATCTTCTATTAAAGGTACATGTTTGTATGCCGCAGCATGATAAACTATTGAAAACTGATGATTATCAAACAGCTTTTCAATCCTGGAATAGTTTGAAATATCCGCTAATACAAATTTAAACTTTTGATATGGAAATTTCTCTAATAACTCCAGCTGTAGTTCATATAAAGGAGATTCAGCCTGATCAACTATAACAATAAGCGATGAATTCAATTGAGCAACCTGCCTTACAATTTCGCTTCCTATAGACCCGGCCCCTCCGGTTACCAAAATAGTTTTATTAACATGGTAACTTTTCACCTCCTCGCCTTCTATTTTAATGGCCGGACGATTAAGTAAATCTTCAATCTTAAGCGGGCGAATACCCCTTACAACATCATCTTCTTTTATGATACTGGCTATAGGTGCTTTTAATACTTTCAATCCATTATCCAATGCGAGAGCCGTCCATTCTTCCATTTCCCGCTTTGTCATCATATCCTTGATCAAAACTGCATCAAACTGTTCTCTGAGAGTATCACTTTTAAGAAACTGCTTTTTATTATAAATTTTATGACCTAGCAGCATAGCTTTCTTAGAATCTGACCTGGCACTAAGAAATCCTGCCAACTGGTAAGGATGATCGGGATTATGAATAATAGCATTCGCTAATGAAATAGAAACACCCTCTACTCCTACAACTGCAACCCTTGCTTTAGTTGAAACATCCTTAGGATTCGTAAGTATACCAAAAATTTGTTTGGTTATCATTCTGAAAAAGAACATCAGAAAAATAGAAATCAAAAAAAATAAAAAAAGAACAGGGTATAAAAAAACAGGCTTACCCAATGTCAAATCTGAGATAAAATTGAGTACTAACAATGCAATAAGAGTACTACCCGAAGACCACATAATTTTACAAAAATCAAAAAAACTTGAGTGTCTTATAATTCCTGCATATGTTTTGAACAAGAGTATAAACAGAATATTAACAATAATGACTGAAAATATTTTTTCATTCTGATACTCAATAAAGTTAAGTTTTACCTCCAGACTTTTTAAGAACAAGTATGAAACTAAAACAGAAAAGAAAATAACTGAAATGTCGATAAAAAAAACCGACCACCTGGGTATATACCTTAACTCCCTGATTTTAAAAATGTCCCCCATAATACAAATAGCCTAAAATATCATTTTCATTAATTCAACATTCAGTGGCTTTTATTATTGGGCGAAGGTAACAATTATTATTAATATTTTTAGTACCACATATTAATTTTTATTCAAAATATAAATTAACATATCGGAAACATTTTAAAACAAAATCCCCAAATTAAAACTATTAAAAGGCCAAAAAATCAGTTGGAATATGCGGATTTTATTTCCACCTTCAACTGTTCTGCTTATTAATTTTGTGTATTTTTTTTGAAATACGATAAACAAAAAAAAATACTGTAAAACATATATTTTACAGTATTCTATACTACTCTCCTATAGTAGTTGCGATCCGGACGGGACTCGAACCCGCGACCTCCGCCGTGACAGGGCGGCATTCTAACCAGCTGAACTACCGGATCAATTTTTTTAAAGTAAATTGAGAAAAACTTCTGCGATCCGGACGGGACTCGAACCCGCGACCTCCGCCGTGACAGGGCGGCATTCTAACCAGCTGAACTACCGGATCAATTTTTTTAAAGTAAATTGAGAAAAACTTCTGCGATCCGGACGGGACTCGAACCCGCGACCTCCGCCGTGACAGGGCGGCATTCTAACCAGCTGAACTACCGGATCATTTTTTAAAGAACGTCGTTTCTTTTTCGTGGTTGCAAAATTACACCTTTTTTTGTTATCTGCAAATTATTTTAGAAAAAATGCCTCCCAATACTGGAAGGCATTCATTATCAAACTTATTTTTTTATAAGTGAGCGCTTAATTTTTCAGCGATTACCTCTTTTGGAGCCACACCTACTAATTTATCTACTACTTCTCCGTTCTTAAAAATAAGAACTGTAGGGATATTTCTGATACCATACTGCATAGAAATCTCCTGGTTGTTATCAACATCCACTTTCCCAACGATTGCTTTTCCTTCAAAATCTGATGCTACTTCTTCGATGATTGGTCCCAACGTTCTGCAAGGTCCGCACCATACTGCCCAGAAGTCTACTAATACCGGTTTGTCAGATTTTAAAACCGTATCCTGAAATGAGCTGTCTGTAATTTCTAAAGCCATTTTTGTTTCTTTTATTTTAATTAATATTATTTTCTTTTTAATCCTCTATTGGATGTTCAAAATTACGATTTTTAGAGCACAAGACTATCTATGCTCAACATTAGTTTTTTCTATAGTATAGTCACTTGAAATTTCTTTCAAAGCATTTGCCAATGCGTCTATATCGGATTTTGTCGTTAAATGGCTGAAAGAGATGCGTAATGGTGTACAGTGATCCATTTCATCTTCAGAAAGCACCATCATCATCACCATTGAAGGTTTTGAAGCTCCTGATGAGCATGCGCTTCCCTGAGAGATTGCAATTCCTTTCATATCCAGCTGAAGTCCTATCAATGGATTTTTGTATGGAAGCAATACGCTTAAAACACTGTCAACACTATTCTCCATTTCCCCGCTTCTTCCATTAAACTTAATATTAGGAACCTCTGCAGATAATTTTTCAATAGCGTATTCTTTAATTTCTCTGATATGGGCAGCATAAGACTCCATATTGTTGATGCAAAGTTCTAAAGCCTTACCTAAACCTACGATACCGGCAACATTTTCAGTTCCTGCTCTTAGGCTTCTTTCCTGAGGTCCACCAGTGATGATCCCTTTCAAGCCCGTAGCTTTTCTAATAAAAGCAAAACCTACTCCTTTTGGACCGTGGAATTTATGAGCACTGCAAGAAGCAAAATCTACCAGAGTATCTGAGAAATCAAATTTCATGTGGGCCATTGTCTTCACAGTATCGGAATGGTAAAGAGCATTGTGCGCTTTACATATTGCTGCAATTTTTTTAATATCAACAATATTTCCGATTTCGTTATTGGCATGCATTAAGCTTACCAGTGTTTTTTTATCTGAAGCTTTTAACAGCTCTTCTAATTTTGTAAGGTCAATATCTCCTTTTTCATTCGGACGGATGTAGTTTACTTCTACTCCTTTTCTGCTTTTCATGTCCAGAATACTTTCGGAAACACATTTATGTTCCAGAGGAGAGCTGATGATTCTTTCTACTCCAAGGTGTTCTACCGAGGATTTGATGATCATATTGTTGGATTCGGTTCCACAGGAAGTGAAAATAATTTCAGCAGGAGTTACATGAAGATAGTCTGCAACCTGTCTTCTTACATTTTCAATAAGTATTTTTGCTTCCTGGCCAAAGCTGTGCGTTGAAGAAGGGTTTCCGAAATTCATCTTCATAGTGCCTACCATTGCATCTATAACTTCATCTGCAAGCGGAGTGGTTGCGGCATTATCTAAATATACTTTATCCATTATTATTTTGAATATTTTAATTCTACGGAGGTAAATTGGTAATCTGTGGGAACAGTAAAAATAAACCACGGACTGGACATCACCTGAATTTCCATTCCACCAGAAGGTTCTCCGGCCGGAACTTCTACATAGAGAATCTGATTTTTCACAGATACTCCTTTAACTTCTTCAATTTTGTGACTTCCTGATCTGAAGGTTCCCAAATTGTATAAAACGACTTTCTTATTTTTCGGGAATTGAGGGTATTTGATATAAGATTCTTTTCCCAGATCTGCGATGCCAAAACTTCCTCTGATAATAGTACGAAATTCTTTTTCGTCTTCAATTATCTTAAAGCCAGGTTGATCAGTTCCTCCCTGAGATTCAGAAACAAGGAGTTCCGCATTTCCCTGTACGGCAGAAGACTTCTGAGATGGTGCGCTAGCACAGCTCATGAAGATTACCGCACATGCAATTAACAGGCTTTTCATTTTTTACAATTTTATCTCCCAAAATTAATGAAAAAATTGGTAATGTCCCTCATTTGCCCATTTCAACATTGGCCGATCTCCTGAAGTATCCCCAAATGCAATAATTTTATCGTATCTGGAATCGCTAATTTCCGCTTTAATTCTTACCAATTTTTCTTTCCCATTGCAGTTTTTTCCCACAAAATTTCCTGTGAAAATACCGTTCTTAAACTCTGCCCGCGTAGAAATAAGCTCCATTTTAAGTTCCTCAGCGAAAGGCTTTACCCAGATATCCAGAGAAGCCGTCACCAATAAACTCTGTGTATTATTCCTATCGATATTTTTTATAAAGTCTAATGCATTTTCCCTCACAATTTTAGGATAATGCAGCTCAAAAAATTGTTTAGACTTCATTTCGATCTTTTCCTGAGTCTGTCCTTTTAAAATAGACCCAATAAAACTTTTCTTTACTTTTTCCGTTTCGGCCAGCTTCAGTTTCAACAGAATAAAGAGGGGTACATGTCTTAAAAATTGTATCCGGTATTTTGTAGAATCGTAGAATTTAAGATACATAAACATCGTATCCTTATAGGTCAAAGTTCCGTCAAAATCAAAACAATACAATTTTTTCATTTCTCTTTAAAGCTTTAATTTTTTGAATATAAATTCAGGGATATTCCTGATAATCATCATGATAATACTCCAAACTGGCAAAACATATGCCACATTTTTCTCCTTTTTGAAGGCTTTATAAATACAGGCAGCTGCTTGTTTCGGTGTTGCTGTCAGTTTCGGATTTAAAGGCAGACCTTCTGTCATTTTGGTTGCCATAAACCCAGGTTTTATGGTAAGAACATGTACTTTTTTATCAAAAAGGTAGTTTCTCAGACCACTCAAATAGGCTGTAAACGCTGCTTTTGCACTTCCGTAGATAAAATTACTCTGTCTTCCTCTGTCTCCTGCTACCGATGAAAGCCCAATGATCGTTCCTGATCTTCTGTTTTCAAATTTATGAGCAAAATAGTTCATTACAGGAACCAGTTTTGAATAATTAATGTCTATGATGCGCTCCGTATTCCTATTATCATACAATCCTTCTTCTGTTCCTTCACCTAAATATCCTACGGCACAAAATAATACATTTGAATTGATATTATCAAATCTATTGTAATCAATTTCTTTAGTCAGATCCAGTTCAATGACTTCCGCCTGCTGCAGAAACTTTACATCAATGTGTCTTGCAAACCGTTCTGTAGTTTCTTTATTTGAGGTAAAAAGGTAGATTTTTTCAAACTTTTCTCCTTCCTGAAGTGCTTTTTCCACAAAAGCCTGTGCCACTTCAGATGTGCTTCCCAGAACTATCATTATGAGTTGTTGTTTATGATTCTTTTGTGCTGTAAAGACACAAATTTAGGATTTTGAATATTTTTCAGATAATTGGTAAGTGATGATCTGCTCATACTATCTTTGGTAAGATAAATTCTTCCTCCGAACTCCTGAACAATTGCATCAAGCTGATCTACCAGTTTTTTCAGTTTTGAATTGACTTTAAAATCCAGGGCCAGCGTATACCCTTCCACCGGGAATGAGTTGTAAGCCTCCGGGTTGTGTTTTCCAAAAAGTTTTAAAACCGCCAGGAATGATCCGTTTCCGCTTTTCGCAATCGTTTCAAGGATTCTTTTCATCCCATCTTTTCCTGCTTCCTTAGGGATTACCATCTGATACTGTATAAACCCGGATTTCCCGTAGATTTTGTTCCAATTATTAATAGCGTCCAAAGGATAGAAAAATGTTTCGTAATCAATAAAATTCTTAACTTCCTTCTTAGATTGCTTTTTATAGTATAACCAGTTGAATATTTTTACGGTAAGTGCATTCAGTACAAATCCCGGAAAATAAAAAGGAACTGTAGGTGATAATTTTTTCTTTAATCTTAAAGGAGTCTTCGAAAAACTCTGGGGAAGCTCATGCTGGAAGGCATGCTCTCCTCTCATCAGAATACTTCTTCCAATGTTTTTCCCTTTCTGAAGGCAATCGATCCATGCAACGGTATAAGTCCAGTTTTCACTTTCGTCAAACAGCTTAAAGATTTCGTCCAGATTTTCTGCTTTGATGCTCTCCTGACGAATGTATGCAGATTCTATATTTTTAAGCTTAAATTTTGCTGTAAGAATAATTCCAGTAAGTCCCATTCCACCAATGGTAGCCCAGAACTTCTCTGAATTCTCTTCTCTGGAACAGGTAATAATTTCCCCGCTCTCAGTCATTAGCTTAAATTCAATCACATATTCTGAAAAGCACCCTTCTGCATGATGATTTTTTCCGTGAACATCAGAAGCAATAGCTCCTCCTACGGATATAAATTTTGTACCAGGAGTAACGTACAGAAAGTATCCCTGCGGAACAGCAATTTCCAGAACATCTGAAAGCAGTACTCCGGATTCGCATTCTATCACTCCGTTTAAACGGTCAAAATTGATGAATTTATTTAGTTTTTTTGTTGAAAATATAGATTCTCCCAACGAAGCATCTCCATAACATCTCCCGTTTCCTCTGGCAATAATCTCGTTGTGATTGAGTACAAATTCTTTTATTTTTTTGAAACTGTCCTCTGATCTCATTTCTTTCTCCACTACCGGGAAATTACCCCAGTTTGTAACTTTCTGTGTGAAATTCGGCTTCATTTCTTAAAATAAATTTGAATTAAAAATGCAGCTACCCAAAGCAATAGGGTAACCTGTATGTAGCGGTCTCTGTAGACAATTTTTGTAGGAGATTCCGTTCTGTTGTAAACCAAGGTCTGCTGAAGGTATCTCAATAAGGCAAAAACCACGAAGATAACCGTATAAAAAACCCTTTCATGAAATCTTTCCTGAACTTCCGGTGACAGGGTAAACATTAGGTAGCACACAATAGCCAGTGTAATAGAAATGGATAGTGCAATATCTGCAAACTGAACGTTATACCCATCCAATGCCTTTCTTGTTTTTCCTGAAACCTGTGCATTGATCAATTCTCCCCTTCTTTTTCCAATTGCCAGTACGAGTGCCAATACAAACGTTAAGAGAATAGCCCATTGTGAGATACTAATTCCTGTAATATAGCCTCCAGCCAATACACGAAGAACAAATCCTATAGCAATAATAAAAATATCGATGATGGGAACATGTTTCAATCTAAATGTATATGCCAGATTCATCACCACATAGAAACCTATGATGATGGCAAACTTCCAAAGCAATTCATGGAAATAGAATCGTGTAAAAAATACAAGAACAATATCTGTGATGATCAGACCGATAAGAATTCCTATAGCTGTTGCTTTTGAAATAGCTCCACTGGCTAAGGGTCTTCTCCTTTTTTCAGGATGTTTTCTGTCTGCTTCAATATCATTGTAATCATTCAGAATATACACAACACTTGCCGCAAGCGAAAATATGACAAATGCGAAGATGCTTTTGGTAAGCAGATCTATGTTGGTAATATTACCTGAAAAGAAAAGAGGGACAAATACAAAAAGGTTTTTCACCCATTGCTCTACACGGAGCAGCTTTAAATATTTCTTCATTTATGTTATTTCAAGTACAAAAATAATAAATTCAAAATTCCTAGCATAAAAATACAAAAAAAACCGCCGGGGCGGTCTTTTACGAAAATATTTATATGTAAAATTAATTACTGCCCTTGCTTGGCATCATTAATCATTTTTTCATTTGCAGTGATAGCAAACTCAACTCTTCTGTTTTTAGCTCTTCCTTCATCTGTATCATTGCTTGCAACCGGCATATTTTTACCTTCTCCTTTTGAGAACATTCTGCTTGATGCAATTCCTTTCCCTACTAAGTAAGCTTTTACAGCATCAGCTCTTCTTTGAGAAAGTGCCATATTATAAGCATCTTTACCTACGCTGTCTGTATATCCGTAGATATTGATATTTGTATCTGCGTTATTCACCAATACTGTAGCTAATTTATCTAAGTTTGTCTGTGCAACAGAAGTAAGGTTTGAAGAGTCAAATGCAAAGTTAACAATACTTTCATTCATTGTTACTTTAATACCATCTCCTACTCTTTCTACCTGAGCTCCTGGTAAAGTTTCTTTAATATCTTTAGCCTGCTTATCCATTTTGTTACCGATAACATTACCAGCTACACCACCGATAATACCTCCCAATACAGCCCCAATAGCTCCATTTCCTCCTTTTCCTACATTGTTACCCAAGATACCTCCAAGTACTGCTCCTGAAGCAACACCTACTGCTGTACCTCTTTGTTGGTGATTTGAATTCTGAACCGCTTCACAGCTTGTCAATAATAATGCTGATGACAAGAAAAGGGCTCCTACGTATGTTTTATTAAAATTCATTTTTTTGATCTTTTATGTTGATAAATTATTTCATTCCCGCTCTCTGGAAGTTGTAAACTACTTTTACATTACCTCCTTCAAAAGGAACATCTTGCTGAAGTGAAAACTGGTCAGTAGTCTGACTCATTAATGTCATTGTATAACCGGCTGTATTTTGTTTTGCTTTAGTACCTTGAGCAATTTTTTTAAACATAAACGTGTTACCGTCTTTTACTTCAAACTTGATAGGTTGTGTAATTGCCGGGCAATCTCCACCTCCATTCAAAGTATACGCTCCTGTCCAGTTGTTAGGAATCAGTCTCCAGTGGCTTCCTACGAAACACTGTGCATCTGCCCCTTCGTCAAAAGGTTTGATTTTATAGCCTTTTTCGTAATCTACGCTCACGATCTGCCAATCTCCTTTTAATTTAAGGAAGTCTGCTCTTTGATTTTGAGATGTAGCTGCTTTGTTAACAGAGGAACACGACACTGCAAAAAGTGATGTTCCCAACATCCCTGCAAGTAGTAACTTTTTCATTTTGTTGTTTATTATTTTGTTATTATAAAGTTACAAAAAACCGTGCCAAAATTTAAAATAAAAAATAAAAAGTCCGAAAAAAATTCGGACTCTTTATGGTTTCTCCTTAAACACAGGGAGATAAATTATTTTTTAACAGCCTTTTTTACGGATTTCGAAGGCTTAGCAGTACTTGACGGCTTTCCTTTGTAGAAATTGGTATAAGCGTATTCTGCTGCCTTTTTCAAGTCTATAACTCCTCCTGCCTGCGATTGATCAGTAAATCCGTTTATAGTACTTGGATTACTGCTTTTCACAAGCGCTTCAATGATCTGATAAGGTTTCAGATCTGGCATATATGCTAATAAAACAGCGGCTCCTCCAGCTACCACAGGGGAAGCCATAGAAGTTCCCTGAAGGTATTTGTATTCATTTTTAGGAACGGTAGAATAAATTTCTTCTCCCGGAGCAAAAACATTCACCATTTTTTTATTGTAGTTAGAAAAATCGGCTCTCAATGCGCTATTCTTATTGGTACTTGCTCCTACTACAAGAACGTTGCTTACAAATGGTTTTTCATCAGTAACGTTTTTAAAGTTGGTAGGAAATGCCAAATGTTCTGCTACATCTTCATTTTCATTACCTGCAGCTTTTACTAAAAGAACACCTTTATCTTCGGCATATTTAAAAGCATCCCAAACCACATTCTTACCTGGGGAAACAGGTTTCCCGAAGCTCATATTTAACACTTTAGCCCCGTTATCTACGGCATATCTGATGGCATTGGCTACATCTTTATCTCTTTCATCCCCGTTTGGAACTGTTCTTACAGACATGATTTTAGCCACTTTGGAGGCTACACCATACTGAATTTCTTTTCCTTGCGGAAGTCCTGCGATAATTCCTGCTACGTGAGTTCCGTGTTCTGCATCTGCGCCTTCATAATGATTGTTACCATAACTCTTTTCAGAATAGTCATCATAATTATCTCCTACAATTTCTTTTCTAGGGTCATATGAAAGATCATATTGTTTTGCTGCCGGAGCAAAATGGTCTATTGCTTCCTTCATCTCTTCCTTCATCTTTTTTTCAAATTCAGCGGAAGATTTCCCTTTGAATTCAGGGCTTTGAGAAATCTGACCCAGAAACTCCAATGCAATTGCATCTTTCTGATCTGTAGGTGCTTTAATTGCTGAAATAGTTTCACCAGTAACTGGCTTACCTCCCAATAATTTTACCATATTAGGAATCAGCTCATTCAGCATAGAATAGGTTTTGAAATTCTGCTGAGCCTCGATACTTTTTTTATTGAACATATCTTTGGCCTTCATATACATATCAAACTCGTCTTTCATTTGAGCCTGATTTGCTTTATTCTTAGTAGAATCACTTCCTTCGAAAACAGGTTTATATTTGGCAACCACTCTTGTCACTTCCATGTTATCGATATCAATATCACCGTTTTTACCTCCTATGAAGTTCCAGCCGTGTATATCGTCAATATATCCGTTTCCATCATCATCTTTTCCATTTCCTGGAATTTCGTTAGGGTTTGACCAAAGGTTTTTTACCAACCCAGGGTGGTCTACCTGTACTCCACTATCCAAAACTCCTACC
This sequence comes from Chryseobacterium sp. BGA-UO-ETr-SB22, assembly GCF_059567885.1. NCBI lineage: Bacteria > Pseudomonadati > Bacteroidota > Flavobacteriia > Flavobacteriales > Weeksellaceae > Chryseobacterium > Chryseobacterium sp. BGA-UO-ETr-SB22. Next base: position 98,972 of record NZ_JCAQOV010000005.1, on the reverse strand, counting down.
ACAACGGTTTTAGGCTTCAGTCCTTTAGATTCTAAATATTTATAAGCATTTGCCGTATTTACTCCATATACTTTTGAAGTTGCAAAATCCTTATGATACCATGTCATAAGATCTTTATCTTCGTTTGGATCAATATTTTTAACTTTAGATTCCTGTGCAAAAGAGAAACTAAAACCTGCTAAAAAAACTGCAGCTAATAATACCTTTTTCATATGTTGAAATTTATTTTTTTTTAAAGACATATACCAATCGCCAGATTCATCTGCTGTATGCTGAAAATTTCATTAATAGCGATTGTATGCTAATATGATTGTTTTATATTTTTCATATATACCAGTGATTCGGGACCTTTGTTGCAAATAAGATCCAAAACCGACAAGTCTTCTAAAAACCCGAATTTATCAGAAAACGTCTGGTAATATTCTTCCATTTGAAATTCAGAAGGAAGCTTTGCCGAAAACTTTTCTCTGAAATTGATGCCTTCAGGATTTTTGATATATTCTTCATTCAAAGAGTGTGCCTTTTCTGTTTTCAATATCTGTTGGATCACTTCTATCCCTTTAAGGTTAAAATCAAGAAGGTACTTTTCCTGAAGTTCAAATATTTTTCTGAACTTATCTTCATAGTATTCAAAATAAGGAGAACTCTGGTATGCTGTCTTGATTGATTTCCAATGAAGAGCTCTCCAATCTTCACGGTAAGAGATCTCAACATCTTTAAATTCTCTTTTTCCATTATGATGGATAGGGATTATTAAGGACAATTTTCCGTTGGCTCCATAGATGTTTGTTCTGTTTCTATAGGTTTGCTTGGGAAAGCTCTCAAATTGTTCCAATGTAATTTCATTCTCAGGATTTAAAAACACTGAAAACCATGAAATTGGGGGCAAATAAAATGCCGGCAATAATACATTCTTCATATTCATAATACAAAAATGAAGTATTTTTTCAAATACTTCATTCTATTTTAAGTTTAATTTTATTTATTAATCGTCTTCAGTTTTTTTCTTTCTGAACAATTTCACGAAATATTCCCATCCAAAGAACAGTATCAGAATCATCGCTGCAATCCACCAGTAAGAGGTTTTATTGGCTTCTCCTGTATTGGTTGCTTTAAACATCCTGTCCCAACGGATTTTGAACGGTGCCTGATAGGTAGAGCTGCTGTCCGCAAAAGCACCCTGAAGGCTCATCCATGTAAACATCGGTTTTCCTACAATATTTTCTTCCGGAACGAAACCAAAGAATCTTGCGTCTAATGAAGCATCTCTGTTGTCCCCTATCATCATATAATAATCCTGTTGAATAGTATACTGAGTTGCTTCTTTTCCGTTGATAAAGATTTTTCCGTTCTTTTTCTCTAAGCTGTTGTGCTCATATTCAGAAATGATCCACTGATAGGTTGGAAGTGTTTCTTGATTGATGGCTACCACATCTCCTTTTTTAGGAATTCTTAGTGGGCCATACCAATCCTGATTCCAAGGTTTGTTGATTGGGAAGATAGATTGTGTGGTATCAATTTTCGTTTTTGCTTCGTCTCTGTAATATACTGCAGCTTCACCTTTTGTTGAAACCTCTTCTTTCATATCAAGAACATGAGGAAGTTCTTTAATTTCTTTAGCAGTCTTATCTGTTAAGCCCTGAAAACCATAAATAAATCCTCCGTTATCCTGTTGAAACTCCTGAACCGGTAAAAATCCATAAGCTTTGTATAAAGTTGGGATATCTAATTGAGCATCCGTTGTTACAATATATCTGTGCTGTACTTCCTGATCTCCTAAAACAGCTTCAGGTTTTCCGTTTACGAAAAGTCTTCCGGCTCTCATTTCAAAAGTATCACCTGCTGTAGCAACACAACGTTTTACGTAAGGATCTTTTCTATCGATTGCTGTATGTACGGAATCCTGAGGATAGTTGAAAACAACTACATCATTTTTCTGTGGCTTGTTGAATTGTAAAATTCTTGTGTAAGGAAGCTTTACTCCATCTACGTAAGATTTTGGATCATCTTTTGGATTTCCCTTCTGTCCTGTATCCATAATTGTCCCCTGAAGGAAAGGTATTGCTACCGGACGCATCGGAAGTCTGTAACCGTAGCTCCATTTGTTTACAAAAAGGAAGTCACCCACCAGTAATGTTCTTTCCATGGATCCTGTAGGAATCCCGAACGGCTGTGTTATAAAAACGTGGATGATAGTGGCAAAAACTACCGCGAAGGTAATTGAACCCACAAATGTATCTTTCTTTTTATCATTCTTTTCTTCGTCTGTAAGAAAGAGATCATTTGCATTTTCATCTTCTAACTCTACATCTTTAGAATAGTTGATCACTGCCATATAGATAAACGGCAAAATCACGGTAAGAATCTGATCTTTGAAAAGGGTTTTCCCAAACTTTTTCACCAAATAAAGGTGGAAAACAGACATCATGATTGGCCCTACAATCGGAAGATAAGATAGGATCGCCCACCATTTCGGATATTTTGTTTCTTTCAGAATGATGAAATAGTTGTAGAAAGGGATAAAAGCAAATAAAGGGCTATAGCCCATTTTCTTGAACAGTTTCCAAGATGAAATCCCCATCAATACGGATAGTATGAGGACATATACTGTATAAGTTAAAAAATAATTCATAAATTTTTGTGCCTATTCTTATGATATAAATGATAAAAATGATGAGTAATAAATGATAAAAGCAGTCCGCTGTTTACAATTCACTATTCATCATTTTCTGTTTATTTGTCTGCAATTTACAGAATTTGTTACAAATTAAAGCCCCAAAACGTCTTTCATTGCGAAGTTTCCTTTTTTATCTTTAATCCATTCGGCAGCTACTACAGCTCCCAATGCAAAACCGTTTCTGTTGAAAGCGGTATGTTTGATCTCGATTTCGTCTACTTCACTTTTGTAATATACGCTGTGGGTTCCCGGAACTTCATCTTCACGTACTGCAAAAATTCCAAGCTGTTTACCTTCTGTTTCTTCCAGTTTCCAGGCATCGAACTTAGGATTATTTTGAATGATTCCTTCTGCAATGGAAATAGCGGTTCCACTTGGAGCATCTATTTTATGAATGTGGTGAATCTCTTCCAACTGGCAAGAGTATTCATCTACATTTTTCATCAGATCCGCAAGTTTTTCGTTTAAAGCAAAAAATAAATTAACTCCTAAACTAAAGTTAGAACCATATAGAAATGCTGTTCCGTTTTCTACAGCCAGTTTTTCTATTTCATCTTTTTGATCCAGCCAGCCTGTAGTTCCACAGATCACCGGGATTTTATTTTCAAGACAAGCTTTGATATTCTCAAATGCAACTTCCGGCAATGAGAATTCAATCACAACATCCGGATTATTAAGATTCTCAGCAGTTGGGGTTTCTTTAAGGCGGGCAACTACTTCATGACCTCTTTTCTGTGCGATCTCATCAATGATCTTACCCATTTTACCATAACCAACTAATGCTATTTTCATATAATCTTTTTTATTTTCATATAATCTTTTTTATTTTTAAATACTGCCTTCAACCGGAGTCTTTTGCAGATATATTGTCTAAAATCTATAACTTAAACTGAACCCGGTTTTTGGAGCACTATAGCCATACTGATCCTGAATAACTGATGGTTTAAAAACCAAATCCGGGTCATGGCGGCTTTCATAAAGGTGTGCATCTACTACAGCATCTACAATATTCAGAATATAAATAAGTCCTGTAATTGCAATAGCGTAATCCCTTTGTCTCTTTGCCCTGTCCTGAGCGTTCCCCAATGCTTTTTTATCTAAAAACGGGTGGCTGTCCACAAATTCGTTTGGAGTACCGTTAAGTTTAGCGATATAGTATTCACGATATTTCTTGTATTGATTATCATTCCATACAGCAATCCCCACTCCGGCTCCTACCGCTCCCCAAACAATGGGAATCTTCCAGTATTTTTTGTTGTAAAACTGTCCTAATCCCGGTAAAACAGCAGAATACAAACCTGCTCTGGTAGGATTCAGCTTTATGGTTTTTACGGTGGGACCATTGGCTTTTTCGAGATCTTCAATGATCTTTGCTTCTGTTTTGCCTGGTTTTACCACACGGGATTCCTCTTTCGGAAGAGTCTGCATCCGAACGGTATCAATAGGTTTTACTTGTGAATAGGCCAGTGCAGCGATACACAAGAAAAATGTGAAAAATATTTTCTTCATTATTTAATATGGGATAAAATATATTCCAGCTCTTCTTCGTTTTTGAAATCCAGAACAATTTTACCTTTTTTACCATTTCCAGAAGCTTTAATCTCCACCTTTATGTCTAAAATATCAGCGATGGTCTTCTGGGCTTTTTTATAGTTATTGGAAAGCTCTACATTTGCTTTTTTAGCAGCGGGAGACTTTGGATTCTTCAATGCAGCAGCAGCCTGCTCTGCCTGACGAACGTTTAATTTTTCTTTGATGATAAGGTCAAATAAAACCTGCTGATCTTCTTCACCTTCAAGACTGATGATTGCTCTACCGTGTCCTGCAGAAATCTCACCGCTTCTGATGGCATTCTGAATATCCGGGTTTAATCTTAACAGCCTGATAGAATTGGTAATGGTACTTCTGTCTTTTCCTATTCTCTGGCTCAGGTTTTCCTGTGTAAGACCTATTTCCTCTAAAAGCCTATGGTAAGTAAGTGCAATTTCGATGGCATCAAGATCTTCTCTCTGAATATTTTCAACAAGAGCCATCTCAAGAAGCTCCTGATCATTTACTAAACGAATATAAGCCGGAATAGTCGTTAACCCGGCAATTTTAGTTGCTCTGTAACGTCTTTCCCCGGAAATGATTTCAAACCTTTCACCGTCTTTCCTCAGGGTAATCGGTTGAATTACGCCTAAGTTTTTGATTGACTGCGCGAGTTCATTTAATGCTTTTTCATCAAAATAAGTTCTCGGCTGCGTCGGGTTCGGATAAATATCTTCAAGTGCAACTTCCACAATATTTCCCACAAACTTATCAGCCCCTTCGTCAGTGGCTGAATTTACAGTTGCTTTAGATTCTGCACTTAAAATGGCGCCCAAGCCGCGTCCCATAGCTCTTTTTTTGTCCTTCATAGATATAATTGATAAATGATGTTTGATAAGTGGTGGCTAGCATCCACCTATTGGCCATTTATTATTAATTTAATTCTTTATTAAGTTTTCATTTCTCAAAAGAACTTCTTCAGCTAATTGAATATACTGAACAGCTCCTTTACTTTCTGCATCATAGTTCAGGATACTTTCCCCAAAACTTGGTGCTTCACTCAATCTTACGTTTCTGCTAATAATGGTTTCAAAAACCATTTCCGGGAAATGTAGGTTTACTTCCTCCACTACCTGATTGGATAATCTCAATCGGCTGTCATACATCGTAAGAAGAAGACCTTCAATTCCAAGGTCTTTATTGTGGATCTTCTGAACATTTTTAACGGTATTCAAGAGTTTCCCAAGTCCTTCTAATGCAAAATATTCACATTGAATCGGAATGATTACAGAGTCTGCTGCTGTAAGTGCATTGACTGTAATAAGTCCTAAACTCGGTGCACAGTCGATGATAATATAGTCATAATCATCTCTTACACTGGCTAATGCTTTTTTCAGCATATACTCACGGTCTTCCTTGTCTACCAATTCAATTTCCGCAGCTACCAGGTCAATATGTGACGGGATAATATCCAGGTTCGGAGTTGCTGTCCTTTTGATACAGACTCTTGTGTCTGCACTATGCTCCAGTAGATTATATGTAGAATACTGAACATCTTCAACACCCAGACCAGATGTAGCATTCGCCTGAGGATCAGCATCAATGATTAATATTTTTTTTTCCAATACTCCTAATGCTGCCGCCAAATTTACAGCGGTGGTAGTTTTACCAACACCTCCTTTTTGATTAGCAATACCTATGATTTTTGCCATTATTAGAACTTTAAGTTTCAAAAATACACTTTTTTCTTTGCTCTCGGTGAGTGGGGAAAATCAAAATTGAGTTAAAATATTGTTAATAAGCAATTTAGCAATAAAAAAAATTATCCACAAAAAAAAATCTTTGTGGATAACTATTTGAAATGTGTCTTTCCGTATTAATTATCAAACTTCATTGAGATAGGAAATTTGAAATAACTTCTTACGAATTCTCCTTTTTTGTTTTTGGCTGGGACCCATTTTCCTTTACTTGAGATGTTTTTAATTGTTCTCATGGCTTCACTGTTAAAGTCGGCATTGGTTCCATTAGCTTTTACCCCTGAGATGGTTCCGTCCATTTCTACAATAAAGGTAACTGTCGTTTTTACTACATCTTCTGATTCAAATCCTGAACCGTCGAAATTGTTCATTACTTTATTTCTGAAGGAGTCTATTCCTCCTGTGAAATTAGCTTCTACTCCAAGTTCCCCAGACTCTGCAATTTTATTTTTATCTACAGGATCAGAAATTACTGGCGGAGGCGTATTAATTACAGGACCTGTACCTACTGATACATTGGGAACATTTGGTGTATTAGGTATCACCGTTTCTCCTTTAAAGTTGTTTGCAAAACCTGCGACAGCATCATCAGGAACGGGATCTTTTTTCACATTATCCTGAGCTGTACTCGATGGTGTAGGCACTGTGCTGTCAAATGTTTTCGCATTTGAAGCGACTTCAGGCTTTACCGGAGTAATTTTCACCGGAGGATTCACTGGTTCATCAGGAATTATCATTGGTGGTGGAAGTTCCCATGTCTTACCTATTGTTTCTGCAGGTTTAAGTGCAGAAATCACAAACGGCGTAATAGATACTGCAGCCATTAAACTTGCTCCGATAAAAAGCGCTTTGGTTAATATTCTATCTGATTCGTTTCTTAATGCATAGGCACCATATTCTTTATTGCGGTGCTCAAAGAGAACTTCGTTAAAACGAAATTCCTGGTTTTGATTATGTTGTTTCATCACTACTACTTTTTTAAACTGTTAAAAATTTTGATTATTAGTTTTGTTAGCTCTTATCGATAAGCAATGTTGTAATATCAAAACATCTGCCAAAATTTTAACAAAACAACATAATATTAGAAAATTTTATGACAATGTTTTAATTTCAACATTTTTAAATAGAAAATTCACACAGGAAAACACAACTATTTCCTATGAAAATAAATAAAAACAGCAAACTACAAATAACGGAGTGATAGCTTAGTAGGGAAGATTACATAAGCAGGAGAAGAAGTGTAAGCGGTATCAATAATCCCAGAGAATTGATAATAATTAAAATAACAGAACTGATCTTTGTTTTCGAATAACTTTTAGCCGCAAAATAAATCGCGCCTATACTAAACACCAAACTGCAGACTATAAAGAGGATCAGTAAAAAATCTGAACTGACCTCTATAGGCATACCTAAATAAACAATCAGAAGAACTGCATAAGCTATTGTAAAGTATAAGCTGATTACAATATTATCCAGAAAACGCTGGGGTATTTTATTTTCTTCCATATGATTGATTTCCCTGTTTATACTTCGTTTCAAGACAAAAGTATACAAAAATTTAAAATTGGAATAATAAGCATTATCCTTGTCAAGATTTAAAACCTTGACAAGGATAATAAAAAACAAAAAAAGAGACCATCCAATGATAGTCTCTTTTTATTTTATAGTCTAAGAATATTAGAATAATTCTTTTCTGATGATGTTCTGACTTCTTTCAGGACCTACAGAAACCAAGTATACATTGATTCCTAAATATTTCTCAATAAACTCGATGTATTTCTGAGCAGTGTCAGGAAGTTCATCATAGCTTCTTGCTTTTGTAATATCTTCGTTCCAACCTGGTAAATCCTGATAGATTGGTTCGTAGTTGTATAATTTCTCTGTTGAAGAAGTGAAATAATCAATGATTTTTCCGTCTTCAGTTTTGTAGTGGGTTACTACTTTCAGGTTTTCAATTCCTGTAAGAACGTCAAGCTTAGTGATCACAAGATTGTTGATCCCGTTGATCATACAAGCATGCTTTAAAGAAACAAGGTCTAACCAGCCTGTTCTTCTTGGTCTTCCTGTAGTTGCTCCGAATTCACCACCAATCTGTCTGATTTTTTCACCCAGTTCGTTATCTAATTCAGAAGGGAAAGGTCCGTTTCCTACTCTTGTACAGTATGCTTTCGCTACTCCGATTAAGTTCTGAAGTGAAGTTGGTGGTACACCAGCTCCTGAACAAACACCTCCTGTAGATGGAGAAGATGAAGTTACGTATGGATACGTTCCGAAGTCGATATCAAGCATTAACGCCTGAGCTCCTTCGAATAAAACGTTTTTACCATCTCTGATTGCTTCGTTCAATTCTAATTCAGTATCAACGATTCTGTCCTGAAGTTGTTTTCCGATCTCTAAATATTCGTTATAGATTTCTTCAACGTCTAGAGTTGGTTTTCCGTAATATTTTTCAAAAAGAGAATTTTTAACTTTTAAGTTTTTCTCAATTTTATCTCTTAAAATTTCAGGATTTAAAAGGTCTACCATTCTGATCCCGACTCTTGCAATTTTATCTTCATAACAAGGTCCGATTCCTTTTTTGGTAGTTCCGATCTGAGTTCCTCCGTGTTCCTCTTCACGGTAAGTATCCAAAAGGATGTGGTAAGGCATGATTACATGCGCTCTTCTGCTGATAAAGATATGATCTGTTCTCAAGCCTTTGCTCTCAATCTGACCAACTTCTCTAATAAAAGACTTAGGGTTTACCACTACTCCATTCGCAATGATACATTTCCCTTTGCATTGAAGAACTCCTGAAGGAAGAAGGTGCAAAACGAATTTTTCTTCACCCACATAAACCGTGTGACCAGCGTTGTCTCCACCCTGGAAACGTACTACATAGTCCGATTTAGCCGATAAAACATCCGTGATTTTTCCTTTGCCTTCATCTCCGTACTGAAGACCTACAACTACATAAGTTGACATATTTTACTTTTGTTTTTAGATTCGTGCAAAATTACTTTTAAAAAATTGGGTGGGCAAATTTGAGGGGGATTTTATTTTGGGGTGGGGTGAAAATCATGGGGTTGAAATATTATTTTTATATTTGAAATCCATGAATACTAAAAATATATAAAATGGCTAAAATTAAATATGACTATTGTTTCTTCACAACAGAATTAGGAGATTTTTTTCTTCTAAACACAGAAAAAGATATTGAGAATATTGAAATTTTCAAAAACATTATCTATGTAAAACAACTTGAAAATAGCTTTACTACAGGTATTAAAATTCCCGAAGATAAAATGTACAAATTAATGGGTAATTTATTTAAAATTGATCATCAGGACATTTTCCAAGATGTTCTTAGATATAATTTAGTACAATATTATAAAACGTCAATTTATTTATGGTCAGCATTAGATACCTATCTAAACAAAGAAAATGTAACAGTTTTAGAAAGTTTAGTAGAATCCGGAAAATTTCCAGAATACAAGCTGTATGAAAATCCTTTTCTATTTAAAATATTTAATAGATAAATATGAATAATTCTAGTAATAAAAATATTGAAAAAAATTTAAATTCAATTGATTATAATTATATAAACTTCATTCATACTGAAACACAAACTTTAGGAAACTATCTAATTTGGATTTCTACTATAGTTATTCTTCTTAGTACGAATATAATTTCAATATCAGAAATAGAATTTAATGGTCTTAAAATAGAGATACAAAAAGAATATATTTCTTATATCCTTTTTGTAATTAACTCTTATTATTTTATACGCTTTTATTATCTTTTAAGTTTTGATAATTTAAATTTTAAAATGCCACAACAAGTTGATTTAATAATAAATGAAGCTAAAGAAAAGATAAAATATTATTCTTTATTTATTTTACAATATAAAAATGATATTACTAGAATTACAAATCAAGCAATCAATATTCATGACGAGGAAATAAATGAAAATATAAAAAATGCTAAATTAGAAGTTTTAAAAAATGAGATTACAAACTTACAGAATCAAGTAGAAGATAATTTCAGCTCTATTAACTATTTTTCAGAATTACTGGAAAAGACTGAAAGCAAATTAGTGATAGGAAATAAACATCTAAAAAACAACAATTTAATAAATAGTTACTTCCCAAAATTGATTTTTACAACATCTTTATTGGCAGTTTTATGGAGTTTATTTAAATTGATTTTCTATTGAAATACTATAAATCTATTTATTGCTTCAATCTCCTCCAAAAATACCCCATCATGCGAAATCACCACCAAAGTTCCATGATAATCTTTAGTAGAATTCGTCAGAATTTCCACATTTTGAAATTCTAAATTATTTGTCCGTTATCAATAAATAATTGTTTTGTAATCTTAGTGATTTTATACTTAATAAAATGGCTTAATCTAAAATTTTAATTTCGAATGAAAAGCACATGTTTATCTATTTTTATATTTTCTCTGATTATTCCTTTGAGTTTTCCACCCAACAGAATTGAAAGCCGAAAATATAAACTGACCGGAAAAATAGTAAATGATATTTCTCTTCCTCCTGGTTGTGGATATATTGCTTATGCTACTATGATAGAGTTTGAAATTATTAATTCAAATATAAATAACTACCCAGATAAAAAAATTCCTATTATCGTAAAATGTCCTGAGTTTTATGGAGATCACTTTTTTGAAAAAGATAAGATTTATACATTATGTCTCATGGATAAAAGCCAGACTGATTTTGGTTGGACCATTACAAATTTAAGTGTAGAAAAGAAATATAATCTGGATAAAAGATTATGGGCAATATCAATTAAAAAAGAGGAATAGTTTCTGTTCATTCAAAACCTTTTTTATTCCCTATCTTTGATTAGCATCTAAACAAGTTCCTATGCCATTATCCAAAACATCAGCATACTTACCATCAAATATAAACAGCGAATCCCAACTTTATTACACTCTATTTTCGCCCGAAACAATAAAAGCTACCTTATTAATTGTTCATGGCATGCAGGAACACAGCGGAAGATATGCTGAGATTGCAGAATATTTTGCCAGTCATGGAATTGCTGTATTGACTTATGATCATTTGGGACATGGAAAATCGGTGAAAGAGAAAAAGGACATTGGTTTCTTCCAGCTTGAAAAACCGGATGAAAGGCTTGTAGCCGATGCAGAAATGATGGCTGATTATCTTGCAAAGCAATATCCGGATGTTCCGCATTTTATTTTAGGACATTCGATGGGATCTTTTATTACCCGTTGTCTTCTTCAAAAGGCAAGCAGTAAGTTTGCAGGAGCTATCATTACAGGAACCGGCGGACCTTTACCAGGAATTGACTTGTTAAGAGGTTATTTGTTATTAGCTACAGCTATTGCACCTCGTCACCGTACTTTTTTGAATTCTGTTTTCACAAACGTTAATAACAAACATTTTAAAAAGGATAAAGATTTCAGCGATACCAGCTGGCTCAGTGTAAATCCTAACAACAGAAAAGCCTTTGAACAGGATGAACTTTGTGGAATTCCATTTACCCATAATGCTTTTTATACTTTATTTACCATTTATAAAAGGGCTACAGCAAGAAACTGGGCTGCTTCTATTTCCCAATCTTTTCCCTTCCTTTTTGTAAGCGGGCAAAATGATCCGATTGGTGATTTTGGAAAAGGGGTTATGCATACTGTTGACCATTTAAAAGCTGATGGTTTCCAAAATGTTGATGTAAAAATTTATCCAGAGATGCGCCATGAGATTCTTAATGAAGAAATACGGGAAGAGGTACTGAATGAAATCTATCATTGGATATTAAAGAATTAAAAACTCTCGCAGATTCATAAACTAATAAAGTCATGAGAATACACATTTTCGGAGCTTCAGGTTCCGGGGTTACCACTTTAGGAAAAGCATTGTCTGAGGAACTCAATCTTGAATATTTCGACAGTGATGATTTTTTCTGGCTTCCAACACCAATTCCTTTTACAGAAAGACAAAACCCTGAAATAAGAAATTCAACCGTTTCGGACACTCTTCATGCTGCTGAAAACTGGATTTTTGGAGGTTCAATCATTCATTGGGGTGAAAATATATTTCCTGAATTTGACCTGATTATTTTCCTCTATCTCCCTCCTGACGTAAGATTGCAAAGGCTGCGAAAAAGGGAGCATGAAAGGTATGGTGATGAAATTATCATCAATCCGGAAAGAGTAAAAAAATTCCAGGAGTTTATGGGTTGGGCTAAAGATTATGATCACAACACAGGTATTGCCAACAGAACATTAAAAGCCCACCTTGAATGGTTATCTGAGATGAATATCCCTTTGATAGAACTTTCAGGTGATTATGATCTGTCTCAAAAGATGAATATTGTTCTGAATACAATAAAACAGGGAAACTTACAGGCTAAATAGAGATTGCTTCGCTTTGCTCGCAATGACAAAGGTTATGTTACTTTCAGAAGAATTGTTATTTTAGAACACTGAAAAAATAAAATCAATCACCGTGACTCTAGAAGAACTTATAAAAGATAAGGCAGTAAAATCAAAAGAAAAAGTTGAGATCATTAGTAAGTGGATTATCGACACTTCCTTACCTGTTGATGAACTGATTGCTTTCGCTGAAAAATCCAAAGATCCCGTAAAAGCAACCTGCATTGAAGCAATAGAATATGCAACAAAACAGAATGCTAGCCTTGCGGATGAAACCGTATTTTCATTTGTCACCCAAACGCTTACCGAAAAAGCACCGAGAATAAAATGGGAAAGTGCCAAAGTAATAGGTAACACCGCTCATTTGTTCACAGAAAATCTGGATCAGACAATTGGCAACCTTTTGGGGAATACAAAACATGAAGGAACTGTGGTACGTTGGAGCGCAGCATTTGCATTGGGCGAAATTTTAAAACTGAAAACCCCACACAACTCTACCCTGCTTCCAGCTCTTGAAGATATCAGTGAGAAAGAAGAGAAAAACAGTATCAAGAAGATTTATTTGGATGCGATTAAGAAGACAAAGAAATAATTCTTTTCATATAAAAATCCCGGATAATGATTCCGGGATTTTGTTTTATAAGTTTTGGCTGAAGCCAATGGATTTTCACTGATATTAAAAGACGGGCTGAAGCCCGTCTCTATTGAATATTTCCCACACTATACATTATAAAAAATCTCTTAGCTAAGCATCAATTCCCGATCAATCCCAATCTCCTCCAGAAAAATTTTATCATGGGAAATAACTAACAGCATTCCCTGATAATCTTTAATGGAATGGGTGAGAATTTCCACATTCTGAAGATCAAGGTTATTCGTTGGTTCATCAAGGATTATGATATCCGGAGCTTTATTACTAATAGAAAGTCCGCAGAGAAGCAACCGCAAACGCTCGCCTCCACTCAGCATACCACATTTTTTATCCCAGGTATCTTTACCAAACAAAAATCTGGACAGTAATGTTTTCACCTCAAATTCCTGCAGCTCATTATCATTAAAGGTCTGGACAAAATCATAAAGAGTAGAGTCATTATCAATCAGAGAATATTCCTGATCAATATAAATGCTGTTAAACTCTGCTCTGTCTATTTTCCCTTCGGAAGGTTCGGTATTTCCCAGCAGAAGCTTTATGAGAGTGGTTTTTCCTGAGCCATTCGAACCTTTGATTGAGATTCTTTCTCCACTTCGGATATCAATATTGAGATTTTCTTTCCACAGATTTCCATTCCCATAATTGAAGTTTATATCTTCAGCCGTCATTAAAATCTTTCCTGAATGCAGATTGGAATCATTGAAATTCACCTTCATCTGCTCAGAATTCTTTACAGAGGAGCGCAGATCTCTCAAACCCTCTGAAATTCCACTGATTTTCTCTGCATGAACACTTTTCAGCTTTGAGCTATTTTTTTCAGCATTATTCCGAAGAGTGTTCATCATAATCCGAGCAACCCCGGATTTTTCCTGTTTGTTCTTTCCTTTTGCATCCAGTTTCTGCTTGCGTTCTAAAGTTTCTCTTTCTTTCTCCTTCGCTTTTTTCAGGGCTCGTTCTTTCGCGTGAATATCATTATGCAAAGCTTCTTCCTCCACTTCTTTTTGTGCTGCATAAAAATCATAATTCCCGCCATACGTGGCAATTCCCTGATTACTTAGTTCGAACAGGGTATCAATAAGATTAAGCAAAGTTCGGTCGTGGCTTACAATAACCACTGTTGCATCTGTTTTATCAATCAGATCATACAGTAACTTTCTTCCCTTAAGATCCAGATGATTGGTAGGTTCATCCAATATAATGATATCAGGCTGATTGATCTGAATTCCGGCAAGAAAAACCTTGGTTTTCTGACCACCGCTTAAGCCTTCCAGCTTTTGAGTCAATTCAAAATTGTCAAGTCCCCAATGCTCCAATGCCTGTCGGCAACGCTCTTCAATTTCCCAGTCGTCATTGAGAATTTCAAAATAAATTTCATCTACTTCCCCATTGGTTATTTTTTGGAGCGCATTCAGTTTCTGGTCTATTCTCAGACATTCAGCAATGGTAAGATCATTACAATTCCCAAACATCTGTGGAACATAAAAAACAGGTCCCGAAATAGTACTATTTCCGCTTAAAGGCTGTATTTCGCCTGCGATAATTTTCAGCAGGGTTGATTTCCCCATGCCGTTGCTTCCCACCAAAGCAGATTTGGTGTGAGAAGGTATTGTTAAATTGGTATAATTAAATAGAAGATCTCCTCCCGGAAACCCAAAGGATATATTTTGCAGTAAAATCATGATTTCTTTCTTAATAATGGTTAAACACCAGTAACATTTTAGCTACTGTTTTATTGAATCTGAAAGAAATACTATCCTACATGTCTGTATTTTGGGTTTTGAAAGTACAAAGGTACTCATTTTCCGGAATATTTATTTTTTTATAAATTATCAAGACATTTATCATCTCTTTTTCCTTCTGCATATCAAACAGCAGACCTTTACTATCTTTCAAAGAATTCATTTTTTTGAGGCTACACGTTCCTATATCGTTTAATGCTTTATACTTATTCTGATTTAAACAGCCTTCATCATGATACCTAAATCTGCCATTCTGAAACCATCAAACTTTCAAACTAATAAAAACAGGAAAGTATTTTAATCAAAAATCCGTAACTTTGCCTCCTACTAAAAATTTTATGGAAAGCATTAAAGTTCACGACAAAACTTTCGTTCCTTATTTAAAGGATGCCGAAATTCAGGAAATTGTAAAAGAGACAGCGTTAAGAATTTATGAAGATTACAAAGATGAAGTACCTGTTTTCATTGGCGTTTTAAATGGGGTGGTCATGTTCTTCTCAGATCTTTTAAAATATTACCCGGGGGAATGTGAAATTGCCTTCATTCAAATGAGTTCTTATGTAGGAACAGAATCTACAGGGATTGTTTATCAGAAAATGGAGCTTACTAAAGAAGTGAAAGACCGTCACATTATTCTTGTGGAAGATATCGTAGATACAGGAAATACTGTTGAAAGTCTTTTCAAATATTTTAAAGAAACACAACGTCCTAAATCTGTAAAACTGGCTAGTTTCTTACTGAAACCTGAGATTTACAAGAAAGATTTCAAACTGGATTATATTGGAAAAGAAATTCCAAACAAATTTGTACTTGGATACGGACTTGATTATGATGAATTGGGAAGAAACCTACCTAATTTATATCAACTGGCAGAAGGACAAATCAACCATTAAACGCTGTTGGCTATTAGCTGATAGCTTTTAGCTTAAAAATTATATAAAGAAATAAATTTAATAATAACTTAAAAAAGCTGAAAGCAAAGAGCAAACTGCCAAAAGCGAATGTCAATTGCTGAAAGCGTATCAAAATTATGATAAACATTGTTCTGTTCGGCCCTCCAGGAAGTGGAAAAGGAACACAAGCTCAGAATCTAATCGAGAAATTCAATTTAAAACAGGTTTCAACAGGTGATCTTTTCAGATATAATATGAAAAATGACACTGAACTTGGAAAACTGGCTAAGTCATACATCGATAAGGGAGAATTGGTTCCGGATCAGGTAACAACAGATATGCTGATCGATGAGGTCAAAAAACCTACTGATACCAACGGTTTTATTTTTGACGGATATCCAAGAACAACTGCTCAGACAGAAGCTTTGGAAACCATCGTTAAAGAAGTACTGAATGATAAGATAGACATCTGTCTTTCATTGGTAGTAGAGGACACAATTTTGGTTGAAAGACTTCTGAAAAGAGGCGAAACCAGCGGAAGATCAGACGACAGCAATGTAGAGATCATCGAAAACAGAATTAAAGAATATTATACTAAAACAGCAGAAGTTGCCGAGCTTTATAAGCAGCAGGGTAAATATGTAGAGGTAAACGGTGTTGGAGAAATTGATGAGATTTCCCAAAAACTTTTCGCTGAGGTAGAGAAAATTAAATAATCGAGATATGGGTGCAGGATACGAAATTTCGTTCCGTGCTCGCAACTCGCAACACAAACTATATGTCTAACTTTGTAGATTACGTAAAAATCCATTGTAAAAGCGGACACGGAGGTGCTGGTTCTGCCCACCTTCGCCGTGAAAAGTATATTCCTAAAGGAGGTCCTGACGGAGGTGACGGAGGTCGTGGCGGACACGTCATTATGAGAGGAAATGCTCAGGAATGGACTTTACTTCCACTTCGATACACCCGTCACATAAAAGCAGAACGAGGTGAAAACGGAGCAAAAAACCAGCTGACCGGAGCTGACGGTTCTGATATTTATATCGATGTTCCTATTGGGAGTATTGCTAAAAATGAAGAAGGTGAAATTATCGGAGAAATCCTTGAAGACAAACAGGAAATTATCCTGATGCAAGGTGGAAAAGGTGGAAAAGGAAACGAACACTTCAAATCTTCTACCAATCAGACTCCTAGATATGCTCAACCCGGAATGGATGGTGAGGAAGGCTATGTTGTCTTCGAACTTAAAATTTTGGCTGATGTAGGCCTTGTTGGGTTTCCAAATGCCGGAAAATCTACACTTTTAGCATCTGTTTCTGCAGCAAAACCAAAAATTGCTAATTACGCCTTTACCACCCTGACTCCTAACCTTGGAATCGTGGATTACAGAAATTACAAATCTTTTGTAATGGCTGATATTCCAGGAATTATTGAAGGAGCAGCAGAAGGAAAAGGATTAGGACACAGATTCCTGAGACATATTGAAAGAAACTCTATCTTGTTATTTTTAATTCCTTCTGATTCTGAAAATCACTTCCAGGAATTCAAAATTCTGGAAAATGAACTGAAGGAATATAATCCTGAACTTATGGATAAGGATTTAATTATTTCCGTTTCAAAATCTGACCTTTTGGATGATGAACTGAAAAAGGAAATTGCAGCAGAATTTCCTGAAAATAAGCAGCCTTTATTCTTCTCAGGGGTTACCGGAGAAGGTCTTATGGAGCTGAAAGATGCTATCTGGAAGCAATTACACGGATAGAAAAACATAGATTTATCAGTTATATTTTTTATAAAATGAAACTGCAATATAAAAGACAGCCTCAGGAGAACCTGAGGCTGTCTTCATTTTTTTCTTCCATTCAATATTTTAAATCATTAAGAAATAAAGTATAGTCAAGATTCATCATTTCAACAAAATAAAAATTTAAACAGGTTTTCTATTTTATATTTAACATAAAAACAAAAGAAGATTGCAGCTTTTGGAACAATTATTGGGAGACCATCCGAAATTGAAAAAACTATGAAATATTTACTGGGCCTTTGTGCATTTGTATTTTTATTTTCCTGTACTTCTCAGAAAGTAAACTCCCAATATTCTACCATTGAATATGAGGCTACTCCCTGTTTTGGATTCTGTCCTGTATTTAAAATGACAATCAGCCCGGACAGAACGGCTGTTTTTGAAGCAGAACATTTTAATTTTAATGATAAACCTTCAAAAGATGAATTTTCCAAGCCTCGTGAAGGAACTTTCAAAGGAACAATCAAAGAAGAGGATTACAATAAATTAATCAGTTTGCTAGACGGGCTCAATGTAAAAAGCTTAAACGACAAGTATGGTGAGAAAAATATCACCGATCTTCCCACTTCTTATTTAAGAATCAAATTCGCTGACGGAACTTCAAAAAATATTGAAGATTACGGAAAACACGGAAGTGAAAAACTTTCAGAAGTGTATCAGTTTTTTGAAAACTTAAGAAAAAATCAGCAATGGAGTAAAGTGAAATAGTTTCACTAAAAAAATATTTAAATTATCTTTGCAACAGTAATTCCTTCATTTGGAGGAATTATTTTTTTTGTAAACTATTAACCATTTAAAATAAATATGAAGAAGCACATTTTTTTCATTGCAGCATTTGCTTTCTCAGCAATATTTAATGCACAACAAAACACAAAAGATCCGGCATCTATGAGCTTTGGTGTAAAGGGAGGATATTCCTTATCCAATATGAAATTTTTTGGAACTGAGCTGGATTCAAAATCCTATTTCTATGCAGGTATCGTAGCAGAACAACCTTTATCTTCTAAATTGGGTTTGCAGGCTGAATTACTGTACACTCAACTGGGTGGTAAAGATGCTTATCCTTGGTACGAACTGGTAGGCAACGAGGTGGTAAACACGGGGAATATCAACTTTGATTACAAATTCAATCAGATACAGGTTCCTATTTCAGTAAAATATTATATTGTTCCAGAGCTATCTGCATCTGTAGGAATGAACTTAGGGTTTAACATATCATCCAAAGTAAAAATGAATACTCCTTTTGGTGAGATCCAAACCCACAATTACGAATCTGTAAAAACCTTGAGTTTATTTCCTTTCCTTGGCGCTGAATACAAGCTCAATGAGAAATTTTTTGTTGATGCCAGATACCATTTCAATTTTATAGAAATGAATAAAAGCAATTCAGTTCCTATAAAAATTGGATTTCTGCAGGCGGGTGTAGGATATAGGTTTAAATAAACTTCAGACTTTTAATAGAAATAAATGGCGGCTCATATTCGGGTGGCCATTTCTGTTTTTCAATAGTTACATAAGTCTAAAAAAGTGGAATAAGATACTTAAAAATATTTAGACTACCTTTGCAGAATGTAATTCTTTCAGACTGAAGGAATTTTTATTTAAATTTTAAAATAATTCATTTGAATTTTACAGACTTAAACTTAATAGAACCTATTGCAAAAGCAATCCAGGAGCAGGGATACACGACTCCTACTCCTATCCAGGAAAGATCTATTCCTGATATCCTAGAAGGCAGAGACTTTTTAGGCTGTGCACAGACGGGAACAGGAAAGACTGCTGCTTTTTCTATTCCTATTCTACAGAATTTATCCAAAAATAAAGTTCCCAATAAACATATAAAAGCGTTAATCCTTACACCTACCAGAGAATTGGCAATTCAAATTGAAGAAAACATCAATGCCTATGGTAAGTACCTTCCATTAAAGCAACTTGTTATCTTTGGAGGGGTAAAACAAGGGAATCAGGAAGCTGCTCTGAGAAAAGGAATTGATATTCTTGTTGCAACACCAGGAAGACTTCTTGATTTTATTGCCCAAGGCATCGTCAGCTTAAAAAATCTTGAAATATTTGTTCTTGATGAAGCAGACAGAATGCTTGACATGGGGTTTGTACACGACGTAAAAAGAATCATTAAGCTTTTACCACAGAGAAGACAGACTTTATTTTTCTCCGCAACAATGCCGGGAGAAATCCAGAAACTGGCCAATTCTATCCTTAATAATCCTGTAAAAGTAGAGGTAACTCCGGTTTCTTCTACAGCAGATACCATCAAACAGTCGGTTTATTTTGTTGAAAAAGAAAATAAACTGGATCTATTGACCCACATTCTTGAAAATGACATTTCAGATTCGGTACTGGTATTTTCAAGAACGAAACATGGTGCTGATAAAATTGCAAGAAAGCTTCAGAAAGATAACATTTCTGCTGAGGCCATTCACGGTAATAAATCTCAGAATGCGAGACAAAATGCTTTAAACAACTTTAAATCCGGAAAAACAAGAATTCTTGTTGCCACAGATATTGCTGCAAGAGGGATTGACATTGACGAATTGAAATTTGTGATCAATTTTGAGCTTTCTGATGTTTCGGAAACGTATGTACATAGAATTGGAAGAACAGGAAGAGCCGGAGCTGAAGGTAATTCTATCTCTTTTGTAGACGGACTTGATCTTTTAAATCTAAAGAATACTGAAAAACTGATTGGAAAGAAAATTCCTGTGATCAAAGAACATCCGTTCCATACTGATAATTTGATTGCTCAGAAAAGGGATTCTAATAACAGACCTGCTTCTTCAGGCGGTGATAGACCTAAAACATCTGGTAATAGTAACTCCAGACCTAATAAAAAGCCATCAGCGGGAGCTACGGCCGGGTTTAAAAAGCCTAAAAACAAGAATTTCACCAGAAAGAAATAAAAACAAAACCCTTTTCAAATTGAAAAGGGTTTTTATTTATCTTAAAGTTGAGAACTTTTATGATTGAAAAAGATTCTTTGCATTTTCTGTAGTGATACAGTCTATCTCAGATAAATCTTTCCCATAGATATCCACAAGTTTACCAGCTACCAGGTCAAGATAGGAGCTTTCATTTCTTTTTCCTCTGTGCGGAACGGGAGCAAGATAAGGAGAGTCTGTTTCCAGAACAATTTTATCCAGGGGAATTTCATTCAGAAACTGGTCTATTTTCCCGTTTTTAAAGGTTACTACTCCACCGATTCCTAAAATGAAATTAAGGCCTATAGCATGCTGTGCCTGCTCCAGGTTTCCAGAAAAACAATGGAAAATACCTCTCAGCTTCGGATGTTTTTTTCTTTCCAATACATCAAATGTCTCATCAAAGCTATCTCTTGTATGAATCACAATGGGAAGATCTTTTTCTATCGCCCAGTCAATCTGCTGTTCGAAGGCTTTCACCTGAATATCCAGCGTTGTTTTATCCCAATACAAGTCGATTCCGATCTCTCCTATTGCAGGAAAAGGTCTCTGATCAAGATATTTTTTTACAATTTCAAGTTCTTTTTCCCAAGATTCCTGTTTTACATAGCAAGGATGTAATCCCATCATTGAAAAAATTTGTCCCGGATATTCTGTTTCCAACTGCAGCATCTTCTCATGAGATTCGGAATCAATTGCAGGAAGATAGAATTCTGTAATTCCTTTGTCTAAAGCTCTCTGAATAGCTTCTTTTCTATCTTCATCAAATTCTTCTGCGTATAAATGTGTATGTGTGTCAATCATTTTTCTTAGTATTTTAACAGATCTTCATAGGGATTTTCAAGTCCCAGCAATATTCCGAAAGCCGGCTCAGTTTTTATTCCCTCTTTTTTAAGTTCTATTATTTTCTGTTTAAATTTTTCTCCTTTTTCCTGTAATATTTTGTATTCAGCAATCATATGAAGGTAAGCGTTTTGCTCTATTGTAGGCTTATTCTGAGCGAAAATCTCAATGGGAAATTCTTCCAGCATAAAATTTAATGTAATACATTTTTCACCGTTTATGATAGGATGTTCAACGTCTACATCATGAGGAATAAATCTGCTAAACATCAAATCATCCAGAAAGTCCTCTTCAAATCTTAAATCAACCTCAAAAATAATATCCAGATCACTTCCTTCAATATCAATTTCAATAGGAATGGTTCCCGCTAAAATGGGCGAATATTCCCTTAATTTTTCAAAAATCTGATGTTTTGCAAGAACTTCATACGCCCTTTTCTGTCTTTCATTCCCACTTTTCAGATAGTCAATTCTGGTGAAATCGAGCATTTAAAATATTTTATGTTTTACCTTTTTACGCTGCACTTCAATTCTTTGGTCTAATTTCTCCCGGAATTCTATAAACTTAGGATCTTTCTTGTCGCTGGTCTTATGTTCCAAGGCTCTGATAATCTTAAAGTTCTCTTTAATAAAACCCTGAGTATCTCCTGAAAAATAGGCATTCCCAAACTTCTCAAAAATATAATTAACCGCCTGTGTGCTGGGATGAATCATATCTTCTTTATAAAAACGATAATCGCGGAGATCATCCATCAAAATTTCATAGACCGGCAAATAATGGCAGTCTTCAAAGAGAGAAATAGATTCGTGAATGGCTGTAATTAATTTGGATTTACTCAATTGATTTTCTACCATTCCATCCTTGGTATGTCTTACGGGTGAAACAGTAAACAGGATCTGAACTCCTTCTTTACAGATGTCTTTAAGATCAAGAATAGTCTGGTAAATCGAGCTCGTTAGCTCCTGATGGGAAAGTAATCTTTTCTCAAAAAACTTCTGTGGAATTTTGTGACAGTTGGCCACCAGCTTGTTCTTAGGAAGAAATTCATAGATAAATGAGGAACCGTAGGTTATAATGATCCAGTCAGCTTCCTGAAGAAAGGCATTTCCGGCTTCGATTGCTCCATTTATTTTGTCTAAGGTCTGATGAATATAGCGGGTATCAAAACTGGTGTGGTGATCCAGAGAAATATATTCTTCATTGTAGGTAATCAGTTCTTCCTCTTCATAAAACGCAGAATCATGTAATCTATTGATTGCGCTGTTGATGGAAAAAGGATTAAAAATCGTCCCAAAAGGATTATTAAGGGTTTGAAGTTGTCCATCCTGAAGTAAATCAGTCATCTCAGAGGCAAAACATGAGCCTATTGAAAATATTTTATCTTCAATCTCAATTTTCTTATCTGATGCAGGAATATCAACTTCTGTTCTGAATTTCATTGTACAGGTATTAGGTGGCAGGAAACAGATAGCAGGTAAATTGCTGTTACCTGCTACCTACCTTCTGCTGCCTATATTAACTCTCTCTTCTCAACAAATAATTTGCCAGTTCGATAAAAGGTTTTTTCTTTTCTTCAGGAACATCTATTTTCTGAAGATAGCTTTGTCCAATTTCATTATGTTTTTCAATCAGACGTAAGGCTTTTTCATCCACTTTTGTTCTTCTGAATATCTTTTCTACTCCGTAAACTTTATCAACGTTTTCCGTCTTTTTAGAATACCAGTAGTCCAGTTCTTTTCTTTCTTCATCAGTAGCATGTTCTCTTGCTAACAAATACAGTACGGTTTTCTTGTTTTCGTAAATATCTCCTGCATGTTTTTTTCCAAACTGTGCCTGATCACCGAATACATCAAGATAATCATCCATAATCTGGAATGCAATTCCGATATGTTTTCCGAAATTGAAAATAGCTTTGGCATCTTTAAAATCTGCTCTTGCTATCAAAGCTCCGATCTCAAATGAAGAAGCACTCAAAACCCCTGTTTTATAAGTAATCATTCTGATATAGTCATCAAAAGTAACGTCTTTCTGAGTTTCAAAGTTGATATCATACTGTTGTCCTTCACAAAGCAGAAGTCCGGTGTGTGTAAATATTCTGATACATGCTTTAAAGATTTCAGGTTCAAGATCCTCAAAAAACTTATAGGCTTTAAGCATCAGTCCGTCTCCGGAAAGAATACCCACATTAAGACCGTGTAAAGTATGAATGGTAGGTTTATTTCTTCTTAAAGGAGCTTCATCCATAATATCATCATGAATCAGCGTGAAATTATGGAAAAACTCGATAGCCAATGCCGGCTTAATAGCCTGTTTAAGATCTCCGCCGAACATCTCACAAGCCATTAGTACCATAATAGGACGAAGACGCTTTCCACCATGGGAAATAATATAATTCATCGGGTCATACAGCTCCGAAGGTTTATCTTTAAAAGTATATTTAGTGATGGCGTCTGCAACAATCTGCTGGTATCTGTCTAAAAATTCCATAAAATCTTTTAATTTGAACAAAAATACGATTTTTCGAGGCTTTATAAAACAAAAAACTTTGCCCAAACGGACAAAGTTTATATAAATATTTTAATTTTTCTTATGATAAGAAAGAGACTACAAGATAAGTAGCACCTGCAACAATTGCAGAGATTGGAATAGTTAAAATCCAAGCCCAAAGAAGACTTACTGTGATTCCCCATCTTACAGCAGAAACTCTTTTTGTAAGACCAACCCCAATGATAGAACCTGTAATTGTATGTGTTGTAGAAACAGGAATACCAAAGTGATCTGTTATGAATAAAGTAATAGCTCCTGCAGTTTCAGCACTTACCCCTTCTAATGAAGTTACTTTTGTAATTTTAGTACCCATTGTTTTGATGATCTTCCAACCACCGCTCATTGTACCTAAAGCAATTGCAATAAACGAAACCAAAGGCACCCAGATATAATGCTGTGCAAAATAGTCAAAACGTCCTGCAGATGCAATATTTAAATATTCAGCATCCTGAAGCATATTAACATGATAATAAATAACTGCTGCTCCAATGATCCCCATTACCTTCTGAGCATCGTTTAAGCCGTGACCTAAACTAAATAATGCTGAAGAGGCCAGCTGTAATCTTTTGAAAGATTTATCAGCTTTGTATGGGTTTGATCTTTTATAAAGGTGAACAATAATTAATGTAATAATGATCGAGATAATCATCCCTATGATCGGTGCCATGAAAATGAACAGGAAGATAGGAATTACTTTATCAAATTTCACTACACTCTGATGAGTAACCTGGCTGGCTGCTGTTTTAAGCATATCCCAAGTTCCTAAGTTTGGCTGAGTTGCAGCAACATCATGAAAATCCAACATAAAAGCGTGCATCAAAGCCGCTCCAATGAAACCTCCGATCAGCGTATGTGAAGATGATGAAGGAATACCAAACCACCAAGTTAAAAGATTCCAGGCAATGGCCGCAACCAAACCTGAAAATATAACTTCGAGGGTAATAAAATTCTCGTTAACAGTTTTGGCAATTGTATTACCAATTTTGAATTCTCCAATAATATAAGCGGCAATAAAGAATGCTGCAAAGTTCCAAAGTGCTGCCCAAAGTACAGCCTGGAATGGAGTTAAAACTTTTGTAGAAACAATAGTCGCAATTGAATTGGCAGCATCATGGAAACCATTAATGTAGTCGAAAACCAAAGCCAAAGCAATAATAACTATAAGTAAAATAGGAAATTCCATTTGTTAATTATAATTATTAATTATGCGTATTTAATCATGATGTTCTCAATTGTATTGGCAACATCTTCTGCTTTGTCAGTTACTATTTCAAGATAATTAAGTACAGATGAAACTTTAATAATGTTTATCGCATCATTTGTTTCGAATAATTCTACCATAGAATTTGACAACAAATCATCAGCAATATTTTCGATAGAATTTACTTTGATACAAGCTTCTTTTACCTGTTCCATGTTTTTGAACCCTTTAAGGTTTTTCATAGCATTCTGAATTTCAAGACATGCTTTGTGGATCAATAAAGAGAAGTCTGAGTAAGCCTTCATCTCCGGTGATTTGTACAGGAAGATATATTTTGTGGAAGCGTAGATATAATCAGCGATATCATCCAGTCCTGTTGCCAATGTGTGGATATCCTCACGGTCAAAAGGTGTAATGAAGTTTTTCCCTAATTCTACGAAAATTTCGTGAGTAAGTTCATCATTCTTGTGTTCGAAGTCACTCATTTTCTTCAACATTGAATCGTCATTAAGATCGAAATCTTTGATTCCTGTGTTGAAATCTTCTGACATTGCAACTAGATTTTCAGTTACTTTTTCGAAAAGTACAAAGAAGATTTTATCTTTTGGTTGAAAAGCGTGGAAAATATTACCAATTCCCATTTTTTAGTATTTATAATTCGTGTGCAAATTTCCTAAAAAAGGATTGCACGTGAAACTATATGACATTAAGTTTTGTTAACATTCGCTTACCTCCTGATTATCAAATAAAAAAACCGGCATCAAAGCCGGTTTTATATAGTAATTGATAAGATTAGTTAGCTACTTCAGCTCTCATATCTTTTCCTTTGAACTTCATAGATTGAATATTGCTCAAGACATTGTCTTTAAACGATTTTTCAACTTCGAAGAAAGAGAATTTCTCTAAGATTTCGATATCTCCGATTTCAGCTCTTTTCTTGCTTTTTCCATCATCAGTAGCTTTATTGATAATATCTAAAACATCAAGCTTTTTCAAGTGGTCTTTTTTCCCAAGATTAAAGAAGAACCTTACCATGCTCTCATCTTTTCTTCTTGGTTTTCCACCACGGTCTCTATCTCTTCCGCGATCTCTGTCTCTGCTGTCTCTGTTATCTCTATCACGACCTCTATCTCTGTCTCTATCACGACCACGGTCTCTTCTTGAGTAATCATCATCTCTGCTGCTCAATTTCTGCTCAGTAAGATCGTGCTTGTCTTTGTAATATAAAGCAAGGTCTTTCAATTGGAACTGTAGCAACTGGTGCACCAATTCTTCTTTTGTAAATTTGCTTAGATCCGGAATCAGGCTGTCATCAAATTCGAAAAGATCCTCGTGCTCCGTCAATAATTTGTCGAATACACCTCCTACCTGAGCTTTGATAATATCTTCACCTGTAGGAATGAATTTTTCGTTAATTTCAATTTTTGTCGCAGATTTGATCTGTTTCAGTTTTCTGCTTTCTTCAGGCTTTATCAAAGCCATAGAAATACCATCTTTTCCAGCTCTACCTGTTCTTCCGCTTCTGTGAACGAATACTTCAGGATCATCTGGTAAAGAGAAGTGAATAACGTGCGTAAGAGAATTTACATCCAATCCTCTTGCTGCAACGTCTGTTGCTACAAGAATATCAATGTTTTTCAATCTGAATTTCTTCATTACCGTATCTCTTTGCGCTTGAGAAAGGTCACCATGAAGAGCATCAGCTGCATACCCGTTCTGCATTAGAAAATCTGCTACCTCCTGAGTTTCCATTCTCGTTCTACAGAAGATAATAGAGTACTGATTAGGGTTAGCATCAATTAATCTCTTCAATGCTTCTTTTTTCTGACGGTACCCTACTACATAGTATTCGTGAGTAATGTTCTTCTTCACTTCGTTGATAGAACCTACTGAAATACGGTGTGGTTTTGTAAGGTAATTTTTGGAAATTCTTTCCACTTCTTTATTCATCGTTGCAGAGAATAAGAAAGTTTGTTTAGTTTCCGGAGTTTCTCTTAAAATGGTTTCCAATTCGTCTTTGAATCCCATAGAAAGCATTTCATCGGCTTCATCTAATACCAACCAATGAATCGCAGAAAAGTCAAGTGCTTTTCTGTTGATAAGATCTATTACTCTTCCCGGAGTTCCCACAATAATCTGTGGTTTATCCTTCAAAGATCTCATCTGATCTACAATACTACTTCCACCATAAACTGCAGTAGTTTTGATGTCCTTCATGTACTTAGAGTAATTCTTTATGTCCTTCGAAATCTGAAGACATAATTCCCGTGTCGGACAAAGCACCAATAATTGGATTTTGCGACTCGTATCGTCAATCATATCCAAAATCGGAAGCGAAAACGCTGCTGTCTTGCCTGTCCCTGTTTGCGCAAGTGCGATCAAGTCGCGAATATCTGAAAGAATAAAAGGGATAGTCTGTTTTTGGATTTCTGTTGGGCTTTCGTAGCCCAGTTCGCCAATTGCCTTAAGGATATCAGGACTTAAATTGGTTTCCGTAAATAAATTCATTAACTATTTTAAAATTTTTGCAAAGATACAACAAATATTTGACTTGTTTTTGAATAAAGTTTTAAATATACAAACTTAAATTCAGAATCTTTTAATATATTTTTAATTTTTTGAAAATTAAATGTAAAAAAATAAGCTTTAGGTTAAATACTTGTTAAACATTATTTTTTTTTATTAAATTGGATTGATTTTTTCTGTGATATTTATGAATTTTCAAAAATAAAACCATGGAACGCAAATTTTTCTTTTTGATATTCTTATGCATAGCCTTTGAAATATTTGCTCAGACATCCAATTATCCATCCTCCTGGACATTGGAAAGTTGTATTGAATACGCAAAAGAGAATAATATTTCTATTAATTCTCTAAGGCTTTCAAAAAATTCAGCACAACAAGATCTTCTTCAGGCAAAAGATGCCAAATACCCAAATCTAAGTGGAACAATTTCACAAGGATTGTTTGCCCTCAACGGAAGTGACGGACTTCATATGACAGGTCTGCAATCTCAAAATATCGGAGCCAGCTCTTCCATGACCCTGTACCATGCCGATTACATTAAAAACAATGAAACATCCAAACATCTATTGTTACAAATGGCCGATCTCTCTGTACAGGAATCAGAAAATAATATTACCCTGAATATTACCCAGGCTTATCTGAATATTCTGATGAATCAGGAAAATATCATTTCTCTTGAAAATGTTCTGAAAACTACGCAAACTCAATTGAAACAAGGAGATCAGCTCTATAAAGCAGGAAGTCTTTCAAAATTAAATTATCTTCAGATTCAGTCGCAGGTAGCTCAGGATCAATATAATCTTACTTCTGCTCAAAATAATCTGCGGACTAATACGGTTAATTTAAAACAAATCCTTCAGCTTCCTTCCCAATATGATTTTCAGATTGTAAAACCCGACAGTATTATTGTAGAGGATCAGCTCAAGCCATTAGAGGATGTTCAAAATACAGCACAAAACCAACGTCCTGAAGTAAAATATGGTGAATTGAGCGTAGAAAACTCCAATACGAATCTGAAAATGGCTAAAGCATCTATTCAGCCCACACTAAGCCTGACAGGAAATATATCTACCAATTACTCAAACGGCAATGGAAATTATTTTAATCAGTTTGGAAACAATTTTTATATGCCTATCGGGTTAAGTCTCGGAATTCCGATTTATAATAACAGAATTTATAAAACACAGATTGAGAAGTCTAAAATTGCTATTGAACAAGCCAATCTTGATTTATTAAATACTAAAACCGTCCTTAATCAGCAGGTAGAACAGTCATATATCAATCTTCAGAATGCCTTATCTCAGTATGATTCCGCCTACAAACAGATGGACATCAGCAAACAGAGTTATGATATTGTGAATGCCCAGATGAAAATCGGAAGCATTGATTATGTACAGCTTCAGCAGCAGAGATTGCTTTATATACAGTCTGTTCAGAATTATCTGCAGGCTAAATACACTGCCGTTCTCAATAAACAGATCTATGAATTTTACGCAGGTAACCCTATAAATCTAAAGTAAGCTATGAAAACAAAGAATAAAAAATGGTTGTATTGGATAGTGGGTGGCATCATTGTTCTAGGTGCAGCCTGGTTTTTCTTCATCAGAGAGAAAGAAATAAAAATTCAGCTGGAAACAGTAAAACCTGAAATGGGAGAACTATCCAATTCCATTACTGCTACAGGAACTATTCAGCCTGTGGATACTGTTGCAGTAGGTACTCAGGTATCGGGAATTATTAAAAATATTTACGTTGACTTTAATTCTACCGTGAAAAAGGGACAATTGCTGGCAACTTTAGACCCTGATCTTCTTCAATTCCAGTCACAGCAGATCAAAGCTAATCTCCAGAATGCCAAAAGTAATCTGGCTTACAACGAAATCAATATCAACAGACAGTCACAGCTGTACAAAGTGGGAGCCATCAGCAAAGCAGATTATGATAATGCCACCAATCAGTACAATGCTGCAAAAGCACAGGTAGGTTCTGTAAATGCCCAGCTTTCTACAGCCAACAAAAACCTGTCTCTTACTAATATCTATTCCCCGATAGACGGAACGATACTCAACAGGAATGTAAGTGAGGGACAAACCGTAGCGTCAAGTTTCAGTACCCCCACCCTTTTTAGTATTGCTAAAGATCTTACTAAAATGAGGGTACGTGCTTCAGTGGATGAAGCAGATATCGGAAATGTAAAAGTAGGTCAGAAAGCAACATTTACAGTGGATGCTTTTCCAGATGAGACATTTGACGGCCAGGTTTCCGAAGTCCGCCTCCATCCTACCGTTTCATCGAATGTGGTGAATTATACAACCATCATCAACGCAGATAATTCAGGCTTAAAACTAAAGCCGGGAATGACTGCAAATATTACAATTTATACGCAGGTTTTAGAAAATGTCATGAAAATTCCGGCAGCAGCAACCAGCTTTAGACCGGATAGCCTGATTATCAAAAAATACAGAATAAATTCTCCATTTGCCAACGGTAAAAAACACGAAAAAGACCAATGGAAGCAACAAAATAAAGGA
Source organism: Chryseobacterium sp. BGA-UO-ETr-SB22 (assembly GCF_059567885.1). Lineage (NCBI taxonomy): Bacteria > Pseudomonadati > Bacteroidota > Flavobacteriia > Flavobacteriales > Weeksellaceae > Chryseobacterium > Chryseobacterium sp. BGA-UO-ETr-SB22. Next base: position 68,931 of record NZ_JCAQOV010000005.1, on the reverse strand, counting down.
GCCGAAAAGAAAAATGAAGCTGCTGTCTGGGTTATTGCGAAAGACAGCACTATTTCCCGTAAAAAGATAAAAACCGGAATGGATAATGATACCGAAATACAGGTTGTTTCAGGATTAAATAAAAATGACAATATCATTACAGGCTATAAAGTACTTTCAAAAAAATCTTCTGGCGGACAGGCTAAAAGTCCATTCATGCCTCAAAGAAGAGGTGGTGGAAACAACAGGAACAGCGGCGGTGGCGGCGGACCGAGATAACATAAATTTTAGCCAATCAACCTAAATAAATTAACTAGCAACTAGCAACTAGCAACTAGCAACTAGCAACTAGCAAACCTAAAAACAAAAAGTCATGGCAGAAAAAATTCTGGAGATCATGGATCTGAAAAGGGAATTCAGGATGGGCGAAGAAGTTGTTCATGCACTGAAAGGTGTCACATTTACAGTAGAGAGAGGTGAATTCGTGACTATTATGGGAAGCAGCGGTTCCGGAAAATCAACTCTGCTTAATATCGTAGGCTGCCTAGATAAACCGTCTGGTGGAGATTATATTCTGGACGGTGTTAATATTAAGAATCTTGACCGTGATGAACTTGCGGTTCTGAGAAATCAAAAAATCGGCTTTGTATTTCAGTCTTATAACCTTCTTCCAAGAACTACAGCAAAAGAAAATGTAGAACTTCCGCTTCTCTATAACTCAAAAGTATCTACTGAAGAGCGCCATACAAGAGCTTTGAATGCATTGACCGCAGTAAAGCTTGAAAGCCGGGTTGACCACCTTCCTAACCAAATGTCCGGAGGACAACAGCAAAGAGTAGCTATTGCCAGAGCTTTAGTAAACGAACCTGTAATGATTCTCGCCGATGAAGCTACCGGAAATCTAGACACCAGAACATCCTATGAGATCATGGCTTTAATGCAAGACCTGAATAAACAAGGACGAACAATTGTTTTTGTAACTCATGAACCAGACATAGCCACTTTCAGCAGCAGAACAGTAACTCTTCGGGATGGAAAAGTCATTAAAGACGTTAAAAATGAAAATATAAAATCAGCCAAAGATGCCCTGGAAAATCTTCCAGTAAATGATGATTATAAATAGTTTTAAACTAAAAATCTATTGCAATGAACCTCTCTAATCTTTTTAGAATTGCCTGGAAAGCCCTGTTACGGAATAAGCTTCGTGCATTTTTAACCATGCTTGGTATCATTATCGGTGTGGCTTCAGTGATTGCAATGACCGCCATTGGAGAGGGTTCAAAAAAAAGCATCAGCGATCAGCTTTCTTCAATGGGCTCCAATATGATTACCATACGTCCGTCCAGCAATGTGAATGTTTCCGGAGGAGCCAGAATAGGAGCTTCAGGGTTACAGACACTGAGACCGCAGGATGCAGATGCTATTTCAAAGGGAGCACCTGATGTTTCTTATGTTTCTCCTGCTGTACAGACCAACGGGCAGTCGATCAATGGTCCCAACAACTGGCCTACCCAGCTGCAAGGTGTGAATGAAGAATATTTTAATATCAGAGACTGGAGCATTGCGGATGGCAACCTTTTCACCAGAAAAGATGTAACTTCTTCCAATAAAGTCTGCCTTTTAGGTCAAACTGTTTACAACAGTCTGTTTCCTAATGGTGAAGATCCTGTAGGAGCCGTTATCAGATTCAATAAAGTTCCTATGAAAGTTATCGGAATCCTTGCTCCCAAAGGTTCCAATGCATTCGGACAGGATCAGGATGATGTCATTATCGCTCCGTTCAACACTGTTCAGAGAAGGTTTTTAGGAATCACGTATGTCCAGACGATTTACGCCGCTTCTTCAAACGAGAATACTTCACAACAAGCCACAGACCAGGTGTCGGAGATTTTAAGAAAACAACATAAACTACCTTCTGATGGAAGCAATGATGATTTCAGTGTAAGAACTCAGGCTGAATTGATCTCTACCATGAGTTCTACCAGCCAGCTTTTAACGGTACTTTTATCAGCCATTGCAGGTATTTCTCTTATTGTAGGAGGAATCGGAATTATGAATATCATGTATGTATCTGTTACGGAACGTACCAAAGAAATTGGGCTGAGAATGTCTATTGGTGCCAGAGGAAAAGATATTTTGTACCAGTTTCTTATTGAAGCAGTGCTTATCAGTATCACCGGCGGAATTCTTGGGGTACTTTTGGGTATTTTATCTTCAGAACTGGTTACTTTTTTCCTTTCATGGCCTACTTTCATTACGGAATCATCTATTATTGTTTCCTTTATCGTGTGTGCTGTGACCGGAGTATTTTTCGGGTATTATCCTGCATTGAAAGCTTCAAAACTTGATCCTATTGAGGCATTAAGATACGAATAGTTTTTGTACATTTGAATTGTGATACAAGTCTCTGGATTCGGAACTTTGAGATTGAAAAATCGTTTCGCAACAACACTCAATAACACCTAACAAAATATGTCTGCAAGCATTTCTTCCCATACATTTGATTTTTTAAAAAAGTTAAATAAGAATAACAACCGTGAATGGTTTAACGAAAATAAAAACCTGTACACAGAATCTCAGCAAAATATTGTTTCATTTTTGGATGAACTGATTAAAGAGATGTCCGGTTTTGATGAAGAACTTGCTAAAATTGACAGTAAAAAAGCCCTGTTCAGAATTTACCGAGACACAAGATTTTCAAAAGACAAATCTCCTTATAAAACCAATTTCGGAGCTTCTCTGGGAATGGGAAAAGGCAATCAGAAAGGAGGTTACTATCTTCACATGGAACCTGGAAAATCTTTTTTAGCCGGAGGTATCTATATGCCTGAATCTTCTGTTTTGAAAGAAGTACGCAAAGAAATATCGTTGTATGGTAATGATTTCCTTACCATTCTCAACAATAAGGATTTCAAAAAACATTTCCCAGAACTGGATCAGGATGACAAACTGAAAAAAATCCCTCAAGGTTTCGAAAAAGAAGATCCTATGGGAGAATATCTGAAGCTTAAGAACTTTATTGTGGTATATCAACTGAAAGACGAAGAAGTACTGGATAAAAGTGCAGTGAAAAATATGACAAAAGTTTTTAAACTGATGAAACCTTTCAATGATTTTCTGAATACTCCTTTTCTCTAATAAACTTGACTATTAGAGCTAATGAAAACAGTTTTTGACCACAAATAACACTTTCCACTGGTGATTGGCCATATTTATGCTGAAGATATGTTGTATAGAATGTTTTGTACAAGATGTTCAAGATACATAGGAGTTTCTGTGACAAATTGAAAATACATTAGAATTCAGTATCATACAAAAACAGACACTGAGCATAATTATTGAAAATCAACGCATTATATTTAACATTTTTTAAGAAAAGTTTTACATTTTTGCTTATCTTTGCTGTTCGTCAAAAAGCTTACGATGTCTTTATACCAAAAAATCGCAGAAAAACTACAATATATAACTCCGAATTTCTATAAAAAAAGATATTTTAAAACGTTAAATAATCTTAATAAAAATAATTTTTCGGAACGCAATGTAGAACCGGAACTGGTATGGATCAAAGAATACCTTCCTAAAAATGCTGTCATACTGGACATTGGTGCGAATGTAGGAACTTTCCTATACCAGTTGGAAAATACATTGAAACACGACCATATTTATGGTTTTGAACCCAATAAAAAGCTGTACAGACGATTAAAAAGACTATTTCCAGCAATGCATATTTTTCCTCTGGCTCTTTCTGATGAAAACAGAATTGCCGAGTTCAAAGTACCTATTATTAACGGAAAAACAATTGCTTCCCGTGGTACTTTAAATACTTCTTACAAGGAAAAGGGGGAAGAAAAAAGCTATACCGAAAAAGTAAAAGTGATCAAACTGGATGAATGGGCTGCACTGGAACATTTCAAAAGGCTTGATTTCATCAAAATAGACGTTGAAGGAAACGAAATAAAAACACTTTCCGGAGCGAGAGAAACTATCAGACAATTCATGCCGACATTAATGGTCGAAATGGAACAAAGACACCACCAAACACCTATATGGAACGAAATATCTGAAGTAATAAACTGGGGGTATGAAGCGAAATATCTGAACAGAAACAGCTTTACGCTGGAAAATCTTACAGAGGATATCATAACACAAAATACAAACGACGAAAAAAATAAAACTCAGTACATCAACAATATTATTTTTATACCTAAAAACATCTAAAACGACTTATGAGTGTAGTAGCGAGACAAGGCTTCAAATATTCCATTATCGGTTATATTGGTTTTTTGCTGGGCACAGTTTCCGCAATATTCATATTTCCGAATGATTTTGAATTTTATGGAAAGCTGCGCTACATCCTCCCTACTGCAGAAATGCTGGTTCCTTTTGTAGTACTGGGAATTTCCTATTCTAATGTGAAATTTTTCCACACCGTAGAAAGAGACGGCAAAAAACAAAATATGCTGTCATTGTCGCTGCTTGCAGTTTTTATCAATTTTCTTGTTTTTACAGTTGTATTTTTTATACTTCCCTATTTTTATCCAAAGTTCAGGCACTCGGAAGCATGGAAGATCAAGGAAATGATTCTCCCGCTGATTTTAATCCTTTCATTCTGTGCTATTTTCAATAAATACACTTCCAATTATAAAAGAATCGTTGTTTCCAATATTTTCGACAATCTGTTTCCGAAAATAGCGAATTTGGGAGCTTTTTGTCTCTTTTTCTTTGCTTTGTCTCGGAATATTACTGCTCCAACATCGCAGAAAATTGCCTACATTTTCTTTTTTGGAATATTCTTTTTAATGCTTTTGGGGTATATTTATTACACCAATAAACTGGAAAAAATCAAGCTTGATTTTAATACGGATTATTTTAAGAAAAACAATTTCTGGAAAGAATTTTTCAATTACAGTTTCTTCGGATTCCTGGGAACTTTTGGAAATTACCTGGCGATCAACAGCTTTATGATTGGGGAATTTATGGGAATGGAAGAGGTAGGAATCTATTCTGTTTTATACGCCCTGATCTCATTAATCTCTATTCCACAACTCGGATTATTTAATATTTCCGCACCTATCATCAACAAGACTTTGGCAGACGGAGATATGGAAGAGCTGGACAGGTTTCACAAGAAAACATCTTTAACGTTATATTTCCTTGGAGCTGTTTTATTCTCCTGCATTATGGTTGGGTTCCCTTATCTGACACAATTTATGCCAAAGAACGGAACGATGCTGAGAGAATACGAACCTGTAGTCTGGATCTGGGGTTCTGCAGTATTGATAGATCTTGCAACAGGTTTCAACGGAAATATTATTTCGCTCTCAAAATATTACAGATTCAATATTCTGGTGATGCTTTTACTGGCGGGGCTGACTATTGGACTCAACTATTATTTTATTAAAAATACAGACCTTAAACTGATTGGAATTGCTTTATCTACAGCTATTTCTCTTTCCATCTACAATGTTGTGAAAATCGTTTTCAATTATTTTGTATTCAAAGTTTCACCGCTGAGTATTGAAATGATTTTTGTTTCTATTATCTGCACGCTGGCTATTACTGTCGCGATTGTTCTTCCGAACTTCAACAGCAATCTGATCAACCTGATTTACAAGCCAGCAGTTGTTTTGATATTGATCTATATTGGAAATTATTTCACCAAGATTTTCCCGGTTGAAGACTATCTGAATATGAAATTTATTAAGAGTATTTTTAAGTTTAAGTAAAAAAAATACTACATTCGTAAATATTATATAAACAGATTAACCGAGTACTATATAATATGAAATCGGTATGGCTCAGAAACAACAACACACAGCTGATAGTGATAAGCATCCTAAGCAAGATTTTCAAGTAGAACGCTTAGCCTTTTTTAGTGATGCAATTTTTGCTATTGCTATTACCCTTCTTATTATAGAGTTTAAAATTCCTCATATAACGAAAGAAACCACTTTTGATAATGCCTGGGAACAGTTAGTTGAACTTAAATATAATTTTTTTGCTCTTTTGTTGAGCTTTTTTCTCATTGTAACATATTGGATGCGTCATCATTTTCTATTTAAGCATATTCATAATTACAATAAGCAAATTGTAATAGCCAATATGATCATGCTGCTGCCCATCATCTTCTTTCCTTTTACTACTGCTTTTTTTGCTGAGAGTGTTGACAATAAAAATGTTGTTATATTAGCATTTAGATTTTTCTTGTTAAATCATATTCTTGCAGGAGTGGCTATCTACACCCTTTATTGGCTTGCAATTGTAAAACACAAAGAATATTCTTTCGAAATGACTTTAGAGGAAAGAAAAAAATTCACTTCTGACCTGTTATTCACAACAATTATTTTTTCAATTATATTTTTAGTAACGTTTTTGACGAACAATGTTCAGACCGTTTTATTAGTATTTCTTGTATGTGGATTATCAAAAAAAATATTTGATACATTCGTAAAAAAAACAATCAAAAAAGCGTAATTATCTAGTAAGATTATTCAACCTATTTTCCAGATCTTTTAAAATTTCCTTTTTACTATATTTTATTTGAAAATCAAAATCGATCCCCGCTAATCTCTCCCACTGAGTAAGAATGTTTTCTTCTTCCAGAAGAATAAATTTTAAATTTGACTGATAGTCTTTTGGAAAGATAACCAGTTTTCCATACTTAATGGCATCACCAAGGTTTCCTGTCATTTTAGTCAGTCCATACGTTTCTTTCATACTGAAAAATTCTGTATCCTTCTGAATCGGGCACCACAAGATATCCGCTTTCTGCATCCATTTTTCAAACTCTTCAGAAGAAACTCTTTCGGAAAAATAAATGATCTCAATATTTCCAAGCTGTTTTGCAGAAAGTTGTTCAATTTGTCTTAATTCATGTCCTTTTGCTTTTCCAAGGAAAACAAACGTATAAGACTTATCTGTATTTAGTTTTTGAATGGTTTCAAGAATATAGGCATAATCTCTTCTCTTCTGAGAAACCCCACCAGGAATAACGACAATCAGATTATCATTTTTAATTTTATCAAAATCCCGTGTATAAAACAGGGGTAAAAACTGATGCCTCTCCGAAATCAATGCTTCATCCAGTACGAAAAGAGATCTGGACGTCTGATAAACTTTAGTTTTGTAGAATAATCCTTCTTTCAGCCACAGTTTTAGCCTGAAGATAATATCTCCTTTGAAAACACTCTTCATCAGATCCAGCTTTGAAGCTTTTGTAAAATTAAGATTATGGGTAATGATTGCCGTATTGTACTTTTTTGTTATTGCTAAAAATGTATTAAAATAACGATGTACAGTCCCTATGATAACCAAATCATATCCTTTTCCTTTCAGCTGATCCAGAATCATAGAACTGTCTGACAGGAACACTGCTTCATTACCATGACGGATCTGATCTTTAATTTTTTTTGAAAAATAATAGTCTATGGTGAAATCCTGAGAACCTTCCATAACATCCATGAAAGCCTGAGCAATTTCTGCGTGAGTGTCTATTTCTATGTAAGCTATTTTTTTCACAGGTGAATGAGAGTTAAATCTTAAGTTTTGACTAAAGCCAATGGATTTTTATTTTTTTGTTTTTATTGATTAAAATATACAAAATTATTTACCTACATCTTCAACCACTTCTTCTTCAGCATCCTCCAGCGCTGATCATTAACAGCTTTTTGCTCTTCTTTCGTTATTTTAAGTTCCATTTTTTTGGACCTGCAATTTTCATAGGAACTGATAATATCAAAGAAAAATGATGGAGACTTGCTTTTCATCGCTTCTTTTGAAGAGGCTACATAAGCAAGAAACCTGTTCAGACCTAAAAAATAAAAGTATCTGCCATAATAATCTGCCGGCCGTATTGTATAATCCGCACCTTTTACTTTAATCAGTTTCACATGGAGCTCCGGAAGAACAACTTCCTTCCATCCCAGATTTTCCAACAGTATAGAATCTATATTATCCCAGCCCAATGTTTCTCTTAAACCGCCAATCTGAATAAAACATTCTCTACGATAAGCCTTCATAGGGCCTCTTACGTGATGTTTATTGGAATTTCCTTCATAGATCCAGTTTCCGTCTTTTTCTATGTACAGAAGACCTCCTACAAGCCCGTACTCCGGGTTGTTTACAAAAGCTGCTTCTACTGCTGTCAGATAGTTTTGCGGAAGGATGATATCGGCATCAAATTTACAGATGATATCAAATTCATCCATAGACTGAGTCTGAAGTCCGTTTTTAAAAGCATGAACGACTTTAGATCCTGGCTGATGTTCGGATTTCTGAAGATTAACGGTTTCAAAACGGGAATCAGTTTCTGTATATTTTCTGATAATCTCAGATGTCCTGTCTGTAGAACCGTCATTCACTACCACTACTTTAAAATCTTTGCTGCTTTGCTGCTGTAAAGAATCCAGCGTAAAGGAGAGATTGTCTTCTTCGTTATGGGCAGGAATTATGATTAAAAACCTCACGGGAATTATAAGTAATTAATAATGAATGATCAATGACACCCTAAAAGTTTCTTATCATTGATCATTCATCGTTTATAGAATTTATTTGTTATGCGGTTTCAGCATATTTTTCGGATCAAGGATTTCGTCCAGTTTCTCCTGAGAAAGAATTCCTTTTTCAAGAACAAGGTTGTAAACGCTTTTTCCTGTTTCCAATGCTTCTTTAGCAATCTGTGTAGACTGTTTGTACCCGATATAAGGGTTCAATGCTGTTACAATACCGATACTGTGCTTTACCATATTCAGGCAAATTTCTTTATTGGCAGTAATTCCAACCACACATTTGTCACGAAGGGTATCTAAAGCATTGCAAAGGAAGTTGATATTTTCCATGATGGCATGAGAAAGTACCGGCTCCATTACATTCAGCTGTAACTGTCCTGCCTCTGCCGCAAAAGTCACGGTAAGATCATTTCCAAATACTTTGAAACAAACCTGGTTTACCACTTCCGGAATTACCGGATTTACTTTACCCGGCATGATAGAAGATCCCGGCTGCATCGGCGGAAGGTTAATTTCAAAAAGACCTGCTCTTGGACCTGATGAAAGCAATCTTAAATCGTTGCAGATCTTTGATAATTTCACCGCAAGGCGTTTCGTAGCTGAAGAGTAGATTACATAAGATCCTGTATCAGGAGTTGCTTCCACTAAATTCGGTGCTGAAACAATCGGGAATCCTGTAATCTGAGCTAAGTTTTTAGCACAAAGAACGGCATATCCTACGGGAGCGTTTAATCCTGTTCCGATAGCTGTTGCTCCCATATTCACTTCTACGAAAAGGTCTGCATTATTATTCAGTTTGGAAATATCCTCTTCCAACGTAGCTGCATAGGCTTCAAATTCCTGTCCCAAAGTCATTGGAACTGCATCCTGAAGCTGAGTACGTCCCATTTTGATAACATCATGAAACTCTTGTCCTTTTGCACGGAATGCGGCAATAATTTTTTCAAGCTTTTCTACCAGTCCGATGTTCATCTGCAGCAATCCCATTTTGATGGCTGTAGGATAAGCGTCGTTGGTTGACTGTGAAAGGTTGATATGATCATTAGGTGAACAGAATTCATATTCTCCTTTATTTTTCCCTAATTTCTCCAACACAATATTGGCGATCACTTCATTTGCATTCATGTTGATGGAAGTTCCTGCCCCACCCTGAATCATATCTACCGGAAACTGCTCATGATATTTCCCGTCTACAATTTCATCACATGCTTCTGCTATTTTAAAATATAGGTTTTCGTCTAGAAGTCCTAATTCATAATTGGTTTTTGCGGCTGCTTTTTTTACAAAAGCCAACCCTTTTATGAAATCCGGATATGAAGACAAAAGCTGCCCTGAAATTTTAAAATTGTTGATAGCTCTTTGTGTCTGAACCCCATAATAAGCATCTAAAGGCACATTCAGTTCGCCTAATAGATCACTTTCTTTCCTGAAATTTTCCATTACAGATATTTTACTGTTTTTGATCGTTTAAAGATAACAAAAACGCATCTAACCGATGCGCTTTAATTTGAATTATTTTACTGGATATTTTTGATTTAAAGCTTGCAGTATTGCCCATGTTTCAGCATCCATGATTCCATCATAATTCTGTGGACGGAAGTGGTACTGGAATGCTTCAATTGTTTTCTTGGTGGCATCATCCCATTTCCCGCTAAGATCCAATCCGTATCCAAATTTCTGTAATGAAGTCTGAATAAGGAAAATAAAGCTGGAATCATTATACTTTGCAGTAATGTCTGCCTGTGCTGCTTCAAGATAAGTCTGCTTGGCTGCGTCATCATACCACATCCCAATCTGGTATTCGTCATATAACTTTTTCCATGGGAACATAGGTCCCGGATCCTGTTTTCTTGTAGGAGCAATATCTGAATGAGCAAGTACATAAGTAGGCTGAATCTGATATCTTGCCACAATATCTTTAACCAATGCTGCCACTTTTTTTACCTGATCATCACTAAAAGGAGCAAATGTTCTTTTACCTGTAGCATCTGTAGTATAGCCGGCGTTTACAATTTCAATACCGATAGACGTATCATTGAGGTTTTTGTCATTTCTCCAAGAGCTTACACCTGCATGGTATGCTCTTTTGTTTTCGTCTACCAACTGATAAATCTCGTTATCTCCTATATTGTTTACCAGATAATGGGCGCTCACTGCCTGCTGGGTAAGAACAGTAATTGATTTATCGTCTGGAATGGCTGTATAGTGTAATATTAAGTAGCGCTGTCTGAAGTTTTGGGCGACTGCAGGGAAATAAGTCTTTACCACTTTATATCCACCTGGTTTTGCAGAAACAATAGAACCATAACTTACCGTATTATCATTTTTTGTTGGGTCTGCTATATTAGTAGTAAAAAAGTCTACTCCATGATCAGATACAACTTTTGGTTTTGGAGCAACCGGAGGTGTTGTCTGAACCGTCGGTTTCGCCTGTGTTATCGGGGTTTTTGGTTTGTATGTATTTTTTTTTACATTTTGTTGAGAAGTACATGAAAAAACAAAAGTGCTTAATCCGATGATATATAATGTTTTACGCATCAGTTTGGTTTTTGGATGATTTATTACTTCAAAAATACACAAATTTTTCTTGAATTTTATTTGGTAAATAAAGAAATCTATTCTATATTTGCACTCGCAATAACGGAACAACGATCATTAAAAAATAAACAAAAAGGAGGGTTGCCAGAGTGGTTAATGGAGCAGTTTGCTAAACTGTCGACGCGAAAGTGTCGCAAGGGTTCGAATCCCTTACCCTCCGCTCATTTATATATTCTCGGGGCGTAGCGTAGTCCGGTCATCGCGCCTGGTTTGGGACCAGGAGGTCGCAGGTTCGAATCCTGCCGCCCCGACTGTTTTAGTAGTTTTCTCAAAACTACTTAATGGGTGCGTAGCTCAGCTGGATAGAGCATCTGCCTTCTAAGCAGACGGTCAAAGGTTCGAATCCTTTCGCGCTCACAAAAACCTTACAATTTCTATTGTGAGGTTTTTTGCTTTTAGAAGGTTACCCATCTTATTTTACAATCCTACGACATCAATGAATCAGATAATATAAAGCATCCCGATTTCAATCAGGACGGTCAAAGGTTCGAATCCTTTCGCGCTTACTTAAAGAGACAACTATTTGATAGTTGTCTCTTTTTTTATACCAATAAAAATCTGTGACCCAAACTTTACTATTTGGAGATATTTAGACTTCGATTTTTGAACGACTTGTTTGAAATCATCTGGAAGTGCCTCAATATTTATTCCACACGACTTCTTCGAAAATTCGAAATCCTTAAGATTATAATATCTTTTTCTGATAGGTTGTAATTTTTTGAGAAAGATCTTTTTAAACCGTAATTACAGCACGATATATCTTTACAGAGTCGCGCTACATTTAGCCACAAACTGCTCAAACTTCCGATCTGTATTCTGCATGACCGGTCCGTGACCGAAACAGATAATGGCAGGATTCAATTTTGCTAACTTCCGGAGCGATTGGATGTTGCTCTGTTGATCCGAGGTGAATATGTTTGGCGGAAGCCGCAGACCGGTTGCTGTTGTGAGCAGGTTCATATTTGTTGCCACATCTCCAATGATCAGTACACCATCCCGCTCACGGAATAAAGAAATATGACCAGCAGAATGTCCGGGCGTTTCTATTACCCTAAAGTCCCCGATCCTATCGTTTTCAACGATTGTCTGTTCGACTTTATGTCCCTGACCAGCCCAGTACTTCTGCTGAAGCTTTGCTACCCAATGTTGCGGAGTTGGATAATCGTTGGTTACCATACCCGTTTCTGTCCTAAAAACTTCGTCGGGATGACAGAGTAAGGGTATCGCAAACTCATCGCATATCTGATCACTACAGCCCTGATGATCTGCATGCGCATGCGTCAGTACATGTTGATAAACAGGGATTTTCTGGAGAACTTTCTTTACAGTAGTATACGAACTCCGTATTCCGGAGTCTACCAATACACCATCGATAATATAACAGTTGATACTGTTTCTTGGCATCAGTGAAATCTGGAACACTTCGGGAGCAATTTGACGTAGCATTGTTTTTTTATGCAAATCTATATCACTGATCAGTACTGGATAAGGACATTTGTCCTATAATACATTGGGTCTATGTATTTGTCCCTTCGCCCGTGTAAGCGATCGCTGTGTAATGCCCAGGTACGATGCCAAGTCCTGCGTTGCTATGCGCTGAACGAGCATCGGTTCGTTAGACAACACATGACGGTATTTATCCACAGTCGATTTATTGTTGTAGTTCAACAGATAACGTTCCTTTTGGTTATACTCCTGCTCCATCACGGATTTAATGACTCCGTTCCAAGCGGTGACCTGACCAAGCAGTTGCTGATAATCCGGGTAGCTTATTCTATAGATTACGCTATCTTCTACAGTCCTGATACTCCTTCTAGATTTTTCCTGCTTCACAAACTCCGGAAACGAGGTGATAAATTCCTTTTCAAACTTGAAGCAAGTTATATTTTCCTTTCCATCTTTGTCAATAGCGTATGCTTTTACAGCACCACTAGCAATAAATCCAACATGACAGCAGGGTTCATCTTCACGAATAAAAAAATCGCCCTTTTTTAAGCGGATTGTTTCAAAGAATTGCGCAGAAAGGTTGATTTCTTCGGTGGATAATCCTCCTGCTGAGGATAGGTAATTTTCAAATACGTCAACCATTTAGCAATTTTTTTGTCTATTAATTTTCTTCTAACCTTCTATGGTTACATACCAAATTAGGCATCCAAATCTAACAATTATCGTAGATTCAACAAAAGTATTAAAATTCAACAAAAAACCTTTAATACCTAATTAAGATCAATATCCTGATTGACCGCAAAGCTTTACATTCTTTTGCGCTCACTTAAAAATTCACTAGAAGCGGTGAGGTTTTTCGTTATTCCTGGTTTCAGACAATGAAAAAACGTCACAACAAGTTTACTCAACATAAATAACCACGTTCAATAGGAACACGATTTAGCCTAAACTTATAAAAGATAAGACAATTAAAAACACCGAAATTTCCAGATAGCTGTATTCTTAATTCAAAACTAAAAGAACTTCTGTTTAATCCCTGATAAGCTGCTTAATTTCATCCTGATATTTCTTATTCTGTTTTCTGATCTTCATGACAAAATAGGAAAAGATACTTAGTATAAAAAGTCCCAAAAGAATTATCCCTGCAATAAAATAATTATATCTGGCGGCTACTCTTTCGCTTTTCTTTTCGGTTTCTATATTGTGAACATCAATAGCGTGATTGATAGAGCTCAATTCGCTCTGTTCTCTTTTAAATTTTGTTTCAAAGTATTTCCTGCTGTAAACCTGATAAAGATTGGGATTTCCCATCGCCAGATAATTATCTGCCATTTCTTTATAAATACCTTCATTAAGGGACAGATCTCCTGCTTCTTTGCCTAAGTTTTCAGCTTTTATTAACAGTTTCAATGCTTCCTGATTCTGATGTTTTTGCTTGTTCATCTCTGCCAGTCCCTTTAAAGCAAATGCTTCAAGGCTTTTGGCTTTGATTAAACCTGCCAGACTCATAGATTTCATGAAAGCTGCTCCGGCATTATCCGGCTGATTGAGATTGAGATAACAATGACCGATATTGTAGTAAATGATACTCTGGTTAAAGTATGTTTTCTCTTTTTTTTCTTTGATTTTTTCAAAGTTTCTGATGGCAATTAAAAATTCCTGAAGGGCAATTTCGGGATTCGACTGGCTCTTATAGATCATCCCGCGCAGAGCAAAGCTTCTGGCTGTTTCAAAATGTTTCAGATAGGAATCTTCGGGCAATTTTACCAAATATTCATCAGCTTCGTCCAATGTTTCGAGGCTTTTGCTGAAGAGTTCCATCTGCTGGTACTGCATAGCTGCTGCTATCAAAAAGCTGGTCTGAATCTTGGGATCATTTGTTTTCTGCACCAGTTCCCTTGCTTTCAGAATATATTGCAGAGATTCGTCAAAGTTTCTCTTGGCAATTCCTGCAGTAGACAAAATCAGATAGATTTTAATGGACTTATTGAGATCTTTTTCTTTTCGGAGCAGTTTCTTTCCAATGTTTATGGCATTGTCCGGATTGTTATAAATTTCCTGATTAGCAATCTTCATCAGGGAATCATCAGAAATTTTCTGCCCGGCAAGAGGTGCCTGAAAAAGCAAAAGACCCATCAACACGATATGAATAAAGAGTTTCATCAGTTTTTATTTTTTATAATTTCCTGAATATAGGTATTCGGTGACATTCCTGTAATGGATTTGAAAACGTTCGTAAATGCACCATGAGATGAAAATCCAGCATATTCTGCCAGATAACTTACTTTATAATTCAGATAAGCCGGATCTGTTTTCAAAAGGCGCGCGATATGATCAATTCTCAATTCATTAACATAGCCGTTAAAGTTCTTTCCTTTATTATTATTGATGACTTCAGACAGATATTTAGTATTTATTCCTATCTGGGCAGAAAGAATGGCCAGTGACATATTTTTATTCAGATAACTGTCAGATTTTTCCCAGTCTTTGAGTTTCTGTAGAATTTCTTCTTCTTTTTCTTTTGAAATTTTTGATGGATCCTTTTCCTGATTTTTAATCTCTTTTACCGCTTCATCTTTCAGTCTCTCAACCTCAACGATTGAAGATTCTTCTTTTATTTTCAGTTTTTCAAAGAAGTCAAGCTGTTTTTTGAGGTGTCTGCTTCTTGCTGATTCACTCAGGAGATACGCAATGATTCCTGCAATAAGAATTAGAATAATAATACCGACGGTTTTAAGCTGCTTCTCTTTATTCTGTTCCTGGAATTCAAGGTTTTTATGATGATATGTTTCAAGCAGTTTAACGACATACTGTATGCCTTCTTTTTTATTGGAATCCAGTTTTGCTTTTAAATCTGTGTATAAATTATTGTAATAATAGTATTTTTCATCATTATTGAGTGCCAGATAGCTCCGGGCAAACAATTCATAAAATATGATTTTCAGATCATTGTAAGGAAGGTTTTCGATTTCCGAAAATCCTTTTTCCAGTTGTTTTACAGCTCCATTATAATCACCTTTCAGAAAGTAATAACGGGACATGCTTTCATAGGCAAACGCAGAGATAAAAGCATTATTATCATGTTTTTCAATGTCCTGAATAACATCATCAAGTAATTTTTTTGATTCTCCCAGTTTATTCTGCCTCATCAGGAAAGTAGACCGGAAAATAATATTTTCCCATTTGATAATCCTGTTCTCTTCATTGTTATTATTAAGGTAGGAATCACTTTTATCAACATTCAGTAAAGCGGAATTATAATTCCTATCAATTCCGGCATTGATCGCCTGAAGCTGGAAAAGTTTGGCGAGTACCATCCGCTCTTTGGGGTTGCTGCTTTTTAAAAGTTCCGGATCTTTTAAAATACCTGCAATGATTTTTTTCGACTGTCCGTACAGTCCTAAGTTCTGATACTGATCTGCAAGGTTATAATCATCAAACAACTGGATAAAATGGGAAAGATTCCCTTTTTTGTCATCTTCTTCTTTCTGATTGGAAATACTTACAGACTGTACATAGTTTCCCTGCAAGGCATAAGCCTGGGAAATAATATTCCGGAGAATCACTTTATGCTCAATATTTTTGTCACTGATCAAAAGGCTCTGTGAATAGCTGATACATTCTTCGGGATTCTGATATAATTTCTGAAAAGCTTTATCGGTTAAAATACTAAAATCCGGAGCAGCCTGCCCATGTATAAAAACCGGGCACCACAGAATCAAAAACAATATTGATATATTATTTTTAAGTATTTTTTTGAACATAAGGATCATTTCCCCATTGTTTTTATCTGATATTTCTATCATTACTCCTTTTAAACCACACAAACACAAACTATTGATTTACAATATTTTATTTTTTTAATTCTTGTAAATTCAACGAATTATGCAAGCTTATTTCTTGACGAAGGGCAAATATAACGCTAATATTGTTCAAACCTTTAAGTCGATTCAAAATATTAGACTTATTCTCAAATTTCAATGAACCCATCACACTTATTAAGCATTATCATTATAAAAAATTAAAGATAATCTTATAATCATCTAAGATATGATTTTTAAGATATAATTCAATGGATCATTACCCATTGATATAGAAAAAGAAATTAAAAAAGTATTACAACAATTAATTCTACCGCTCAAAATCTGACAATAAAGCCGGTATATGTAACCCTAAAAAAATAGAAATAAAATGAGAAAACACTACTTATTATGGATGATTTTCCTCTTTTCGGCCCATCAACTGAAGGCACAGACTTACTGTGTTCCTACAGCCGGAACTTCCAGCCAGGCTAATTATTTAAAAAATGCCATATTTTCAGATCAGGGAGCTTTATATTATACGGCTGCAACCTATCAGGCATACGTTGACAATTCTTCAAGCCAGACAGTAACTTCATATCCGGGAGGAACAGTGAATGTTCATCTGGATTTCGCGGGGTCTGCAACAAAATCTTATGTCTGGATCGACTGGAACAATGATGGCGATTTTGATGATTTTTATGAGAATCCATTAGGGCCTTCAAGCTATTCGGTTATTGATGACCAGTTTTTTGTTCCACCTACTCAGGCAGCAGGAATATATAGGATCAGGGTACAGAGCGGAACTTCATTTCCGAATCCTGTAAACCCATGCGGTCCTAACAATTATGGTAATTTTGTAGATTTCAGCTTGAAGATAGATCCTTCTCCAACCTGTTTTGTTCCTGTAACACTTACTTCCTCCAATATTACCAACAATTCTGCAATGATTTCCTGGAGTGCTCCTGCAACAGCACCGGGAAGCTATGAATATTATTATACTTCTTCCACCACTATTCCGGATGCCTCTACTCCAATATCGGGAACCAGTAATACAATCTCAGCACCTGTCAGCGGACTTTCGTCTTTTACTACATACTATTATTATGTAAGATCAGTTTGCGGTACATCTAACAAAAGTGCATGGTCTTTGAGGGGGATATTTAAAACCAAGTGCGATGCTAAAACTTCAATGTTTGAAGATTTTGAAAGTACAGCAACCGGACCAAATAATGCTGACTGCTGGGATAGAATTATTTTGGGATCAGGGTATCAGAATATTTCGTCCGGTAGTGGTGTGAACAGTAGTAAAGCGATGTATCAGAGTGCCAATGGAGCAGCTAATACAGCAATTGCAGTTCTTCCGATGTTCAGTAATGTAAATGCGGGAACTCACTGGCTGAGATTTAAAGCTAGAGTAAGCAGTACTGCAGGCGTATTAGATATAGGCTATGTTACCAATGATACGAATGCTTCTTCTTTTGTGAATATCCAGTCTGTGAATATCAGCAATACTGTTTTCGATGGATTTGAATACAGTGTCGTGATTCCCAATACTGTTCCTGCCAACGCAAGACTGGCCGTAAGACATGGAGGTGTTCCTTCAGTGAATATCTACTGGGATAATGTATACTGGGAACCTAAACCAACCTGCCTTACTCCAACAAATATCGTTTTATCCAATGCAACCAGCGCAACAGCGAATATAGCATGGATAGCTCCTGCAGCTGCACCAGCAATGGGATATGACATCTATTACAGTACAAGCAACACTCCCCCAACCTCATCTGCTGTACCTAATATAACAGGTGTAACCGCAAATCCTTATACCATTCAGGGATTAAACTCTGCAACAACCTATTATATATGGGTAAGATCAAGATGCAGCGCTTCTGATCAGAGTCTATGGAGCAATATTGCAGCGGTACTGACTCTTTGTGCACCTGTACCAACACTTTCAGAAAATTTTGATTCTTATACTACGGGATCATTAACCAATGCTCCATGCTGGGGAAGACTTGTCACAGGGATAGCGAGTGTAAACCTTAATGGAAACGGAGCTCTTTCCGGAACGAGACATATTTTACAACGCAGTCTTTCTGCAGGAGATATATCAATTGCTGTATTACCTGAATTTACCAATATCAATGCTGGCACTCATTCTTTGAAACTTAATGCTTACTGCAGCGTGAACACAGGGAAATTAGAGGTTGGATATATGACCAACCCTACTGATCTTTCTACTTTTACCCTGATCCAGCAATTGGATATTACCAATACCTCCTATACTCCAGCTACGGGAACAAGTGAATACACTGTTGTCATTCCGAATACTGTTCCTGCAGGCGTAAGACTGGCTATCCGCAATACGTATGCTACTTCAGGAAATGCACTCTACTATTGGGATAATATTTCATGGGCTCCTACGCAAACAATGAACGTAAAGGACAATTCAGTGAGATCAAAATCAAGCATTTACCCTAATCCTTTCACGGATATAATTACGATCACAGACCGTGAAAATCTACAATCAGTAACGGTTTATGATGCTTCGGGTAAACTCATCACTGAGATCAGAAATCCTGACCATACAATTTCATTAAAAGATTTGGCATCAGGAGTCTATTTAGTAAAAATGATCATGAAAGACGGTAGTTCTCATACCGTAAAAGCCATAAAGAAATAAATGTTGTCTCTGTCATCAAAAGCGGTGGGAACTTGTCCATCGCTTTTATGACAGTTTTATCCTCCTTAAACTTATTCAATGAAAGACTTTTACTTCGTTTATAAGCCTGCTTCCGAAACCGGAAAGCACTGGCTTCTATTGGTCAGAAAGCTTCTTTTTGCAGTGCTTATTTTATTTTTTGCAAGCAATATGCTTTTTTCCCAGAGAGATACGGAACATTGGTTTGCTCCTATAAAACAAGGCTTTACAGCTGACACCAACAAACAGGCATTGTTTCTATCTACAGATTCTACTACTCCCTTTCCTGTTACGATTTATAACAATAATACCGTCATTGGGACTGTTACCATCAGTAAGGGAAACCCTCAGTCTTTTGATATTCTTAAAGATTATATGATTACAGAATCCCAGTCGCAGGTATTTACAACCACAACCCGTGGGCTTTATGTAAAAGGGGAGAAACCTTTTTTCTGTACTTTCAGATTTTCGATAGACAAACATGGAGAAATACTTACTTCTAAAGGAAAAGCAGGCATCGGAACAAAATTCTATGTTGCCCATGTCAACTTGCCACAGCCTGATTCTACTTTTAATTTCACCTGTGGTATTTTAGCCACGGAAGATAATACCACGGTTACCGTATCAGGATATAATCCGGCTGTACAGTTCTCTAACGGAAACACGGGAACAATCACTCCTTCCATGACTATTACTTTAAATAAAGGACAATCTTATACCATTGACGGCAAAGGTTCTGCAGCAGGAAATCTTACAGGTTTCATCGGGGCTAAAATTGAGTCGAACAAACCGATCACAGTTACTAATGGTAATTTTAACGGACAGCAGACTCTTATTGGTAATGGCGCAGGGGGAAGCGATATATTTATGGATCAATCTGTTCCTGTGGAACGTCTGGGAGATGAGTTTGTATTAATGAAAGGAACAGCTCCTCTCTCTTATGAACTTGAAGGAGCTATTGTAGTAGCTACAGAAAACAACACCCAGGTTTACTTAAACGATGAAACAATTCCAAAAGCGACATTGAATGAGGGGCAGTTCTACAGAATAAGCTCAACGGGGTATATCAGTCAGAATTTCAGCGGGCATTACAATATGCGTATCCGTTCTACTAAAAAAATATATGTTTATCAGCTAATGTCTGGCGGTACTTCCGGAACATATTACAATACAGGGGGTGCTAATTACATTCCACCGCTCAACTGTTTTTTACCCAAGAAAATTGATGAAATCGGGATGATTAATGTTCTTCCCTATTTCACACCCATGACTCCCGCCGTAAGATTACAGATCATTACTGAATCCGGAGCAACCGTATCTGTAAATGGAAATAATTTATCCGGTGTCCAGGGGCCTTATCCCGTTACAGGAAATGCAAACTGGCAAACCTATTCTGTAGAAAACGTTACAGGCAATATCACCGTTCAATCTACCAAAGCTGTTACAGCCGGAATTGTAGCTGGATATGATGCTGTTGGTTACGGTGGTTATTTTGCCGGATTTTCTTCTGTCCCTGTTATTTCTAAGAAAAACGGAACCTGCATTCCGGGGATGACTCTGGAAGCAGATGACAGCTATGCAACTTATCAATGGAATTTTAACGGAAGTGCTATTCCGGGAGCAAATGCTAATACATATACGCCTACCCAACCGGGAAATTATACCGTTACCGTATCTGTGGGAGGAAGCTGCCCTCCTGTCACAACACCGGTTTACAAAGCATTTTCCTGTTTAGCTCATACCACAAAAACATTAACATTATGTTCAACAGGAACTCCTGTAAACATAACCCCTTCTTTTACCAATTCATCCCAAACTCCGGTTCCGGGAACGGTACAAATCATCAGTCCGCCTGCCAACGGTACACTCACTGTAAACCCAACAACAGGAATACTTACTTATACAGCCAATACCGGAACTGCGGACACTTTCACCTATAAATTCTGCGGCAACGTTCCTGAGTTTACAGATTGTGAAGAAGTAAAAGTAAATATTACGGTACAAACTGTCACCGTAACAAATACCTCCATTAAAGCCTGCAGCAATAATGGAAGCGGACTTTTCGATCTTACTTCTGCCAATGTGGGAGGACCATCAGGAAGTATTAAAAAATATTATCCTACTTCTGCAGATCTGGCTGCGGGAACCAATGAAATTATTCCGGCCAATGCTTATGTATCCTCTGTTCCTAAAGATATTTATGTAAAAGTATCAACCCTTGAAGGGTGTTTTGCTCAGGCAAAGATCAGTCTCCTGTTCAGTTCTTCCCCACAGGTTCGGAATACATCATTAACGTCTTGTTATATTGATTCGGCTCCAGATAAAGGAAGCTTTAACCTTACCCAGGCATCTGTTACCAGTGAAACCGGTATTACAAAAGAATATTATAAAACCCTACAGGATGCAGTATCCGGGATCAATGCTATTCTGAATCCTAATGTCTATCTTTCCTCCAGCGGAACAGTATATATTAAAGTAATCAATGCGACAGGATGTTATACTATTGCGACAGTAACTCTTATTGTCACGCTACCTCATCCTTCCCCATTGCTTAAAGATCAATTCATATGTTTTAATTCTACGACAACATTAGATGCCGGACCTGGCTATGAGTCTTATGAATGGAGTACAGGAGCTACAACATCCTCTATTTCCAATGTAGGAGTGGGAAATTACTGGGTTATTTTAGGACATGATCATTGCTTTACCAAACAGAATATTACGGTAAAGGCAGCACCTAAACCTGTTATCAACAATATTGATATTGAAAACAACAAAGCAACTCTTACTGTAACCGGAGGGCAGCCACCCTATCTGTATTCTCTTGATGGGATCAACTGGCAGAGTTCTAATATATTCACAGGTCTTCCTAATGGGCAGAATAAGTTTTATGTAAAAGATGCTTACAACTGTGAACCGATAAAAGTAGAATTAACGGTCATCAATCTTATCAGCGCTATTACTCCCAACGGAGATAATATTAATGACACTATTTCCTACGCAGATTTTGCTTATAAAAAAGACTTGTCCTTTATGGTTTATGACCGATATGGGAACAATGTCTTTACAGGTACACGCTTTAATAATTATACCTGGGATGGGCTATTCAGCAATAAAAAACTGTTTACCGGAACCTATTGGTATGTAATTACCTGGAAAGAGTCTGCTCTGCAAGATGCCATTATTAAATACACCGGATGGATCTTATTGAAAAATAAAGAATAGTCCAAAGTTTACACAACAGCTGTTATACTCAAATTAATTTAATCTTCCCTAAAATCTATGAAAAGGATCTTATTCATTTTTATACTGTTAGTTCTTTCCTCTTCTGCATATGCACAACGGGATACGGATCACTGGTTTGCTCCTATGGTTGTGAGTTCTTCTAACGGTTCTCCCAAACAGGCTTTGTATCTTTCCACGGATAGTACTACTCCTTTCCCGGTTACGATTTACAATAATAACACGGTAATAGGAACAGTCACCATCAGCAAAGGAAGTCCACAGACATTTGATGTACCATGGAATCTGATGACCGGGCAAAACACTACTGATGCCATGAGCGTAAAAACCAGAGGGCTCTATCTTCACGGTGATTTGCCTTTCTTTGCGACTTACAGATTTTCGGAAATCAACCATGGTGAAATTTTAACATCAAAGGGAAAAGCAGGAATTGGCACCAAATTTTATGCGGTGTATGCTCCATTGATGAACAATCAGATAAGCCAAAACTTCACTTGCGGTATTCTGGCTACGGAGGACAATACGCAGATTAAGGTTTCCGGATATGCAATGACAACCTGGTTTTATAATAATTTCAACGGGCTTACTCATCCAAGTATTACCATTACTCTGAACAAAGGACAGTCTTATATATTTGCAGGATTTGCCAACAAACCGGGAAACAAAGATGGTTTCATAGGTGCTAAAATAGAAGCAACGAAACCTGTATCTGTAACCAACGGAAATTATCATGGTCAGTTCGGGCTCGCTCCTCCTTACAACGGCGAGGATATTATTATGGATCAGTCTGTTCCGGTTGAACGTCTGGGACAGGAGTTTGTTCTTATCAAAGGAAAAGGCAACCTTCTTCCTGAAATTGAAGGAGCGATTATTGTTGCGACTGAAAACAATACGGAGATCAGACTTAACAATAACCCTACTCCTGTTGCAACCCTGAACGAAGGACAATACTATCGTGTAAGTGCCATGAACTATATAGTCAATGGTCCTGCTCATCTCAATATGTATGTGAAGACCTCAAAAAATGTATATGTTTACCAGCTTCTTTCCGGCATTGAAGATAATGATGCTACAGAAGGATTCAATTATATTCCGCCTTTAAACTGTTTTCTTCCCACTGTTATTGATGAAATAGGGAAAATAGGAGAAATGCCTTATTACACAACATTCAACCCACCGCTTTTTGTAAAGCTTAATATTCTAACTCAGACAGGAGCCGGAGTAACAGTAAACGGAGTAGCTCCTACTGCAGCACAGGGACCTTTTCCTGTAACCGGAACTCCAAACTGGGTTTCTTACTCTATTCCTGATATTTCCGGAAATGTTACGGTAACTTCTACCAAAGCGGTCACCGCCGGTATTATTGGAGGTAGTGGAAATCTGGGCTATGGAGGATATTTTGCAGGCTTCAATTCTATTCCGGTGATCAGCAAATCTTCCGGAGAATGTATTCCGGGAATTGTTCTGCAGGTGGAAAGCGGTTTTGACCACTATCAATGGAATCTTAATGGGAATCCTATTCCTGGGGCTAACAACAATACCTACACTCCTACTCAGGCAGGAAATTATACGGTATCTATCACTAAAAGTACCTGTACTCCTCTTACAACTTATCCTTACAAAGTCTATACTTGTCTGGCGAATTCTGTAAAACCCATGAATGTCTGCAGTGCGGGTACTCCTACCGCTATCACTCCTGCCTTTACCAATTCTACACAGACTCCGGTACCGGGTACTGTACAGATTATTAGTCCTCCGGCCGGCGGAACATTAACGGTCAATCCTACAACAGGAATCCTTACTTATACGGCCAATACGGGAACAACCACTGATACTTTCACTTATAAATTCTGTGGAAATGATCCTGATTTTACAGATTGTGAGCAGGTAAAAGTAAATATCACCGTACAGCCTCTGATTTTAACAGATACTACTGTAAAAAGCTGTGAAACTAATGGTACTGGTATTTTTGATCTTACTACAGCTGCTGTGGGAGGGCCACCTACTGCCATCAGAAAATATTATCCTACTTTGGTAGATTTAAATGCAGGAACCAACGAAATTATTCCCGCCAATGCTTATCCGTCTGCAGCCAATGCTACGGTGTATGTAAAGGTAACAACAGTAGAAGGCTGTACTGCTAATGCAAAAATAACACTCCAGTTTTATCCAAAACCCAATGTACAGGATACTACACTTACAGGGTGTTTTATCCCAACCAATCCCAATACCGCAACCTTTAATCTAACGACAGCACTTGTCACAACTACCAATCCTGTAACCAAAAAATACTATCCGACTCTGACTGATGCGACGAACGGAACAAATGAAATAATAACTCCAACTGCTTATACTTCTTCCAATACTACAGTATTCGTGAAAGTAATCACCACTAACGGATGTTTTGATTTTGCTAAAATTACTTTAACCGTGATTCCTCCTAAACCCTCTCCTCTTTTGGTGGATCAGTATATTTGCCCTGATGCACGTATTACCCTGAATGCCGGACCTGGTTACACATCTTATCTATGGAGCACAGGAGCTACCACTCCTTCTATTACTGCCTCTATAGGTAGTTATTGGGTCATCCTGACTTCTAATGGCTGTGAAACAAAACAATTTGTAAAAGTAATGTCCGTCCCCGTTCCGAAAGTCAAGAAGATAGAAACTACAGGCAATACGGTAACCCTTACGGTAGAAGGCGGTACACCTCCCTATCAGTATTCAAGAGATGGAATGATCTGGCAGGATTCTAATATCTTCACAGGTCTTCCACGAGGTAAAAATATTTTCTATGTGAAAGATTCTAACAACTGCCGCCCTGTAGAGGTACAGATTCTGGTTCCGAATCTTATCAACGCCATCACGCCCAACAGTGACGGTATCAATGACACTCTGGATTATTCTGAACTGGCATTTCTAAAGGATCTGAAGTTTGGGATCTTCAACCGATATGGGCAGCTCATTCATTCTTCTGAAAAAAACAATAATTTCAGATGGGATGGAACTATCGGAGGTACTCCCGTGAATAGCGGTACTTACTGGTATGAAATAAAGTGGATGGATCCTGATACCCAGAAACTGGTTTCCTACACTGGATGGATTCTGGTAAAAAACAGAAATTAAATATAATATAACTTCCTCATCCGGATTTTAATACTTTTTGTTTAATGAAACTGTCTCATTTTTTGAGACAGTTTTTATTTTTTTATATCCATCCGAGCTATATATTTCCCGACATAAGGAAAAACAAGCCGAATTGACATTATTCTTCTCCTGGCACTATTTTCGACTGAATGATAAATATTTTACACAAAAGGCTTTTATTTTTTATTACATTTAAAACCAAATAAGAAAGTGAACAGGCATTTAGCAACTGTATAATTTTGAATGAATGAAAAAAATACTTTACACTTTTATAGTTTCTGTAATAGCAGTTTTAATCCTGAATACAATTGTTTTTAAAAATATCCCTGAAAAAGAAACAGAGGAACTCCTGAACGATATCCAACGGTATAAACACCCTATAAAAAGTATTTCTATGGAATACCCGGATAACAGCGACCTGAAGGTTCTGGACTCTGTGCTTAAAGACAACAGGATCGTAATGCTAGGAGAAAACATCCATTACGATGGAGCTACAATGCAGGCCAAAAGCAGACTCATCAAATATCTCCACGAGAATCTGGGGTATAATGTTGTTTTATATGAGGCCGGGCAATATGATACCTGGATAATGAATGAAGAAATGAAAAACCACAGCCTTAAAGTTCCTTCTTCTATAGGAGGATTGGGACTTTTCGATTTCTGGTGGGATAACAGGGAAACACAGCCTCTCGTAAGCTATTATCAGAAAACAAAAACTTCGGCTCATCCGATAGAACTGGGAGGATTTGACATTCAATTTTCCGGAATAGAGCTATATGACAGACGCGGTAAGCTTTTGAAGGATTTTTTAAGCAAAAATTCGATTGACCTTAAACCATTTCCTCTTTTAAACAAAAACCTTAATCAGATTTCTAACTTTATGTACAAAGGGTTTGCCAGCAAAATTTTACCCGGAAATCAGAAAAAAGACTTTCTCAATGAGATCACCCGATTGGAGCAGGTGGTTTCAAAACTGGAAAAAACGTCTGAAAACATAATATACGGACGATATTTACATGATATGAGAAACAATTTCGATAAAACATGGAAATATGATGCCGGATCTATGCAGAGTATGCAGTTCAGGGACTCTCTGATGGCTAAAAACCTTATTCATCAGATTGATTCTGTTTACCAGGGGCAAAAGATTATTGTCTGGTGTTCGAACCTTCATACTTTTGCGAGCCGGTACAACAAAGATTATCTGCCTCTGGGGACTTATATCAAAAGTAAATACGGAAAGGCTTCTTATATGGTTGATTTTTCATCCTATGCCAAATACAATAAAACTGGAAAACTTATGGATAAGCCCGGAAAACTTGCCATCGAAAATATATTTCATGCAACGAAAACACCTTACTTTTTTATCAATCTGAGAAGTATCCCGGAGAATTCTGTGTTGAAGAAAGAGTTTGTATCCACTATCAATCAGGGAACAGATCAGAAAAAGGTCTGGAGCCAGTTTTTTGATGGAATATTTTATATAGACACCAATACTTTTTTAACCTCTCACGAATAATGGAAAGCATTACTACTAAGAACCTCAATTATAGCATAGGTTCTAAAACCATCCTGAATAACATCAACCTTAATATTCCTGAGGGCAGCATCTATGGCTATCTGGGAAGAAACGGCGCGGGAAAATCAACTACGATCAAACTTCTTCTGGGACTTTTGGAATCATCGGCTGACAATATTTTCATTCAAAATAAAAGCTTACAGCATAACCGGACAGAGATTCTTGCCAGCACAGGAAATCTGATAGAATCGCCTTGCTTTTATACCAAACTCACTGTTTTTGAAAACCTTAAATACCTTGATATCATCTATGGCAAAGGGAACAAAAGGATTGATGAGGTGCTGGAACTGGTAGATCTGCATAACGAGAAGAAAAAAAAGGCAACAGCTCTATCAATGGGAATGAAGCAGCGTCTGGGAATTGCGATGGCTATTTTTCATGATCCGAAACTTTTGATTCTGGATGAACCTCTCAACGGGCTTGATCCTCAGGGAATTTTTGAAATGAGAAAACTCTTCCAGCATTTGAATGAACAGGGTAAAACCATTTTCCTTTCGAGCCATATTTTGAGCGAGCTTGAGAAAACGGCGACCCACATCGGTATTATAGAAGGCGGACAGATGATTTTTCAAGGAACAAAGAATGAACTTTTAAGCAAAGTAGAAAAAGAAATCGTTTTAAAAGTTAATCCTGTTGAAAAAGCATTATCTCTATTGCAAGACACTTTTTCCGCAACACTGAACAATACGAACAAAATTTCAGTAAAAATCAATGATGACAATGAATTCAACGGACTTCTCACCACACTGATCCAAAACGGAATTGAGATCTATGACATAGAGTCTCAAAGTACCAATCTTGAGCAGATCTTCATTAATTTAATTTCTAAAAGCCATGACTAATACCAATACTTTTTTAAAAGCTTTTTCATCCGAGCAATATAAACTATCGAAAAACAAAGAGATTTTCGGAATTCTGCTGGTTCCTGTTTTGATTATTTTCGCGGTTGATCTGTATATGGTTTATGATGTGCTCCGTTCCGGAATGGAAGCATCAGAAGGGACCGTAAATCCGTGGAAAGCTTCATTAGGGAGAACTGTATTTATGTTTTTCTATCTGTTGTTTCCTATACTTGTTTCTCTTTTTGTACATGCATGCTGTGATGTGGAATACCGGAATAATAATTATAAAATTCTGTTCACCCTTCCCGTTTCCAAGACCAAGATCTTTTTCTCGAAAGCTCTGTTTATCCAGATCACTGTTTTTTTCTCTGTGCTTTTCTCTTACCTGACCTTATTGTTAAGCGGATATTTGCTAAGTATTGCTTTTCCACAATTGGGTTTCCAGAATTATGATTTCAGGGAAGTGATATTTTATGTCTTTCTAAAATTTTTCATTACTCTTTCTGCTATTGCCATGGTACAACTGACATTGAGCCTTCTTTTTAAAAACTTCATTTATCCTATCGGTTTTGGGGTATTCATGCTGCTTTTCACAACGATTATCCATCAGAAAACATTTTCTGATTTTTTGATTTATACCGGAGGCTACAGATCAATGGAAAACTTCATGAACGAAAACATTGCATTTGAAAGAATGGATTACTGTAATATCGCCGCCCTATTTATCTTCATGGTTACGAGTTTTTATCTTTTTGTAAGGAAGAAAGGGGGATAGAAAAAATTGCTGGAAGCATGGAGGTTGAGGATGGAAGCTATTATTAGGCATCTCAGTGAATACATATTAACTAACTTCATGCTTCATGCTTTCCACCAGAACAGAAGTTTATGCTACACTTTTTGTTTTTGGCTCATTTTTAGCGGCCTCAATTTTCTTATTATTTCTAAGCTCACGCTTCATTTTACGGTAATCCCAGGGAGCAACCGCATTCACATCCTGCCATAAACCTACTTTTCTATATTGTGCATTTTCCTGAATCTTCCCTAAAGAAGCATCTTTGGAATAAGAAAAATACCACCATCCCATTCCTGCTTTGATAAGCTCTTTGGAAAGGTATTTACCATCATCATAATAAACTCTTGCAATAGATCTCCCATAGCGGTCGGTCTTAGTTTCTACGAAGCTTACTGTTTTCCCAAATACCTGGGCAGAAGTGAACTGTTTAGCATTTTTCCCAAACGCTTGTCCACTTTCCGGACAATCAACTTCAGCCAGCCTGATTTTTTTCTGCTGATTGCCTTTTAACAGTAAAGTAATGGTATCTCCATCTGAAATTTTGATCACTTTTCCGGTAGTCTGTGAGAATAGAAATACAGGGAAAAGTACGTACAGCAGCATTAATCGTTTCATGGAGCAAATATAGGGATTAGTGGTTATTACAGATGAAAAAACCTCGCAAAATACGAGGTTTTTTTAATATTGAATTGAGTTATTTGATTTTTTTTCCCACCTCAAAGTCGGGAGACTTTGCGGAGCAGGGGGGAAAAAGAAAAGAGCCGGAAATTAGGAAGTTGACACTAACATAAAATCTTCTATTTCCCAATAATTATCATGCAATCTTAGTTCAAATACAGCATTTCTATGGAAATAATTTTTTATACGATGGTCAACAAAAACTAATGCTCTTCTTTTAGAAGGATCAAATACAATCTCTGAAAAATATACTACTCCTATCTCACATTCATTTGTATGTTTATCATACTCTGCCAGATCCAGGACTTTTGCGGTACACAAATTAAATTGATTTGCTTTTATAGAACTTCGTGTACTTAATTTTTTAATATCTGGACTATTAGAAAAGTCTTTAAAAGAATCCTTCGTTCTTTTTATGCGTCTTAAATAAACTTCGGTATTATCTGTCCCGAAATATGTATTTTTATTTTTAGTAGAATCTATATATAAATTGCAAAATTTTTCAGGATTATTAAAAATTTCGTTGTGCGCTTTTGTCTTCTCTTCGATATATAAATCATCATCATGAACTCTTAAACTATCAAAATATCTTTTTTCACCTAAATAATCTTCTCCAAAAAAAATAGGTATCAACTGATCTGTTAAGTCATTATATAGTTTTACATTAGTATCGGTAGATTGGCTTACACAACTTTTCATTTCCTCCTTACAATTCGTAATTAATAAAGAGGATAATAAAATCATAAATATTATAGTTTTAAAATTCATATTATTTAGGGATTTTGGGTTAATAACATCCTTTTGTTCGCAAATTATCTTTTGGTTTTTTATAAATATCTAAAATAGATGGCTTTTTTTCTGATTTTAAGTCCCTGATTTCACGTTGTTGCCTAAAATCTTTTGCAGCATTATTTTATTGATAAGTCTAACTGAAGTTTTTGCGGAGCGGGAAGATTTATTATTTTAACATATATTCATAGTATGTAGATCTAATAATATTTTCAGAATTATTAGGACCTATGATATTATAGTCTTTAGATATATATAGCTTACCTTCATAAACTACATATGGATGAGGTAAACCACTTGAAATTCTGTATTCTTTTTTTGTAAACAAATCAATCAATAAAGAATAATCTATCCAAGGACCAGTCTGTGCTACTTCCAACCTATATTTATCTTCCCCTTCTGAAACGATTAAGCTTCCATCATTCATACTTCTTTTACCATCTGAAATATCTTTCAAAACTTGTTGGAATCCTTTAGGAAGATCATTAAATAGTAATTCTCTATGATCCAATGCTTCTATACTCACTCCTCTTTTATAAAAAACAGAAAAACCAACGAATTTATAAAATAAAAAACCTACTATTCCCGTAAAAAAAATCAATAATATATAAATTATATTCTTTTTCATAATTATTTCTTTTTATTAGACTTTTTTATTTGATATACTCTTTTTTTTTACACCTTTTGATAATTAATAATCATTTCTAACAGGTGTATTAATTGTGATTAAATTAATATCACCATTTTTAAATTCAGGCATCCCAATCATAATATTAATTGCCTCAATTGCAACATTTCCTCCATGGCTATGACCAACTAACGTCAGAGGCTCATCTGAACTCATACCCTTTCTTACGTTTAATACTTTAGCAATTAATTGATGTGCTGCTACTGTACAAGCAGATGAGAGATTATCTCCCGACCATTCAAAATTAAAGTCATATTCTCTATTATTAAATGCTACGGTTGCAACACTTCTAATACTATTCTGATTTTTCCAGGTACCTTTATCAGACCATGTCCCATGTATAGCAAGAGTTTGCTTTCCATTTGGATCAACAAACTTAATTGGGTTTTCATATGTATAAATGTAAGGATTTAAATTTCCCCAATAAAAACTCCTTCATTATGCTGCCCATCACCATAAAACTGAGTCTCCATCACAGGATTATAGACTGCCAACGGATCCACTCCATACCAGATACTCGCTCTTGGGTTATAATATCTCTCCCCATAATAATACAGCCCTGTTTCTCTATCCAGTTCTTTTGCATTGAACTTATATGGATTATCATATACTCCTGTTCTCTGCTCCAGCATCGTCTCTCCGAATGGTAAATTTAAGGAAAACTGAGTACTCTGAGCACTGGAATAGGCAACATTGTAATCTTCCCCAAATGGCTATCTTTTGTCGGGCAATCTACTCCTGCAAGTCTGAGTTTTTTTGTTGATTGTTTTTTTTAGTAAATGGTATCTCTGTCTGAAATTTTGATCACTTTTCCGGTAGTCTGTGAGAATAGGAATACAGGGAAAAGTAAGTACGCCAACATTAATCGTTTCATGCGGCAAATATAGGGATTCGTGGTGCTTGTTAATGAAAAAACCTCGCGTTTTGAGAGGTTTTTATAATATTGAATTGAGTTATTTTGATTTTTTTTACCTCAAAGTCGGGAGACTTTGCAGAGCGGGAGCGATGCTAGCGTCATCATTAATCATTGTTAATTTAGAAATATCTCTAAATCAGCCTCAACTTCATTAATAACATATCTTAGTTTTTCATTTTTAATTTTATTAAATTCTTCTTTTATTAGCTTTTCATTTAACAGTTGTCCATAGATCCTAGCAATATCGCCTATACCATATATCGCTGTCCGGGCTATTCCAAAATCCTCACTAAGAATATATTTGATACAAATCTCTTCCAGTCATTCCTGATCATCTATTCCATTTATGGCTCCGATAATAATCTCTATAATATCTTTGTTATTATTCAACATTTTCACAGCCTCTGATTTATCTGCAAAATAATGATTTTTATATTCCATAATCAAATTCTTAAATTTTATCAGAATTTTTAACAACTATCTCTAAAGAACCTTTTGGTTTTAGTATTGAATCTCCAACAGAAACCTTCTCTATAAACCATTATACTATCTTTATTGCCATACACCAAGAATGATATATTGTGATTATCATAATTAATATACTTTTTGCTAATTATTGATTTTGTATCTCTATCTCTAATTTCATCTAAAAAACTGCCTTTGTCTTTTGACGAAAACATAAATTTATATAAAAAGACTAATGCAGTAACGATTAAAATCATTAATAAATCTTATTTCTAATCTAAAAAACTTCTTGCCTTCTCTTTTTTTGCCGATTGCTTTTTAACAGTAAAGTAATGGTATCTCTGTCTGAAATTTAGTAAAGACCTCTAAAATCATTCGAAAGACCTATTTCTTAACTTATCTAAATATAGATATAACTTATTATCTCTTCTAATAAAATCATAATAATAGTATCTTTTATTTATTATAAAACAATAATTCTCAGTTCCTATTGATAACCTAACTATAGAATCTTTTTCCCCTTTAATAGAAAAAAAATTAAAATTATGTTCATAATTTTCTTCTGTATCTATATATTTTTTTATTATTTCATTATTAAACTCTACCTTAACAGTATCTTTAATACCTGATCTAAATAAAAATTTATATTCATTATGGTCATATTTTTCTTTACTATTATAATTTAAAATGATCTCATTTGATCCGCATTCATTTTTTGTTATCATGGGAACTTTAGCAGATCTGCATGAAAAAAATAATAGAAAGAACATCAAAGAAAATATGATCTCTTTTTTCATTTTATTTATCTCCAAAATTAAATTTTTCAATTTTATCAGAATTTTTAATAACTATCTCTAAAGAACCTTTTGGTTTTAGTATTGAATCTCCAACAGAAATCTTATCCCACCAATCTCTATAAACCACTATACTATCTTTATTGCCATACACCAAGAATGATATATTGTGATTATCAGGATTAATATACTTTTTGCTAACTATTGATTTTATATTCTTATCTCTAATTTCATCTAAAAAACTGCCTTTGCTTTTTGACGAAAATGTAAATTTATATAAAAAGACTAATACAGCAACGATTAAAATTATTAATAAATTTTTATTTCTACTCATTTAAAAAACCAATTTTACATCCTTACAGAAACAATTTCTAACAGATTATATTTCAATACCATCACCAGTTAAATGGCATCGCAACGTATGTATTTTCAAAAATATTTAAGGGCAAAACTTCGGTTATTTTTAAGCAGGCTTCTCCACTCTTCACAATACAGACTTTCAGTAATTCTCCACGATGATGATAGCCATTTAAGATCAATGTCCGAATACCATCAGTATCTAAAATCCTGACAAATGCTTTATATTGATCTACTTTATCTGATAATTCCAGAAAGCTTAAATCAATATCCGCAAAAGATATATGTTCTTCTGTCACAATCTGAACAAATCGCTGACCAATATCATATGCTGTAAAGTTTTCAAACTTTTTATCAACAGTTATAAAATCTGATTCCAGGCAATCCAGATATACTTTTCGCTCTCCTGACAGGTAATTTCGGATATACAGCTTAGCTTCTGGTAAGATCTCAATATCATTTCTCCTGAACGCTCTTTTCCACTCATCAATTTTCACTAAAATATCTTCATCTGCATACTCCCACAAAAACGAATAAACTTTTTGATCAGGAAAAAAATTCCCCATTTGAATTTCATCTTCGCGATTATAAAACAACCAGAAACTTTCGTACTTCAATTCACTATGTTCAAAAAAACTTGACAGGTAATAAGCAGTGGTATCTCTATATTTCTTCATAAAAATTTAATGGAATTTTTTGGCAAACCCTTTTGACAGCAATAATTATACTTCCCAATAACCAATATGTATAGACATTGATGAATGGGTCTTCATAAAATCATCATATTCAAAAGAGTGAAAGTAAAAATCTTCAATATTGATCTCAATTTTATCAATCTTAATTTCCTGATGTAAAAAAAATGTGAGAAATTATTTTATAAAATCATTGATATTAATGTCAACACTCTCATCAGCATATAACCCACCATTTATCTGATTTTCAGAACAACCGCCTCCCCAAAACACTGATTTTTTTTCTATAAAATCAATAAAACTGTCTGTGATACGCTCTGACAGATTTTGAACTACAATTGTAAACTCAAATACATCCTTCATTATTATTTTGATTAGTATATAAAGTTGAAATATCAAAAGGAAACTTAATAGATCTGAGGTCCGAATTTCTTGTTTTCCTAAAAATAATATCTGAGCCAACGAATAATGATTCTGTATCTAATAAAAAAACATGATCATTTTTATTATTCTTTTCAAAGATCAGATTAATAATGTTCCAATCACTTTTAATCAATTTCTTTTTCGCTATTATATCTTGAATCTGTTGAGATGATATTTCATCTATTTTTACACAGTAATATATTTTTTCTCCATTATTAACATCTTTTTGAATACAATTAAAAATATACACATCATTTTCAAATAAAGTAACTGATGTTATAATATCATCATACCAGTCAAGTATATGTAGTTGAGTAATGATCACTTCGTATTTTATTTTTATCAATATTAGTGTTGCACAAAATTGATTTTAATGGTTTTAAAGACTTTTAAGAACAACTCTTTATTCTCTTCACTCAGATCAGTAACAATAATTGCCATTTTATTTTTGTGGATATCTACATTGTCGAAATGAATACCGATAGATCCTTTATTCGCTTTTTTCGGCAGCATAATCTGTGCTCTGTGTTTATTGATTGTATCATAGTAATAATAATTATCATTAAAAATACCATTTTTACTATCTGTTTCAGGATTTTTTGAGAAATAAGCTTTTAATTCTCTGCTTTTATATTTTTCATATAATTCTTTATCATCAGTAATGAAAAAAGAATTCTCTTCAAAAGCTTTATAATCACCATAACAAATATAACCTAGACACTTATCTCCGACATTTATACTAAACACTTGTGAATCTTCGACCGGTTCTTTCTTAATAACAAATGATTCAGGCAAACTAATTGACACATTATCAATTTCATGCTTAATAAATTTCTGATTTTTACAGCAGGAAGATAATATGATCAAAAGACAAACTAACAGCAAAAAATTATATTCAACTTTCACCTGTATATTTTTATATTTCATGATAATAAGATTCTGTTTCAATGAATTAAAAACTCTTTTTAATCTTTACCATTTCATCTATCAGTCCAGCTTTATATAAATCAATTTTAATTCCTTGAACAGAAGAAAAGTTATGAGATTTTGCATCAAAATAATAAGCGGCTTTTTCAAAAAATATATCTTTATTTTCTTCCAGATATTGATCAATTTGACATAATACTTCATCATCAATATAATCCTCTGGAGATTTAACGTAAAACCCCAAGTTAATGGAATCATTCTGAAATGCTTTTTCCAGTGCGGGAATGTAAATTTTATAAAATTCTTCTTTTTTCATTTTCTATTATTTTAAAAACACAGTATGATGAACATAAAGTTTCAAATTTCAAAATGAAAAACACAAGTAAAAAATGGTAAAAAAAATCAGCATTTTGGAAATAAGTTAAGTCTATGGTTATTAGTTCTGTAAAGGTAACAAAAAGTATTGATGAAAAATTAATCAAAAATTACCTTATAATTTATTTTTTTATTTAAAAAAGTATTGTACCTTTGCAACCGCAAAAACGAAGAAAAATCGTTTATAGGTGACCATCAATCGGGGCGTAGCGTAGTCCGGTCATCGCGCCTGGTTTGGGACCAGGAGGTCGCAGGTTCGAATCCTGCCGCCCCGACTGTTTTAGTAGTTTTATCAAAACTACTTAATGGGTGCGTAGCTCAGCTGGATAGAGCATCTGCCTTCTAAGCAGACGGTCAAAGGTTCGAATCCTTTCGCGCTCACAAAAAATGGCTCACAATACCCTGTGGGTCTTTTTATTTCAAATCAAAAGTATGATGCTTTTGAAATCGCAAAAACGAAGCAATTCGTTATAGATGATCATTAATCGGGGCGTAGCGTAGTCCGGTCATCGCGCCTGGTTTGGGACCAGGAGGTCGCAGGTTCGAATCCTGCCGCCCCGACTGTTTTAGTAGTTTTATCAAAACTACTTAATGGGTGCGTAGCTCAGCTGGATAGAGCATCTGCCTTCTAAGCAGACGGTCAAAGGTTCGAATCCTTTCGCGCTCACTTAAAGACTTACTAGAAATAGTAAGTCTTATTTGTTTTTTATTTTACTTTCAAAATCATTCCTACTGAAAATATTTGTCATAAAAATCAAATTGTCATAATTTTGCTTGACTCTATTCTAAATTCAATGAAAAAATTTACCTTCATTATCGCAAGCTGTCTTTTTGTTCTGACTACATCATGTCAGACAGCAACACCTGTGTCAAAAACTGTTATTCAGGATACTCCTTATCAAAATCTTGGACTTCATGGAAAGATATACGGTGCATTTTATCAGCAGCGAGCAGCAGAATATGAGGCATTATGTCTTCAGGCATATAATATTGCAAAACTTCGTTTAGATGAAGCCCTCGCAAAGAAATCAGATAAACCATTGGCGATTGTTTCAGATATTGATGAGACTTTTTTAGACAACTCCTATTATGCCGTTGAGCGTTCAAAAATGGGAAAAGGCTATGATCAGGCAACCTGGGAAGAATGGACAGCAAAAGGAGCAGCAACACCCCTTACCGGTTCTCAGCAGTTCTATCAGTATGCAGCAAGCAAAGGCATTCAAGTCTTTTATGTAACCAACCGAAAGGAACAAGAACGTGCAGGAACACTTAACAATTTGAAAAAATATAATTTTCCTCTTCAAAGTGAATCCAATCTTATCCTGCGATCCAAGGAAAGCAGTAAGGAAAATCGAAGAAAAGATATTGCAAAAAATTATAATATTGTTTTATTATTAGGTGACAACCTTGCTGATTTTTCCAGCCTGTTTGATAGCAAATCAGAAAACGAACGATCTGCAGCAGTAAAAAACACAGCAGATGAATTTGGTAAAAAATTCATCATTATTCCAAACGTTGGATACGGAGATTGGGAGTCCTCATTTTATCATTATAAATATGATTACACAGAACAGCAGAAAGATTCAATGATGTATGATGCTGTAAAAACCAATCCTTAAAAGTTTTTTTTCTCCAAAACTCATCTATCGGGATTGCTTTTTAAACAATTTGACAAAATTTGCTTTTTTGTCGAAAATGTTATATTTTTGCATTCATATTTCAGACAATGTCATCTCACACAGAACAAGATCAGCTTTCACAACAAATCCTGGAAACCGCTTCAGGGTTGTATCTGAAGTATGGTTTAAAGAAAGTGACAATGGATGATATTTCAAAAGCAGTTGGTAAAAGCAGAACTTCCATCTATTACTATTATAAAAACCGGGAGGAGGTTTTCCAGGCGGTTTTAGACAACCTGATCAAAGAAGTTATTTCTGAGATTGATTCCAAGATGAGGAAGAAACGTACTTTCGAAGGAAAGATCCACGAATTTTGTCTTTCCAAAGTAAAGACATCGGAAGAAAGATCTTCATTTTTCAGAGCGATAGAATCCGGAATGGATAATGAAGAAAAATCTAAACATATTACTGATGCCCATAACCGAATGATGGAAGCAGAAAGAAATCTTTTGCTTAATTTATTTTCGGCGAATATTAATAATGGTTCAATTTCTAAAGTTGCCATTGAAGAGCAGGAAACCATCATCTTTATTCTACAGAGTAGTATCAGGGGAATAAGGCGTGAGATGGGTCTAAAAAATAATTTCGAAAATTTAAACAGTACAGCAAAGACACTGACCTCTATGGTTATTAAGCATATCGGTTAAAAATTTTTTATTCAAATTTTGACAATTTTACATTATTTGTCAAAAAGTCTATTTAAAACAAATGAACAAATTAAGTAATATCAGTACATTCCGGGCTTTCAGAAGCACCAATTATACATTGTATTTTTTTGGGCGCTCTGTCTCTCAATTCGGGACATGGATGCAGCGTACCGCAGTGGTATGGGTGGTATACAGTATGACCCAGTCTGCATTTATGCTGGGGCTAACTATTTTTGCCGAGCAGTTCCCTTCGTTTTTATTTTCAGCATTCGGCGGGGTTGCTGCAGACCGGTATAACAGGTATAAAATTATACAGATCACTCAGATTTTATCTTTAATACAGGCATCTTTACTGGCTTTCCTTGTAATGACAGGGCATCAAAACATCTGGAGTTTCATTATACTCAGTATTTTTCTTGGTATTATCAATGCTTATGATATTCCGGCAAGGCAGGCCATGATTAATGAAGTGGTAACAGATGACGAAGATCTTCCAAGCGCTCTTTCACTGAGTGCAGCCATGGCAAGCATCGCCAAATTAGCAGGTCCTGCCCTTTCAGGAATCATTCTGCAAAAATTCGGAGCGGGAACCTGTTTTCTGATTAATGCAGCAAGCTTTGCAGCAGTAATGGGCTCAATTTCCATGATGAAAATAAAAATTATTCCTAAAAAATTAACGAAAAAGGGAACTTTTACAGAATTAGCTGAAGGTTTCAGGTATCTGAGAAAAGAACCTTCCATCAGTCTGGTCATTATTATGCTGAGTATTACAGGTTTATTGATCTTGCCCTATGATACTTTAATTCCTGTATATGCAAAAGAAATTTTTAAAGGTGATGCTAAAACATTCGGTTATATATCTAGTTTCATTGGGATTGGAGCTGTTCTTGGAACTGTATTTCTGGCTTCAATGAAGAAAGGAGCCTCCATGAGGAACATTCTTATCCTGAGTACAGCTATCCTGAGTATTGGATTAATCTGTTTTTCGTACGCCACCAATTTCTACTGGTCTATGTTTTTTGCGGCGCTAACCGGATTGGGAGGTGTTGCACAGTTTACCACCTGTAACATTATTGTGCAGTCTGAAGTGATTCCCGAAATGCGGTCAAGAGCAATCAGTATTTTGTTGACTGCCATATTCGGGATGCTGCCTGTGGGAAGTGTACTTATCGGATTTGTTTCAGAGAAAATAGGAGCTCCAAAAACTTTATTGATAGAAGGAATTGCAGGTGTTTTAATTGCCGTTGTCTTCAGACATTTATTGTTCAAAAAGAATAAGACCAAAGCTGTCAACAGCCAACTTTTAGAAGAATCAGAAGAACAATTTATAAATAAAGTATAACTAAAAATGGAAAACAAAAAAACAGCATTACTGGTGATGGATATGCAATCATCAATACTAAGCAATTTATCGGACACACAAGAATTGGTATCTAATGTCAAAGAGACTATCAAAAATGCAAGAAAGCATCAAATTCCGGTTATCTATATTACAGTAGGGTTCAGACAGGGAATGCCGGAAATAAGCGCCAGCAATAAAATATTTTCAGGATTAAAGCAACATATGGGAGATGTCAATATGAAAGAATGGGCAACTATTCATCCTGACCTTAGTCCCGATGAAAAAGATATCATAATTACAAAAAAAAGGATCAGCGCTTTTACTGGAAGTGATCTTGAGGTTGTCTTACGAGGACTGGATATTCAGCATCTGGTACTGACCGGAGTATCTACCAGCGGAGTTGTTTTATCGACTTTAAGGGAAGCTTCGGATAAAGATTACAGACTCACTGTGATTGAAGACTGCTGTAAAGACGGGGATGAAGAGGTACATAACCTCCTCATGAATAAAGTTTTCCCAAGACAGGCTGATGTTATTATGGCCAATGATTGGCTGCCATCAACAGAGAAAATATAAAACAGATTTTCTTGCATTCGTTTCATAACATTAAAATACCGTTTCACTTACTTATTTTGCAGCATCAGTTTAAATTTTGCTCAGAGAGGAACAATTACATCCTAATTTTACACCCTAAACTTAGCGAGAGGTCACTTAGTTAGCTTAATTAGCATTAAGGAAACATTGATTAACGATCAATAAAAATCTTTTTGTGCACTTTAATTCCCTGTAGCCTTTATGGCTCAATTATATACTTAATCATGTTTGGTAGGATTGGTTTGTTCCAATCCTATTTTTTGGCATTTATACAATAAAAAAACCGCTGTGGTTACAACGGTTTAATTTATTTTAAGAATATTATTTTAACTTATAAGAACTTCCGTTCCAAAGATAGGTCTTAGAAGAATGCTTTTTCTTCTCTCTGTCTTTTTCATCCACTTCCATATCTTCCACTTTAAAGATAAATGCATTGGAAATGCCTCCTTTATCATTGGGAAAAACAAATGATTCACTGTGATAAAAAGCTCCTGCGTCACCTACGTTCATCAACTGCGGAAGGACAATCAATTTTTTATCCTTAAAAAGAACGTATTGATCATAGCTTGCTATTCCACAGGCATCACCGGAAACCATTGCTTTCAGGGTTAACTCAACATTCTGCAGTTTGTGGCTGCTTTCTATATTGAAGGAAGCAGAATTTAGCTCTTCCCCTTTTCCTGTATCAAAATATACCTCATCAATGAGGATAGCTCCTTCCATTACTTTTATTCCGGCAATGTTCTTCTTTTCAATCTCATTGTATTCTTTATTCTTCCTGTCAATTGTTTTGGAAAGCCCAAAAAGGAAATCATACCCGTTTTTGTTACGGTATCCTACACTAAGATTACCACCCCAGACATATCCTTCCAGTGTATTTTCTCCTTTCTGATAAGAGATTTTGTACCAATTGGCAGCTCTTTCGCCCAACTTCAGGACAGTTTCTTCTTTTTTAAGAATTATCACCTGCTGATTGGTCTGCAATGAGTCTACAACCTGAGTATTCACTCCGGGATCCAGTCTTACACGAGTCCAATCTGTAAAAATCTTCTGTGTTTTATTTTCTTCAAAACCAAAGATACCATCTGCATATACTTCATTTTCCTGTGCTGAAAAAAATTGCAGCATCAGTATTAATAAAGCCGTCCATAAAGTTTTCATATTCGTATTTTGTTTTTGGTGTGTTATTTTTCAAGCAGAAGACTTACCCATTCTTCGCGCTGTAACTGCTTTTTCAGTTCAAGACCGCTTTCTTTACATACTTCAAGAATATCATCTACGTCAAAGAAACACAGTCCTGAAAGCAATAGTTTACCACCGTCATTCAATACCGAAACATAAGTCGGAATATCTGAAATCAGGATATTTCTGTTGATATTGGCTAAAATAACATCAAAATTCTCTTTTCCTAAGTTTTCAGCAGTTCCCTGTTCAATATCCAGTTCTACACTGTTTCTTACTGCATTTTCTTTT
The DNA here is from genome assembly GCF_059567885.1 of Chryseobacterium sp. BGA-UO-ETr-SB22. Taxonomy (NCBI): domain Bacteria; kingdom Pseudomonadati; phylum Bacteroidota; class Flavobacteriia; order Flavobacteriales; family Weeksellaceae; genus Chryseobacterium; species Chryseobacterium sp. BGA-UO-ETr-SB22. The sequence continues at coordinate 27,454 of NZ_JCAQOV010000005.1, read as the reverse complement.
GAGTTTTCTACTGACCATTCGTCAATATCGATGGCTTTTGTATCTCCCGCTCCCTGCTGTTTTGCATAGATTGCCAATACAGAAGTTCCGCATCCCATATCCAACACCTTTTTACCATTGAAGTCGATGTCCATCATTTGCTGGATCATCAGGTGTGTGGTAGGGTGATGTCCTGTTCCGAAAGACATTTTAGGCTGAATAATAATTTCATGCATTCCAGGTACGGATTCATGGAACTCAGCTCGGATCAATACTTTATCATCAATATTGATTGGAGAGAAATTCTTTTCCCATTCTTCATTCCAGTTGATATTCGGCATTTCTTCGAAAGTGTATTCGATTTTTACATTTTCGTTTTCAAAAAGCGGAAGTGCTTTTAACTGCTCTTCATGAAACAATTCAGTCTGGATATATCCTAAAATTCCGTCAATTTCTTCTGTAAAGCTGTCAAAACCTATTTCTATAAGCTCTGCCATTAAAATCTCATTCCAAGGCTGCAATGGAGAAATTTTGAAATTGAATTCTAAATAATTTTGCATGTGATTAATTTGCTGCAAAAATACTAATGTTATTATTGTTAAAAAAATGATGGAGCAAGTTTTGGCTGAAACCAGGGATTTTTATGTTTTTTTTGAATGAATGTGGCAGGAAAGTTTATTTGTAACATTTTTTATCCCACGGATTTCACAGATGACACAGATTTTTTAGTGCGGAAGATTTTAAGTTTCGGCTAGAGCCATACAGAAAGTGTAAAAAGATAAAGCGGGCTCAAGCCCGCTCCTATTGAATCTTATTGTTCAGGACAGATTAACAGTTCTTTGCTGACAACCTTAAACCCTGAACGTTAAATTTTAAAATTCTTATGGATTTGTAGAGAAAATAGAACCGTTTGCGATCAACGCTCTTCTGTTCATTTTCAGAATATCTCTTACCCATTCTGCAAAGTCTTCCGGCTGTAATACTTTATCAGGATTTCCGTCTGTAAGTCCGCCCTGGATGCTCATATCTGAAGCAATGGTACTTGGAGTCAAAGTGATTACACGGATATTTTGTTTTCTCCACTCTGCCATCATCGATTGTGATAGAGATACAACCGCTGCTTTTGAAGCGGCGTATGCAGACATATTTGGTCCTCCTTTCAAACCAGCTGTAGATGCTACGTTGACGATATCCCCTTCTCCTTTAGCTTTCATAAATGGATGTGCAGCTTTAGAAGCATAGTACACTCCGAAAAGATTGGTTTTAATGACCTGTTCCCAAGTTTCAGAAGGCATTTCTTCAATTGTTCCGAAGTCTCCGATCCCAGCATTGTTGATCAGAATATCGATACCTCCCAATTGTTCTGCCAAAGATTCTATTCCAGCTTTTACCTGAATTTCATTGTCTACAGAAAAAACTGCGTATGCGGAATTTACTCCCAGTTTTTTGATTTCTTCAACCGTCATTTTCAGGTTTTCCTCGTTTCTTCCTGTAATGGCAACGTTTACTCCTTCATTGGCTAAAGCTAATGCTACAGCTTTCCCTAATCCTCTTCCACCACCTGTTACGATGGCATTTTTTCCGTTTATATTCATAGTAATGATACTTTTCTTACTACAAAGTTACAAAAGAACATTTTTACGAAGCGGTGAAATCGTGGATTTAATAGTTTTTTAATGGTTTGGGTGAGCAATTGAAACTTATAGTTTCTTAAACCACAAAAGTCACAAAAGTTTTTAAACACTTAAATCTTTTAAGCTATAAGCTTTAAGCATGAGAAGTACGTTTAAGTTTTAAAAATCTACGATTTTAATTTTATATAAACTTGTATGCAAAATCATTACACCTTAAAATATTCTAACCATTAATAATCTTTGTGACTTCCAAGAACCTCAACAAAAATAGAAGCCAGTCTTTTGGACCAGCTTCAAAATCTAAAAAAGGTATAGTAAAAAAAAATAAAATCTTAAGGAATCTGAATTGAATTCTGTACTTCAAACTCTTCTGAAGCCAAAAATTCATTTCCATACATGTCAACAGCTTTCACCTCAACTTTATGCTTTCCTAATGCTAATTTTTTAGGAAAATCGGCTTCCCAGATGTGCTTTGACATTTCAGGATTGGAAGGTCTTCTTCCCGGGAAAATTTTCTCTGTAGCATCCCATTTGAAAACTGAAAGGGCAAAATTCGGGTCTATGGTTTCATCGTATTCCATTTCTTCCCATTTTCCGCCATCTATTCTGTATTCTACCTTGTCTTTTTTGCTTCCCATGAAGAAATTAGCCAATACTTTTGCAGAGGTTCTTGATGAAGGAATCACTTTTGGAATATATAATTTGATCTGATAATCGTCTGGTTTTCCAGCTGTTTTGTATTTCACTTTATACTGATTGTCTGTAAAGCTGATGAATGAGTATCCTTTTGCTGTTCCATCTCTCATGGTAGAAGTAGGAAGTCCGGCATCATCCGGCGTTCCTGAGTACCAGTCGCCACAAGTCGTTCCAACGTTATATTCGTGGAGTTCTTTGATACCGTTCCAGCCTGCTTTTTTTCCATAGAAAATCTGCTGTTGAATATGGGTGTGCGCTGATAGAAGCAATACATTCTGGAAAGGATTTAAGAAATCAAATAATTTCTGACGGTCCGCATTTCTGAAGCTATCTTCATTGTTATGCTCTAACGGAATATGGAAAGATATCACAATCAGTTTATTCTTATCAACCAATTTCAGATCGTTTTCGATAAACTGAAGCTGATCTTCACGGAATCCACCCCAATATCCTTTGCCATCTCTCGGATCCGGATAAAGAATATCATCCAGAATAATGAAATGTACGTTACCATAGTTGAAAGAGTAATTGGCAGGACCAAAATTTGATTCAAATGTTTCATCGGAAAGATGATCTTCTTTAGCATCATAGTTCATGTCATGATTTCCCATCACATTATACCAAGGCAGCCCCACTTCTTTCATTACGTCTGCATAAGGTTTCTGAAGACTTAGATTATCGCCTACCAGATCCCCCAGACTGATTCCCAACACTGCATTTTTCTTCGTGTTTTTCACTTCATTTACGATTCCTCTTTTGAAGTAATCCAGTTCTTTTTCTGTGTAAGGCTGTGGATCACCGAAAACAAGGATGTCAAAGTTTTTATTTTCGTTTTGCTTATAAAGCGGGAAGTTCAGCTCTTTTGGAAGATCTCCTGTAGCAGCAACTCCTTTGTATTTGAAATCTGCCGGAGATCCTTTTGGTTTATGATGGTAATAGAACTGTGGAAGGTTGTTTGCGTTTAAAGCAGTTTGATATCCTGAAGGTTTGATGACAAAAATAGTCTGATCTTCCTGAACCGGAAGACTATATCGTCCGTTTTTATCGGTAAGAACTACCTGAACGCCATTAGAAACGGCTACACCTTCAATTCCTTTTTCGCGGTTTTCTTTCTTTTGATTTTTGCTGCTGTCTTCGTATACATATCCTGAAACAGAAGTTTGCGAGAATGCCATTGTTGAAACCAACAGGCATGGCACTAAAAATTTTATATTGATACTCATCATGTTTTACTCTTTAAATTATATTCAATTTTTAAATTCAGTTTATTATTTATTCCACCACATTTTCACATTGATATTGTCTCCTCCCATTGATTGTACGGCTGCATTATAATTATCGGTATTCATCACTTTTGTGGCTGTAGGATACATGAACCTTACAGGCATCTGCCCTCCGTTCTGAAGTCCTCCGTTATTGGGTAATACTGGCAGTTTTGTACGTCTGTACTCATACCATTGCTGATGGTCTACAAAAAACAGGGAGATGTATTTCTGAAGCATCAGTTTTTGCAAAGAACCGTCATAGGCTACATTGTTATTACTGAAATAATTGGCAGGAACTGTTGCTCCCCATTGTTCAATAATAGATTTCACTCCGGTTTCGTAGTAGGTTTGCTGATTTCCTGCGATAATTCCTTTGTTGACCAATTCTGCCAGGATAAACTGAACTTCAGAATAGGTCATGATGAGAATCTTTAATGGTGCTTTCGCCAGATTTTGGTTAAGATTAGAAGGTTGATAGTTGAAAGATGTTCCCAAAGCATATCCGGAAGGAGCTCCTTTATACCCAAGATCTTCTCCTGAACCTGCTTTAGCTTTCGTAAAAAACAGACTCATCCTTGGATCATTATTATCTTTCATAGCATTTACAAAAAACTCACCTGCTGATCTGTATGCCGTAAAATCCTGAGGACGGGCAATCGGCGGTAAGTATGGAGACACTCCTGAAAGCGGAAGTACTGCACTGTCTGTATTATTTTGAAAAACAGGATATTGTGAAGGATTGTTGATGATTTCCTGAATTCTTTCATGGACGTTTACTTCACCATTCCTGCTTAAAATTCTCGTTAATAATCTTAATGAAAGAGAGTTACAGAATTTCTTCCATCCTAAAATACCGGTCTGGCTGTTGTTATTGGCATTATAAAACAAATCTGTTTCTGCTAATGTCTGGTTTGCATTGAATAGTGAATTGGCCGTCTTCAGATCATTTAACAGCTGTATGTAGATATCTTTCTGCTTGTCATATTTTGGCTTTAAAATATTTTCTTCAATCTTCACTGCTTCAGATAAAGGCACATCACCGAAAGCATCGGTAAGATTGGAGGCAATCCAGGCATTCAGAACCATTGATATCGCCAGATAATTATTATTCTGTTCTTTGGCTGCGTATTTTCTAAGATCACTTACCTGCTTAAGCCATCGGTAGGAAGTATTCCAGTAACCGTTGCCACTTTTTTCGTCCATATAATATCTGCTGTAGGAGTTTCCTTCATTCGGAAAGTCTAAAGCAATTTGCATGATATCAAAAGTGAAATCATCAGCTCTGTTATAGCCATAACTTCCCATTTCATATTGAATAGGAGCAAGAAGACTTCCCACAGAAGGATCTTTTATTTTGCTTGTATCCGTATTGATTTCTTCAAATGTTCTGTCACAGGACTGAAGCATAAAAACAGAAGCAGCCAATGTCAGATTTATGATTATTTTTTTCATTTTTAAAAGATTTAGAATTTAAGATTTAACTGAAAACCAACTGTTCTCGCTGTTGGAAGCTGTCCCATCTCCACTCCCGGAGTAATGGTTGCATTGTCCAGCGTAGCGACTTCAGGATCAAACAATGGGAACTTCGTCCACATCCACAGGTTCTTTCCGAAAATGGCAATGGTAAGATCATCCAGACCGATAGATTTTATGGTTTCCTTCGGGAAAGAATACGCAATTCTGGCATCTCTCAGCTTAATAAAATCTGTACTGAAGCTGTTGGTTTCCACATTGGCTCTTCTATAATAATCTCCGTAATAGGAAGATACCAGTACGCCTTTTGTATTCGGGGTGAAAGATCCGTCAGGATTCTGAACAACACCGTCTCCTACAATCATTCCGCCAGGATTATCTCTTCCGGGAAGAGTGGATTTCAGTTTTCCCTGTTCAGACATTTTATGATGTGACTGTGAATAAGCAATACCACCGTACTGACCATCAAATGAGAAGCTTATTGTAAAGTTTTTGATCTTGAAATCATTCTGAAGACCTGCTCTCCATTTCGGAAATGCATTGCCTACTTTTTCAATATCGGCCGGTCTTCCCGGAAGTCCGTTATCTCCGTAAATTACTTTTCCGTCCGGGGTTCTTAATAATTTAAATCCATACATATCTCCCAGAGAACCTCCCACTTCCATTTTATAGAATACCACATCTCCTACATTGGAAACGATTCCGTCAAATCCTTCGGGCAAAGTCATCACCCTGTTTTCGTTGGTAGACCAGTTCCCTCCTACTTTCCATGAGAAGTCTTTTCCTTTTACAGCTAAAATATCGGCTGAAAGTTCAAGCCCTCTGTTTCTGATTTTCCCGGCATTGATTATCCTTTTGGAATATCCACTTTCGGGAGGCAGTGAAACAGGAATAATCTGGTTTTCACTGACGTTCTGATAAGCGGTAAGATTTAGATTCAACCTATTTTTGAAAAAACTGAAATCCATACCGGCTTCAATATTGGTATTTTTTTCAGGTTTAAGAGAAGGGTTATTAAAAGTAGTAGGGGCTATTACACTTCCTGTAATATTACTTCCTGTATAATAGTTATCCAAAAGATAAGGATCACTGTCTATCCCTACTTTCGCCCATGAAGCTCTCAGTTTCCATAAGTTCAGATTATTGCTTTTCAGGTTAAAAATATCTGATAGAATGAAGCTGGTACTTACTGAAGGATAGAAGAAAGATCTGTTTTGCTTCGGAAGTGTAGAACTCCAATCATTTCTTCCGGTAACATCTACAAATATTTTATTGTCATATCCCAGCGTTAATAATCCATAAACACTGTCTACATGCTTGTCTCTTGGTGCAGGATATTTAACAGGAATATTGAGAGCGTTGGTAAGGCTGTATTCCCCTGCTGTTTTCAATCCGATGGCCTGATAATCAGTCATCAGGTATTCATTATAACGGATACTTCCCCCTGCAGAGGCGGAAATACTGAATTTATTCCAATCTGCTTTGTAAGAGAATAAAAGGTCATTATTATATTCCTGATTTTTGATAAACTGTTCTCTGTAGAAACCTTTCAGGTAATTTGCAGAGCTCCATGGTCTTTTGGTGGTTCTTTTTTCATTCAGAATTTCAATACCCGACCTCAGCATCAGACTGAAATTTTTATTAAACTGATAATCTGCCGTAATGTTTCCTGTAATAGTCTTTTTTCTGACCCCATTCACCATTTCGTAAGCGATCATATAAGGATTGTCAATAAAGGAGCTGAAAGGATGGATTTGGTCAACCTGTTCCTGACCCGGCTTCCAGATCGGCTTATACCATTCAAGATCCACATTGGGATTTTGAAAGATCATGAAATAAGAGATCGACTGGTTGTTGTATCCTGTCGCAGGAAGGTTGTCACTGGTAGTAGTGTTATAAGCAAATTTTGTTGAGATTTTTAATTTTTGGGTAAGCTGATGGGCAAAAGATAAGGCAAAATTGAATCTGTCAAAGCCAGTATTCGGCATCATCCACTCGTTATTAAGATAGGTAAGTGAAGATCTGAAACTTGTTTTTTCGTTGGAACTTTCTACGGAAATACTGTTGGAGTAGGTAGAACCTGTCTGCCAGAAACTTTTGATGTTATTTTCATAAGGTCTCCAAAGTTGTCTTTCCTTGCTCTGTCCCATTACATTGGGATCATATTGGAAGTAATACTGTCCGGCGAATTTAGGACCGAAAGCACTACTTGTACCTCCTGTACTTGGCCCATCTGCAGAAAGGCCATACGAGTAGTAGAAGTTTCCAGCATTTGTTGCGAGTGTTCCCTGTCCGTATTCATATTGCCAGTCCGGCCATTTCAATACAGAATCAAAGCTTGAAGAAGAATTAAAGGCTACTCTCAGTTTTCCGTTTTTCGTTTTTCCGGATTTTGTAGTGATCATTAGAGCTCCGTTAGCAGCACGCGATCCGTATAATGCGGCTGCAGAAGCTCCTTTCAATACGGTTACAGATTCAATATCGTCCGGATTGATGCTGTTTAATCCGTTTCCAAGGTCGATCGGAACATCACCTCCAGAACCTGCTCCATAGGCTGCTGTACCGGAACCTGTAGTAGAATTTCCCAATGGAACACCATCCACTACAATAAGAGCATAGTTATGATCCATCATAATGGATTTTTCTCCTCTCAAAGTAATTCTGGAAGTTCCAAGCGGTCCCGCTCCAGCCGTCTGAACTTTAAGACCTGCCACTTTCCCCTCCATTGATTGTGCCCAGTTATTATTCTGAGTTTCTTCAAATGTTTTGGCTTCTACTTTTTCTGCAACATATCCTAAGCCCCTGTCATGTCTCTTGATCCCCAAAGCAGTTACTACTACTTCGTCAAGTCCTTTAACCGTGTCTTTTTTAGCTTTCTGCTGAGCCGCCAGATTAACGCTGACGAATCCTAACAGTGACAAAACCAACAGTTTTTGTGTCTCTTTACGCATTTACTTTTTGTTTGCGCAAAATTAGAACGACATTACAAGGATGATCTTAACACAGTTTTAACGTTTCTTAAAAATTTATTAAACCATATATTAATCCAGCCTTAATAACATTACATAAATACTTAAACAACAAACAATTAAGCAATTAAGTATTTTTAATACCAGTCTACAGCTGTATTTATGTATCTTTATTGTCTTTACTTGAGATAATACCACACGAAACACACAAATCATTGATTTACACTACTATAAACAAATTCTAATTATACTATTTTCTTGTGATCACTTAAAATAAGGGCTTAGCCCCTTACAAAGAAACAGTCTGCCCCTTTATAAAAGGCAGACTGTGTAAATTGTTGGCTTGGTTGAGAAGTGTTATAAACCACCCCGTCAAAAATTCTTTGAATTTTCGCCATTCCTCCGGAATAGGGGGAATATTTTGTTCTTCAGTTGTACTCTTTGTGAAAAGTTTAAACTGTTATTTATTCTTTAACTGGTCAGGAATATTGGTTGTTACAAACCCGATTCCTTGCTTTTTCAATTCATCGTATACAGCAACGTCATTTACGGTCCATGAGTTGGTAATTAAACCTAATGTTTTAGCTTCAGCAATCCAGGTAGGGTTTTTCTGGAAAACGCTGTAATGGTAATCCATACCGTCCAATCCTTCTTTTTTGATCTGCTCAGGGGAAAGCTCTCCATTCAGATACTGTACTTTAAAGGAAGGAGCCTGTTTTTTGATCTCTTTACAGATATTAAGGCTGAAAGAAATAAATTCGCTCTGAGATTCCAGCTTCATATCCTTGATCATTTTGATCGTTTTCTCAGTAATTTCATTTTCAATTTCCGGAGTCTTGGCAGGCTTGATCTCAACGATCAGTTTTAAAGATTTATCTTTTTTTCCCTGTTTTAAATAATCTTTTAAGGTCGGGAATTTTTCTCCATTGGATAATTTCAATGCTTCCAATTCTTTGAATGTAGCTTCAGAAATTTCCATTTTACCATGATGTTCATCGTGATTGATCACCAATACACCATCTTTTGTCATTCTTACATCAAATTCGGACCCATATATTTTTAATTTCTGGGCATTTTCCAATGATTGAATCGAGTTCTCCGTGGTAGGAGGCTGAGCCTGGAAATATCCTCTATGGGCAATGATCTGGGTTTGTGCTTTCATCATAACTGTACTTAAAACTGCTAACCCTAAGATAAAATTTTTCATAATATAATTTAGATAATTAAAAAAAGTCCTGAAACTTTCTGATAAAGGTAGTTATTAAAACATGGAAACCACAAAGACATAAAAGATTTTAAACTGATATTAATCGTAGTTCTTTACATTTCTTTTATGTCTTCAGTGATTAAAAAAGATAATTATTAGAAGGAATACTTTGCACCAATCTGGATCTGGTATGGATTTCCTGTCATTGGAACCAGACCTCCTCCACTTACGTTTTTGGTATACTCGTACTGCATGGTATCCTTATTAAATCTGGTTACTTTATACAGAGAGGTATTTCCATATGAGTTGTTTACCCCCCATTCTTTGTTAAGCAAATTCGCCACATTGAAAATATCTACAGAAAGTTCGAAAGCACCTACTTTATCGAATTTAATTTTTTTGGCAACACGAACATCCCAAACTCCATAGAAACCGTTTTTACCTCCGTTACGTTCTGCGATTTTTCCGTTGTATTCGTTGATATAATCTTTCAGAGCCTGTCCTACCTGTGGATCATCCAAAACGGATTTAGTAAGATTCGGGAAGATAAAAGCAAGGTCATTGGAATCTACGAAATCACCATTGATATTTCCTCCTGTTGTTGCTGAGAAACGGGTTCCTCCGATTCCTGAATATCTGATTCCTAATGTAAATCCGGCAATGGTAGGAGAGTTTCCATAGATCACGACTTTATTTCTGAATTGGTTATCAGAATAGGTCATTCTTAAATCTCTCGGATCGCTCTGAATCATGGTGGATAATGTTGCAGAGTTGGCTACGTTTCCGTTGTAAGAAGTATTGTCTTTGATGTCAGACCATGTATAACTTGCGGTGATTTCTCCATCTTTCCAGTAACGGTAACTTGTATCTATTACGAATGAGAACTGGTTTACTTTACCATCGCTCACCAACTCCAGTACTCTTCCAAAGTTTTTGTTGATTCTTCCCTGTTTCCAGTCAAAGCTTACACTGTTATTGGCATTATTGGTAATAGCACCTGTAGGGATAAATACTCCTCTTCCATCTTCATTAGCTAATGTAAAGAACGGATTGGCTACCATGTTTCTGTCGTAGTAATAATAATTATTTCTACCTAAAGCCATGTATCCTGCGATTCCCGCTCTGAATCTTTCATTGAAGAAATGGGTATAAGAGATATTCGCTTTATAAACGATTGGAATTTTTGCATCTTTACCCGTATAGTTAATGGTTGGAATCTGATACTGGGAAAGAGACGGAGCAGAGTTATAATCATTTCGGTAACTGTTGAAGTCCGGGAACGGAACATCTTTACCCGTTACATCCACTGTAGCCAGATGCTTTCCATCGAATACAAGGTTGTTAATGATCATATAGTTGTTGATATCTGAAGAGAAAATTCCGGCTCCGAATTTCAGGAAGTCTTTATTTCCTTCATTGATATTCCAATCAAACTGGAATCTTGGCTGAATCACAAATGATTTGATCTGATTATCAGTTCTGATACCCATTTCATCAAACAATTTCTGATTGAATTCTGCTTTTGGATAACCTCCGTAGTCTAATCTTAAACCAGCCATTAAATCAAGACCTTTAGCTACTTTTGTCTGGAATTGCCCATAGATACCAATGTTCCATATATTTGATCTTACAGACGGATCTTCCATCAAAGGAACTTCTCTATAGAATCGGTAAGGAGTCATTGCATCAAAATTACTCATTCCCTGGAAATGGAATCTTCCGTTCACCTCACTTCCGTACACAGATTTTGCTGATGTATACATAAGGTCAGCTCCAAATGTATATTTTACTTTATCTGTGTTATAATATAGGTTATCTACAATTTGAAACACATTATTTGTAAAACCTTCCTGAGCAAAACGGTGCCCTCCGAACTGAATATTCGTAGATCCTGCACTGGAAGCGACTCCTTCAACAATAGCTCTCGGAACAGGTTTTCCTAATTGATTATTTTGATAACTGTCCTGGAAAGTATAAAGATATTGTGCCTTTAATTCGTTGGTTAAATTAGGCTGCAGATTTGATCTTAGAGTTAATAACAAACTGTTGTCAAGGTTTTTATCATTTCCGTAAGATTCAAAGAAATTGATATTGGTATTATCCCCAAGACCGTTTTTATTAAGGTCGTAAGTAAAGTTATTTCTAAGCGTTAATAAGTTCTTTTCGTTGATCTGCCAGTCAAGACGTAAGAATGCAGCATCAGAATTTCTTACTTTATCAAACGTTCCGAACTGCGGAGTGTTTCCTACCCCATATTTTGCTCTTGCGATATCCAGAAACTGATTAAGAGTCTGTGTAGTAGTATTGAATCTCTTTTCGTCATCCGGAGATTTGATATCTGCAATCACCAAAGGTCTTGAATCCAGCTGGTGATCCCATGCTACGAAGAAATGTAATTTGTTTTTAATAATGGGTCCTCCCAATGAAAAACCGAACTGAGAAGTAGAGAAATCATTATCTCTTTTGTTTCCTCTGATGTCATAGGGGCTAGAAAGCCAGTTTGTTCTTAAATACTCCCAGGCACTTCCCGAAAATTTATTGGTTCCTGATTTAGTAACAGCACTTACAGTTCCTCCTCCACTTCTTCCCAATGTCACATCGTATTGGTTGGTTGTGATTTTGAATTCACGTACTGCTTCAATAGAGATTGAGAAAGGGGCACCGCTTCGGCTGGTAGTAGATCCTGCAGAAGTTGGATTTTTTGCAGTCATCCCGTCAATCGTAAAGTTGGTGGAAGATCCAAGCTGTCCGGAAAGGTTTCCTCCTTTTCCACTTAATGGTGAAAGTTCAGCGAGGTTGGTAAAGTTTCGGCCGTTCACAGGCAGCATACTGATGTTTTTAGCAGAAATTGCTGTAGCTGCTCCAAGGTTTCCGATCTTATTTTTAAGGTTTCCGGTAATTTTTACTTCCTCAATAGTCTTTTCATTCCCCAGATCCATATTTACAGTAACCTGATCTCCGAAGTTCACATTGTAACCTTCTTTTTTATCCTCGTTTACAATCACTGTATAAGGTCCTCCAAGAGGTATTTCCTTAAAAATATACTCCCCTTTTGAGTTTGTTTCCGTTTCCGTTTTGAATCCTGTAGACTCGTTCACGATCGTTACTTTCACTTTTTCCTGAGCCGCATTTCCCGGTCCGATAACTTTCCCTACAATAGAAGCCTGCGTGGTTTGTGCATACGCCATTGTCCCAAGCCCTAAAAACAATAATCCCAATACAATCTTTACTTTTTTCATTTCTTCCGAAGATCTTTATGATTAATTTTTTGATGTTCGCCAGGAAACCTCTTTGATTTTCATGTTAATAGATCATGTTGAGGTTTCTTTCAATCAGATGTGCAAAGGTATTTTGACTTTAAGAGCGGGGTGTTTAAGAAAGTTTTAACATTTTTTTAATTAAATCAGAACGTTATGTTAAATTACTTTAAACAAATACTTTATTCCATACAAAACCAAGTTGTTAAGACATATTACGTATTTTTAATTTTCCTGTACTATTTAATTCTGTTATTTTTTAAATGCAATTACTTTAGTTATTTTTGCTCAAAAGATAGAAACCCAATGTCTGAAAACATTCAACAAAAGATAGAACAGCTCCGCAAAGAGCTTCACCAGCATAACGACAACTATTATCAACTGGATACTCCTACCATTACGGATTTTGAATTCGATATGCTTCTGCAGGAACTTCAGGATCTGGAGGCAAAGTACCCGGAATTTTATGATGAGAACTCGCCTACGGTACGTGTAGGTGGTGGTGTTACTAAGGTTTTTCCTACCATTCAGCATAAATTCAGAATGTACTCACTGGATAATTCCTATGATTTTGACGACCTGGAAGACTGGGAAAAGAGAATCATCAAAACCATTGAAGATCCGGTAGAATTTGTTGCTGAACTGAAATATGATGGTGCTTCCATTTCTATTCTTTATGAAAATGGAAAGCTGTCACAGGCTGTTACCCGTGGTGACGGTTTTCAGGGGGATGAAATCACTCCGAATGTGCGAACCATTTCAGATATTCCTCTGACGTTAAAAGGTGACTTTCCAACGCCGTTTTTTATGCGTGGAGAAATTTATCTGACCAGAAAAAACTTTGATAAGCTCAATGTACTGCGTGAGGAAGAGGGGCTGGATCCCTTCATGAATCCAAGAAATACAGCCAGCGGAAGTTTGAAAATGCAGGACAGTGCTGAGGTAAGAAAACGCGGACTTTCTTCTGTATTATACCAGTTTATTTCTGAAGATATTCCTGCAGAAACCCATTGGGAGCTGCTTCAGAAAGCGCAGAGCTGGGGCTTCAAAACTTCTCAGCAGGCAAAATTATGTAAAACTATGGCTGAGGTACAGGAATTTATTACTTTCTGGGATACGGAGCGTCATAATCTTCCTTTTGAAATTGATGGTATCGTTTTAAAAGTGAATTCATTACAGCAGCAGAGACAGCTTGGTTATACAGCCAAATCCCCACGTTGGGCAATGGCTTATAAATTTAAAGCAGAAAAGGTAGAAACAGAACTTCAAAGTGTGTCTTATCAGGTGGGAAGAACGGGTGCCATTACTCCGGTTGCTAATCTTAAACCTGTTTTACTGGCCGGAACTATCGTTAAAAGAGCATCTCTCCATAATGAAGATATCATTAAGAAACTGGATCTTCATGAGCATGATTTCGTGTATGTAGAAAAAGGAGGTGAAATTATTCCAAAAATTGTAGGCGTAAACACAGATAAAAGATCGGAAGAGAGCAAAGAAATTGAATATATCAAACACTGTCCAGAATGTGGCACCGAGCTTGTAAAAGTTGAAGATCAGGCCATTCATTTCTGTCCGAACGAACTTCACTGCCCACCACAGGTAGTAGGAAGAATGATTCATTATGTTTCCAGAAAAGCGTTGAATATTGACAATCTGGGAAGTGAAACGATTGAACAGCTGTACAGAGAAAAACTGGTTGAAAATCCTGCTGATTTTTATGTTTTGACAAAAGAACAGCTTCTTCCGCTGGAAAGAATGGCTGAGAAATCTGCTCAGAATATCATTTCGGGAATTGAAAAATCCAAAGAAATTGCTTTTGAAAAAGTATTATACGGAATCGGGATAAAACATGTGGGGGAAACAGTTGCCAAGAAACTGGTCAAAAATTTTCCAACCATTGAAGAATTAAAGAATGCTACTGTTGAGGAGCTTTGTCAGGTAGAAGATATTGGGACTAAGATTGCAATAAGCATCGTTGATTTTTTCCAGAATTCTGAAAACGTATTGATGATCGAGCGTTTAAAATCTTACGGAGTACAGCTTGTAAAAGGAGAAAGTACCAATGAAGTTTTATCCAACGTTCTGGAAGGGAAAACTTTCCTTTTCACCGGAAAATTGTCATTATTCACCAGAGAATCTGCTGAGGAAATGGTAGAAAAGCATGGCGGAAAAAATATTTCTGCGGTTTCAAAAAACCTCAACTATCTTGTAGTTGGTGAAAAAGCCGGAAGCAAACTGAAAAAAGCTCAGGATATTGGAACAATTACGATTCTGGATGAGCAGCAGTTTCTGGATTTGATTGAGAAGCAATAAAGAATAATTATTTGATTATTAAATAAAAAAGGCTGTGATCAATTTCACAGCCTTTTTTGTTATCAATTTCTTAGCTCTTACAAATAATATCTCTTCTACAATTCAATTCTTCCAACAAAGCATTTGTTTTCACATTCAACAGGTCTGTATTTATAATATTTCCTTTTCTGCCAAAAGGATCACCTTTTATGGTAATACAAATAGACTCACTTGTTTTTATTCCCCGAAATGTTGTATTTGAAATATAGAATGACGAAATATCCTCAAAATTGATAGTTATAGGTTTTCTCAATAAGTTATAAATGATAATCTGCTTATCAGTAATTGTTAATAACGGTTTTGTCCGAAATAATAGCAGTATTGAATAAACAAATCCAAACGAGAAAAGTAAAAGCCCTAGGTAATAAATGATTATTATACCTAATCCTTCATTTTCCAAATCTTTATTAATAAAAATGAAAATGAAAAGAGATGAAATAATAAACATTATAAGACTTTTTATCTTATTGGAATAAAAATGAACCTCTGCCATACTTATTAAATTTACTTAAAAACAATAATAGTATATGGAGAACTTTCTCCGGTCTTTGGCAAAATCAGTCTGATATGTTCTTTATTCCTGTAGTAATCCACGTATGGTTCTTTGGTAATAATCTTTCCTTTTTCTGTTTCTTTATATTGATCTGCCAATATCAGTTTCAGATACTGATTATATTCTTTTTTATCTTTAAATTCAAATTCAATCCTGTCTTCTGATTTTTCTTCAGTATACTCAAACTTCCCTATTTTTGAGGTGTAGTCTGGGGAATCATATTCAATGACAACGAAGCTTAAGCCTTCAGTTCTATCATAAAATTTGAACTTCAGCTGTTTCATTTCCTTTTTAAACTCATCCATAGTAAGCTTGTTGAAACCTTTAAGCTGTTCTAATGGGAATGTCTGAGCAGAGATCTGGATACTGAATAGCATTGAAAATAATAACAATCCTAATGTTTTTATCATTTCTATTTTAGCGTAAATATAAGAATATCTGTTTATGCTTCTTTCAGCAAAGCTTTCCTGAACAGTAAAATTTCTTCCTTGTTTAAACCTTCCAAAGAAATTGTCCGTTTTGTATTGGGCATCCAGTCAGGATAAAGAATCAGTTCCACATAATTGTCATATATATGAAACTCTCGCAAGACTTCTGGTTTTCTTGTATTTCTGCGATCTGATCCAAATCTGAGATTAACACAATTTCTGGGAATGATATAAAAATCTTTTGGAAACAAAAACATAGAATTCTGATTCATAAAAATTTCAAAACTACACCATTGAAATCTTTTACTGTAGCTAAGACCTCCTTTACTTACTGAAACAATGGTACCATTGATATTTTTAAAAACTACCGCATCCGGCTGTTTATACTTTTCGATAATTTTTTTGTTCCGTATAAAAAAGAAAACACTTGAAATGATAAAAAATGTTATACCTGCCAATGGCAAATAGAAAAAAGTATCCATGAATTTAAAAGAATAGAATTACAAGTTTTAATTAAGAAAATCAGTTATTTTTCTTATTCAAAGATATAACAATAATCCTCACGAAACCGGCAGTCTGAAATAAAACGTACTTCCATTATTCAGTGAACTTTTCACTCCTATTTCTCCGTGTTGCTTTTCAATAAAATTCTTTGAAATTGCTAATCCAAGGCCTGTTCCATTCTGATGTTCTCCGGGAACCTGGAAATAACGGTCAAAGATCTGACGGTGGTATTTTTCGTCAATTCCGCTTCCGGTATCAATAATACTGAACTGAATAAACGAGTTCTGTTTTTCTACTATAATCTGAATATTTTCATCCTGAAAAGAATGCTTCACAGCATTGGTAAGGAAGTTATTCATCACCCAAACTGTTTTATCAAAATCTGCAGTTACAGCGTCGCTTTCTTCCAAATGATATTCTGTACTGATCGAGATATTTTTCTGCTCGGCAAGCTTTTCAACATTTTTCACAGCAGTCTGTACAATTTCTTTAGGAGAGCATTTCTCTACGGTCAGTCTGATATTTCCGGATTCTACCTGAGAAAGGTTAAGCAATTCACCCGTGATATCCAATAAACGCTGTCCATCTTCATTAATGCTTTTCAACAATTCCTGCTGCTGTTCGTTCAGTTCTCCGAATTTCTGATTTCCAAGAAGCTGTACCCCCATTTTGATTGCTGAAATAGGTGTTTTCAGTTCATGGGAAATTGTTGCAATGAAGTTAGTTTTGGCAAAATCAAGTTCTTTAAAAGGCGTAATATTTCTTAATAAAATTACCTTTCCGATATATTTCTTCTCTTTTTCTCCTGTTTTTACAATATTGATGGGAATAATATCCTGCTCGAAATAATTTTCCTTGTTATCCCGAACGATTTTAATAGGATCTTTTACCGGATGATCTATATTTTTCAGCAGTTCACGCATCAAATCATTGTTGATTGCTACTTCATGAGCCGTTTTTCCAATAATTTCTTCTTTATGGAGGTTGGTGATCTTCAGAGCTTCATCATTGATCATGTAGATAAAATGGTTTTCATCCAGACCAATCACCGCATCATGCATATTATTGACCAATGTTTCGATCCGTTTTTTATCCATCAATTGCTTAGAGAGTGTGCTGCTTTCGTACTCCTGAAGTTTCTCTGCCATGCTGTTGAAGGAATCTGCCAGACTGCTAAACTCTTCACTTCCTTTAAAATGAACCCTCTCATTATAATTTTTATCAGCAATCTGTTTGATACTGAATGTCAATTGATTGATAGGCTCGGCAATCGTTTGTGGTAAATTAAAAAGCAATATAAAAGCTATCAGAAAACATACGGTTCCTAAACTTACGATCCAGAAAGTGGCATTTTCTGCTGTAATGATGGCGATATCACTCTTCCGTTCTATACCTTTCATATTCAGAGACATGATTTTCGCAAGATCCTCACGGATCAATTTTTCTTTATTGATATCCGGAGCTTTCAGATAACTATTGAAATGAAGATTCAGGTTCTGGGTGGCTTCTTTTTCACCAAATTCCGTAAGGTTTTTTTCCTGCAGCTTGTTATTTTTCTGGAAATCTGCTACTGCAACGGTACTGTCTGTACTGATATGATCCAGAGCCAGAAGCATATTTTTAGAAAACTCAAGACTGTTGTAATTGGCAGTAAGAATTTTTTCAGTATCAGATTTTAATTTATTGATGTATACAGAACCTATCACTGAAAGCAGAACAATCAGCAGAAATAAAAGGCCAACGCCTAAGGTAAGTTTCGTTTTAAGTTTCATTACTTTTTAAGATAAAATAATAATATCTATCTGTCTTTCATTCAGCCTGTTCATAAGGGTATAGATCCAGCTGTATCCCAGCATTCGCTGCCAGAAACTGGCATGAGGCTTTCCAATGCAGACCGTTGTGATATTATGGGCTATCACATATTCCAGAATTCCGTTGTGAACACTATTTTCTTTGACCCGGACTACTTTGGCGCCTAATTCCTGTGCTAAATTAAAATTATTAATCAAATACCGCTGTTTATCCAGCGCTATTTTTTCAGGATTTTCGGATGGCTTCTGAATGTATATAACAGTCCATGGACTGTTATAATAGCTGGCTAATCTTGCCGTTTTCCGGATAATTGTTTTGGCAATTTTCTCATTACTGCTGATACAGGCTAAGAATTTTATCGGTTTAAAGTTTTCTGTTTTAATCTCTGTTTCTACCTTTCTTTCTACGTGGGTGGCTACTTCTTTTAAAGCCAGCTCACGAAGCTGCAGAATATGTCCGCTTTGGAAAAAATTGCTCAGCGCTGTCTGAATTTTTTCTTTTTTATAGATCTTTCCTTCTTTCAAGCGAGTCAGCAGTTCATCTGCGGTAAGGTCTATATTCACCACTTCATCTGCGAGTGCCAGTATCTTATCCGGAACCCGCTCTGTCACTTCCACTCCGGTGATTTTCTTTACTTCTTCATTTAAACTTTCAATGTGCTGAATGTTCATGGCACTGATGACGTTGATTCCGTTATCAAGGATTTCCAGTACATCCTGCCATCTTTTTTTATTTTTGGAGCCTTCTACATTGGTATGAGCCAGCTCATCTACTAAAACTACTTCAGGATGTTCATTAATAATGGCCTGAAGATCCATTTCTTCAAGGTTCTTTCCTTTATAAAAAACCGATTTCCTTTCAATTTCAGGGAGACCTTCTGCAAGAGCTACCGTTTCTTCTCTGCCATGAGTTTCAATATAGCCAATCTTTACATCAATGCCATTTCGCAAAAGAGAATGCGCTTCCTGAAGCATACGAAAGCTCTTCCCTACACCTGCACTCATCCCGATATAAATTTTGAATTTTCCTTTACGGGACTTTTGAATCAGTTCTAAAAAATCTTTTGCTGATGACATTGATTTTATTCTTTTTAATTTTACTTTAAACACGTTCAACTGTGGTTAAGCTGATTCCTAAAACCATGCTGCGAGACTTGTTGTAATGAAGAAATTACCTTTTTTAAATTCATCATTTTTCGCAAAAATGGCATCTTTAGCAGTAAAACCTCTTGCCTCCGTACGGAAAACAACATTTTTAAAGATAGCATAATCTACATTGAGAGAATATCCAAAGGTCTGAAATCCATTTGGAGTTTCGGTATTGATAATTACTCCGTTTTTATCATTGTAATATTCTAATCTTCCTGCCAGCGCCCATTTGTTATCCAATTGATATTTCATCTGAACATTCGGGCTGTACCACATATTATACTGCTCACTTCCTTTTGATTTCTGCTCTGCACCGATATCAAATCCCAATACCGCAGAAAACTGATCTGTCAGCTGAAAGTTTCCATACAAATCATGAAAATAGCGCATCCTTTTTTCTTCTTTTGCTTTATCATTTCCTATGAATGAACTGCTGTTCAGGGTAATTTTATCATTAGGTTTATAAGTCACCTGATGTCCGAAAGAAATACTCTGGTTTCCTTCCGGCTTGGCAATACGCTGCCATCCGTTCAAGACCAATCCGCTTACAAACCATTTTCCGTTATCTGAGGTGTAGGAAATTTTGGCTCCGGTTTCAAAATAGGGAGAGTTTTCAGCGGCTATGCTTCTTGTCAGATTGACATTATCCTTTCCTATAGCGCTTTCCCAACCGATATGAGATGGCATGATCCCTGCGTCAATCCACAAATTCTTGTTTTTGGAAATTTTGATTCCTATATTGGCTTCGTTTACATAGCGCAGTGCATTTTGTTCAGCAGCCATATTATCCTGGGCATACGTTCCCGCCATTAAAGCAACATTGGCACGTAGATTTTCACTTTGATAGTTGGCTTTAACCAATCCCAGATTAAGATTCATTTCATTATGTCTGTTATATGAGTATAAAAAGTTTTGACGCATATGATTGCCCGGCTCATTAAAATCATAGGTATAAAAAAGTTCTGCATAAGCGGAAAACGTAACTTTATTACCTGTTTTCAATGAGTCTGATGATTGTGCTTTGGCTAAAAACAGCCCTGATAGTGCACATATAGCTAGATATTTTTTCACTTTTATTTGGGGAATGTTAACCATGTCAAGATTTAGAACCTTGACATGGCTTGTTAGATTATTAGATAATTATTTTAATTGGTCCAAAGCAATATTAAGCTTCAGTACATTTACTTTTGATGGTCCGAAAAGTCCTAAAAACGGTTTTTCAGTTTGATGATTAATTAAGCTTTTGATCTGCTCTTCTGAAAGATTTCTTGCCTGTGCAATTCTCTTTGCCTGATACAAAGCTCCTTCCTGAGAGATATCGGGATCCAGCCCGCTTCCACTTGCCGTAACCAATTCTACAGGAACTTTCGAATTTCCCATTTCAGGGTTTTTCATTTTTAAAGTATCTATTCTTTTCTGAACTGTTTCCAGATATTCTTCATTACTTGGACCTTTGTTGCTCCCACCACTTCCCGCTGCATTATAATTGACTGAAGAAGGACGGCCGTGGAAGTATTTTTCAGATTTGAATTCCTGTCCGATATTGGCATAGAACTTCTGTCCTTTATTGTACACAATTTCTCCGTTTCCTTTGTTGGGAAGTATTTTAGAACCTCCATATACAACGCCCAGATAAATTCCCGTAACCACCAGCATTACAAGAGTTAATCTGAATGCTGAAACAATATGATTTTTCATTTTTAAAATTTTAATAGAATAAACTGATTACCAGATCAATGATTTTGATTCCAATGAAAGGAACGATTACTCCGCCCAGACCGTAGATCAAAAGGTTTCTTCTCAATAAGGCACTTGCACCGATCGGCTTATAAGCCACTCCTTTCAACGCCAGCGGAATCAGAAACGGAATAATAATCGCATTGAATATAACCGCTGATAATATGGCTGTTTCAGGACTGTGAAGATTCATAATATTCAGCTTCTGAAGGGAAGGAATAAAAGTGATAAAGAGTGCAGGAATAATGGCAAAATACTTCGCCACGTCATTCGCAATACTGAAAGTTGTCAAAGTTCCTCTTGTCATCAGCAGCTGTTTTCCAATTTCCACAATTTCGATCAGCTTTGTTGGATCGTTATCAAGATCTACCATGTTTCCGGCTTCTTTCGCTGCCTGTGTTCCGCTGTTCATTGCTACACCTACATCTGCCTGAGCCAGCGCCGGAGCATCGTTTGTACCATCTCCCATCATGGCTACGAGCTTACCTTCCTGTTGTTCCTTTTTGATGTAATTCATCTTATCTTCAGGCTTAGCTTCGGCAATAAAGTCATCTACTCCTGCCTTTTCAGCAATAAATTTGGCGGTTAAAGGGTTATCTCCGGTTACCATTACCGTTTTCACTCCCATTTTTCTCAGTCTCTGGAAACGTTCCTGAATTCCGGTTTTGATGATATCCTGAAGCTCAATAACACCCCACACCTTTTCATTCACAGAAACGACCAGAGGAGTTCCTCCATTTTCAGAAATTTTGGTCACCGCTTCCTGGGTTTCCTGTGGGAAGATATTCCCGGCTTTTTCAGTCAGTTTTTTTATCGTATCATAAGCTCCTTTACGGATTCTTGTTTCATCAAAATCAATCCCCGAAGTTCTGGTTTCAGCTGTAAAATCAATATAGGTAGGATTTGCAACCAATAAATCTTCGGATTTCAAAGCACTTAATTCAATGATTGATTTCCCTTCCGGTGTTTCATCGGCTACAGAACTTAGTGCGGAAGCTTTAATAAATTCGTCAAGCTGAATTCCATTGGAAGGATGGAAATGGGTTGCTTTACGGTTTCCGATTGTGATTGTTCCCGTTTTATCAAGCAGTAGAACATCAATATCTCCTGCCGTTTCTACAGCTTTTCCACTTTTGGTAATAACATTCGCTCTCAATGCCCTGTCCATCCCCGCTATTCCAATTGCAGAAAGCAGACCACCAATTGTTGTCGGAATAAGACAAACGAAAAGAGATATAAATGCCGCAATAGTAATTGGAGTCTGCGCATAGTCTGCAAATGGCTTTAAAGTGAGGGTAACAATGATAAATGTAAGGGTAAATCCTGCCAGAAGTATAGTTAATGCGATTTCGTTAGGTGTTTTCTGTCTTGATGCTCCTTCTACAAGGGCAATCATTTTATCAAGGAAGGATTCTCCCGGTTTTGTTGTTACTTTTACTTTAATTCTGTCTGAAAGAACTTTTGTACCTCCTGTTACAGAACTTTTGTCTCCTCCGGATTCACGAATTACAGGTGCACTTTCTCCGGTAATTGCTGATTCATCAATGGTTGCAAGACCTTCAATAATCTCACCATCCATCGGAATCTGATCTCCCGCTTCACACAGGAAGATATCGCCTAACGTCATTTCAGCGGACATTTTCAGTACTGTTTCTACCTGAAATCCGGGTTTGTTATCAATCACCAATTTAGCTGGTGTTTCTTCCCTTGTTTTTCTGAGGGTATCAGCCTGTGCTTTTCCTCTTGCTTCTGCAATAGCTTCTGCAAAATTGGCAAAAAGTACCGTGAAAAATAAGATAATAAATACTAAAAAGTTATAGGAAAAGCTTCCCTGGGTTTTATCACCAGTCAGGCTGAACATGCTTACGATAAACATGACAACGGTTCCGATCTCCACCAGGAACATGACTGGATTTTTAAACATAATTTTCGGATTCAGCTTTACGAAGGACTCTTTTATAGCTTCGTTTACCAAATCTCTTTGAAACAATGTTTGTGACTGATTTTTCATTTTTTTGAAAGAGTTTATATCATTGTAAATCAATAGTAACCATCAAGGTATGCCAAATGCTGAGAATAGATATGGATAATATTAAGTGAACGTTTCAGTAAGTGTCAGACTAGCTGTCTCTAACTTTTCGGATTCCTTAATGGTTGAATATTGATTTTAATTTTTAATGTTCACATTTTTATTTTGAGAAATACTGAATCTGCTCTGCAATAGGACCTAATGTCAATGCAGGGAAGAAAGACAGCGCTGCAATCAGTAAAATCACCGCCAGGGTCATAAAACCGAAAGTTGCTGTATCTGTTTTCAGTGTTCCTGAACTTTCCGGGATATATTTTTTCTGTGCTAATAGTCCTGCAATAGCGATAGGGCCTATAATCGGGATGAATCTTGATAGCAGCAGTACAATTCCCGTTGAAATATTCCACCATGGTGTATTATCTCCCAGTCCCTCAAATCCGGATCCGTTATTCGCTGCAGAAGAAGTAAATTCGTACAGCATTTCACTGAAACCATGGAAGCCGGGATTATTCAATGTTTTTGTTCCAAACTCCGGTAAATAAGCCGTTAAAGCTGTTCCCGCAAGAATTAAGAAAGGATGGAATAAAGCCACAATCATAGCAATCTTCATCTCTTTGGCCTCAATCTTTTTCCCCATAAATTCTGGGGTTCGTCCTACCATCAGACCACTGATAAACACAGCCAGAATGATAAAGATGAAATAGTTCAGAATTCCGACCCCGCAGCCTCCGTAGAAACAGTTGATCATCATAGCAAGCAGTTCATTCATCCCCGAAAGAGGCATTGTACTGTCATGCATAGAATTCACAGATCCTGTGGAAATAACTGTAGTTGCGATACTCCAGTAGCCGGATGAAGCACTTCCAAAACGTATTTCTTTACCTTCCATTGCTCCCAGACTGTTGTCTGTTCCCATTTGTGTAATCAGAGGGTTTCCGCCTGTTTCATTCACAACATTCGGAATGGTAAGCGCTAGAAAACCGACTGTCATTACGGTAAAGATCACCCATGAAAGTTTTCTTTTTTTCAGATAAAAGCCCAGGGCAAATACCAATGCAAACGGAATGATCATCTGAGTAACCATCTCAGTTATATTGGTAATATAATTAGGATTTTCAAGGGGATGAGCCGAATTCGCTCCAAAAAATCCACCTCCATTAGTTCCTAAGTGCTTGATTGCAACGAATGCAGATACAGGGCCTCTGGAAACATCCGCCTTCTGGCCTTCCAATGTGATGATATGATCTTTTCCTTCGAAAGTCATCGGACTTCCGTTCATAGAAAGGATGAAAGCAACAATCACACTGATCGGAACCAGGATTCTGATCATTGATTTTGTGAAAAAATCATAGAAATTACCTAATTCTGTGCTTGTTTTTTCTTTAAAAGCCTTGAAAAGAACAGCCATTGCCGCCATCCCTGTTGCTGCCGTTACAAACTGCAAAAACATCAGATAAAGCTGACTCAGGTAACTCACTCCCGTTTCTCCCGAATAGTGCTGTAAATTACAGTTGACTAAGAATGAAATGGTTGTATTAAAAGCCAGATCGGGTGACATATTCGGATTCCCATCAGGATTTAAAGGAAGCCAAGCCTGATTCAGTAAAAGAAGAAATCCAATAATGAACCATACAAGATTGATCGTCAGCATGGCGTACATATTCTGTTTCCAATTCATCTGACGGGCAGGATTAATTCCCGATAATTTATAAATAAACTTTTCAATGGGTTCAAAAACCGGATCAAGAAAAGTCTTTTTGTATCCATAAACATTAGCAATGTATTTTCCTAAAAAAATTCCGATAACTAATGTGATAGCAAACATTGCTATAATGCCTAAAATTTCTGTACTCATGACCAATTAAAATTTTTCAGGTTTAATTAAAACATAACAGATATACACAAAGGCAAGTATTGAGAGGAAAAATAAACTCCACATAATTTATATTCTATCAAAAAATTCAACTGATTTATATAAAAGCCAAAACAATACTGCAAAAAGCAGCATTAAACTTATAAGCATCATATCTTAATCATTAGGGTTAAAAGAGTCAGTAATACGTACGATACAATCAGCAGACTAAAAGTAGAATGCTCCCGTTTTTTAAACGTTTTTCTTGAAATTGTCATTTTTAAATATTTTATTCAGAGACTATATGCCAAAAGAAAGTCCATTTTTAAAAACAAACAGACAAAAAACTGAATAACAATACATTACATTATAAAATCAAACTATATAAAAACAGAAAAGCCTATCAAAATGATAGGCTCTTTATTAAAATGATAAAAGATTTATTTCAATCCGTATTCTTCAAGTTTTCTGTACAGCGTAGCAATACCGATTTCCAGTAAACGGGCTGCTTCTGCTTTATTCCCTTTTGTATATTGTAAAACTTTCTGTATATGTATTTTTTCCAGCGTACGCATGCTTAAAGAATCACTTTCCGGAACCACTTTTTCAGAATAATGTGGAAGGCTGCCAGCATCAAGGATATTATTATCCATTAAAATCAAACTCCTCTCCACGGCATTTCTCAATTCCCGAATGTTTCCTTTCCAGTCATTCACTTCCAGCGCTTTATAATAGTCCGGACTCACCTGAACAGATGGCAGGTGAAGTTTGTGAGAAAAAAGATCAATAAAGTTCTTCGCAAGTACCTTCAAATCTTCTTTTCTATTGCGCAAAGAAGGGAGGTTAATTTCAAATACATTCAGTCTGAAATAGAGGTCTTCTCTAAAGTTTCCCTGTTTTATTTCGACTTCCAGATCTCTGTTGGTCGCTGCAATTAATCTAAAATCAGATTTTGAAACTTTCGTTTCTCCCATTTTGATAAATTCTCTGGTTTCTAAAACCCTGAGCAGCTTAGCCTGAAGTTCTATGGGCATCTCACCAATTTCATCCAAGAACAAAGTTCCTCCATTGGCTTCTTCAATCAACCCTTTTTTATCCTTTATAGCCCCTGTAAAAGCCCCTTGCTTGTGGCCGAAAAGCTCACTTTCCAGAATCTCTTTACTAAATGCTGAACAGTTGATTGCCACAAAGCTGTTTTTCTTTCTGTCACTCCCTTCATGAATGGCACTGGCAAAAACTTCTTTACCTGTGCCTGTTTCCCCTGTAAGAAGAACAGCAGCATCCGTTAAAGCTACTTTTTCAGCTAGCTTCTTAGCCTGCAGAATTAAAGGTGATTTACCAATAATCTGGTCAAATCCTTTGATCACAACTTGTTGAACAACTCTTGATTTATTATCTTTTACCTTATCGAGCGCTTTATATACCAACGGGATGATTTTCTCGTTGTCATCGCCTTTTACAAGATAATCATAAGCACCATTCTTCATCGCCTGTACTGCATCCGTAATATTTCCAAATGCGGTCATCAGAATAATTTCCAACTGAGGATATTTGCTTTTAATAGACTTTATCAATTCTACTCCAAAAGCATCAGGGAGACGGACATCGCTTAAAACAACATCAAAATCATATTGCTCCAGCATTGTCATTGCTGAACGTGCCGTAGAAGCTTCTTTTACATTAAAATTTTCTTGGGAGAGGATCATTCCCAGTAACTTAAGGAGTTTGATCTCATCATCGATGATCAGAATGTTTCCTGACATTATAATTATTTTTGGAAAACTGATACAAACTTATTGAATTTATTCGAGTAAAACAGGTTTATATAAGGAAATAGTTTAGTGAATAACAGCTGGTATTTCAGGAGCTTTCTCCCGCTATCCATTCATACTCCTCACGCCTGGCTTTCCTTCGCTCAAACCCATCGGCTCTCCTACTTAAGTTGCGGGGTAACCATTACTATCGGGGCTAGGAGGGAGACGAATAATAAATGATAAGTTATGAATGATAAATGATTCGGGATCCGGGTTGCGGGGCTAGGAGTTGTAAGTATTTACATTCTAAGATCTACTATCCCAATTATGTCATTTCGTAGGAATCCAGCCACATTGATCAGAGTATAAAGGATTCTAAGGAATACTACAGAAGTTTTTTAATACTTAAGTGATTTGATAATCTTAGATATACTTGATGATAGAATAGAATAATGTATTTGTTTAGACTCCTACGGAGTGACAAGGAAGGAGATATGATAAATGATCAATGATGAGTGATGAGTGATGAATGATCAATGTAAAGCGTTTGATACTGGTAGCAATAGGAACAGTTATTCATTAATGATTACTTATTATTTATTGCTTATTACTGATGTTTGGGATTGTATGTTTGTGCTTGCTTTGGAGTTAGGTTTCAGTTGGGTATGGTATAGGTATAAACCAAAAAAAAATCCTCTATCATAAGATAAAGGATTTTTTAAAAATAAAATAAAAACTGGCGGCGGCCTACTCTCCCGCTTTCGCAGTACCATCGGCGCTGGTGGGCTTAACTTCTGTGTTCGGA